>NZ_JBREYE010000001.1:4078814-4325787 GCF_056323685.1 Actinorectispora metalli
CGCGGGCATAAGCCCGCGCCGACCACCGGTCAGAGCCGTCCGGCAAGCAGGTTCCCGGCCGCCGCCGGGTCTTCGCTGAAGTAGAAGTCGATCACTGCGTCGATCTCCTCCTCGCGCGAGAGGAACCCGTCGCCGTCGGTGTCCATCGCCCGGAACGCCTCGGTGGCCTCCTCTTCGGAGATGTTCATCAGCGCCGTGTACCAACGCAGGTGCTCACCGAGGTCGACACGGCCGTCGTCGTCGGCGTCCGCGATGTCCATCAGCGCCTCCGCGTACGGCTGGTACCGCTCACGGAAGGTGTCCCGGTCGGTGAGCATGTGCTCGGCGAACGAGGAGACGTACTCCTCGGGATCGATGCGCCCGTCCCGGTCGGTGTCCGCGATGTCGGACAACGTGTCCCACACCCCCAGCACCACCTCACGCAGTCTCGCCAGCTTGGGTGAGTCCTCGGCGAGGTCGAAGGCCGCGGCGACCCGCCGCAGTGTCGCCTCGAAGTCGCTCTTTTCGATGAAGCCGTTTCCGTTGGTGTCGTAGGTGCCGAACCGCCGCCGGAGCTTTCGCTCGATAAATGCCGATACCGCCATGATTCGACCCAACCGGACACGTTCCGAAGCGGTCAATCGGCCGCGTGCGCGAGCATCCTTTCGTGCGAACTTCCTTTGCGGAAGTAGGCCAAGGCGATCCCGGCGGTCACGCCGAGCACGCAGCCCGCCAACAGCAGGCTCGCCTTGAACGTGCCCGTCACGTCGGTGAGGTAGCCGGTCAGGTACAGCCCGACCAGCCCGCTGAGGTTGCCCGCCGCCGCGAGGAACCCGATGGCCGCGGCCAGCGTCCTGCCCCGGAACAACTGCGCCGGGATCTGCCAGGCCGGGGGCACCGCGCAGAACGCGCCCACCGCCGCCACGATCACGCCCACCGCGACCGACACGGGCGACTCGGCCACGTACAGCCAGGCCAGGCCCGCCGCGGCGACCAGCAGCGGGCCGCAGGTGTGCCGGAGGCGTTCCTGCCTGCGGTCCGAACGCCGCGACCACCACAGCATCGACGCCGACGCCAGCGCGTACGGCACCGCCACCAGCAGCCCGACCTCCACCAACGACAGGTCAGGACCAAGTCGCCGCACGAACTGCGGCAGGTAGAACGACAGGGTGTACACCCCGTAGGCGATGCCGAACAGCAGCCCCGACAGCACCAGGACGCGCACGGACAGCAGCGCCCGCGTCAGGCTCACCGGCCGCTCCGGTTCCGGCTCGCTCACCCGTGCCGTCAGCCAGTCCCGTTCCGCGGGGGTGAGCCAGGAGGCCTTCGCCGGGCGGTCGGTCAACAGGAAGAGCACCGCGATCCCGACCAGGATCGTCGGGATACCCTCCAGCAGGAACATGCTGCGCCAGCTTGCGATCCCGAACCACTCGCCGCCGTACTGGAGGATCACCGTGGAGATCGGCGCCCCGATCACCTGCGACAGCGGGACCGCGAAGTAGAACAACGCCATCGCCTTCGCGCGGGTCTCCGCGGGGAACCAGTACGTCAGGTACAGCACGATGCCGGGGAACAGGCCCGCCTCGGCGATGCCCAGCAGCACCCGCACCAGGTAGAAGCCGTAGACGTCGTCGATGGACGCCGTCGCCGCCGACACCGCGCCCCAGGTGATCATGATGCGCGCGATCCAGATCCGCGCGCCCACCCGATGCAGGATCAGGTTGCTCGGCACCTCGAACAGGCAGTACCCGACGAAGAACAGGCCCGCGCCGAGACCGTAGGCGGCGGTGCTCAGGCCGAGGTCGGCGTTCATGGTCAGCGCCGCGTAGCCGATGTTGACCCGGTCCAGGAAGTGCAGGAAGAAGATCAGCACCAGCAGCGGGATGATCCGGCGCGCCACCTTCCGCAGCGCCGCATCGGGGCGGACCGCCAGGTCAGTGCTCACGGCAGCGCACAAGCAGGATCATGTCCCCGTCCTGCACGATCTCGTCGCGTTGGTTGCGGATCTCGATGTGCCGGGTGAGGACGCCCCGGCTCGGGTCGGAGGTGGACAGCCGCTTGTCGGTGATCGTCATATGCGCCCGCAGCACGTCTCCCGGCACGACCGCTGTGCGGAACCGCCACTTCTCCACCCCGAGCAGCGCGATGCTGGTCTCGGCGTGGATTCCGGTCTCCTCGATCAGCCCCGCGCCGAGGCTCAGACCCAGCAGGCCGTGCGCGATGATCTGCCCGAACGGCATGGTCGCGGCGAACTCGGGATCGGTGTGCAACGGGTTGCGGTCGCGGGTGAGGTCGGCGAACCGCTGGATCTGCTCCGCGGTCACCTCGTGCGTTCCGCTGTCGAATGAGCTGCCGACCTCGAACTGCTCGAAGAAGTACCCCGTCACCGCGTTCCCCTCATGGTCAGGATGTGGCTGTCACCGCGTCGGAGCAGAACTGCCTGATCCGCTCCGTGAGCTCGCCCGCGGCGCCCCGCAGCGCGGAGGACTCCAGGTCGCGGTCGACCTGGCGCAGGCTGAGCACGATCATCCTCAGCCTATGCGAGGGGTCCACGTCGAAAACCGGCTCGATGCTCCGCATGGCGCCGTCCAGCTCGTTGTTGCGCAGATGGGCCCGTGCCGTATCGATGCGCCCGAGTACGCCCGCGCCGTAGAAGCGGTCCCGGATGTCCATGTCCCCGTGCAGGCTCAGCGACCGGCCCAGCAGCTCGATCGCCTCATCGGTGCGGCCAAGGGACAGCATCGCGTTGCCCGCCAGGTAGCACTGTCGGTCCTCGTGCAGCTCGAACATGCCGATGCCGGGCGGCGGTCCCACCCGCTGCCACCGGTCCAACTCCCGCATTGCGGCACCCGATTCGTTGGCGTTGGCCCAGGCCCGCGCCGCCAGCAGCGTCAGGAAGGCGTCCGGCTCGCGGGCATAGCGCTGGCCGTCCTCGGCAAGCTGCGCGGACTGCACGAAGTCGCCCGCCCAGAACGCCAGTCGCGACTGCATGGCCCGCGCCCAGCGCCGCGCCTCGTCGTGGTCGGCGTAGTCCGCCGACACCCACGCCGCCCTGGCATGCGTGCCCGCCGCCTCGTGGTGGCCGAGGTCCTCGGCCATCCAGGCCAGCAGCGAGCAGCTTTTGGAGTTCAGCACATGCAGCTCACGGGACTGCGTCGGCCGCTGGCGGCCGTCCAACAGCTGCCACACCTGGTTGCGCAGCTGCCTGGTCTGCACGAACAGCTGGAACGGGGAGGCGTGCAGGTAGGCATGCGACACCGCGGCCAGCTCGGCGCGCAGCGAGGCCAGCATCGCGTCGTCCACATTGGTCGTCAGCCCCGAGACGATGCGCAGCGACTCCTGGAAGCTCTCGGTGATCGTCGCCGCCTCCGGCGTCGGACCTTGGGCCGTACCCGACTCCCGGTGGTAGGCCTGCTGGTCCGCCTCCGGCAACTCGGCGAGATCGTCCACGTCGATCAACGCGTGCCAGGTCGTGCCGTACACCTCGGCGAGCACCTGCAGCACCTTGCGGGTGGGGCGCACCCCGCGGGCGGGCCACTGCTCGAAGTCCCACACCCGGCTGCCGCGCATCGGGGAGCGAGGGTCGTCGATGAACAGGTTGTACCGGGCCGCCGCGTCGTCCAGCGACAGCTCGCAGGCCAGCCGCCACGCCGCGCGGGGACGCAGCCCGCAGTTGCCGATCAGGTCGGTGACGACCATGTCGGTGAGCCGCCTGCCGGTGAAGCCCAGCGCGGTGAGCCGGTCCCGAAGCTGCCTGCGGTAGGCCTTGCTCCCCGACTGAGAACGAGCGGCCATGACCCCTTCCCCCGATGAGTCTGGTTGGCCGGGCCGATTATGCCGACCGACAACCGGCGGTGACAGGGCCGAACGGACTCCGACTTGTTGGGTTTACACGCATAACTCCACCGAGAAACGTCTCTCCCGCCGTGAGTAGTTTCTCCGTTTTGACGCCTATTTCCGCACGTCAGCCACTTTCTCCTACGGGTAATCAGCGGGCCGCCGCTGGGGATGTATCGGGGCGTCGAGTGCGGCAACGTTGTGCGGGCAAGACCCGGCCATCATGCCCGCGCCCCACCGGGTGCCGTGGTCGCGCAACCCCACCCCTGGATGGTCGGAGCCCGGACGGCGTTCCCTCGCGGAACACCCTCCGGGCTCCGACTTGAGGGGCCCTGGAGCCTGCGGCTGGGCCCCGCACCGGGTGCGGTGGTGCGGGGCCCAGCCTGTGAGGCGTCCCGCTCGACCGGCCTCGGATACCGGGAGCACGGACGCCCATCGGTGTGGTTGGGCGGCGATGCCGTCCTCTGTCTTACGAAGCACGGCGGCCCCGCTCGCGTCCCGAACGCGGAATGCACCCCTTTGCCGCCATCCGGCGGCGGTGATACCCGACTGGTGTCCCTCAGATCCGGCGGTTGGCCAGCACCGGGATCGCCGCCCGCGCCTTGTCGACCGTCTCGGTGTCGATATCGGCGATGAGGATGCCGGGGCCCGCGTCCAACTCCTCCACGGGATGGCCGAAGGGGTCCACGACGGTGGAGAAGCCGATGCCGGTGGGCACCGTGCCACCGGTCTCCACCCCGATGGTCCTGGGATTGGCCTGTCCGCAGGCGGCGATCCACGAGGTGCAGTCCAGCGCCCTGGCCCGGACCAGCACCTCCCACTGCTCGCGCTTGCCGGGCCCGGCGCCCCACGAGGCGGGCAGCAGCACCGCCGTCGCGCCCTGTTCGGCGAGCATGCAGAACAGGGCGGGAAAGCGCAGGTCGTAGCAGGTGGCCAGGCCAAGCGTGACACCGTCCACGGTGATGGTCACGGGCTTGTCGCCCGCGGCGACCGTGGCGGACTCGCGGAAGCCGAACGCGTCGAAGAGGTGGATCTTGTCGTAGGAGGCGTCCACGCCGCGTCCGGTGGCGAGCAGCGTGTTGAACACCCTGCCCTCAGGTGCCGGGGTGAACATGCCGACCACCACCAGCAGGCCCGCGGCGGCGGCGATCTCGCGGACCCGCTCGGCCCACGGCCCGCCCAGCGGCTCGGCCAGCGGTGCCAGCCTGGTGCCGAAGCGGGCCATGGTGGCCTCGGGGAACACCGCGACCGTGGCGCCCGCCGCCGCGCAGCGGGCCACGTGCTCGGCGATCAGCTCCAGGTTCGCTTCCGGGTCCGGAGTCGACACCAGCTGACACAAACCGATACGCATGCCACGGACTCTAGGGCGTGTCGGGTGTTGCCGCGGACCGCCAACCTTCCTACTGTCCTGACGTGCGCTGGACGCTGCCGCTCGTACTGTCCCTGATCTGCTCCGCGGTGGCCTGCACCTCGGGCGACGGGCCGCCGCCGCGCACCGAACCGGACACCGAGATCCGGCTGGCCGTCGGCGCCGAACCCGCCGACCTGCACCCGCTCGCGGGCTACGGCCCCCACGGCGCCGCGAAGGTCTTCGAAGGCCTGCTCGGCTACACCGCCAAGGGCGCCGTGACACCCGTGCTCGCGCAGCGCCCGCCGGAACCCAGCGCCGACGGTCTCACCTGGACCGTCCACCTGCGCGAGGACGTGACCTTTCACGACGGCAGCACCCTGGACGCCGCCGACGTGGTCGCCACCTACACCGCACTGCTCGACCCTGCCTACGCCTCGCCCATCCGCGCCGGCTACACCATGATCAGCAGCGTCCTCGCGGTGGACCCGCTGACCGTCCACTTCGGTCTCGGCGCGCCCTATCCCGCGCTGCCGCACCGGCTCACGCTGGGCATCGTGCCGAGCGAAGCGCTCACCCGCCCCGCACCCGTGGGGCAGGCGCCCGCCCCGCCGGGCACCGGGGCGTACAAGGTGGCCGAATGGCGGCGCGGGCAGCAGCTGGTGCTCGCCGCCTTCGACCGCCACCGCGGC
Organism: Actinorectispora metalli; assembly: GCF_056323685.1. Lineage (NCBI taxonomy): Bacteria > Bacillati > Actinomycetota > Actinomycetes > Pseudonocardiales > Pseudonocardiaceae > Actinorectispora > Actinorectispora metalli. The sequence continues at coordinate 4,084,671 of NZ_JBREYE010000001.1, forward strand.
GGCACGCCCAAGGTCGCGAAGGTGGTCTTCGACTTCCTGCCCGACGAACGGCAGCGCGTCGCCAGGCTGAAGGCCGAGGCGTTCGATGGCGCCGTGCTCACCCCCAAGGCGGCCAAGGAGTTCGAGGGGAGCGACCTCCGCCCACGGCACCACCGCGCCGCCGACTACCGGGCCATCTGGCTGCCGCGGAACAACCCGGTCACCGCGGACCCCGCGATCCGCTTGGCGCTCAACCACCTCGTGGACCGCGAGAAGCTGGTGTCCGAAGTGCTCGACGGGCGCGGCGCGGCACTGTCCACCCCGGTCTCCACCCGCCTGCCCGAGTTCCACGACCCGAGCGCGAAGTTCATCCACGACGAGCGCCGCGCGGCCGCGGTGCTCGACGCCGCGGGCTGGACCAGGGACACCGGGCTGCGCCGCAAGAACGGGCGCGAGGCCGCGCTGACCCTGCTGTGCGGTGCCGACGACCCGCTGGGCAGACCGCTCGCCGACAAGGTCAGCGAGCAGGCCGCCCGACTCGGCATCCAGCTCACCGTGCGGACCGTCCCGCCCGCCGAACTCGCCGCCGGGGCGGCGACGGAACCGGCGCTGGTCGGCGGGGGCGACCCCTACGACCCGGACCCGCAGGCACACCTGCTGACGCACACCGGCGGCGCGGCCAACCTCGGCGGCTACTCCGACTCCGGCGTGGACGCCAACCTCGACGCCGCCCGCCGCGATCCCGACCCGGCCGCCCGCATCGCCTACTACCGCCAGTTCCAGAAGGCATACCTCGCCGATCCCGGGCTGGTGTTCCTCGCCGACGTGGACCACGCTTACCTGCTCAGGGACCGTTGGGACGGTTACCAGGAGATCACTGAGCCGCACGACCACGGAACGACGTGGTCCCCTTGGTGGAACGTCGAATCCTGGACCCCGCGTTAGCCTGTAGCCGCAGCTCAACACTCACGTGCCGTGACCTGGGAGGATGCGAGCTTGATCGACCTGGATGCCGTCAGAGCCGACACCCCGGCCTGTCAGGAGCACATCTTTCTCGACAGCTGCGGATCCTCACTCCCACCGCGACAGGTGCTCGACGCCGTGATCGGCCACCTGAAGCGGGAGGCCGAGGTCGGTGGCTACCGCGCCCACGACGAGCGACTGGACGACCTGGAGGAGGGCTACCGGCTGGCAGCCGAACTGCTCGGCGCCGAACCCGAGGAGATCGCCTTCACCGACAGCGCGACCCGCTCCTGGCTCGCCGCGGTGGCCGCGCTGCCGCTCGGCAGGGGCGACCGCCTGCTGGTGACCGAGGCGGAGTACGCGAGCAATGCGATCGCGCTGCTGCGGCGGGCGGAGCCGGTCGGGGCGACGGTCGAGGCGATTCCCGTCGACGAGCACGGCGAGGTGTCCGTCGACGCGCTGCGGGACATGCTGGACGAGCGGGTCAAGCTGGTCTCGCTGGTGCACGTGCCCACCAACGGCGGACTGGTCAACCCGGTGCGCGAGGTGGCCGACGCCGCCCACGAGGTCGGCGCGCTGGTGCTGCTGGACGCCTGCCAGTCGGCAGGACAACTCGACCTGCGGGCCGACGAACTCGACATCGACCTGCTGTCGGCGACCGGGCGCAAATGGCTGCGCGGACCGCGGGGCACCGGCCTGCTCGTCGTCCGCGAGCGGGCCCGGCGGGCACTGCGCCCGGAACTGGTGGACCTGCACGGCGCCACCTGGGAAGGACCGCGGCAGGTCCGGCTCCGCGAGGACGCCAGGGTCTTCGAGCTGTGGGAGAACAGCGTCGCCAATCAACTCGGCCTCATCGAGGCGATGCGGTACGCACTCGACCTCGGCATGAAGGAGATCGAATCGGAGGTGACCGCCCGAGCGGCGCGACTGCGGGCCGGGCTGGCCGGAATTCCCGGCGTGACGATTCGGGACCAGGGGCGCAGGCAGTGCGGCATCGTGACCTTCACGGTGGACGGGCGGGGCGCCGACGAGATCAAGCAGGTACTCGGCCAACACGGTGTCACCGTCACCGTGAGCCGCACCTCGTCCACCCTTCTCGATATGATGCGCAGGAACCTCACCGAGCTGGTTCGAGCCGCACCGCACTATTTCGTGTCCCCTGCCCAACTAGACGGAACAATTTCAATACTGAGCAATAATGTTGCAGCTTGATCGCATATTGACCACTGTCGCATTCGCTTGGCGCACAAACCGTGAATAGCGTTAAGCTCAATCCCGAGGCTGGATTTAGTGATCTCTGGTCAGAAATTTGAGTTTTCACTCGCTTAGGGAATGGGCATAGTCACTCCTGGGGACGACCGTATGCACGGTCATGACTGGGCGGACCGACCCGACGGCCGCCCGGTCCATAACGGGGGAGAAGATGACCAGCAGGAAAGCGCCGTCAGGCAGGAGGGTGCGCGACGATGCCCTCCGGGGCCTCATCGGCCGCCACGATGCCATGTCCAGTCTCAACCGCGCGGTGGCCAAGACAGCCCGTGGAAGCTTTCAACTTGTCGAGGTGATCGGCGAGCCGGGAGTCGGAAAGACCCGGCTGCTGCGCGAGGCCGCCATCCTGGGCACGGAGCGGGAAATGCTCGTGCTCTCCGGCCGGGCCGCCGAATTCGAACAGGACCTTCCGCTGGCCGCCGTCGTCGACGCACTGGACGACCGGCTCGCCGCCGACTGGGAGCGTTTCCGGCCGCGGCTGAGCGCCCACGAGCGCAGCCAGCTTGCGGGCCTGTTCCCGTGGCTCGCCGACGACGAGCCCGCGGTGCCCAGCGACGGCACCGCGCGCTACGGGCTGTACCGCGCGCTGCGCAGAGTGCTGGACCTGCTCGCCGAACGCGACGGCCTGGTGCTGATCATCGACGACGTGCACTGGGCCGACGAGGCGACGGTCGAGCTGATCAGCCACCTGGTGCGGCGCCCGCTGGAGCACAAGGTGCTCATCGTGCTGGCCTACCGCCCTGCTCAGGTGCCCGCCCGGCTGCGCACCGCGTTGTCCCAGGACGCGGGCGGCAACCGTGTCGAGGTGGAACTCGGCCCGCTCAGCCTCGGCGAGGCCGAGGAGTTCCTCGGACCGGGCCTGTCCAAGGCCAGCAGGCGGCGGCTGTACGAGTCCAGCGGCGGCAACCCTTTCTACCTCGACGCACTGGCCCGCCTCGGCGAACAGTGGATCATGTCCAAGCCCGGCGTCGCCGACGAGACGGTGCCCGAGTCGGTGCGGGCGGTGCTGCTCACCGAGCTGGGCAGGCTCTCGCCGAACGCCCAGCTGGTGGCCAGGGCCGCCGCGGTCGCGGGCGATGAGTTCGAGCCCGATGTCATCTCGATCGCCGCCGAGGTCTCCGAATCCGATGTGCTCGGCGCGTTGGACGAACTGGTCCGCCGGGACGTGCTGCGCAGCGCGAGCACCCCTGGCCACTTCCTCTTCCGCCACCCGCTGGTGCGCGCCGCCGCCTACGCCTCGGCCGCCGCGGGCTGGCGCTGGGCCACCCACGGCCGGGTCGCCACCTACTTCGCCGAACGCGGCGCCCCACCGGCCAAGTTCGCCCACCACCTGGCCCGCTCCGCCACCTTCGGCGACCTGAGCACCGTCGCCGCCCTCGGCAAGGCCGCCCGGTCGGTCGCCGCCACCGCGCCCGCCACCGCGGCGCACTGGCTCTCGGCCGCGTTGAGCGTGTTGCCCGACACCCCGGTGGAGGCCGCGCTGCGGCTGGAGCTGCTCGCCGACCTCGGCCGCGCCCAACACGCCAGCGGGCAGCTGCACGCGGGCCTGGCCACCGCCGTGGAGGTGCTGCGCAGGCTGCCCGCCGACGACTACGAGCGGCGCGCGGTGGCCGCCCGCGGCGGACAGCTGATGGCGCGGATGCTGGGCCGCCGGGAAGAGGGCAGGCGGCTGCTGGTCACCGAGTTCGAGCGGATGCCCGACCCGAACATGATCGAGGCGGTGCCGCTGCGCCTGCGGCTGGCGTCGGAGGATGTGTGGCAGGGCAATTCCGCCGAGGCCAAGCGCACCCTGCACGAGTTGGCCGCCGCCCACCGCGACACCGACCCCACCGTGGTGCTGGCCGCCACCGCGATCCGCGCGATGGCCGAGTACATCGACGACGACTTGCCCGCCTCGCTGGCCGCCATCGAGGAGGCCGACCGGCTGATGGCAGCCGCGAGCGACACCGACATCGCCCGCTACCTCGACTCCATCACCTGGCTGTGCTGGGCCGAGCACTTCGCGGGCCGCTACACCAGCGCGTTGAACCGCTGCACGCGCACCATGGAGATCGCCAGGGCCACCGGCAACACCTTCATCCTGGCCTGGCTGCTCGGCAGCACCGCGCGTGCGTTGGCCTGCCTCGGCAGGCTGAGCGAGGCCATCGCGGTGGCCGAGGAGGCCGCGGAGCTCAGCGGTGTGCTGGACGAGATCCAGGGTCGGGTGCTGGGCGCCGGTCTGCAGTCCCACCTCCACCTGTGGGCAGGCAACCGGGAGCGTGCGCTGGAGTTGGGCAGGCGGGCCGTCGAACTGGCGGGTGACAGCCGCGAGTGGTACGGCGTCAACGCCAGGGCCGCCTACGCGTTCGCGCTGGCCGCGGACGGCGACCTGGTCCAGACCCGCAAGCTCATTGCCGAGGTGTGCGCGGACCTGGAGTCGGTCTCCCCGGACCGCATGCTGCTGCTGCACGCTTGTGAGGTGATGGCCTCGCTGGAGGCCGCGGCGGGCGAGGACTGCGCCGCGGTCGAATGGGCGGACCGCGCCGAGGCGGCCGCGTACTCGATCCTGCCCATGCAGATCGCGATGGCCAGGCTGGCCAGGGCCAACGCCACCAGCGGCAAGGACCCGGCGGGCGCGGCCGAACTGGCCATCCAGGCCGCCGACGTGCTGGAGGGGGAGGAGATGCGGCTGTTCGCGGGCCGCGCCCGGCTGGTGGCGGGCACGGCACTGGCGGCGGCGGGCGACCGGGCGGCCGCCCGGCTTCAGCTTGGCCGCGCCGCCGAACTGTTCACCGCCTGCGGCGCCGCCGGGTACCAGGACCAGGTCAGCCGCGAGCAGCGCAAGATCGGTGTGCACGTGCCGTCGCAGCGGGGGGCTCGCGGCGGACCATTCGGCCTGTCGGCCCGTGAGCTGGAGATCGGCGCCCTGGTCGTCGGCGGCTCCACCAACAAGAAGATCGCCGAGCAGCTTTTCCTGAGCATCCGTACGGTGGAGACCCATCTGGTGCACATCAAGACCAAGCTCGGCGTGCAGTCCAGGGCGGAAATAGCCCGCCTGCTCGGGCCCGTGCTCGATGCTGAGTAATTACGCTCATCCGATCTAGGGGGCCTGGGAGCAAAATCCGTGTAAACCACGATGGCGCGCGGATGAGGGGCAGCGCGATCGTGGGACCCGACCCAGGGGGGTGGATCAATGGATCGCCGAATTCCGGTCTTCAGCCTCGAAGGCGTGACCGATGCGGAGATCTCGACTCACTGGCTGAGCACCGAGGACGGTCTCGGTCTTTCCATGCTGCGCTATACGCGTAGCGAATCCGACGATGTCGTGCTGCTCGTGCACGGCCTCACCATGTCCAGCGACATGTACATCATGCCCGAGCACCACAATCTGGTGAACTTTCTGCTGGACAACGGGTACGGCGACGTGTGGTCGCTGGACACCCGAATGAGCAACCGATTCCCGTACAACACGCAGATGCACCGCTACACCCTGGACGATGTGGCGCTGTACGACTTCGCGCCCGCGTTGTCCGAAATGCGAAAGAAAATCGGCAACAAGCGCATCCATGTGATCACGCACTGCATCGGCTCGGTGACTTTTCTGATGAGCCTGTCCGCGGGGATCATCGACGGCATCAGCAGCGTGGTGGCCAACAGCGTCGGCCTCACCCCGCGGATCCCGCTGTGGTCGCTGGCGAAGGTGATGGTGATGCCGTTCGTCCAGGAGCGCCTGCTGACCATGCCGTACATGAACCCGCGCTGGTCGGACGACCCGCCGCTGACACCAGGCTGGCTGCTGGGCAAGGCGCTGGGGCTGGTGCACCGCGAGTGCTCCGACGACCACTGCAACATGCTCAGCTTCATGTGGGGCACCGGCTGGCCCGCCCTGTTCCGGCACGCCAACCTGCTGCCCGAAACGCACCGCCGGGTCGGGCAGCTGTGCGGACCCGCGCCCGCCCACTACGACCGGCACATCCGCAAGATGGTGCTGGCCGGGCGGGCGGTGAAGTACGACGAGAACAACGAGGCGCACGCCGCGCTGCCCAACGACTACCTGCACGACCTGAGCAGGCTGACCGCGCCGATGCTGTTGCTCTCCGGCGACCAGAACCAGGTCTTCGCCGACTCCAACAAGGCGTTCTACCAGCGCATGCAGCAGGCCGCGCCTGGCAGGCACGAGTACCGCGAACTGCCTGGCTACGGGCACATGGACCCGTTCGTCGGCTCGGAGTCCGCGATGGACGTGTTCCCGCACATCCTGGACTTCCTCAAGCGGCAGGTGACCTGACATGGCGACCGAACATGTCGACACCGTGGTCGTCGGTTCGGGGTTCGGCGGCTCCGTGACGGCCTACCGGCTGGCCAAGGCGGGCAAGCCCGTCGTGGTGCTCGAACGCGGCCGGGCGTATCCGCCCGGCAGCTTCGCCCGCACCCCGAACCAGATGAACGCGAACTTCTGGTGCCCGAGCGAGGGCAAGCTCGGGCTGTTCGACGTCTGGACCTTCGGCGGCTTCGACTCCGTGGTCTCCAGCGGACTCGGCGGCGGCTCGCTGATCTACGCCAGCGTGCTGCTGCGCAAGGACGAGAAGTGGTTCGTCCACAACGAGAAGCTGCCAGGCGGCGGCTACGAGCACTGGCCGGTGACCTACGCCGATCTGGAGCCGCACTACGACGAGGTGGAGAAGATGCTCCGCCCGCAGCGGTACCCCTTCGACAACCCGGTGTTCGCGACCTCGAAGACGGCCGCCATGCGGCAGGCGGCGAACACACTGGGCCTGGAATGGGACGTCGTGCCACTCGGGGTGCACTTCGCGGCTCGACCTGGAGGCGAGCCGGGAGTCAGCCTGCCGGTGGCGGAGCCGAAGTACGGCAACCTGCACGGGCTGCCGAGACGCACCTGCAGGCTGTGCGGCGAGTGCAACATCGGCTGCAACGACGGCGCCAAGAACACCCTCGACCACAACTACCTCTCCGCGGCCCGGCACCACGGCGCCGACCTGCGCACCTACTGCGACGTGCGCGCCTTCCGGCCGCTTCCGGGCGGCGGGTACGAGGTGTCCTACCGGCGCTACGAGCCGGGCGGGCACACCGTCTCCCGCATGATCCGCTGCGACCGGCTGGTGCTGGCGGCGGGCACCTACGGCACCACCCACCTGCTGCTGCGCAACAGGGGCAGGTTGCCCGGCCTGAGCCAGGCGCTGGGCAGCCGGTTCTCCGGCAACGGCGACCTGCTGACGTTCGCGTTCCGCGCGGGCGGCAAGCGGGCCCCACTGCCGATCGACGCCACCAAGGGCCCGGTCATCACCAGCACCATCCGGCTGCCCGACGCGGCGGACGGCGGCGAGGGCCGCGGCGCCTACATCCAGGACGCGGGTTATCCGGGGTTCGTGGACTGGGTGCTGGAGAACGCGATGCTGCCCAGCCACATGATGCGGCTGGTGGAGTTCGCGGGCGAGCGCATCCTGGCCCAGCTTTTCGGCAAGGACGCGGGCAACCTGTCCACCGACATCGCCGAACTGATCGGCGAAGGCGTCCTCACCTCCACCTCGCTGCCCATGCTCGGCATGGGCCGCGACGTGCCCGACGGGCGGATGACGCTCGACGAGGGCGGCAAGCTGCGGATCGACTGGTGCACCGAAAGCTCGATGCCGCACTACCGCGGGGTGCGCAAGGTGATGTCGCAGCTTGCCGACGCGCTGGGTGCGGACTACCGGGACAGTCCGGAGTGGACGTTCAGCAAGCGGATCATCACCAGCCACCCGCTCGGCGGGGCGCCGATGGGACGCCATGACGGCGAGGGCGTGGTGGACGCGAACGGGGAGGTGTTCGGCTTTCCCGATCTGTACGTCGTGGACGGCAGCGCGATGCCGGGCTCGGTCGGGCCCAACCCGTCGCTGACGATCGCCGCGTTCGCCGACCGCGCCGCCACCCGCATGCTGGAACCCCGGCGGCCGAAACCGCCGCGCCGCGACGGAACTCCGCTCGTCCGCCCGAAGCCCGTGCCGGGGCTGACCTTCAGCGAGGAGATGCGCGGCAAGCTCACCCTGGGCTCTCCCGTGGCCCACGGTGCCGTCGAGGCCGAGGCAGGCGAACTGGAGTTCCGACTGCGGATCAGCATCGACGACCTGGACCACTTCCTCGCCGAACCGGACCACCGCGCCGCCGCCGAGGGCTGGATCACCGGCCCCGACCTCGGCGGCAAGCGGCTGGTCCGAGAGGGCTGGTTCAACCTGCTCATCGGCGCCGACGACGCCCGCCACATGCTGTACCGGCTGTGGTTCACCGACGCGCGGGAGAAGTCGTACACGCTGGTGGGCTACAAGCTGCTGCGCGACGATCCGGGGGTCGACCTGTTCGCCGACACCACGACGCTGCGGGTGCGGCTGCTGGAGGGTCACATCCCCGAGGGCGGCGACGGCAAGGCCGCCGTCGCGGGGGTGGGTGTGCTCCGCCTCGGCAAGGCCGACCTCTTCCGGCTGGCATCCACCGTCGAGATCACCGGCCCCGACCAAGCGGAGACCCTCGCCCGCTTTGGCCGCTTCTTCCTTGGCAACCTCTGGGACCTCTACGGGCCCAACTGACCACAGCTGTCGCCACCAGCAGTTCCCGGCCATCGCCTGGGCGCTGCTGGTGGCGATGTGCTGTGCCTCCGCTTGGCGTTATTCGAGGCTTGCCGCCCTATATCCGTGTCGCGTCTGACCGCAGGGGCGGGCGGTGAATCAGGGTTTACCACGATGTGCGACCACTCCCGGCAAGGCCAAAGTCGTGGTTGTCCAACGTTGGACAGCCCGGGGGGTGCAGAGGGGGGATGGATCGGCCGAGCAAGAGCTCACCGCAGAGGGGGGAGCATCGCCACGACGCAGAGCACCGCAATTGCCTGCTCTGTAGTCGTCCAGGTGATACCTGTGCGGTTGCTCGGTCGGTTCATCTGCTGCAAGGGCTGATGGACACGAGTGGGGGAGCGCGACCGGTTCTGGGGGTCCGGTCGCGCACAGTCTGGGGGGAACTGATGTACGGCAAGGAAACGAGTACCGCGGAGGCCGACCATGTGGGGTCATGGTCGGCCACTCCGCTGGTCAGCCCGGCCGAGCTGAGTACCAGCCTGCCGGTCTCGCCCAAGTCGCGCAGCCTGGTGCTGCGCAGCAGGCGCGCGGTGGCCCGGGTGCTGGACGGCACCGACGACCGGCTCATGGTGGTCGTCGGACCGTGCTCGGTGCACGACCCGGCCGCCGTGACCGAGTACGCGCGGCGACTGCGCCGACTGGCCATCGAACTGGACGACGAACTGCTGCTGGTCATGCGGGCGTACGCGGAGAAGCCGCGCAGCGTCCTCGGCTGGCCGGGCATGCTCACCGATCCGGACCTCGACGGCCGCAACGACGTCGCCAAGGGCCTGATCGCCACCCGCAAGCTGATGCTCGGCGTGCTGGACGCGGGCGTGCCGATCGCGAGCGAGTGGCTCAACCCGGTCACAGCGGGCTACCTGTCCGACCTGGTCAGCTGGGGCTGCATCGGCGCCCGCACCGCGGAGAGCCAGCCGCACCGGCAACTCGCCAGCGGCCTGCCGATGCCGGTCGGCATCAAGAACGCCACCGACGGCGGCATCCAGGCCGCGGTGGACGCGGTAGCCGCCGCGGGCAGCGGGCACGCCTTCACCGGTGTCGCCGCCAACGGCTCGGTCGCCGTGCTGCGGACCAGCGGCAACCCGCACTGCCATGTGGTGCTGCGCGGTGGTCGCGGTGGTCCCAACTACACCGAGGACCACATCTCGTACACGGTCGGCAGGCTGCGCGCCGCCGCTCTTCCCGAGCGGGTCGTCGTCGACGCGAGCCACGGCAACAGCGGCAAGGACCAGGAACGGCAGCGGCTGGTGGCGGGCGAGATCGGCGCCCAGATCGCGGGCGGCAACGAGGCGCTGCGCGGTGTGCTGCTGGAGAGCTTCCTGGTGCCTGGCCGCCAGGACCTGAGGCCCGGGGTGCGGCCGGTTTTCGGCCAGAGCATCACCGACGCGTGCATGGGCTGGGACACCACGGCGCGCGTGCTGCGATCGCTGGCGTCCTCGGTGCGTTCGCGCCGCGAGCTTGGCCCGGCTCGGTCGGTCCGGTCCGTGACGGCGATCCAATGATGTCCGGCAGCGATTTCGCGCGCCGGGTTGCCCTGGTCACGGGAGCGGGCCAGGGCATAGGGGAGTCGGTCGCCCGTTGCCTGAGCGATCGCGGCGCCACGGTCGCCGCCGTCGACGTGCGGCGCGACCGACTCTCCGCCCTGGAGGACAGCGCGGGCGGCAAGATCGTCGCCTACCCGGCCGACGTCAGCGACCGGAACGCCGTGGAGTCGGTGGTGGACGCCGTCGAACGTGAGCTCGGGCCGATGGACATCCTGGTCAACGTGGCGGGCATCCTGCGCGCCGGACCGGTGGTGGACCTTCGCGACGAGGACTGGGCGCGGGTGTTCGCGGTCAACACGACCGGCGTCTTCCAGGTCTCGAGGGCGGTGGCCCGCCGCATGTCGGAACGCGGCCGCGGCTCGATCGTGACCGTGAGCTCCAACGCGGCGGGTGTGCCGCGCATGCAGTTGGCCGCGTACGCGGCGTCCAAGGCGGCGGCCACCATGTTCACCCGCTGCCTCGGGCTTGAGCTGGCGGGCAAGGGCATCCGCTGCAACGTGGTGTCACCGGGTTCCACCGACACCCCGATGCAGCGGGACCTCTGGCCGGACGAGCGGGCGGCGCGGCGGGCACTGGACGGAGATCCCGCAGGCTACCGCGTCGGCATCCCGCTGCGTCGGATCGCGGCACCGTCCGATGTGGCGGACGCGGTGCTGTTCCTGCTGTCCGACAACGCCAAGCACATCACGATGGCCGACCTCTACATCGACGGTGGGGCATCACTGCGCGGCTGACCTACCGGGAGGCCCGAAGGAGAAGGAGAACGACATGACCGCACACGCCATGCTGAGCGTGCACCCGCTCGAACACATCCTGGACAGCTACCAACCGGGCGCGTCGTTCTTCTTCTCCGCGCCCAAACGCACGCTGCTGACCACCGGTTCGCTGTCCACCGTGGACGCCGTCGCGGCGGATCTGCCCGCGGCCGCGGCCGAGCTGCTGTTCCAGCACCCGCTGGTGGTCGGCGCTCTGCCGTTCGATCCCGGTGTGCCGACCCGGCTCACCGTGCCTGCCACGGCGAACTGGAGCGGCCGTCAAGTGCGCAGCCGCCCGCCGGTACCCGACCAGCGCGCGGTGAACGACTGGCAGGTGCGTGCGGTGCCCGAGCCCGGCCAGTTCGTGGCGGGCATCCAGCGGCTGATGCCGCAGCTTCGGGACGGCACGTTGGAGAAGGTGGTGCTCTCCCGCACGCTGGAGCTCTGCTCGACGTCGCCGATCACGGTGCCGACGATGCTGCGCAACCTGATCGAAGCCGACCCGCAGGCCTACGCCTTCGCCGTCGACCTGCCGGAGCAGCGAACGCTGCTGGGCGTGAGCCCAGAGCTGCTGATCGCCAAGCGCGGCGACCAGGTGATCTCCAACCCGCTGGCGGGCTCGCGGCCGCGCAGCGGCGACGATTACGAGGACCGCAGGATCATCGATGAGCTGCTCACCAGCGAGAAGGACCGCCACGAGCATGCCATCGTGGTCGACGCGGTCGTCGAGTCGCTGCGTCCGTTCTGCGTAGACCTCGAGGTGCCCGCACGGCCCTCGGTGGTGGGCACCGGCACCATGTGGCACCTGTCCAGCAAGATCCACGGCACGCTGCGCAACCCGCTGACGACCTCGGTCGAGCTGGCCTGCGCGCTGCACCCGACACCCGCGGTCTGCGGGGCGCCGGTGGACGCGGCGCGCGAGGCCATCGCGCGGACCGAACCGTTCGACCGCGGGCACTACACCGGCACGGTCGGCTGGTGCGATGCGGCCGGGGACGGCGAGTGGATCGTCACGATCCGCTGCGCCATGGTCTCCGACCGCAGGCTCCGCCTGTTCGCGGGCGCCGGGGTCGTCGCCGACTCCAGCCCGGTCGCCGAACTCGCCGAGACCTCGGCCAAATTCCGCACCATGCTGCTCGCACTGGGCATCAACCAGGTGCCCTGATTCATCAACTGGGGGAGAGGAAGTGAGCTGTCGTGGCGATCCCGAACATCGGAGCCTACGACCTGCCGGGTGAGGACGAGATTCCCTTGTCCAAGGTGGACTGGACCGCGCACCCGCATCGGGCGGTGCTGCTGGTGCACGACATGCAGCGGTACTTCGTGTCGGCCTACGGTGCCGAGCAGCCGCGGACGGCGCTGGTCGCCAACATCAACGCGTTGCGTTCCCGCTGCGCCCAACTGGGCATCCCGGTCGTCTACAGCGCCCAGCCCGCGGGCCAGAACCCGTGGCAGCGCGGCCTGCTCCAGGAATTCTGGGGCGGCGGCATCGGCGCGGACCCGAGGCAGGCGGAGATCATCGAGGAACTCGCCCCGCGCCCTGGCGACGTCCAGCTCACCAAGTGGCGCTACAGCGCCTTCCAGCGGACCGACCTGGTGCGGGTGATGCGTCAGCTTGGCCGCGACCAGCTCATCATCACCGGCATCTACGCCCACATCGGCTGCCTGATGACGGCAGCGGAGGCCTTCATGCGGGACATCCAGCCCTTCTTCGTTGGCGATGCCGTCGCCGACTTCTCCGCGCAGCACCACCGCCAGGCCCTGGACTACGCCGCAGCGACCTGCGCGGTCACCACGTCCACCGGTGCGGTGCTGTCGGACCTGTTCACCTGGGCGCAGCGAGCGGGCGATCAGCCCTGGATCGGCGCCACCGCCTGACCTGCCCGGCTTTCGGCCATCGTCGCGCAGGATGGCCGAAACGGGTTGCCGCCGTTCCTCATCGAACGGCGGCAACCCCGGTGCTCTCCGAGCGTGTGTCAGCAGGTCTTGCCGATGACCCTCGGCACGCAGTCCGCGTAGGACAGCATCATCTCGACGGCCTTGTCGTTGCGCTTGGTCTCGCGGTCGATGACCTCGTCACCGGGGTAGAACCCGGGGCTCGCCGAGCGCGGGTACATCTCGAAGGTGTAGCTGTAGATCTTGTGGCGGCCCCACATCCAGTCGATGATCGAGCCGTCGGTGATGTACAGGTCGCTGGACTGCTCCGGCGTGTAGTTGTTGGTCTGCGCCATGTTGCGGCCCAGCGTGGAGAACACCCTCTGGTCCTCGGCGGTCAGCCCCGTGTCGGTGTCGCTGTGGGTGTAGCCGAACGGCCAGAGGATCAACTCCGAGTAGGAGTGCCAGTTGATGTGCGCGGTGATCTGCTGCTTGCCGCCCACCACCCGCGAGTTGGTGAAGTCGCGGATGCGCTGGTTCTCGGTGGCCTCGAAGGCCGACGCGCCGCGGTAGGTCTCGCTGCCGGTGTTCCCGCTGGAACCGCCGCAGCAGCCCCACTTGTAGTCGTAGTTCCGGTTCAGGTCGATGCCGGGACCCTGCCGGTTCTTGCGCCACATCTGGTAGCGGCCGGTGGCGATGTCGTACTCGATGCCGTCCGGGTTGACCATCGGGATGATCCAGATCTCCCGGCTGTCCACCAGGCCCTTGACCGTGGCGTTGCTCGCGTATTCTTTGACGTAGCGGTTGGCGATGCGCAGGCACATCTCCGCGGTGAGGTGCTCGCGGGCGTGCATGTTGCAGTCGAAGAGGACCTCGGGCTCGTTCTCGTCGGTGCCCGCGTTGTCACTGATCTTGAGCACCCAGATGTCCCGGTTCTGGTGGGACTTGCCGATGCTGGTGACCTTGGCGATGTTCGGGTTGCCGTCGGCGAGCGCCTTGATCTCGGCGCTCATCTCGTTGTAGTTGTGGAAACCCGAGTCGGCGGGCGGGAAGTCGAAGGCGGTGGCCTTGTCGGCGGCCTCCCGCTTCTTGGCGAAGCTCTCCGCGGTGGCCACGAACCGGGTCGGGTACCCGGCGGCGCGCACGCGCTTGATCTGTTCGGCGGTGGCGACGATGGTCATGCTGCCGTGTGCGGCGTCCAGCACGTCCACGTCGATCTGCGCGATCTTGGTGCGGGCCTGTGCGGAGCGGGCGTTGTCGACGATGTAGACGCCCTTGCCCGCCAGGTGTTCGGCCTGGGCCTGGGTCGCTGCTTCCTGGATCGCCGTCGCGTTGGGCATCTGGATGAGCAAGGCGAGGCTCGCCGCCGCGGCGAGCGTGCCGAGCAGCCATCTCCTCATGGACATGTGGATCCCCGATTCGTGAGCAGGGTTAGCCGGGGTAGTGCAGGGGTTAGGGCAAGCGTGGGTTCTTGGGCAACTCGTGACAACCCTCCGTTCGGCGGTAAGCGGTGCCACCGAACGGAGGTGTTTTCAACAGTTGTCAGTCACAGGTTTTACCGATGACGCGCGGAACGCAGTCGGCATAGGAGATGAACATTTCCACGGCCCGGTCGTTCCGCCTGGTCTCACGCTCGATGACCTCGTCCGGCGGATAGAACCCGCCGCCACCGCTGCGCGGATACATCTCGAAGGTATAGCTGTAAATCTTGTGCTGCCCCCACATCCAGTCGTCGATGGAACCGTCGGTGATGTAGAGATCGCTGGACTGCTCCGGTGTGTAGCCATTGGTCTGCGCCATCTGACGGCCCAGCGTCTGGAAAACGCGGGCGTCCTCGGCGGTCAACCCGGGCGCGGTGTCGTTCTTGGTGAACCCGTACGGCCACAGGATCAGTTCCGAATACGTATGAAAATCGATGTGCGCGGTGATCTGCTGTTTGCCGCCGACCACCCGGGAGTTGGTGAAGTCGCGGAGGCGCTGGGTCTCCGGCGCGGAGAACGCCGACGGCCCGCGGTAGGTCTCGCTGCCGGGTTTGCCGCTGGACCCGCCGCAGCAGCCCCACCGGTAGCCGAAGTTGCGGTTGATGTCGGTGCCCTGGCCCTGCCGGTTCTTCCGCCAGGACCGGTAGCTGCCGGTGGCGATGTCGTATTCCACGCCGTCCGGATTCACCATCGGCACCAGGAAGATCTCCCGCGAATCCACATACTGCCTCAGCGCCGGGTTGGTGAGGTAGGTGTTCGCGATCCGCAGGCACATTTCGACAGTGAGGTGTTCCCTGGCATGCATATTGCAGGTGAACAGAACCTCGGGCTCATTCTCGTCGGCGGCCACGTTGTCGCTGATCTTCAACAGCCAGAGTTCGCGGCCCTCATGGGATTTCCCGATGCTCGACACCTGCGCGAGCCCCGGATGCGCGCTCGCCAGGTTCCGCAACTCGGTGCCCGTCTCGTTGTAGTTGTGATAACGCGAATCGGCGGGCGGGAAATCGAACGGCCCCACCGGCGGTGCCGCTGTTGCGGTCGGTACCTGAATTGCCAGCGCAAGCCCGCAGGCCGCCGTCATCGCGGCCAACGCCATTCTTCGGGATCTTGACATGGGTGTTCCCCGATCTGCAGCAGGATTGATACGGGGTGGTTCGAGCAGAATGCGTCCGCCCCACTCGACCCGACAACCGCCTTTCGGGCACAGGTGCTTTTCGAAGATCCGGAAATACCGTCAAGACCTGTCAACCACGCCCTGCCGCCTGACCCACCCGACGCTCCCACCCGACCAAGGACCGACCACAACCCCCTCAACCGAAAGGAGTACCTGCTCCACGTCCTGCGCCGAGTCTGAAAACCAGCTGCTGTATCGCATCGACGGGCTGCTCGACAAGATCAAGAAGGACGGATGCTGACCAGGATGCGGGCCAAGTGCGTTCACGCCCGTCCGCAACGCCGGTGCCGCCTGGCTCGCGTCGGCGCCACAACCGCATCCGCGGGGCCAGGTCCACCGGGCTGCCAATCTTGGCGGTCCGCCCGCGGGATCACCCCGCTGCGCGGCCTTGACCGACGGGCGAGCCGCAACACCAGGCTTTCGGGGAGACCAGGATCTTGAGCAGAGCTCAGGCGCTGGTCAGGCCTTGGCGAAGGCGATCTGAAGGGTGGGCTGCGCGGACTCGGCGAAGAAGTCCTCGCCTTTGTCGTCCACGACGATGAAGGCCGGGAAGTCCGCCACCTCGATCTTCCACACCGCCTCCATGCCCAGTTCCGGGTATTCCAGCACCTCGACCTTGCGGATGCAGTCCTGGGCGAGCCGGGCCGCGGGTCCGCCGATCGAACCGAGGTAGAAGCCCCCGTGGGACTTGCACGCGTCGGTGACCTGCCGCGAACGGTTGCCCTTGGCGAGCATCACCAGCGAGCCGCCCGCCGCCTGGAACTGCTCGACGTAGGAGTCCATCCGACCGGCGGTGGTGGGGCCGAACGATCCGGAGGCGTAGCCCTCCGGGGTCTTCGCCGGGCCCGCGTAGTACACGGGGTGGTCCCGCAGGTACTGCGGCATCGGCTCACCCGCGTCCAGCCGCTCCTTGATCTTGGCGTGGGCGATATCGCGGGCCACCACCAGCGGACCGGTCAGCGACACCCGGGTCTTCACCGGCAGCTTGGCCAGCGTGCCGCGGATGGCGTCCATCGGCTGGTTGAGGTCGATCCGCACCACCTCATCCGAAAGCTGCTCGTCCTCGACCTCGGGCAGGAACCGCGCCGGGTCGCGTTCGAGCTGCTCCAACCAGATGCCCTCGGGAGTGATCTTGGCGCGGGCCTGCCGGTCCGCCGAACAGGACACCGCGACGCCCACCGGGCAGGAGGCGCCGTGCCGGGGCAGCCGGATCACCCGCACGTCGTGGCAGAAGTACTTGCCGCCGAACTGCGCCCCGATGCCGAACTGCCGTGTCATCTCCAGCACCTGCTGCTCGAGGTTCACATCGCGGAACGCGTGCCCCAGCGCGGAGCCCTCGGCGGGCAGGGTGTCCAGGTAGCGGGCCGAGGCCAGCTTGGCCACCTTCAGGTTGTACTCGGCCGACATGCCGCCCACCACGATCGCCAGGTGGTAGGGCGGACAGGCCGCGGTGCCAAGGCTGCGCAGCTTCTCGTCCAGGAACCGGGCCAGCCGCGTCGGGTTCAGCACCGCCTTCGTCTCCTGGTACAGGAACGTCTTGTTCGCGCTGCCCCCGCCCTTGGCCATGAACAGCAGCTCGTACTTGGGCTTGGTTCCCGGCGCCGAGTACAACTCGATCTGCGCGGGCAGGTTCGTGCCGGTGTTCTTCTCGTCCCAGAACGTCACCGGCGCCAACTGCGAATACCGCAGGTTCAGCTCCTGATAGGCATCGAAGATGCCCCGCGACAGCGCCTCCTCGTCGGTACCGCCGGTGAGCACCGACTCGCTGCGCTTGCCCATCACGATCGCGGTGCCGGTGTCCTGGCACATCGGCAGCACACCGCCAGCCGAGATGCACGCGTTGCGCAGCAGGTCCATGGCTACGAACCGGTCGTTGCCGCTGGCCTCCGGGTCATCCACGATCGCCCGAAGCTGGGCGAGGTGGGAGGAGCGCAGCAGGTGCTGGATGTCCTTGATCGCCTCGCGCGCCAACAGGGTCAGCGCCGACGGGTCCACCTGCAGGAACTGCCGTCCGGCCGCCTCGACCAGGCCCACCCCCTCGGTGCTGACCAGCCGGTACTCGGTGTCGTCCGGTCCGAGGGGCAGTACGTCGGTGTACTGGAACGTGGTGGTGGGCACGTCGGTGTACTCCTGCGATAGACGTTTCGCTGGGATAACGGAGAACCGTACCCGTCGTTGACCCACTTGCCGGGCCAAGGTGCTGCGAATCGCATTTCAGCGCCACGAAGAGGTGGTTCGACTCGCTGATCACGCCCCGGGCACCCACAATTGATCTACGCCAGTCGCGAGGTGGGATGTATGGAGCTGACGCTGCTGCTGTGGGTCGACCGCGAGGACGAGTGGGAGTCATGCGGTCAGTTCCCGGTCTCGATGATCGACCCGACCGACCGTTTCCTGCTGCTCAGAGTGGTCGAGCAGGTGCTCATCGAACAGGCGGGCCAAGACGGTGGCCCCAGCCGCTGGGCGGTCAACGTCAACGACGGCGCCGAACTCGTCGCGGCCTGCACCGTGTACTGGGAACACGGAACAGTGCGCCTGGAAACCATTTGGCCGGACACCATGAGCACCCCGGAGTTCGTGCACTAGCGTCCTGCTTTTCGCCAGGGGCGTCGCCGGATTCGTGATCCGGATGGTGGCAGCCAAGGCGGCGAAGAATCCACTTGCGGGTGTATCAGGGCTTTTCGCCAACCCGCTGTGACCATCCGGCTCGGAAGACCGATGACGAACCTCCGACTGTGGACGCTAGGTTCAGCCGCATGATCTTGCTGCGCCGTTTGGCTCTGCCCGCGCTGCTCGTGTTGGCGGTCGTCGCGGGCCTCGTCGGCTACTACGCCGAACACGACAGCCGCGAGGTGGACTACACCGTCGCGACGAGTGAGCCCGACCACGTGCACTTGGACGTCACACTCCAGCGCATGGACACCGCTTCCCGAGAACTGGTGCTGCGGGTGGTCCCCACCATGGCGGGCCGGTTGGCCGAGGATGACCAGGAGTTGATCCCGGCCCGCGACCTGGAGATCGAATCCTCCTCGATCACGACCGGAATGCTGACGTTCAAGGCGCATGAACGCATCGCGGCCCGCGAGATCCGCGTCGGAGCGAACGAAGGCGTGGTCTCCGACTACCCGATGGACGCCTACACCGCCCCCGTCGCCTTCTACGCCGCCGTCGACAACACCCCGGTCGCGGTCGGGATGACCCTGCGCGGCTTCGACTCCTTCGTCACCATGAAGCCCACCCGCAGCGGTACCGGGCCCGGCACCGTCACCGCCGAGGTGCGTGTGACCCGGTCGGTCAGCACGCTGGTGCTGGCCTGGTTCCAGATGATCGCCATGTGGGCGCTGGCCCTGTCGGTGGCCTTCGGCGCCCGCACGATCATCACCCGCAAGCTGGGCCTGCCCTGGCCCGCCCTCGGTTGGATGGCCGCGACCCTGTTCGCGCTCGTCGGCTTCCGCAACGCCGCCCCCGGTACCCCGCCCATCGGCTCCCTGATCGACTACGCCGCGTTCTTCTGGGCGGAGGCGGTCATCACCGTGTCCATCGTTGCCGTCACCTGGACCGGCATCAGAACCAAGCCGTGACCAGCCAAGAGAAGTGGATTCCGGTGACCCACGAACGGGCAGTGCGGCGCCGACATGCCGAAACCTCGTTCCCGCCTGTCGTGCCGCCCGTTGCCCATCGGATGCGCTGCCGCACAGGGATGGCCGCGCGGTTTGCCGTCGCTGACGTTCCCGCCGGTTCGTCCCCACCGCTCGCCTCGGCTTGCCTTGGTGCTGCGGGTCGGGGTGTCACCCAGCCGAGGCCGGTCACACGAAACCGTCGCGGCGGGCCTCGGTCCGGGCCGATGTGGTCCGGAGCGGGTGCGCTACGGCATTCGGGCGCGGATGAACAGAGGCGAAGGTCATCGGCCATATGGGGCGAATATGCAGAAGGCATGGATTCTGGACCGATCCCGGTTGCCCGGCCGGGGGATCTGTCACACACTCGAAAGGCCGGAAGGCCGGAGCGATATTGGTGAATCCATGCGGCCCCCGACCGCATGGACTCGCATCGCTCCGACCTCCCGTGGCAGGCAGCCGGGATCGGTTGGGTCGGTCCAGGCCGCGTAGCTTGTGTCGGTTGCGCCAAGCGGTGCCGCGCTCAAACCTACCGGTTTGCGCGGCCACCGCGCGTGCATCTAAGGCAGGAACCTGCCGTGACTGAGGTCACAAGTCAACGCTTCCATTAGTGTGGTCCCGCCATTCGGGAAGATTCATTTCCCGAACTGCCACTCAGCTGGCGTAAGCCCGAAGCCGCTCGGCCCGCTCACCCTGCCGCAGCTTCGACATCACCTCGCGCTCGATCTGACGCACCCGCTCCCGGGACAGACCGAACCTCTTGCCGATCTGGTCCAAGGTCTGCGGCTGGCCGCTGTCCAGGCCGTACCGCATACGGATCACCAACTGCTCCCGCTCCTCCAGGGTGGCCAGCACCCGGCGGAGGTCGTCCTGCAGCAGGCCGGAGATGACCGCGTTCTCCGCGTCGGTGGCCTCGGAGTCCTCGATGAAGTCACCCAGCGGGGCGTCCTCCTCGGTGCCCACCGGCATGTCCAGGCTTACCGGGTCGCGAGCGTGGTCCAGCAGGTCCAGCACCTTGTCCACGGTGAGCCCGGCCTCGGCGGCCAACTCGTCGTGGGTGGCCTCCCGGCCAAGCTGCTGGTGCATCTCACGCTTGAGCCTGGCCAGCTTGTTCACCTGTTCCACCAAGTGGACAGGGAGCCGGATGGTGCGGCCCTGGTCGGCCATGCCGCGCGTGATCGCCTGGCGGATCCACCAGGTCGCGTACGTCGAGAACTTGAAACCCTTGGTGTAGTCGAACTTCTCCACCGCGCGGATCAGACCCAGGTTCCCCTCCTGGATCAGGTCCAGCAGCGGCATCCCGCGACCCGTGTACCGCTTGGCGAGCGAGACGACCAGGCGGAGGTTGGCCTCCAGCAGGTGCTTCTTCGCCTCGAGGCCGTCCGCGACGAGGGCGCGCAGGTCGGACGCGCGCTCGGCGGACAGCCGGGCCGCGGTCTCCAGCATGTGCTGGGCGAACACGCCTGCCTCGATCCGCTTCGCCAATTCGACCTCCTGCTGGGCGGACAGCAGGGCGGTGCGACCTATACCATTGAGGTACACCCGCACGAGGTCGGCGGCGGGCCCCTGCGCGTCGAGATCATTCTCGATGCTCGGAAGGGTCTGCGGGCTGGTCATCGAGCTACCTCCCCTGGTGGGCTCTGTCATTGGGGAGAACGCTGGAGGCGGCGAATTCGTTCCCGGTCCCCGTTCGTTTTCCTCTACTTACCAAGACGAGCGACAGCCCGGGAAAGTTGCGGAAACCATCTGAGGATTGCCTGAGAAATGGACCTTGAACGCTCAGGTTTTTCTCACAACTCCACCAGCACGGTGAACGGCCCGTCGTTGACGCTGCTCACGGCCATCATCGCGCCGAAGCGCCCGGTCGCGACCGTGGCGCCGCGCCCGCGCAGGGCCTCCACCACGGCATCGACCAACGGCTCGGCCTGCTCCGGACGGGCCGCCGCGGTCCACGAGGGGCGCCGACCCTTACGGGTTTCCCCGTAGAGAGTGAATTGCGAGACGATCAACAACGGGGCGTTAGCTGCGGCACAGGACTGTTCGTCACGCAGGATTCTCAGCTCGTGGAGCTTTCTCGCCATTAGCTCCGCAAGTTCCCGAGTGTCTGAATGGGTGATTCCCAGTAGAACAAGCAACCCGGGCCGATCTATTTCCCCCACGACCTCCCCGTCAACAGTGACGGAGGCCCGCGCCACCCTGCTGACCACAGCTCTCACGACCCGATCTCCACCCTCCATCGCCTCCCACCGGCTGATTTCCATCCCTGGTGGGCTTCCACGATCAATCTTCGCCCACAGATGATCCTCGTCGACTCGGTTTCGCCCTCGGTCGCCCTTCACGACCGACCCGTCCCCGGCGGCTTCTGCCCCTTGGCTTCACGGCCGATTTACGTCTCCGACCGTCGATGCTGACCTTTATCTGCGGTCAGCCGTCGCGATCCGCCCTGAGCGCCTTCTACCTTCGGTGTCACGCCTTTGCGGTCGGGCTCGCGTCTTCGATATTCGTGGGGATGTCTTTTCGCTGCCTGGACGGAACGCCCGAGTCCTCCAGTGCGCCCCGCCTGCGACGACCTGGCCATGGGCGCGGGGCAGCGCAACACCGGAGTGCCCGCAAGCCGCCATCGACCGGCGTTGAGGTCGACGGCTCTCACAATCTCGATCAGCGCCACCCGCCGGGCCTGCCCTCCGACCCGGTTCCCGCCGGATCGGATACCGCCCCCGCCCGCAGCACCCGGGGACGCCCCGCGGCGTCGTCTGCGCCGGCGGCCGCGGCCACGCCCACACTGAGACGTCGGGGACCCGGCGATCCTCCCGTCGACAACCCTCGGCCGTCCTCCATCGGCTCGCCCCGACCGACACATGCCCCACCATTGACGCTCGTAACCGGCCCCTGACGTCGGCCTCGGCGCTCCCGGTTCTTCCCGGACGACGCGTGCCCTTCCGCCCGACACTCGTAACCGGCCACTGCCGTTCTTAAGGCGCGGGCTCCAGCATGCCGTGGCGGATCAGGCCGCGAACGGCAGGCAGTGCCGCCGCCGTGATCACGTCGGTGGGCAGGCCGTGGCCCGCGCCCAGCAGCGCGATCAACTCGCTCACCGGCAGGGCGCCTTGGCAGCCCGCCAACAGCGCCGCCGCCAACTCGTCCACCTCGTGCTGCCAGCCCGGCCCGTCGGTGCGGTGCAGCCGCCGCACGAACGTCTCCCAGCCCTCGTCGCCGGATCTGGCGATCTGCTCCAGCACCACGGACTCCGGCACCCGCAGCCTGCTGTCGAGCAGGGCGTCATCGTGCCCGTGGGCCCGCAGCCAGTCCACCCTGTCCAGGTACGCCGCGGCCTCCGGACCGAGCGGGTCGTCGAAGGCCTGCCGCAGGTCCTCGCACATCACCTCGCCCGCCCCGTCCCGCCTGCGCAGCGTGACGAATCCGAACCCGATGCCCTCCACGTCGGAGGCGTCGAAGAAGTCGAGCCAGGCCGCCGCCTTCGCGCTGCCCTCCGGCGACCGAGGGTCGATGCCCGCGTCCCGCAGCCAGGTGCCCACGTACAGCGCCGGGTCGGCGACATCCCGCTGAACCACCCACGCGTCGACGCCGTCGGGCACCCAGGAGGCGACCCGCTCCGCCCAGTTCTGTCCGCGCACATGCAGCCAGGACGCGAGCAGTTGCCCCACCCCGCCCTCGGCGAGGTGCGCGGGCAGCCTGCTGATCACCAGTTCGCTGGCGGCGTCACCCGCCAGGCCGGAGTCTCGGTAGACGTAGTCCACTCTGGCGGGACCCACCACGAACGGCGGGTTGCACACGATCTGGTCGAACTCGCGCCCCGCCACCGGGTCGAACCATCCGCCCGCGGCCAACTCGACGTCCATCTCGTTGAGCCGGAACGTCGCACCGGCCACGGCCAGCGCACGCGCCGAGATGTCGGTGGCGGTGATCCGCTCGGCGTGCCTGCCCGCGTGCAGCACCTGCACCCCGCAGCCGGTACCGAGGTCCAGCAGCGAGCCGACCGGGCGCCGCGAGGTGGCCCGCGCCAGGCTCAATGAGGCGTGGCCGATCCCGAGCACGTGCTCCGAGGGCAGCTCGCCGCCGCGCAGTTTGGTCACCTCCGGATCGAGGTCCGACAACACCCACCAACTGCCCTGATCATCGCCATAGGGCCGCAGGTCCAGCCCGGCGGCGATCCCGTCACCCGTGCGCCGCAGCAGGCAGGCCCGCGCCGCCTCGTCGAGGTCCACCGCCTTGAGTGCCGCCGCCACGGCGGTCTCGGACTCGGTATCACCGAGCAGGAACAATCGGATCAGGGTGCCCAGTGGCCCGGCGTCCCGGCTGGCACGGCGGGCGGGTTCGGGCTCGCCCCGCCCCAGTGCCGCATGGGCATGCCCGCCCAACGTGTCCAGCACACCGTCCGCGTCGTAATTCGCGGCCTGTAGCGCCTCGCGCAGCCGCGCACACAGGGAATCGGAGAATTCGGGAAGCACGCCCCAGATCCTCACACGCGTGGGTGCGAACTTCCGTGACCCCGCCCGGCCAGTCCCGCGAGTGCACTAGCCGGTGATGCCCGCCTGTCGGCTCGGCCCTGCTTCGGCGGGCCGATCGGGCCTGCCTTCCTGGAGAGTCGGCGGATCGCGGCGGACGGCATCCGGCCCGCGGGCGGCGGACCGGTGCGCCGCGCCCGCGGCGGCGACGCTGACCAGCGCGATACCGAGCACCTGGCTGACGGCGGGTGTCTGGTGCAGCATCACGAACCCGATCACGGCGGCGATGGCGGGTTCGAGGCTCATCAGGATGGAGAAAGTGCTCGCACGCACCCGTCGCAACGCGACCACGTCCAACGCGAAGGTGATCAACGGCAGCAGCGCGGCCGCCGCTGCCGTCCAGCCGAGGTGGCCCAGCACCGGCACGGCCTGCCCGGCACCGACGAAGGCGGTGAGGACGGCGGCGACGCTCATCGAGATCGCCAGGCCCTGCAAACCCGGAAAGGCGCCCGAGACGCGGCGGGTCAGCACGATGTAGGTCGCCCACAGCGCGGCGGATGCCAGCGCGTACGCCACCCCCACCGGGTCCGTCGTGCTGGTCCACGGGTTGGTCAGCGCGAACACCCCGACCGCGGCCGCCGCAGGCCACAGCAGGTCGAGCCGGGTGCGGATTCCCGCCAGCGCCACGACCAGCGGTCCGAGGAACTCCAGTGCGGTGGCGGTGCCCAGCGGGAGCCGGGCCACCGCCTCGAAGTAACACACCACCATCGCCCCGGAGACCGCCCCCAGCAGGACCACCCCGCCCACCTCGCCGCGGCTCCGCCCACGCAGCCGCGGCCGGGCGACGGCAAGCAGCACGAGTGCACCGGTGGTCAGCCGCAGCCACGCCATGCCGTGCACGCCCGCCACCGAGAACAACGCGGCCGACAGAGCTGAACTGGCCTGGATGCTCAGCATCGCGCCGAAGCACATCAACACAGCGGTCCGGGTGTCGGCACGAGAGGAGGCACGGGTGATCACCGCTCCATTCCATCGACCGAAACCTTCCAGGTCCATCGCAAATTTTGCCTGCTAATCTTCGAAATATATGGACGTTCATCGCCTGCGCCTGCTTACCGAGCTGTCCCGGCTCGGCACGATGAGCGCGGTCGCCGACGCCACCGGCTTCTCGGTCTCCGCCGTCTCCCACCAGCTGGCAGTGCTGGAGAAGGAGACCCGCGTGGTGTTGGTGGAGAAGGACGGCCGCCGCGTCCGGCTCACCCCGGCGGGCCATCGGCTGGTGGTCCACGCCGAGCGCATCCTGGCCGCGGTGGAGGCCGCCCGCGCCGAACTGGCGGCCGAGTCCAATCCCGTCGGCACCGTGCGCCTGGTCGCGTTCACCAGCTCGATCTCCTCGCTGGTCGTGACCGCCGCGCACCGGCTGCGGGACCGCGCGCCGCAGGTGCGGCTGAGCATCGCCGAGCGCGAGCCCGCCGAAACCATCGCGCTGCTCGGTTCGGACGATGCCGACCTCGGCCTCGTCTACGACTACAGCGCGCGGCCGCGTTTCACCGCCGACGGCCAGTCCACCGTGTTGATCGGCACCGAGCGCATGGTCCTCACCGTCCCCGACGACACGCCGCTGGCCGCCCCCGTCACGACCCTCGCCGACCTGCGTCGCTTCGCGACAGAGGACTGGATCACCAACTCCCGCGGCTCCGACGACGACGAACTGGCCCGGTGGCTGTGCGGCCTGGCCGGTTTCGCCCCGCATATCGTCCACCGCGCCGACAGCCTCCCGCTGGTGCAGGACCTGGTGGACGCGGGGCTCGGGGTCGCTCTGGTCCCCGCCCGCGCCCAGTCCCGCGCGGCGGGGCGCCTGGTCTACCGGGACATCGCCGACCTGGTGATCGAGCGCCGCATCTTCACCGTGATCCGCCCCGGCCGAGGTGACTGGCCGCCGCTGGCCGCGGTCCGCGCCGAACTGGCCGCCAGCGCCTCGGAGCACTACCTGGCACCCGGTTCCGACCGTTGACACCGCCGGTTCCGCAGCGCGGCGCCGGGGCGATCTCATGTGGATGGGTGCGCAGGGCGCCGCGCCACCGCGGTGTGGGCCGGAGCAGCGACACGACGTCCGGCCGGGCAGGCACGACCGGTCCGCGCGCCAATTCGGCGTAAGCGCTCGCGACTTCTACCGACCTACGGCGACAGCACGATCGGCCCGCGGCTCAGCGTAGGTCGATCCCGCGAAGCTCGGCGCGGCTGGTGATACCGAGCTTCGGGAACACCTTGTACAGGTGGTAGCCGACGGTGCGGGGGGAGAGGTAGAGCTGGGCGCCGATCTCCCGGTTGCTCAGGCCCTGCCCCGCCAGTTGCGCCACTTGGAGCTCTTGGGCGGTGAGCAGGCCTGCCTGCCTGCCGCCGCGCAACGTCGCCGATCCGCCCGCCGCCCGGAGCTGGGCGGCGGCCGTGGCCGACCACGCCGTGGCGCCAAGCGAATCGAACAGCTCGGTCGCCAGCCGAAGCCGTTCCCGCGCCTCGGACTGCTTCCGGTTGCGCCGCAACCACTCCCCGTGCAGCAGCGCGGTTCGGGCTTGCTCGAACGGATAGCCTCGGGTCAGCTCCAAGGCAGGCACGAACTGCCCACCGTCGCCGGAGATCACGCCCCGGCAGCGGTGCAGCGCCGCCCGCGCCCGCGCCGAGTGACCGTGTCCCGGCCAGTCCACGAAGTGCCGCAGCGCGGCCTCGGCGAGGTCGGGTCGATCGCAGCGCACCGCCGCCTCCACCAGGTCTGCGGCGGCCAGCCGGGCGAGGTGGCCGTGATGGTGCGCGCCGCCGGGCACGCCGAACATGGCGAGCGACTCCGCGGCCTTGACAGGCTCACCGGCGCCGAGCGCCAGCAGGCCGGTCGCCCACAGCGCGCGTGCGATGGCGGCCCGATTGTGCAGGCGGGGCGCCGCATCCATCACCTGTGCGGTGTAGCGGGCCGCCGTGGCCTCCTCGCCGCGAACCGCGGCGTACAGGGCCAGCATCGCGTGGAAGTCGGCGAGCTTGCCGAGTTGGCCGGTGTCGGCGGCCAGCCGCCCGCCTTCTTCGGCGTGCGCCACACCGTCCGGCCAGTGCCCGAGGCTGTACTCCACTTCGGACAGCCAGGGCAGCATGACCGTGAGCAGCGCCAGCTCACCGTTCCGGCGGAACCGGCCGCACAGTTCGAGCCCGTAGTTGTGCAGGCGTTCGTCGTGGTCCCCGAGCCACCCCACCACCATCGGCCACAGCGGACCGCTGGGCATCTTGAACCCCCGCGCGGCAACCTCGGCCAGCCGCTGCGGATCACGCTGCTCCTCGGTGGTGATGCCGTCGATCGAGGCCGCCATCGCCGCACCGAGCTCGCGGATCTCCCCGAGTTCATCGGGCGGGGCGGGCGGGTCCCAGGTGGACATTCGCCGCGCCAGCGCGCTGGCGGTGTCGATCTCTCCACTGTGGTAGGCCGAATCGGTCGCGGCGAACAGCCACCCCAGTGCGGCCATGGGGTCGATCGGCAGGGAACTCTCGGCAGCCTGCAGCAGGAGCCGGAACGCCGTCGCGTTGTTGCCGCTGTGCAACTCGATCAGCCCGCGCAGGCCCGTCAGCTGAGCGACGGTCGCCCGGTCGAGATCCTCCCCGCCTGCCGCCCTGATCAACTGCACTGAGCGCGCCGCCTGGCCGGAAGCCCACGCCGCCCAAGCCGCGCCGACCAGCCGCTGACCGCGCCCCGCGGAGGTGGTGCTCAGGCCGGCCGCCTGCTCCAGCGCCGCCGCCATCGCCGCGGTGCCCCCGTTCTTGGCGAACAGCGAGGCGTTGGCCTCCAACTCCTGCGCGAGGTCCTCGTCCGGCCCGGTCGCCGCCAGCGCCCGATGCCACAGCGCCCGCACGGGACTGCCCGACAGCTGCTCCGCCACCGCCAGGTGCACCGCGCGCCGCCGGGCGAAACCGGCCGCCGTGTAGACGGCGGAGCGCATCAGCGGATGCCGGAAGCGGATCCGGGTGGCATCGGCCTCGATCAGCTCGGAGCGTTCCGCCTCCGCCACCGCGTGATCGGGAATGCCGAGTCGCTCCGCGGCGCCCAGCACCACCTCGATGGCCCCGGTCTCCTCGGTTGCCAACACCAGCAGCAACTCCCGCCCGGCCTCACCCAGCGCGTTGGCCCGGCCCAGGAACGCATCCCGCAGCCGCGAGGTCAGCGGGACCGTGGCCCGCGACGGCTGCGGCTCACCCATCCCGGGAAGCTCCGCAAGCGCCAGCGGATTGCCGCCGGTCGCCGCCACGATGGACTCCGTCAGCCTGGCGGGCAGCCGCCACCCCCGGGCCGCGAGCAACTCCGCGGCGTCCTCGGCGGACAGTCCCCGCAGCCGGTGCTCGTCCAGCCCCGCGGTGTCGAAGCCGCGTTCGTCGGGATCGCGCACCGCGAACAACACCGCGATCCGCTCGGCCTGCAACCGCCGGGCCGCGAACGTCAGCGCGATGGCGGAGGGGCGGTCCAGCCAGTGCGCGTCGTCGACGAGAACCAGCAGCGGATCGGCCTCGGCGGCCTGAGCCAGCAACGCCAGCACCGCCGCGCACACCGCGAAGTCGGTGGTGGTGTCCCCGCTGATGCCGAACGCGCTGCGCAGCGCCGCCGCCTGCGCCTGCGGTAGCCCGTCGATGCGGTCCAGCACCGGCAGCAGGAGCTGGTGCAGGCCCGCGAACGGCAGTTCCACCTCGGATTCGACCCCGGAGCAGGCCAGCTGTCGGAACCCGGTGGCCTCCTCGGCGGCGAGGGCGAGGAGGGCGCTCTTGCCGATGCCCGCCTCGCCCCGCAGCACGAGTACCCGGCTGTCGCCCTCTCGGGCCTCAGCCAGTACCGCCCGTAGTAATCGGCGTTCCTCGCTCCGCCCGTGGATCACGGTCAGAGGGTAGCCGGACGGCTGCTCGCACCCCCAGGTAAACGAGCAGTCCCAGCGGGCCGAGCAGGATCGTCAGCAGCAGGATCGGCGCCACCAGCAGCGGATGCAGACCTCGCTCCCTGCTGTCCAGGTAGATCCACCGGCCGACGAACAGGTCGAACGCGATGAAATGCGCCCAGCCCGCCGCGGTGCCCGACGGCTCGCCGAGCAACTCCCGGATGCCGTCCAGCGTCGGCTGCGCCACGGCGGGCAGGAACGCGTCCAGCCGGGGGAGCACGAGCACCGCGTACACCAGCACCGGCCCGAGCACGATCAGCGGCGATGCGCTGATCCGCCGCGTCCAGCGCCAGGTCGGCGCCACGATCATCAGCGCCCAGAACGGCGCGGCCAACAGGAAACTGAGCTGGAACAGCACCTCGCTCATACCGACTCCTTCACCCTGCGCACGGTGATCGCCACCGCCGCGACGACCGCGGCGCCCAGCAGCCCGAATGCCAGCAGTGTCGGGCCATCCGGATCGGTGACCGGCTGTCCACGCAGAGCCTGCCAGGTCGAGAGCGCCACGACACCCAGATAACCCGCGCCGACGATGTAGACCAACCGGGTGCGTGCCGAATCGTCGCGGAGCGCGGAGTAGCGCCGGGTCAGCCGCCCGAGCAGCACCGCGGCCAGCGGCACGAGTTGCAACGCGTGCAGCCCGATGAAGTGCGCCACCCGCAGGTCGCCGCCGGTGGTGCTCCACATCGTGACCGGCGTGCCGGGTCCACCGTCGGGCGCGCCGACGGTGTGCGCGCCGCTCTGGGTCGGCGACAATCCGCCACCGAGGTCGTGGATGAACCGCGGCCCCGGCCCGACCATGAGGAAGCCCTCGGCCATACCGATCAGGGTGACGGCCATGCCCACCTTGATCGCGGTGGCCAGTGCCGGGTCCGCGAGCCTCGCCCGCAGCAACAGGATTCCGATGACCAGCGTGGCGATCCACAGCACCACGATCATCCCGCCCATGATGTCGGCCAGGGTCTGGTTGAGCGGTGTGGTCCCGTTGAAGTGGCTTTCCTGCCCGCGCACCACCTGCGTCGTCATGATCACCATCTCGATCACCAACGTGACCAGGATGACGCCGCCCATCCACGCGCCCAGCCGCCGCCCCCTCGGCAGCAGCGTGAGCATCCAGGCCAGCGTGAGGCTGAAGATCGCGATGGAGACGCCGAATTTGAACGGCTTCAACCAGATCGGCGCGCCGAGGAGAATCCGGTCGTCAAGCAGCAACCCCACCGCCGAGCCGACCGTCGCAACCCCCATCAGCGCCGCGAGTACCAATAGTGACCGGTCGAGCTTCGCGCCCGTCCCGGTCCGTGGCGAGAACAGCACCGTTGTCATGGTTCAAGGTTCGCGGCGCGCACTCCGCACGGCATCTGTCAACGTGACTGGTGCGGTGTGCGCAGCAATCGCTGGGTGACCGTCGCCGGGTTGCCGTTCATGGTCCTGACCCGCACCTCCCGTCGCGCCACCGGCTCAAGACCCGCCAGCAGACGGTCCAGGTGTTCCTCGCTGTGGTGCCGCACGACCGCCCCGTCCTTGGTGCGGAACACCCCGTCGGCGTCGTACCGCGCACGGTTGCGGGCGTCGTCCTGCAGGGGATAGTCGCTGACGTAGAGCAACCCGCCCGGTCTGAGCACCCGGGCTACCTCGCTGATCAGGGCCTGCTGCCCGCCATCGGTCGGAACGCAGGTCAACACCGCGAACAACAACACCACGTCGAAGCAGCCGTCCGGATAGGACAGCCGCGGCGGTTCCGCGAGATGCTCGAACCTCAACGCCGGGTGCTCCGCCCGCGCCCGCGCGATCATGGCCGACGAGCTGTCCACACCGGTCAGATCCCGGTACCCGCGCTCGGCCAGCGCACCCGACACACGACCGTATCCGCACCCGTAGTCCAGGATCGCGCATTCGCGCGGAATCCACTCGAACTCCACCGGGTGCCCGAACTCCTTGCCCACCCCCGCCGTGTCCCAGTACCAGGACTGGTTGTCCATGTCCCGATACCCACCGCAGGCGACCTCGTCCACGTAAACTTCCTCTCGGCGCACTGACCAGCCCAAACCCCGCTTCTCGGTGCGCTGTTGCGGGTGCCTCGCTGGGCGGCTGACAGCATCGGGGTGGCGGTGTAGGGCCGCGTGGAAGCATTCCTGTTGAGGGGACGTCGTGCGAGATATTGCCGTGTTCAGTGGCAGCGCCCACCCGGAACTGGCCAAGGAGATCTGTCTGCACCTGGGCACACCGCTGCTGCCGACCCGGCTGGAGCGGTTCGCCAACGACTGCCTACAGGTCCAGTTGCAGGCCAACTGCCGCGAGCGGGACGTGTTCATCGTGCAGCCGCTGGTGCCGCCGGTACAGGAGAACCTCGTCGAGTTGCTGCTGATGCTCGACGCCGCGCGTGGTGCGTCCGCGGCGCGGACCACCGTGGTGATGCCGCACTACGCCTACGCGCGGTCGGACAAGAAGGACGAGCCGCGCATCTCCATCGGCGCCAGGCTCGTCGCCGACCTCATGCACACCGCGGGCGCCAACCGGGTGCTGGCCATGACCCTGCACTCGCCGCAGGTGCACGGCTTCTTCAGCGTGCCCGTCGACCACCTGCACGCATTGCGCGAACTCGCCGCGCACTTCGCCCAGTACGACCTGAGCAACTCCATCGTCGTCTCACCCGACCTCGGCAACGCCAAGGAGGCCGCCGCCTTCGCCCGCATCCTCGGCGTGCCGGTCGCCGCGGGCGCCAAGCAGCGGTTCAGCGACGACCGGGTGCAGATCAGCTCGATCATCGGCTCCGTCGAGGGCAAGGACGTGATCGTGCTGGACGACGAGATCGCCAAGGGCAGCACCGTGATCGAACTGCTGGACAAGCTCCGTGAACGAGACGTCCGCTCGGTCCGGATCGCCTGCACGCACGGCTTGTTCTCCAGCGGCGCACTGGACCGGCTCTCCGCGCTGCCCGACGTCGTGGAGATCGTCTCCACCAACACCGTGCCGATCTCCGAGGCCAAGCGGGTCGACAAGCTGTGCGTCCTCTCGATCGCGCCCGCGCTCGCCGAGGCGATGCGCCGGATCCACAACGGAGAATCGGTGAGCACGTTGTTCGGCCAGTGATTGCCTACCCTGAGGCATATGGAACGAGTGACGTCGGGATCTCCGTGGGAGGCCAAGGTCGGGTTCTGCCGCGCCGTGCGCGTCGGCGACCGGATCATCGTCAGCGGCACCGCCCCGGTGTGGCCGGACGGCAGTTGCGACCCCGACCCCGAGGTGCAGACCCGCCGCTGCGCGGAGATCATCGAGGCCGCCCTGCGACAACTCGGCGCCACGCTATCCCAGGTGGTGAAGACCAGGACCTACCTCGTGGACCGGACCGACATCGACGCCGTCTGCCGTGCCCATGGCGCGGCCTTCGGCACCGTGCGGCCCGCGTCCACGATGATCCTGGTCGCCGGTCTGCTCGATGAGCGCTGGAAGGTCGAGATCGAGGCGGAGGCCTACTCGGACAGCCGGAACGGCGGATAGGCATCGGTCACCAGGACTGCCGCGTAGGCGAGTACCCGGACGTTCCACCGCAGCACGCCCACCACGAAGTCGAACAGCGCCCGCGGATAGCGGCCGGTGAACAGGATCGCGAACCAGGCGATCACCACGGCGACAAGCGCCCCGATGTTGAGGAAGAACAACACGATGTAGTGCGGGATCGCCAACAGCCACTTCACCAGCGGCAGGAACCGGTTGAGCGTGTTTCGCTCCGGGTAGGCGATGTTCAGGTGCACCGCCTGCTGCTCGTCGGTGGACGGGTACTCGTCCCGCAGTAGCGCGAGGTAGGCGTTGATGCGGTAGGTGAACCGCAGCAGCTCCTGGTTCCAGTCGAACCACCACCGCGGGTACTTGCGCCGGAACAGGATCATCAGCAGCGGCGCGATGATCAGGAACCCGCCCGCGGTCAAAAACGCATAGGCCCCGTCGGAGCCCTCCGACCAGTCCATCGACCAGCCCTCCGACGAGGACCACCTGTTGTGATCGCGCCGGTCGCCGTCCCAACCCCAACCGCCGCCACCTCCGCTGACGGTGGCCAGCACGATCGCGATCGGGATGATCAGGATCAGCCGGAAGAACGTGGTGAGCCTGTTCAGCCGCTCCGGATAGTCCACGGTGAGGCTCACCGGATAGCCGCTGCGGATCTCCGCCGGTGGTTGGCTCGTCGTCATGGCTTCCCTCGCTTCACTGGGAATCCCAGTGTCCTCACCGATGATCAACACCACGACCGCCTGCCCTGTTTTACACCCGGTCGGGTAAGTCGACGTCGCCACCGCCTGGACCGCGGCCGCCCGGGCTGTGCGAAGCTGCCAGACATGACCCGCACGCTGTGCCTCGCCCAGGACCCCGACGCGGACACGCTCCTCGCGGAGAGCCCGTTCGCGTTGCTCACCGGCATGTTGCTGGACCAGCAGATCCCGATGGAGAAGGCGTTCTCCGGACCGAAGGTGCTCGCCGACCGGCTCGGCGGGCTCGACGCCGCCCGAATCGCGGCGATGGACCCCGAGGAGTTCGGGAAGGTCTGCGCGACTCCGCCCGCCGTGCATCGGTTCCCTGGCTCGATGGCCAAGCGCATCCAGGCGCTGTGCGACTACCTCGTCGAGCACTGCGACGGCGACCCGACCGCGCTGTGGACCGAAGGATCGCCCGACGGCAAAGAGGTGCTCAAACGGCTCAAGGCGCTGCCGGGGTTCGGCGAGCAGAAGGCCAAGATCTTCCTGGCGCTGCTCGGCAAGCAGTACGGCGTCACCCCTGAGGGCTGGCGCGAAGCCGCGGGGGACTACGGCCACGCCGATGCGCGTCGTTCGGTCGCCGACGTGGTGGACGCCGCCACCCTGCAAGAGGTGCGGGCGTTCAAGAAGGCCATGAAGGCCGCCGCGAAGTAGCTACCAGACGTCGCCGGTGCGCCAGTCGCAGATCAGCGGCAGGTCGAGGTCCAACGGCGCAGTGAGCAGCACGTAGAGGCTGCCGTCCTCCTCGGGCGTCGGCTCCACCTCGCCGCCGGGCGTCCGCACGAAGCTCAGGCCGCGCCACCGCTGCCAGCCGAGGGTCGCGTAGAAGCCGTCGGTGGCGTCGCTGAGCGCGCCCACCTCGTACTCGGCGCGGATCACCGACGCGAGCTCACCCATCACCCGACGGGCCAGGCCCTGGCCACGGTGCGGTGCGGCGGTGGCGACCGCCTCCACATAGCCCGTGCGCAGCGCCCGCTCGCCCGCCCACAGGGTGCGGGGCACCACGCAGCCGTGCGCCGCGATCCCGCCGTCCCGGTACACGATCGCGTGCACGCCGCCGAGGGAGTGCTCGAAGTCCGTCTCGGCGATCTCGCCGTCGAAGGCCTCGACGAGGAACTTCCAGAGCTGGTCCAGCTCAGTCTCGGACAGCTCCGTGCTGGGACAGACGCGCATGAGGTGACTGTGCCGGCGGCGCGGGCGGGCGCGCGATCGAATTTCGCTCGCGTCCTATCGGCAGTTGGGATACCGAACCCGCAGCACAGGTGCTTACGCTCCCGCAAGCTGAAAGGGGAGACAGTGCACAGAACAGCCATGATCGTGCCGCTGGTCGTCGGGCTGCTGGCCGGACTGCCGCTGGCGGCGCAGGCCAAGCCCGTGGGAGCCGACTGTTACAAGCCGGGCGCCACGCTGACCGTGGAGGAGCAGCGGCTGGACCGCACGCTGCCCGGCGGCACCGAGAAGGTCGGCCCGAAGCTGGTCGAGCTGGCGGGCTTCGACAAGCTCGTCGCCGACACCCGGCGGTCGCTGTGCGCCGCCCCGACCGCGAAGTCCGCGGACACGCTGCTGCGCACCGGCGGCGAGAAGCTGTGGCGCACCGCCGTCGACCGGGCACAGGGCCGCCGCACACTCGGCAGCCTGGACGCCTATGACGACCGGCCGCTGTACTGGGCGCGGCTGCAACTCACCAAATCGGTCCGCGAGTACGCACCGCGGTTCGCGCTCACCGTTGAGCAGCGCCAACAGCTCGTCGACAGCATCGACCGCGCCTCCCGCGGCATCACCGGCATCGACTTCGCCCGCTCCGGCAAGCGTGTGCTGATCAGCGGTTTCGACCCGTTCACCCTCAACGGCAAGGGCCTGAACATCGCCAACCCCTCCGGCGCGGCAGCCTTGCAGTTGGACGGCCGAACCTTCGACACGCCGAGCGGCAGGGTGACCGTGCAGGCGGTGACGTTCCCGGTGCTGTGGGGCGAGTTCGACCGTGGCATCGTGGAGGCCGCCTACGGCCCGCAGCTTCGCGCGGGCAGGCTGGACCAGATCACCACCATCAGCCAGGGCAGGCCCAACCAGTTCGACATCGAGCGCTGGGCGGCGTCGTGGCGGGGCGGCTTCGGGGACAACAACGACATCGGCGTCACCGGCCAGGTGCCACCCGCGGCGGGCTGGCCGCAGCCCGCGTTGCAGTTCATCGAGACGACGCTGCCGCACCAGAAGATGATCGACGCGCAGACCGGCACGTACGTGGTGCGGCTCAACCGCCAGTTCTGCGAATGGGTCGGCACGCCGGGCACCAGCGAGCGGTCCTGCCGCACCGACGAGCCGACGCCGGGCAAGGTCGCGGCGAGCGGCGGTGGCGGCGACTACCTGTCCAACGAGAGCATGTACCGCTCCAACCGGGTGCGGCTCGGGCTGGGTGTCGACCTGCCGGGCGGGCACCTGCACGTGCCCGTGCTCGGCCAGCCCGCGGACCCGCTGGCGTTGACCGATGCCGCCTTCGAGGCGAGGCGGCGCGCGATCGCCGACCAGACCGTCGCCCTGATCCGGGCGGCCGCGGCCTGATGTGAACTGCCCCGGACGGCTTTGCCGCCTGCTCCGTCCGGGGCAGACTGTCTTCATGGTGGAGTACGTCGACGGTGCTTTACAGCGGACCCGCGGTCTGCTCGCGGCGGCCGCGGGCGAGCCCGATGCCGCCCAGGGCTATCTGGATGTGACCGGCAGGCGGGAGCCCGCGCACCGCACGCTCGTCCAGCGGTTGATGCGCAGCCGGGTGGTGCCCGTCATCTACGAACGGGCGTGGCGCCCCGCGCTGGGCTGGGTGGCGAAGGGGTTCGGCGGCCTGAGCATGGCGGGGGAGCGCGCCTACGTGCGGGAGCGGCTGGAACTGCGGCCCGGTTCGGTGGTGCTGGACCTCGCCTGCGGTCCCGGCAACTTCACCCGCGACCTCGGTGCGGCGGTGGCGCCCGACGGGCTGGTCGTCGGCCTCGACGCCTCGCCCACCATGCTGGCCACCGCCGTCGCCGAACCCGGCCCTGACACGGTGGCCTTCGTGCGCGGCGACGCGCAGGACCTGCCGTTCGAGGACGAGGTCTTCGACGGTGTGTGTTGCTTCGCGGCGCTGCACATGTTTCCCCAGCCCATGGAGGCGCTGAACCACCTGACCAGGGTGCTGCGACCCGGCGGCAGGCTCGCCCTGCTGGTCAGCTATCTGCCCACGCGGCCCATCGGCCGCACTGTCGGCAGCCTGATCGGCTGGGGCTCGGGAATGCGCATGTTCGAAAGGGGCGAGATCACCGGCGCCCTGGCCAACCGCGGCTACACCGACATCACCCAACGCATCACCGGCATGGCCCAATTCATCAGCGCCACCAAGCCGCCGACTCCCTGAAACCGCACCATGCGCCCCCAGGGCGACATCATGCGCCCGCGCGTCGACATCATGACGCCGCAGGGGGTTTTGGGGAGAAGCTGCCCCCGAATCGAGCCTAGCGGGAGGGGGCTGGGCGGGGAAACGTGTTTGTCGGCGGTGCGGGGTCGATCGAGCGGCGCCGACGAGGGCAGCCGCCTCGGGGCGCTGACTGACGCGGTCAGCCGGGCCAGGGCGCGCGAATAGCGTTCCTGCGGGCCGGACGCTGGAGACAAGGCGGGCGGTTGCTGGAGACAAGGCGGGCGGTTGCTGGGATAAGGCGGGCGGCGCACGGGAAGTGCGCGGTCTTGAGTGGCCGAACAACCGCGGAAGCCGGGGATCTCCGGTGATGTGGGTGGGCTCTCCGGTGATCTGCGGGCGCATTCTCCGGTGATGTGTGAGCGCGCGCCCACCGGATGAGCTCCGGTGAGGTGCCCGCGGCTTGGAACGCGGCACGTTCGGCCTTCAGCGCGGACCGCGAGCAGGGCCAGTCCCCTGCGGAGTGGCGGCGCGCTCGGGTAGGACCACCCGGTTGGGCCTAGCGGCGGGTGGGGGCTCGGTTTTGGATCTTTCGGTGACCTTTCCCGTGGGGCTGTTCGACGTGTTCACCTACACCATCCCCGGTGCGCTGCACCTGTCGTTCATCGCCTATGTTGCCGGGCGCCTGAACTGGGTCGACCTTGGCGCTGTCAGCCGGGGGCCGGTGTTGTTGGTGGTGATCGGCATCGTGCTGGTGAGCTACCTGCTCGGTCACCTGGCGTATCCGCTGGGTGCGCGGGCCAATCGGCTGGTTCCCCGGCGGCGTTCGCGAGACGCCCGGCGGGAGTTTCTCCGCAGGAACCCCGCCGCGCGGGACCGGGCCTTTGTCGAAGCGGATGCGGCGCTGCTGTTTTCGGCGTTGCAGTTGCACAACGCGGAGGTCGCCACCGAGGTGGCGCGGCTGCGCAGCGCGGGCCTGATGCTGCGCAACGCGGGCCCGCCGGTGGCGTTCGGATTCGCCGCTGCCGCGGTCGAACTCGCCCTCGGGCGGAACACGGTGTTCGCGGCGGGGTGCATGGTGCTGTTCGCCGCCGCCTTTCCCGCCTTGATCACGCAGGGCAGGATGCTCAGTCACTGGGCGAACCTGAAAACCCTGGAACTCGGTTTCTGGATTCCGGACATCGACGACAAGGTGGCGGTTGCCGCTTCCCGGCCGGGATGACCGGCCGCGCACGGGGTGGGGCTATGCACGGCGGTGGAATCGGGGCTGGTTAGGCTGCGGCGCGTGGCCACCGAGGTGTCAGTGTGGGTTCCCGTCGTGGTGGGATTGATCGGCTTCACCGGCGTGCTCAGCGCACAGTTCATCGCGGCGTGGCGGGATGCCCGCCGTTGGAAGCACGACCGTGATCGGGACCAGCTTCGCATGCTGCACCAGGCCCGCCAGGAGGCCTATGCGCAGCTTGTCGGGGTGATCGAATCCTGGGACTGGGTGCTGCACCCGGCGCGGGACGCCGCCGCCCAGCAGACCATCGAACCGCACCTGCAAGCCCATGTGCAGGACTCGTGGGAGCAGGCGCGCAACGCGTTGGGGCTGGTGAACCTGGTTGCGCCGGAGCGGGTTCGGACGCTGATCAGGGACACGATGATCAGCAGGGCCGACCTGTCGTCGGCGTTGCTGGTCAAATCTCCTGACGAGCTTCAGCCGCAGCGCATCGAGACGCTCTGGACCGACGCGCAGCGCTTCTACCGGACCATGCGGGCGGAGATGCGGGTCGATCTGGGCATGGACGCCGAGTCGGACTACCTGGTCACCAAGCGCTGAGGGTTCTTGCTCACCCTGGCTGCCCATTCCCGGGGTGGAGTGGGACGATGGAAGGCGGAGGTGGTGTCGTGAAAGGCACCGATCATCGGGACGACACCCCGGTACTGATCACCGAGGCCGAACCGTCCTACCAGGAGCAGCTTGCCTCGCGGCAGCGCAAGTACATGCTCATGATGGGCATGCGGTTCCCCTGCCTCATCGCGGCCGGTCTTTCGTACCAGATGCCGTGGCTCGCGGTGGCGTTCATCGTGCTGTCCATTCCGCTGCCGTGGATGGCCGTCCTCATCGCCAACGACCGGCCGCCGCGCAAGGCCAAGCAGGTCAGCCGGTACCGGCGCGAGGCGCACGCGCTCGAAGCGCGGGAGCACCGGGTCATCGAGAGCTGACACACCCTGCTGAACATTCACAAACTCGTGAAAGTTCTGTACGGTCTGTGGTGTGGAAAAAGCCAAGGTGAAGCTGACCGGTGCCCAGGAGACGATGCTCGCCACGCTCTGGGGCCGGGCGCTGGATGCCCGTTCCGCCGACCCGTTCCTGGGCGACACCCTCGCCGCCGAGCTTGTCGACCGCATCGACTACGACTTCCGCAAGTCGACGATCAACGAGAAGAACGCCGTCTCGGTCGCCATGCGCGCCCGGCAGCTTGACGACTGGACCCGCGACTACCTCGCCACCCACCCCGACGCCGTGGTGGTGCAGTTGGGCTGCGGACTGGACAGCCGGGTCCAGCGCATCGACCCACCCGCCACGGTGGACTGGTACGACGTCGACTTCCCCGATGTGATCGAGCTTCGCGAGCGGCTGTACGCGCCGCGCGAGCACTACCGCATGATCGCCTCCTCGGTGACCGACCCCGACTGGCTGGCGCAGGTGCCCGCCGACCGACCCGTGCTGGTGGTGGCCGAGGGCCTGGTCATGTACCTCACCGAGGAGGACGGCAACGCCTTGTTCCGCCGCATCGTGGACAAGTTCCCGCGCGGCCGGTTCGTCTTCGACGCCTTCAACAAGCTGGGCATCCGCGCGCAGAAGCTCAACGGCGCGGTCCGCAACGCGGGTGCCACGCTGTACTGGGCCATCGAGAACGGCGCCCAGCTGGAACGCGCCGTGCCCGGCTTGCGCACCGTCACCGAACTGGGCGCCTTCGACATCCCCGGCTACGACCGCGTTCCCTGGCACCTCCTCGCCATGGTCAAGGTCTTCAAGGCCATGCCCGCCACCCGCCGCATGGCCCAGTTCCTCCGCCTCGACTTCGGCTGAGCAGGCACCTCCGGTCACCGCCACCTGCAAAAGCGCAGGTCAGAATCACAGTCGACCCGTGCCAGGACTGGACGGCAGATTTCGACATTTGGCGGCTAGAAGACCGTGAGTCGTAACGCGAGTTCCAATTCGCCTTACCACTCACGGTCCTTGACCAGCGAAAACGCCGCGTCTGGCGGGCGCAGCCCGTGCCCGCGCAGCTACGCCCGCTGCCAGGCGGTCCGTTCAGCCGAGCAGCGACGGCTGCGGCGAGGGGCGCGGCGTGAGAAGGGCGGGCTGGGCGCCGATGCGCTCGACCGCCGCGCTGCCCGCGCGCACTCCGCCGCGCAGGGCGTCGGCCGGGGACGCGCCGCGCAGCCAGGCTCCGAGCAGTCCCGCGTTGAACGCATCCCCGGCCCCCGTGCTGTCCACGCAGCGCGCGGGCGGCGCGCCCACGTGCTCCACCCGCTCGGCATCGACCCAGTACGCCCCCTCCGCGCCATAGGTCACCGCCACCGCCCCCACCCCGGCGAGCAGGTCACGCGCCGACTCGGGCGCTGACGAGCCGGTGAGCGCCGCCAACTCGTCGGCATTCGGCAGCAGCAGGTCCACCCCCGACACATCCGCCAGGAAGTCCTCGACCCGCCCGTCCCGCAGCAGGGCCGCGGCCTGCGGGTCCACCGACGTGGTCATTCCCAGCGCCTTCGCACCCGCCAGCGCCGCGACCCCCGCCTCGCGAGACCCGGCGTCCAACAGCAGAAACCCCGACAGATGCAGATGGTCGGCGGCCACCCCCGTCAGCCGACGCTCCACATCGGACGGTCGCAGCCGTCCGCCTGCTCCTCGATCGGGCAGCATGGTGCGCTGACCGGTCTCGTCGACCAGCACCACCACACAGCAGGTCGGCGCCTCGGGGTCCACCGTGAACGCACAGCGCACCCCCGCGGCCGTGAGCTCGGCCTCGACCTGCCTGCCCGCCGCATCGTCACCGACCCTGGCCACCAGCACCGGGTCGACCTCGCCTGCCGTCAGCCAGATGGCGGTGTTCGCCCCCGACCCGCCCGAGGTCAACCGCACCGCCGCGCGGGTGTTGTCCCCAGGCACCACCGGATCGACGTGCCGCGCGACGACATCCACGCCGGTATCCCCGACCACGATCACCGTCGGTCTCATCCCCCCACAACCCCTCTCGCCAGTTCGACCGCCACCTCGGCGGCCAGCGCGACGTTCGCCGCCACCAGTTCCTCGTTGGCGCGCAGGCTCACGCCGCCGCTGCCCTCATGGAAGTGCGACAGCAGCACCGGCGTGACGTCCTTTCCGCGCACACCGCGCTCGGCGACCAGTGCCAGACCGCCCGCGAGCAACTCGTCGTGCTGCCGCCGGTCCATCTCGTACTCGGCGGGCACCGGGTTGGCCAGCACCACACCGGCCCCTCTACCGCGCCGCAGCACCTCCGCGGCCGCGGCGGCCGTGTCCACCCGCCACGGCACGTCCAGACCGCAGTCCCGCAGGTAGAAGCCGGGAAACCGGTCGGTCCGCCAGCCCAGCACCGGCACCGACTGGGTCTCCAGCACCTCCAGCGTCGCGGGGATGTCCAAAGCCGACTTCACGCCGGAGCAGACGACCATCACCGGGGTCCGGGCCAGCACCGCGAGGTCGGCCGAGACATCCCACGAAAGGTGGGCATCGCGGTGCACCCCGCCGAGACCGCCGGTGCCGAACACCGCGATCCCGGCGTCGGCGGCCAGTGCGGCGGTGGAGGCGATGGTCGTGGCGCCGCTGCGGCCCAGTGCCGCCGCGGGAGCGAGGTCGCGTTCGGACAGCTTCACCAGGTTCGCGTCCGGATCGCATACCCGGTCCAACTCGGCGCCGGTCAGGCCGACCACCGGCTCGCCGTCCAGCACGGCGATGGTCGCGGGCACCGCCCCACCCGCCCGCACCGCGTCCTCCAGCCGCGCGGCCACCACCCGGTTGCGCGGCGCGGGCAGCCCGTGCGCCAGCAGGGTGCTTTCCAGGGCCACCACCGCCCGTCCGGCGGTGATCGCCTCGGCCACCTCATCGGCCACCTGCATGCTCGACCCCTCCACGTTGTTCATGCCGATCTGTCCTGGGGCATCATGGATGACGTGAGTGCACCAACACAGACGCTTCCGGATACCGACACGCGGCCGGAAGGCACCGACCAGACCGGCGATGACACGCCGAAGATGTTCCACTACGTGCGCAAGTCCAAGATCGCGGAGAGCGCGGTGCTCGGCACGCAGGTGGTGGCGCTGTGCGGCGAGGTGTTTCCGGTCACGAAGTCGCCCAAGCCCGGCTCCCCGGTCTGCCCGGATTGCAAGAAGATCTACGAAACGATGCCCCGCGGCGGCGAGTGAGCCCGACCTCGGCCGGGAACGAGCGGCGTCGTTCGCTCGTTCCCAGCTCAGTCATGCCCACATAGTTCGGGGGAGAGAATGCAGACACCACCGGTAGCGGTCTTCCGCATGCGCCAGAAGATCACCCTGATGGTGAACCGCTATGCGATCACCGCGGTCCAGCCCGACGGTTCAGACGGACCGCTGGTGGCCTTCGCCCAGCAGAAGCGGGTCGCGTTCAAGGAGCAGGTGACCTTCTACGCCGACGAGGACCGGCGGGTGCCGCTGTTCTCCTTCAAGGCCCGCCAGCGCATCGACCTCGGCGCCACCTATGACGTGCTCGACCAGAACGGCGCCGCCGTCGGGGCGTTCCGCAAGGACTTCGGCCGCTCCCTGCTGCGCTCCACCTGGCACATCGAGCAGCCCGGCCTGCCGCCGGTCACCGGGTCCGAGCGCAGCATGCTGGTCGCCATCCTGCGCCGCCTGTGGGAGAACGTCCCGTTCCTGTTCCACTTCGACTTCAAGGCCGCCGACGGCCGTCCCGTGCTGTCGCTGACGAAGAAGTTCGCGCTGCGCGACTCCTACGTCCTCGAGGTCTTCGACCGCAACCTGGACTGGCGCGTCGCCGTCGCCCAGGCAGTCGCCCTGGACGCTCTGCAGTCGCGGTGACCGCCGCCTAGGGTCGGGTGCATGGAGTTGCTCGCGGAGGTCACCGAGGCATCGCGCGCACTGTTCCGCATGCTGGACCCCGAAGGCCCCGCGGCCCGCGAGATCACCGACGACGACCTGCGGCACCGCTGGGCCTACACCCCCGGCGAGCGGGCGGGCGTGGTGCTCGGCGAACTGCGCAGGGACCAGCGCAAGGCCGTGCACCGGATGCTGGCGAGCGTGCTGAGCGAGCACACCTACGCCCAGGCCTGCTCGATCATGGCGTTGGAGGACCCGCTGGACCACCGCGAGGGCGGCCGCCGCGGCAGGCACAGCGGGGACTACAGCACGGTTTTCTTCGGCACCCCCGGCGGCGACGGGCCGTGGGGCTGGCGGGTGGAGGGCCACCACCTTTCGGTGAACGTCACCGTCGCCGACGGGCGCCTCGCCGCGACCCCGTTCTTCCTCGGCGCCAACCCCGCGCGCGTCCGCTACCGCGGGCACACGGTGCTGGCGCCGCTGCGGCTGGAGGAGGAACTGGCCTGGCGCCTGCTGGGCGAACTGCGCCCCGCGGAGCGGGCCGACGCAGTGGTCGGCGACGAGTCGCCACCCGACATCCGCACCGGCAACACACCCCGGCTGGGGGGCACCATCGAGCCGGTCGGCGCCCGCGGCGACCGCATGAACGGCACCGCCCGCTGCACGCTGGCCGAGTTGGTACGCCTCTACACCGACCGGCTGGCGCCCGAACTCGCCGAGCGGGAGTTCGCCCAAGTCGATCCCGGTGCGCTGCACTTCGCCTGGGAGGGCTCCGCCGAGGAGGGACGCGGCCACTACTACCGCATTCAGGGCCCCGACCTGCTCATCGAGTACGACAACACCGCGAACCAGGCCAATCACGCCCACTCGGTGTGGCGTCGCCACACGGGCGACTTCGGCGACGACCTGCTCGCCGCCCACCACGCGACCGCGAATCACTAGCCCGCCATCGACGCCCCGCCCGCAGATCCTCGTGCGGGTGGACGCCGCCTTCACCCGAACCCGATTCGAGTGGCATTCGCCCGGCCTAGCGGGCCGATGCCGCGTTCACTCGGGCGAGGCCGTTCCGGGGAACGCTAGTGCCCGGTGGGGCGCCCCTTGCGGGTCGGCGTCTTCAACTCCTCGGTCGGCGGCACCAGCGGCGGGGTCGTCGGCGCCTCGCGCTCCAACTCGATCGTCGGCGCCACATCGGCCGGTGATGCAGCGGTGCCGATGTCCTTGCGCCGCCAGTCGTCGGCGCTTTCCGGCGTGGACCGCAGCCGCTCCGCGGTGCGCTCCATCTCCAGCCGCCGCCAACGCCGCCGCTCCCGCCGCGACATCCGCGCGGGCCACATTTCCTGAATGGCGTTGTTGAACTGCGCGCCCAGGATGATCGCCAGCCCGATGCAGAAGGTGAACAGCAGGAACGCGATCGGCGTCGCCAGCGCGCCGTAGGTATAGCCGGTGCTGGTGATCCAGCTGATGTAGAACCGCAGGCCCACACTGGACAGCAGGAACACCGCCATCGCCAGCACGGCGCCCGGCAGCAGCCGGTGGAAGGGCAGCTTGCGCGGCAGCGCCAGCTTGTACAGGGTGGTCAGCGCGATCACCAGCAACACCCCGGTGGCCGGGTAGTAGAACCGGTCGACCACGGCCTGCGCCGGGTCCTCCCAGGCGGTCGGCAGCAGCGCCGAGACCACCTCCGGCCCCAGCGCCACCAGCGGCAGCCCGATGATGCCCAGAACCAGCGCC
Organism: Actinorectispora metalli; assembly: GCF_056323685.1. Classification (NCBI taxonomy): domain Bacteria; kingdom Bacillati; phylum Actinomycetota; class Actinomycetes; order Pseudonocardiales; family Pseudonocardiaceae; genus Actinorectispora; species Actinorectispora metalli. The sequence continues at coordinate 4,128,816 of NZ_JBREYE010000001.1, forward strand.
ACGATGTAGGTCAGCAACGCGACCATCCGCTGCCAGACGGTGTGCCGCACCGAGTACTGCCCGTGGGCCACGGTGATCGCGTCAATGAACGAGGCCATCGCCGAGGAACCCGCCCACAGCGAGATGACGAAACCCACCGAAACGATCTCGCTGCGACCCTTGGTCAGGATGTCGGCCACGGTGGGCGCGATGATCTGGTCGACCACGTTCCGGCTGAAGATCGAGTTGCAGAAGCCGATGACCTTGTCCTGCACGGCCTGCACGACCTCGGGGGTCGTCCAGTCGGCGACGAAGCCCATCGAGCCGAGCAGACCGAGCAGCAGCGGCGGCAGCGACAGCGTCTGCCAGAAGGCCGCCTCGGCCGACTCCGAGAAGATGTTGTCGTCCCACGACTTGGTCAACGTGCGCCCGACAAGACTTCGCCGCGGCACGGGTTTCCCACCCGCCCGCTGCTCGTTCCCCACCTGCGCATCCATTGCGGTCACAAGCATGCTGCATGCCGGAAAGCCATCGTGGATCACCCCCACGGAGTTCCCCCGTGTCCCGCGGCACACGCGTCATTCGGCCACTCGTCCTACGGCGAACGGGTAGGCTTGGCCACCGCGAAGCACCGGTGATCGAGAGAGGAGAGACCGGCTCAGTGGCCCTGCCGCAGGACTTTTCCACCGCGCTCGCACCACCGGTAGCTTCCGCTCAGCGACCGCTGCGTGCCTGGCAGCGCCGTGCGCTGACCGCCTACCTCGCCCGCCGCCCGATGGACTTCCTCGCGGTCGCCACGCCCGGCGCCGGTAAGACCACCTTCGGCCTGCGGGTCGCCGCCGAACTGCTGGCCGACCGCACCGTCGAATCGGTCACCGTGGTCACCCCCACCGAGCACCTCAAGCACCAGTGGTCGCAGGCCGCCGCCGCGGTGGGCATCCAACTCGACTCCGGCTTCCGCAACTCCGCGGGCGCCACCTCCCGCGACTTCGACGGCGTCGCCGTCACCTACGCCCAGGTCGCCGCACACCCCATGCTGCACCGGGTCCGCACCGAGAACCGCAAGACGCTGGTCATCCTGGACGAGATCCACCACGCAGGCGACGCCAAGTCCTGGGGCGACGCGGTGCGCGAGGCGTTCACCCCCGCGGTGCGCAGGCTGGCGCTGACCGGAACCCCGTTCCGCAGCGACGACACCCCGATCCCGTTCGTCAACTACGAGCCCGACGGCGACGGCTGCCTACGCAGCAAGTCCGACCACTCCTACAACTACTCCGACGCGCTGCGCGACGGCGTGGTCCGCCCGGTGGTGTTCCTGGCCTACTCGGGCGAGGCGCGCTGGCGGACCAGCGCGGGGGAGGAGTTCGCCGCGCGCCTCGGCGAGCCGCTGACCGCCGAGCAGACCGCGCGGGCTTGGCGCACCGCCCTGGACCCCGCGGGTGAGTGGATTCCCTCGGTGCTCGGCGCCGCCGACACCCGGCTCACCCAGCTTCGCAACAGCGGCGTGCCCGACGCGGGCGGCCTGGTGATCGCCTCCGACCACATCTCGGCGAAGGCCTACGCCAAGATCCTGCACCGGCTGACCGGCGTGGAGCCGGTGGTGGTGCTCTCCGACGACCCCAAGGCCTCCGGCCGTATCGCCGAGTTCGGTGAGTCAGGCGACCGCTGGCTGGTCGCGGTCCGGATGGTCAGCGAGGGCGTCGACGTGCCCCGGCTGGCCGTCGGCGTGTACGCCACCAGCGCGTCGACCCCGCTGTTCTTCGCCCAGGCCGTCGGCCGCTTCGTGCGGTCGCGGCGGCCGGGGGAGACCGCCAGCGTGTTTCTGCCCAGCGTGCCGGTGCTGCTGGACCTGGCCAGCCAGCTTGAGGCCGAGCGGGACCACGTGCTCGGCAAGCCGCACCGGACCAAGGAGGGCTGGGACGACGACCTCCTGGCCGACGCCAACCGTACCAAGGACCAGCCGGGCGAGGAGGAGAAGGCGTTCACCTCGCTGGGCGCCGAGGCCGAACTCGACCAGGTGATCTACGACGGCGCGTCGTTCGGCACCGCGGCGCTGGCGGGCACCGAGGAGGAACAGGACTACCTGGGCCTGCCCGGCCTGCTGGAGCCCGACCAGATGCGGGCCCTGCTGCGTCAGCGCCAGGAGAAGCAGCTGTCCGAAGCGGGCAAGCGCAAGGCGGCCAAGGACGCCGAACCCGCCGCCCCACCGGCCCCGAAGCGCCCACAGACCGTCGCCGAGCACCTCGGCGGCCTGCGCAAGGAGCTCAACACGCTGGTCGCTCTCCACCACCACCGCACCGGCAAAGCCCACGGCATGATCCACAACGAGCTGCGCAGGATCTGCGGCGGCCCACCCACCGCGATGGCCACCATCGAACAGCTCGAAGAACGCATCGCCACCCTGCGCTCCTGGTAGCCCACGCCCTCATCGACCACCAAACAGCCCCCGCCCGCCCGGGGGGCGACCCCGGGTCAACCCTATCCCCGTGATCATCTCCGCCAAAGTCGAGAAAGCCGAGTTGGGGATAACTGCGGCGGCTGTGGACAACACGCCGGGAAATCGGGCATTCGGTACGTCGGTGTCGGCGGTATGTGCTAAAGCGGCGGAAACGGTGAAAAGCCCGCCCTCAATCGAGGACGGGCTTTTCGAGGTGGGGATTAGCGGCGCGGTGCGACCGCGGGGGCCGCGCCACCGGTGATCTGGATGGTGGCGAGCACGTTGTTCTGGCCCTGCTCCTGCTTGCACGGCGACTCGAACGTGCCGAGACCGGTCTCCGCACCGTCGGCCGTGCGCGGGGTGAGGGTCAGCTTGAGGTCACCAATGGTGATCTTGGCTTCGCCTGCCTGCTTGGCCGTGATGGAGGGCGCCTTGCCGTCCGCGGGGACCGTGAACTCGCCCTCGGCGGGCACGTCGGTCTTCGGGATCACGGCGGGCACCACCAGCGGCAGGGTGGCCTCCGGCGCGGCGATCTCCACGTTCGCGTCGGCCTTGCCTTCGATGGTCTTGGCACCCACCAGGCCGAGGCCGGCGGTTGCCCCTGCCGGAACAACCGACTCCGTCTTGACCACGAACTCGGGCGAGGGCTTGCCGACCTCGACGGACTTCGGGATGTCGGTGTTGATCGTGACCTTGATCGGCTGCGCACCGATCAGGGGGAACTCACAGGAGTAGTTCAGGGTCAGCGAAACCGGATCGGCAGAACTGACACCGGCACCGGCCAGCAAACCAGTTGCGGCCAGGCCGAGTGCAATGCCGCCAGTGATTCCCCTGGACAGGAAATTCTTCAGGTTTCGGTGAGTCATACAGATTCCTCCGCATATCGACGGCAGGGAGTGATCCCGCGGCGGGGATAATTCACGCCGTCCGGGAACGGCGGCCACGGGACTTGCAGACATCGATCTGTTAACCGTCTGCAACCAGTTCGAAATCTAGTGCCGGTCGTGGCCTGTCAACAGGGGTGCTGAGGAACTTGGTGAAAAAGGCACAGAAGTTGTGGCCGAGTTTCGCAATTCGCCGTTCAAACCTGTTGTTTATGGCAGTCCGGTGACAAAGCCGAAGGGCCCGTCCTCGATCGAGGACGGGCCCTGCGACTGCCACGCGAACTTACTTCTTGGGGGTCAGAGTGGCCTCGACGGTGTTGCCGGGGCCCGCGGCGAACATGTTGATCCAGTCGTTGAAGTCACCGCAGCCCTGGAAGTTGGCCAGCGCGTACTCGCCGGTGATGGCGCCACCCTTGAGCGGGTCGAAGTTCGGGCCGGACTTCAGCGCGATCTCCGACGGCGAGCTGGTCTTGCACTCCTGCGAGTTGCTGATCGGGATGCCGAACGCGGTGACCTGCGTCAGCTTGACGGTCATCTTGCTGTTGGAGGTCAGCACACCGCCCTTGAGCGTGCCGGTGGTCTTGCCCTCCTGCACGAACTCGATGTTCGACTTGATCGGCAGCATGCCCAGGACGGTGGCCTCGATGGTGGTCGGCTCCAGCTTCAGGTCGGCGGTGTAGCTGCCGCTGGCCAGGTCGAAGTCCGCGTCGATGCCGCCGGTCAGCTTCGTGTCGGCGTTGAGCTTGGCCACGCGCGACTTGCCGTCAAGCGAGAGGCTGTACTTGATGCCACCGGGAGGCGTGGTCGGCTTCGAGGTGGTCGGCGCCGTGGTGCCGGTCGGCTGAGTGGGCTGCGTCGTGGTCGGCGCGGTGGTGCTCGTCGGCTGGGTCGGCTGAGTGCTGGTCGGCTGGGTGCCGCCGCCACCGCCGATGGTCACCGTGGTGAGCAGGTTGTTCTGGCCCTCGACCTGCTTGCACGGCGAGTCGAAGGTGCCAAGGCCGGTCTCGGCGCCGTCCGCGGTGCGCGGGGTCAGCGTGAGCAGCAGGTCACCGACGTTGATCTTGGCCTCGCCGGGCTTGCTGAACGTCAGCGACGGTGTCTTGCCGGTGGCCACGACCACGAACTCGCCCTCGGCGGGCACGTCGGTCTTGGGGATGGCGGTCGGCACGGTGACCGGCAGCGTCAGGTCGGGGGCGGCCACGGTCGCCTTGGCGGCGGCCTTGCCCTCGATGGTCTTGGCGCCGACCAGGGCCAGGCCCTGGGTCGCGGTGGCGGGCACCGTGGAGTCGGCCTTGATGTTGAACTCGCCGGTGGGCTTGCCCACCTCGACGGTCTTGGGGATGTCGGCGTTGATCACGACCTTGATCGGCTGGTCGCCGATCAGCGGGAATGTGCAGGAGTAGTTCAGCGTCAGGGAAACCGGGTCGGCCGAACCAACACCCGCCCCTACCAGCATTCCTGTCGTGGTGAGACCGAGTGCGATACCCCCGGCCAAACCTCTGGCCAGGTATTTCTTCAGATTACGGTGAACCATCGCGTTTCCTCCGCAGTGTGAACACAGGGCGAAATCCCACAGCGGAATAGCGCCGTCGGGACTCCGGCGGCCGCGGGATTCTGCGATACATCTCTGTTAGCCGTCTGCAACCGGTGCGTAAACTAGCGATTCCGCCATCCGGCCGGCCAGAGTCACACCGAAGACCGGTCCATTCGTCGCAGAACTTGTCTCGGTAGTCCGCAGTTCACGTTTGCGGTTTATCGCCCGTGCGCAACGTATTACGCCCCGGCCGCACACCGAGCAGACCATGCACCATGTCGATCAGCAGGCCGACCGTCTGCTCCCGGCCGATGGGGAAGAAGTCCGGGTAGCCGCCTGCCCCCTCGCGGACCCCGACCCCGGCCCGCAGCGCCTGCATCGCGCCGATCGTCATCGGGCAGAGCAGGCTGGTCACCAGGTCGGCGTCCTCGGCGGGCAGCGTGAACACGCCCTGCTCGCTGCCCGCCCGCAACGCCCTGGCGAACCGCGAGTTGGTGGCCGCGATGTCCGCACCCAGCCGCACCAGCACACCGGGCGAGACCCGTTGGCTGGTTTCCTCGAACGGGCGCCGCGACATTCCGGACACGCAGTCCAGATAGGCGGGGTAGCGCAGGCAGAACTCGTGGTAGCGCTCGGTCAGCCGATCCACCTGGGTCAGCGGGTCGAGGTCCTCGGCCACCGCCGCGAAGCTCTCCCGAAGCTCCTGCTGGTAGCTGCACAGCACGAGTAGGTAGAGCTCTTCCTTCGAGGCGACATGCCGGTAGATCAGCGCCTTGTTGATGCCGACCGCGCGGCTGATCTCCTCGATGGAGGGGTCCTGCAATCCGCGTTCGTCGAACAGCGCGCGGACCGCCTCCACAATGCGTCGTTCCTGCTCCGAACGGGCATGAAGGGGTTCCGACATGCCTGCTGGACTCATGAAGCCGATCTTAGGCCGGCCCCGCGTGCCATCGGGCGAACCGCTGTTGTAACCGCCGTTTAAGTTGTGATAGAAGTCCCCTGCGGCACGGTTTGTCAGGGAACGCTGAGCCGCGTGGCACAACGAGGACGGCTCGTCAGGTGCCAGATCCGGGGCTACGGGACAGCACCGGATGAAACGCCGGGCGAGTCGTCCCGCACCGAGGCACACCAAGCGCCAGGCGGCCGCGCCCCATTTCGCGGACCGCCCTTTTCGGCATTCTCGGCAAATTTCTTCCCGGCCCATTCGAACCCTGTTCCTGCCGTCGCGAAGCCTTTTCCTTGTCAATCGCAGACAAAATGTTTCCCACAGGAGAAGCGGTACGCCTGTTTTGGCCCAAGAACGCAATTTTTCAACACTTCGATCATGAGTGAAATGCATGCCTGGTCATCCGACGGGAACCGGCGCTACCTTCGGCCCATTCGCCAATTCCCTGTAAAGAAAGGGCTCTGACATGCGTCAGGTGTTACGGCCGCTGCTGGTTGCGGTGGCTCTCACGGCGACGTCGGTGCTGGCCGCACCGGTCACGGCGGGCGGTGGCGAACTGCTGCCGCAGGCCGGGACCGCGGCGGGTCAGCCGGTGTCCGCGCAGGTCGTCAAGCAGGAACGGCTGCCCGGTGGCGAGACCCGCACCACCTTGCGGTACGGCCCGATCCTGGTGCTGCCGCACCTCGGCGGCGGCCACGGAGATCACGGTGACCACGGCGAGGTCGCGCCGTACCACGGCCCGCACGAGCCGATGCACGGCACGCACACCCTCGCGTTGGGTCTGGGCCTGCCGCCCTGTACGGACTGCTACCTCACCTCGGTGGTGCCGGACCTGACCTACGCCGACGGCAAGCCCGCGAACATGCACACCGGGGTGATGCTGCACCACGCGGTAATGGTCGACCGGTCGAGGGAGGACGTCACCTGCGGTGGTGGCCAGTCGCTGTTCGGGCTGGTCGGCAGGCGGATCTTCGCCTCCGGCAACGAGCGCACCGCGGGCGCCCTGCCGCCGGGCTACGGCATGAAGCTCGGCCCGGTGCCGCTGGTGGGCGGCGCCATCGAGCTCATGAGCATGACCCCGCAGTTGCAGACGGTGTTCTTCGACATGACCCTCACCCACGTGCCCGCGAACACGCCCGGGATGAAGGAGGTCACCCCGGTCTGGCTGGACGTGGACAACTGCCGTTTCTCCACGCACAGCGCGCCCAAGGGCGAGTCGAACCACAGCTGGACCTGGAAGTCCACCATCGACGGCTCGGTCAAGACGGTCGGCGGCCACCTGCACGACGGCGGAGGCACGATCACCCTGTCCAACGCGACCAACGGCCGGACCTACTGCGCGTCCAAGGCCGTGTACGGGACCAAGCCCGAATACAAGGGCAGCATCGAGGCGATCACCCCGACCTGCTCCGGTGATCTCGGCACCGTGAAGAAGGGCGATTCCATTCGCCTGGACAGCGTTTATCACATGAACTACCCGGCCAACGACGTCATGACGATCGCATTGGCCTACATCGCCGAGAACTGATCACTCCTCGGATTGGCGCCCTGAACCGGGCACCGTTGTTTCCCGGTTCAGGGCGCCAAACCCGCGCAAGCTTCCCTGCTTCGGAGGTTCGTGATGAGCGTCCGGCCCGTTTCCCTTGCTGCCGCGCCGAAATCGACGTGGGCCTCGCTCCGGCCGATGGTGTTGCGAACGCACTTTCTCGCGGGTGTTTTCGTCGCGCCGTTTCTGGTGGTGCTGTGCCTCACCGGATTGGTGGTGGCCTTCGCCCCACAGATTGCCGATGTGGTGCACCGGCAGGAGCTTTTCGCCGCATCGGACGGACCGACCCGGCCATTCGCGGATCAACTCCTCGCGGCCCGCCGGGCCGAGCCCGCGGGGGAGGTGATCAGGGTCGAGACCCCGCCGGAACCCGGGCGCACCACCGCGGTCACGCTGGGGCTGCCCGACGGCGGGGAGCGGTCGGTGTACGTCGACCCGGTCACGGCACAGGTCCGCGGCACACTCGACACCGTCGGCGGCAGGCCGCCGGTCCACCAGTGGCTGCGCGATCTGCACGGCAACCTGCACCTGGGGTTCGCGGGCCGGTGCTACGCCGAGGCCGCGAGCAGTTGGCTGGTGGTGCTGCTCATCGGCGGCTTCGCGCTGTGGCTCGACCAACGGCGCCGCGAACGCGGCCGCGCCGCGGCGGGCAGGCCACGCCTGCGGCGCCTGCACACCAAGGCGGGCCTGTGGCTGGCACTGGGTCTGGCGCTGCTCGCGATCACCGGTCTGATCCGGTCGCCGCTCGCGGGCCCCCTGTTCGCGCTTACCCCGGAGCCGCCCGCGGCGACTTCCGGTCCTGTGGTCACCGCGGACCAGGGCCTCGGCGGTGCGGTGCAGGCTCGGGAGTCGGCTGCGCCGACCTCCGGTGCGGTGATCACCGCTGAACAAGCCCTCGCCGCCGCGGTGCGGGCCGGCCTGAGCGGACCACTGACCCTGACCGCGACCGCGGGTGGGCCGTTTACGGTCGTGGAGGACACCCGTCGCTGGCCGGTGCGCGCCGACCGGGTCACCGTCGACCCCGGCACCGGCCAGGTGACCGCACACGACCGCTGGGCTGACCGCCCGTGGGCCGACAGGCTCGCGCACCTGGGCGTGCTCGCCCACAGCGGAGCCCTGTTCGGGCTGCCGAACCGGCTGGTCAATGCCGCGTTGATGATCGGAACGCTGGGCCTGATCGGCTGGGGATACCGCATGTGGTGGGCCCGAACCAAGGGCAGGACCCGCCGGGTGCCCGAATCCACGCTGCGGGGCCTGGCGCCCCGCACGCGGCTGGCCGTGATCGCCTGCGGAGCGGCGGTGTCCGTCGCACTGCCCGCGCTGGGCCTGACCCTGCTCGCTTTTCTCACGCTGGACTGGATCCGCCGCGGCGAGCCCTAGGCCAAACGCCGCAGCCGTTGCCCGCCTTGTGACCTCAACGTGTCAGGTTCGTGTCCACTTTATCGATAAAGTATGCTTTCCGTCACCGCCTGTCCCGGCATACGTTGTGCGTCGCAACATTTTTTCGTGCGAAAGGGATGGCGGATGCGCAGCAAGATCCTGGCCCTGCTTGCCGTTGGCAGCGGTCTCATCATGTCCATGACGGCATGCGGGGGCTCCGAGGGAGGCGACTCCGCCAAGCCGAGGGTCGGCGTGATCCTCCCCGAGACCGCGACCTCGGCCCGCTGGGAGGGCTTCGACAAGCCGCTGCTGCGCAAGGCCCTGGATGCCGAGGGCCTCGACGCCGACATCCAGAACGCGCAGGGCGATGTGCAGAAATTCAGCGCGCTGGCCGACGGCATGATCAACAAAGGGGTGAAGGCGCTGGTGATCGCCGCGCCCAACAGCGAGGTCGGCGCCGCGGTCGCCCGCAAGGCCGAGCAGCAGGGCATCCCCACCGTCGACTACGACCGCCTCAACCTGGGCGGCGTGTCGAAGTACTACGTCTCCTTCGACAACGTCAAGGTCGGCGAGCTTCAGGGCGAGGGCCTGGCGCAGGCGCTGGGCGACAAGCGAGGCGCCGAGGTGATCGAGATCGAGGGCGCTCCGACCGACAACAACGCCACCCTGTTCGCCGAGGGCCAGCGGAAGGTGCTGGGCCCCAAGTACGACGCGGGCGAGTACAAGCTGGTGCGCAGCCAGGCCATCGACGCCTGGGACAACCAGAAGGGCGGCCAGGTCTTCGAGCAGATCCTGACCGGCAACGGCCAGCGCGTGGACGGTGTGGTCGCCGCCAACGACGGCCTCGCGGGCGCGGTGATCACGGTGCTGAAGAAGTTCGGCCTCAACGGCAAGGTGCCGGTCACCGGCCAGGACGCCACCCCCGCCGGGCTCCAGGCGATCCTGCGCGGCGACCAGTACATGACGGTCTTCAAGCCCATCAAGCAGGAGGCCGAGGCCACCGCCAAGCTGGTCGCGGCCCTGGTCAAGGGCGACACCGCGGCCGCCGACGCGCTGGCGACCGGCAGCGTCCGGGACGACAAGGGCGGTCGGGACGTCAAGGCAGTGCTGCTGGAGGCGCAGCTGATCACCAAGGACGGCGTCAAGTCGGTCATCGACGCCGAGGCGGTGCAGGCGGCCGAGGTGTGCGTGGCCGAACTCGCCGACACCTGCGCCCAGCTGGGCATCAAGTAACGACACGGACCGGCGGTGGGTGCCCGCAGGGGGCGCCCACCGTCACCATTGGGAGGGACGCCGATGAGCGAGCCGATTCTGCGGCTGTCGGGCGTGAACAAGAGCTTCGGCCCGGTGCACGTACTGCACGATGTGGACTTCACCGTGCGAGCGGGGGAGGTCACCGCGCTGGTGGGGGACAACGGGGCTGGCAAGTCGACGCTGGTCAAGTGCATCGCGGGCATCCACCCGACCGACTCCGGCGAAGTGCTGTTCGCCGGGCGCCCGGTGCAGATCAACAGCCCCAAACAGGCCGCCGAACTGGGCATCGAGGTTGTCTACCAGGACCTCGCGCTGTGCGACAACCTCGACGTCGTGCAGAACATGTTCCTCGGCCGCGAACCAGGCAGGCACGGGCTGCTGGACGAGTCGAGCATGGAGACCGCGGCCCGCCAGACGCTGTCCTCGCTGTCGGTGCGCACGGTGAAGTCGGTGCGCACCCAGGTCTCGGCGTTGTCCGGCGGCCAGCGTCAGACCGTGGCCATCGCCAAGGCGGTGCTGTGGGACTCCAAGGTCGTGCTGCTGGACGAGCCGACCGCCGCGCTCGGTGTCGCGCAGACCCGGCAGGTGCTGGACCTGGTCCGCAGACTCGCCGAACAGGGCCTGGGCGTGGTGCTGATCAGCCACAACATGAACGACGTCTTCGAGGTCTCCGACCGGGTCGCCTGCCTGTACCTGGGGCGGATGGCGGCCGAACTGCCGATCAAGGACGTGACGCACGGCCAAGTCGTGGAGCTGATCACCGCGGGCCGCTCCGGCGACCTCGGCATCGCCCGCCCCGAAACCGCCGCGATCTAAAGAGAGACACCGATGACTTCCGCCTCAACCAAGGTCGCGATCACCGACTTCGGCATCGACACCACCTCCAAGCAGACCGGCGAGGTGCTGCGGGACTACGCGGCCCGCCTGCGCGGCGGCGAACTCGGCGCGCTGCCCGCCCTGCTCGGCCTGCTGGTCCTGCTGATCACCTTCGCGACGCTGTCCGACTCGTTCCTCACCCTCGGCAACCTGTCCAACCTGCTCGCTCAGGGCGCGGGCCGCACCATCATCGCGATGGGCCTGGTCTTCGTGCTGCTGCTCGGCGAGATCGACCTGTCCGCGGGCACCGCGTCCGGCGTCGCCGCCGCCGTGATGGCCCTGCACCTCGTGCAGGGCGGCAACCTGCAGGCGGGCATGGGCACATCGGTGTTCTGGCTGTTCTGCGGCACGCTGCTGGTCGCCGTCGTGCTCGCCGTGCTGCTGCGCATCTGGGCCGGCGCGCTGTTGTCCGCGGTGCCGCTGGTGATCGCGCTGCTCGGCCTGCCCGCGAACCCGTGGATCGAGATGCTGCTCGCGCTGTGCGTCGGCACCGCCATCGGCTGCCTCACCGGCTACCTGGTGTCCAAGGTGGGCATTCCGTCCTTTGTGGTCACCCTGGGCCTGTTCATGGCCTGGGGCGGGGTGGTCCTGCAACTCATCGGTCAGGGCGGCACGCTGGGCCTGCAGAACGAGGTGCTGTTCAAGGTGGCCAACGGCAACCTGAGCACCCTCGCAAGCTGGGTGCTGTTCGGGGTGTCGGCAGGTGGTTACGCGGCGATCGTGATCGCCAGGCACTTCGGCAGGCTGCGCAAGGGTCTGGTGGCGCCGCCGACGCTGTTGGTCGCGGTGAAGGTCGGCGCGGTCGTGGTGGCGGGCGGCGTCGCGACATACCTGCTGACGCTGAACCGCTCGGTGAACAAGCTCGTGCAGATCTCCGGTGTGCCCTACGTGGTGCCGATCGTGTTGGGGCTGCTGGTGGTCGGCACGCTCGTGCTGGACCGCACCCGCTTCGGCAGGCACATCTACGCCGTCGGCGGCAACGTGGAGGCGGCGCGCCGCGCGGGCGTGAACGTGCCGAAACTGCGGATGAGCGCGTTCGTGATCTGCTCCTCCGTCGCCGCACTGGGTGCGATCGTCTACTCGTCTAAGATCGGCTCGGTGGATCCGAACTCCGGCGGTGGCTACACCCTGCTGTTCGCGGTGGGTGCCGCGGTCATCGGGGGCACCTCGCTGTTCGGCGGACGCGGCAGGCTGCGCGACGCGGTGATCGGCGGCGCGGTGCTGGCCGTCATCGAGAACGGCCTCGGCCTGATGGAGCAGTCCGCCGCCGTGATCGCCATCGTCACCGGTCTCGTGCTGCTGCTCGCCGCGACGGTCGACGCGTTGTCCCGCCGCCGCGCCGCCGCCCGGTAGACCAGGTGACCAGCGCTCCGCTCGCGGGTGCCCGGCCGGACGAGGCACGCAGGCACAACAGGACCGCCGTGCTCCGCAAGCTGCACGTGGACGGCCCGTGCACCCGCGCGGCGCTGGCGGGCGAACTCGGCCTGAACCGCAGCACGATCAAGGCCCTCGTCGACGGTTTGGCCGAGGCGGGCCTGGTCGCCGAACGGGTGCCCGCCCAGCGCAGCGGCGCGGGCCGCCCGTCGCTGCTGGTGGTGCCGCAGCCGCAGTCGGCGGTGGTGATGGCCGTGGACATCCGCGTGGAGCAGGTCTACATGGCCATGGTCGGCGTCGGCGGCCAGATCCTGGGGCGGCACAGCTGGAACCTGCACCACCGGGCCCGCGACCCTGGCGAGGTGATCACGCACATCGTGGAGTCGGGCAGGCTGCTGGCCGACGAACTCGACGTGGTCGCCGTGGGCGCGGGGGTGTCCGTGCCCGGCGTGGTCCGCCGCTCCGACGGCATGGTGCACGAGGCGCCGAACCTGCACTGGACCGATGTGGCGCTGGGTTCGCGGCTGGCCGCGGTGCTGAAGATCCCGGTGCAGGTGGCCAACGACGCCGAACTCGGAGCGCTGGCCGAACATCTCCGCGGCGCCGCCCGCGGCTGTGCCGACACGGTGTACGTCTCCGCCGATGTCGGTGTCGGCGGCGGCGTGATCTCCGGTGGTCTCCCGCTGCGCGGCACCGGCGGCTACGTCGGCGAACTGGGTCACATGGTGGTTCGCCCCGACGGGCGCCGGTGTTATTGCGGCAGTTACGGGTGCTGGGAAACCGAGGTGGGCGAGGCGGCCCTGTGCCGGGCGCTTGGCCTGCCGGAGGATACCCCGCGCGGCACGGTGGTGGCCGAACTCAAGGCGCTGTCCTCGGTGGAGCGCCTCGGCGGCTTCACCGAATGGCTGGCGCTGGGGTTGGTGAACGTGGTGAACCTGCTCGGCCCCGAGCTTGTGGTGCTCGGTGACCTGTTCACCGCGCTGCCGCCGGGAACCGTGGCCGATGTCAGTGCCGCGGTGCAAAAGCGGAGCCTGGTGAGCAGGGCGGTGGGCGGCACGCGGATCGTGATCTCGCCGCTGGGTCGGGACGCGAAACTGATCGGCGCCGCGGAGCTGGCCTTCGAGCCGGTCCTCAGCACGATCTGACTCAGCGTGACGGGGTACCCGCTTCCGGGACCGATATCACGTGTTTTCTCTCTTTGTCCATCTTCTGAAATCAGATGCCGTGTTCGCTAGCAGAGAAACCGGGCATGTATTGACAACGGGCGGGGATTCATCGCAGAATCCCCGCCCGTTTTCGGTAGCTGTTCGCTCTCCGCGAAAATACATCGCGTACAAGCTTGGCGTATGTCAGCCGCCCACAATCCTGGCCGCGATCTCCCGCAGCCGTGGCTCGTGCTCGCGGGCGTGGTGCCCGCAGAACAGCAGCTCGCCACCGGACGTCAACACGGCTCGTACCTGCGCAGCAGCTCCGCAGCGGTCGCAGCGGTCGGATGCTGTCAGCTCGGGGCGGGTGAGCATTCCAGTCATGTGATTCTCCCTCCGTCCCGGCGGCCCTATGCCGCCTCGATCCTGCTACGACCACCGGCTGCATGGCATTCGGTGCTCGTGGGTTCCACTCTATGCAGACGAATGGCCATTCGTCATTGTTCCCATCCAACTCTTCGCCAACTGTGATGTTCAAATACCCGGATGCAGCAGCCCCAACCCCGGTTGCCCTAGGCATGTATCTGATGTCATATCGAACCGTGTCCGCTGCGTTGCGTAGTTCACCGGCACGGTACGTGCCCGCTCCCCTGCTTTTCGTAGTGGGTGGCCTCGCCCAATACGCAGGGGCAGCATTGGCCGTCGCGCTGTTTGCCCGAATCGCCCCGTTTGGGGTGGCTTGGCTCCGAGTATTGGCCGCCGCGATCCTGTTGCTGCTGTGGCGAAGGCCACCCGCGACCGCCTGGCGCGGCCGAAATCTGGCGCTCGCCGCGGTCTTCGGCGTCGTCACTGCGTTGATGAACGTCACCTTCTACGAGTCCATCGCCCGCCTACCCCTGGGCACCGCGGTCGCCATCGAATTCGTCGGCCCCATCGCCGTCGCGGCCCTTGGCTCCAGAACCCTCCGCGACCTCGCCGCACTCCTGCTCGTGATCGCGGGCGTGGCCCTGATCGCCGATGTCCAATGGGCAGGCAGCCCGCTCGGGGTGTTGCTGGCCCTGTTGGCCGCCGCGTTGTGGGCGGCCTACATCCTGCTGGGCAAACGCGTCGCGGACCGGGGGAGCGGCTTGGACGGCTTGGCGGTCGGTTTCGCCGTGGCCGCGGTCCTGCTCTCGCCGATGGCACTGGTCACCGGTCCGGTGTGGACCTCCGGCACGCTGGCGCTGATGGTCCTGGCGATGGGCTTTCTGTGCACGGTCGTCCCTTATGGACTGGATCAGGTGGTTCTCCGTCGCCTGGGCGCCGCCCGCTTCTCCCTGTTGTTGGCCCTGCTCCCGGTCACCGCCACTGTCATCGGCTTCGCGCTCCTGAACCAGCGCCCCACCGCTCCGGAGCTGATCGGCATCGCCTGCGTCGCGCTCGCCGTCACCGTTCGCAGCCGCGACGACACCCCGCCCCCGACCCCACCGGCCGAACCGAGCTGACGCGGAATAGTTCGACGTTCGCCAAACTTTATGGGAGGGAGACCGCCCGTCGATGGGAGCGAAACGTGGAGATCGGGAAGATCGGCGTCTGGAGTCCGATCTGGCTGTGGGACAAGCCCGAAGCCGTCGAGCAGGCCGCCCTGCTGGACGACCTCGGCTACGGCGCCCTGTGGATCGGCGGCGCCCCACCCGGCGACCTGGTCCTGGAGGAACGCCTCCTCGACGCCACCGAGCGCTTGGCCCTGGCAACCGGCATCCTCAACATCTGGACCGACCCGGCCGACCAGGTCGCGGAGTCCTTCCACCGCATCGAGTCCCGCCACCCCGGCCGCTTTCTGCTCGGCATCGGCTCCAGCCACCGCCCCTTGGTGGAACCCGCCGGGCACTCCTACGTGAAGCCCTACAGCCGCCTGGCGAGCTACCTGGACGAGTTGTCCACCGTGCCCACCGACCGCGTCGTACTGGCCGCCCTTGGCCCACGCACCGTCCGCCTGTCGGGGGAGCGGGCCGGGGGAGCGCACCCGTACCTGACCCCGCCCGAGCACACGGCGGAGGCCCGCCAGATCCTCGGCGAGGGTCCGCTGCTGGCACCGGAGCAGAAGATCGTCCTGGAAACGGACCCCACCCGCGCCCGCACCATCGCCCGCGACTACCTGGCCCGGTACCTGGCGCTGCCCAACTACACCAACAACTTCCTCCGCCTCGGCTTCACCGAAGACGACTTCCGCGACGGTGGCAGCGACCGCCTCGTCGACGCCACCTTCGCCTGGGGCACCGAGGACGCGGCCGTCCGCCGCGTCACCGAGCACCTGGCCGCGGGCGCCGACCACGTCTGCATCCAGATCGTCACCGAAGATGGCACCTTCGCCCCCGATCAGTTCCGTCGTCTCGCGCACGCTCTGCTGTCACCACGCTGAGAACCGGCCGGTGGCCCCACGACGGGCGGGGCCACCGGCCCGCGGACCTCAGATCGTGATGCGGGTGCCGTCGAAACGGGTCAGGCCGAACGAGGTGTCCTCATTGGTCACCATCGTCTGCTCCCGCAGGATGCCGATGGCGATCGACTCACCGAGCCGGATGGCCTCGCTGTCGTCGGTCCGCCAGTGCACGCCCGCCTCGCCGTTGCCCGCGTGCTGCGGCCACGTTCCTTTCGTCGCCGCGTCGGCCAGATCCACCCTCAACCGACGCGCGTCGGCACGGCGATCACTCATGTCTCCCCCTGTATCCCGGGGCACCGGGCGCGCGTTGGCCCGGGCCGCGTACTAAGCGCAGACGCGCCGGATGGGGGAAGGGGTTGTCTCGCTTGGAGGTATTCCCAACAGCTCTGTCAGCCACCGAAAACACTCGCGGGGCGCCCGAAGTCCGGGCGCCCCGCGAGTGGTCTGTGCCTAGTCCAGGTAGTCGCGCAGGACCTGGGAGCGGGACGGGTGGCGCAGCTTCGACATCGTCTTCGACTCGATCTGGCGGATGCGCTCACGCGTGACGCCGTAGACCTGGCCGATCTCGTCCAGGGTGCGGGGCTGGCCGTCCGTCAGGCCGAAGCGGAGGCGGACGACGCCCGCTTCGCGCTCGGACAGGGTGGCCAGGACCGACTGGAGCTGGTCCTGGAGGAGGGTGAACGACACCGCGTCGACCGCGACGACGGCCTCGGAGTCCTCGATGAAGTCGCCTAGCTGGCTGTCGCCCTCGTCGCCGATGGTCTGGTCAAGGGAGATGGGCTCACGCGCGTACTGCTGGATCTCCAGCACCTTCTCGGGCGTGATGTCCATTTCCTTTGCGAGTTCCTCCGGGGTCGGCTCGCGGCCGAGGTCCTGGAGCAGTTCGCGCTGGATGCGGCCGAGCTTGTTGATGACCTCGACCATGTGCACCGGTATGCGGATGGTGCGGGCCTGGTCGGCCATCGCGCGGGTGATCGCCTGCCGAATCCACCAGGTGGCGTACGTGGAGAACTTGTAGCCCTTGGTGTAGTCGAACTTCTCCACCGCGCGGATCAGACCCAGGTTGCCCTCCTGGATCAGGTCCAGGAAAGCCATGCCGCGGCCGGTGTAGCGCTTGGCCAGCGAGACCACCAGTCGGAGGTTGGCTTCCAGGAGGTGGTTCTTGGCGCGCTCGCCGTCCCGCACGATCCAGCGCAGGTCGCGGCGAAGCTGGGGGGAGAGCTTCTCGTTCTCGTCTTCGGCCTTGCGCACCCGCTCGGCGGCGTAGAGGCCGGCCTCGATGCGCTTGGCGAGCTCAACCTCTTCCTCGGCGTTGAGCAGCGCCACCTTGCCGATCTGCTTGAGGTAGGCGCGGACCGAGTCGGCGGAGGCGGTGAGCTCGGCGTCCTTGCGCGCCTGACGCAGCGCCTCGGACTCCTCCTCGTCCCAGACGAAGTCGCCGTCGGGCTTCTCCTCCTCGGCGGCGGGCTCCGGCTCCTCGACGATGTCCTCGCCGAGGTCGACGTCCTCGAGGTCCTCGGCGCCCGGCGCGTCCTCAAGCTCGACGGGCTCTTCGCCGTCGGCGCCCTTGGTGGTGGCCTTCTTGGCGGGCGCGGCCTTGCCTCCCGCCGCAGGCTTCTTGGCTGCGGCGGCGGGCTTGGCCTTGGTCGTCCGGCCGGTCGTCTTGGCGGGCGCCTTGCGTCCGGTTGACGTCACGGCAGCCTCGTCTTCTCCTGCGGCAGGCTTGGCCTTGCTCGCGGCCTTGGACTTGGCGCCGCCCGCGGCGGTACCCGAGCGTTTGGTTGCGGTGTCTGCGGCTGACACGTACGCCCTTTCGCGACGATCTAGGTGCGACTGGTGCCGGCTAGAGACCCAACCTCTGCCAGCCAGCTGTGCTTTAGGGGCCCGGAGACCGTTGTGGGATGAACATTTTCGTTCACGGTTCGGCGGGCGCTGTTCCATTGTAACCGCGTCAATCACGGGCCGTTGCGGCATGCGTACTCGTCAGCGTTTCGCGGCCGGAAATTTCTGCTGGCCACCGGGCTCAACGGGCGGTGAAACCCGAGGTGGGCTCCTCGCCCGCGCCGGTCAGGGCGGCCCGGGCGACACCGACGATGCCCGCGTCATTGCGCAGCGTCGCGGCCACCACCTTGCTCCGCACGTCCAGCAGGGGCAGCCACTTCTCCGACTTCTTGCTGACCCCGCCGCCGACGATGATCAGATCCGGCCAAATGGCCTTCTCCAGGGTGCGCAGGTAGCGCGACACCCGCTCCGACCACTCCTCCCAGGACAGGCCTTCGTCCTCCTTCGCGGAGGCGGCGGCGCGGGTCTCCGCGTCCTGGCCGGCCACCTCGAGGTGGCCGAACTCGGTGTTGGGCACCAGCACCCCGTCGATGAACACCGCACTGCCGATGCCGGTGCCGAAGGTCAGCAGCACGACCATGCCCTGCTCACCGACACCCGCACCGAAGGCCATCTCGGCGAGGCCCGCGGCGTCGGCGTCGTTGAGGACGGTGATCTCCTCGCGCGGGCGGCCCAGCCGGTCGGCGAACAGCGACGCGGCGTCGGTGCCGATCCAGCTCTTGTCCACGTTGGCGGCGGTGTAGGCGGTGCCCTGCTTCATGACGCAGGGCAGGGTGACCCCGACCGGACCCTTCCAGTCGAACTGGTCCACGATGTCGGCGACCACATCGGCCACCGCGTCGGGTGTCGACGGATGCGGGGTGGGGATGCGCAGCCGGTCGGTCGCCAGGTGCCCGCCATCCACGTCCACGGTGCAGCCCTTGATGCCAGAGCCGCCAATATCTACCCCGAAGCCCAGGGTGCCGGCCATCGCCAAGCCTTTCTGTCCCGGTCGTTCACCGATCCGCACGATCGAGTCCTTCGGATTCGATTCAGTACAGAATGCGCAGACACTACAGGGTGCATCTACCCCCGTGCGGGTGGCGCAGCTAACGACTGGATTCTGACGCGACTTCCCAAGGCGTGTGGTCGGATTGTGTCGTGTCGACGACGACTGCGCCCACAGAACTGCTCGATGTCGCCGTGACGGTCGCCCGGGAGGCCGCCGACCTGGTGCGCCGGATGCGCGCCGAGGCCACCCGAGCCGACGCGGTGGGTACCAAGAGCACCGAGACCGATGTCGTCACCGCCGCCGACACCGCCGCCGAGCGCCTGATCCGCGACCGCCTCGCCGACCTCCGCCCCGGCGAACCCGTCCTGGGCGAGGAAGAGGGCGGCACCGCCGACCTGGACGGCCTGCACTGGGTGGTCGACCCCATCGACGGCACCGTCAACTACCTCTACGGCTACCCCTGGTACGGCGTCTCCGTGGCCGCCCAACTCGACGGCGTCTCCATCGCGGGCACCGTCGTAGAACCCGCCTCCGGCCGCGTCTGGACCGCCGCCGCAGGAGCGGGCGCCTACCTCGACGGCGAACGTCTCCACGGCTCCGCCGCCACCCGCCTGGACCTCAGCCTGCTCGCCACCGGCTTCAGCTATCGCGAGGAACGCCGCCTCCGCCAAGCCGACCTGATCTCCACCCTGCTCCCACGCGTCCGCGACATCCGCCGAGGCGGCGCCGCGTCCCTAGACCTCTGCGCCGTAGCCGCGGGCTGGGTAGACGCCTACGTAGAACACGGCCTCTCCCGCTGGGACTGGGCAGCAGGCGCCCTGATCGCCGCCGAAGCAGGCGCCACCGTCCGCCTCCCCGACACCGACGACGACTTCGGCCAAGCCATCATCGCCACCGCCCCCGGCATAGCCGACGCCCTCCTCACCCACCTCCGCACCACCCCAATAGCCCAAATCTGACACCTTTTCCAGGCCATCTCGCCGCAATGCCCGCTCACCCCGCAATCCGCGTGGTGCGCCCCCGCGAGGTCACGATGTCGCCCCAGGGGGTCACGATGTCGCCCCAGGCGCGCATGAAGTCGCCCTAGGGACGTACGCATTCAAAGCAGCCCCCGATCTCCAACCTAGTCGGAGCCACCGACAGAGATTTACATCCAAAAAATTCGATTCAAGCTGTGCCTGCCCCTCTCCACAGTCCAAGCTGACAGTCCACGTCTCGACCATCGCGGTCTCGTCCACGCCGTCGTGGTCGGAGTCGGTGTTGGCCTTGTGATGGTCGAGCGCGGCGAGGTGGTCAGCCAGGTCCACTTCGACGAGGCCGTCGGCGGATGGGCAGTCCAGGCCTGCCAGCCCATGCCCGCAGTCCAAGCTGGCTGGCCTCATGCCGCAGACAGGTCTGCCGCCCTATGCCCGCGGTCCAAGCTGGCTGGCCTCATGCTGCAGACAGGCTTGCCGCCCATGCCGTGATGATCGGGAGGAGCGGAGTGGCGTTGTTCCGGATCGGGAGCGAGCGCCCTCCGGCGCGGTCTCGGGTGGGGGCTGGGCTCTGGCCACCGCGGTACTTGCTGGAGTGGCTGGAGTCGCCGCCTTGACCGCCCACGCCTCCGGGAGTGCCGCCGCCCAAGCTGGCAGGCCCCATGCCCGCGGACCAGGCTTGCCGCCCTACGCCCGCGGTCCAAACTGGCCCCATGCCCGCAGCGCCGCTCCTGGGGCTCCGGGAAGTTGATCTTGCTCTTTGACCTGCCCCTTTTGTCAGACCTGGCCTCTAGGCTGGAAATCGGGGGCGCTTCTGCTCCGCTGGCTCCCTGGGGTGTCATGGTGTTCGCCTGGGGCGACATCATGACGACGCAGGGGCGCATGATGCGGGTCTGGGGAGATTGGGGCGGGGGAGGCGTTCGGCCGATCGGGTGGGGTCAGCAGCGGACTTCGCGGGCGGCGGCGACGGCTTCAGGGCTGAGGGCCGAGGTGTCGGGGGCCGCGGCGTCGCCCGCGCCCTGGCCGCTGGCGATTTCGGCGAGGGTGTCCAGGATGCGGCGGGCCTTGCTGTTGGGCTTGATGTCGTCGAACTTCGTGCCCAGCGCCAGGTCGACGTTGGGGTCCTCGCGGTCGTCGCGGACGAGTTCGGCGCAGGGGACCACCACGCTGAGGGTGCGGGCCGCCGGTGCGCCGCCCTGGCCGAAGCGGATCTGGGCGTGGCAGGCCATGTCCTGTTTGGTGTAGATCGGGTCGTTGGTGGGGTCGCCCGCCTTGTTGAAGCCCAGGCTCATGAGCTCCTCGGCCACCATGGTGGCCTGGCCGCGCTTGCCGTTGGCGTTGAAGACCGTCATCTTGATGCCCGACGGCGCGATCAGCTCGGTGCCGTCCAGGCCGTTGGGCGGCAGCGGCTGGCCGACCTGGCTCGTGCCGGCGGGCGGAGCGCAGCGGATGGCTTCCTCGCTGTTGCTGCCCGCGCTGAACACCCGCCCCCAGACGAAGATCACCAGCAGCGCCAATGTGCCGAGCAGAATCAGCGCCGGTAGTTGCTTGCGCCGGTGGTACAACGAGGGCCCCCGTCCAGACACCGCCCGCTCCTTCGCGAGAAGAACCATTCCGACCGAACGGTCGTCACAAACGGCGCCACTGACCTGGCCGGACGCCTTGTGGTGGTAAGCCTATTCGCTGGCGGCGGATTTGCAGCCGGATTGATCGTCCGTGTCGCGGAGATGTCCCGGCGGTATGGCCCGATTGCACCGATTTCAGCGACGTGACCGACACCGCATAGCCACAGTCGAGTGACCAAGTGCGCGTTCGGGCCTACGGTGGGCTACCCTCTCGGCGCTCCAGAGCAGTGCAGAGCGGCGAGGAAGCGAAGAAGAATCGATTCCGCCGACTCCGTGCTTCTTGAGACTGCCGTCACTGCGAAGCCGGGCACAAACCGGGGCGCTGAGACGTTAAGCACCGCACGAACAAAACCACTCTTAAACACCTTGGGGTGAAGCACACGATGGCGACCGACTACGACGCTCCGCGCCGCAGCCAGGAGGACGAACTGGCTGAGGACTCCCTCGAGGAGCTCAAGGCGCGGCGCAACGAAACGCAGTCCGGGGTGGTCGACGTCGACACCGACGCACCGGACGAGACCTTCGAGCTGCCCGGCGCCGACCTTTCCGGCGAGGAACTCCAGGTCAGGGTTGTGCCCAAGCAGGAGGACGAGTTCACCTGCTCGCGCTGTTTCCTGGTCTACCACCGCAGCAGGCTGGCCTCGGAACGCAACGGCCAGCCCATCTGCCAGGACTGCGACTGACAACCAGTCGTGGCGGCCTCGTCCGGGCTCTCCCCAGCCGAGAACGAAGCCGCCACCACTGGTTGTGAGCACGGCGACCCGGCCGTGTCAGCACGGCTGGGCTCGCGTTTCTTCAGTGGCCGCGCGCCCGATTCAGGGCGTCGACCAGCTCATCGGCGGACCGCACGCTGAACAGCCAGTACGGCGTCGGATCCGCCGGGTCGGTGAGTTCGACCCGCACCATGGGCCCCACCCACGGCCGGTGGTTGACGAACGCCGCCGGGTCAAGCTCGCGGCCCATCGCGTAGCGCTTGCGCTCCTTGGGCACCACGCTCACCTCGCCGAGAAACCGCAGCGGCACATGCGCCTCGCCGACCCACAGCTCCCCGCCTGCCAGTCGGACCCTCGTCCGCCCCAGCCACCACATGGTCAGCGCGGCCAGCGGCAGCAGGATCACGTAGGGCAGCCAGGACCGCACGCCCGGATATCCCATGTGCACCTCGGCGGCGAGCAGCCCGGCCGCGAGCAGCGGCAGCGGCCAGCCCCACCACGGCACGGACTGCCGCTGGTCGAAGAAGACGGTTTCCCCGGCGGAACCGGATTGCGCTGCGGTTGGGCCCTCGGTCACGAGTGCCAGCGTAATTCCGGGTAATCTCGCCGCCCGTGGCAGGCCTTGAGGTAGCTCTTGCCCGGCTCGACCCCGAAGTGCCGTTACCCGCCTATGCGCGCAGCGGTGACGCCGGAGTCGACCTGGTGACGACGACGGATGTGCGACTGGACCCCGGCGAACGCTCGGTGGTGGGCACGGGCATAGCGATCGCCCTGCCTGTTGGCTATGCGGGGTTCGTGCACCCGCGCTCCGGACTCGCGGCGCGGGCCGGGCTCAGCGTGGTGAACACCCCCGGCACCATCGATTCCGGCTACCGTGGCGAGATCCGCGTCTGCCTGATCAACCACGACCCACGTGAGCCGCTGGTGCTGCATCGCGGTGACCGCATCGCGCAACTGGTGGTGCAGCGGGTCGAGCAGGTGGTATTTCGTGAAGTAGAGCAACTTCCCGGGTCCGAACGCGGCGCGGGCGGGTATGGCTCAACGGGCGGGCACCACAGTTTGGCGAATCCGGTCGCCGTGGGCGCCGAGGGTACGGAGGACTAGGCGAAATGTTCGGCAAGCGTCGACAGCGGGGTCGGCATCGGGTCACCCGCAGCGCGGAGAGCTTCACGCCCCAGTGGGCGCAGCTCCGCTACGCCGATGAGGCCGACCAGGAGGAGTTCGACGAGACCTTCGGGCCCTTCGACGAGTCCGAGGTCCCCGACGACAACCTCGCGCGCCTGGACCTCGGTTCGGTGCGGGTACCGGTGCCCGACGGAGCTCAGCTTCAAGTTGAGGTTGACCCCGGCGGCCCGGTGCGGGCCGTGCACATCCTTACCCCGATCGGGCGGCTGACGGTGAGCGCGTTCGCCGCGCCCCGCACCTCGCAGCTGTGGCCCGAGGTATGCACCGAGTTGGTGCAGCAGCTTCGGGAGGACGGCGCCAGGGTCTTCACCGAGGGCGGCGACTGGGGCAGCGAGGTGGTGGCCTCGTCCCCGCAGGTCGCACTCCGTTTCGTCGGCGTCGACGGCCCCCGCTGGCTGCTCCGCGGCGTGGCCGCGGGCCCCGTCCAGCACGCCGCCGCACTCACCGACAAGCTCCGCGAGATCGTCCGCAACACGGTGGTCGCCCGCGGCGTCGAACCCCTCCCGGTTCGCACCCCGCTCCCGCTCCAGCTCCCCGAGCCCATCGCCTCCCACATCGCCCAGGGCCAGGAAGGCCCCGTCGACGCCTGAGGCCGTGGACGGGGTCACCGCAGGTGCCAAGTCGCTGGCGGGTGGTAACGAATTGTTGGCACCAAACGATAGTTGTGGCGGCTGCTACATATGGAGGGCTTACTCAGCCCGTGCGCGCGGTTAGTCTGGGAGGCGCACGGGCTGCTGGTGTGCGGCCCTCCGAGCGCACAGGAGTGCGTCATGGGTGGCACGGGCGGCTACTGGAGCCGGATGTTGCGCCGCTTGACCAGCGACGTTTCCGAGCTTGACGCCGACGACCTGTCGCGCCAGGCCGATGAGCTGGGCTGTCGCAGAGCCAGCGAGTGCCGGTCCGGCGAAGAGGTGACCGTGCTCGGGCGTCTGCGCACGGTGGATCTTTCCCCCCGCGACGCGGCCGCCACGCTCAAGGCCGAACTGTTCGACGGCACCGAGGGCGTGACCCTGGTGTGGTTGGGGCGACGCAGAATTCCGGGCATCGAGCCTGGGCGTACGATCAAGGCCCGCGGCAGGATGGCTGTCCGGGATGGGCGCAAAGTCCTTTACAACCCCTATTACGAGTTGCAGACCACATCGTGAGTGAATCCTTGGCTGAGAACCGACCTGTCGACAAGGTCAATCCGACCATGCTGGAGCAGATGGGGGGCGTCTCCGGCCTGGTCTACTCGTCGGTGCCGATCATCGTCTTCATCCTGGCCAACACCATCGCCGGGCTGACCTGGGCGATCTGGACCGCGATCGGCGTCGCGGTCGGCATCACGCTCTGGCGGCTGATCCGCAAAGAGCCGATCCAGCCCGCGATCTCCGGCCTCTTCGGTGTCGGCATCGCCGCGTTCATCGCCTACCGGACCGGCTCGGCCAAGGGGTTCTTCCTCTTCGGCATCTGGGTCAGCCTGGTCTACGGCGGCGCGTTCCTGCTGTCCACGCTGGTGCGCTGGCCGCTGGTCGGCGTGGCCTGGTCGGCGTTGAACGGCTCCGGCTTCGCCTGGCGCCGCAACCGCGCCGCGACGCTGCGCTACGACATCGCGACGCTGTGCTGGACGCTGGTGTTCGCCGCGCGCTACATCGTGCAGCGCTGGCTCTACGACGCGGGCGAGGTCGGCTGGCTGGGCATCGCCAAGATCGCGATGGGCACGCCGCTGACCATTCTCGCCGCCGCCGTCACGGTATGGGCCGTGGCCAGTGTCACCAAGATCATGAAGCGCGAGGACGAGGAGCGCGAGCGCACGCTCGCCGCCGAGGCCTCGCTGCGGCAGGCCGAGGACGAGATGCTCCAGGAACTGGCCGATCCGGCCAAGGCCAAGCAGCAGGAACACGGCAAGCTGTCCTGATCCCGACACCTTCCGCGGCCCCTGACCGGCGCTGACCCCGCTTCACTCGTTTGCGCCGGCAACCTCCAGGCCCCGTGTGACGTCTGTTACGCACAGACTGCTCATGGGGGTACGCAATGGTTTTTCGACGAACACTCACGCTTGTCCTGGCGTGCCTTGCCCTGCTCGCCCCGGTTGCCGCGTCCGGCGCGGCGCCGACCTCGGAACCCGGCGCCACCAAGCTGACAGCCCTGTTCCAGGGCTATACGTGTGCCGACCTGCCGGGCACCGGTCCCGGCAGGCTGGACGGCCCGGTGGTGCTCTCCAGCTGTACCACCGAGGCCGACAACCAGTACTGGCAGCTGATCTACCAACTCGACAACAGCTTCGCGTTGCGCAACGTCTCCGACGGCCTGTGCATGGACCTGCCGTTCTACGACCCGGTGCCGGAGGGCACCAAGGTCACCGAGTACCACTGCCGGATCGGCACGGGCGACAACCAGATGTTCGTCGCCCGCCGCGTGATGATGGGTGGCTACTACCTGATCCACGTCAAGACCGGCTTCTGCCTGTGGCACCGGTCCGATGGCAACGCCCGCCCGCTGGCGCTCGAACGCTGTGGTGAATACACCCGCTGGTACTAAAAGCTTCTTGGGGGAAGCCATGATCAATCACCGCGCCGCCGTCGCGGCGGTCCTGCTCACCGTTCCGCTGCTGCTCGCCGCCGCGAGCCCGACCGCCTCCATCGCCCAAGCTCCGGTCGCCTCGGCCGAGTTGCTGCTGAAGAACACCACGACCGGCCTGTGCGCCGACCTGCCCGGCTTCGGCCCGGGCACGGTGGACGGCCCGGTCAACCAGTACCACTGCACACCCGGAGCCGGGGACAACCAGCGCTGGCAGCTGCTGGGCAACCTGTGGGGCAAATTCCTGATCCGCAACACCGCCGACGGACTGTGCATGGACCTGCCGGAGTACGGCTCGGTCCCGGCGGGCACGCCGGTCAGCGAGTACCACTGCCGGGACACCCCCGAGGACAACCAGTTCTTCGTCTCCTGGGAGAACCCCTCGGGCGGCCGCTACCTGCGGCACGACGCGAGCGGGCTCTGCCTCGGCGTGGCCGCTCCGGGCGGGCCGGACGCCCGACTCGTCCTGGAGGAATGCGACCCGGCTGACGACCACGGCTGGACCTCGGCCTGAGAACTGGACTTCTGTTCTTGGCAACGGATTGTGAACAGCTCATTTCCGATCCGTTACCGGAGATTGTTTCAGGTGCTCTCGCCTGTACGTGCACCGCGACACCATGCTGGAAGCCTGCTTCCGGGGGAGGCAGTCAAGACGAGGGGAATCACGACGGGCGCCGAGCGATCCTGTGGCACTGCTCGACGCACGATGATCGGTAGTGTCCTGCCGAGGTTGGTGCGGCTCGTGCTCGGGCGAGCCGCACCAATCCGTATCAGGACAGCTCCACGCCCTCCAGGGCCTGCTTGATCTCGTCCTCCACATCGGCCGATGCCACGAACAGCAGTTCGTCGCCCGCCTCCAGCGGGTCGTCGGGCTGCGGCACGATCACCCGGCCGCCGCGCAGGATCGTGACCAGCGCGGAGTCCGCGGGCAGCCGCAGGTCCTGCACCGAACGCCCGGCCAGCGGGGTGTCCTCGGGCAGCGTCACCTCGACCAGGTTGGCC
This sequence comes from Actinorectispora metalli, assembly GCF_056323685.1. Lineage (NCBI taxonomy): Bacteria > Bacillati > Actinomycetota > Actinomycetes > Pseudonocardiales > Pseudonocardiaceae > Actinorectispora > Actinorectispora metalli. The sequence continues at coordinate 4,155,484 of NZ_JBREYE010000001.1, forward strand.
TGGCCCTGCCGCAGCGTCAGCAGCCGCACCAGGTCGCCGACGCTGACCGCCTCCTCGACCATGGCGGCCAGCATGCGCGGCGTCGACACCGCGACGTCCACGCCCCAGGCCTCGCTGAACAGCCACTCGTTGCGCGGGTCGTTCACCCGCGCGACGACGCGGCGCACCGCGAACTCCGTCTTGGCCAGCAGCGACACCACCAGGTTGACCTTGTCGTCGCCGGTGGCCGCGATGACCACATCGCACAGCTCGATTCCGGCTTCCTCCAGGGAGGACAGCTCGCAGGCGTCGGCGTGTACCCACTCGGCCTGCTCCACCGACTGCGGGTCGAAGTGCTCCTGGTCGCGCTCGATCAGCATGACCTGGTGCTTGTTGCCGATCAGCTCGCTGGCGATGGACCGGCCGACCGCGCCTGCCCCCGCGATGGCAACCCTCATTGCCCCTCCTCCGGCGCGACGCCCGCCGCGGCCGCGACGTCGGTGATCGTGCCGGACAGCGCCGCCACGTAGACCAGGTCGTCGGCCTGGATGACCGCCTTGGGCTCGGGCAGCACACCGGTGCCGAAGCGCATGATGAACGCCACCCGGCTGCCGGTGGCGGCCTCCAGTTCGGTGACGCGCCTGCCGATCCAGTCGTCGTGCACCGGAAGCTGCATCACCGCCACGGTGCCGGACGGGTCGCGCCATTCGGTGGCCACCCCGTCGGGCAGCAGCATCCGCAGGAACCGGTCGGTGGTCCACGGCACGGTCGCCACGGTGGGGATGCCCAGCCGCTCGTAGACCGCCGCTCTCTTCGCGTCGTAGATCCTGGCCACCACGTGGTGGATGCCGAAGGTCTCCCGCGCCACCCGCGCGGAGATGATGTTGGAGTTGTCACCGTTGGACACCGCCGCGAACGCACCCGCCCGCTCGATGCCCGCCTTGATCAGCACTTCCCGGTGATACCCCTGGCCGACGATCTGCTGACCGTGGAAATCGCTGCCCAGCCTGCGGAAGGACGTGGCGCTCTTGTCGATCACCGCCACCTGGTGCCCGAGCCGCTCCAACGCCTTGGCCAGCGATGCTCCCACGCGACCGCAGCCCATGATCACGACGTGCACGTCGCCTCCTTGCTCCCTTCGGGCGGGGAAACCGTACCTCTCGGTGGGGTGATCTGTCTCCGCAACGGTGGGGCTGCTCCGACCCGGTGACGGCAGCGCATAGTCTTTGCCCGTGTCCAAGCTCGCAACCGCTGCGAAGCGCATTCTGGTGGGGCGTCCGTTCCGCAGCGACCGGCTCGCGCACACCCTGCTTCCCAAACGCATCGCGCTGCCCGTGTTCGCCTCCGACGCGATGTCCTCGGTGGCCTACGCACCGGAGGAGATCTTCCTGGTGCTGTCGGTGGCGGGCCTGTCGGCGTTCGTGTTCGCGCCGTGGATCGGCCTGATCGTGGTGGTGGTGATGCTGGCGGTCGTCACCAGCTACCGCCAGAACGTGCACGCCTACCCCTCCGGCGGCGGCGACTACGAGGTCGCCACCGTCAACCTGGGCCGCCGGGCCGGCCTGACCGTGGCCAGCGCGCTGCTGGTGGACTACGTGCTGACGGTGGCGGTGTCGATCGCCTCGGCAGCGGCCAACATCGGCTCCGCGGTGCCGTTCATCGCGGGTCACAAGGTCGAGTTCGCGGTGCTGGCGATCGTGGTGCTGACCGCGATGAACCTGCGCGGCATCCGCGAGTCGGGGTCGGCGTTCGCCATCCCGACCTACGCCTTCATGGTCGGCATCCTCGGCATGATCGCCTTCGGCCTGTTCCGCGGGTTCGCCATGGACGAGCCGATGCGGGCGGAGAGCGCCAACTTCGATCTGCGCGCCGAGGACGACCACCTGATGGGCCTCGCGCTGGCGTTCTTGATGATGCGCGCGTTCTCCTCCGGCTGCGCCGCGCTGACCGGTGTGGAGGCGATCAGCAACGGGGTGCCCGCCTTCCGCAAGCCCAAGTCGCGCAACGCGGCGACCACGCTGCTGATGATGGGCCTCATCGCGGTGGTGATGCTGATGGGTCTGATCGTGCTGGCCCAGCTCACCGAGGTGAAGGTGGCCGAGCATCCGGAGACCCAGTTGGTCGGCGCCCCGGCAGGCTACGACCAGAAGACGATGGTCGCCCAGATCGCCGAGGCGGTGTTCTCCGGCTTCCCCGCGGGCTTCTACTTCGTCACGATCGTCACCGCGCTGATCCTGGTGCTGGCGGCGAACACCGCGTTCAACGGCTTCCCGGTGTTGGGCTCGATCCTCGCCCAGGACCGCTACCTGCCGCGCCAACTGCACACCCGCGGCGACCGGCTGGCCTTCTCCAACGGCATCCTGTTCCTGGCCGGTTTCGCGATCGTGCTGGTGATCGCCTTCGACGCCGAGGTCACCAGGCTCATTCAGCTCTACATCGTCGGCGTGTTCGTCTCGTTCACGATGAGCCAGACCGGCATGATCAAGCACTGGAACCGCCTGCTGCGCACCGAGACCGACCCGGCTTCCCGCCGCCGCATGCGCCGGAGCCAGGCCATCAACGCCTTCGGCCTGTTCATGACGGGTTCCGTGCTCGTGATCGTGCTGATCACGAAGTTCACCCACGGCGCGTGGATCGCCATCGCCGCGATGGCCGCGATCTATGTGTTGATGAGCGCAATCCGCAGGCACTACGACTCGGTGGCGCGCGAATTGGAGCTGTCCTCCCGCGAGGGTGCGGGCATGCTGCCGTCCCGCAACCACGCCATCGTGCTGGTGTCCACGCTGCACATGCCGACGCTGCGCGCCCTGGCCTACGCCAAGGCCACCCGCCCCGATGTGCTGGAGGCGGTCACCGTCAACGTGGACGACGCCGACACCCGCAAGCTGACCGCCGAGTGGGAGCGGCAGAACTTCTCGATCCCGCTGAAGGTCGTCGAATCGCCCTACCGCGAGATCACCAAACCGGTGCTGGACTACGTCAAGCGCATCCGCAAGACCAGCCCCCGCGATGTGGTCACGGTGTACATCCCGGAGTACGTGGTGGGCCGCTGGTGGGAGCAGTTCCTGCACAACCAGAGCGCGCTGCGGCTCAAGGGCAGGCTGCTGTTCGAGCCGGGCGTGATGGTGACCAGCGTGCCGTGGCAGCTGATGTCCTCGGAGAGGGTCTCCGACCGTGCCGTCTACGCGCCCGGCGCGATCCGCCGCGGGCTGGACGGCGCTGATCGGGACGATCGGAACGGCCGCCGGTGACCTGGTTGGGCAGGCGGTTGGAGGTCGAGGTCGGCCCGGTCGCCCACGGCGGACACTGCGTGGCGCGCGCCGAGGGGCGGGTGCTGTTCGTGCGGCACGCGCTGCCGGGGGAGCGGGTGGTCGTCGAGGTCACCGAGGACCGCCAGGAGTCGTTCTGCCGTGCCGACGCCGTCGAGGTGCTCTCGCCGTCCCCGGACCGCGTCGCTCCGCCGTGCCCGTTGGCGGTGCCCGGCGGCTGCGGCGGCTGCGACTGGCAACACGCCACCGGCCCCGCGCAGCGGGCGCTGAAGGCGGCGGTCGTCGCCGAGCAGCTGCGGCGCCTGGCGGGGCTGGACCTCGAGGTCGAGGTGGAGGCCCTGCCGTCGTTCCAGCCCGACGACCGGCTGGGCTGGCGCACCAGGCTGCAACTCGCGGTGGACGCCCAGGGCCGTCCCGGCCTGCGCCGACACCGCAGCCACGACGTGATCCCGCTGGCCGACTGCCCCATCACGCAGCCCGGCGTGGTGCCCGCGGTGGTGGCGCGGGACTGGCCCGCGGACACCGCCCTGGAGGTCTGCCAGGACTCCTTCGGTGAACTGCACGTCCGCGAGGGCGCGAAGTGGGCGGTGGGCGATGGCATCGCCGTGCAGCGCGCCGCGGGCCGGACCTGGCGCATCGCCGCTGACGGCTTCTGGCAGGTCCACCCGGCCGCCGCCGACACCTTCGCGTCAGTGGTCGCCGCCTTCGCCGACGCCCCCGCGGGCGGCACCGCCTGGGACCTCTACGGCGGCGCGGGCCTGTTCGCCTCGGTCCTTGCTGATCAGGTCGGCGCCGAGGGCGAGGTGGTCGTGGTGGAGTCCTCCCGCCGCGCCATCGCCGACGGCCAGACGGCGCTCGCCGACCTGCCGCAGGTCCGCTTCGTCGGCGGTCGGGTCGAACACGTCCTCGCCGAGGGCCTGCCGCGGCCGTCGGTCGTGGTGCTGGACCCGCCGCGCAAGGGCGCGGGCCGCGCGGTGGTCGACGCCATCGTCGGGGCAGGACCGTCCACGGTGGTGTACGTGGCCTGCGACCCGGCGGCACTGGCGCGCGATATCGCGTTGTTCGCGGGCCACGGCTACGGCCTGTCCAAGCTGCGTGCCTTCGACGCGTTCCCCATGACCCACCACATGGAGTGCATCGCCCTGCTCACCCGCTGACACGTCTCCGACCAGCGAAATCTCACCTCAGAGCACACGTGTCGCGGCACTGGGAGTCGATGGGCCTGCTCACCCCGTCCCACCAGGCCGGCGGGCACCGCCGCTACGGCTCCGAGGACGCCGAGCGTGTGATGTTCATCCTGAAAGGCAAGGACGTGGGCCTGAGCCTGGACGACATGCGCGAGTTCCTCACCGCCCCGAGCAAGCAGGATCGGGTCGCGCTGCTCAAGTCCCAGCAGGCCGCCCTGGAGGAGCGCATCCGGGCCGCGCAACACGCGCTGGACCTGCTCGGCCACATGGTGCGATGCGGCCACGAGGACATCCTGACCTGCCCGCGGTTCCGCGAAATGCTCCGCGAGGGAGTTACGGAACGTGCGTGATCCGGGACGGCAAGCTACACATCATCGACGGCTTGCGCCATCACCGCTTCGAGCAACGATTCGGTACGGACCGTGATCTTTCTTGGCAGCGGGGTGGTCCCTGGTTGTGGTCGGACGCGGTCGGGAAGGTCTCCGTAGACTGACCTGAAAGTCGCCCCCGGGTGACGAACGGGGGGCAGCGGTAGGGAGCGCCGCGGCCAGCAGACCCCAGCCGGCTATGAGCGAGGTGGATCGTGACGTTCCTTGAGTCCGTGCACAGCCCGGCGGACCTCAAACGCCTGACCTTCGACGAACTCGAGGCGCTGGCAGGGGAGATCCGGACGTTTCTGATCAACAAGGTGGCGGCGACCGGCGGGCATCTTGGCCCGAACCTGGGCGCCGTGGAGCTCACGCTGGCCCTGCACCGGGTGTTCGACTCGCCGCACGACGCGCTGCTGTTCGACACCGGTCACCAGTCGTATGTGCACAAGATCGTCACCGGCCGCGCAGGCGCGTTCGACACGCTGCGTCAGGCAGGCGGCCTCGCGGGCTACCCCGACCGGGCCGAGAGCGAGCACGACCTGGTGGAGAACAGCCACGCCTCCACCGCCCTGTCCTACGCCGACGGCCTGTCCAGGGCGTTCGCGTTGACCGGCGCCCGCCGCCACGTGGCGGCCGTGGTCGGTGACGGCGCGCTGACCGGCGGCATGTGCTGGGAGGCGCTGAACAACATCGCCGCGTGCAGCCGCCCCATCGTGATCGTGGTCAACGACAACGGCCGCTCCTACTCGCCGACCATCGGCGGCCTCGCCGAGCACCTCGCCGCGCTGCGCCTGCAACCCGGCTACGAGAAGGTGCTCCAGCGCGGCAAGGACACGCTCCAGAAGATGCCCGTGGTGGGCAAGCCGATCTATGCCGGTCTGCACGCCGCCAAGCGCGGCCTCAAGGACGCGATCTCGCCGCAGGTCATGTTCGAAGACCTTGGCCTGAAGTACTTCGGTCCTGTCGACGGCCACAGCCTGCGGGCCGTGGAGGACGCGCTGGCCAAGGCCAAGGCGTTCAACGCGCCGGTCATCGTGCACGCGGTGACCCGCAAGGGCAACGGCTACGCGCCCGCCGAGAACCACGAGGCCGACCAGATGCACGCCATCGGCGTCATCGACCCTGAGACCGGTGCCTCCGCAGGCTCCGGCGGCCGGTCATGGACCTCGGTGTTCTCCGAGGAACTGGTCAACATCGGCGCCCGCCGCAAGGACATCGTGGCGATCACCGCCGCCATGCTCGACCCCACCGGCCTCGGCAAGTTCGCCGCCGCCTACCCCGACCGCTGGATCGACGTCGGCATCGCCGAGCAGCACGCGATGACCTCGGCCGCGGGCATGGCCATGGGCGGCCTGCACCCGGTGGTGGCGATCTACTCCACCTTCCTCAACCGCGCCTTCGACCAGCTTCTGATGGACGTCGCGCTGCACAAGCAGGCCGTGACCGTGGTGCTGGACCGCTCCGGGGTCACCGGCCCCGACGGCCCCAGCCACCACGGCATGTGGGACATGTCCATCTGCGGCGTGATCCCCGGCATCCGCGTCGCCGCCCCGCGCGACGACGTGACCCTGCGCGAGGAGCTCAACGAGGCGGTCGCCGTCGACGACGGCCCAACCGTGCTGCGCTTCTCCAAGGGCACCGTCGCCGCGCCGGTCGCCGCCCTCCGTCGCGAGGGCACCGTCGACGTGCTGCACGAGTCGCCGGAAGGACGTGACGTCCTGCTCGTGACCGTCGGCGCCTTCGGCCAACTCGGCCTCGACGCCGCCAAGCGGCTGGCCGACCAGGGCATCGCCGTCACCGTGGTGGACCCGCGCTGGATCCACCCGGTCGCGCCGGAACTGGTCACCATGGCCGAGAACCACAGCCTGGTGGTCACCGTCGAGGACGGCGGCGAGCACGGCGGGTTCGGCTGGACGCTGGCCGCGGCGCTGCGCACCGCCGAGGTCGACGTGCCCATCCGCAACATCGCGCTGCCCCAGCAGTTCCTGCCGCACGGCACCCGCAACGAGGTGCTCGCCGCCGCGGGCATCACCGCACAGGACGTCGCCCGTCGCTGCACGGAATGGGTGGCCACCTACCAGGACGCACGCCAGCCGTCGTCCACTGTGGACGCCGAGGCGCGGGAGGTCTGATTCAGCCGAGCAGCTTCAGCATCTGCTGGATCTGCGCGGTCCGCGACCGGTCGATGCGGTCGGCCAGCGCCTTGGTGCGGCCCTCCGCGCCGTCCTTGGCCTCGATGCGAGCCAACTCGACGGCGTTGTGCTGGTGCCCGATCAGCAGGTTGAGGAACGTCCGGTCGAAGTCCGTCGCCTCGCGCAGCGCCGCGACGGCGTCCGGATCGGTCACGGTGATGTGGTGGTGCCCGTCGTGCGCATGCGGGTCGGGCGCGGTCAGCGGCTGCTTCCACTCCTGCAACCGTCCCACCATGTCGCCGACCTCGTCGGACTGAGTCACCTCGATCGCGGCGGCCAGCGTGCGCACCTCGGCCCGCGCCGCCCGCTCCTTCGCGATCCGCACCATCTCGATGCCCTGGTTGTGATGCGGCACCATCATTTGCAGAAACATCACGTCGGTGGAGTTGAACGCGGGCGGCTGCTGCTCCGCGGGCTCCGCGGTCGCGCAGCCCGCCACCAACAGCGCCAGCCCGATCACGAGCGCTCGCATGGCTCCCGCCCCTTTCGCTGGAAAGGTCAGAACCCGTGGGTGGCGACCAAGGCCTGGCCTCGGCTGCCACCCACGGTCTGATCAGGCCTGTTGCCAGAGGGATGGGGTGTTGGGTGGCTCCCAGCCGTCCAGTGCGGTGTGCGGCTGGACGCAGCGGTAGCTCACGCCGTTGTAGGTGACGGTGGTGCCGGAGGAGTAGTTGGTGCCCGCGGACCAGGTGGTGGCGCCGGGTGGCGGCGTCGAGGTCGGCGGGTTCGTCGGCTGCGGGTTGGTGCTGCTCGGCGGCGCGCCGCCACCCCCGCCGATCTGAAGGTCCACACAGGAGTAGAAGGCCATCGCCGTGTCGGCGATGTTCCAGATCGCCAGCAGGGTCTGCCTGCCGGTCTTGCCGCCGAGGTTGACGGTGTGCGAGACGGTGGAACCCGGCTGCTGGCCGTTGCTGACGAAGTGGCCGACGCGGGTGCCGCCGATGTAGTACTCCCAGTCCCGCGTCGAGTGGCGGGCGGTGATCACCCAGTTGAAGTTCACCGTGTTCCCGACCGTCGTCGCGGGCCAGGCCCGGGAGTTGTCGTCAAGTTCCTTGAATCGCGAACCGCCGGAACAGGTGCGCTGTCCCTTCGGCCCCTCCACGCTCTGCGGCTCCCAGATGATCGGACCGCAGGACTGGATCTTGTTCGCCGCGCAGTAGGCCTGGCGGCTCTGAGGTGAGGAGACGTAACCGTGTGCGCTGGCATTTCCGGCGGGCAGGATGACCACCAGCAGCGGCGCCACGAGCAATCCACCCGCCGCGGCGGCGAGCTTTTTCCGCAATGTCATGTCGACTCCTTGCAGGGTCGGCCACCCGGATCAGGGAGTCCGGGCGAATCCGAGGAATCACACATTCTGTGGTCTAGACCATAAATCGGGTTGTGCCCTATGGCAACCCGGTGTACCGCCGTCCAGTGGAAGCTGCGGTGGACGATCGGCGGTAATTCGTTTCCGCGAAAGCAGGCGCCTGATCTACCGTTTGTGCTGGTCGACGTCGTGGTCCCGGCAGGCGATGCCCGTTCGGGGTTCCACTGTTCGCGTCGATCTTGGCATGCGCTGCGAACGCATACGGGTTCAATTCCCTAAGGGGGTGGGGCCCGGCTCGTCCGGTCGGGTGGACCGGACGCGGCAGAGGCCCAGCGGGCAGGCGGGGGTCGTGAGACCCGGCGCCGAGCCCCCGCCCGCGCCGTGTGGAGCCGGGCCCTGCCTTCAACCAGAGACGGAGCGAGAGGAGGTCGAGGATGGGCTGGAAGACGGTGATGGAGTGGCAGCGCGTGGTGCGCTTCCGCCGGGGAAAGCTGCTGGATGTGCTGGCGGCGGGCCGCCACTGGGTGCGCTTCAGCGATGGACTGGTGAGCGTGGACACGCGCCCCTGCTCGACCAACATCGCAGGTCAGGATGTGCCCACCGCGGACGGCGTGTTGATCCGTGCCGGTGTGACGCTGCGCTGGGCGGTCACCGACCCGCTGCTGTTCGTGCGGGTGTCGGCGACGCCGGTCGAGGAGCTCTACCTCGCCACCCAGCTCGCGCTGCGCACCGCCGTGCTCGGCCGCACCCATGACGAGCTGGACGCTCTGCGGGCTGTGATCGCCGACGAGATCAAGGCGGCGATCACCGAGCGCGCGGCCGAGTTCGGCATCGGACTGCACGAGGTCGCGATCCGCGATGTGGTGCTCCCGGCCGAACTGCGCCGCGCTTTCGTCGCCGAACTGGTCGCCCGCAAGGAAGGCCTGGTCGCGCTGGAGAAGGCCCGCGCCGAGACCGCAGCGCTGCGATCGCTGCTCAACGTCGCCAAGCTCGCCGAGCAGCACCCGACGCTGCTCCAGCTCCGCACGCTCCAGGCCGCCAGCCAGTACGGCGCCACGGTGGTCCTGGACCGCCCGGGCACCGAGCGGCCCGCCAGATAAGTCGGTCGAGGTGTGGAGTGTGTGGTTGCTCTACGCACATTCCACACCGTCAACTTGCAAGGTTCGCCTTCAGCCGGACCTGTTGCCTGCTTCGGGCTTCTCGCAGACGACGCGCCAAGACTGTCGGAAGCGCTCACCGGTTCCGAAAAGCGAAGGCATTGGACGCTTCGGACGTAGGAAGGAGCCGTGAGTGCCGAGTCGGCCGGGGGCCACCGACGCGTGGCACTCACGGCTCCGGGTCAGGAGCTGATCTCGAACTTGGCGACCGTGTCGGGGTCCAGCTCGATCCCGATACCGGGCCGCTCAGGCACGAACACCTGGTTGTCGGCGTAGCGCAGCCGGGTCTCGGGTGTCAGCAGCGTTTCGAAGTTGTAGATGCCCTTCTCGGCCGCGAAGTACTCGACGACCAGCGTGTTCGCCACCGCGGCGCACAGGTGGACGTGCAGGTTGTGGTGCCAGTGCGGCGCCATCTGCAGGCCGAAGCTGTCGGCGGTGTGCGCCACCCGCATCCACTCGGTCACGCCGCCCACCACGCCCGCGTCGGTTTGCAGGATCGCCGCCGAACCGGACTCGATGAGGCTGCGGAACTCCCACCGCGTCTGGTGGATCTCGCCGGTCGCGACGGGCGTGCGGATCGACCGCGCCAACTCGCCGTGGCCGTGGATCGCCTCGGGGGACAGCGGCTCCTCGAACCACCACAGCTCATCCGCCGCCCGCTCGAAGGCCTCGATGGCCACCCGCGCCTCCCGCACCGAGCGGTAGGCGTTGTTGGCATCCAGCGACAGCCGACCCCGGCCCCCGATGGCCTCGGCCGCGGCGGCCACCCTGCGAGCATCGTCCGCAACGGACAGGCCGCCGACCTTGATCTTGTGGTCGGTGAAGCCCTGCGACTCGTTGAAGGCGATCTCCGCGACCACCGCCTCGGCCCAGTCGCCGTCGTCGGGCCGGTAGTAGCCGCCGGAGGCGTAGGCGGGCTGCGGAGTGGTGGACCCGCCGAGCAGCGAGGCCAGCGGCAACCCCGCCCGTCGTGCGCGCAGGTCCCACAGCGCGATGTCGATGGCGGACAACGCTCTGATCACCGCGCCGCGCCTGCCGGAGAGCAGGGTCTCCTGGTACGCGCGGCTCCACAGGCCCACCACGTCGTCGGCGTCGGCGCCGAGGTACACCGGCGCCAGCAGGTCGTCCACCGCCGTCTTGGTAAGGAACCCGCCCGCGGTGCCCGCGTAGGTGTAGCCGAGGCCGGTCGCGCCGTCGGAGTCGGTCACCTCGACCAGCACGTAATGCCGGTCGTTGAGGTCGCGGTTGGACATCCGCGTCGGCTTGTCCACCGGAATCCCCACCGCCCTGGTGCGAATCTGGGCGATCGTCATGCGTTCCTCCTGGAGACGGGGGCGGTCCGCACCGCCTGGACGTTGGCGAACTCCGCGGCGCCGTAGGAGCCGAGTTCACGGCCGAAGCCGCTGGCTTTCACGCCGCCGACGGGCAGGCGCGGGTCGGATTCGGAGATGCGGTTGACGAACACCGAACCGGCGGCGATGCGGCCCGCCAGGTGTTCGCCGCGGTCGAGGTCCCTGGTCCACACCGAGCAGCTCAGGCCGTAGACGGAGGAGTTGGCGGTCTCCACCGCCGCGTCCTCGTCCGCCACCGACAGCACCGCCCCGAACGGGCCGAAGGTCTCCTCGCGGAACGCGGGAACCGAGGTGTCGGGCACGGACACCAGCGTCGGCGCGAACCACGCCCCCGGCCTCGGGTTGGGTGTGCCGCCCGCGAGCAGCCGCGCACCACCCGCGAGCGTGGCGTCCAGCTGGCGCCGCAGCTCATCGCGCAGGTCGACCCGGGCCATCGGGCCGAGGTCCACCCCCGGTGTCAGCGGATCGCCCACCACCAGCGCCTCGACCTCCGCGGTCACGGCCGCCGTGAACTCTTCGTGCACCGACCGCTCCACGATCAGGCGTTTGGCGGCGATGCAGCTCTGGCCGGTGTTGAGGAACCTCGACCGCACCGCAGCCCGCGCGGCCGCGGACACATCGGCGTCGCCGAGCACGAGGAACGCGTCCGATCCGCCGAGTTCCAGCACCGCCTTCTTCACCGCGGCACCGGCGCGGGCGCCGACGATGGCGCCGACGCGGTTGCTGCCGGTGAACGCCACCGCCGCGATCCGCGGGTCGTCGATGAGCGGGCCGATGCGTTCCGGCGGCAGCACCGCCACGTTCAGCACGCCGGTCCCGAACACCTCGTCGAAGATGGCCTGTACGGCCAACGCGCTGCCGGTGACGTTGTCGGCGTGCTTGAGCACCACCGAGTCGCCGATGGCCACCGCGGGCAGCATCGAGCGGAACACCTGCCAGAACGGGTAGTTCCACGGCATGATCGCCAGCACAACGCCCAGCGGCAGCAGCCGGACGTAGCCGGTGTCGGGGGAGAGGTCCACGCGCACCGGCGCCAGCAACTCGTCGAGGTGTTCTGCGTAGTACTCGCAGGCCACCGCGCACTTCTCGATCTCGGCGCGCGCCTGGTCCAGCGGCTTGCCCATCTCGGTGGTGATCAGCAGCGCGTGTCTGTCCACATCGGAGCGCAAGGCGACGGCCAGCACCCGCAGCCGGGCGGTCCGCTCGGCGACGCGTTCGGTACGCCTGCGCCGCACGGCGGCGACCGCGCCGTCCAGCATCGCCGACAGTTCGGTCGTGTAGGGGTAGTCGGCCAGCCGCTCGCCGTTGGCCGGGTTGACGGTGCTGATCACGCGACGCCGCCCAGCCAGTCCTGGAACCGCCGTCCGATGATCACGGGGTCTTCCAGCAGCTTCGGCACGCCGGTCGCGTTGCCGACCTCGATCCGCACGTGCAGCAGCGTCGGCCCCTCATCAGCCAGTGCCACTACGAACGCGCTGCGCAGTTCCGACTCGGTGGCGGCGCGGCGCACCATCCAGCCGGATGCCTCGGCCATGGCGCCGAGGTCGACGCGGTCGGCGTAGGTCGGCAGGTTCGCGGTCGCGCCGTAGACGCCGTTGTCCAGCAGCACCATCAGCAGTTTCTTCGGCGCCAGATATCCGCCGGTGGGCAGCACGTTCGGGTTCATCAGCAGCGAGCCGTCGCCCTCCACGGCGACCACCCGGCGTACGGAGGAGTCCTTAAGCCCCAACGCGATCCCGGTCGCGACGGAACCCGCCAGCCCCATCGAGTCCAGCAGGTACAGGTGGTTGGGCCGGTCGGCGACGGCGGCCAGTTCGCGGCTGGAGGCCGCGCAGGTGACGACGACCGGCAGGTCCTCGGTCTGCTCGGCCACGATCTCCAGGGCATCAATGCGCTTCATGCTCACGCCCCCGTTCCGTCGGTCGCCCAGAAGTGCGTCAGCACGACCACGGGGCGAAACGTCATGCGGGCATGCGTGCCCGCCTCGGCGATGACCGCCTCCCAGTCCTCGGGCCCGCTGCGCCGGTCGAGTTCGAACACCCGGACACCCAGGCGGTCCAGCAGGGCAGGCACGTGCTGGCACAGCGAGTGGATCATCGAGTTGTACTCGCCGAGCCCGCCGCGGGTGTTCGCCACGACCAGCAGCGGCAGGTGGTAGGACAGGTTGAAGGTGGTCAGCGCGGTCAACGCGTTGCCGAAGCCGTTGTCCTGCATCACGACCGCCCCGAACCGCCCGGTCAGCGGCAGGGCGCCGAGCACGCCCATCGCCTCTTCCTCCCGGGACAGCGGGAACACCTTCTCCGACACGCCGCTGAGTCCGGCCAGGGCGGTGATCACCGGCGCGACGCTCACCGAGGGCACGTAGCCCACGAGGTCCGCCCCACCTGCCCACACACCCCGCGCGACGGAAGCCGCATAGGAAGCCAACCCAACTCCTCTCCGCCTACCAGTGGCAGGCCGCCAATAACTAGTAACGTACTACTTCAAGTGAGTAGCATGCAACCAGTGCTCAGTCGGTAAGGCATCGGGTTGGCGCTCTGAACCGATTTCCTGCCCAAGGGGGACAGGCTCAGGAAAGGACTTGTTCGTCCTTCGGAACGGCGATGTCGAGCCAGCGGCGCCATTCGGCGACCAGGTTGCGGTCGTTGTCGCTGCTGTGGGCGACGAGCAGGTCACCGGAGCGCACGATGTGCGTGCGCATGGCGCGTTCCGCGGCGATGCCGTCGCGCTTGCGCAAGGCCTCGATGATGTCCCAGTGGTCCTTCAGCGCGGTCTCCACCGGCTGATACCTGGGCACGCTGTACCGGCCGTCCAGCGCCAGCGTCTGCCGCAGTTCGGCGACGAACTTCGCCAGCCGCTGGTTGCCGCCGGCCTGCAAAATCAGGTCGTGCAGCCGTTCGTCGGCGGCGAAGTACTCCTGGCTGCCGTCCGCCAGCCGCTCCATGATCTGGTACTGCTCCAGCAGCGCCGCGTCGTCGCGGCTGGTCATGACTGCCGCCGCGTTCCGGCAGGCGGGCGGCTCCAACAGCACCCGCAGGCTGCACAACTCGACGATGCCGCGCCCGTCCTGCCCGACGACCCGTGCGCCGCGGTTGCGTTCGATCTTGACCAGCCCCAGGTCGGCGAGCTTGAGCAGCGCCTCACGCACCGGGGTGCGGGACGCGCCGAAGCGTTCGCCAAGCTCGCGGGAGGAGTACAGCGTCCCGCGCTTGAGCTCACCCGCGCGGATCGCGTCACGGATGTCCGCCGCGATCTGCTCGGACTTGCTGTCCAGGGCCTCTGCTGTCAACTGACCTCATCGCCGAAAATCCGCCCCCGGCCCAGGTGCCGCGGGCGGATTCCCAGCATAGTCGGCTAGGCCGCCGCGACCGGCTCTGGCGCGCCGCTCGGCCGCCGCGCCCGCACCGCGAGCCAGCCGATCACAACCAGCGCGAGCGCGTTCGCGGAAATCATCACCGCCATGGACAGCCCAGCGTTGCCGCCGGAGGCGTCCTGGATCCAGCCCACCGCGAACGGGCTGACGAACCCCGCGGCGTTGCCCAGCGAGTTGATCAACGCGATCCCGCTGGCCGCGCCGACCCCTGCCAGGTAGGCGGTGGGCAGCGACCAGAACAGCGGCTTCGCCGTCTGTGCCGCCATGGTCGCCATCGTGATCGCGGCGAAGGCCAACATCGGAATGTTCAGGCTGACCGCGGTCACGATGAACGTCACCACCGAGATCCCCAGCGCGATGAGCACCGGCCGCGCCGAGTTGTCCCGCACCAGCCGACCGGTCACGTACATGCAGATCGCGGCCATCAGGAACGGCACCGCGGACAGCCAGCCGATTTCGATGCTGCTCAGCGAGGACCCGACGTCGGAGATCACCGACGGCATCCAGTACGCCAGCGGGTACGCCCCGCACAGCAGCAGGAAGTACGCCACGCACAGCCAGATGACCTTCTTGTTCCGGAACACCGCCCGGTGCCCGGCGGGTGCGCTGACCGCCCGCTCGCTCTCCTCGGCGGCCAGCGTCGAGGCCAGCCACTCGCGTTGTTCGGCGCTCAGCCACCGCGCCTCCGAGGGCCGCTCGGTGACCAGGAAGAAGAACACGACACCCAGGATCACCGCGGGCACGCCGCCCACGATGAACACCCAGCGCCAGCCTTCCAGGCCCATCGCCCCGTCGAAGGCGGACAGGATCCACCCGTTGAGCGGGCCGCCGACCACGCCTGCGACCGGGATCGCCACCATGACCGTGGAGATCACCTTGGTGCGCTGAGCGTTCGGGTACCAGCGGGTCAGGTAGAGCAGGATGCCGGGGAAGAACCCGGCCTCCGCCACGCCGAGCAGGAAGCGCAGCACGTAGACCATCTCCACGTTCGGCGCCCACGCGGTGAGCGCCGCGATGATGCCCCAGGTCACCATGATCCGGCACAGCCAGATCCGCGCCCCCACCTTCGCCATGATGATGTTGCTGGGCACCTCGGCGATGATGTAGCCGAGGAAGAAGATGCCCGCGGCGAACCCGTACTGGGCGCCGCTCATGCCGAAGGTCTCCTCCATCCCGAACTTCGCGAAGCCGATGTTGATCCGGTCCACGTAGCTCACGATGTAGCCGATCACCAGCAGCGGAACGACCCGCCGGGTCACTTTCCGCATCGTGCTCGCTTCGAGCGAGTCGTCCCGTGCCCGGGCGATCTCACGCGCCATAAGTTCCTCCAGGCTACTTCATGAAAGGCCACCGTTACTTGGTGACATGCAGCTGAAACAGAGTGGCATGCTACATAGACGTGATGTGCTGCACAACAGCGCTCGGGCTAGGCCGTTAGGCCGCCGTGCGGGCCGAGGAACTTCCCGCATAGTGGAGGGCGTTGGATACTTCGGGCCCGACGAAGAGGAGTCGCGATGGCACGCTTGCTGGACGGGTTCTGGCGCCTGTTGCGCGGCTCCGCGGGACGCGACTATGCCCGGTCGGAAGCGCTTGTCGCCGCTCTGGCCGACCGCAGCGGCCTGACCGACGAGCGACTCGCCGCCGCGATCGAGACACTCGATCCGGAGAACGAGTCCGAGTACCTGTCGCTGGCCCGCGAGGCCGCCGACCGCGCCCTGGGCCTGCGTCCTTTCGATGTGCAGTTGTTATGCGCCTCCCGCCTGCTGGCAGGCGATGTGGTGGAACAGGCCACCGGCGAGGGCAAGACGCTCGCGGGCGCACTGGCCGCCGCCGCCTTCGCCCGCCGCGGCAGACACGTGCACGTCATGTCCGTCAACGACTACCTGGCCCGCCGCGACGCCGAGTGGATGGGCCCCTTCTACGCGGCCATGGGCGTCACGGTCGCCTGGATCGGCCAGGACTCCACCCCGGAGGAGCGTCGCCAGGCCTACGCCGCGGGCGTCACCTACGCCGCCGTGAGTGAGATCGGGTTCGACCTGCTCCGCGACCGCTTGGCCACCTCGGTGGACGAGCTCGTCAGCCCCGCCCCCGACGTGGTGCTGGTGGACGAGGCCGACTCGGTGCTGGTCGACGAGGCCCGCGTGCCGCTGGTGCTGGCAGGCGCCATCGTCGCTCCGCGCCCGGCCCGCAAGGTCACCGAGATCGTCCGCACCCTGAAGCCGAGCGTGCACTACCGAACCGACGCCGACCAGCGCAACATCTACCTCACCGACGCGGGCGCCCGCGCCGTCGAGCGCGCCCTGGGCGGCATCAACCTCTACGACGCCGAGCACGTCGGCAGCACCCTCACTCAGGTCAACGTCGCCCTGCATGCCCAGGCGCTGCTGCGCAAGGACGTGCACTACATCGTCCGCGACGACAAGGTGCACCTGATCAACGAGTCCCGCGGCCGCGTCGCCCGCCTCCAGCGCTGGCCCGACGGCCTCCAGGCCGCGGTCGAGGCCAAGGAGGACCTGCCGCACAGCGAGACCGGCGAGGTGCTGGACAGCATCACCGTGCAGGCCCTGGTCAGCCGCTACCCGCTGATGTGCGGCATGACCGGAACGGCGCTGGCAGCCGCCGACTCCTTCCGCGGCTTCTACTCCCGCGAGGTCTCCGAGATCCCGCCGCACCGCCCGTGCGTGCGTGTGGACGAGCCCGACCGCGTGTACGCCACCGCGGCGGCCAAGGAGACGGCGATCCTGGACTTCATCGCCGAGACCCACGCCACCGGCCAGCCCATCCTGATCGGCACCCACGACGTCGCCGAATCGGAGGCACTCGCCGAGAAGCTGGCCGCCAGGGGCATCGAGGCCACGGTCCTCAACGCGCGCAACGACGCCGAGGAAGCCGCGATCATCGCCGAGGCGGGCACCTACGGCGCGGTCACCGTGTCCACCCAGATGGCGGGCCGCGGCACCGACATCCGCCTTGGCGGCTCGGACGAATCGGACCGCGACCGCGTGGTCGCGACCGGCGGCCTCTGCGTGATCGGCACCGGCCGCCACGAGAACAGCCGCCTGGACAATCAGCTTCGCGGCAGGTCGGGCCGCCAGGGCGACCCCGGCCGCTCGGTGTTCTTCTCGAGCTTCGAGGACGAGTTGATCCGCCGCCACGCCCCCGACGAGCAAGTGCCGGAGGCGGATGAGGACGGCCGCATCACCAAGGGCAAGCCCACCTACGTCGTGGACCACGCCCAGCGGGTGTCCGAGGGCGTGCTGGCGGAGATCCACAAGAACACCTGGCGCTACACGAAGCTGATCGAGCACCAGCGCGCCCTGCTGGACAAGGAGCGCGAGGAACTGCTGCGCACCGACCTGGCCCTGGAGCGCCTGGAGCAGAACTGCCCCGACCGGTTCACCGAGCTGACCGAGGTCGACCGCGAGGTACTGGCCAAGGCGGCCCGCGTGATCACCCTGTACCACCTGGACGACTGCTGGGCCGAGCACCTTGCCTACCTGGCCGACCTCCGCGAAAGCATCCACCTGCACGCCCTGAGCAGGAACAACCCGCTGGACGAGTTCCACCGCGCCGCCATCCCGGCCTTCAAGCGCCTGCCGGAGTTGTTGGACGAGCGCGTCACCAAGACCTTCCAGACCGCGGTGATCACCCGCGAGGGCTTGGACGAGGACCTGGCGGGCCTCAAGCGCCCCACGTCGACATGGACGTACCTGGTGCACGACAACCCGTTCGGCAGCGACTTCGAACGCACCTGGAAGACGGTCTTCGGCAAGAAGCGCCGCCGCTAACGCAGAGGCCGGTCCTGGTCGAGGGCCGCGATGTAGTCGCGAATCAGCAGGTGCTGGAATTCGTAGCGCCGACCGACCTTGCGGATCAGCACCTTGTCCGCGGCGTGGTCGAGGAACCGCCGCAGCCGCCACGGCAGAAACCCGGTACACCCCAACGCGAGGCGGGTGAGCACGTCGGCGGGCCCGATGGGGGAACACTTCCCCCGCCTCTGTGGTCAGCGCGGCGCCGATCAGGAAGCCGGCGGCGGCGCCGAAGAACGCGCCCGCCAGGGCGAACGCGATCGTGGCCCAGGTCTGGCCGGGTGTGGAACCCACACTGTCGATCAGCACCGGTATCGAGGGCACGATAGCGAGCAGCCAGGCGGGGAGGAACGGTGCTCTCGCGGCCCAGCCATGCGTATCCAACAGTGTGATCACGGTGGACCCGCAGCTCAGCCCGCAGGCCAGCCCTGCCAGGACCGCGACCGCCAACGGACCGGCCGCTTCGCGATGGCTGCCGAGAGTGCCCAGGATCAGCGCGCTGCTCAACACCAGAACCAACGCCCCGCCAATGAGCTGAGTTATGAGGTCTTCGGCGCCGAGGTCGAGCGCAAGGAAATCCTCGTCGAGGATCGGCCCGCCGAGCGCGAGCGCGGCGACCACCGCCAGCGCCGCGCCCGATACCCACCACGGCAGGCCTGCCACGTCGCTCGCGACCGCGTCGACCAAAGCCCGCGCCGCCATGCCGAATGCCGTCCCGAGCAGCACACCGGCGACCACCCCGCCGAGCGCGACCAGCCCGTGCACCAGCCGCCCTCCGAACAGCGGCCCGCTCGTGTCGAGTTCGTCGCGGTGGAGCACGTACGCATAGCTGCCCAGCGTGATCAGGCCTGCTGGTATCGCGACGAGCAGGCCGTGACGCTGAGCCAGCGGAGACACGAGCCCGAGCGCGATGGTGCAGCCGAGGGCCGTGGGCAGCATCGTGTTCAGCAGCGGCCGGTAGATCCGCGATGGCAGTTCTTGCGCCCAGCCGGACCAGCCGCGCTGCACCTCGCTCGCATAACCGGTGGAGCGGGCCACCGTGACCAGCCAGCGCAGCGACCGGGCCTCGTCGTACCGTTCGCTGGCCCGGTATCGCAGCATCGTGTCCACGTAGCTGCCGATCAGCCGGGGTCGCTGCCCCGACGTCCAGCCCTTGCTGCGCCAATTGTCGTGGTCCACGGCGAGCCGGTTCCGCTCCGCGGCGCCGTCGTGTCGGGTGACCAGGGCGATGTTGAGCATCAGCGGGGAGTTGATCACCTCCGCCAGGCTCGAATCGGCGTCCATCTCCGCCCGCAGTTCATCCAGCCCCGCCTTCTCCAGGTAGCTCTCGACCTGTTCCCGGGTGATGGGCCGAATCCGCACCGCACCGCGCAGCCGCAGCTTGTCGCGAAGGGCGGCGTAGTCCGCGGTCCGGCAGGTGACGGCCATGGGCAGCAGGCCGTGGGCGCGGTGCAGGTTGTTGATCGCTCGGGCGCATTCGGCGCGGTCGTTCTCGGGGACTTCGTCCAGCCCGTCCAGGAGCAGCAGGAACTCCCGCCGATCCCACCAGTGCCGGACGACCACGCCCGCGATGTCGTACCGCTGCCCGATCTCACGTGTGATCCACTCCGCCAACGGGCCGCCCCGCCAATTTCCCAGGCTGAGCAGCACCGGAATCGGCTGCCCTGGCTCCGAGGCCCGGTCGAGCAGTCGCCTGCCTAGCTCCAGCAGCATGGTGGATTTGCCCGCGCCCGGATCGCCGAGCAGCAGCAGGTTCGAGTCGAACGCGTTGAACAGCTCGCCGATGTCGTCGGAGGAGGTCTGCGGGTCGCCGTCCACGACGATCAGATCCCGTGGCACCTCGACAGCCGTGGGATCGGCGGTGAGCCGCAGCCGTATCCGGAGCGCGTGATCGAGCCGCTGGTCCAAGGCCTGCCGGACCTGGCCGCCGATCAGCTTCAGAGCGCGTTCGCGGTTGGCCGTCTCGTACACCGGCGCCACACCCGGCTGGTGCCAGGACCGCCGCCGCAGCGCGAGGAACGTGAGCACCAGCGACACCGCGCCCAGCACCCCGAACGCGGGCCAGGCCAGCCATAGGTGCGGCGTGAGCCAGGCCGGAACCTGGCTTGTGGCGATGTTGGCCACGATCATCAGCGTCAGCGCGACCGCCCCCGACAGCAGCGCGAGTGTGAGCTGCCGTCCTCTCCCCTCGGTCATGGGCGGAGTATCGCGTAGCCCGCCGTGTCGGGGTGGCCACCGAGAGGCATCCGTTATCCAGGGTTGATAGTCCACTCTGGTCGGAGCTGTGGCACGGTGGTTGCGTGCGGATTCTGGTCGTTGAGGACGAGCAGCCCCTGGCCGAGGCCATCGCGCGGGGGCTGCGCAGGGAAGGTATGGCGGTGGATGTCGCCTTTGACGGTGACTCCGGCCATGAGAAGACCACGGTCACCCGGTACGACGTGGTGGTGCTCGACCGCGATCTGCCCGGCATGTCCGGTGACGACCTCTGCCAGGAGATCGTCAAGTCCGGCGCGCTGACCAGGGTGCTGATGCTCACCGCGAGTGGCACCGTGCACGACCGCGTGGAGGGTCTGTCCCTGGGCGCCGACGACTACCTGGCCAAGCCCTTCGCCTTCCCGGAACTGGTGGCCAGGGTGCGGGCGCTGGGCCGCCGCGCCACGCCCGCCGCGCCGCCGGTGCTGGTCGCCGAGGACGTGGTGCTCGACCCCGCCAAGCGCACCGTCAGCCGAGCGGGCCGCCCGGTGGACCTCACCCGCAAGGAGTTCGGCGTGCTGGAGGTGCTGTTGTCCGCAGGCGGCGCGGTGGTCTCCAGCGAGGAACTGCTGGAACGCGTGTGGGACGAGAACGCCGACCCCTTCACCACCACGGTCCGCGTCACCGTCATGACCTTGCGCAAGAAGCTGGGTGACCCCGGCATCATCGACACCGTGGTCGGTGCCGGTTACCGCGTGCCAGCGGCCCGCAGCGCGTGAATCGCGTCAACCGCCGCGGGCTGGGCCTGCGAACCCGACTGACGCTGCTGGCCACCGGCCTCGCCGCGGGGGTGAGCGCCGTGCTGCTGTGGCTGGGCTGGCTGCTGGCAGGGCAGGTGGTCGGCGCGGTGCCCCAACTCCCGGCGGGCACCCGCATCCGCGTGGGCAACGTCGAGGTCGACGCGTCCCAACTCGGCGCCGTCCTCCGCGACAACGCCCGCGAGGAAGTCCTGCGCACCGGCACCTTCGCCTTCCTCTGCGTGGTGCTCGCCGCGGGCATCCTGGCCTGGGTGCTCACCGGCCGCGTGCTCCGCCCCCTGCACGAGGTCACCACAACCGCCCGCAGACTGTCCGCGGAATCCATGGCCGAACGCATCAAGCTCTCGGGCCCCCGCGACGAGGTGGTCGAGCTGGCCGACACCTTCGACTCCATGCTGGACCGTCTCCAGTCCGCGTTCGAATCGCAGCGCCGCTTCGTCGCCAACGCCAGCCACGAACTCCGCACCCCGCTGTCGGTGGTCCTCACCGAACTCGACGTCACCCTCGCCGACCCGCAGGCCGACGAGGCGGAGTACCGCCGGATGGCCGCGGTCGTCCGCGACGCGACTCTGCGCGCCGAACGCCTGGTCGAGGCCCTGCTGGTACTGGCGAGGACCGACGGGGTCGGCCTGTCCAGCCGCGAGCCAACCGACTTGGCGGTCGTCGTCTGCAACGCCTGGCGCGACGTCTCCGCCGAAGCCGCCCGCCGCTCCCTGAGCGTCCAGTTCGACACCTCGGCCGCCCTGGTCGTCGGCGACCCGGCCCTACTCGAACGCGTCGCGGGTAACCTCCTGGAGAACGCGGTCCGCCACAACGTCGACAACGGCTGGGTCACCGTCAGCACGTCCGCTGGTCCACAGTGGACCGTACTGCGGGTGGCTTCCAGCGGCGGCGTGATCCCCCCGGAGCGAGTCGCCGAACTCTTCGAGCCTTTCCGTCGAGGCGCCGCCGACCGAACCAGCCGCACCGGCACCGGCCTGGGCCTCTCCATCGTCCGAGCAGCGGTGGCCGCCCACGTCGGCCGAGTCTGGGCCGAACCCGTCCCCGATGGCGGCCTTTCCGTCACGGTGGAGCTGCCCGCCGCTCCCTGATCCACCGTGCGACGTCGTGCCTGCGGGGTCAGTCCTTGGTTTGCTCGATGTTGCGCCGCTGGGCTTCCTGTAGCTGGTTCTCCAGGGTGACGATGCGGCATGCGGCGTTGAGACCCGCGCCCTCGTCGACGAGTTTCCTGACGCGGGCGGCCAGGCGCAGTTGGTAGCGGGAGTAGCGGCGGTGTCCACCGGGAGAGCGCTGCGGCTCGATCAGCTTCGCCTCGTCCAGGCTGCGCAGGAATCCCGCGGTGGTGCCGAGCATTTCGGCGGCCCGGCCCATGGTGTAGGCGGGGTAGTGCTCATCATCGAACTTGCCGACCGAGCCGACATCAGCCGCGGCCGTCTCACGGGGGTCAGGGATCATCGCGCCTCCACATCACGAGGGGCCCCGGCGCGGACACGCACCGGGGCCCCATGGGTTTGGGTTTCATCACTGTCAACCGGTCGCGAGACCGGCTTTCCGTACCCGCGTCCGCCTGAGAGGCAGACCCTGCGGGGATCGCTTATGCGTAACCGAGAACCACCTTCCAATCTGATGGGACTGCGGTACCCGCCCGGCGAAACACAGCCTCGGCGGGCGATCCAATGATGTGACCCTTCCCTTCTCTCCTGGGATTTCCACTTACCTTCTACCGCGACCATCAACTGCCGGAACCCCTTGTCCTGATCGGTCCCAGCACGCCTGATGTCGCCGGGCAGGGGGCCGACACGCTGTTCGGCTCGGCCGCCTGCCCGTCTTACTGGCGGAACTTCGTACTGCGACTGACTTCAACTTCTCACGGGTGCCACGACTCCACCCGCGTCTTGCGTTACCTCGTGGGGACCGTCGCGGCGTCGAACAGCGCGCGACACATCCCGGTACTGCCGGCCACCAGTCGAAGCCCCTTCTACCGATCGGCTCAGGACTGCCTGACCTCGTCTCAACTCGCGGGTAGTTCCATCATCTCCCGCGCCTGCTGGACTTTGTCTCTGTTGGTATGTGGAGAACAGTACACACATCGACGCCAGGATGTCTACTCCAGCCACCATAGATTTTCTGAGATCGCGGCGCCGGGTCTCCCTCTGGCGGGGGAGGACGCTGCTACCTGCAGCGGAGGTTTCGCCCGCGGCGCGGCGGCAGGCTTTCCCCATGGGGGCACAGGGTGCCCATGGGAGGAGTGGTCACTGTCATGTGGAACAAGGGATTCGTCGGGACCGCGGCGGCCGTCATGCTGGCCGCGGGTGTGGTTGTGGGGCTGCCGGTTGCGGCGCAGGCCTCGGAGGGGGTGACGGCTCAGTGGGTGCAGGCCACGTGTGGGTCTCCCTCGGGCGCAAATCTGCGTGACGGCAAGTCGCCTCAATCGGAGCTGATCGCACACTGTGATCCCGGTGAGGAGATGCTGCTCTCCTGCTGGGAGAGAGGCGCGCACGTCGGGGGGAGTGACCAGTGGTACTCGGCGCAGTACGGGTGGTTCTGGGGTTGGGCACACCGGTCGGGCTTTGACAACCCGCCGCACGTTCGGGAGTGCGGGACACGGGGTTGAGCGCAGTCGCGCTGAGGTGAGCCCCCTGTCCGTGTGCTGAGAGTTTCAGTGGCTCGGATCGAGCAACCCAGCGGAGCGCCGCCGGTTGCTCGATCCGACCTTGACCTGTACCCAGGTTGAGGTCGCAGGCCGTGTGCATGGACGACGAGACGTTAACGAGGTACCTGCACCGAATCGGGGCGCCTCGCTTCGCCGAATCGAGTCGAAGCCGAGTTGTGGTATGGGCTGCTGCGGGGTCGCGGAATTGGGTGAAAGGGCGGGGTGTAGCTGGCACCACCATGGGGGCTGGGCCAGGTATCCCGGTTCAGGTCAAGGGCTGTTTTCCCAGGTGATTCGGGGTAACTTCCACATGCGGCGGGGGTCGCCGTTACTGGGGATTCAACTGGGGTAGGGGACATGGTTGCTGTTGTGTCGGCTTCTGCTGTCGCGCGTCGGCCGCGGGTGGGGGAGATGGTGAGGTCGGTGTTTCGGGCCGAGCCGACGATGATCAGCCTGGGGTTGTTCGGGGTCGCGCTCGGCGTGGTGCTGCTGGGGTATTCGGCGGTGAACGGGGCGATGGTGCCGCCGGAGGGGAGCCTGTTCAAGGCGGGCACCTTCGACCTCGCGCTCGGCGTCTACCTGATCAACCTGGGGTTGTTCCTGATGGCCACCGGCTGGGGGCGGGTGTCGAAGGCGCTGTGGCGGTGGCCGATGGTTGTGATGGTCGCCTATTCGTACTTTGGCGAGACCGTCGAAGTGCTGCGGGGGTTCGATCCGCGGTTCAGCAAGAATCGGCCGGAGTTCGACAAGACGGTCGCGGCGTACTTCGGGTTGGTCGCGGTGTTGTTGATCGTGTTCTTCCTGATCATCGCGGTGCGACTGGTGTTCAGCAGGCGGCTGGCGGTGCGCGATCCCGCGATGCGGCTGGCGATTCGGTACGCGTGTCTGGCCACGCTGCTCGCGTTGGGTGTCGGCGTGTGGATGTCGATCGGGGGCGGGCCGCACATCGGTCCGGACGGCAACCTGTTGCCGCTGCACGCCTTCGGGTTCCACGGGTTGCAGACGGTGCCGGTGGTGGCGTTGCTGCTGGGCTTGGCGGGCGTGGCGACCTCGGTGTCGCGGCGTGCGGTGCACGTGGCGGGCGCGGCGTGGATCGGCGCGTGCCTGGCGATCGCCTGGCAGACCTACAACGGTGGTTCGGTGTTGGCGGCTACTCCGCAGATGCTGCTGGCCGCGGCGTTCGTGGTGTTGTGGCTGTCGATCGCGATCAGGGCTGCGCTGGCGTTCCGTCAAAGCATCCGAGGCGTTGAGCCAGCGAGATCGCGTCCACCGGTGCCATCACTTTAGCGTCGTTGTCGAAGTAGACGTAGACGTCGCGTTCGGTGCGCCAGCGGCGGATCTTCTCGGCCCAGCTGTCCAGGGCTTCGGGGGAGTAGCCGCTGGTGTACAGCTCCACGTCGCCGTGCAGTCTGATGTAGACGAAGTCGGCGGTGACGTCTTCGAGGTAGGGGAACGTCTTCGCGGTGTCGGCGATGACCAGCGCGATGTCGTGTTCGCGTAGTAGCTGGGTGAATTCGGGGACGCAGAAGCTCGGGTGCCGGAACTCCAGGCAGTGACGCAGTGGGCGTTCGGCGTCGGTGGTGGTGAAGGCGCGGCCGTCGAGGCGGTGGTCGTGGTGAAGGGCCAGTTCGGCGGCGGCGCTGGTCGTGCGGGGGAGCAGGTCGAAGAAGGCGGCGAGCTTGTCGGGGTCGAAGGCCAGGTTCGGTGGCAGTTGCCAGAGGAACGGGCCGAGCTTGTCGCCGAGTGCGAGCATTCCGGAGGCGAAGAAGTTCGCGAGCGGGGTCTCCACATCGCGAAGTTTTTTCATGTGGGTGATGAAGCGGCCGCCTTTGACGGCGAAGACGAAGTCGGGCGGGGTCTCCTCACGCCAGCGCTGGTAGGACTCGGGTCGCTGAAGGGAATAGAAGGAGCCGTTGATTTCGACGGTCCCCATGCGGGAGGCGAGGTAGTTGAGTTCGCGGCGGTGCGGGAGGCCCTTGGGGTAGAAGGTGCCTCGCCACGGCGGGTAGAGCCAGCCCGAGGTGCCGACCAGGACACGTCGCTCGGAACACACCTTCGATATCGTGCCGCAGCCGCGGGATTACGGCACCATGGAGCCATCGGCCACGCGGGGGGCGTGGCTGCTTCATATGGGGGATTCATCATGCTGTCTCAGCAATCGCCGATCAATTTGTCGGGGGCCGTCCACGCGCCGTTTCTGGCGGACACGCTGGAGATCGAGTGGAAGGACGCTCCGCAGCGGGTCGAGGTCGAGAACACGGGGGCAGGCCCGCACCTGGTGTTCACCGCGCCGCACCAGGGCTTGTGGCTTGGCGGCACGTTCTACCGGCTGGCGAACATCCATTTTCACCGCCCCAGCGAGCACTGGATCGACGGCCAGCAGCAGGGCATCGAGATGCACGCCGTGCACGTCGCGGCCACTGACGGCCTTCAGGCCTGCGTGGTGGGCGTGTTCCTGGACCTGGCGGACGGCCACGGTGAGAACGGGTTCGGGCGCGAGCGCATGACCCGGTCGAGTGAGCAGGAAGCGGTGATCAACCCAGTGAGCTTCCTGCCGTCGGGAACGAACGAGTTCTACCGCTACGAAGGCTCCCTGACCACGGGGGGATTCGAGGAGATCGTGAGCTGGGTGATCATGCGCAACCCGCTCCAGGTGGGCCGGGGCGAGTTGGCCAAGCTCATCGAGGAGTTGGCCAACCCCGCCCGCAACCCACAGCGCCGCAACCGGCGCTATCTGCTGGCCTCGTTTGACGAGCGGTAGCCAGCGGCGGCGGCCAGAAACGCGCGGAACGCGGAGCGCGAAACGCGGATCTGGTCGCCATCCGGATTCTTCGAATCCCGCACGCGAACAGCGTCGGATGCGAAGCCGACCTCAACGCAGAGGTTCTCTGCGCTGCGACTGCTTTTTCGCCAGACTGGCAGGTCGCCCATCGATCCGTACCCACTCTCGGTCGTGATCGCGTGCGACGGACTCCATGAGCTCGATGGAACGACTGCCGCCAGACGCGACCTCGGTTAGCTTCTCCGCGATCAGCCTATAGCGAGCGACTGTCTGATCGTCGTCGACAAACACCATGATCGAGCGGTTTTCCACAGCTACCATCGAGCGTTGGCGATCGAACTCCAGCAGAACGAAGCCACCATCCAGACCTGGATGGTCCACAACCTCATTGGGGATGACCTGAACCGTGACGTTCGGCTTGCGAGCGAGGGTCGCAAGGTGGCGAACCTGATCAGCCATTGTCTGGTGCCCGCCGAGTGGGCGCCGTAGCGCGTACTCTGGCGTGATCAGGTGAAGAATTGGTGGGCGCCGTCGCTTGAGGATGAGTTGCCGATTCATCCGTGCGGTGACCCTGTCATGGATTTCTTCGTCCGATGGGCTGATTAGATTTGCGGTGAAGGCCGCTTGAGCATAGCTCGCGGTCTGAGCCAGTCCGGCAACGAACACGGGCTCGACGTTGGTGATCTTTGCGGCCGAAGCCTCGAATTTCGAGTACAACGAGATGGAAAGCGGCCACTGCCGAGGTTCGAGAACACCATGCGAGACCTCCCCGCACGCCATCGCCACTACTAGATCATAGAGCTCACCTGTGACTCCGATGGTGGTCAGTATGGATCCCGTCTCAGCCACCGTGACCGGCCGTATTCCGTTCTCCATCCTGGAGACTGTCGCTCCAGAGACCCCGAGTTGCTTGCCCACCTGCTCCAAAGTGAGGCCCGCCTCGGTCCGTAGATGTTCGAGGATTAGACCGACACAGCGGTAGTTCACGCACGGCTTCACAGCGGGTGCTCCTTTTGCAGAGTCTGCAAAGCGGGCAGACAAACGCAATGCGTTCGGCTGCATGGTTGGTAATCCCGGCAATCCTCCCTAACTTACTGGTCAAGGAGCGAGAACGAGTGGAGGTGTCCGATGGATGTGTCAGCCGCAGCGTTGGATGGGCAACTGAGGCGTCACCTGACAATGGTGCTGCTGGGCATCCAAGAGTCCCCCGACGAGGAGACCGCCCGCCTCGCGCGATCGGAAACGCACCGTCTGATCGCCGCCATCAGGGCAAGTCTCCGACACCACCCACTTGACCCGATCGGGAATTGCGGAGTGTGCAAATCAAGCGACTGCTCGCTGCGTGGCGAGATCAGCTTGGCCGTTCTTCCCGTCCGGATGGCCCGCTCCCCAAACGCGGTCAGCACAATCCCGAGTAGCTGACCGCAGGCGGCTGCCGGTGGGGGCTTCTCCAAAGCACTCTCACCCACCGGCAGCCGCCGTTCCACTCCCACACAACAAGACAGGGCCGACCGCCAAACGAGGCGACCGGCCCTGCCAACAGCGCAAGTTACTCCGCAGCCGCCGCCTTGGTCTTGTAGCGGGGACTGGTGGAGTGCCATTCAAAGCCGCCGCCCATCCAGGCGCGCAGTCCCTTCATGAACCGTTGAAGCTCCAACGACGGCACCGCTTGTAGCTCGCGATGATCGGTTTGGAAGTCACGGACCAAACTGTTGTGCAGATTGACCGTGACCTCGGTGGCCTCCTGAACCGAACAGCCCCGGTCGGCGGCGATCTGAAGGACCATGTTGTGCGGCGGATTGTCGTCCGCCAGGTCCTTGGCCACCGAGTGCAGATCGTTCACCAAAACCGACGCCGTGCCCGCCCTGATCGCCGCGTGCCGGACGCGGCGCTCGTAGTAGACATTCGCCGGGACCTCATAGCCGCCGAGCACATCGATCAGCGTCATGGACGTATAGAAACTGTCGTGCTGCCGCGCGGCGAGGTATTCCCACGCGGGCGGTTCCACCTCGGTGTGCTTCCAGGCGGCGTAGGTGTTCCAGCTCACGAACATCGCGAACGTGGAGTAGCAGATCCGCTGCACCTGAGCGGGCGTCGCGTACTGCGACAAATACTCGACAGCGGTCTTCAACGCGACCTGGACGCGGTCGCTGTCGATCGCCTCATCGAGTTCCGGGGTGAACTCACCCGCGGGCGGCACCGGGTCCATCGCGACCATGGCCAGCATGAGACGAGCGGGCAGCAACTCCGGCACCGCCCCGAGCGCGGTGTCATCCGCATAGAGGTCGTCCGCGGCCCACCACGCGGCGTTCAACTTCGCCGAGATCAACAGCCGGTCCGGGTCGTCGCAGTCCGGGTGCGCCAGCATGACCAAGCGCCCGAACCTGGTCTTGCGGAGTTGCTCCTGTTCCTCCTCCTCGAACCCGCACTCCCCGGCCCACGCGGCCAACCGCTCGTCCACCTCGTCGGCCAGCGGGTCGTTGATCCGCTCGGTGATCGGGCAGTACAGCGGTGGGGCGCTGCCGTCGCCCCACGGCCGCTCCGCATACGCCGGGTCCTCCGCGACCTCAACCGGGTCGACAGGAGCCTGCGTCTCCTCTTGGGCTTGGACGAGCCGGGCAACGATGCGCGCCGCCGAGGTTCCCAGGCCGGTGGGCCCGGTCAGGAGAGTCGTCGCCGCGCCGTTCGATTCGATATCGGCAGTGTCGGTCATCGCTTCAGCCCCTGGATGTTCGTGGTCAGACGCGGTCCGCGGCGATCAACAGGTAATGGAAGCTGCCCTCTCGATACGCGGTGAGGAACGGCTCCTCGACCCCGGTGGCCACCGACGACTTGGCCCGCAGTTCCCAGTACGGGATCGTGTCCGCCGTCAGATCGACGACGCTGATCGGCACCAGGTTATTGGCCGCCATCGCCCGAAAATACTCGCTGCGCGGGTGGATGTTGCACGTGTAGTGCTGGTCGATCTGGCTGACGGCCTTGGACCTGCCGCCGGTCACATCGTTGTAGCAGCCCGTGATGGTGACGTAGCGGCCACCGACTTCCAGCTGGCGGGAATGCTCGGCGAACAGCTCGAACAGATCCACGTACATCGTGCTCTCGTTGTTCCAGATCCCCCGGAACGCACCCGTCTCGAAACCGGTGTCCAGCATATTCCGGAAGTGATAACGCACCTTGTCGGACACCCCGCGCAGCGCCGCCTGCTTATTGGCGAACTCCACCTGCTGCTCCGAGATCGACACCCCGTCCACCTGGCAGCCGAAACGCAGGTTGGCCATGATGCTGCTGCCGCCACGCCCGCACCCGGCGTCAAGCAGCCTGTCATCCGGCCCGACGTCGCCGAGGTGGTCGAGCAGCACCTCGGCCTGCGCCGTCTCCAAGCGGTGCATCTCGGCGATGATCCGCGCCTCACGCGTCTCCTCGGGGCCCTCCACCACGGACCAGTCGACCTCGCCGATCCCATAGTGGTGGTGGTACAGGCCGTCGACGTCGCCCAGGCGCAGGTTGACCGGATTCTTCTCGTTGTTCCAGTACGAGGCGACGGACCGCTGGTAGTCGCTGCGCAGGACCTTGCCGGGGGTGGAGACCTTGCCGGGGTTGGATGGAGCCATCGTCACGGGGGTGGTTCCTCTCTATCGTTCAGCCCCACCGCGGACATCTGCACGGACGCGCCATGTGCAGGAGCCACTGGGAACTGACCATTTCGAGGCAGCACCCTCCGCAGTGGGAACACGCTCAATTCGCCGGGAATTCGCATGCCGCGCTCGCCTACGGCGCGTGCACACGAATTGACAAAGACACGGTCTCGACTTTCGATCAACACCATCCGTGCCCGTTTCGCAACCGAGCGTCGCAGCTCCTGCCGGCGCTGACGATCCCCCGAACAGGGCGGGCTCCCGCACGAACGGGTGTTCCGACGAGTGACAGCGAGAAACCCCGGACGGGCGAACGATCAATCGAGAACCCGACGAGCCCACTGATTCAGGCTCTGATAAACATTCGCGGCAACCGTCGATACCAAATCCCCGCGGCAAATTAAAGATGCCTAGAGTGAATTCGGATCTTTCTGTCCGTCGGTCGATCGGCTTGTGGACCCGGAGCGCGTCAGTGCCGGGAGCGTGCTGACGAAAACGTACGCCGGTGGTCAGGCGCAGGGGGACTGGTTGGGCAGGCCCGGCAGGTGCCGGTCGTGTTCCTCGGCGGAGAGCTCGCCGTGCGTGGTGGCGCAGATTCGCTGGATGGCGTGATCAACGCTGAGATCGAGCAGACGCACCGCGCCTGCCCCATCGGCCGAGGCAAGGAAACCGCCGTCGGGGCTGAACGCCAGGGCATATCCGCCTCCACCGAAGGCGGAGATGGGCTGGCCGAGGGGGACGGGGCGACCGGGATCGGTGGTGTCCCACAGCCGAATGGTCTGATCCGTGCTCGCGCTGGCGAGGGTTCGGCCATCGGGGCCGAACACCACGCTGGAGACGGACTTGCTGTGTCCGACAAGCGGACCCGCCAGCGGACCCGGCCGGGCCGGATCGGTGGTGTCCCACAGCCGGACCGTCTGGTCGGCGCTCGCACTGGCCAGTATTCGGCCGTCGGAGCTGAAGGCCAGCGAATGCAACCCGGCGGTGTGCCCGTCCAGTTGACCCAGGGAACGGGGATTGCCGGGGTCCGCGGCATCCCACAGCCGGATGGTCAGATCACTGCTCGCGGTGGCGAGGATGCGGGAGGCAGGGCGGAAAGCCACGGAGTTGATGTACTTGCTGTGCCCGGCGAGTCGGGCCGCCTGCACCGGTCGCGCCGGGTCGGCGACGTTCCACAGCTGCGTGGTGTTGTCCTCGTGTCCGCTCGCGAGGAGGTTGCCGTCGAGGCTCATCGACATCGCCGAGCTGTGCCGGGTCTTGAGCGTCAGGGTGGGCGAGGACAGCGTGGGCCTGGCCGGATCGGCGATGTTCCACAGCTCGACCAGTTTGGCGTAGCGCAGCATCGCGATCGTGCGGCCGTCCGGACTGAACTGCACATAGGTCTTGCATGCGCTACAGGAGCTGAACTCATCGGGTGTTGCCGGGATCCGGCCCAGCGGCGCGGGACGTGCCCGATCGGCCACGTCCCACAGCCGCACGGTGTTGTCGTTGGCGGCGGTCGCCGCCAGGCGCCCGTCCCGGCTGAACGCCACCGAATTAACGGCCGAGCTGTGGCCTACCAGGACCGCGCTGGGCAGCGACCAGAGCCGGACCGTGTTGTCGGAGCTGCCGGTGGCCAGGGTGCGCCCGTCGGGGCTGAACCCCACGGCGAACAGGTCCCCGTGGCCGTGCATGGGCGGCTCGAGCGGCGCCGCCTTGGCGGGGTCGGACACATTCCAGAGCCGCGCCGTGCCGTCGACGGCGCCCGACGCGAGGATGTTGCCCTGCGGGTTGAACATCACCGACCAGACGGAGTCGGTGTGGGCGTCCAGCGGCAGGCCGATGGGGGCGCCGTCGGCGGCGTTCCACAGCCGGACCGTGGTGTCGTGGCTGCCGGTGGCCAGGGTGCGGCCGTCCGGGCTGAACGCCACCGAGTGCACCAGCAACCCGTGGCCTGCCAGTGTGAACAGCGGCTGCGGCCGCGCGGGCTCGCTGACGTTCCACAGCCGGGCGGTGCCGTCGTCGCTTCCCGATGCCATCCTGCGGCCGTCCGGACTGAAGGCCAGCGTCCGCACCGGGCCGGTGTGCCCGGCCAGCGGCGTCTTCAGCGGGGTGGGGCGCGCGGGGTCGGCGAAGTTCCACAGTCGGACGGTGTGATTGTCGTTGGCGGTGGCCAGGGTGCGGCCGTCCGGGCTGAACGCGACCAGGTAGATGGAGCCGTCGTGGGAGTTCAGCGGGGCGCCCAGGCTGACGGGCCGGGCCGGATCGGTCACATCCCACAGATGGACGGTGCCGTCCTGGCCGCCTGCGGCCAGCGTGCGTCCGTCGGGGCTGAACACCGCGGAGCTGGCCCAGCCGGTGTGTCCGGTGAGCGGCTCGCCGAGGGGCTGCGGCCGAGTCGGTTCGCGGACGTCCCACAGCCGAACGGTGTTGTCCTCACTGGCGGTCGCGAGCGTGCGGCCGTCGGGACTGAACGTGGTCAGGTACACGGCGCCGCGGTGCCCGGTCAGCGGCGTGGCAAGAGGCGAGTTCCGGGTCGACAGCAGCCGAGTGTGGATGTTCTTGTCATCCGGGCGTATTCGGTGTGCCACCAGCGTCAACACGGCCGACAGCGACGGATCGGTCTCGCGCAGGCGGTCGGCCTCGGCCACCACCTGTCGGAAGATCGCGTCGTCGCGCTGCCGCAGGGCGAAGGCCGCCGTGAACACGGCCAGCAGCGCGAACACCACGACCGCGGCGACCAGCTGGCGAAGCCGCCGGGTCCGCTTCCGGGTCCTGGTCTGCTCGTCGTCGCGAGCGCGCAGGCTCGCACCCAGGAACTCGCGTTCCCGTGCGGTCAGCGACACGTCTCGCGTGGTGGTCCACTCGTGGGCGCGGGCCAGCCGGGTTCCCCGGTACAGCGCTCCCGCGTCCCGGCTGAGCGCCTCCCAGGCCGCGGCGGCCTCGGTGAGATGGCGGTGGATGCGCAGCCCGTCGCGGTCCTCGGACAGCCAGCCGCGAAGCCGGGGCCAGGAGCGGATCAGGGCCTCGTGGATCATCTCGATGCCATCGCCGTCGGCCACCAGCAGCCGGGCCTGGGTGAGCCGGTCGAGCACCGTGGCGAAGTCCGGATCGTCATCGACCTCTCGGGTGCTGATCCGGCGTTTGGTGTCCTCGGTGCCCTCGCCGAGCGCGGTCAGCCGGATGAAGATCTGGCGGGCCAGCTTCTGCTGCCTGTCGTTGAGGGCGCCGAAGACCTGTTCCGCGGTCTGCGCCACCGCACGCTGAATACCGCCTGCCGCCTCGTAACCGGTCAGGGTGAGGGTGACGCCGTGCCTGCGCCGCCAGGTTTCCAACAGAGCATGGGAGATCAGCGGCAGGACCGCGGGCTCCCCCGCGGCGTCGGCCATCAGCCGGGCGACCAACGCCGTCTCCACGGTGTGACCGGTCTGGGTCGCCGGGCCGGTGATTGCTTCCCGCAGTTCGTCGGCTGTCATCGGACTGATGAGAACGTGACCGCCGCGCAGTGCCTGGACGAGTTCGGGGTGCTGCGCGCAGTGGCCGTAGAAGTCGGTGCGCACGCCGAGCACGATCCGCGCGCGGCTGTTGTCCGAGTGGGCCGCGGTGGCCAGCGCCTGGATGAACCTGACCCGTTCCTCCTCGGCGCACAGCGTGAAGACTTCCTCGAACTGGTCGACCACCACGAGCACGTCACCGTCCGCGCCGACCATGGCCTGCCTGATCCGCAGGTTCAGGTTGGCCGGGTCCGCGTCGAGGTCGGCCAACCAGGACGAGGCCGATCCATTGACGGTCGCGGCGAACTGGACCGCGGTTTCCTCGATGGGCCGCGATCCCGGTGTGAACACCACCGCCTGGTCGGTGGATCCGCCGACCAGGCCTGCCCGGAGCAGCGAGGACTTCCCGGAGCCCGACGCCCCGAACACGCCGACGAAACGCCGCTGCCGAACCTGGTCGCGCAACTCGGCGATCAGGGCGTCGCGGCCGAAGAACAGGTCGGCGTCACCGGTTTGGAACGCCGCCAGCCCGACATAGGGTGCCTCGGCGGGTTCCCAGGCCTGGGTGGCGTCCGTCGTCTGCGTCGCCTGCCGCCATCTCGCCTCCCACCATTCTTCGTCCCCGCCGCAGGCCTGCACGTAGGCCAATGTCACGGCCAGGCTCGGCAGCTTCCGGCCGCCTGCCGCCGCGGCGAGCGTCGCAGGGGAGTAGTGGGCGACCCGGGCCAACTGCCGATACCCCGGATTGCCTGCCCCCTTCCGCAGTTCGCGCAGGTCATGCGCAAACTGCTGCACCACATCAGCATCCGGGTCCAAACGACGCTCTGGCCGCGGCATTGCGACTACCCCCTTGCCCAACCCCGCCTCAGGTTGTCTGGCGGTTGGTTGTCTGGCAAGAGCGTCCGACACCAGACAACCCGCAAGGGACTACACGTCTTGTTGGGGCCGTATTTCCGCCCCGCAGGGAATGACAGGTCGCAGCCCGGCCCGGGCGTGGTCCGTGCACTATGAGGGGTGTGCACGGGCCACGCCCGACACGACGGGCTCAGGCGGGAATGGTGTCGGTGCGACGGGACCAGGCGCGGTGCTTGGCCAACTCGGTGGTGAACGCGTCGAAGAAGTCATCCGGCAGGGAGTTCTCCGCTGCCTTCGAGGAGACCACGCCGTCCGAGACCACGATTCCGGTGTCCTCCGCCAAATCCGCGGTGACGCCCGCCTTGCGCAGGACGTCCAGGCCCGAACCGAACGCGGCGACCGCCTTGTGGTGCTTGTAGGCCTCGGCGACGAAGTGCACCGCGTAGCCGTCCGCGGCCAGCGCGGCGGCGCTGTCCGGGCCGCAGGGCACCACGATCGCGTCGTAGAGCACCGACGACATCGTGTTGAGCTGGCGGTCCACCGCCAGTGGGTCGCCGTCGCCGCCGGGGCGCAGCGAGCCCTCGGTGGGTGCCAGCACCTCGACGATGGCGCCCTTGGCGGTCAGCGCCTCCCGCAGCCGTTCGATGCCGATGGTGTCCACTCCGTCGGCGGCGAGCACCGCGATCTGGCGGGTGCCGATATCGCCGCTGTCCGCCGAGCGCAGCACCTGCGACAACGCGGGTGAACCTCGGCCGTGGTTGGGCAGCACCTCGGCGGGTGCCTCCAGGCCGATCCCGGCGGCGACCTGCTGGGCGAGGCCGTGGTCGATCTGGTTGATCTGCTCGATCGCGCGGGCGCGGATCTCGGGCACCGTGCACTTGCCCAACTCGAAGCGGAACGCGGCGACGATGTGCTCCTGCTCCGGCGCCGTCATGCTGTTCCAGAACAGCGTGGCCTGGCTGTAGAAGTCCTTGAAGCTCTCGCTGCGGGTGCGGACCTTGTGGCCCTCCACCTTCTCCGTGTAATGCGCGAACACGCCCTCGGCGGCGATGGCCGGGCAGCCGCCCGCGACGGAGTTCGGGAAGTAGCTGCCGCGGCCCTTGAAGATCCGCTGCTGGCTGAAGCCGTCGCGCTGGTTGTGCGCCACGTCCGCGATGGGGCGGTTGACCGGGATCTGCGCGAAGTTCGGGCCGCCCAACCGGATCAGCTGGGTGTCCAGATAGGAGAAGTTGCGGGCTTGGAGCAGCGGGTCGTTGGTGAAGTCGATGCCGGGCACGACGTTGGCGGTGTGGAACGCGATCTGCTCGGTCTCGGCGAAGAAGTTGTCCGGGTTGCGGTCCAGCACCATCCGGCCCACCGGCCGCACCGGCACCTGCTCCTCGGGGATGATCTTGGTGGCGTCGAGCAGGTCGAAGTCGAAACTGTGCTCATCGGCCTCGTCCACCAACTGCACGCCCAGTTCCCACTCCGGGAACAGGCCCGCCTCGATGCAGTCCCACAGGTCGCGGCGGTTGAAGTCGGGGTCCTTGCCCGCGATCTTCTGGCACTCGTCCCACACCAGCGAGTGGATGCCCAGCTTCGGCGTCCAGTGGAACTTCACGAACGTGCCCTTGCCCGCCCCGTTGACCAGCCGGAACGTGTGCACGCCGAAGCCCTGCATCATCCGGTAGCTGCGCGGCAGCGCCCGGTCCGACATCAGCCACATCACCATGTGCATGGCTTCCGGCTGGAGCGAGACGAAGTCCCAGAACGTGTCGTGCGCCGACTGCGCCTGCGGGATCTCGTTGTGCGGCTCCGGTTTCACCGCGTGCACGAAGTCCGGGAACTTGATGCCGTCCTGGATGAAGAACACCGGCATGTTGTTGCCGACCAGGTCGTAGTTGCCCTGGCGGGTGTAGAACTTGGTCGCGAACCCCCGCACATCGCGCACGGTGTCCGCCGACCCGCGTGAGCCCGCCACCGTGGAGAACCGCACGAAGACCGGGATCTGCTCGCCGCTGGTCAGGAATTCCGCGACGGTGTAGTCGCTCAGCCAGTCGTCGTAGGCCTGGAAGAACCCGTAGGCGCCCGCCCCGCGGGCGTGCACCACCCGTTCGGGAATTCGCTCATGATCGAAATGCGTGATCTTTTCACGCATATGGAAGTCCTCGAGCAGCGTCGGCCCACGTTCCCCCGCGGTCAGCGAGTCGTTCGTGTGGTCGACCCGCACGCCCTGTTGGGTCGTCAGAAACGTCCCATCGGGATCGACGCGGTCCTGCTCAAGCTGCTGGTGCTTGTCGTCAGTTCGGTGCTCAGCCACGAGCGCCCCCTTGTCGCTGAATTCAGACCTCCAGCGACTACCCCGCACACTCCAGGGCAAACGCCAGTGAGTGGCAACCGAGGCCGCGGCCCTGGTTGCCACTCACTGGTTTGACCTGCGGGAACGTCAGGCGACGTTGGCGACTCCCGACTTCAGGAACCGCTTGCCGTTCACCAGCTCGGAGATGCCGGTGCGGTCCAGGTACGGCGTGATGCCGCCCAGCCAGAACGGCCAGCCCGCGCCGAGAATCATGCACAGGTCGATGTCGCGGGCGTCCGCGACCACGCCCTCGTCCAGCATGATGCCGATCTCCTGAGCCAGCGCCTGCAGCGCGCGCTCACGGACCTGCTCCTCGGTCAGCGGCTTGTCGCCCGGCGTCCACAGCGCGGCGACCTCCGGGTCCACCGTGGGCTTGCCGGTGGCGTCCCAGGTGTAGACGGCGGTCTTGCCCGCGGCCACGAACTTCTTCATGTTCTCGCTGACGCCGAAGCGGTCCGGGAACGTGCCGTGCATCGTCTCGGCGACGTGCAGCGCCACCGCGGGGCCGACCAGCTGGAGCAGCACCAGCGGGCTCATCGGCAGGCCGAGCGGCTCCAGGGCCTTGTCGGCGACCTCGAACGGGGTGCCGTCGTCGATGGAGCCGAGCACCTCGCCGAGGAAGCGCGTGAGCAGGCGGTTCACCACGAACGCGGGTGCGTCGGAGACGAGCACGCTGCTCTTCTTCAGCGCCTTGCCCACCGCGAACGCGGTCGCCAGCGAGGCGTCGTCGGTCGCGTCGCCGCGCACGATCTCCAGCAGTGGCAGCACCGCGACCGGGTTGAAGAAGTGGAAGCCCACCACCCGCTCGGGGTGTGCCAGCTTCGAGGCCATCTCGGTCACCGACAGCGAGGAGGTGTTGGTGGCCAGGATCGCGTCCGGGCGGACGTGCTCCTCGACCTGCGCGAACACCTGCTGCTTGACCGACATCTCCTCGAACACGGCCTCGATCACGAAGTCGGCGTCCGCGAACGCCGCCTTGTCCAGCGAGCCCGAGACCAGCGCCTTGAGCCGGTTCGCCTCATCGGGCGACACGCGCTTCTTGCCGAGCAGCTTGTCGATCTCGGTGTGGACGTAGCCGACGCCCTTGTCCACGCGGGCCTGGTCGATGTCGGTGAGCACCACCGGCACCTTCAGCCTGCGCACGAACAGCAGCGCGAGCTGGCTGGCCATCAGGCCCGCGCCCACGATGCCGACCTTGTTCACCGGCCGGGCCAGCGACTTGTCGGGCGCCCCCGCCGGCCGCTTGGCGCGCTTGTTGACCAGCTCGAACGAGTACAGACCCGCCCGCAGCTCATCGGTCATCAGCACCTCGGCCAGCGCGTCGGTCTCCGCGGCGTACCCGGCGTCGAGATCGTTGTTGCGGGCCAGGTCCAGCAGCTCCAGCGCCTTGTACACACCCGGCGACGCGCCCTTGGTCTTGCCGTCGGCGATGGCCTTGCCCCGCGCGATGGCCGCGTCCCAGCCCTCGCCGCGGTCGATCTCCTTGCGGGGCACCGTGATGTCACCGTTGAGGACCTTGGTGGCCCACAGCACCGACTGCTCGAGGTAGTCCGCGGAATCCAGCAGAACGTCGAAGATGCCCAGGTCGGTGGCCTGCTGCGGCCTGAGCATCTTGTTCTGGTTGAGGGCGTTCTCGATGATCACCGTGACGGCCGGGTCCGGCCCGATCAGGTTCGGCAGCAGCTGGGTGCCACCCCAGCCGGGGAACAGGCCGAGGAAGCACTCCGGGAACGACACCATCGCCACGTTCGCCGCGACGGTGCGGTAGTGGCAGGACAGCGCCAGCTCGAGGCCGCCGCCCAGCACCGCGCCGTTGACGAAGGCGAAGGTCGGCACCTCGGACTCGGTGAGCCTGCGGAACACGTCGTGCCCCGCCTGCGCGATCACGCGCGCCTCCTCCGGGCCGAGCTGCCCGCCGATGCCGGACAGGTCCGCGCCGACCGCGAAGATGAACGGCTTGCCGGTGACGGCGATCGCGGCCGGATCGGCCTTGAACGCCTCGTCCAGCGCGTTGTTCAGGCTCAGCAGACCGTTCGGGCCGAACGTGCTGGGCCGCGTGTGGTCGAACCCGTTGTCCAGCGTGATCAGTGCCAGCGGCTTGTCCAGGCCGGGCACGGTGACCAGCCGCGTGACGGCCTTGGTGGTGACCTCGTCGGTCAGCTTGGCCGCGAGAGCTTCCAGGGTGCTCACTTGCCCTCCCAGTGGGGGTTCTCCCAGATCACGGTGCCGCCCATGCCGATACCGATGCACATGGTGGTGATGCCGTAGCGGACCTCGGGGTGCTCGGCGAAGTGGCGGGACAGCTGGGTCATCAGGCGGACGCCGGAGGAGGCCAGCGGGTGGCCGCAGGCGATCGCGCCGCCCCACGGGTTGACCCGAGGGTCGTCGTCGGCGATGCCGAAGTGGTCGAGGAAGGCCAGCACCTGGACGGCGAACGCCTCGTTGATCTCGAACAGTCCGATGTCCTCGATGGACAGGCCCGCGCGCTTCAGTGCCTTCTCGGTGGCGGGCACCGGTCCGACGCCCATCACCTCGGGGTCGACGCCCGCGAACGAGTAGGCGACCAGCCGCATACCCACCGGCAGTCCCAGCTCGGCGGCGGTCTCCTCCTCGGCGAGGATGCAGGCCGTCGCGCCGTCGTTCAGACCGGCCGCGTTGCCCGCCGTGACCCTCCCGTGCGGACGGAACGGCGTCTTCAGCTTCTGGAGGTCGTCCTCGGTGGTGCCCGGCCGCGGCGGCTCGTCGGTGGCGGCGAAGCCCCAGCCGTGCTCGGCGGAGCGCGTGGCGACCGGCACCAGCGTGGCGCCGATCTTGCCGGTTTGGACGGCGGCGTCGAACTTGGCCTGCGAGGCGACCGCGAAGGCGTCCGCGCGCTGCTTGGTGATCTCCGGGAACCGGTCGTGCAGGTTCTCCGCGGTCTGGCCCATGACCAGCGCCGAGGGGTCCACCAGCTTGTCGGCCAGGAACCGCGGGTTGGGGTCGACACCCTCGCCCATCGGGTGGCGGCCCATGTGCTCGACGCCGCCCGCGATGGCGATGTCATACGCGCCGAACGCGATGCCGCCCGCGGTGGTGGTCACCGCGGTCATCGCGCCCGCGCACATGCGGTCGATGGCGTAGCCCGGAACCGAGCGGGGCAGGCCCGCCAGCAGCGCGGCCGTGCGGCCGATGGTCAGGCCCTGGTCGCCGATCTGGGTGGTGGCGGCGATGGCCACCTCGTCAACGCGCTCGGGCGGAAGCTCGGGGTGGCGCCGCAGCAGTTCGCGGATGGCCTTGACGATGAGGTCGTCGGCGCGCGTCTCGGCGTAGATGCCCTTCGGACCGGCCTTGCCGAACGGGGTGCGCACCCCGTCGACGAAGACCACGTTCCGAACGCCCTGCCGTGACGCGGCTGCGCCGGGTGCGGGCGCTGCTGGTGCGGCCATGGAAGATCCTCCCGGTATCAGCTGATCGGCCCGAGCCCCGGACAAACCGGTCGCTCGGCGCGGAGTCCATCTTAGCTACCGCTTAGTAACATCCGCGCGGCGATGTAGCCCGTTCCACACCCGATCGGGCAAGTCGCCCGCGCCCCTGATGGAGCCATGCGTTCGATCGAGGGCCGGTCGAATCGGTGTCAAGATCCCTTCGGCGTAGGGCGCCGAATTCGCGTTCCGTTGTTTCACATTGTTCACGTGGGCAAGTGAATAAATTGCCGACGGGCAAGCGTGACACGTCTTTCTATGGTGCTTAGTACTATGCTACTTTGACAAAAGTTCGGCCGCTCCGAACCCCTGCTTGGAGCTGTTATGAATCATGTGTGTTCACGTCTTCATACCACGTTTTCCGATGTGCTCGACACCATTGGTGATTCGCCGTTGATTGGCTTGCGGCGTGTAGTCGATACCCGTGACGCGGCGGTTGTGGTGAAGCTGGAACGCTGCAATCCCGGCGGCAGCGTCAAAGACCGTCCCGCGTGGTATCTGGTGCGTGACGCGGAACAGCGGGGTCTCTTGCGGCCCGGCGGCACGATCATCGAGTCCTCGTCGGGCAACTTCGGTATTTCGCTGGCGATGATCGGTGCCGCTCGCGGCTATCGGGTGATTGTCATCGTCGACCCGAAGGCCACGGTCACGAATCTGGCCATGCTGCGTGCCTTTGGGGCCGAGGTGATCGTGGTGGACGAGCAGGACGACACCGGCTCTTACCACAAGACGCGTATCGCGTTGGCGAATGAGTTGTACCGGCGGATTCCGGGATCGTTTCGGCCGGATCAGTGTTTCAATCCGCTCAACTCGCAGGCCCATTATGTGTCCACCGCCGCGGAACTGGTGGACCAGGCCGGACCCGAGTTGGCGGCCGTCGTGGTCACGGTGAGCACGGGTGGCCAGTTGGGTGGAATCTCTCGCTATCTGACCGACAAGGCGCCCGGTGTGCGGGCGGTGGGAGTCGACGCGGTGGGTTCGGCCATCTTCGGCGGTGCCTCGCATTCGTACCTCATCCCGGGCGTCGGGCTCGGTTGGACGCCGTCCAACCTGGACGACCTGTCCCTGCTGGATTCGGTGTACAAGGTGCCGGATGAGGACGCTTTCCTGGCCTGCCGGGTGCTCGCCCGCCATGAAGGCATCCTCGTCGGCGGCTCGACCGGAGCGGCGCTGTGCGTCGCGTTGCGGCTGGCGCGGGCGTACGGAACGGGTAGCTCCGTCGCTTTGATCGCCGCCGACAGCGGAGAGCGGTATCTGAACACCATCTACGACGACGAGTGGATGAGCGCCCACGGCCTGTGTCTCGACATCTCCTCCGACGCTCTGTGGCGCCGCGTGAACCGCCTGTCCCCTTACAGCGTCGAGCCCCCCGAGACCGCGAACCACCGGCCCGAATTGGCCGCCGAACTCGGCTCGCCGCACGCCGTGGCCCGGGCGAAGCGATGACCACCGACATCCGCCCACCGATCACCAGGGCGGGCGCGTGGTCGGTGCCCGGCTTCCGCAGGCTGTGGCTGGCCAACTCCGCCGATGCGTGGGCGGTGTCGCTGGTGCCCGCCGCGGTGACCTTGGCGCTGGTCCATCAAGGCCATGGGGCGTCGGCGCTCGGCATCGTGCTCGCGGCCAAGACGGTCGGGTTCATCGCGGCGACCGTGCCGGGTGGGCTGCTCGCCGACCGCTGGTCGCGCCGCGTCATGATCATCGCCGCCTGCCTGCTTCGGGTGCTGGCGGCCCTCGCGCTCCCGCTCGCGCTGGCGGGCCCGACGTGGGCGAGCGCGTGCTGCGTGCTGTTGGTCGGCGCGGGCGAAGGCGCCTTCCGCCCATCCTATCAAGCCATGATCGCCCACGTGGTGCCGGAGGCGCAGCGGCAGTCCGCCAACGCCTTGTCCACCATCACCTTTCGCGTCGCGCTGGTCCTCGCTCCCGGTGTCGCCACCGTCGTGACCGCCGTCGCCGGGGCCGAGACGGTGATGGTTGCCGCGGGCGTGTTGTGGGCGGCGGCCGCCTTCGCCATGCGGCCGGTACCCGACCAGCGCGACAGCGCACCGGCGCCGGAGTCGA
This sequence comes from Actinorectispora metalli, assembly GCF_056323685.1. Lineage (NCBI taxonomy): Bacteria > Bacillati > Actinomycetota > Actinomycetes > Pseudonocardiales > Pseudonocardiaceae > Actinorectispora > Actinorectispora metalli. The sequence continues at coordinate 4,197,748 of NZ_JBREYE010000001.1, forward strand.
TGCTGCGCCAGTTCGCCGCCGGGGTCCGCGAGGCGCGCCGCCATCCCTGGTTCATGGCGGGCCTGGCCATGCTGGTGGTGGTGCTCAGCGTGGGAGAGGCGTCCCAACTGGTGCTGTTGCCGGTGATCAGCCGCGACCGGTTCGGCACCGATGTGGTCTACGCCGCCGCGCTCACCGCCTACTCCCTCGGTGCGCTGGCAGGCGGCGCGATCATGACACGCTGGCGGCCTGCCCGCCCCGGCTTGGTCGCGGTGACCGGACTGGCGCTGTACGCCGCCATCCCCCTCGCCCTGGCGTTCTCGCATGCGGCGTGGCCCCTGCTCGTTGTCTACGCCGCCGCGGGTCTCGGCATGGAGCTGTTCAACGTGCCCTGGTTCGGTGCGGTGCAACGCGAAGTCGCCCCGCCGATGCAGGCCAGGGTGTCCTCGCTGGACTTCCTGGTGTCCTACTCGATGAGTCCGTTGGGTCTGGTGCTGCTGCCGTCGGCGGTGTCCGCGGTGGGCATGCGGACCGTGCTGATCGGCACCACGGCCCTCGTGCTGCTGGCCTGCGCAGCGACGCTGGCCGTGCCCGGAATGACCCGGTTCACCACCCCTGGGAGGTTGGTATGCGACGCCTCGGCGAACTCGAGGCCGTGATCATGGACTGCCTGTGGACCTGGCAGCGCCCGGTGGCCGTCCGGGAGGTGGAACGGCACCTTCGCGCGCACCGCGAGATCGCCTACACGACGGTGACCACGGTGATGGACAACCTGTATCGCAAGGGCTGGCTGCGGCGGCACCGCGAAGGCAGGGCGTTCATCTACCAGCCCACCCGCAGCCGCGAGGAATACGCCGCCCGGCTGATGCGCGAAGCGCTGGAGCTGAGCAAAGACCACGACACGGCCTTCACCCACTTCCTGCACACGATCAGCCCGGAGGAAACGGAAGCACTCGGCAGAGCCATGGAGAACCTCAACCAGGAGGAGCCCGACACATGATCCTCGCCGCGTTCCTGCTGGGCTGTGGATTCACCCTGGCCTACCGCGGAATGCGTCTGCTGCGACCGGCGACCGACCGGACCCAGACCCCGCTTGCCGCCGTGCTGGCCTGGATCGCCACCGAATTCTCGGCCGTGCTGTGTTGGCTGCTCGGCGGTCTGCTGCTCGCTTGGCCCGAGCTTCTCGTTCCCCGCGCGATCAGCGAGTTCTTCGCCGACTGCGTGCCGATCCTGCACGAGACCGTGGCCAGTCATTTCTCGGTGGTCAGGGTGGCCGGTGCCGTCTTCACCGTCATGGCGGCACTGCATACCGCGGGTTGTGTCGCCGCGGCACTGGCGTTGCCCAGCAGGACGCGCTCCCGGCACGCCGAGGCCATCCGGATCGTCGGGCGCTACGACCCGACGCTGGACTGCTTCGTGATCGACTCCGGTCCGGCGATCAGTTACTGCGTACCCGGTCGATCCCGGCTGGTCGTCGTCACCAGGGCGGCGCTGGACGCGCTCACCCCGCCGCAACTCACCGCGGTGGTCGCCCACGAACGCGCTCACCTCGCCGAACGCCACCACATCCTCGCCGGCCTCGTCAGCGGCCTTGCCCGCGCCTACCGGCTGCCGCTGTTCACCCTCGGCGCGAGCACCGTGCCCCTCCTGTTGGAGATGCGTGCCGACGACGAAGCGGCCCGTCGACACGGTCAACCCGCGGTCGCGGGCGCGCTGTGCTCGCTGGCGGGCTCCCGCGCAACGCCGCCCCTCCAGGTTGTGACCACCGAGGGCTGCGTCGTCACCCGGGTGCGACGGTTGACGGCCGCGCCCGCCACCTGGTCACAGCAACTGCGGGCCTGCTACCGATCCGTGCTGTCCTCTTTGGCCGCGGCCCTCGCCCCTTACGGCGCGTCCGCCCTGCTCCTGGTCACCGCGGCCGCCACGCACTTTGTGGTCTGTCCATGATTGGTCGGGTCAGGTGCGGGGGCGTTCCTGGACGATCCAGGCGTTGCCGTCCGGGTCCTCGAAGGAGAAGAACGAGTTCCAGGTGCCGCCGGGGCCATCGGCCCAATCGCCGTCCTCGAAATGGCGGATGGCGCTGACCGTCACGCCGTTCTCGATGAGTTGGGTGCGGGCGGCGTTGATGTCGGAGACGACGAGCATCATCCCCTTCATCGAGCCCGGCGTGCCCTCGATCGGGCTTCCGGTGGGCAGGTCGACGCCGGTGCCCAGGTGGATTGAGCAGCCGGAGCCGGGTGGGGTGAGCTGGATGGTGCGTCTGGTCTCGGTGAAATGCTCGTCGAGGTCGACGGCGAAGCCGACCTGTTCGCTGTAGAAGCGTTTCGCCCGGTCCAGATCGGAGACCGGGAGCAACACCACTTCGAGTGTCCAGTCCATGCGCGGGAGTCCTTCCATGGGAGTGCTCCCAGGAGTGTGGACTCCGGTACCGACAAAATCTCATCGGTCACGCCGTCGGGACGGCGGATGAGCGTGTCCGCGCTCCACACGGGAGCACCCGGCGTGGACTCCGGTCCCGACAAGACCTCAGCTGTCGGGCATATCCAACCCGTGATCGACGCCTCCGCTGGAGGCACCGAGTGCCGGTCGTGCCGCTCAGGAGCGGGTGACCGCCAAGGCCTGAGTGAGTGCGTCCACAGTCAGGCCGATCTGCCATGCGCGGGCGCCGCCCGCCTTGAGCACGTCGGTGACCGCGTCGGTGGTGATCTCCGCAGGCGGCTGCCAGCAGGTGCGGCGGACCAGGTCCGGTTGCAGCAGGTTCTCCACCGGCAGCCGGTTCTGTTCGGCGATCTTTCCGAGCTTCTCGCGCGCCGCCGACAGTCTCGCCGCGGCCTCCGGGTCGCGGTCGGCCCACCGGTTGGGCGGCGGAGGGCCATCGTGCGACGGGCTCATATCGGGCAACTCCGCCCGCGTGAGCTTGCGCGCCTGGTCCAAGGCGCTCATCCAGGTGTTCGCGACCCGACGCTGGGCGCGGCCGCCGAACACCGGCAGCGCCATCAGCTCCTTCAAGCCCTCCGGGTTCGCGCTGACCGCCTCCACGATGGCGCTGTCGGGCAGCACCCGACCGGGCGCGATGTCCCGCTGACGGGCCAGCGCGTCCCGCGCCTCCCACAGCGCCCGCACCGCGGCCAACTGCCGCGGGTTGCGGATGCGGTGGATACCCGAGGTGCGGCGCCACGGCTCCGCGCGGCCCTTGGCGGGCGGCGCGGTTCTGATCGCCTCGAACTCCTCATGCGCCCAGCCCAGCTTGTTCTGGGCGGCCAGCTCCTGCTCCATTGCGTTGCGCAGCGGAATCAGCAGCTCGACGTCCAGCGCGGCATAGGCCAGCCACTCGTCGGGAAGTGGCCTGCGCGACCAGTCGGCGGCGCCATGGCCCTTCTCCAACTGGTAGCCCAGGATGTTCTCCACCAGCGAGGCCAGCGCGACCCGCTGGAAACCGGCCAGCCTGCCCGCCAGCTCGGTGTCGAACAGCTCTTTAGGCCGCAAACCCAGCTCGGCCAGGCACGGCATGTCCTGAGTGGCCGCGTGCAGCACCCACTCGGCATCGTTGAGCACGTCCACCATCGGCCCGAGGTCGCCGCCCACCGCGATCGGGTCGATCAGCACCGTGCCCGCCCCGTCCCGGCGCAGCTGCACCAGGTAGGCGCGCTGGGAGTACCGGTAACCGGACGCCCGCTCGGTATCGACCCCGATCGGACCGGTGCCTGCGGCCATGGCTCGCGCCGCCGCCCGCAGCGTCACCTCGTCGGTGACGACCGGCGGCACACCGTCCGCCGGGCGGGTCAACAGGACGACCTCGCGTTGGCCCGTGTCGGACTGCCCTTCCAGTTGGCTTGATCCGCGTTCCACCACGGAACCAGACCATACGGGTTGTTGCGTAATAGGTAATCGCTCCTCGCACGACGATCTGCAACGGATCGGGCGCAGGGCGCGTTATGTCGCGCCCTGCGCCCTGCAGCGCAGTGCCCCTGTAGCACCACCGTTGCCGCGGCGGTGCGGCAGCCCGCGTGATCCCGTTGTACTCGTCCCGGCTAGGCCGGTCCGCGTACCTGGTGAAGCTGGGCTCGGGCTGTCAGCGGATGACGCCGGCACGCATGGCCAGCGCAACCATCTGTGCCCGATCCCCGGTGCCCAGCTTGCGCCCGATCCGCGACAGGTGAGATTTCACCGTGAGCGCGGAAAGGTTCAGCGCCTCACCGATTTCCTTGTTGCTACGGCCATCGGCGACAAGCTGGAGCACCTCGACCTCGCGAGCGGAAAGCTCACGCGGCGTGTTGTCCGTACCCGGCACTCTCGTACCGGCGGCCAGCACTGGCGCCACGCTGGGATCGGCATACACGCCGCCATCCAGCACTCGCCGCACTCCGTCGGTGACCACCATGGGCGATGCGGACTTCAGCAGGTAGGCCTGAGCGCCTGCCTGGAAGGCCGACCGGACCGCATAGGGGTCGTCGGAGCTGGCGAGCACCACGATGCGCGGCCATCCCTGGGCACGGAGTTCCGTGACCAGATCAATGCCGCTCCCATCGGGGAGCCCAAGGTCGAGTATCGCGAGGTCGCACGGACCCGTGGCCAGAGCGCGAGCTCGGGCCTCGGCTACCGAGGCAGCCTCGTGTACGGTGCCGGCTCCCATCTGCATCAACCGGGTGGCAATAGCCTCCCGTAGCAGTGGGTGGTCATCGACCACCAGCACCGAGAACAGTTCCTCCCGCGGGTGCGGGACCATGTTGGCCGGCAAAGCACCGGCTGGCGTGGTTCGAACGGCCTGACCTAAGCCGACGGCAGCCACGTCACTACCTCCCTGGAGTCGGTCGTGCCCCCCGACCGGCACCGGGACTCTCGACCAATCAGCCGCGCCACTGATCGACCGAAAGTGGTGTCGACGGAGGCAGCCTAGCCGCCCGGAGGGGTCAGCGGGACGATCAATCGGGTATCTATCCCGATCGAGTTGTCACAGTAGGCCGTCCCGTTCCCCCTTTTGGGGGACTGCTTCCAGTGAGGCTAACGTTTCAAGGACGCAAAACGAAGAAAAAAGATTTGGGGGCCGAATGGACGAGAGCCTGTTACGCGCCGTCGAAGTACTCAAGACGACACCGCTGTCCGACGGTCACAACGACCTTCCATGGGCCCTTCGAGCGCTGGGCGAACGCACTTCCAGGCACCCGCTGGAGATCGACTTGCGGGCCCCGCAACCACCCTTGCACACCGACCTGGCGCGTTTGCGTCAAGGGTGTGTCGGGGTCCAGTTCTGGTCGGTTTACGTGCCATGTAGCTATGCGGGGACCGTCGCGACGGCCGCCGTGCTGGAGCAGATCGAGCTGGTCCATTCGATGATGGAGCAATACCCCGACCATCTCAAGATCGCGCGAACGGCCGATGAGGCGTTGGCCGCGTTCGGAGAGGGCCGGATCGCCTCGCTCCTGGGCGCCGAGGGCGGCCACTGCATCGCGGATTCGCTCGGCGTGCTGCGGGCGCTCTTCCGCCTAGGTGTGCGTTATCTCACTTTGACGCATAACGACAACACATCTTGGGCCGATTCGGCGACCGATAAGCCCGTTGTAGGTGGTTTGTCGGAATTCGGTTGTTCTGTAGTGGCGGAGATGAACCGACTCGGGATGCTCGTCGACCTGTCCCACGTGGCGGAGACGACGATGCGCGACGCCCTCGCCACGTCCAAGGCGCCGGTGATCTTCAGCCACTCCTCGTGCCGCGCGGTCGCCGACCACGTGCGCAACGTGCCCGACGACGTTCTCACCTCCATGGCCGCGGCGGGCGGGGTGTGCATGATCACCTTCGTGCCGGACTTCATCTCGGAGGAGTGCGCGGCGTGGTCAAGGGAACTGACCGCGGACATGAAGGCCCGCGGCGAGAACCCCCGCGACCTGACCCAGCGCGAGGCAGCGGTCGGCAGGCTCCGCCCGATGCCGAAGGCGACCCTGGAAGACGTCGTGCGGCACGTCGAACACGCCCGTGAGGTCGCAGGCATCGACCACATCGGCCTCGGCGGCGACTACGACGGCACCACCGTCCTCCCGGAAGGCCTGGAAGACGTCAGCGGCTACCCACGCCTGATCGCGACCCTCCTCGACCGCGGCTGGTCGGAAAAGGACTGCGCCAAACTCGCGGGCCGCAACACCCTCCGAGTCCTGGCCGAAGCCGAGTCAGTGGCACGGGCCCTCGCCGCCACCTGACCCAAGCAGCCGCCACCCCACCCGCGACTTGCCACTCCCGACTGCCACCCCCGACCCCGCGACTCCCGACCCCGCGACTCCCGACCCCGCGACTCCCGACCCCGCGACTCCCGACCCCGCGACTCCCGACCCCGCGACTCCCGACCCCGCGACTCGCCACACCCGACTCGCCACACCCGACCCGGCTGCCGCCTACCTCAGCCAAGTCGCCCTGGCAGCCGCTCTGTCGAGCCAGCCAGCCGGATCGCCATGCTGCGACCGGGCTGCCGCCCGGCCGAGTTCGGCGCCTGCGGCTCTGCCGGTCGCCATGTCCGGCCCACCCGGGGTTTAGCCGAGGCCAGCGTCCGCGGCATGGGCGCCGGCCTCGCTCGCGGTCGGCCGTCGCCTAGAGGGTGTCCTCACCGCGCCGACGAGGCCCAGGCGCATGATGCGCCCGCAGGTTGTCGTCATGACGTCCTGCGGGCGCATCATGACGACACAGGGCGACATCATGACGACCTGGGCGGGACCTGCGAATTTGGCGCCTGTCGCGTCGGCTTTGTCCGATCTTCGGCGCTAGGGTTCGATCGGGGGCGGCTGTGATCTCGCGGCGGTGGGGTGCTGCCCCCGATACACAAGTTAGCGATGGGGTCTGACATTTCGATCTGTTGACCAGCGCGATCTGTCGGGCAGCGTGGACTGTTGGGCTGCGCGGACTGTTGGGCTGCGCGGACTGTTGAGCGGTGCGGATTGTCGAGCAGCGCGGACTGTTGAGCAGCGCGGACTGTTGAGCAGCGCGGAGCAGGCCTGAACGCGAAGTTGGCTGTGTCCACCACAGGTATCCCGTCGGTTCCCCGCCGAGCGAGCGCGTCCCGGGTGGGAGTTTCACAGTTCGCGGTAGGGGGCTGGCCGATCGTCGCGTCCCGTGAACTGGCCGGACTGGATGGGCATGACGTGGTCGGGCTTCGCGGTGGTGAGGGCGGTGGCCTGCCGGCGCCGAGCGCGCTGTGGGAGGCCTTAGCTGGAGTTGCGTTGGGGGATCATCGCCACGCCGACCGGGGGGAGGCCCGCGGCGCTGGCCAGGAGGGTGCAGAAGGCTTCGGCGTGGGCGTCCAGGGCCAGGTCGGTGGCGGTCCAGGAGGCGCGGAGTTCGAGGTCGTAGCTGCGCTCCGGGCCTGCGATGTCGCCGAAGCGGGCCGAGGACGTGAGGGTGACGGTGCCGCCGAGGGCGGTCCACGCGGCGCCGCTGGTTTCCAGGGCCTCGGTCAGCCAGGACCAGCCGACGTCGGGCAGCAGCGGGTCGGAGGCCAGTTCCGGGTCCAGTTCCGCCGTGGCGTAGACGACCAAGCGAAACTCGCCGTCCCACGCCTCGTTGCCCTCCGGGTCGTGCAACAACACCAGACGGCCGGTGGCGATCTCGCCCGCAGGGCCGTTCACCTCGGCCCCGAAGGCAGCCGACCACGGCGCAAGACGTTGCGGCGGCCGCACCTCACCGAGTTCAACCTCGGCTCGTGGCTTGACTGCGCGCAGTGCCGCCACGGCCTGCCGGAACACCTCGGGTGGTCCCGAAATCCCGGTCACCCGGTGGACTTTAAGTCCGCACCCCCGCCCAAGCGCGCAGGCGCGCCGGGGCGTGTCGGACCGACCACGCGACGCATAAGTCCGAGGCCGTGGCACGATGAAGATGGGCAGGTGTCCGATACCCGCCCTACACCGTTCCACCGGACCCGCCCCGCGAGAGCGCGAGTCCGCACAGACCTGCGGGGGTCGGCCCGCCCGCGAGAGCGCAGCGCGGGGCCAGCCGCACGACACAGGAGCCTCATGACCAACCTCGCCGTTCTCCCGGGCCGTCGGGATCTCGCCGACGCGCCGTTTCTCGTCGCGGCGAGGGGCGGGCGCCCGTCGCGCGTCCCGGTCTGGTTCATGCGCCAGGCAGGGCGCTCGCTGCCGGAGTACCGCAAGCTGCGCGAGGGCACGCCCATGCTTCAGGCCTGCATGACACCGGAGATGGCCTGCGAGATCACCCTCCAGCCGGTGCGCAGGCACGGGGTGGACGCGGCGATCCTGTTCAGCGACATCGTCGTGCCGCTGCGGGCCGCGGGCGTCGACCTGGACATCGTGCCCGGCACCGGACCGGTGGTCGCCAACCCCGTCCGCACCGAGGCCGATGTGGCCGCGCTGCCGAAGCTGGACGCCGAGCAGGTCGAGCCGGTCGCCGACGCCGTGCGGCTGCTCGTGCGGGAACTGGGCAGCACGCCGCTGATCGGCTTCGCCGGTGCGCCGTTCACCCTCGCCTCCTACCTGGTGGAGGGCGGACCGAGCCGCAACCATGAGCGCACCAAGGCGCTGATGTACTCGGCCCCCGAGGTGTGGCACCAGCTGCTGGACTGCCTCGCCGACACCACCCTGACCTTTCTGCGCGCGCAACTGGCCGCGGGCGTCGACGCGGTTCAGCTGTTCGACTCCTGGACCGGCGCGTTGTCGATCGCCGACTACACCGACTTCGTCCAGCCGCACTCGGCCAAGGTCCTCGGCGGACTCGCCGACGCGGGCGTGCCGCGCATCCACTTCGGCGTGGGGACCGGTGAGCTGCTGGGCGCCATGCACCAGGCCGGGGCCGATGTGGTCGGCGTCGACTGGCGGATCCCGCTGGACGAGGCCGCCCGCAGGGTCGGCGGCGGCGTCGCGCTCCAGGGCAACCTGGACCCCGCCGTACTGTTCGCCTCGCCGGAGGTGGTCGAGCGTGAGGTGCGGCGGGTGCTCGCACAGGGCAAGGTCGCGGCGGGCCACATCTTCAACCTCGGACACGGCGTGCTGCCCGACACCGACCCCGCCGTGATCACCCGAGTCGTCGAGCTGGTCCACGAGTTGGGCTGACATGCGTCGGATCGCGATCGTCGGGGGCGGAATCTCCGGCTTGGCGGCGGCCTACCGGCTGCGGGAGCACGCCGAGGTGACCGTCTTCGAGCAGACGGGCACGCCGGGCGGCAAGCTGCGCACCACGGAGTTCGGCGGCGTGGACTACGACCTGGGGGCCGAAGCTTTCCTCGTGCGCAGGCCGGAAGCGGTCGACCTGATCACCGAACTCGGCCTCGCCGACCGCCTCGTGCACCCGGCTGCGGTGGGCGCGACGGTGCGGGCGGGCGGGCGGATCGTTCCGCTGCCCAAGCAGACCATCCTCGGCGTGCCCGCCACCGCCGATGCGATGACCGAACTGCTCTCGCCCGGGGGCTGTGCGCGGCTGAGCGCCGAGACGCAGCTGCCGCCGGTGCGGTTGGAGGGCAAGGACATCGCGGTCGGTGCGCTGGTCCGGGCGCGGATGGGCGACGAGGTGGTCGAGCGGCTGGTCGACCCGCTGCTCGGCGGTGTGTACGCGGGCCGCGCCGACCGGCTCAGCCTGCGCGCGACCATTCCCGCGGTGGCGACCGCCTTGGACAACGGCGCCAATTCGCTGCTGGCCGCCGCGCAGAGCGTGCTGCGCCCGGCCGAAACCGGGCGCAAGCCGGTCTTCGGCGCGCTGACCGGCGGCATGCGCACGCTGGTCGACGCGTTGACCGCCCGCTCCGGCGCCACAATCCGGACGAATACGACGGTCCGCGGCCTGGCGCCGACGGACGGCGGTTGGCGGCTGGAATTCGGCGCAGCGCCGCGACCCGAGTACGAGACCTTCGGCGGCGTGCTGCTCGCCGTACCCGCGCCCGCGGCCCGCAAACTGCTGGCCGACGTCGTTCCCGACGCGGCGGCGGGCTATGCCGATATCGACGTGGCCTCGATGGCCATCGTCGCGCTCGCCCTGCCCGCCGACGCCGCGCTGCCTGACTCCTCGGGCGTGCTGGTCGCGGAGGGGGAGCGGCGCAGCGACGGAATCCCCTTCTCCGCCAAGGCATTCACGTTCTCCAGCCGCAAGTGGCCGCACCTCGGCGGAAACCACGTGCTGGTACGGGGATCGGTCGGCCGCTACCGCGAAACCGGTGTCCTCCAACTGGATGACACCGAGCTCATCTCGGCGATTCGCGGCGACCTCGCTGATCTCACCGGCGTGACGTCGACCCCGGTCGCGGCGGTGGTGCAACGCTGGGGCGGCGGGTTGCCGCAATACGCGGTCGGACACCAGGACGCGGTAGAACGAATTCGCCGGGCGGTGGCGGAGCATCCCGGCCTCGCGGTGGCCAGCGCGGCCATGAACGGCGTGGGCATCCCGGCCTGCATCGCCGCCGCCGATGCGGCGGTGGCTCAGCTGCTCGACACGCGCGAACGTCAGCCATCGTCCTGACCCGCCGTGCCAAAGCGAGCCGGGCTGGGCCAATACGGCGTGCCTGCGCGCGCCGTGCTCACGCGGCCACGCCGCCGACGCTAGGGTTGAATCGGGGGCCGCTGCGGTCTTTCGGTGGCTGGGTGCTGCCCCCGATACACAAGCTAGCGATGAGGTCGGACATCGCGGCATCGGTCAACGCTCGGACGGCCGACTCTCCGCGAAGCGCTGAGCACGGGAGCGGACCTGAGCCTCGTAGGCAAGGTCCCGCGGGCCGGCTCGATCGGAGCTTCTCCACATGCCGATCCTTCAGGCCACCAGCACCGCGAAACAGTCCTCGCGGCAGGTGATCACAGCTCCGGTGCGTGTCTGATGAAGGTGTGGGTGTCGCCGACCGCGGTGAAGCCCGCCGCGGCGTAGAACTCCCTGGGCCAGTCGTCGGCATCGGCCAGCAGGAACAGCAGGTCGCAACCCGCCTCGGCCGATCGGCGCAGGCTCTCCGCGAGGATCGCCCCCGCGTAGCCACGCCCCCGGGCGCGGGGGATGGTGGCCAGCGACTCGAACTGGGCGATGCCCGCGGCCCGGTCCAGGTACAGATCGGCGTGCGACACGACCGCGTCCCCCTCGCGCACCCCCAGGAAGACCACATCGTCGGCGCCGTCCAGTCGGGTCAGGTAGCGGTCGGCCAACTGCTCGACGACCGCCGCGTAGCCCGGCGAATCCAGCCGCTCCTGCCAGGTCACCCGGGAGGCCTCGCGGACGTCGGCGAACTTCAGCGGCTCCACGACGATCGCGCTGTCCCGCGGCGGCGTCACGCCGTCGTGGCACATCACGACGTCCGTCTCGTGCACATAGCCCGCTTCCGCGAACTCCTCGGCGCAGGCCAGGCCGAGCTCATCGGCGTTGACCCTGATCAGGCGGTGTTCCAGGCCCGCGCGGCCCAGCACGTCCTCGGCCGCCGTCAGCGCCTGGCCCGGCGTCACGGACTCGCGCAGGACCAGCTTGTTGTTGTCGTAGGACGCCGGGAACCGGTCATCCAGCACGGCGAAGCCGCCGGGCACCTCCACCGTCCGCCGCGCCTGCCTGCGGGCGAAGTCCTCCAGGAACTCGACGGCCCTGGTGAGTTGGGTCATGATCGCGAACCTACCCGCTGGGTGCCGTGCGAGTGGTCTGGCGGCGGTGGCACGATGGAAACATGACCCGCCTGAACTTCGCCGAGCTCAACGACACCATCCGGTACACCATGTGGTCGGTGTTCCGGGTCCAGCCGGGCAAACTCGGCGAGGACCGCGCCGCCACCGCCCGCGAAGCCCAGGACTACCTGGACGCGCTGGAGGGCAAGGGTGTCATCGTGCGCGGGGTGTACGACCTGGCGGGCATGCGGGCCGACGCCGACTACCTGATCTGGTGGCACGCCGAGCGCATCGAGTCGTTGCAGGAGGCCTACAGCGGCTTCCGGCGGACCACCGCGCTCGGGCGGGTGTCCGACCCGGTGTGGAGCCAGGCCGCGCTGCACCGGCCCGCGGAGTTCAACAAGAGCCACGTGCCCGCGTTCCTCACCGGTGAGGAACCCCGCAGGTACGTGTGCGTCTACCCCTTCGTCCGCTCCTACGAGTGGTACCTGCTGCCCGACGAAGAGCGGCGCGCGATGCTCGCCGAGCACGGCAAGCAGGCTCGCGAGTACCCCGACGTCCGAACCAACACCGTGGCGTCCTTCGCGCTCGGCGACTACGAGTGGATGCTGGCCTTCGAAGCCGACGAACTGCACCGCATCGTGGACCTGATGCGGCACCTGCGCGGCAGCGCGGCCCGGCGCCACGTCCGCGAGGAAATCCCGTTCTACACCGGCACCCGGATCCCGGCCGCGGACCTCGTCACCACGCTTCCGTAACACCGCTTTCGTTCGCGGCAAACGTGACGCCTGCTCATTCTTTCCGGGCAAACGTCACATACACCCGCGATGCTGCTGCTCTGTTCGGGCGAGAAAGACGATCTTGGCTCTTCTTACCTCCGCGTAGGCCATAAATTTCTAGGCAGGCCTTGGGCCGGGGGAGCAGGGGAAGATCGGAGAACCTCGCACGATGGCAGGCTGGACGCGCCACCCCAAGACGCGGCGAAAGCCGTCGGACCCCCCGTCTACCGAGGCGGCGGTTCCCTTGGTGCCCAAGAACATTGTGGAGGCGCAGTCCCGCGCCGAGGCACTGGAGGCCAGACTCGCCGCACAACGCGATGTGCTGCGCCGCGCGTTGGCGAACCCGGTGGCGCCGCTGGACTTCGACTCGCTCAAGAAGTCCCGCCCGTCGATGCCGGACATCGACCCCGCGGTACTGAGCGCGGGCACCGAGCCGCTGCCCAAACCCGCGAGCATCGCCGACCGCCTGCCGCCCAAGCCGGGCATCCGCGGTCTGATCCCCGGTGTGCGGCGGCGGTACCTGGCCGCGGTCCGGGAGGCCATGCGGCGCGCGGAGGAGGACTTCACCCGCTATCGCGCCGCCGAGGCCCGCAGGCGGGAGGACGCCGACGCCGCCGAGAAACTGCGCGCCGCCCAGTCGGCCTGGGAGGCGGTCGCCGAGCAACACGCCGAGGTCGACCGCTACGCCGTCGCCGTGCGCGCGGGCGACCCGCAGGCCGTATGCCACTACTTCCACCGCATGCTCACCGCGTCCGCCGGAGACGACCCGGCGGAGCTGATCATGCACTTCCAGTTGGGCTACGAGCCGGACAACCGGGTGCTGAAGGCACGGTACGAACTGCCGCACCCCGAGATCGTGCCGCCGGATTACGTGGTCCGCTCACCAGGCCTCGCACCGGTGTTCCACCCGCGGGGCGCGGAGGAGCACTCCGAGCTTTACCTGCGGCTGATCGCCCACCTCGCGCTCCGCACGTTGCGCACGATCTTCGGCAGCGACCCGGTGAACCTGGTCGACACGGCGATCGTGAACGGCCTGGTGTCGGCGGTGGAAGAGACCGAGTTGGTGCCCGAGCAGGTCTGCGTGCTCAGCATCGCCGTGCCCGCCAAGCGGTTCGCCGACCTGGACCTGGACGCGGCCGAGGCCGATCCGGTCGTGTGTCTTCGGGACGCGTTGGGTGGCAACCTCACCGAGAACCCGCGCACCCTGCAGCCGGTCCCGCCCGCCCGCTACCAGCCCGTGGCGGACTGACGCGCGTCGGCCGGGTCCGGTCGGTGACCGGACCCGGCCGCGGCCAGTGCGTCAGAAGGGGCGGGCGTCCAGGCGCTTGGACTGGATGAAGCCCGCGACCTTGGCCTCCAGGGAGGCCGGGCGGTCGGTGGGCGCTACGCGGGACGAGGGGGAGTCGGCGGGCACGTCGGGCCTCGGCTCTCCCTTGCAGACGACGCGGCTGCCGGGCAGCACGCCGTCCACCAGGTAGCGGTTGATGAGCTTGGTGGCGCACTCGTTGAAGCCGTACAGGCCGTGCGCGCCGTCATCGGCGACCGAGATCAACGGGTCGTTGAGCTTCGCCGCCATCGCGGGGCCGCTGTCGTAGTGGGTGTTGGCGTCGCCGTCGGCCTGGATCACCAGGCCTGCCGGGTAGCCCGCCCGCTTGAGGTCGGTCACGGCGTCCGGAGGGGTGAAGGTGCGGAAGGTGCACGGCTGGGGGGCGGCGCGGTAGACGCCGAAGCCGTAGGGGTACTTCTCGCGGAAGTGGCGCATGTCGTTGTAGTAGGTGTTGAGGTCACGCGGCCAGTCGGCCTCGCAGGTCACGGTGTCGAACACGCCGGACACCGTCTCCTTGATCGCGATCTCCTTGGCCACCTTGGCGGCCTTGGCCGCGTCGACCACCTTCACGTCCTCCGGCGACTTCACGCCGTCGGCACCGGCGCGAAGCTCGCCGATGATCCACGCGAAGGACTCCCACTCCGGGCGGAACCTCGTGAAGTAGTTGACCACCAGGTCCAGCAGGTTGCGGTCGATGCCCGCCACCGGCTTCTGCGCGAGCTTCGCGGCCAGTGCCTCGTAGCTCGCGATGACCTCGGCCTGGGACTTGCCGAGGCCGAAGGTGTTGTTGCGCTGGCCGGTCCAGGCGGCCCACAGGTCGAAGTTCTCGCGGATCGCGTACGCCTGCGCCTTGAACTGCTCGCGCCAGATCCACTCCGGGTGCACCGCGGAGTCCAGCACGTTGCGGTCCAGGGTCGCCGGGAACAGCGAGCCGTACACCGCCCCCAGGTAGGTGCCGTAGGAGAAGCCAAGATAGTTGATCTTCTTCTCGCCCAGGACGCCGCGCATCACGTCCATGTCCCGCGCGGTGTTCGGGGTGTTGATGTACGGGCGGATGCCGCCCGCGCTGCGCTCGCAGCTTTCCTCGAACTGCCTCGCCTCGGCGGTGAAGATCGCGAACTCGCGGTCGGTCGGCCGGGTGTTGAGCTGGCCGAGCGCGTCGGTGACCTCGCACTCCAGCGGGGTGGAGCGGCCGACGCCGCGGGGGTCGAAGCCGATCAGGTCATAGACCTTGGCGATCGGGTCGTTGCGGAAGTAGTTCGGCATGGACAGGCCGGAACCGCCGGGGCCGCCAGGGTTGATCAGCAGCACGCCGCGCCGCTTGGCGGTGTCGGAGGCCTTGAGCCTGCTCATGGTCACCGCGATGCGCCCGGCATCGGGGTTGCGGTAGTCCAGCGGCGCGATCACCTCGGCGCATTCCAGGCCCGCCAGGCCGGGTGTGGTGCCGCAGGCGCTCCATTCGACCTGCTGGCCGTAGAACTCGCTCAAGCCATTGTCGGCCAATGCGGGGGCGGTGGTGGTGAGCAGTGTTGCCACACTCAACGCCGCGGTCACCGCGGCATTTCTGAATCTACGGGGTCTTGAAACAGAACTTGTCAATGCACTTCCCTCCGTAGCACCTGTGAAGCTGTTGTGCAGCCTACGAATCCGCTGTGCACGCGCGATCCGGCAAAAGAAGTAAATTCGGTCGCGAAAATATGTGCATTGAATGGTCCGATGACATACCGGAATGGGCCGGGGTGGCATTTCCCGGCCCATTCCGGTATTTGGTGGAAGGTGGTTAGCGGGCCTCGCGCTCCAGTCGCTTGAGGTTGACGAAGTTCAGCACCAGCGACTCCAGGCTCTCCGTCGGGGCGCTGCGGGCCGCGCGGCTCGCGACCGCGTTGTCCTCGGGCACGTTCGGCCGCGGGTCACCGGCGCAGGTCACCCTGGTCGGCGGCAGCACGCCGGAGACCAGGTACCGGTCGATGAGGTCCGAGGCGCACTTGTTGCGGGCGTAGAGACCGTGCGTGCCGTCGTCGGCCACCGAGATCAGGTGGTCGCGCAGCTTGGCCGCCATCGCGGGCCCGCCGTCGTAGTGCGTCTGGGTGTCACCGTCGGCCTGGATGACCAGGCCGGTGGGGTAGGCGCGCTTGAGGTCGGTCACCGGGTCCGTGGTGTCGAAACCGCGGAAGGTGCAGTTCCACGGCGCGGCGCGGAGCACGCCGAAGCCGTAGGGGTACTTGTCCCGGAACAGCCGCATGTCGTTGTAGTAGGTGTTGAGGTCGCGCGGCCAGTCGGCCTCGCAGGTCACGGTGTCGAACACGCCCGCCCTGGTCTCGGCGATGCCGACCTCGGCCATCACCTTCGCCGCCTTGGACGCGTCCAGCACGGCCGGGTCGTTCGCAGGCGTGCCCTCGGTGGCCGCCTTCAGCTGGGCGACGGTGTAGCCGTAGCCCGCCCACAGCGGGCGGTAGCGGGTGAACTGCCCGGTCAGCAGGTCGAAGGTGTTGCGATCGATGTCGTTGACCGGCTTGACGTGCAGCGCCGCCGCGACCTTCTCCACAGTGGCCATGACCTCGGCCTGGGTTTTGCCGAGGTGGTAGGTGCCGTCGCGCTTGGCGGCCCAGTCGGCCCACAGGTCGACGTTCTCGCGCAACGCGATGCCCTGGGCCCTGAACTGCGGGCGCCAGATCCAGTCGGGGTGCACCGAGGAGTCCAGCACGTTGCGGTCCAGGTTGGCCGGGAACAGCGAACCGTAGACAGAACCGAGGTAGGTGCCGTAGGAGAAGCCAAGGTAGTTGATCTTCTTCTCGCCCAGCACGCCACGGATGACGTCCATGTCGCGGGTGGTGTTGGGGGTGTTGATGTAGGGCCGGATGCCGCCCGCGGCGCGCTGGCAGGCCTCCTCGGACTCCCGGGCGTCCGCCGACCAACCGGCGAACTCACTGTCCTCGGGGCGGGTGGAGAACTCGGCGATCGGGTCGACGACCTCGCACAGCAGCGCCGTGGACCGGCCGACTCCGCGCGGGTCGAAGCCGATCAGGTCGTAGGCCGCGGCGATGGGCCGCTTGGCGAAGGCCGCGGGCATGCCGAGGCCGGAACCGCCGGGGCCGCCGGGGTTGAGCAGCAGGATCCCGCGGCGCTTGGCCGCGTCGGTGGCCTTGAGCCGCGAGATGGTGACGGTGATCCGCTCATCGGTGGGATTGCGGTAGTTCAGCGGCACGGTCAACTCGGCGCACTCCAGCGTGGCCAGTTGGCCGGACGGCGCGCACTTCGACCAGGTGGGCTGCTGGCTGTAGAACTCCTCCAGGCCTGCGGGGACCTGTGACGGCGCCGCCAGCGCCGAAGCGGGGGTGAACAGGGCACCGGCGAGCGCCAGCGACAGGTATGCCGCGATGCGTCTCCCGGGCAGACGTGCAATCGCCATCGATTTCCTTTCGCAAACCCGCTCCGGAACGCCGCCAGCGTCGGTCTCACGCATCGCGCCCCCAGGCGGAAGGCAATTACGCCGAGCGATTAGAGCCCTCACTCATCGCCCGGTCGGGGTCAGACTAAATGGTGAAAGTTGCCTGCACAACGGCCGTTCGGAGTCGAATTTTCGAGTTATGCGCGTGCTTGATACCCGAATGAGATAGGGCTCGGCACCCATTTGTCCGAATGCCGAGCCCTATTCCTGTTGAAACATGTCAGGGCAGATCCGGGTTGTTCAGCTTCTTGTCGGAGATGAAGCGCTTGGCGAGGTCCTCCAGCGAGGCCGACGCGCCGCGGGCGCGGGCGTGGTCGCCGGGGACGTCCGGGCGGGGGTCGCCCTTGCAGGTGGCCAACCTGCTGCCGGGAAGCACGCCGTCGAGCAGGTAGCGGTCGACGATCTGCCGCGCGCACTCGTTGCGGAAGTACAGGCCGTGCGAGCCGTCGTCGGTGACGGTCACCAGGTTGTTCCGCAGCGTCCGGGCCATCGCGGGGCCGCCGGAGTAGTGGGTCTGGGTGTCGCCGTCGGCCTGCACGACCAGGCCCACCGGGTAGCCCGCCCGCTTGAGGTCGGTCACCGAGTCGGTCGGGGTGAAGCTGCGGAAGGTGCAGACGCTGGGCGCGGCGTTGTAGACGCCCTCGCCGTAGGGCAGGTGGGCGCGGAAGAACCGCATGTCGCGGTAGTAGGAGTTGAGGTCACGCGGCCAGTCGGTCTCGCAGGTCACCGTGTCGAACACGCCAGAGCGCACCTCGGGGATGGCCAGCGCGGCGAACGCCTTCGCCGCCTTCGCCGCGTCCCGCACCGCCGGGTCCGTCGGCGGCTTGTTGCCCGCCAGTTCCGACACCCACTGCGCGGCGATGTCCCAGACGTAGCGGTAGCGGGTGTTGGCGCCGATCGCGTAGTCAAACTGGCTGCGGTCCAGACCGTCGACGGGGTTGGCGTGCAGCTTCGCGGCCAGCCGCTCGACGCTCGCGAGCACCTGCGCCCGGTTGCGGCCCAGGTGGTAGGTGTTGTCGCGCTGCCCGACCCACTCCGCCCAGCGCAGCACGTTCTCCATGGTCGCGACCGTGCGCGCGTTGGCCTGCCGGTGCCAGATCAGCTCGGGGTGGATCGAGGAGTCCAGCACGCTGCGGTCGAGGTTGGCCGGGAACAGCGAGCCGTACACGGCGCCGAGGTAGGTGCCGTAGGAGAAGCCCAGGAAGTTGATCTTCTTCTCGCCGAGCACCGCGCGGATGACGTCCATATCGCGGGCGGTGTTCGGGGTGTTGATGTAGGGGCGGATGCCGCCCGCGGCGCGCTGGCAGCCTTCCTCGTCGGCACGGGCGTCCGCGGCCCAGCCCGCGAAGTCGGCGTCGGCCGGGCGGGAGGAGTACTTCGCGGCGTAGTCGACCTTCTCGCAGAACAGCGCCGTGGACCGGCCCACCCCGCGCGGGTCGAAGCCGATCAGGTCGTAGGCCTGCTCGAGCGGGGTCCCGCCGAGGTACAGCGGGGTGGCCAGGCCCGAACCGCCGGGTCCGCCGGGGTTGAGCAGCAGCACGCCCCGGCGTTTCGCGCCGTCCTTGGCCTTCTGCCGACTAACCGTGACGGTGATGCGCTCTTCGGCCGGGCTGCGGTAGTTCAGCGGCACCGTCAGCTCGGCGCACTCGAGTTCGGCCAGCGAGCCTTCCTCGGCGCACTTCGACCAGTTCGGCTGCTGGTGGTAGAACTCGTCGAGGCCCGGCTCGACGGCGGCGGCGGGGGCGGCGAGCACGCCCGTGAACAGGACGGCGGCGAGCAGGGCGCTGCGCCGTCGCGGCATGGCTGTCATGGTGTCCCTTTCGGACTTCGCGCCAGGACAGCGAGGATTTGTTCCCGGACGTGCGAAGTGCAGATGCCCTCAGGTTTCAACCCGGATGGTTGTTGGCATCAAGGGAGAGCGATAGCCGCCATTCGGCCGCTGTACGGCGGGCGATCAGCCGTGGTCGGGTACCAGCCGCAGGCTGATGGAGTTGATGCAGTACCGCTGGTCGGTGGGCGTCGGATAGCCCTCGCCCTCGAAGACGTGCCCCAGGTGGCTGTGGCAGCGGGAGCAGACGACCTCGACGCGGGTCATGCCGTGGCTGCGGTCCTCGCGGAGGATGACCCGGTCCTCGGCCAGCGGGCTGAAGAACGAGGGCCAGCCGCAATGGGAGTCGAACTTGGTCTCGCTGCGGAACAATTCAAAGCCGCACGCGCGGCACTCGTAGACCCCCACCGTCTTGGTGTCGACATAGCGACCGGTCCACGGCGGCTCGGTGCCCGCCTGCCGCAGAACCGCGTACTCCGCGGGGCTGAGCCTGCTGCGCCATTCCGCCTCGGTCTTCGAGACCGCCCGGTTGGCATCGGCAACGGGTTCCATGGGTTCCACGCTAGTTGTTTTCCCCGACCGGTGGCGGATCAGTACCGCTGGATCAGTCCAGGAATGTCTGCCACACCACACCCAGAGCGCCATAAACCGCCCACACGACTCCGGTGAGTAGCAATAACACCACGAGCACCGCCATCAGCCGGTGATGCCCGCCGGTGCGATTGGCCGAATCGGCGAAGTCGCCGATCCCGTCCAGGTACCCCTCGACGGTGTAGTTGGACCGGTTCTGCTGCATGCGGTCCAGGTGCTCGGCAAAAGCCTGGGCCTCGGGATCGCTGGGATCCAGACCCACCAGATCATCGTGGAACCGGTCCTTCGGTTCCTCGTCCTTGGGAGAGGCGGCTGCCATGCTTAAAAGGTAGCGTCTGTTTTCGTGGCACGTGCTGAAGCGATCGAGTTGACCGTGGGGGACCGCACCGTGCGCGTGTCCAGCCCGGGCAAGGTGTACTTCCCGGACCGGGGCATCACGAAGCTCCAGGTCGTCGAGTATTACGTGAGCGTCGCCCCCGCGCTGCTCGCCGTGCTGCGAGACCGCCCCACCACGTTGAAGCGCTTTCCCGATGGCGTGACCGGCGAACCCTTCTACGCCAAGCGCGTCCCCAAGGGCGCCCCGCCGTGGGTGGAGTCGGTGCGCATCGCCTTCCCCTCCGGCCGCACCGCCGACGAGGTGTGCCCCACCGAGGAGGCCGTGGTCGTCTGGGCCGCCAACCTCGGCACCTTCGACTTTCACCCGTGGCCGGTGCGCCGCCCCGAGGTGGACCACCCCGATGAGCTGCGCATCGACCTCGACCCGCAGCCCGGCACGGGCTTCGCCGAGGCCGCGCAGGTGGCCGGGGTGCTGCGCGAG
This sequence comes from Actinorectispora metalli, assembly GCF_056323685.1. Classification (NCBI taxonomy): domain Bacteria; kingdom Bacillati; phylum Actinomycetota; class Actinomycetes; order Pseudonocardiales; family Pseudonocardiaceae; genus Actinorectispora; species Actinorectispora metalli. Next base: position 4,218,072 of record NZ_JBREYE010000001.1, read on the forward strand.
GTGCTGGCGGAACTGGGCATGGTCGGCTACCCGAAGACCTCCGGCGGCCGCGGTATCCACGTCGCGGTCCGCATCCGCCCCGAATGGGACTTCGTCGGGGTTCGGCACGCCGTGATCGCCCTGTGCCGTGAGGTGGAGCGCCGCATCCCGAAGCTGGCCACCACGGCGTGGTGGAAGGAGGAACGCGGCACCCGCGTGTTCATGGACTACAACCAGGCGGCCCGCGACCGCACGATCGCCTCCGCCTGGTCGGTCCGCGGCACCCCGCGCGCCACGGTTTCCATGCCCGTCACCTGGGATCAGCTGTCCGAGGTGGACCCCGACGACTTCGACGTCTTCACGGTGCCGAAACTGCTGGCCGACAACGGCAACCCGCACGCCGCTCTGGACGACGAGGCCTTCGCCATCGACACGCTGCTGGAGTGGTTCGACCGCGATAAGGCCGAGGGCCAGGGCGATCTGCCGTACCCGCCGGAGTATCCGAAGATGCCCGGCGAGCCCAAGCGCGTCCAGCCGAGCCGAGCTCGCGACGACACGTAATTCGGTTGCCGGGCGCGTTGCGGACTGGCTGCGCCGGAACCGGATCACCGATCCGCCACCTGCCGCGTGATCTCACCGCGCGGCAGTGGGCGGACCTGTTCCACCTCGTCACCGGTGCGGCCGCTCGCGAGCGGCCGCACCGGTGAGGATCAGAACTCGAAGTCGCCGAAGCCCTCGGTCATGTCGCCGACGCCGTCCATGGCCTCGCCGATCATCATGCCGCCGACCACGCCCGCCGCGCCCGCGGCGAGCATGCCGCCCATGCCCATTCCGCCGCGGTGATGACCGCCGTGGTGGCCGCCCATCATGCCGTGGCTGCGCTGGCTGACCTGGCTGAGCCAGTTGTTGATCTCGCTTGCCCAGTCGTGCTGCTCGACCTGCTGGTGCGGCAGGTGCCAGCGGCCGAACGCGTCATGGCCGGAGCTGAACATGCCGCCGCGCTTGTCGGCCTCCAGCACGATCAGCAGGTTCTGCGGATCGGCGAGGAAGGTCAGCTCGACCTCGTTGATGCGGTGGCCGTACTGGTGCGGCGGGAAGAACTCGATCTCCTGGTAGAACGGCAGCGTCTGGTGCGCGCCGCGGATGTGGCCGCGCTCGAGGTCGGCGTTGCGGACGCGGAACCCCAACTGCGCGAAGGCGTCCAGCACGCGCTGCTGCGAGGGCAGCGGGTGGATCGCGACCGGGTCCATATCGCCCTTGTCCACGGCCTTGGCCACCGACAGCTCGGTGCGCAGGCCGATGTGCATGCCGTGCATGTGCTGGCCGTACAGCTCGGTGGGCGGGGCCTCGAGGGGAATCGGGAACTGGAACGGGATCGCGTGCTGCCGGCCCGCCGCGAGCTGGAACGCACCCGCCACGACCGCACGGTGGAACTCGATGGAGGAGTTGTACTCGCTGTCGCCGGACTCGGTCTCGACGCGGGCCACCAGGCTCAGCGCGACGTGCTCGATGGCGACCGGGTGGTCACCGCCCTGGATGCGGACCTCGCCGCCGATCATCTGACCCGGGTAGCAGTGCGGGCTGGACAGCACGGTGTCCACCGACGGGCCGCCCACGCCGAGGGCGCGCATCATCTTCTTGAAGACCACCGGGTTCGTCCTTCCTATCGGGACCGCGGACGGGGTGCGGGCCTCGTGTGATCACGTTCTAGCAGGCCAACGTCTCGTCGGAGTCACCGGTTCCGGACTTCACCGATTCGTGCCCGCCGACGGCCATGATCGGCCGTCTGGAGGAGACGGACACCTCATCACTTACATATGGCTATAAGTACATCGATTCGTTTCAGCGATCGGGTGACGCTGCTTCACACCCGTAGCGGTGTCACAGACTGTTAGGCCAGCCTTACTGTTTGCGTTGCCGGGGCTCATCGATTATGGGAGGTAACCATGACCGTCAAGACTCCTCAGGGCGGATGCAGCTGCTGTGGTTCGTGCACCGGACCTGGCTGCGGGTGCTGCTCCAGCTGTAGCTGAGCATCGGCGAGCTGATCACCCCACCGCCGCGTGGCGGCTGATCAACCCATGATGTTGCGCGGGGCTGTCCCGCGATCCGGCAGGTTCTCCGAGGACACGCCGGTCGCGGGGCGGCCCTCGCCGCTGTTTCAGGGCGGGCAGGTGGTGCCCGCCGACGGCAGGGTGCCCGCCAGCAGGAAACCCGAGACGGCCTCGGTCACACACGTACTGGCGGGATACGCGCCGTGCCCGGCGCCCTGCCAGCGGATCATCACGTCCGAGGACAGCGCCTCGGCGGCCCGCACCGTGCCCTCGCGCGGGGTCATCGGGTCGTTCTCGGTGGCCACCACCAGCATCGGCGGCGCGCCCGCGGCCCGCGGCACCGGCGACGGCTCGGGTACCGGCCACGACGCGCACCACAGCAGCCGCTGCGCGAACAGCCCGCCGAACACCGGCTGGGTCTTGCGCCACTGCTCGGCGAGCGCGCCGATCCGCTCCGGCGGCACCCGGGTGGTGCTGTCGTTGCAGGTGGTGATCAACGCGGCGTCGAAGTTGGCGGGCAGTTCCTCGCCGTCGGTGATCGCGGGCAGCACGAACCGCGTCAGCGCGGTGCCGTCACCGGCAGCCGCCGCACCCAGCGCCGAGGCCAGTTCGGGCCAGCGCTCCCGCGCCGCGAGGCCGGTCAGCAGCGCGGACAGCTTGGTGCCCGCGGTCAGCACGGTGCCCGCGCCGGGAACCGGCGGCGCGTCCAGCAGTTGCCGTACGGCGGCGCGGGGATCGGGACCGAGCGGGCAGCCCGGCCTGGACAGGCAGTCGCGGGCGAAGGCGTCCAGGGTCTGCTCCGCGGCCCTGGACTTCGACTCCGCCTGCGCGATGGCGTCCAGTTCGGGCTCCGGGGCGCCGTCGAGCACCATCCGGCCCACCGCGGTGGGGTAGCGCTCGGCGAAGAAGGACAGCACCCGTGACCCGTCGCCGCGGCCGATCGCGTGCAGCCTGCTCAGCCCCAGCTCCTCGCGAACGCGGTTGAGGTCGGCCGCGGTCCGCCAGGAGTCGTAGGCGGGCAGCCGCTCGTTGAGTTCCAGCGCGCACTGCTGGGTGGCGTCGCGGGCCACGTTGCGCACCGCGGACACCGTGGCCGCGTCGCCCGCACGCGGATCGGCGTCCAGCATCTCCTTGCGGGTTTCCGGCCGCACGCAGCGGGCGCCGTCGGAGTTGCCGCTGCCGCGCCGGTCGATGCCGATCAGCGAGAACTTCTCGAGCAGGGCCGCAGGCACGCTGGCCGCCAGCCGAGCGGCGTAGAGGGTGCCGGGGCCGTCGTTGATGTCGCCGACGATGACCAGCGGGATCTCACCGGTACCGGCCTTGAGCAGCGACAACCGGGCAAAGCCTCGGCCGGGATTCGCGGGAGGGTCGAGTATGCCCAGCATCCGCGCGCACTCGAAGCGCAAGCCCGCTGGCGCGCCGACCGCCGCGGCGGTGGTTTCGGTGCAGTCCGACCAGCCGACGGCCTCGCCCTCCGGCGGGTCCAGTCCCGGCAGCGGCGCGGGCGTCACCGACGGCGCCGGACCCGGCGGCAGGCCCTCGGCCTCACCTACCGCGACCGGTGGCCGCGACGACGGCCCCACCGCGCACCCGGTCAGCGCCAGCAGCCCGGCACACAGCACCGCGAGGCCTGCCGAAACTCTGCGCAACACGCTCCCCGTCCGTCCTTGGCGAAACCTGGGATGGAGCCTGGCATGGGGGTGGTGAGGACTCAGTGAGCGGGGCGCACGTCGCCGCGCAGGACACCGTCGAGGTCGTAGCGGGCGGGCTCCTCCAGCTGGTCGTACCGGCAGGAGGCGGGGTCGCGGTCGGGGCGCCAGCGGACGAACTGGGCGGTGTGCCGGAACCGGGAGGGCATGCCGCCCTCGGTGTGGTCGTAGGACACCTCCACCACGCGTTCCCTGCGCATCGGCTGCCACTGCTGCACCGCGCTCCGCCAACGGTTGATCGACCCCGGCAGCCGCCTGCCGTCGCCCGCCTGCTCCCCGAGCCACGGGTGGTCGACCTCGCCGCGCTCCAGCAGCGGGGCCAGCTCGGCGGCCAACTCGCGGCGCTTGGCGGCGGGGAAGGCACCGACCACGCCGACGCTGTGCAGCACGCCCTTGTCGTCGTGCAGGCCCAGCAGCAGCGACCCGACCGCGGTGCCCGGTTCGGTGTCGGCGTGCCAGCGCAGCCCGGCGACCACGCAGTCCGCGGTGCGGGCGTGCTTGATCTTGAGCATCGTGCGCTTGGCGGGCGTGTACGGCCCGTCCGCGGGCTTGGCGATGAGACCGTCGAGACCGGCGCCCTCGAACAGCTCGAACCACTCCCGCGCCACGCCGTTGTCGGTGGTGGTGGGGGTGAGGTGCAGCCGCGATTCCGGGGGCGGCGAGCCGAACAACTCGTTCATCCGCTCACGCCGTTCGGTGAACGGCTTGCCCGTGAGATCGTCGGAGCCCTCGGCGAGCAGGTCGAAGGCGATGAACCGGGCCGGGGTGGCGGTGGCGAGTTGGTTGATGCGCTTGACCGCGGGGTGGATGCGTTCGCCGAGGGCGTCCCAGTCCAGCTTCCCGGTGCGCGCCACCACCAGTTCGCCGTCCAGCACGGCGGGACGGCGGATGTGCGTGCCGAGCGATTCCACCATCTCGGGGAAGTAGCGGGCCAGGTCCTTGCCGGTGCGCGACTGTAGGTACACATCGCGGCCGTCCAGGAACGCGATGCAGCGGAAACCGTCCCATTTGGGCTCGAACACCAGCCCGTCCTGGTCAGGAATCCCGCTGACGGGACTGGCCAGCATCGGCTGGATGGGCGGCGACAACGGCAACGACATGGCCCCATCCTGCCTGTTGGCGGGTGATGACGCGACGGGCGTCAGGGATCTTCCGGTGCGAGCCGATACTCCAGCCAGCGGTCGGTGACCTGGAGACCGTTGATGACCATGGCCTGGCCGACGGCGTTGTCGCCGAGTTCGCGGATCTCCAACTCGCACGCCTCGGGGTGTTCGTCGGCGAGGCGGTGGATCAGCGCCGAGACCAGCGCCGCGAGCTGCAACCCGGTGGCGCCGCGGTGCCGCACCCGCTCCACGAACGCTTTGCCGCCGGACAGCGCAGCGGAGGCATGGGCGATGGCGGTGCCGTCATCGTCGATGAGCTCGCAGGCCACCGCGCCGTCGGCGGTCACATCCCGGATGCACACCGGCAGCGCCGAGGTGCCGCAGGAGCGGAGGTCGTGGCTGCCCCAGTGCCTGCCCACCTGCTGGTAGACGCTCGCCGACAGCTGTCGCGCCACCTGCCCCGCGAGCCCGGAGGCCAGACCCGACCACCCCAGCTCACGGCCTGAGGCCCACGCGTGCTCGGCCGCCCGCCGGTACAGGCAGACGGCCACGTCCAGCGCCGGTGCGTCCGAGGCCAGCGCAGGCTCGTCCACCATCACCAAGCCGGGCTTTTCGGACAGGCGTGCCGTGCCGAGCACGCGACCGCCCGCGCTACCCACCACCGCGGCACCGTTCACCACGGTGACGGAAATAGTCATGTTCTTCCCTGAAAACGACCCGGTCCTGCCCTGACCCCGCCCACCGTGCCTGCGAAATATGAAGAACTCGTTCGGCTGATATGAAGGAGCGGACAGCGCTCAACTCCTGGTCACAGACTTGTCGGCAGGCCGGGGATGAGGAGGTAGGAGTGTGCGCCTACATCGTGGTCGCTGAAGACGACCCGAGGCAGGCCGAACTGGTCCGCCGCTATCTCGACCGCGAGGGCCACACGGTGCGCGTGGTGTCCGACGGCAGAGCCGCGGTCGACGAGGTGCGCCGCTGCCGCCCCGACCTGTTGGTGCTGGACCTGCTGATGCCGGAGGCGGGCGGGCTGGAGGTCTGCCGGGTGCTGCGCGCCGAGTTCGACCTGCCGGTGCTGATGCTCACCGCGCTGACCTCGGAGGACGATATGGTCCGCGGCTTCGACCTCGGCGCGGACGACTACCTGACCAAGCCCTACAGCCCGCGCGAGCTGATGGCCAGGGTGCGCGCGCTGCTGCGCCGCTCCCGCCGCGGCGATCCGGTCAGTGCCGAGCCGTTGCGGGTCGGGGAGATCCAGGTGGACCCCGTGCGGCACGAGGTGACCGTGCGCGGCGGGCCGGTGCAGTGCACGGCCGCGGAGTTCCGGCTGCTGAACGTGCTGATCTCGCAGCCCGGCCGGGTGTTCAGCCGCAAACAGCTGCTGGGCCTGGCGTTCGGCAGCGAGTTCTGCACCGAGCGGACCGTCGACGTGCACATGATGAACTTGCGCCGCAAGATCGAAGTGGTGCCGCGCAAACCCATCTACCTCGTCACGGTCTACGGCGTCGGCTACAAGCTCAACGACGGTGCCGCCGTTGAGTGACCGGATCCCGCTGCGGCACCGCATGTTCATCCGCCTGCTGGCAGGCTCGGTGCTGGTCGCGGGCGGCGCGGTGGCCGCGACGGCGTGGCTGGCCGCCCAGCGCACCACGGAGGCCATCCGCCAGGAGCACGGCCAGACCCTCAGCGACGACGCCCTCATTCACGAGGAGCTTGTCGACTACGCCGCCACCCACCGCAACTGGGACGAGGTGCGGCCCGTGGTGCTCGACCTGGCCAACCGCACCGGCCGCCGCATCGCACTGGCCACCAACGAGACCGAGCGGCGGATCATCGCCGATTCCGCCGACAGCAGGCTGCCACAGCTGCCGCGCAGACCCGCCTCGGTGATCAGTCCGCTGGAAACCGGCATGATCATGGATGTCTCGGTCGGCCCGGTGCCTCTGTCCGAACAGGAGCGCACCGCGCTGCGGCGGGCGGCGGAGGTCTACGCGGACTGCCTGCGCAAGGAAGGTCGCACCGTCGAGATCGGCTACTGGCCCGGCGGGCGCCCCGATGTCACGTCCGAACCCGAGGACTACGGCGAGGGCCGCTGCTCGGCGGAACCTGTGGAGCGGCTCACCGCCACCGAGCAGCAGGCACTGGACCAGCTGCAAGGCCTGTTCGACACCTGCCTCGCGGCACACGAGGTGAGGCCCGCCAGGCTCGTCGTCGAGTACGGCATGATCGACCTGCCGGAGTCGCTCCAGGGGTCGCAGCAGGCGTCGTCCTGTTTGGACGGAAGCAGGCGCGAGCAGCTCAACCCCGTCGTGGCCCCGCCCGCCCTGCTGTTCATCACCGAGACCGCGGCGCAGGACGCCGACGTGATCACCCTCTCCGCCGCGGGCACCCGCAACATCATCTGCCTGGCAGGCGCGGTCCTGGTGATCGTGGTCGCGGTCAGCGCGGTCCTCGCGGCGCGCCTGTCCCGCCCGGTGCGGGAACTGACCGTGGCCGCCCAGCGCATGCAGGGGGGCGACCGCTCGGCACGGGTGAGCACCAAGGCGGTCGGCGAACTGGCCGCGCTGTCGACGTCGTTCAACGACATGTCCGAGCACCTGGAACGCACCGAAGCGCAGCGCAGACACATGATCAGCGACGTCTCCCACGAGCTGCGCACCCCGGTCACCAACATCCGCGGCTGGCTGGAAGCCGCCCAGGACGGGGTCGCCGAGCTGGACCCCGAACTGCTGGAGCTGCTGCTCGCGGAGACCCTGAGCCTGCAACACCTGATCGACGACCTCCAGCAGCTCGCGCTGGCCGACGCGGGCCAGTTCCAGCTGCGCCTGGAGACCGTCGACCTGGGCGGCCTGCTGCGCCAGTGCACCGCCGCCTACCAGTCCCGCGCCGATACCGCGGGCGTCGAGCTTGGCACCGAGACCGACAGCGTGCACCTGCGCGCCGACCCGCTGCGCCTGCGCCAAGCGGTCGGCAACCTGCTGTGCAACGCCATCCGTCACACCTCACCCGGCGGCCGCATCACCGTCACCGGCAGGCTGGCAGACGAGCACGCGGTGATCACCGTGGCCGACACCGGTTCCGGCATCAGCCGCGAAGACCTCCCGCGCGTCTTCGACCGCTTCTGGCGGGCCGAGAAGTCCCGCAGCCGCCGCACCGGCGGCACCGGCCTCGGCCTGGCCATCGTCCGCCAACTCGCCGAAGCCCACGGCGGCACCGCCGCCATCACCAGCACCGCAGGCCTGGGCACCACGGTCACGATCACCCTGCCGCTGCAACTCGGCTAGGCCAGGGCGCTTGGTCAGGCGTGCGGTGCGGTGGCCCGGATACCGGCGAGCACCACGCCGACGATGCGTTCCGCGTCCGTGCGGGTGAACGGGCGCATGCCCCGGTTGACGATGAGGTGTACCGGGCTGGAGATCATCTCGCCCAGGAAGGAACTGTCGACCGGGGGGAGCTCGCCCTGGTCGACGGCGGCGTCCACCCGCCGTCGCATGGCGGCATCGCCGTCGGGATGGTGGCGACCTTCGCGATGCTGGCGGGCGTCTCGGCGCTCCCGCCGGCGATCGCCTGCGGCGCCATGCTCGGCATGGCCGCAGGCGCGATCGGCGCCTCCGGGTACAACCTGGCCACCAGCATCGAAGCGCCCGAGCGCCAGGGCACGACCGCAGGCCTGGTGTCGGTCGTGCTCGCCCTCGGCTCGGTCGTCTTCAACATCGCCGGGGGCGAGGTGCTCAAAGCGACCCATATTCCCGGGGTCTCTGCCCTCGGTGCCCCGGTGAGCACGGCGACCGGCGTGTACCTCTACGTCGCTATGGCCGGAGCGCTCTTCGTCCTCGCCGCGGTGCCCGCGATCATGCTGGCACGCAACCGGTCTGGGGCGCCGCTGCGTCCGGCTTCACCTGCGCTCCGCCGCGCGTGATGTGACCCGTGGCTTTCTCGGGTCAGGGGACGTCCCAGAAGGCGAGTTCGTGGCGCATGCCCTCGGCGAAAGCCGCGCCGGCGGTGGCCTCGTCGACGTTGGTTTCGTCGAGCATGTCGGCGCAGCGGCGGGCGAGGTCGGCGAAGGCGGGGTCGGCGTAGGTGCGGACCCAGGCGGCGTAGCGGGGTTCGGCGGGCGGGTTCTTCGCCAGTTCGCGGCCCAGCTCCGAGTAGCCCCACATGCACGGCAGCAGCGCGGCGAGACCGCGGCCGTAGTCGGCGGCGGACTCCAATAGGAACGTCGAGTAGGCGCGGCAGGCGGGACCTGGTTGAGGGTCAACCAGGTTGGCGCCGAACTCGGCGGCAAGGCCGCGGTGCAGCTCCAGCTCGTCGTGCCAGGTGGCGTGCGCCAGGTCGACCAGGTCGCCGAGGTGGTTGTCCGGGGCCTGCCAGGCGAGGCGGGTGAACACGCGCACGTAGTTCAACAGGAACAGGTAGTCCTGCTCCAGCCAGGAGCGGAACACCGCGGGGTCGAGGTCGCCGCGGCCGATGCCCGCGACGGTGGGGTGGCGAAGCTGGTCGGCCACGCCACCCCGGTGCTGTTCGATCAGCCTCCGCGAAAGGGTCATGATCCCATCGTCACACGCGGAATCCGCCGCCGTACTGGACGGGCACCCGGCTTGCGGCGCCGAGTTCGATCGCGGCCAGATGCGGCCAGTTCGGGTTGCGCAGCAACTCGCGGCCCAGCAGCACGACGTCGGCCTTGCCGTCGGCGAGGATCTTCTCGGCCTGCCGCGCCTCGGTGATCTTGCCGACGGCGCCGACCTGGAGGTCGGTCTCGGCGCGGACGGTGGCCGCGAAGGGGACCTGGTAGCCGGGAGCGTCCTGGATGGCGGCGTCGAAGGCCACGCCGCCGGAGGAGACGTCGAGCAGGTCGACGCCGCGCGCCAGCAGTTCCTTGGCCAGCCGCACGGTGTCCGGCACCGTCCAGCCCTCGCGGCCGTCGTCGGCGTTCTCGCTGAGCCAGTCGGTGGCGGAGACGCGGAACAGGAGCGGCACCTGCTCACCAACTTCGGCGCGGACGGCGTCGGTGATCTCCAGCGCTACCCGGATGCGGTTCTCGAACGAGCCGCCGTAGGCATCGGTGCGCTTGTTGGTGAAGGGGGAGAGGAACGAGTTGATCAGGTAGCCGTGGGCGCCGTGGATCTCGATGACCTTGAACCCGGCGTCCACCGCGCGCCGTGCGGCTGCGGCGAAGTCGCGCACCACCTGACTGATCTCGGCGGCGGTCAGCTCACGCGGTGCGGGCAGATCCCGGAAGCCCTCGGCGGTAGGCCCCACCGTGATCCAGCCGCCCTGCTCCGGCGTCAGGTGCTGATCGCCCTCCCACGGCGGGGTGGTGGAGGCCTTGCGGCCCGCGTGCGCGAGTTGGATCGCGGGCACCGCGCCGTGTGCCTCGATGCCCGCGGCCACCCTGGCGAACGCGGCCTGCTGGCGGTCGTTCCACAAACCCAGGTCCGCACGGGAGATGCGGCCCTCCGGGCTGACGCCGGTCGCCTCGGTCATCACCAGGCCCGCCCCGCCGACGGCCCGGGTGACGAGGTGGGTGAAGTGCCAGTCATGCGGGGCGCCCTCGTCGGGACCCTCGGTTGCCGCGGAGTACTGGCACATCGGCGCCAGCCACACGCGGTTGGGAATCGTCACGGATCGCAGGGTGATCGGTTCGAACAGCCTTGCCACGGTGCCACCTCGAAGTCAGGGATCAGATCCGTCCGAGGCAACCGCGTAGATAGTTCGGCCTATTCCGAACAATGGCGTGGATCACACCACGCGTTCGCGAGGGCGGGCGTCGAGTTCGAGGCGGACGGCGGTGGGGAGGGACTCGACGCCCAGTGCCTCGCGGGCGCGGGCGAGCACCTGGGAGTCCAGGTCGTCCCACACGGCGCGCAGATCGGCGTCCTCGTTGAGCCACAGTTGGAGCCGCATCGCGGGGGAGTCCGGGGAACCGACCAGACGCACTTTGGCGCGGCCGACGCCGCGGACACCCTCGGCGTCGACGCGGACGGCGTCGGCGATGGCGCCTGCGGTGACGGTCAGGCCGGGTTCCAGCACCATGTCGGGCCGTCGCTCCGGGCGCACCGAGCGGTATGCCCAGCGCAAACCGACGATCAGCGCCAGCAGGCCGATCCCGATGGCGGCGCTCTTGGCGATCTCGGGGTGGCCGCGCAGCCAGTCCATGGCGATCGGGTCCAGTACCGGACGCTGGGCGCGGCCGGTGCCGAGCACGCCGTAGCCGACCAGCAGGGCCGCCGCGGCGAGCGCGAGCAGGAGGACGCCGGTCAGGCCGGTGGAGACGCGCTCGGCGCGAGCCGAGCGGTGCAGTGCCGCGGTCTGCTTGTTCATCGGCGGTCCCTCGCTGAGTCGACGACAACGGACACCCGCGGCGCGCGGGGCATCGGCAGGGCGCCGACAACCTCTTCCGCGGCCTCGGTCAGCCTGGGGCGCAACTCCTCTTCGCCCGCCAGGCCGCTGGTCGCGCGGACCCGGATGCGCTTGGCGCTGGCGCTGACCGACGCACCGCGCACGCCGTCCTGGGCACGCACCCGGTGGCCGACCAGCCTGGCCAGCGAGCGTGGGGAGGTGGTCACCGCGACCTCCGGGGCGGGCTCGCGCAGTCGGATGTCGCGCCGCCCCGCGGTCAACGCGGCGACCAGCAGGATCAAGCCGACCGCGGCGACGCCGAAGGCGATCCAGCGCACCGGGTCGGCCGACCAGGTCACCTCGCCGAGCCTGACCGGCCAAGAGCGCCACGGCACCAGCAGCTCGGTCGACGCGGGCCGCGCCCACGCCCAGGCCACCTCGGTTGCCAGCAGCGCACCCGCCGCGGCCACGGCGAGGCCGAGCAGGGCGGAGATCAGACGGACGATCGCACGCATGCTCACTCCACTCTCGGACGGTTCGCGGGCAGCAGCGCCGACACGGTCACGCCGACCGAACGCACCTGGTAGCCGGTGATCCGCTGCACCTCGTCCCGTACCCGGTCCCGGATCGCGGAAACCGTGTCCCGCACGGGCGCCGGGTACCGCAGCGCGAGGTCCAGCCGGAGGCCGACGATGCCGCCTTCGCCGTCGACCTTGGCGCTGGCGCCGTGTTCGCCCAGGCCCAGTCCGGCGACGCGGCGCCTGCCGCGGGTCACCTCGGGCACCTCGTCGGCGGCGTGCTCGGCGACCTTGCGCACGACCTCCCGCGAGATCTCCAGCCTGCCGCGCTCCTCGACGTCCCCTGGCTCGCCCGGCGTGGGCGCCTCCAGCGCCGTGCTCACCGGTCCCGACCTCGGCCGATCAGCTCACCGATATCCAGCTGACCGTCCAGCACGCGGCCGACGACCAGCCCGATGGCGCCGATCACCAATGTGATCAGGAACGCGCCGAAGCCGCCGACGGCTCCCGCCGCGCCCAGTACCAAACCGGCCAGCAGGCCGAGCTGTGTGTTGTTCATGGCGTTGTTGCCTTCCTCGTCGTTGTCACAGCAGGTGCCGCTTGGGGCGCCCGCGGCGGAAGAAGCGGAACAGCCGGGACCAGCGCCGCTGTACCGCGACCACCGGCCGGTCGTAGCGATCCGGCTCCGCCTGCCGGGCCCGCAGTCGCGCCAAGCCCTCGGCGAAGGCGGCCGGGTCGCCGCCCGCGTCGGGATGGTTGGCCCTGATGTAGGCGCGGATGGCGGCCCGGTGCTGCCTGGTCATCGCTGCTCAGCTCACCGCCAGGTCGGCGACGGTCACGTCCACCGGCACGTCCCCGGCGACCTTGCGCACCGACTTCCGCAGATCCGCCACCACCGTCGGCAGCGGGCTGCCCATCCGCAGCACCACCGCGATGCCGACCGGCTCGCCGGGTTCGAAGCGCACACCTTCGACGCGGCGACCGGGCAGGTAGGAGGCGAGGCTGTCGTGCAGGGCGTGCACGGCGGGGTGCGCGAGCACCGCCGCCGCGATCCGCTCGGCTACCTCCGGCTCACTCGACACGCGAGGAGGCGGGCTGCTCGCCATTCTGCTCGTCCTCACCGGGCAGCTTGATGTCGTTGACGGCGATGTTGACCTCGATGACCTCCAGCCCGGTCATCCGCTCCACCGCGGTGATCACGTTGCGGCGCACCGCCCGTGCCAGGTCCACGATGGATGCGCCGTACTCGACGACGATGTCCAGGTCGATCGCGGCCTGCTTCTCGCCGACCTCCACCGAGACACCGGAGGTCGTCGACGTGCCGCCGCCGGGAATGGCTTCCCGCAGCGCGCCGAAGGCCCGCGAGACGCCGCCGCCCATGGCGTGGACGCCGGAGATCTCGCGTGCGGCGATGCCCGCGATCTTCTGCACCACCGATGAGGAGATGGTCGTCTTGCCCTGCGATGTCTCATCCGCGAGCCGGGCTGGGTTGGCCGCGGTCGAGCGCTGCAGGGATGTCGAGGTGCTGTTGGTCTCCTCGGTGCGCGTGTTCTGCGCCATGGATGGCTCCTTCACTGGGTCGCTTGGGCCGAAGCGGTCCGCCCACTAAGCGTTCTCGCCCCGGCACGTATTGGGATTGCCCAGTACGCCGGACGTGTCGCGGTATCACCCGAATGGGCTAGTCGGGGTCGTGGACGTCGACCACGCGGACCTCCAACGCGGGAGCCGCCGGACCCAGTGTGTCGGCCAGTTCGCGCTGCAAACCGGTGTGCAGCGCGCCGGTGGCCGCGGTGCCGTCGACGCCGTAGCGGATCGCGATGCGCACCAGCAGCACATCGTCCTCGTCGAAGCGCAGTCCGCGCAGGTGCACCCCGGGCAGCCGGTCGATCACGTCGGCGGCCAGTTGGCGGGCCACCGCGAGCAGCGCCCGCTCGGTGATCCGGACGTTGCCGCCGGGCTGCGCGACCTCGGTGGCGGTGACCGCGATCCGGCCCCGCACCCCGCGCACCGATTCCAGGGCGCGCTCCACCAGACCCTGCGGAACCGGCGGGTCGTAGGCCGCGGCGGTGCGCACCGGCGCCCAGCGGCGGTCCAGTTCGGACAGTTCGGCCCGGCAGTACTGGCAGCCCCTCGTGTGCTCGATCAGCTCGGTCAACGCCGGGTCGGTCTCGCCCGCCGGGCGGTCGGCGACCAGCGGAACCAGGGCTTCTGGCAGCCTGCCGCAGGGCAGCGGATGCTCGGCGAACCGTTCTCCGCTCATCGCTGCTCCTTCAACTTGGCCAGGAGGGCCACCCTGGCGCGATGCAACCGCGAGCGCAAGGCGGCGACGTTCACGTCGAGCACGGCCGCGATCTCTTCGTAACTCAAACCCTCCAGTTCGCGCAGCACCAGCGGAATCCGCTGCGACGGCTCCAGCGTGGCTATCGCGGCCTGCACGGCGCTGACCTGCTCGGAGCGGATCACGCTGCCCTCGGGGCTGTCCCCGGAACTCGGCTCGGGGGCGCCCTCCAGCGGGACGGTCGGGCGACGGCGCCGCAGATGTGCCAGTGCGGCGTTGGTGACCACCCGGTACAGCCAGGTCGACGGCGCGGCCTCGCCGCGGAACCGGGACAGCCCTCGCCAGGCGGAGATCCAGGTCTCCTGCACCACGTCCTCGGCCTCGGCCGGGCTGCCCACGATGCGCAGCGCCACCCGGTACAGCTTCTCGGTGTGCCGCCGCACCAGCGTCTCGAACGCCAGGTGGTCACCCCGAGCCGCGGCGGTCAGCAGCGCCTCGTCGGTCACCTCGGTGCCCGCGCTCATTCCCTGATCCTGGTGTATCGGAGGAATAGGTGCCCGGTGTCGTCCGACAGCACCGCCGACGCCAGGGTCATCGGCAGCGGGTCGCCGGGCAACAGGCCGAGCGCGATGCGACCGGCGTCCCCGCCCGCCAGCACCGGCGCGACCGTCAGGCACAACTCGTCGGCGAGGTCCGCGGCGATCAGGCTGCCGAACAGCCGCGGCCCGCCCTCGCAGGCGATCCGGTACAGGTTCCGGTCGGCCAGCGCGCCCAGCGCCAGGTCGAGGTCCACCGCGCCCTCGCCCGCCACGATCACCTCGGCGCCCGCCTCGGCCACCTCGCGGCGCCGCTCCTCGGGCGCGGCCGCGCAGGTGATCACCAGCGGCGGGACCGTGGTGTCGGCGATCAGCGGGGCCTCCGGCGGCAGCGAGCACGTGTTGGTCACCACGGCCACCGGCGGCAGCCCGGTCAGGCCGAGCCGTTCGCGGCGCTTGCGGCGGCGTTCGGTTGGCCTGATGCCGCGGTAGCCCTCGATCATGGCGGTGCCGAGGCCGACGAGGACGACATCGGACAGATCGCGGATCATGCCGAGCAGCCGGGTGTCCTCCCGGCTGGTCAGGCCCTCCGAGCTGCCTGCGACGGTCACGGCGCCGTCCGCGCTGGAGACGAAGTTGACGCGCAGCCACGGACGCGACAGCGGCTGCGGGAAGGCGTAAAGCTCCTCCAGCGTCTCGTCGGAGGCGAGTGGCCCGGGCAACAACCTGTGCACGCCGACAATCCCAACACGGCCGATACCCTTTGTGCATGCCAGCCCCGTCGTTGAGTGCCCGATCGCCCGAGGTCAGCGCGGACGAGTTGGTGCAGGCCATGGCCCCTCCGCCCCGATTCGACGCGGTGCGTTTCGACACGTACCTGCCCAGTTCGGATGAACCGAGCCAGGCGCGTGCTCTGGACGAATGCCGATTTTTCGCCGATCGGGTGACCTTGGGCGGCCGCAGGCAGGGCTGGTTGCGCTCGGTGTTCGGTGGCAGGCACAGCCCGCCCGAGCAGCCCGGCCTGTACCTCGACGGCGGTTTCGGGGTCGGCAAGACCCACCTGCTGGCCTCGATCTGGCACGCCGCGCCCGGACCGAAGTCCTACGGCACCTTCGTGGAGCTCACCCATTTGGTCGGTGCGCTGGGCTTCGCCACCGCGGTGGAGCGGCTGTCGGCGCACCGGCTGCTGGCGATCGACGAGTTCGAACTGGACGACCCCGGCGACACGATGCTGGTCACCCGGCTGATCGCGGAGCTCACCGAGGCGGGCGTGTCCATCGCGGCGACGTCCAACACGCTGCCGGACAAGTTGGGGGAGGGCCGGTTCGCGGCAGAGGACTTCCTGCGCGAGATCCACGCCATGTCCGCCCGGTTCGGCGTGGTGCGCGTGGACGGCCCGGACTACCGGCACCGCGGCCTGCCGCCCGCTCCTGAGCCGGTGGCCGACGCCGAGATCGACGGATTGGCCGCGGCCCGGCCGGGCTCCACTGTGGACTCCTTCGACGAGCTGTGCGCGCACTTGGCGACGCTGCACCCGTCCAAGTACGGGCGGTTGGTGGACGGGGTCAGTGCGGTCTACCTGCGAGGACTGCACCCGCTGGAGGACCAGGGCGTCGCGCTGCGCGTGGTGGCGCTGGCCGACCGACTCTACGATCGCGCCGTGCCGGTGATCGTGTCGGGCCGCCCGCTCTCGGAGCTGTTCACCGAGGAGATGCTGCGCGGCGGCTACCGCAAGAAGTACCTGCGGGCGGTGTCGAGGTTGGTGGCGCTGTCCCGCGACGCGGTGGTGGCGTGAACCTCACGCCCGCTTGGTTGCGCACCACGGACGGCGAGAACCGGCTGGCGGTCAGCGTGGTCATCGTGGCCGCGATCGTGTTGCAGCTGGTGCTGCCGGATCGGCTGGCGCTCGAACCCCGCTACCTGCTGCCCGGCTTGGAGGTGCTGCTGCTGGTGGCGCTGGTGTTCGCCAACCCGGTGCGGTTCACCCGGGAGACGCAGGCCGTGCGGATCGCGTCGCTGACGCTGACCGCGTTGATCAACGTGGCCAACGCGGCGTCGATCGTGTTGCTGGTTCGGCTGATCGTGGGCGGCGCCCCGATGGACGGCGGTCAGCTGTTGGGCAGCGCCGCGGCGATCTGGTCCACCAACGTGATCGCGTTCGGGTTGTGGTTCTGGGAGCTCGACCGGGGCGGGCCGTTCGCCCGGCGTGAGTCGCGGCGTCCGCATCCGGATTTCCTGTTCCCGCAGATGGCCGATCCGGAGCTCACGCATTCCGAGTGGGAGCCGCAGTTCTTCGACTACCTGTACCTGTCGTTCACGAACGCCACGGCCTTCAGCCCGACCGACACCATGCCGCTGGCCCGCTGGGCGAAGCTGCTGATGATGGTGCAGGCCGGTTTGTCGGTGGTGACGCTGGCGTTGGTGGCGGCCCGCGCGGTGAACATCCTCGGCGGCTGACCTGGCGAGGTGCGCTGCGACCAGCGCGAGGTGGCGCCGGTCGCGCGGTGTGCGGACCGGCGACGGTGTGCTGCCACCAGCGTGCGATGGAACCGTTCGTGTGATGTGCGGACCGGCGATGGCGTGCCGCGACGAGCGCGAGATGGAACCGGTCGTGCGGTGTTCGAACCGGCGAAGGCTTGCATGACGAGCGTTGGTGACACCGGTTGTGCGAACCGGCGGTCGTTGTCGTCAGACCCGATCAGCTTGCTGCGCCCGATTTGACGACAACGACGCCTTGTTCGCATCCAGGGATCCCTACCATTAATCCTAGAGGTTTTCGGGGCTAGAGCGGGGAAGCGCCGAGGGTGGTGAGCAGGCCGGTGAGGGCGCCGATCTCCTTCTGCTGCTCGGCGACGATCACCGCGGCCAGTCCGCGTACCTGTTGGTGCTCCGCGGTGTTGGCCGCCTCCGATGCCATCGTCACACCGCCCTGGTGGTGGCGGATCATCACCTGGAGGAACCACACCTCCAACTCGCGGCCGGACAGTTCGCCGAGGCGGTTGAGCTCGGGCATCGACGCCATGCCCGGCATCGCCTCGGCGTGGGAGTGCTCCCGCATCCACGACATGCCGTTGTCGGAGGCCACCTGCGGGGCGCCCCACAACGCCAGCCACCCCTGCATCTGGCCGATCTCCCGCAACTGGTTGCTCTCGATCGTGGACGCCGCGGTCGCCACCTGCGGACCGACCCGGCCGCGCACCATCGACGCCATGTCCACCGCTTGCTGGTGGTGAGCGATCATGTCCTGGCTGAACCCGACGTCCACCTTGGACGCCACCGGCTGCTCACTGCCGGAGTCCCTGAACACCAGGGCTCCCGCGCCGAAACCGAGCAGCAGTGCGACCAGCAGCGCGATGACGCGGCGGGTCATCGCAGCGGGAAGGCGCCGTTGGTGAACCGCAACGCCAGCGCGCCGTTGTCGTCGCAGGAGACGAACAGCTTGTCCCCGTTGAAGAACGGCGGCGACATACACCAGTCCGCGGTCATGTCCACCGGCCCCAGGTTCAGCGCGGGCTTGCCGATGTTGCCGTTGGTGAAGTCCGAGACGGTGGCGCCCACCGGGATGAACGCGTGCGCCGAGTTCACCAGGTCCGCCTTCTTCCCGGCCTCGCCGCCGGGGTTGTAGTAGGCGATCTCCTTGGGGTTCGCCAGGTTACGCACGTCGAAGACGCGGATGCCGGACTGGGTCCAGCCGCAGGCCAGCGCGGTCGGGTCGGTGGTGCGGTCCAGCGTGCAGTAGTGAGCCTCGTAGCCGAAGATCCCGTTGCGCGCGGTGTCGGCGGCCCTGGCGTCCTTGTGCTCGGGGCGGTTGATCTCCAGCTTGATCTGCCGGGTGGTGCGCGGGTTGCGCTCGTCGCTGAGGTCGATGAACCGCACGCCGCCGGAGCCGAACTCGTCCGCCACCACCAGGTACGGCTTGCCGCCGTCGGTGAAGGGGATGGCGTGCTGGGTGATCAGGCCGTCCGTCCAGCTGATCTGCGACACCTGCCGCAGCCGCGGGAACAGGCTGCGCCGCTGGATGTCGCCGGCGTCGAACACGGTGATCCCGGCGGGAACGGCGCTGGCCACGTAGATCCGGTTGCCGTCGGGGCTGACGCCGAAGCCGTGGTTGCTCAGGCCGGTGCTGCCCAGGAAGACCACCCGCGGCAGGGCCGGGTTGGACACGTCGATCGCGCCGATGGTGCCACCCGCCGCGCCGGTCGCCCAGTAGGTGTTGCCGTCGGGGGACCAGCCGCCCTCGTGGCCGGGGAACGCACCGGGCAGCGTGAGGTTGGTGCCCGCGAGCCCGTTGAGCAGCCGCGGTTTCGTGCAGTCGGTCTTGATGTCATAGAGCGACAGGAATAGCCCGCCCGAGCCCGCGCCGACCGAGACGGCGGCGAGCAGACCGCGCTTCTCGTTGACCTTCAGCGTCTCCCAGGTTCCGCCCAGCGTGGCCGGGCTGACCAGGGAGGTGGCGAGCCTCGGGTTGGCCGGGTCGGAGGCGTCGATGACGTTCACGCCGCGGTTGCGGGCGGTCAGCGCACCGGGCAGGAGCGTGCCGAGGTACAGGCAGTCGCCATAGGACGCACCCACCGTCGCCTGACCCTGTGACTGGTACTGCCCGTCCAGCTTCAGGTTGCAGCTGTAGGGTTGCTGGCTGCGCCCGCTCTGCCGGTCGGCCAGCGGCACCTGGCCCTGCACGCCGGGTTCCCGCTCGGCGCCCGGACCGCAGTCGGCCCTGCTCACGGCGGTGTCGGGCGGGGTGTCGGCGCCTGTGGGCACCGCTGCGGTTGTTGCGATCAATGCGGCCACCGCCGCCACAGCCAAAACCCGTCCGCGCACCTGAAGACCTCCCAGGCCAGAGTGAGCCACGCCACGTGGGTGGCCATACTGTGACAGAGCCCTCAGCGCTGGTTACTGGAAAGTAACTTATGTCACAAGCGAGACGCCCTAGTCCTCGAATTCGGCGCTCAATGCCCCTGTTCGGACGGCCTTGTCCAGTTCGGCGTGGTCGGCCTCGGTCTGGTCGGCGTAGCGCACCGCGTAGTCGCCGATCGCCTCGTCGAGGCCGTCGCCGTCCTTGCCTTCGCCGCAGTACCCGGCCAGCAGCCGCGGGTCGACCGAGCGGGAGTGCGCCCGCGCCAGCAGTGCGCCCGCGAGGCGGCCGTAGTCGTCGAGGTGGTCGCGGCGCAGCGCGGTGGGGTCGATGTCGCCCTTGAGGTTGCGGAACTGCCGCACGATGTAGTCGCGCCCGTCGATGCTGGTCCAGCCCAGCAGGATGTCCGTCTCGGCCTGCACCAGCCGGGCCCCGTTGACCACCCGCTCGCCTTGGTGCTTGGGCGGCGTGCCAGGCAGGTGCGGCGCCAGCGACGACGGCCGCATCTCCTTGACCTGCAAGACCAGCGCGTCGTCGTCGTTGCCGTGCAGCAGCACCACATAGGACCGCAGGCCCACACTGCCGGTGCCCACCACCCGGAAGGCCACATCGGACACCGCGTAGCGCAGGATGAGGTTGCGCCGCGACTCCCGCAGGGTGTCCACATAGGAGTCGAGCCCGGCGATGACCTCCTGCTCGGTCCGGCCCGTCACCTGGAACAGCACCGGCGGGCTCTCCACGAACCGCCACTGCTTGTCGTGGTCCAACGTGGTCCACTTGCCCGCGACCTTGCCGCTGGTGTTCTTGCGGGCCTTGGCCGCGGCCTTCTCGAAGTCGTCCAGCAACTCGTCTGCCTTGGCGCGACCGATCGCGGAGGCGTCGGTCAGCGCGGTCCACGATCGCAGGAACCCCTCGTCGGCCAGGGCGGCGATGGTGCGGCGGTAGGCGCCGACCACATCCTGCGCCGCCTCCAGGCAGCCCTTCTCCGACACGCCGCCCACCCGTCCGGCCAGCACCAGACTGGTGGCCAGGCGCTTGAGGTCCCATTCGAAGGGCCCGACGACGGTCTCGTCGAAGTCGTTGATGTCCATCACGATGGTCCCGCCGGGGCTGCCGTACAGCCCGAAGTTCGCCGCATGGGCATCGCCGCAGATCTGCGCGTCCAAACCGGCCGTCGGGTAGGCGGCGAGGTCGGCGCCCATCAGGCCCGCGGCGCCTCGGAAGAACGCGAACGGGTTGGCCAGCATCCGCCCGGTCCGCAGCGGGATGAGGTGCTCCAGCCGCCCGGCGTTGCTCGCCGCGAGGAAGTCGAGCACACCGGGCCGATCGTCGGCCGCCGCGGCGTGGTCGTGCGCCGCGTGCGCCACCTTCTCCCGCAGCGCCGCCCCACGTCCGCGCACCTCGGCGGCGGGCGTCCAGCGGTTCGAACTCAGCCTGGCATCCCCGATTCCCATCCCGCCATCTTCACCCAACCGGGGCTCTTGACGCCGCCGATTCGGGCGCGATGTGACGCGACTGATGTTTGTGCAGGTGAGGCCCTGGTCATGGCTTCAGCAGGCGGGTTCCCGCTGTGCCCAGGGCTGGGCCGCCTCGAGTTGGGCCGCCAGGCGGAACAGCAGCGGTTCGGAGCCGAGGCGGCCGATGAACTGCACGCCGAGCGGGAGGCCGTCGGGCGTCCAGCGCAGCGGCACCGACATGGCGGGGCGGCCGGTGAGGTTGCCGATGAAGGTGTACGGGGTCAGCGCCAGCGACTTGCGGCCCTCCTGCTCCACCATGCCCGTCGCCGCGACCGCCCCACCCAGGCCCAGCGCCAACGCGATCCGGCCGCTGAGGTGCTTGAAGCGCGGCGTGGCGGTGGCGCCGATCGCGACCGGCGGGGCGGCGACGGTCGGGGTGAGCAGCAGGTCGTGGCGGGCGTGGAAGTCGTCCAACTGCCGGTTGTAGACGTCCCAGCGCTGGTGGGCCATCAGGTAGCGCTCGATGCCGTGGCGGCGGCCCGCGGCCGCGACCAGTCGGGTGTCCACCTCGAACTCGCCTGGCTTCGCGCCGGTGTCCCGCCGCACCCCGGCCAGCATCGCCGCCATGCTGGCGAACCAGACCAGAAAGAAGTCCTCGGTCAGCTGCTCGTAATCCCAGGCGGGTTCGGCCTGCTCCACCTCGTGGCCCAGGTCGGCGAGCAGCGCCGCGGCCTGTTTCACCGCGGTCACCGCCTCGGCGTGCGGCTCGTTGCCCACCGGGGAGGTGGTGCTGAAGCCGATCCGCAGCCTGCCCGGTTCGACGCCGACCTCCTCGAGATAGGGCCGCTCGGGCGACGCGACGAGGTAGTGGGCGCCGGGCTCAACACCGAGGATCGCGTCGAGCGCCGCGGCGCTGTCCCGCACGCTGCGGGAGACCACTCCGTTGGCCACCGAACCGTGGATGGGGGAGACGAACTCCGGTCCCATCGGCACGCTGCCGCGGCTGGGCTTGAGGCCGAACAGCCCGCAGTGCGAGGCCGGGATGCGGATCGAGCCCGCGCCGTCGTTGGCGCCCGCCAGCGGCACGATGCCCGCGGCGACGGCCGCCGCCGACCCGCCCGATGAGCCGCCCGGCGTCCGGTCGAGGTCCCAGGGGTTGCGCGCCGGGCCGTACACCAGCGATTCGGTGACGCCCTTGATGCCGAACTCCGGCACGTTCGTCTTGCCGATCACCACCAGGCCCGCGTCCAGCCAGCGGCGCACGATCTCGGCGTGGGTGCCCGCGACCCTGCTGCGCAGCGCCCGCGAGCCGCTGATCGTCGGCAGCCCGGCGTAATCCTGGAAGATGTCCTTGAGTAGGAACGGAACCCCGGCCAGCGGGCCGTCCAAGGGCTCCTTGAGCCGGGCCTGTGCGTGCTCGAACATCGGGGCCACCACGGCGTTGAGCCGCGGGTTGACCTCCTCGGCCCGCGCGATGGCGGCCGCTACCACTTCATCGGCACCGACTTGGCCGTCCTTGATGAGCCGAGCCAGCCCTACGCCGTCGTGTCGCCGGTACTCCGCGTAATCCACGAAAAGCGATGTTACCGATTGGTAGCCCGGTGATAAGTCTCCGGAAGTGTGCGGATCGCGCAAAAGCTGATGGCAGCTCCGATGATGAGGTACACCGAGATCGCCCAGCTCTGCCTGCCCGCCGCCGCGAACAACGCGGTGGCGATGAACGGCGACAGCCCGCCGCCCAGGGTCGCGCCCAGCTGGTAGCCGACCGAGGCGCCGCTGTAGCGCACGCGCGTGTCGAACTGCTCCACCAGGAACGCCGCCATCGGCCCGAAGATCGCCGAGGAGCCGAGGAATCCGATCGCCATCGCCAGGATGATCGCGGCAGGCGAGCCGGTGTCCAGCAGCCAGAAGAACGGGAACGCGAACACCGCGAGGAACACCGCCCCGCCCGCGGTGACCGGTTTGCGGCCCCAGCGGTCCGACAGCGCCGAGAACCCCAGTACGGCCAGCACCTGGATCAGGCTGCCGACCACGATGCCGGTCAGCACCACGTCGCGGTCGACGTCCAGTGTGGACACCGCATAGCTGAGCGTGAAGGTCGACATGACGTAGACGAACATGTTGAAGCCCAGGTTCACCGCCGCCGCCAGCGCCACCGTGCCCGGCTGCGTCCGCAACACCGCCACGATCGGCCGCCGCTCCGTGGCGCCCTCGCGCCGCAGCGCGGCGAACGACGGGCTCTCCACCACGCCGAGCCGCACGAACAGCCCGACCGCGACCAGCACGATGCTGAACAGGAACGGCAGCCGCCAGCCCCAGTCGTACAGCTCCTCGGGCGACAGCCCGGAGAGCAGCATGAACACCCCGGTGGCCAGGAACAGGCCGAGCGGCGAGCCGAGCATGGTCCAGCTTCCGTAGAAGCCGCGTCGGTCGGCCGGGGCGTGCTCGACGGCCATCAGCGTGGCGCCGCCCCATTCCCCGCCCACCGAGAAGCCCTGCACCAGGCGCAGCGCGACCAGCAGGATCGGCGCCCACACCCCGATGCTGTGGTAGCTGGGCAGCAGCCCGATCAGGAAGGTGGAGACGCCCATCGCCAGCAGGGTGAGCACCAGCATCGACTTGCGGCCGATCCGGTCGCCGAAGTGGCCGATGACGATCCCGCCCAGCGGGCGGGCCACGAAGCCCACCCCGAACGCCGCGAACGCCAGCAGCGTGCCGACCAGCGGTTCCGAGCCGGGGAAGAAGAGCTTCGGGAACACCAGCGCGGCGGCGGTGCCGTAGATGAAGAAGTCGTAGAACTCGATCGCCGTGCCCGCGCTGCTGGCCAGCGCGATCTTCCAGGGGATGGCGCGCGGTGGATCGTCGGTGACAACGCTCATCAGCACCCCCGGTTGATGTACGGCCCGGATAACGCTAACCGAGTCGCCCGCTCGCACAGCAGGCCTTTTTCCGGCAGGCGAAAACACCGCGGCCCTCCCCGCCTGGTGCGGCGGGGAGGGCCGGGTGAGCCGGTGGTCAGCCGGGGAAGAAGGTGTCGATGGCGGTGTTGATCCACCCCTGGACGTCGTTCGGGGTCGGCACCGGCAGGTCGTCGCCGGGGGCGGCCTGCCCGACGGTCTCCGCGCCCGGGGGCACCTCGGCGTTCGCGACAGCCGTCGCGGCGAAGACCGCTCCCGCGGCGGCGAGGCCCGCCACCGCGGTCTTCAGGGTTGTCCGGCGCATGAGCTGGACCTCCTCAACTGATCGGATGGCACTGCTTGTATCGCAGCGAGCCGCTGGAAGCCCTTTCATATACGCCATTCGGCTTAGCATCTACCGCCCAATCGGGTGAGCTGGTGACCGCCAACGCGAGACCCGGCCGCACCTACCAGGGCCGGGCGGGCGCAGGCGGATCACTGGCTCCGCCACACGGTGCCGCGGCGCTCGTACTCCAGGACCTGCTCGACGCCGAGCGCCGTCTGCGGCCCGAAGTGCCGCTCGACCAGCCACAGTCCGAGTTCCAGCCCCGAGGTGATGCCGCCCGCGGTGACCAGGTCGCCGTCGTCCACCACCCGAGCCTTGACGATCTTCCCGCCCTGCTTCTCCAGGTCCGCGATTGCGATGTGGTGCGTGGTGCACGGCCTGCCCTTGGTGATGCCCGCCGCGGACAGCAGCATCGCCCCGGTGCACACCGAGGTGATGGTCAGCCCCGGCCGCTGCGCCGCCTTGAGGATCCGCGGGATGTGCCCCTTCCTGATCTCGGCGTCGAGTCCCGGCCGATCGCCCCCGCCGCCATAACCACCACCGGCGACCACGATCAGGTCCGCGTTCTCGGGTTCCCACCCGTGCTCGATGGCGATCTTGGTGCCGAAGCCGGTGGTGATCCGCCCCGGCTGCCCCGAGGTGACGAAGCGCGGTTCCACCTTCGCCCCGAAGTGCGTCGCGTGCCGGAACACCTCGTGCGGCGCGATGAAGTCCAGTTCGTCGGCGCCGTCGAACACCAACAGATGAATGCGCAAGGTCTGACTCCGTTCACCCATCGCGAACGCGGGCGCCGCCGTCGCCGCCGTGGCCATACCCGCGGCGACCACCGCCCCCGTCCGCAACAAATCGCGTCTGTTCACGCCTACGAGCCTGACTGGGCGCGGTGATCGCGAAAAGCGGCAGAAATGCCGCCCTGCGATAGATTCCAGCCATGCATGTCATCGGAGTGGCAGCTCTGGAAGGAGTGGTGGGCTTCGACCTCACCACGCCGTGCCAGGTCTTCGCCGCCGCCCGCCGCGCCGACGGCACCAGCCCCTACGAGGTGCGCGTCTGCGCCGACACCCAGCCAACGGTGACCGCGGTCGGCACCACGTCGTTCCAACTCAGCACGCCTTACGGCCTCGACGACCTGGTCGCGGCGGACACGATCATCATCCCCGGCCTCGCCGACTACCGGCGCCCGCAGCCGGCGAAGCTGCTCCAGGTCCTGAACGACGCCGCCGCGAGGGGCGCCCGTATCGCCTCGATCTGCACCGGCGCCTTCGTCCTGGCCGCCACCGGTCTCCTCGCGGGCTCCCGCGTCACCACCCACTGGAACGCCGCCGAGGACTTGGCCGCCGACCATCCCGACCTCGAGGTCGACCCCGCCGTCCTGTTCATCGACAACGGCCAGTTCCTGACCTCCGCGGGCGTCTGCGCGGGCCTCGACCTGTGCCTACACCTCATCCGCCGCGACCACGGCGCCGCGCTGGCCGCGACCGCCGCCCGCATCATCGTGATGCCCCCACACCGCGAAGGCGGCCAAGCCCAGTTCATCGAGTACCGCCCCACCACAAAGGACGGCACCCTCCGCTCCACCCTGGACTGGCTGGCCCACAACCTGCACCGCAACCTGACCCTGGACGAGATCGCCGCCAACGCCGCCATGAGCGTGCGAACCCTCAACCGCCGGTTTCGCGCCCAGACCGGCACCACCCCACTGCGCTGGCTGATCCAAACCCGCCTACACCGAGCCCAGGAACTGCTCGAAACCACCGACCTCCCAGTCGAAACCATCGCCACCCAAACCGGCTTCGGCTCCCCGGTAACCCTCCGCCAACACTTCACCCGCCACCTGGGCACCAGCCCCAGCACCTACCGCACCACATTCCACCGCCCCTAGCCCTTCGCGCACCAGGCCGGCGATTGGGGTGCAACAGCTCAGGAGGCTTGTTGTGGGTTCGGAGTGGATCGAGGCGTGGGTGTACGCCCGCGAGCCGAAGCGGAAGAAGGACAGGTCGGCGCAGACCGTGAGACATCGGAAACGCTCGACCACGGAAACAGAAACGGCACAATCGCCGCTCGTCATCGTTTAATGGTGGCTGTCGAGAACAATACGGAAGTCATTGATTAGGTATACTTAATTTATCGCTTTACCGGAAACTACCCGATTATGCGGCGGGCCGCAACTCGATCAGGCGGCAATAAGCGTGGGTGAGCGACGCTCCGCACTGAAGACATGCGGTCGTGGCCGCTTCCCCGAAGACACTCCCGTCGGCGCGTCTTTTGGCAATACCCGTGAACTTAATTGTGGACGGGACGCTTCGATTGCGATTGGGCTCGACCGATGTCTAAGCTTCTACACGTCCAGCGCTTTTGTCGACATCGGTAAATCGGCATTTGCGTAGCCTCAGTGGCTGGAATAAGCGGATGGATATGTTCGTCCGCCCCCAGTCGTGGACCCACCCCGCTGCCACGACCTGGACACGGGCTGGGAGCTGTGCGCACGGACAACTCGGG
Source organism: Actinorectispora metalli (assembly GCF_056323685.1). Taxonomy (NCBI): domain Bacteria; kingdom Bacillati; phylum Actinomycetota; class Actinomycetes; order Pseudonocardiales; family Pseudonocardiaceae; genus Actinorectispora; species Actinorectispora metalli. The sequence goes on from NZ_JBREYE010000001.1 coordinate 4,244,642, forward strand.
CGGCGCCGATACATCCTACGGCGACTCCCGCGGACCGCGGTTCGTGCAGGCCGGCAACCGCAGGCAACTCATCGGAATCACCTGGGGCTCGCGCAGCGGTCTCAATGCGGAAATTTGCGGCAATACCCCTTCCGTCTACTCGAGTGTGGCCCTGGCTCGAGTGGATCAGGCAGCACAAGAACACCATCACCGCGCTCGGCGGCATTCGACCCGCCACCTGATGAACAGTTCATGACTGCGGTGCCCCAAGCGCGCTCCGCGTACGAGAAGCATTCCCAAACCCTGGAGAACACATGAATTTCCTACCCAGTCGTCTGCTGATCGCCTGTCTCGCTGTACCCGCGATCTACATCGGAGCCGCCGCACCAGCCCTCGCCGGTAGCGGCGCGTCGCCGGTCGTCGATCCCGCAGGCGACGTCGTCAACCTCGAGACCGGGGATGCGGTGGAGAAGCCGGAGGGCGACCTCGTCGCCGCCGACGCACGCCGCAGCGGCGGCAATCTGGAACTGACCTTCAAGACCGCCAAGCCCACCAACCCGGCGGAGGACCCGGCCTGGCAGGAACACGCGGCAGCGCCGATCGTGCTCGACACCGACAGCAGCGACGCCGAGGAGGAATACCTGCTGTACTACGGCACTTACGACGGCGTCGACGGGCTCGTCGCCCGCCTCTTCAAGAACAACAAGGACGGAACGCTGGAACCGCTCTACGACGCCGCCACCGCCTACAAGGACGGCGTCAACACCATCACTCTGCCGCTGTCGACCATCGGGAGCCCCGGCGAGATCGGCTACCGCACCATCATGTACTACCCGCTCGACGACACCCAGCAGCCTGCCTTGACCGAGGACTCCGCACCCAACGACGGCTACGCCAAGGTCGACTGACGCAACACCCGTCGACCCATTCCGTAGTGGATGGAGCACCGGGCGGTGGGGTGAGGATTGGTAGAAATCCCGCCCCACCGCTGACCAACTCGGCGGTGAACCCCGCCATCGCCTTCCGCGACGACGGCACCCTCAATCGAGTGCATCGCAACTCCCTGGGGACGTCAGGCGACCCCAGGGAGTTGCGGTGGCGGGTCAGCGGGTGAGGACCTTGGCGATGGCGTCGATGCCGCGGTCGAGTTCCTCGCGGGTGATCACCAACGGGGGGGCGACGCGGAGGGTGTTGTCGTGGGTCTCCTTGCACAGGACGCCCAAGTCGCGGAGTGCGTAGGAGGCCTGCTTGCCGCTCGGCCCGCCGGGGGCGATCTCCACGCCCGCCCATAGGCCGCGGCCGCGGACTTCGGCGATGCCGTGGCCGACGAACTCGCCGAGGCGGGCGTGAAGGTGGGCGCCGAGGTCGCGGGAGCGCTGCTGGAATTCGCCGGTGCTCAGCAGGCGGATCACCGCGCGGCCGACGGCGCAGGCCAGCGGGTTGCCGCCGAAGGTGGAGCCGTGCTCGCCGGGACGGAGCACACCGAGCACATCGCGGCGGCCGACCACCGCCGACACCGGCAGGATGCCGCCGCCCAGCGCCTTGCCCAGCGTGTACAGGTCCGCCCGCACACCTTCGTGGTCGAGCGCGAACAGCTCACCGGTGCGCGCTAGGCCGGACTGGATCTCGTCGGCGATCATCAGCACGCCCTGGGCGTCGCACGCCCGGCGCACCTCGCGCAGGTAGCCCGCGGGCGGCACGACGACGCCTGCCTCGCCCTGGATCGGCTCCAGCAGCACCGCGGCGGTGGACGGCGTGATCGCCGCCCGCAGCGCCTCGATGTCGCCGTACTTCACCGCGGTGAAGCCCGGGGTGTACGGGCCGAACTCGTTGTGCGCGGTCGCGTCGTCGGAGAAGGAGATGATCGTGGTGGTGCGGCCGTGGAAGTTCGACCCGGCGACCACGATGTGCGCCTGGTTCTCCGCGACCCCCTTGACCTGGTAGGCCCACTTGCGGGCGACCTTGATCGCGGACTCGACGGCCTCGGCGCCGGAGTTCATCGGCAGCACAAGCTCGGTGCCGGTCAGCTCGGCCAGCTCGCGGCAGAACATGCCGAGCTGGTCGTGGTGGAACGCCCGGCTGGTCAGCGTCACCTTGTTCAGCTGCTCCACCGCGGCGGCGACCAGCGCGGGGTGGCGGTGCCCGAAGTTCAGGGCGGAGTAGCCCGACAGCAGGTCGAGGTAGCGGCGACCCTCCACATCGGTCACCCAGGCCCCATCGGCCTCGGCGATCACGACCGGCAGCGGGTGGTAGTTGTGCGTGCTCCACGCCTCGTCGAGGGCAACGAAGTCGGCGGTGGCGCTCGGCGTGGTGGGCCGGCTGTCAGCGGTGAGCGTCATGCCCTAAGGCTATGTCGGCTGGACCGGCGATTTCATCCACTGACCATTGTGTCGAACAGATGAACGTTGCGTGTTCACGCAACTCAGCGATGAAATCTTGCGCAGCCGACAAAAACGGGCGCGCCGTCCTACTCTCGGTCAATGGCTAAGGACGACGTGCGCTCGGCGCTCCGGGTGGCGGGTGAGGTGGATCTCGCCGCCATCGACCCGGCCCGAATTCCATTCGGGCCGAAGAACAAGGAGAAGGCACTGGCCGGAATGGGCCGCATGGCCGCTGAGCTCGACGCGTTGCAGGAGCGCCTCTACGCCGAAGGCACCCGCAGTGTCCTGCTGGTGCTGCAGGGCATGGACACCTCCGGCAAGGGCGGCACGATTCGGCACGTGGTCGGCCTGGTCAACCCGGTGGGGCTGCACATCGCCTCGTTCAAGGCGCCCTCGCCGGAGGAACTGCGGCACCACTTTCTCTGGCGCATCCGCAGGCAGGTGCCGGGGCCCGGCCGGATCGGCGTTTTCGACCGCTCCCACTACGAAGACGTGCTGGTCGTCCGGGTGGAGCAGCTGGTGCCGGAGGACAGGTGGCGCAAACGCTACGGCGAGATCAACAGGTTCGAGGCGCAGCTGGCGGGCCAGGGCGTGACGGTGATCAAGTGCTTCCTGCACATCTCGGCCGAGGAACAGAAGAAGCGGCTGCTGGCCCGACTTGATAATCCGGACAAGCAGTGGAAATACAATCCACGCGACCTGGACGCGCGGCGGCGGTGGAGCGACTATCAGGACGCCTACGCCGAGGCCCTGTACCGGTGTTCGACGGCGGACGCACCGTGGTATGTCATCCCCTCGGACCGGAAGTGGTACCGGAACTGGGCTGTCGCGAGCCTTCTCCTGGAGACGCTGACCGAGCTCAAACCCGCGAATCCGCGCCCGACTTACAACCCGGCGGTGGAAAGACAGCGCCTCCTGGCAGAGGACCCGCTTCGCTAGCCAGGTACACCCTTTTGGTGGCGTTATCACCCATTCGGGTTTGATTGTCCTGGTCAGGGCAGCGTCAACAAGGAAGCTTCAATCGCAATGTGATTGAAGCCTAAACAACATGGCGTGCTGCACAGTGCCCGCCGGGTTGGCTAGTCTCGATGCACATTGGCGTCGCTCAGCGTGGACGTACGGTCACCGACAGCACCGCAGGGGACCAGGTCGAGACGGTGGGGGTGAGCGCGTTGTACCGGGTGTCGACGGACGTCGGCGGCACGTTTTCCGACGTCATCGCCTATGACGACGATACGGGTGAGTACTCCGTCGCGAAGTCTCCCACCACACCGGAAGACCTTACCGAGGGTGTTTTCGCCGCGCTGGGCGGGACGCACTGCGACCCCGCCCGCATCGCGCTCGCCGTGCACGCCACGACCCTCGGGCTCAACGCCCTGGTGGACCGCCGCGGCGCGCGGGTGATGCTGCTGGCCACTCGCGGCGTCGGTGACGTCTACCAACTCGGCAGGCCGGAGCCGCTGGTCACGCGTGCGGACACGGTGGAGATCGGCGGCAGGCTCGGCGCCGACGGTTCGGAACTGGAGCCGCTGGACACCGATGCGGTCCGCCGGGCCGCGGAGCGGGCGCGGGTCGAGGGCTTCGATGCCATCGCGGTCTGCTTCCTGTTCAGCCACGTCGACCCCGCCCACGAGGTGCTCGCGGGCGAGATCCTCCGGGACGAGCTTGGCCCCGACGCCTGGATCTCGCTGTCGCACCAGGTCGCCAGGGAGAGGCGGGAGTACGAGCGGACCTCCTCGACGGTGATCGAGGCCTACACCGCGCCCGCCGTGCGCAACTACCTCGGCAGGCTGGAGAAGACCTTTGTGGACAGAGGTCTGCCGGTGCCGCCGCACGTCATGCAGTCCGCGGGCGGTGTGGCCAGTGTGGAGTCGGCCCGCCGCCGCCCATTGCAGACGCTGCGGGCGGGCCCGGTCGGCGGCACCATGGGTGCCGTCGCGCTGGCCCGGCTGCTGGACCGCCCGAACCTGATCTGCGTGGACATGGGCGGTACCTCCGTCGACGTGTCGTTGGTCGTCGACGGCGCCCCGGAGTGGGCAGCCGAAACGAACTTGGCGGGCTTCCCGCTGATGCTGCCCACTGTGAAGGTGCACAGCATCGGCGCGGGCGGTGGATCTATCGCCTATGCCGAAGCGGGCGGACTGCGAGTCGGGCCGTGCTCGGCGGGCGCCGTCCCCGGACCCGCCTGTTACGGCCGCGGCGGACGGGCCGCGACCGTCACCGACGCGCACTGCGTGCTGGGCAGGGTCGACGCGCATGCCTTCGCGGGCGGGGCCCTGCGACTCGACCTCAGTGCCGCGTACGAAGCGGTGGCCGCCCTCGGCGACGAACTCGACCTGAGCCCGGTGCAGATGGCCGAGGGCATCTGCGATGTGGTCAACGCCCACCTGGCGCAGGCGATCCGAGGGGTGGCCGTCGAACGCGGCTTGGAGCCCGCAGGGTTCAGCCTGGTGGCTTTCGGTGGAGCGGGCCCGATGCACGCGGCGTACCTGGCCGCGGAGTTGGGCATCGCCGACGTGATCGTTCCCCCGCATCCCGGCGCGTTCTCCGCGCTCGGCATGCTGTGCACCGAGGCTCGCCGGGATTTCGCCCGTTCCTTCTTCGGTACCTCGATGGACGGGGTGGGGGAGGCGCTGCTCGCGTTGCGGGCCGAGGCGGAGGCGGCGGTGGACTTCGACGGCCCGGCCCGCTTCGAGTACGCGGCCGATCTGCGCTATGCGGGCCGGGAACACGTGTTGACGGTGCCGATGGCCGGTCCCGTCGACGATCAGGTCCTGCGGCGTTTCGCCGAGTCACACCAGCGCAGGTACGGGCGGACCGAGCCGGACACGCCGATCGAGGTCCTGGTGCTGCGCTGTGTGGCGTTCGGCGGCCTCGGTCCGGTGGCGGCACCCTCGGTGTCCACTGTGGACCAACCGGTGCCGCAGCTGGTGCGGCCCGCGGTATTCGACCAGCTTGAACAGGACACGCTGGTCGTGCAGCGGGACATGCTGGGTGCGGGTTACCGCTTCGCCGGGCCCGCGCTGGTGGTGGAGCCGACCGCGACCACCGTCGTGCCGCCCGGGGTTGAGTGCGTTGTCGATGAGCATGGCTGTCTGCGTCTGTGCCGTGGAGGTGCCCGTTGACTCTCAGACAGGATCTGCGTGACTTCGCCGCCACCGCCGGGCCTTCGGGGCAGGTGCCCGTCCAGCGCGGCACGGGTTTCGACGGGCCGACGCTGCGAGAGCGGCTGGCGGGCCACCGGCTGCCGCTGGACCCGATCACCACCGAGATCCTGCGCGGCGCGCTGCTCGCGGCGGCGGAGGAGATGGTCACCGTGCTGCGGCGGGAGGGACTGCCTGACGGCGACCCGGTGGCGGTCGCCATCGTGGACTCCGAGCACCGTGTCCTGGCGCAGTCGTCCACATTGGATGTCCCTTGTGGACTTGAAGACAGCGTGCGACACACCGAGGAGCGGTTCGGCGGCTGGCGGGCCGGGGATCTGTGGCTGTGGAACGCGCCCTGCCCCGGCGGGACGCATTACGACCAGACCGTCTACGCGCCGATCGTGGTGGACGACCTGCTCGCCGGGTTCGCCGTGGTCCGACTGCACCGGCCCGGCTCGGCCGTGTCCTGGACCGGCCCGGTCCGCCTGCGGCCGTCCGCTGAGCTGGCCCGGCAGTTTGCCGCGGTCCGCACCGGACAGTCCCGGCTGACCGAGGTCGTGCGTCGCTGGGGTTATCCGACGCTGCTGGCGGCGGCGGAGCGGATCTTCGACCAGACCGAGCGGCTGGAGGCCCGGCAGCTGCGCAGGCTGCGGGCCGGTGTGTATGAGACCGCAGGCGTCACCGTGGCTGTCGCCGAGGAGCGGATCGTCGTCGAGATCGCCGGGAGCATCGCCGCCGCGCAGGCGGCAGCGTGCAGGCAGGCTTATCGGCGGGTGGTCGGGACGATCCCGGTCACCGGCGGCTCGTACCGCCGTCTTGAGGTGGTGACCCAGCCGGGTGGCCCGTCCGTGCCTGCTTCGATGCTGACGGATCTGGTGCTCGCCGCCTTGGCCGCGGCGGAGTCGTCCGTCGTGGAGCCCGAGCAGGCACGGCGGCAGGGCGGCGCGGGGGTCGAGGAGTTGGAGACGCGGTACCCGCTGGTGGTCGAGCGGTTTGGGCTGCGGCCCGGCGCTGGGGGTGCCGGGCGGCAGCCCGCCGCGGAGCGGCTGTCCGGTGAGTACCGGATGACCGCCGACGCGACGGTCGTGCCGTGGTGGTCGGCCGATGCGGAGGTGGTGGTCAACGCCGGGCGGACCGACGAACGCCGCCCACCGGCCACGACGGCCCTGTACCTCTCGGCAGGCGACACGATCTCCTGCACCTGGCACGCGCCCGCCCGGCGGACCGACCTGCCGGCCGAGGAGCACCCGGACCGGATCGGCGCGGCGTAACCGCGGCTCATTCGTGAGCGGCGAGAAACCGGATGGTGCGGGCGGTGTTGCCTGGGCATCCGACCGGGCACCCAGGCAACACCGGGAGAATTACTTCTCGAGCAGCTTCAGGTCGTGCTTCGCGAATGGGATGGAGACCGGGTAGACGACCGTGACGGTCTTGCTGCCGTCCGTGCCGCCGCCGGTCAGAGTGCCGATGGCGGTCTCGCCCTCGTACACGGCGCCACCGCTGTCACCACCGGCGGAATTCATGTCCTCGACCAAGGTCATGTTTTTGATGGTGTAGGTGTTGCCCTGGTTGTCGCCGATGTTCAACGTCTGGTCCACCGCATAGACCGTGCCGCAGGATTTCTGAGTGGTGGCGCCGCTCTTGCACAGCTTCTGGCCGATGGAAGGCTCACCGACCTTGGTGATGGGCTCGACCTTGCCGCCCTCGTAGGTGTTCACGCCCGGTTCCTGAGGCAGGCCACCGGTGTTGGGCAGCAGGGCGTAGTCACCGCCGGGCCACAGGACGTCCTCGACGGTGCCGATCTTCTTCCCGTCGAGGGTGTACCAGTCCTTCTTCCCGCTGACACCCGGGCAGTGGCCCGCGAAGAGGAGGTAGGGCTTTCCGCCCTTGGTCACGTTGAAGCCGTTGGAGCAGCTGTGCCTGCCGCCGGTGGTGCTGATGGAGATCCCGTCACCACCGGCGATGTACAGCTGGATCGGCACCGTCGACCGCTGCACGCGGACCGCGTCGCCGTACTGACGCAACCTCTCCGTCAGCCGGGCCGCCCCCTGGGGATCGGCGTTGCCGTACAACGTCACCACCAGCCGACCGGAGCGACTGTCCACGCCCCAAGAGGTTCCGGCCACCTTCTCGTGCTGTTCCAGAGCGTTGCTGATCTCCAGCGAACGCGCGGCGGAACGGGGTTCCGCGGACGCCGACACAGACTGGGTGGCAACCGTGGTGGCGAGCAGGGCACTTGCCGCCAGGGAGGCGGTCAACGCACCGCGGATTCGTTTGCTCATGTGCAGGGATTTCACGCACAACTCCAAACGGACGGCTGGACCGAATTGTGTCCAGTGATATGAAAGGGGTTGTCGCAGATTAACCCTGCCGGACAAGAGCGGTCTATTTCGCGAATACGTCGAAATTTCGATATTTATTCTTTTTCGGAGATGGCTCTCGAATCCGTGTCGAGCGCATAGCCCCGCTTTGCGGGTACCTGCACGTTATCCACGGTCTGATGATGCGCGCTCAGCCTAAGAAGGTGCCATATCCCGTTGCGTGCTGTCGGCTATATCCTCGCTGGTGCAGCGCCTCCGCCACATATTCAAAGCACGAAACATCGTCAGACTGGACTCGCAGGTCGGAATTCACGGGCGTGACATGCCGTCGCTGCGCGGTTCCCTGGTCAGCGGTTGGACTGGAGTACGTGGCAGGCCAGGTGCAGCGGCAGCCGCGAGGCCGGGTCGCCGGGGTCGATGCCCAGGTCGCGTAGGCGGTCCAGGCGGGTGGCGATGGTGTTGCGGTGCACGCCGAGGCGGGCGGCGGCGTCCTTGGCCGAGCCGCCGGAGTCCAGGATCGCGGCGAGGGTGGCCAGCAGGGCACCGTCGGCGTCGACCTCCAGCAGCGGCGCCAGCACCTGGCGGGCGGGTTCGCTGAGGTCGCGGGGCAGTGCGGCGAGCAGCCGGCTGGGGCCCAGTTCCGTTGCGGTGACGACGGTTCCGGCGCCGGAGTTGCGGGCGACCGCGGCGGCGGCCGTGGCGTGGTGGATCGCGGCGCGCAGGCCCGTCACGTCGGTGCCGGGGCCGCCGATGCCCGCGGCCAGCGGGGTCAGGGTGCCGACCCGCCACAGCGCGGCCGCGCAGCGGTCGCGGAGCTTGGCCAACTCGTCCTCGCCCGCGTGCTCGTCGAAGGGCACCCAGGACACCCAGCCCTCGGCGTGCGGCACCAGGAAGTCGCCGATGCCCGCGTTCGCCCAAGCCGCGGCCAGGCTGGAGCTGAGTGTCTCGGTGGGGGCGCTGTCCAGCGGTGCCAGCGCGACGGCGGCGAGCCTGCCGTGCAGCGGCCAGCCCAGTGCGGCGGCGTGCGCGATGAACTCCTCGTCGTCGGCGACGTTGGGGCGCACCAGCAGCGTCGACAGCAGGGCGGCGGCGACCCTGGGCTCCCGCTCGGCCCGCAGTCGGGACGCGGCGGCCCACGCCGCCAGCGAGGCGCCCGCGATGCGCAGCACCCCGGACACGGTGTCCTGCCAGCCGCGCGAGCGGGCGGACAGCAGCGCGACGAGCCTGCCCAACTCCGCACCGTCGGGGCCGTTGACCGGCTCGTCCAGCACCGGGGCGTCGCCGGTCCGCCACGCGTCCATCGCGGTGCGGCGGCCCGCGGCGAGTTCGCCGCCGGGGCTGATCAACGCCACCTGGACGCCCGGCAGGCGTTCGTTGAGCACGCCCAGCACGGCGCGCACCGAGAAACCGGCCTCGGCCAGGCGCAGCGCGCATTGCGCGGTCAGCGTGGCGCGGGCCGCCTCCGGCCTGCTCACCGCGGCGGCCATGGCCAGCGCGCAGGCGTCGATGCCGCCGTCCACGGCGATGAGGGGGATGCCCAGCCTGCTGGCCAGGTCGGCCGAAGGGGCGCCGACGACTTCGGCGGGGGCGACGACGCAGGCGGCGGCGCGTTCCCAGGCGTGCCGCAGCGCGACCTCGACGGCCCAGCCGCCGCGGGCGGCGGCCCTGGTCAGCACCAAGCCGTGGTGTGGGGGCGCGGTGGCGGTCTCGGCAACGTCGTTGATCAACACGATGCCGCGGACCGCGCGGTCCAGCGCGGCCGTTCCGGACAGCCTCGCCTCGGTCAGCGGACCGCCGTGCACCAGCTCGGCGACCGTCAGCGGTTCGACGCCGCCGATCATGGTGCGGTGGCGGACATGCTGGGCAGGCCGAACGCGACCGGCCCTCCGATGCGCCTGCCCTCCGGCGTGTGCCACGCGGGAGCGGCGGGCAGGACCAACACTTCCAACTCCATTCCGATGGTGAGCTGCTCGCCGTTGCGGGCCTGACGGCCGGGTACGGCCAGCATGCAGATGTTATCCGGCACGGACGCCGCGGTGCCGCCATCGGTCATGGCCAGCAACACCTCGTTGTGCATCTCCAACCGGATCACGCGCCGCCTGCCGTGGGACTCACGAAGCACAACGCTGCCGGGTCCGGCCGGATACGCCTGGTCAGCCCATTGGGCGGTACGGTGCTCGATCTCGATCACCTGGCCGCGGCACAGCAGCCTGCCGCCGAGGCCGCGGGCGAAGTGCTCGGCGGGCATGTCGGTGGAGCTGCGCAGCGTCCGGCCGGTCTCGATGGCGCGGGAGACCGTGCCGTGGATGCCCGCGGCGGCGAGCCTGGCCACGCTCGCCGGATAGCAGGCGCAGCCCGCCCAGCCGCCCGCGCTCAGCGCCAGCGGCCGCACCAGCGACTCCAGCCGGTCCACCGGGGTGTCCAGCACGACGCACTCGCCGCTGCTGCCGGTCACCGCCAGCGGCGTCGGGCTGATGCCGCCGAGGGTGAAGGTGGTCTGCTCGATGAGCGGGAACACCCGGCCCATCCCGTCCAGGTCGATCAGCGGCAGCCCGAGCCGGGCGGCGGCGATCACCGGTGTCACCGCGTTCACGCCCGCCGCGTTCAACGCGCAGATCGCGGACAGCTCGCGCCCGAGCCACCGCTCCAGCGCCCGCACGGCGTCGGCGAGTTCCTCCCCGGTGGGAAGCTGCTCCTCCAGCATGTACGCGGACCCGATCTGCCCCACCGCCGCGGCCTGCGCTTCGGGGTCGAGCTCGATCGCCTCGACCAGCCGCACCGGGCCACGGTGCGCCAGCTCATGCCGCAGCCACTGGGTGATCGTGTACCCGGAGTCGCCGACGGTCGCCCCGTACATGAGCGCCCCGGCGAACAGGTCGTCGACATCGTGCTCGGTGATCTCACGCATCCGCCGCACCCCCGATGGCACGCAGCCGCATCAGCGCACCCCCGCCGGGGTCCGGTCGAGCCTGCCGGTGGCGCGGACCCGCAGCCGGAACACCGTGCCGGGCAGAAACGACAGCGGCATGGCCCGCGATTCCACCAGCTTGACGCTGGCCGGGTCGGCGCCCGCGGACACCGCGCCCGCCAGTGCCTGTTCGTTGGCCAGCGCCAAGGCGCGGTCCAGGTCGCGGTGCCCGCCGTCGACGACGATCACCCGCTCCACCTCGGCCGCGGGCTGGGCGCTCGCCGCCCCCACCGCGGGCGCGACGTCGGCGTACTCCGGCAGCTGCACCTTCGCCTCGGTGATCATCGGCGCCAGGCAGGCGGCGGGCCCGACCGCCACCATCGGCGCCGGGGCGGCCGCCTCGCGCAGCCGGGCGGCCAGCCGGTCCAGGCGGGCGGCCGCGGCCCGCACCGCCTTGTTCGCGGTGAGGTGGTTCAGCCAGGCAGGCGGCGGCTCGAAACCGGCCAGCCCGGCGCAGGCCGCCGCGTCGAAGACGGTGAGTTCGGGGCCGCCGAAGGCCTTCGGCAGGCCGTACCCCTCGCGCAGGGTGCCGGATGACTCGATCAGCGTGCGCCCGCCGATGCCCGCGTAGATCAGCTGCGGCAGTGGCAGCGCCACCCGCAGGCCCTCCATCTCCAGCGCGCTGGTCTGCTGGGCCAGCCGCGGCGCCCCGTCGTTGACCACTCCGGCGCGGCTGCACAGGGCGCCGATCTCCAGCACCAGCGCCCGGTCGACGCCCGCCAGCACGCTCGCCCCGCGCAGCGCGATCGCGGGCCCCGCCTCCAGCGCGAGCACCGGGAACCGGCGAAGCTGCTCGGCGTTCATCAGCGTGGCGTCGTGTCGGGTGAACAGCAGCGGGACGGACAGCCCGAGGGAGCTGAGGACCTCGCGGCAGGTGTCGACGGTCCGCTCCGCCAGTGGGCGCAGCGCGGCGTTGAGCGCCGCGGTGCTTTCCCGTTCCTGCAGGCCGAGGCCGCCGACCTCATGCGAGAGGGTGACCTGAAGGCCCGTGGCGGCGATGGTCTCGGCGACCGCGGTCTCGTGCTCGGGGGTGGCGGGGGAGAAGTTCGCGGTGACGGCGATGCCGCTGGCCCCGCGTTCGGCGGCCTGTTCCGCGAACGTGCGGACGGCGGGCAGATCCAGCGGGCTGAGCCTGCGCCCGCATACGTCGTGCCCGCCGTGCAGGACCGCGTCGCCGCAGACCACGGCGGCGCGCAGTGCGGCGGGCCAGCAGCTCAGCGGGCCGAGCAGGTGCCCGCCGCGCTGGGTCACCCGGAGCACGGCGATCGGTGCCAGCGAGGTCAGGGCGCGCACCGACTGCGACAGCCAGCCGGGGGAGATCGTCACGGAGGTGATGGAGAACCGCGTCAGGTCACCGATCGCGCCCAGCGCCCCGCGCAGGCCCGCGGCGATATCGGTCGTGCCGGGGATCTTGCAGGCCCGAACGACCTTCCCGTCATCCAGCACGGCGATATCCAGGCAGGCCGAGCCGAACGCCACGCCTAGCCGCATCTGGTGCTCCTCGGTCCCTCCACCAGCAGCCTAGCGGAGCTCACCCGCCACCACGGGCGATGATCAACTACAAATCTCCAGGTCACCACGTTGTGCACCCCTCGGATTCCCGCCCTGGTGACGTGAAGCCCACTGAACCCGTTTTGGTGTCCAGAATCCCTTTGATGACGGTGTCTTAACGAATTCTGGACACCAAATCGGGGGAGGTGCGTCAGCGGGTGGTGGGTTGGAAGGTTCGGAGGCGGAGGCTGTTGGTCACGACGAACAGGCTGGACAGGGCCATCGCGGCGCCCGCGATCATGGGGTTGAGCAGGCCAAGCGCGGCCAGCGGGAGAGCTGCCACGTTGTAGGCGAAGGCCCAGAACAGGTTGCCTTTGATGGTCGCCAGCGTCCGGCGGGACAGGCGGATCGCGTCGACCGCTGCCCGCAGGTCGCCCCGGACCAGCGTCAGGTCGCTGGCCTCGATGGCCGCGTCGGTGCCGCTGCCCATCGCCAGGCCCAGGTCGGCCTGGGCCAGGGCGGGGGCGTCGTTCACGCCGTCGCCGACCATGGCCACCACGCGGCCCTCGTCCTGGAGGCGTTTGACCTGGGCGACCTTGTCGGCGGGCAGCACCTCGGCGATGACCGCGCCGGGGTCGATGCCGACCTCGTCCGCCACCGCCGCGGCGGCCGCGGCGTTGTCGCCGGTCAGCAGGATGGGCTTGAGACCGAGTGCGCGCAGGCCGGTGATGGCCTCCGCGGAGGTGGGCTTGACGGTGTCGGCCACGATCAGCACCGCGCGGGCGGCGCCGTTCCAGCCGACGGCGACCACGGTGCGGCCCGCGGACTCCGCCTGCTTCTTGGCCACCAGCAGCGTCTCCGACAACTCCATGCCGTGGTGGGCCAGCAGCGCGGGCCGCCCGACGACCACCTCGTGGCCCGCGACCGTGCCGCGCACGCCGAGCCCTTCGACGTTGCGGAAGCCCTCGACGGGTTCGGTGTCCTGGTCGGCACCCGCCGCGATGGCCTTGGCGATGGGATGCTCCGAGGCGTGTTCCAAGGCCGCGGCCCACCGCAACGCGGTCGTCGCGTCCTCACCGTCGGCGGGCACGACCTCGACCAGGCTCATCTTCCCGCTGGTCACGGTGCCCGTCTTGTCCAGCACCACGGTGTCGACCCGGCGGGTGGACTCCAGCACCTCGGGGCCCTTGATCACCACGCCAAGCTGCGCGCCGCGGCCGGTGCCGACCAGCAGCGCGGTCGGCGTGGCCAGGCCAAGCGCACACGGGCAGGCGATGATCAGCACGGCGACCGCCGCCGTGAACGCCATGCTCGCCGCCGCGCCGGTCACCAGCCAGGCGAGCAGCGTCAGCAGTGACAGGCCGATCACGATCGGCACGAACACCGCGGAGATCCGGTCCGCCAGCCGCTGCACCTGCGCCTTGCCGCTCTGTGCCTGCTCGACCAGCCTGGCAAGCTGCGCAAGCTGGGTGTCGGCGCCGATCCTGGTGGCGCGCACCTCAAGCCGTCCGCCCGCGTTGACCGCGGCGCCGAAAACCGGGTCGCCGGGGCCGACCTCGGCGGGCACCGATTCGCCGGTGAGCATGCTGGTGTCCACAGCGGACTCGCCGCGCTCGATGACGCCGTCGGTGGCGATCTTCTCACCGGGGCGCACCACGAAGTGCTCGCCGACGGCGAGTTGGTCGACGGGGATGCGGACCTCGGTGACATTGCCTTCAGGGCCTGCGGGCCCGGGCACGTTGCGCAGCACCGAGACCTCCTTGGCGCCCAGTTCGAGCAGCGCCCGCAGCGCGGCGCCCGCGCGGCGCTTGGCGCGGGCCTCGAAATAGCGGCCGGTGAGGATGAACGTGGTGACGCCCGCCGCCACCTCGAAGTAGATGTTGGCCAGCCCGTGGCCGTGGGCGACGGTGAACTCGAAGCCGTGGGTCAGGCCGAGCCTGCCCGCCTCTCCGAGGAACAACGCGTACAGCGACCACAGGTAGGCCGCGGTGACACCCAGCGACACCAGGGTGTCCATGGTGGCGGTGCGGTGCCGGGCGTTGGCCAGCGCGGCGGCGTGGAACGGCCAGGCGCCGTAGACCACCACGGGGGTGGCCAGCACCAGCGACCACCACTGCCAGCCGATGAACTGCCAGGCGGGCACCATCGCGACCGCGACCACCGGCAGCGCCAGCATCAGGCTGACCAGCAGCCGGTCCCGCAGCGCGCCCGTGGAGTCCACAGTGGACTCAGGTCGCGGGGTGGGCAGGGCGGCGGTGTAACCCGCCGCCTCCACCTGCTTGATCAGCTCGTCCGAGCCGACCTCGGCGGGCGCCCGCACGGTGGCCTTCTCGGTGGCGTAGTTGACCGTGGCGAGGACGCCGTCGAGCTTGTTGAGCCTGCGTTCGACCCGCGCCGCGCACGAGGCGCAGGTCATGCCACCAACCGTCAGCTCGACCTGCCTGGTGCCCCGCCGCCGGGTGTCGGGAATGGTGGCACTCATCGGATCAGGCCGCGGTCAGTTCGTAGCCTGCTTCGGTCACGGCCTCTTTGACGCTCGCGACCTCCAGCGGCTCGGTGCTGGTGACGGTCACCTTGCCGGTCGGCACGTCCACGTCGACCTGCTGCACGCCGCTCAGCTTGTTGATCTCTTCGGAGACGTGCGATGCGCAGTGTCCACAGGTCATGCCGGTCACCGTGTAGGTGGCGGTGGTCATGGGTTGTTCTCCTTGTTCGACCGCTGGAAAATTCAGGACCGCACGAGACGGGCGATGGCATCGCTCGCCTCGCGAACCTTGGCGTCGGCCACCTCGCCGCCCTCGGAGATGGCCTGGCTGACGCAGTGCTTGAGGTGCTCGTCGATGAGCGCGATGGACACCGACTGCAACGCCCTGGTCGCCGCGGAGATCTGGGTGAGCACGTCGATGCAGTACTCCCCGTTGTCGATCATCCGTTGCAGACCGCGGACCTGCCCCTCGATCCGGCGAAGCCGGCGAAGGTGCTCGTCCTTCTTGTCGGCGTATCCATGCATGGCAGGGCTCCCTGAATGAGCTGACGCGGCTCTGCGCCACGACCCCCACTATATACCCCTTGGGGGTACCGGGTATGTCCCGTGTGCTCTCTCCCACATACGGCATACCCAGTACCGCGGTTCAGATCCAGAGCCCACCGGCTTTTGCGCCACGCTACGTATCGACCCGTGCGTTCTGTTGACAAAGCGCGCACGCCGCTCGCTCAGCACGCATCAATCCGATGCCGGTTCGCCAACGAAAGGCCAACCGGCCCGAAATCGCCACCGGAGCTGGTACAACACCACCGAACGGAGTGAACGCTCTTCCGCTGATCGCCGCGGTGGAGAACGGGCGCACGTCATTCCGGTAAACGTGTGCGCTCGTTCTCGGGGAAAGCGCCGGTAGCGGGGTATCCAGATGCGGTGAGATTCCTCTCCGTGCTCACGCTCATCATCTCCGTGGCCATGGTCGGCCTGCCCGCCCATGCCTGCGAAGAGGACCGTCCCGGCACCATCGTGCCGCTGTACAGTCCGCCGACCTCCCCGACCTGGGACCGGCTGATCATGGCGAAGCGTTGGTACCCCAAGGTGCCCGTGGTGGCGATCATCAACCCGCCCGCCACCATCCCCGAGGCCGAACACGAGGAGTACCGGCACGGCGTGCTCCGCCTGCGGGCCGAAGGCATCCTGCCCATCGCCTACCTGACCACCTCCTACGCCAACCTTCCGCTGGAGCAGGTGCTGGCCGAGGTGGAGCGGCTCGACCGGTCCTACCCCGGCTTGCAGGGCCTGTTCCTGGACGAGATGAGCAACGTGCCCGGCCGGGAGCCCTTCTACCAGGAGGTTTCCGACCACGCGCGCACCTTGGACCTGGACTATCTGGTCGGCAACCCCGGCACCGCGACGCTGGAGAGCTACCTGGACATGGTCGATGTCCTTGTGCTGCACGACAACGCCGCACCGCCCGCGCAGTGCTCGGTGGCCGACTGGCAGCACCACTACGACGCGAGCAACTTCGCCGCGCTCGGCTACGCCACCGGTGCGGTGGACCCGGCGCTGGTGGCCTCCTGCACCGACCACATCGGCTGGCTCTACCTCACCGACGACGTGCTGCCCAACCCCTGGGACACCCTGCCCCCGTACTTCCGGTCCCTGCTGTCGGCCCTGAACTACTGAGCGGCGCTTCGCCGGTCGTGAGTGCGGAGTTCCGTGAGAAGGAACTCCGCACTCACGATCCGACACACCTTCAGTGGCCTAGACCGCCGCGGGTTCCAGCCGGTGCGTCTTGGTCAGACCGCGGATCGCCAGCGCGCAGGCCGTGCCGACGGCCGCGAGCACCAGCCACGGCAGCGCGGGCAGGCCGTTGGCACGCGCCAGGTCCAGCGCCGCGCCGGTGCCGAGGTTGCCCACGGCGATCCCGATCCCGCACAGGGTGCTGTAGAAGCCGTAGTGCGTGGCGACCAACCGGTTGCCCGACAACGCGACGATGGTGTCCATCTCGAACGGGTACAGCACCAGCGTCGCGAGGCTGAGCAGCGCCGCCGAGACCACCAGCGGCGCCAGGGTCAGCACCGCCTCCGGTGTCGATGCCGCCGCCTGCGCGCCACTGGTCAGCAGCGGGGGCAGGAACGCCATCGCCATCAGCGCCAGCCCGAGCACCAGGTTTTCGCCGGAGCTGAACCGCTCGCGGCACCACGCCGTGATCCGCACCTGGCCGAGGACCGCCACCAGGCCGGACACGGCGAACAACACGCCGACACCGACCGTTGCCGTCAACTCACCGCCCGCGAGCCTGCGCACCTCCAGGGGCAACGCCAGATACACCTGGAAGCTCAGCACGTACGAGCCGATCATGGCCACCGAGAACACCACGAAATCCCGGTTGGACACTACCGCCCGCCATTGCCCGGCAAGGGAAACCGGCTCGGCGTGTCCCCGATGCGCGGGCAGCGAGCGGATCTGCAGGACGGTCAGCACCGCGAACACCGCCGCCGCCACCGAGGCGGTGAGCTGGAAGGAGATGCCGGTCAACACGGTGCCCACCAGCGGTCCCGCCAGGATGCCGGTCTGGTAGAAGACGTTGAACAACGCGAACGCCTCCACCCGGCGCTCACCGGAGTCCGCCGCGACGTAGGCGCGCACCGCCGGGTTGAACAACGCGCCCGCGAAGCCGGTCGCCGCGGAGGCGATGAGCAGCGCGGGCAGCGAGTCGGCGAAGCCCAGCAGCGCGAAACCCGCGGTGCGCAGCAGGCAGCCCGCCACGATCATCGGCTTGTAGCCCCACCGGTCGGCCAGCGCCCCGCCCAGCAGGAACATGCCCTGCTGGGAGAGGTTGCGCACGCCGAGCACCAGCCCGACCACCCACGCCGCCATGCCCAGCCCGCCGGACAGATGCGCTGCGACATAGGGGATCAGCATGTAGAAGCCGAGGTTGATGGTGAGCTGGTTGAGCAGCAGCAGCCGGGTCGGCCGGTTGAACGACCGGAACTGCGCCAGGGTCTGCCTCATGCGGCGGCACCGCCCGCCGGGTCGACCACGGTGGTGCACCGCGTCCAGCCGGTGACCTCGGCGGCCATCGGGTCGGAGATCTCCGCAGGCTGCGTCGGGCGGCCACCGAGCAGGCCGTTGCGCAGGCAGTACTCGTCGTTGAACACGGTGTCGAAGTACCGCTGCGGCCCGTCGGGGAAGACCGCGGCGATGCGGGTGCGCGCCGGGTTCCGCTCGGCCAGCCAGCCCGCGACCAGCGCCACCGCGCCGACGCTCCAGCCGCCGGTGGCGAAGCGACTGGCGGCCAGCGACCGCGCCGACCACACCGCCTCGGCGGGCGCGACCCAATGCACCTCATCGAAGGCGGAGTAGTCCACGTTGCGCGGGTAGATGCTGGAGCCGAGACCCCGCATCAGCCGCGGCCGGGCGGGCTGGCCGAAGATGGTCGAGCCGACGGTGTCCACGCCGACCAGCCGCAGATGCGGGTAGAACTCCCGCAGTACACGCGCGATGCCCGCCGAGTGCCCGCCGGTGCCCACCGAGCAGACCAGCACGTCGATCCGCCCCAGCTGGGCCACCAGTTCCAGCGCCAGTTCGCTGTAGGCGGCGACGTTGTCGGGGTTGTTGTACTGGTCCGGGCAGTACGCGCCGGGGTGCTCGGCCAGCAGTTCGGCCACCCGATCCCGGCGGGCCTGCTGCCAGCCGCCGGTGGGATGCGGCTCAGTGACCACGTCGACCCTGGTGCCGTGCGCGGCCAGCAGCCGCCGCATCATCGGCTCCATGCCGGGGTCGGTGACCAGGGTGACCGGGTGCCCGTGCACCTGGCCCGCGACGGCCAGGCCGAGACCAAGGGTGCCGCTGGTGGACTCCACGATCATGGCGCCGGGCGCGAGTTCGCCCCGCTCCCGCGCTCGGGACACCATATGCAGCGCGGGCCGGTCCTTCATGCCGCCGGGGTTCTGGCCTTCGAGCTTGGCCCAGAAGCCCTTGCCGTCCGTGGTGAACGGCTCATCGACCCACAGCACGGGGGTGTTGCCCACCATGGTGCGCAGCGTGGTGCAGCGCAGTGCCGAGGCCGGGGGGACGGCCTGCGCGGTCAGCGCGGGAAGCGCGGGCAGGGTCGGGCGGACGGGGGTATGCAAGGTTTCCATCGATGCTCTCTCGTCGATGTCGGAGCGGGGGTGGACTCCATGCGGGTCAACGCCCGCCTACAGAAGGCGGTGCGGACCCGGGGAAAGTTCCTAGCTCCGAGCGACGCAGACGACGGTGAGCAGACTCCTGCCCCACAGCGGACACTGCCTTGTTCCGCGCTCCGCGCGGGCGGCGGGCCGGGACAGCGCGGGGGTCACGATGCCCGCGAAGCCGGTGACCAGCGACAACGCCGGATCGAGGTCGAAATCGGGCTGGAGATCCCTCGGCAGCGCGAGGCAGGTGAGGTGCTCCGCGGATTGCGTGGGATGGTCCTCGCACCCGTTATGTCCACTGTGGCCAGTCTGGGACACGGAGTGTCCATGCTGGACATCGCCGAACCCGTCGACGCAGCCCGGGGCTCCGACGTGGAGCGCGAGGAAGCCCGCCAGCACGACGAATGCGAAATACCAACGCATACGTCGCCGAGAAGCAGCGGGCCGGGCCGTCATGGCGCCGAATGTACCGGCAAACGCTGTCCCCGAGTAGCGGGTGAAATTAACTGCCAATTCGGGTAAATAGTAAGAAATTCGCAAATGGGGCGGCTTTACGACTCGCTCGCCGGATGCGGTGGTAACGCCGTTACGGCGGATCTGCGGCGGCTGAAGCTCCCCGCGACGGACGTGACATGCCGGTGGCGGTGGCTGGTCCGGAAAGCCGGTCACTCTGCCACCGCTCGACCCCCAGGCACGAGCGGTGGCAGCAACCGGCTCCCCTCCGGTGATGCCTCAGCCCGTGATGCCCCTCGCGATCACGGGCCCAATCCACTAGCCCGGTCGTGTCCGCCGACTCCCTCGCGCCTCGACAAACACTGGCGAGAACCTGCAACCTCGCCCAACCCGAAGACGAACGGTCCCACTCCGCCGTATCCTGGTCACCGAAATCGTGATTGTTTTCAGTCTCGCGAGATTGGAACACGGGTCCAAGGGGGTTCCCGTTTCCTAACTCAACGGGAAACGGGTATCCGAGGAGGAAGGCGGGCCTTTGCCGTCGTTCGGAGCCGAGTTGCGGCGGCTACGTGAGGACCGGGGGATGTCGCTGGCCGCGCTGTCCCGGGTGGTGCACTACAGCAAGGGCTACCTGAGCAAGATCGAGAACGGGCTCAAACCCGCTACCGTCGATCTCGCCCGCAGCGCCGAGCAGGCACTCAACGCGCCGGGCGCGCTGGTGGACCTCGTCGTGGAGGCCGCTCCCCGACCGCGCGGCATGATGAGCGCGCTCAAACCCGCCCAACTGCCCACCGGCGTCGCCGAGTTCGTCGGCCGCGACGGCGACATCGGGCAGCTGGACTCGATCCTGGACGCCGAGAGCCAGCCCGGCGCGGT
Organism: Actinorectispora metalli; assembly: GCF_056323685.1. NCBI lineage: Bacteria > Bacillati > Actinomycetota > Actinomycetes > Pseudonocardiales > Pseudonocardiaceae > Actinorectispora > Actinorectispora metalli. The sequence continues at coordinate 4,264,917 of NZ_JBREYE010000001.1, forward strand.
GCGCATCGTGGCCATCAACGGCTCGCCCGGCGTCGGCAAGACCACGCTGGCGCTGCGCTGGGCACATTCGATCAAGGACCGGTTCGCCGACGGCGCGTTGTTCGCCAACCTCCGCGGCTACGACCCGGCCGGGCTGCCCGCCGAGCCCGCCGAGGTGCTCGGCGACTTCCTTCGCGCGCTCGGGGTGCCGCCCGCGAGCGTCCCAGCGGGCACCGACACCCGCGCAACGCTGTTCCGCACTCTGCTGGACGGCAAGAACATGCTCGTGCTGCTGGACAACGCGGCCGACGCCGACCAGGTGCGCCCGCTGCTGCCCGGCTGCCCGGACTGCGTGGTGATCGTGACCAGCCGCAGCAGGCTGTCCGGACTCGTCGCCCGCGACGGGGCGCTGCGGGTCAGCCTCGACCCGCTGCCGCCCGGCGAGGCCGTCGCGCTGCTGCGCAGGGTGATCGGCGCGACCCGGGCCGACGCCGAGCCCGCGGCCGCCGCGGAACTCGCCTGGCGCTGCGCCTACCTGCCGCTCGCGCTGCGGGTGGCCGCCGAGCGGATCGCCAGCCGCCCGCATATGGCGCTGGCCGACCTGTGCGGCGAACTCGTGCTGGAGCGGGACCGGCTGGACATGCTCACCGTGGACGAGGACGAGTCCTCGGCGGTGCGAGCCGTGTTCTCCTGGTCCTACCAGGCGCTGCCCGAGCCCGCGGCCAGGGTGTTCCGCATGCTGGGCCTGCACGTGGGCACCGACATCTCCACCGAGGCCGCCGCCGCGCTGGCCGACGAGACCGTGCCGAGGGCGCGGCGCATGTTGGACACGCTGGCGGGCGTGCACCTGCTGGACGAGGTGGCCCGCGACCGGTACCGGCTGCACGACCTGCTGCGGGTTTACGCCGCCGAGCGCAGCGATACCGAGGAGGCCGAGGACCAGCGGGAGCAGGCGGTGGACCGCATGCTCGGCTTCTACCTGCACACGGCCGACGCCGCGAACAAGGTGCTGGCCCCGGAGCGGGCGCACGTCCCGCTGGACCCGCCGCCCGCGGGCTGTGTGCCGATCGAGTTCACCACCTACGGCCAGGCGCTGGAGTGGTGCGACACCGAGTTGCTCAACCTGGTGGCCTCCACCCGGCTGGCGGCCAAGTCGGGCCGACACGACCGGGCGTGGAAGCTGCCGATCGTGATGTGGGACTACTTCCAGCTTCGCAATCCCTGGGACGCCTGGATCACCATGCACAACCTGGGTCTCACCTCGGCCCGCGGCATCTCCGATGGGACCGGCGAGGCGTGGATCCTGCACAACCTGGCCTACGCCTACTGGAACCTGGGCAGGCTCGAGGAGGCCCGCGACCACTTCGAGCGGGCGCTGTCGATCCGGCGGGAACTCGGCGACAACTGGGGTCAGGCCTGGAGCCTGAGCGGCCTGGGTGTGGTGTGCAGCAAGATGGACCGCTGCGAGGAAGCGCTGGGTCACTTCGGCAGCGCGCTGACGCTGTTCCAGGACATCGACTACCGCCACGGCGTCGGCGTGGTCTACGCCTACGCCGCCAACGCCTGCCGGGTGCTGGGCAGGACCGAGGACGCGCTGAACTACCTCGGCCAGGCGCTGAGCACGCTGCGCGAGATCGGCGACCGGGCGGGGGAGGGCTACACCCTCGGTGTCGTCGGCGAGGTGCTGCGTGAACTCGGCCGCAACACCGAGGCGCTGGAGCAGATCGAGTCGGCCCTGCTGGTGCGCAGGGAGGCGGGTGACCGCTCCGGCGTCGGGGAGTCCCTGCACACCAAGGCGAAGGTGCTCGGCGACATTGGTGACCTCGACGGCGCCCGCGCCGCGCTGCGGGACGCGTTGGAGATCTTCGAGGAGGTCGGCGACCCGCGCGCCGACGAGGTGCGCGAGGAGCTACGGACTCTCGGACACGGCAACGACATCCCCGCCCTGAGCTGACGGCTCGGGGGGACATCGCCGCGACCTGGAGGGCCTACCGCAGGCCATCGAGCCGGCCTCGGTGCGGCTTGTGCTGGTCGCCGTCTAACGCGACTCCAGCATCACCTTATGACCGGCTCGGGCGTGAGCGCGCTCAGCAGATCCCATCGGCCGGATACACGGGTGGCCCGCAGTCACGAGCCCTGGTCCGCTGACACCCACTCGCCGCCCGCCATCACCGCGGACACCGTGAGTTCCTCGGTCAGCACCACCAGGTCGGCCTTCTTGCCGACCTCCAGCGAGCCGATCTCCTTGTCCAGGCCCAATGCCCGCGCGGGTGCCATGGCGGCCGCGGCGGCCGCGACCTCGATGGGCACGCCGCCCCGGTGCACCGTCCGGCGGAACGCGTCGTCCATGGTGAGCGTGGAACCGGCCAGCGAATCGCGGTCCGCGAGCCGGGCGACCCCGCCGGAGACCTCGACCTCCAGCGCGCCCAGCCGGTAGCGCCCGTCGCCCATGCCCGCCGCGCTCATCGCGTCGGTGATCAGCGCCGTGCGCTGCGGGGCGGAGCGGAACACCAGGTCGACGATGGAGGGGTGCAGGTGCCTGCCGTCGTTGATCAACTCGACGGTGACCCGGTCGTCGCACAGCAGCGCCGTGACCGGGCCCGGCTCGCGGTGGTGCAGCCCGCGCATGCCGTTGAACAGGTGGGTCGCCACGGTGGCGCCCGCCTCGATCGCCGCCTGCGTCTGGGCGTGCCCGGCGTCGGTGTGGCCGACTGCCGCCACCACCCCGTCCTCGGCCAGCCTGCGCACCGCGGCCAAGGCGCCCGTCAGTTCGGGGGCCAGCGTCACCATCCGGATGGTGCCCCGGCCCGCCTTCAGCAGCCCGTTCACCGCCTCCGGGGTGGGATCGCGCAGCAGGGCCGGGTCATGGGCGCCGCAGCGGGCGGCGGCCAGGAACGGCCCCTCCAGGTGCAGCCCGGCGAAAAGGCCGTCCTCCACCAGACCCGCCAGGGTGTCCACCGTCCGGGTGAGCTGTTCGAGGTCCTCGGTCACCGTGCTGGCGATGACGGTGGTGCTGCCGTGCTCGCGGTGGAAGCGGGCCGCCGCCCGCACCTCACCTTCGTCCGGGCTGCTGAAGCTGGCCCCGCCACCGCCATGGCAGTGGATGTCGACGAAGCCGGGCACCACCCACCGCCCGCCGAGGTCGACCGCGTCCCCGCCGTCGACGGGCGGGAACCCACCGGCTTCGACCCGCCGGATGTGGGCACCGTCGACATGCAGCGCCCCGTGCTGGACCCCGCCGGGCAACACCAGCCGAGCATTGTGCAGGACAACCACGAGGCCCCCGAGTATTCACGTCACCGGCAACTGGTTTAGACCATACAAGTTGGGTGCCCACCTGCGCCAAGATCACGTTTTCGACATGTTGACAGTTGACAACCCGGCACATCGAATGGTGCGGCTTCTTCCGAAAAGCGGTGATTCGTCTCCGACTTATACCGATGCGCTATGCGTGATTCAACTGCGACGCACGGTGGCCAACGATGGACGTCCGAAGGCCGATCCGGTAGGCGGCAGGCCGGTGTGGCCTGCGGTTGCCTCCTCCCCAACATTCGTGGAAGGACCGCCGTGGTTACCTCGCGTGTCAGCACCGCCCCGACTCCGTCCGAGCCGACCTCAACCTCCACCTTCGTCAACGGTCACTTTCCCCGTCGGAAAGCGATCGTCATCACGCTCAGCGCGCTCGCGGGCTTCCTGCTCAGCGTCGCGTGGTCGGCCCGGTTCGTGGACCGGACCATCGGCGGCACCATCGCCGACACGCTCCTCGGCCAGGAAGCAACGGACGTCACGATCACCGGTGCCGCCGGGGGCATCGCCTTCGCTCTGGTGACCGGGATCGCGGGCACCTTCACCGCCTGCAACGTCGCGGTGTTCGGCACGATGGCGCCGATGCTCGGCAGGCCGGGCAGCGTGTGGACCCGGATGCTGACCGCGTTGCGCCCCTTGGGATGGCTGACCGTCGGCGCGGTGGCCGTCTCCGCGGTCTACGGCGCCGTGGTGGGTCTGGTCGGCACCGCGATGCCGCAGTTCTCGACGACCGCCAACGTGCCGGGTTCGTTGTCCGGTCGCAGCATCCAGTCGATGGTGGTGTTCGGGCTGATCGGCATCGCCCTGGTCTACCTCGGCCTCGCCGCGCTGGGTGTGGTCCGCGACCCGTTCGCCAAGGTCTCCCGACGCTACCCGCAGGCGCCGATGGTGTTCATGGGCGCGCTGGTCGGCGCGTTCCTCATCGGGCGGCCGTTCCCGTTGTTCCGCCAGTTGTTCCGGGACGCGGCGGAGAGCGGGAACCCGCTGTACGGAGCGGCCGTGTTCACCTTGCAGTCGGTCGGCAACGTCGTGATCATGGCGGTGCTGCTGCTGGCCGTGACCGCCTTGTTCGGCAGGCGATTGGCCCGCTGGTTCACCGAGAACCCGCGGCGCGCCACCATCGCCACCGCCGCGGGCCTGATCGCCGCGGGCGTGTTCACCTTCCTGTACTGGGACGTCCGGCTGCTCGCGGGCCGCGGCATCCTGCCCTGGTACCCGATCGCCCCTTGGGCCTGATCGCGTCTGCTGCTGTCGGTGACCGGCGGCCTCTTCGAAGTCGCCTTGGGCGCCCTGCTCATCGGCAGGGACTTCCCCGCCGCACCCGCGCCTGCCCACGCCGCGCCCGCGGTGTCATGACGGCGTCTCGGCCGAAGCGGCGCGACGCCGGAGGTGGTCGAGAACCCGCTGCCCGCGGGGCGAGAGGCGGTAGCCGACGGTCAGGCTCTCGGTCAGGCCCAGTTCCTTCAGCCTGCGCACGTCGGCCTTGAACGGCAGCATCTCCCGACCCGCCCGCTCGGCCAGGTCCTTGGCGCGCACCTCGGGATGCGCCGCGATGAGCTCAAGGAATCGGCGGGTCCACGGTCCGCGACGGGCCCGGGCGTCCATCCGCTCCAGGTTCGCGGCGATGTCGTCCAACTCATCGGAACGCAACTCGTCCCGGCCGCGCAGGCCTGCGCGTTCATCGGGGCCCGCCAACGAGATCTCGACGCGGTACAGGGCGCGGTCCTCGCCCGTCCGCAGGCTCCGGTCGAACTCCGCGTGATCACGCAGCCCCGCCCGGCGCAGGTCGTCCTCGGTCACCTCGGCCCGCTCGATGCGCCGCACCGACCCGACGGCGACCACCCCGACCGCGGTGCGCAGCCTGCTGCCGGGGCGCACCGTCGGTCTGCGCCAGCGGCGGAACGCGAGGTCGAGTTCTCCCGCGGCCAAGCGACGCAAGGCGTCCTGGGTGAACTGCACCTTCGAATGCCTACCACGACCCCCACTACGGTGCGACCGGCGCCGTTGGCTGCTCGGCGGTGGCGGTCCGCAGCGACGGGGCGAACCGGTAGACCGCCACCATGAACAGGGCGACCGCGCCCAGCGCGGCGTGCAGGCCGATCAGCTTGGCCAGCCCGCCGATCAACACCGGTCCGACCAGGAACCCCAGGTAGCCGAGGGTCGCGACGGCGGCGATGGCGCGGCCGGGGGACCGGCTGTCCGCCCGGCCCGCGGCGCTCCACGCCAGCGGCACCATCCCGGACAAGCCCAACCCGATCAGCCCGAAGCCGACCACTCCCGCCACCGGGTGGGTCACGGCGACGGTCAGCACGAACCCGGCCGCGGCGACCACGGCGGCCACCCGCGTGAACACCGCCGCGCCGACGGTGCCGACGACGCGATCGACCACCAGGCGCACCGCCACCATGGTCGCCGAGCAGGCGAAGTAGCCCAGCGACGCCACCGCGGCCGACGCTCCCGTCACCTCGACCAGGTAGACCGCGCTCCAGTCGTTCACGGTGCCCTCGGCAACGAAAGCGCAGAACGCGATGATCCCCATCGGCAGCAGCGCGAGGCTGGGCAGGGCGAAAGCGGCGCCGCCCTGTCCCTGATCCGGCCCGGTGAGGAAGCAGCCCAGGATCGCGGCCACGCCGATCCCCAACAGCACCACCATGACCACGGGAAAGTGCGTGGTGATGGGGATGTGTCGGCCTGCGGCGATTGCGCTGATTCCGGAACCCGCGAGCCCGCCGATGTTCCAGAACGCGTGGAAGCCGCCGAAAATGGACCGGCCGTACAACTGCTCGACCCGTGCGGCGTGCGCGTTCATCGACACGTCGAGAACACTGTTGCCGACGCCCAGCAGGAACAACGCGGCGATGAACGATGGCAGGTTCCAGGCCAGCACGACCAGCCCGAGGCTGCCGCACAACACGACCGCACCTACCAGCGCGCACAGCCTGCTGCCGATCTTGGTGATCATCGCCCCCGCGACCAGCAACGCGGCGACGGAGCCCGCGGCAAGCCCGAACAGGGCGACCGCGAGTTCCCCGGTACCCAACTGGAGGCGTTCCTGCGCGGCCGGAACACGCGCCGCCCAGGTCGCGAAAGCCGCGCCGCAGAGGGAGAAAATCACCGAGACCCCGAACCGAGCCCGCCGCGCAGCAGCCGTCACGAGGAGCGACCGTACCGTTCGGTACACACCGCCACCAACCGCATTCTCGTCAAATACACTGAATCCTTTCCGCTTTCGCCGATAAAGAAACGACGTGCACAGAGGAATGTGGTCTGTCCCATTTGTCGCAAGGTAACCGCACTATTCGGTTGCCGTGGTGCGGCTGATGCGGCGAGCATGGCACCGTGACCCCACCGCAGCACCGCGCCGACGTGTTCGTCGATCCCGCCGCCGACCCGAGGGAGGGCGGAGCCTCGCTTGGCGACGAGCGGGCGACGCTCGTAAAGTTCCTGCGCTGCCAGCGCCTGACGCTGCGCCTCAAATGCGAAGGCCTCGACGCCACCCAGCTGGCCCGCCGCGCGGTGGAGCCCTCCACCATGTCGCTGCTCGGGCTGGTGCGGCACCTGGCCGATGTCGAACGCGGCTGGTTCCGCATGCGGTTCGCCGGTGAGAACGTGCCCAAGCGGTACCAGACCCCCGAGCAGCCCGACGCCGATTTCGACGGCGCCGTGCCCGATCCCGCGGTGGTCGAGGAGGCGTGGGCCGCCTGGCACGAGGAGACCGCCTTCGCCGACCGATTCGTCCGCGACACCGACCTCGGCTTCGTTGGACGCGACGGCGCGGGAAAGCCCCTTTCGCTGCGTGAGCTACTGGTCCACATGATCGAGGAGTACGCCCGCCACAACGGCCACGCCGACCTGCTCCGCGAACGCATCGACGGCCGCATCGGCGAGTAGGCCCCGCATACCGCTGAGATCCACATCAAAGCGAAGACGGATTCACCTTGCGGGCTTTAGGATCTGTCCCCGTGATCGCCACGCTGACCCGCCCGGACCCGGATCGGGTCGAGTCACCGCAATCACCTTCGGAGTGCGAGGCGCCCCTGCCGGGCGACCCGATGCCTGCCGATCGGCTGCGTGGCTGGGTCGTCACGCTGGTGATCACGGTGATCGGCGGTGTGATCCGGTTTTGGGATCTGGGTTTCCCGACCGACAAGGGCACCCCGGTCTTCGATGAGAAGTACTACGCCGCGCAGGCCTGGCAGGTGCTGCGCAACGGCGGTTACGAGGACAACCCCGGCTACGAGTACGTGGTGCACCCGCCGCTGGGCAAGCAGCTGATCGGGCTCGGCGAGTTGCTCTTCGGCTACACCGGCTGGGGCTGGCGGTTCACCGCCGCGATCGCGGGCACCCTGTCGATTCTGCTGATCGTGCGGGCGGCCCGGCGGCTGACCAGGTCCACCATGCTCGGTGCGGTCGCGGGCGTCCTGCTCAGCTGCGACGGTGTCAGCCACGTGATGTCGCGCATCGGCATGCTCGACATCTTCATGGCCTTCTTCATCATCGCCGCCTTCGCCGCGTTGCTGGTCGACCGCGACCAGATACGGTCGCGGCTGGCGGTGGCGGTCCGAGAAGGCTGGGCACACGACACGGTCCACGGGCCCGCGCTCGGATTTCGCTGGTGGCGCCTTATCGCGGCGGTCTCGCTCGGCCTCGCCTGCGGGGTGAAATGGTCGGGGTTGTTCTTCGTCGCCGCCTTCGCGGTGCTCAGCGTGCTGTGGGACTACACGGCCCGCCGCGCCGCGGGCGTGCCCGCCCCCATCCTCGGCGTCATCCGGCGCGACCTGCCCGCCTCGCTGTGGGCTTTCCTCGCGATCCCGGTGCTGGCGTACCTGGCCACCTGGTGGGGATGGTTCGCAGGCGAGACCGGCATCGACCGGCATGCGGGCACACTCGCCGACGGTCCCCTGTGGATGCCGGACGCCCTGCGCGGGCTGTGGTACTACAGCAGCAAGGTGCTGGACTTCCACAGCGGGCTCACCACCGGGTTGAACGGCGCGCAGCCGCATCCGTGGGAGTCCAAGCCGTGGAGCTGGCCGATGGGTCTGCGGCCCATGCTCTTCCATTACGACGGCAGCACCGGTGGCTGCGGGGGAGTGAGCTGCGTCAGCGCCACGATGCTCATCGGCACCCCGGCCATGTGGTGGCTCGCCTTCCCCATGCTGGGTTGGGCGCTGTGGCGGGTCTTCACCCGCTACGACTGGCGCTACGCCGCGGTGCTGGTCGGCTACGGCGCTGCCTGGCTGCCGTGGTTTCACAACATCGACCGTCAGATGTACTTCTTCTACACCACGCCGATGGTGCCGTTCCTGGTGCTGGGTCTGACCCTGGCGTTGGGCCAGATCCTCGGCAAGGCCGGGGTCGGCGCCGAGCGCAGGAACACCGGCCTGCTCGTGGTGTCGCTCTACATCGGACTCGTGGTGGCCAACTTCGCCTGGCTGTGGCCCATCCTCGTCGGGGACCCCATCACCAACGAGCGGTGGCAGGCCGAACTGTGGCTGCCGTCGTGGCGCTGATCGGGACTGAACCGCGGTGCCCCGACGCCACCGGCCTGGCGCGCGTACCGGACAAGGTCATCGCTGGGAAAGGTCGAGCCGCAGGACTATCTCGCCGTCGTCGATGTCGCCGGTCGGCTCAAACCCGAATCGCCGATAGAAAGGCCCCGGCCCGCCTTCGCCTGGTTGGTGGCTGGTCAGCAACTCGGTGGCGCCGTCTTCCCGCACAAGGTCGACAACCTGGGTGAGCGTCGCGCGGCCGAAGCCACGTCCCTGGTGGCGCGCGTCGATGAGCAGCCGCCACAGGAAGTACGGCCCGATGATGCCGGGGCGGCCGGGCGGCACATTCCAGCTGAGCATGACGAAACCGACCGGCTCATCCGCCGAGTAGACGGCCCGGTACCAGGGCTCACCTTCGGGTGTCGCCGCGGCATCCTCCAACGACCTGGCCACCGATGCGACAAAACGCTCCTGAGCGGGGTTCACGCGAAGCGCGCGGACCGCGTCGCGGTTCGCCTCGGTGATCTCGACGAAACGCACAACGGGTGGTGTCACGTCGCGCCCGATCAGGCTGCGTAGTTGCGCAGTAACCGCAGTGCCGTCGGACCATGCGGTCCGGTAGCGGTCAGCCCGGACCGCTCCGGGGTCAGCCGCCGTGCGCCGACCCGGCAGAACGCCCCGCCCGGTCCGGTGATCACCGACTCCGCGTCGTCGGGACCGAACCGCCAGACCTCTCCGTCCGGGCCGGTCAGTTCGGCCCGCACCGGGCCGAACTCCAGGTTCTCCAGCGCGAACGCGTACGGAAGGGTCCGGTACGCGAGCCGAGCGATGTGCCGCAGGCGCGCGGTATCCGGGTAGGGGATGGACAGCGGGCCCGTGATGTCCAGGGCGTGCGCCCAGTGCTCGGCCAGCCGGGTGGTGGCCATCGTCGCGGGCCGCAGCGGCGTCGAGGCCCACACCGAGGCCCGGTCGGGGTCGGCGGTCCGCAGCAGTCGCAGCGACTCGCGCCGCGCCGCCTGCCAGCGTGGGTAGACCACCTCGGGCCCGGCCCGCTCGGTCGTCACCCACAGCTCCATCGCCTCGTCAACGCTGAGCCCACCGCGATTGGACGAGAGCGTGGTGGTCCGCAGCGGCGAACCGGTGACCGTCGCTGCGACGGCTTCCTCGCTCTGCGCGAGATGCAGCACCACGTCGACGACGGACCAGCCCGCGGCTTCCGACGGGCTCGCCCAATCGGCCTCGGAAAGCCCCGCGAAGATGCCGTCCAGCCGATCGTATTCGGCCTCCAGATCGTCAAAGATCTCCACTTCGGCACCGTACCGCCCGGATGTGCGAACTCATCGCCAGTTTCGTCATCGGTGAAAGGCCGCCGCGGCGGTGTAGCGGCGGGCCAGGTGCGCGAAGGCGGTTCGGAGTTCGGCTGGTCCGACGACCTCGATGTCGGCGTCGAACCTGCCGATGGTGGCGGCCAAGCCGGGCCATGACCAGGAGCCCAGCACGAGCCTGCACCGGTTGGGGCCGAGTTCCTCGACGACCCCGTCGTGGACGTAGCGGGACACGGCTGCCGCGGGCAGGTCGAGGATCACCTCGCCGCGGCAGGGCCAGTCCCCGTAGCCGCGGAATCGGTTGGTCAGAAAGGCGGCCACGTCCTCTCCGGGCAGTTCGCGCGGGGTGAAGCGGGGTCCGGTGGGGGTGCGGGGGGTGATCCGGTCGGCGCGGAAGGTGCGCCAGTCTTCGCGGTCGAGGTCCCACGCGACTAGGTACCAGCGTCCGCCCCAGGTGGCAAGGTGGTGGGGCTCCGCCCGCCGCGGCGGGGTGGTGTCCTCGCCTGCCGCTGACGGGTAGTCGAAGCGCAGCACTTCGCGGGCGTGCACGGCGGCGCTGAGCGCCATGAGGACGCCGCTGTCGACCCGCGGGTGCGGTCGGGGGTGTTCCACGGCGGTGACCTGGAGGGTGTCGATCCGGTGGCGCAGCCGCGCGGGCATGACCTGCCGGACGGTGTTCAACGCGCGGGCCGCGGCCTCCTCGATGCCCGCACCGGTCGTGGTGGCGATCCGGAGCGCCACGGCGAGCGCGACGGCTTGGTCGTCGTCGAACAGCAGCGGAGGCAGCTCAGTGCCCGCGTCGAGCCGGTACCCGCCCTCGGGGCCTTTGACGGCCAGGATCGGATAGCCGAGTTCGCGCAGGCGGTCCACGTCGCGGCGCACGGTGCGCGGGCTGATGTCCAGCCGCTCGGCCAGCAGCGCGCCCGGCCAGTCCCGGCGTGCCTGCAACAACGAGAGCAGCGACAGCAGCCGCGCTGAGGTTTTCTGCACATCGTCGATATTGCCACGAGAAGAGGTCACATCCTGTCCTCTTCTCCTGCGAGGGTTGTCCCGTGCCAGACGACACCGAACCGAAGGGCGCGAACACCGTGACCACACCGACCACCCTCGACGCCGAGCGCGCCGATCTGCTCGCGCACCTCGCGTCCATGCGATCCACCCTGACCAACACCATCCGCGGGCTCGACACCGAGCAACTCGGCGCGAGCCCCACGGTGAGCGCGCTGTGCCTTGGCGGTCTGATCAAGCACGTCGCGTCCGCGGAGGAAGGCTGGCTGCGCTTCGTCGTCGAGGGCCCGGCGGCGATCAGCTTCGACCTGCCCGACGGCGTGAGCTGGGAAGACCTCATGGCCGGCACCGTCAGTGAGTTCCCGCAGTGGATGATCGACCACCAGAACAGCTTCCGGATGCTGCCCGGAGAGACGGCGGCCGACATCCTCGCTCGCTACGAGCAGGTCGCCGCCAAGACCGAGGAGATCATCGCCGGAGTCCCCGACCTGTCGGCGACCCAACCGCTGCCCGCGGCGCCCTGGCACGAGCCGGGGACGGCGTGGAGTGTGCGCCGGGTGCTGATGCACGTCATCACCGAGACCGCCCAGCACGCCGGACACGCGGACATCCTGCGCGAGTCGCTCGACGGGCAGACCTCGACCTGATGACCGTTCTGGGCACCCGGGCGCTCAACCGCGCGACGCTGGCCCGGCAGTTGCTGCTCGACCGCGCGGACCTGCCTGCGCTCGACGCGGTCGAGCACCTCTGCGGCCTGCAAGCGCAGGAGCCGCAGGAACCTTTCATCGGGCTCTGGTCCCGGCTGCGCGCGTTCGACCCCGCGGCGCTGTCGGACCTGCTGACCGGGCGGAGCGTGGTGCGGACCCACCTCATGCGCCGCACCGTGCACCTTCTCACCGCGGCCGACGTGCTGGCCTGGCGATCTCGGTACGACAGCATGCTGCGCGGGCGGGTGCTCGGGGTCTACCGCCGCGAGTTGGCGGGGGTGGATCTCGACGAACTCGCCGCGGTGGGCCGGGCGGCGCTGGCCGACGGTGAACCCCGCTCGATGGCCGAACTCGGGCGGGCCCTCGCCGAGCGCTGGCCTGCCGTGGGACCGCGGACCCTGGGCGAGATGCTGATCGCCGTCATCCCGGTGGTGCAACTGCCGCCCCGCGGCCTGTGGCGCACCCGAGCAGGCGTGCGCAACCTGCCGATCGCCTCCTGGCTGGGTAGCGAGGCCGACCCACCGGCCCCGGAAGGCTCCGATCCGGTCGGTCAGGTCCTGGTGCGGCGCTACTTGGCCGCGTTCGGTCCGGCGGCCACCGCCGACCTGCGCGCCTGGTGCGGCCTGACCGGGCTGCCCGCCGCGGTCGCCGCGATGCGCGGAGAGCTGGTGACCTTCCGCGACGAGCGGGGCCGCGAACTGATCGACCTGCCCGACGCGCCGCGTCCCGACCCCGACACCCCCGCCCCGGTGCGGTTCCTGCCCGCGTTCGACAACGCGATCCTCGGCTACCACGACCGCGGCCGCATCATCGACGACGCCGACCGCGGCCTGTCGGTGGCGGGTGCCAGGGTCGTGCTGGTCGACGGCCGGGTCGCCGCGACCTGGCAGGTCGAGGCGGACACCGTGACCGTCAGCCCGTTACGCGGCTTGTCCCGAGCCGACCGCGCGGCCGTCGCCGAGGAAGGGCGAGAACTGGCGGCGTTCCTCTCCGACAACGACAGCGACCGCGTCCGGATCGCCGCCTCTCCCCGCTGAGCGCAGGCTCTCAGGGCGCTCCGACGTAGTCCGCGAGGTGCTCGCCCGTGAGCGTGGACCGGGCGGCGACGAGGTCGGCGGGCGTGCCCTCGAAGACGACTTTGCCGCCGTCGTGGCCCGCGCCGGGACCCAGGTCGATGATCCAGTCGGCATGCGCCATGACCGCCTGGTGATGCTCGATGACGATGACCGACTTGCCGGTGTCCACCAGCCGGTCGAGCAGGCCGAGCAGGTGCTCGACATCGGCGAGGTGCAGACCGGTGGTCGGCTCGTCCAAGACGTAGACCCCGCCCTTCTCAGCCATGTGGGTGGCCAACTTGAGCCGCTGCCTCTCACCGCCGGACAGCGTGGTGAGCGGCTGGCCCAGGCTGAGGTAGCCGAGCCCGACGGCGGCGAGCCGCCCGAGGATGGCGTGCGCGGCGTGCGTGCGCGCCTCACCAGCGCCGAAGAACTCCTCGGCCTCGGTCACCGACATCGCGAGCACCTCGCTGATGTCGCGGCCACCGAGGTGGTACTCCAGCACCGACGCCTGGAACCGCTTCCCCTCACACTCCTCGCAGGTGGTGGCCACGCCCGCCATCATCGCCAGGTCCATGTAGACGACGCCCGCGCCGTTGCAGTTGGGGCAGGCGCCCTCGGAGTTGGCGCTGAACAACGCGGGCTTCACGCCGTTGGCCTTGGCGAACGCCTTGCGGATCGGGTCGAGCAGCCCGGTGTAGGTCGCCGGGTTGCTGCGCCGCGAGCCGCGGATCGCGCCCTGGTCGATCGACACCACCCCGGCGCCCGCGGGGATCGACCCGTGCACCAGCGAACTCTTGCCGGAGCCCGCGACGCCGGTGATGACGACCAGCACCCCCAGCGGGATGTCGACGTCGACGTTCTGGAGGTTGTGCGTGTTCGCGCCGCGGATCTCCAGCGCGCCGGAGGCCTTGCGCACGGTTTCCTTGAGGGCGGCACGGTCGTCGAAGTGCCGGCCGGTGATGGTGCCCGCGGACCGCAGGCCCTCGACGGTGCCCTCGAAGCAGACGGTGCCGCCCGCGGTGCCCGCGCCGGGGCCGAGGTCGACGACATGGTCGGCGATCACGATCGTCTCCGGCTTGTGCTCCACCACGAGCACCGTGTTGCCCTTGTCCCGCAGCCGCAGCAGCAGGGCGTTCATCCGCTGGATGTCATGGGGGTGCAGGCCGATGGTGGGCTCGTCGAAGACGTAGGTGACGTCGGTGAGCGAGGAACCGAGGTGGCGGATCATCTTGACGCGCTGCGCCTCGCCGCCAGACAGCGTGCCCGACGGCCGCTCGAGGGAGAGGTAGCCCAGCCCGATCTCCACGAACGAGTCGAGGGTCCGGCGCAGCGTCCCGAGCAGCGGCGCCACCGACGGCTCGTCGAGGTCGCGGACCCAGTCGGCCAGGTCGCTGATCTGCATCGAGCAGGCGTCGGCGATGCTGATCCCCTTGATCTTGGAGGACCGGGCGGCCTCGCTGAGTCGAGTGCCGCCGCAGTCGGGGCAGGACGTGAACGTCACCGCTCGCTCAACGAAGGCCCGGATATGCGGCTGCAGCGCTTCCTTGTCCTTGGACAGGAACGACTTCTGGACCTTGGGGATCAGCCCCTCGTAGGTGAGGTTGACGCCGTCGACCTTCACCTTGACCGGTTCCTTGTAGAGGAAGTCGCGGAGTTCCTTCTTGGTGTAGTCGCGGATCGGCTTGTTCGGGTCGACAAAGCCCGACTCCGCGTAGACCCGCACCGTCCAGAAGCTGTCCGACTTCCAGCCGGGGATGGTGAACGCGCCGTCCGCGAGCGACTTGGAGTCGTCGTAAAGCTGGGTGAGGTCGATATCGGAGACCGAGCCGCGGCCTTCACAGCGCGGGCACATGCCGCCGATGATGCTGAAGCTGCGACGTTCCTTCACGGTCTGCCCGGCGCGCTCCAAGGTGACCGCGCCCGCTCCGCTGATCGAGGCGACGTTGAAGGAGAACGCCTGCGGTGAGCCGACGTGGGGTTGGCCGAGCCTGCTGAACAGGATGCGCAGCATCGCGTTGGCGTCGGTGGCGGTGCCGACCGTCGAACGCACGTCGCCGCCCATCCGCTGCTGGTCGACGATGATCGCGGTGGTCAGCCCGTCGAGCACGTCGACCTCGGGCCGCGCCAGCGTCGGCATGAAGCCCTGCACGAAGGCGCTGTAGGTCTCGTTGATCATCCGCTGCGACTCGGCGGCGATCGTGCCGAACACCAGCGAGCTCTTACCCGAGCCGGAGACGCCGGTGAACACCGTCAGCCTGCGCTTGGGGATCTCGACGCTGACGTCCTTGAGGTTGTTCACTCGCGCGCCGTGCACGCGGATCAAATCGTGGCTGTCGGCAACGTGCGGCGCAGGCGACCGCGTGTCCGTCCGCGTGGCTGTGCTCATCGTGTCTCCATCCCCTAAGGCGGCGCTCCGCCTCGGTGTCGCCTGACTCGATCTAACCAGCTCTGACCGGTACGTCTGGTTTCCTCGGTACGCACGGCGCACCCCAGCCGGACGGCCCGACCGGCGGGGTTCGATGTCGGTCGGGCTGTCCGTCGGCTGCGCGACGCGAGCGGCTCAGGTCAACTCTTGGATGCGGATCAGGTTGCCCGCCGGATCGCGGAAGGCGCAGTCACGGACGCCGTAGGGCTGGTCGGTGGGTTCCTGGACGACCTCGGCGCCTGCTGCCTGCAACCGGTCGAAGGTGCTGCCGAGGTCCTTGGTGGCGAGATTGATACCGCCGTAGGTGCCCTTGGCCATCATCTCGCTGATGGTGCGGCGCTCGTCCTCGGTGATGCCGGGGTCGGCGGCGGGCGGGTGCAGGACGATGGACGTGCCGGGCTGGTTCGCGGGTCCGACCGTGAGCCAGCGCATCCCGTTGTATCCGACGTCGTTGCGGACCTCGAAGCCGAGGATGTCGCGGTAGAACGCCAGGGAGGCGTCCGGGTCGCTGTGCGGGAGGAAGCTCGAGTGAATGTTGATATCCATGGCGGCCACGTTAGGTCCGGCTCGGGGACCGCGCTTCTCGATTCCTGACGGGTCTGGTCACCTGTTTCGCAACGCAAGGCGGCATGCCTGCCGTCGCGCGGGCCGCCCGCTGCCGGTAGGTACTGGGCGGTACGCCGACCAGTTCGGTGAACCGGGTGCTGAAGGTGCCCAGTGACGAACAGCCGACCGCGAAACAGACCTCGGTGACGCTGAGGTCGCCACGCCGAAGCAGCGCCATGGCCCGTTCGATGCGCCGCGTCATCAGATAGGCGTACGGCGACTCGCCGTAGGCACGCCGGAACTCCCGGCTGAGGTGCCCGGCCGACATGCTCACGCCGCGTGCGAGCGCCTCGACGTCCAGCGGCTGCGCGTACTCCCGGTCGATCCGGTCCCGAACACGCCGCAGCCGCGCGAGGTCGCGCAACTGCTGCGCCGCGGTTGGTCTGCTGGTCACGTGCCAGATCGTGCCACATCACACGCCCAGACGGTCGAGCACCGAAACCCGAGCACCGGGTGGACACCGAACCGCAACACCGCTCGGGCCGGACTTGATGGCCGCGACCTGTTCGAAGGCCAACTACCGGAATCTGCCTCGCAACAGCCGTACCCGGCACTGTGTCGACACCGGAGCGGCACTCACGTGATGCACGTGATCGAGATGCGCTGGGTCGAGGTCCAGTCGGGGGTATCCGGCGGCGCGGCGCCATGCTCCACCAGGTGCTCCTGGAGGCGAGCGTGGCGGAATTGGTACACCGCGCCCGCCCGGCGCAGCACACCGCGGCGGTGGGCGTCGTCCAGGAACCTCAGCAGGCGCCACGGCAGCCGACCCCGCAGCGCCAACCAATGCCTGGTGAGGACGTACCAGCTCCACGGACAGGCCATGGGACCGGTGACCGTTGTCGCCTTCTGCTTGCTCATCAGGGCGGCCGCGGCGCCGCCCATCACGCCCGCCGTGACCGCCCAGCTCACGGTGGGGTGGAACCCGAAGACCGGTCCCGCCAGGACGCCGACCAGCAGTCCCGAACCCAGGCACTCCACGAGGATTCTCACGAACGCGGCGGTGCGGTCGCGGCGCAACACCGACAGCGGCGTCGGCGAGCGGATGGCTTCGGCGGGGGTGTTGAACCACGCCATCGCCGTGAACGCCACCGCCATGCCGATCCCTGAGGTGATGCCGCATTGCAGAGAGAGCCAGGACCACGCGGCCAGATCATTGCCAAGGCCGGGCACGACGAACGCGGGCAACATGACGCCGACTCCCATCGCGCCCCCAATCCCCAGGCCCCACAGCAGGGTGTGCACGAGGTGCCGCGGAGCGCCCGCCGCCCGCAGGTTGATCTCCTGCGGACGAGTGGGCGGTGAGGTCAGGAACATCGCGACCACCCCGGCGGTGAACCCTCCGGTCCCGCCCGCCGACAGGCCGATCGAGGTGGAGAGACCGCCGACGATCAAGCCGACACCGGCCAACAGGCCCGACACGGTGTAGAGGAACACGCCGATGGACACCGTGCCCGCGGGTGGCAATGCCCTGGGCAACTGCCACCAGGCGAAATCGTTGGTCCCGAGGCGGTTGAGGTGCGCGGCGAGACAGGTCAGCCAGCGGTGGACCTGGTCGGGCCGGTACCGCGGCGCCGCGCTGTGCTCGCTGCCCGGTGCAGGCGGGCGGGGGTGCGAGGTGTAGCTGGCCGGGATGAAGGCCGCCAGCAGGTGGTGTTCGATCGCCTCGTGATCGGGGAAGCGGTTCCGGTCGAGCAACTCGGCGGGGTCCGCGGCCGGACTGTCGTAGGCGGCGCGGACCAGCGACACCATCAACGGTGAGGACAGCGCGGTGGCCAGTTCCCCCTTCGGGTACGCGGCCAGATGGCTGAACACCGGTGACCACCGGCCGCCGCCCGCGACGCGCCCACCCGACAGGAAGGTGATCGCATCGCCGGGAGTGACGGGCTCGAGTTCCACGACGGCGGCGGTGGCGAGCACGCTGTCGCCGATCGCGACCGCCGTCTCGTACTCCCCGCTGCGGCAGGTGACGATGACGGGCTTGTCCGCGCACGCCCGGTCTATCGCCGCGATCGCCGCCGGGTGCAGTTCGGCAGGCACCTCGTCCAGGCCGTCCAGGATCGGCAGCACATGGCCTTCCTCCACGAGCCGCGCCGCGGCCTGCGGGCCGAACACGTCGGTGCTCGCCAGCGCCGGGTACTCCTCGAGCAACCGCTGCGTCATCCACTGGTGCAGATGCTGGGTACGGGCGTCCCAGGAGGACACCGACAGCAGCACCGGCACCGGATCACCTTCGCGTCGCCGTTCCAGCAGGCCGAGGGTGAGGATGATCGCCAGTACGGTCTTGCCCGCGCCGGGCGCGCCGAGCACCACGAGTTGGCGGTGGGGCAGGTCGAGGAACGTGGGCACCAGCCCGGCGACGCCACCCCGCAGCCGATGGCCGTACTCGGCGGCGGACTCCTCGCCGACCACCGCGGCCGGTTCCGCCGCGACCGGGCGGCCGGTCGCCGACCACCTCAGCTGAAGCGGTTGCGGCCGACGCAGCATGCGCGTCTCGGCCTCCAGCCGCCACTGCCTGCCGATGGTCGCCGCCAGGTCCGCGACCGCGTGATCGAGTTTGGTCCGCTCATCGGCGTCGGTCCGGTCCTCCGAACTTCGCCGCCTGCGTGCCTCCAGCATGGCCAGCGCCCCGGCGAGCAGCAGCCCGATCGGCCAGGCCAGCCAGAGGAAAGGCTTCACGCGCTCTGGGATGGTGCCCGCGGCGAGGTTGGTCATGACCGGAAGCAGGAAGATGGCGACGAAGATCAGCAACAACCTCGCCCGCGAGGACTGCCGCATCCACCAAACCCCTTTCCAGGGCTGCCCCACCAACAGAGACGTCTGTTTTAGGGCACAAACCCACCGTACGGGGCCGCTTTCCCATTTTCGCAACGATTTCGCGACCGTCGGTCGCTCTGCGGACACTGTCCGCGACCATCGAGGTCAGGAAAGCGCCATGCCTGGTTTCCGCCGCGCATAGCGCACCCGGCAGGGACTGGCGGGCCATTTGGTCTTGGCGCCCTTGACCGGCTGCGGGTCGGGGTCGAGGAGGGTGAACTCGAAATCGCGCAGCAGCATCCCCAGGATGACCTTCATCTCCAGGTAGGCGAAGTGCACGCCGAGGCATCGGTGCAGGCCACCGCCGAATCCCACCAGGGTCGCCTTGGACTTCGGGCTGTCGGTGAAGCGGTCGGGCAGGTAGCGGTGCGGATCGGGATACAGCTCGGGCAGGCGGTGGGTGGCGGCCGGTGAGACGAAGACGATGTCGCCCCGATCCATCCGGTACCCGGCGTAGTCGAGCCCCTCGTCCACCGCGCGCGCCATCACGTGGGCCACCGGGTGCAGCCGTTCGGTCTCGTGCAGGCAGCGGTCAAGATGTGTCAGCTTCTTGATGTGATCCATGGTGATCTCGGCGCCGTCGTCCGCCATCTCGTCCGCCTCGATCACGGCCCGGCGCAGTTCCGCCGGATGCCGCAGCAGGTCGATCAGCGCCCAGCTGATGTGACCAGTCGTGGTTTCGTGCCCCGCCCAGGTGAACAACAGGATCATGTTGATGAGCACGGTGTCCGGGATGCGTTCGCCGTCGTCGTAACGCGCGCCGATCAGCGTCTGCAGGAAGTCGCCTGGTTCGACCGGATCGTGTCGCCGCTGGGTGATCACCTCGCCCAGGACGGTGTGCAGCTCACGCTTGGCGTGCTGGGAGCGGATCAGGTGCGGCAGCGGAAGCCACGTCGGCAGGATCATCTCCAGGCCGCCGGAGAAGCGGCGGAACCGATCGAAGAACCCGTTGCCGAGATCGGCGGCGAACCGCTCCCCGAGGAACGCCCGCGCGGCGATGCGCATCACGAGCGGTCCCAGGGTGTGGACCAGGTCGAACTCACCCCGCTCGCCGAGCCGCCTGCGGAACTGCTCCACCTCGGCGGCCATGTCCCGCACATACGTCCTGAGCACCGCGCCCTGGAATCGGGGCAGCACCACCGCGCGCTGCCGCTTGTACTCACCGGGCTCGGCGAAGAAGTAGAAGTTCGGGTCGAACATCCTGGGCAGGAACGGATAGGCCGCGCGGATGGACAGGCGCTTGTCCGTTTCGCTGAAGAAGAACCGCGTGTGCTCGCTGCCCAGGAGCACGTGAGCCTGCCGTCCACCCAGGTTGAGGCGGTAGATGTGCCCCCATTCCCGCCTGCCGCGCTCCAGCAGCTCGAATGGCCTGCGCAGAAACTCCACGGCGTGCCCGACCATGGGTCTCGCACCGGACACCAGCGGCGGCAGATCGGCTTTATCTCCGATCACGCGTCCCGACCGTACCCGTTTGACCTGTATGTGCCTATCCGCCACGAGTGTCCACCTCGCAGTGCGAGGCTCTCCGCCGCCAGATGTCGCGGGCATTGCCTCGCGAAACGGGGTTGCCCCGGATCGAGGCAGGAGTATGACTGACACATGATCGAGCCGATTCCAACGAATCTCGACCGGTACGGCCACGCGGAGCTGCCGTGGAGCAGACCGCGTGACCTCCTTGCGACCGAATCGCCTACCGCCGACCTGACGTTCTTCGTGGCGACCGTGCGACCCGACGGGCGACCGCATTCGGCGGGCGTCGGGGCCGTGTGGGTGGACGACGCGCTGTACTTCACGAGCGGGCCGGGCACTCGCAGGGCGCGCAACCTGGCGGCGAACCCGGCGTGCAGTGTGTCGGTGCGTCTGCCCGGTATCGACCTGGTGCTCGAAGGGGAGGCCCATCGGATCACCGATGCGCCCACCTTGGAGCGCGTGGCGGCCGTGTACCACGAGGCAGGCTGGCCCGCTTCGGTGACGGGCGACGCCTTCACCGCCCCGTACAGCGCTCCCAGCGCGGGCCCTCCGCCCTGGCACCTGTACCGCCTCACCCTGCACACCGCCATCGGCGTGGCAGGCGCCGAGCCGCACGGCGCCACCCGCTGGGACTTCGCCCACTGACTCGACCCCCACGACTGTCCACCTCGTCTGTTCGGCCCGCCTTGCTCGACGGCACCGCGGAACCAGTGAATGTGCACGTTCTGCGGTGCCGTCGGCATTGTCGGGCGCGAGTCGTCGGCGGTGGGCAAGCGGGTTCCCGCGGTGCGGGTCGCAACGATGGCGATGCGCAATCGGCACACAATCAACCCATTATGCAGGCCAGTCGGTTATTTCTGTCCGACCGCTGAAACCTATTCGACTGCCGGAGCGTTGACGGGAGAGTGCTTTTCACTTAGTGTTGGGCGGGCAGACTGAAGATCAAGTAGTTCTTGTGTACTGGGGCAGTCGGAAACCGACGTTTTCGTGATTGTCGGCTTTCCTGTAAAAAATTTTTACTTTCTGGTCATCGCTTTGTCGCGCATTATTCGGTTCTCTGGGTGGCGGCCGGTTTCGCTTGCGGAGGAATTGTGTCCGATGGTGTGTCTGGGTGGGAGTCGGGGTTCGGTTCCTATTTCAGGTTGCTGAAGTCCCCCGGTTCCTCCTGGCTTTCGCTGTCGGGGTTGATTGGACGTTTTCCCGCTTCGATGCGGTCGGTCGGCTGCGTGATGCTGATCTTGGCGGTCATGGGTTCGCTTCGGATCGCCGGACTGGTCGCGGCGGCGATCGTGATCTCGCAGGGCGTCGCGGGGCCGGTGCTCGGCAGGGTGGCGGACCGGGTCGGTCAGCGCAAGGTGCTCGTCGTCGCGTCGGCCTCGCATGGGGTGGGCATCAGCCTGCTCGTGGTTGCCGTGTTGGTCGAGGCGCCGCTGTGGGTGTTGATCGTCGCGGCGGTGTGTGCCGGCGGCACGGCGGTACCGGTCGGCCCCTTCGTGCGGGCCCGGTGGGCGGCGATGGTCGAGCCGGAGCGGCTGCGGACCGCCTATGCCTTGGAGTCGGTGTTCGACGAGATCGTTTTCGTGGTGGGCCCCTTGCTGGTCACCCTGCTGGTGACGGTCGTGCACCCGACCGGAGGTCTGGTCGCCTGCGTGTTGCTGGTGACCTCCGGTTGTGTCGGGCTGGCGCTGCACCGGGCGTCCGAGCCGGTCTCCGGCCGGACGGCCGGTCGGCCTAGCGGCCGGGCGATCGGTGTGCCGGGGGTCCGAGTGCTGGTTGTCGCGTACGCGGGCATGGGTGTCTTCCTCGGCGCGGTCGACATCGCGTTGATCGCCTTCGCCAGGGAACACCAGGTGCCGGAATACGCCGGGGTGCTGCTGGCACTGACGGCGTTGGGGAGCCTGGTCGCGGGAGTCTGCTTCGGCGCGGTGAACTGGCGGGGGCCCAAGGATCGGCTTTTCCTGGTGGTGATTTCCCTGCTGGGTCTCGGTGCGGTCCCGCTCGCACTCACCGAGTCGGTGGCGGTGATGACGGTATTCGCGCTTCTTTCCGGTGTGGCCGTCGCTCCTACCTGGATCGCGGGCAGTTCCCTGCTGGAGTCACTGGCGCCGAAGGGCTCACTCTCGGAGGCGTTCTCCTGGCTTTCCAGCGTTGCCGCGATGGGTTTCTCGCTGGGAATCGCTATCGGCGGATACCTTGCCAACTCGGGCGGTTCGGAACAGGCGGCCTGGCTGGCTGTCGCCGGAGGAGTATGCGCACTGGCCGTCACCGCGGTCGGTTACAAGGCGTTGCGTGTGAAGTCTTCGCCGGACGTCGCCTTGGCGGCTGCGTCGGCGTGATAGGGCACCTGGTGGGGGAAGGATGAGTTCGTGAGTCACAAGAATTCGGCGGGGCTGGAGAATGTTTCCATCGGCGCTCCGGTCGCGCGTATCTCGTTCGATGAATTTCGCGCCTTCGGGCGGGATGCCATCATTCGGGCCGATGTCCCGGTGGTGATCAACAGATTGCCGAGGGAAACCCGTGGTTTCGGCAGGGAGGTGCTGACCGAGCGCCTCGGGGACGCGATGGTGACGCTGTTCTCCGAGCCGAGCGACCGGCAGAACACCGACCGGTGGACGACGTCGAAGATCCGACTTGGGGAGTTCTTCGAACGGTATCCCGCCGGAGCCGAATCCGGCGCCTGGCATCGCATCGTCTCGAACATCATGAACCGCCCGGACGATGTGCGGGCGATTCTGGGTTTCCCTCCCGATGAGCTGTTCGGCCATCGCCGACTCCGGAACGCGGCCAACCTCTGGATCAGCCACCGCAGCGTGTTCACCCAGAGCCACTTCGACGAGCTCGAGAACTTCAACATCCAACTGGAGGGCAGCAAGCGGTTCATCGCGCTGCCGCCCGGATACCGGGACTACTACCCGCGGTCGGTGCTGCGGGGGTTCGGCGACCGGTCGCAGGCATTCGACTTCACCGACGTCGACGCGCACCGGTTCCCGCGGCTCGCCGCGAAACTCGCGCAGCGCAGGGAGATCGTCCTCGAACCCGGCGAGATGCTCTACCTGCCGCTGGGCTGGTGGCACCAGGCCGAGTCGCTGGCGGAACTGAACATCAACATGAACTTCTGGATGTGGGACCCGAAGATCCTGCGCCGCCCTTACGTGCTGGGCAACGCGTTGTTCACGGCCGCGTACCGCAAGCTCAAGGGCGTCTACAACTACCAGCCCGAGCCCGCGGGCACCGGGGCAGCGTGATGGCCGACCGCAAGCTGATCACGCCAACCAACACCTACCGCAACAACGACAAGGCGATCGGCGTCGGGAACGCGTTCTGGGACATGTCCGAGCACAATGGACTGGCAGGCATCGTGGCCGACCTCGAAGACGACGTCCTGCGCACCGGCGACGGCCACGAGTTCGTCAACTTCAGCTGCTGCTCCTACCTCGGTCTCGACTCCCACCCGAAGGTGATCGAGGGCGCCGTGGACGCTTTGCGCCGCTACGGCGTCCTCGACCACTGCATCGCCCGTGCCCGCCTGCAGATCCCCGCCCTGCGTGAGCTGGAGGCCTCCCTTGGCGAACTGTTCGACGCCGACGTCTTGAGCGCCGTGTCCGCCAGCAGCGCCTCCGGCGGTCTGCTGCCGTTCATCGCCTCCGGCCACCTCGGCGACGGCACCCGGCCGCTGATGGTGTTCGACCGGCAGGCCCACATCTCGCTGGCCGCCGCCAAACCCGCGTGCGCCGACGAAACCGAGGTCGTGACCTGCGGGCATCACGACCTCGACTTCATCGAGGACCGCTGCAAGTCCTACGCCAGAGTCTGCTACGTCCTGGACGGCAGCGACAGCCTGGGTGGGTACGCCCCGGTCAAGGAATTGGCCGAGTTGCAGGAGAAGTACGGCCTACAGGTGTTCTATGACGACTCCCACTCGGTGTCGGCCTACGGCGAGCGGGGCGTCGGCTACGTCCGCTCGCACAGTCCGGTGCTGGACCACCGCACGATCACGGTGGTGACTCTGAACAAGGCCTTCGGCACCAGCGGCGCGGCGATTCTGACCAACGGGCAGTCGAAGGACGCGCTGCACGTCCTGGAGCGCTTCGGCCCGCTCAACTACTCGCAGAACCTGAACACCGCGGCGGTCGGCGCGAGCCTGGCCTCGGCGGAGATCCACCGGAGTCCCGAACTGACCGCGCTGCAACACCGGCTCTACGACAACATCGGGCT
Organism: Actinorectispora metalli; assembly: GCF_056323685.1. Taxonomy (NCBI): domain Bacteria; kingdom Bacillati; phylum Actinomycetota; class Actinomycetes; order Pseudonocardiales; family Pseudonocardiaceae; genus Actinorectispora; species Actinorectispora metalli. The sequence continues at coordinate 4,289,319 of NZ_JBREYE010000001.1, forward strand.
GTTCGACTCGCTGATCCACACCGAGCAGGCGGGATCGACCTATCCGATCCGGCTGGTGCCGATGAGCGACTCTACGGTCATCGAGGCGGGCCGCCGGGTATTCGAAGCGGGCTTCTATGTCTCGCCGGTGTTCTTCCCCATCGTCGCCCGCGGCACCGCCGGGCTGCGGGTCATGCTCCGCGCCAACCAGACCGACGAGCAGGTCCGCGGGCTGTGCGCCGTGCTCGCCGAGGTGGGGGCGCCACCGGTGGAGCGTGCCGGATGACCGCCGCCCGCGCGATACCGCGCAGCATCCTCTACACCCCGGCGCTGTCCATGGACCGCGTGGTGAAGGCCTGGTCCTACGACGCCGACCTGCACCTGATCGACTTGGAGGACTCCGTTCCCGGCCCGGCGAAGGAGCAGGCACGGACCATCTGCCGTGCGGCGCTCGCGCAAGCCCGCGACGCGGGCACCATCGCGGTCCGGGTCAACGAACTCGGCGGCATGGACGCGGTGCGGGACCTGCTGATGCTCGCCGACAGTCCGGCCAGGCCGGGCTTCATCGTGATGACCATGGTCAGGTGTGCGACCGAAGTCGTGCTGCTGCGCGACATTCTCGCCTCCGCCGGGGCGCACCCGGAGATCTACGTGACCGTCGAGACGGTGGAGGCGGTCACCGGCCTCGACGGTATCGCCGCGGTGAGCGACGGACTGGTCCTCGGCTCGGCGGATCTGGCCGCCACCCTGGGCATCGAGATCACCTGGGCGGGCATGCTGGCCGCCCGCCAGGCCATGGCGCTGGCCTGCGCCCGGTACGGCATCGGGTGCGTCGACACCGGCAACTTCCGCCTGTCGGACCGATCGGTGCTGGCGACCGAGATCGAGCGAAGCCGTGCCCTCGGCTTCCACGGCAAGGCCACCGTCCATCCCGGCGAGCTTGACGCCATCAACCTGGCATTTCGACCGGACGAGGCCGCGTTGAGCGCCGCCCGCCGGGTCACCGAGGCGGTGCGCGCGGCGGCCGGGGGCGTCGCCGTCCTGGACGGGAACATGATCGGCCCGCCGTTCGCCAGGATGGCCCGCACGACCGTGGCGCGCGGACAGGCGTGGGCCACCCGATTCGGCCGAGCCGCCACCAGCACCAACGGCAGGGAGACCGCGATATGAACTCGGCTGAGCCGATACTCGTCGCCATCATCGGCACCGGGATGATCGGGATGGACCTCGTCAACAAGATCGACCGCTCGCCGCTGCTGACCTGCGGGCTGGTCGCGGGGCGCAACGATCACTCAGCGGGCCTGCGGCATGCCGCCGCGCTCGGCTACCCGATCACGGCGGGCGGCATCGACGCCCTGCTGGCGGCGCCACGTCCGTTCGACGTGGTCTTCGACGCCACCAACGCGCAGTCCCACGCCGAACACTGGCGCAGGTTGGAGGGTTCGGGCTCGCTGCTGGTCGACCTGACGCCCAGCAGGGTGGGGCGGATGGTGGTGCCGACCGTGACCGGAACCGCCGCCCCCACCCACCGCAACGTCAGCATGATCAGCTGCGGGGGACAGGCGGCCACCCCGATCGTGCACGCGCTGGCCAAGCGGTTCCCGACCAGCTACGTCGAGGTGGTCACGACCGCCGCGACCGCCATCGCGGGCCGCGCCACGCGCCTCAACCTGGACGAGTACATCGACACCACGCAGCACGCCATCAGGACGTTCTCCGGTGTCCGCCACGTCAAGGCGATCCTCAACATCAGCCCCGCGGAGCCCCCGCCCACCTTCCGGGTGGCCATCACCGCCGATGTCCACGGCGCGGACGCCGAGTCGGTGCACACGCTTGTCGACGAGGTGGCCGAGCAGGTCCGCGCGTTCGCGCCCGGCTACGCGATCGCCGCGTGCACGGTGACCGACGGACGGGTGTTCGTCTCCGTTGAGGTGACCGCGGAAAGCGACGTGCTGCCCCGGCACGCGGGGAACCTGGACATCATCAACGCGGCAGCCGTGCTGGTCGCCGAACAGTACGCGGTCGGACGAAACCTGGCCGTCACGACAGGGGTGCGCTCATGAGCGACGCAGGCGCCCGGCGGGTGCTCATCCACGATCCCACCCTGCGCGATGGACACCACGCGGTACGGCACCAACTTGGTGCGGAGAAGCTGCGCGGCTACGCCGCCGCGGCCGACGCGGCAGGCATCCCGGTGGTGGAGGTGGGCCACGGGAACGGGCTCGGCGCCTCCTCCCTACAGGTCGGGCGCGCCGCCCTCACGGATGACCAGATGCTGGCAACCGTGCGGGAAGCCTTGCGGCACAGTAGGATGGGTGTGTTCATGCTGCCCGGCTGGGGCACCACGGCCGACCTGAAGAAGGCGCTGGCACATGGCGCTGACGTGGTTCGCATCGGCACGCACTGCACCGAGGTGACCCTCGCCGAACGCCATATCGGGTTCCTGAGCGAAGCGGGCGCGGAGGCACACGGGGTGCTGCTGATGAGCCATATGGCCACCCCGCGGCAGCTGGCCGAGCAGTGCGCGTTGTTCGTGGAGTACGGCGCGCAGGCGGTGGGAATCTTTGACTCCTCCGGCCACTTCCTGCCGCCGGATGTCACCGAGCGGATCACCGCGATCACCGAGGCGGTCGACGTGCCGGTGATCTTCCACGGGCACAACAACCTGGGCATGGCCGTGGCCAACTCGGTCGCCGCCGCGCAGGCGGGCGCCGGGATCATCGACGGCTGCGCGCGGGGCTTCGGCGCGGGCGCGGGCAACACCCAGCTCGAGGCACTGGTCCCGGTGCTGGAACGCATGGGGTTCGCGACCGGCATCGACCTGTACGGCCTGCTCGACGCCGCGGACTTCGCCGAACGCGACCTCATGCCCGCGCCCCCGGTGACCGACTCGATGAGCATCATCAGCGGCCTGGCCGGGGTGTTCTCCGGATTCAAGCCCAGGGTGCTCGACATCGCCGCCCGCATGGGTGTCGACCCACGCGATGTGTTCTTCGAACTCGGCAGGCGGCAGGCCGTCGCGGGACAGGAGGACCTCATCGTCGACGTCGCCGTCGAGCTGGGCCGAGTAACCGGCGGAAAGGCCGCGGTATGAGCGCCTCTCCGCTGATGATCGACGCGTCGGACATGGCGGGCACCGAGCTTCTGCCGCTGGTCATCGACACGCTGGCGGAGGCCTTTCGCGACCTCTGGACCAGCCAGGCGCCGTTCCCACCGCGCACCCTGCTCCGCCACGGATCGTCCGAACTCCTGGTCAGCCCGGCGGCGTGGGAGCAGCGCGGAGTGGCCTCCGTCAAGGTCACCACGCTCACCCCGGACAACCCCGGCCGGGGACTGCCGTTGATCCACGGCGTTGTCGTACTGACCGAGATCGACACCGGTCGGATCATCGCCTTGCTGGAGGGCGCCGAGCTGACCGCCGTGCGCACCGGCGCCGTGGCCGGGTTGGCGACGCGGCTGTGCGCTCCGCCGGACGCCACCGAGCTGGCGATCCTGGGCGCCGGCGTGCAGGCGCGGGCGTTGCTGTGCGCCATGGGTGCCGTGCGACCGATCCGCTCCGTTCGGCTGTGCTCCCGCACCCCGGCGCGCACGGTCGCCTTCGCGGACTGGATACGCGCCCATGTGTCGCCACCGGTCCAGGTCAGCGTGTGCGACACACCGCGGACCACCGTCCGGGACGCCGAGATCATCTGCACCGCCACCTCCACCAGCGGACGCACACCCCTGATCGACGCCGAATGGGTGGCCGACGGCGCCCATCTCAACGTGATCGGCGGCACGCACGAGGACGCGATCGAGGTCGATCCGGCGCTGCTGGGTACCGCGTTCGTCGCGGTGGAGCAACGCGCCGCAGCGTTGACGGAGGCGGGCGAGGTTCGGGCCGCGCTGGCAGGCGGACTCATCGAATCCCACGACCTGCACGAGTTGGGCGCGCTGCTGACCGGCGAGGCCGAGGCGGACAGCGGACGAACCACGCTGTTCCGCAGCGTCGGCCTGGCGATCGAGGACACCGCTGCCGCGGTCGCCATGTACGAGGCCACCCGCCGACAATCAGCGGCCGGATAGGGGAGAACGAGCCATGGCTTTGCGGCAGGTCGGTGACAACGAGTACGTCGAGGAGCACGGCGGCGACTACGAGGACTTCGAAGCGGGCATGGTGATCAGGCACTGGCCGGGGCGGACGATCTCCGAGGCCGACAACACCTGGCTCACACTGCTGCTGATGAACCAGCACCCGCTGCACTTCGACCGGCACTACGGCGCGGGGAGCGAGTACGGGCAGGTCCTGGTGAACAGCTCCATCACGCTGGCGCTGATCGGCGGCATGACGGTGCAGGCACTGTCCGCGCGTGCGGTGGCCAACCTCGGCTGGGATCGGGTTCGGTTGGCGGAGCCGGTGTTCGTCGGCGACACGCTGTACGCGACAAGCCGGATTCTGGCCAAGCGGCGCTCCAAGTCCCGTCCCGCGCAGGGAATCGTGACCGTGGAGACGACCGGAGCGAAATCCTCGGGCGAGACCGTCATCGTGTTCGAACGGTCTTTCCTGGTCAGGTGCAGGGATTCCGAACCGACAGGCTGACTTGCAGGACATCGGAACCCGGCGGACAGCGTGCCATCGCATTCCCGGAATTGGAGATCTCGGGCTGGAGAATGACTCTCTTGCCACCCTCGCCCGGTACACAAATCCGTCCGCTCCGAATGAATCGACGTCGACTCATCGCCTACCGCCCCAAACCGCCCATTGAGTTAACGGACGTTGCCCAATCGACTACTTTCCGTACCGGAAGCGAGAAGGTCACGCCCGCCGATCCGCGCCGACATCCCCTGTCCTCGACACCGTGATTCCGCTCGCCGAGCGACGAGTTCCCTCGGTATGGCGTAGCGTTATCTCTTGATCACCGCTAGCGAGGTGGGGGCGGATGGGGGCAGCAGGAGCCGAGCGGGGACGCCGTCATCAACCAGGGCCGCGAGGACCCTGTATAGGCGGCGATGTAATGGGCCGACCATGTGTTACGAGACCCACCGACCGGATATCCAATCCGGGAGCACCAAGATCGGTTGCTCCCGAGTTTCCTCCATAACAGCCGGACGGCCTGCCGATGAAGGTCATCGACAGGCCGTCCGGGCTGCGTATTCAGTTGTGGGCGATACTGGGTTCGAACCAGTGACCCCTGCCGTGTGAAGGCAGTGCTCTTCCGCTGAGCTAATCGCCCGCAGGCCTGCCAGCCGGGTTTCCCCGCGGCGAGATGGAACTTTACCGGATCACTGGGCGGGGGTGAAATCGGGGTGGGTCGACTCTTGGCGCTGTGCACATCGACGCCCGGTGCTTAGGGTTTGGCGGGTGATGGACACCCGGCAGCTGGCAACGTTCGCCACCGTGGTGCGGACCGGCTCGTTCTCGGCCGCGGCCAGGGAGATGCGCTGCAGCCAGCCCGCGGTCAGCCAGCAGATGCGGGCTTTGGAACGCAGTGTCGGCGGGCCCCTGTTCCTGCGGGTCGGTCGAGGGCTGGAGCTGACCGAGGCGGGGCGGGTGCTCGCCGAGCGCAGCGCCGCCATCCTCAGCGACCTGGCGGTGACCCAGCAGCAGGTGCACGCGGTGGCCGCGCTGGACTTCAGCACGGTGCGGATCTGTGCGTTTCCCAGCGCCAACGTGTCGCTGGTGCCCGCGGCGGCGGCCTCCATCATCGGTGGGCGCCCCCGGATCCGGCTGGAACTGATCGAGTTGGAGCCGCCGGATTCGCTCCAGCTTCTGCGGGACGCAAGCTGCGAGATGGTGTTGGCGTTCAGCTACGACGACGAGCCGGAGGACGACTCCGCGGCGGGGATGCTGCGGGTGCCGGTGATGGACGACGCCATGTCGCTGCTGCTGCCTGCCGACCATCCCTTCGCGGGCAAGCGGGCGCTCGGGCTGGCCGAGCTTTCCCAGGAACGGTGGATCGGGGGCTGCCCGCGCTGCGCGGACACCCTGATCCGCGCCTGCGCGAAGGAGGGCTTCACGCCCGACATCGTGTGCGCCACCGACGACAACCTGGCGATCCAGAGCCTGGTCGCGGCCGGGCTCGGGGTGGCGCTGGTGCCGGGGCTGGTGCAGTCGTTCCTGCTGCACCCCAAGATCGTGGCGGTGCCGGTGGAGCCCCGGCTGCGTCGGCACGTCGCGTTGTTCACCTGGCCGGACCTGATCCGGGTGCCCGCGGTCCGGGTCGCGATCGACGCGGTGATCGGTTCCGCCAAGGGAATCCCCGCTCACCTGGACTCATAACAATCCCTTTCAGGGGTCCAGGCAAGCGCCGTCTACTCCCGTCCGGCCAGCGGTGCGAGCCTCGGAGACGTGATTACCGCCGGGGCAGCGTTGCCCGCCTTGCGCACCGGAGCGCGGCTTGCGCCCGGTCTGGTCGTCGCAGGCTGCGGAGTCGCCGCGGCATTCCTGCTCAACCGGTTCGTCCCCGCGATCGGCGTCCTGACCGGCGCGGTGCTGCTGGGGATGATCGTCGGCAACCTGGGGCTGGTCCGCGATTCGTTCTCGCCGGGACTCCGGGTGGCGGGCAAGCGGCTGCTGCGGGTCGGGGTGGCGCTGCTGGGGCTGCGGCTGGCGCTGGGCGATGTGCTCGCGCTGGGCCCGGGTGTGCTGGCGCTGATCGTGATCGCGGTCGCCGTCACCTTCGTCGGCACCCGGTGGCTGGGCCGCGTCCTCGGCCTGCCAGAGGGACTTTCGCTGCTGGTCGCCACCGGGTTCTCCATCTGCGGAGCCTCGGCGGTGGTCGCCATGAACGGCGTCCGCGAGCAAGACGAGCAGGACGTGGCCAAGGCATTGGGCCTGGTCACCCTGTGCGGCAGCATCGCGATGCTGGCTCTGCCATCCCTGCAGCAGAGCCTGCTGCTCCCGGCCCAGGGCTACGGCATCTGGGCCGGGGGCAGTGTGCACGAGGTGGCGCAGGTGGTGGCCGCGGCGGCGCCGGTGAGCGGGGCGCTGGCCATCGCGGTCGCGGTGAAGCTGACCAGGGTCGTGCTGCTCGCCCCGCTGCTGATGATCGTCAGCGTGGCCGAGCGCCGCAACTGCACGAGTGCCGCCCGCCCGCCGATCGTGCCGCTGTTCGTCGCGGTGTTCCTGGCGCTGGCCGTGGTGCGGAGCCTGAACCTGTTGCCCACCGTGGCGCTGGACGCCGCGAAGCTGGCCGATGGGCTGCTGCTGGCCGCCGCCATGTTCGCGCTGGGCACCGCCGTGCGGCTGCGTGACCTGTTCCGCTCCGGTCTGCCGCTGGCGGCGCTCGGTCTGCTGTCCACGGCGCTGATCGCGGGCGTGACCCTCGCGGGCGTGGCACTGCTGACGTGACCGGAAAGGAGCCCATCATGCGGACAACCAGGTTGATCGCCGACCTCAGAGCCGCCGTCCGGCTGCCCGGCGGCGACGCGGAGGTGAGTCGCCGCGTCGCGCGGGCGCTGCGCCCGCACCTGTTCCGCGAGGACCTGCTGGCCCCTGCGCACCGGGAGCCCGCCGAGGACGGCTACCGCCAGCACGTGCTGCACGTCGAACCGGACGGCGCGTTCTCGGTCGTGTCGCTGGTGTGGCTGCCGGGACAGCACACCCCGATCCACGACCACGTCTCCTGGTGCGTCGTCGGCACCTACCGCGGCGCCGAGGAGGAGACGCAGTACCGCCTCGACTCGCGGCATCTGGTGCCGGTGTCGACCACCAGGACACCGCAGGGCACCGTGTGCAGCCTGACCCCGCCGGGCGACATCCACTCGGTGCGCAACGCCTCCGACGACCTGTCGATCTCGATCCACGTCTACGGCGCCGACATCAGCGTGCTGGGTTCCAGCATCCGGCGGTGCTACGACCTGCCGGTGCTGGTCGGCAGCCCTTAGCGCCTGCTCAGCGGCGAGTTCAACCAGTCGAGGCCGAGGTCGAACCAGCGGTTGGCCATGCCGAACACGCCGAGCACCCACAGGGTGAGCACGACGATGAGACCGGTCGCGGCCATCACCAGCAGCCGGACCAGCGTGGACTGCCTGCCGAGCCAGTCGGCCCACCGGTGGTAGTAGCGGCGGGCGAACTCGTTGACGCGGTGCGCCCACACGAACTCCGAGGCGAGGATCTCCAGGCCGAAGAACACCACGAGCCAGCCGGGGCCGGGGTACGGGATCATGATCAGGCCCGCGACCAGCACCAAGCCGCCGAGCGTTCCGATCGCGATCCGGTACACGCGGTTGAGCGTCGGACGCTGGCGGATGCGTTCCCTACGCCGTCGAACCGCCGCCCGCGCCCGGCGGTACAGCGACGGCTTCCGGTTCTCAGACTGCGGCATCTCGTCGACGCCGACCCCCTCGCTCGACATTCGTTCCCTTCACTCCACCCGGCCGCCCGCGACGACCTCGGTCGGGGAGGTGGACAGGCCGCGATCGGTTTCAGCGAGATCATGAACGCGGAGAACCGATCCACCTCGTTGGACCAGGGTACGGATACGGCTCGGCCTCGATCGGGCGCCACGTCGAACCACCGTGACCCACCCGGGTGCTGCTCGGCCACGGTGTCGTCGGATCAGCGACCACGCAGGCACGGCAGCCGGCGTCCTGGACTGCTCAGCGGGTCTGGGGAGCCACCGCGGCGCGTGACTTATCCAAGCGCGCCGAACGGTGACGGTCACAGCAGGCTGTCCGCAGCCTCTGAAGCGCCTGTGGCCACGTTCAGGAGGAACACCCGAGCCTCCGGCCCACCGCGCCCCTGAGAGCCTCCCAGCCCTCTGTAGGGGCCAATACGCCCCAGCCCCGGAGCTCCGCTCTCGGCGGCGTCCGTGTCACGGCGGCGCATGAAAGTCGGCGTTTAGCGCTTTGGCAGGGCCGGGCGCGGTCGGCTCCCACCACAGTGCTAGGAAGGCTTACCGGACGACATCCTCAGCCATGTCCGGATCGACGCAAATTCGTTTCAGAAGTGAAAGGGCCTGACGGCAGTATCTGTCGTAGAGCGTGGCAAACGCTTGCCGGTCCCGGTTCGCGACGCGGCGACCGAGGTCGGCATCCGACGGTTCCCGCCGTTCAGGGGCCAGACAGACCGGATGGAGCCGTGCCACGCCGCGAAAGGAGTAGGCGGATCGGCCACCGGCCGGAGCCGCACACAAGGCGCTCGCACGGCAATGATCGAATGTTCAGGCTAGACCGGGAGTAGAGAGTTGACGCAGGGCATCTGTTCACAGAGCGCAACATTTTCGTAGCGCAGGGACATCTCGATGCAACTAATGGGTGATTAGTCGCGGTTTTCCGAGCGTTCCACCCCACATTTGCGTCACAACATACGTGCTCGGTCGTTTCCTGGACCGGGAAGGAACAGGGAGGCGACACCAATCATGCGCAAGGAACACGTTACCGTCCGCTCCACAGCGGTATTTGATCTCCTGGCGCCTCGGACCCCAGCCGTACCGGTGCAGGTCGAGCTGCGCTACGACACCCAGGACCCCTACGCGGTCGTTGCCGCGTTCCGGACCGGTCGGGCCGGATGGGTCGAATGGGTGTTCGCCCGTGACCTGCTGGCCGACGGTCTGATCGCGGACGCAGGCGATGGAGACGTCCGGATCCGTCCGGTCATCGACGAGCCGGAGATCGTGCTGATCGAGCTGAGCTCGCCGTCGGGCCACGCCATGTTCGAGGCCTCGGCTCAGGAACTCGCCGAGTTCCTGGACCGCACCTACGACATCGTCATGCCGGGCAACGAGAACCTCTGGGTCTCGGTCGACGACGCGCTCTCGCACCTGATCGCAGGCGACCTGACCTGACCGAACCCCCTGCGGGTGCCGTCACCCGAAACGAAGACGGCACCCCGATTTGATCCAGCTTCACCGCGTCGGATAAGGTTTCGCCACGCAACGCCGAGACGGCCGCTCGCGAAGGCCCGGAAGCGAATGCGACATGCGGACGTAGCGCAGTTGGTAGCGCATCACCTTGCCAAGGTGAGGGTCGCGGGTTCGAGTCCCGTCGTCCGCTCGGCTGAGGCCTCAAGCCGGTTGCCAATCCATGATTCGGTAGCTTCGTGGGGCACGTCGGCGGAGTGGCCGAGTGGCTTAGGCAAGGGCCTGCAAAGCCCTGTACGCGGGTTCGATTCCCGCCTCCGCCTCGGACGATTAGCTCAGTGGGAGAGCACTACCTTGACACGGTAGGGGTCACTGGTTCAATCCCAGTATCGTCCACCAGTTATACGCAGCTCAGACGGCCTGTCGATGATCTTCATCGACAGGCCGTCGTGCTGTCATGGGAGCAATGTGGAGCCACACAACCCCAGAAAAAATTACTGATTCCCACACCTCAGTCGCAGCGATCAGACATCCCACACCGACAGACCGACCCTCATCGGGGCCTCAAGCCCGGCGATCGCAGCCAAGGAAATGCCACCAGTGTGGAACTGATCACGGTGACACCGTTCGTGAGACGACCGACAAACGGCAGGTCCAACAAGATCGACATGTCACCGGGGTGAGACCTACAGAGCCCCGCAGCGGGCCCTCAAGCTGTTCGGTGGCTTATGCGGCGGAGATTGCGGGCGCGGTAGGCATGCGGCTATCGGTTGGTGCCGCGCCGGAAGGCTGTGCGGTAGTCCCGTGGGCGTTGTCCGGTGTGTTTGGCGAAGAGAGCGGCGAACGTGCCGGAGTCCCGGTAACCGACCGCGGCGCAGATGCCTGCGATGGTGCGATCCGTCGTTTCGAGGAGGTGGCGGGCGCGACGGACGCGTGCCGACTGTAGGTACTCAAGCGGGCTCTGGCCGGTCTCCTCCGCGAAGCGCCGCAGCAGCGTCCGAGTGCTGACGTTGAAGGTGTCAGCCAACGCGGCGAGGTCGTATCGGGCGGCCGGCTTCTGGTCGAGTCGTCGCATGACCCGGTGGGAGAACTCGTTGCCGGGCTGCGGAAGGAGACGCGCGTCGACGTACGGGGTCTGGGACGACCGTGCGTCGTCGACCAGCGCCACCCGTGCGGTCGTCCGAGCCACCTCGGCGCCACTGTGTTCGCGGATCAGCTCCAGCGCGAAGTCGTACATGGCACTGAAGGCCGCCGTCGTCGTGACTCCCTTGTCGGTGACGACCAAGTGCTCGGGCCGGACATCGGCGTCAGGACAGCGTTGAGCCAGTTCGTCCGCGAAGAGCCATGAGGTCGTTGCCCGGCGTCCGTTGAGAAGCCCCGCCTGAGCGAGCAGGAACGCACCGACACAGATTGAGACGACCGCGTTGCCGGTGGCGGCATGCGCGCGGATCGCCGCGACTTCGCAGGCGAGGGAGGCGAGCTTCGCGTCCACGTCGATGCCCGGAACGAGCTCGAACCCCGGCACCACAAGGACATCGACCTCGCGTAGCGGGGAGACCGCCAGCGTCGCACCGCCCGATGCGGCGACGCGACGTCGAGGCGAGACAATCGCTACCTCGTATCCGGCGCGGTCCGGGCCTGCGATGCGCGTGGCCATCGTGAGGAGATCGGGCACGCCGTACACCTCGGACGCGAAGCAGCCCGGATAGGCCAGGACGCCCACTCGCAGCATTTGGCGAGATTACCCGAATATCTGGCGATCCGGCCTATCGCAGTGAGCGGGCACCGTGATCCACGCTGTCGGGGTGAACGAACGCCTCGACGATGCGATCACCGACTTCTCCCGCCGCCTGCTGGGGGTGGACGGCGTGACGAAGACGGTGTATGTCGGGGGTACCGGGCCGGCCGTGGTGCTGATGCCGGAGATGCCGGGCATCAGTCCGGACGTTCTCCGGCTCGCGCGATGGGTGCGGGAGGCGGGCTTCACCGTCTACGTCCCGTCACTGTTCGGGATCGACGGCGCCTATCCCACGGCCGAGGATGGTGAGAAGGTTGCCCGTCGCGCGTGCGTCAGCGCCGAGTTCCGTGCGTTCGCCGGGGGCGGCACCAGCCCCGTCACTGCGTGGCTGCGCGGGCTCGCACGGCTTGCCCACGCCGAATGCGGCGGTCCCGGCGTCGGCGCGATCGGCCTTTGCTTCACCGGCAACTTCGCCCTCACCATGGCACTCGAACCGGCCGTCATCGCACCGGTGGTCAACCACCCATCACTGCCGCTGGACGACCCGGGCGGACTCGAACTCAGCGACGAGGACGCGAACGCGGTCCGAGATCGCATCGCGCGCGACGGACTGAAGGTTCTCGCCTATCGCTTCGACAACGACCGCTGGTGCACCGGTCGGCGATTCGCCGCCTACCAAGCACTCCTTGGCGACGCCTTCGACGGCCGCGTCCTGCCAGGTGGTGCCGCGAACACCGACCCGCCCCCGTTCTTCCGCGATGTGGTCCAGACTCCGCACAGCGTCGTCACCGCCCACCTCGTCGACTCGAACGGACATCCCACACTGCAAGCCAAAGACGAGATCCTCGCCTTCCTGACCGAACGCCTAAGCCCATGCGGGAGCCGACGGCCAAACGACAAGCCATGAGCCGCAGCAGTCCGATGGCGGGCCCACACAGGTCCCCGGCATACCGCACCGAACCCGCGAGCTGAGCGCTCACCGATCACCCCGACCGTAAAGTGATCCGCCATGAAGGAAGAAGATCAGCGGTGGATTCGACAGGCGCGCAACGACATCAACGCCCTGTATGAGATGCAGACCGAGAAGGACCGCGCCATCGCTGACCTGCATGTACGAGTGTCCAGGCTTGAACAGGACTGCCTTCGCCAAGGTGGCGGTCAGCGAAAGCCGTGCCCACCATACCTACGGCGCACAGTGGGAAGCCGGTCATTCCCCACCCTCATGACGCCGATCATCGGCGTGGCCTCCATCCTGTGGGGATGCAGTTGGGAATCCAACGTAATGACGCTGATCCATTAGTCCCCGGCTGTGGCTTTGCCGATGACAAGCGACCGCATTGGTCCGTGAGTTTGGCCGCACCTCGCTGTCGGTGGCGGCGTGTGCCGGTGAGATCCGACCGCACGACCTCGTAGCGGCAGGCCGCCGCCCCGCGGTCGGCGGCATGAGCGGAAGTCGTCCGGCGGTGTCCTACCGAAGCGTGGTCCCTCTCGACACGTTATGTGACACCTACGGCTTGGCCGACGAGGTGATCGGCGATCCGGCCGGGGCCGCGGAGTCCGGCACCCCCGCGTAGTCGGGCAGCTCGACGCCGTTGATCGCGCGCCTGACCAGCTCGGTGAACCACTCGCCTGCGAAATCGGGGCGCGGCTCAGCGTCTGGCCCGGGGACGTCGCGGCTGCGGGCGTTCAACCGGCCGATCTCCTGGTTGGCCTCGACGAACGAGCGCATCCGCGCCTCGTAGCGGGCGAACCCGGCGTCGGGGTCCCAACCGGCGGCGGCCAGCTCTCCAGCCAGCAGGTAGGCACCGACCAAGGCCAGCCCGGTGCCCTGCCCGGACATCGGCGACGAGCTGAACGCCGCGTCCCCGAGCAGCCCCACCCGTCCACTCGACCAGCGGTCCATCACCACCTGGGCGACCTGATCGAGGTAGAAGTCCGGGGTGTCGTCCAGGTGCGCGAGGATGTCCTGGGTCAACCAGCCCAGGCCCGCCATCCGCTCACGCAGCAGGACCTTCTGGGCCGCGACATCACGGTAGTCGACGTCGAAGTCGGCCGAGGCGAAGTAGAACATGGCCATCGCCCGGGTGGCGTCCTGGATGGGCCGCAGGAGGGCGGAGCGCCCGGACTCCTGATCCTGGTACTCGAGCAGCCAGCGGTCCAGCCCGAACTCGTTGGGCACACTGTAGAAGGCCAGCACGTGCCCGAGGTGGCGCAGGAACCGCTCATGCGGCCCGAAGACCATCGCTCGCAGCGCCGAGTGCAGCCCATCGGCCCCGACCACCAGGTCGAAGCGCCGCCGGTCGCCGCCCGCGAAGACCACGTCGACCCCGTCCGCGTCCTGGGCGAGCCCGGCGATTCGGTCGCCGAAGATGTACTCGACGCCGTCGCGGGTGTCGTCGTAGAGAACCTGGGACAGGTCCCCGCGCAGGATCTCGATCTCCGCGATGAACCCGTCGCCACCGTCGTCGTCGGCACGGAAGGTCTCCAGCACATGCCCGTCCGCGTCCACGGTGTGCGCGCCTGCGGTGTCGGTGCACGCCGCGCGCACCGCCGCGTCCAGCCCCATGCGCCCGATGACCTCCTTGGCCACCCCGCGCGCGTCCACCGCCTGCCCGCCGGGACGCAGCTCGAGAGCCCGCTCCACCACGGTCACCTCGGCCCCCCGCCGACGCAGCCAGTGGGCCAGCGCGGGCCCCGCGATGCTCGCCCCCGCCACCAACACCCTGGGACCGCTCACCCGCGTCCCCAGCTCGCCAGTCCGGATGGTGTGCTCCTGCTTGGAGTCGCCGACGCTCATCACTGCCTCCACGTGCTTCCTCCCGCGCTGGAACGTTCCCAGCACAGGCCCACCGCTGTCGGTGTGCCCAGCCGTATCGACCACGGATCCGCACAAAACTCATCGGCACGACCGAAATCGCGTCCGCCCTCCCGCAGAAGTTGTCGCTGGCAACGGTGGGCATTCCGGCGGCGTAGGCCCGTTCTGTGACGCTTGCGTGACGGTGCAAGCACACTGGATGCCATGGGCACGGCAGAAGGGGGAGTCGTGGCGTCCACCCCCCTGATTCCGAGGTGACTCGGCGGCTGATGCGTGTCGGGGTGATGCAGCGGGTCACGACTGGGGTGCGCCGGATTACGCCGGGAAATCTGGTGGCGGTGCTGTGCGCAGGGGCGTTGGCTGCGGTGATCGCGACAGCAGGAACGGTGACCGCGGGCGGAGCCGCCGTCGTGGCCGGGCTGGGTGTGCTCGGCTCGGTGGGTGCCAACGTGCTCACCGAGGTGGTCCGTGCACAGCGCGTTATGCCTTTCCTTTGCCCGAACAGGTGGGACCAACCACCGCTCAACATGGGAACGAGATCACCACGCCGGGTCCATACCCACAGGTCAACGAGTTTCGTCGGCAGCCCAGATCTGCGTTCCAGCGGCGCTGGCGGCAGGCGTGACGGCGGCCGCCGTCGACTGGCTTCCTAGGAACCGAACGCGGGTTCGTGGTACTTCAATGCCGGTTCTGGGGTGATGGCGGTTCAGCAGTACTCCGCCGTGACTAACACTTACTTGATGAGGAGTTCTCCGCGTGGATCTACCAAGCACCAGCAGAAGAGTGTTGACCTATGTCTGCACGGGTATCGTCGCTGTGGTCGCCGCCGCACTGGTTCAGGCGCCCGCGCAAGCCACTTCAGCGGCCACGTACTCGTACAGCTACGAAAACGGCTACCAGGGTTGGGTGGGCAAGACCGACCAGAACACCGGAACGCCGGAGTGCCTGCCCCATAACTCGGCCGTGGCGCGCTCGACCGCCAAGGCCAGACAGGGCCAATACAGCATCGACTTCCAGGCGCACGGCCGCCATGACTGTGGCCTGCTCTGGATCGAGCGCAAGTTCTCCGTCGGCACCACCGCGCCGGTGAACCTCACCCTTTCGTTCTGGCTGTGGAGCGAGGACTCCGTGATCGGCACCGGGGGCACGAACGCCGTTTCGGCCTACAGCGCCGCTGAGTGCGTCACCGATCCGATCCAGGGCGAACCCGGCTGGACAGGGTTCACCGAGCTCGGTTCGACGGGCCATGCCGAAGGCGCAGGCTGGTACAACTACCGGCACCAGGCGAGGGTGACACCCAATGCCAGCGGCCAGATCTGCGTCGCACAGGCGCTGAAGGTCTCCTCGACCTACGACTTCATCAAGAATTACTACCTCGACGAGACCACGGTCACGCTGTCCTAGAAGCAGGCACAAGTCGAGCCGGGACGCCGGCAAGTGCCGGCGCACCAGCGAGTTGAACGGCCCGGCATGGCCGGTGTGGTTGCGTCCCGACAGGATCACCGTCGGGACGCAGCCACCATGTGCTGCCGCCGGCCGCCGAACCCCCAAGCCAACAGGCACGATGACGCGCACGAGGGAGTGCCACGAAACTGAGGGGTCACGGTGTTGGTGTTCGAGCGGGCGACCCGGACCGGCGCGGATGGAATCCAGCGGACCGGGGCTCCTTCGAGTACACCGGCTGGTGCCGGGACTTGCAGAACGAGCGGGAGCAGCCCGGCGATGCGAGCCCATGATCGTTGCCCGCTGGGGCGCAGAGCACGTCATCGGCGACCTGCTCCATGGCCGCCCTCAGCGGTTGTGATTCGTCGTCCAGGATGTCACCGAGGTTCAGCGAGATGACGACCCGTCTGCTGCCGTCGGGGGTGCCCGCCATGATGGAGGCGGTGCCGTGCCAGCCTCCGGTGTGGCCGAGCTTGATCCCGCAGGGGGTGGGCAGCTCGTCCAGCCCGAGGCCGTAGGCACCGACCGGCAGCGGCCAGGTCTTGCGCATCTCGGCGTAGAGCTCCGGGCGCAGCAGCCTGCCGCCGAGGAGGGCGTTGAGGAAGCGGTCCAGGTCCCGGGTGGTGGAGATGATCTCCCCGGCGGCGTGCGCCTGAGACGGGTTGTACTCGGTGACATCGACCAGGTGCTTGTTGCCGTCGGCGATGAACCCGTAGTAGTTGTGCGCGTGCGGGCCGGGAATCCGGTGGTCGGTACCGGGCAGCGTGGTTCCGGTGAGGCCCAGCGGGATGACGATGCGGTGGCGGACAGCGTCGGCGTAGGGTTTACCGGTCACGGCTTCGATGAGCAGCCCGGCCAGCAGGTAGTTGGTGTTGGAGTAGGACCAGTCGGTGCCGGGTGGGAACCGGGCGGGCTTGGCCAGCGCCAGCGCGACCACCTCGGCGGGGTCGTAGGTCCGGTAGCGGTTGTCGAGGAAGTCCTTCTCCCAAATCGGGATGAGTGGCTCGCCGTCCGGCTCGTACACGTAGTTGTAGATGCCGCTGGTGTGCTGCAACAGCGTCCGCACTGTGATCCGGCGGTCAAGGTCGAATTCCGGCAGGTGGCCGCGGACGGGGTCGTCCAGCCCGATCCGGCCCTCGCCGACGAGCTGGAGGACGACGGTGGCCACTACCGTCTTGGTGATGCTGTCGACGCGGAACCTGGCGCCAAGGGGACCGGTCGGTGCGTTCCGAGCTCGGCGACGCCAGCCCTGGCCACCCGCACCGTGCCCGCGTCGAAGACGCGGATCTGCGCGCCCGCCGCACCCTGCTCCACCAGCGACCGCAGAGCCCGCCGCAGGTCCGGGTCGTCGGGCGCCGACGGTTCGGCGACGGCCTGCGAGGTGAACGTCACCGACGTGGCCACGGCAACGGCGAGCACCTTGTTCCTGATCACGGCAACCCCCAGAGAAACCCGTTGCCCCCTGTGTGTTCCCGGCCAGGACGTCATGACCACAGCCCGCCGCGGCGGAGACCGCGAACCCGCGTCCGCGGGGACCGGGAGGAGGTGCAGTGCGGGCTGTGGGGATCATGGGAATGTCGCGAACAGCACCTGGCGGCGGATCCGGCGGCTCCACGGCTTGCCGACGACAAGCGACCGCATTAGTCCGCGAGTTTGGCCGCACCACGCTGTCGGTGGCGGCGTGTCGGTGAGATCCGACCGCACGACCTCATAGCGGCAGTCTGCCGCCGCGCGGTCAGCGGCATGAGCGGAGGTTGCTGATGCCGGGACTGGGGTGTTGAAGAGTCGGACCGTCGATGATCGACCGCTGGATTGCCGTGGCGCGTTCGGTCGGATGCGGGAGTGCCGCTAATGAGTATCGCTCTGGGTGTAGCTCTACCGCGGTTGAGGTGAAGCGCTCATGCGACGACGCCTGGGCGTCCCGAGACGAAGAGGTGGAGGTAGTCGTCGAGTCGGTTGACGTTGTGGGTTTTGATCAGCCATCGGGTTCGCATGCTGGCGGGGTTGGACAGTTCCTGGATGAGGCGGCCGTGCATGACATGGTTGTTGGAGAAGCTGAGCAGGTCGCCGGGGCGGCTCTCTCGGGTTACCTGGTTTCGGTGTAGCGAGGCGAAGAAGGCGTCGAGGGCGGACTGTGTTTCCTCATCCTGGCCGCGGGTGCGTCCCTCCAGGACGTGGGGGGTTCCGTCGTGGGCGATGACGGCGTGGAGGTCCTCTGTCGTGTCGTCGCTGCCCGCGGTGAGGATGTGGTCGACAGGGGTGATGAACCTCCGCTGGCCCAATACCTTTTGTTGGGTCGGGTTCAGTTCACGCAGGGCGGTGGCCGCGGTGCTGAACACCGACAGGACCCGGTTGCCTGGGGCGTCGCGCAGCATGAGTTGACTGACCTGTTGTGGGCTGGCCGGGTGGTTGGTGAAGTCCCGGTGGAACCGCAAGTGCCCCAGGCCTTTCTGGGACTGGGTGTCGAACATGGACCGCTTGGGGTAGACGTCGTGGAAGAAGTCGCCGTTGTTGACTGTTGCGTGGCCGATGTGGTGGGTTCCGGTCAGCTCGGCGTGGAGGGCGAGGAACCCTTCCGCGACGAAGGTCCGCTTCGTGCGGTATTTGTCGCCCACAGGGTCTTCGTGGCCGAAGACCGGCAGCTCCGGGTCGATTGGGCAGTTCTCGACGACGATCACAGGATGGCGGGACATGTCCCGGTGCGCGACGACGGCGCACAAGTCCGCGAACCGTGCGGGCATCCGACTGTCGGCGGCGAGTTTCTGGATCTCTTCGCGAAACTCGGTGTATTCACGGTAGGGGTTGGAAACGACTTCCAGAAGAAGCGTCGTCAGCCGTGCGGACTCGCCATCATCGAATCGAAAGTCGACTTCGAGTGTTCCGCTCATCAAGCTCCACCTTATAACTCACTATTTCGCTGGTTCGGCGGAGTCGCGAGTATCGCCATATCAGGTGCGGCACCGCTCGACCATGAAAGTGGCTGGGATCGGCGATGGCCGCCCAGGACAATCGCTGCCAACTCGGAAGCGCACGGACCCTGCCCGCCAATGCCCGCAGGGTCCGTCAGCATATCTCAGATGGTCAGCACAGGAAAACCGGTTCGGTTTTCTACAACTGGCCGATCAGCCAGTTCCCCGGTGCTTCGGGGTCTTCGCTGAAGTAGTACTCGACCACGGCCTGGAACATCTCCTCGCGGGTGATGTAACCGTCCCCGTCGCGATCCAGGCGGGCGAACGATTCGCGTGCCTCGTCCGGGGTGATGCTCATCAACGCGGTGTACCACTTGATGTGTTCGTCCAGATCGATGCGTCCGTCGCCGTCGGTGTCTGCGACGTCCATCAATGCGTCGATGAACGGTCGGTACTTCGCGGTGAGCTCGGCCTCGTCCTCCAGCATGTGCTGGCTGAAGGCCCTCTTGTATTCCTCGCGACTGATGCGTCCGTCGCCGTCGGTGTCGCTGATCGAGACCAGGTCCGACCACACCTTCGCCAGGGTTTCACGAAGACGGGTGGCCGGAGCCGAGTCCTCGGGCGCGGAGAACGCCTCCGCGAAACGCCGGGCCGCCTGCTCGAAGTCCGACTTCTCGATGAATCCGTTTTTGTTCAAGTCGTAGGTGTCGAACCGTCGATCCAGCTTGCGTTCCAGCAAAGTCGCAACAGGCATGAATTCTCCAGGGCTCACAAAATCGTGTTTGATGTGCGGCGAAGTTCTTGTCCAACTCGCCGAGCACACTCAACAGTGCGGATCGCCGTATCGTCAATTCCCTGGTCGGGTGAGCACGAACTGATTAACGCTTGGGATCTGAGTGAAGTCCATGCGGAAGCATCTTTTGATGTTCACGCTTTTTCGCGACCCTTGCCGTCAAGGGCGGGTGACGTGTCATTCGTCCCTCGTCCACGGTGTCGAGGCGCGCTGATCGGACCACGACGGGGCGATGGCTCGGACCAGACCGCTCGAGCTCGGCCTCCTGATCGCGGTCGGCGGGGTTG
Source organism: Actinorectispora metalli (assembly GCF_056323685.1). NCBI lineage: Bacteria > Bacillati > Actinomycetota > Actinomycetes > Pseudonocardiales > Pseudonocardiaceae > Actinorectispora > Actinorectispora metalli. The sequence continues at coordinate 4,309,065 of NZ_JBREYE010000001.1, forward strand.
AGGGCGATGTGCAGCCGGTCATGCCCGTTCTTCGGCTCGTCGTTGCGGATGAGGAAGATCGTCGGCTGCGAGCCGCCGAACGCTTCGCGCGGGCCTATCTCGATCCAGGTCTCCTGTTCGCGATCGAACTCTCTGAAGTCCAGGATCTCGCACCAGAACCGCGTCAGCGTCTCGGGGTCGTGGCACTTGAGCACGAGCTCACTGATATGGCATGCCATTGACGACTCAGCGTGGGAACTGCGGCTCGCCCTGAGGCACACCTCACCCGCGCGGCTGGCCCGGTCAGTAGTGTGCGGTCATCGGCATGTGGGCGTGCTGCTTTCGCGATGGAGCTACGTGCCGGAGGCCATGTAGGAGGCAAGGATGTAGTTGGCGTGGCGGTCGAGGTTGTTGCGTGCTCTGTCGGAGCGCATGGTGGTGCGGGGGTCGGCGTGGCGTGCGGCGATCTGGACGTCGCGGAGGTCGACTCCGGCGTCGAGCATGGTGGTGACGAAGGTGTGCCGCAGCATGTGCGGATGCATGTTCGGGAGCCGCACGATCGAGGCTCGAGCAAGGTATCGGAGTCGTCTGGTGGCGCAGAGTCGGTCCATTCTGCGTTGCCGACGATTGAGCAGAATTGGTCCGCAGCTCCGATGGTTGACGGTGCGGTCGATGACTCGTCCGACCGCGGGCGGCAGCGGAACGAGGACGACCTTCGAGCCCTTGCCCACTACTCGGAGCACTCGGTGGCCGTGTTCTTCACCGACGTCGTCGATGTCGCTGCGGCAGGCCTCGCAGACCCGCAGCTCGAGCAATCCGAGCAGAGCGAGCAGAGCGAAATCGAACCGGTTGGTCGACTCCCGGGCCGCGGCGAGCAGCGCCTCGAATTGCAGGTGCGACAGCCCCAACGTCGGTGACTCCGCGGGCACGACGGGTCGGCGGACATGCTCTGCCGGTGAGTGCTCCAGGACGGCGTCGATGACGCAGGTGCGGTAGAAGCCGACCACGATCGACATCCGCCGCGACACCGTCGAGGGCTTGAACCGACGGACCTCCTGCATCCATCGCACGTACCGCTCGATCTCCGCGCGTCGGGCGGCCAAGGGTGCGATGTCCTGCTCGGCGCACCAGGTGAAGAACAGCCGCAGATCGGATGCGTTGTGTGTCCGCGAGGCTCCCGTGTAGCAGCCCAGGTACGCCGAGGCCGCAACCGCAACACCAAGCCCCGCTCGTCCGACGAGGCCGACTCAGAGGTGGTTGTCATAGGCCACCAATCTGACCTTTGTAGTTGGCTTAAACCACGCCGGCTGTCGCGGCAGGAGCGGACGTCGTTTGTCTTTGCAGGCAGGAGTTCGCGGCAGTGAAGCAGCTCACCTGCCGCCGCCGCGGTGGAGTGCTCGATCTGATGAGGCCCGGCACCGAGCACGGCCGCAACTGCGGCCCGCCGTAGAGCGTGGTTCGGCATGGCGGGTGACGGTTGGCCTTACGTAGCGCTTATCTCCAGCTCGCCGCGGAAATGGGCGCTTGAACAGAACGGTTGGGGATGTAGCAGTGCCCAGACACGTTCGTCAGCGTTCCTGGACCACTCGGCAGGACCGCGTGTTGAACAGCGGGGCGCGTTTCGGATGGTGCGGCGGAAGGGTTGACCCCGCCCCTGGGTCAGGCTGGAGCCTGGCCGCATGAGGAACAACATCACTTCCACGGCGCGGCTCGCTGCGCAGGTCGGCGGATCCCAGAAGAGGGGGCGCATGCCGCGGGTCTTCCGGCGCGTGGCGGTCACGGCGCTGGTGGTCACGCTGCTGGCCGGAGCGGCCGCACCCGGGTTGCCCACCGCGGACAGCATGGCTGTGTCGAAGGCCGCTGCCGGGCAGGACCGCCCGGAGCTACAGGAGGCCATCCAGGGCTTCGTCGATATCGGTTTCGCTGGCATGCAGTTGCGTGTGCACGATGAGCGGGGCGAGTGGGTGGGCAGCGCCGGGGTGCGCAAGCTGGGCGGGACCGCGAAGCCGCCGACGAACGGGCGGTTCCGGATCGGCAGCAACACCAAGACCTTCGTCGCGACTCTGGTACTGCAACTGGTGGCCGAGGGCAAGATCGGGCTTGACGCCCCGGTGGCCGGCTACCTGCCGCAGTTCAAGCTGGACCGGGGGATCACGGTGCGGATGCTGTTGCAGCACACCAGCGGGCTGTTCAATTACACCGGCGACTACTACAACGGGAAGGCCATGCCGGGGCTGCCCTCGACGGGCCAGGAATGGGTGGACAACCGGTTCCGCACCTATCAGCCGGAGGAGCTGGTGCGGTTCGCGGTGTCCAAGGGGCCGCTGTTCCTGCCGGGGAGGGACTGGAACTACTCCAACACCAACTACGTGCTGGCCGCACTGCTGATCGAGAAAGTCACCGGCCACTCGTACGCCGAGGAGATGCAGTGGCGGATCCTGCAATCGCCGGACGCGGCTGCCCCCTGGCCCCGCCCTCATCAGCCACAGCCGCTGGGGCTGTCGGGCACCGAGGTGCCGGGCACCCGGACGGGGATCCGCGGGCCGCACGCCCACGGTTACTACCGTTACCAGGACGCCGGTCAGTGGAAGACGGTCGATGTCACCCGCCAGAATCCCTCCCTGGTGTTCGCCGCCGGTGACATGATCTCGACCACCCGGGATCTCCACACGTTCTTCTCCGCGCTGATGAGCGGCAAGCTCCTGCATCCCCCGCTGCTGGCCGAGATGCGCACGCCACACCAGAAGAGCGGCTTCGGCCTGGGGGTGCGCGTGCGGGACCTGAGCCCGTGCGCCGACACCCTCTACTTCCACGACGGCAACACCATCGGCTACGGGGTGTTGATGTACAGCACGCCCGACGGGGGTAAGACCCTGACCGCCTCGATCACCGGCGTGGACACCGAAGTCGACCTGGCCAAGGAGTACCCGAAGGCGTTGGACAAGCTCCTCAAGGCGGTGTTCTGCGGCGGACAGGCCGCAGGCTGACGGAACCTGCCCGCTCAGTCGAGGGGGCCGTGCGGTGCGAAAGCAGGTGGGTTGACCTTGACCTTGGGTCAGGCCGCACACTCGTCGCATGGCTCCCTCGACCAACGGCGTCACAATCGGCCAGGCGGCGGCGTTCGCCGGGGTCACGGTGAAGACCGTGCGGCACTACCACCAGCACGGGTTGCTCGACGAACCACGACGCGACAGCTCCGGCTACCGACGGTACGGATCGGCCGACCTGCTGCGGCTGGTCCAGGTCCGGACCCTGGCCGCCGCCGGGGTGCCGCTGGCCGAAGTCGGGCCACTGCTCGACGCCGACGCTGAGCAGTTCGCCGCAACACTCGTCGACGTTGAACGGCGCCTCACCGAGCGGATCGCCGACCTGATCGCCCGGCGCGACACACTGCGACAGCTCGCCGACGGTGACCGGCTCCTGCTGCCCGACCGCGCTCTCGCGATCCTGGACCGGCTCACCGATCTCGGCTTCGTTCCCGACTACGTGGCCGGCCAACGGGAAGCCCTGGTGCTGGCCAAGGCACTGGCGCCGGAGTTGTTCGACATCTTCCTGACCCAGCTCGAACACCGGCTCGACGACCCCGAGTGCGCCGACCTGACCAAACGCGGCTGGGACGCGCGGTCCTGGGACCCGGACGACCCTCGGATCGACGAACTGGCGTCCGCGCTGGCCGACAACCTGCTGGCCAACCGCGAACTGCTGACGACGCCGACGGGCTACCAGCCCGGGCCCGACGCCGTCACCCGATACGGGCTGATCAACCATCACCTCGAAGATCAGGCATCGACGGCCTGGACACGGCTGAACGCGCTCGTCGAGGCCAAACTGCGCGCCGCAGGGGTACCCATCCCATACCAATGACGGCGGTCCGACCCCCTGCGGAATGAGAGCCATCAAATTCGGCACCAATCCTGACCACGGTGTTGTCAAAGCCCCGAATCCACAAAGCCATCCCGGACCTCCGCTGACCGAGCCGTCCAGATCGACACAGGCGAGTCCCAGCTCAGTGAGTCGACCAACCGTCAACCTGATCAGGACGGGATGCCAGCTGTCCACCCGCAGCCTGTCTGTCTCAACTGGATTGAAAGGCAGAGGCGTGCCGAGACCGGAATCCAACCGGCGTTGACGCAGCACGTCAAGACAAGCACAAAGTCACACACTCACATCGGCACGAGCATCAGTACAAGACCGAAAGCGGCATGTGCGGATGTTCGCTGTAGTCGTGGAGGGAGGATTGCTCTTGTGGACGTTCAACAGATCGCTGAGGCTTTCGACGACGTCGTCGACCAGGCGCTCGTTTCCACGGCTTCACCGACTACATGCGCGATTACGACGTTCTCGTCACGCGGCTGCCGATCCTCGGACGGCGATCCCGCCGGAGTACCTGCGTTACCGTTTCAAGCACTGCGTCCGCGTCGGTGATCTCGGCGGTGGCTCCGGAGACGTGGAGTCGGTCGCTGGACGACCGGTTGGTCGACTTCGAGCAGGGTCACGAACTCGATGGTTATGTCTGGGGCGTCCGGTGGCAGGCCCTGTACCCGGGGGCAAAGCTGATGCCCGGCACGGGGGAGACCGCCGCGTGGTCCGCCCGACTGCGGCGACCAGTCCACGAGGCGTTGATCGAAACCAACGGCCCCAACATCTCCCTCGTCTTCTCTGATCTGTCGGTCGATCGCGTCGAGTCCGGCTACTCGCCGTTCACCGTGGTGGAAGACGGCAACCCCGACGCCGATCAACCGGCTCGGGCACCAGCAGGACCTGCTGCGGCAACGGTTCGCACCGGCAGAAGCGCGACTCGCGGCATGAGCGGATACGCAGTGCTCGTAGTTGCGAACCTGGGTCGACCGATCGCGGCTCGCACTCAGGGCTTAGGTCTGCGTGGCACTTTCCTGGATGGCTAGCCAGGCTTCATGTTGGTGACCAGTCCTCTCCCAGAGGATGGATAGCCCTCCGGGTCCGACATCGTCCAGCGGTATCCGGAACTCGGTCAGCGCCTCGGCGAACTCGTCAAGAGTGCTCAGCGTGCGTCGATCGGTGCCGTCGGGGCCGGTGCGGGTGACCGTGCGGGCGCGGAGCGCCAGTTCGTGGTCGTTGCGGTGGTGTTGGGCCACGAGAACCCTGACGAACGGGGAGTCCGGCTGCTTGTTCCGTGCCCGATCGGCGAACTCGGTGAGTTCGCGTGGCACCGTGCGGAAGTCATAGGAGGAGACTGTGCCCTCCGGATCGTGATGCATCCGCCAGGTTCCGCCGTCGAGGCGCTCCAGTCGGTAGGTCATCCGCCCCTGTCGGTGTGTACCTTCCCGCAACGGCAGCGGCTCGAGGAAAGCGTCCCCGATTCCGGTGTCGGCCAGCCAGCGCTCTCCCTCGACATCCACCAGCAGAGCGACATGGTTTCCCCACTGCCGATCGCCGCGGGTGGCGCGTAACACCGCACCCTCCACGATCGTCACCGCAAATCCAGCCGCCCGCAGCAGCAGTGCGAGTGCCCCGTTCATCTCGAAGCAGAGGCCTCCGCGTCGGCGGCGGGCGAACTTGTCCACCAGTGCGTCCGGTGTGAGCAGGACAGGCACGCCGAGTTGGATGTCGACATTCTCGTATGGGACCCGCAGTCGCCACGCCCGATGTAATCCCCGCAGCGTGGACGCGTCGGCCCGGACAGGCTCGCGGTAGTCCAGCCGGTCAAGGAACTCGCCGATCGTCATGGTCACTTCCCCTCGCCGCCCCAACTTTGCTGAATCTGCTCTAAATATAGAGTAACTCTAAAAGTAGACCGTATCTAGTACGCTGGTCGTATGAGCGAACCGGTGGGACTGCGGGAACGGAAGAAGCGGCGCACTCGGAGGGCGCTGATCGAGACGGCATATCGGCTTTTCGAGCAGCAGGGGTACGACCAGACGACCACCGCCGAGATCGCCGCGGCCGCCGAGGTATCAAACGCGACGTTCTTCAACCACTTCGCGACGAAGGAGGATCTGCTCCTCACCGATGACGGCCGACACCTCCTGCGCGCCGGGCTGGATGTGATCGCGGAGCGTCGCTCCGACGAGGCGGTGCGCGATGTCCTGCGGCGCGCGATGCACCGGATGCTCTCCGAGGCAGGCACGGGGATCCGCGACCCGGCCGGTGAACTGGAGCGGATCCGACTACACCTCATCACCTCGGTGCCTGCGCTGCGGGCGGCGATGCTGCAGCGGGCGTTCGACGCCCAGCAGCAACTGGCCACCGCATTGCGGCAGGCATACACCGACGAAATCGACGAAATCGGCGCCGCCGCGATCGTCGGCGCCGTCACCGGGGCTGTCTTCGCCGCCGGACAAACAGCCGTGCGTACCGGCAAGCCCCTCGACGTCGCGATGCGGCGCGCCATTGACGCCGCCACCCAGCACCAAGAGCGACCGCCCGAGCCTTAACTGTGCCGACCAGCGCGCCAACCACCTCGGCGAGGCAGCCCGACAGTTCGGCCGCCAGGTACGGGTCGCCCGAGCCATCCAAGCCATCAATCCACAACGCAACCGCGGCGTCGAAAGTTCGATGGCCCCGACAACCAAACGTGGACGTGCACCAGCGTCGGCGCCCGTCCTTTCCACTCTCGCTGGTACTGGCTGGCCGACGCGAGCTTGCGGAGCGCCGCCTTCCAGCGATCCGTGAGTCGCCCGATTCGGTGGTATGGCCCGGCCTGTGTCTCCAGCGAGACTCTCAGTGATTCCGCAGTCTTGGCACGGACACCTAGGCAGGGAGATCGTCCCGTCCGACAGCGGAAGGACACGTTGATCAGGGCCCGAAGCGACAGGTCCATGCTCGAGTTGCCTCAGCGGCGAAGTTGCGGATGCCGCGATCAGGCCAGTCGGCGCGGCGGTGCGTTCGGCTCGTGGCGAGACCGTCAACTGCGCGCGAAGGGATGATCATGGTGCGAGGTAAGCAGGTCGTGCTGATGACCGATCACAGCTCAACCGATGGCAGTACGCACAGCCTGGCGGTCGCGGTGGAAAGGGTCGCCGGTCTGCGCCCGGCGCTTGTGGACGCCCGACACTTCATGACCGGGGGAATAGGACGAGCGACCGTCTCCGGTGGACAGCTTGAGCTCCGGGTGCCCGCCGAAGGTTTCGCCGCCGCCCCGACTGCGCTGATCATCTATGAGATACCGCCGCATGAGCGCCGCCGCTTCCGGCCGTTCCAACACCTGCTGGCCCGGTCCCGGACCACAACTCTCGGAGCCGATGCCGACAGCTGGCAGGCCGCCACGGAGAAGAACCTGACGGTCGCGCGGTTCGCCCGCGACGGCATACCGCAAATGCCCACCATCACCCTGTCCGATCCCAGCCCGCGGCAGGCCGCTTACGCCTTCGAACAACTGGGTTGCGACGTCTGGGCGCGACCGACCATCGGGATGGGCGGTGACGGCGTCTTCCACATCACCACCTCACCCCAACTGCGCGATGCCATCCGCCACTACTCCGCCACCGGCCAGACCTGGCTCATGGCCCGCGACGCCGGCAACCTCACCCCGGATGGCCAACGTCAGCAGTACCGGGTGGTCGTGCTCCACGACCGCGTCGTGCGGGTCTGCGAACACCGTCAACCCGACCCGGACGCACCCGGCAACGAGAGCCGCGGCGCGACCTCCATCCTCCTGCACCCCGACGACCTCCGCCCCGATCTGGCCAATGTGGCGATCACCGCCACCAAATCCCTCGGCCTGCCCCTCAGCGGTGTCGATCTTGCCCCCACCAACAACGGCAGCCAGCGCGCTGTGGTCTTCGAAGTCAACGTCCACCCCACCATCTCCCAACACAACGCGCTCGACACCGTCGTCATCCCCTACGTCCAAGCGCACCTGGCCACGCCCTGACCGGATCACCCGCGCCGGCGCATGGCAACGACCACCAGTTCGGACAAGACACCCACACCGTCGGCTCGGGTCCGGTTCATCCGCGTGATCGAGTCGATCCGGTCACTGCGCAAACGCCGTCTCCGCGTTCGACATTCGCCGCTCGTGATCAACTCGGTGTCCTTGCCGCCAGCGGCCGTCCAGTGCGGGTCTACCTCGACCTGCGCGGCAAGGGTGGGTTTGACCGGCTGGTAGGTGGTCCTGGTGCTGCCCGCCGCCGCAGCCCGGTGCGGCCCCGAGGTGCTCCGCTACGACCAGGCACCCCTGGCAGTCCTGATCGCCAGCTCACCCGAAGTCGCCGACACCCTGGTCACAGCGGTGCTCGGCCCCATCCTGGCACTGCCGGATCGCGAACAAGACATACTCCTGCGGACCATGCACACCTGGTTCTCCACCAACGGCGACGCCCTCAAAACCACCCAAACCCTGCACTGCCACCGCAATACAGTCCGCTACAGGCTCAACCGAATTGCCCAACTCACCGGCCGCAACCTGTCCACCCCCAAAGCCATCACCGAGATGTACGTGGCCCTGCAAGCCCACCGCCTCACCCGCTCTTTCTGACAGCGCAGCCAAGCGGCGATTGAGAGCTTTCACCGCTTAGCGGTAGCGGTGCATGTCGTCCAATTAACCGTGGGTGATATCGCGAAATAGAATCCTCGCGGTGATCAGGTCGTTCGATCCCAGGTTGTGTGGTGAGTAGGAAGTGGACGCTGTGAACTGGTTCGCTGGCGTGGTCGGAGTCGCTGGTGGATTGGGATGCCCACCATTCGTCGAGTTGGTGGGCGTCGCGACTGGATGAGCGCCAGGACGTCATGATTCTGCTGTCGTCTATCCGTACGCTTCGACCTGCGTCGAGCTCTCTGAACTGCCGCTACGGCGTGACGCCTTCCTTGTTTGCTCTGGTGGAGAGGAAGCCTGTAGCCCTGATCGTGGACTCGGGGAGGTGGGCCGCCAGGTATAGGGCGGGCCACCAGCCAAGGGTGAAGTCGTTGCTCTCGGGCGCCTGACACTGCAACCGTTTCCGCAATCGCCCTCACAGTTCGGCAATGGAGTAACCCTGTTCGCATCGGGGTGGCCGACCGTCGTTGGTCTTGTCAGCCCGCTGTGAGGGGGTGGACGGTAAGAGGGTCTTGGGCGTTGGTTGGATCCGATGCCCTTATGCAAGAAGGCATCGGGCAGTGACCCCGGACCCCGGTCACAAACCACCCCCTCAAGTTCCCGGCCTCGGCCGGGACCTCTCCCATGGGTGGAGATTGATCATGAGATCGACAGCACGTATCACTACGGCAGGTCGGGCGGGTCGGGCCCTGATCGGATTGGGTACCGCGGCCGGGTTCGCTCTTCTCGCTCCCGTTCAGGCTTGGGCACTTCCACCGGGCTGCACCCAAAGCGGCGCGAACTTCACCTGCACCGCGGGGATCCCCGCCGGGCAAGTCCTGGACGGCACCAGCGGAAACAACATCATCACCATCACGGGCGGTGCCGTGAACGGCACCGTGAATGGCTTGGCAGGCAACGACACAATCAGAGTCACCGGCGTCGCCGGAACCACAGGTACCAACGGCCCCGCGGGCGCCAACGGCACTGTGGGCACCCCGGCTGGGAATGCCGGTGGCAACGGCGGCGCAGGCAGCGTCGGCGGTGCCGGTGTGGGGAGCACCGGAGTCATCGACGGAGGTCCCGGCACCGACAGCATCACCCTCATCGGTGGTGCAGGCGGTAACGGCGGTAACGGCGGCCTCGGTGGTCTCGGCCTCGCCAGCGGTGCCGGTGGTGCCGGTGGCAACGGTGGCGTCGGCGGGATCGGCGGTGCCGGTAATGCCGGCAATATCACCGGTGCGGCAGGCAGCGACGTCGTCGTCGTCACCGGCGGCAGAGGCGGTAACGGTGGCCTTGGTGGTCTTGGCGGTAACAGCGGCGCCGTCGCGGGCGGCGCCGGAGCCGGCGGTATCGGTGGAGCCGGTGCGGCAGGCGGCGTCGGCAACTCCGGGACCTTCACCGGCGATGTCGGCGATCCCGGTCTCGACAACGTGACCGTCAACGGTGGTGCCGGTGGGACCGGCGCGGCAGGCGGCAATGGTGGCTGCGGTCACGGTGGCGGTGCCGGTGGCGTCGGCGGTGCCGGCGGAGCCGGTGGCGTCGGCAACTCCGGAACCGTCAGCGGTGGTGGCGGTGTCGACACCCTCAAGGCCAACGGCGGACTCGGCGGCAATGGTGGCGTCGGCGGTAAGGGCGGCAACGGCATGTCCGCCGTCCAGCCCGGTGGTGCCGGTGGCGTAGCCGGTGCCGGTGGTGCCGGTGGCATCGGGAACTCCGGCAACCTCACCGGCGGAACCGGCGTCGACAACATCACCGCCACGGGCGGCAAGGGCGGCAACGGCGCAGGCGGCGGCAACGGCGGTACCGGCTGTAGCGGCCCCGGTGGCTTCGCAGGCCTCGGCGGCGCCGCAGGAGCAGGCGGACTCGGGAACTCCGGAACCATCAGCGACGCAGCCGACACCATCTCCACCCCATCCGGCGCCAGCGGCCTCGCAGGCGGCAACGGCATCGCCGGTATCAACAACGGCGGCATCTGCGGCTGCTGAGTGGATGCGTAAACCTCGAACGTTCACGACTCCGAAGGACGCACTCGAGGCTCGAACTCCGGCCCGCTACGAGAGGGTTACCCGCGTAGCGGGCCGGAGCATCCCGATTGAAAGTCGCCTCAAGACGGGAACCGCGCCGCGGTGCGAGACGCCGGCCACGGGGGTCCCGCTCTGGTGAGACGGCAACGCCGGCCGTGCCCAACTCGAGGCGTGCGAATCGCCGCACTCCTCATCGAACTACGTGGCAGCCCGTAGCACCGGAGCGACCTGGTCGGCGGTCAGCACGGCTTGCCAACAGAGGCTAAACGCGCTCATCGGCATGACAGGACGCTTCGGTAGTAGGTCCCGAGGACCAGTCACCGGGACTCGGCTCGCGATCCGCGAGTATGGCCAAAACTGTTTCATTGCAACACCTTTCCCATGAGGTGTTGCAATCACCTATAGAACCCACACCCAACATCTGCGGTCAGTTCTGACCTACATAGCCAGGTGTTGGGAAGCCCGAGCCTGATGCCGGTCGGGGCGCGGCCGGTCGTACTGACGAACCCGCACGAAGTGCCTCGCCAAAGTTGTTGACCCGCAGGAATTATGAGAGGACAGGCCAACCGGAGGCGGGAGTCGACGTGGCCGATCCGATTTCCCCATCCCCACCGCCCCACCGTTTGCGTCTCAAGCCACTCCGGTGGTGGTGGGTGGGCTTGGCCGCGGTACTCGTCGTGCTGACCGGCATGCTCGTCACCTTTTGGCTCTACCACGAAACCCGCACCCTTCCGGACCCGGAAAAAGCCAAGGCCCGCATCGAGGCCATCAAGGCGGGGTTGACCGCCGCGGCCGGGGTGGGGGGCGCGGTCGCGTTGCTACTCGCGGTGCGGAGGCAGCGGGCGACCGAGGTCGGGCTGGAGCTCCAAGACGAGGAACTGAAGCAGAAGGAGCGCGTGGCCAGGGATGCCAAACATGACGCGGACGAGCGCCGGGTCACCGAGCTGTACACGAAAGCGGCCAAGCAACTCGGCTCGGAGAAGGCCCTTGTCCGCCTCGCCGGCATGTACGCCCTGGAACGCCTCGCCCAGGACAACCCCAGCCAGCGGCAGACGATAGTCAACGTGCTGTGTGCGTATCTGCGCATGCCTTTTGCCTCTCCGCACCGAGAAGTGGGTACCGCTGTGGCTCTGCCGTCGTCTCTTGGGCGTGCACGTTCTGGATCCCATCAGGAGGAGCGGGAGGTGCGCCTCACCGCAGAGCTGATGCTGACCGACCACCTCAGGCGGGGAGGCCACACCGACAAACCCGCGGAGATGTTCTGGCCTGACATCATCCTCGACCTCAGCGACGCCATCCTGCTAGACGGCGACTTCAGACACTGCCACTTCCTCGCCTCGGACTTCTCACGTACCACGTTCACGAAAGCCGCCCTGTTCGACGGGGCGGTGTTCTCCGGGCCCGTGCGCTTCTCCAGGGCGGAGTTCAGCGCGGAAGCCACATTCCGGAATGCACGGTTTTCCGGAGACTCCACATTCGACTCGGCCCGGTTCCGGGGAGACGCTGTCTTCGCGGAAGCACAATTCGACAAGACCGCCGAATTCCACGAGGTGGAGTTCGCTTCGGGAATGAATTTCATCGATGCATACTTCACTCAGGGCGGCGATTTCCACAAGGCCCGCGTTCGGTCGGATGCGAATGTGCTGTCTCCCCCGCCGGGCTGGGACTACGAAACAATGACCGCCACCGAGCGAAAGCACGGCTCAACCGAACAATGGCAACGCCTGGTCCCAGCTACGAGCTGATCCATCCATGCCTACGGTGAGACGAAGAGTGAGTTGGAGCTCCGCCAGATCACGGCATTCAAGCAGGTCAAGGAGCTTGTTGATCCATCTTGGCGCAGTAGGAGTCCTCAGACCGCTTCCGACTGCACCCAACAGCACAAAACCCGCGGATAACAGCCGCCAACCGCACCAGGCTCGCCACGGTGTATACGTACCTGGCCGCAACGGAAGAGTCCAAAAGACCATGCTGCGGACCCGCTTCAAGTAAGCGCTCAGCGGCATGTGCGGACGTTCGGTGTCGACGTGGGGGAGGATGCCTCTTGTGGACGTTCAACAGATCGCTGAGGCTTTCGACGACGTCGTCGACCAGGCGCTCGTTTCCACGGCTTCACCGACTACATGCGCGATTACGACGTTCTCGTCTCCGCGGCTGCCGATCCTCGGACGGCGATCCCGCCGGAGTACCTGCGTTACCGCTTCAAGCACTGCGTCCCCGCATCGACCGCGACCACAAGGCTGGTCACCCACGTCATCCCGGGGCTAGCCGCAATCGGAACTCACACGGACTGGTAGTCACCGTGCACGCAACCTCGCATGCGGCATCAGGCGCGAGTGGGCGTTCTTCGCGGTGTCCCCCACAACCATTGATCACCTGTCGCCTGCGCCGACAACGACAACTCTTGCCGTCATGGCGGCAGTCCGTGAACACGCATGGCAGACCCCAGCGGTGGCCAGAATCCCAAGGAACCTGCGGAGGCCGAGCAGCGCCACAAGTGCCACACGAACAGTGTCCGGACGACCAACACCAGGTCAGGTGTCTCCCGTCGCCTTCCGCCCCGAAGACGGTCTGCGGCCTGCCGGACAAGCCCCTGGCTCTGCATCGTCGGTGACACAGCCACCGACCTGGCCAAGGACCCAGGCCGCTGTGCTCGGCACCTTGTGGCCCAGTCGCGGCCATCCACCAAGGACATTCAAATCCCGCGATAGCGAAGTCTTTTCATTTTTGCATGTCCTATTCGCATAACCACTCTCCCTTCTATCAGGTACTCAAATCAGGGAAGCAGCCGGGAAGCTGGTCGCTGCCCGTTTCAACGTAATCCTCTTTCCGAGATGGAGTTCTGATGCGGACAATTCTGAGCGCTCTGACCGCGACGCTCATAGCAATGGCGACGCTGGTCGGAATGGCCGGTTCGGCAGGTGGAACCCCGGTCGGGGCCAGCCAGATCCAGGTCGAGGCGGGTTGGCGGCATGTCACCGCGGACTCGCTGACACTCTGGAACGCCTCTTCCGGCGGCAGCGCGGTCGGCACGTGGACCTGGGGGCACTGTTTCTACGAGGCCGGCATCGAGGGCTCCAACCGGTATCGGACCTCCACCGCCAGTGGGTCCACCGTATGGGTCAGCGCTGATCCACGCTGGAGCGCGGCGGGCTGCTGACGTATCCGACGCTGGTGAGCCTCATCCTCAGCTTCCCCGGCGGCCACCGGTCTGCTGGGTCGGGGTGAGACTCATCGGCGCGGTACCGGGATGCTGGCCAGGTCGTCGGCGATGACGATCGGCCGGCAGCCATATATTTGCCGTGCGCATAAGAAAACGCTCCCAGTCAAGACGTGCTCCGTCGCGCTTCAGCGAAGGGGCAACGATCCTTGCTCGGGGGGTACCAAATAAGTGTCGGCGGTGGTGGTGATGACTTCGCCGTTGCTGTCCTGCATAAAGAGGGTCGGTCGATCAGTACGGTGAGGAGGAGCACCGGTCGCTCCCACCGCTGGATGACTGGAAGAAACTATCACCGTATCGAAATATGTGAACGGATTTGCTGATTCCGATCTCGCGTTGAGCGCCATTCTTCAAAGCCGCAGGTATCGTAAACGATTCACGGCGACCTTCGTGTGGAAGCCTCGGCACGGATGACGAGCGGCCTGCATAGCGATGACATTGGATGAATCGGCCGGGCGAGGTACCGGCAGTGCCGGGGTGGAAGTTGCGTCTTGGAGCCCCAGCCGCGAGGAAGAGGTGGGTGCGCTGAACGAGAGGGCTGATGAGAGCCTTCCGGACGCACCTGCCCCGGGTGGAAAGAAGGCTTCCCGATGGGTGTGTAACCAGGTCGAGGGGCAGATCACCGGCAACATTCTTCAGATCGGGGGACATGTTGACGGATCGGTACATGTGGGGGATGTGAACCTGCATACCGGTTCTCCTGTCCGCACCCACTATCGCAGCGCAGTCGAGCGAATTGCTCCCACGGAGCTTCAAGGTCGTGAAATAGAGCTGGCGCAGCTGACGGATTTTGTGACCGCGGAGCGGCCGGACAGCACCTACCAATGGTGGCAAGCCGGGCCATGGGCGGGCAAAACGGCGCTGATGTCCTGGTTCGTTCTGCACCCGCCAGAAGGAGTCAGGGTGGTGTCGTTCTTCGTCACCTCGCGTCTGTCAGGGCAGGCCGACCGGTCCGCGTTCGTGGACAACCTGCTGGAACAGTTGCTCGCCATCCTGGGCGAGCAACCGCCCGTCCTTCTCACTCCCGCTACCCGGGAAGCTCATCTCGCCGGGTTGCTCGACGAGGCTGCCCATGTCTGCAGGCAACGTGGAGAAAGGCTCGTTTTGCTGGTTGACGGTCTCGATGAGGACCGCGGGGTCACCATCAGTCCGGACTCCCACAGCATCGCCGCTCTGCTCCCACCTCGCCCGCCGGCGGACATGCGCGTGGTGGTCGCCGGACGCCCGGATCCCCCGGTGCCGGGCGATGTCGAGCCTCACCACCCCCTGCGCGACCTGACAATTGTGCGGGTCCTCGCTCGTTCACCTCGGGCAACGGCACTGCGGCGCGAGATGGAACGCGACCTGCAACGGCTGTTGGCCGGGTCCGAGTTGGAACGGGATCTACTCGGATTCCTCACCGCGGCGGGCGGTGGGCTCACTGCCGAGGATCTGGCGTACCTGACCGGCACACACACCTGGTTCGTCCGACAGCACCTCACCAACGTTTCCGGCCGCAGCTTCGCCCAACGCGCCAGCGTCATCGCACCTGACAAGGGGTCCTGGGTCTATCTGATGGGCCAC
The DNA here is from genome assembly GCF_056323685.1 of Actinorectispora metalli. Taxonomy (NCBI): domain Bacteria; kingdom Bacillati; phylum Actinomycetota; class Actinomycetes; order Pseudonocardiales; family Pseudonocardiaceae; genus Actinorectispora; species Actinorectispora metalli. The sequence continues at coordinate 4,324,345 of NZ_JBREYE010000001.1, forward strand.
GAAGAACTCCACGTCACCGCAGTCGACATGATCGGCCCCCAACGCTTGGCGGACTATCGGGAGCGGCTGCACACGTGGGCTCGATGGCACCAGGAACGACGCTGGAAGGGCGACACACCGGAATATCTGCTCCTGGGCTACCACACCATGCTCGGCACCATCGGCGACATGCGCCGCGCCACCGAGCTCTGCACCGACGCCCGGCGGCATGAACGGCTGCTTTCCGCGACTGGCGCCGACACCGTCGCCCTCGAACAGATCATCGCCACGATCGCTCGTCACAGCACATGCGACCCACCTGATCTCATCGCACTGGCTCGGCTGGCCGCCCACCGCGACCACATCACCAACCGCAACGCCGACATCCCGGCCGTCGTTCCCGTCACCTGGGCCCTCCTCGGCTACCACGGCCGCGCTCTTACTCTCGCCCACTCCATCACCACACCCAGCCGGCGGGACGCGGCACTGTGCGGGGTCGCAGGCGCGTTGGCCGAAGCCGGACAGTTCGAACAAGCAGCCGCCAGCGCCCGTTCCGTCGGCGAAGGCGCTGTTCGGGCAGCGGCGTTGGGCGAGGTCGTCGCGGCACTGGCCGAAGCCGGCAGCCCCGGCCCCGCCGAAGAGCTGCTGCGCGAGGCGCTCACCGCCGCACTTACCGCCGCGCGCACTTCCCCCGCCGACGCCATGGCAGGTATTGCCTACGCACTGGCCAAGGCCGGACAGGTCGACCAGGCCAGGAAGGTGTTGGGCGAGGCATTTATCAATATCGACTTCGTTCTCTTTCCCGACAAGCAGTGCGACGCGTTGGCCGGGTTTGCCAAGGCGCTTGCCAAGTCGGGACACCGTGACCAGGCGCTGGAGACGCTGGACGAGGCGTTGCGAACCCTCCCTTCCGGCGGTCATCCCATGGAACAAGCCGAGACGCTGGGCCGGCTCGCCATGGCGATGGCCGCGACCGGCCAGGTCGGTCAGGCCAAGGAGACACTGGACAAGGCCCTCACCGCCGCCTACTCGATCACCGACCTCGCAGTCCAGCCCAAGGCGTTGCGCCACATCGTCGCGGCGCTTGCCCATGCCGGACAGCTTGCCAAGGCACTCACCATCGCCCACTCCATCCCCAGCCCCGAGGACCGGCAGGGCGCAGTGGGTGAAATCGCGGGAGCGCTGGCCAGGGCAGGCAACGTCGAGGAGGCGGTGACCACCGCGCGCTCCGTCGACGAGAACGGCTTGCGGACCGACGTGCTCCACGATCTCACGGTGGCACTGGCCGAAACCGGACGGCTGGAGGAGGCGCTCGCCAACGCCCGCTCCATCCCTTTCTCGTACGGGCAGGCCGAGGCGTTGGGGGAGGTCGCCAGAACAGTGGCCAACACCGGAGACAACGGGCGGGCCACGGCGATACTCGAGGAGGCCCTCACTCTCGCCCGCACCGCTGCCTACCCATTC
>NZ_JBREYE010000002.1:0-40049 GCF_056323685.1 Actinorectispora metalli
ACCGCGCATGTGGCGTCAGGAGTTCATCCGCAAGTGGACTTGGCTGGCGAGCTGGCCGTTACAGTTCGGTGCTGCGTGTTCCGAGAGTGCAACGGTGTTCAGTCTGCCGGATCCGAGCACACATCGCTGGCCTTCGTTCCTGGCCAGCATGAGCGCGTCACCGCCACGGGAGACGCGGCTACGACCCGGTGGAACCTGAGCGTCGGGGCGTGACTGCCTTCCGCGCGTCGGACGGCGGGTGAGAGTTGAATGGCGCAGCTTTGTAGGCACCGAGTCGTTGTCGCCTTGGGCTAACCGGAACCGAGCAGTCATAGCTCCGTGGCTACCGCGCTGGTTGGATGTGCGGGGTGGTCTGGTTCTCCAGTGACGACGTGGTGGCACGTGCCGGTCATGACCGAAGCCGTCGAATCAGGCGCCAGCTTGCTGCAGTTCGCCCCGCGGTACACCTTCACGAACTGGAGCGGTCTCAAAGGGTTCTCCACTGGTTGACCTCAGACCCGATGAACCGGCACAACCTCACCCGCGCGGTTGGGTCCGATGAGTAGCGTGCGGTCATCGCCATGGGTGCGCACCGGCTAGGACAGGCGTCTGCGGCATGGGATGACGTTCAAGGGACGCCGTCATCACCGTCGTCGCCACCAGCGGTAGAGCACGCAACGGGCCTCCAAACCCTGTTCGCGCTCGACCATGAACCCAGGCTATCGCCGGTACCGATCGTCCGGAGGGAGTGCGTCGAGCCGGGTGCGGACTTCGGCGGCGTGCGGCGAGTTCAGGTCGGTGAAGATGTCGAGCGCCGACTGCCACGAGTCCCGGGCTTGGTGTGGACGACCCGCATGGTGCTGGGCTTCGCCGAGCTCCTGGAGGGTCTTGGCGGCCCGGTAGTGGTGGTCCATCTCGAAGTAGCGGGCTATCGACTGCTGGAAATGACCGATCGCCTCGTCGTGGCGGCGCAGGTCCCGGTAGACGCGGGCGAGCGTGCGCAGGACATAGGCCTCTTGCCAGGTACTGTGCAGCTCCCGGACGATGGCGAGCGCCCGCAGGATGGAGTCGAGTGCTTCCTCGTACCGCAGGCTGATTCGTAGGGCCTCGCCCATCATGCCCAGTGCCATGCCTTGGCCCAGTGGACTGTCGACCTCCCGATAGATGTCGAGCGCCCGGTGAAGATGTTCGACGGCTTCATCGAATCGTCCCAAGCCGCAGAGGACGTGACCCACACCCTGGGCCGCATAGCCCTCGCCGTAGCGGTAGTCGATCCGGCGTGCGATCGCCGCCGCCGCTTCGCCTCGGGCGTGTGCGGCCTCGAACTGCTCCAGATCCGCATAGGCCTCCTGGAGATCCATGAGAATCCAGAACTCACCGAGGTGATCGTTGCTCCGCCGGGCTGCGGCGAGGGCGGTCTGGTGGGTGGTGAAATGCTCGGCCCAGCGGGCACGGAGATACCGGTACACGGTCATGACGGTGGAAAGCTGCCAGACCACCTTGTCCCGTCCGAGGTCGAAGGCATAGCGGATGGCGACCACCAGGTTGGCGTTCTCCGCGTCGTACCACCGAAGCGCGTCGTCTCGACACGTGAAGGCAAGGGGCGCGCAATCGGGTCCGGGTGTGCCGATAGGCCTTCTGCTGGACAGCTCCTGGTTCAGCATTTGAAATGCCGCGTGTGCGGTGTGCAGATACCACTCGAGAACACGTGTGGTCGCGTCGAGGCGTTCCTGTGCGGTGCAATCGGTCGCGGCGCGCTCCACGGCATAGGAGCGCAACAGGTCGTGGAAAGCGAAGCGGTCCGGGCTTGCCTCCTCGATCAAATGCATGCCTGCCAGCGTGTCCAGTGATCGACGGACATCGCTGGTTCCGGTCAACGCGGCGGCGGCCGGGACGCTGATGTCGGGGCCGGGGTGCATACCCAGCAGCCGGAAAACCCTGGCCGCCTCGGGCGGCAGCGCGCGATACGACCAGGACAGCACGGTGCTCACGGCGGTGGTCTCGTCATCACCGGTGGCCAGCACGCCCAGTCGGTTCCGCTCGACGGAGAGTTCGGCGACCAGATCGGCGATGCACAGCCGAGGGTGGGCGGTCACGCGTTCGGCGGCGATCCGCACCGCAAGCGGCAGGTAGGCGCACCGTCGAGCCAGCTCCGCTGCCGCCTCGGGCTCGCCTTCGGCCCGGTCGCCCACGATTGCCACCAGCAGCGTGACGGCCTCGCTCGGGGACAGCAGATCGATGGTGATCCGGGTGGCGCCTTCCCGGGCCACCAGCCCGGACAGCCTGCTGCGGCTGGTCACCAGCACCAGACAGGTCGGCGACGCGGGCAGCAGGGGACGCACTTGTTCCGACGTGGAGGCGTTGTCCAGAACCACCAACACGCGTCGGCCGGACAGCAGCGACCGGTAGTAGCCCGAGATCGCGTCCAGTCCGTGCGGGATGCTCTCACCGGGCACACCCATGGCGCGCAGCAGACCGTCCAGCGCCTGCTCCGGCGCCGTCGGCGGACCGGAGTCGAAGCCTCGCAGGTTCACATACAACTGTCCGTCCGGGTACCGGTCTCGCACTCGGTGGGCCCAGTGCACGGCAAGGGAGGTCTTACCGATTCCCGCCTCGCCTGCGATCGCGGAGATCACCATCGGGGAATCCGTGTTCACCAGCGCGTCGAGGCGGCCCAGCTCGGCATCGCGGCCGGTGAAGTGCCTGATGTCGGCGGGCAGCAACGCGGGTGCCCTCAGTACAGGCCCAGGGAGCTGGCAGAGGTGGACGTCGCCGTGGATGTCGTGGGCCTGCACCACCTGGTCAGCGCCCACCGACAGTTCATTGTGGGTGCTGTTGGTGGGCCACGGCTTTCGCTGGGGCATCACGTCCCCCGTCACCAGCGGTCAATACGCGTAAGCCCAGCGTAGCGGGTTGGACCGAACAGCGGCCGCCACCCGGAGTCGTCCGCATGACGGCCAGGCCCGTGTTCAGCATTCAGGAGTCATCGGGATCGCCGTCCGCAATCACATCGTGATCGATGACATGGGATGCGCCCGCAGGGAGACGCCGCCGCGGCCGCACAGGGCAAGACCACGGCGGGCGAAACGCGGCCAGATGATCACAACACACCGTCATCCTAATGACTTCCAACGGCCCGTTGTGGATCAAAGAAGCCCCCGGCTCCGGGGCTGCTCGACGCCTTTGGCGACTCCATCCAAGGTCGATCGGACTCGGCATTCAGCGCCGGACGCGCTCGCATGCGCTCCTCGGCATGAGTGTGCACCTGGCCATGCGCGCAGCCCGACCAGATCTGAGGTGTTCAATCGTGACCTGACGTCTCCATAATGATCTGCCGTGATGCGGGTCCTTCGGGGTGTCGCGGTCTGGGGTGGACTCGCGGCCATTGTGATCAGCGTAACCGGCGTGCTGGCCACGCTGCGCGGGGAGAACGGTCTGCAGACCGCCGCGAATGTCGCGCAACTGGTGACGCTGGTGTTCGGACTGCCCGCGTTGATCAGCCTGCTGTGGCGGTGGCGTAAGGTCCCGCAACCGGTGGTCCGGGACTTGGCTGCGGTGAAGGCCGGGCTGGTCGAGGTGATCACTCGGCAGTGGCAGGCGGAAGCGCACGTGCGGTTGTTGGACAACCCGGATCCCATGCCGGTGAGGTGGCGGGTGGCCGGTCAGGAGACCGTCATGGACCACCCGGAGAATATCTCCGGCGCGGGGCCGGTGACGTTTGCCGCAATCAGTGATGACATCACGGACCTGGTCCGGCAGTTCCGAGCGTTGCGGCGACCCAGGCTGGTGGTGCTGGGTGAGATGGGGACGGGCAAGACCACCCTGGCCGTCCAGGTGGTCCGCGAGCTCCTGGCCACTCGCGCGGCCGGGGACCCGGTCCCCGTGGTGCTGTCGGTCGCGGGGTGGGACGCGAGTGTGCACCCCACCTTGCACGAGTGGCTGCGGGAACGGCTGCTCCGGGACTACCCGGCGTTACTGGATTTCGCCGCCGCCGCTGGGCTGGTGGAGCAGGCCGGGATCCTGCCGGTGCTGGATGGATTCGACGAGTTGCCGCCCGGCGGCAGACAGGAAGCGCTCAAGGCACTCCGGGTGTCGCTGACAGGCGAGGACCAGTTGATCCTCACCAGCCGCCCCACTGAGTTCACCGAGCTAGGACAGGTGATTCCGTCTGCGCTGGTCATCGAGCCGGAGCCGCTGTCCCCGGACGCGGTCGTGGGATACCTCAGGCGATGCCTTCCACCGCAGCCCGGTCCACAATGGACCTCGGTACTGGAGGCCTTGCCCGGCAACCCGGCGCTGACGGAGACGGCGTCCACGGCACTGGGTCTGTGGCTGATCAGAACCGTGTACGTGACCGGCGAGGCGGATCCGGCCCCGCTGCTGGATTTCCAGACCCCGGAGGACCTTCGAGGGCACCTGTTCACCCGTCTCATTCCGGCTCTCATCGCGAGTCGCCCGACGAGCACGAAGCGCGGTGACCTGTTCCGGCCCCGGCGGCGGCATGACCCGCAACGGATGCGGGAACGGCTGGGTCACCTGGCGCGGATGCTGAACCGGCACGACGAAGTAGACTTCGCCTGGTGGCGACTGGCCGGGCAGGCCGAAGCCGTGGAGGCCGGACTGATGGTCACGTTGACGCTTGCGATGGGTGGCCTGCTCACGGTCATCGGTCTCCTCGTGATGTCCGGCTGGTGGGCGGTCCCGATCGGTGTGGTCGGCGGCGTCCTGACCGGCTTCTCGCTGTGGCTCACTGCGGCCGGGTGGAGCGCGGACACGCCCGCGTACGCCGATCTGCGACTGTCCGGGATGTCGCGGGACTTTCTCGGCGAGTGGTGGTACCGCTTACTGTGGGCCTTCGACGACCGAGGGGAGGACTTGGGCAAGGCTCTCGGGGGTGTGGCCGCTGTTGTCGTGGTACTGCTGAGCGTGGAGACATCCGAAGGACGGTCCGCCGGTTCCGCAGTGTTCGCGCCGTTGGCCCTGGTCATCGCCGTGTCACTGGGCGGCCTCCTGGTAGCTTTCACCGCCTACGTGCTGATCGAGTTCATCTCGTGTCCGACAGCCGACGAGCAGCCCAGCGGACCGCGGGAGGTGCTTCGGGCCGATCGGCGACTGACGCTGGTGCGCGTCGGCGTATTCGGCGGCACGGCCTTCGTGATTGGGACGCTGGTTCCGCTCGTCGTCGGCAACGTGGTCCTCGGTTCATGGCCATCACCGGGCTGGTTCGTGGTGGTCGGGCTGGGAATCGGGGTGGCGGCCGGATATGTTGCCCTGGTGCGCGGAGAGCACCACGCGTGGTTGGTGTACGCGGTCGCCACTGCCGTGGAGGCGGCGCGGGGGAATCTGCCCTTGCGGTTGCTGTCGTTCCTGGATGACGCACATCGGCTGGGGCTGTTACGCGCGGTGGGACCGGTCTACCAGTTCCGCCATCTGGAGCTGCAACGACGTCTTGCGAGCGAATGACCGCCGCTCACGGAGGTGTTGCCGGCCGACCGATAGCGGGTACTGGGCCCCGACCACCCCCTGACCACCCGGAGCGATCTCGCCCGCTGGATGAGCAGGGCGGCCAGACCGCCCCGGCATCATCCCCAAGTTGTCTCAGGCACCTGCGTCGACCAGCGCTGCGGATCAACACCATTGCTGTGGACCTTCCGCTCATCGGCATGAGCGCGCACTCAGCCGGATACGATCAGCGGTGCGCAGGCTCTTCATTGATCACGAATTCGCGTGTGTCCAGCGTCACAGTGGGCAAACTTGTGTGCGTAGTCGGCGTCTTCTGATTGACGCGAATCGCGTTGAGAAATACGGCGCTGCAAAGGGGTGTTGGTGGTGCCCACATTCCACAGGGGGATCGGATTATGAGGGCAATTGTTTCTTTGCTCGGCCTCGTCGCGGCGGCTGTCGCGTTCGCGGCGCCTGCGAACGCGGCGGCCAACGAGAGTGTCGCGCGGGCCGACCTCAATGGTGACGGCCGACTGGACAAGGTTGTCGTCAAGCCCGTGACGGACAACCAGAATGAGCAACTCCTGGTCGCCACCGTTCGGGGGATCCGGCTCACCGCGCGCGTGCCGCTGAACTCACATGTCGGCATCCAGCCGTTGCGCGTGGTAGATGTCAACGGGGACGGCCGGGACGAGGTCGTCGTGACTGAATCTGTCGGCGCCAACACCCTCGGGTTCAGTGTGTGGGGCCTGTTCGGCGGCCTGCGTCCCGTGGTCTCGACCGACCAGACGCCGTTGAGGCTGTGGGAAGGCGGCGGTATCAGCGCGATCAGCGAGTACGGTTGCCAACCCGCGAGTAGCGGTCGTGAGCTGGTCACCGTGAGCGCTCAGCTGAAGGACTGGGAGAACCTGGTCTACGCAGGTGACCGCGTCACCTACTCCGTGCGCGACGGCGTCGCCACCGAGACCTCGCGCACGCCCGTGACCGGTGGGCGTGATGACGCGGCGTTGCAGGCGGATCCGCAGACCTGCGCGTGACCGGACGCGGGAAACCGTCTCTTCGGAGGCGGCCGCAGCAGACCACGCTCCCGGGCACAGGAACAACGCCGTGTCCCAGGATTTCCGTGATGAGCGCACGGCGACAGCCGTATGTCGCCGTGCGCTCATCGTGGGATCGTTCGCGTGCTCAGCCCTGGCGGGCGAGAACCTCGCCAGGCTGCAGGTTGTCCTGGATCGAGGTGATGGTGGCGACCTTCACCGGCTTCTCGAAGGCCAACGCCGTGATGGCGGCGCCCTGGAACCACACTGGCGAGCTGATCTGTTCGTTACCGTCCTCGTCCACGGCGATCAGGAGGAAGCCGCCGACCTTGGCCGCGCTGGGATCATTGGCGCAGCCTCCGAACACCAGGTTGTCCTGAACCAGCGTCTGGCACACCTGCTCGCCTTGTGCATGACGCTGCGATGCCTTTGAGTTGAGCTCGGCGATCAGCTCCTGTGCGCTGCCTACGGGATTCTCCTGGGCCGTCGCCGCAGTGGAGCCGAGCAGTATTCCCGACGCCAGGGCGATACCCGCGCCGAGCGACATGACGCGCCTCAGTGACCTGCGCATGTTGTTCCCTCCGAGAATTCGGTGCTTTCATTCAGGAATTGAATTCCGCCCGATAATTTGAAGGCGGATGAGAAGAAGATTAATGAGGATGTTCGAGAAAGCGAATGTGCGAAGCTACAGTTTTCATCGTTTGCAGGTGTACGCCGCGACATGCCTGTAGGTTGATAGCGCTTCTTTGGACACTGCGCTTCTCGTTGAAATTTCAGATAATTCAGTTTTGCCTTATGTTTACGACGTCAATGGCGTGGAGGGAAACCGTTGAGCGCGGTGCTTCCGCGATTCGTGATCCGGTACGGGAGACCGTGTGATTGAGGGTTGCTAAAGGAGTAACCAACGGACAGGCCGGATCACCTCTGGCGGAGCCACAGGTGATCCGGCCGCTGAACCGTGCGCTGGCAGGGGAAGGCGCGGGGTCCAGGTGTCAGCCGTTGACGATGATGGTCTTGATCTGGTTAAAGACGCCCTCGTCGAACGGGAACATGAAGTGGTTGATGCAGGTGGGCGGCTGGAGATTGGTGGCTCCGGCCAGCTCGGCCGAAACGCTGGGATCGACGTTGGTGTCGCAGGTGGAGCGCAGCGTCGTGTAGCGCACGGCGGGTGAACCGGGCACCTCGGTGCCGGAGTTCAGTTCGGCCAGCCACGGGGAGCCGATGGCGAACTGCTTGCATGCCTGCCACTGGTTCTGGCACCAGTCCGCGGCGGTGGTGGTGCCGTGGTGCGGGCCCGCCATCAAGAAGTACATCGACACCTTGCCCTGCGCGCCGGGCACGTACTTCAGGTAGGAACGCGCCGCCAAAGTCGAGGCCGACCAGGTCACCAACACCACCTTCTTGGCGCTGGTCTGGGACAGCACGCTGTCGACCTTCTGGCCCAGGTCCTGGCCCGCCTTGGTGAGGTCGCCGCTCATCTTGGTGCTGTCGGTCCAGGTGACCACCTTGTTCGCACTCCAGCCAGCGCTGATGAACTTCTGCTTCATCAACTCCATGTAGCCGGTGTCTCCCGTCATGCCCGGGACGATGATGATCGGATCGTGCTCCACCGCCGCCTGCGGAGCCGCCTCAGCGGCCAGCCCCACCCGCGCCTGGGCCGATACCCCGCCCAATGACAGCGCGGCCACCACCACGGCCAGCACCGCGAGCAGAGCCGCGCGGGGGCCGCGAATAACGGTGAGAGCTTGACTTCTGGACATGGAAGAGCCTCCTGGAACAGGGAATGATGCAGGGATGGACAGGTGATCGGGATCACGCTGTTTCGCAAAGGCTACGAAAATGAAAACGTCCGCACCACGTCCCAGCACACACTCTTGGTGGCCTGCGGTATGTGCCGCGCTACACGGTAGTTCCGATGTCATGAGCAGGCCCTCGAATTGGCGACTACCAGCAGGAGAAGGCGGCGGCGGTTCTCTTGGCCGTCAAATCGTCAAATAAACACAGCGAGAACGGCTGCGGCGTTTGAGAAGCCCATCCTGCCAAAAGGCCGCAAAATTGGCGGCAATGGTGACAACGCAGAGCTCCGCGTGGTGCCCGTGGGTGCCGCTTTGGGAGGGGGTGGGTGAGCCGCTGCGCGACAGGCTCACCCACCCCCAGCTTTCAGGGCGCGGTCGGCTGCGCGGGGTCTGTTGCCGCGGATGCCGTTGATGAGACGCCGCGCCACGTCCACTCCCCGGTCCGGCGGCCACTCGAGCAGTCCTCGGCCGAAGCCGCGTGAGGTCGCGGCCGATGTAGTCGGCGTTCTCCATGGGCCCGACCGACGCCAGACGCAACCTGTAGCTCGACCGCACGACGGTGTCGATGGTCTCGGCGTCGCAGACCCCTTCTGCCAGCAGGTGCAGGGCCTCGCGGACCAGCCCGAACTGAAGTCGGTCGCCGATGGAGCCGGGAACGTCGCGGTCCAGGCGAACGGCGACTTTGCCCAACGCGCGGATCAGGGCTTCCGCCTGGGATGGAGGCACTGGGGTGGTCTGCGCGCCGGGTGCGATCTCCACCAGCGGGATGACGTGAGGCGGGTTCCACCAGTGGACGCCGAAGAGACGTTCAGGGTGGCCGCATCCGATGTCGGTGGGGGAGAGCACCGAGGTGTTCGACCACACCGGGGTCTCCGCGGAGACGATGTCTCCCACCGACATCATCACCTCGTGCTTGATCGTCAACCGTTCTGGCACCGCCTCGATGACGATGTCGGCGGGCCGCAGCGCGTCGTCCAGGTCCGTTGCGGGCTGGGTGCGGCTGCGTGCCCTCACCTTGTCGATGCGGATGTCGAGACTGCGCAACATCGCCGGGTCCGGATCGTGGATGTGGACTTGGTGTCCGCCCTGCGCGACCGCGACCGCGATTCCGTGTCCCATGAGCCCGGCTCCGATGATGCCGTATTGCTCCATGGCTGGTCCTTCTCTGGCGATCGAACGGAAACGGCGCTCGATTGTGGTTCGTCACGCCGTGCTCGACGATAGGAACGGCCGATCATCTGAATCAACGTGGAATTCTCCACAAGGCCCCCGGTCTGTGTGGAGCGAGAAACACTTCGGGCAAAAGTGTGCCTATCTCCATTGTGCTTCGCGGGAGCGGTCTGGAAGATTCGGTTCCAGCTGTTGCCGAGGGGTCGGGAGAGGGTTGTGGCCTTGTCCCGACAGTTGTGGCCGTGGTTGCCGCGGTGTTGCCATTGTCGGTCGTCAGGGGCGGAGAGGGCGAGTCGACCGCGGAGCCTGGTGCTGTGATCCCCGCTGGGGTCTCGGTGCAGCCGGCGGCTCCGGCAGGTCGACGATCTGCCGGAGCCGCCGAACTCTTGTTTTGGGGAGTGCGCTGTTCCACTTGGCTTGCAGGGCGAGCAGGGGCAGCGCGAAGAATCCGTCCGGCGATTGCCAGCCCGGCTCGAGCATGCCGATGCGATCCAGGCGCCGGCTGAGGTAGTGACGCGGCGCGTGGATGTCGGCCTACACCCGATCGACGGCCAGGTCTCCAGCAGAGGCGGCGAATCGCCTTCTTGGCGTCTGTCCATGAGCCGGACAGCGGCGCTGTCCGCACAATTAAGATTGAATAATGTGAACACGGCATCTCGCTGTGTTTCGAGTACACAATTCGAGTCAACGAGTTGTGGCGGACGGTCCCTGGCTTTCCTTTTCGGCCGTTCGTAGCCTTGTCTGAGAGACGATCGATTTTTCCTGCTGGATCGTCTTCGGTGTCCCCTGCATACCGATTGGACGATGATGTTCCAACGTCAAAACTGTTTATTGCTGCGCCCTGCGCGTGGCCGCAAACCTGTTGTCGCTTTTGTCCTCACTGGGCTGTTGGCAGCGACCGGCACCTCCCTCGCAGCACCTGCTACCGGGCCTGTCGGAGTGGTCGAGGAGACCAAGCCGATCTACTCGTACGCGGAGGCCATCCGGGAGGATGTGTACGTCGAAGCGCCGATGGACAGCGACGCGGACGGCCGCAACGACCGCATAGCCGTGAGCGTGATGCGCCCCAAAGAAACCAACTCCGGGTTGAAGGCCCCGATCGTGATGGAGCCCAGCCCGTACTACGGCCTATCCCGGTCTGCCGCGGGCGCGCCGCGCGGCTTCCGCGGCTGGTACGACGAGTTCTTCGTGCCCCGCGGCTACGCCGTCGTGGAGGTCGAGATGCAGGGCACCAGTCGCTCCGAGGGCTGCCCGACCACCGGCGGCAAAGAGGACACCACCTCCGTCAAGGCGGCCGTGGACTGGTTGAACGGACGGGCCAAAGCCACACACGCCAACGGTTCCGAGGCGGTGGCGGGCTGGAGCACCGGCGCGGTCGGGATGATCGGGGTCTCCTATAACGGCACGCTGCCCAACGCGGTGGCCGCAGGCGGCGTCGACGGGGTGAAGACGATCGTGCCCATCGCGGCGATCTCCAACTGGTACGACTATGCGCGGGACACCGGCATCGCCTACCAGGCAGGCTGGGGCAGGCGCTACCCCGAGTCCCTCGCCAAGTACGTGGCCAGCTCCGCCGCGAAGACCAAATGCTCCCGGCAGCTCACCGCGCTGGGGGACAACGCCGCGGACGGCACGGCGGACGTGACGCCGTTCTGGACCGAACGCGACTACCGGCCCAGCGTCGGCAAGGTGAAGGCGTCCGTGCTGCTCGTGCACGGGCAGGAGGACTGGAACGTCAAACCGTCCCAGTTCGCCCGCTGGTGGGACCAGCTTCAGGCCCAAGGCGTCACCCGCAAGCTCTGGCTGCACCGCGGCGGGCACGAGGACCCTATCCGCGTCCGTAAGGACGAGTGGCAGCGGGTCCTGCACAAGTGGATGGACCACTTCCTGTTCGGGATGAACACAGACATCCTCAACGAACCGATCGCCGACGTCCAGCGCCCGACCGGCGAGTGGGAGACCCACCGCAGCTGGCCGGACGCGGCGGCGAAGGACACCCGGCTGCATTTCGGTCCGGCCACCGGCGGCGTCGCCGGGACGTTGGGCGCCCAGCAGGGCGCCGGAACCCAGCCATTCGCCGACAACCGCACCCAAACCGAGACGACCGCGATCGCCGACTACACCGCGGCGCGCCCGAACCGGCTGGTCTATGTCACCTCACCACTGGCCCAGGCCACCCGGCTTTCCGGCACCGCGAAGCTCAACGTCGCGGTGAGCGCCGACACCACCAGCGCGCCGTTGACCGCGTTGCTCGTGGACTACGGCCCCGGCACGAAGATCACGGTGCCGGACCGCTCACCGATCCAGCTGATGACCCAGTCCTGTGACCTGGCGGACCTGCAACGGCGCACGGGCTGCGCCGAACCGCAGACCGAGATCCGGGAGGCTGTCACCGCGAAGGTCATCACCAGAGGGTCGATCGACCTGAAGAACCACGCATCACTCACCGAAGGCACCCCGCTCACCCCGGGCCAGACCTACAACGCTCGGTGGGAACTGCACGGCAAGGACCACGTGTTCCCACCGGGCCATCGGATCGGCGTGGTACTGGTGGCGAACCTGAGCAGCTACATCACCGCGGACACCGCCGCGCGCAACCTGACGGTGTCGCTGGCAGGCAGCAGCATCGACCTGCCGATCGTGGGCAGCGTCCAGTTCTGACCAGAGCCGGGGTCCGCGTCCCAGACGCGGGCCCCGGCCAGAAGCGCCTCACCGCTGCATCTCTCCCCGACCGACTGCGGTCGACGGGAGACGCATGACGTTGGCGGCATGCCCGGCCGGGTCCGCTCGCTCCGACTGCTCCGACAGCCCTACGGCTGACGCTGTCCGGCTCGTTCTGATGTGGCGGCCTGTTCCCGGCTTACGGGCGACCTCGACGGAGGACAACCAGGGTCCGAAGACCTCGCGAAGTTGACAGTTCGGCAAGCCCGGAAATTCGTCGAGCCTTCGGCCAAACCACCGTGGCCGAGTTCTTCGACGTTGGTCAAGCTCGATCTGTGCCATGGAAACGGCGGAAGGAGACGGGCGGCTGCTCGATGCGCTGAAGGATCCGAACCAAGATTGGAGCGCGGTTACGCTCCACACAGGACGGAACCGAACCCGATTGGACTTCCTCCAACGACATCGGGGTTGGGCAACCCCGGGAACAGCCGTTTCGCGTCGCTGTGGGTGGACCACACGCTCGAGTGACTGGAGTGCAGCTTCGCGGTGATCAGCTGGCCTTGCCGCGGGCGATGTAGAGGTTCATATCGGTGAAGTCGAGGGTGATGTTGTAGGGCTTCCAGAAGCAGTGCGCGAACCAGCCCATCGTGTCGAACCCTGGCCCGAAGGGCAACGGCACGTTGACCGGTCGGTTTGGGTTCGTGTAGCAGTAGGCCTCCTTGGCGACGGCGTCGCCGAGGCGGACCTCCTTCGGATAGCAGGGGTAGACGACGGCCGGGTGGCTGTTGCCGAATGTCCCGATCTGGCGGTCGTAGTCGGTGCGGATCCCCAACTGCTCGGCCGTTTCTCCGAACATGCCCGCGACGATCTCGCCGCTTCCGCCGAAGTTCACGCCCACCACCCGCGCGTCGGAGCCTGCGAAGCTGCCCCTGCTGTGCAGGTACTGCTCACGGGCCAGCCAGAGCGGCAGGGGACTGGCGCCCGCCCGAATGGCGTCGGCGCGTGCCTTCCTGGCCGTCTCGGGGGTCGGGCGGCGCAAGATCAACGACCGGCCGGCATAGTCAAAGGTGGTCTGCAAGTGGTAGAGGACCCACGTGCCGATCAGGCCGTCGTTGCCGGTGCCGACATCATCGCCCGACTCCGTCGACGACCAGCCCACGGGGATGTTGCGCAGTTCGATGCCGCCCAGTGTGAAGGACTCCAATATCCCGTAGTACGACCATATTACGCCGCCCTCGTAGTCGATCTGCTGACTGACGATGGGCCTCAGCCCGGCTTCCTTGGCTACGGTCGAGGTCAAGCCCAGATTCGGGGCGCCGGTGTAGAAACTGAAACGCTTCGGCGGCCCGCCGTTGACCGAGGCCTCCACCAGCGGCATCGGGTCCACCTGCCGGAATGGCAGCCGCGCGATGTCGCCGTGAATCTGGTACGGCTTGCCGCGGACTGCCCCGAACCATGTGGCATAGGCTTCTTCGCCTGCCGCTCGCCAGCGCGGTACGGAGAGGGAAAATTTGTCCTGCCGGATGTAGCAGTCGCCCAGTAGGTAATTGGTCTCCTTATCGTCGGGCGCCAGCTCAAGGGCCATCGTGAGATACTTTTCAGCGTCGGTAAACCTATTGGCCAGTAGCCCGACATAGCCGCGCCTGCGGGCCGCGTGCACGTTCGTGTGGTCTGTTTTCAGGATCTTCTCGTAGGCGCGGCCTGCCTCCTCGAACTTTCCGACCTTGAACAGCGTGTCCGCGTCACTGCCTGCGTCGGTCTGTGCCGTGGCCACTCCGCCCAGCAGCGGCGCGGTCGCGGCGGTACCGACCAACACGGCGGCGCCCCGCAAAAGCGAACGCCGATCCCATTCTCCGTCATGAGCCATGACCTCTCCATTTCGTGATCAACTTCGCGTCACTTTGTGTCCAATGGGGCGGGCACGGCAGCTTTGGCCGCCTCACCTCGCCTTGCTCGATGAGAGCGACGCCGAAATCGCCTGGGCACCAAGATCGGTGGCCTTACGCCCTTGATGGCTGGCCCCGTCCGGCATGAACCGGGCGACCGGTACGGGCAAACTCGCCTTACGGTCAACTACATCCATTGTCGACCGGCCGTGTCCCCGCCTCATGCGCGCCGTGTCATCGTTGTGTCACGGTCGCGCCGTCGACGATCGGTGACATGCGGCGGACAAAGCGCATACGGATCTCCACAACCGAAACCCGAGTCGTCCGGCCGTTTCTCTGATCAGCGCGCAGCAACGGATCGCCGCAGTGGGTCACTACGCGGTTTGTGCGTGCTCGACCGAACGTAACGGCGATGCCGAGCGGGATTGGTGCTCCTCTGCGACGAACGCAGGCCAGGGTTCAGATCCGAGCACGCGTGGTTCCGCCTCAGCCGGTGAGCGGGCAGATCTGGGGCCCTCGGGTGCCTGCCTCGCTGGCGAGGGTGATTGACGCGGTGGTGGACAGCGCGTCGCGGACGGTGCAGACGATCTGGTCGACAGCCTTGGCGGACAGGGTCGTGACGTCGGCCGACACCACGACATCGACTGTGCCGGACGCGTTGGTGGTGACGCTGACCGGGCCGAGCCCGATGGGGACCTCGTTCGTCAGATTCGCGGCCCATTCCTCGCGGGTGGGTCCGCTTTGGAGCAACGCCAGTGTCTGGACCGGGAAAAGGGGCTGGCGCGTCGGGCGAATCACCGGCGTGAGCGAGGAGTTGGCGAGGAAGTAGAGCACCGCTCCCTCGGCCTCTCCGGGGGGCGCCATCTCGCCGGGGCGGGCGTGGGCCGGTCCGGTGGGCGCGGGCCCGCCAGTGATCACTCCGCTCGGCCGCACCCCGCAGCCTGCGGTGAGCAGGGCGATCAGCACGACCCAGGCGAGCAGGCGTCGTCTCGTCATCCGGTGTCTCCGGGTTCGCTGTCGGGCCGCGGCAGGTGGACGGTGAACACCGCTCCGCGGTCGGGACGGTTCGCGGCGGTCAGGCGCCCGCCGTGCAGCCGGGCGTTCTCCCTGGCGATGGCCAGGCCGAGACCGCTTCCCTCGGAGCGGGCTCTGGCGGTGTCGGCCTTGTAGAACCGGTTGAACACGTACGGCAGCACGTCGGGAGCGAGCCCCGGCCCGCTGTCGCTGACCTCGATGTCCAACCGGTCCGGGTGGACTTGCGTCCGCACGGACACCGGGGGCTCGCCGTGCCGGAGCGCGTTGCTGACCAGGTTCGCGACGATCACGTCCAGCCTGCGGGGGTCGAGGCGGGCCACGACGCCGAGGGGCAGGTCGGTCTGCACGCGGTCGGACCAGCCGCGAGCGCGCAGGGTCGCCTGGATCGCCTTGGCCACGTCGACGTCGTCGAGCGCGAGCGTCGCGGTGCCAGCGTCGAACCGGCTGACCTCGATGAGGTCGTTGACCAGCCGGGTGAGCTTGTGGGTCTCCTCGCTGACCAGGCGGGCGGCCTTGCCCGCGTCACCTGGCAGGCGCTGCGCCTCGTCGTCGAGGACGTCGGTGACCGCGGTCATCGCGGCCAGCGGAGTGCGAAGCTCATGGGACACGTCGGCCACGAAACGCCGCGCCTCGGACTCCATCCGGCGCAGTTCGCCGACGTGGCTTTCCAGCGTTTCCGCGGTGTCGTTGAACGCACGCGCGACGTCGGCCAGCTCGTCCGTGCCCCGGACCCGTGCGCGGGCGGTCAGGTCTCCCTCGCCCAGCCGGTTGGTGGCCCGGCGCAGCTCGCGCACCGGCCCGAGCACACCGCCACTGGCCAGCAGGGCCAGCAGCACGGCGAGCACCAGCGCCACCCCGCCGGTGAGCCACGCCCGGGTGGCGAGCTGGCTGATGCTCTGCTGTTCGGGTTCCAGGCTGCGCATGGAGTAGATCTCCAGCTCCGACGGCGGCGTGGTCCCGTCTGGCTGGGTGAGTCGCACCTGGGTGCCGATGACCAGCACCGGGGTTCCGTCCATCGATACCCGTTGCCACACAACGCGTCCGCTGCGTACCGCGTGCCGCAGTTCGCGCGGCGGCGGGTCCTGGGCCGGGTGGCTCTTCGACTGGCGGTCCCGATAGACGGCGACCGCGGTGTCCTCATTGTTGGACAACCGGTCGGCGATCTCGTCAAGCTTGACTTGGCTGGGTGGCATGGCGCCGATTGGGAACAGGGTCTGGATCCGCTCGGTCAACGTCAGCACCGCGGTGTCCTGCGTCTTCTGCAGGATGACGTCACGCGCATGGACGTAGTCGACGCCTGCGACGAGCATGGCTGTGCTCACCCCGAGCAGCGCGAAGGCCACCAGCAGGCGGGTGCGCAGGCTTCTGGCTCCGCCAAGGAACCGGGTCGCCGCGTTCACAGTGGTCCGAACCGATAACCGAAGCCCCGTACGGTCTGGATGTACACCGGCGCCGCGGAATCGTCCTCGATCTTCGCGCGCAGCCGCTGCACGCAGGCGTCCACCAGCCGGGAGTCGCCGAGGTAGTCGTGCTCCCACACCAGTTCGAGCAGTTGCTGCCTGCTCAGCACGCGGCCCGGTGTCGCCGACAGCTCCAGCAGCAGGCGCAGCTCGGTCGGAGCGAGACCGACCGGCTCGCCGTGTTTGCCGACCACCAGCGCGGCCCGGTCGATGGTGAGGGCACCATGTCGCTCCACTGGCGGCGGCCCGACGTTGGCCTGGCCACCGCCGCTGCGCCGCAGCACCGCCCGGATACGCGCCTCGAGCACCCTCGGCTGCACCGGCTTGACCACATAGTCGTCGGCGCCCGCCTCCAGCCCGGCGACCACGTCCATGTCATCGTTGCGGGCGGTCAGCATGATGATCGGCAGGTTGCCGCCTGCCCGAATCCGGCGGCAGATCTCGAACCCGTCCATCCCCGGCAACATGAGATCCAGCACCACGACGTCGGGCAACGTGGCGCGCAACAACTCCAGTCCCCGCTCGCCGGTCTCGGCGGCGTCGACGGCATGTCCCTGCCGGGTCAACGCCAGCTCAAGACCGGTACGCACCGCGCGGTCATCCTCGATCAGCAGCACTCGGGACATGGGCCGCTGTCCGCCTCTCCGGAATTAACTGCTGTTGGTACGTTCCAGCTAGCGGTGCGGTTGTGGGGTTGATTGTGGCTGGCCACCGTCACGGTCCCCTGAGCTTACGCTGGTCGGTGGGACGTACCGTCATCGGTTTCATTGTCGGCGGGGGGTGTCCCGGCGATGTCCGCGGCCCGTTCTGGTTCTGTCACAAAACCACCGCCCCGGCGGTTCGTGGCGGACCATGTCCCGGCTGTTGCCTTCTCATGACACAACGCGGATCAGGTGCGCGCATTCGCCGCCGACAGTGGACGTCATGACGGAAACCGAGTCCCGCTCCGTGCGGCTGCGTGCCCTCGTCACCAAAGTGATCGCCCGCTGTCTGCTGCCCCTTGCCGCGCTTCGCGCACCCGGTCGTGCCCGCTGGCTTGCCTGCCAGTGGGCGCTGGGCATCCGGTTCCCGGCAGAAGATCTCGAGGGGCTGTCCGCTGCCGCGCATGCCGCGTTCACCACCGCCCGCGCCGAGGCGTTCTGGCGGCACGGTCAACTGATCGGCCTCACCTCCGGCCACCGGGACGCCGCCGTGCAGCATCGGCTGTTCACCGCGGAGGTCCGCCGCACCGGCTCGATAGCGGCGGCACGCCGCCGGGTGCTCCCGCCAGAGGAATCCGCCCACGTCGCGGGCATCGCCATCGACGTGCGGCCTGCCGACGGCGCACGCTGGCTCGAACGGCACGGCCACCGCTTCCACCTCTACCGCCGCTACGACAATGAGTGGTGGCACTTCGAGTACCGGCCCGAGTACGACGGTCAGCCGCCCCGACGCCTCCCGCACCCCGGTGCGTCTGCCCTTCCGGCGGAGCGCGAGCCGACCGGCGTTCCCATCTCCGGCAGCCTGCCGACGCGGTAGCGCAACGGTGACACGCTGATCACGGATGGTTTCTCCCGCTCTCGTCACCACCCTCGCGGCGGGTAGAGGACGCGTCCAGGTGGGCTGCGTGTTCGGCCAGTCCGATGGCCATGGACTGCATGAAGCGGCGGAGGTAAGGCTGGAGGAACCAGCGCATCCCCCAACGGGCCGAGTACGTGCCGTACCAGCGGATCCGTGTTCCGCCGCCGGGCAGTTCGCGCAGTTCGACAGCGGCCCGGTAGTCGGTCATGTGCGGGATCTCCGCGCCCTCATAGGCGAACCGTCGTTCCGGCTCCAGGGCGATGATCCGCTCCTTGGTGACGACCTTCCCGGTGCGGAACGCGCGAACCGCGCCGACACCGTCTCGGCCATCGGGGGAGAGGCCCTCCGACTGCCCGGTTTCCAGCGCGTCGACACGTGACCAGGTCGGCCAGCTACGCGGGTCGAGCAGCAGTGTCCACACGGTCGAGGGTGGTGCCGTGGACTCGGCGGTGACGTCGAAGGACTGCATGTCGGGCTTCCTCACGCTGTTCGGGTTGGTTGGGTTGTCGTCCTGCCGCGCACATCGCGGAAGGCGTCTCTGATCTCGGACACGAGAAGGGCGGGCTGCTCCAGACCGGGGAAGTGGCCGCCGTGGTCCAGCACGTTCCAGGTGCGGAGGTCCTGGTAGCGCCGTCGCGCCCAGCGGAAGGCGGTCGGCCAGGGATCGGCGGGGAACAGCGAGCAGAAGGTGGGGACGGTCACCGGCTGCGCGTTCTCCTCCTCCGCGCTGCGTGGCACCCACCTCATCGCCTCCCAGTACCACCGGGCGGTGGAGGCGCCGGTGCCGGTCAGCCAGTACAGCGCGATGTTGTCGATCTGCCGCGACACGCTCACCCCGCCACCGTCGGCGTAGGCGGTGAACTTCTCCCCGAGCCACGCGGCCAGGCCCGCGGGCGAGTCGAGCAGGGAGTAGCCGAGCGTCTGCGGGCGCGTGCCCATCAGCATCCCGAAGCCGTAGCCGTCCGCCAGGTGCAGGTCACGACGGGCTAGCATGCGCTGCTCGGCCCGACTCGGTGCGGCCCGGTCCGCGGGCAGGGGCGACGCCTGCGGCGTCGTCAGGTGCAGGCCCGCGACGCGCTGTGGGGCAAGCCGCGCCAGTTCGGTGCTCACGTGGGCACCCCAGTCCCCGCCGTGCGCCCCGAAACGCGGGTAACCGAGCACGGTCATCAGTTCGGCCCACGCCCGGGCGGTTCGGCCGGGGTGCCAGCCCGGCTCGCGTGGCCGGTCACTGAACCCGAACCCCGGCAGCGCGGGCACGACCACATGGAAGGCATCGCGTGCGGAACCGCCGTGCGCGACCGGATCACTGAGCGGCCCGAGCACGTCCTCGAACTCCAGCACCGAGCCCGGCCAGCCGTGTGTCAACAGCAGCGGCAGCGCCGTCGGCTCCGGTGAACGGACGTGCCAGAACGCGATGCCCAATCCGTCGAGACACATCCGGTAGTGCGGAATCCGGTTCCATCGGACCTCCAGCGCCCGCCAGTCGTGCCGTCGCCACGCGTCGAGCAAGATGGCGAGCTGCCATAGTTCGATTCCTTGCGTCGCGTCCGGCACCGTCTCGGGCTCGGGAAGCCGGACCCGGTCCAGCCGAGCACGCAGATCGGCCAAGTCGGATTCGGGGACGGAAATGGCGAAGGGCTCGACTTCAGGCACCGTCGCCTCGGCCCGTGGAGCCGTCGGTCATGGCTGAACGCTAGGACGGACGTCTTCGCCACCCAACGCGTGGAATTGCGCTGTGCCGGTCAGGAATTGCGGTAGATCGAGGGGCGTTCACCGGTGTGCCGCAGGAAGGCGGCCGAAAGGGCGCCGGGACTGGCGAAGCCACACCGCAGCGCGATCTGGGCGATCACCAGGTCGGTGTCACGCAGCAGCCGTTTCGCCTCTTCGATCCGGAGTCGGGTGAGGAACCGGTGCGGTGTCTGCCCGGTCGCGTCCCTGAACACCCGGAGGAGGTGGTAGACGGACAGGTGCACCTCGCGGGCGATGTCGGCCAGCGTGATCGGCTCGGCCAGCCGCTCGCGCATGATCGCGACGGCCGCGCGCACCCGGGCGTCCTCCCGTGCCGGCGGCCGAACAGCCCGCAGTCGCCCATGACGGGTGAGCAGGTGCGTGGTGAGGAAGGCGGCGGCGGACTCGGCGTACAGATCGCCCGCCGCGCCAGGGAAACCCACCGCTCGGACGGCCTCCTCGAGCAGACGGTCTCCCGCGGCCATGGACGCGGCCATGGCCTCGTAGTCCACGACGCCGCCGCCCAGTTGCGTCGTGACCGAGTCGACGGTGTCGCGTGGGATGTGTACCTGCACGCTCCGCATCGACTCGTCTCCGCGGTACCGGCGGAGGGCAGGCCGATGCGGGATGTTCAGCTGGACCCGACCCGGGACCCAGGGGTCGCGAACCGCCCGGCCACCGTCGCTCGTCTCCATCTCCGCCCGCCCGGAGACCGGTAGCACCAGATGCAGATCCGCCGTGCCGGGCAATTCCATGTCCTCGGCGACCGGGACGTGCTCGAACCGCTGAACGAGCAGCGACCGCCAGCCCGCGTGCTCCCAGCTGCAGAACGTCCGCCGAACGTAGCGATCCATGTCGAAACCCACATAGGGCTGGAGATCGAAACGAACGGAGTCGAACACCATGACCGCGAGGCTACCGGCGGAGAGTGAAGGCGGTGATCAGAGCGCGGTGTAGCCGCCATCGATGGTGAGGATGCTGCCGCTGGCCCATGCTGCGTCACCGGAGGCCAGGAACACCGCGGCCTTGGCCACATCCCCGGCGTCGCCAAGGTCCGGCCACGGGGTGGTGCTGTGCAGAAGCTGGTTCAGTTCCGGGTCGTCGATGAGCGGGCGGAGCATCGCGGTGTGCAGGAAGCCGGGACATACGGCGTTGATGTTGATTCGCTCGGTGGAGAAGTCGACAGCGAGTTGTCGGGTCAGGTTCACCACGGCGCCCTTGGCGGTGCAGTAGGCGGGTGCCAGCGGCAGTCCGACCAGGCCTCCGGTCGAGGCGATGTTGACGATCCGGCCGCGGGTGCCGTCGATGATGTCCTGGCCGCGCATCTGGGTGATGGCGGATTTGCAGCCGAGCCACACGCTCTTGCAGTTGATGAGCATGATGCGGTCGAACTCCTCCTCGGTCTCCTCGACGATGGTGTGCGGGGCGTTCAAGACGCCCGCGTTGTTCACCATGACGTCGAGCCGCCCGAACGCCTGGACCGCACGGTCGACAACAGCCTGGACGTCGGCGGCCTTGCTCGCGTCGGCGTCGAGGTACTCGGCGGTCCCTCCATTGGCCCGGATCACCTCGTCGGTGTCCTGGTCGGCGTCGGCCTCATAGCCGCCGTCCCGGGCGGACCTGCGGATGTCGGAGCAGACGACGTTGGCACCCTCCGCGGCCAAGGCCAGGGCGATGGCACGACCGTTGCCGGAGCTTGAGCCGGTGACGGCAGCCGTCTGTCCCTTCAGGCGAGCCATGGCGTGTCCTTTCTCCGTGCCATGTCGACATGGCACTGCGGGTGGAGTGGCCCGAACGTAGGCGACCGGCCCGGCCGCAGGACATGCGCCGGATTGCCGATGACCGATCAGATCCTGCGGTACACCGGAGGCCTGCCCGGAAAGCCGGCCGCGATGAGTTTTCGGCCCAAACCGAGTCCACACATAGGCACAAGACCTGGTGGCCCGACCGAATCCAGCGAGGAGCACCAATGAGCACCAACGCAGTACCGCCTGTGGTGGACGCCGACACATGGCAGCGTGAACTCGACGCGCTGCGGCAACGGGAGAAGGCCGCGACCCGAGAGCTTGACGCCATCGCCGCTGCGCGCCGCCGTCTGCCGATGGTCAGGATGCCCGACTACACCCTCGAGGGTGAGGAGGGAACTGTTCGGCTTGTGGACGTCTTTGGCGACAAGGCACAACTGATCGTCTACAACCACATGTGGTTCCCCGGCCAGCAGTGGCAGTGCCCGGGCTGCACCGGGTACACCTCGCAGTTCAATCGGTTGAACTTCCTGGAGAACTACGACGCCCGATTCGTCATCGTCACCCAAGGCCCGATCGACGAGGCGCTCGCCTACAAACGGCGGGTTGGGAACACGATGACCTGGTACTCCACCGCGAACAGTGCGTTCGGCACCGACGTCGGCGCACCCCCTGGCGAAGGATTCGCCCTCAACGTGTTCCTCCGCGACGGTGACACCGTGTACCGCACCTGGCACACCAGCGGCCGCGGCGTTGAACAGTTGAGTCACACGTTCGCGCTTGTCGACGTGTTGCCGTACGGGCGGCGGGAGCAGTGGCAGAACTCGCCCGAGGGATGGCCACGCGAGCCTGTATACAGCCGGTGGCCCAGCTCTGAAGACATCGCCGCGCGGTACGGATCGGACACGTGACGAGGCTTGTTTCGGGCGTCAGGTTCGTAGTTGGGGGTCGGTGATGCCGCCGGGGGAGGCGACTTCGTTGATTTTCCAGCCTGCTCGGCGGGCGCCTGCCTGGTAGGCGGTGTTGAAGAAGGAGAGGACGGCGGCGCGCGGGTCGGGTTCGGAACGGCCTTGGTCGTAGCGGAGGAGTGCCATGTGGCTGGCGCCGCTGGGGGACCAGGTGGCCTCGGCGGGGTGCAGGGGCTCCTCGGTCAGGCCCTCGGGTTCGGGGGCGGTGTAGGAGTAGAAGGCAGGCTCTTCGAAGTTGGCGTCGCCGAACCAGAAGCCGAAGCTGACCACTTCGCGGGAGTAGGCCTCGCGGGTTACGGGGTCGGCTCCTGGCAGATCGATTTCGCGCGGGGAGAAGCGGGTGTAGGCCAGGTCGAAGCTGTGCCAGAAGAGGTGTACCGGGCTCGCTTTGCCCGCGAAGTCCGCGGCGAACTCCTCCATCACCAGATTCACCTGCGACAGGACCTGCCAGGCGCGGGTCATCCAGATCGGGTCGTAGGCGGCGTGGTCGGTGTCCTCGGCGAAGGGCGGGAACTTCTCCGGCAGCCCGAACGGAGTCGGGTGGGCGATGTCGACCTTGACGCCCAACGCCTCCAGCGCGTCGAGGAGTGCGCGGTGGAAGGTGGCGACCGAGTGGCCGGGTAGCGGGAACGATGTCGAGCGGCCGTCCACGGTGGAGACGATGAGGCGGTGGTCGACGAAGTCGAAGTCCACCGTGAAGATCGGGTTGCCGTCGATCAGCCCCATCGGACGGGAGGTGATACCCCGGCCGGTCAGGTGGAAGGCCACGTTCCACCAGTGGTTGCGGCGGGGACTCGCCGCCAACTTGATCTTGCCCACCACCTGGCAGAACAGGTGCACTGTCGTCTTGGTGTCACGCCACTGTGCGAAGGGGATCGCCGGAAACAGTTCCATGGCGCCAGCGTTCCCGGCCTGCCGGGAACCGGCCACGTCAGACCGCGCCTGACACCCTTTTGGTCTAGCGGTGATCGCTCCGGGGCAACAAGCTCGGCCGACCTGTATTGTCAACGTTGGGCAGATGCCCAAGGCGATTGCCCAAGTGGAGGTCGGATGGACTCGGGGACAGCGGCGGCGCGGGGGCGGGAGGTGCGGCAGCGACTGCTTGCCGCCGCGGCCGAGTTGATCGCGGAGCAGGGCTGGGGTGGGGTCAGCACGCGGATGCTGGCCGACCGGGCGGGGCTCTCGCCGGGGCTGGTGCACTACCACTTCTCGTCGCTTCAGGCGCTGCTCAGGGAAGCGGCGCTGAACGCGATGGGTGCGCTGCTGGACGACCTGGAACCGCTGCTGGAGCAGGCGGCGGACGCGGCGGAGGCGGTGGATCTGATGCTCGGTTCGCTGGAGCGGTACACGGGGCAGGACCCCACGTCCCTGCTGTTCGCCGAGACGTACCTGGCCGCGACCCGGGACGAGGAGTTGCGTGCCGCGGTCGGTGGGCTGCTGGATGGTGTGCGCTCGCGGTTGGCCGCCTGGTTGCGCACGCGACGGGTGCCCGAGCCGGAGGCGAGTGCTGCGGTGCTGGCCGCGGCTGTCGACGGCATGCTGCTCCACCGCGGCCTGCGCCCTCCGGGCGAACCGGCGCTTCCGTCGCGGGCTCTCGCCTCAGTGCTGCATCGCATGGTTGGGGAAGGGGAACGCCGATGAAGGCCGTGATCTGCGGCGCGGGTATCGCGGGGTTGGCGCTGGCTCAGCGGTTGGACCGTCTTGGCTGGGCCGTCGTCGTGTTGGAGAAGGCGGCTGGTCCGCGACGGCAGGGCTACATGATCGACTTCTTCGGGGCGGGATACGACGCGGCCGAGGCCATGGGCGTGTTGCCTCGACTCGGCGAACTCGGCTACCGGGTGGAGGAGGCCGCGTATCTGGACGAGCGGGGTAGAAGGCGGGCGGGGCTGAGCTATCGGGATTTCGCCGGGACCGTGCAGGGCCGGTTGCTCAGCATCATGCGACCGGACCTCGAATCGGTATTGCGGGAAAGCCTCTCCGCCCGGGTCGACCTGCGGTTCGGTGTCAGCTTCAGCGAACTGGACGACCGTGAAGACGGAGTCCGCGTGACGCTCACCGACGGCAGCGTGCTGGACGCCGACCTGTTCGTCGGAGCGGACGGCATCCACTCCGCCGTCCGCGCCGCGGTGTTCGGCGAGGAGAGCGGCTTCTTCCGCTATCTCGGCTTCCACACCGCGGCGTTCACATTCACCGACCCGGAAATCCACCGCAAGGTCCAGGGCCGCTTCTGTTTGACCGACACCGTCGACCAGCAACTCGGTTTCTATGCGCTGCGCGATGGGCGGGTCGCGGTGTTCGCGGTGCACCGCACTCCGGATCAGACCCGGCCCGAAGATGTCCGGGCGGCGTTGCGTCGGGAATACGGCTCTCTGGGGTGGATCGCGCCGCGCGCTCTGGCGCAGTGCCCACCGCCCGCGGAGATCTTCTACGACCAGGTGGCGCAGATCGTGATGCCGCGCTGGAGCAACGGGCGAGTGGTACTGATCGGCGACGCGGCCTACGCGGTGTCCCTGCTGGCAGGCCAAGGGGCGTCGCTGGCCATCGCGGGGGCCTATGTGCTGGCCGACCGACTGGCCGGGTTGGACTCCATCGACGAGGCGCTGGGGGAGTACGAGCGGATCTGGCGGCCGGTCGTCGCCGAGAAGCAGCAGGCCGCGCGCAACGGGGTGCGCTGGTTCCTCCCGTCGTCCGGCACCGACCGTAGGCTGCGCCGCCTTGCCTTGAGGCTCGCCGTGTTGCCGGGCGTCGACCGGTTGATCGGCAACGCACTGATCGGCAAACCGACGGCCGTCGTCGGCGCACTCACCGCGGAACGCAACGCGCGCTGAGGCGAAGCCACCACTGCGAGCCCGACGGCCACCGCCATCAATGTCCCCATGCCTTGGACACGGGCACGGCGCGGTTCAGGTTGCACGGTGGGGAGCCTGGGCGAGCAGGCGGATCAGTTCGGGCAGCACCGACACCGAGATCGTCGGGTCGATGGCGCGTTGCACGCCAAGGCCGATGCCCAGGCTGAGCAGGGCCGTGGCCAGGTCCTCCGCGGGCATCGGCAGTTCGACACCCACCTGGTCGGCGCCCTCGGCGAGCAGGGCGGCCAAGGCGGCCCTGATCAGGGCGCTGCGCTCGGCCAGCGCGGCCTTCAGTTGGGGGTCGCGGCGGATGTTGGTGGCGAACTCGACCTCCAGCGCCGTCCACTCCTCGTCGCCGATCGTGGACTCCGCCCAGACCCGGAACGCCTCGAGGCGTTCGTCCAAGGTGCCCGCCCCGCCGACCGCCTCGGTGATCTGACCGGCACGTTCGCTGTGGATCCGGTCCAGCACGGCCAGGCACAGCTCGTCCTTGTTGCGGAAGTTGGAGTAGACCGCGCCCTTGGAGAACCCCGCCTCGTCGGCGACCTTCTCCAACGAGGTCGAGGAGTAGCCATCCCGCAGGAACAGCTGTTTGGCCGTGTCGACCAGTCGTTCCCTGGTCTGGGCCTGGCTTTCGGCCCTGGACAGTCGTGCCATCACAGACCTCCCTCCCATCAAGATACCGATGGTTTCCAGATACCGTGTTATGACCCCTATCGCGGCCACTCGGATACCGTTAGTTTCTGAGTACGTCAAGTATCCAGTGTGGAGGGTGCATGAGTGTTCGTCGTGGGCTTGTCCTCGGTTGCGGGGGCACGCTCGGCGCGGCCTGGATGATCGGCGCCCTCGTCGCGCTGGAGGAGCGGCTCGGCTGGGACGCCCGAACCGCCGCCGCGCTGGTCGGCACCTCGGCCGGGGCCGAGTTCGTCACCATGTTGGGCAGCGGGGTCAGCGTCGGCGAGATCCGGGACGCCGCGATCGGCAAGCGGGCTTGCCCGGAGTTGATCAGGCACTTCGCCTCTCCGCCGCGAAGTCTTCCGCCGCTGGTGCCGGGCCTGCCGGGCTCCCCGGCGTTGGCCCTGCGGGGGCTGCGGCGCACGGTCTCGCCGCTGACGGCGTTGTGCGGTGCGCTGCCACTGGGCACCGACGACGCGAGTTGGCTGGGCCGGCTGGCCGACGAACTCGCGGTGGGGGAATGGCTGGCCCACCCGCTCGCCTGGCTGGTCGCCGCCGACTACCGCACCGGCGCCAGGGTGGCCTTCGGCGCACCCGGCGCCCCGAAGGCGACGCCGTCGCAGGCACTGCGCGCCTCGTGGGCGATTCCCGGCTGGTTTCCGCCGGTGGAGATCGCGGGGCGGCGGTACGCCGACGGCGGCATCGTCTCGCCCACCTCGGCGGATCTGCTCCTGCCACTGGAACTGGACGAGGTCGTGATCGTCGCGCCGATGGCGGGCTACTCGTTCATGCGCCGCCGCGTCGACGCCGAGTCGGCCGCGCTGCGCCGAGCGGGTGTCCGGGTCCAGCAGGTCCTGCCGGGGCGGCGGGATCTCGCCGCGATGGGACTGAACCCGATGGACGCGCGCAGGCGGCTGCACGTGCTCGAAACGTCGTTGCGGACCAGCCGGCACCCCGAGAAGGAGTCACAGCATGGCTGAACAGCGGGAATTCGAGGTTGTGGTGGTCGGTGCCGGTGCGTCCGGCATCGGCGCCGCGATCAAGTTACGCCAGTTGGGCATCACCTCCTTCGCCGTGCTGGAGAAGGCAGACGACCTCGGAGGCACCTGGCGGGACAACACCTACCCCGGCTGCGCCTGTGACGTTCCATCCGCGCTGTACTCCTTTTCCTTTGCGCCGAACCCCGACTGGACGCGGGCCTTCGCCGGGCAGCGCGAGATCCGCCGCTACCTCGACGACGTCGCCCGCCGCTACGACGTCGTCCCGCACATCCACTTCGCCACCGAACTGCGCCGCGCCGAGTGGACCGGCGGCGGCTGGGAACTCGACACCAGCCGCGGCACCTACCGCGCCAAGGTGGTCATCGCCGCGGCGGGCCCGTGGCACCAGCCCGCGATCCCCGACCTGCCCGGATTGGACGGCTTCACCGGGGAGGTGTTCCACTCCGCCCGCTGGAACCACGACTACGACCTGGCGGGCAAGCGGGTCGCGGTGGTCGGAACGGGCGCCTCCGCGGTGCAGTTCGTGCCCGCGATCCAGCGGACGGTCGGCAGGCTGCACCTGTTCCAGCGCACCGCTCAGTGGGTGCTGCCCAAACCCGACCACTACGTGCCGAAACTGGAGCGTTGGATCCTGCGGAACGTGCCCGGCGCGCAGCGGCTGCTGCGGGCCGCCGAGTACGCCGGGCTGGAGGCGCTCGGCGTCGGCTTCCGCAACCCGTGGATCCTCCGCCTCGTGCAGCGCATCGGGCTGCTGCACCTCCGGCTGTCGGTGAAGGACCGCAAGCTCCGCAAAGCCCTCACTCCGGACTACACGCTCGGCTGCAAACGCCTGCTCATGTCCAACACCTACTACCGCTCGCTGACCAGGCCCAATGTGGACGTGCACGCCACCGCGGTCGCCGAGATCAGCGGCAACACGGTGATCGGCGCCGACGGCTCACGATCCGAGGTGGACGCGATCATCTTCGGCACCGGGTTCCACATCCTCGACATGCCGATCGCCGAGAAGGTCTTCGGAGCCGACGGGCGCAGCCTCGCCCAGCACTGGCAGGGCAGCCCGGAGGCCTACCTCGGCAGCGTGGTCGCGGGCTTCCCCAACGCGTTCCTGCTGCTCGGACCCAGCCTCGGCACCGGGCACTCCTCGGCCTTCGCCATCCTGGAGAGCCAACTCGCCTACGCCATGGCCGCGATCAAGGCCATGCGCGAGCAGGGCTGGGAAACGATGGACGTGCGGCGCGATGTCCAGGAGGCCTACGTCGCCGACGTGCAGCTTGCCCTGCCGCGCACCGTCTACAACTCCGGTGGCTGCGCCAGCTACTACCTCGACGCCAACGGCCGCAACAGCTTCAGCTGGCCGTGGTCGACGGGACGGATGCGACGGCGACTCACCACCTTCGATGCAGGTGCCTTCACCGTGAGCCGATCCGTGCCGATAACGACCACAGCTGCGAAGTGAGGAGACACGGGATGCGTTATCCCAAGATCGACACCAACGGTGCGGTTGTGGTGGTGACCGGGGCGGCGCGTGGAATCGGCCGGGCCACCGCCGCCGCGTTCGCCGCGCAGGGCGCCACGGTGTGTCTGGGGGACCTGGACGAGCCGCTCGCCGTGGAGGCCGCCGCGAGGCTGGGCGGGCACGGCTTCGCCGTCGACGTCACGTCGCGGGAGTCCTTCGCGGCCTTCCTCGACGCGGTGGTGGCCCGCTGCGGGCCGATCGACGTGCTGGTCAACAACGCGGGGGTGATGCCACTCGGCGGGTTCGTCGAGGAAAGCGACGCGCTGAGCCGCACCACGATCGACGTCAACGTGTGGGGATTGATCCACGGCATGCGGCTGGCGCTGCCCGCCATGATCCAGCGCGGCCGCGGGCATATCGTCAACATCGCCTCGATGGCAGGCAAGGTGCCGATCCCCGGCATGGCCGTCTACAACGCCAGCAAGTTCGCCGCCGTCGGGCTCAGCGCCGCGGTCCGCGCCGAGTACGCCGAATCCGGTGTGTCGGTGAGCGCCGTGCTGCCCGGCGTCGTCCGCACCGCCCTGGCCTCCGGGGTGTCACACAAGGGGCTGCCCACCGTGGACCCCGAGGACATCGCCGCCGCTGTCGTGCGCAGCGTCCGCACCAGGAAGGCGGCGATCACCGTGCCCGCGCACCTGGCCGGGTGGGATCTGCTGAGCGCGCTCACGCCTGAGCCTGTGATGCGGTGGTTCTGGAAGCGGCTGGACGGTAACCGTGCTCTCACCGGCATCGACGCCTCGGCGCGGGCCGACTACGAGCGTCGAATCGCTGATCAGGCCGATCGGCACGGAGCCTCTTAGTCAGGCCTCGGCGGTGGAGGGCTCCGGCTCGTCGGCGACCCGGCGCCTTCCCCGCGACGACCGCAGGACGCGGGCCAGCACCAGGTTGAAGGCCAGCGCGACCTCGCGTGCGCCCGGCGTGCCCCACTGGTGGATGGGCATGCAGGCGCCCTGAGCCTGCTGCACGGCAAGCCGATCGGGCAGCGCCACCGGCATCACCAGCGGCCCGAAGATCTCCCGCAACTCGGCGATCCGGAACTGGTGCTCATGCGACCGGGGCCGAACCCGGTTCACCACCACACCCAGCGGCTGAAGCTCGGCGTTGTGCGCCTCGCGTTCGTTCTGCACGGCCTCGAAGGCCCGTTGCACGCCCGACACCGCGAACATCGTGGGCTCGGTGACCAGCAGGGCCCGGTCGGCGGCGACCAGCGCGGAACGGGTCAGCTGGCCGAGCGAGGGTGGGCAGTCGAGCAGCACCAACTGGTAGGGCATATCCCCGTCCTCCACCAACTCGTCCAAGTTGGACAGAGCGCGGGACAGCCGGGAGAGGCGCTTGGTGCCCGGCTCGGGATGGTTGTGCATCTCGGTCTCTTCCGAGCCGACCAGCACATCGATGTCCTCGCCCCACGCACTGGGCGCGACGGCCTCGGCCAGCACGGAACGCTTGGGGTCGTCCAGGACGTCGGCCAGCGTGGCCTTGGTCTCGCCCGGGTCCAGGGTGGAGGTGGCATTGCATTGGGGATCGAGATCCACCACGAGCGTGCGCATGCCGCGCCGGAGAGCCGCGGAGGCAAGACCCAACGCGACCGTTGTTTTTCCGACTCCACCCTTGAGACTCAAGACCGCCACCGTATGCACGCCACGCAGCCTACGGTCTTGACAACATCAGTGCCGCTGGTGGTTCTCCGATCGGCGGATGTGATGTTTGTTTCCGCCCTGGTCGGCGTAGTGGCCCGGCCAATCGGGGTGGTCGGTGGACACTAGGCTTCCCACCATGCGAACCGATGCCGTGCACCGGGTGCTTGACGCCGAACTCGCCGCCGCGCGCGAGCGCCGCGGTGGCGCCGCCCCTCGGGTGCTCGATGTCGGCGGCGGCAGCGGTGTCTGGGCGGTGCCGTTCGCGGCCGCGGGCTGTGCGGTGACCGTCGTCGAACCCAGCCCCAACGCGCTGGCCGCCCTCCAGCGCCGAGCAACCGACGCCGGGGTCGGCCGACTGGTCACGGCCATCCAGGGCGACTCGGACGCCTTGGACGAGCTTGTGGAGCCCGCGGGTGCGGACCTGGTGCTGGCGCACGGGGTGCTCGAGGTGGTCGACGACGTGGACTCCGCGGTCGCGGGACTGGCCAAGGCGACCGCCGCGGGCGGGGCGATCTCGCTGCTGGTGGCAAATCGTTATGCGGCGGTTCTGGCCCGCGCGATGGTGGGACGGCTGGGGGAGGCCCGCCAGCTTCTCGAGGACGCCGAGGGCAGGCCGCCGACCGCGAGCGACACCCTGCTGCGGCGGTTCGACAGCGAGCGGCTGACCGCGTTGCTGACCGCGTCGGGTCTGGTCGTCGAGGTTTTGCAGGGTTACGGCGTGCTTACCGACCTGGTGCCGGGATCGGTGCTGGAGAACAACCCCAACGCGACCGAGGCCTTGGCCGAGTTGGAGCTCGCGGCTGCCAACCGGCCGCCGCTGCGGGACATCGCGGCGCGGCTGCATGTGCTTGCGCGACGCTGAGTTCCCGCCTGAAGTGCCGGTGGAGTGGCGGTAGGGTCGGTTGCGCTACTGTTATGGTGAATTTTGATCAACATCGCGGGGGTGTTGATCGCTCAACAGGGATGTGACTGGGGATACAGCTACTCCGAGCGGATGACTGCGGATAACGCCGGTGGATCAGGTGGCGGGATCGGGTAGTCGATCCAAGCTCAGGATCGTATCCTCAATAGTGACGCCCCAGCTGTGGGGCGCCCGCCGGGACCGGCGGTAACAGCGTGCACCCGGCGCCCGCCACAGCTGTGCCGGAGGAGGAGCTATGCCACTCTCCGAGCACGAGCAGAGACTGCTCGAGCAGATTGAGCGCGCGTTGTACGCGGAGGATCCGAAGTTCGCGTCCTCCGTGCGTGGCGGTCGGCTGCGCCGGCCGTCTCGACGGCGCCGGCTGCAAGGCGGTTTCCTGTTCGCGGTCGGCCTTGTGCTGCTGGTTGCGGGCATCGCGTTGCCCTTCAAACCGGCAGGCGTTCCCGTCGTGAGTGTGATCGGCTTCCTGATCATGTTCGGCGGGGCGCTGCTCATGCTGGCCACCATTGGACGCAAGGGCCAAGCCGAAGCCGAGTCCGATGCCGATGCCAGCGCACCGCGGCGAAGTTCGCTCGCCCAACGTATGGAGGAGCGCTTCCGCCGCCGCTTCGAAGACTCCTAGCCGCGATGTGTTGACACCTCGCCCGCCGAGGTGAGGCTTAGGGCGCAAGCCGGGTGTCAACACATCGCCATCGGTGGTCGCCCGTCCAGGTGCTGGACGGGCTTGCTGTCATGAGCACGCCGGCGCATGCGGACACCTGATAGCCCTCCGCCGGGTGCATTCCTCGCAGCGGTCAGCCCACCACGGCCTTGGCCGTTCTGCGTGCGCCCGGTTCTGCGTCCGCCGGTTCGGAGTATGCCGAACTGTCGGACATCTCGGCTACTGTGGATCATGGGGGCTTCTGCCCGCCCGCTTTTGTTGGGGACACCCCCCACATCGAACATACGAGCGATCGACCTGTGCGTCTGGTTCGACACGCCCTATTTCCGGCTAGGCGTTGGGCGGCGGGTCTGTATGGACGGCTCCCGCGCCAGCAGGCAAGCATCGGATGGCCGATGCAGCTTCAGTTTCACCGGTCTGGCGGAACGGCGGCGCTGTTTCATCCCCCGAGCCAGGAGGTCTCCGGAGAAGGGGCTTCCGCATCCGCCGAAGCCGCCCGGGGCTACCGGACGCCTGCGGGTTCCGGGTTCGGTGCGGTCCAGGCGCCTCGGGGCGGCTGGTAGACCGAGCGGGGCAGCAGCCGCTGCTGCCAGGACAGCGGGCGGGCGCGGTGCATGCCTGCCAGAACCGCCGCCAGGGCGGTCGCCAGGCGGGGTCCGTCGGTGCCGCGGCTGCCGCTGTACCAGGACTGCTCCAGCAACTCGACCAGATCGCGCAGCCCCGCGGTGCCCTCGGCGTCCAAAGACAGCTCCTTGGCCAGCCTGCGGGCGCTCACCCTGGCCGTCGCCGTGTCCACAGAGTGCACATCGCGATCCGCCGCCTCCGCGAGGAGCTCACGCCAGGCCGCGTCGGTGGCGGCCGCGCCGCCCCCGTGCACGATCCGCAGCCGGTGACGACGCAGCAGCTCACGCAGGCCGAACGGCAGCGCCGCTGCCGCCGCGGCGGCCAACAACACCGTCACCGCCCACCACAACACCGCGGCACCCCCGCCGACCATGAGGAACAGGCCGAGCAGCAGCAGCGCGCCGCCCGCCGCGAGCAGCGCCGTCATCAGGGTCCGCTGGGTGGGTGGACGGGGCAGCAGGATGCCCGCGGCCTCGCCGACCAGGCTGTCCTGGCCGTCGCCGCGTCGTCGCCTGATCAGCAGGCCCGCCGTCAGCAGCAGCGCCGCCAGCACCAGGACCGGCAGGGCGGGCAGCGCGACCGCCAGGGACTTGGCGATCACCGGCGTGTCCCCGCCAGCGCCCGGTCCGCCGCCGGGAGTCTCCTGGCCGGGGGCCTGACCGGGGACGGTCGGCGTGGACGGAGTCGGTCCGCCCGGCTGCTCGGTGGGCGTCACGGCCGACGGGTTCGCCGACGCGCCGGGCTGGGCGCTGACATACGGCGGCACCGCGGCCCGGCCGGTGATCCCCGGCGTCGGATCGAAGGTGGTCCAGCCGAAGCCGGGGAACCACGCCTCCACCCAGGCGTGGGTGTCGTTCGTGGTGATCACGCGCGCATCGCCCTGCGGGTAGCCGCTGGTGTACCCCACGGCGACCCTGGCGGGCACGCCCGCGGCGCGCAGCAGCACCGCCATCGAGGAGGCGTACTGCTCGCAGAAACCGGTCTTGCCGTTGAGCAGGAAGTCCACCAGCGGATCCTCGGCGCCGCCCGGTTTGGTCTTCAGCTCGTACCGGAAGCCGTTGGCGGAGTCGTGGAAGTAGTTGTTCAGCGCCACCGCCTTGTCGAACGGTGTGCGGGCCCGCGAAGTCAGCCGCTGCGACAACTCCACCACCCGCGGGTGCACGCCCTCGGTGTCCAGGTACGCCCGGTCCACCGCCAAGGCGCCCGCCGCGTTGCGCAGTTGCGCGGCGGTGGGGGTGGGGATCAGCGTCTGCTCGACGTAGCGCTGCGCCTGGGTGCCGCTCGGGGTGAACACCGTCATCGCGGCGTTGTCGTAGCGCATGTCCTCCGGAAGCTGCTCCAGCGTCAGCGGAACCCCGAAGGTGGGCACCCACGGGCCCATGTAGTTCAGCCGCTCGATCTCGATGGTCAGCCGCTTGCCCTCGGCGGTGGAGCTCACGCCCGGCGGCATCGGCAGCGTCTCGTTGGTGCTGACGCCCTCGGTGATGCCCTCGTTCTTCCAGCCCTCGCCCGCCTGGTAGCGGCGCAGTGTCAGCGCCCGCAGATACACATCGCCAGGGGCGCCCTTGATGCGGAACAGGTCCACCGGCTCGTCGCGGTCCAGTTGGCCGCGCAGCGAGGTGAACGGGTTGACGTCGTAGCCGTCCTTGGACTCGGAGTTCTCGAAGATGTCCGGCAGCCTGCCGTCGGTGCCGACGAAGGTCAGCACCGCGCCGGTGAACAGCGACACCACCAGCGCCGAGCCCATCAGCGCCGCGGCGGGCGTGGCGTTCGCTCTGGTCGCGGCCTGCCTGCGGCCCTGCCAGCCGAGGAGTTTGCTGCGGTCGTCGGCGGCCAGCAGCACCGCGAAACCGGCCGCGCCGAACACGAAGGCCCACCACGGCAGCAGCTCGTCGACCAGCGACGCCGGCACGGCGAACACGCTGAGCAGCACCAGGCCGCAGGCCGCGGGAGCCCGGCCCGTCACGGCGAGCGTGTCGGCCAGCACCGCCACCAGCCCGATGCCCAAAGTGGACAGACAGGCGATGGCGACGGTGTCCTTCACCGGGGCGGTGCTGGTCTGGGTCTGGCCGATCGCCTGCACCAGCAGGTCGGCCAGGTTGTGCAGCCCGGCCGGGCCGGGCAGGCTCGCCCAGCCGCTGCCGAAGGTCATGGTGAGCAGCAACAACAGAATCCCGAACTGCCCGCAGGAGACCAGCAGATGCGGGACCCGGGCGCGGCGCAGCAGGTAGCCGGTGGTGGCAACCACCAGCACCGCGAACAGCGCGGAGGCGAACCAGCGGGCGCCGTCGATCACGCTGGTCATCGCGGTGGTCGTGCCGAGTACCGCGATCACGGTGGCCCCGCCCAGAGTCAGCAGGTCCCTGGGGTGGTGGGCGTGCGGGCGGAAGCCTGTCATGACGCGTGCTCCATGCTGCCGAGGCGCCCGCACAGCCGGTTCCACACCAGCTGCATGGGATCGGCCGGTCGCGCGATCACCACCTGCCAGCCCGCGGCCCGCAGGATCGCCGCCGCAGCGGCCGGATCGGGGCTGCGGTCGCCGTCGGACTCGGCCCAGGCGGAGACGTCGAGCAGGACCGCGGAACTGGCCATGCCGCTGGGCCGCAGGCGCAGCAACTCGCCGACCGCGGTGGTGGTGGAGGCGCCGAGCACGGCGACGATGGCGTGACCGATCGCGAGTTCGGTGCCGATGCCTAGCTCACGGCGGTGCGAGGTGCCGAGTCCCGCCAGCGAGTCCAGCATCAGCTCCTCGCCCTGTAACGCCGTCTCACCGTCGGACAGGCCCGCCAGCGGGCGGCCGTCCTCGGTGATCAACCGCACCGAATGGCCCTGGCGCAGCAGGTGCAGGCCGATGCTGGCGACCATCGACACCGCCCACTCGAAGCTGGCCGCGGGACCGGTGCCCCGGTGCGCGTCGACCCTGGTGTCCAGCAGCAGCGTCGCCCCGGCCCGCCAGGGCTGTTCCTCCAGCCGCACCATGAGCTCGTCGCGGCGCGCGGTGGTCTTCCAGTGCACGCGGCGCAGGTCGTCGCCGCTGCGGTAGCCGCGGACCATCACGTCGTACTCGCCCTGACCCGAACGCAGCGCCGAGGAGCCCTCCGAACCGGCGGCCAGGCCCGAGCCGGGCGGCAGGCCGGTCAGCGACACCGTCCTCGGCACCACCACCAGCCGCGAGTAGCCCGCCAGCTCGCGGTCGAACTCCGCCAGCCCGAACGGGTCGCCCACCCTGGCCCGCAGCGGGCCGACCCGGTGGATGCCGCGGGCCGAGGGCGCGAGGTCGTAGGAGATGGCGCCGACCGCGCTGCGCGGAAGCTGTTCCACCAGCATGCGGGGCCGCTCGCCGAGGGCGTAGGGGACGTTGTCCTCCAGCAGCAGCTCCGCGAACGGCAGCGTGCCCAGCGTGCGCAGCTCCAGCCGCACCGCGGCCTTGGTGCCCACCGGAACCCGCGGCGGCCGCAGCTCGCGGTGCGCGCGCAGGCCCACCCTGACCCGTTTGGCCAGGTACGCCGACAGCAGCGGCAGTGCGACGATGAACGCGGCGACCCGCAGCAGATCCCGCTCGTCCAGGACGATCGCGCATAAAACGGCGGCCAGCCCGGCGGCCAGCAGGCAGCGTCCCCGCGTGGTCAGCCCGGACACCAGGTCGCCCATCAGTGCCCCGGCGCGCTTCCGTTGGGATAGGCGCCGTAGCCCGCGGGATAGCCGTTGTGC
This sequence comes from Actinorectispora metalli, assembly GCF_056323685.1. Classification (NCBI taxonomy): domain Bacteria; kingdom Bacillati; phylum Actinomycetota; class Actinomycetes; order Pseudonocardiales; family Pseudonocardiaceae; genus Actinorectispora; species Actinorectispora metalli. The sequence continues at coordinate 36,064 of NZ_JBREYE010000002.1, forward strand.
ATCCCGCTGTACTGCTGGTTCGGGTGGCTCGGCGGACCGGGGTCGCGGCCCGCGCCATGCGGCACCGGCACCCGGTGCACGACCGCGCGCACCAGGTCCTGCGGGGAGCGGCGGGCGGCCAGCGACTCGCCGGTCAGCACCAGCCGGTGCGCCAGCACGGGCACCGCAACGGCCTGGATGTCGTCGGGCACCACGTAGTCGCGGCCCGACAGCGCCGCCTGCGCCCTGGCCGCGCGTACCAGGTGCAGCGTCGCCCGCGGTGAGGCGCCCAGCCGCAATTCGGGCAGCCTGCGGGTGGCCGAGCACAGCTCCACGGCGTAGCGGCGCACCTCGGTCGCGATGTGCACCCGCCGCACGGTGAGGATCAGCTCGTGGATCTGCGCCGCGTCGGAAACGGGGCGCAGGTCGCCCATCGGATCGTGGCCCGCGTGCTCGTCGACCATCATGAGCTCGGCGGAGGCGTCCGGGTAGCCGATCGACAGGCGCGCGGTGAAGCGGTCCCGCTGCGCCTCGGGAAGGGCGTAGGTGCCCTCCATCTCGATGGGGTTCTGGGTGGCGATCACCACGAACGGGTCCTGTAGCCGGTAGGCCTTGCCGTCGATGGTGACCTGCCGCTCCTCCATGCACTCCAGCAGCGCCGACTGGGTCTTGGGCGAGGCCCGGTTGATCTCGTCGCCGACCACGATGTTGGCGAACACCGGGCCGGGGCGGAACTCGAACAGCCCGGACTGCCGGTTGAAGATGGACACGCCGGTGATGTCGCTCGGCATCAGGTCGGGCGTGAACTGGATGCGGCTGACCGAGCAGTCGATGGACCTGGCCAGCGCCTTGGCCAGCGAGGTCTTGCCGACGCCCGGCACGTCCTCGACCAGCAGGTGGCCCTCGGCCAGCAGCGTGATCAACGCGATCCGCACCACCTCGGGCTTGCCGACCAACACCCGCTCGACATTGCCCGCGATGCGGCCGATCACCTCGTGCAGGTGTGAGATCTGCGCGCCGGTCGGGCCGGCCTGACGCGAGTCGGTGTCCCCCATGGCCGTGACGGTGTCAGGTGCACCGGGCCGGTGTCCACGAGCGTGAAACTCTGCGCTGTCGCTCATGGACGCCTCCTGACGCGTGTCACGCGACCTCCTGCGGTGGTTGACGCTCACCAAAGTATGTCGGGGCCTTCTGGGGGCGCAGGTGCCCCCGGTTCGGGGCGGCGATGCGGTGAGCGTGACATGCAGTCTGTCAAAACAAGGCGAAGTACCCCAGGGCGGACTCCGCCCGAGGCCCTTTCCCCACCGTCCCCACTTCACCCCACAACCGCCGACGATACGGCCTGATGCAGGTATCCAGGGCCGTTTTCGGCATCCGTTTGGCGGGTTGACGGCCCCGTCGGATGGCCTGGATGCGCCACCGGCCACGGCACGCCCCCCACCCGACACCACATCGAGACCAGGGCCTCTACCAGGTAAAACACTGCGCGATCGGTGGAATCCTAGTGCTAGAACCCGTTGACAGTGGTGAAAAGTGGGGTACGGTGGCGGGCAGTGGGGCAGACGGGGGCTCCATGACCGATTCGAACGTCGAGTCGGGGGAGGTGGTGAGGCCATGTTTCTCGGCACCCACACCCCCAGGCTGGACGACAAAGGGCGGTTGACGCTGCCTGCGAAGTTCCGCGACGCACTGGCGGGGGGCTTGATGGTCACCAAGGGACAGGACCACTGCCTCTACGTCTTCCCGCGCGCGGAGTTCGAGGAGATGGCCCGCAAGGTGTCCGAGGCTTCCTTCACCAACGCCTCGGTTCGTGCCTTCCAGCGCTATCTCTTCGCGGGAACGGACGAGCAGCGGCCGGACGGACAGGGCCGCATCCCGATCGCTCCCGAACTTCGCCGCTACGCGAGCCTGAACAAGGACTGCGTGGTGATCGGCGCGATCAACCGGTTGGAGATCTGGGACGCGGAGGCGTGGAACCGCTACCTGGACGAGCACGAGGACAGCTACGCGGAGGCGCGAGAGGAGGTTCTGCCTGGTCTGTTCTGAGGACCGGATTGGGGGATCCGGGTGCCGTGAGGCCTCGGCCCGCAAGCCATCTAGAACTCCTGGCACACCTTCCCCGGTGCCAGGCCTGGAAGGCGGGCTGGGACCTGGTGGCACGAAACGCTTGTCGATTTATCGACTTGTCGACAAGCCGCCACGGAACAGACAGGACACGGCGTTTGGTGACCAGAACTCCGCGGAAGGGGAGCTTCCGGCGGAGTTCTGGCCGCTGAACCGAAGAACGTCGCGGAGGGAGGGGGCAGCCATGGCCGAGCCGCGTCACGTACCGGTACTGCTTGATCGCATCTGTGAGCTGCTCGCTCCGGCGCTGAGCGACCACCCGGCGATCGCCGTCGACGCCACCCTGGGGCTCGGCGGGCACACCGAGGCATTGCTGAGCACCCATCCCGAGCTCACCGTGATCGGGCTGGACCGCGACCAGCAGGCGCTGAAACTCGCGGGGGAGCGGCTGGCCCCCTTCGGCGAGCGCGCGAAGCTGGTGCACGCCGTCTACGACGAACTTCCCGACGTGCTGGCGGGCCTGGACATTCCCGAGGTGGACGCGATCCTGTTCGACCTCGGCGTGTCCTCGCTGCAACTGGACGCCGCGGACCGCGGCTTCGCCTACGCCCAGGACGCCCCGCTGGACATGCGGATGGACGCCAGCCGCGGCATCACCGCCGCCGAGGTGCTCAACACCTATTCGCATGGCGACCTCGCCCGCATCCTGCGCGAGTACGGCGAGGAGCGCTTCGCCGCGCGCATCGCCTCCTCGGTGGTGCGGGAGCGGGAGAAAGAGCCGTTCACCACCAGCGCCCGGCTGGTCCAGCTGCTCTACGACTCGGTGCCCGCGGCATCGCGCCGCACCGGCGGCCACCCGGCCAAACGCACCTTCCAGGCGCTGCGCATCGAGGTCAACGGCGAATTGTCGGTGCTGCGCAACGCCATACCCGCGGCGGTGGACGCGTTGGCGCTGGACGGCCGGATCGCCGTGATGGCCTACCAGTCCCTTGAGGACCGCATGGTCAAGCGTGAGCTGACCGCCCGGTCCACCTCGACCTCACCCGAAGGGCTCCCGGTGGAACTGCCGGGACACGAACCGGAACTGAAGTTGCTGACCAGAGGCGCCGAGCAGGCGAGTGAGCAGGAGATCGCGGCCAACCCGAGAGCCGCGTCGGTGCGACTGCGCGCCGCGCAACGCATCAACCGAGCCAGGGAGGTATCGCGATGACCGCACCAGCCCGTGTTGCGAGCCCGACGCGTACCGCGCCGAGGTATCGGAAGCCCGTCATCGGCCTTGACCGCGTGGAACCCGTTGGCCGCCCGCGCACCTCGGAGCCCGGCACCCGACAGCGATCCGCCGCCGCCGAACGCGCCTACGCCCGCCGCGCCCAGCGCACCCGTCCGCATCCCGAGCAGCGCACGGGCGCACCGAAGGCGCCGTTCGTGGTGCTGGTGATGACCCTGCTGACCACCGGCCTGATCGCCACCCTGTGGCTGTCCACCGCGGCCGCGGGCGACTCCTACCGGCTGCAGGGCGTCCAGGACGACATCAGCAACCTCTCCGACGGCAACGCGGAGCTGCTGCGCGAGGTCGAGCGGCAGGAGGCGCCCGCGGAGCTGGCCAAGCGCGCCAGGGACCTCGGTCTGGTGCCGGTGAAGGACGCCCCGCGCCTGGTCGTCAACCCGGACGGCAGCACCACGCTGGTCGGCAACCCCTCGCCCGCCGCGGCCCCGGCACCGCCCGCCTCGACGGGCCAGCCCGCTCCACCCACCCAGCAGCAGCCGCCGCCCGCGGAACAGCCGGTCCCGCCGGAGGCCCAGGCCGCACAGGGTGACACCGCCACCGGCCCGCTGCCGCAGGCGGCACCGGGAGGCGGCTGATGCCACCACCGCCACGAGGCCGCCACCCCGCGGTCCCCAGGCGTCGACCGGTCGAGGTGCGCGGAGTCCGCGCACCTCGA
>NZ_JBREYE010000002.1:40059-259669 GCF_056323685.1 Actinorectispora metalli
GTCGAGGTGCGCGGAGTCCGCGCACCTCGACCCGCGGATGTGGGCGCCAACCGCGCCCGGTTGGTGATGGGCCGCATCTTCCTGGTGGCCATGCTCGTCGCCGCGGGTCTCAAGCTGCTCCAGGTGCAGGCCTTCGACGCGGGCACGCTGGCGGAGGCCGCCACCAAGCAGCAGGTGGAGCACCGGACGCAGTACGCCAAGCGCGGCTCGATCTCCGACGTCGAGGGACGTCTGCTGGCCTTCAGCTCCGACGCGCGCAGGCTGTACGCGGTCCCGCGCAACATCGACGAGGAAGTGCGCAAGGCGCCGACCATCACCAACAAGGACCCGGCCGTCTACAAGCGCGAGATCGCCGCGTTCATCAAGCACGAACTCGGCGACGCGGTCGATGAGAACACCCTGTTCAACCAGCTCAACTCCGGCGGCGGCTACACCAAGCTGACCGGCCCCATCGACCCGGCCAAGGCCGATCGCATCACCAAGAAGTACGCGGTGATCGGCGCCGAGTACGAGGCCGTGCGTCACTATCCCGGCGGTCCGGTCGCCTCCAACATCATCGGCTACGCGAACTGGCGCGACGAGGAACGCAAGACCGGCGGCCTGATCGGCCTGGAGAACTACCGCGACGACTTCCTGGCAGGCCGCAACGGCAAGCGGGTCGCCAGCACCGTCCAGGGCAGCAACCAGATCATCCCCGGCAGCGAGCGCCTGATCGAACCCGCCGTGGACGGCTCCAGCATCCAGCTCACCATCGACGCGGACATGCAGTACGCCGTGCAGAACATGCTTCAGGAGTACGCCGCCAAGGCCAACGCCCGCACCGCCAGCGTCGTCGTGCTGGACGCCAAGACCGCCGAGGTCAGGGCGATGGCCAACAGCGCGAGCTTCGACCCCAACCAGTTCGACCCGAACCGACTGGACCTCCAGCGCAACTACGCGATCCAGTCCCCGTACGAGCCGGGCTCGGTGAACAAGGTCGTAGCGGCCTCCGCAGCCATCGAATACGGGCTGCTCAAGCCGGACAGCGTGCTGAACGTGCCCGGCCGAATCAAAATCGCCGACCGCGTCATCAACGACGCCTGGAACCACGGCCCCCTGGACATGACCTTCACCGGCGTGCTGTCCCGATCCTCCAACGTCGGCACCCTGATGGCGGCCGACAAGATCGGCGAACAGCGCTACGCCGAAATGCTCGACAAATTCGGCCTCGGCGAGAAAACCAAACTCGGCCTGCCCGGTGAAAGCGGCGGCATCGTCCCCGCCCGAGCCCAGTGGTCCGGTTCGACCTTCGCGAACCTGCCCATCGGCCAAGGCCTGTCGATGACCGCGTTGCAGATGACCGCGATGTACCAGACGATCGCCAACGACGGCATGCGCATCCCGCCGAGAATCATCAAGTCCACCGAGGACGCCAACGGCAAACGCACCCCCGAGCCCCGCCCGGAAGGCGTGCGCGTGATCAGCCCCGACACGGCGAAAACCGTACGGGACATGCTTCGCGGCGTGGTCCAAGACGCCCCCGGCCAGCGCGGAACCGGCCCGCAGGCGGCGGTCGCGGGCTACCAGATCTCAGGCAAGACAGGCACGGCCCAGCAGGTCGACAAGGCCTGCGGCTGCTACTCGAACTCCAAGTACTGGATCACCTTCGCGGGCATCCTCCCCGCCGATAACCCCCAGTACGTGGTGGGCATCGTCTTGGACGCCCCCTCCGGCGGTACTCCGGAAAGCGTCACCGCCGCCCCGCTGTTCCACGACGTGGCGAACTACATCGCGCAGCGCTACCGCATCCCGCTGTCGAAGGAGCAGACCCCGGTGCTGACGTTGAACGTCGGCTAGAACCGGTTGCCGGACCCGCCAGGAAGCATTTCCGACGCGGAGGGAATGCAGGCCTCGAAGCTCATCGCAGAATACAGAGAAACACCCTGCGGGGACTGACAAATCGAGAATCCGCCATTGATCGGCAGCCGCTGGGCAAACGAAGTACGCGGGGGTTGGCAGAGCGTGATTTCACCGTGCGGTGAATTCAGAACCGAGACCCGAAATGCCGGGCAGCGGGCATGGGGAACCGGCCACAGAGGACAGGTGTGAGCCATCAGGAGCAGCGCGGGTAGCCTCTCGGCGTGCCTGGAGTAAGCAAGGCCAGCATGGCCCCACCACGTCCGCAGCGCGTCGAGCCCAAGAGGATCGACACGCTGGCCGATCTCGTAGGCGCCACCGTGCTGGAGCCGAGTGACCGAGCGGCCACGGGCATCACGCTCCGCGCCCAGCACGTCAGGCCTGGCGACATCTTCGCGGCGCTGCCGGGGGCGCGCGCCCATGGTGCGGCCTTCGCCGACCAGGCCATCAAGGCGGGGGCGACGGCGATCCTGACCGACAAGGCGGGCGCCGAAGAGGTCTCCGAGGCCATCGTCCCCGTGCTGCTGCACGACGACCCCCGCTCGGTGCTGGGCAGGCTGGCCGCGCACATCTACGGCAACCCCTCCGACCGGCTGCGGATCATCGGGGTCACCGGCACCTCGGGCAAGACCACCACCAGCTATTTGATCGAATCCGCCCTCCGGGCCGCCGGCCTCACGACGGGGCTCATCGGGACGGTGGAGACGCGCATCGTCGACGAGCGGCTCGACTCGGCGTTCACCACGCCCGAGGCGCCGGACCTACAGGCGCTGTTCGCGATCATGGTCGAGCGCGGCGTGACGCATGTGGCGATGGAGGTCTCCAGCCACGCCCTGGCGCTGGGGCGGGTCGCGGGCACCCACTACACGGTGGGGGCGTTCACCAACCTCTCCCAAGACCACCTGGACTTCCACGCCGACTTCGACGACTACTTCGCCGCCAAGGCCCGCCTCTTCGACGGGCGGTCCGACACCGAGGTCGTCTGCACCGACACCGAGTGGGGCCGCAAGCTGGTCAAACCCGACACCATCACGGTGAGCACCGGCGGGGAACCCGCCACCTGGACCGCCGCCGATCTACGCGCCGAGCCCACCGGCACCCAGTCGTTCATCGCCAACGGTCCGGACGGGCTGCGGCTGCCGCTGCGGCTGCGGCTGCCCGGTGCGTTCAACGTCAGCAACGCCTTGGTGGCGCTGGCCTGTCTCCGCGCGGTCGGCATCTCCACCGACGCCATCGCCCGCGGCCTCGCCGAGGTGGACGTGCCGGGCCGCATGGAGCGGGTGGCGCTGGGCCAGGAGTTCACGGCGGTCGTCGACTACTCGCACAAGCCGGGGGCGGTGGCCGCGGTGCTCGACGCCGCTCGGGCCCAGGCCACCGGCAAGGTGATCATCGTGCTGGGCTGCGGCGGCGACCGCGACGTCGCCAAGCGTCCGCTGATGGGGGACACCGCGGCGCGGCGGGCCGACCTGCTGATCGTCACCGACGACAATCCCCGCACCGAGGACCCCGCCACCATCCGGGGCGCGATGCTGACCGGCGCTTTGGACGTGCCCGCGGACCAGCGCGGTGAAGTGGTCGAGCAGGGCGACCGCCGCAAGGCGATCACCGAGGCGGTCCGGCGGGCCGAACCCGGCGACCTGGTGATCATCGCGGGCAAGGGCCATGAAACCGGGCAGGAGATCAACGGGGTGGTGCACCCGTTCTCCGATCGGGAGGAACTTGCCGCCGCGATCCGCACGCACCTCGCCAAGGGCGGCCGCCCGGCTGTGGAGGTCGGTGGATGATCCCGCTGACACTGGCCGAGATCGCCGCGGCGGTCGGCGGCCGGGTGCACAACGCCACCGGTGACGAGGTGGTCACCGGCACCGTGGAGTTCGACTCCCGCAAGGTCACCGAGCGCGGGCTGTTCGTGGCGGTCCCCGGCGCTCGGGTCGACGGCCATGACTTCGCCGCCAAGGCCGTCGCACAGGGCGCGACCGCGGTGCTGGCGGCGCGGGAGGTCGACGCCCCGGCGGTGATCGTGCCGCGCGCCGAAGCCCCCAAGAGCGCCGCCTACGCGCTGGCCGCCGACACCGACGGCTCCGGGCTGGCCGTGCTGACCGCGCTGGGCAGGCTCGCCCGGCACGTGGTGACCAGCCTCGACGGGCTCACCGTCGTCGGTATCACCGGCTCGTCGGGCAAAACGTCCACAAAGGACCTGTTGGCGCAGCTGCTGGAGCCGATGGGGGACACCGTCGCCCCGCCCGGCTCGTTCAACAACGAACTCGGCCATCCCTGGACCGCGCTGCGCGCCACCACCGACACCCGGCACCTTGTGCTGGAGCTGTCCGCCCGCGGCCCCGGCCACATCGCCCAGCTCTGCCAGATCGCCCCGCCCCGCATCGGTGTGGTGATCAACGTCGGCTCCGCGCACCTCGGCGAGTTCGGCTCACGGCAGGGCGTCGCCCAGGCCAAGGGCGAACTGGTCGAGGCACTGCCCGAGGACGGTGTCGCGGTGCTCAACGCCGACGACCCGCTGGTCCGTGCCATGGCCTCCCGAACCAAGGCGCGGGTGGTGCTGGCGGGCCAGGACGCCACCGCCCACGTCCGCGCGGTCGATATCACGCTCAACGACGCCGCGCAGGCGAGCTTCCGGCTCGTCACGCCGCGGGGCGAGGCGGACGTGCGACTCGGGCTGTATGGGGCGCACCACGTGAACAACGCCCTGTGCGCCGCCGCGGTCGCACTCGAACTCGGTGCGACGCCCGCACAGCTCGGCGAATGGCTTTCCGGCGCGACCAGCCGGTCCATTCGCCGCATGCAGGTCACCGACCGCGCCGACGGCGTGACGTTGATCAACGACTCCTACAACGCCAACCCCGAATCCGTGGCCGCGGCGCTGAAGACGCTGGCCGGGATGAGCCGCGGCGCCACCCGCAGGCGCAGCTGGGCGGTGCTCGGCACCATGGCCGAACTGGGCGAGAACAGCGTTGCGGCACATGACGAGATCGGCCGTCTCGCGGTGCGGCTGGACATCAACCGGCTGGTCGTCGTCGGGGAGGATGCCCGCCCGATGCACCAGGGGGCGTGTCTGGAAGGCTCTTGGGCAGACGAGTCGGTACTGGTACCCGACGCCGATGCCGCCGTCACATTGCTACGCAACCAACTCAGCCCCGGAGACGTCGTTCTGGTGAAGGCGTCCAACGGAGTCGAGCTGTGGCGAGTGGCTGACGCACTGCTGGAACAGAAAGACGGAGGAGCCCCGTGAAGGGCATCTTCATTGCCGCCGCGGTGGCATTGATGGTCTCGATCCTGCTCACGCCCTATCTGATCCGGATCTTCTCCCGTCAGGGCTTCGGCCAGGAGATCCGCGAAGAGGGCCCGCAGCACCACCAGAGCAAGCGCGGCACGCCCACCATGGGCGGTGTGGCGATCCTGCTGGCGCTGTGGGTCGGCTACGGCGTCAGCCACCTGTACTCCTACCTGACCAGCCCGAACTACAGCGGGCCGTCCATGTCGGGGCTGCTGGTGCTGCTGCTGACCTCCACGCTCGGCCTGGTCGGCTTCCTCGACGACTTCATCAAGATCCGCAAACAGCGCAACCTCGGCCTGAACAAGACCGCGAAGCTGGTCGGCCAGCTTTTCGCCGCGGTGCTGTTCGCCGTGCTGGCCCTGCAATTCACCGACGAAAAGGGCCTCACGCCCGCCTCTGACAACCTGTCGTTCATCCGCGACATCACCGCGGTGTCCTTCGGCACGGTCGGCTTCATCGTCTTCTGCTACGCATCGGTGTCGGCCTGGTCCAACGCCGTGAACCTCACCGACGGCCTCGACGGTCTGGCCGCGGGCTCCTCGGCGATGGTGCTCGCCAGCTACGTGTTGATCGCGTTCTGGCAGTTCCGATACGAGTGCAGCGCCAACGTGCCCGCGCCCAACTGCTACTTCGTGCGCGACCCGCTGGACATCTCGATCGTCGCCGCCGCGGCCATGGCGGGCTGTGTCGGCTTCCTGTGGTGGAACGCCGCCCCCGCCAAGATCTTCATGGGCGACACCGGCTCGCTGGCGCTCGGCGGCCTGGTGGCCGGTCTGTCCATGGTGACCCGCACCGAACTGCTGATGGTCGTCATCGGCGGCCTGTTCGTGGTCGAGGCGCTGAGCGTGAGCTTGCAGATCGCGGTGTTCCGCACCGCCCGCAAGCGGCTGTTCCGGATGGCGCCCTTCCACCACCACTTCGAACTCGCGGGCTGGGCCGAGACCACGGTGATCATCCGCTTCTGGCTGATGGCGGGCATCTGCTGCCTGTTCGGCATCGGTCTGTTCTACAGCGAATGGCTGTCCACCTAGTGCGCGGCAAGCACGTCATCGTCGCGGGAGCCGGGGTTTCCGGTGTCTCCGCGGCGAAGGCGCTGCGCACCCTCGGCGCCGAGGTCACCATCACCGACGCCAACGCCGACCGCCTGACCGCCTGCACGAAGTTCGACACGGCCGTGGGCCTCACCGAACCGCCCGCGGGCACCGACCTGGTCGTCACCAGTCCCGGCTGGCGACCTGACGCGCCGCTGCTCAAAGCCGCCGCCGCGGCGGGCATCGGGGTGATCGGCGAGGTCGAACTGGCCTGGCGGGTCGCGCAGTCGGACGGCGTTGAGCGGCGCTGGTTGTGCGTGACCGGCACCAACGGCAAGACCACGACCGTGGGCATGCTGGAGTCGATCCTGCTCGCCGCGGGCCGCAAGGCGGTGGCCTGCGGCAATATCGGGCTGCCCGCGATGGACGCGGTGCTCGGCGGCTACACCGACCTCGCGGTGGAACTGTCCAGCTTCCAACTGCACTGGTCGCCCTCGGTGCGCCCCGACGCGGGCGTGCTGCTCAACCTCGCCGAGGACCACCTCGACTGGCACGGCAGCATGGACGCCTACGCGCAGGCCAAGGCAGGCATCCTCAGTGGCGCCGTGGCAGTCGCGGGCACCGACGACCCGGTTGTCGCCGAGTTGCTGGCGAAATCGCCCGCCGACCGCAAGATCGGCATCACGCTCGGCGCGCCCGCACCAGGACAGTTCGGGATCTCCGACGGTGTGCTCACCGACGACGCGGGCACACCGCTGATCGACGCCGCCGACGTGCGCCCGGCAGGCCCGCCGGGGCGGTTCGACGCGCTGGCCGCCGCCGCGCTGGCGCGGGCGGCGGGGGTGACACCGGCGGAGATCGCGCAGGGGCTGCGCACCTACCAGCCCGCCGCGCACCGCGCGGTCGTGGTCGGCGAGTTCGGCGGGGTCACCTACATCGACGACTCCAAGGCCACCAACCCGCACGCCGCAGCAGCCTCGCTCGGCGCGCACCCGCACATCGTGTGGGTCGCGGGCGGCCAGCTCAAAGGCGCCTCGGTGGACGAACTGGTCGCCGACGCCGCCGACCGGCTGCGCGCGGTGGTGCTGATCGGCCAGGATCGCGCAGTGATCGCGGCCGCACTCGCGCGACACGCCCCAAATGTGCCGGTGCGACAGGTGTCCGCGGGAGACCATGGCGCCATGACGGAGGTCGTGCGCACCGCGGCCGGGCTCGCGCGGCCCGGCGATGTCGTGCTGCTCGCGCCCGCCGCGGCGTCCTGGGACATGTTCGACAACTACTCCCACCGCGGAAACGCCTTCGTCGAAGCCGTCCGGGCGCACTATCCCGAGGCGCGGTGAGCGGCGGTGTCGGGCGGCGGCAAAGCTCCTGACACGGCCGCGAGCAGCAGGGTGCTGTCCCGGCTCGCGCAATTCCGCTCCGCGCTGACGGCGTGGCTGGCCCGCCCGCTGAGCTCGTTCCACCTCGTGCTCGCGCTGACCGGCCTGCTCACGGTGTTCGGGCTGGTGATGGTGCTCTCGGCGTCCAGCACCATGCCCAACGCCACCTACGCGACGTTTCGCAAGCAGATCATCTACTGCGTCATCGGCCTCGGTCTGTTCTGGATCCTGCTGCGCATCCGGCCCAAGACACTGCGGGCGGTCAGCTTCACCGCGGTGATGGTCTCCCTGCTGTTGCTGGTCTTGGTGCTGGTCCCCGGAATCGGCACCGTGCGGGGCGGCGCGCGAAGCTGGTTCGTACTGGGCGACCTGTCGTTCCAGCCGGTCGAGCCCGCGAAACTCGCGGTGGCGCTGTGGGGCGCGCACGTGCTGGTCACCAAACGGGCGCTGCTCAACCAATGGCGGCACCTGCTGGTGCCGGTCGTGCCCGTGACGTTGATCATGTTCGCGCTGCTCATGCTGCAACCCGACCTGGGCAGCACGATCACGCTCGGCATCGTGCTGCTGGCGCTGCTGTGGTTCGCGGGCGCCCCGCTGCGGCTGTTCGCGATGCTGGTGCTCGGAGCGGGCACCGGGGTGATCACTTTGGCGCTGGTCGCCAACTACCGGTGGGAGCGCGTCACCACGTTCCTCAACCCGCAGGCCGCCGACAATTCCGCCGAGGGCTACCAGGCAAGACAGGCGCTTTACGCGTTGGCCGACGGCGGTTTCCTCGGCAAGGGACTCGGGCAGGGCAGCGCCAAATGGAAGTATCTACCCAATGTCCACAATGATTTCATCTTCGCCGTCATCGGCGAGGAGCTGGGCTTTATCGGCTGTTTCGTCGTATTGAGCCTGTTCGCGATCCTGGCATACGTCGGCCTGCGCATCGCCTCCCGCAACACCGACCCGTGGCTGCGCATGGTGGCCGCGACGCTGACGGTGTGGACGGTCGGCCAGGCCGCGCTGAACATCGGCTACGTGGTCGGGCTGCTCCCGGTCACCGGCCTGCCGCTGCCCCTGATCTCCTCCGGCGGAACCTCTGTGGTCACCACGATGATCACGTTGGCGGTGTTGGCCAACATCGCCCGCCACGAACCGGAGGCGGTCGCCGCGCTGCGCACCCAGGGCCCCGGTCGGGTCGGGCGGCTGCTGCACCTGCCGGCACCGGAGCCATACCACCCGGCGGCGCGGCGCAGGCCCGCCAGACCGTCGACCCCGCCGCGAGCCGCCGGTCGGACTACGGGAATATCAGGTCGTGGCAGCACCGTGTCGCAACTCGACTCGCGTCGGGAGCGGCGGGGCGCTCCACCCAGCGACCAGAACCGCCGCCGCGGATCGTGGCGGAGTGCCCAAGGAGGACATCGGTGACCACCGGGCAGCCGGGATTCAGCGGGACGCCCGCACCCGCGCCACACAAGCAGCAGTGCGTCGTCGTCGCGGGAGGCGGCACCGCGGGACACATCGAGCCCGCGCTCGCCCTCGCGGACGCGGTCCAGCGGCTCCGACCCGGCACCAAGGTCGTCGCGCTGGGCACCGAGCGGGGCCTGGAGAACAAGCTGGTCCCCGCGCGGGGCTACCCGCTGGAGCTCATCCCGCCGGTGCCGCTGCCCCGCAAGCCCACCACCGACCTGCTGAAGCTGCCGCTGAAGGTGCGTGACGCGATCCGCCGCACGCGCGAGATCTTCGAAACCCACGGCGCCGACATCGTGGTCGGCTTCGGCGGCTACGTCGCGTTGCCCGCCTACCTGGCCGCCCGCGGCAGGCTGCCGATCGTCGTGCACGAGGCCAACGCGCGGGCGGGCCTGGCGAACAAGGTGGGCGCCAAGTTCGCCGCGAAAGTCGCCGCCGCCGTTCCCGGCAGCGGCCTGGAGGAGGCCGAGGTCATCGGCATCCCGCTGCGCGAGTCGATCACCAGCCTGGACCGCGCCGCGCTGCGCGCGAAAGCCCGCGCCGAGTTCGGCCTCGACCCGGACGCGCCCACGCTGCTGATCTTCGGCGGCTCCCAGGGCGCCCGCAGCCTCAACGAGGCCGCCGCGGGCGCGGCGACCGCCTTCGCGGAGGCCGGGATCGGCGTGCTGCACGCCCACGGCCCGAAGAACACCGTTGCGGTGCAGCAGGTTCCCGGCGCACCCGCCTACGTCACGGTGCCTTATCTGGAGCGCATGGACCTGGCCTACGCCGCCGCCGACGCGGTGCTGTGCCGCTCCGGCGCGATGACCGTCGCGGAGGTCTCCGCGGTCGGACTGCCCGCGGTGTTCGTCCCGCTGCCGCACGGCAACGGCGAGCAGGCACTCAACGCGCTGCCCGTGGTCAACGCCGGTGGCGGCCTGTTGATCGAGGACGCGGCGCTGACCCCGCAGCGCATCACCTCGGAGGTGATCCCGATGATCGCCAACCGCGAGCGGCTCGCGCAGATGAGCCTCGCCGCGCAGCACAGCGGCCACCGCGAGGCCGCCGACAAGCTCGCCCACATGGTGCTCGAGCTGATCGACAAGAAGGCGACCTGATGGTGGCACCCACCGAACTGGACCCCCGGCTGGCCAGGACCCACCTGGTCGGCATCGGGGGCGCCGGGATGAGCGGCATCGCGCGGATCCTGCTGGCCAGGGGAGCGGCGGTGTCGGGCTCGGACGCCAAGGACTCCCGCACGGTGCTGGCGCTGCGCGCCCAGGGCGCCCAGGTGGCGGTCGGGCACGAGTCCGCCAACCTGGAGCTTCTCGACGGCGAGCCCACCGCCGTCGTGGTGTCCACCGCGATCCGCGACACCAACCCCGAACTCGCGGGGGCCCGCGACCGCGGTCTGACGGTGCTGCGCAGGGCGGAGGCGCTGGCGGCGCTGATGAGCGGCCACCGCGTCGCGTGCGTCGCCGGTACCCACGGCAAGACCTCGACCACCTCCATGCTGACCGTGGCGTTGCAGAAATGCAGGCTGGACCCGTCCTTCGCGATCGGCGGCGACCTCAACGAGTCCGGCGCCAACGCCCACCACGGCAGCGGCGGCATCTTCGTGGCGGAGGCCGACGAAAGCGACGGCTCGTTCCTGTTCTTCGCGCCCTCGGTGGCCGTCGTGACGAACGTGGAGGCCGATCACCTCGACCACCACGGCAGCGTGGACGCCTACGTGTCGGTGTTCAACGAGTTCATCGAACGCATCGAACCCGGCGGCACCCTGATCGCCTGCGCAGACGACCCCGGCTCGGCGACGCTGGCCGACCACGCGGAGAAGGCGGGCCTGACCGTGCTCCGCTACGGCCGCACGGTGCCCGAGGGCGTCCCGGGCGCGCGGGTCGTCGACTACCGCCCCACCGACTCCGGCGGCGCCGTGACGGTGGTGCTGGAGGGCGCCAACCACGGCGAGGTGACGATCAACGTCGCCACCCCCGGCGAGCACATGGCGGACAACGCGGTCGCGGCGCTGCTGGCCGGACTGGAACTCGGTGCGCCGCTGGACTGCCTGCTGGGCGGGCTGGCCGCGTTCGGCGGGGTGCGCCGCCGCTTCGAGTACAAGGGCACCGCGGCGGGGGTGCGGGTCTACGACGACTACGCCCACCACCCCACGGAGGTGGCGGCACAGCTTCGGGCCTGCCGCCCGTTGGTCGGCCAGGGCGCGGGCAGGCTGGTCGTGGTGTTCCAGCCGCACCTGTACTCGCGCACCAAGACCTTCGCCGCGGAGTTCGCCGACGCCTTGGCGCTCGCGGACGAGGTCGTGGTGCTGGATGTCTTCGGCGCCCGCGAGGAGCCGGTGCCCGGCGTGACCGGCGCGTTGATCGCCGACGCCGTGAACCTGCCCGAGGGCGCCGTCCGGTTCGAGCCGTCCGTCAGCCGGGCCGCGGGGCTGGTGGCGGAGCTGACCAGGCCCGGCGACCTGGTGGTGACGATGGGCGCGGGTGATGTGACCATGCTCGGCCCCGAGATCCTCGCGGAGATCGACCGGCTTGGCGCGGCGGATGAGCCGCTGAGCGGGGTATGACCAGGCCGGGCGGGCCGCCCCGGCGCGGCGCGACGCGCTACGTCGAGCGGGAGCGGGTGAGCAGGCCCGCCCCGCAGGCCCCGCCACGGCGTCGCCCGGTCCGCAGGGTCCGCCGCCACTGGCTGCTGCGACCCGTCGGCGTGATGCTCATCGTCACCGTGCTGGTCAGCGTCGGCTACCTGATCTACTTCACGCCCCTGCTCGGCGTCCGCTCGGTCGAGGTCGACGGCACCACCGCGCTGAGCGCCGAGGATGTCCGCCGGGCGGCGGACATCGAACGCGGCACCCCGATGTTCCGGCTGGAGGTCCCGGCGATCGAAGCCAGGGTCCGCACGCTGCCCCGGGTCTCCGCGGTCTCGGTGGTGCGTGAGTGGCCGTCGACCGTGCGGTTGCAGATCACCGAACGCCAACCCGCGCTCATGCTGCGCGCTCCCGACGGTGTCGTCCTGGTGGACGCCACCGGGTTCGGCTTCGCCACCGTGCCGACCCCGCCCGCCGGGCTGCCCGAGCTTCAGGTGCACCGGGTCGCTCCCGAGGATGCCTCGACCAAGGCCGCGCTGGCGGTGTTGCGTGCCGTGCCGGAGAAGCTGCGTCCCGAGATCCTCACCGTCATCGCCGAGACCCCCGGCAACGTCCGCCTGCTGCTCGCGGGCGGGCGGGAAGTCCGGTGGGGGAGCGCGGACCAGTCCGACCGCAAGGCTCGCGTCCTGGTGCCGCTGATGACCCGCCCTGGGCGCATCTTCAACGTCTCGACACCCGACCTGCCGACGATCACGCCCTAGGCGGCGCTGCGCAGGACGTCAAGGTGCACCGCGGCCAGTCGCCTGCCGGGGTCGACGCCGAGCTTGTCCCGCAACCGCCCCTTGATCCGAGCGTAGGCGGTCAGGGCTTCCGCGGGCCTCCCGTCGGCGCACAGCGCTGAGATCAGGGCGGCCGCCAAGGCTTCGTCCAGCGGGCGCCACGAAGCGAAGCAGGACAACCGCTCGACGGCGGCCGATGTCGAACCCGCTCGCACCGCCAACTCCGCCCATTCCACCGCTGTCGACACGAGTTGCTGCTCAAGGGTGATCCGAACCCCGTCGGCCCACGGCGAATCGAGATCGGCGAACGCCTCGCCGCGCCACAGTGACAACGCCCGATCCAAATCCCCGACACGGCGGTCCGCATCACGCGACAGCTGGTGGAACACGTGCAGGTCAACACAATCGGCGGGCACATCGACGGCGTATCCGCCGGAGCGCCGCACCACGGATATCCCGGCGGGCTGAAGAATCTTCCGCAGCCGGGTCACATAGCTGTACACGCCCGCCCTGACCGCTCGCGGCGGGTTGTCATCCCACACCGCGTCGACAAGAGCGGAGACCTGAACCGGCCGCCCCGCGGAGAACAACAGCACGGCGAGGACGGCGCGTTGCTTGGCGGTGCCCAGGTCGACAATCCGCCCGTCATGCCAACACTCGACGGGGCCCAATACCCGGAAATCCATTGCCAGATCCCCCTGTCTCCCGGCACTTCAGTGAGACGACCAGGCACAAGACCGGGTTGCTGGCATTTCCCTGGGCCGCAAGGGCCGTGCGCTGACGAGCAAATGCACGCATAACGCGGGGACAGTGGCTCGCCCCGAACGAAATTCACCTGACGCGTTCCCAATGGGCGGTCAGACTGCGGCCATGACGACACGGATCGAACCGCCGCCCGTCGCCGACGAGCGGGGCATGCTCAACGGGTTCCTCGACTACCTGCGCGCGAGCATCGCGGTGAAATGCGAAGGGCTGTCGGAGACCGACGCCCGGCGGTCGGTGCTGCCGTCGAAGCTGATGACCCCGATCGGAATCGTCTCCCACCTGCGGTGGGTGGAGCACTATTGGTGGGAGGCGGTGGTCGCGGGCCGCGAGCTGCGGGCGCCGTGGACCGAGACCGACCCCGATGCGGACTTCCGCCCGCCCCCGGAGCAGGCTCTCGCGGAGGTGCTCGCGGACTATGCGGCACAATGCGCAGTGAGCCGGGAGGTGCTGGCGGAGATCGACCTGAATCGGCAATTGACCCATCCGAGGCTGGGGAATGTCGCGGTGCGGTGGGTGCTGGTCCACATGGTCGAGGAAACCGGTCGCCACGCCGGTCATCTGGACATCGTGCGTGAACTACTCGATGGAGTTACCGGCACGTGAGAAGCCGAGGACAGTGTTTAAGAGCTCGGACAACACGCGGCGTGGCGTCTGGACCCGAACGCTGCCGGTGCTTAACGTCCCCATCTAATAGGGAGTTGACAAAACTCTTGACCTCAGCTTGAGGTCGCTGGTTCCGCTTCTCGATCAGTCTCGGGAAGGGAGCAGGCGCGGCGAGCGCCACGCCAGTACGAGCAAGGACCGAAATCAGGAAGGCGGATCGATCCGATGACTCCCCCGCACAACTACCTTGCGGTGATCAAGGTCGTCGGCATTGGTGGCGGCGGCGTTAACGCCGTGAACCGCATGATCGAGGTCGGGCTCAAGGGCGTCGAGTTCATCGCGGTCAACACCGATGCCCAGGCACTGCTGATGTCCGATGCCGATGTGAAGCTCGACATCGGCCGAGAGCTCACCCGTGGCCTTGGCGCGGGCGCCAACCCCGAGGTCGGCCGCAAGGCAGCCGAGGACCACAAGGAAGAGATCGAAGAGGTCCTCAAGGGCGCCGACATGGTCTTCGTGACCGCGGGCGAGGGCGGTGGCACCGGCACCGGCGGCGCGCCCGTCATCGCCTCGGTGGCCCGCAAGCTCGGCGCGCTCACCATCGGCGTGGTGACCAGGCCGTTCTCCTTCGAGGGCAAGCGCAGGGCGGGCCAGGCGGAGGACGGAATAAAGGATCTCCGCAACGAGTGCGACACGCTCATCGTGATCCCCAACGACCGCCTGCTCCAGCTTGGCGACGTCGGCGTCTCGCTGATGGACGCGTTCCGCTCCGCCGACGAGGTGCTGCTCTCCGGTGTGCAGGGCATCACCGATCTGATCACCACCCCCGGTCTGATCAACCTGGACTTCGCCGACGTCAAGAGCGTCATGTCCGGCGCGGGCAGCGCCCTGATGGGCATCGGCTCGGCCCGCGGCGAGGGCCGCGCGGTGCAGGCCGCCCAGAAGGCGATCAACTCGCCGCTGCTGGAGGCCTCCATGGAGGGCGCGCACGGCGTGCTGCTGTCCATCGCGGGCGGCTCCGATCTCGGCCTGTTCGAGATCAACGAGGCGGCCTCGCTCGTCCAGGAGGAAGCCCACCAGGAAGCCAACATCATCTTCGGCACGGTCATCGACGACTCCCTCGGCGACGAGGTCAGAGTGACGGTGATCGCCGCGGGTTTTGACGGAGGCCAACCGACTCACAAGAAGCTGGACCCGGCGCCGGTTGGCCGTTCCAAAGTCGCCTCGGCCCAGTCGGGTCAGGTGAACCCGCAATCCGCGGCTCCGCAGCACCCTCAGCAGCAGCCCGCGCCCGCCGCGCAGACCCAGACCCGCGCGGCGGCCCCGCAGCCGAGCCACAACGGCGGCAGCCCGCAGCAGCGCCCGGCCGCACAGCAGCAGATGCCGCGCCACCCGTCCCCACCCGCCCAGCAGGCCGTCGGCTACGGCGGCTCGCTGCCCAGCCGGGCGGTGCCGGTGACCGAGGACCCCGACGACGAGGTCGACGTTCCGCCCTTCATGCGCAGGTAGCTCCCACCAGTGGCCTGAGTTGGAGGTGCGTCACCCGTCTTCCGCGCCCAGATGGCCGCAGGCGGCGTTGGCGAAAAACCCTGGTACACCCGGTACTGGCGGTTTTTCGCCGCCTTGCCTGCAACCATCCGGATCACGAAATCCGGGCAGCACACCTCCAACTCAGGCCACTAGGCTGGCAGGGTGGCTGATCGAAGCAGGGGAGTACTGGTCACCGGCGCGTCCCGAGGAATCGGACGGGCCATCGCCGCCGCCTTCGCCCGCGAGGGCGCCAGAGTGGCGGTGCACTACTCCACCCGCCGAGAGGACGCCGAGGCCACCCTCGCCGACCTGCCCGGCCGCGGCCACCGCCTGATCCAAGCCGACATCAGCGACCCCGAATCGGTGCGCGGCCTGGTCGACACCGCCATCGGCAGCCTCGGCGCGATCGACGTCCTGGTCAACAACGCCGCCTCCGCCACCTCCGCGGCCAGCGCCCACCCCGTGGCTGCCACCTCCTACGAGGACTGGCAGCGCGCCTGGCAGCAGATCACCGCGGTGAACCTCCTCGGCGCCGCCAACGTCTCCTACTGCGTGGCCCGCCACATGGTCGAACGCGGCGTCCACGGCCGCATCATCAACATCGGCTCCCGCGGCGCCTTCCGCGGCGAACCCGACCACCCCGCCTACGGCGCCAGCAAGGCCGCCCTGCACGCCCTCGGCCAGTCCCTGGCCCTGGCACTGGGCCCGCACAACATCGCCGTCACCTCCGTCGCCCCCGGCTTCGTCGCCACCGAACGCACCGAGTCCCGCCTGGCCGGAGACCTCGGCGACGCCCTCCGCGCCGAAAGCCCCTTCTCCCGAGTGGGCACCCCCGAGGAGATCGCCGCCGCCGTCACCTACCTGGCCTCCGAACACGCCACCTGGGCCGCGGGCACCATCCTCGACCTCAACGGCGCCTCCCACCTCAGATCCTGACCCACACCCCAGCACCCGCACGGACCACAGCCCCCACCGGCGACCCGAACCTCCGAAGCGACTTCGCGTCATCGGCGCCTGCCGCGTTCGCCGCCGACCTGCGTGCGCGACCACCCGACCCAGTCGCCGAACCTGCGGTGCGTGACCACCCCGACCCAGTCGCCGAACCTGGTGGTGCGCGACCACACCGAGCAGCCGCCGAACGTGGTGGTGCGCGGCACCCGGGCCTACGGGGTACAGACTCCCCACCGAGCCCGGCCGGACCTGGTCAGCGCTCCTCTGCCCCGACGTCCACCCGTGGCCGCGAATATCGCGAGTCCTTCAGCTTGGCGGCAGTGCCGGGGGCGCCGACCACGACGGCCGACGGCGAGCCCAGCTTCTTCTCGCGGTCAGCAGTTCGAGGCTGACCTTCGTGATCTCACCGTCCCGCAACCGCCGTCCGCATCTACGTCTTCAGCCGCCGCATTTGTCGGACCCCAGCCCTAGACTGTGTATCGGGGGCTGCTCAGCCAGATCTCGCTCCAGGGCGTCGTGACGTCGCCCCAGGGGCGCATCATGACGCCGCAGGTCGACATCATGACGTTCCGGGGAGTTTCGCCTGCCCGGCGTCGGGGCTGTGCGGTGAATTTCGTGGTGATCTTTCTCGCACCCCTTCCCATCGGCTGGTGTCCGGATTTCGACATGGATACACAGGTTTCGGCCATTCGATCCGTGGTGGGCGTGACATTCCCGCGTACGGAGCGCCCGCGGGCGGACGCCAGGGGCAGCGGAGGTGGTTGTCGGGGGCGGGGTTAGAGTCCGATGGCATCGCAGCCGGGTGCTTGGGAGGCCACTGTGCGTGTTCGTCGGGTCGTGACCACTCGGGCCGGAGGCCATTCCAAGGCGCCCTACCAGTCGTTCAACCTCAGCCACAATGTCGGCGATGATCCCGCCGCGGTGGCGGCCAACCGCGCGCGGCTGGCCAGCGAGCTTGGCCTTGCCGCCGACCGCCTCGTGTGGATGGAGCAGGTGCACAGCGCCAACGTGGAGATCATCGACGGACCGCGCGACGAGCCGGTCGCCGACACCGACGGCATGGTCACCAATGTGCCGGGCCTCGCGCTCGCGGCGCTCGCCGCGGACTGCGTCCCGGTGCTGATGGCCGACACCCACAATGGCGTGATCGGCGTCTGCCACGCGGGCCGCGTCGGCGCCCGTGACGGTGTCGCCACCGCGACACTGGCCGCCATGGAGAAGCTCGGCGCCCACACCGACCGCGTCGAAGTGCTCCTCGGACCCGCCGTCTGCGGCGAGTGCTACGAGGTTCCGCAGGCCATGCAGACCGAGGTCGAGCAGCACCTGCCCGGCAGCGCGGGCAAGACCCGCGGCGGCACCCCGGCACTGGACCTGCGGGCGGGCCTGTGGCGGCAGCTTGCCGACGCGGGGGTGGCCAGGATCGGCGCCGACCCGCGCTGCACCATCGAGGACGACACCCTCTTCAGCCACCGCCGCGAGCGGACCACCGGCAGGCTTGCCGCGCTCACCTGGCTCGAACCGTGATCACGCCCATAGCTGCCTGACCGCCCGCGAACGCGCATGATGATGTCTGCGCGGGAAAGCGGTGCGACAAAGGGAGGGCGATGAGCAGGCTGGCGGAGCTGCGGGCCGGGTTGGAGACGATCCGCGGGCGGATTGACCGGGCCTGCCGGGCGGCGGGCCGGGACCCGGCCGAGGTCACGTTGCTGCCGGTCACCAAGTTCTTTCCCGCGAGCGATGTCGCGTTGCTGGCCGAACTCGGGCTGACCGAACTCGCCGAGAGCCGCGACCAGGAGGCCGCGGCCAAGATCGCCGAGGTCGCCCTGCCGGACCTGCGCTGGCACATGGTCGGCAGGCTCCAGCGGAACAAGGCCCGCTCGGTCACCGGCTGGGCCGACCTGGTGCACGCCGTCGACAGCCTGCGTCTGATCACCGCACTGGACAGCGCCGCGACCGCCCGGCTGGCCGACGGTTCCCGAAGCGAACCGCTGGGCGTTCTGCTGCAGCTCAGCTTGGACGAAGACCCCGAAAGAGGTGGATGTTCGGCGGCAGAACTACCCGCCCTCGCCGTGGCGGTCGACGACAGCCCCGGCCTGCGACTACGTGGCGTAATGGCTGTTGCCCCGCTTGGCGTAGATCCGGCTGTGGCTTTTACCACCCTAAGGCGTAACGCGGATCGCGTCCGTGACGTTAATCCGGACGCGACCATGATCTCTGCTGGTATGAGTGGAGATCTGGAAAGCGCAATAAGTAACGGCTCTACGTGTGTGCGTGTCGGAACCGGACTGCTGGGCAGCAGGCGGTTAGCCTCGCCGGAGAGTCGATAAGGCAGCAGGTCGCCGGTCTGTCCGGCGGTGGTCGAGGGAGTCTTGAGGAGAGGCTGGCCATGAGCGTCATGCACAAGCTGAAGGCCTACTTCGGGATGGTCCCTGCCGACGATGCCGACGGTTATGACGACGGCTATCGGTCCGACTACCGAGCCGGGTACGAGGCCGAGGAGTACGACGCCTTCCCCGACCGGGTGACCGGCAGGCGGCGTTCCTTCGGCAGCTACCCCGGCTCCTACCGGGCCGAACTGACCGAGGACGACGATTACGAAACCGACACCGAACGCCCCGTCGTCCGTCGCAACTGGTCCCGAGAGGCACCGGTCCGCGGCGCGCTCGCGGTCGAACCGCAGCGCGAGCCGATCACCAGAGTCCGTCCGATGACCGAACAGGTGTCCCTGCCGTTCAGCAGGATCACCACACTGCACCCTCGTACCTACAACGAGGCGCGCACCATCGGTGAGCACTATCGGGAGGGCATCCCGGTGATCATGAACCTGACCGAGATGGACGATTCGGACGCCAAGCGACTGGTGGATTTCGCCGCCGGGCTCGCCTTCGCTATGCGCGGCTCGATCGACAAGGTCACCAGCAAGGTGTTCTTGCTCTCACCGCCGAACGTGGATGTTACGGCCGAGGACAAGAAGCGCCTCGCACAGGGCCAGTTCTTCAACCAGAGCTGAACGATGGCAGAGTTGTGTTGTGCAAGTGGTCTGGCTGGTCATCTACTACGCGCTGTTCCTGTTCTGGATTCTGCTGACAGCGCGCATCGTCGTCGAGCTTGTTCGCGCCTTCGCCAGGGACTGGCGACCCGCAGGAGGGGTTGCGGTGGCGCTGGAGACCATCTACACAGTGACGGACCCACCTGTTCGAGTGGTCCGCCGCATCATCCCGATGGTTCGATTCGGGGGCGTGGGGCTGGACCTATCGATTATGGTGCTGTTGCTGGTCGTGTTCATATTGATGCGAGTGGTGCTTGCTCTTCCTGGGTAACGGGGAACCCGGGGATCCGCAGCGAAGGAGTGCGTGAGGTGATCCGATGCCGTTGACCCCCGCCGACGTTCATAACGTCGCGTTCAGCAAGCCGCCGATAGGCAAGCGCGGCTACAACGAGGACGAGGTTGATGCTTTCCTCGACCTCGTCGAGACCGAGCTGGCCAGGTTGATCGAGGAGAACAACGACCTGCGCCAGCAGGTGGAGCAGTTGGAGTCCCAGTTGGACGCCGCCCGCTCCGACCTCGACGCCGCGCCGGCGCCCCGTGCGCTGGAGGAGCGGCCCAGGCTGGCACCCGTGCCGCCGCCGACGGCCATGGAGCAGACCTCGCCGGGTGGTGATCACCACGTGCAGGCCGCCAAGGTCCTCGGGCTCGCCCAGGAAATGGCCGACCGGCTCACCGGTGAGGCCAAGGCCGAGGCCGACGGGATGCTCTCGGAGGCTCGGACCAAGTCCGAGCAGCTGCTCTCCGAGGCGCGGGCCAAGTCCGACAGCATGGTCAACGAGGCGCGCTCGCGTGCCGAGACGATGC
Organism: Actinorectispora metalli; assembly: GCF_056323685.1. NCBI lineage: Bacteria > Bacillati > Actinomycetota > Actinomycetes > Pseudonocardiales > Pseudonocardiaceae > Actinorectispora > Actinorectispora metalli. Next base: position 60,172 of record NZ_JBREYE010000002.1, read on the forward strand.
TCAACGACGCCCGCACCCGCTCCGACACACTGGAGCGGCAGGCCAGGGAGAAGGCTTCCGCGCTCGAGCGCGACGCTCAGCGCAAGCATGCCGAGGTGATGGGCTCCATCACCCAGGAGAAGAACACGCTCGAGAAGAAGATCGACGAACTGCGCACCTTCGAGCGGGAGTACCGTACTCGCCTCAAGACCTACCTGGAGTCGCAGCTTCGGGAACTGGAGGGTCGCGGTTCGGCGGCGCCTTCGGAAGGCCGACAAGGCGGGCAGGGCTACAGCTTCGGCGCTCGGGCCGAGGCAGGTTGAAACCAGGTCCGTCACGGGCATTGAGCGGCGGTACCGCGACGAGGCGGTACAGCCAGTGCGAGGTGTAGCGCGTGCTGTTGATCGTTCTGCTGCTGGTACTGGCGTCGTTCGGTTTGCTCGTGGTGGCCTTGAGTACGGCGACCACGGTGTGGGCATGGCTCTCGGTAGGACTGAGCGTCATCGCCGCCATCGTGCTTGCCGTGGAGTGGGTGCTCCGCAGGCGGGAGCAACGTGCCCGAGGGAGTGGGGCACTCGAGACGCCTGCGGTGACCGACTCCGAGGAGACCGCCGTAGTCGGTGAGCGACCCCAGGCCGAAGGGGAAGTCGGCCGGGAGCCCGCCACCGGACCCATCGACCAGCAAGCGCACTCCGGTGGTGCCGGCCCCGTGAATCGCGGGGACCGGCACACCGAAGACACCATGGTCGTCTTCGGCAACGGCGAGGCCTCCGCGACGGGCCCGCTGGACTTGGAGCCTCCCGAGGAGGACACCGACGCCGCCGACCTGATCGCGATCTCCGAGGCATCGGATGAGGTGCTGGTCGTCGACGAGCACCCCCGCTACCACCTCCGCGTCTGCGGCTGGCTCGCGGGAAGGCCCGCCCTTCCGCTTCCCCTGCGCGAGGCACGGCACTTGGGCTTCACCCCCTGCGCCCGCTGCACCCCCGACCGGGTCACCGCGGCCGCGCACCGCCCTACCGCATCACGCTGATCTCCGCGCTCGCTCCTGAGCCGCATGCGCGGATGAGGTTTCGTGATCGGCGGTTCTCCGGGACGCCTGATCAACCGAATGTGTGACATCGCGATCGGCGGCGATTCTCGCCAAGGCTCCCTGAACCGTCATCATGCGCCCCTGGGTCGACATCATGACGCCCTGGGAGATCATGATGACGCCCTGCGGCGGGATCTGGCGCAGCAGCCCCCGATACACAGCCTAGGGCTGCGGACCGACAAATTCGTGGTTGGCGCCGCCCGGCGGGCCTGGCCCGCGCCCGGTCGACCAGCCCCGTCCCTATCGACGTGTTCCGTAGCGATCTTGGGTGCTGACCGAGGAACACACGGTGGACGCGGCGTTCCCGTCCGGTCAGTTCCGCAACGGTCTTGAGTGCTGACTGGGAAACGCACGGTGGACGTGGCCGTTCCCGTCCGGCCAGTTCCGCAACGATCTTGAGTGCGGACCGAGAAACACAGTGGATGCGGCCGTTCCCGTACAGCGTGGTCAGGGACGACAGCGTTGGAGCATCCGTGCGGGGTCGGCGGCCGTTCGCGTGGGTCAAAGGTCGTCCACGTCGTGAGTGCGCAGTTCCGTTCGAAGGGACTGCGCACTCATGTGTCCATCACCAGGGCCAGGAGGTGCCCGCGCCTCTCGACCTTGCGCAGCGGTTGCTGTGATTGTCCGGAACCACGTCGGCCTCTGGCTTACGCCTTTGGGCGCAGGGTTTGGACGAGGGGGGCGATGTAGAGGTCCATCAGGCGGCGGTGGCCTTCGGGGGAGTCCACGGGGAGGACCGTGTCGGGGGTGACGACCAGGGACAGGACGCAGCGGGCGATGAGTTCGGCGGCGCCGTCGATGTCCTCGTCGGGGAGGGACAGGCGGCCTTCGGTGATCTCGGCGCGGATGTGGCCCGCGATCCACTCGCGGGAGGCGGCCAGGAGGGTGCCTGCCTTGGTGGTGAGTTGGGGGAGGATCAGTTCTGGTTCGGTGCGCAGCAGGCGGTTGAGCAGGCGGTGGTTGCGCAGGAACGTCAGGCAGAAGATGACGCCCTCGGACAGCTTCGCCTCGGGGGAGGGCTGGTCGGCGATGACCTTGTCCACCTTGGTCAGGAAGCGGCGCAGTTCGCGCATGATCAGCGCGTTGAGCAGCTGGTCCTTTTTGGGGAAGTAACGGTAGATCGTCACCCGGGACAGGCCGACCCTGCGAGCCACGTCGTCGATGGTGAAGCGGCGCAGGCCGAAGTCCTCCGCCTGTTGCAGGGCGGCGCCCATGATCCGCTCGGTGGTCTCGTCCACCGGGAGGTCCGTCGCCAGCGCCCGCTGGAGGAGGTTTTCGCTGTTACCTGCCACAACGCGCATCTTACAGACTTTACAGGTTGACTCTCTTTGTTTCACGTGTTCTGCTGTTGCCGACCCCACATGTGAGGAGTTCGTCATGGTGAAGGTCGGGGAACGGGAGCAGACGGCGCAGCGACTGCTGAGCGGTTCGGTCCGGCGCTCCTACGATCCCGAGTTGGACATCGACTGGGACGCACCGCTGGCGGCGGACAAGTTCTATGTCCCGCCGGTCACGGTGTCCCTGTACGGAACTCCGATGTGGGAGGGGATGAGCCCCGAGCAGCGGGTCGAGCTGTCGCGGCAGGAAATGATCAACGCCCTGAGCGTGGGCATCTGGTTCGAGAACATCCTCAACCAGCTCCTGCTGCGGATGACCTACAACATGGACCCCGGCCGCAGCCACGTGCACTACGCCCTCACCGAACTGGCCGACGAGTGCAGGCACATGACCATGTTCGGGCGCGTCATCGACCGCGTGGGCGGGCGGGCCTATCCCCAGGGGTTCTTCCTGCACAACCTCGGCAAGCTGGTGCCGCTGTTGCTGCGTGGGCCCTCGCTGTGGGTGGCCGCGCTGGTCGGCGAGGAGATCTTCGACGCCGCGCAGCGCAAGTACATGAACGACGACCGCATCCAGCCGCTGATGCGGCAGGTCATGCGCATCCACGTCACCGAGGAGTCCCGGCACATCCGCTACGCCCGCGAGGACCTCGTCCGAAGGCTCCAGCGGGCGCCGTGGTGGGCGCGCGAGTTCTCCCGCATCGTGGCGGGCATCGGCGCGTTGTTGCTCAAGACCGTCCTCACCCGGCCCGAGGTGTACCGGCGAGCCGGGCTGGATGTGCGGCAGGCGCGGAAGGCGGTCCGCGAGAGCGAGCACCTGCACGCGATGTGGGCGGACTCCTTCGAGAAGCTGCGCTCCTTCCTGCACGAGCAGGGCGTCATTCGCGGACCGAGCAGGATGCTCTGGCGCCTGGCCAGGGTCCACCCGGACGGCGTCCGCTGACCGAGCCGGGGTCGTCGGCAAGTGATTTGCGCCAGGTGAGTACCCTGGAAACCACAAGGCGCTGATCCGGCCATCACCGGGGAGCCTCCGGAAGAACGGGCGAGAGCCTCAGTAGAACCGGACGGGTCCGGCCCGTCACAGCCGACGAACGAGCGGCCGGTGCATACCGGCAAGCGGGGTGGTACCGCGGGACGCGGCAGCGTCTCGTCCCCGCACGTGGGCGCAACCGCCCTGTGCGAGGCGAGACACGCGAGGAGCAGTACCCGATGGCCTACCCGAAGGTCCAGCTGACATCGTCCGAACCGGCGGGCAACGCCGGGGTCCCGGCGCAACCGTTCTTCCCCAACATCGAAAAAGACGTGCTGTCCTACTGGGCCGCCGACCGCACCTTCCAGGCCAGCGTCGAGAACCGGCCCGCGGGGGACAACGGCGACAACGAGTTCGTCTTCTACGACGGCCCGCCGTTCGCCAACGGCCTGCCGCACTACGGGCACCTGCTCACCGGGTACGCCAAGGACACCGTGCCGCGCTACCAGACCATGCGCGGGCGCCGGGTGGAGCGCCGGTTCGGCTGGGACACCCACGGCCTGCCCGCCGAGGTGCGCGCCGAGCAGCTGCTGGGCATCAACACCAAGGCCGACATCGAAGCGCTCGGCATCGAGAAGTTCAACGAGGTCTGCCGCACCTCGGTGCTCCAGTACACGAAGGACTGGGAGGCATACGTCACCCGGCAGGCCCGCTGGGTGGACTTCGCCAACGACTACAAGACGCTCGACCTGGACTACATGGAAAGCGTCATGTGGGCCATCAAGACGCTGTGGGACAAGGGTCTGATCTACCAGGGCCACCGCACGCTGGCCTACTGCTGGCGCTGCGAGACGCCGCTGTCCAACACCGAGACCCGGATGGACGACGTCTACAAGGATCGCCAGGACCCGGCGCTGACGGTGGCGTTCCGGCTCGAGTCCGGCGAGAACGTGCTGGCCTGGACGACCACGCCGTGGACGTTGCCGTCCAACCTGGCGCTGGCAGTGGGTGTCGACGTCGACTACGTGACCGTCGAGCACGATGGCGAGCGCTACATCCTGGCCGAGTCGCGGCTGCCCGCCTACGCCCGCGAACTCGGCGAGGAGCCCACGGTGCTGGCCCGTCAGCAGGGCCGCGACCTGGTCGGCAAGCGGTACGAGCCGCTGTTCGGCTACCTGGCCGACACCGAAACCTTCGGCACCGAGAACGCGTTCCAGGTGCTCGCGGGCGACTTCGTGTCCACTGAGGACGGTACGGGCGTCGTGCACATCGCGCCCGCCTTCGGTGAGGACGACAACCTGCTCGGCCGCGCGCACGGCATCCCGATCATCGAGACCATCGACTCGCACGCCCGGTTCGAGCCGATGGTGGGCGACTACGCCGGTCAGCACGTGTTCGACGCGAACAAGCCGATCATCGCCGAGCTCAAGAAGCGCGGCGTTGTGCTGCGGCACGAGTCCTACAACCACTCCTACCCGCACTGCTGGCGCTGCAACAACCCGCTGATCTACAAGGCGGTGTCGTCCTGGTTCCTCGCGGTCACCAAGTTCAAGGACCGCATGGTGGAGCTCAACCAGGAGATCAACTGGGTGCCCGGCCACATCAGGGACGGGCAGTTCGGCAAGTGGCTGGCCAACGCGCGGGACTGGAACATCTCCCGCAACCGGTTCTGGGGCTCGCCGATCCCGGTGTGGGTCTCCGACGACCCGAACTACCCGCGCACCGACGTCTACGGCTCGCTGGACGAGTTGGAGCGCGACTTCGGCGTGCGCCCGACCGACCTGCACCGCCCGTTCATCGACGAGCTGACCAGGCCGAACCCGGACGACCCCACCGGAAAGTCGACCATGCGCCGGGTGCCGGAGGTGCTGGACTGCTGGTTCGAGTCCGGCTCGATGTCGTTCGCGCAGGTGCACTACCCGTTCGAGAACGCCGACTGGTTCGAGCACCACTACCCCGGCGACTTCATCGTGGAGTACATCGCCCAGTCCCGCGGCTGGTTCTACACCATGCACGTGCTGGCCACGGCGCTGTTCGACCGCCCGGCATTCCGCAACTGCGTCGCGCACGGCATCGTGCTGGGCGACGACGGGCTGAAGATGTCCAAGTCCACCGGCAACTACCCGAGCGTCAACGAGGTCTTCGACCGCGACGGCGCCGACGCCATGCGGTGGTTCCTGCAGGCCAGCCCGATCCTGCGCGGCGGCGACCTCTCGGTCACCGAGCGCGGCATCCGGGAAGGCGTGCGGCAGGCGATCCTGCCGCTGTGGAACTCCTACTACTTCCTCGGCCTCTACGCCAACGCCGAAGGGGTGCAGGGGCGCTGGCGCACCGACAGCACCCACGTGCTGGACCGCTACATCCTGGCCAAGACGCACGACCTGATCACCGTGACGCAGCAGGCCATGGACTCCTATGACCTCGCGGGTGCGTGCGGGCACGTCAGGGACTTCCTGGAGGTGCTGACCAACTGGTACGTGCGCCGGTCCCGGGACCGGTTCTGGGCCGGTGAGCAGGACGCCATCGACACCCTGCACACCGTGCTGGAGGTGGCCTGCCGGGTGGCGGCGCCGCTGCTGCCGCTGGTCACCGAGGCGGTGTGGCGCGGGCTGACCGGCGGCCGGTCGGTGCACCTCACCGACTGGCCAGACGCCATCGACCTGCCCGCCGACGACGGCCTGGTGGCCGCCATGGACGAGGTGCGCCAGGTGTGCTCGACCGCGCTGTCGCTGCGCAAGGCCAACAAACTGCGCGTGCGGCTGCCGCTGGCCAAGCTCGTGGTGGCCACCCCGGACACCGCGCTGCTGGAGCCGTTCACCGAGATCATCCGCGACGAGGTCAACGTCAAAGCCGTCGAACTCACCGCCGATGTCGCGGCGCACGGGCGGTTCGAGCTGACCGTCAACGCCCGCGCCTGCGGGCCGCGGCTGGGTGCCGACACCCAGAAGGTGATCAAGGCGGTCAAGTCGGGGGAGTGGACCCACGGACCGGAGGGCCAGGTGATCGCCGCGGGCATCGAGTTGCTGCCCGAGGAGTACACCGAGCGGCTGGTCTCCAGCGACCCCGGCGCCGCCGCGGCACTGCCCGGCGGAGCGGGACTGGTGGTGCTCGACACCGAGGTGACCGCCGAACTGGCCGCCGAGGGCCTGGCCAGGGACGTGGTCAGGGTCGTGCAGCAGGCCCGCCGGGACGCGGGCCTGGACGTGGCCGACCGCATCCGGCTGACCTTGCAGGTGGACGACGAGGTGCGCGCCGCCGTCGACCGGCACCGCGAGTTCATCGCGGGCGAAACCCTGGCCACCTCGATGGAGTTCGGCGACGCCGGTGACAACCCCCACACCGGCCCCGTCGGCGAGGGCTCCACTGTGCTGGTGGGAGTCCGCAAGGCCTGAAACCGGGCATTGACGACCGAAACTCCCCTGAGCCACACCGGTTCCGGGGAGTCTCGGTCGTCAAACCCGGTGGTCGATCAGGCCGTGGCGATGTTGAAGATGTGACGGAGACATTCGTCCGGACGGTCGGACTATTTGCGCCTCCAACCATTAGCGTATTGCGGCATGGCGGCCACAGGCGACTCACCACGCCGATCGCGGCGCCGTTTGACCAGGGACGACTGGACGGCGGCGGCGCTTCGGTCGCTGGCCGAGGGCGGCGTCGCCGCGGTGGCAGTGGAAAACCTCGCGAATCGGCTCGGCGCCACCAAAGGCAGTGCGTACTGGCACTTTCCCAACCGCGAGGCACTGCTCACCGCCACCCTGCGGCGCTGGGAGCAGGAACACGTCGAGGCGATCAACCGCCTGCGCGAGGTCGACGTCGACCCGCAGTACCGGCTGCGCAAGCTGTTCTCCTCCGTCTCCACCCACGCCGAAGGCAACGCCGTCGAGGTCGCGTTGCTGGCCTCCTCCGCCGATCCGCTGGTGACCGCGGTGCTGCAGCGGGTGACCAAGCACCGGGTGAGCTACCTGGAATGGGTCTTCACCCAGCTTGGCTTCGGCAAGACGCAGGCACGCCGACGCGCCCTGCTGGCCTACACCAGCTACCTCGGGCACGTACAGTTGGCGCACTGTGCGATGGAGGTGCTGCCCCGCTCCCGGAGCACGCTTCGACTCCATCTCGAAGAGACCATGCGGGTGCTGCTGGCCGGACCGTCGGCAGAGACGACCGACTGAGAAGGACCGTTGCCGGTGTACCGCTTGCTGTTCTCCCTCGTGCTCACGCGCGTGCCCGCCGAACTGGCGCACAAGGTCAGCTTCGGGCTGCTGCGCCTGCTCGCGACGCTGCCCGGTGTGCTGCCGCTGGTGCGCCGCCTGCTGTCGCCGCGTGATCCGGCGCTGCGGGTGCGGGCGCTGGGCATCGACTTCCCCAGCCCGCTGGGCCTGGCCGCGGGCTTCGACAAGGACGCCACCGGCACCGCCGCGCTGGCCGCGCTGGGCTTCGGGTTCGTCGAGGTCGGCACGATCACCGCGCGGCCCCAGCCCGGCAACCCGCGGCCCCGGCTGTTCCGGCTGCCCGCCGACCGCGCCCTGATCAACCGCATGGGCTTCAACAACCACGGCGCCACCGCCGCCGCGGCCAGGCTCGCCCGGCGCGGTGAGGACGTCGTCGGCGTCAACATCGGCAAGACCATGCTCGTGCCGGAGGCCGAGGCGGTAGGCGACTATGTGGCGAGTGCGGAACTGCTGGCGCGGCACGCCGACTACCTGGTCGTCAACGTCAGCTCACCGAACACCCCGGGCCTGCGCGACCTGCAGGCCACCGAACAGCTTCGCCCGCTGCTCACCGCCGTCCGCGCGGCCTGCGACCGCGGCACCGACCGCAGGATTCCGCTGCTGGTCAAGATCGCACCCGATCTGGCCGACGAGGACATCGACGCCGTCGCCGACCTCGCCGTCGAGTTGGAGTTGGACGGGATCATCGCCACCAACACCACGATCGGCCGCCAAGGCCTGCGCACCGAGCCGCCGCTGGCGGCCGAGACGGGCGGGCTGTCCGGGGCGCCGCTGCGGGCGCGCAGCCTGGAGGTGCTGCACAGGCTCGCCGCCCGCGTCGGTGATCGACTCACGCTGATCTCCGTCGGCGGCATCGAGACCACCGACGACGTGTGGGACCGTCTCGCCGGGGGCGCCACGCTGGTCCAGGCCTACACCGGGCTGATCTACCAAGGGCCGCTGTGGCCCGCCCGCGTCAACCGCGAACTCGCCGCCCGTCTCCGCGCCGCCGGGTACAGTGGCGTCGGCGACCTGGCCCGCCGGTGACCGCGTTCCGCTTCGCCATCCGGGTCAAGCCCGGTGCCCGCAGGGACGCCGTCGGCGGCATCTGGCCCGCCGACACCGGCCTGGCGCTGGTCGTGTCCGTATCGGCCAGGCCGGTGGAAGGCAGGGCCAACGACGCCGTACGCGCTCTGCTGGCCAAGGCCTTCGGCGTCCGCCGCCAAGCCGTCAGCATCGTCACCGGCGACCACGGCCGCGACAAGATCGTCGAGCTCAACCCGGCCCCCACCGACGCCGCCGCCCGCCTCTCCGCACTTCAGAGGCCCTGAGAATCGGGTTGCGGGCCAAGCAAATCCTCGGGACGACCCGTCCGTCCATGAGCGTGCGGCGGGCGGGACGCGTGAGCCACTCGGGTATTCTCAGGCCGCCCGAATGCTCCACTCGACCGTCAGGAACCGATCTCCACAGCCTGCCGTTACCAGCGGTTTTGTTGTGATCCCGTTGGCTGGGAAGCCTGAGGCCTGGGTCACACTATGCAGACCAATCCCTCACGAGGAGGTTGCCGGTGGACCAGCTGGCGGTGGTGCTCGGCATCGGTGCCGGGGTGCTGCTGCTCGCCGCGTTGGCGGTCCGCTTCTCGGTCCGCCTCGGACTGCCCTCGCTGCTGGTCTACCTGGCCATTGGTCTGCTGCTCGGCGAGTCCGGTTTCGGTATCGAGTTCGAGGACGCCGGGCTCACCCAGTCCCTGGGGCTGGCCGCTCTGGTGCTGATCCTCGCCGAGGGTGGTCTCACCACCCGCTGGGAGACGGTCCGCCCCTCGCTCGGCCTTGGCGTTGCACTGTCCACTGTGTCGGTCGCGACCAGCATCGCGATCACCGGCGGCGCGCTGCACCTGCTGCTGGACCTGGAGTGGCGGATCGCCCTGCTGTGGGGCGCGGTGCTCGCCTCCACCGACGCCGCCGCGGTGTTCAGCGTGCTGCGCGGGGCGGGCGTCAAGCGGCGGCTGGCGGGGGCGCTGGAGCTGGAGTCGGGCCTCAACGACGCACCCGCCTACATCATGGTCGTGCTGCTGGCCTCCGGTGATCCCGTGCGCTGGTGGACCCCGGGACTGGTGCTCTACGAACTCGCCGCGGGCGCGGTGATCGGCATCCTGCTCGGCTGGTTCGGCGGCGCCGCCCTCCGCCGCGCCGCGCTGCCCGCCAGCGGCCTCTACCCGCTGGCCACGGTGGCCGTCTGTGTGCTGGCCTTCGCCGCCGCGCAGGGCGCGCACGCCTCGGGGCTGCTGGCCACCTACGTCGCGGGCCTCACGCTGGGCAACGCCCGGCTGCCGCACCGCTCCGACACGATCTCCTTCGCCGAGGGCCTGGGCTGGCTGGCGCAGATCGGGCTGTTCGTGCTGCTCGGCCTGTTCGCCTCGCCCGACCGGCTGCCTGGGGTGCTGGTGCCCGCGCTGCTCGTCGGCGCGGTGCTGGTGCTGCTGGCCCGGCCGGTGTCGATTCTGCTGGCGGCGGCGCCGTTCCGGGTGCCCTGGCGAGATCAGGTGTTCCTCGGCTGGTCGGGCCTGCGTGGCGCGGTGCCCATCGTGCTGGCGCTGGTCCCGCTCACCGCGGGCATGCCAGGCGCGCAGCAGCTGGTGGACGTCGTGTTCGTGCTGGTCGTCCTGCTCACCGCGATCCAGGGCGGCACGCTGCGGGTACTGGCGCGCAGGCTCGGGCTGGCCAAGGCTGTCGAACCCGAGGAGATCCAGGTCGACGCCGCCCCGCTGGACACCGTCAACGCCGAGCTTCTCCAGGTCAAGGTCCCCGCGGGCTCGCGGCTGCACGGCGTGTACCTCTCCGAGCTTCGCCTGCCCGCGGGCGCCTCGGTGAGCCTGGTGGTTCGCGGCGGCGACGGCTTCACCCCGGCGGACAACACCCGGTTGCAGGAGCACGACGAGCTGCTGGTGGTCGCCACCCAGCAGGTGCGAGAGGCTGCCGAACGGCGGCTGCGGGCCGTCGACCGCGCGGGCCGGTACGCACGGTGGAGGGGCGAAGTGGGCAAGCCGTAGCGAAGGTTACGAACAAATTTAGCTCAGCTATTGCCCCATTCGGCGGATAGCGGTTACTTTGCGTGGCGTCAGGTGGCGTGAGTCGGCCGTTTTGGCTCCTCTGCGCCAGCTCCTTCCCCTGTAAGGGAGCGCGCATGTTGCGCAGAGTCAGAACAGCGGCCGGTGTGCTGCTGAGCCTCGGTCTGGTCGTGAGCACCCCGGTCGCCGTGCTCCAGAGTGCGGGCGCCGCGGGCGCCGCCGGCGGCGGCCAAGCCGCCACCAGGACCACGGCCGCGCCGACACTGGCCCTGCCCTTCACCGACGGCCAGCGGGTCTACTCCGCCGGGGTGCACTCCAACAACGGCTCCTCCGGCGTCAAGAACGCCATCGACTTCTCCCCGTCCGACGGCGTGGCCAGGGCCGCCGCGCCCGGCACCGTCCGGCTCCAGCAGTGCGATGGCGGGCCGTGGGTGACCGTCGACCACGCCGACGGCTGGCGCACCGGCTACTACCACCTGGAGGGCATCCAGGTGCAGGACGGCCAACAGGTCGACACCGGAACCGCGCTGGGCCGCACCGGCAACGCACTGCCCTGCGGCGGAAGCTCCTCCGGCGCCCACGTGCACTTCACCCTCTGGCAACTCGGCGGCGTCTCCGCGGCCGAGCGCGACTGGTCAGGCAAGTCCTTCGAGGCGCTGGAGGCCATGGGCGAGTTCGCGGGCGTCGACCTGGACAACCAGGTCGTCGGCGACTGGCGGGTCCGCGCGGGCGACAACCAGTACTCCGGCAGCCTGCAGAACGTCTCCGACGGCGAACACGTGAGCCTGCCCGGCCGCTTCACCTCCTGAAGGCCGCGCGCGAACCTGCCGCGCAGTCCACGACAGGCCCCCGCCCCACCAGGCGGGGGCCTGTCGTTATCCGGACATGTCATGGCGCCGAGTGTGTGACGTGAGCGGAAATCACTTCCGCGCCGTGGCGGCGCTCGGCTAACGTCTGCCACGCAAGGTCATGAGTGCCAGTGCCAAACCCCGGTTTGCTGGCCGGCAACCCTCCTTCCGCGGTGGGGTGCCCCGGGTGAAGACCTGGTCCGTCGCAGCAGCGCGACGGGCAAGCGCGGACCCCTGAGGTCCCGGAATCACAGGAGCGCCCTGTGTCATTCGCCCTCGTCGACTCCATCCCCGCCCAGGCGACCCGGCTGCCCCAGGTGGTCGGCGCCGACCTGCGGGTGCCGCTGGTCACCGGCGGCCAGATCGGCTACGCCAACCTCGACCACGCCGCCAGCACTCCCTGTCTGCGTCCGGTCAAGGACGCCGTGGACGAACTGCTCGACTGGTACGCCAGCGTGCACCGCGGGGCGGGCTTCGCCTCCCAGGTCTGCACCAGGGTTTACGAACAGGCCCGCGGGGTGCTCCGGTCCTTCACCGGCGCCCACGCCTCGGACGCGGTGGTCTTCACCCGCAACACGACCGATTCGCTGAACCTGCTGGCCAGGGCCGTGCCCAAGGGTACCGCCGTGATCCACTTCGACACCGACCACCACGCCGCGCTGCTGCCGTGGCGCGGCCCGTGGGTGCGTCGCCTGCGCACCCCGACCACCCCGCCCGCGGCGGTGAGCGCGCTCGACGCCGCCCTGTGCGAGGCCCCCGTCGGCCCGCGGCTCGTCGTGCTCACCGCCGCTTCCAACGTCACCGGCGAACTGCTGCCGGTCGCCGAACTCGCCGCCGTCGCACGCCGCCACGGCGCCAGGACCGTGCTCGACGCCGCGCAACTCGCCCCGCACGGGCCGATCGACATCGCCGCGCTCGGCGTGGACTACGTGGTGCTGTCCGGGCACAAGCTGTACGCGCCGTTCGGCGCGGGCGCCCTGGTCGGCCGCGCCGACTGGCTGCGCGCCGCCGCGCCTTACCTGGCGGGCGGCGGCGCGTCCCGCCGCGTCGGGGAACTCGGCGAATCGCTCACCGTGTCCTGGCAGCCCGGCGCGGAGCGGCACGAGGGCGGCTCCCCGAACGTCGTGGGCGTGCACGCGCTCGCCACCGCCTGCCGGGTGCTCTCAAGCTGGGACGCCATCGGCGCCCACGAGCGGGCGTTGGTGCAGCGCCTGCGCGCCGGGCTGGCGACCATCCCCGGGTTGGTGGAGCTCAACCTGTTCGGCCCAGACCACCCCCGCGTCGGCGTGGTCGGCTTCGCCATCGCTGGCAGCGACCCCGGGCTGCTGGCCGCGGCGCTGTCCGCCGAGCACGGCATCGGCCTCCGCGACGGCGCCTTCTGCGCCCACGTCGCCACCGCGAGGCTGTTGCGCCGCAACGGCATCGACGGCACCCAGGCCCTGCGCGCCAGCGTCGGCCTCGGCACCACCACCGAGCATGTGGACCGCCTGATCACCGCCCTGCGCACGCTGCTCACCCACGGCCCCCGCTGGGGGTACCACGTCGTGGACGGCCGCCACCAGCCTCTCAACGATCCCCGCGAGTGGCCCTCGTTCCTGTCCCAGGCTTAGCGGGTTCAGGGCGCCAAGCCGGGTAGGGGAGAATGGCGGGGTGAGCCAGGAGAGTGCAGAGCCCGCCGGGGCCGGTGTCGTCGCGTCCGATCCGCTGCCCGCGCGGCGGGTGGGGCTGTTGGCCGTGATCGCCGCCGCCGCGCTGCTGCTCGACCTGGCGACCAAGATCGCGGTGGTGCACTACCTGGAGGGAAAGCGGATCGTCGAGTTGTTCGGCGGCGCGCTGTACTTGGCGGTGTACCGCAACCCGGGGGCGGCGTTCTCGCTGGCCACCGGCATGACGTGGCTGCTGACGCTGATCGCGGTCGTCGTGGTCGTGGTGATCATCCGGCTGTCCGGCAAACTGCGCTCCCCGGGCTGGGCCGTCGGCCTCGGCCTGGTGCTCGGCGGCGCGCTGGGCAACCTCGTGGACCGCTTCTTCCGGGCGCCCGGCCCGCTGCAGGGCCACGTGGTGGACTTCCTGTCGCTGTTCGCCCCCGACGGCCGCTACTGGCCCGTCTTCAACGTCGCCGACTCCGGCATCATGTGCGGCGGCGTGTTGATCGTGCTGCTCACCCTGCTGGGCCGGGAGTACGACGGCACCCGCACCGTCAAGGGGGCCAAGTGAGCGGCCTGCGCACCCTGCCCGTTCCCGACGGGCTGGACGGCATGCGGGTGGACGCCGGGCTGTCCAAGCTGCTCGGCCTGTCCCGCACCGCGGCGGCCGCGCTGACCGAGTCCGGCGACGTGCTGCTCGACGGGCGCCCCGCGGGCAAGTCCGACCGCCTGGTCGCCGGGTCCTGGCTGGAGGTCACGCTGCCCGCCCCGGCGCAGCCGGTCACCGTGCAGGCTGTCCCCGTCGAGGGCCTGGTGGTGAAGTACCAGGACGACGACATCGTGGTGGTGGACAAGCCCGTCGGCGTGGCCGCGCATCCCAGCCCCGGCTGGAGCGGCCCCACCGTGATCGGGGGGCTCGCCGCCGCGGGCCTCCGCATCTCCACCAGCGGCGCCGCCGAGCGCCAAGGCATCGTGCACCGACTGGACGTCGGCACCACCGGCTCGATGGTGGTGGCCAAGAGCGAGCACGCCTACACCGTGCTGAAGCGGGCGTTCAAGGAACGCACCGTGGAGAAGCGCTACCGCGCCATCGTGCAGGGTCACCCCGACCCCACCAGTGGCACCATCGACGCACCCATCGACCGGCACCCGCGTCACGACTACAAGTGGGCGGTCGTCGCGGGCGGCAAGCCGAGCATCACCCACTACGAGGTGATCGAGGCATTCCGCGCAGCGTCCCTGGTGGACATCAAGCTGGAGACCGGGCGAACCCACCAGATCCGCGTGCACTTCTCCGCCGTCCGGCACCCCTGCGTCGGCGACCTCACCTATGGCGCCGACCCGGTGCTCGCGCAGAAGCTGGGCTTGAACCGGCAGTGGCTGCACGCCTACTCGCTGGGCTTCGAGCACCCCGCCGACGGCCGATGGGTGGAGTTCACCAGCGAGTACCCGGAGGACCTCGCCTCGGCCCTGGACCGCCTCCGCGATTACTGACCAAGGTGAATAGATTTCAGGTCACTGATGAGTAACGCCTAGGTCCGTATCTCGTTGCGACTGTAGGCCGGTTTCACCCCCGCCAGTGCTGCCCTCGATGGCACTGCGAAACCGCCTGTCGGATGCGAAAGGTACGTGATGGCTGTATTCCGGATGGCCCTCAGGGCCGGCTTGCTCGCCGCGGCCGCGGCGATCGTCTTCAATCCGGGCGCCGAGGCCTCCGAGGCGTCCCCCGAGGTTCCGCAGGAGAAGGCACCCGAGGACGTTTCGACCCAGAAGGTGGTGATTCCTCTCGGCAACCGTGGCGCCGAGGGAATGATCGAACTGGACAAGGACGCCTCCGACGGCAGCTTCGGCGCGACCGCGAAGCTCCCCAACGGCCCCGAGGTGAAGGCGCAGCTTCGTGGCACCCAGCCCGGCGCGAGCTGCGCGGGCGTGACCGGCGGGCTCGCGGGCCTCGACCTTGGCCAGACCATCCTGTGCGGCCACCTCGGCCAAGAGCAGGTGGGTCTGATCGGCAAGGGCAAGGGCCCCCTGTCCACCATCCAGCCGCACCTGGTCCTCAAGCCCGAGCAGAAGGCGATGTGCGCCGACGTCACGCTGGGCGCGGGCGAGTTGGTCGGCCTGGGCGCCTACTGCGGAAAGTTCGAGGACAACGGCACCTTCAACCCGGCGGTCGCGGTCAAACTGGCAGGCCACGAGGTCAAGCTGGGCGACAACGGCCTGCAACTGCCGAAGTAATCGCGTACCCGCGGGCGCCCGGGCAGGGGCGCCCACGGGACGTTCAGTCCAGGACGGACCAGGTCAGCTGGGGGGCCTCTGGTTCGGAACCGATGCTCCACCGCACCGTGATGATCTCCTGCGACTCGGGCAGCACGTAGACGGTATGCCCGCCCGCGGTCTCACCCGGCTGCACACCGATCCGGTGCGGCGGGCGGGACGACAGCGAAACCGGCGCCTTGGCCACGGTCTGACCGTCGGGTGCGACCAGCACCAAGTACAGGTCGGGCAGCGCGTTGAACGGCACCGTGCCCTTGTTCTGCAGTTCGGTGTGCACGATCACCGATCGCTCGCCCTCCTGCAGCCGGTAGCCCGCGGCGGTGAACAGGAAGTCGGCGGGGTCGACCACCTCGACCAGCTGGATGGACACCCGCTCGCCCGGCCCGCCCGTCAGCTCCAGCGAGTCACCCACCTTGCCGGTCCGCGGCCCCGGCGGTGCGGGCGCGGCCGGGGCGGGCGGCTGATCCCCACGGGCCCAGCCCGCGCTCTGCGGCGGCCCCCACGTGGTCGCCGGATCGGCCTGCGGCGCCTGCGGATACCCCGGCGGCGGATAGCCGGGCTGCTGCGCGGGGAACGGCCCGCTCTGCGGCCCGACCTGCACCGGCCCGCTGCCTCCGTATCCGGGCTGCGGTGCCCCGTACTGCTGCTGCCAGGCCAACGCGTTCGCGACGGCCGCCCTGATCCGCTGCTGATCGCACTCCACGCCCACCACCAGCGGCAGCCCCGTGGCCGACAACGCGGTCAGCCGAGCCGCCACCTCCTTGGGCTCCATACCCAGCCGGAGGCCAAGATCCTGCACCGCCGCCCGCCCCACCTCGGCAAGCAGCTGGAGCAGTCGAATGTCAACGGGATCAGGCGCCACCACGTCCCGCACGCTACCGGGTCTCCGAAATCCCCGCGTTGTCGGCTGTCGATCTAGGTTCGCCGCGTTCTGCTGATTCAGTCATCACTGAAATATGACACGCCGACCGGCTCCCCGAGTCCGAAGTGGACTTGTTTGACCTGCGGATTTATCGAGCGTGAAAGAATCATGGTGAAAAACCCGAACCACAGCGCCGCTGGGCTTTTCGGGTGTAGCAGGATCAACGGGTCGCGTTCTGCGGCCTCGCGACGACCACTCGTTCCCTGGGAGGCGACCTACCTGTGGCTGGCGATTCGTTCGTTCACCTGCACGTGCACACCGAGTACTCGATGCTCGATGGTGCCGCCCGGTTGGGGCAGCTGTTCGATGAGGTCGCCAAGCAGGAGATGCCCGCGGTGGCCATGACCGACCACGGCAACATGTTCGGCGCCTATGAGTTCTACAACAAGGCGGTCGCCGCCGGGGTCAAGCCGATCATCGGGGTCGAGGCCTACTTCGCGCCCGAGAGCCGCTTCGTCAAGAAGAAGGTCCGTTGGGCGGAGATCAACGAGGACGCCGACGTCTCCGGTGGTGGCGCGTACACCCACATGACCCTGCTGGCCCGCAACGCCGAGGGTCTGCGGAACCTGTTCCGCCTGTCCTCGCTGGCGAGCCTCGAGGGCTACTACCGCAAGCCCCGAATGGACCGGGAGATCCTCGCCCAGTACTCCGAGGGCATCATCGGCACCACCGGCTGCCCCAGCGGCGAGATCCCCACCCGTCTGATGGGTGGCGACTGGGACGGCGCGAAGCGTGTGGCGGGCGAGTTGCAGGACATCCTCGGCCCGGAGAACTTCTTCGCCGAGGTGATGGACCACAACCTCCACATCGAGAAGAAGTATCGAGACGACCTCGCCAAGCTTGCTGATGAGCTGCAGTTGCCCTGGTTGGCGACCAATGACCTGCACTACACGCACAAGGAGCAGGCGCACGGCCACGGCGTGTTGCTGTGCGTGCAAACCGGCAAGACGATCCATGACCCCAACCGGTTCAAGTTCGACGGCGAAGGCTATTACGTCAAGTCGGCCGACGAGATGTACTCCATCAGCGACGACAAGCTGTGGATCGCAGGCTGCCAGAACACCTTGCTTGTCGCGGACATGGTCGACAGCTACGAAGAGGTCTTCGCCTCCCGCAAGCTGATGCCCGCGTTCCCGGTGCCCGAAGGGGAGACCGAGGAGACCTGGCTGCGCAAGGAGGTCCACCGCGGGCTGGCCAACCGGTTCCCCGGCGGCGTGCCGGAGGAGCACCGTAAGCAGGCGGACTACGAGCTCAACGTGATCCTCCAGATGGGCTTCCCCGGCTACTTCCTGGTGACCGCCGACCTGGTGCAGTACGCCAAGAAGGTCGGCATCCGGGTCGGTCCAGGGCGTGGTTCGGCGGCGGGATGCCTGGTGGCCTACGCCATGGGCATCACAGACCTCGATCCGTTGAAGCACAAGTTGATCTTCGAGCGGTTCCTCAACCCCGACCGCATCTCGATGCCCGATATCGACCTGGACTTCGACGAACGTCGGCGCGGCGAGATGATCCGCTACGCGACCGAGCGGTGGGGCGAGGAGCGGGTCGCTCAGATCATCACCTACTCCACGATCAAGGCGAAGGCCGCGATCAAGGACTCCGCCCGCGTCCTCTACGGGCAGCCGGGCTACGCGGTGGCGGACAAGATCTCCAAGGCCATGCCGCCCGCCGTGATGGGCAAGGACATCCCGCTGTCGGGCATCTTCGATCCCGACCACAAGCGGTACTCCGAGGCCGCCGAGGTCCGCGCGATCTACGAGACGGACCCGCAGGCCAAGGAGATCCTGGACACCGCGCGGGACCTGGAGGGCCTCAAGCGCCAGTGGGGTGTGCACGCGGCGGGCGTGATCCTGTCCAAGGACCCGCTGATCGACGTGTTGCCGATCCAGCGGCGCGAGTCCGACGGCGCGATCATCACCCAGTGGGACATGGGCGCGTGCGAGAACATCGGCCTGCTGAAGATGGACTTCCTGGGCCTGCGCAACCTCACCGTCATCGACGACGCGTTGCAGAACATCGTGATCAACGGCAAGCCGCCGCTGGACATCGAGAACCTGGAGCTGGACGACAAGGCCGCCTACGAGCTGTTGGCCCGCGGCGACACCCTGGGCGTGTTCCAGCTTGACGGCGGTCCGATGCGCGATCTGCTGCGGCGCATGGTGCCCACCACGTTCGAGGACATCTCCGCGGTGCTCGCCCTGTACCGGCCGGGTCCGATGGGCGCCAACGCGCACATCTCCTACGCCGACCGCAAGAACGGTCGCGAGGAGATCAAACCGATCCACCCGGATCTCGCCGACGCGTTGTCGGAAATCCTGGGTGAGACCTTCGGCCTGATCGTCTACCAGGAACAGGTCATGGCGATCGCGCAGAAGCTGGCGGGCTACCGGCTCGGACAAGCGGACCTGCTGCGCCGCGCGATGGGCAAGAAGAAAAAGGAGATCCTCGACAAGGAGTATGTGCCCTTCTCCGAGGGCATGAAGGCCAACGGGTTCTCCCCGGAGTCGATCAAGACGCTGTGGGACATCCTGGTCCCGTTCTCCGACTACGCCTTCAACCGCGCGCACACCGCCGGATACGGGCTGGTCTCGTATTGGACTGCCTACCTCAAGGCGAACTACCCGGCCGAGTACATGGCCGCGCTGCTGACCAGCGTCGGCGACGACAAAGACAAGGCCGCGGTCTACCTGTCGGAGTGCCGCAAGATGGGCATCACGGTGCTGCCGCCGGATGTCAACGAATCGGAGAAGAACTTCGCCCCGGTCGGGACCGACATCCGCTTCGGTCTCGGCGCGGTGCGCAACGTGGGTGCCAACGTGGTCGACTCGATCACCAGGTCGCGTAAGGAGAAGGGCGCCTTCGTCGACTTCTCCGACTACCTGCGCAAGGTCGATGCCCAGGCCTGCAACAAGAAGGTCGTGGAATCGCTGATCAAGGCCGGGGCGTTCGACTCGCTCGGGCACCCGCGCAAGGGCCTGCACCTGGTGCACGTGGAGGCCATCGACGCGGTGATGGACACCAAGCGCGCCGAGGCGGTCGGGCAGTTCGACCTGTTCGGCGGCGGGGACGCCGAGGAGACCGACAGCGTCTTCGACGTCAAGGTGCCGGATGAGAAGTGGGAGACCAAGCACCAGCTTGCGCTGGAGCGGGAGATGCTGGGGCTCTACGTCTCCGGCCACCCGCTCGACGGGGTGGAGCACATCCTGTCGGCGCAGGTCGACACGCCGATCCCGAACATCCTGGAGGGCAACGTCGCCGACGGCGCCCAGGTCACGGTGGGCGGCATTCTGGCATCGGTGACGCGGCGGGTGAACAAGAACGGCGAACCGTGGGCGTCCTGCCAGTTGGAGGACCTCACCGGTGGCATCGAGGTGCTGTTCTTCCCCAAAAGCTACGTCATCCACGGTATGAGCGTGGCCGAGGACGCCATCGTGTTGATCAAGGCGCGGGTCGCCAAGCGGGACGACCGGGTCTCGCTGATCGCCAACGACCTCGCGGTGCCGGACCTCAGCGACACCGGCTCTGGCAAACCGATGAAGGTCAGCATGCCGGTTACCCGCTGCACGCCGGAGATCGTGGCGAAGCTCAAGGATGTGCTGCGCGCCCACAACGGCACCACCGAGGTGCACCTGACGCTGGTCAACGGCAGGCGCTCGACGCCGCTGCGCCTGGGTCACGCCCACCGGGTCACGCCGTCGCCGTCGCTGATGGGTGATCTGAAGGCACTCCTCGGACCAAGCTGCCTCAGCGGATGACCTTCTACCTCCAGGAGCCCGATCCCGCCGAGGTGCTCGCGGTGAGGCTGCGGCGGGCGCGGGTGCTGCTGTGGGTGGCGTGTCTGCTGCCCGCCCTGGTGTTCCTGGTGCTGGTGCTGATCGCTCAGTTCCGCCCGGAATTGCTGGGCTTCGCGCTGCCCGACTGGTACCGGCGCCTTTACCCGGACGGCAGGCCCCCGAGCTTCTCGGGCCTGGTCATGCCCGCCGCGATGGTGGTCGCCGGTGCCGTGGCCGCCTCCACCCGGCGCGACCGGCCGGACGACTGGCCTCGCAACGCCGCGCTCGTCGGGCTCGGCGCGGGAGCCTTCGGCGGACTCGCGCTGTCCTTCCCGTTCGGCTCCAACCTGGTGGCGGGTTGCCTGATCGTGGGCGCGGCGGTCGGCCTGGCACTCGGGTTCGCGGCCCGGCGGATGGCCTTAGGGCCCCTGACGCCGCAACTCGCCGACACCCCCATCGACGTGCCGGTGCCGTTGCGCGGCACCAACGGTCGTCTGATCATCGGCGTGGACTCGATCACGCTGAGCGTCAGCACCGGGCGGCACCGGGTGAGCGTGACCCATGGGCTGCACCACCTCCGCGCCGTCGCCGCCACCGACTTCACCGAACCCGGCGAGTTCCGGCTGCGCGGATCGACGCGCAGCGCGGTCGTGGACATCAGCCCCGGACCGGGCCTCGAGTTGAAGGTGATCAAACAGCAGTGGCGGCTGCCCGTGACGGACGCCGTCACCGCCGCCGAGATCATCGAACGCCGCAGGCTCGCCCACCAGGAGCGACTCACCAAACCTCAAGACCCGGCCTGAGCGGCCCGCACAAAGACAACATTCACACCACGGGCATGCGAAAAGTTTGCATACCCTTGTTAACGTCGACCTGTGGCGCAAGATCACGACAGCATGGCGGGCAGGGCCGTGCTTGCCGCCGTGCTGGTCGCACTGGCCGCGGCGCTGATCGCCGTCGGGCTCTCGGTGCTCACGCTGGCCGGACCCACCGGCGAGTCGACGCGCTGGGGTACCGCCTCAGCCGTGTCCTGCCGAACCATCGGCCCGATCAGCGGCCACGGCCTTGGCTGGTTCGAGGCCTGCGAGGCCGATATCGCCTGGGAGGACGGCTCGGCGGAGCACCGCGAACTGCTCGTGGGGCAAGCCGACCGCGGCACCCGGCGGATCGCGGAGGTCCAGCCGGTGTTCGACGACGATCCCGCGGTGGTGCCCGCCGAGTACGCACGGTCACCGGTCACCGGCATCGTCGGGCTCGTCTCCTACTGGCTGCTGGCCCTGCTGTGCCTGCTCGGCGCCGGATCGGTGCTCCTGCGGCGAACCCGGCCAAGGGAACGGGCGCGGCCGCGGACATCCGCGCCGCGGCGGACCGTCATCCCGCTGCTGGTCATCGCCATCGCGGTGTTCCTCGGGCCCGCCGTCTGGTGGCTGTGGCAGGGCGTCTTCGAACAGCCGCAACGCGGCTGGCCGCTGTTCCTCGCCGCGGCGGGACTCTTCATCGGCACCGTGCTGCTCGGCCTCGGCCTGCCGCTGCGGGACGGCACCGGGCCCGGCTGCCTGGTGGTGGCCGCCCCGCTGCTCGCGCTGCCCGCTCTGGGGCTGCTCGCGGTCGCTGTGCTCGGCACCGGCCCGTCACCCGCTCGAGCGGTGGCGATGGCCGTGGCGGCGTTCCTCATCCTGATGTTCGTGCTGGCCTGCGCCGTGGCATTCGCGGGAAAGGAGTGAGGAACATTCCCGTGCGGCTTGTCCGCTATGCCCGCCGCGTAGTAAGCACGTAGCAGGGGGCATCGCGATCGGCGGTGGCCGCACGGGGGAGGACGGGTATGGGTACCGAGCACCTTGAGAGCTTGAACCTGTCCGCGGGCGACTTCGGTGTCGATCCACACAGGACTTTCGGGGAACTGCGCGCGTCGCAGCCGGTCTGTCCGGTGACGATGCCGAACGGACTGCGAAGCTGGCTGATCACGCGGTACGAGGACGTCAAGGCCGCGTTGATGGACCCGAGGGTCGGCAAGGACAACGCCCGGCTCGTCGAGATCATCGCCGCGCAGATCGGGCCGGAGGAGGCGATGAGCGCGCAGTTGTCGCGCAACATGCTCAACAGCGATCCGCCTGATCACACCCGTCAGCGCAAGCTCGTGAACAAGGCGTTCACCGCGGGACGCATCGAGCAGCTGCGGCCCCGCATCGAGGAGATCACCGGCGAACTGATCGCGGGCATGGGCCACGGCCGCACCGTCGACCTCGTCGAGGAGTTCGCGTTCCCGCTCCCGACCCAGGTGATCACCGAACTGCTCGGCGTGCCCTACAGCGACCGCGACGAGTTCCGGGCCTGCTCGCAGGCGATCGTGGCGAACACGACCATCGAGGAGATGCGCGCCGCCTCCGCCAAGCTCGCCCGATACCTGCAGGGGTTGATAGACCTCAAGCGCACCGAGAGCCCGGACGCTGACATGTTCGCCTCGCTCGTGCACCAGGACTCGCTGAGCGACACCGAGCTGATCGGCATGGGGTTCCTGCTGCTGGTCGCCGGACACGAGACGACGGTCAACCTGATCGGCACCGGCACCATGCTGCTGCTGACCCATCCGGAGCAGTTCGCCCGGCTGCGGGCGGATCGGTCGCTGCTGCCCGGTGCCATCGAGGAGTTCCTCCGCTTCGAGGCGCCCGTGCACTGCGCCACGGCGCGGTACACAGTGGACGAGATCGAGCTTGGCGGCGTCACCATCCCGGCGGGGGAGATGGTCACCGTCGCCCTCGGTTCGGCCAACCGCGATGCCGGGCACTTCGCCGAGGGCTTCGACATCGGCAACGACGCCCGCGGGCACCTGGCCTTCGGACATGGCGTGCACTACTGCCTCGGGGCGCCGCTGGCGCGGCTGGAGGCGGAGATCGCGTTCACCGCGCTGCTGGACAACTACCCGGACATGCGGCTCGCGGTGCCGGTGGAGAAGCTCCAGTGGCGGCCGAGCGCACTCATGCGGGGGCTGTCCGCGCTGCCCGTGCACCTGTGAATTACGGTCACGCGATGTGACCCCCGAGGAGCTGCGCGCCGCCGACCGCGCCCACGTCTGGCACCCCTACGGTCCGATGCCGGGCGCCCCGTCGCTGCTCATCGAGTCGGCGAACGGGGTGTGGCTGCGGCCAGCCGAGCCTGTGCACGGGCACCACGAGGTCATCGACGGCATGTCCTCCTGGTGGGCGGTGATCCACGGACACCGAAACCCCGTGCTGGACGCCGCGGTGCGCGAGCAGTTGGGGCGGATGAGCCATGTCATGTTCGGCGGGCTCACCCACGAGCCCGCGATCCGGCTGGCCACCAAGCTGGTGGAGATCACCCCGGCGCCGCTGCAACACGTGTTCCTCTGCGATTCGGGGTCGGTGGCCGTCGAGGTCGGCATCAAGATGTGCCTGCAGTACTGGCGGTCCCTCGGCAAGCCCGGCAAGCACCGGCTGCTGACCTGGCGCGGCGGCTACCACGGCGACACCTTCGAGACCATGAGCGTCTGCGACCCCGACGGCGGGATGCACTCGCTGTGGCACGGCATCCTGCCAAGCCAGGTCTTCGCCGACGCGCCGCCGCCCGCCGGTTTCGACGCGCCCATCGACACCGACTACGTGCAGAGCCTGGCGGATCTCGTTGGGCGGCACGCCGATGAGCTCGCCGCGGTGATCGTCGAGCCGGTTGTGCAGGGCGCGGGCGGCATGCGGTTCCACAACCCCCGGTACCTGCATGTGCTGCGGGAGCTCACGCTGGCCAACGATGTGCTGCTGATCTTCGACGAGATCGCGACCGGCTTCGGCCGCACCGGCGCGCTCTTCGCCGCCGACCACGCCGGGATCAGCCCCGACGTGATGTGCGTCGGCAAGGCACTGACCGGCGGCTACCTCTCGATGGCCGCCGCACTGTGCAGTTCGGAGATCGCCCAGGGCATCTCGCGCGGCGAACTGCCGGTGCTCGCGCACGGCCCCACGTTCATGGGCAACCCGCTGGCCAGCGCCGTCGCCTGCGCCTCGCTGGACCTGCTGACCTCACGGGACTGGCGGCACGACGTCAAGCGCATCGAGACCGGCCTGCACCACGGCCTCGCGCCCGCCGCCGCGCTGCCCGGCGTCGCGGACGTCCGGGTGCTCGGCGCGATCGGCGTCATCCAACTCGACCACCCGGTGAACCTGGCCGCCGCCACCGACGCCGCGCTGCGGCACGGCGTGTGGCTGCGCCCGTTCCGCGATCTGATCTACACCATGCCGCCCTACATCAGCACCGACACCGAAGTGGCCCGAACTGCGGCAGGTGCCGTGGCTGCCGCCGCCGCGGGCTGAGGTCGGCCGGTGCGGTAGCGACCGCTATGCCTACTGCCGGGTCAGCGCCCGTTCGAGATCGGCGCCGGTCGGCTCGACGAGGACCGTGCCGTCCGGCAGGACAACCACCGGGATGTTGCGCCTGCCGTCGGCCAGCGAGATGGCGTGGTCCCTGGCCTGTTCGTCGTGCTCGACATCGACATAGGTGTAGGTGATCCCGTTGCCGTCCAACCAGTTCTTGGCCCGGCGGCAGTCACCACACCACTCGGCGCCGTACACCACGATCCGCGCTGCTGTGCTCATGCCCGAATCCTCGCAGGTCCGCGGCCGCCGGTCAGGGGGAGTGGCAGCTTAAGGTGGCTTTTCGTGTGCATTCTTATCGTCACCGGGACCGGCACCGGAGTGGGCAAGACCGTCGTCACGGCGGCCATCGCGGCCCAGGCCCGGGCGGCGGGCCTGCGGGTGGCCGTGCTCAAACCCGCGCAGACCGGTGTCGCCGCGGACGAGCCGGGCGACCTCGCCGACATCGTGCGGCTCGCGGGCGAGGTCACCACCCGCGAACTGCGGCGTTATCCCGATCCGCTGTCGCCGGAGGCCGCGGCGCGGGTGAGCGGGCTGCCGCCGGTGCGCCCGGCCGAGGCGGCGCGGGCCGCCGAGGAACTGGCAGCGGAACACGACCTGGTGCTGGTGGAGGGTGCGGGTGGGCTGCTGGTCCGCTTCGACCCCGACGGCGGCACGCTGGCCGACCTCGCGCAGGCGCTGGCCGCTCCGGTGGTGGTCGTCGCGGCATCCGGGTTGGGCACCCTGAACCACACCGCCCTGACCGTGGAGGCGTTGCGGCGCCGCGGGATCACCGTGCAGGGCATCGTGATCGGCAGCTGGCAGGCGGAGCCGGACCTTGCGATGCGCTGCAACCTCACCGACCTGGCCGGTATCGCCCCGCTGCTCGGCAGACTGCCCGCGAACGCCGGTGCGCTCAGCCGCTCGGAGTTCCTTGCCGTGTCAGAAAAGTGTTTGAGTTTCGAAACTCTCCGCCATGAGGGAGCTCCTCATGAGAAGGTTAACGGGAGGCGTACAAACGATTAACAAAAAGCAACGGAGGGTATCTCCTGGCGATGCGATTAGGGGTTCTCGACGTCGGTTCCAACACTGTTCACCTGCACATCGTGGATGGCGGGTCCGGCGGGCTGCCGCTGCCGGTGTACTCGCTGAAGGAGCGCAGCAGGCTCGCCGAGGTCTGTGATGCCGCGGGCGCCCTGCCGCCGCACGCCGTGCACGGGGTCGCGGCGGCCGTGGCCACCGCGGTCCAGACCGCTCGCGCCAAGGGAGTGGTGCGGTTGCTGCCCTATGCCACCGCCGCCATCCGGGACGCGCCGAACGCGGCGGAGGCGCTCGCCACGATCCGCGCCCGCAGCGGCGTTCGCCTCCAGGTGATGTCCGGAGTGGAAGAGGCCACCGCGACCTTCCGCGCGGCGCGGCGCTGGTTCGGCTGGCAGGCCGGACCGCTGCTCATGCTGGACATCGGCGGCGGCACGCTCGAGGTCGCTTTCGGCGCAGACCTGGAACCCGACTACGCGGTGTCCCTGCCGCTGGGTGCCGGGCGGTTGACCCGCCAGTTCCTGAGCGCCGATCTGCCCGACACGCGCTCGATCACGTTGGCGCGCCACCACATCCGGGATGAGCTGCGGGAGGTCGCGGCCAGGGTGCGCTGGGAACGGCCGCTGCGGGTGGTGGCCACCTCCAAGACGTTCCAGCAGCTGGCCAGGCTCGCCGGGGCGGCGCCCCAGCGGGACGGGGAGTTCGTCCGCCGCACGCTGCACCGCGGCGACCTGCGTCCGTGGATCAGCAGGCTGGCGCAGCTTCCACCCGCGGACCGCGCCCGACTCCCCGGCATCTCACCGGGGCGCGCCCGACAGTCCCTGGCCGGGGCGGTCGTGGCGCACACCCTGATGAAGATGCTCGGCGTGGCATCGGTGGACATCTGCCCGTGGGCGTTGCGGGAAGGGCTGCTGCTCCAGCACCTGGAGTCTGCGACCTGGGTCGACCCCATCGCCAGCGAAGGCCGCTGGGTGGATCTCGTCGGGGACGGCTCGGTGGGCTCGCCGCACGTCACCGTTCTTCCTCGGCTTCCCTCCATCGGTTCCTAAGGAGCGGACCTCTGGTCATCGGGGCTCACCGTGTCGCCGATGCTCCAATGGTGGCAACCTCCAAATTCGACGCCCATCTGTGGTGATGAACGACGCATCGATCATCGAGCGGTCTGAGGCAGGATGGGGCGGATTGACCGCGATCAGAGGAGGCGCAGTGACCGCAGCTCCGGAGACCCCAGTGCTGACCGATGTGCTGGCCATCGCCCGTGACCAGGTGCTGGAGCGGGGCGAGGGGTTGACCGAGGCGCAGGTGTTGGAGGTGCTGCGGCTGCCCGATGAGCGGCTGGAGGAACTGCTGGAGGTGGCCCACCAGGTGCGGATGCGCTGGTGCGGTCCCGAGGTCGAGGTCGAGGGCATCGTGTCGGTGAAGACCGGCGGCTGTCCCGAGGACTGCCACTTCTGCTCCCAGTCGGGACGGTTCCCCACGCCGGTGCGCGCGGCGTGGCTGGACATCCCCGGCCTGGTCAAGGCCGCCCGGCAGACCCGCGAGACCGGCGCCACGGAGTTCTGTATCGTCGCCGCGGTCCGCGGACCGGACGCCCGGCTGCTGTCGCAGGTGAAGGCGGGCATCAAGGCCATCCGCGAGGACGGCAACGACATCCAGATCGCCTGCTCGCTGGGCATGCTCACCCAGGAACAGGTCGACGAACTGGTCGCGATGGGCGTGCACCGGTACAACCACAACCTGGAAACCGCCCGCTCGCACTTCCCGAACGTGGTCACCACGCACTCCTGGGAGGAGCGCTGGGAGACCCTGAACATGGTGCGCGAGGCGGGCATGGAGGTCTGCTGCGGCGGCATCATCGGCATGGGCGAGACCATCGAGCAGCGCGCGGAGTTCGCCGCCCAGCTTGCCGAGGTCGGGCCGGACGAGTGCACGATGAACTTCCTCATCCCGCAGCCCGGCACGCCGTATGAGAACTACGAGATCGTCGAGGGCAAGGACGCGCTGCGCACCGTGGCCGCGTTCCGGCTGGCCATGCCGACCGCGATCCTGCGCTTCTCCGGCGGACGCGAGCTGACCTTCGGCGATCTGGGCACCAAGCAGGGCATGCTGGGCGGCATCAACGCGATCATCGTCGGCAACTACCTGACCAACCTGGGCCGCAACCCCGGTGACGACCTGCAGATGCTGGACGAGCTGAAGATGCCGATCAAGGCGCTCGCGGACTCGCTGTGAGCTTCTGCGGCTGGTGCGGCGAATCCGCCGACGGCGAGCACGAGGCGTGTGCTCGCCGTCGCCAGTACGACCCGCCCCGCTACTGCGAGGGATGCGCCCGGCGGATGGTCGTGCAGATCGTCCCGACCGGGTGGTTGGCGCGGTGCAGCCGCCACGGCGAAATCTCGTCCTCGCAGGCGCGGTAACCTATGCGCGGCGCGCACGGGGGTGCGGGTGTCCCGCAAGGCACAGGGGAGGGCGGCGTGGCGGATCAGGCGGTGCGGCAGGAGATCGACCCGCTGCTGTTCTTCGCACCCCATCGCCCCAAGGTCGTGGTCAAGGCCGACCTGCTCCCCGCGATCAGCGTGCTGTCCACCATCGCCCTGCTCGGCCTGCCGCTCGCCTGGGTGTGGTCTCGGCTGGCGCCGCCGCAGCGGATGATCGCGAAGGAAGACGGCATCGTCGCGCTGCCCACCGAGAGCTACCACCGCTTCGACGGCATCGCGTTGTTCCTGCTGCTCAGCATCGGCCTCGGCCTGCTGGTCGGCGCCATCGTGTGGATGCTGCGCCGCAGGCGCGGCCCGGTGGTGATGATCGGCATGGTGCTCGGCTGCCTCGTCGCGGGCTGGCTGGCCACCCGCAGCGGCGTCTCCTTCGCCGAGTCGCTTTACCCGGAGCCCGCGAATCCCGCCAAGGACACCGTCTTCGCCCGCCCACCGATCCTGGACACCCCCTGGGCACTGCTCGCCATGCCCCTCGGCGCCGCCTTCTCCTACGGCGCGGCGGCCGCTTGGAACGGCACCGACGACCTAGGCCGCCGCCTCACCTGACCTTTCAGCGCGGCAACAGCTTTCCCTCACAAGCGCTTCACTCGAATTCCCTTCGGGTGAAGCAGCCTGGTCAAGATGGACGCAGCTTGCTCGGCTCTGCCATCCTCATGAGCCGTGCCGTACGTTTTCTCCGACAAACCACTGCTGCCGTTCCCCATCAATTACTACCTCAGTGAACACGCGGGGGACTATGACCTACCGCCTACGCCGGAAGGCTTCGAGGAAGACAGGAAAAGGCTTAGTCTCGAAGAAATTCGTAGCCTCTTGCCAAAGAAACTCGTCCCGCTTTTCAATGAAGCTGTAGAGATAACAACTGATCCGTCTGACTTCAATTTTGTCTGGCAGAGTTGGCACTTCTTTGTGCGCAAACTGCACAGTAGATCCTCCCAGCGAATCACCAGGATGGTCGAGGAAGGTCGCGGAGACGAACTTGGCGTGATACCGGGAAATCCACCGCCGAGCGATGAAGAACTGGTTCAGATTGCTGCTCAGATTTCTGCTACTCCTCCTGAAATGAGAGATCGTCTTTTTCTTGACGGTCGTGAACTGGTGTGGGTTGATGACGATGAGCAAGTACAGGATCACATACTCGGCCCAGGCTGAACTGGAGCTGGGTAGGGCGCCTGCCGACATTCAAAAGGCTATCGAGGAGAAGCTCGACCAGTTGGCGAATTTTGCTTCAAACATGTCGGGCGGCGCGCATTACGAGCGCTCGACGGACGGTCCTGGCTGGAGGGCGACCTACCGCGTGCGTCACATGAACGAGCAACTCCACGTGGTGGAAATCGAGATCACCATCTTCTGAGACCGCTCTTAGTTCCGTCCCGGCTGCTCCGCGAACTGGGCCAGTGGCACAGGGACCGCGCGGAGGGTGCGGAGGATTTCGGATTCCCGAGCCAGCACCAACCGGATCAGGCGGAGGCGGCGGGCCGGGCACAGTTCGCCGAGGAGGGCTTGGCGGTCCTCCAGGCTGAGCAGGCAGTCGGCGGCCAGCAGGTAGGAGAGCCGTCCCGCGGCGACATCGGCGGCGGGTTCCTGCCACTCGGAGTCTTCCCAGGCGGTATCGCAGTAGCGGCGGTGTGCCGCTCGTGACGCGGTATCCAGCAGCGGAATCAAATCGTCCAAGTCGGCCGGCGGGGTCGTGTCGGGCACGAAGTCGACCTTGGCCATCAGGTACGGCGACGCCGCGTCGGCGACGTCCAGCAGTTCGAAGCGGTCCTCGCCGGTGACCACGATGTCGAACCGGCCGTCCTCCAGCCGCGCCACATCGTCCAGCACCGCCGTGCAGCCGATGGTGTGCACGGTCTCGCCCACCGCGTCGCCGGACTCCCAGCCGGGCCGGATCGCCACGATGCCCAGCCGTCTGCCGGGCAGTTCACCGGTCATCAGGTCCACCACAAGCTGCCTGTACCGGGGCTCGAAGATGTGCAGCGGCAACGAGGTCCCCGGCAACAGCACCGTGCTGAGCGGAAACAGCGGGAGGGTCTCGGCCACCCGTTCACGTTACGACGGTCCACGCGTGCGTGCCGAACGAATTCGACGTTGATCAGCGTTCCGTCGCCGTCTTGCCACCGGCGGGTGGCCTGAGCACCGCGAACGGGTCTGTCACGAGCATTCCGCTGCCAGTGAACCGGAATAGTGCGGCGGGCCTGCCGCCGGACGGCCCGGAGCGGGTGGTGTCGCCGGTGGCCTCCAGCTGGCCGCGGCGGGACAGCACGCGTTGCAGGTTGGTGGCCGACACCTGGTAGCCCAGCGCCGCCGAGTACAGCTCGCGCAGCGCCGAGACGGTGAACACCGGCGGCGCCAGCGCGAAGCCCAGGTTCGTGTACGACAGCTTCGCCCGCAGCCGGTTGCGGGCCCGCCGCACGATCGCCTCGTGGTCGAAGGCGGTCTCGGGCAGCCCGTCGATGGGGTGCCAGGCGGTGTCCTCGGGCAGTTCGGGGTCGTTGTCCGATGGCACCAGCCCGAGGAACGCGGCGGCCACCACCCGCGGGCCCGGCACCCGGTCCGGGGCGCTGAACACGGCCAACTGCTCGACGTGGGCCAGTTGTCGGACGTCGACCTTCTCGGCGAGCTGCCGTCGGATCGAGGACTCGACGTCCTCGTCGGACCCCAGCCGTCCACCCGGGAGTGACCAGCGTCTCGCATGCGGCTCCATGGCCCTTTGCCACAGCAAAACCTGCAGCGTCATGCGGGTTTTTCCGCGTCCGGTCTGCGCTGGCGCCGGGCGCACCTGGAGCACGGCGGCCAGAACCTCGTGCTCGGTTTCGCCCGATCGGCTGTTATGATTCACCACGTTTTCGATTCTAAGGCGAAAACCCACCGGATGGCCAATCGTCACCCGGAGGCCACCACGAGGAGGACTTATGGCCGCTACTGCTGGAACGTCTGGGGTACTACAGGCGGAGCGGACCGATGATCTCTCGCCGTACACGGGCGTCGTGCCCGACGCCGCCTGGGCCGAGGAGGTCCGGGAGCTGGCGCGGCAGCGGGACGCGGTGCTGCTGGCGCACAACTACCAGCTTCCCGAGATCCAGGACATCGCTCACCACACCGGCGACTCGCTGGCGCTGAGCCGCATCGCCGCGGAGAGCGACGCGACCGAGATCATCTTCTGCGGCGTGCACTTCATGGCCGAGACCGCGAAGATCTTGAGCCCCGACAAGCGGGTGCTGATCCCGGACGCGCGGGCGGGCTGCTCGCTGGCCGACTCCATCAACGCCGAGCAGCTTCGCGAGTGGAAGGCCCAGCACCCTGGCGCCGTGGTCGTGTCGTACGTGAACACCACGGCCGAGGTGAAGGCCGAGACCGACATCTGCTGCACCTCCTCCAACGCCGTGGATGTGGTGGCCTCCATCCCCGCCGACCGCGAGGTCCTGTTCTGCCCTGACCAGTTCCTCGGCGCCCACGTCAAGCGGGTGACCGGCCGGGAGAACCTGCACATCTGGGCGGGCGAGTGCCACGTGCACGCGGGCATCAACGGCCC
This sequence comes from Actinorectispora metalli, assembly GCF_056323685.1. Taxonomy (NCBI): domain Bacteria; kingdom Bacillati; phylum Actinomycetota; class Actinomycetes; order Pseudonocardiales; family Pseudonocardiaceae; genus Actinorectispora; species Actinorectispora metalli. Next base: position 91,715 of record NZ_JBREYE010000002.1, read on the forward strand.
CGAACTGGCCGAGCGCGCCGCCGCGAACCCCGACGCCGACCTGTTCATCCACCCCGAGTGCGGCTGCGCCACCTCGGCGCTCTACCTCGCGGGCACGGGTGCGGTGCCCGCGGAGCGGGTCAAGATCCTCTCCACCGGCGGCATGGTGGACGCCGCCCGCCAGACCACGGCGGGCACCGTGCTGGTGGCCACCGAGATCGGCATGCTGCACCAGCTTCGCGCCGCGGCGCCGGGCGTCGACTTCCGCGCGGTCAACGACCGGGCGTCCTGCCGGTACATGAAGATGATCACCCCCGCGGCCCTGCTGCGGGCGCTGCGCCACGGCAAGGATGAGGTCCACGTGGACGCCGAGACCGCCCGCCGGGCCCGTGCCTCGGTGCAGCGCATGATCGAGATCGGCCAGCCTGGCGGCGACGAATGAGACCCGCTTGGGAAGCCAAAGCCGACCTGGTCGTGGTCGGATCGGGCGTGGCGGGGCTGACCGCGGCCCTGCACGCCCGCTCCTACGGGCTGGACGTCGTGGTGGTCACCAAGGCCGATGCCGCCGAAGGCAACACGCGGTGGGCCCAGGGCGGCGTCGCGGTCGTGCTGCCCACCGAACACGACGCGGGCGACACGGTGTCGCGGCACGCCGAAGACACCCTGATCGCCGGTGCCGGACTCTGCGAGGAGGCCGCGGTCCGCGAGATCATCGCCGACGGCCCCCGCGCGGTGGAGTGGCTGCGTCGCAACGGCGCCGTGTTCGACCCCGGGCGCGACGGGCGGCTGGCCCGCACCCGCGAGGGCGGCCACTCGGCGTTCCGAGTGGTGCACGCAGGCGGCGACGCGACCGGCGCCGAGATCGAACGCGCGCTGCTCACCGCGCGCCGCGACGCGCGGATCCCGCTGCTGGAGAACCACACCGCGGTAAGCCCGCTGTGGTCGGCCGACGGCCGCCTCGCGGGGCTGTCCGTGCTGGACCCCGACGGCGTAGCGGGAGCCTTCACCGCACCCGCCGTGCTGCTGGCCAGCGGCGGACTCGGCCAGCTGTACGCGGCCACCACCAACCCGGCGGTCGCCACCGCCGACGGGCTGGCGTTCGCGATGCGCGCGGGCGCCGAGGTGGCCGACCTGGAGTTCATCCAGTTCCACCCCACGGTGCTCTACGTCGCGGGCACCAGGGGCAGGCGCCCGCTGGTCACCGAAGCGGTCCGCGGCGAGGGCGCGGTGCTGGTCGACTCGACGGGCCGCCGCGTGATGACCGGCATCCACCCTCTGGCGGACCTGGCGCCGCGTGATGTGGTGGCCGCCGCGATCACCCGCCGGATGGCCGAACTCGGCGGCGACCACGTCTACCTCGACGCGACCGGGCTGGCCGACTTCCGGCGCAGGTTCCCCACCGTGCACGCGGCCTGCGCCGTGGTCGGCATCGACCCGGCCCGCGACCCGATCCCGGTGGCCCCGGCCGCGCACTACTCCTGCGGCGGCGTCGTGTCCACTGTGTACGGACGCACCGAGGTTCCCGGCCTGTACGCCGCGGGCGAGGTCGCCCGCACCGGTCTGCACGGCGCCAACCGGCTGGCGTCCAACAGCCTGCTGGAAGGCCTGGTGGTAGGCAGCCGCGCCGCGGCGACGATCGCCATGGCCCGCTCCGACGCGGGTTCCGTCGGTGCGCCCGTGTGGACGGGAGAGGCGGTGGCGCCCGCCGCCGACCGCGACAGCCTGCAACTCGCCATGAGCAGGCACGCGGGCGTCGGACGCAGCGCCGACGGCCTGGCCGCCGCGGCGGCCATCCTCGCCGAATGCACAGCCGACCGGCCGCTCAAGACCACCGAGGCGGTGGAGGACGCCGCGTTGACACTGGCGGCCCGCGCCGTGCTGACCGCGGCCGAGGCACGCACCGAAAGCCGCGGCGCGCATGTCCGCACCGACCACCCGCGGACCGACGACCTGCGCTGGCGGCGCAGCATCTCGCTGCGGCTCGGCGCCAACGGCCGCCCCGAGGTGTCGGAGCTGGTCTGCGCGTGGGGAGGACTGCGGTGATCGAGTTCTCGCAGCCGGTGTTCACCGAGCTCATCGACGCCGGACTCGACGTACCGGAGCTGTCTCGGCTGATCGACCTCGCCTTGGACGAGGACCTGCGGTACGGGCCGGACGCCACCACCGAGGCCACCGTGCCCGCCTCTGCACGCACCACCGCCGAACTGCGTGCCCGCACACCGGGCACGCTGGCCGGTCTGCCCGTGGCGCTAGCCGTCTTCGACCGGGTGCTCGACGACCACACCGTCACCGAACGGCTCGCCGACGGGGACCGGCTCGCCCCCGGTTCGGTCGCGCTGCGCATCGAGGCGCCCACCAGGGGGCTGCTCACCGCCGAACGCACCGCGCTGAACTTCGTTGGGCACCTTTCCGGCATCGCCACCGCCACCGCCGCCTGGGTGGACGCGGTGGCGGGCACCGGCTGCGGCATCCGCGACACCCGCAAAACCCTGCCCGGACTTCGGCAGTTGGAGAAGTACGCGGTGCGCTGCGGCGGCGGCATCAACCACCGCCTCGGCTTGGGGGACGCGGTGCTCATCAAGGACAACCACGTCCGCGCCGCGGGCTCGGTCGGCGCCGCGCTGCTGGCGGCCCGCGCCCACGCGCCGGAGAAGTTCTGCGAGGTCGAGGTGGACAGTCTCGACCAACTGGACGAACTCCTGCCCCTGCGCCCCGACCTGGTGCTGCTGGACAACTTCAGCGTGGCTGACTGCGCCGAGGCGGTCCGCCGCGTCGAGGGCACCGCGACCAGGCTGGAGGCCTCCGGCGGCCTCACCCTGGACGTGGCCCGCGCCTACGCCGAGACCGGCGTGCACTACCTCGCCGTCGGGGCCCTCACCCACTCCGCACCGGTACTCGATCTGGGACTCGACCTCTGAACCCCTCGAAATGCCCGTTCGATTCCTCCGCACTGTGGTAACCGTGGGTAAGGGAAAACCACACATCGTGTAGGAGGACGCATGCGGGTCGTCATCGCCGGTGGCCATGGTCAGATCGCGTTGCTGCTGGAAAAGCTGCTGTCCGAACGGGGTGACACCCCGGTCGGCATCATCCGACGGGCCGAGCACCGCGACGACCTGATCGCGGCGGGCGCCGACCCGGTACTGCTCGACCTGGAGCAGGCGACCGTGGACCAGCTTGCCGCGGTGACGGCCGGGGCGGACGCCGTGGTGTTCGCGGCGGGCGCCGGACCGGGCAGCGGCGCCGCCCGCAAACTCACCGTGGATCGCGACGCCGCCGCGCTGCTCGCCGAGGCCGCCGTCCACAGTGGAGTCCGGCGCTACCTGATGGTGTCCGCCTTCCGGGTGGACGCAGCGGACCCGCACTCCGAGGACGTGTTCCAGGTCTACCTGCGCGCCAAGGCCGAGGCCGACGCCGATCTGCGCGGCCGCGACCTCGACTGGACGATCGTGCGGCCCGGCAGGCTGTCCGACGGCCCGCCCACCGGCCGGGTCGCGGTCGGACCGGAGAGCGCCTACGACGAGATCAGCCGAGCCGACGTCGCCGCGATCCTGCTGGCTTGCCTGGACGAACCGGCCACCATCCGCAAGCAGTTCGAGGTGGTCGCGGGCGACCTCCCGATCGAGAAGGCCCTGTCCTCCGTGTGATCCCCGTTCCGCGCAACCGGATTGGGCCAACCGGCGCAGCGGGTCGCCCGCTATGCTCGGGCGCTGTCGATCACTGGCTGAAAGGGCGCGCATGGCCAGCTGGAAAGATCTCATCAAGTATGTCAAGCAGGAGTACGAGGTGGTCGACGAGCAGGTCGATCAGCTCCGCATCCTCTACGAGTTCGACGATGAGCGCAGCCAGGTGATCGTGCTGTCGCACGAGGTGCTGGACCGCCAGCATGACTGGGTGCAGATCGCCTCTCCCTGCGGGCAGGTCGCCGAGGTGGACCTCAAGGCACTGCTCACCGAGGTCGGCGAGAGCACGGTGGCCTGCGGCGCCGCGATCATGGGCGACTTCGTGGTGCTCCGCCACTCACTACCGCTGTCCGACCTGGACCTGCACGAGTTCGAGGACCCGCTGGAGATGCTCGCGGGCACCGCCGATCACATCGAGGAGATGTTCACCGGCGGCGACGAGTACTGACCGCCACCGCGCCGGGCAGGCCGCAATCACCTGCCCGGCAGGGTGACTGCGCTTGGTTACCGGTCGGTTCCCTGCCATCTTGGGGGCCGTGCCGTACATCTACTTGGACCGTCCGCCGCTGAAGTTCCCGGCCACCTATGGCCTGAGCGAGTGGGCGAAGGACTACGACCTGCCACCCACGCCGCCGGGTCTGGACGGCAAGAAATCGGGGTGGACACTCGCGGACATCCGGCGCTTGCTGCCTGCGGAACTGTCGCCCGTGTTCACCGAGGCGATGGAGAACACCGAGTTGCGCGACCTGACGTTCGTCGTGGAGTCATGGTTGTTCTTCGCCTTGGACCTGCACTCAGAGGGTGTCCAGGAGCGCCTCGCGCTGCTGGCGGCCGGGGATGACCGGATCTATGAGGGTGCACAGCCGATGCCGCCCATAACTCCTGAAGAGGCTGCGGCTGCGCGCCGCCCGGCCGAGCGCCGGGTCTTCGATGGGGATGGCCGAGAGCTGGTGTGGGTTGAGTAGCTACAGAGTCATCTTCATTCCGATCGTGCAGAAGACGCTGGACGACGCTCCGCCCGATATTCGTGCCGAGATCAAAGCGGACATCGATCGTCGGGCGGCGTTCGCCGCGAACGTCGAGTGCGGCGCCCACCGACGGCACGAGGCTCGCGGCCCTGGTTACCGGGTTTATTACACAATTCGCCACTCGGAGCGGCAGCTGTCTGTGGTCGACTTGAGAATCACCCTTATCTAGCGCCACTCCTCAGCGGGTCACCAAGCCCGCGTCGTAGGCGAGCAGGCCTGCTTGGGTGCGGTTGGCGCAGTCCAGTTTGACCAGCATCCGGGACACGTAGCCCTTCACAGTCGCCTCCGACAGGTGCAGGCGGCCCGCGATCTGGGCGTTGGACAGGCCCTCGCCGAGACAGGCCAGCACCTCCGCCTCGCGCTCGGTCAACTCCGCGACCAGCGCCCGCGCCTTCTCCCGCGCCGACTGCTCGTCCGAACCCGCCGCCACCAGCCGCTGCGCCGCTGCGGGCGAGAGCACCGTGTGACCGTCCGCCGCCACCCTGACCAGGCCGATCAGGTCCTCCGGCGGCGTCGACTTCACCAAAAAGCCCGCCGCGCCCGCACGCAGCGCGCGCATCACGAACTGGTCGGCGTCGAAGGTGGTCAGCGCGACCACCGCGGGCGGGTCGGGCAGCTTGTTGATCCGCTCGATCGCGGTCAGGCCGTCGACGTCGGGCATTCGCAGGTCCATCAGCACCACCCGCGGCCGGTGCCGGATCACCGCCTCCACCGCGGCGGCCCCGTCGTGGGCCTGGTCGACCACGTCGATGTCCGGCGCCGCGCCGAGGATCGTGCGCAGGTGCGCGCAGACCATGGGCTCGTCGTCGACGACGAGCACCCGGATCACCGCTGGATCAGCGTCCCCCATGCCGTGCCTCCGCCGTCGGAACGTAGACCGGAAGTATCGCATCGACGCTGAACCCGCCGCCGGGCCGCGGTCCGGCTCGCAGCGTGCCGCCCACCAACTCGACCCGCTGCCGCAGTCCCAGCAGGCCGGTACCGGAACCGCTCGCCTGTAGCTGCGCGTCGGCGGGGGAGCAGGCCGCCTCGTTGTCGATCACCAGTCGCACCTGGTCGCCGCCGTATTGCACCCGCACCCTGGCCTGCGCGCCTGGCGCGTGTTTGCGCACGTTGGTCAGCGACTCCTGCACCACCCGGTAGGCGGTCCGGCCCACCGTCGGCGACACCGCCGTCGGCACACCCCTCTCCACCAGTTCGACGCGCATCCCGCCTGCCTCCGACTCGGCGACCAGGTCGGCGAGTTCGGGCACCGACGGCGCCTGCTCGGTGGGCAGGTGCTCATCGCCCGGCTCCGAGCGCAGCACGCCGACCAGGTCACGCAGCTCGTCCAGCGCCCGGCACCCGGCGACCCGCAAATCCTCGGCGGCCCGCTTGGTCGGCTCGTCGGCGGCGGTCACGGCCAGCGCGCCCGCCTGCAGCACCATCAGACTCACCTGGTGGGTCACCACGTCATGCATCTCGAACGCCAGCCGCGCCCGCTCCTCGGCCCTGGCCTGCTCGGCCAGCAGGTGCTGCTCGCGTTCGGCCCGCTCGGCGCGGTCGGCCAGCGCCTCGATCAGCCGCCGCCGCGAACCCACGTACAGGCCGACCAGCGCGGGGGTCGCGATGAGCAGCAGCGCACCCATCGTGATGTCGACCGAGGTGTCCCACGGCCGCGCCGTCACCGCGGTCATCAGCCCCACCTGGGTCCAGGCCAGCGGCTTGTTGCCCGCATACGCACCGAGGGCATAGGTCGCGAACGGCGCGGACAGCGTCAGCCAGGTGGTGTTCGCGTCGGCGGGAAACACCAGCACCCCGGGTTCGACCAGCTCCACCCAGGTCTGCACACCGAGCGCGAACAGCATGATCGTGCCTAGCGTCAGCGGGTGTCGCCTGCGCAGCAGCAGGGCCCAGAACAGCAGGTGGTGGAACAGGAAGTTGCGCCACTCCCACGGCCAGCGCGCCTCGTCCACCGACCACAGCACCGTGGTGAGCACCCAGTCGCAGGCCACCACGCCCAACACCAGGAAGACGTCGAAACGCGTCTTCGGATCGGCCATCCACTGGGGGCGCCTCATATCTCCACCTGCACCGGCAGCATGGCCGTCACCTCGAATCCGTCCTGCCGCGGCCGTGCGGCGAACGTGCCGCCGACCAGTTCGACCCGCTGCCGCAGTCCCAGCAGCCCGCTGCCGGAACCGGTAGCCGTCAGATCGGCCCGCATCGGCTGGGCGGCGGCCGCGTTGCGCACGGTCACCTCGATCCGCTCCCCACGGCGGCACACCAGCACCTCCGCCGGGGCCCCGGGTGCGTGTTTGCGCACGTTGGTCAGCGCCTCCTGCACCACCCGGTAGGCCGTCCTGGCGACCGCGGGGGCCAGCAGCGTGGCACCGCCCTGCTCCACGTACTCCACCGGCGTGCCGATGGACTTCGCGTCGGCGATCAGCTCGGCCAGCTCCGCGCCGAGCGGTTCGGGCTCCTGCGGCCCGACCGGCTCCTGCGGCACCGTCCGCAGCACGCCGACCAGGTCCCGCAGCTCCTCCAACGCCTGACAGCCGGTGGCCCGCAGTTCCTCGGCGATGCGCCGAACCTCGGCATCGGCGGTGGTGGTCCACAGCGCACCGGCCTGCAACACCATCAGACTGACCTTGTGCGAGACCACGTCGTGCATCTCGCCCGCCAGCCGAATCCGCTCCTGCGCCCTGGCCTGCTCGATGCGCAGACATTGTTCGCGTTCGGCCCGATCGGCCCGTTCGGTGAGGGCCTCGATGAGCCTGCCGCGGGCCCGTACGAACAGACCCAGCGGCACCGGCGCCGCGCCGAACAGCAGCGCGCCGACCACCACCGTGTAGTGCGGTTCCCACGGCCGCATGATGATCAACGTCAGGGTGGTGATCAGCGCCAAGGCCGACAGGCGGCGGCACCGTCCCTCGGTGTAGACGGTGGCGCTGTAGACGGCGATCGCGGTGCCGATCGGTGCCCAGGAATTGGCCTCGATGTTCGTGGTCGGCAGCAGCCCCGGATAGGCCAGGGTGGTGCCCAGCAGGCCGAGCGCGATGAGCACCATCACCGACAGCACCGTCAGCGGGAACCGGCGGCGCACCAGCAGCACGGCGTTGAGGATCGGGCCGAGGACCAGCTCCAGGGTCAGGCCCACCGTGTTGAAGTCCGAGTCGGGCAGGGTCAGCGCGTAGCCGAGGATCGCCGCGATCAGCAGCACTTCGATCGCGATCACCAGCGTCACGTCGAACATCGCCTCGCGCCTCGACCGCCACAAAGGTCGCTGCACAGGGACACGTTATGCCAGGAGCGGACAGGGCCCGGCGTGGCGTGGAACCTCCGGAGGAGCAGAAACATACGAAAGTCGCATGCCGGGGTGCGGGGTCAGGACTTTGGTCCTACCGCCTCTCGACCTTGTGCCCTCGTGCACAAGCGTCCCATCGCGATCGAATAGGACCCGCACGGCGATCGACCTGGGGGGAAATGGCGATGCTGGCCGAAATTGCTGACGATACGCGGGACCGTTCGGGGGAGCGGGGCGCTTCGGCGCCGCCTGCGTGGCGGCCGGTGCTGATGATCGCATCGGCCGCCACGCTGTTGCTGCTGGCATTGAGCGGGAGGTACGGCTACTTCGGGGACGAGCTGTACTTCGTGGCGGCTGGACGGCATCTTGACTGGGGGTATGCCGACCAGCCGCCATTGGTGCCGCTGATCGCCGCGGCGATGGACGCGATGTTCCCGCAGTCGGTCGCGGCCCTGCGGGTACCCGCGGCGCTGCTGGTGTTCGGGTTGATCCTGCTCACCGCCGCCATCGCCAGAGAACTGGGCGGCGGCCGCAAGGCGCAGGTGCTGGCGGCGGCGACCGCGGCGGTTTCGCCCGGAACGCTGGTCTTCGGCCACATCCTGCACACGGTCATCGTGGACATCTTCTGCTGGACGGCGATCACCTTCCTGCTGGTCCGCTGGGTGCGCACCCGCAACGACCGACTGCTGCTGTGGGCTGGTGTCGTCACGGCGGTGGGCGTGCAGAACAAGTGGCTGATCGTCGCGCTCTGGCTGGCGATAGGCGTGGCGGTGCTGGTCAGCGGGCCGCGTGAACTGTTGCGCCGACCGATGCTGTGGGCGGGCGCGGCCATCGCGCTGGTCTCCGCCGCGCCCGGCCTGTGGTGGCAGTACCGCCACGGTTGGCCGCAGCTGACCATGGCCAAGATCATCGGCGAGGAGCAGGCGCTGATGGGGCCGCCGCCGTGGCTGCTGTTCGTGCCGTTGTTCGTGATCACCTCGGGCCTGCTGGTCGGCGCGGTGCTCACCGTGTACGGCTGGGTGCGGCTGCTGCGCTCACCGGACCTGGCGCCCTACCGGTTCCTCGGCTGGGCCATGTTGATCCTGGTCGTGGTGTTCATGCTCAGCAGCGGCCGGTTCTACTACGCGGCGGGCATGCTCTCGCTGCTGTGGGCGGCGGCCGCGGTGGAGATCGAGCACCGCAGGCCGCGGATCTGGTGGCGGTGGATTCCCACCTGGCCGGTGTTCGTGGTGTCCGCGGCGCTCGCGGTCACCCAGCTTCCGGTGCTGCCCAAGGAGGACATCCCGCCGAGCGACTTCTTCGGCAGGTTCTCCACCGGCTGGCCGGAGCTGGCCGAAGGTGTTGGCGCGCAATACCGTGCGCTGCCCGCCGAGGAGCAGCGCACGGCGGTCATCATCGGCGACAGCTACTTCGTCGCGGGCGCGCTGGAGGTGCTGGGTACCGGCCTGCCGCCGGTCTACAGCCCGCACCGCGGCTACCACGCCCTGGCCACCCCGCCGGACAGCGCCCGCACCGTGCTCTACGTCGGCGGGACCGCGGACCGGTTGCGCGACGACTTCGGCAGCTGCGTGCAGCTGACCACCGTCCACAACCCCACGAGCGTGCAAATCCTCAACACCCACACGCCGATCTTCCGCTGCGAGAACCCGCGCCTGCCGTGGTCGCAGCTGTGGCCCCGGCTGTACCGGCTGGAGTACCAGTGACCCCGGCGTCGGGGCACCACCAGCTGCCGACGCCCGGTTGATGTCCACAGTGGACAACCAGAACTGACGTGTAGACCACTTGGGGGAACACCAATGCAGAGCGCCGGGGCGATGCCATTGCGGCGCCAAGTCGGAAATGGAGTTGTTCAACCTGCTCACCGGGCAGTACGAACACAGGGGAGGACAAGCACATGACAGTACGAAAAGCCTGGCGCCCGCTACTCGGGGCGCTGGCGCTGGCCACCGCCGCCGTAACGGTCGCGGTGCCGGCGTCCGCCGAGCAGGCGGGCCACGGCGACCCCGCCGTGGTGCGCACCGACCTGGGTCCGGTGCGCGGCACCGTGACCGAGAAGCACCGCAGCTTCCAGGGCATCCCGTTCGCCGCACCGCCGGTGGGCGAACTGCGCTGGCAGAACCCGAAGCGGCCGCAGCCCTGGTCGCAGGTCCGCGATGCCACCAAGCCGGGACCGATCTGCGCTCAGGAGGCCAGCCCGTTCAACGGCGGGGTGCCCAGCGAGGCCGAGGACTGCCTGTACCTCAACGTGACCACGCCGCGCTCGGCCGAGCGCGGCAGGCCCAAGCCGGTCATGGTGTGGGCACACGGCGGCGGCTTCACCACGGGCTCGGGCAGCATGTACGGGGCCAAGCGGTTGGCCGAGGAGGGCGATGTCATCGTCGTCACCATCAACTACCGCCTGGGCATCTTCGGCTTCTTCGCCAAGGACGGCCTGCGCGGCGGAGCCGCGTTCGGCCTCGCCGACCAGCAGGAGGCGCTGCGTTGGGTGCAGCGCAACGCGAGCGCCTTCGGCGGCGACCCGCGCCGGGTCACGCTGTTCGGCGAGTCCGCGGGCGGGATGAGCACCTGCGCCCAGCTCACCTCGCCGTCCGCGGCGGGTCTGTTCCAGCGCGCCATCATCCAAAGCGGGCCTTGCACGTTCGAATGGCTCGATGACACGTTCGTCCCTGGCGCACCCGCGGGCACGCTGTTCCCGCCTCGTTCGGTGGCCGAGGAGTCCGGCGAGCAGGCCGCCAAGGTCACCGGGTGCGCGGACAAGCCGGACCAGTTGGCCTGCCTGCGCGGGCTGACCCCGGCGGCGCTGCTCAAGCTGTCCCAGCAGGTGCAGTTCGGACCCGCCTACGGCTCCGAGGTGCTGCCCGAGAACCCGGTGAAGGTCTACGAGCAGGGCCGCACCCACAAGATGCCGGTGATGTCCGGCACCACCCGCGACGAGCAGCGCCTGTTCGTCGCGATGACGTACCCGAAGCCGTTCACCGAGGAGATCTACCAGGACTTCCTCAAGAAGGCCTTCAAGGACGACGCCGCCAAGGTCGCCGCGAAGTACCCGAGCAGCGCCCACGGCTCGCCCGCGTTGGCCTGGTCGGCGGTGACCACCGACCTGATCTGGTCGTGCAGCCAGCTCAAGCAGGACGGCTACCTCGCCAAGCGGGTACCCGCGTTCAGCTACGAGTTCGCCGACCGCAAGGTTCCCCCGCTGTTCCCGGCGCCGCCGGACATGCCGCTGGGCGCCTACCACGGTTCGGAGCTGCTGAGCCTCTTCGACATCGAGGGCATGGACCTCAAGCTCTCACCTGAGCAGCAGCGCCTGTCCCGGCAGATGATCGGCTACTGGACGAGGTTCGCCGCCACCGGCAACCCCAACGGTGACGACCGCCCGCACTGGCCACGCCAGGGCAAGACCCTCCAGACACTGCGTCTGGACACCGGTCAGGACGGCATCCGCCCGATCGATTTAGGCGCCGAGCACAACTGCGCGTTCTTCGCCGGCCTCGGCTGATCACCACGGCACTACGCAGGGGCGTCGACCACGGTCGGCGCCCCTGCGCCGTTGCGACCGAAAGACAAGAGGTGCCAACGCAATCGCAGGCACCCCCGGGGAATGGAGCGGAACGCGAACCGGTAATAATGGGTCGAAGACGAGGGCGGGCGCGGTCGAAGTCGTCACAGCCGGTGTGCTCCTCCGGTTCCGGAAAGCCGGACGTTGCACCCCAGGCGGTACATGTATCTGGCGAACTCCTGGCGGATCTCGCGGTTCTCCCGGTGCGAGTGAAACCAGCGGTGCAAGGTGATGCCGAGCGTCGTGCTGACCACAAGGATCACTAGCGGCCAGCCGAGCTCAATGGCAGTGAAGACTGTCAAGCCGTCTCCGCAAGGTCGGTGGTGAACATCCGGTCTGCAAACGTCATGCGCTGTGTGCTACCAGAAGATGATCTACCAACCTTGATCAATACACAATCTTGACTTTTCCGTGATCTACCCTGATCACCCGTTCAGGACACAACCTGGATCACCGCCTCCACCAGGCATTTGTGTGCGCCCGCAAGCAGGCGTCGGCTCATGCCGCGGAGGCGCCGCTGACCGGCTGCTTGCGGGTGTAGCGGACCCGGCAGGGGCTGGCGGGCCACTTGGTCTTGGTGCCGGGGACCGGGCCGGGGTCCTTGTCCACCAGTTCGAAGTCGTAGTCCCGCAACAGCATGCCCAGGATGACATTCATCTCCAGGTAGGCGAAATGCACGCCGAGGCAGCGGTGCACACCGCCGCCGAAGCCCGCCAGCAGCGCCTTCGACTTCGGTTGCGCGACATAGCGATCGGGATGGAAGCGCTCGGGGTCCGGGTACAGGTCCGGCAGGCGGTGGGTGAGCGCGGGGGAGATGAACACCCGGTCGCCCTTGCCGATTCGGTACCCGGCGTAGTCGAAGTCCGCCGCGGCCTCGCGGACCATCATGTAGGCCACCGGATGCAGCCGTTCCGACTCGTGCAGGCAGCGGTCGAGGTGGTTGAGCCGCTTGACGTGTTCCATCCGCACCTGGTCGACACCGCCGAGCACCGACTGCGCCTCGGCCACCGCGCGGTTCAGTTCCGCGGGGTTGTGCAGCAGGTCGATCATCGCCCAGCTGACATGGCCGGTGGTCGTCTCATGACCCGCCCAGGTGAACAGCAGAATCATGTTGATCAGCACGTTATCGGGAATCGGCTCGCCGTCGTCATAGTGCGCGCCGATCAGCGTCTGCAGAAAGTCGGCGGGTTCCACCGGCTCCCGCCGACGGTCGGCGATCACCGCGCCCAGAATCGTGTGCAGTTCCCGTTTGGCCGCCCGGGAACGCAGCAGGTGCGGTAGCGGAAGCCATTGCGGGAGCACCATTTCCATGCCCGCGGAGAAACGGCGGAAGCGTTCGAAGAAACCGTTGCCCAGTCCGGCGGCGAACCGCTCGCCGAGGAATGCCCTGGCCGCGATGCGCATCACCAGCGGACCCAGCGTCTTGACCAGGTCGAACTCGCCCCGGCCGCCCATGGTGCGCTCCAGGTCGGCGACCTCCCTGGCCATGTCCTCCACGTATGAGTCGAGCACCCGGCCCTGGAAGCGCGGCAACACCACCGCCCGCTGGCGCTTGTACTCATCGGTGTCGGCGAAGAAGTAGAAGTCGGGGTCGAACATCTTGATGAAGAACGGGTAGGCGGCGCGAATGGACAGCCGCTTGTCCGTCTCGCTGAAGAAGAAGCGCGTGTGCTCGCTGCCCAGCAACACCATCGCGCGTTGCCCTGCCATGTTCAGGCGGTAGATCTCACCGCATTCCCGCCTGCCCCGCTCCAATACTTCCATCGGGCGACGAAGGAATTCCGCCGCGTGGCCGATCAGAGGTTTTCCGCCGGACACCAAAGGGGGCAGATCGGTCATATCGCTAGCGTACGACGTTCACTAAACGGTGTATATCCGCCAGAAGTGGACTTGCGACGGGCTACCGCAGTCCATATGACACTGCTACTGTCACATCAAAATTGACGCCGTTGGAACGAGGTGCGGGAATGGCAGACAGCGTCGGTGGGCCCCTGGCCGGGGTGCGGGTTGTCGAACTGGCAGGCATCGGACCGGCCCCGTTCGCCGCGATGCTGCTGGCCGACCTCGGTGCCGACGTGGTCCGAGTCGACCGGGTGGGTGGCGCCGGGCCCATCGCCATGGACCCCGCGGGCGACCTCACCAACCGCAACAAGCGCTCCATCGTGGTGGACCTGAAGAACGCCGACGGGCCCGAGACCCTGCTGCGGCTGGTCGAGCGCGCCGACATCCTGCTGGAGGGATACCGCCCCGGCGTCACCGAGCGCCTCGGCGTCGGTCCCGAGCAGTGCCTGGCCCGCAACCCCAAGCTGGTCTACGGCCGGATGACCGGCTGGGGCCAGCAGGGCCCGCTGTCGCACTCCGCGGGACACGACATCGGCTACATCGCGCTGACCGGCGCCCTGCACGCCATCGGCCGCGCGGGCGGTCCGCCGCAGATCCCGCTGAACCTGCTCGGTGACTACGCGGGCGGCTCGATGTACCTGGTGGTCGGCGTGCTCGCCGCACTGCTGCGCGCCCGGCAGGACGGCACCGGCCAGGTCGTGGACGCCGCGATCACCGACGGCACCGCGCACCTGGCGACCATGATCTACGGCCTGTTCGCCGCGGGGATCTGGCAGGACCGGCGCGGCGAGAACCTGCTGGACAGCGGCTCGCCGTTCTACGACGTCTACCGCACCGCCGACGACGGCCACATGGCGGTCGGCCCGATCGAGCCGCAGTTCTACGCCGAGTTCATCCGGTTGCTGGGCATCGAGGGTGAACTGCCGTTCCAGTACGACATCCCGGAGTGGCCCGCGCTGCGCGAGCGGATCGCCGCCGCGTTCGCCGAGCGCACCCGCGAGGAGTGGACCAAGATCTTCGAGGGCACCGACGCCTGTGTCTCGCCGGTGCTGTCGCTGGCCGAGGCGCCCCGGCACCCGCACAACGCCGCCCGGCAGACCTTCGTGGAACACGGGGGAGTCGTGCAGCCCGCGCCTGCCCCGCGGTTCTCCGCCACACCGGGCAGCCTGCGCACCCCGCCCGCGACACCGGGTTCGCACAGCACCGAAGTCCTGTCAGACTGGAGCATCGAGGGCGCGGAGGACCTGGTGGCCAAGGGCGCGGTGATCCAGTCATGAGGCACGGATAATGGGACGCTACGACCGGCTGGCGGAGATCCGCCGCCTCGACCCGGAACGCGACCACCACCGCATCTACCGCATTTCCGCGGGTTATGAATTCCCCTGGGATTACACCAGGGCGCTGGAGTTCGCGTTGTTCCGGACCTATTGTGTGCCGTCCATTTCGGCGCTGCTGTCGGCCACCGGGGAATTCGCGAAACGCCCTCAGAAACGCTACGACGACACCGTGCTGCTCATGGCCGAACTGGCCGAACACGGCTACGACTCCGAACGCGGCCGCGAATCACTGCGGATGGTCAACCGCATGCACAACCAGTTCGACATCTCCAACGACGACATGGTGTACGTGTTGAGCACGTTCATCTACGACCCGATCGACTGGATCGACCGCTACGGCTGGCGTCCGCTGTCCGAGCAGGAGAAGCTCGCCGCGTTTTACTTCTACCGCGCGGTCGGCACCCGCATGGGCATCACCGACCTGCCTGCCGACTATGACAGGTTCGCGGCATTCAAACGAGACTACGAACAGCGCAATTTCCATTACAGCGCAACGAATGCCGAGATCGGCCGCTACACGCTGGACCTGTTCTGCTCCTGGTACCCCAAGCCGCTGCGGCCAGGCGTGGCCAAGGCCGCGGTGGGCATGCTCGACGAGCGGATGCGAACCGCGTTCGGTTTCCCCGCGGTGCCCTCGTGGATCGGCCCCGCCGCCCGGGCGGGTCTGCTGGCACGAGCGCGGGTCGTGCGCCTGATGCCGCCGCGCCGCGTCTCCCGGCTGACGGCCGATCCGGGAAATCGTACCTATCCGGGCTATCCGAATGGATATTCACCCGCCGACCTCGGCGCGGCTCCTGCCAGCGGAATCGACGAAAGATGGTTGCGGCGCAAACGAGACGCTTGATTGCGGCGTGCCCGCGTTATCGATTTGTGATCGCGCCGTGACGTGAACCCTGAACCGTTCTAGGACGTATCCCCGTGGGGCAAGATCGGGAGGCGTTTCTGTGATTGGTTCAGTGTGGAATCAGCTCCGCCCGGCCCGCACGGCACTTCCCATCCGATGGATGCTGCTCGCCGCGGGCTCGCTCCTGCTCATCCCCTTGGTCTGGTTGACGACGCAGCTGCTCGTCGCCCCACATGACGAGGCCGACTCGGTCGGGATCTCCGCGAGCCTGGTCGCCGACCTGGCAGGGCTCTGCGCGATTCTGCTGGCGGCGCACCGACTCCGCGTGGTGCAGGCCAGACTCGACGCGGAGGAAGACATCGCCCGGCGCCAGCGCGGCGCGCAGCTGTGCGCGACCATCGCGGGCCAACTCGGCGTCGAGGGCTCCGCACCCCGGCTGGCCGCGCCTTACGCGTTGGAGCGGCTGGCCGCGGACAACCCGGGGCTGCGGCAGACGGTGGTCAACATCGTCTGCTCCTACCTGCGCACCGCGCTGCCGGACCAGCCGCAGGTGCGCCTCGCGGCCCAGCAGGTGCTGGCAGGTCAGCTCCGCTGTGACCCGGACGGCCCGGAGATCGACGTCGACCTGGCCGGGGCCATCCTGATGGACTTCGACCTGGCGGGCTGCACGGTGCGCGACGCGGTGTTCACCAAGGCCGAGTTCCGCGGCGTGACCAGCTTCAGCGGCGCCCGCTTCACCGGGCACGCCGCCGTCGACTGGGCGGCCTTCCGCGGACCCGCCTGGTTCACCGAGACCGCCTTCCGCTGCCCGGCGTGGTTCGCGGGCGCCGACTTCGCCGACGAGACCACCTTCGCGGGCGCCCGCTTCCTCGGCCCCGCCCACTTCGACGGCGCCCGGTTCGTGCGGTCCGCAGATTTCGAACAGGCCTGGTTCCACGCCGACGTCAACCTCGCCGACTGCCTGCCGGTCCAGCTGTTCGACGCCCGCACCCGCAAGAGCGGCAACACCGTCCGCCGGTGGCCGGTCGGTTGGCGCGAACTCCCCGCCGAACGCGACGGCTGGGCACCCCTGGGCCGAGTCACCGTCTGAGCGGCGACCCCCGCGGCGGAAACCGGGAGGAAGCGCACCGCGCCGGACGGCTAGCATCGACGCGTTGCGGCCGTCCAGGGCCGATCGTGTGACCACCACTTCGCAAGGAGAGACCGTGTCCCAGGCTTCGAGTACCCCCGCCGAGCTGATCTCGCGCGTGAAGGTGCCCGCCGGGACTACCGCGGGCGCCGCGGTGCGGGAGGCCGGGCTGCCCGGCAAGGGCTCCGACGCGATCCTGGTGGTCCGCGACCCCGAGGGCCGCCTGCGCGACCTGTCCTGGTCGCCCGCCGAGGACGTCGAGGTCGAGGCCGTCGCCGCGAACACCGACGACGGGCGCAGCGTGCTCCGCCACTCCGCCGCCCACGTGCTGGCCCAGGCCGTGCAGCAGGAGTTCCCCGAGGCCAAGCTGGGCATCGGCCCGCCCATCAAGGACGGCTTCTACTACGACTTCGACATGCCGCGCCCGTTCACGCCCGAGGACCTGCAGGCGCTGGAGAAGCGCATGAAGCAGATCATCAAGGGCTCCCAGCGGTTCTCCCGCCGCCTGTTCTCCTCGTTGGATGAGGCCAAGGCCGAGCTGTCCGCCGAGCCGTACAAGCTGGAGCTCGTCGACATCAAGGGCGATGTGGACACCTCCGAGGTGATGGAGGTCGGCGGCGGCGAGCTGACCATCTACGACAACCTCGATCCGCGCAGCGGCGAACAGGTCTGGGGCGATCTGTGCCGCGGCCCGCACGTGCCCACCACCAAGCACATCCCCGCGTTCAAGCTGATGCGCTCCGCCGCCGCGTACTGGCGCGGCGACCAGCGCAACCCGCAGCTCCAGCGCATCTACGGCACCGCCTGGGAGTCCGCGGAGGCCCTGGAGCAGCACCTCGAGCTGCTGGCCGAGGCCGAGCGCCGCGACCACCGCAGGCTGGGCAACGAGCTTGACCTGTTCAGCTTCCCCGACGAGATCGGCTCCGGCCTCGCCGTGTTCCACCCCAAGGGCGGGGTGGTGCGGATGGCGATGGAGGACTACTCGCGGCGCCGCCACGAGGAGGCGGGGTATGAGTTCGTGTACTCCCCGCACATCACCAAGAGCGCCCTGTTCGAGACCTCCGGCCACCTGGACTGGTACGCCGACGGCATGTACCCGCCCATGCACCTTGACGCGGAACTGGACGAGGACGGCAAGGTCCGCAAGCCCGGCCAGGACTACTACCTGAAGCCGATGAACTGCCCGTTCCACAACCTGATCTACCGCTCCCGCGGCCGGTCCTACCGCGAGCTTCCGCTGCGGCTGTTCGAGTTCGGCTCGGTGTACCGGTACGAGAAGTCCGGCGTGATCCACGGCCTGACCAGGGTGCGTGGCATGACGCAGGACGACGCGCACATCTACTGCACCCGCGAGCAGCTTCAGGACGAGCTGAAGTCGCTGCTGGGCTTCGTGCTCGACCTGCTGCGCGACTACGGCCTCGACGACTTCTACCTCGAGCTGTCCACCCGCAACGAGGAGAAGTACGTCGGCGACGACGAGAGCTGGGAGCAGGCCACCGAGGCACTGCGCGAGGCCGCCGAGGCCTCGGGCCTGAAGCTGGTGCCCGACCCGGGCGGCGCGGCGTTCTACGGGCCGAAGATCTCCGTGCAGGCCAAGGACGCGCTGGGCCGCACCTGGCAGATGTCGACCATCCAGGTCGACTACTTCCTGCCCGACCGGTTCGACCTCACCTACACCGCCCCCGACGGCTCCCGGCAGCGCCCGGTCAAGATCCACCGCGCGTTGTTCGGCTCCATCGAGCGCTTCTTCGGCGTGCTCACCGAGCACTACGCGGGTGCCTTCCCCGCGTGGCTGGCGCCGGTGCAGGTGGTCGGTATCCCGATCGCCGACGAGCACGTCGAGCACCTCCAGTCGGTCGCCAAGTCCCTGCGCACCAAGGGCGTGCGGGTCGAAGTGGACGCGGGCGACGACCGGATGCAGAAGAAGATCCGCAACCACACCTTGCAGAAGGTCCCGTTCCTGCTGATGGCGGGCGCCAAGGACGTCGAGGCGGGCGCGGTCTCCTTCCGCTTCCGCGACGGCTCCCAACTCAACGGAATCCCCGCCGAGCAGGCGGTGGAGGCCATCACCACCTGGATCGCCCGCCGCGACAACACCTCACCCACCGCGGAGACGTTCCCCGTGTGACGTGCTGCTCAGTTGCCGCTGAGCGGGAAGACCGCACTGCGCCCCCCGGTTCACCACTGGTCGGATGACCTGGTGAATTGGGGGAGCAGATGACGGCAGGACTAGAGCAGCGAACCGCGCCCGATGCCATCACCGGGAAGGCGCGGGTGAAACTGGCGGTCCTGCTCGGCGCGCTGGTGGCGTCCACCCCGCTGTCGATCGACCTGTACCTGCCCGCGTTCCCCCAGCTTGCGCTGGACCTGCACACCCAGGCCGCGCAGGTGCAGCTCACCCTGACCGCGTTCCTCGTGGGCATGGCGCTGGGCCAGATCATCTCCGGCCCGCTCAGCGACGCCTACGGCAGGCGTAAGCCGCTGATGATCGGGCTGGCCGCCTACGTCCTGGTCACGGTGCTGTGCGCGCTGGCCCCGTCGGTGGAGATGCTCATCGTGCTGCGTTTCGCCCAGGGCCTGGCGGGCGCGGCGAGCATGGTGATCTCCCGCGCCGTGGTCGCCGACCGCTACAACGGGGTCGCGGCGGCCAAGTTCTTCTCGATGCTGATGCTGATCACCGGGCTGGCGCCGATCCTGGCCCCGATGATCGGCGGCCAACTGCTGCGGATCACGACCTGGCCCGGCCTGTTCATCGCGCTCGCCGTCTACGCGGTGCTGCTGATCGTCGCCGTCGCGGTGGCCCTGCCGGAGACCCTGCCCGTCGAACGGCGCCGCGCGGGCAGCCTCGGTCAGACGCTGCGCACGTTCCGGATGCTGCTCTCCGACCGCCGATTCGTCGGCTATACCCTGTCCGGCTCGCTGGTGCTCGCCGCGATGTTCGCCTACATCGCGGGCTCCCCGTTCGTGCTGCAGCAGGTGTACGGCATGAGCCCGCAGGCGTTCAGCCTGGCCTTCGGCGCCAACGCGCTCGGCATCATGCTGGCAGGCCAGCTCAACGGCTGGCTGGTCGGCCGGGTCGACGTGCAGCGCATGCTGGTGATCGGCCTCGGCGTCAGCCTGGTGTCGGGCCTCGCCCTGCTGGGCGCGGCGGCCGCCGGGCTGGGCCTGGTGTTCCTGCTGCCACCGCTGTTCCTGGCCGTGGCCATGGTCGGCATCGTGGCGCCCAACACCTCGGCGCTGGGCCTGGCCGCGCACCGGGAGACCGCGGGCACCGCGGCCGCGTTGATGGGCGTCGCGCAGTTCCTCGTCGGTGCGTTGATCGCGCCGCTGGTCGGGCTGATCGACGCACCCGCCGCCATCCCGATGGCGGTGGTCATCGCGGTGTGCCTGGCGGCCGCGGTGGCGCTGCACGTGCTGCTCAGCAGGACACGCCCGCTGCCCGCGGGCTGAGAGGCATCACCCCCGGTGACGGCGCACCTCTAGGATCGGGTCATGGGTGAGCCACGCCTGAACACGGACCTCGCGGCGGGACCGGAATTCGTCGGCCAAGAAGGAGTCGGCATTCCGGACCCGCTGCAGCGGCTGTGGACCCCGCACCGCCTCGCCTACATCAAGGGCGAGGGCAAACCCGAGGGCGCCGAGTCCGCGGGCTGCCCGTTCTGCGCGGTCACCGCGCTGGACGACTCCGACGGGCTGCTGGTGGCCCGCGGCGCGCTGGTCTACGCGGTGCTCAACCTCTACCCGTACAACCCCGGCCACCTGATGGTGCTGCCGTACCGCCACGTGCCCGACTACACCGACCTCACCCCCGAGGAGACGGTGGAGTTCGCCGAGTTCACCCAGCGCGCGATGCGCGCCATCCGCTTCGCCGCCGCCCCGCACGGCTTCAACATCGGCATGAACCAGGGCACGGTGGCAGGTGCGGGCATCGCCGCCCACCTGCACCAGCACGTCGTCCCCCGCTGGGGCGGCGACGCGAACTTCATGCCGGTGGTCGGCCACACCAAGGTCGTCCCCCAACTCCTTGGCGAGACCCGCGACCTCCTTGCCGAAGCCTGGCGCAAGGTCTCCTGAGACAGGGAACCTAAAGAAAGATCATCTTTTGGGTGGGCTGTCGTTACCGGCGGGTCCGCATCGGACGGTTAGGCTCGACGGTGATGCCACTGCTGCCGGTAGGTGCCCGAGAAGACGATGTTGAACCTGCGTGCCCGAGAATCGGTCTCTCGCGCTCTTGAGCCCGTTGGCGCCTGGTTGGTGCGCCGCGGGGTGACGGCCGATGCCATCACCGTGGTCGGGACGACGGGCACGGTGGCGTGTTCGGTGTGGCTGGTGCCCGCCGACCAGCTGGTCGCCGCCTCACTGTCGATCACCGTGTTCGCGATGTTCGACCTGATCGACGGCGCCGTGGCCAGGGCCCGCGACGGCGGAAGCGCCTTCGGCACCGTGCTCGACGCCACCTGCGACCGCATCGCCGACGGCGCCCTGTTCGGCGCGCTGGTCTGGTGGTGCTTCACCCACAACGAGCGCCCGCTGGCCGTCGCGGCGCTGATCTGCCTGGTCGCCGCCCAGGTCATCTCCTACGTCCGCGCCAGAGCACAGGCCACCGGCTTGCAGGCCGACGGCGGCCTGGTGGAGCGCGCCGAGCGGTTCATCATCGCGCTGCTCGGCATGTTCCTGCACGGCCTCGGCGTGCCCTATGCCCTGCACATCGCGCTGTGGCTGCTGGCCGTGCTGGCCGTGATCACCATCGGCCAGCGCTTCGCCGCCGTGCACGCCAGCGCGCGGGACGCCGGGCGATGACCACCCGGGACCGCCTGCTCGACCTCGGCTACGCGGCGGCGTGGCGCACCGTTCCGCTGCTGCCCGCCACCGCGACCCGCCGCCTGTTCGAATCCGGCGCCGCCGCGGCCGCCCGCCGCGGGGGAGCGGACCAACTGCGCCGCAACTTGGCCAGGGTGTGCCCGGACGCCGACGCGGACGCGCTCGCCGAGGAGGGCATGCGGTCCTACGGCCGCTACTGGGCCGAGGCCTTCCGCATGCCCGCCATGGACCTGGCCGAGGTGCACCGCCGCATCGACGCGGTGGCCGAGGGCGCCGAGCACGTCGACGCCGCCAGAGCCGCGGGCCGCGGCATCGTGCTGGCACTGCCGCACTGCGGCAACTGGGACGCCGCGGGTGTCTGGCTCGCCCGCCGGATCGGCACGTTCAGCACCGTCGCGGCCAAGCTGAACCCCGAGTCGCTGTACCGCCGCTTCGTCGCCTACCGCGAAGCGCTCGGCTTCGAGGTGCTCCCGCTGACCGGCGACGGAGCCCCCGCCAGCACCCTGGCCCGCCGCCTGCGCGACGGCGGCGCGGTCTGTCTGCTCGCCGACCTCGACCTCACCGCGGGCGGCGTCGAGGTGCGGCTGTTCGGCGAAGTCGCCACCATGCCCTCGGGTCCGGCCCGGCTGGCCCGCAGCACCGGCGCCGCGCTGCTCCCGGTGGGCTGCTGGTTCACCGAGAACGGCTGGGGCCTGCGCATCCACCCACCGTTATCCGTGCCGCCAGGCCGGGACGGCGTGCGCCAGGCGACCCAGCGACTAGCCGACGTCTTCGCCGCCGAGATCGCCGAGCACCCCGCCGATTGGCACATGACCCAGCCCATCTGGCTCGCCGACCGCGCCCCGCGGGCCAGCCTGGAGGCTGTGTCGTGAGGGTCGGCCTGGTCTGCCCGTACTCCTTCGATGTGCCCGGCGGAGTGCAATCCCACGTGCTCGACCTGGCCGCAGCCCTGCGCGCCCGGGGCCACCGGGTGGAGGTGCTGGCCCCCGCCGAGGACGACAGCATGCTGCCCGACTTCGTCACCCCCGCGGGCCGCGCCCTGGGCATCCCCTACAACGGCTCGGTCGCCAGGCTCGCCTTCGGCCCCGTCACCTACGCCCGCGTCCGCCGCTGGCTGCGCGAGCACTCCTTCGACGTGCTGCACCTGCACGAACCCAACGCGCCCAGCCTCTCCATGCTCGCCCTCACCATCGCCGACGGCCCCGTGGTCGCCACCTTCCACACCGCCACCCCGCGGTCCCGCGCGCTGGCCGCGATGCAGGGCGTACTGCAACCATTCCTGGAGAAGATCACCGCCCGCATCGCCGTGTCCGCCGTGGCTCGCCGAGTGCAGGTCGAACACCTGGGCGGCGACGCGGTGGAGATTCCCAACGGCGTCGACGTCGGCTTCTTCGCCGACGCCGCCCCCCTCTACCCACCGGATGGCCGCACTCTGGTCTTCGTCGGCCGCTACGACGAGCCCCGCAAGGGCATGCCCGTCCTCATCGAAGCCCTCCGCCCGCTCGCCGAACCCCGCGACCTGCGCCTGCTCGTCGTCGGCCGCGGCGACGCGGCGGCCCTGCGCCGCCAGGCAGGCGGCGCGCTGGCCGATCGGATCGTCCTGCTCGGCCAGACCGACGACGCGACCAAGGCCGCCGCTTTGCGTTCCGCCACGGTCTGCTGCGCCCCGAACATCGGCGGTGAGAGCTTCGGCATCGTGCTGACCGAGGCGATGGCAGCAGGCACCCCCGTGATCGCCAGCGATCTGCCCGCCTTCCAACGCGTCCTGGACGGGGGAGCGGCGGGCGTGCTCACCCCCGTCGGCGCCGCGGCGCAGCTGACCACCGCCCTGGGCACTCTGCTCGATGACCCGGACCAGCGCCTCAAGCTGACCGAGGCGGCGGGCCACCGAGTCCGCGAATGCTACGACTGGAACGTGGTGGCGGCGAAGGTGATCCAGGTGTACGAGGCCGCGATAGCCGCACATCCCGTCCACGAGGTGCGCGAAGGCCCCGCCGCGTGAACCTCCTGCTGGTGCTGCTCGCCGTCGTCGCCCTGCTCGGCGCCTGGCTCCTGATCACCGCCAACCGCTTGGACCGCCTGCACATCAGAACGGATGCCGCCTGGGCCGCCTTGGACGCAGCGCTGGCCAGGCGTGCCCTGGTGGCCCGCCTCATCGCAGGCACTGCCCAGTCGCCATTGACGAGGCTGACCCGCCTGCACGCACTCCGCGCCGCCGCCGACCGCGCCGAGGCAGCGCCAAGACCCGACCGCGAAACCGCCGAGAACGAACTCACGGCCCAGTTGTCCGAAGTGGACAGATCAGTGCTGCCGATCGCGTTGCGCGACGAGCTCATCGCGGCCGAACAACGCGTGGTGCTGGCCCGCCGCGTCTACAACGACGCCGTCCGCGACACCCTGCATCTGCGTCTACGCCGCCGAGTCCGCTGGCTCCACCTCGCGGGCACCGCCCCCCGCCCGGCGTACTTCGAAATAGCGGAACCACCGCCGGAACCGGGACTTCGCTCCGCCTGAGGCTTCTCCCTGTTACATGCGGTCCATGTTCGCCGCCACGCTGGTGGACGTCGACACCGCAGAGATCGAGTTCAGGGTCGCTCAGCGAACACGTCGCCAAGTATCGGACGCTTCGTGGTGGCGGTTTCGCTCGCAAGCCGCGTATCGCTGTGCTGGCGCATTGCCATGCACGCCAGACCAAGCCGCTCGCGTTCAGGTCAGGACGAACGCGAGCGGTTGAGGTAGTCCCTCACGTTGCCTTGGTGACCAGTGCTTCCGGCATGGGTTCGTAGCGGACGAACTTGCGGGTGAACGTCGCGGTGCCCGAGGTCAGGGCCCGCAGGTCGACCGCGTAGCGCAGCAGCTCCGTGGCCGGAACCTCCGCCCGCACGATCGTGCGGCCCGGCGATCCCGGATCGGTGCCCAGTACCCGGCCGCGGCGGCTGGACAGGTCGCCCAGTACCGAGCCGAGGTGGTCATCAGGGCAGTTCACCGCTACCTCGTCCAACGGCTCCAACACCGAGAGCCGCGCGTTCTGGGCGGCGTCCTTCAGCGCCAGAGACCCGGCGGTCTGGAACGCGGCGTCCGAGGAATCGACACTGTGCGCCTTGCCATCCACCAAGGTCACCCGCAGATCCACCACCGGCCGACCACTGGCCAACCCGCGTTCCATCTGCGCGCGGACACCCTTCTCCACGCTGGGAATGAACTGGTTCGGCACCGCCCCACCTACGACCTTGACCAGGAACTCGAAACCGCTGCCCCTGGGCAGCGGTTCCACCTGGATGTCGCACACGGCGTATTGCCCATGCCCGCCGGACTGCTTCACATGCCGCCCGTGGCCCTTGGCCCCGCTGCTGAACGTCTCCCGCAACGGAACCTCGACGTTCTCCGTATCCACCTCGGCCCCGCCTGCCCGCAGCCGGTGCAGCACCACATCGGCATGCGCCTCGCCCATGCACCACAACACAAGCTGGTGCGTCTCCGGGTTGCGCTCCATCCGCAGCGTCGGGTCACCCGCGGTGAGCCGAGCCAGGTTGCGAGCCAGCGTGTCCTCGTCACTCCGGCTGCGGGCCACCACCGCCACCGGCAACAGCGGTTCCGGCATATCCCACGGCGCCATCAGCAGCGGACGTTCCGGCGCCGAGATCGTGTCCCCGGTCTCCGCCGAGGTCAGCTTGGTCAACGCGCAGATATCGCCCGCCACGCAGAACTCCACCTCGCGCAAATTCGAGCCCAGCGGCGAGTACACGTGCGCCGCCCGCTCGTCGGCGTCGTGATCCTGATGCCCACGATCGGCGAGCCCGTGACCGGAGATATGCACCGACCCCTCCGGGCGCAGCGTCCCGGAGAACACCCGCACCAACGACACCCGCCCGACATAGGAGTCCACCGTCGTCCGCACGACCTCCGCGGCAAGCGGCCCGGCAGGATCGGCCCGCAGCGGCTCGACCGCCTTGCCGTCCGGCGTGGTCACCTCGGGCAGCGGGTGCTCCAGCGGCGACGGAAAACCGCGGGTAATCAACTCCAACAGCTCCGCCATGCCGACCCCGGTCAACGCACACACCGGCAGGACCGGGTGAAACGCCCCCCGGGCCACCGCCTTCTCCAGATCGGCGATCAGTGTCTGCTGGTCGATGTCCTCACCGGCCAGATACCGCTCCATCAACGACTCGTCTTCGCTCTCCGCGATGATCCCCTCGATAAGCTCATTGCGCGCCGCCGTGATCCGCTCCCGGTCCCCGGCATCGGGATCACGCTGCGCGGGAATCGGCCCCGTGCTGTGGTCGAAAAGCTGCTGCGACAACAACCCCAGCAGTCCGGTCACCGCGCCGTCCGCGCCCGTGACCGGCAAGTACAACGGCAGCACCCCGCTGCCAAAGGCGTCCTGACAGGCAGCCAACTCGGCATTCGCATCCGCCCGGTGATGATCCAACCGGGAAACCACGACAGCTCGCGGCATCCCGACAGCAGCGCACTCCTGCCACAGCGCCACCGTCGCCGGATCGACACCCTCCGCCGCGCAGACGACGAACAACGCGGCATCCGCCGCCCGCAACCCCGCCCGCAACTCACCAACATAATCGGCGTAGCCCGGCGTATCGATCAGGTTGATCTTGTAACCCTCATACGCGAGCGGAGCGACCGCCAGTGCCACCGACCGCTGCTGCCGGACAGCCGCCGGATCGTGGTCGCACACCGTGGTCCCGTCGGTCACCGACCCAGCCCGCCCAATCGCCCCCGCGGTAGCGAGAAGCGCCTCGGCCAACGACGTCTTCCCAGCTCCAGACGGCCCCACCAGAACCACATTCCTGATCATGGCCGGGTCGGATACAGCGACCGCGGCTCCGGCACCACCGTTCTCGGTGTTCTTCGACCCCATCGGGCCACCTCCGCATGAGTTGTTCAACCGATGTCGGCCAGCTCCGGGTTTCGCGCGACACCCACGCCCGGCCTGGGTACAACTGAGCCTTGGCCGATCCCACACCCATATGAGCCACGTCACAACCCCATCGGCGAACTCACAACCAGGAGGACGAATGTCCAGGCCTGCCGCACCCCAAGCCGAACCCGCCCGGCACGCAGGCCGCACTGTCACCGGCCAACCCCTCGACTGGTCCTGGGCCCAACACCTCCTGCACACCGCCCGCGGCTACTGGATCGCCACCGCCACCCCCGCACGCCACCCCTACACCCGCCCGGTCTGGGGCATCTGGACACCCGCCGGTTTCTGGTTCTCGACCGCTTCCTCCCTCATTCAGAACCTCCCACCCGATGCCCCCGTCACCGTCCACCCCGAAAGCACCGACGAGGTGGTCATCGTCGAAGGCACCGCCCGCCGCAGCACCGACCCCACCGACTTGGCCGAATTCGTCACGGCCTTCCACACCAAATACGACGTCCAGTTTCACGTCACCGCCGCTGAAGTAGCCGACACCGAAGGCAACCAGGGTCCGGTAATCCACGTCCGCCCCCTCCGCGTCCTCGGCTGGGGCAGCGACTTCGAACGCACCACCCGCTGGCGATTCGCGTCCTAGCCCCGCCTCCCCTGATCCTCTCCGGCCGGGATACCCGAAGGGGACTGGTGGAGGCCGAGGGTGCGGGTGAGGTGAGTGGTCCACCAGCGGAGTTGGGAGGCGGAAGTGGTGGCTGCCTGGCCGGTGAGACCTGCGCTGCGGCGGAAGGCCGGGCCGTACAGGG
Source organism: Actinorectispora metalli (assembly GCF_056323685.1). Lineage (NCBI taxonomy): Bacteria > Bacillati > Actinomycetota > Actinomycetes > Pseudonocardiales > Pseudonocardiaceae > Actinorectispora > Actinorectispora metalli. The sequence continues at coordinate 118,917 of NZ_JBREYE010000002.1, forward strand.
GCTCGGTGGCGAGGGCTTGGTGGAGGGCGGCGACGGCAAGTCGGGTGTCCTCGACTGGAATGCCTGCGGGGTCGGGCCGCAGGGCGTGGAGCGCGTCGACGATCGGGTCCAGCATCCCCGATCCCTCGTCCCGCCATCCGGCGGCGTGCAGCGCCGCGGCCAACTCGCCGTAGCCCTGGCGGTAGAAGTCCGCCAAGGCCTCGACCAGCTCACCGAGATCGGCGCCGCGGTCGAGCCAGGACCCCAGCACCTCCTCCACGCCAGCCCGGATTTTCCGGCCGCCATGGCGCAGCAGAGCTTCCAGTAGACGGTCACGGGTGCCGAAGTGGTGATTGACCCCCGCATCGGTCATGCCGACGCGGGTGGCGATGGCCCGGACCTGGACGGCGGCCACCCCGCCCTCGGCCAAGAGCCTCTCGGCGGCGTCCAGGATCAGGCGCCGTGCCTCGTCGGGAGGACGGCGCACCCGCGAACGTGTCACCCGCCAACCTTACCTTGACAGGCCAAGGCAAGAGTCCCTACCGTCCTACCTTGACCCCACAAGGTAACGAGGAGCCAGTATGGTCGACCCGCTCGTCCTTCGGGAACGGCGCATCGCCCGCCCGGATGCGGTCCTGCGAGGGATGGAGGTCGGCGACGGGCCGACCGTTCTGCTGCTCCACGCCGGTGGTGAACGCCGCCAGGTGTGGACGCCGGTCATCGACGTCCTTGTCGGTACCGGATTCCGGTGCGTGGCCTTCGATCAGCGCGGCCACGGTGACAGCGGCGGCTCGCCGCGGGCGCTCGCGCCCTACGCGGACGACGTCGCCGCCATGCTCCACGCCGAGCCACCGGGATGCGTGGTCGTCGGCGCTTCGCTGGGCGGGCTCGCCGCCATCGCCGCTCTTGGCGATGCGGCGGTGCGAACGAGGGTGGCGGGCCTCGTGCTGGTGGACGTCGTACCCGACCTCGAGCCCCGGCGGGTCCGCCGCTTCCTCGCCGCAATCGGCCTCCAGGACACCCACACCGAGATCCTCGACGACATCCTCGCCCAGGTGCCGCGGCTGCGGCAGGCCACCACGGAGCTCGACCTGCCCCTCCTGCTGGTCCGCGGCGGCAGCGGGTCACCAGTCGAAGACGAGGACGTCGACCAACTGCTGCGCCTGGCTCCGCACGCCACGGTGACCCGCATCGGCGATGCCGGACACCTCATCGCCCGGGACCGACCGTCGGCGTTGGCCGAGACCATTGCCGCCGTCACCACCGAGTGGCCTGCGCTGGCGCTCCTGCGTGATCTCGACGCGGGTCAGGTCGGCCATCCCGGCGGGCACCTTCTCGACCACCTCCAGCGGGTGCACCGACTGGTGGTCGACTGGGGTGGAGGCCGACGCGTACGCCTCGCCGCGCTCTGCCACGCCGCATACGGCACCGACGGCTTCCCACCCGCGTTGCTGCCGTTGGACCGGCGAGCCCGCCTGCGGGAGGCGATCGGCGACGAGGCCGAGGCACTCGTCTACCTCTACGACGCCTGCGACCGGACCAAGACCTACGCCCGCCTCGGCGCGACACCGCTCCCGCTCACCGACCGCTTCACCGGTGAGGTCGTCGCCCTGGCCGCAGGTGACCTCACCGACTTCGCTCTCCTCACCATCGCCAACGAACTCGACGTCGCCCGCACCGCTCCACTCACCTGCGAAGCCCGCCGCGACATCCGAACCCTCATCGCCCTGCTGGCGGTCTACGCCCCCGACGCCGCAGCCCAGGCTCTCGCCGACCCTGCCATGCTCTGAAGCCTCGTCAACCACCCCCCTGTCGCTGCCGTCACATGCAGGCCATTTTGTGGGCTGTCAAGCCAAGTGGCCTGCTTGAAGTAGGCCACATTGGCATGCTTGACCAGGCCACGCCGGACGTACTCTGGAACCGCGCGGAACCGCCGCGCGTCCCCAGGCAACCACCGAACGGGTGGTGATCCCCATGAGGAAAGGCTCCAGAGTGACTGCTCCCGACGCTGCCCCGGCCACCCCCGAACAGGCCGGGACCACCCACGCCACCGGTACCGCGCGTGTAAAGCGCGGTATGGCGGAGATGCTCAAGGGCGGAGTGATCATGGACGTGGTCACCCCCGAGCAGGCCAAGATCGCCGAAGACGCCGGTGCGGTCGCGGTCATGGCGCTGGAGCGGGTGCCCGCCGATATCCGTGTCGAGGGCGGCGTGGCCAGGATGAGCGACCCCGACATGATCGAGGGCATCATCGGTGCCGTGTCCATCCCGGTCATGGCCAAAGCCCGCATCGGCCACTTCGTCGAAGCCCAGGTCCTTCAGTCCCTGGGCGTGGACTACATCGACGAGTCGGAGGTGCTCACCCCCGCCGACGAGGCGAACCACATCGACAAGTGGGCCTACACCGTTCCCTTCGTCTGTGGCGCCACGAACCTCGGTGAAGCCCTGCGCCGCATCGCAGAAGGCGCGGCCATGATCCGCTCCAAGGGCGAGGCGGGCACCGGCAACGTGGTCGAGGCCACCCGCCACATGCGTCAGATCCGTGCCGACATCCGCAGGCTCACCGTGCTCGACGAGACCGAGCTGTTCGCCGCCGCCAAGGAACTGCGGGCGCCGTTCGAGCTGGTCAAGGAGATCGCCGAACTGGGCAAGCTGCCGGTGGTGCTGTTCACCGCGGGCGGCATCGCCACCCCGGCCGACGCCGCGATGATGATGCAGCTGGGTGCCGAGGGTGTGTTCGTCGGTTCCGGAATCTTCAAGTCCGGTGACCCCGCCAAGCGCGCCGAGGCCATCGTCGAGGCCACCACGTTCCACGACGACCCCGACGTCATCGCCAAGGTCTCCCGGGGTCTCGGCGAGGCCATGGTCGGCCTCAACGTCACCGAACTCCCGGAATCCCAGCGCTACGCAGGCCGCGGCTGGTGATCCGCCTCTCTCTCAGGTGTGCCGGCGGTCCAGCCAGGACCGTCGGCACACAGCTGTTCACTGCTCGAGAGGTCTTCCATCGATTTCTTGGAACCTGCCGGAAATCCTCGGGCTGACACTCGCACTGAATGAGTTCGGCTGTGAACATTCGATCAGTAGGTCGGCACAAAGGCCGGCCGATCTTGTGCCAATTCATCTGGGAGTTATCAACTGTCGCGGGTTTCTCATTACTTGGCGTTCTTTCGATGAAGTAACACAATATGTGAATGATCCGGCACAGTGGGTGAATGGACTTCCGAATTCTGGGTCCGTTGACCGTGCGCCACAACGGCGTCGACTTCCCGCTGGGCGGGTCGCGCCAGCAGGCGGTCCTGGCGGCGTTGCTCCTGCGTGCCAATCACGTCGCCGGCGTCGACTATCTCGCCGAGGCGGTCTGGGAACTTCCGCCCGCCAGACCTGCGTCCAATCTGCGGACCTATATCTCAGGGCTGCGCCAGTGCTTGCCCGACGGAGGTGCCCGCATTCAGACCCGGCCGGGGGGTTACTTGCTCGTGGCCGCAGAGGATGAGCTGGATCTGGCCGTCGCCGAGCGACACATCGTCGCCGCGGATGCGGCACGACAGGCCGGAGACGTCAGCCTCGCCGCCAAGGAGTATGGATGTGCCCTGAAGCTGTGGCGGGGTAGTCCGTTGGGCGGCTTGGCTTTCGGTGCGCCCCTCGCTGCCGAAGTCACCCGGCTCACCGAGCTGCGACTGAGTGTCCTGGAACGACATATCGACTCCCGCCTGACACTGGACCTGCACGGTGAGCTCGTTGGTGAACTTCGCACCCTGGTCGCCGAGTATCCGCTGCGCGAGCAGCTGTGGGTGCATCTGCTGCGGGCCCTGCACGGCAGTGGCAGGCGGGCCGACGCGCTGCTGGCCTATCAGGAGGTCTACCACCTGCTGGACACCGAACTCGGCGTTGCGCCTTGCGCGGCCTTGCGCGAACTGCACGCTCAGCTGCTGACCGATGACCCGGTCCAAGAGGTCACTCGCCTGCCACGTCAGCTCCCCGCGCTCGTGCGGCCCTATCTGGGCAGGACGGCCGAACTCGCCGAGGCCGAGGCGCTGCTGCGGGCAGGCGCCATCGTCATCGCGACGGGGCCGCCCGGTGTCGGCAAGACCGCCTTCGCAGCCCAGGTGGCTCATCGGCTGCCCGGACAGTTCCCGGATGGGCAACTGTGGGTCAACCTGCGCGGTGCCGATCACGACCCGGAAGAACCGGCCGACGTACTGGCCCGGTTCCTCCGGGATCTCGGGGTGGCCGGGGTGGACGTACCCCTGGCAATCCGTGAACGCTCGGCTCTTCTCCGGGCGCACCTGGCCGAGCGGAGGGTGTTGCTGGTGCTGGACAACGCAGCCACCGAGGCGCAGATCCGGCCACTGCTGCCGGACTGCCCTGGCAGCGCGGTACTCATCACCAGTCGCAGTCGGCTGACCGGTCTGGACACCACGGCACGTATCCGGCTGGACGCCCTGGGCCCGGCGACGGCGGTCCGACTCCTCGACCGCCTCGCCGGGACCGTGGACACGGACAAGGCCGCGGTGATGAGGGTGGCGCAGTTGTGCGGCGGGCTACCGCTGGCGCTGCGGATCGTGGGCACGAAACTGCGCTCGTTGCCGCACTTGAGCACCGCGAGCATGGCGCGTCGCCTGGACGAAGAACGGCACCGCCTGGACGAACTCGTCGGTGGTGACCGTGGACTGCGTGCGAGCTTCCACTTCAGCTACTCAAGCCTGCCCGCGCCTGCCCAGCGGGCGTTCCGGTTGCTGTCCTTGGCCCCGGGCCCGAGCTTCCCCGCGTGGGCTGCCGCGGCCGTCTGCGGTTGCGACCTGCGCGCTGCGGAGCGGCTCCTTGACCACTTGGTCGAGGCGAACCTGGTGGAATGCGTGTGGGGCGCCACCGGCCGGGTGCGGTACCACTTCCACGACTTGTTGCGGCTGTTCGCCGGGGAACGTGTCCGGTCGGACAGCACCTCGAATGAGCGCGCGGCCGCCGCGCATCGGCTGAACGCCGCGTATCTACACGTGACGCGCCATGCTGACGCGCGTTTGGAGTTCGGTGGGATGGCGCGCCACCACCCGCCGGTCGTGGATCTCGGTGCACCGGGGCTCCTCGACGAGCTGATCGCCGACGCGCCTGCCTGGTTCGACGAGGAACTCCCCGTCCTGCTGGCCATCCAGGAAAACGCCGAGCGCACCGGACAGGACGAGCTCGCCTGTCAGCTGACCGGGTATCTCATGGCCTACTTGGAGTTCCGCGCCCAGTGGGACCATCTGCGGCGAGCAGGCCACCTGTCCCTGCTGGCCGCCCGGCGGATAAACAGCCCCCTCTGGACAGCGTTGGCGTTGTTCGCGATGGGCTTCGCCGCACGTGAACGACGGGACCTGGCACACAGCGCGGAACTGTTCGAGCAGTGCCTGCGACTGTTGCCCGAAGCCGACGACGCACGGCTCGACGTGCTGGTCCGGCTGGCTGTCGGTGTTGGCCTGCGCCTGCAAAGCAGACTTCCCGAGGCCGCGCGGTGTTTCGACGACTGCCTGACACGGCTGAGACAGCTCGACCTACCCCGCTGGTACGGCTACACAATGCGCGAGTTCGGTGTTCTGCACCGGTACCGCGGCGACTGGCAGGGAGCCGAAAGATACCTTCGGAAGGCCGCCGACGTTTTCACCCAGCTCGGCGACCACCGCTGGCTCGCCGCGTCGCTGCGTGAACTGGGCATCGTTCGCTGGGAACAGGACGATACGGCGGGCGCGGCGAACCTGTTATACGCCAGCCGCGCCACGTTCGCCGAGCTCGGCGACCGGCGCCGCGAAGCCGGGGCCTGGCGCAGCCTCGCGCTGCTGCACCTGCGATCCGGCAACGTGGACGCCGCACTCACCCACGCCACCCGCAGCCGCGATCTCTACTCCCAGACCCTGGATCGTTTCGGCAAAGCCTGCACCGAGATCGTCCTCGGTGAGATCCACCTATCCCGGGGCGACTATCGACTGGCCCAGGACATGCTCCGCAGCGGACTCTCAGCGGTCGAATCCGACCACAACGACCGATGGGCCTGGCGCGCCCGCGAACAGCTGGCGCGGTTGCCGTCACTGACCCCTTCGACACCCGCCCCTCGGTAACCCGACGGATTCGCGAGCAGGCCGTTACCCGGGAGGTGTCTGGGCGAGATCTGGGCGGGGCTTGGGCGAGCTGTGCGAGACCGTTGCTCCCGCACGAAGACCGTCTCGTTCAGGGAGGTAACGAGCATGACCAGGATCAGGAATCTCGTGGTGGGCGGCGCCACCGCCCTCATGCTGGCGGGGGGTGTGCTGATGGCAACGCCCGCGAGCGCGGCCTACGCGAAGAAGGATTGCACCGACAGCAAGGGGCACAACGGGATCAGCTCGACGGAGTACACGAACAGCGGCGGCGTGAAGACCATCGTCATGTTCAGGTACCAAATCACGGGAGGTACGACGGGCGGGGAGAGCAATGTCCTGATCAATCTTCAGGAGAACAGGTCAGGCGGCAGCGACCCGAACCTCCACTCGTATCGGAACGACAACGCCGAGCACAACACGCCGTACCGCTACCGCCCGGCGACACCGCTGAAGTACCCGGCCAGCAAGAAGTTGTTCACCAAGACCCAGTTCATCTTCGACGTCTCCGGCCCCGACCCCAGCTGCACGGCGCGGACCGCCGACTTCTGATGAGTTCGATGACCACGCCGCGCACCAGCGGCCTCGTCCGGCACGGTCGATCGACCGTGCCGGGCGGGCGCCCGGCCTGGGCGGCGCTCCTCGCGGCTTTCGTGCTCACCGGGTGCGCGGCCGCGCCCGACACTGCCGACCCGAATGCGCTCCCGTTGTGCGCGGACGCCTCAGGCGCGGTGGTGATCACCCAGGACCAACCCGGAATGCGCGCCTACGACCCGGCTGGAGCACAACGGTGGCATACCGCCGATGCCGAGCGGTTTACCACGGCCATCGGGGATTGCACGACCCAAGTGTCGTCCTCATCCATCACCGGCTGGCGGGACGCTTCGTCGCGTGATGCCGTCCCCGAGGTTCGAAGGGCAGACGGGAGCACCGTGCCGTGGCCGACGGGTGGAGACACCGCCAAGTTTCTGGTCGTGGCCGCGACCGGTATCGGCAGCGGGGTGGTCGTGACCGCCGACGGTGATGTCGCCACGCTGCGCGTGCAACGCGATGGCCACTTCACCGGGGCCACCGAACAGTTGTCCGCGAGTGAGCTGAACTTCGCCCTGTCGCCCGACGGCGAGGCGGCTGTGGTCTACGACCGCGGCACGCTGGTCACCGCGGCCCGCGGTCCCCAGGGATGGGAGATCACCGGCAAGCAACGGCCGAGCCAACCTGTCACGGCGGTGTTCGTGCGCGACCGCGACAGCTATGTCACCGCTGTCGACGAGAAGTACCACCTGCATGAGCCTGGTGGCTCTCGGTCTCTGGCTGCCAGGCTCGAGTTCAGCGATATGCACCTGTCCGATCGGCACCTCGTGTTGATGCGGCGGACGTCCGACAGCAGCGGCGACCGCACCGACGTGGCGATACTCGACCCCCAACTACACCGACTGCATACCCTGAGCTTCTCCGCGATCGTGCAGGTATCCGATCTCGCCGACGGCGGTGTGCTACTGAGCGTTCCAGGACGCGCCATGGTCGTGCAGGGGGCTGATATCCAGGAGGTCGCCGGGCCTGGCTACCTGTACGCCACTCGTGACAACCGATTCCTACGGGTCCAACGAGACACGGTGTCGTTCACCGCCCGGCCATGAGCGGCACGCGGTTCGTGGCTGTCCTCGAGACGCCAGGCAGATCCGCATCAGCCCGTGTGTCAGCTGTGTTCCATGATCAAGACGACCACCGTGTTCTCGGCGAGCGCCTCGTACAGGTGGGGGACTTCGCCGGAGAAGCAGGCGTAGTCGCCCTCGTCCAGTTCCACCGGATCGTCCGACGGGCCGGTGCGGACCCTGCCGTGCACCACGGCGACGTGCTCCATCGAACCCGGGATATGCGGTTCGGCATGCCGGGTCGCACCGGGCTGCATCTCCATCAGATACACCTCATGCCGCGCGCCCGAGGGGAATGACGCCACCAGCGTTCCGGTGAACTCCGACTGGTCGGACCTCAGCTCCACTCGCTCGGCGGCTCGGACGATCTTGACGGTTGGACGTGGCGGTTCGACAAGGCGGCTGAACGGCACCCCGAGGGCGACGGCCAGTGCCCAGAGCGTCTCCACGCTCGGGTTCCCCACCGCCGATTCCAGCTGGGACAGGGTGGACTTGGCGATGCCGGCACGTTTGGCCAGTTCGCTCAACGAGACCCCGATGCGCTCCCGTTCACGCCGCAGGGCGGCCGCGATGATCCGCAGGGGAGAGTCGTTCGACATATCGATCCAACCGTTCTCCTTGACGAACACGGGCGTGGCGTGTTCACCATAGACTATGGTTCGTTCGATACTTCGAACACTTGGGGCGGACAAAGCGCTCCAACGAGACATCGCCGCCATGGCCGCCGCCGTGGGGCTCGTGGGGGTCTCCTTCGGCGCCATGGCCGCCGCGGCGGACATACCGCTTTACCTGATCATGATGATGTCACTGCTGGTCTTCGCGGGCGGCTCCCAGCTCATGGCCGTCGGCGTGATCGCCGCGGGTGGCGCCCCGCTGGCCGCCGTGCTCGCCGGACTGCTGCTCAACCTGCGGCACCTGCCGTTCGGACTGGCGCTGACCGATGTGCTCGGCCGCGGGCCCGCAGGCCGCCTCATCGGCAGTCACCTGCTCCTCGACGAAAGCGTCGCCTTCGCCGTGGCCCAACGTGATCCGGTACGGGCCAAGGCCGCCTACTGGGGCAGCGGCCTCGCCATCTTCATCTGCTGGAACATCGCATCCGTACTCGGTGCGCTGCTCGGCAACGCCGTCAGTGACCCGCAGGTGTTCGGCGTGGATGCGGCCTTCCCCGCCGCCCTGCTGGCGCTGCTGCTGCCCGCGCTGCGCCAAGGCCTGCGCACACCGCTGCTCGGCGCCGCGCTCGCGGTGGCGGCCGTGCCGCTGCTGCCACCCGGTCTGCCCGTACTGATCGCGCTGCTCGCCCTGATCACCCAGATCCGCACGCCGAAGGAGGCTCGCGCATGACCGTCTACGCCGTCCTATTGCTGGCCGCGGGCACCTACGCGACCCGGCTGGCGGGCCCGCTGCTGCGCGACCGCATCGAGCTGTCCGACCGGACCGCCGCGCTGTTCACCACCGCGGCGACCACCCTGCTCCTGGCGCTGGTGGTCACCGCCACCGTCTACGACTCCGATGGCGGCTTCGGCGGCTGGTCCCGCCTCGCGGGCGTGGCCGCGGGCGGCATCGCCGCCTGGCGCCGCGCGCCCTTCGTCCTCGTGGTCCTGCTCGCGGCGGGCACCACCGCCGGCCTCCGGGCACTGGGCATCTCCTGACCGGCGCACGCGCGGAACGGAACGCGGTTCCCTGCGCCGCTAGTCCGACAGCACGTGTGGCGAAGGCGGAATCACGTCCTTCTCCACATGCGCGAACATCAGCTGCGTGTGCAGTTGGGTCACCTCGCGGCGGTTGGTGAAGCCGTCCAGCACCAACCGCTGCAGGTGATCCGGATCGGCCACCGCCACCTGCACCAGGAAGTCGTCAGGACCCGCGACATGCGAGACCGAGACCGTCTCCGGCAGCGACAACACGTAGTCCATGAACGGTGCCACGATGGCCCTGGTGTGTGGCCGCACCCGCACCGCGATCACGGCCCGCAGCGGCCGACCCAGCGCGGGCAGGCTCACCTGAGCGCGGTAGCCGGTGATCACCCCGCGCTCACGCAGCGCCCGGTGCCGCACCAGGCAGGTCGACGGCGCCACCGACACCGCGTCGGCCAGATCCTTGTTGGGCAGCCGAGCGTCCTTCTGCAACTCCCTGACGATGGCCGCATCCACCGAATCAAGCACGGAAAACCGCCGATCAACTGGTATTTGATTCGACAATAACCCTATATCACCGCAGATCAGGGTGCAATTTGTCAGGAAGGGCGAACAAGGAGGGCGCAATGACGGGTCTTCGCACGCTGGCGGTGCACTCGGGACGGCAGGGATTATCCGAACTCGGCGTACACGCGCCGCCGCTGGACCTGTCCAGCACCTACCCGCTGCCTGATCAGCACGCGGGTGGAGAGGCGCTGCAAATGCTCGCCGAGGGCGCCGAGACCGCGGCCTCCCCGGTGTACGCGCGGCTGGGCAACCCGACGGTGGCCCGCTTCGAGCAGGCGCTGGCCGCCATGGAGAACACCGGCGCCGCCGTCGCGTTCGCCAGCGGAATGGCCGCCATGACCGCGGTGCTGCTGGCCACCGGCCGCCGCCACGTGATCGCCGTCCGCCCGCTCTACGGCGGCACCGACCACCTGCTGGCCAGCGGGATGCTCGGCGCGGAGGTCAGCTACGTCGACCCGCACGGCGTGGCCGACGCCGTGCGCCCCGACACCGGACTGGTCATCCTGGAGTCGCCGACCAACCCCTGCCTGGACCTCATCGACATCGCCTCGGTGGTCCGCCAGGCCAAGCACGCTCCGGTACTGGTGGACAACACCTTCGCCACCCCGGTCCTGCAGAACCCCGCCCGGCACGGCGCCGCCTACGTGCTGCACTCCGCAACGAAGTACCTCGGCGGCCACGGTGACGTGCTCGGCGGTGTCGTCGCCTGCTCCCACGAACGCGCCGCCGCGCTGCGCCAAGCCCGCATCCTCACCGGCTCCGTGCTGCACCCGCTCGCCGGCTACCTGCTGCACCGCGGGTTGCAGACCCTGCCACTGCGGGTCGAGGCCGCCCAGGCCACCGCGACCAAGCTGGCGCGGATGCTCGCGAACCATCCGCAGGTGCGCTCGGTGCGCCACCCCAGCCTCGCCGACCCCAACGGTCTGCTCGGCACTCAATTGCGCGGACCCGGCGCCATGCTCGCCTTCGAAACCGTCGGCGACCCGATCACCGTGGTCGGCAAGCTGCGGCTGATCACCCCGGCGGTCAGCCTCGGCTCCGCCGATACCCTGATCCAGCACCCCGCCTCGCTGACCCACCGCCTGGTCCCGGCGGAAACCCGCCAGGCCTGTGGCGTGTCCCCGCACCTGCTGCGGCTGTCCGTCGGCTTGGAGAACGCCGAGGACATCTGGGCCGATCTAGACGGGGCACTCCGCGGCGCCATGTGAATGTGACGTGGATAACGCTTGCCCTGAGTGTGAATACGCTCTCGACCCTGGTTATGGTCCCTCGGCTATGAGTCTTTCCCGCGTCGGCGCGCAACCCTGCCCCGACGTGGGAGCGGGAGGGATCTGACCACGTGGAATCGACGCTGCAACCGCAGCCCCCGACCCCGGCGAACACAGGCGCCGAGGTCGACGAGGGCTATGCCAAATCACTGACAAACCGACAGGTCCAGATGATCGCCATCGGCGGGGCGATCGGCGTCGGCCTGTTCCTGGGGGCGGGCGGTCGCATCGCCGCCGCAGGACCCGGCCTGATCATCACCTACGCCCTGTGCGGTATCGCCGCGCTGTTCGTGATGCGGGCACTCGGCGAACTCGTCATGCACCGCCCCACCGCGGGCAGCTTCGTCGAGTACGCCCGTGAGTTCGTCGGCCCCTGGGCGGGTTTCGCCAGCGGCTGGATGTACTGGGTGAACTGGGCGATGACGGGCATCGCCGAGATCACCGCCGCCGCGCTCTACATCCACAAGTGGTTCCCCGACGTGCCGCAATGGCTGAGCGCGCTGATCGCACTCGTCGTGCTGCTCGCCATCAACCTGCTCTCGGTGAAGCTGTTCGGTGAGCTGGAGTTCTGGTTCTCCGTGATCAAGGTGCTGGCCATCGTGGTCTTCCTGTTCACGGCGATCGGCCTGGTCATGTGGGGTGCCGATATGGGCGACGGCGCCCACGCGGGCGTCTCCAACCTGACCGCGCACGGCGGCTTCCTGCCCGCGGGCCTGCCCATCGCGCTGCTGGCCATGCAGGGCGTGATCTTCGCGTACTCCGCGATCGAGCTTGTCGGCATCGCCGCGGGCGAAACCCAGAACCCGCGCAAGGTGCTGCCCAAGGCCATCAACGGCGTCGTCTGGCGCATCGGCGTGTTCTACATCGGCTCGGTGCTGCTGCTGGTCATGGTGCTGCCCTGGACCTTCTACGAAGGCGGCGTCAGCCCGTTCGTCACGGTGTTCTCCCGCCTCGGCGTGCCCATGGCCGGTGACGTGATGAACGCCGTGGTGCTCACTGCGGCGCTGTCCTCCTGCAACTCCGGCCTCTACTCGACGGGTCGCATCCTGCGCTCGCTGGCCAACAAGCAGGAGGCGCCGCGCTTCGCGGGCCTGATGAGCTCCCGGCAGGTGCCCTACGGCGGCATCCTGCTCACAGCCTTCGTCTACCTGCTCGGCGTCGTGCTGAACGCGGTGCTGCCCGCGAAGGCATTCGACATCGCCGTGAACGTGGCCTCCGTCGGCGTGCTCACCACGTGGATCACGCTGCTGTACTGCCAGATCCAGCTGCGCAAGAAGTCGCTGCGCGGTGAGGTGAAGCGGCCCGACTTCCGGCTGCCGGGTGCCCCGTACACGGCGTGGGCCACGCTGTTCTTCCTGGTGCTGATGCCGCTGCTCGCGGTGGCCTCGGACGACTGGACGCAACAGCTGTCCATGGCGCTGGTGCCAGTCCTGGCGGTGCTGCTGGTCATCGGCTGGCAGGTGGCCAAGCGGGCCAAGGCGCGAGCCGCCGTGCCGGTGCCGACGGCCAAGGACCTATCCTGAACAGGTAGAACAGGTCGTGGGCGCCGCGTTCGACGCGGCGCCCACGACCCCTGATCAGGAGGTCGCGATTTGTCGCAGCCGGTCATCGGAGTGCTCGCCCTGCAGGGCGACGTCCGGGAGCATCTCGTCGCGCTCGCCGAATGCGACGCCATCGCCCGCCCGGTGCGTCGGCCGCAGGAGTTGGCCGAGGTCGACGGCCTGATCCTGCCCGGTGGCGAGTCGACCACGATGAGCAGGCTGCTGGAGACCTTCGAGCTGCTGGAGCCGCTGCGGGAGCGGCTGCGCGGCGGCCTGCCCGCCTACGGCTCCTGCGCCGGGATGATCATGCTCGCGAGCAAGGTGCTGGATGGCAGGTCCGATCAGCAGACCTTGGACGCGCTGGACATCGTGGTGCGCCGCAACGCCTTCGGCAGGCAGGTCGACTCCTTCGAATCGGACCTGGACCTGCGCGGTATCGACGGCACCGTTCGCGCCGTGTTCATCAGGGCGCCCTGGGTGGAGTCGGTGTCGGGCGAGGTCGACGTACTCGCTACCGTGCCGGATACACCCGAGGCAGGTGAGGCCGCGGGTAGGATCGTTGCGGTCCGGCAAGGCCCCGTACTGGCCACCTCGTTCCATCCGGAACTGACCGGTGACGGGCGGGTGCACCGGCTGTTCACCGATCTCGTGCGCCAGGCCTGAGCCTGCGCAGCAGAGGGCACTCGGAAAGACGGAGGAGAGATGAGCGGCCACTCCAAGTGGGCCACCACGAAGCACAAGAAGGCCGCCCTCGACGCCAAGCGCGGCAAGTTGTTCGCGAAGCTGATCAAGAACATCGAGGTCGCCGCGCGAACCGGCGGGGGTGACCCTGATGGCAACCCGACGCTCTACGACGCCATCCAGAAGGCGCGGAAGAACTCGGTGCCGCTGGACAACATCGAGCGCGCCCGCAAGCGCGGCGGCGGCGAGGAGGCGGGCGGCGCCGACTGGCAGACGATCATGTACGAGGGCTACGGCCCCAACGGCGTCGCGCTGCTGGTGGAGTGCCTGACCGACAACCGCAACCGGGCCGCGGGCGAGGTGCGCACCGCGATGACCCGAAACGGCGGCAACATGGCCGACCCCGGCTCGGTGGCCTACCTGTTCTCCCGCAAAGGCGTGGTCATCCTGCCCAAGGAAGGCCTCTCCGAGGACGACGTGATGCTGGCGGTCCTCGACGCGGGCGCCGAGGAGGTCAACGACCTCGGCGACAGCTTCGAGGTCGTCTCCGAGGCCGGTGACATGGTGGCCGTCCGCACCGCGCTGCAGAACGCGGGCATCGACTACGACTCCGCGGACGCCAACTTCCTGCCGTCGGTGAGCGTGGAACTGGACGCCGAGGGCGCGAAGAAGATCTTCAAGCTCATCGACGCCCTCGAAGACTGCGACGACGTGCAGAACGTCTACGCCAACTTCGACGTCTCCGACGAGGTCATGGCCGAGGTCGGCTGAGGCACCTCTTCGAGGAACCCGGCGGGTCCGCCCGCCGGGTTCTCTTATACCCCACACACGTCTGTGGCGATGATGACTTCAGTGTCAAATGAAATTAATGCCCATAGCGGCGGGGTGCGGACACGCGGAGTCGCGACATGCCGCCGTTCGGTGCTCGATCTTCCTGTTAACTGGGTCGAGACTGGCGACAGCCAGGATCGGACCGGCGACGCAGCGGAGTTGGTGATGACCCAGACCGACGAAGATCTGCGGCAGTGGATGCTGCGGACCGCGGAGCAGCACGGCGCTGCCGTCATCCAGATCGAGGAAACGGAGCTGACCGCGCCGTTCGCCTTCTCCGTCGGCTGCTGGCGTCGGTTCGGCAAACCCGAGGTGATCGTGATCGGCCTGCCGCCCGACGTGGCGCACGAGGTGGTCAACGTCTACATCGCCCGTGCGGCGACAGGGGAGCGGTTCGAAGCAGGCGAATGCCACGGTGAGTTCTTCGACAACTGCAAGGTCACCTTCGAGCATGTGGCGCACCAGTTCTACCCGGAGTGGCTCGGCCACGGCTTCCTGCTCTACGGCGCCAAAGGCTTCCCGGCGCTTCAGCTGATCGTGTCCACCCCGGACGGCTCCTGGCCCTGGGACTCCGACGCCCCGGCAGGCTTCGCCGATTGGCAACCCGTGCTCACCGACAGCGGCCGTCCGGAGAGCTGGACCCCCGGCAAAGACGGCCCCTGAGCCGCATGCGCGGCGGCCACCACCTCGGCGGCCGCGTGCAACTCGGCGACGACGTGCTGCTTGGCCAGCCGGAGGTCGTCGGAACCCCACCGGTGGTAGACCGCCCACAGCCGCTGGTGAACGGCAAGGCCTGCGACGGGTCGCCACACCAGGTCTTCCGGCAGGTTCACCAAGCCCAGGCTCGGCAGCATGCTGACGCCGAGCCCTGAGCCGATGAAGCCGTAGGTCGTCGAGTAGCTGCCCGTGTTGGCGCGAACCCGCGGTTCGAAACCCGCCGCCCGACACTGGCGGACGATCGCATCGGCGCATGCGTTGCCCGCGGTGGGCGCGATCCAGTCCTCGTCGGCAAGGTCGGCGAGCCGGACCTGGGGCAGGCCCGCCAGCCGATGCCCCGCGGGCAGCACGACCCGCAGCGGGCACACGGTCAACTGCTCCGCCTCCAGGGCTTGATCGGATTCGGTGGGCAGGTCGTCGAAGGTGTAGATGATCGCGAGGTCGGCCTCGCCGCCGCGCAGCCGAGCCAGCGATGTCGGGATGTCGCCGTCGCTGTAGACGACGTCGAGGTCCGGCTGCCGCCTGCGCAGACCTGCGATGGCCATCGGCACCAACACCATCCCCGCCGTGGTGAACCCGGAAATGCGCAGCGTGCCGCGCGGGGCGGCGTGCCATGAGCGCATGGTCGCCTTGGCGATGTCCATCCGCGCCAGGATGTCCTTGGACATCGTCACCAGGCTCTTGCCCGCCTCGGTCAGCCGGACGCCCCGGGAACCGCGTTCCAGCAGCTTCGTGCCGACCTGCCGCTCCAGTGCGGCGATCTGCTGGGACACCGCGGGCGGGGTGAAGGACATCCGTTCGGCGGCCTTGGCGATGGAACCTGCCTCGGCGACGGTGACGAAGACCCGCAGTCGTCGCTCATCAAGCATGAAGCGTTCCTTTCCCCTGGGCTAAGCAGACGTACCTTCTCGGCGCCGCCGCGGCCCGGCAAGCTGAATTCGGATCACCGGTTCATTCAGGGGGGACGAAGTGCAGCAGGGTGCTGAGTGCACAACCAACGACGGCCGAGTCGACTAGCTGATCACACTGCGGGGCGGGGCCGCAGCCGCAGCATGGCGCGGCCCATCGGCTCCGCCACCCGCGCCGCCACCGGCCCCATGATCGCCATGATCAACACGTACGCCGTGGCCAACGCCGCGAGTTCACCGTCCACCGCACCCGAGGCGACCGCCAGCCCCGCGATGACGATGGAGAACTCGCCCCGAGCCACCAATGCGGCGCCCGCCCGCAGCCGACCGGCCTTGCCCACCCCGGCTTTGGCCGCGGCGAACCACCCGGTGGCCACCTTGGTGATGGTGGTGATCACCGCCAGCGCCACCGCGATGCCGAGCACGGGCGGGATCGCGTACGGGTCCGTGTTCAGGCCGAACACCACGAAGAACAGCGCGGCGAACAGGTCCCGCAGCGGCTCCAGCAGACGCGTCGCGTTCTCCGCTGTGGACCCGGAGATCGCGATGCCCAGCAGGAAAGCACCGACCGCCGCCGACACCTGCAACTGCGCGGCCAAGCCCGCCACCAACAGCGCCGCGCCAAGCACGCGTAGCAGGAACACTTCTGGCTCCGGGCTGTCCACGATCGCCGACACATACCGGCCGAAGCGCAGCGCGATCACCAGCACCACGGTGACCGCCGCCAGCGCGACGCCCACCGCGGTGAACCCGCCCACCAGGCCAACGCCTGCCAGCACCGCCGTGAGGATCGGCAGGTACACCGCCATCGCGAGGTCCTCGAACACCAGGATCGACAGGATCACCGGTGTCTCCCGGTTGCCCAGTCGTCCTAGGTCGCCGAGCACTTTGGCCACGATGCCGGAGGACGAGATATAGGTGACGCCGCCCATTGCTAGCGCGCCGACCACACCCCAACCCAGCAGCCACCCCACCACCGCGCCGGGCGCGGCGTTGAGCACCAGATCCAACACACCCGCCAGCCACGACCGCCGCAGGCCCACCACCAGCTCCGACGCCGAATATTCCAGCCCGAGCAGCAACAGCAGTAGCACCACGCCGATCTCGGAGGCGAGATGGGCGAATTCCTCGATGCCGTGCAGCGGCACCAGGCCGCCGGTGCCGAAGGCCAGGCCGCCGAGCAGATAGAGGGGGATCGGAGAAATGCCGATCTTCCATGCCAGTCGACCCAGAATGCCCAGGCCGAAGAACACCGCGCCGAGTTCGATCAACGCGATTGCGGTCGACTGCACGCCAAAGAGCCCCTTATCCGTTGTTCAGCAGTTCGGCCGCCCCCCGCAGCCCATCCGGCGTGCCGACCACGACCACGAAGTCCCCGGCCTCGAACCCGAAGTCCGGTGCGGGCGATGGCGAGACGATGCCCGAGCGCACCACGGCCACCACGGATACACCGGTCCTGGTGCGCATCGCGGTGTCGCCCAGCGTCTTCCCCTCGAACGGCGAACCCGCCACGATGGGGAACTGCTTGGTGGTGATGCCCGTGACATCGCGCTGCTGCTCGGACAGCTGCGCGACGAGGTTGGGGGCGCCCAACAGGCTCGCCAGCGTGTTCGACTCCTCGTTGGTGAGCGGAATCGAGGCCGTGCAGGCGTCCGGATCGTCCTTGCGCGAAAAGATCAGCTCGTAGTGGCCGTCTCTGTGCGTGACGACCCCGATCCGCCTGCCTTCGGCGATGACGAAGTCCTGTCGGGTACCGATACCCGGAAGCGGAGTCACCTCGACGTTCACGCCGCCAAGTCTAGTCGTGAGATCACGCGAGGTCGCAGGTCGACCGGGTTCACTTGGAGTTCGCGGAGCCTCGCATGCACTATCGCGCTATGACTGGGTGGATCACGGCGCTGCCGAGAGCGTGGGTGGCGGCCGACGAACTGAGCGGACCGGACGTGGACGAGTTCGCCACGCCGGAAGAGGTGAGCCGTGCGCTGTCGCAACCCGGTGCGGACGACTCGCTGCTGGCAGTGCAGCACCCGCACCGGACGCCGCAGGCACGGCAGGCGGGTCTCGACCTCGCCGCGGCGCTGCCCAGGGCCCGCGAGGTGCTCGCGGCGCTGAAGGACCGCGACTATGAGCCGCACGAGGACGTGCTCCCGCTGTACCGCGCCACCGGCCCGGATGGGGTGGCCAGCGGCCTGCTGACCCTGGCCGATCCGGTGGCCGTCGGCGGCGACGGCCTGAGCTGGGTGCGGCACAGCGAGGAGGTCTACCCGGCGGTGGTCGCCGAGCGAGCGGCCGTCCTGGCGGGCCTGGGCTGCGCGACCAGCGCCGCGCTGCTCGTCCCGGTGGACGGCGGCGATTTGCTGACCCAGCGTGTGGAGGCCGCGATGGCCGCGCTGGGCGAACCCAGGCTGCGCAGCACCGATGCGGCGGGCCGCTGCCACGAGCTGTGGCTGCTGCCCGCGGGTCCGGAACAGCGCAGGCTGCTGACCGACGCTGCCTCCTCGCCGCTGCTGGTGGCCGACGGCAACCACCGCCTCGCTGCCGCCACCGAGGCGGGGCTGAAGGGCATGCTCGCCCTGGTCACCGGCGGGCCGTCGCTGACGGTCGGCCCGATCCACCGAGTGCTCACCGGCCTCGGCATCAGCGGTGAGCGGCTTGCCGCCGCGTGGCGGCGACTCGGGCTCGAGGTGCGTTCACTCGGCGCCGAGCCGTCCCGACCGCGGCCGGGCACGGTGCTGGCGCGCTCCCGCGACGGCCTGTACGAGGTGACGCTGCCCCCGCCCGGCGCGGGGGAGCCGCTGCCGCGCATCGACCACTCCGTGGTGGAGCAACTGCTGGTGGAGCGCGCGCTCGGCGTCGACCCGGCGGGGGAGCACGTTCGCCCGGTCCCGTCCCACTCGCTGCCCGACGGCGCGGACGCCGTGTTGATCATCGCGGCGGTGCCGTACGCGGACGTGCTCGCGGTGCACGCCCAGGGCGGACGCATGCCGCGCAAGAGCACCTATTTCACGCCGAAGCCGCGAAGTGGCCTTGTGTTGGCCGATCTGGCGTGACCTGGCATACACCAACGTGGGGGTAGGTGGCCCCAGCCTCGCGACCGGGCAGAATGACGGATAACGCATACGTCAACGGGAGGCGAAACGGTGGTTCACGGTGAACTGCGCGGCGTCATCGCGGTGGACGGGCCTGCAGGCACCGGCAAGTCCACCGTGGCCAGGCGGCTCGCCACCCGTCTCGGCGCCCGGTATCTGGACACCGGTGCCATGTACCGGGCCATCACGCTGGCGGCACTGCGCCGCGGCGTGGACCCGCAGGATGCCGTGAAGGTGGGGGAGGTCGCCTGCGCGGCGC
This sequence comes from Actinorectispora metalli, assembly GCF_056323685.1. Taxonomy (NCBI): domain Bacteria; kingdom Bacillati; phylum Actinomycetota; class Actinomycetes; order Pseudonocardiales; family Pseudonocardiaceae; genus Actinorectispora; species Actinorectispora metalli. The sequence goes on from NZ_JBREYE010000002.1 coordinate 138,153, forward strand.
GGCTCGTCGTCGGCACCGACCCCAAGCTGCCCGCCATCCACCTCGACGGCGAGGACGTGGCCACCGAGATCCGCGGCACGGCCGTCACCACCGCGGTGTCCGCGGTGTCCGCCGTGCCCAAGGTCCGCTCGCTGATGGTCGCCCGACAGCATGAGATCATCGAGCAGACGCTGGCCGCGGGCCGTGGCATCGTGGTGGAGGGTCGTGACATCGGCACCGTGGTGGTGCCCGATGCGGCGTTGAAGGTGTATCTGACCGCCTCGGCTCGCATCCGCGCCGAGCGCAGGGCGGCGCAGAACTCCGCCAACCTCGCCGACACCCTGGCCGACGTGCAGCGCCGGGACGCGCTGGACTCCGGCCGAAGCGCTTCGCCGCTGCGGCCCGCGGTCGACGCGATCGAGGTCGACAACAGCGATCTCGACGTTGAGGGCACCGTGGCGGCCATGCTCGACCTGGTCAACCAGCGGCAGTTGTGCGCGACATAGCTTGAGGAAGGCGACATGGGTTCCGCTGCGGTGCTGCCCGAGGGCAGCTGGTCCTGGCTCAACCGGTTGGCGCAGTGGGTCTCGGTCGTGTTGTTCCGCGGCCGCTACCGGCTTCGGGTGATGGGCCGGACCAGGATTCCCGCCACCGGCCCCGTGGTGCTGGTGTGCAACCACAGCTCGTTCTCCGACGGCCCGATCCTGATTGGCCAGCTGGGCAGGCCCGCGTCGTTCCTGATCAAGGACGAGATGTTCCGCGGTGTCGCCGGGTTCCTGCTGCGCCGCGTCGGCCAGTTGCCGGTGCGCCGCGGCGAGCCGGACCGCACCCCGCTGCTGACCGGTGTCCGGCTGCTCCGCAACGGCGGCATGATCGGCGTGTTCCCCGAGGGCACCAGGGGGGAGGGCAATGTGGACGCGGCGCAGGACGGCGCCGCCTGGCTGGCCCGATCCGCCGATGCGGTGATCCTGCCGGTGGCGTGTCGAGGTACCTTGAGCCGTCCAGGACGAGGTATCCGCCCGGTCGTCGACGTGTTGTTCGGCGAGGCGTTCACGGTGCCCCAGACCAAGGGACGCCGTGGCCTGACCGAGGCCACCGAACTGATCCGCCGCAGGCTCGCCGCATTGGTCGCCGAGCTGGACCGGCTTCGCGCGCCGGGTGACAACGGCGGCGACGGTCCGACACAGTTGAGGAGAGAACCCAGTTGAGCAGCCTGGACGGCGTGTGGTCCGAGGAGTCCGACTGGCACGCCATCGAGGTCGCCGCCGAGCACGCCGATGACGCGGCGGGCGCGGTCCCACAGCCCACCCTCGCCGTGGTCGGCAGGCCGAACGTCGGCAAGTCGACACTGGTCAACCGCCTGCTGGGCCGCCGGGAGGCGGTCGTGCAGGACGTGCCAGGGGTGACCAGGGACCGCATCGCCTACGACGCTCTATGGAACGGCCGCCGCTTCACCCTGGTCGACACCGGCGGCTGGGAACCCGACGCCCGCGGCCTCCAGGCCTCCGTCGCGGCCCAGGCCGAACTGGCCATGCAGACCGCCGATGCCGTGCTGCTGGTCGTCGACGCCACCGTCGGCGCCACCACGACCGATGAGACGGTCGCCAGGGTGCTCCGCCGCTCGGGCACCCCGGTCCTGCTCGCCGCGAACAAGGTCGACGACCAGCGCGCCGAAGCCGACGCCGCCGCCCTGTGGTCACTGGGCCTTGGCGAGCCGTTCCCGATCAGCGCCCTGCACGGCCGGGGCTCCGGCGACCTGCTGGACGCCATCCTCAAAGCACTCCCCGAAACCCCCCGCGACGCCGTGGGCTCCGCGGGCGGCCCCCGCCGGGTGGCGCTGGTCGGCAAGCCGAACGTGGGCAAGTCGAGCCTGCTCAACAAGCTGACCGGCGAGCAGCGCGCCGTGGTCGACTCGGTCGCGGGCACCACCGTCGACCCGGTCGACTCGCTCGTGGAACTGGACGGCGAGGTCTGGCGCTTCGTCGACACCGCGGGCCTGCGCAAGCGGGTGAAGACCGCCAGCGGCATGGAGTACTACGCGTCCCTGCGCACCAAGTCGGCGATCGAGACCGCCGAGGTCGCGGTGGTGCTGATCGACGCCAGCGAGCCCATCAGCGAGCAGGACCTGCGCGTGGTGTCCATGGTTGTCGATTCGGGCCGCGCCCTCGTGCTGGCCTTCAACAAGTGGGACCTGGTCGACGAGGACCGCAGGCTCACCCTGGCCAAGGAGTGGGAGCGCGAGTTGGTGCCGGTCCGCTGGGCCGAGCGCGTCAACATCTCCGCGCACACCGGCCGCGCGGTCGCCAAGCTCGCCCCCGCGATTCGCACGGCGCTGACCTCGTGGGACCAGCGCGTCTCGACCGGCCACCTGAACGGCTGGCTGTCGGAACTGGTCGCCGCGACCCCGCCCCCGGTCCGCTCCGGCAAGCAACCCAAGATCCTCTTCGCCACCCAGGCCACCACCCGCCCCCCGACGATCGTCCTGTTCACCACCGGCTTCCTCGAGGCGTCCTACCGAAGGTTCCTGGAGCGCAGATTCCGTGAGACCTTTGGTTTCATTGGCTCCCCGGTACGGATTTCCGTCCGAATCCGCGAGCGTAAACCACGTCGTTGACCAACAAAAAGGCTTAGCTTTAAGATTCTCCACCCTAAGTTGGCGCATTTGCGCCACCGTTGGCGTCCAGAGTGGCTCATACTTGACGACTGGTTGTCATAACATTTCCGTCACGCATCCCCAGGGTTACCCTCACCTGAACGGGTGACTGTCCGGGGAGTGAACGTGTCCACCATCGAAGTTGGCATCACTGACGGCTCGCCGGTCCGGCTGATCATCGCCGACCACGAACCAGCACCGCTGCGCGCCGTACTCGAGTGCGCCGACACCATCAAGGTCGTCGCCGAGGCCGTCACCGGCCGGGACCTGCTGACCGCCGTGGCCGACCACCACCCCGACGTGGTGTTGGCCGACCTCCAGTTCCCCGATATGGACGGCCTGCACGCCTTACGCCTGATCCGCTCCGCCCCAGACGCCCCCGCCGTGGCCATCCTGACCGCCTTCGACCTGGACGAGTACGTCTCCGCGGCCCTGGACGCCGGCGCCCAAGGCTTCCTCCTGAAAGACGCCGACCGCGACTCCCTGGTCCGCGCGATATCCGACCTGGCAGCAGGCGGCGCCGTCCTGGACCCCCGAATCGCCGCCCGCCTCCTGCCAAGACTCCGCTCCGCAGGCAGCTTCCCCCGAGAAGCGGGCCTGGTCCTAGGCCTCTCCCTCCGCGAACGCCAAGTCCTGCAACTCCTCTCCGACGGCTGGTCCAACGCCGCCATCGGCAGACGCCTGCGCCTCACCGAAGCCACCGTGAAGAGCTACGTCTCCACCCTCCTCACCAAACTGGGCGTCAGCAACCGAGTCCAAGCCGCCCTCCTGGCCCAACGCGTAGCCAGCCACGAACCCACCCGCTAAACCAAGATCGACCACCCGATTAACACCCGCCCCAACCCCTCCTGTAAAGTTCCCCTGCACCCAAAACACCGGGTGCGGCCGGGCTGTGGCGCAGTTTGGTAGCGCACTTGACTGGGGGTCAAGGGGTCGCAGGTTCAAATCCTGTCAGCCCGACGGCCAAGCGGGTCCTCGCAGCTCTGAGCTGTAGGGACCCGCTTTTTGTTGTTCTTGGGACGTGCGCTTGTCGGCCCGCCGGAACTTCTGCCGTGCGACGTTCCCTTGCTTAAGTCGAAGCTGGACCTCCGGGCTGTGCCCGTCGGTGGCCATCAGGTGTCACCACCGGGGGTTGTCCACCTGGAAGCTACCCTCGATCACCACTGTGCCGCTGGAACGACGCTGGTCAGACGCGGGACCGTCTGCATGTAGCCCTGCCTGGGGCACCCCTCAGGAACACCAAGAACGGCCCGCTAGCTGTGGTGAACGTCGGCAGGACTGCTGCAGGGGCCTGCGGTCAGGTTCGGTCGCGGTGGCGTTGGGGGCTGATTCCGCGGGCTCGTTTGAAGGCGGCGCTGAAGGCGGAGGCGCTGCCGTAGCCGACTTGGCGGGCTACGGCGTCGATGGTGGCGTCCGATTCGAGGAGCAGGTCGGCGGCCAGGTCGATTCGCCACTTGGAGAGGTATGCCATTGGGGACATGCCGACGAGGTCGGTGAAACGGCGGGCCAGGGTCGCTCGGGACACCCCGATCCGTTGGGCGAGGGCGGCGACCTCCCAGGGGTGGCCCGGGTCGCTGTGTATCAGTCGCAGGGCGGGGCCGACAACGGGATCGCCGATGGCTCGGTACCAGGCGGGTGCATCGGTGTCGGACCTGGCCAGCCATTCGCGGAGGGCGACGACCAGCAGGAGGTCCAGGAGACGTTCGATGACGAGGTCTTGGCCCGGCTCGTTTCGTACGATCTCCTCGGCGAGCAGCGAGACCAGCGCGGATCCGCCGTGGGCGGCTCTGGGGATGATCAGCAGCGGTGGCAGTGCGCTGAGCAGTCGGGTGGCGATCGCACCCGGGCCCCGGTACTTGCCGATCAGCAGAATCGACGAGTCGTCGGCGCATTCCTGGTGGGTCTGCATGCTGTTGACCCAGGTGCGCACGCCCGCGTCCGTGACCTCGGGCAGTTCCGCGCCTGCCGCGTTCGTGCGTCGGGGGCCGGGCTGGACCACCACCTGGACGGGGGTGTGGAGATCATCTGTGAAGGTGAATGCGTCCGGGCCACGCATCATCGCTATGTCGCCCGCGTCCAGTCGCACCGCATCGCCGGTGCTCGGCACGACCCACGGCTGTCCTCGCAGGATGGCAACCACGTTGAGTGGGGCTCTGTCCCGCACTTGCACCGACCACGGTGGGGTCAGAATGGACCGCAGCGCCAACGCGTCCCTAGCCCTGGCTGCGTCGAGCAGGATCGACAGGGGGTCCACTTTGTCAGTATAAGACGCGACATCATGTGGCTGCGAGCCTTGAGGATGGCTCCTAGCCCGGCAGGCCGGTTGACTGTAGATCATGGAAATGAGGAAACCGGCGACTTTGGTCCTCGCGGGGACCGGTAAGACCGGAAGCCGGGTCGTGTCCGGGCTTGAAGCGCGTGACGTGCCGGTGCGGATCGGTTCGCGGCGTGCCGATCCGCCTTTCGACTGGCAGGACGACACCACCTGGGAACCCGCGCTGTCAGGCGTGGACGCGGCTTATGTGGCCTTCTACCCGGATGCGGCGTTCTCCGGGGCGGCCAAGGCCGTGGGTGCCTTCGCGGACCGGGCGGTCGCCTGCGGCGTGCGGCACCTGGTTCTGCTTGCCGACCGCGGTGCTGCCGAGGCAGAGCGGTGCGAACAGGCGGTGCGGGACTCGGGTGCGGAGTGGACCATCGTGCGGGCGGGGTTCATCACCCAGAACTTCAGCGAGGCGTTCCTCGTGGAGCTGGTCCGGTCCGGTGTCGTCGCGCTTCCGGCGGGCGATGTCACGGAGCCGTTCACCGACGCGGAGGACATCGCGGATGTCGCCGTCGCGGCGCTGACCGAGGACGGCCATGCAGGCCAGATTCACGACGTGACCGGGCAGCGGCTGCTCACCTTCACCGAAGCCGTCGGCGAGATCGCGAAGGCGGCCGGCAGGGACATCCGCTATGTGCCGGTTACGCCCGAGCAGTTCATCTCGTCGCTGACCGGCCGAGGTGTGCCCGTGGAGTACGCGAGGCAGTTGACCGGTCTCATGGTCGAGGTCTTCGACGGCCGCAGGTCCCAGGCGACCGATACCGTCGAGCGCGTCCTCGGCAGGCCGCCTCGCGACTTCGGCGAGTACGCCCGGAAAACCGCTGCCACCGGAGTGTGGGACACCGAGTCTTCCCGAGGTGGAGCCTGACGTGTTCGGGAAGCCGAAGGGCAGCTCGACCGGACCCGACAGTGCCGTCGGCGGCCGCGGTCGTCAACGCCTGGTGCAGATGCTCGCCATGTGGTTGTCGATCTATCCGGCCCTGACCCTCGTGTTGTGGATCTTTGAACGCTTCGGCTTGCCGCAGCTCGCGCTGCCGCTGCGCACGCTCATCCTGACCGTCGTTCTCGTGCCCGCCATGGTCTACGTGCTGATGCCCGCGGTCACGAATGCGATCAAGCGCGTGACGCAGGTCAAGTCACCGGCGAGCCGTGATGCGCCGGACTCTCGTCCGACACTCGGTCGCTCATAGCAGCAGCGAGGGGCCACGGGCCGATCCCTGTACCGCGTCGATACTCCGACCTGTGCCAGGTTGAGGAGGGGAGCTGTGATGTCAAGGCCACACCATCGCCGGGCATATCCGATTCTCTCGGTGTCATTGACAGTCGTTCTTCTTGTTCTGGTGGGAGTGGGTGCGCGCGCCGACCAGGCGGGGGCGGGCTCCAAGACCCTTTCGGCTGGCGGCACGATCACGAGTCAGACCATCACCGGGCCTGAATGCAATTCGCCCGTTGGCAGATGCTTTGTCGCTGTCTTCAAGGGAACTCTCCGGGGATCGGCCGAGTTCGCCGCGAACAGCATCGCGGAGACCTCGCAGCCGGGAATGATGTTGATCAATGGAAACTTCGTCATTCATGACCGGCATGGGGATCTGACCTGTCTCGAGGATTCGCTGCTCAACACTGCGCCGGGAAGTGACGGCGAGTTTGTTTTTCTCTGTGAGATCACCGGCGGCACCGGAAAATGGTCCGGCGCCTCCGGCTACCTGCAGGCGACCGGGAATCTGAAAGGACTGAGGGGAGCGGCGCGCTACATCGGTCAGGTGAGCGTCGAGTAGTGGTCCGAGAGCCGACGTAGCCTGGCCGCCGGCAGGCAAGGCTTGACGAACGAGCGTGTCCGCCTCGGGCGCAATCGCAGGGAGTATTCGTTCCCTGTTTGCCATTCAATGCGGTGGTGTCCGCTCGAAGGAAGAGGAGCGTGTCGAGGTTTTTGGCTCCGACGCGAATTTCGACCCGTGAACCACGGTTGAATACGGTATGGGTGAGTAGCCATTCGCAACGGATTTGAATTTCATTCGCCACCGAACGTGGGGATTCAGCGGCGTGTTGGTAAACGATCAAGATCCGGCAAGGCAAGAGGTCGCGACCGATAATCGCGGCCCTCGTAATGGGCGGCGCCTTCTCGCGATAGTCGGGGGAGTCCTGATCCCGATCGGGGTTCTGTCGTGGGCGGTTGCCGACGTCGCCCGCATCGACCCGCTCACGCGGTTCTTCATCGCACTGGCGTTGATCGTCCTGCTGTGCCACCTGCTGGGTGGGCTGCTGCGGAAGCTCGGTCAGCCCGGCGTGATCGGGGAAATCCTCGGCGGAATCGTGCTGGGGCCGTCGGTGTTCGGGGCGCTGTGGCCCGGCGGCCGCGCCCTGATGTTCCCGCCCGAAGTGGTGGCAGCACTGGAGATGGCGGCCCAACTCGGGCTGGTGACCTTCATGTTCGTGCTCGGCTGTGAGCTTCAGGTGCACTCCGGGCGTGTTCACCGCAGGGCCGTCGGGTTCGTCGTCGCAGGCAACATCGCGCTGCCCTTCGCAGGCGGGATGGCCGTTGCCGCGCTGGCGCAGCCGCTGTTGGCTGGATCGGTCTCGCACTCGGTGAGCTATCTGCTGTTCTTCGGCCTGGCGACGTCCATCACGGCGGTTCCCGTGCTGGCGAGGATCCTGGTCGACCTGCGGTTGGACGGCAAAGAGCTGGGTGTGGTCGCGTTGACCTCCGCGGCGATCGGCGACGGCATCGCATGGCTGGCCCTGACTGTCATTCTCGCCGCCACCGGAGTGGGCGGCACCGAACAGATCATCATCACGGTAGGCATCGCCGCTTCGCTCACGGCATTTGTCGTGCTGTGCGTCCGCCCGACGCTGGCCTGGCTGTTGCGGTACACGGCGCGGCGCCCGGCCGCCGACCAGCTTCTGCTTCCGCTGCTGTTGTCCGGCGCGATCGCGTGTGCTGCCGCCACCCATCTCATCGGCCTGCACGCGGTGATCGGGGCTTTCCTTTTTGGTCTCGCGGTTCCCCGCGGATCCGACCTGGTGACGCGCATCAGTCGACAGCTGCACGGATTCACGGTGCTCATCCTGTTGCCGCTGTTCTTCGCGGGAGTGGGCCTGAGCACGTCCATCGGGCTGCTGGGTGACTCCGCGATCCATTGGCTGCTGTTCGGCGCGGTGCTGCTCGTTGCCATGGTCACCAAGTTCGCCGGGGCGGCCGGTGCCGCCCGGCTGGCGGGAATGCCGTCGCGGGACGCCTTGCAGATGGGCTCCCTGATGAACTGCCGCGGTGTCACCGAACTCGTCGTGGCCACGATCGGCCTGGAGGCTCAGGTCATCAGCACTCTGGGATTCACCGTCCTCGTCCTGATGGCACTGATCACCACGGCGACAACGGGACCGCTGATGCAGCTGTTCACCTCGCGCCGCGGCAAAGACATAGGGCGATCACACGGACTGGAGAGGCCATGGGCTCATCGACGATGAACGAAGCGCAGGCGGCGTCGCGCCGCACGGACTGGGTGGCGCTGGCGCGCGAGGTCGGGCCGACATTCGCGGCGCGGGCCGCTGACTATGACGAGAAAGATGCATTCGCTGCCGAGAACTACGCCGAGCTCAAGGCATACCGTTTCTTCTCCGCCGGTGTGCCTGCCGAGTTGGGTGGTGGCGGTGCCTCACATCCGGAGCTGAGTGCCATGCTGCGCGAGCTGGCCCGGCACTGCAGTTCCACCGCGCTCGCGCTGTCGATGCACACTCACATTCTCGGCACGGTTCTGTGGCGCCTGCGTCAGGGGGAACCGGTGGAGCCGTTGCTGCGACGGATCGCTCAAGAGGAGATCGTCCTGGTCGGCACCGGAGCCTCGGACTGGATCGACTCCTCCGGCACGGCCACGAAAGTCGAGGGCGGCTACCGCATCAACGGGCGCAAAATCTTCGGCAGCGGTTCTCCAGCAGGCACGCTGCTTCTCACCAGCGCTGTGTGTGAGGATCCTGAGGACGGGTTGCCGGTGCTGCACTTTCCAGTACCCCTCGATGCCGAAGGTGTGACCGTACTGGACAACTGGCGAACCATGGGGATGCGCGCCACCGGCTCCAACGACATTCTGCTCGAGAATGTCTTCGTGCCGGACAGTGATATCTGGCAGCGCCGCCCCAAAGGTCAGTGGCACGTCTTCTTCACCGTCGTCGCCACCATTTCCCAACCGCTGGTCATGTCGGTTTACACCGGTCTCGCGGAAACCGCCTCGGAGATGGCGATCAGCATCGCTCGTAAGAAAAGCAAGAGGGGACTCGACCCCAGTCTGCCGTACCTGATCGGCGAGATGGAAAACACCTTGGTGACGGCGCAGCTCACGGTGCAGAACCTGGTGGAAATGTGTAACGACTATGCGTTCACGCCGACCGTCGCGACCGCCGACGCCGTGTGGGTCCGCAAGACCATCGCAGCCAGTGCCTGCATCCAGACTGTGGAGAAAGCGCTCGAGGTGGCAGGCGGAGGTGCCTATTTCCGGAGCGTCGGACTGGAGCGCCTGCTACGCGATGTATACGGAAGTCTGTACCACCCTCTTCAGGAAAAACGTCAGCATCTCTTCACCGGCCGTGTCGCTCTGGGATTGGATCCGGTCGGTTAGTGGTCCGTAACCCGGAACCCATCCGGCTTGAGCGCTCGCGCGGGTCCGGTAGAGCAGTCGGGTGGTCGACTGCGCAAAATGCTCAGTCGACCACCGGCAAAATATTCGGCTGCTGTTGGCATGGTTTTCTTTCCGACGGTTCGTAGCAGGCGGTGGCCGTTCCACGGCCTCGTTGAACTGCGTGAACCGTTCCGCGGCGTAGCCTTGTCCGCCAGCAGGATCGGCCCGCAGCGAATGAGCAGGTGGAAAGTCAACGCTGGGAGATATGCAAATAATATTTCCAGGGTCAGTGAATTTATATTTGCTTCAAATTTCGGCTGATTTAGGGCTGAATGGGGTGTCTTCATCGGCCCGAGTGATATCCTGATGTGGCGAGTTGCTCTTTGTTGTCAACAGCGCTCGCTGTACTGGGGATCAAGATCGACATCAGCCTGCGTGGCGGTACTCGAAATGATGGCCGGCGTGCAGCTGCCTTCTTCGGCCGCCGTCGGTCATCGCAGAAGAAGACAGGTCATGAGAGGAGGGTCATGCCAGCACTCGACGACCCGTCAGGGCATTCTTCTATTCCCATCGGACCCAGCACTGTCTCGCTGGCCTCGATGGAGGACGACGTGCAACCGATCGACCGCGATACCTTCATGGCGATTATGGGGAGCCTGCCGACCGGCGTCTCTGTGGTCAGTGCTTATGACCGGGACAACGAACCGCGCGGGCTGACGTGCAGTGCGGTCTGCAGTCTGTCCAAGGACCCGCCGCTGGTACTGGTATGTGTCAACTTGCGCAACGCGAGTCTGGACGCACTGCGCGTCAGCGGTGGTTTTGTGGTGAATGTACTGCGTGAGAACCGCAGCCAGGTTTCCCAGTTGTTCGCCTCCCGCTCCGCCACCAAGTTTGCCGAAGTCTTCTGGGAGCCGAGCGCCGTGCTCAAATTGCCGTTGCTCACCAAGGATACGCTCGCGCACGCTGAATGCCGCATCGTGGCCGACCTTGAGGTCGGCGATCACGCCATCCTCGTCGGCATGATCGTGGGCGGCGAGCCCAGAATCGCCGGCCGGCCTCTCATGTATTGGCACCGCGGCTATTCCAATTGGCCGGACACAGGGCGTTCACATGGAACCGGGAGAACAGCCAACATCGCCTGATATCGGCAGCTCGTCACTCTATCCATCTTCTCGACCGGGACCACGATTGCAGACGGAGTGTTGAACGGTGATCTCACAGCGCGAGAGCAACGGCAAGAAAACCTACGATGTCGCGATTCTCGGCACCGGTATCGGCGGGTCGATGCTCGGTGCCATCCTGGCCCGTCACGGTGTCAAGGTGCTGCTTATCGACGCAGGCCAGCACCCTCGGTTCGCGGTCGGTGAGTCGACCATTCCCTACACTCTGCTCACCCTGCGGATCCTCGCCGACCGATATGACGTGCCGGAGATCAAAGCGCTGGCGACCTTCACCAACGCGAGCCGTGCCATCGGCAACACCTTCGGGGTCAAGAAACACTTCGGCTTCCTGTTGCATCACGAGAACGAGCCGCAGGATCCGCGAGAGGTCAGCCAGTTCGCCACCCCCGGGCTGCTGGAGCAGGCCGCACATCTGCACCGGCAGGACACCGACGCCTACGTGTTCCACGTTGCCATCCACTATGGCTGCACGGCGCGGCAGAACTGTCGGGTGGCCAATGTGGACTTCGACGATGCGGGCGTGACTCTCGATACGGTCAGCGGCGAGCAGTTCCGCGCCCGCTATGTGGTGGACGCCAGCGGTTTCCGTTCTCCCCTCGCGGAGAAGTTCGGACTGCGGGAGGACCCCTGCCGGTTCAAACACCATTCCCGGTCTCTGTGGACCCACATGCTCGGCGTCACCCCCACGGACAAGGTGCTTGACCGGCCGCGCGAACACCAACCGCCGGTGCCCTGGTACGAAGGCACCGTCCACCACATGTTCGAACGAGGCTGGTTCTGGGTCATCGCCTTCGACAACACCAAAGTGTCGAGCAATCCCCTGTGCAGTGTGGGCCTGACCCTGGACGAGCGCCGGTATCCCAAGCCCGCCGATCTGACGCCCGAGGAGGATTTCTACCGGCATGCCGCTCGGTTCCCGGACATCGCCCGGCAGTACGAGGGCGCCAAGGCCGCGCGGGAATGGGTCTCGACACCTCGGCTGCAATATTCCTCGAGCAAAACCGTGGGTGACCGGTGGTGCCTTCTCGCACACGCGGCAGGCTTCATCGACCCGCTGTTCTCCCGCGGCCTGTCCAACACCGCGGAGGCGGTGAACTCCCTGTCCTGGCGTTTGATACGCGCCGTCAAGGACGACGACTTCTCCGCCGAGCGCTTCGAGTACATCGACCGGTTGCAGCAGGGCCTGCTTGACTACAACGACGAGCTGGTCAACGCGGCCTTCATCTCCTGGTGCGACTACGACCTGTGGACCGCGGTGTTCCGCACCTGGGGGGCCGGTACCAACGCAGGCTGCTACCGACTCCAGAAGGCGATCACCGACTTCACCAAGGACGGCCGCGACGAGCACTTCACGGCCTTGGAGGATCCGTCGCATCTGGGGTCGTACTGGCCGGACCATGACGGTTTCGCCAAGTTCTTCCAATCCGTGGTCAGCCTGTGCGACTCGGTTGAGGAGGGCACGCTCAGCCCGCGTCACGCATCCGACGAGATTTACGACCAGCTGCGTGCGGCCGCCTTCATCCCAGAGCACTTCGGTTTCACCGAACGGGGGCAGCGCTTCATCAGCCCCACGCCGATCCAGATCGCCAAGTCGCTGCGCTGGACGATGCGTGAAGGCGATCCCAAGCTGCGCGAACTGACCATCGGCAACGCCAAGGAGGCGATCAAGGCTCGGCTCAAGGGAAAGAAGCTGTACTAGCCGCGGACCTGATCTACGCCGAGCACTTGTACGGAACGCACCTCAGAGTCGAATTCGCCTGCGCGACCCGGGAGGACGCCATGATCGCGGACAGCTCCACCAGGACGATCAGCTCGCAGTGGATTGGTGGCGAGTGGGCGCCGTCCGACGCCGAGGACGGTATCGCGGTCATCGACCCGAGTGATGAAAGCACGGTGGCGACGGTGCCTGCGGGCACTGCCACCGATGCGGGGCGTGCGGTGGCGGCGGCAGGCGCCGCCGCCGACGCATGGGGGCGAACCACCGCGACGGAGCGGATCCGCTTCCTGGAACGGCTGGTGGCAGGCCTGAAGACTCGGGCGGATGAACTCGCCGACACCATCGTCACCGAGGTCGGGGTGCCCACCAAGGTGGCCCGGCGAACCCAGGTCGGCCTTGCCATCGGCATGGCCGAGTCCTTTGTGGACATCACCGCGGAGTTCGAGTTCGAGCGGCGGGTCGGTAACTCGCTGGTCGTGCGCGAACCGGCCGGGGTGGTCGCGACGATCACCCCGTGGAACGTGCCGTTGCTGCTGAGCCTGCAAAAGATCGTGCCCGCGCTGATGGCAGGCTGCACCGTGGTGCACAAGCCCAGCGAGCTCGCCCCCTTGAACTCCTACCTGCTCGCCGAGGTCATCGCCGAATGTGACCTGCCGCCGGGGGTGTTCAACCTGGTGGTCGGCAACGGCGCGACGGCGGGTGCGGCGCTGGCGGGCCTCCCCGGGGTGGACCTGGTGTCGTTCACCGGTTCGGTGCGCGCCGGGCGTGAGATCGGCAGGCAGGCCGCGGAGCGGTTCACCCGGCTCCACCTGGAACTGGGAGGCAAGAGCGCGAGCATCGTGCTCGACGATGCCGACCTGGCGTTCGCGGTGCGCGCCACGGTGGACCAGGTCTGCTTCAACACCGGCCAGGCCTGCCTGCAGTGGAGCAGGCTGCTGGTGCCGTCGCACCTCCAGGAGCAAGCACTGGAGCTGGCCGCGGAGACCGCGAGCCAGTACAGGGTCGGTCCGCCGAGGGATCCCGCCACCGACCTTGGCCCGCTGGTCTCCTCCGCCGCTCGGGAGCGGGTGCGCGGCTACATCCGCGCAGGCATCGAGGAAGGTGCCCGGCTGGTGGCAGGGGGACCGGAAGCGGTGGCGGGACTGCCTGCGGGCTATTACGTGCGGCCGACGGTGTTCGGCGATGTCACGGAGTCGATGACGATAGCCCGCGAGGAGATCTTCGGTCCGGTGCTGTCGGTGCTGCCCTATGACGGGGAGGATGAGGCGATCCGGATCGCGAACGCCACTCCGTACGGGCTGCATGGCTCGGTCTGGTCCGGTACGTCGGCCCGCGCGCAGCGGGTGGCCAGGCGGGTGCGCACCGGACAACTGGACATCAACGGCGGCGCGTTCAACATCCTGGCACCGTTCGGCGGGATGAAGCAGTCCGGCATTGGCCGGGAATGCGGCGTCGAAGGGTTGGACGGATTCTGCGAACTCAAAGCAATTCAATTCCCTGACCATTCGGCCAAACTGGTCGGCCCGCAACTGCGTGACGAGGACTAGCCCTGTGCTTGACCGGACGCATCGGCCTGCGGATTTCTCAAGCTGACCTATGACGGAGCCGGACACGTTTCCGGTGTCGCACCATCTGTGCCTTCGAGGAGTACCTGCGATGAACTCAAAGCAGAACGGATTCGACCGGGCAGGCGGATTCATCCGGCTGGGCGGGCTGTGGCATGCCATGTTTCGGCGGCTTCTCCGCGGAAAAGGACTCTGGCTCGGCGAGATCTTCAGCGACGCCGCGCGCAAGCACCCTGAGACCGACTTGGAACTGGACCGTCCCTTGCAGTGCTTTGCCGGGGACGAGCTGCACTTCACGGTCACGCAGTTGGCCGGGCTGGTCGAGGAACTGGCCGCGCGGCTCGCGGCGGCGGGGGTTCGGCCCGCCGAGCGGGTGGCCATCTACAAGACCGACAACTTCGACATCGCGCTGCTGGCCTGCGCGGCCGCCCGGATCGGTGCCGTGCCCGCCCTGCTGTCCCCGGCGCTGGACGGGGACGTTGTCGCGAAGCTGCTGGACCGGATCGGCAGGCCATGGCTGATCACCGACGGTGACACGCTGGACGGCAAGCTGCGGGAGGTGCCGGTCGCCGACACCACCCGGGCGATCCTGCTGTCCACGGGAGCGGCGCGGCCGGACGCGATCTCGCTGGACTCGCATGCCGGTGCACCTCGGCGCAGGCCGGTGCGCCAGGGCCTGCTCGATCCCATGGTCATCACGCACAGTTCGGGCACCACCGGACTGCCCAAGCTCGCCGTGCACTGCCCGGAGGGCTTCTGGCACCGGCAGGCCCCGCAGAAGCTCATTGCCTGGCCGATCCGCGGCCGGGAGAAGGCCCTGCTGAGCATGACCCTGGTGCACGCCCGGTTCTACATGGCACTGGAGATGTTCCTGAACCGGGGGAACGCGATGGTGGTGGCGGTCGACCCGGACCCGGCGAAGATCGGCCCGCTGCTGGTCCGGACACGGCCGGGATTCCTGGAGACCCACCCCAATACCTTTGTCGACTGGGAGGTACTGGCCGATGCGCCCGGGGCACCGCTGTCCAGCGTGGGCTTCTTCAACGCGGCGTTCGACGCGATCCACCCGAGGACGATGAGCCGCATGCTGAATGCGTCGCGCCGGTCCCAACCGTTGTTCTTCCGGTTCTACGGCCAGTCGGAAATCGGCCCGGTATCCGGCTATTGGTACACCCGGCGCAGCGTCCGCAACGCCGTCGGCCAGTGCGTCGGTTTCCCGCTGTTCGGCTTCATCTCGATGCGCATCGTCGGCCCCGACGGTCGCAAGCAGCGAGCGGGCAGGCCCGGTCATATCGAGGTGCGCGGCCCCAGCCAGATCCTGACCTACCTCGGCGAGGAGGAGCGCTACGCCAGGGAGGTGCACGATGGCTGGTGGCGGATGGGCGATATGGGCCACCTGGACCGGTGGGGCAGGCTGCATCTGCGCGACCGGGAGGTCGACCAGATCGAGTCGGTGGCAAGCAACCTGGAGATCGAGGACATCCTCATGTCCAGGCTGGACGAGTTGCGTGAAGTGGTGATCGTGGCCGGGACACGCGGCGAGCCCATTCCGGTGGTGGCGACGACGGGGGAGCGGCCTCTGGACGAGGAGCGCTGGCGGGAGGCGACCCGAGACCTGCCGACGATGGCTCCAGTGGTGCAGTGCCGGTATGAGCAGCTGCCCTACACGGCGACCCGGAAGATCCGCAGACGCGAACTCTCCCGCCTCCTGCAACAGGGAGTCATCGCCGACCAGCAGGTAGGCGAGTGAGGGGATGCGGTCCGACGATGAGGGGACACGGCCTCGCATGGAGGTGCGGCAGCTGAACCGCCGGGCGCTGGAACTGGCCGGTGAGGTGATCGCCGCTGTCCGGCCGGAACAACTCGGCGGGCCTACCCCGTGCTCGGCCTGGACCGTGGGTGAGCTGCTGCGCCACATGATCAGTCAGAACAAGCGATTCGCGGCGGCGGCCATGGGCGAGGATGCCGACGTGGCCTGCCCGCTGGACGGCGGTGAACTCGGGGATGATCCGGCGGCGGCCTACCGGGACTCCGCGGGCCTGGCCATCGCGGCATATCTGGCCGAGGACATCGCCGACCGGCGGATGGTGCTGGCTGAACTACCGGGGCCGCTGCCCGCGCTGGTGGCGATCGGCTTCCACTTCACCGATTCCCTGGTCCACGGCTGGGATGTGGCGAGGTCCATCGGGCTGCCATTCCAGCCACCGGCGGAGCTGACAGTCGCCGCGCTCGGGATCGCGTCCGGAATTCCGGACGAGGCCCGCGGTCCAGGGGAAGTATTCGGTCCGGTCGTCGAGCCCGTTTCCGGCGCAGGCGATTTCGATCGGCTGCTGTGCCTGGCTGGCCGCAATCCGTATTGTGCTATTCCAGCCACCTGAGGGGGCGGGTCGGCTCCGCAGAATGCACTGAATTTCGCGGACTGGGCACACTGCGCCTTTTTGGTCCTGCTTCCGCGGTGATTGCGCGGCTTTTTCGGCATGCGGATGGCTTGCGCGTACCAGTCCGACCGTGTCACGGAAACCTCTGTCCGCCAACGTGATCGGCCGGTCTGCCGCTGTTGCGTGCCCTGACGATGCCGCAACCGCGGCAGAGTTTCCCATGCGGCAACACCTCCGTCACGCGATGGAAAACCTAATTGGACACGTGCTTGTTCTTGCGAATTTCCGCCAGATATCCGAGCCTTGTTTTCAAGGCGCTTGAGTCGAGTTGGCACTCGCGTGCGCAGGGAGAGAAAATGACGCAATTTGCGGAAGATTGCTCGGTCGTGCTCGGAACCGGCCGGTTGGCCGATGCGGTATGGAAGTGGGCAGAACACAGCGGCGCGCAAACCGCTGTCCACGCATTCGACGGAGTCCTGAGTTTCGCTGAACTGAAGGATCGGACGCGGATGCTGACCGGCAAGCTGGCGGCCGAGGGGGTTGGCCCGCAGACCTCGGTCGGGCTGTTCCTCGGGAGATCCCGGCTCGGGCTGCCCGCCCTTCTCGCAGTCTGGTCGCTCGGCGCCACGGCGGTACTTGTCGACGAGCGGCACCCGGTGGACCGGATCAACTTCGTGCTGCGCGACGCGGGCGCACAGGTGCTGCTTGCCGATCGGCTGCCTGCGGGCGCGGCACCGCAGCGGGTCCGCGTGATCAGCTCAGAGGTCACCGGCGCACGGCCCGCCGACCCGGTGGCACCGAATGCGGACGACTGCGCCTACGTGATCTATACCTCGGGCACCACGGGCAGGCCCAAGGGCGTGGAGGTGACCTACCGTAATCTCGGCGCCTTCCTCGACGCACTCGCGAGCCTGGAACTCAAGCCGGGCGGCATGGCCATCAACGCGGTCTCGCCCGCGTTCGACGGCTGGCTGTGGTGCACGCTGCTGTACCTGCTGCACGGACAGGGCATGGCGGTCATCGACTTCGCGGCCGCGGAGGGCACCGGCGACCTGTCCGCGCTCGTCGCCGAGCACGAGCCGACGACCGTGTGCCTCACGCCGACGCTGGTGTCGGCGCTGGAGCGGATTCCCGCCGCGGAGGTGGTCGTGGTGGCGGGCGAGCCCTGCCCGCCAAGCCTGCTCACCCGGCTCTCGCACATCCCCCGCGTGCTCAACGTGTACGGCCCCACCGAGACGACGATCGCTGCCACCTGGGCCGACAGCAGCCGCGGCGACGACCCGGCGACCATCGGCAGAGCGCTGCCCGGCTATCTGACCTACGTGCTGGACGAGAACGGCCTGCCGGTCGGGCAGGGCACCGAGGGCGAACTGTACGTCGGCGGTCCCGCGGTGGCACGCGGCTACCGCAACCGTCCCAGCCTGACCAAACAGTGGTTCCTGCCCGATCCCTTCCTGGGCGGCGACGCCCGCATGTACCGCACCGGCGACCTGGTGCGGGAACGGCCCGATGGGCAGCTGGAGTTCCGTGGCAGGGCCGACGAGCAGGTCAAGGTGCGCGGCTTCCGGGTCGAACTCGAGGAGGTCGAGCGGACCGCCCTGGGCATCGACGCCGTGCGGGCGGCCGCCGCCTACGTGATGTCCACAGGGGACAGTCTGGGCCTGACGGTGACCACGGTCCCCGGCACGGATGAGGCCGAGTGCACCAGGCAGATCCGCGAACACTGCTCCGCCCGGCTGCCCGGTTTCATGGTGCCCTCGGCGGTGGATGTGGTCAGCGTGCTGCCCGCGCTGCCGACCGGCAAGATCGACCGGGCGGAGTTGGCTCGCACTTCCCGCGTGGTGACCGCGGGACGCGCCCCTGGCACCGAACGCGAGCATCAGGTCTGCGAGGTCTGGAGCGACCTGCTGCCGCATCCCGTCCGCGACGTCAAGGCGAACTTCTTCGAGCTTGGCGGCCACTCGCTGCTGGCTGCCCGCGCGGTCGGAGCACTGCGAAGGCGCACCGGACTGCCGGTGTCGGTGAAGCATCTGCTGGCCGAGCCCACAGCCGCCGCGCTGGCCCGTGAGTTGGAGCTGCTCGCGCAAGCCCAGCCGGAGGAGGCGTGATGGGTGGCTCCTGGCTGGTGCCCTGGCATCCACGCCCCGACCGGCGTCCGCTGCTGGTGTGTGTGCCGCCCGCGGGTGCGGGATGTGGGCAGTTCGCAGCGTGGCAGACCGCGCTGGGCGACGACATCTCCGTGGTCGGGGTTCAGCTGCCCGGCCGGGAGACCCGGTGGGCGGATCCGGAACCGTCCACGATGGAGGAAGCAGTCGATGCGGTGGTGGCCGAGCTGACCGACCTGGTTCCCACCGGCCACCCCACCGTTCTGTTCGGACACAGCTTCGGCGGGCTGCTCGGCTATGAGGTCACCAGATCGCTGTGGGCTCGGTGGGGAGCCTGGCCGCGTGCTCTCGTGGTGGCGGCGTGCAGGCCGCCCAAGGAGTGGCTCGGCGCGGGCCGCGGCCTGGTCGACGACGAGCGCGAGCTGACCGACCTGCTCGACGCCCGCGGGCTGAGCACCGAGGACATGGATGAGGACAGCCGGGAGCTGATGCTCGAAGTCCTGCGGAAGGACGCCAGGCTGTCGCTCAGCTTCGCCGAACCCGACCAGCCGGTGGTCGGCTGCCTGCTGGAGGCGTGGGGCGGCCGGGATGACCTCACCGTCTCGCCTGAGCACGTGGCCGGCTGGCGGACATATGCGGGCGGCGAGTACCAGGAACGGGTGTTTCCCGGCGGCCACTACTTCTGCCTGGAGACGCCTGCTCCCGCTCTGGAACTGCTGCGCTCGATGGCTTGCCGGTCGCCGATCGACACGAAGGGAAGCTCACAGTGATCGAAGCGCCGATCGTGGACCTGACCGACCCCGAACTGTTCTCCAGCAACGAATTCTGGGGAGTGCTGGCCTGGCTGCGGGCCAATGACCCGATGCACTGGCACCCGGACGCCGAGGGTGGTTTCTGGGTCGTCACCCGGCACGAGGACGTGACCGCCGTCTACACCGACGCCGAGTCCTTCAGCTCCCGGTTCGGCATGCGGCTGGGCAGCAATGAGGACGCGGTGTCGGCGGTGTCGCAGCGGATGCTCATCGTGTCCGATCCACCCGACCACACCCACCTCAAGCGTGTGCTGTCCAAGACCTTCGGTGCCGGCGAGCTCTCCCGGTTGGAAGGACTGGTGCGGGACGTGGTGCGCGAGGTGGTGGCCGAGGCTGTCGAGGCGGGCGCGATTGACTTCCTCGAGGTGGCCAAGCTGATCCCCAACTACGTGGTGTGTGCGGTGATGGACCTGCCCCGCGAGGACTGGGCCTGGGTCGGCAGTGTCACCACCGACGCGTTCGAGGGCGAGGACGAGGAGACCCGCAGCGGCGCCCACAGCGAGATCTTCCTCTACTTCGACGATCTGCTGCGCCAGCGCCGAGGCGGCTCCGGTGAGGACTTCATCAGCCGGGTGGCGCGCGACCGGCGGGCCGCCGAGGGGTCCGAACAGGACCGGCTGCTCACCGATGAGGAGATCATCTTCAACTGCAACGGCGTGCTCGCGGGCGCCAACGAGACGACCCGGTACTCGACGGCAGGCGGCGTGCTCGCACTGACGGAGAATCCCGACCAGTGGCGCAAGCTGAGCGCCGGCGGCGAGGCCGCGATCCCGAAGGCCGTCGAGGAGATCCTGCGGTGGACGGTCCCGGGCGTGCATGCTCTGCGCACCGTGACGCGGCCTGCCACCATCGGGGGCCAGTCGTTCGAGGTGGGCGACCGGGTCACCGTCTGGAACGTCTCGGCCAACCGGGATGAGCGCGTGTTCGACGACGCCGACAGGTTCGTGGTGGATCGCTCGCCCAACCGCCACCTCACTTTCGGCGCAGGCCGCCATCTGTGCCTTGGCGCCCGGCTGGCTCGACTGGAACTCGCCGTTTTCCTCGGTGAACTCCTGGACCGGGTCGAAGACATCGAACTGTGCGGAGAACCGCAGTACAACGCCTCCAACTTCACGTGGGGACTTCGCAAACTCCCATTGCGGCTCGTGCCGAAAAAGAAAGCACTTTGAGTAGCTTGTAGAACGGAGAGGGATAAAGTGGATCACAGGATCAAGAAGGTCGTGATTCTCGGCGGAGGAACCGCAGGATGGATGACCGCCGCATATCTCGGCAAGGCCCTCCAGGGTACGGTGGAGATCACCCTCGTGGAGTCAGGCGCCATACCGTCGATCGGTGTCGGCGAGGCCACGGTGCCGAATCTCCACCGGGTCGTTTTCGACTACCTCGGCATCTCCGAGGACGAGTGGATGCGCGAGTGCAATGCCAGCTTCAAGACCGCGGTCAAATTCATCAACTGGCGCACTCCGGGTGAGGGCAGCCCCACCGCCCGCGAATGGCAGGGCAGGCCGGACCATTTCTACCACCCGTTCGGGCTGCTTCCTTCGCAGGAGCAGATCCCGCTGTCGCACTACTGGTCGTACAAGCGGCTGATCGGTGATACCGATGAGCCCTTCGACTACGCCTGTTTCCGGGAACCGGCGATCATGGATGCGAAGAAGGCGCCACGCTCGCTGAACGGCGATCCTGCCACCTTCTACGCATGGCATTTCGACGCGCAGCTGGTCGCCGACTTCCTGCGCCGCTTCGCCACCGAGAAGCAGGGAGTGGTGCATGTCCAGGACACCCTGCGGCAGGTCCAGAAGGACGACCGGGGTTTCGTCACGGCACTGCTCACGGAGGGCGGGCACACCCTCGATGGCGACCTGTTCATCGACTGCTCCGGCTTCCGCGGGCTGCTGATCAACGAAGCCCTCGGCGAGCCGTTCATCGATATGAACGACCACCTGCTGTGCGACAGCGCGGTGGCCGCCTCGGTGCCGCACGACGACGAGGCAAACGGCATCGAACCGTACACCTCGGCGATCGCGATGCCCTCCGGCTGGACCTGGCGTATCCCGCTGCTGGGCAGGTTCGGATCCGGCTACGTCTATTCCAGCCAATTCGCGGACCAGGACCGGGCCACCGAGGACTTCTGCAGACTGTGGGACCTGGACCCCGAAAACACTCAGTTGAACCAGATCAGGTTCCGGGTCGGCCGCAACCGCCGAGCCTGGGTGAACAATGTCGTGAGCATCGGTCTGGCCTCCTGTTTCCTGGAACCACTGGAGTCGACCGGGATCTACTTCATCTACGCTGCCATCTTCCAGCTGGCCAAGTACTTCCCGGACCGCCGCTTCGACCCGGTGCTGGTGGACCGGTTCAACCACCAGATCGAAACCACCTTCGACGAGACACGCGATTTCCTGCAGGCGCACTTCTACTACTCGCCGCGCACCGACACACCCTTCTGGCAGGCCAACAAGGAACTGACGCTGACGGATGGAATCCTTGAGAAGGTGGCCATGTACAAATCGGGTGTGCCCGTGAACCCGCCGCTGACCGACGAGGGGGGCTATTACGGCAACTTCGACGCGGAGTTCAACAACTTCTGGACCAACGGCAGCTACTACTGCATCTTCACCGGGATGGGGATGCTGCCCGACCGGCCGCTGCCTGCGCTGACGTACAAACCGGAGTCCATCCAGGCCGCGGACCTGTTGTTCGCCAAGGTGAAGCACCAGCAGCAGACGCTGGTCGCGGACCTGCCGTCGAACTACGAGCTCCTGCGGCAGCTGCACCACAAGAGCTGACCGGACCCCGGAGCGGAAGCCGGGTCTTTCGCGGTCACGGCAGGCGCAGGTTGATCAGGTATGGGGAGGTGAACGTGGTGTGGTCACCGGACTGCCTGCCAGGCAGCGGGAACAGCCTGGCGGACAGCGGCTTGGTCAGCCGGATGGCAAGAGTCGCCACGTCCAGCAGCAGACCGGCGATCTCGTCGACGGAGGTGTCGCCCGGCAGCGGCACGGTGTCCAAGCCGGTTCCGCAGACCGTCGAGTACGTCAACAGCTGGTGCATCCCGAGGCGGCCCTCGGCCCACTCACGCGCCAGCACGGTGTCCTCCATGACCGGCAACATCAGCCCGTTGTAGCCACACGTCGGCAGGTTGGTGCTGCGCAGGGCCTCGGTGATCGCTGCAACCACGGCAAGCGTGCCGGGAGCACCGAACCTGCCGGCGAGGGCGAGTTCTATGGCGGCGCCGATGCTGGTGTCGACCGACGGCGCCGGTGAGAGGTCGATGCCACCGAAACGCACCCCGGACTCTTCGGCCAGGCGCTGTCCGAGCCGTACCACCGGGGTCGCTTCGGTGATCATCGCCTCGCGCACTCGCGCGGTGACTGTCCCGGGGCTGAGGCCGTCACCGTGGGAGAGCGCGGCAGCGACGATGCCCGCCCCCTGTAGGCCGAGGGTGAGGGTGTCCGGCCCCTGGTGGTAGCCGGCCGGGAAGAACGGGTGGCCGGGCGGCACGCAGGCAAGGGCCGCGAACCGGAAGTTCCCCACGCCTGCCTCGGTCCGCCGCGCGATCCGCAGCATCGCGCGGGCCGTCGGCACCACCGCGTCGGCCAGGATGCCGTGCTGCGCCGTGGCGATCAGAACGGCGCAGCTCAGCGCGGGCAGGTCCGGTATTAGGTCTTCGATCACTGCGACCTGCTCCAGCAGGGCATCCCGCCGGGTGGCCCGCGCCGGGCCCAGCGAGAAGTGGTCGATGCCGAGGCGGTCGAGGTCGCCTTGCAGGCGGCGGGCGTAGGAGATCAGCTCGTCGGGCCTGCCCGGGAAGTCGTCGAACACCGGAGGGGCCGTGATACGGACCGTCTGCACCTCGTAGCCGGCCTGCTGATAGGCGGCCTCCACCACCCGCAGCCGGGTGACGGCGTCCGCGAGTCCGGCTTCCGACAGCGGATGCGGACCCTCCAGTCCCAGTGTGATGGTCCGAATCACCGGTCGACCCATGGCCGCCCCCAAACCTTTGACCGACTATGCCGGTGCACGTGAGTAGTAGTGCCTTGTTGAGTAGCCGATCGCTGCCGTGGTCCACGGACGACGTCG
Source organism: Actinorectispora metalli (assembly GCF_056323685.1). Lineage (NCBI taxonomy): Bacteria > Bacillati > Actinomycetota > Actinomycetes > Pseudonocardiales > Pseudonocardiaceae > Actinorectispora > Actinorectispora metalli. The sequence continues at coordinate 161,553 of NZ_JBREYE010000002.1, forward strand.
TATAAGGCGAGGCCCGCGCAGGGGCTCGCAAAGCCATGTCGTCGGGTAGGAGAATTCAGCGCCTTTCGAGCTGTTCTGCCAATTCGCTCCACACCCTTGCGTATTCGCGTGCCAGTTTTGCCACCAAGCCCGCGCAGTGGTCGGGCACCTTGTCGAGAATCTTTTTGGTTTCCTTCGTTTCCAGCTGGTGCTGGCCCAGCCAGCGAAGCAGAAACCGACCCTCCTCTTTGAACCGGAGAGAAGGGTCTGCCTTCAGCTTGGCCAGGGTGGCGACAACGTCACCGCCACGTGCCGGGCCTGACGTCTCGGTCGCTTCTCGAAGAGTGCGGTTCTCCGGCAACTCGGATGCAGGCGAAGATTTTTCGGATTCCTGTCGCTGCGAGATCGGAAACTGGCCCGCACGTACGCGTTGCCGCATGGCATGCACGGTGGAATGCGAGACGCCTGCCTCGTTCGCGATGGCGCGGATCGACGCGGTGGGCTTCTCCGTCAGCAGTTGGGCGACCTTCAGCCTGGCCGCCCAGCTGCTGGCGGGCCGCACCCGGCCGTCCTTGCCCACCCTCATGGCTGACTGGGCATTGTGCGCTTTTGAACTCCAGCGCAGCTTGCCGACAGTCCCCGCGGAGAGCCCGGTGACGGTGGCGATCCTCCGGTTGGACCACTGCGGGTGCGACTGGATGATTCGGGCCGCGGCCGCGGTGCGGTCGGCACGGGTCAGCGGCAGTCCATGCGCCACGTTCAGCTGCACTGCGAGCAGGAAAGCGTCGGCGTCCGTTCCCTCAAACACTCTTGCTTCGATCTTGTGTTCGCCACGAAGTATTGCGGCGTGAAACCTGTGCACTCCATCGATTACCCGCCCGGATCGACCGTGTACGATAATGGGAGGTAAGCGCTCCTCCGATTCGGCGAGCAACTTGATATGCTCGTCATTTGCGCCGGTTCGCCTTGGAGAACTGTCAATCAACAAAGAGCTTATCGGCAGAATTACGATCGGCAGTTCGTCCAGTCGGCTTGGCTGCCATCCCGGTGACCCGGGGGTATTTTCCTCATGCGAATCTGCTCGGAGCAGGGCAGCATGTTCGGACATTCTTCCCCCTCGCCACGACCCCTACGGATCGACCCCAGTGGTGCTACCCGCAACGCTCTTAGACTCACCAAAAATAGTGGAGGGTTCCAAGCGGAGATGTCAAGGTCATGTGGAACGCCTCGGGCTCGCTTGTCGAGTGTCTATGTGGATCACCTGAGTCTCGTATCGAGCGGTTGTGTTGATGTTTGAGCAGGTAGAGCACTATTCTTCACAGTTTTGGACAGGGGTGGAAGGCTTGTTGCGCGCGGGGTCCCCGGTTATATGGTTGACACATTTCGATGAAAATGCATGTATTGTCGGGTGAGCGGAAACCAATCATGATCGCCACCTCGGTTCGCGGAGGAGTCCGATAGGGCGATTCCAAGCGGTGGACGCTGGAGCGCCAGACGGCCTTCGCGAACCTCGTAGGCACGCCCTTCACCCGTGCCGTCGATGACACCGACACAGAAGTGCTCCTGCGCGGACCGCTCCTGTGGCAGATAGGCGGCGTGGTCGCCGACGCTTCAGCGAGCCGGCCCTGGATCGGCCTGCCCATAGCCGGGCTCCGACTGACGTGCGCGGCGTGCTGCTGGTCGAGAACAAAAACCCGTTTCAGAAGGTGTGCGAACTTGAGGACGTAGTCGCGGAATGGGTGGTCGGGGTAGCGAGCGTGCTCCTGACAGGAGTACTGCTCACGGCGACTTCCGGAACCGCTGCTGCGAACTCGGCTGATGAGGCGGCATCGGGACAACGCAGCTCGGAGGGGCGATCGGCTCCGCCCAAGATCGGGAAACGTACGCGAACAACGCCAACGGCGAGTGCATCGACGACAGTGCGCAGTTCGGGTTCCGCACCTTCCCGTGCAACCGATCCAACTACCAGAAATGGATTCCGCGGCGCTTGAGTGATGGAAGTGTCGAGCCGAAGAACGTCCACACCGGACTGTGCATCAACGACAGCAGGCAGTTCGGGGTTCGCCGTTTCCAATGCAACACGCAGACCTATCAGCGCTGGTACATCAAGTCGGTGGGCGGCGGGATGTTCCATTGGCAGAACCAGTCGACCGGTGCTTGCCTCACCGCCCGTGCGAATCACGTTCTGAGGGGTGACGGCTGCGCGGCCATCAATGCTCAGTTCTGGTCTTGATCTCACCGTAAACGAAGGGGGCGCACCCGCAGCGGGTGCGCCCCAATCATCGTTGTGCCGCACCCGGTGCCACCAACGGTCAGGTACGCGGCCGGCCGGGTCAGTGCAGCGGCCGACCCAGGCCCGTCGCCGGAACGGAGTTGACGGCGCTGCACCGGGTATTACGGGCCCTGCGAAGCCTGGGTTTCCCGGATCCTGCCGGAAGAACCGCCGGGTTGCTTCGAGTGGTGACCCCTCTGCCGCGGGTAGGTGCTGGTGTGGAGGCGAACCTCCAACGTTCATTCGATGGTGGTTACGCGACCTACTGAAGTCTTGGTCGTATACCGACTTTGGTAGCCCTGCCCGGCTTCCTTCGGAGCTTCCGGGTGATGGTGATCGACATGTTGGATGGGGATTGGCGCCGAAGATGACTTCGGGCATTGGCCGACGAGCTGTGCACTGGGGGAAGCATGACACTGGCGACGGGACACCCGCGGCATCGTCTGCCTGCCATGCTGGTGGTGTTGATATCGGTTGTAGCGCTGCTGGGTGCTGGGTCGACGACGGCGGCGCGACCAGACACCGCCGGTGACCTCGGTGGGATCCGGTCCGGTGATTGGCCGATGTGGCAGAAGGATCACGTCGGGTCCCGGTTCAACGCGGCGGAACGCAAGATCACCGCAGGCAATGTCGGTGACCTCAAACTCAAATGGGCGTTCGGCTTTCCCCGCGTGATGACACCGGGCACCCCGCCTTCACCAGTGCCGCTGCGCAGTCAACCGGCTGTGGTGGGCGGCAGCATGTACTTCGGTGGCCCGGACGGGAAGTTCTACCGGCTCAACGCAAAGACCGGTGCCACCGAGTGGACCTTCGATATGACCACCGTCACCCGCGGTTTCACCGCCGCCGCCGATGGGCCCGCCGTGGCCGAAGGGAAGGTGTTCTTCGGCGACTACCAAGGCTATCTCTACGCCCTGGACCAACGGACCGGCCGATTGCTCTGGGCCAAGCAACACGATCCCGGCCCATACGCGATACACACCAGCTCCCCGATCGTCCACGACGGCCGCGTCTACATCGGCACCTCCAGCGGGGAGAACACCGCCAGCGGAGACAACAACGACGACAAGAACTACCCTTGCTGCCGGTTCCGCGGTCACCTCGACGCCATCGACATCGATACCGGCGAGCTGGTCTGGCGTTACTACACGGTGTCGCCAGCCCAAGAAGTGGGAACCTGGCCCAGCGGGGCGACGAAATACGAGCCGTCCGGTGCCGGGGTGTGGAGTTCCCCGGTGATCGACCGGGCCAGCCACACCCTGTATGTCGGCACTGGCCAGAACTACACCGGCAAGGCCGGTGACTTCGACAGCCTGCTCGCGCTGGACCCCGCCACCGGCGCGGTCAAGTGGAAGCAACAGGTGACTCCGTCCGACACCTGGCGCTCCACCTGCCGATACCAGGACGAGGGCTACTGCCCGGCCTTGAAGGACGGCAGCAACCTCGACTTCGACATCGGCGCCACACCCAACATTTTCACCGCCAACGGACGCAGACTGGTCGGCGTGGGCCAGAAGAAAGGCATCTATCACGTCTTCGACGCCACCACCGGTCAGATCGTGTGGCAACGTCAACTGTCCCAGCCACTGCCCAACGGCGGCATCAGCGGCATCCAGTGGGGAACCAGCTTCGACGGCCACCGGCTGTACGTCGCCACCTACTTCGCCGAACCCGGCACGCTGTTCGCGCTCGACCCCGCAACCGGCAAGATCCTCTGGCAAACACCCAACCCGGCCAACGGATGCGAATGGGGCGGCGCCGCCGAACATCCAACAAGCTGCACCCGTGCACACGCGCCTGCCGTGTCCACCAGCCCCGGCGTGGTCTACCTGGGAAGCAACGACGGCAAAATACGGGCCTACTCCGCGGCCAGCGGCACAGTGCTGTGGGAACACGACACCATCCGCGACTACACCGGCGTCAACGGCCTAACCGGCCGAGGCAGCGCCCTCTCCGGCGGCGGCGGAGCCGTCATCGCGCACGGCATGCTCTACGTCCAATCCGGCTACTGGCCCTTCTATCCCAGCGAAAAAGGTTTTGTATTGCTCGCATTCGGCGTGTGAACACCGACAAACTCCAGCCGACAACAGAGGCCCCCACGTCCAACCGAGCCATCCCCACCTACCTCGCAGCCTTCAACTGCACCGGTACCACCAAAGTCCTCTCGATGAAGCCCGAGCACCGCACGTCTCAGGCCTGGTACAAGTCGAGCTGGGATATGCCGACGCCGCGGCCCGGCACTGGCAGAACGCGCCCAGCATCTTCACCGCGATAGGGACACCGGAAGTACGGCGGTACGCGACTAGGTGAGCAAGCACAGTCCGAAGCGCGACACCTGAGATGGTGCACGAGGGGGCTTGTGGCGAGCTGGGAATGTGGACTCGATGCTCATCGCGACATCTCGTCCCCGGTTCGGAGGAAATCGGGGACGCGTCAGAGGCAGCGGATCGCGTTTCGTCGGCGACGATGATCCTCTATCGGAGCCCCGTGACACGCAGCTGATCGTCCGGGGCGAATGATTCTCCGGAAGGCGCATGACGACGCTGGCGTTCTCGGCGCGGGAGCCGCCGCACGTCGGGGACTGATGTCTGCCTCAGATGACGATGTTCAGTAGCAGCACGATCGGCAGCGAGATCACCGAGGCCAGTGACATGGCGACGGTGTGGGTCTTGAACGTGCCCCGGGTGCTCAGGCCCAGCAGTGACTGGAACATCCAGAAGAAGTTGCTGCTGACGTGTGGCAGGAACAGCGCGCCAGAGCAGGCTGCAAGTGCAACGAGCACCACCGGGACACCGAGTGAGCCCGCGATCGGGGCCAGGATGCCCGCTGCGGTGATCGCCGATATGGAGATGGATCCCATCGCGATGTGCAGGATCGCGGCTACCAGCCAAACCAGCAACAGCGGTGGCAGCAAGCCTGCGGTGAATGACTCGGCCAGTACGTCCCGCAGCCCCGACTTGCCGATCACCTCGGCGACCGAGCCGGAGAGGCCGGACAGCACGAGGATCGGGCCTGCCACCGCCAGTGCCTTGCCGGCAGCTGCGTTGACCTCGGACCGCGGGAGCACACGCCGGGCAAGCAGGTGAGCAAGGCCCGCACCGAGCGCCATGGCGATCACGGGGTCGCTCAGCAGTGCTACCGGGCCCAGCGGCAGGGCGAAGGCGTCGGCGAGTGCGCCCAGGGCGATCAGCGCCAGGGTCACCAGCACCGGGGAGAGGGACAGCAGCAGAGGCAGCTGCGAAACGGTTGGTGGCCGGGGGGCCGTCGTGACCGGGGGCCGGTTCGTGGTGCCGGGACTTCCACCGGCACGCTCAGCGTCGGGCCCGTCGGTACGGTCGGGATTCTCCAATTCGTCGGTGGCGGGGTTCCATCGCAGCACTCTGCGCAGCAGCACGGTGAAGACCAGCATCGTCAGCACTGCCGTGGGGAGACCGACGACGAGGCCGAGCAGGAACATCTCGCCGAGCGGCACCCCGAGCAGGCCCGCCACGGCGAGGGCGGCCACGCCGGGAACAACGAACACCAAGCCGACCTCGATGCCTGCGGTCAGCGCACCGCCCATGAGCGCGACACCCCGTGAGCCCAGACGGGAACCCAAGCGGCGGGCCAGCGGCGCTGTGAGCACCAAGACCACATCGGAATAGATGGACGTGAACAGGGTCGACAGCGAGACGGCGAACACCATCGGGATGCGCCTCTGGCCGAAGGAGCCCAGCAGCCGTTCCATGACGCGCTGCAACGTGTTCGTGGTGGTGAGCAGCGAACCGATGACGACACCGAAGGTGATGAGGATGCCGATCTCGGCCATCACGCCGCCGAACCCGACGGCCAGGGCCTGTGTCGTGCCGCTGACGCCCAGGCCGGTGGCCAGGCCGAGGTAGGTGGCGCCGATCAGCAGACCGAAGATCGGCGGCGTCTTCAGCCAGGTGATCAACACGACGATGCCCACGATGGTGATGCCGGTGTGGGCAAGGAGCCAGACATCCGACACGGGGCCCTCCTTGCGACTCAGGGCGGGGGGCGGACGGCGCCTGTGCGGCCGCCACGATGACGGCCAGTAAGCCTTGCGATCAGGGTGCCGGTCCAAGACCGGGTTGCTGGCAAGCTGATAGGCAGGGGCTATCAGTAGGAGGTCGGTCCGTGGATGCTCGTCAGCTCAGGTACTTCCTGTCGGTCGTCGACGCGGGCAGCGTCCACCGGGCCGCCGAGCAGCTCTACGTCGCCCAACCCTCGGTATCCCAGGCGTTGCGCGCACTCGAGCGGGACCTCGGCAGCCTGCTGTTCCACCGAACGGGCCGCCGTCTGGTGCTCACCGCTGCCGGACGCGCTCTGGTGGCCCCCGCCCGCGAAGTCATGCACGGGCTCGACCTGGCCCGTGCGACGGTGGAGTCCGTCGACGGGCTCCGTGGCGGGGAGCTGGTCCTGGCCGCGATGCCGTCGCAGTCGGTCAGCCCGCTCACCGGCATGATCGCCGCCTTCGCCGCTTCCTACCCGCTCGTGCAGGTCTCTGTCCGCGCGGCGAGCACGCCCACCGACGTGGGGCACATGCTCATGACCGGCGACGCCGAACTCGGGGTGGTGGCTGCCGCCGCCTCGGCAGCGCAGTCGCCCGACCTGGAGGTCCTGCACCTGGAGACCCAGCGCTTCGCCCTGCTGAGCCGCGACGAGGCGACGCTGCCTCCGGGGGACCCGGTGCGCCCGGCCGATCTCGCAGGCGCGGCGCTTATCGTCGGTCAGCAGGGCACCGGCATGCGCAGGGTGGCCGAGGCCGTGCGACGTCAGGCCCCTGGCAGCCGGTTCGCTGTGGAGGTCGAACACCGGGAGGCCGTCCTCCCTCTCGTCCTCGCAGGCGTGGGTATCGCAGTGGTCAGCGACTCATGGCGGCTACTGGCGAGGTCGGCGGGTGCCGCCGTCCGAGCGTTGGACTGCCCCGACCTCCTCCTGGTCTCCCTGGTGCACAGACCGGGCAGGCGGAGCCCGGCAGCCGCCGCCTTCCTCGACCTGGCCAGGTCCAGGGTTGAGACGCCGGACCGATAGCCGCAGCCTCTCAGCGCGGGAAGAACTGCGTATTGGACGGGTGGTCCTGCCCGGCGGTGCACTGAACCCATGACCAGCTACCGCATCGCCCTCATCCCCGGTGACGGCATCGGCACCGAGGTGCTCCCGCCGACTCGGGCACTGCTCGACGCCGTCGGCCGTCGGCACGGGGTCAGGTTTACCTACGACTCCTTCGACTGGTCCTGCGGGCGGTACCTGGCCGAGGGCGCGATGATGCCTGCCAACGGTTTGGATCGGATCCGGGGGCACGACGCCGTGTTGCTGGGGGCGGTCGGCTGGCCCGGCGTGCCCGACCATGTGTCCCTGTGGGGGCTGCTGATCCCCATCAGACGCGGCTTCCGACAGTACGTCAACCTGCGCCCGATCAAGGTGCTCGCCGGGGTGCCGAGCCCGCTGCGCAACGCGGGTGCGGGGGACGTCGACCTCGTCGTGGTCCGAGAGAACGTCGAGGGCGAGTACTCGGAGATCGGTGGCAGGCTCGGCCGGGGCACCGCGGACGAACTGGCGGTGCAGGAGGCGGTGTTCACCCGCAAGGGCGTCACCCGCATTGTCGAGTACGCCTATGCGCTGGCCGAGCGCCGCGGGCGCCACGTGACGTCGGCGACCAAGAGCAACGGGATCGTGCACACGATGCCGTTCTGGGACGAGCTGGTGGCGGAGGTGGCGCAGCGGCACCCGGGCGTGCGCACCGACAAGGAGCACATCGACGCCCTCGCGGCCAAGCTCGTGCTCGCACCCGAGCGTTTCGACGTGATTGTCGGATCGAACCTCTTCGGCGACATCCTCAGCGACTTGGCCGCTGCGGTGGCGGGCAGCATCGGTGTCGCCCCGGCCGCCAACCTCGACCCCCAGCGGGAGTTCCCGTCGATGTTCGAGCCGGTGCACGGGTCCGCCCCCGACATCGCCGGGCAGGGCAGGGCCAACCCGTTGGGCGCCATGTGGTCGGCGGCCATGATGCTCGACCACCTCGGTCATGCCGAGGCGAGCGCGGAACTCCTCGCGGCGGCCTTCGGCGCGTTGGCCGAGGGCATCCGCACCCCTGATCTCGGCGGAACCGCGGACACCGCCTGCTACACGCGCGCCGTGCTGGACCGCGTAGGCGCCCTTGCCGGCGGCGTTCACGCCTGAGTCGCGGAGTCGAAGGAGCTCCGCACAGTGGGACGCGATGTCTTGACGAACACTTCTTGGGCTCGTCGAGTCGATCTGGAGGATCCGGTTCGCGGGAGACCGCAATGGGGGAGGCGTGCCGATTCCTGCTGGCTGCGATGGTGGGGCCGGTGGATCGGCGACAGCAATGGAGGTGATGGTGGCGTGCGGAGTGACATCGGATTACGCAGTGCGGGGCTTGCTTATCGGGGCGTTTCCTATGACACCGGATCCAATTTTGAGACAGGTCAGGGTGAATTGTCCCGGGTGGTATGGGACAAGGCGAGGATGTTGGATGAAGTTGGTGCCATCAGCGAGCGGCTGCACTGCAATTCGATCACGGTCTATGGAACCGATCTGACTCGGTTGGCCGAAACGGCGGCTGCTGCCGTGGAACGCGGCCTGCATGTCTGGTTGCAGCCCAGGCTGCTCGATCGGCCGCAACGGGAGATCCTGGAGCATCTCGCCGAGGCCGCCAGGGTGGCGGAACGTCTGCGTGGACAGGGCGCGAGCATCGCCGTCATCGCCGGTAGCGAACACCTCGTCGTGACGCCGGGAATCGTGCCGGGTGAGGCCTACCACGAGCGAATGGCGAACCTTTTCCCCGACGTGGAGCACAACTTCCTGGTACCGACCGGAACGATTGACATGGCGGAGGCCAACACGCGGCTGAACGAGTTCCTCGACAGGGCGGTTCAGGTAATTCGTCAGCAGTTCGGCGGTCAGGTGACTTACTCTGCTCCGCCTTTCGAGGATGTGGACTGGAGCCGATTCGACCTCATCGCGTTGACCTACCTGTATTCCTACCACCCCACGCGCCAGGGCTACGTCGACGAGTTGACCGCTTACCACAGGTGGGGATTGCCGATCGTGATCACCGAATACGGGACCGCCAGCTACGCGGGCGCCGTAGAACGGGGCATCATGTGCTTCGACGTGGTGGCGCGGGACAAGCCACAGCCCACGGTCTTGGACGGCTATGTACGAGACGAGCGGGTGCAGGCCGAATTCCACCTGCGGATGCTGGAGATCTTCGAGCAGTCCGGGGTTATCGGGGCCTCCCCCTTCGAGTTCATCCACCCGACCCATCCGCATTCCAGCGACCCGGCGCTCGACCTGGACATCGCCAGCACGTCGATCGTCAAGACGATCCGGGACCGATATGACGATCCGGCATCCGGCTATCGCTGGGAGCCCAAAGAGTCCTTCCACGCCATCGCCGAGTACTACGCGGCTGCCCGCGCACGGGAGACGGTTTCCACGAAGGGGAGTGGCTGATGGTGAATCCAGTTGCCGACCTACCACGAATTCCCCTGTCGTTGGAACAGGACTTCATGCGGGTGCAGTTCGAAACGGACGGCTCGGCTGGTCTGCGTAGCAGGCCGGTGGCCGGGGACAGTTGGCGACTGACCGGCAAGGTCGACACCGCTGCCCTCGAGTCGGCGCTCGCGGATGTGGTTGCCCGGCATGAGGTTCTGCGGACCTCGGTGGTCAGCGGCCCCGACGGGTGGGCACAACAGATCCACCCACCATCTATGCCGGTGCTGGTGATCCACGACCTTCCGACGCACGACATCCGGTCCCGCGATGAGGTGGCGGAGGCGTTCGACGCGGAGTTCTACGCGGAACCGATCGAGGACGTCGACGCGCAGCCGGTGTTGCGTGCGCATCTCGGACGGCTGGACGATGATGATTCGATCCTGGTGCTCAGCGGTTACGTCATGCTGCTGGACGTGTGGTCCCTGCACCTGGTGTTCCGGGACCTGATGGCGTGTTATGCGGCTCGCTGCCAGGGCCAGGAGCCTCGATTGCCCGCCGTACGCCAGTACCGCGACTACATCGACGGGCAACAGGAACAGCTTCGGAACAACAGCGTCGAGGCTGCCTGTGCCTACTGGCGGGACAAGCTGACGGGTGCGCGGCCGATGGCGCTGACCGCCGACCACGAACCCGCGCCGGGTCCGTCGAAGGGCTGTCGCTGGAACCGGTTCCCGATCGAGGCGGAACTGGGCACGCGGATCCTGGAATTCGCCCGGTCCGCGCGTAGCTCCCCTTTCATGGTGTTGTTCTCGGTCTACCTGGTGCATCTGCGTCGGCTCACCGACGCCACCGACGGCGTGGTCTGGACGTTGTCTCCCGGTCCCGGTCGCCGCGATCGCGCGGTGGAGGACATCGTGGGTTACTTCGTGAACATGTTCCCGATGCGCACCGATATCCAGGGCTGTGTGACCTTTCACGACGTGCTGGCACGGGTTCGGGCGACCTGTATCGAGGCGATTCCTCATGAGATCCCGTTTATCCAACTGGCGCAGGGGATTCCGGACATCATCGGTAATTTGGAAAAGGGTGGCATGGTCGTCCCCGGATTCCAGATGGCGCCGACCACCTTCATGCCGCGTGTGCAGGCGGGATCGGAGTTGACCGGTACCGCGTTGTTGCGGCGGGCGCCGCTGTCGGTGGGACCGGATATCCCCGACGACGCGATCCTGTGGAACTTCGAGATCGGGCCTGGGGACGAGATGATCGGTACGGTGGTGAGCAGCTTCGATCGTTTCGAGCAGGACACCATCGACGCCATGATCGCTGATTTCTGCTCGGTGCTGCGCACCGCGATCGACGCTCCGGACGCCCCTCTGCGGTGACACCGTGGCAGGCCGGTCCGTGGGGCCGGCCTGCCACGGGTCTCAGCCGTCCAGCAGGCCCTTCCGGATTCCTTGAAGTTCGGTGAACGTACTCAGGTCCGGTACCCGCCAACCGTCCAGGTCGTACTCGTCCATGCACTCGTCCACGAAGGCCTTGTACCCGTCCACCTGGCCATTGGCGAGTTGTGCGGTGAGCAGTTCCACCCGGGTGTTCTCGTGGTTTCCCGCGTAGTTGCGCTCGTACAGTTCGTGTCGCCCACCGAACTCGCTACCTACGGCGTCCCACAGCAGTTTCATCGTCTTCATCCGTTGGACCGAGTCGATACCGTTCGATCCACGGAGGTACCGGTCCAGGTAGGGCCGGATGTCCGGGTTGTGGAAGTCCTCCGCGCTGGAGTTGACGTAGATCAGCCCACTCGCCACATCCTGCTGGATGATCTCCCTGACCCGGGGATACCCCAGCTGCATGAACCACCGGTAAGCCAGCCCGTACTGCGGATTGGGCAGCACCGCGCCGTTACGCCATGGCACCGGATTGCGAGCCGCCGCGTCGGACAGGGCCCAGAACAGGCTGCACCATGCCAGCACCTCGCCCAGCCGGGTCTGCACACCGCGGAAATCCTGGGTGCCGGTGGTCTCCAGGGCCTTGGCCAATAGGCCTGCCAGGAACTCCAGCTTCACCGCGAGGCGGGTACACCCGTGGAAGGTGAATCGCTCGGGGAACCCGGAACGCCCGGTGAACATCGCGGCCTTGCCCAGGTCGCCGTAGATGAACACGTTCTCCCACGGGATAAGGACCTTGTCCAGTACGAAGATCGTGTCGTTCTCGTCGAGCCGGGAGGACAGCGGGTAGTCGAAGGGGCTGCCCATGACGGCCGCGGTGGCCGAATACGAGGGGCGGCAGATCAACTTCACCCCTGGTGCGTCCAGGGGCACGGTGGCCACCAGGGCGAACTTGCGGTCCCTGATCGGCAGGCCGTAGTGCGCGATGAACGTGTGATGGGTCAGGGCCGCACCCGTGGCGACGACCTTCGCGCCGCTGACAATGAGGCCGGCGTCGGTCTCTCGTTCCACATGGACGAACACGTCCGCCACTTCCTCCGGCGGACGGCTGCGGTCCACGGGCGGGTGCACGATGGCGTGGCTCCAGTACAGCACCTTCTCCTGCGCTTCCCGATACCAGCGCCGGGCGTTGTCGGCGAACGGCTCGTAGAACTCGGCGTTGGCGCCGAGGGTGCCGAGGAAGGAGGCCTTGTAGTCCGGGCTCCGTCCCATCCAGCCATAGCTCAGCCGCGCCCACTCGGCGATGGCACGCTGATCGGCGACAAGATCATCGGCATTGTGCGGTGTGGTGAAGAACCGGTGCGTGTAGCCATCACCGCCCGCGTCGGTCGCTGTGGTGATCACGTCCCGTCTCGCGGGATCGTGCAGGGAGTCGTAGAGCCGGGCGGTCATTCGGATGGGGTTGTGGAAAGCCGGATGTCGGGTGATGTCCTTCACCCGCTCGCCGTGAAGAAACACCTCCCGGTCGTCGCGCAGACTGTCGATGTACTCCTGGCCGCTGAGCGGTCGTGTCGGCTGTTGTGCGGTCATCTCGGTTCATCTCTTCCTGGCGATGGTGAGCCCGTCGGCGATGGGCAGCATCACCGTGTCGAACCGGTCGTCCGCGGCGAGTTCGGCGTTGACGGCGCGCAGCGCAGTGGCGCACAGTCGCATGAGCGGCGTACCAGCCAGTTCCGGATCCAGCACATAGCCGTCGAGCAGGACGTTGTCCACGATGAGCAGGCCCCCTGACCGCAGCAGCGGAACGGCTGCCCGGATGTACTTGGGGTAGTTGAGCTTGTCGGCGTCGATGAAGACGATGTCCGCTGTGGTGTCGGCGGGCAGACCACGCAGGGTGCGTTCGGCTGGGCCGCGATGGAAGTCGATGAGCTCTGCCACGCCTGCCCGTCGCCAGTGCTCGCGGGCGATGGGTTCCCATTCGTCTGTCACATCGCAGGTGATCACCCTGCCGCCCGGCGGCAGGCCGAGGGCGAAGGACAACGCGGACAGACCGGTGAACGTGCCGATGTCGATCACCGTCATCGGCGAGATGATCCTGGTGAGCATGGTCAGCAGCGCTGCCTGCTCGGTGGGCACCATCATGCCCGCGGCGGCGCCGATCGTCGCCGTCCGCACGGCCAGGTCCCGGATCGCGGGATGTGGGGGAGTGCAGGAGCCGAGCAGGTAGTCGCGCACTGCCTGGTTGACCGGGACATGTTTGCCTTCCGGCAGCCCAGCAGCATTCACGTCGTCCTCCGTCAGTGCGGGAATACTCGATCCAATCGCTGTGAACAGTCCTAATCGGGATTGTCGCAGCGGATCGACTGCGATCGCATCTTCACACGTGCGCTGAATTCGGGATCGCTGAATAGTGTGCTCTGCCCCCCTGCGCGATAGTTTCAGGACGAATATCGACGATACACGAAAAATGACCCCGGATGCGCTGTCGAATTACGCGGCAGCCGCGGTTCCATTGTGGACAGGGTGGAGTAGCGGATTCGTGAGTTGTTGCAGGGATTTCAGGCGACGCCGGCGACGGTGATCACGGGATCCGTTGGACGCAGTCGACCCGGGCATGATCGGCTGGTGGCCTGGTGGGTGAAGCGCTCGTTTCCGCTTGGTCGCGAGTTCGGTTCACCGGGGGAATTCAACGCCCGGCTTCGAGTGTGGTCGCCTGCCGTCGAGGGCAACATCGAGCTGCCGAGAGGCATGATTCAACTACGGTTGACGACGAACGGCGTTGAATGACGAAACCCCCTCAAGAGGGTTACCTGTCGAGGTGTCCGATTGCGGTGTGATGTGCGGAAGAATGTGCTTTCCGGCAGCATCATGCCGGGCCGTTCGACCGCACCGGCCCGCCCGTTGTCCTCCGTGGTGAACGCGACCGGTGCGTCACAGGCCCGGACACGGGTCGGGCTCAGCGGTGCCAGAGGCGGGATGGAAGGCAACGGCCCACTCGCCCAGATGCTTCCGATGAGATCGGTTCTGTTTTTACACGATCATTAAGATTGTCCGTTTCGCCCGAAATGGATATGGTGCGAATCTGCATAGCCCCCTAAATGTGTGTAAAAACTGGAGCTCATGCTGGTCAAAGCCCTCTCATAGCCCTTTGAAGGCATCCGTCAACCGTTTGCGTGGACCATCGGCGGATGGTTGAGAAGCACTATGGAAGAAGTTGTCCTAACCCTCGAATGCCATCCTCAAAGGAGCGTGTCGAAGCCGGATGGATGTGGTGTAGGAGGCCGTGTTGGCAGGCGGGGACACAATGAGCGCTGAATTGTGGGCAATGGCGCATCTGGGCACCGCAATGGCAATTCGCGTGGCGGCGACACTGCGCCTCGCGGACCATCTCCTCGCCGGAGCGCAAACCGCGGCGGAGTTGGCCGAGGTTGTTCGGGCCCATCCGGATGCCCTTGAGCGGCTGATGCGGTTCCTCGCTGCCAAGAACGTGGTGAGCCGAGCGGAGTCCGGGCGGTACTCGCTGGCTGCTCTGGGTGAGCCGCTGCGCAGCGGCCACCCCTCGGGACTGCGGGACATGCTGGATATCGACGGCGCGGTCGGTCGCGCCGAACTGTCCTTCGTCGAGTTGCTGCACAGCATCCGCACCGGAGAGGCGGCCTTCCCCCGTCATTTCGGCCGTTCCTTTTGGGAGGACATGGCATCGGACCCTGCGCGGTCGGCGTCCTTCGACGCCCGGATGGGTGCCGATGTCGCGGTGAGGGGACCCGACATCGTCGCGGGTTTCGACTGGGGGTCGCTTGGCCATGTTGTCGATGTCGGGGGCGGCGATGGTTCGCTGCTGATCGCGATGTTGACCAGGTATCCCGGTTTGCGGGGCACCGTGCTCGACAAGCCCGACACCGCGGAGGTGGCACGCAAGGCGCTGGCGGCAGCGGGCTTCACCGACCGCGCCGATGTGGTGGCGGGCAGCTTCTTCGAGCCCCTGCCGCCTGGCGCGGGAGGTTACGTCCTCTCCTCGGTCCTCCACGACTGGGACGACCGCGCCACCGGGGTGATCCTGAGCCGCTGCGCGGAAGCGGCGGGCCCGCGGGGTGCGGTGTTCATCGTGGAGAGGATCGGCGCCGACGGGAAGTCGCCGCCGCCCGCGATGGACCTTCGGATGCTCGTCTACTACGGCGGCAGGGAACGCGCAGCGACCGAGCTCGTCGCGCTGGCCAGGGCCTGCGGACTCGACATGGTGGCGGTGCACCCGGCGAGCGCACTGTCGATCATAGAACTGCGGGTGCGGGAAGGAACCGCCGGTGATGCGGCCCGCTGAGGCGATTGCCGCTCTGCTGTCCCCGCAGGGGCGCCGAAACCCGTACCCGCACTACGAGGCGGTCCGGGCGCACGGCGGTCTGGTGCGGATCAAGGAGGGCATGCTGGCGGCCGTCGGCTACGCCGAGTGCGCGCAGGCTCTGCGCGAGCCCCTGCTGGCCGTCCAGGACGAGAAGAGCCACGACCTCACCCTCCCCGGTTGGCGCGAGCATTCTTCGCTGCGCGGATTCACCGATTCGATGCTCTACACCAATTCGCCCGACCACGGGAGGATGCGGCGCTTGGTGACAGGAGCGTTCACACCGCGGCGGATAGCCGCCCTGCGACCCGTGGTGGAGCAGTTGGTCGTCCGGCTCCTCGATCGGATGGCGGCCAAGGCAGCCGACGGGTCGCCGGTGGATTTCATGGCGGAGTTCGCGTTCCGGCTCCCGGTCGCGGTGATCGGGCAGTTGCTCGGCGTCCCCGAGGACGACCAGATGTGGTTCCGCAGGGTGTCCGCCGATGTGACCGTCGCGCTGGAGGGCAACACCGACCTGTCGACGCTCGACAAGGCCGATGCGGCGATGGACGCCTTGGCCGCCTACTTCGGTGACCTGATCGACCGCCGCCGCCGAGACAGCGGAGACGACTTGATCAGCGCCCTGGTGCGGGTTCACGACTCCGACGGCGATCGGCTCAGCCGGGATGAACTGGTGGGCAACCTGGTGCTGCTGCTGGTGGCGGGGTTCGACACCACGACCCATCTGCTCGGCCATGCCCTGCACTTGGCTTTCGAGCATCCGGATGTCGCCGCGCGGCTGCGCACCGAACCGGGACTGGCGGCGGGCTTCGTGGAGGAAAGCCTGCGGTTCGAGCCGCCCGTGCAGGCCACCACCCGGTGGGCCGCCGCCGATGTCTCTCTGCTGGGCACCTTGGTGCCCGCGGGCACCAAGGTGCTGCTTCTGTTGGCCGCGGCCAACAGGGATCCCCGTCGGTTCCCGCGGCCGCACCGGTTCGACCCGGATCGGCCCGACAACAAGCCGCTGAGCTTCGGCGGTGGCATGCACCTGTGCGTGGGAGCGGCGCTTGCCCGGATGGAGGCGCAGATCGCGCTGCCCATGCTGCTGCGTCGCTTCCGCGACCTTGCTCCTGCGGGACAGGCCGACTATCGCCCGCGATGGCTGGTGCGCGGCCACCGGACGCTGCCGGTTCTGATCGGCGACGAATGCAGCATTTCGCAAGAAGCAACGCGAACCAGTCCTCGATGACGATATCGACAGTGGGGTTCGACCATCGAACGGCCAGGTTCTAGGTGAGGTGCAATGGTGTCGCCCGAGCGCGTCCGGCCTGGACACGGCGAGTATTGGAATCCGACGACGGAAACCATGCCGCGGGAGGAGTTGGTTCGGTGGCAGTGGCGGAAGCTGCAGCACGCGCTGGCGTACGCGAGGCGCAATTCGAAGTTCTGGCGGGAACGGCTGCCCGATCGCATCGACTCGCTTGACGAGTACTTCGCCCGGGTTCCGTTGCTGTACAAGTCGGATCTCATGACGGCGCAGCACTTGGCGCCGCCCTTCGGCAGTTGGCCGTCCACCGATCCGGCGCTGGCCGCTCGGTACCACCAGACCAGCGGAACCAGTGGCCATCCGCCGATCCGGACGTTCGATACGGCGCGGGACTGGGCGTTCTCGGTGGACACGTTCTGCACGGCGCTGCACGGCATGGGGGTACGCCCTGGTCACCGCGGCATGGCCGCGTTCGGCTACGGGCTGTTCATGGGCTTCTGGGGGATCCACTACGCCTTGGAACGCATGGGATGCATGGTCATTCCGACCGGTGGCCTGGATTCCAAGGTCCGCATCCAGTTGCTGGTCGAGCATCAGATCGAGGTGCTCGGTTGTACGCCCAGCTACGCGATGCGGTTGATCGAGACGGCCAGGGAGATGGGCGTCGACCTGGCGACCGAGGCGAACGTCAAGATCATCCTGGCCGGGGCGGAGCCGCGACCGGACTCGACGACGCAGGCGATCGCCAAGGCCTTCGGAGCCGGCGTGTACAACGCGGCGGGGACGACGGAACTGGGCGCGGTGTCGATGTTCGAATGCCCGACGACGCGCAACTGCTGCCACATCATCGAGTCCGGCGTCATCGAGGAGGTCCTGCACCCGGAGACCCGCCTCCCGGTGGGCTACGGCGAGCAGGGTGTGCGGGTGACCACCGGCCTTGGCCGGGAGAGCCTGCAGATCTTCCGCCACTGGACGGAGGATCTGGTGATCCGGCGGCCATGGCACGAATGTGGTTGCGGCCGGACCTGGGACTGGTACGACGGCGGCATTCTGGGTCGTGTCGATGACCTGAAGAAGATCAGGGGCATTTCGCTCACCCCGGTCATGATCGAGGACGTCCTCCGTGGTTTCCCCGAGGTGAGTGAGCACCAGACCGTGCTGCGTACCGATCGCGGCCTGGACACCGTGCTGTTGCGGGTCGAGGTGGTCGCCGAACCGGGCACCGACATCACGGACCTGCCCGAGCGCATCAGCGATCAGGTCAAGCACGAGATCGGGCTCCGGCCACAGGTGGAGATCGCAGGCAGAGGAACCCTTCCCCGATTCGAGATCAAGGCGGCGAGATTCCATGACGAACGCCAGCGGTGAGCTCACCGAGGACCAGAAACGACGGCTAATCGATTGCTACGCCTCCCTTCAGTGCTTGGAATCCGCCGATATTCCGGCGGTGCGGGCAGCCGTGCGGGCCGCCCTCGCGGAACTGCGGGTGGCGATGTTCGGGCAATTCGTGGATTTCGAGTTCTACGTGATGAAGGACGTCGATCAGCAGTCGGAAACCGTCCGAAGCTGACAGGAATTTCACTGCGACGAATGGTCGTCGCATAGCACCCGGCGCTGGGGGCGGCGGGAAACCACCGAACATGGGGGCTTAACAATGACCACCACCGATGTATTGGACGAGCGCGGCACAGGTGCCGTGCCCACTGCACACAACCCCAGGCTGGGGGGTATTCGCGGTATCTGTGCGTCCCTGGTACTCCTTTATCACGTGGCTTCCACCGGTGGCGTCCTGCCTTTCGTGGATAGGCCGGGAGTTCCGTTCTGGGGCTGGTTGTTCTCCGGACTCGAACTATTCCTGCCGCCGTTCTTCGTCTTGTCCGGTTACCTGTTGTTCCGCCCGTTCGTCAGGTCCGCGCTTCGCGGTACGGCGACACCATCTGGCGGCCAGTTCCTGGTGCGGCGCGCGTTGCGGCTGCTACCCGCGTACTGGTTGGTCCTGGCCGTGGCGTTGCTGACGCTGAACCTGTACTCCATCACCGGGATCTGGTCGGTGCTGCGTCCGGTGCTGTTGCTGCACTCGTTCCGGATGGCCGACTGGCCCGCGGGCATTGAGCCGACGTGGACGGTGACCACCGAGTTCGCGTTCTACCTCGCCCTGCCCCCGCTCGCCTGGCTCATCGGCCGGTACGCCCGCCGGGCCGCCGACCCGTGGGCACGGACGCGGCGGGTGTTGGTCGGGTTGATCCCCCTCGTGGTCATCGGCTGGGGCTGGCACGTGTACTGCAGCTTGCCGTCGGTACGGGTCGACACCCAGTACGGCGTGACCGACCTGGCCTTCTGGCCGCCGCACTACGTCGGTCCGCTGGCCATCGGTATGGCCTTGGCGACCTTGGCCGCCTATGCGGATGTGACGGGACGGAGCCCCGGATTCTGGAGACTGGTGCGCAAGTGGCCGAACTTGTGCTGGCTGATCGCCCTTGGCGTCTACCTGCTGAACCTGGCCAAGCCGCTCGGTGAGCAGTTCGGGTTGGACGCATGGTCGGTGGCGCAGCTACAGCTGGACCATCTGCTGGCCCTGCTGTTCTCCGGTCTGCTGATCGCTCCGCTGACCGTGCCGGAGGTGCGCTCTCGGCTGGCGGACATCACGCTGACCAACCCCGTGGTGGGTTTCCTCGGTCGCATCTCCTACGGCCTCTACCTCTGGCACGTCGTCGTGCTCGACTTCGCGGTGGGTGAGGGCAACATCAACGGCCGCACCGCGCCGATGAACCAGTTCGAAATCGTGGAGGCGGGATACCAGATCGGGTTCTTCCCACTGTTGATCATCGTCGGTTTGGGCACGGCCGCGGCCGCCACAGTGAGCTACTACCTGGTCGAACAGCCGATCATCCGGTATGGAAAGCGGCGGCTGCGACGCACGCCCGCGCCCTCGGCGTAGTCGGCGACTGGTGAGAGGGGGGGGCTTGCGGTGAGTGCGAAACCCAAGAAGGTCGTGGCGATCCACGGTTCGGAGCGATCGGAGGGGAACACCCTCTACGTACTGGAGTATGCCGCGAAGATTCTCGCGACGCGGGGCGTTGAGCTGGAGATCGTGCGGCTGGCTGATCTGCGCATGACCCCGTGCGGACCGTGCGGTGACTGCAACTCCCGCACGGTGCCGTGCGCGGTGCAGGACGACGTCGCCTCGGTGGTGGAGCAGATGGCACTGGCGGACGGAATCCTCTACGCCGCGCCCGTACACGGATTCGGGACGTCCGCGCTGATGCAGGCGTTCATCGAGCGATCCGGCGTCGGGTATCTGCGATTCGAGCGGCCACTGACCAACAAGGTGGCCGGGGTGATCGTGACCGGACGCCGGTACGCCCACACCGAGGTGCACAGCCACCTGGTGACCAACGTCCTGCTCAACCGCATGGTGCTGATCGGCAGCGGATTTCCGGCGATCGTCTACGGCAATCAGCCAGGAGACGCCCAGTACGACGACGAGGGGCTGCAGATGATCGACCGGATGCTTCATCGGATGGTCGACATGATGGAGGTCATCGCCGAACACCGCGAGCTCACCGGACGGGACGGCCTGGACACCGACCGGGCCAACGAACGCGACGACGCCTGGTTCGCCAGCCGTCACTCACCGATCGGCTGAGCGGCCGAGGGCTGCCGGACAACAGTCCCTGTCAAGCCACTGGCACCCACGGAGGCCGAGGCGATGTCAGCTACTCACCTGTCACCCGACTACGAGCGGTTCAGCCGCCGGTATCACGCGCAGGATCTGTCATCCGCAGACTGGCGGGAGTGGTACGCGGCAAGGCTGACCACGGTATTGCGGCACGTCACCAAGAGATCGGATTTCTACCGCGAGCACCTGGCGGGCTTCGATGTGGATGCGATCACCCCAGCCGATCTGCACCGCTTGCCCTTCACCACCAAACAGGATCTGCGCACGGCGATGTACTCGGTGCTGAGCGGGCCGGTGTCCGAGGCGGCGATCTACTACGAGACGACCGGTACCACCGGGGCGGCGATTCCGTGTCCACGCAGCGCGAACGAGATCGCTCAGAGCAACATCCACGTCGAGCAGTCCTGGCGTCGGCTGTTCGCCGACCGGTTCGGTTCCCGGATGCCGGTGATCGCCCTCATGGGCCCGTCGGAGCTGTACGCGTTCGGCGACACCTTCGGCGAGGTGGCTCAGCGGCTCGACTCCTGCCACACCAAGATCTGGCCGGAATCTAGCCGGGTCGGGTTCCAGAAGGCGTTGCGGCTGCTCAAGGAGTTGCGCGCCGAGGTGGTGGTGTGCGCTCCCGCGCTGTGCCTCAGCCTGGCGAAGGCCGCACTGCACTACGGCTACGACCCGCGTACGGACTTCGACATCGGGATGTTCCTCGTGCTCGGCGAGATCTGCACCCCGGAGCTGTCCGACAACATCGCCTCGATCTGGGGCGCGCGGGCGGTGCCGACGTTGTACGGGTCGCAGGAGGCGCTGGCCATCGCCACCGGCTGCGCACAGCGACGGCTGCACCTGTCCGACCCGAACTACCTGGTGGAGCTCATCGAACCCGACGGCGACGCGGTGCTCGGTGGCACCGGGACCGGCGAGCTGTGTCTGACCATGCTGATCGACGGGAGCAAACCGTTGATCAGATACCGGACCGGCGACCTGGTCACGGTCACCGACGAGCGATGTGCCTGCGGCGGAGCAGGATCGCTGATCGACGTGCACGGCCGAGTCGCCGACCGGATCGCCATCGGGCGAGTCGAGTTGCATCCGGCCGAGTTGGAGGCCGCGATCATGCGCGACGTGGTGGGCTGTCTCGGGTACCAGGTGGTGATCGACGGGGGAGCCCGCGGGGAAACGGTCACGGTGCACCTTGACCTGTTACCCGGAATCACCGGTGCTCCCGGCGCGGTCACGGCCAAGGTGGCCGATCGGGTGCGTGCGGCGCTCGGGGTTCCGGTCGAAGTGGTCATCGACGACGAACTCGATCCGGTGACCAATACCGGCGCGTTCGTCAGTTGGAAGGCCGCCAGGATCGTGGACAACCGGTCGGCACCGGACGACGCGGCGCTCATCGCCCGCGAGGTCGCGCATCGCTACGCCATCACCTCGGGTGCGAGCGAGCGATGAAGAGCCAGGACACCGCCGGAATTCCGGTACGCACCGTGCGGCACCCGGTGCCGCGGATCGACGCGTTGCGGGCGTACTCGGCGCTGGCGGAGCGGTTCGGCCGGGAGCAGGTGCACCTGCTGGAGTCGGCGGGTGGGCCGGAGCAGGATCGACGGCACGACTTCACCGGGTTCGGCGTCCTGCTCACCGTGTCGGTGAGCAGTGGGGTGGTGCGGGTGGACGGAGTGCCCGCCGTGCGCGATGCCGTGCTTCGCCGTGTCCGGCCGCTGTTGACGAACATCGGAGGAGAGCTGCGGCTGCCCGCACCCGACCGGCTGTGGAACGTGTTGCGCGCGGTCCGGGACAGCTTCGAGACGGCGGGGTCGGCCGGGTGTTTCCGCTTCGGCTTCCTGGCGCACTTCGGTTACGACGTCGCCGGATACATCGAACGGCTGCCGCGGTTGATCGAGCCGCGGCCCGACCTTCCTGACGTACAACTGGTGCTCTGCCAGGGATACCTGATCTCCGACGTCCGCAGCGGTGAGTCGGAACTGGTGCTCGCCGAGTCCCCGCTGTGGCCTGGCATCGACCCGGCGGACATCACCCGGCGGTTGGCGACGGCGGGACCGCCGCCGCGGACCTCCGGGGAACCGCCGCCTGCCTCCGTGCGCGATGACACCAGCTACGAGGAGTACGCCGAGGCGGTGCGGCAGAGCCTCAAGCACATCGCGGTCGGTGACATCTACCAGGTGCAGATCGGTCACGAGATAGGGATATCGAGCACCATCGATCCGCTGGAGGTGTACCAGCGGCTGCGTGAGCGCAACCCGTCGCCGTATATGTACCTCTCGGCGCTCGCGGGCCACACCGTGATCGGGGCCAGCCCGGAATTGTTCGTCCGGGTGCAGGACGGCACCGTCACGATGCGGCCCATCGCAGGCACGATTCCCCATCGCGGAGACGGCGAGGATGCCGAGGCGGCGCGCTCGCTGCGGAAGGACCCCAAGGAACTCGCCGAGCACACCATGCTGGTGGACCTGTGCCGAAATGACATCGGCCGGATCTGTCTGCGGGATACCCTCGCCGTGCCGCAGGCGCTGGTCGTGGAACGGTTCTCGCACGTGTCCCACCTGGTCTCCACCGTGGTGGGACAGGCGGAACCGGGCAGGGACGCCTTCGACATCATCACCGCGCTGTTCCCTGCGGGCACCATGACCGGCGCGCCGAAGATCCGGGCGATGGAGATCATCGAGGAACTGGAACGCAGCCGCCGGGGGCTGTACTCCGGCGCGATCGGGCTGATCGACGTCGGCGGCTACACCAACCTGGCGCTCTGCATCCGCACCCTGATCCACCGGGACGGGTGCTACCGCGCGCGAGCGTCCGCCGGCATCGTCGCCGACTCCGTCGCCGAGCGAGAGTGGACGGAGACCCTGGCCAAGGCAGGCGCGGCGTACTGGGCGGTCACCGGGAGGGAACTGCGGTGAAAGTGCTGGTTGTGGACGCGTTCGACAGTTTCGTCTACATACTCAAGCAGTATTTGATGTCCGCGGGCGCCGAGCCGGTCGTGGTGCGCAGCAACGCGCTGAGCCTGGCTGAGATGCGTCGTGCCCGTCCGGACGCGATCCTGCTCGGACCAGGACCAGGTAGTCCGGCCGAGTCGGGTCACGTGGAGATCGTCACCGAGTTCGCCGGTGAGATACCGATGATCGGCATCTGCCTCGGGCACCAGGCGATCGGGCTGGCCTACGGAGCCAGCGTGGTGCCGGCGGAGCACCTGATGCACGGCAAGGTCAGCCGCATCCGGCACGACGGCAAGGGACTGTTCGCCGGGGTGAAGCCCGATTTTCCGGCGACCAGGTATCACTCGTTGGTGGTGGTGGAGGAGACCGTGCCGGATTGTCTGGAGGTCACCTCCCGGTCGCTGGACGATGGCTATGTCATGGGGATGCGGCACCGCACCCTGCCGATCGAATCGGCCCAGTTCCACCCGGAGAGCATCTGCACCAGGGGCGGCATGACCATGATCACCAATTTCGTGGCCGCCGTGGGCGGAGTTCCCGACCGGAGGCACGGCGCGGCCTGAGGGAGACCCCGTGCGGTATTTCCACCTGCCCGAGTTCCACGGCCCGGACGCCCTCCGGGTGGATCAGCGCGATGTGCCGGAGCCGATGCCGCACGAGGTGCTGGTGCGCATGCGGGCCTGGTCGGTGAACTATCGGGACCTGCTGATCGCCGATGGCCGGTATGGACAGGGGATGAAGCCCGACCTGGTTCCGCTCTCCGACGGGGCGGGCGAGGTCGTGCGGACCGGCTCCCTGGTGGACCGCTGGGCGGCAGGGGACAGGGTGGCGGGCGTCTTCATGCCGGGCTGGACGTCCGGGCCACCGACCGATTCGAAGATCGCCTCCGCGCTGGGCGGCCCGGTCGACGGGGTGTTGGCCGAATACGTGGTCTTCGACCAGGCGGCCCTCGTCGCGATTCCCGAACACCTCGGATACCCCGAGGCCGCCACCCTGCCGTGCGCCGCCACCACCGCGTGGCACGCCGTCGTCACCTGTGGGGCCGTCGCCCCCGGCCAGCGCGTCCTGACGCTGGGCAGTGGCGGAGTGTCGGTGTTCGCCTTGCAGTTCGCCGTGCTGGCAGGCGCGTGGGTGGCGGCCACCTCCGGCAGCGATGCCAAGCTCGATCGGCTGCGCGTACTGGGTGCCGCGCTGCTGGTGAACCACGCCGAGACACCGCACTGGGGCAGCCTGATCCACGAGACGACCGGCGGCGGAGTCGACCATGTGATCGAGGTCGGCGGGGCGGGCACGCTGCTGGAATCCCTGCGCGCGGTGCGGACCGGTGGGCGGATCAGCGTGATCGGAGTGCTGAGCCAGGGCAGCGGGATCGACCCGGTCCGGGTGCTGCGCAAGGGGCTGATCATGCAGGGCATGCACGTGGGTAGCAGGGAGACGTTCGAGGCGATGAACGCGGCCATCGGCCGTGCCGGGCTGCGGCCGGTGATCGACCGTGCGTTCCCGTTCTCCGAGGCGGCGGCGGCCTATCGGTATCTGGCGTCCGGGCGTCATGTTGGCAAGGTCGTCATCGTCGCCGACTGACCGGTGATCCCCGCATTCGCGCGTGGTCGCCGGGGCCTGGTGGCGGCGCACGGAAGGAGATGCCCGGGTGGATCGGCGAGTGAAGACTCGGCCGGGAGGACCATCGCCCGACACGAAATGCGAGGTGCCGACATGGTTCCCTTTCGTATCGAGATACCGGAGTCCGAACTCGAAGACCTGCGGAAGCGGATCGATGAGACCCGGTGGCCGACGGAGATCCCCGGTTCGGGATGGAGCCGTGGGGTGCCGCTGGACTATCTCCGGGACCTGACCGCGTACTGGCGGCATGACTATGACTGGCGCGCCGCTGAGCGGCGGCTGAATCAGTTCCCTCAGTTCATCGACACCATCGACGGCACGAAGCTGCATTTCCTGCACGTCCGGTCGCCGGAGCCGGACGCGATGCCGGTGATCATGACCCATGGCTGGCCGGGAACAGTCGCCGAGTTCGTCGACGTGATCGAGCCGCTGACCGATCCCCGCCGATACGGCGGTGATCCGGCCGACGCGTGCCACGTGGTCGTCCCGTCGCTTCCCGGACACGGCTTCTCACCCCCGACCGGCACCCCCGGTTGGGACATCACCAGGGTGGCGCGGGCCTGGGCCGAGTTGATGCGCAGGCTCGGCTACCGCCGGTACGTCGCCCAGGGCGGCGACTGGGGCAAGGTGACCTCGCTGCGGCTCGGCTCGGTCGATCCGGAGCACGTGGCCGGGGTGCACCTGAACATGCTGGTCACCTTCCCCCCTGAGGACGACCCCACCGCGGTGCAGTCGCTGAACGCCGACGATATGGCCAAGTTGGAGCACGGGGCACATTTCCTCGAGGACGGAACGGGCTATTCGAAGCTCCAGTCCACCCGGCCACAGACGCTGTCCTACGCATTGACCGACTCGCCGGTCGGACAGTTGGCGTGGATCGTGGAGAAGTTCAAGGAGTGGACCGATTCGGTGACCGGACCGGAAGAGGTGATCGACCGGGACGCCCTGCTGACCCACGTGACGATCTACTGGCTCACCAGGACGGCAGGCCCGAGCGCCCAACTGTACTTCGAGACCACCAGGACCACCCAGGATTTCATGCGCATCTGGGGCGGGCCGTGGCCACTGACCATGCCGGTCGGTGTGGCCGTCTTCCCCAAGGATGCCACCCGGCCTATCCGCTCGTTCGCGGAGCGGGCGCTGCCCACCCTCTCGCAGTGGACCGAATTCGACAAGGGTGGACACTTCGCCGCAATGGAACAGCCGGAATTGCTGGTCAGCGACGTGCGCCGGTTCGTCCGGTCGCTGCAAGCCGGTCCGCGCTGACGATCGCGGCGTGAGGTTGTTCGCGTGACCGATGAGTTTTCCGCGCGGTGAGAGTCATACGTACAGAGGGCTTTGGCGCAGGAAGCCATCCTGGCGCATGGCGTCGGGCAACTGACCATCGATCGAGGGAAAGTGATCATGAAGGACGTGCAAAAAGCGGTACAGGACGCGATGGACCAGCTGGTCGAGTCCGGTGCCGAGACGGGTCTGCAGGTCGCCGTCTATCAGCACGGCGAACTGGTGGTCGACGCCACCGCCGGTGTCGCGGATCCCGAAACCAACCGGCCGGTCGCCAAGGACACCTTGTTCTTCGCCGCGTCCGTGGGCAAGGGCATCACCGCCACCCTGGCCCATCTGCTGGCTGAGCGTGGTGCGCTCGATTACGACACCCCGATCGCCGAACTGTGGCCGGAGTTCGCCGCGCATGGCAAGGGAAAGGCCACCGTGCGCCACGCGCTGACCCACCAGGCGGGCGTGCCCGCCCTGGCCGAGGACATCACCCCGGACGACCTGGGCGACTGGGACAAGATGACCGCGTCCATCGCGGCAAGCGAGCCCTGGTGGGAGCCGGGTACCCAGAGCGGCTACCACGCGATGAGCTTCGGGTGGATCGTCGGCGAGATCATTCGCCGGGCGGCGGGCAAGCCGCTGTCCCAGGTGCTCGAGGAGGAGCTTGCCGGGCCGCTCGGTATCAGCGGCGAGATGTACTTCGGCGTGCCGGATTCCGCGATGGACCGGGTCGCCCGCCTGGTCGAGGTGCCGCTGGACGAGCCGCCCGCGTTCGAACTCCCCGCCGATCACCCGATCTTCAAGATCGCACCGCCCTCGGTGCAGCCGAGCGTCGACCTGTACAACAGCCGGAATTTCCTGAAGGCCGATGTGCCCGCGGGTGGAACCATGTCGGCGCGGGCGATCGCCCGCATGTACGCCGCGCTACTCGGCGAGGTCGACGGGGTCCGGCTCGTGTCCCCGGAGCGGCTGGAGCGGATGTGCACCGTGTGTGTGGAAGACGTCGACCAGGTCATGCAGTTCCCGATGCCCAAGACGCTGGGCTACTTCACGGGCCGGTTCGACCCGGCTCCGGCGACGCCCCCCACCGAATTCGGCTATGGCGGCATGACCGGCACCCACGCGGACGCCGACCCGGCGACTGGAACGTCTTTCGCGCTGATGAAGAACCGCTACACCTCCGGTGACTTCTCTACCGCCGCGACGCTGACCGACATCGTCAGCAAGTCCCTCGCGAAGTAGCCAACAGCGCCCGAAGCGCCCGGTGGAGGGTTGGTCCGCGTCACCCTCCACCGGGTTTACCTCCCCCGACTGGAATGGAGAAGGGTCATCCACCGCGACATCGAGATTCGAGGTGCCCGCGAGAACAACCTGAAGAATGTCTCGCTGGACATCCCCAAACAGAAGATCACCGTGTTCACCGGCGTTTCCGGCTCCGGGAAGTCCTCACTCGCCTTCGGCACGATCGCCGCGGAATCACAGCGGTTGATCAAGGAGAGCTATCCGACGTTCATCCAGTCGCTGCTGCCCAGATACGGACAGCCCGATGTGGACTCGCTGGACAACCTGACCGCGGCGATCGTCGTGGACCAGCAGCCGATGGGCGGAAACGCACGCTCCACGGTCGGTACCGCGACAGACGCGTACACGCTGCTCCGGCTGATCTTCTCCCGGGTGGGAAAACCCGCGGCGGGCGGACAGAAGGTCTTCTCCTTCAATGATCCGCAGGGAATGTGCTCGGGCTGTGAGGGCCTTGGCCAGGCCTCGAACATCGATCTCGACGCGCTGCTCGACCGGAGCAAATCGCTCAACGAGGGGGCGATCCAGTTCCCCGCGTTCGCGCCGGACACCACGAACTGGAACATCTTCATCAGCTCGGGCTTCTTCGACAATGACAAGCCGGTGAAGAAATACACCGAGGACGAGCTTGACAAATTGCTCAACCTGAACAACGTCAAGGTCAAGACGATGGCGGGTGGCAAGGCGTGGAACATGAGCTACGAGGGCCTGTTGCCCCGGTTCAAGCGGCTCTACGTGTCCAAGGGCGTCGCTCAACTCCAGCCCTACCTGCGGGAGGCATTCGAGAAGATCGTCCGCACCGGACCGTGTTCCGACTGCGGCGGGGCGCGGCTGAGCAAGGCGGCGCTGGACTGCAAGATCGACGGCGTCAACATCGCCGAGTGCGCCGCGATGGAGGTGCGCGCGCTGGCCGACTTCGTCCAGGGCATCACCGATCCCTCCATCGCACCGGTCACCTCTTCGCTGGCCGCCAAGCTGGAGAACCTGGTCCATATCGGACTGGGCTATCTCAGCCTCGATCGGGAAAGCTCGACCCTGTCCGGCGGTGAATCGCAGCGGGTCAAGATGGTGCGGCACCTTGGCTCCAGCCTGACCGAGATGACCTATGTGTTCGATGAGCCCAGCGTCGGCCTGCACCCGCATGACGTGCATCGGCTCAACGAACTGCTGGTGCGCCTGCGGGACAAGGGCAACACGGTGCTGGTGGTGGAGCACAAGCCGGAGGTCATGTCCATCGCCGATCACATCGTCGATCTCGGTCCGCACGCGGGCCGCAACGGTGGGGAGGTGGTCTACCAGGGTGATTTCGCCGGGCTGCGCACCTCCGGCACGGTCACCGGCGAGCACCTCAGCAGACATCAGGACATCAAGGAAGCGGTGCGCAAACCCACCGGGAAACTCCGGATCGAGAACGCGCGGCTGCACAATCTGCGCGACCTCACCGTGGAGATTCCCGAAGGTGTGCTGACCGTGGTCACCGGGGTGGCGGGCTCGGGTAAGAGCTCGCTGATCCAGGGATGCCTGCCGAAGCACTGCCCGAACGCGGTCCTGATCGATCAGAACGTCCTGCGGGGCTCGAAGCGATCCAACCCGGCCACCTACACCGGGATGCTGGACCCGATCCGCAAGGCCTTCGCCACCGCGAACAAGGTCAACGCCAACCTGTTCAGCGCCAACTCCAAGGGTGCCTGCCCGGACTGTCAGGGGCTCGGGCTGATCTACACGGACCTGGCGCATATGGACCCGGTAGTGAGCACCTGCGACACCTGTGAGGGCAAGCGGTTCACCGCCGACGTCCTGAAACACAAGTTGCGTGGGCGCAACATCAGCGAGGTCCTGCAGATGTCCGTCATCGAGGCGAAGGACTTCTTCACCGAACCGGAGATCCAGGCGACGCTGGGTTCGCTGGACGACGTTGGGCTGGGATACATCACCCTGTGGCAGCCGGTCAGCACCCTGTCCGGTGGTGAGCGGCAGCGATTGAAGCTGGCCAGCGAACTGGGCAACGCCGCGCAGGTGTACGTGCTGGACGAGCCGACGACCGGTCTGCACATGAACGACGTGGACACGCTGATCGGCCTGCTGGACCGGATGGTCGACGCGGGCGGCACAGTGATCGTGATCGAACACAACCTGGACGTCATCTCGCGTGCCGACTGGGTACTCGACCTGGGGCCCGGCGCGGGCAAGGAGGGCGGACAGGTGGTGTTCGAAGGTCCCCCGGCCGATCTCGCCTCGAACAAGGAATCGGTCACCGCCAAGTACCTCCGCGAGCGGATGGAGGCCTGAGACGAGACACCGTGGCGTGGCTCGGTGCCGTGCCACGGTGCCTTTCCTGCTCGTCGAGATCAGGGAACGCCAGTGACGAAGAACCGTGCGACCGTCTTCAACGACGGCGCCGCCGAGTTCGCGGGCTACATGGCCGCGCCATGGGGCAGGCTCCGCGCCGAGATGATCATGCGGCAACTCGGCACACACCTCGGTGAGCGGCCGGTGCGGGTCCTGGACGCGGGATGCGGCCCTGGCGCCATGGCCGCCCGCTTCGCAGGCCTCGGCCATCGCGTGACCGGGGTGGACTTCGCGGAGACGATGCTCGAGCAGGCGAGGTCGGCCGTCCCGGAGTCGGTGGAACTGATACCGGGTGACGTGCTGGCACTGGACACGGTGTTCCCCGAGGCGAGCTTCGACCTGGTGCTCTGCCACTGCGTGCTGGAGTACCTGACGGATGCCGACGCGGCGTTGCGTCAGCTTGGCCGCGTACTGGCGCCCGGTGGGCTGTTGAGCCTGCTGATCAGCAATCCCGATGCCCGCGTGTTGAAGACCGCGGTGGTGAACCGCGATCCGGCGGGCGCTCTGGCCTCGTTCGGCAGGCAGACGCAGCCGAACAAGGTCTTCCGCGCCCTGACCAGGGACTACCGGCCGCAGGAGCTGGCGCCGGGGTTGTCCGCCGCCGGGCTGTCATCGGTGGAGACCTATGGGGTGCGAGCCTTCTGGGACCTGCTGCCCCGCGATGGGCGCCCGGTTTCGGAGTCGTTCTTCGCCGACCTGCTCACCCTGGAAATGGCAATGGCCACGGTGTCGCCATTCCGGGAAATCGCGAACTACAGCCACATGGTCGTCCGCCGGGTTGATCCGGTGTAGATCGTCCTTGTTGATCGTATCTTACCCCCGTCATGCGGTCGATCATGTCGGGCTGTCCCATGAAGAGCATATCCAGAGAAGCCGTTGACATTTCTTGTCATGCATTCTATTTGCGTGACGAAACTTGAAGACTGCTGATAATGCCTCCCTGGGAGGGGGTTGCTGGATGTGAGATCTTCAGAGTCTCAATCAGCTGAATTCGCCTGCAGGATCTGCCGCGGCGCCGTATCGAAGTACCTGGACCTCGGTCGGCAACCCGTGTCGAACGCGTTCATGAAACCCGGTGAGCTGGACGTCGAGCCGTTCTTCGACCTCGGTATCGGGGCCTGTCGGGGCTGCGGCATGGTGCAGCAGCTGGAGGAGGTGCCGAGGGGCTGGATGTTCCGTCCCGACTATCCGTACCGATCCTCGGGTTCGGCCATGATGTGCAAGCATTTCGAGCTCACCGCGGAACGGTTCCTGGCCGCTGAGCTGGCAGGCCAGGACAAGTTCATCGTGGAGATCGGCAGCAACGACGGCGTCATGCTCAAGGCGATCAGCGAGGCCGGTGTCCGGCATCTGGGGGTCGACCCGTCTGCCGGTGCCGCCGAGGTCGCCGCCGAGAAGGGGATCTCCGTGCTCGTCGAGTTCTTCGACGAGGTCACCGCGAGCAGGATCAGCGCGGAGCACGGTCGGGCCGATCTCATCTACTCGGCCAACACGATCAGCCACATCTCCTACCTGGACTCGGTCTTCCGCGGTGTGGACCTGCTGTTGGCGCCGGACGGCATCTTCGTGTTCGAGGACCGGTATCTCGGCGACATCCTCGACAACGTCTACTTCGATCAGATCTACGACGAACACTTCTACCTGTTCGCGCTCGATCCGGTGCGGCGGCTGGCCGCCCGGTTCGGGCTGGAGCTGGTCGACGCGCAGCGGTTGCCGGTCCACGGTGGCTCTCTGCGTTTCGTGGTCGCCCGGCCCGGTGCGCGGCAGCCGACGGAATCGCTGCGTGAGTTGTTGTCGCAGGAGCGGACCAAGGGGCTGCACGAGCAGCGGACCTTCGATCGCTTCGGCGCCAAGCTCGACGGCATCCGTACCGACCTGGTCGCCCTGCTGACCGAACTGCGGGCAAGCGGGAAAAGGGTGCTCGGCTATGGTGCGACCTCCAAGAGCGCCACGGTGACGAACTACTGCGGCATCGATGCGGACCTCATTCCTTATGTGTGCGACTCGACTCCGGAGAAACAGGGCAGGCTCTCCCCTGGGTCGCACATCCCGGTGCGCCCGCCTGCGGCGTTTTCCGATCCGTACCCCGACTATGCCTTGCTGTTTGCCTGGAACCACGCCGAAGAAATCATGGCGAAAGAGCGTGAGTTCCGGGACGGAGGTGGCCGATGGATCATGTACGTCCCCGGACTGCACATTCGCTGAATCGCATCTCGGCACGTTCCAGCTGTTCAGCAACGAGCACACGAATTCCGGAGAGGGGACTCGATGATCGTCGACAGGCCGAAGTTCAGCGAACCGCTGCACGTAGGACGGCCGAATATCGGCGATCGGTCACGGCTGATGGAACGGATCAACGGCGCGTTGGACCGTGTGTGGCTGAGCAATGACGGCGTGCTGGTCAGAGAGTTCGAGGATCGGGTCGCCGCCCTGGCAGGCACCCGGCACTGCATCGCGACCTGTAACGCCACCACCGGCCTGCAAATCGCGATAAGGGCGGCGGGCATCGAGGCGGGCGACGAGGTGATCGTGCCCGCCTTCACCTGGGTTGCCACGGTCCAGGCATTGGCCTGGATCGGCGTTGTACCGGTCTTCTGCGATCTGGAGGAGAAGTCGGCGGGCGCCGATCCGCTGCATGTCGAGCGGTTGATCGGACCGCGCACCCGAGGAATTCTCGGCGTGCACGTCTTCGGTTACCCATGCCCGATCGACCCGTTGGCCGACGTCGCCGCACGGCATGGTCTTCCCTTGCTGTTCGACGCCGCTCATGCCTTCGGCAACACCTACCGGCATAGTCCGATCGGTGGTTTCGGGCTGGCGGAGGTGTTCAGTTTCCACGCCACGAAATTCGTGAACAGCTTCGAGGGCGGCGCGATCGTCACCAACGGCGACAAGTTCGCCGAACGAGCCCGGGGCATGCGGAACATGGGGTTCAACGGCAACCGCGAGGTGACCGGGACCGGAACCGTCGCCCGGATGCACGAGATATCCGCGGCCATGGGACTGACTTCGCTGGAGGCCATGGACGGGTTCATCGAGGCGAACGAGCGGAACCACGCCTGTTACGTGGAGAGCCTGGCCTCGGTACCCGGTGTCCGGGTGCGCCCGCAGGCCGCAGGGGAGCGGGCGAACTACCAGTACCTGGTGATCGAGGTGGACGAGCGCGTCAGCGGAGTGCATCGCGATCAGCTGCACGCGGTGCTGCACGCCAACAACGTGTTGTCCCGGCGCTACTTCCACCCCGGCCTCCACCAGATCGAACCGTTCCGATCCCGGGCAGAGCTGCACGCACCTCTGCCATTGCCGCGCACCGAGGCGCTCACCGAACGAGTGCTGGCATTGCCGACCGGCACGGCCGTCGGCGAAGAGCAGATCCGGAGCATCTGCGAGCTGATCGCCGACACGGTTCGGGCAGGCCCGAACCTCGGCGTCCATCGCTGAAGGAGAAGTGAATGCGCGTCGTCTTCACGGTCTATCCGTCGCTGGCCCACCTCTATCCCATTGTTCCCTTGGCCTGGGCGCTACAGAGTGCGGGACACGAGGTGCGGATCGCCTCGCATGGCCGCTTCGCCGCCGCCATCGCGGCCACCGGCTTGACTCCGGTTCGGCTCGGTCCGGTCGATTCGCACGAGGCCAGGATGCGGGATGACGCCAAGCCTCCCCCGGATCCGGTGGAGGTGACCCGTTACGCGGACGTCATGGGGCTCGACCATACCGAGCGGGAACACTGGATCGTCTTCTACCAGTACCTGCTCAGCCCGGTATCCGATTACGTCCGGTTGGACCTGCCGCAGGCGGCGGAGCTGGTGGACTTCGCAGGCGCCTGGCGGCCCGACCTGATCATCTGGGATCCCACGATGCCTGCGGGCGCGGTGGCGGCCGCGGTCAGTGGGGCGGCGCACGCCCGGCTGGTACCCGGCCTGGACTACTTCGCCTACAGCCTCGACCTGTTGGCCAAGCACCGGGACAAGCTGTGGGCGGCGGGTCTGCGGGAGAACCCACTGGCCGATCTGGTGGGGCCCCTTGCCGAGCGGTACGGCATACCGTGCGACGAGCGGCTCCTGCTCGGGCACTGGACGATCGATCCGTTGCCGTTTGGCCTGAGCCTGCCGACCAGCGCCCCCAAGGTCCCGGTCCGCTGGGTGCCCTACACCGGCGGCGAGGTGTTCCAGGACTGGCTGTACCAACGACCGGAGCGACCACGTGTCGCGCTGTCGCTCGGTGAGTCGACCCGACGGTTCATCGCCGGGGACTGGGGCAGGACGCCGATGCTGTTCGAGGCGCTCGCCGAGTTGGACGTGGAGGTGATCGCCACCCTGAACACGCTGCAACTCGAGGGCGTGCCCCGGGTACCGGACAATGTGCGAGTGATCGAGTGGGTTCCCCTCACCCAGCTCATGCCGACGTGTGCGGCCCTCATCCATCATGGCGGCAACGGCACGTTCTCGGCCGCGGCCGCGACGCGGGTGCCCCAGTTGGTGTGCGACACCGAGGAGTCCCTGCTGTTGCTGCGGGCCGAGCAGACCGGCGTCCCGGAGACCGGCATCTACCGGTTGGGGCGGGAATTCGGGGTGCGAGAGGACGTTGCCCAGGACCATCCGGCCGCGCACTGGGTGCTGCCCGCGAAGAAGGTGGAGGCCACTGTCTGCTCGGATTTCGTGACCGCCCGCGGAGCGGGTCTCCGGCTTAATCACCAGACCCAGTCCGTCGAGCAGATCCGCAAGCAGATCGCCGAAGTGGTGTCGGAGCCGTTCTACCGCCGAGGCGCCCAGTCGGTGCACGAGACTTGGCTGGCCACGCCCAGCCCGACCGACATCATCCCTCAGCTGCGCACTCTGACCGCGGAGTTCCGCCGCTGACCGGCCACTCGCGCACGGAGCCCCGCCGCGATCGACGCGGGCAGGGCTCCGTGCTCCGGGGGGTACGCGAACCAATCAGTTCGCGCTCGGTGAGGTGGTCTTCTCCGTTTCGGCGGGTGTCGCGCCGTAGGGGGCGATGGTGCGTAGCCCCACGATGGCGAGCACGGCGAGTCCGATCAGCAGGACGCCGCCGACCGTGGACACCGTGTGCATCCCGGTGTTGAAAGCCTCTCTGGCCGCAGTGATCAGCTCGTCCGCGACGCCGGAGGGAAGCTGTTCGGCGGCACCGATCGCGCCGACGGCACTGTCCGCGGCCGGGCCCGCGGCCTCGGCGGGTACCTGCGGCGGAACCGAGACGGTGGTGCGGTAGACCAGAGCGCCGATGCTGCCCATCGCGGCGATGCCGAACGCGATGCCGAACTCGCCGCAGGTCGCGGACAGGGAGCCCGCCGAACCGGCCTGTTCCGGTGGGGTGTTGCCCATGACCAATTGGTTGACCAGCGGGCCGACCGGGCCGACCCCGAGGTAGACCAGGCACAGGCCTGCCACCAGGGTTGCCAGGCCCCCTGTTTGATCGGTCTGGGTAAGCACCAGTTGACCCGCAGCCCCGACGACGGCACTCGCGGCCAGTACGTACGCGGGTCGGACGCGCCGGGTGAACAGGGGGGTCAGGTTGATCCCGGCGACAAGCGCCAGCGAGGGCGGCAGCAACCAGAGACCGGCCTCGAGGGCGGACAGCCCCTCGACCACCTGGAGGTGCAATATGGCGAAGAACGAGGTGCCGCCCTGGACCGCCGCGAAGGTCAGCGAGACCAGCAGCCCGCCGCTCACCGCCCGGATACCGAACAGCCGCAAATCGAGCAGCGGGTCGGCGAGCTTGCGTTGCCTGCCGACGAACACCACGCCCGCCGTGACGCCCAGCAGCACCCACAGCACCGGGGCGACGCTCCAGCCGGTCCTGGCCAGTTCCTTGAGCCCGTAGGTGAACGGCAGGATCGTGCCCAGCGACAGCACCACGCTGAACAGGTCCAGTCTGCCTGGTTTCGGGTTGCGTGATTCCGGCAGCACTATCGGCCCCAGGATCAGCACCAGCACCATGACCGGGACGCCGAGCAGGAACACCGAGCCCCACCAGAAGGATTCCAGCATCGCACCGCCGACCACCGGCCCGAGCGAGATGCCGACCATCATGGCGGTGGACCACACGGCGAAGGCGACTCCCAACTGCTTGGCGTCTTTGAACATGCCCATCATCAGAGCCAGGCTGCACGGCATGATGGGGGCCCCTGCGACGCCCAGCAGAGCCCTGGAGAGGATCAGCATCTCGGTGGAGACCGAGTACGCGGCGAGTACGGACGCGGCGGTGAACGCGACCGCGGCGATCAGCAGCAGCCTGCGGCGCCCGATCCGGTCGCCCAGGGTGCCCATGGTGACCAGGAACCCGGCGATCATGAAGCCATAGATGTCCGTGACCCACAGCTGCTGGGTGCCGCTGGTGCCCAGATCCTCGCTCAGGTGCGGCAAGGCGATGAACAACACGCTGATGTCAAGCATGGCCAGCATCGTGGGCAGGGCGAGTACGGCGAGCCCCAGCCATTCGCGCCACCCCGCCTTGGGCGGCGCCTGCTCAGTCGTCACGTCGGCGATCCTCTCGATGCCATACCACTGGAAAAAGAGGTGACATCTACTGAGACGAGGAAACGGCCCGGATCTCATCGCGGGCAAGGCGCCGGTGTCCGATTCAGGACACTAGAGGGTCTCGGGCAGGTTGAACGCGGTGAACAGGTGGGATGAGAACGTGGTGATCTCCACGATCCGGTTGTCCTCGACGCGCAGCACATCGAGCAGCCGCGCCCGGTACACCGTCTCGTGCGGCAGCTTGGTGTACGCGGCCACCGCGGGCTGCCGGTTGGCCCTGGTCGGTATCCGCCGCCAGAGCCCGATGTACTGCGGGGATGCCGGATCGAACACCGGAGCGATGAAGTCGAGGATGACCTGGCGGCCCTGGAACACCAGCGGCAGCGGCGGCATCGTCAGCTTCGCGTCGTCGCTGAGCAGCTCGGCC
This sequence comes from Actinorectispora metalli, assembly GCF_056323685.1. NCBI lineage: Bacteria > Bacillati > Actinomycetota > Actinomycetes > Pseudonocardiales > Pseudonocardiaceae > Actinorectispora > Actinorectispora metalli. The sequence goes on from NZ_JBREYE010000002.1 coordinate 198,329, forward strand.
AGCGCGCCGATGTCCGCCTGCTCGGAGACATCCATGTAGCGGCGCAGCAGGGCCCGTTCCTGTTCGGTCGGGTCCGAGGAGGGCGCCCACTCCAGCCGCCGGGCAGGCAGCCGCTCACGCAGCGTGGCCCGTGCCCGTTGCAGCGCGCTGTTGACCGACGCGATGCTGGCGTCCAGCAGAGACGCGGCCTCGCTGGCGGGGGAGCCGAGCACATCGCACAGGATCAGCGCCGCTCGCTGTTTCGCCGTCAGGTGCTGGATGGACGCCAGGAATGCGAGTTCGATCGTCTCCTTGGCCACCACACTGGCGTCCGGTGTGCTCTCGTCCGGTGCGACCAGATCGAGCAGGTGGTCCGGATAAGGCTGTAGCCAGGAGATCTCGAGCGGGGGTTCGCCGCCGTTCTTCGCGGCCCGACCCTCGCTGGAGACGACGGGTTCACGCTGGCGTCGGGAGATGAAGTCCAGGCAGGCGTTGGTCGCGATGCGGTACAGCCAGGCGCGGAAGGTGGAACGGCCCTGGAACGTATCCCGCTTGCGCCAGGCGCGCAGGAACGTCTCCTGTACCTGGTCCTCGGAGTCCTCGAAGGAGCCGAGCATGCGATAGCAGTGCACCTGAAGTTCCGGGCGGTACCGCTCGGCGAGCTCGGCGAATGCCGCGTGGTTCTCCGCCCGGACGGCGTCGACGACGTCGCTCTCCTCATTGCGTCCGGGCTTGGTGGTGGCTCTTCCCACGACTACCCCCTCGGCCCCAACGGCGAGATGTCGGCCACCGCCGCATCCCCCCGGACAGTGACGTGCCACACGGTACCGCACAGCCGTCCGGCCGAGGCAGGTGGGACCGTACGGCTCATCCGTCAGTGGCGGGGCTTGGCCGCGGCGATGATGATGTACCCGATCTGGTCCCGGCGGGGCAGGAAGACGCCCTGTTGCTCGCTGGAGAACTTGGCGACCGCCTCCTCGCCGAACTGGGCGGCCATTTCGGTGCGGCGCTGCATCGAGGCCTTGATCAGTTTTGCTTTACGACCGAACGTCCGTGGTCCGCACTGGGTGAACTCCTCGACCCGGAATCCGGCGTCTTTGAGCTGGACGAGCCATTCCGGCAGCGGCATCAGCACATTCAGTTTCACCGCGGCGGCGAACCGTTCGACGCGTTCCGGCTCGGCCGTGGATTCCAGGCTGATATCCGAGATGGACAGCCTGCCGCCCGGCCGCAACACCCGGTACAGCTCGCCGAGCACCTGGGTCAGATCGGGGGCGAACAGCAGCGATTCCATCGCCAGCACGGCGTCGAAGGTCCCATCCGCGAAGGGCAACTGGGAGTAGTCGCCGTGCTGGAACCGCGCCAGGTCGCCCACCCCGGCCGCCTCCGCCCTGCGCCGTCCGGCTTCAACCTCGAACGCGCTGATCGTGACGCCGGTGACCCGCGCGCCCCAGTGAGTGGCCAGGTATACCGACGTCTCCCCGGGACCGCAGCCCGCGTCCAGCACGGTCTCCCCTCCACGCAGTCCGAGGGTGTCGGTGACCTTCGTGGTAAGCCGGTGTACCGCCTCGGTCAGCGGTACCGGGTCCTCGTCGTCGTACCAGTACGCCATGTGTGACTGGCCGTCGCGGAACGCCGCCGCTATCCGGGAGTGCTCGTCGTACATGTCGCCGATATCGCTGGGGGCGAAGTGTTGTCTTGCCATCAGATCGCTGCTCCAGGATCTCTCGATGCGAAGATCAGGTGGATTCCGGTGCCGCTGAGCCGGGCGTCCTGGGTGGGTTGGGTCCGCAATCCCCTGCGCCGCAACAGGTCGAGGACGACGGCCAGTCGATCGTCGATATCGTGCACCTCCACCACGAGGTGGCCGATCCGATCCCAGTCCGCGTCCTCGATACCGGCCAGCACGTCCAGTTCGCTCTTCTCCACATCGATCTTGAGCAGGTCGATGTGGGTGATTCCCGCCTGGCGGATCAGCGTGGAGAGCGTGACGGTCCGGCATCGCACGGTGGTCAGCCGGTGCCGGGCCCTGGCGAATCGTTCAGCCTCGAGTTCGGGGAAACCGGTACGAACCAGGACTTCGGTGGCCAGCGCGCTGTCACCGTCCTGGTCGGTGTAGAAACCGGACTCGGCAGGCGCCTTCGGGTAGTAACCGAAGTGCGCCATCCCGTCGGTACCGGTCACCGCCAGGTTGTGGGTCGCCCCGTCCGGGATGTGCCTGGCGAAGTTCTCCCGCAGCGCGAGATAGGTCTCGGGGGCGGGTTCGACGGCAATGATGTGTGCCTCGGGGAAGCACTGTTTGAACAGCAGGGAGGCCAGTCCGATGTTGGCCCCCACGTCCACGATCACGCTGGGCGCCGATGAGGGGAAGCCCGGCCGCAGGTAGGTGCGATCGTCGAACACCTCCCGGTACAGCAGGGCCGTCTCGCCGGGATCGACCAGCGTGATCTCCTCGCCGCTCGGCAGGCGACGCCGCAGCAGGGCCATTCTCATCTCCTTGGTCGATGTTCCCCGATGGACGGACTGGCTGATCGATGCACCCGTGAAGTCAGGAGGGTGTGCAGGTCCTTCGTCATGGATGAATCAGGGACACCCTCCTGCCGCACGGTGGCACCGGCCCGGTTCACATGATCGTCACCGCATCGAAGATCTAGGCCCGCCCGCTGTCAGCGGTCGCTCGCGCCTTGGCCAGCACATCCCGGATGAAGGTCGTCAGGTCGGGGTCCTCGAACAGGTCACCCATGTCCACGTCGACGCCGACCTCCTCCTCGATCCGGGCCGCGATCCGGACCGCCGAGATGGACTGTCCGCGCAGCTCGAAGAAGGTCGCCTCGGGCGGTGCGTCCGGAGCGCCGAGCACTTCCCTCCAGATCTGTGCGATGCGTTCTTCCGCAACGACGGGTTGCTCGCGGGTCATCTGTGTTCCTCCTGTTCGGTATGGATCAGCCCTGTGCTGCCGCGGCTGCGGCGGAGCGGGCCTGTTCGAGGTCGTCGTGGATCAGTGCCAGCTGCGGGTCCTGCATCTCGAACCAGCCGACGCCCGGCGGGCACTGGTCGTACCCGAGCAGGCGGCGCAGCTCTTCGGGGTAGGTCAGGACCTTCTCCCGTGGCACGGCCAGATACTGGTTCTCCTCCTGACGGAGGTTGCCGAGATCCAGTGACACGGTCAGGCTCACCCGGGGTCGGTCGGTCGTGTTGGCCCCGCCGCCGTGGAAGACGCCGCCCTGCCAGAGCAGCGCGGAGCCCGCCGGCATCGCGGCAGGCGTGGTCCCGTCGTACCGGGGTGGCGTCTCGTCGTCCCAGTGGTGGCTGCCGGGAATGACGAGCGTCGCGCCGTTCTCCTGGGTGAAGTCGGTCAACGCCAGCATCAGCTGCAACCGGCTCGGCGGGCCGGGATGCTGACGCAGGTGCAGCGCGTCGTCCCGGTGCAGCGGCTGCTTGCCCTGCTTGGGGTCGATCTGGATGGCCTGGGTCGCACTGAGCTGGATGTTCGGCGTGACCTCGATGCGGGATCGGCCAACCCACATGTGTCCCGGTTGTTGCAGGAGCTTGCGGGCCGCACCGAGGTAGAGCGGATGGGTGATGACCGGGACCAGATGATCGGTTCTGGCCAGCAGTGAGGAGATCCGCCGGGTGCGGTGCCCGTCGTAGCCCTTGCTGCAGTGGCCCGCGGCGTCCAACGCCGGGCCGAGGTCGTCCCACAGGCCGCGGAGCGTTGTGGCGTCCACGAAATCCTCGATGATGATCGCGCCATCGCGTTCGAGGATGTCCACGACGGGTTCGAGTTCCGTCGTGGGACGCACGGTGATCAGGTGAACCATGGGGTCAGTCCTCCTCTCGGAGTCGGTTTCCTGTGTCGCTGCCCGCAAGCAGCACGGCGAGCTCCCGCACTGTGGGATCGGTTGCGTAGGACCACAGCGGGAGGCGGACGCCGATTCGATCAGCGATCAGTTCGCTGAGCTGGGGGAGCAGCAGGGAGTGCCCGCCTGCTCCGAAGAAGGTGTCGGTTGGCTCGATCGGGTCGGTGCCCAGCAGCTGCGACCAGATCGCGATCAGTTGCTGTTCCAGCAACGTCGCCGCGCGGCGAGTGCCTGCCCGTGGTGGGCGCGGCGGGGGTAACCTGCGGCGATCTACCTTGCCGACCACGGTGCGTGGCAGGCCCGATGGGACGATCGTGAACACCGCGGGCAGCGGCAGCGCGCCGAACCGCCCGCGCAACCGGGCCCGCCAGCCCGCCATTGCCACCGCCGTGTCGGTGGGCACCTCATGCGGCACGACGTACAGGGCGAGTCCGCTGGTGAGCCCGTCAGGATCGGTCAGGGCGACGGCGGCGCACTCCTTCACCGTCGGATGGGCGGCCAACGCCGCCTCCAGCTCAGTCAGCTCGATCCGGTTGCCCAGTAGCTTGACCTGGAAATCTCGGCGACCCTGGAATTCCAGCAGCCCATCCCACCGCCCGCGTCCCAGGTCACCGGTGCGGTACAAGCGGATGCCGCCCGCACCGGGGGTGACATACGGGCTGCGGATGACGATCTCGCCGGTGACTCCGGCGGGGCACGGCCTGTCGTCCTCATCGAGCACCAGCACCTGGCGGCCGGGAATGGACCGGCCGATCGGCACCGTCGCTTCGCCCGGCCTGGTGATCTCGTGCCAGGTCGCGGCGATCGTCTCCGTCGGACCGTAGACGTTGATCACCCTGGTGCCGGGCAGCCTCTCGCGCAGCCGATCGACCAGTTCGCCGGGCACCGCCTCGCCCATCAACAGCAGGCACCGCAGGGCGGGCGGCCGGACGGCCTGCGCCCCGAGCAGTTCTCTGGCGAAGCTGGGCACCGTCTGGATCACCTCGATCCGTTGCGTGCTCAGCCAGCCCGTCAGCCGCTCCGGGTGCAGGCGCACCTCGTCCGGCACGGGGCACAGCAGCGCCCCACCGACGAGCGTGGCGAACACCTCGCACAGGGCGGGGTCGTGCTCCGGGGACACCCACTGGGCGATCCGGCTGCCGGGCCCCAGCTCGAACTCCTTCGCCATCCAGCCGGTGAACTGGGCCAGTGCGGCGTGGCTCTGCACGATTTCCTTGGGGGTTCCGGTCGATCCCGAGGTGAACGCGAGATAGGCGGGGTGGTCGAGGTCGACCTGCGGCAGCGGTGGCGCGGGCACCGGTGGCGAGGAGAGCGTCGCGACGTCGAGCACCGGACCCTGCCACCAAGCAGGCCGGTCACCGCGGTCCACGAGGAGACAGCAGGGCCGTAGCCGGTGCGCCAGGATCGAAGCGCGCACACCGCCATCATCGGTGCCTGCCCACACCAGGTGTGCGCCCGCGCGGAAGACGCCGAGCAGCGCGGCGATCTGCCGGGGCCCCTTGGGCATGCGCACCACGACCGGTCTGCCGGTCGCGCCCATGGCGCACAGCGCATGGGCGATCGCGTCGCCGATCGCGTCCAGTTCGCGGTAGGAGAGGATCGCACCCTGCCAGTCCACGGCAGCCGCGTCCGGACGCAGCCCGGCGTTCCTGCGCACGACGTCGGCGACCGTGTGGGTCGGCGGGTCGGCCGCCTCGATCAGATCCGCGGCCGCCGTGGCGGCGTCGAGCTGTACCGCGGGTTCCAGCGGCAGACCCGTCACCGGTGTGGTCGGAGCGGCCACCGCGACATTCAGCAGCGTGTGTAGCTGATCGAGGATCCGTTGCGCGCCCGGTCGGTCGAACAACCCGGTCCGGTAGGACAGCACGCACGACCCGATTGCGCCTGCGTCGTCGACCGTGAGCGCGAGGTCAGCACCGCTGGCTGTCCCGGAGAGGTCGACCGGCTCGAGTACCCCGGTGGCCGTGCCCAGCGGCAGTTCGGGCTTGGCAGGCTCGCCCACCACGAAAACCGCGTCACACAGCGGCAGCCTGCGGGGGTCCCGCGGCGGATTGACGGCCCGGACCACGTCGCTGAACGGCACCCGCCGGTGCCTCAGCGCCGCTGCCTTGCCTCGCGTCACCCTGACCAGCAGTTCGCCGAAGGTGGGAGCACCGGTCAGGTCGGCGCGCAGTACCACCAGATTGGTCATCGGGCCGATGGCGTCCCGTGTCTCGGGGCCGATCCTGGTGGACACAGGGAGCCCGATGCTCACCTGATGCCGCGGGTCGTAGCGGTGCAGCAGCGCGATGTACCCGGTGAGCACCACATCCGACGGGGTGCAGCCCGCCGCGGTGGCCGCCGACCGCAGCCGGTGGCCGAAGGCTTCACCCCAGTGCAGGGGTATCTCGCCCATGGCCGCCGACGGCCCGCTCGGCCTACGCCGGTGCGCCGGGAGGTTCAACGCGGGGGACAGCGGGGTCAACTGCCCGGTCCACCACGCCAACTGCCTGCGATAGTCCGGGGTCGCGGTCCACGCGTGTTCCCTCGCGGCATGGCTTGCGAAGCCGATCGACAGCGTCCGCCGGGCAGGGGTGCGGTTCATCGCGCGGGCCAACTCGTCGAACAGCTGTGACATCGACCGGTCGTCGGCGATCATCCGGTGCGCCGCGGCCACCACCAGGTGCTCGCCGTCGGCCATCCTCAGTACCAGCAGCCTGGCCAGCGGGCCCTGAGTCGGATCGACCGGGATCGCGGCCCAGAACCGCGCCATCCGGCGGGCCTTCGCCCGCGCGTCCTGTCCTGGTGCCACCCGCACCCGGCCCCAGGTGAACCCATCCGGTGCGATGGCGGACACCGGATGGCCCTGTCGTTCGGTGAAGACGGTGCGCAGCACCGGGTACCTGCGCACGGTGGCCAGCCACGCGTCACGCAGCGCGGCGGGATCGAGGTGGCCGGTGACGTGATAGACGCGGCGGATCGTGTGTGCGCGGGACGTCGGGTCCAACTCGTTCAGCAGCCACAGCGACCGCTGAGCGGCGGAGGGGTCGCTCGCGACGGTCATTGCCGGGTCGAGGGCCAGATCATCCACGGCGCTGTTCTCCCATGCCCGCGACTCGGCGTCCGCGACCGTGAGTGACGTGATCGGATGTGTCCCCGAGCCCTGTCGGCCCCCAGTTGGCCTGCGCGATGTCCAGCCACTGCCGGGCCTGGGTGCCGGACACACTCAGGGAGAGGTCATCCGGCGACCGGCGCCGGGTGGTGAGCAGACAGAAGTCGACCGCCGGGCCACTCACCAGCTGCGAGCTGTCGGCCGGACCGAACGTCCACAGAGCACCTGATGGCGAGATGAGTTCGAACCTGAACTGGGCGTCGGGTACCGGCAGGCTCCGTGCCCGGCAACCCAGTGACCAGTTCCGCACCGCCTGACCGACGACGTGCCGGACCCGGTCCGTTCTGATCGGTGAGATGCCCACCGCGTCGCAGATGTCCTGGCCGTGGGCGAACAGCTCCGCCATGCCCATGACCGTGATGATCAGCTGAGGTAGCGGCCGGGGCAGCCAGGGCAGCAACCGTTCCGGCCGGACCGTGGCGAGTGCTGCCGCCAGGTCGTGACACGTCCGTCTCCAGCGGTACAGCGTCACCCCGGGCGGTTCGTCGACGAAGGCAGGCAGTGTCTGACCGATCGGTTGGTCCGCGATAAGCCCGCTGAATTCCCTCGGTCGCGCCGCGCTTATCGTGATCCGCCGGAATGTGGTGGTCAGATGAGCCACCTGATGCGCAACGGTCCAGCCGGGTTCCGGGCTGAGCAACGACCATTGAGCGGTGTGCAATCCGGCCAGGACTTTGTCGAGATCCTCCTGCTCGGCGACCAAATCGGAGACCGCGATCTGTGAGTTCGTCACGATTTCTCCCTTCCGGCCGGAGTTTCGTCCCAAGCTCCCGCCGAATGAACGCGGTGTTCTCAGCCTGTCGCAGCGGTGCTGAGAAGACATCTCCGTTCGTGCCGAGGAGCGACCCGCGCGAGTCCGCCAGGACACTCGTTGCGCCCGCAGGCTGCTGAGCACCCTGGCACCGATGGGTACTCAGCAAGATCACTTAGGGCGGACCCGAATTCTTGGCAATGGTTGGATGGGGAGCCATACATTTCTCCCTGAGATAAAACCTGCCAATCGATACGGTGCTCATTCGACTGTCCTGGCGAAGTCCGCTTTTGTCAGAGCCGGGGCTGGTGAGTACCCGGCCCCGATGTCGTTCAGCACAGCTCGATGTCCGCGGATCGAATGGCGTCCAGGAACACACCGTCCGAGATGGCCGCGGCGATGCGCTGGATGTCGTCGGACATGTACCGGTCGCGGTCCAGCGACGGGACCAGTTCGCGAATCGCGTCGTAGGTCGCCTTGGCGCTGTCGCCGAGCATTGAGTACCGCCGCGAGATGTCCACCGCCTGGGCCGCGGCGATGAACTCCACCGCCAGAATCACGTTGTTGTTCTGCAGTACCCGGCGGGCGTTGCGAGCCGAGATCAGGCCCATGCTCACGATGTCCTGGTTGTCGCCATTGGACGGCACGCTCTGCGTACTCGCCGGGCCGATGGTGCGGTTCTCCGCGACCAGCGCCGTCGCCGGGTACTGGGCCCCCGCCAGCCCGCTGTTCAGACCGGGGTCCCCGGTGACCAGGAACTCCGGGAGGCCGTTGCTCAGATGCCGGTTCAGCATCCGGTTGGTGCGGCGTTCGGAGAGCACCCCGAGCTGGGTCAGGGCGATCGTCAGGAAATCCATCGCGAATGCCACCGGCTGGCCGTGGAAGTTGGCCCCGTGAAAAACCTCCTTGCCTTCGAAGAACAGCGGGTTGTCGTTGGCCGAGTTGAGTTCGATCTCCAGCACCCTGGCCGTGTGGCTGATGGTGTCCCTGACCGCGCCGAGTACCTGAGGAATCGAGCGCATGGAGTAGGCCTTCTGCAGATACACCTTGGTCCGTTGCACGTCATCGCTGTCCGGCGTGTAGTTGGCCAATTCGGTGCGCAGTTCGGCGTGTTGCTTGAGTGCCTGGCTACCTCCCATCAGCCGGCGGAGGTTGGCCGCCGTGCTGATTTGGCCGGGATGCGGTTTGGCGATGTCGTGCCCCTCCGGCTGGAATGGCGCCGCCGACGCCTGCATCGTCTCCAGCACGAGGCCGGTCACGATCTCGGCCTGCCGCACCTGGTCGAGCGCTCTGCTCGCCACCAGTGAGCCGACGCCCGTCATCCCGGAGGTGCCGTTGATCAGTGACAGGCCTTCCTTGAACCGCAGCTCCAGCGGCTGGATACCGTGCTGCCGGAACACGGTGCTCGTCGGCACCGCTTGGCCGTCACGGAGCACATAGCCCTCGCCGATCAGCGTGCAGGCGACGTGCGAGAGCGGGGCCAGGTCACCGCTCGCCCCCAGTGAGCCGATCTCCGGGATCGCAGGCGTGATCCCCTTGTTGAGGAAGAGCGTCAGCCGTTCCAGTACTTCGGTGCGAACAGCGGAGTATCCCTTGGCCAGCGAGTTCAGTCGCGCGGCGACGATCGACCTTGCCTCGGCCTCACTGAACAGGGGGCCCACCCCTGCGGCATGGCTGCGGACCAGGTTTGTCTGCAGCTCCACCTCCTTGGCGGTGCTGACCAGCATGTAGATCATTTCCCCGTACCCGGTGGTGACACCGTAAACCGGGATTCCATTGTGGACGACCTCTTCGAAGAGCTTTCGGCTCTCCGCTGCCTTGTGCAGCGCGGCGGGCGCTACCACGCAGGCCGCGTTCTCCTCTGCTACCTGCCGGACCTGTTCGATGCCCAGGCTTTCGCCGTCGAACTGGACGGACGGCGCGTGCTCCACAAGGGGCATTTCTTTCACTCCAAATCGGTGGAAAAAGTATGACCGGGCGGAGGAAAGTTCCCCCAGTGCGATGTCGAGTTCCGCTGCGCCGGACTCGTCCCCAGAAATGGTGCAGAACTGGAAAGTGATTCAGCTGGTCGTCGTACTGACGTCCTTGCTCGGGTACGGCATGCCTGCCGTCCGACCCCGGGTGCTCATGGCGTGCCGGAACACTCGCGCCATCAGCCCGGGTCGCATCAGGGCCTGCGGCGGGTCGACGAGCCCGGCCACCCGGAAGAATGCCGCCGTCACCGCTGGATCGTCGGCGGCGGCGGCATGCAGTCGAGATATGTAGGCGTTGCCCAGCTTGACCTTCAACGTTCTGTTCCCCTGCACACCGGGATAACTGAGATCGCCTCCCGCCGAGATGTCCCAGGGCGCATTGACCACGGTGGCGATCCTGCGGAAGAACCGGGCGGGCCGGATGGCTGAGGCGTCGTCGAGCAGTTCCCGCAGTGCCACCGCCTCCAGCGCCGCGACTGTCATGCCCTGGCCATAGACGGGATTGAAGCTGCACACCCCATCACCGATCACCAGGAGCCCGTCCGGAAAGCGGGTCATCCGCTCGTATCGCCTGCGGATGCTGGCCGGAAACCGGAAAACAACCGGATTGTCCAGTGGCTCCGCGGCCCGGATCGCCTCGTAGATCTCCGGTGCGGCAAGCGACTTGGCGAACGCCTCGAAGCCCTCATGGTCGGTCGGTGGCTGGTCGCCGAGAATGCCGGTCATCGACAACATCGAACTTCCATCGGCGAGCTTGGGGAAGAACGCACCACGGGGATTGTCCGGGGAGCCGACCGGGTTGATGGACAGGTCGCTCCCGTAGGGGTCATCGGCGAGCCGATAGTGCCGGGTGGCGTACGTCAGGCCGATCTTCACCCGTTCCTCGACCGGCCTGCCATAGCCCATCTCGTCCAACCAGACCGGTGTACGCGAACCCCGGCCGGTGGCGTCGACCACCAGGTCGCACGTCAGGCGGGATTCGGCCTCTTCGTGCTCCGCCGAGACGCGCACCCCGGTGATCCGGCTGTTGTCCGCCGTGGTCAGCAGACCGAGTACGTGGTGGCGGTCCATCAGCGTCACGTTCGGCAACGCGAGTACCCGCGCCCTCACGTGTGCCTCGAGTACCGGGCGGGTGGCCGATATGCTCAGCAGCCCGGTACGGGGTTGTTGCAGCCGCCTGCCTTGGAAGTACCAGCGCAGATTGCCCGCCAGATCACCGGACGGGATGCCGTCTTCGTGTAATTCGGCGGCCAGTCCTGGGAAAAGGTCCTCGAGAATGAGCTGACCCTTGGCCAGCAGGGCATGTGCGTGTCGGCCGTGCGGCACACCGGGCCGATGGTCGGCGGCCTCGGTCAGCGCGTCGCGTTCGACAATTATCACTTCGCGGTAGAACTCGGACAACACTCTCGTTGTGAGTAGGCCTGCCATACCGGCACCCAGGACCACCGCACGATCCCCAGCAGCGTTCGCCATCGTTCGGCGCTCCCTCGCGTGTCGCTTCCCCGGACAGGTTCCGTCACGTTCTTGGTGGTTCTGGTAAGCGGAGATCGGCCAGTAGCCTTCGCTCCGCGGATACTGACCGGCTCACCGGGTATTTCTCGGCAAAGGCATCGGCATTCCGCTCGAATGACTATCCGGTTCATCGTTGCATTCGCCGCGCGGGTGAACATCTCCTGGATTGCTCAGCGACAACAGACGGCGGGATGAGTAGCAATTGAGAAGATGCCCATTTGGATTCCGGACCGGAAGCATCGCAACTTTTCAGCTGAACTGACATTGCTTGCGGTTCCGCCGCACGTGCACCACGGAATAAACATCGACGCCGGGTTTGATCTCGGGCCACCACATTGTTCGCAACACCGACGGTGATTCCCTCAGCGTGCTGACGGAGGTACGCGACCCAGGAAGGCGACGAGCCGCTCCCCGGCATTCGCCGACGGGGATACCTCGACCGGCGGGCCGAACCGGACATTCCGATCCGGCGTGGAGACCAGCACATGCGCCAGATCCAGCAGTTCGTCGGCCATCGTGGCTGGCATCTCAAGCGGCTGTCCGCAGCTGACGGCGACATCCCAACCGTGTACAGCCACCTCCAGCGCACCGGTCGCGGCCACGACGCCGGTGGTCACCGCCGCGCCGATCATGTCGACGGTGGCGTGCCGCGGCGGCCTGGCCACCGCCTCTCGCAACAGACGGAGCCGGTGGCGGAAAGTGGGCACCAGCTCGGTGATCGGGCGGGCGGTCTCCGCAGGGCAATGGGGGTCCAGCAGACCTGAGTCGATCGCCTCATGCAGCGTTGCCAGCGAGTCGTTCATGTGCGCCAGCAGTTCCTGGAGGGTCCACCGGGTGCAGGGTGTCGGCCGCGGCATGGTCTCCGGAGTGACCGGCTGGACGCAGGCCAGGGCGTAGTCCGCCGCCCTGTTCAGCACACTCAGTCCTCCGAGCTGTGCCGCCCGCGCGCCGTGTGTTCCGTGGCTGTGGGACACCTGTCCTCCAGAGGGGTTTTGGGTATCACGCCACATAGTGAGACTCGATGTCGCGAGGAAACTCATCGGACCCTTCCAACCGTGGCGAACGGCCGGGAGGGTCCGATGAGTTTTCGTTGCCGGTCAGCGGTCTGCTGACAGGATTGCGAATACCACGGGGTTGGACAGACCACTGATCGTGGTGGCCCAAGTGGCGATCCGGGCGTCTCCGGCCGACAGCACGACCCAGCCTTCGCTCCCCACCTTCTCAACGGTGAGCATCCGCGATACGGAACCCGCCTTGCGCAGGCACTCCACCGCACACCAGACCCGAGTGGCGGCCAGGTCGGAGTTTTCCCCGGAATCCGCGGCGACCAGGTCGCGGACGTCGCGGAGACCGTCTCCCAGCAGGGCATCCCAGTCCTCCGCGGCCCGCGGCTCGACGGCCTCGACATCGCAGCCCAGCCCGTCGGTGCCTGCCACCACCAGCGTGACGCCCGCTCCGTGCGAAGCCGAGATCGCGACGCCGTCCACCTCCGGCTTTCCGTCCGGGCGGTATCGCACCACCACCGGACCGCCAAGGGCGCGGCTCGCGGCGAGCTCGGTTTGCCTCCGTCGGTCCTCGGAGTTGTGCCCATCCACCGGATCGGGCTCGACCACAACTGCCCGACGGCCACCGAGCTCTCTTTCCACCGACCGCTCGATATAGGACCCGAGGAGTGCCGGTGCCCACGGCCCGGACGCATCCCTCGGCCGCACCGCCCGCAAGGTCAGACCCTCCCAGCGTTCGATCACGTGACCGGAAGGATGGAGCACATCGACGTCGTAGGTGTAGTCGTCACCGTCCTGTGTGCGTTCCCGCGCATCCATGATCACGAACGGGGTGTCCTGTGTGGATGGTGCGGTGAGGTACAGCTTCTCGATGCCGCGGGGGAGCAGCGTCGCGTTGGGAACGCAGCACTGGATCGAATGCATCACCGCGTCCCGTGTGCCAGGGTCGGCCAGCACCTGGTCCTGCGGCAGGTAGGTGGCGAACCAGGGTGCGGGTGCGGTCGTGGACAGCTCGGCGACGGCATGACGAGCGCTCGCCCTTCGGTAGCTGAGCAGCCGCTGGAACCGCTTGCCCTGGAACAGAACCTCCCCGTACAGCTCGGCGGGGTCGACCGGCACGGCAGGCAACTGGACAGCCGGTCGTGCGGAATGATCGTCGATCAGCGGCGGTTGAGGCAGCCGGAGCGTGGCCCGGAAATGGTCAGCGCTGTACCCGGTGTCTTCGGCGCGGATGGTCACCTCCACCGTCTTGCTGTCCCGCACCAGCGCCGCCAGCCGTATCGAGGTGGTGGTGCCTGGACGGATCGAAATCGGCCGCAGGAACTCCATGTCCTCCAGCAGCGGGACGCCGGTCCTGCCGAGTACCGCCGTGGCGACCTGGGTCATGGCCTCCATGCCGACCACGGCCGGGAAGAGCAGGTTGCCGTCCAACTGGTGGTCGGCCAGGTAGGGATCGCTGCCCGAGGACAGTTCCACCTCGGTGATCAGCTCGATGTTCGGGTAGTGCACCAGTACCTTGTCGGCGAACCGACTCAGCGGTAGCTCCTGACTCGTGTCCACGGGCAGGGTCGGCAGACCACCCATGCGCCCGGTGATCGTCAGCACCGGTCCGATCGAGGGATCGGCCAGCACCTGACGCAGGATGCCGAGACCATTGTCCAGGGAGATCGGCGTGATTCCCTCGCGAACCAGCGCCTCGACCACGCCAAGGCGCTCACCCATCCCGGCGCCGGACCAGACCGACCACTCCAGTGCCAGCGCCCGTGCCCGAGGATGTTTCCGCTGGAATTCGACGGTCAGCTCGGACATCCAGTCGTTGGCGGTCGAGTAGTGGGCCTCGCCGCGGAGCCCGGCGCGGCCGATGATGCTGCCGAACGTGACCAACAGCTTGATCTTGTCCTGCTGGACCGCCTGGAGCACGTTTCGCAGGCCTGCCACCTTGACCGCGACCGTCTGGTGGAACCGCTCCGCGGTGAGCGTGGCCAGCGCTGTCGGTTCGTTGCGGCCCGCGCCGTGCATCACCGCGGTGATCGGGCCCAGATTGGCCTGGAACCGCGTCACCGCTGCGGCCACCTGGTCGGCATCGGTCACGTCGGCGCGTTCGTAGCGGTAATCCACTCCGGCCGCGGTCATCCTGGCCAGGTTGGCCGCGATCTCCTCGTCCTGGCCCGAGTCGTCCCGGCCGATGAGCGCGAGTCGTGCACCCGAGTCCTTGGCCATGACCAGCGCGCACTCGGCGGTGATTCCCTTGGCGCCGCCGGTCACCAGCAGCACGTCGGTACTTTCCAGCGGCGTTTCCCCGGTCGGCTCCGCGGGTGGATGTACCACGCGGAGCACCGGCGCCGTCCGCTGTCCGTCGGCGTTGTAGCGGACCTCGCTGAATGACGTGGTAGCGGCGACCTCGGCGGTCACCCACGGCACCGCGACGTTCACCGCCGACGGCGTGAGATCGGGCAGTGTGACGATGGTGGTCTGCATCCCCGGCGTCTCCAGGTGCGCGGTCCTGGCCAGACCGGAAGCCCCGAACCTGCCCTGTACCACGACGAATCGGGTGCCTGCGGCCGCAGCCGCCTGGCCTGCGGTGAGGATGAGTTCACCGTGGTGCTCGCCGCTGTCCGGCAGACACAGCAGGACGCCGTCGCCGATGCCCGCTTCGCCCAGCGCGACACCCAGCCGCTCGGCGAGCGGGTGGCCTGCCGGTGCGAACACCTGCCAGCTTCCGGCCGGACCGGATCCCGCGGCCACGGCCGGAAGAGGGGCGGGGAGGTAGTCGACGGAGAACGGCCGTACCCAGGCCGCCACCCCGCCTGCTTCCGTCCTGCCGCCGAGTTGACCGCCGCCTTCCTGTGCCGTTTCGGCCAGTTCATCGATCAGCTTGGCCAGTTCTCCGAGCGTGACGGTCGCGAAGCTGGTCGTCATCTCCAGAGGGGGACGGTTCAGGTACCGGGTGACATCGTTGATCAGCTGGCCGACCGTGATGGAGCTGAGGTGAAGGTGATCGAGCGGATGGGTGTCGGCGGTGACCTTCTCGAGCGGCAACTCCATCCGCTCGGCGACGAGCCTGCGGATCAGGTCGAGGGTGGAATCGCCTTCGTCCTGGCCGGGGAGGTCCGTCATCCCGGTGGAGGTGTCGACCGCGCCGGCAGCCCGGAGTTCGGTCATCGAGGCCGCGAGGTCGGGGACGGATTCACACGGGCTCGACAGGAAGGTGAAACCACCGTCGAGTCGCAGCGGTCGCACCACCCGGCCCGCGAACAGCGCCTCGGTGTCGATCGCGGCCCCGAGAGCGAACGCCGCCCCCACGACGGACAGCAATGGACTGAGCGACGCGTTGTCGGTGTCGACCGAGAGCACCGGTGTGTTCGGTGCGATCTCCTTCAGCAGGCCCGCGAGCACCCGGCCGGGGCCGACTTCCACCGCGAGATCGACCTCGGCGGCGGCCTTGGCGGCGGCCGCGTGGAAGTTCACCGGAAACAGCACCTGGTCATACAGGTGGCGCCGGAGATCGGTGTCGGCGGGGAGCAGGTCGCCGGTCACCGAGGACATCATCGCGCGGGTGGGCCGATCGAAGGTGAACTCGGTGAGGCGCTCAGCCAACGCCACGGCAGCGGGCCTGACCAGCGGGGAGTGAAAGGCGTGCGAGACGTTGAGCCTGTTCGCGGTGATACCCGCTGCCTTGGCCGCGGTGCACACACGGTCCACCTCGCCCGCCTCGCCCGCGATCACCGTCTGGGTCGGCCCGTTGTACCCGGCGATCACCACCGAGGTGCCTTCGAGTAGCGGTTCGGTCTGCGCGGCGAGGATGGCGAGGCCTGCCATCGCGCCGCCACCCTGACTGGCATGGGCCATGACCTCGCCGCGTGCCCTGGCCAGCCGTAGCGCCTCCGTATCGTCGAGAGCACCTGCCCATGCCAACGCGGTCAGCTCGCCGAGGCTGTGCCCGACCGCCGTCGTGGCGTCGATACCCAGCGTGCGCAGCACCCGCATCGCGGCCAGCGAACCGGCGACGATGCGGGGTTGTGCCACCTGGGTGGCCACCTGATCGCCACCGATGGGCAGGGCGGCCTGTTCGAAGACCGCCCTCGCCGCGGCGAACCGGCGGCGAATCGCGCCGACCGCGCCACTTCCGGAGCCCTGGCCGGGGAAGAGATAGGCGAGCTTCGGGGCGGTCACCCGGTGGTCGAGGAACACCCCGTCCGCGGCGAACAGGTGCGGGGTGGTTCCCGCGTCGAGTGCGGCGAGCAGCCGGGTGAGCTTGCTCAGAGCGTCCTCGGGGTTGGTGACCACGACCGCGGCCCGCACGCTCCCACCGGACAGCTGTCCGGCCAGCGTTCCAGCCAGGTCGGCGACTTCGGCGAAGGACAGCGCGGGGACCAACTCGACCAGCCCGGCGACCCGCTCGCGCAACCCGGCGTGATCGCCCGCGTCCAGCAGGAGCAGTTCCGCGTCCTGCCGACCGTCGACCGGCACCGTCGTATCGAGGGACAACGTCGCCCGGCGAGTGGTGTCTGGTGCCTGCTCGAGCGCGATGTGCGTGTTGATGCCGCCGAATCCCATGGCCGACACACCGGCTCGGATCGGGTTGTCCACCGGCCAGAGCTCGGGCTCGTGCGGCACGTACACGGCAGCGGACTCGACGGTGAGCAGCGGGTGCGGCTGGTTGTGCCCGGTGGCGGGCGGAATGACCTGGTGGTGGACCGACAGCGCCGCCTTGATCAGTCCGCCGACCCCCGCGGCGGCCTTGGTGTGTCCGATATTGCCCTTGAGCGAGCTGACCGCAACCGGTCGGACGTGCGGATCGAGGTCGCGCCGGACCGAGGCGAACACCTCCAACTCGGTGGCGTCCCCGAGCGCCGTACCGGTTCCGTGGCCCTCGAAGTAGGCGACGGTGTCCACCCCGTATCCGGCCCTGGCGTAGGCCCGGTCGATGGCGAGCCGGTGGCCGTCGGCCTCAGGGCGGGTGATGCCGCCCTTGCCATCGGAGGAGATCCCCCAGCCCGTGATCGACGCATAGATCCGCCGACCCTGGGCCCTGGCGTCCTCCTCGCGCATGAGCACGACGACGCCGGAACCCTCGCCTGGCCAGAATCCGTTGGAATCCTTGTCGTAGATCTTCATCTCGGTGGTGGCCAGCGCGCCGGTCTTCGCGAAGCCGATGACCTCGAACGGGTCGATCGACAGGTCGACCCCGCCCGCGAGGCAGACGTCCAGATCACCATCGACCAGTGCTGTGGCCGCGGTGGCGATGGAGAGCAACGACGAGGAGCAGGCTCCGTCGACGGTGTAGCCGCCGCCCCCGAGGTCGAAGTAGTTGCAGATGCGCCCGGCGATGGTGTTGGCGAGCCCACCGGCCAGCGTGTCCTCGTTGATGGGAGGGAACGGGGCCTTATACACCGGTTCCAGGTCCCTGAGGAAGGTTCGGGTCTCGTCATCCGCCCAGCCCTTGGCGGTCAGCGCGGCAGCCAGGGTGCGCCGCACGTAGGGCCAGCGCAGCCGCATCAGGTTGGCCCGGGAGAACTCACCGGTCAGGCTGTTGCCCAGCACCACCCCGGTGGTCCGGTGGGGGAGACCGACGGCGTCCGTGAACCCGGCGTCGGCCAGCGCCGCCGCCGCGACGTCCAGGGCCAGCCAGTGTGTCAGGTCGGTCGACCGATAGGTGTTGCCGGCGACCTGGTACTTGACCCGGTCGAACTCGAATTCGCGCAGCACGGCCGCTTTGCTGGCGTAGAACCGGTCCGGCGCCGCCGGGTCGGGGGAGTAGTAGTCCGCCAGGTTCATCCGCTGGTCCGGCAGGCGCCGGAAAGCGCGGCGGCCTGCCAGGACATTCTCCCAGAGATCCCCGGTACTTGCGGCGTCTGGATAACGAAGTCCGATGCCGATGATCGCGATCCGATTGGTAGTCAACGTATACCGCCCATTCTCGGTGATCACCCGTCCCCAAGCAACGCCCTTCTTTGTGCTGGCGGCTTTTGCGGGAGCCGGTCCAGCTGGATGGCAGGCGTGCGACACGCGTATTGCCGCTCGAGCCAGCGTGCACCGGCGTTCCGCTGAATGCCTTCTTCTGAAACGCTGAGATTGTGGAATGGCAAGTTCGAAGACGGGCACTCGGGGAGATGCGACAGCACCGCCTCCCGGCTCACTCTGGTGAAGCCACCGTCATGGGAGGAATCGATGCAGTCGTTTCTCGGATCATTGCGCCAGTTGATCCTGGCGCCCCGGTTGTCCGCCGTCGGTTTCGCCGAACGCGGGTTCCCCGCGGCGGGCTCGCCGGTCGCCGAGCGGTTGGAGTCGATCCCGCAGGCGGTGGTGTGCGGGTTCGAATGGGGGATGGCCGAAGGCGGTCTACGGGAGGTGGAACGGCGGCTGGCGCTGGTGGAGCAGGAGCAGCGAGGCTTCGCCTACGAGGGCGCGACGATGGCGTTCACCGTCCGCGATGCGATGGCGGGCGGTAGGGGCCTGCGTACTCGCGATCTGCTCATGGGGCCTGGTGCGCCACATCTGCTGCTCGCCTACATCGGCATCGGGTTCGCGATGGCGCGGTTGCCTCGGCCACTCTGGCGCACCATCGTGCCCGACCTGACCGGGTTGCCCTACTACCCCATGATGACCTGGCTGGCCGTGGACGGATACGGCTTCGACCTGGCCTATTTCCACACCCGGCGGTACGTCGACGAGCAGCGGAGACCATCGCCCTACCCGTGGCAGGGTTCGCCTGACTACTTTTCGCGTGCGGTGGATCAGGGCATCGGGCGGGCGCTGTGGTTCATCAACGGTGCCGATCCGGCGGCGGTGACCGCGGCCGTCGCGCGGTTCCCCGCCGACCGCAGGCCGGACCTGTGGAGCGGGGTGGGTCTGGCCGCGACCTTCGCCGGTGGATGTCCGGCCGATGGACTGGCCACGATGCTGGTGTCGGCCGGTCCACACCGGCCACAGGTTGCGCTCGGCGCGCTCCTGGCATTGAAGGGGCGGACGCTCGCCGGGTATGTGCCGGAGTACTCGGCGATGGCCGTCGAGGTGTTCTCCGCGCTGTCCGTGGCAGCGGCGGATCTGCTCGTCGATCAGGCTGAGGCCGAGGTGAGCGGTGCGGCCGACTCGCTCGGAAATGATGTTCCGCCTTACGAGCGATTGCGCAACAGAATTCGTGATCATTTTACGGACGATGAAATTTCCGATGCAGAGCGCAGTGATCAGCACACGCTTCTGGCACGCCGTGATGCCGGGCAAATGTAAAGAAGTGTCTGTGGCGTGGACCTGTCATTCTTATCGCCGTAACGGCACCGGTTGATCGAACTTGGGGAGCTAAATTGAGTAGCTCGTGGCGAATGCTGCGTCGCCGTTTGCTGACGCCGAACGTGTCTGAGACGAGCCTTGAGAAGCGAGGGTTCTACAGGAAGTCTCCTGCTGCGCAGGAAAGGCTTGAAAGCATCGGAAAGGCCTTTCTGGAAGGGTACGCGTACGCGATGGAAGCCGGCACGCCCGCCGATGCGGAGCGTCGGCTTGAGCAGATCCCGGACTGGCTCCGAGGATTCGCCTACGAGGGCGCGGGTATGGCCCTCGCCATGCTCGACGGACTGCCGTTCGGTCGCTCGGACAACGTCCAGCGGTTCCTGCGACGTCCGCTCGGCGACACCTACCGCTACCTGATCTATGTCGGTGTCGGTTGGGCGATGGCCAGGCTGCCGCGATTCCGCTGGCCCAAGCCCGCGGACATCGATCCGCTCCTGCTGCCACTGGTGCTTGACGGCTACGGCTTCCACCAGGCCTATTTCCACACCGCTCGCTATGTCGAAGGGCAATACCGGGACCCGGCCTTTCCCTGGCCTGGTGGCAGGCATGCGTCCTACGCCAACGACGCGATCGACCAGGGCATCGGCCGGGCCATGTGGTTCGTCTGCGGCACCGACCCCGACCGGGTCGCCGACCAGATCGAAGCGTTCCCCGAGTCCCGCCGCGGCAATCTCTACAGCGGTGCCGGGCTGGCCGCGACCTATGCCGGTGGCGTCGACGAGACGGAGCTGCGCACGTTGGCCCGCCGCGCGGGCGGGTACGCGAGCAACCTGGCGCAGGCCTCCGCGTTCGCCGCACAGGCCAGGGTGAGCGTCGGCATCGTCCCCGCGCACACCGGTCTGGCCACCAAGGTGCTGTGCGAGACGACGCCGCAGGACGCGGCGCGGCTTGCGGACACGATGCGTCCCGTCGACCAGGTCGAAGGCGACGTGCCCGCCTATGAAGTGTGGCGGCAGCGGGTCGCCAAGGAGTTCGTTTCCGTGGGAGGGGTGAACCCGTGAGGGCGTTACATGGCCTGCTGCGCAGGCAGTTGACCGGAGTCATCGCACTCGTGCTCATCGTCACCATGTTCTTCCTGGTCCGGCTGCCGGAAAGTTCGGCGGAGGACAAGAACGAGCTGGCGGGCAACTACTCGTTCGCCGGGCACAGCCTCGCGCTCCCGGCCGCGGACAAGCAGCAGTCGATCAGGAAGGTCAACCAGGCGTACAAGCACATCGACGCGTGGGTGTCCTCGGTGGGTGCCGCCATCGCCATGAACGATCTTGACGGTGATGGGCTGCCCAACGACCTGTGCCTGGTCGATTCACGCACCGATCAGGTGGTGATCACGCCGACGCCGGGCAAGAACGACAAGCGTTATCCGCCGATCGCGCTCGACCCGTCGCCGCTGCCGATGGACGACACCATGGCACCCATGGGATGCGTCCCCGGGGACTTCAACGAGGACGCCAGGATGGACCTGCTGGTCTACAACTGGGGCCGTACTCCGATCCTGTACCTACAGAAGGCCGAGCACGGCACGCTCGCCGCCGACTCGTTCGAGCCCGTGGAACTGGTGCCGGGAGTCAGCTCCAATGGCAGGTACACCGGTCCACAGTGGAACAGCAACGCCGCCACCATCGGCGACTTCGACGGCAGCGGTCATCTCAGCGTCTTCATCGGCAACTACTTCCCGGACGGCCCGGTGCTCGATCCGAGCAAAGACGGCGATGTGACGATGAACCACTCGCTGTCGCACGCCACCAACAGCGGCGGGAAGTACATCTACCGGTTCAAGGGCGCCACCGCGGGTGAGCACCCGACGGCCACCTTCGAACTCGCCGAGGACGCGATTCCCGGGGACGCCCGGTTCGGCTGGACCCTGGCGACCAGCGCCACCGACCTCGACGGCGATCTGCTGCCGGAGATCTACATCGCCAACGACTTCGGCCCCGACTATCTGCTGTACAACGTGTCGAAGCCGGGTCAGGTCAAGTTCAACACCGCAACAACCGATCGCACGCCGGGCACGCCGAAGTCCAAGCGGATCGCCAACGACTCGTTCAAGGGCATGGGTGTCGACTTCGGCGATACCAGTCACAAGGGCATGTTCAACATGTTCGTCACCAACCTGACCACGGGTTGGGGCATCGTGGAGAGCAACTTCCACTACATCAACACGGCCAAGGACCAGGCAGATCTGCGAGCCCAGCTCAGCAGCGGGAAAGCGCCGTTCCGGGACGACAGCGGGGAGGACGGCACCGCCTGGTCCGGATGGAGCTGGGACGTCAAGATGGCGGACTTCGCCAACCGGGGCGAGCTGGACATCGCCGTGTCCAACGGGTTCGTCAAGGGCTACACCAACCGCTGGCCACAGCTACAGGAGCTGGCCATGGCCAATGACGCCCTCGTCGCTCCGCCGAGCCTGTGGCCGAACACCAACGCCGGGGACGACCTGGCGGGAGACCAGGCGCTACACCTGTTCGCCAAGGGCGCCGATGGTCGCTACACCGACCTGGCTCCCGAGCTGGGTCTCGCCATACCGGTACCCACCAGGGGAATCGCCGTCGGCGACGCCGACGGTGACGGCAGGCTCGATATGGCGATCGCCCGGCAGTTCGACGCACCGATCTTCTACGAGAACAAGGCCCCGGACACCGGTGGCTACCTCGACCTGCGACTCCTGCACGACCAGCCGTCCTCGCCGGGCAGCGCACTCGCACCCGGATCCCCGGTGGTCGGCGCCCAGGTGACCGTGACCACGGCGGACGGCAAGAAGTACATCGAGCGAGTGGACGGCAGCAGCGGACACGCGGGCCGACGCAGCAACGAGGTGCACATCGGACTCGGCGATGCGCAGGGCCCGGTTCAGGTGCAGCTGAAGTGGCGCGACCGCCAAGGCAAGGCCCACGAGCAGGAGCTTCGGCTCAGCCAGGGCCGCCACACCTTCGTGCTCGGCGACCAGGCCAAGGAGAAGTGAGAGGCATGAGCGTCCCGACTACGTCCGCTTCCCCGAAGCGGCATGATCCCAAGGTCATCATCGCGTTACGCAGGTTCGCCATCTCGATCTCGGTCTTCAACATCGCCGGTTACCTGTTCCTCGGTTTCGAGCAGCCGTGGACGTGGCCGTTCGTGGCGCTGGCGACCGGTTACGCCACCGAGTTGGTACTCGAGGCGATCGGCGCCAGGGTCGAGGGCCGCGCGCCCCGTTACCTTGGTGGCGGCCTCAAGGGGCTGATCGAGTTCCTGTTGCCCGCGCACATCACCAGCCTCGCGCTGAACATGCTGATCTACGTCAACGACCGGATCTGGGTCATGATGTTCGGGGTGGTCTTCGCGGTGGCCACCAAGTGGATACTGCGGGCCCCGGTGCGGGGCCAACTGCGGCATTACATGAACCCGTCCAACTTCGGGATCCTGATCATCCTGATCCTGTTCCCGTGGGGCAGCATCGCGCCGCCGTACCACTTCACCGAGCACCTCAACGACGTGGGCAGCTGGATTCTCGTGGGGATCATTCTCGTGTCCGGCACCGTGCTCAACGCCATGCTGACCAAGCGAATGTGGCTCATCGCAGGCTGGCTGAGTTTCTTCGTACTACAGGCGATCCTGCGTGGTCTGCTGTTCGACACGGCCATTCCCAGCGCGTTGACCGTGATGACCGGTGTCGCGTTCGTGCTCTACACCAACTACATGGTGACCGACCCCGGCACCACGCCGTCCAAGCCGGGCGCGCAGTTCGTGTTCGGCGCGGGTGTGGCGATTTTCTACGGGTTGTTCATGGTGGCGCACATCGCCTACGGGCTGTTCTTCGCCACCGCGATCGTCTGCCTGATCCGTGGACTGTTCCTGTGGGGCCTGCACTTCGTGGACAGGTCACGGAAGCAGTTCGAGGCCGGGCAACTCGCCAACGGAGCCGGTAACTCGAACGGTTCCGTCGTCGAAGGATCGAAGTCTCAGCAGGTGGCGGCGTGATGGTCGCCGGCCGGGTACCGCCAGGGCCTCCGCGGACGGAGGCCCTGGCGATCCTTCGGGATCTGCGTGCGGACCGGCTCGGGCTGATGGGCCGCGCGGTCGCCGAGCACGGCGACGCGGTCCGGGTGGCGATCGGTCCGAAGAAGCTCTACATCTTCAACCACCCCGACCATGCCAAGCACGTGCTCGCGGACAACGCCGCCAACTACCACAAGGGCATCGGGTACACCGAGGCCAAGAGGGCGATGGGCGACGGGTTGCTGACCAGCGAGGGCACGCTGTGGAAGGAGCAGCGCCGCACCATCCAACCGGTTTTCCAACACAAGCGGATCGCCGCCAAGGCGGACGTGATCGTGGACGAGGCGCTTGGCCTGGTCGACCGGCTGCGCGCCCATCAGGGCACCGGCCTGCCGGTGGATGTGCTGTCCGAGGTCACCACCGTGACCCTGGGGGTGCTGGGGGAGACGCTGCTCGATGCCGACCTCGGCGCGTTCCACACCATCAGCCACTCCTTCGAGGTCGTCCAGGATCAGGCCATGTTCGAGATGGAGACCCTGGGCCTGGTACCGCACTGGCTGCCATCGAAGCGGCAGCGGAAGTTCCGCAAGGCTCGCGCCGATCTCGAGCGGATCGTGAAAGCCCTGGTGGCGCAGCGGAAAGCAGGCCCGTCCGAATCGGGTGACGATGTGCTGACCCGGCTCATCGCCTCCACCGGCAAGGAGACCGACAAGCGGGTCGCCGACGGCCGCATGCGGGACGAACTGGTGACCCTGCTGCTGGCCGGGCACGAGACGACGGCCAGCACCGTCGGCTGGACGCTGCATCTGATCGGACGGCATCCGCGAGTTCGGCAGCGGCTACACGAGGAGGCGGTGGCCGTGTACGGCGATCGTCGGCCGACTTTCGAGGACCTGACCGCCCTTCCCTACACGAACATGGTGCTCCAGGAGGCCATGCGGCTGTATCCGCCGGTCTGGATCCTGCCGAGGCGGGCGCTGGAGGCCGACGAGGTCGGCGGCTACCACGTCCCGGCCGGGGGTGAGGTCCTGATCTGCCCGTACCTGTTGCACCGGCACCCGAGGTACTGGGCCGATCCGGAACGGTTCGACCCGCAGCGGTTCGATCCGGACGCGGCCTCCGACCGGCCCCGCTACGCCTACATCCCGTTCGGCGCCGGTCCCCGGTTCTGCGTGGGGAACCACCTGGGGATGATGGAGGCCACCTTCATCATCTCCACCCTGATGCGCGATCTGCGTCTGGTGGAAATACCCGGCAGCCATCCCGAGCCGGAGCCGATGTTGTCGCTGCGCATGGGGGGCGGCCTCGCCATGCTGGTCGACCGGTGGGAGTCGGCCACGGACGATTCGGCAGCGTGATCGTCGTGGCCAACGTGAGGAAGGTGCCGATACACCATGACTGATCTCGTCGGACATCCGAAGGCGGGAGAATTCTCGAAGCTGAGGGCCGCCATCACCGACGAGCGGTGCCGGGAGCTGTTCCCCACCCGGTTCCTGGCGGCGAATGAGACCTTTGGCCGCCTCGTCGACGCGACCGCGTATCGCATCTTGTCCTTGATGGGCGCACTTCCGCCTGCCCAGGGCATGACGGTTCATCAGGCCAAAAGGGAGCTGGCGATCCCTTGGCGCCGCACGATCGCCTTGCGGGCTCTCTACGAGAAGCTTCGTGACGCGAAGATTCTCGGATCCGAGAACGATCGCTTTTATCCGGGGACGGTGCCTGCGGCGGATTTCGAGGCGGTGGCGGCCGAACTCGTCGATGCGGAGCCCGGCGCCGCCGTTGTCGTGGAGATCCTCCGCACGCTGGTCGACGGCGCGCCACGGTTCTTCCGCGGCGAGGTGACCGGTGACGAGATCCTGTTCGCGCCTGCGAAGCTCCAGCTCTGGCTGAACTACTTCTCCAACGACAACATCTTGTACGCGATCAACAACAAGATCGGGGCCGAGGCCCTCTCCCGGCTCAAGGGCCCGTTGGAAATCCTTGAGGTCGGGGGCGGCTGCGGCAGCGCGGCGGAGTGGGCTCTCACCCAACTCGGCTCCGGTATCGCGCGATACCGGTTCACCGAGGTCGCCGAGACCTTCGCGCGATTCGGCGACCAGGTGGCGAAGGCAGCCGCGTCACGGTCCACGGTCCTCGAGACGGCCAGGTTGGACATGACGAAATCCTGGGCCGAACAGGGCGTCGAGCCGGGCACATTCGATGTGGTCTACTCCGTCAACTGCTTCCACGTGGCACCCGACCTCGATTTCGTCGTCGCCGAGGCCGCCAAAGCGCTCAAACCCGGTGGGGCTGTCGTCGTGTCCGAATGCGTGCGTCCCACCAAGCTGGCGCGCTCCATCCACGCCGAGATCATCTTCGATTTTCTGGACACGTTCACCGACGTCATCACAGATCCGGTACGACGGCCGACGCACGGGTTCCTGACCCCGGCGGCCTGGCATGCCACGTTCGAGGCTGCGGGGCTGGGCGACGTGACGATCTTTCCCGATGTCGATGCCATCGCCGAGCAGTACCCGGACTTCGTAGTGGGTGCGGTGATAGCTCGCCGGGACGCAACCGACAGGAGCTGAGGATGGTCGCAGGTTTGGTCCGCCTGGCAGTGCGTAGGTCACTCCGGGACACCCGCCATGTGCCGGTCGTTCCGCGTCGCCGGGCCACGGGATTGGTGGCCGAGATCTATCGGCAGGTAGAGCGCGATTTCGGCATGCTCGCGCCTCCTGTGGCGCTCCACTCCGTGGCGCCGCACGCGATGGCGGCCTCATGGATGATCCTCCGGGAGACCTTGCTCGCGGACGGGAACGCCGATCGGGCGAGCAAGGAGGCCGTGGCGGTCGGGGTGTCGCAGGCCAACAGCTGTCCCTACTGCCTCGACGTGCACGGCATGACGCTGGACGCCATCACCGGACGAGACGCAACCGCCAGCGATCCGCTGAGCGTCTGGGCGCAGGAGAGCGCGACGGCGAACGGTGGTGCAGCGTTACCGTGCCCACCCGACCAGGTGGCCGAGTTGATCGGTGTCGCCGTGGCGTTCCACTACTACAACCGCATGGTCAACATCTTCCTGCGCGACTCACCGTTCCCCGCGCACGTCCCGGAGAATGCGAAGCCGAAGGCCAAGCAAGTGCTCGGCGGTGTGCTGAGATCCTCGGCCGCCTGCGGCCCGCGACTGGGGGCCTCGCTGGAACTGCTGCCCGCCGCGCCGGTGGCAGGCGACCTGGGCTGGGCGGAGGGCAGTCCCGTTGTCGCCGAGGCGTTCGCCCGCGCCTTCGCGGCGATTGATGCCGCGGGTGCGCGGTCGGTACCTGACGAGGTCCGTGCACTCGTCCACAGTCGACTGTCTGCTTGGGACGGAACAGCTCCCGGTATCAGCCGGTCCTGGATGGACAGTGCGGTTGCCGGGCTGCCGGACACGGAACAGCCCGCCGGACGGCTGGCACTGGCCGTGGTGTTCGCCTCCTATCAGGTCGACGAGGGCATGGTGGACGCCTTCAGGCGCACCGGAGCGGATGACGTCACGCTGGTGGAACTGGCCTCCTGGGCGAGCATGGCCGCCGCCCGCCGGATCAGCACCTGGCTCGCCTGACGAGCGGATCTCCGGGATACGTATTCGTCAGCACGTGAGAAGGAGATTTGTGCTCCGTTTCGCAGAAAAATGATCGGTAGCCGGTGGCCTGTCTCCAGGCCACGACCACTGATTGGAGGCGCGGATGCGATTTCTGCCTGAGGACGGGCACCCCGCGGTCGCTGTTATCGGATTTGGTTACGTCGGCTCGTGCATATCCGCGACACTGGCTGATCGTGGATTTGATGTCGTCGCGATCGACACCGACGCGCGATTGCCCGAGGAACTCGCACAAGGATTCTTTCGCCTGGAAGAACCGGGGCTGGCCGAACTGGTCTTCCGTGGCATCGAGGCGGGCCGACTGCGGGTGACCACCGACTTCGCCGAGAGCGCGGCGGCGGATGTGATCCTCATCTGTGTCGGTACTCCCGTGCGCGAAGACGGCTCCCTGTTCGATGAGCAGCTGCGCGGCGCCTGCCGAGCACTGCGTCCCCATCTGAGACCCGGGCAACTCGTGGTGCTGAAGAGCACCGTCCCGCCAGGTACGACCAGGCACATCATGTTGCCGGAGCTGGAACGCAGCGGCCTGCGTTGCGGTGTCGACTTCGGACTGGCGGTCACCCCCGAACGCCTCGCCGAAGGGACCGCGCTGGCTGAGTTGCGCACCTTCCCGATCGCGGCAGGCGGCTACGACGAGGACAGTGTCCGAGACGTCACCGAGTTCTGGCGAATGGCGCTGGATGTTGAAGTCGTTCGCCTGGACTCATTGGAAACCGCGGAAATCGTGAAGTTGGCGAGCAACTGGTGGATTGACCTCAACATCGCCCTAGCCAATGAGCTGGCCAAGTTCTGCGCGCTCTTTGGCGTGGATGTTCTCGACGTCGTGTCCGCCGCCAATATGATTCCGAAGGGAAACGGGAACCTCAACATCCTGTCGCCGAGCGTGGGCGTCGGAGGATCTTGCCTGACCAAAGACCCATGGATGGTCTGGAAGTCGGCGAAACAACGCGGCGTGGACATTCGTACAGCGGCAGTCGGCCGCGAGGTCAACACCGACATGCCGGAGTACGCCGCTCAGCTGATCGTGGACGAGTTGTTGCGCCAAGGTAAGGACCCGGCACAGTCGACAGTGGGAGTCCTGGGACTCTCGTTCAAGAACAACACCGGTGATCTACGCGCGACACCCACTGTGGGCACCGTGAAAGCGCTCGCGAAAGTCGGGGTCACTGTGCGCGTGCACGATCCGCTTGTCGACGCCGAGGAGGTCCAGGCTCTCTTCGGGATCGCACCCTCTGCGACGGTAGAGGACACCGTGCGGGAGGCCGACTGTGTGGCAGTGCTGGCGTTTCACCGGGACTTCGCCGATATCGACTTCCGGGTATTGCCGGTGGCCGACCAGTGCATCGTCTTCGACGGACGTGCCTACTACCCCAAAGCGTATATCGCACAGCTCATCGCGTCGGGATACGTCTACCGCGGAATCGGTCGCGGCGACGCGTTGGGCGACCCGGCACGGGCAGAGGCCAGTTGATGGCCGAGCCGAAACAGAAGTCTGTTCTCGTCACCGGCGGTGCGGGGTTCATCGGGCATCACCTGGTCGAGCGGTTACGGGACCGTGGTGATGAGGTGACGGTTTTCGACGTGGCTTCCCCGCAGGAGGGTGCCCATGATGGGGTGCGGTATCTCGAGGGAGATCTGCGTGATGGCGAGGCGCTCGGCCGTGCGGCCGCGGGCGCCGACGTGATCTATCACCTCGCCGCTGTGGTCGGGGTCGATCAGTACCTGGCCCGGCCGCTGGATGTCATCGACATCAACCTCTCCGGTACCCGCAATGTGCTCGAAGCCGCTCGTCACACCGGGGCCAAGGTGGTACTCAGTTCGACCAGTGAGGTATTCGGCAAGAATCCCGCGGTGCCGTGGGCGGAGGACAGCGACCGGGTGCTCGGTCCGACATCATCGGATCGATGGTCTTACTCCTCAAGCAAAGCCCTGGCTGAGCATGTGACCTTTGCCTTCGCGCGGCAATTCGGCCTCGAAGCAACGATCGTGCGCTACTTCAACGTGTACGGCCCGCGGCAGCGTCCCGCCTATGTCGTCAGCCGCTCGGTGCACCGGGCGGTCAACGGCCGCCCATTGGTGATCTATGACGACGGGCGGCAGACCCGCTGTTTCACCTACGTCGACGACGCCGTCGAGGGAACCATTCGTGCTGGGGACCACGGCGGCGCGACAGGCCAGGTATTCAACATCGGCAGCATGGTGGAGACGACGGTGGGAGAAGCCGTGCGACACATCGCCGAGCTCACCGGCTCCAAGGTCATCGTCGAGGTCGACACCGCGGAAAAGCTGGGAGCGTCCTATCAGGACCTCAGTCGACGGGTACCGGATAACGCCAAGGCAGGCCGGGTGCTTGGCTGGCGTCCGGAGACTTCCTTGCACGATGGGTTGGGCAAGACCATCGAGTGGGCACGGGCCAACAACTGGTGGCTCAGTCTCCCCGATAAGGGGGCAGCCTGACTAGCGCGAGTGCGCCGCAGCCGGATTGCTTCGGCTGCGACGCGCTCTCTCCATGGCCGGGAGATGGCTAGCGGCGGCGGTGCGCGGCGACCAGTCGCTCCAGCGCCGGAATGACCTCACCTGGGCTCGGCATGGCGGCCCACTCCTCGTACAACATCGCCGCACGTTCCCGATAGCCGGCATCCGTGGTGACATGCCAGATCAGCTCACGCATCTCGGAGATCGACTGTGCCCGGTGGTCCAGCCGCGCTCCCGCGCCCTTGGCGATCATGAATTCGGATACCGGAGTCGCCTCCAGCTTCTTGGCCGGTAGTTCCCACAGCGTTGCGGGCTTCTCGATCTCGCCCGGCTCGGAGACATCGAGTTCGAGGCCGCTGCGGACTGTACCGACATCCATCCGGCCCGGATCACTCTCGATAAGGCGCATCAACAGCGTTTCGCCTTCGATGTCACAGACGAGCTGGGGAACTTTGGCGACCAGCGCGCTCATGAACGTTCCATTGCCGCCATGATGGATGATGGACGAACACGTGGGCAGAACGTGCTGGAGGTTGAGCCATTCGAACGCGCGCACATTGTCCGGTACCCGCTCCACGCCATGAAGCTGCCGGTCGGTGAGTGTGGCCAGCACCTCGATGTCGAGCCCGTCCAGCGCCTTCATGATCTTGGGGGTTCGGTCCCAGTCGCCGACCACGAACCTGCGAGTCGACTCGCCCAGGGTGAAGGCCACTCGTGGCGGATGATCCTGATACAGCCAGTCGGGGAGGGGCTTGGGGTCTCCGTAGGGCACGTGCCGGATGAGCAGCTTCCTGGTGCTCGTCGGCAGCCGGAATCCGTCGAGCATGGTCTCGGTCGTCCACTGGCCGTACAGCAGATCGTCATCGACGGTGAGTCCATGTTTCTCGGCCAACGGCTGAAGCAGAGTGGCCATCGGATTCGGGTCGAGCCCAGCGGCAACGAGTTCATCGCGATGTTCGGCGAGTCGGTCCATCGACCAGGCGAAGAGGTCCTGTCCGATGGGCTGTCGGCAATGCGCCGCACCGGCGATCCGAGCCGCGATGCCTCCTGCCGGAAAGACCGGATCCCAGACGATCAGGTCCGGCTGCCAGGTCTGCGCGAAGCGAATAAGGTCCTCCGGCTCCGGCCGGTCCACCCGGATATAGTCCGAACTAGGACAGAGCATCACCTGGAAGTAGGTGATCCAGTGTTCCTTGTCTTCCGGGCTGAGCCCCAAGATCTCGGCGTACTGCTCCACCTCGTCCGGGTGTTTCGGGGGATCGCAGTCGGCCGTTTCCCGTACCAGCGGCTGATGGGGATCACCGAGGGGGACCGGCGTCAGGCCCGCGGCGACGACCTGATCGACCGCGCTGGCGTGTGTGGCCACCCGCACCTCATGGCCCGCGCTCTGCAAAGCCCACGCCATCGGAACGACCGGATACAAATGCGCCCGCGAATTAGGGTAGACACAGAACAGAACTCGCATCAACACTCCTTGCCCCGAAAGCGGTTCATCCCCTACGGAACCATCGTCGCGACAGCAACGGGACGACACGCCTCCTTATTTGCGGTATTTCTATCCGCTGTTGGTGCATTCCGAGGCGAGAGAACCCCGACGTCTCGGATTGTTTCGAGCACGCTGCTTCGAGCCGGTGTGGTCAGCGTTGTTCTTCGGTGACCAAGGCCAGTTTCGCCACCCCGCGGCGACCACTGGTCGCGCCGTCCGGTGACGGGGCACCATAGGTGACCTCGATACCCCGTTCCTGCGCGGCACGGACGATGCCCGGCACCGCGCGCTCGGCGAGTGCGGCGATGGTCATCGCCGGGTTCACCGTCAGCGCGCCGGGCACCGACGAGCCATCGGTGACGAAGATGCCCGGATGCCCACGAAGCTCGTGATTGGGGTGCAGGGCCGAGGTCGCCGGATCGTCGCCGATGCGACAGGAGGCCAGGGGATGCACGGTGTAGGCGCCGATGACGTCGTTGGTCCACGCGGTGACCGTGGCCAGGCCGTCCTTTTCCAGGATCTCCTTGCACTCCGCGTCCGCCATCGCCCAGGCCCGGCGGGTGTTCTCCGTCGGGTCGTAGCTCAGCGGGCCCCTGCCGAGCATCTGCTGCGAAATGCGGTAGGCGTTGCCGGTCGGCGGCGGCGGGCCGAAGACACCCTCGTTGTCGTCTTCGACCATCTGGAAGATGATCAACCAGGACTTCCAGCGCTCGAGCATTTCCTTTTTCTTCGCGCCGAACCAGGCAGGTGCTTCCTCACCGGGGGCCTGGGCGAGAGTGGTGCCAAGCCCTGGTGGGAAGTACAGCTGTTCCAGCGAGTAGCGCGAGTATTCCGGCAGGGTGCCGTCCAACCGGTCCCAACAGGCCACCGTGGGGCCCTTGCCGATCTGATTGGCCTCATAGGCCACGTCGGCGCTGCGGCTGAGTCCCAGTACCTCGCGTACCCGGTCTTCGTTGAGCACCGCGGTGTTCAGGCGCTCGCCGTTCCCGGAGAAATACCGTCCGACGGCGTGGGGAATCGTGCCGAGGCTTGGCTCGGAGCGTTGCAGGATGACCGGGGTGGCGCCTGCCCCCGCCGCGAGGATCACCATCTTCGCGTCGATGGTTCCGCCGCCGGTGTGCACTCGGTAGTCCTCGACGTCGATGGTGTTGTAGTGCACCCGGTATCCGCCGTCATCGGTGCGCTCCAGCTTCTGCACCTCGTGCAGCGGACGGATCTTCGCGCCATGCGCCAGCGCCGCGGGCAGGTAGTTCGTGAGCAGGGAGCGCTTCGCGTCGAAGCGGCAGCCCGCCATCATCCAGTTGCAGTTGGTGCAGCGAGAGTTGTCCACCGCGACCGGGGCCGGGTTCGCCGTGCGGCCGGAATGGTGGCAGGCCGCCGCCCACAGACCACCGGCATAGGACACCTCGGACCAGTCCTGCTTGTATACCGGAAGTGCCTCGGAAACCCTGTCGTACCAAGGATCCAGCGTGTCGCGGGTGATCCCGGCGGGCCACATCCTGCGTCCGATGCTGCCGTGACGCTCGAACACGAATCGAGGAGCCCGCGGCATCGCGGCGAAGTACACCACGCTGCCGCCGCCGACACAGTTGCCGCCGAGGATGCTCATCCCGTCGCCAACGACGAAGTCGAAGATCCGGGTGGAGGATGTGCCGAGCAGGAAGTCGTGTTCGAACTCGTGACTCTCCAGCCACGGCCCACGTTCCAGGATGGTGACCTTCGCACCACCGGCGGCCAGGTGGTAGGCGGTAATCGCGCCGCCGAACCCGCTGCCGACGATGAGGACATCGGTGCTGTCCGGACTGGTCATGCCGGGCTCCCTGAGGGTGTCGTGTCGGGGTGGAGTTCCGCCAATTTCCGACCGTAGGAATAGGAAGGGAAGCGCCAGAGCCCATCCTGATCCGGTGGTCCCCACCCCATGGCGAGCAGTCCAGGGTGCCCGGCGGCTATCGCGTCGGCGGTGTGCATGTGCGCCGCGCTGTCGAAGGCCATGTTGCAGAACATGGCGAGCGCGATCCAACCGTCCCTTTCCGGGTAACCGGGAACGGTGAGCTGATGAACCAGCGCCATTCTGTGCTCGAACGACAGGGCCACGAATGCAGGCAGATCCTGGTCGAGTGTGAGCCCTCGTTCCTTGGCGAAGGTGCCCGCATGATTGTTCAGCGCGGATGCGAGGTAATCGAGCCCCTCGGTGATGCCGGTGGCCGATGTGTTCAGCAGTTCGAGCGCGCCCGCGGCGACCGCGCCTCCACCGGTGACGACGCCTGCGACAGCGCGATCATCGGGAGTTCGCTTCTCGCCCGGGACGATGGTGTCCGCGAATGCTTCCAGCGTCGCGACCTTGACGCTTTCCTCGGATGACAGATCCACTTCCACGCGATTTCCTCCCTGGTCAGTGGCGGCGGCTGAGGGGACCGCGTTCTACAGGGGAGCAGTTCGGTGTCGAGGGGCGCGTCTTCTCGACTGCCATCGGAGCCATTTGCCAGGAGACCGGGCAAGTCGGGAGATGCGCGAGGGGCCCAGTCGGGACAGGCTCGAATCGGCGCACGTCGGCCGAGCCTTGCGTCACTTGGTGTTCGTTCTCGCTGGTTCCGTTGCTTGGAGGCTAAGTTGGCTACAACGATCCCGGTGCGCGAGGAACTCGTGCGCAAGGCTTCGGATTTGATTCCGCTCCTGCATAAGCATGCGGCTTGGGCCGAGGAGAACCGCCGCCTGCACGAGGAGACGGTCGAAGCGCTGGCCGATGTCGGCGTGTTCAAGTTGCGTCGTCCCACGCGGTACGGCGGATATGAGGCGGACTGTCGCACGCTGCTCGAGGTCGGTATCGAGCTCGGACGGGGATGCGCGTCGACCGGGTGGGTCGCGTCGGTCTACTGGATTCCGACCTGGATGGCGTGCCAGTTCCCGGGTGAGGTGCAGGACGAGGTGTTCGCCACGCCGGATGTCCGGGTGTGCGGCACGTTGAGCCCGTCGGCTATGGCCGCGCCGGTCGATGGCGGCATCGTCGTGAACGGCAAGTGGGGGTTCATCAGCGGCGCGCACCACGCTCATTGGCAGGAGATCATCGCGATCCTGGTGCCGCCGACGGGAGAGCCCTACCCGGTGATGGCCCTGGTACCGATGGCGGATCTGTTGATCGTGGACGATTGGCAGACGTCCGGACTGCGCGGTACCGGCAGTGTGAGCACGGTGGCAAAGGACCTGTTCATTCCCCAGGAACGCGTCCTGCCGCTGCCCGTTGTGCTGGAAGGCCTGGCCAACCCCGCGGTGAATAGTGACTCACCCGTCTATCGTGGACCGCTGTTGCCCATGGCCTCGGCAGCCTCGGTCGGAGCCATTGTGGGTATGGCGAACGGCGCTCGCGATGCCTTCTTACACCGGCTGCCGGACCGCAAGATCACCTATACCGGGTACGAAAGTCAACGCGAGGCGCCGATTACCCACCTCCAGGTGGCCTCGGCGGCGATGAAGATCGACGAGTCCGACTTTCATGCGCGCCGGATCGCGAACCTGGTCGACGCCAAATGCGAAACCGGCGCCGAGTGGAAGCTCGAAGAGCGAGTCAAGGCACGAGCCGACGTCGGTGCGGTGGTCGGGTTGGCCAAGGAAGCAGTGGATATTTTCGCCTCCGCCAGCGGCGGATCTTCCATTTACTCCGGAATCCCCATCCAACGGATCAATCGGGACGTTCAAGCGGTCAGCATGCACGCCCTCCTGAACCCGAACACGAACAGGGAACTGTACGGCCGGGTGCTGTGTGGCCTTGAGCCGAACACGCTTTACATCTGACTGTCAGAAAGGACTAGGACAGCATGACCACCGACGCAGACAACGCAGCGATCGCCGCGCTGACCCAGAAAGTCGTGGCCGCCTGGGCGTACGCGGACGCGGAAACCTTTGCCAGTGTCTTCACCGACGACGGCACCATGATCCTTCCCGGTGTTTTCTGCGCCGGTCGGGACCAGGTCCGTTCTTATATGGAGGAGGCGTTCGCAGGCCGGTTCAAGGGCACCCAGGTCACCGGGAGCCCGATCAGCATCCGGGCTCTCGGCCCGGACGCCGCGATCCTGCTGAGCAAGGGTGGCGTTCTGCAACCAGGTGAGACCGAGGTATCCGACAGCGGCGCCATCCGGGCCTCCTGGTTGGTCACCCGCCAGGATGGGCAGTGGCGCCTGTTCGCCTACCAGAACTCTCCGCTCCACGACCCGAGCGCGGCCAACGGGGCTGCCTGACCGGCGAGAAGGATGTAGGTCGTTGTCCGCTTCAGTGGACAACGACCTACGTCATCATCGCGTGGTTCTCATTGTCATGGCCGCGGCGGACGATGTTCAGTCGATCCAGGCACGCGGGGCGGGGCCACCGTGACCGACCGGAGGAAAGATTTTCTCCAGCTGGTCGAGTGTCTCGGTGGACAGCGGGGTGTCGAGTGCCCGCAGCGCACTCTCCAACTGACCGACGGTGCGTGGACCGATCACCGGAATGACGCCGTTCGGCCGCGAGAGCACCCAGGCCAGTCCGACCTCCGCTGGACCACGTCCCAGCTCGGCACACACCTGCTCGTACCGCTCGATGGCGGGCCGATTGACCGGTAACGCCGACGCGGAACGCCCTTGCGCCGACTTCGCACCCGTGCCGTCCCGCGCCTTGCGTATCGCTCCGCTCAGCAGCCCGCCATGCAGCGGCGCCCAGGCCAGCACTGCGAGGTCGTACGCACGGGCAGCGGGCAAGATCTCCAATTCCGGTTCCCGGGTGAGCAGGTTGTATATGCACTGTTCGGAGACCAAGCCGACCAGTCCGCGCTGGTGGGCCGCATGTTGAGCGCCTGCGATGTGCCAGCCGGCGAAATTCGACGATCCGACATAGCGGACCTTGCCCTGGGAGATCAACTGGCTCATGGCTTGCCACACCACTTCCCAGCAGACGTCCGGGTCGTACCGGTGCATTTGGTATAGATCGATCGTGTCGGTCCCGAGTCGCCGCAGCGACGCCTCGCAGCCTCGAATGATGTGATGTGCGGACAGCCCTTGATCGTTGGGGCCGTCGCCCATCGGCTCACCGACCTTGGTCGCGATGATGACATCATCACGACGCCGGGACGAGCCCGCCAGCCAGCGGCCAATCAGTTCCTCGGTATAACCCCGGTGCACCCTCCACCCGTACATGTCGGCGGTGTCGATCAAGTTCATATCGTGTGCCAACGCCGTGTCCAGGATTCGGCGTGCCTCGGGTTCTTCGGTGCGTCCGCCGAAGTTCACCGTTCCTATCGCCAGCCTGCCGACTCGAAGACCGGTGCGGCCGAACGAGATCTGACGGTTCACGCGGCTATGTCCTCCCGTCGCCTCTCCGGACGACACCGTCGGCGGACGGCTCGTTCCCAGAGCAAGATTTGTTGATTGCCTGCTCGTTTTCTTCTCAGACCGTGCGGTCTCGTGGTGCTGCGACGTCCAAATCGGTGCCCGCAGGGACCCGGCGCGGCGCAGGCAAGCGCGAAGACGCGGCGAAGCAGGCGGGCCGATTAGCGTTCGAGCTCATCCGACCGTTGCAGGCCGAGCAGTGGGGAACTGGAGATTGTGTGATGACCGAGCTTACGGATGGTGACCTTCTGCCGGTGCGCCAGCTTTCGTCTCGGGAGGTCTATCGCAACCCCTGGCTGGCACTGCGAGAGGATCAGATCGAGCGTCAGGATGGTTCACGGGGTATCTATTCGGTAATAGATCGGCCGGACTTCGCAGTGATCGTGCCAACTGAAAACGATGGATTTCATCTGGTCTCCCAGTACCGGTATCCAGTTGCCGGACGGTTCTGGGAGTTTCCTCAGGGCTCTTTCCCGGATTGGCGCCCGGTCGACCCGATCGAATTGGCCCGCGCTGAACTGGCCGAGGAGACCGGATTGCGTGCCCAGTCCTTTACCGATTTGGGGAGTCTGTTCAGCTGGCATGGTGCATCGAGTCAGAGATTTCACGTTGTCGTGGCCACCGAGCTAGTGCAGGGAGTACCCGATCGTGAGATCAGCGAGCAAGATATGCAACACCGCTGGGTGTTGCGATCAGAATTTAAGCAGATGATTCACAGGGGTCAGATAAAAGACAATTCTACGCTGGCCGCCTATGCGCTGTTGATGTTGCATGAATTTGGTTGACCAGATCATGGTGATCGGCGGTCGGTTTGCTTGAAGCCAACGGGTGAGCATCATTTGTTCAGAGTGGGAGTGGGCCGTGGGTAACGTCACAACGTTCTGTCAGACGTGTCAAGATGTCGAAGTCACTGAATTCTTGTCGCTTGGCCGGCAGCCGGCTTGTCTCTTTCTGGAAAATTCCTCAGAGATCGAGAAAGAACAAAGTTGGCCGCTCCACCTTGGTTTTTGCCCGCGGTGTAGTCTGGTTCAAGTGATGGACCCGGTCAGTGACCGAATCCTCTTCTCTGGCGACTACCATCATCTTGCGGGGCTGACCGGGGGGTACCGCAGGCACCTTCGGGAACTTGCGGAGGTCCTGGCAGAATTTCACCAGGCACGACCCGATCATGGCTCGAAGCGCTACTTCGCAGTAGAAATCGGAAGCAATGACGGCAGCTTGCTGGACGAGTTGGCTAAACATGGTTTCGATGTCCTCGGGGTTGATCCCAACGGTTCTGATTCGTCAGCGGGATCACCAGTCGTCAAGGAATTCTTCAGTGTGGAGCTTGCGTCGCGACTGCTCCGGGAGAATCGTCCAGCCGATCTTTTC
The DNA here is from genome assembly GCF_056323685.1 of Actinorectispora metalli. NCBI lineage: Bacteria > Bacillati > Actinomycetota > Actinomycetes > Pseudonocardiales > Pseudonocardiaceae > Actinorectispora > Actinorectispora metalli. Next base: position 236,126 of record NZ_JBREYE010000002.1, read on the forward strand.
CTGGCGCTTAACACCTTGGCTCACATCACCGATCTGGCTGACTTTCTGGCAGGCGCGAGCACGATTCTCGCAAATGACGGGACGTTTGTTTCAGAGTCCCATTATCTGCCTGATCTTCTCGAAACGATGCAATACGATTTCGCCTACCATGAGCATTCCAGGTACTATTCCCTCACTGCGCTCCAAGTTGCTTTCGAGCGCCACGGGTTGGAAATCTTTCATGTCGACCGGATTCCAACTCATGGTGGTTCAATCCGCGTGTATGCGGGGTTTGCCGGCATGCACGAGGTGCGCGAATCCGTCAGGGCGCTTCGCGGTAACGAGGATGCTCTCGGTCTTACTGATATGGCGACGTACGAGCGGTTTGCCGTCCAGGTGGAGGATCACCGGAAAAATTTGCTCGCCTTGCTCAAGGAGTTGAAAAGCGACGGCTCCCGAGTGGCTGCCGCTTCTTCCCCCGCTCGTGCGGTGACTTTGCTCAATTTCTGCTCGCTGGGGCCGGAAGACATCGAATTCATTTCAGAGATCAGTCCGCGAAAAATAGGAAAATTGTCTCCTGGTACACACATTCCTATTCGCCACCAGGAGCACCTTTGCGGCCCGGATCAGCCGGAATACGCCCTATTGCTTTCCTGGCACATAACCGATGAATTGGTTTCTCGCCTGCGTATGGAGGGGTTCACCGGGAAATTTATCGTCCCGCTTCCAGAACCAAAGGTGATGAGCTAGGAGCAAGTGCAGAAGCGGCGCTCCGGAGATTCGAGCGTATTGCTGGAAACCGGCGCGGCCGGCCAGGGAACAGGCCCTGGCCGGCTCGAACACAGACCGCTCCTTCAGTGCTTGATCACCGCTCATCGTCGAACTGACCCGGCTGGCGGCCAGGGCCTGCGGGACCGCGATAAGCCTGTGCGATGTCGAGCCACTGATCGGCATCCGGGCCGACAGCGGTCAGCGAGAGGTCATCTCGGTGCCGCCTGCGGGTCACGAGGAGACAGAGGTCCTCGGCGGGGCCGGAGATCTGCTGATCGGCAGTGTCGGGGCCGAATACCCACACGGCTCCGGACGGGCTGGTCAGCTCGAACCGGAACGTCGTGTCGGGCGGAGACAGGTGTCGAGCCTCGTAGCCGAAGTCCCACACCTGCACCGCGAAACCGACAACGTATTGGAGCCGGTCCGTACTCACCCGCTTGACGCCGAGCGTGTCAGCTATGTCCTGCCCGTGTCCGAACAGCTCCATCATCCCTGCGCAGGCCAGGACCGAAGCCGGGATCGGTCGCACCAGCCAGGGCACCATCTGCGTCTCGGGCAATGCGGCCAATGCCTCGATTCCGGCATCCCGCTCGGCACGCCACCGCTGAAGCACCGAAGCGGCGGGGGCACGGAGGTATTCCTGCAACGCACCGTTGACGGCGGCGTCGAACGAGGTGGAGATCGAGGAGGTCAGCTGCTTGAACGCATCAGGTTGAGCCGCGGCGAGACCCGCGATACGAAAGATGAATGACAGGTGCCCAACTTGATGCTTGATCGTCCAGCCCGGTGCAGGCGTGGGACGCCCCCAGCCGTCTTCGGGTAGATCAGCCACCATGTCGTCGATCTCCGCAGCCGCTGCTGTGAGGTCGTTGATCAACGGGGATACCGTAGTCATGCTCTGGCCTTTCTGCTGGTGTATGGCGTGGGTGGTGATCGATGGGGGTTCCACGCTGCACAGGCGGTGGCTGACATCCACTGTGAGGTCGGGTTCGGTCGGTGTCACCAGAGATATTCAGTCCACGTTCCAGAGACAGGATTCGATGTTCTCTGGTCTGCTCTCTACTCGGGCCGTGCGGTTTCGTCCGCCCTTGGGCCCGCGTCGAACTTATTTCCGGAACATGTCCGCACAAGAGAGAACATTTGTCGGCAGGGTGAGTCGTGCCGCTTCCCGGATCCGGGCTGCCGAATGCGGCGAGCGGCCGTCCAGCTGGAGCTCGGGAAGAGGTGGTTGCAGGTACCTGGTTCGGGGGAAGGGGGTATCGGTTGTCGAGTCCGTGCCGCGCAGCTGATTGCGGTAGCCGAACCACCGCGTGCGGGCGTGGCGCCGTTCGGCGTCGGATTCCTCGACCATGAGGGTATGCGAGGCATATTCTCGGAGAAGGTCATGGAATCTGTACCGGGTGAACGAATGCTGCAGAAGCAGGTGGTGGTCGACAAGCGTCTCCAACAGCTGGTACGCCTCGTCGGGTGGCGCATCGATGAGGGCGGCCGCCGCGTCCAGCTCGAAGTCATCGCCTGGGTGCAGCGCCAGCAGGCGGAACGCACGACGGGCGGCTGGATTCAGGCGCTGGTATGACACGCTGAAAGCTGTCGAGACCTCCTGATTGTCGACGGCCAGCTCGACCAACCTGCACGGGCTGTTGCGTAGCCGGGCGGCGAGTTGTCCGACTGTCCACGATGGACGACGAACCAGGCGGATGGCGGCGATCCAGATCGCCAGTGGCAGCCGTCCGCACAGTTCGACGATTTCGGCCACGGTCTCGGACTCATCGATCAGCCGCTGCGGGCCCACCGTTTGACGGAATAGTTCGATCGCCTGGTCCAGGGAAAGCGCTCCCAGCGACACGGACAATGTACTGGACGGAATGGATAGATAGCGGCGAGACGTCACCAGCACCAGGCAGTTGGCTGTGCCTGGCAGTAGTGGCTGGACCTGGTCCGCGTCAGCGGCGTTTTCCAACACCAGGATGGACCGCTGCGCTGCCAGCGTCGACCGCCAGATCGCGGATTGCCCTTCCAGGGCGGTCGGAACCTGACTTTCGTGCAGACCCGCCATGGGTAGGAGCCTCTCCAGGGCTTCCTGTGTCGTGATCGGCGAGCGTCCTGGAGTGAACCCATGGAGATCCAGGTAATACTGTGCATCGGGAAAACGAGAGGCCATGCTGTCGGCGAAGTGCAGAGCGAACGCCGTCTTGCCTATACCCGGCATGCCGTCGATCAGGAAGATCCATGACTCATGCCCTTCCGCGTCGGCCACGGCCAGTCGCAGATTTGTGGCCTCACAACAGCGCCCGACCAGTTTTCCCGGGCTGCGCGGCAGAAACGAGCGCTTTCCAGGTCCGGGTGTCTGCTCGGGAACAGCGCTTCGCGCCGCGGCAAGGAGTGGTTCCCCTATGGCGTCGGGCAGGCCGAGTGCAACGCTGAGTTCGCGTACGGTCGTCGGTCGCGGTCGATGCTGCCCGTTTTCAATCCGGCTGATGGTGCGTGCGGAAACTCCCGACCGCGCGGCCAGCTCGTCCTGGGTGACTCCGGCCTGTAGGCGTTGGTGACGAAGTAACGCACTAAGCTTGCTTTCCAACCCCTGCCTCCCCCCTGGTAAGGCGCCTCCCCCTGGTACGGCAGCCTTCAACTCCCGATCGTAATGTAGATCTGTTGCTCCATTTGTGCTACCTCAGTTGTGCTTGATGAATATGTCCATTTACGTATAGGTCCCGACCTGGGCGCCGTGGCGGCTGATCTGGTGTGACGTCGAGTGGACCATGTTGTGGTATCCGCTGATCGAAAGTCCCTCCTATAAGGACATTGCCGCGGAGCGGTGAGCTCCGATAATTGGTGGAACGACAGATGGCACCGTTGGCCACAATGGAGGCTGAACTGGCCTCGCGGAAGCAGCAGTTGGGGCAGGATTCGTCGAACTCGTCGGTTCGGCAGGCGAAGGTTTCCATTGCGATAAACGCGAAGCAACAGGCATAAGCCCGTTGCGGGATGGGCGTGGTTGGACGACACCGGATCGCACCGAGCGGGTGGACCCACCGGCCGAGTGCTGCAACTGCGGGGCGGATCTGTCCGGTGCCGCTGAGCAGGTGTGGTTCACCCTGCTCGCCGTCCCGCACCGCATGGCAGGTCACTGACCAGTACCGCGACATACTCCTGAGCTCGCCGAAACGCTTCCACCCGGTGGAAATTGGCTCGAGTCGCCAGTGCGGCTCGGCCGGATTCGACACTGCGGGCTGACTATCTGCGATGGCAGCGGGGCAGACGCCCCACAGTTTTCTGCGTCACAACGCGATCACCGCGGCGCGGGTGTCCACATGATCACCGGCCCCTATGGGCCTACCACCAGCGAAAACACCGAAGTGCTGCTGCCGTAGTAGTCCCATCGGTTCGGCCCGGGGACGCACTACTACGTATGGATCTTTACGCGAGAACGACATAGGGTGACGATGAGAAATGGCGGAGTCTCGCCCTCGCGTTGAGCCATTTGGGTACTGACTAGATGCCCAGCGGCGACCAGGCGAGTGTCGGGGGAATGTCGGGTTGGTGTCCTGGTTCTGGGAACTGGCACCGTGTCAGTCTTTACTCCAGGAGCGTTCGATCGCCGAGTTGTGATCATAGGCCGGTCGAAGCAGCTGCCTTGTTCGGTGCTTACTGGGGCTGGGGTGCTGTTGGGGGCATAAGGTCGTTCAACTGCTATTCGCGGTCGGCTGGATATCGGTTTTGATAATGATTCGGTGATCAGGACACTTAGCGGTGGTGTTCTGTATAAGTATTGGAATCATGTCTGGGGGTCAGAATGCGCGCCAGCGTGCAGCAGGCGATCAGGTACATAAATTCCAGATATCATGAGCCCATTCATCTGGGCGATATCGCCTCTTCGGTCTTTGTGAGTCGATTCCACTTCTGTCGAATTTTTGCCAACGCAACTGGGGTTACGCCGGGAAAGTATCTGGCGGCAGTTCGGATGTTTGAAGCAAAACGGTTGTTGCTCACCACCTCGCAGTCTGTGGCCGATATAGTGTGTAGCGTCGGCTACAGTAGTGTTGGCACGTTCACCACTCGGTTCGCTCAAACGGTCGGAATGACCCCTAGTCAATATCGGGATCCGCGTGTGCGCGATCTCCATGTGTCAATTTCACCGGATTTTTTCCATCTGCCCACGTATCAGGCCATGAAACAGGCCGGCCTTATGGCGCCGTGTGTCGTATCGGAAGCCGTCACGGGAACCGTCACGGTCCAGCTGTCCGCGGCGGCTGCGTCGGCGAACGTGCTGGTAGGCGTGTATGCCGACTGTATTCCGCAGCGTGCCCCGGTGGCCTATGCCTATGCGCGGCAGATCGGCGATCAGAGAGTGGTGATTTCCGGGGTGCCCGCAGGGCGTTGGTATGTGTCGGCCGTGGCGGAGGGAGTGGTCGAGGATGAGCGAAACATCCTGGTGGTCCCCGCCGCCAAGCCGGTCATGGTTCATTCGGGCCGAGTCGAGTACGTGTCTGTGCGTCTGGAGCGGGTAACGCCCGAACACGCGCCATTCGCGTTCTCTTTCGCCCCGACGGGCGCTGCGGACGTCTGCGACCCGCGGATGTTCGGTCCAGCTGCGTGAACAGTGGCCAGGACGGAAGCTTTCGAGATTGCTGTCCGATCGGGAGAGGAGCCACGGACGGATATGGCTGGATACTACGAGGTCCGGCACAGGGTGGGTTTCGAGGAGACCAACGTAGTCGGCAATGTCTACTTCTCTCACTACCTGCGTTGGCAGGGTCACTGTCGAGAGCAGTTCCTGGTGGAGAAGGCACCCGACGTGCTGGCCGAGATCATGCACGATGATTTGAAATTGTTCACCCTGAGTGCGCAGTGCGAGTTCTTTGCCGAGATCACCGCCTTCGACGAGCTGTCGTTACGCATGCGACTGGATAGTCTGACGCAGACTCAGATCGAGTTTGTCTTCGACTATATGCATCTCAAGGACGGGTTGGAAGTCCTGGTGGCCCGCGGTAAGCAGCGGATTGCCTGCATGCGCGGATCCAATAAATCGACCGTGCCTACTCGCATCCCCGCTCAGCTGCGTGATGCATTGGCTCCGTACTCGGTCGGCGCCGCTGTGGATTTGTCCGGACAGCCGGTGAGAAGCTGATATGACAAGCGAACCTCAGCTGTCGGATATTTCGTATCCGGCGTTGCCGTCGATGACCCCACCGGACGTGCTGCGGGATGTCATGTCCCGCTTCGCGACCGGGGTCACCGTGCTCACCACCGGGGGGGCCGCCTACCACGGCATGACGGCGAATGCATTCAGTTCTGTGTCATTGGACCCTCCGATGGTGATGTGTTGCGTGGGCAGAACAGCACGGATGCATCAGGCCATCTTGCGCACCCGCCGTTTCGGGGTCAACGTGCTCAGCGCTGACCAGGAGCACCTGGCCCGCTACTTCGCCAGTCGCGGCAGGCCGCAGGGGATCGCGCAGTTCGACCGAGTTGAATGGTTTCCGGGAAAGCGGAACGGTGTGCCGCTGTTGGCCGGTTCGTTGGCCTGGTTGGAATGTGAGGTGACCAAGGTCTATGACGCAGGGGACCACTCCATCTTCCTGGGCGCGGTGTTGGATGCGGCCCGGAAGCCCGGTGAGGCGCTGTTGTTCTTCGGCGGAGGCTTCCACCAGGGCATGCCCACCCCTCGTAGCGCCTGAGGCCGACGGAGCGTTCGACAAGATCGCCGCGAGGGTAGTGGGACCACTCTGCGCGAGCCGAACCGCGCAGGCCGGGCCGTTTATGGCTGGTCGAGCAGGGTGAGGTAGGTATGGAGTTGGGCTGCGCCTGCGAGGAGGTTGCGGCTGCGGGTGGTCAGCCGGTCCTGCCAGGAGTCGAGGAAGGTGCTCAGCGCGTCCGCTCCGCCTGCTTCGTGCAGGGAGTCGATGAATTGCGCGACTTGGCGTAGGGGGTAGCCGCCTCGGCGGAGTTGTCTGGCGATCTCGGCGTCGCGCACGCGGTCAGGGCCGTATTCGCGGTAGCCCGTTGCTCGGTTGCGTCCGGGGCGCAGGATGCCTGCGGTTTCCCAGGTGCGCAGCGTGGCGGGGTGCACGCCGAGTCGGCGGGCGAGTTCTCCGACGGTGAGCGGCCGGCCGCTGATCGGGCTGGGTGTCGTGGTGGACAGGGTGCCGAGGGCTGCCGCGACTTCGGTGCGGGTGTCGCGTTCGGTGCGGAGCGCGATGTGTGTGGCGTCGATGAGCCGGTAGGTGGACTCGGTGTCGCCCCGGTTGGTCGCGCGCATGATCTCCATTGCCTGCTGGTGTCCGTGGCCTGCGCGTAACGCGAGGAAGGTGTGCAGGGCTTGGGCGTGCAGGGGTGTGTAGCGCCGATAGCCGGTCCCGCTGCGCTCGGCAGGCGGGAGGATGCCTGCGTCCTCGTAGTTGCGGACCGCCTGAGCGGACAACTCGTGTTCTCGGGCAAGGTCGACGGGGCGCAGGTTGCACCTCCTTTTGAGGCTTGGATCTCTCAACGCCAGCTGGATGCTACAAAAGTTTCAACCGATTCTTCAACGATACGGTTGAGGGCAGTCCTTTCGGAAAAGGGGTGTTCATGTCCACTGCCACATCGCTGCGTGGGATCGGCTGCCAACTTGACGACACGGCGAGCCTGGGCCGTGCCGTCGACGAGCTGCTCGCCGGGCGGAGCGAGCCGCCTGCGTTGCTCGCGCTGGGGGAGCCGACGCATGGGATCGCGGCGTTTCCGTTGTTGCGCAACGAGCTCCTTGGGCACCTGGTCGAACAGGGGTATCGGTCGATCGTGCTGGAGACCGACTTCTTTGCGGCGTCTGTTGTCGATGAGTACGTGGGTGGCGCGACGGCGGATGTCGACAGGGTGCTCGACACAGGGTTCAGTCACCGGTTCGGCGCCGTGCCGGGCAACCGGGAACTCGTCGAATGGCTTCGGGCTTACAACGCTGACCGTGCGCCGCGGGACCGGGTTCGCTTCTATGGGTTCGACGCGCCGTTGGAGATCTACGCTGCGCCTAGTCCGCGGCATGCGTTGTTCTCGGTGATCGACTACCTGCCCGTCGCGTTGCGGCCGGAGTCAGGTGACCTCGACGCGCTGCTTGGCGACGAGGCGGATTGGGCGAATCAGGAGGCCATGTACGAACCGGCGGCGTCCATCGGCGACTCCGACCGTGTTCGCGCGTTACGCATCGTCGCCGACGACCTCGCCTCTAGGTTGCGACGCGCTGCTCCTGGGTTGCGCCCAGCCGACCCGCGTGGGTACGAGCACGCCGTCGCGCATGCGCGCACTGCTCAGGGTCTGTTGCGCTATCACGCGGCTATGGCTAGCCGCGCAGCCGACCGGATCGCGACCTTGTCCAGTCTGCGGGACGAGATGATGGCCGACAACCTGCTTGCGATCGTTGCCCGGGAACAGCGGCGCGGCCCGAGCCTGGTGTTCGCGCACAACGTGCACCTTCAGCGTGCGCAGTCCACCATGCCGTTGAGCCACAAGCCCTTGGGCGAGGACCAGGTGAGCTGGTTCGGCGCTGGGGCACTTGTTGCGCTCACCCTGGGGGAGCGGTACGTATTTGTGGCAACTGATGCCAACCCGCACAGCGATCCGGGCACACTTCAGGGTGTGCTGGCCGAGGCGACCACCCGTCGCGCCTTGTTCCCGACGCCGACTCTGCGCGCTGCGCTTCCCCAGTCGATCAACGCCGGTGAGCCGATTGTGCCCGGCCACATCCCGTTGCGCCCTGCGGACCTGGACGGTGCCGATGCGGTCATCTTTGTCGCCGACACCGACGGGAAGCGGCATCAGTACTGGTAGCGGCGCTGGAATCGGGCGCAACGGGCAGTCGGTGTTTCAGCGTCCGGTGGTGTTGTCGATCAGCTCTCGCAGGATGTCGGCGTGTCCAGCGTGCCGGGCGGTTTCCTCGATCAGGTGGGCCAGGGTCCACCGCCGGGTTGGCCTCGGTTGGCCGCGTCTGGCTGGGCGGGGGCCTGATTCGGTGAGGGTGTCCCAGGACGCGACCTCCTTGTTCGCTTCGGTGATGGTTTCCCGGTAGGTGGCGATGATGGTGTCGGCGGTGTCTTCCGGGGCGGCGTGGAAGGTGGCTTGCCAGTCGGCTACGTCGTGACCGAGAAGCCAGTGTTGTTCCACGTAGGTCAGGTGGTTCACCAGTCCGAGCAGGTTGGTGCCGGAGGGCACGCCGGGGGTGCGGGCCTGGATTTCCGGCACCCCTTCGGCCCTGGCCGCGACGGCGGCGCGTAGGTAGTCGAGGAAGCCGATGAGAACCTCCTTCTCGCCGGGCCCGGTCGAGGGCGGCTTTGTGTCGCGTGGGCGCTTCGTGGTCATCGCGGTCCCTCCGGAGTGGTGCTCGTTCGGCGAATGACCAGTACGTGGTCGGTGACGGTGCCTGTCTGGCCTGCGGGGCCGGTGGCTTGGCGTTGCGGGGTGTCCGCGCGTTCGATTGACCATTCGGTTGGGTCGAGGGCCAGTTCGGTGGCCACTTCCTTGGGTGTCGGGTAGTAGACGTCCGGGTCTTGGTTCCAGGACCACGGCGCGGTGGAGCCGTGGTCGACCACGACCAGCAGACCGCCTGGGTTCACCGCTTGCGCGGCGGTCCGCAGCACGTGGGCGCGGTGCAGGGCGAACGGGGTGTGGAAGTACTGCGCGGAAATGAGGTCGAAGGTTCCCGTGGGGAAGTCTTCGGACAGGTCGACGCACAGCGCGGTGACGGATACGCCGGCTCGGTTTGCTTGCTGCTGGAGGGAGTGCGCGGCTGACGCGGAGATGTCCACCGCGGTCACTCGCCAGCCCTGGCCTGCCAGCCAGAGTGCGTCTCCTCCTGCTCCGCAGCCGACGTCCAGGGCGGTGCCCGGGGGTAGCCGTCCGGCGATTTCGGCCAGCCTTGGGTTCACCTTGGGTGCGGGCTCGGCGGTGCGTTGGCTGTAAAGGTCGTCCCAGAAGCGGGCGGCTTGGTTGTGAGTGCTCATGTTCGCCACTGTGGCGTCGAGCCGGCGCAACCGGCACGGAAAATTGCCGGTATGGCAAGGTCGGCGGTATGGCGGAGGAGATGGACCAGGTGTTGGGCGCGGTCGGTCCCCGGTTGCGCGCTGCGCAAGCAGCGCGGATTGACCCTGGCCGATTTGTCGGCGGCGACAGGGACGTCGGAAAGCACCCTGTCGCGGTTGGAAAGCGGCGGGCGGCGGCCCACGCTGGAATTGCTGTTGCCGCTGGCCCGCGTATACGGGGTGCCTCTTGACGATCTTGTCGGAGCTCCTCGGACGGGGGACCCGCGGATTCACCTGAAGCCGATCCACCGCCACGGCATGACGTTCATCCCGCTGACTCGCCGCGCGGGCGGCGTGCAGGCCTTCAAGATGCTCATCCCGAGCCGTCCGGAACCGGCCGAACCCACGCCGCAGACGCACGGTGGATACGAGTGGCTGTACGTCCTCAATGGACGGCTTCGGCTGGTGGTCGGGGACCGGGACATGGCGCTGGCGCCCGGAGAGGCCGCCGAGTTCGACACGACCCTGCCGCACTGGCTCGGGTCAGCCGACGGTCACCCTGTCGAGACACTCGTCCTGTTCGGACCGCAAGGCGAACGAGCGCACCTGCGAACACGCTCCCGTTAGCGCGACCCGGTCACGTCCTCCGCCCAGGCCCGACCGCAGGTAGCGTCGCGACGCTCAGCGGCGCAAGGCGGTTTCCCGGTCCATGTGGGACAGCTTCTCGGGGTTGCGCACGGCGTAGAGCCCGGTGATGAGGCCGTCGTCGATGCGCGCCGCGATGACGGTGTCGATCTCGCCGTCGAACCGCACGATCAGCGCCGGGTAGCCATTGACCTGTGCGGGCCGCAGCGACACCGTGGCGGAAACCTTGCTCAGGCCCGCGGCCAGCAGGCGGGCCACCTTGTCGGCGCCCACGATGGGCCGTGGCACGGCCTGCTTCACTCCGCCGCCGTCACCCATGAGGACTACGTCCGGGGCGAGGATGTCGAACAGGCGTTGCAGGTCGCCCGTTTCGACCGCCCGTTGGAACGCGGCGAGCGCGTCTCGGGTCTCGGCGGGGGAGGCGACTCCGCGCGGTCGGCGGGCCGCGACGTGTGCTCGGGCCCGGTGGGCGATCTGGCGGACCGCCGCCGGGCTCTTGTCGACGGCTTCCGCGATCTCGTCGTAGCCGACGTCGAACACCTCGCGCAGCACGAACACCGCCCGCTCGGTCGGCGTGAGCGTCTCCAGCACCAGCAGCATCGCCATCGACACGCTCTCGGCCAACTCGACGTCCTCGGCCACGTCGGGCGCGGTGAGCAGCGGCTCCGGCAGCCAGGAGCCGACGTAGGACTCCTTGCGGCGGCCTAGCGTCCGCAGCCGGGTCAGCGCCTGGCGGGTGGTGATCCGGACCAGGTATGCCCGCTGGTTCTGCACGGTGCCCAGGTCGACGCCCACCCACCGGAGCCAGGTCTCCTGGAGGACGTCTTCGGCGTCGGCGGCCGAGCCGAGCATCTCGTAGGCGACGGTGAACAGCAGGTTGCGGTGGGTGAGGAACGCCTCGGTGGCGGGGTCGGGGGCGGTCTGCGACGTTCCTGCCATGGGTGGCTCCTCTTCGCTTCCGGCCGAGTCACCCACTGGACACCGCGCCCCGCCGGTTTGTGACACCGAGACGGTAGCCAATACGGCTGGTGACGCACGTCTCGTCACACGGATGGGGTCGCGGGCATCTCGTGTTCGTCCCGAACACCACGAGTGAGGACGGATCATGGAACCTCGTATCGACCTGTTCACCAACGAGATCGGCGTCAAGTTCGCGAAGCGGTTCGCCAACGCGGGCCAGGTGATCGAGCAGTCGACGCTGCCGAAGGCCACCCAGGAGTTGGTGAGCCTGCGCGCCAGCCAGATCAACGGCTGCGGATGGTGCATCGACATGCACACGAAGGAGGCCGCGGCCGCCGGGGAGACCGCGGTCCGGCTCCACCTGGTCGCCGCCTGGCGCGAGTCCTCGGTGTTCACCGAGGCGGAGCGGGCCGCGTTGGCCCTCGCCGAGGAGGGGACGCGGCTTGCCGATGCCCACCACGGCGTGTCCGACGAGACCTGGGCGCAGGTGCGCAAGCACTACGACGAGGACCAGACGGCCGCGCTGGTCTCCCTGGTCGCCTTGATCAACGCGGCCAACCGGCTCGCGGTGATCCTGCACCAGAAGGGGGGTTCCTACGAGCCCGGCATGTTCGCCGCGTTCGCCTGATCGGCAGGCCGCTCCCGGCCCGGATCGTCCCATCCGGGCCGGGTGGTTGGGCTGGTCCACGAGCCATGAACAGGACAGGATCGGCGCGTCGAAACTTTCCCGGCGGGAGCTGTCGAAACCGGCCTGTCCCGTTCGACGCACTGACGACGGCTTCTCAGCACAACCAAGGAGCAACCAATGCGCACCCTGATCGCCACCGCGTTCGTCTCACTCGACGGCGTCGTCGAGGCGCCCGGAGGGGAACCGGGCTACCGCAACTCGGGCTGGACCTTCAACGACATCGAGTTCGACGAGGCCGCCTATGAGATCAAGGGCCGTGAGCAGGACGAATCCGCGGCCATGATGATGGGCCGCGTCAGCTACCAGGCGTTCTCGCCGGTGTGGCCGGGCATGACCGAGGAGTTCCCCCGCTACAACGCGATCCCGAAGTACGTCGTGTCGACCACGCTGCGGGAGGCGGACCTGGTGTCCAACTGGGGCGAGATCAGCATCCTCCGTTCGCTGGACGAGGTGGCCGCGCTCAAGGAGACCGAGGGCGGGCCGATCACCATCCACGGCAGCGCCACCCTGAACCGCAACCTCTCAGATGCCCGTCTCATCGACCGCTACCACCTGCTGGTCTTCCCGGTCCTGCTCGGCGCGGGCAAGCGGCTGTTCAGCGATACCGACAAGGACAAGCAGAGCCTCAAGCTCGTCGAGAGCGAGTACTACGCCAACGGGATCCAGAAGCTGGTCTACGACGTCGTCCGCTGAATGACCGGATCGGTTCGCTGCGGTCGGGCGCGGCCGGGGTGCCTTCGATCAGTGTTGATGTCGAAAGGGGGGCCTTGTGATCTCGGCACTCAACCGGCTCGTCGACCTTGTCGAGGAGCACCTCACCGAAGAGCTTGATGTCAATGGACTGGCCAGGGCGCTCGGCATCACCGAGTACCACCTGCGTCGGATGTTCTCGTCGCTGGCGGGCATGCCGCTGTCGGAGTACGTGCGCCGACGTCGGATGACCGTGGCCGCCGCGGACGTGGTCCGGGGCGAGGACGATCTGCTGAGCATCGCCGTCCGGCACGGCTACGGCTCGACCGAGGCGTTCGGGCGCGCGTTCCGGGCGGTCCACGGCGCGGGTCCTGGTGAGGTTCGCCGTGATGGAGGCCCCCTTCGCACACAACCGCAGCTCAGGTTCCGCCTGAGCGTCGAAGGGAGCATCCCCATGGACACCCGCATCGTCGACCGCCCCGCGTTCCGGCTCGTCGGACACGCGGCCCGGGTTCCGCTCATCCACCGGGGCGTCAACCCGCACATTCAGCAGCACGTCGCGGCACTGCCGCAGGAGGAACACGCCCGGCTAAAGGCACTCGGCGACACCGAGCCGGGTGGTCTGCTGCAGGTCTGCGACGACCTCGACCCCGATGGCACCGAGGGCAGCGAACTGACCTACCTGCACGGGGTCGCCCTGTCCCGGGACACACCGGCTCCCGACGACCTCGATGCCATCGACGTATCGGCGGGCAGGTGGGCGGTCTTCCGCACGGCAGGGCCCCATCCGCAGACCCTGCAGAACACCTGGGCCGCGACCGCGACCGAGTGGTTCCCGTCCAACCCGTGGAGTCTGCGGCCGGGCCCCTCCATCGTCGCGGTCCTCGAACGGGCGGCGGACTTCAGCACCGCGACCTGCGAGCTGTGGCTGCCGGTCGAACCGATGTGACCGACCCTGCCCGGCTCTCCGTCATCGACGGGGAGCCGGGCGTCGGAGCGCGACAGTGGCGCATACGGTGGCCAGCAGCCAGATGACGGGCCCCGCGGTTCCGCCGATGAGGTCGACATGGCCAGGCACTACGAGAAAGACGAGGAACGCCACGTCGACAACACCGAGCACGATCGCGTTCAGCCAGTAGCCGAGACGGCTGTTGACCCGGTTCATGGCCATGGCGACAACGACAGCCTGCGCGCCGAACACGGTCACGCAGATGAAGAACAGCAGGCTTTCCGCCGCCAGTTCAGCCTGGGGCACCCCATCGGCGAGGCCACCGGCCACCATAGAGACACCCAGTCCCATGTGCAGCAGACCCCACAACGCGTACAGCGCGGCGGCTCCAGCCGCCCACCGTCCGGCACCCATCATCTCGACCCCCACATCGAAAGGGCCGAGCCTGTCGTCAGGGCCGGCCACGAGAAGCAATCTATTGCCCACCGAATCGCCTTGCCTCGGGGTCATCACCGATCCCAGCCCTGAGGAGTGGTCGTACGAGCGGATCGAAGCCTTCTACTTGTCTTGCTGTCGGCGCACCATTTCGGTGATCCAGGTGGGCGCGAACGGGGAGGTGCAGTTCGGGGGAGTGGGGTAGTCCTTGAGCACCTCAAGGCGCTCGCCGATGTCGATCGCCCGTGCGCGGTGCTCGGGGTGCTCGATCCCGATCTGCGCCAGGCAGTGGTTCATCGCCCACTGCAGGCGGTCCGGGGCGCCTTTCATCTCCGCCTCGATGACGTCGAGCAGACCGGTGAGGTCGAGGCCTTCGGGCTTGCGGGCCACGCGTTCGGTGGTCAGTGCCCAGCCCGCACTGGCGACCACCGGGTCAGGGTCGGCGAACCAGGCCAGGCGCAGCTCTTCGGAGTGCGGGTTCTTCTTCACCACGTAGTTCACAAGCCAGTCGTGCACCTTGGGGGTGCGTGCTTCGCGCAGCATGGCGTCCAGCTCATCGCGCTCGAACGCCTTGGGGCGGCAGATCAGGGTGGCCAGCAGCCTCGCCGCGGTATCGGCCGTCTCCCAGAGTTGGCGCGCGAGTTCCTGTTGCGTCTTCAGCCGCTTCGCGACCGCGCGCAGCTTGCCGAGGTTCACGCCGTGATCGTCACCGTGCTTCTCGTTCACCGCGCGAATCTTCGGGTCCTCGAGCGCGGCCAGTTCGGCCATCAACTCGGCCGCCGTTGTCTCGGTCACCGCAGCCTCCTGTCGATCACGGGTGGGACTCAGCCTACGAGGAAGACGGGCATTGGCCTGACGTGCGGCCGGGGTGGTGCGTATCCGAGGAAATTCGGATGACCCGGCACATCGGCCCGTCTACGCTGGTGAGCGTGATGCAGCAACTTCTGTTCCTCTGAGGGACGACGCCTCCACCGGTACCGCGGAACGCGGTGCCGTCTTCGTCCTTTCTGCTCATCACTTCTTGTTGGAGGCAGTTTCTTCATGTCAGCTGATCTTTCGTTTATATCCGTGCGGGCCGCGCATGTTCGGGTGTCCGACGTTCACCTCTCCTTCGGCGGGCGGCCTGTGCTCGCCGGGGTGGACCTTGTCGCCGCCGCGGGTGATCGGGTCGCTGTGGTCGGGGAGAACGGTCGTGGCAAGACCACCCTGTTGCGGGTGCTTTCCGGTGACCTGCCCGTCGACCGCGGTGACGTGCACCGGGCGGGCTCGGTCGGCGTTGCCGACCAGCAGATCCCGCTCGGCCCTTCCGACACCGTCGGCGCTCTGATCGACGTCGAGCTGGCCGCTGTGCGTGGGGCTCTGGCTCGGTTGGAGCGCGCCACCGACGCGCTCGCCGACGGCCCACCCGGCGCGGACGACGCCTATGCCGCCGCCCTCGCGGAGGTCGAGGCGCTGGACGCATGGGATGCCGACCGGCGGGTCGAGGTCTCGCTGGCCGCGCTCGGCGCCGTCGACGACCGCGCCCGGCCGCTCGGCACCCTGTCGGTCGGGCAGCGTCACCGGGTGCGGCTGGCTTGTCTGCTCGGTGCGGGGCACTCGGTGCTGCTGCTCGACGAGCCGACCAACCACCTCGACGCGGCGGGACTGGATCACCTCACCGAGCGGCTGCGGGCTCACCCGGGTGTGGTGGTGCTGGTCAGCCACGACCGGGCGTTGCTGGCCGATGTCGCGACCACGGTGGTCGACCTCGATCCGTCCAGCGACGGCAGGCCGCGGACCTACGGCGGCGGCTACCCCGCCTACGTTCAGGCCCGTCGAGCCGAGCGTGCCCGATGGGAAGCGCTGCACACCGAGCAACTGGCCCAGCGGCAGCGGCTGGCCGATGACCTGTCCGCGGCGCAGAACCGGCTGCGCGACAACTGGCGGCCCGCCAAGGGACACGGCAAGCACTCCCGGGCCACCCGGGCTCCCGGCCTGGTCCGGGCCGTGCACCGACGGCAGGAGGAGTTGGCCGCGCATGTGGTGGCCGTGCCGCCACCGCCGACCCGGTTCGCCATGCCCGAGCTTCCCGAGCACCGCGGCGCGACGCTGCTGCGAGCCGAGGGCGTGACCGTGGCGGGCAGGCTCGCGCGGCCGGTCGACCTGGCGTTGGACTCCGGGGACCGGCTGGTGGTCACCGGGCCCAACGGTGCGGGCAAGTCGACACTGCTGAGCGTGCTGGCAGGCGAGCTGGAACCGAGCACGGGCACCGTCACCCGCGCCCGGCCGGTGCGGGTCGGATGGTTGGGCCAAGAGTCCGACCGGCCAGGTCCGGGCACGGCGGTGGAGCTGTACGACCGTGCCCGGTCGGATCTGCCGAGCCTCGGTGAGTTGGGCCTGCTGGAACGGTATGACCTGCACCGGCCGGTGACCGAGTTGTCGGTCGGCGCGCGGAGGCGGCTGGACCTGGCGCTGGTGCTGGCCCGCCGACCGCACGTGCTGCTGCTCGACGAGCCGACCAACCACCTCTCGGCCGCGCTCGTCGACGAGCTGTCCGCTGCGCTCGAGTCGACTCCGGCCGCGGTGCTGATCGCCACCCACGACCGGCAGCTGCTGAGGGACACCGCATCCTGGCCCCGCCTGGCACTGTGACCAGCTCGGCATCCGCCGAAGGCTGCTTGTCAGGTAGCCGAGGCCAGCGTGGTGAGCCCCGGCCCGGCGAGCTCATCCAGCGCCACCCGTCGTCCGGAGACGGCCAGGAGCAGTGACAGCGCGGTTCCGCGCACCTCCGGGCCGTCTCCGATCGACAGGTCGGTGTCCGTTGCGGTGAGGTGGACCCGGGCCATCAGCTCTTTGGCACCGCCGAACGACGCCGGGGTTCGGGTCTGCAGGCGCAGCGACCTCACGACGGCCTCTTGTGGGTAAGAGCGGGGAATGCCCAAAGGGCGGCGGATGTCCTCACCGTGGACGACCGCTTCCACGAGCCTGCTGTCGAGGGGTGCGGGCGGGGTCGAGGTCCGCGATACCACCTCACGGAGCCGCTGCACCGTGTCTTGCGGGGAGGTACCGCGTTCGCGCTCCACGCCGCGTGCGTTTTGCAGGTCGAAGTCGAATCGTGCGCTGGCGAGGCCCACCACGAAACCGAGGCGCGTGGTCCGAGCGGTGTCTACCAGGTGGGCGGCCACGTCGTGGACGGTCCAGCCGGGACAGAGTGACGGCTGGGTCCACTGCTCGTCATCGAGGTGGGAGAGATCCTCGATCAGCGCCGCACGCTCGGCATGCACCATCGGCCAGACATCGTTCTTCACAGCTTCTCCTTCGCTCGATCCTGCGCTCATGGAGGAAGACTCACGGTACGGCGGAAACTCATCGCTCGGTCGGCGATGCCACGCGGGGGAGTGCTCCGTTCGAGTAATTCGGACGTTGCGCTATTGCTTTTATTGATTCTCTCCTGACCTTTCGAAAGAAGATTTGGATAAATGAGGAGCCCGGCAGGAGGACGGTGATCGAGTTGTACGATCGCCGGCATGGGTCGAAGTCCAGCCAAATCAGATGCCTCTCCGCGAAAATGGAGTCGCTGGAAATAGAACAGTGCCGGTTTGTCGACACCACGCTGTCTGGTGCGACGGTGACTGGCTCCACGTTTACCCAGACGGTGATCGAGAACTGTGATTTGGCGGGCGTCAGTGCGCGCACTGCAACCTGAAGAACGCCCGCTTCGCCAACGCCCGGTTGGCGGATGCCAGGTCCGTATCGAGGACTGATGGTGCTTGAACGCACCGTGGGACACGGGTTGTGCGTGGATTGGGTAGACCACCCACGGTTTCCGGCGTTGATCACGGCGTTGATCCGACTTGAGGATGGCGCTATCGCGGCGAAATCCGCGGTACCTCCCGAAAACCCTGCGCAAGGAGGATCAACTCGTGCGGATCAAGAGGGCATTGCTTACCGGGCTGGGGGTGCTGGCACTGTGTGCGGCAACTCCGGGTGCGCCTGGCGCGGTAGCAGCTGATGCGCCCGTGGACTACATCGTGGTGTTGAAGGATGGCGGAGGCGACCCGGCGGGGTTCGCGTCCGGGCTGGTGGGCAGGCATGGCGGACAGGTCGGGCACCTGTACCGGCATGCGGTGAGCGGATTCTCGGCTTCCCTGTCCCCGGCGGGTGTTGCGGCGCTGCGTCGCGACCCGCGGGTCAAGTCGGTCGAGGTCGATCACGTGGTGCGTACCACCGATCAGACCGTGCCGACCGGTGTTGACCGGGTATTCGCCACCAACAACCCCAATCTGAAGATCAACGGCAAGAACGACTACAGCGTGGACGTCGACGTCGCGGTGATCGACACCGGCGTCGACTCGAAGCATCCCGACCTGCACGTGGTCGCACAGGCCAACTGTGTGAACAGCACCTCGTGCACGGAGAACGCGGGCACCGACGACCACGGTCACGGCACCCACGTGGCGGGCACGATCGGCGCCCGGGACGACGGGGTCGGCGTGGCAGGTGTCGCGCCGGGCGCGCGGATCTGGTCGGCCAAGGTGTTGGGCGCCAACGGCAGCGGCCAGCTGTCAGGCGTGGTCGCGGGCGTGGACTGGGTCGCGGCGCACGCCGACGAGATCGAAGCCGCCAACATGAGCCTGGGCTGCGAGAACTGCGCCAACGAGGCGATGACCCAGGCCATCTCCACTGCGGTGGCCAAGGGCGTCGTGTTCGTCGTGGCGGCAGGCAACAACCACAAGGACGCCAAGACGTTCTTCCCGGCCAGTCACCCCGATGTGATCACCGTGTCGGCGCTCGCGGACTTCAACGGCGCGCCCGGTGGTGGGGCCGCGTCCACTTGTCGGGCCGATCAGGACGACACGTTGGCGGACTTCAGCAACTTCGGTGCCACCGTGGAGATCGCCGCACCCGGTACCTGCATTCTGTCCACGCACCTCAACGGTGGATACCAGGCGCTCAGCGGGACCTCGATGGCCTCGCCGCACGTGGCGGGGGCGGCGGGACTGCTGACCGCGAACGGGAAGCGGGCCACCGGGCGCGATGGCGTGATGGCGGTGCGGCAGAAGCTGATCGACACCGCCAACACCGCGTGGACCGACGACTCGGGCGACAACGTCAAGGAGCCGCTGCTGGACGTCGGGTCGGCTCAGGACTACCCGGCGGGATCGGCCGATCCCGGCAGGCCGAGCCCCTCGTTCACCGCCGCCTGCTCGAACAGCACTACGGCCTGCTCGTTCGACGCCGGTGCCAGCAAGGACAGCGACGGCACGATCACGAGCTACGCCTGGGAGTTCGGTGACGGCGGCACGGCCACCGGCAAGACCGCATCGCACACCTACGGCAAGGCAGGCCACTACAGCGTTCGGCTGACCGTGACCGACAACGAGGGCAAGACCAACGCCACCCGGCTGCTGGCCAAGGCGGGAGACCTGCCGCCCACCGCCGCGTTCACCGTTCGCTGCAAGGGCGGCGCGTGTTCCTTCGACGGCGGGTCCTCGACCGACGAGGAAGGGTCGGTCGCCGGCTACGCCTGGAAGTTCGGTGACGGCGGCACCGCCACCGGCAAGACCGCATCGCACACCTACCCCAACAACGCCGCCAACTACACCGTGACCTTGACGGTGACCGACGGCAAGAACCAGACCGGCTCCAGCAGCCACACGGTCCGCTGTCACAAGCACATCAACGCGCCACTGTGCTTCGGCTGATCGCCTGACAGAGGCGACGGTGCGGTCGGGTGGCCCGGCCGCACCGTCGCGTTTCACCGGGTCTCGCGGTCGGGCAGGGTGACCTCGCCTCGGGTGCGCGCGCCGAGTTTGCGCAGTACGCCCGCGACGTGTCGTTCCACGGTGCGGGGCGACAGAAACAGCACCTCCGCGATCTCGCGGTTGGTGTGGCCGGTGGTGATCAGGCGAGCCACCTCGTGCTCGCGGGGCGACAGTTCGCCGCCGTAGCCGCGCCTGCCGGGTCCGCCGCCCACGGCGCCACCGTGTTCGCGCAGCAGGTGTTCGCAGCGCGCGGCGTCGGAGGTCGCGCCGAGCGCGGTGAAGGCTCGCACGGCCTCGCCGGCCAACTCGGTCGCCGGGCCGTGGCGTTCGGCGGCGAACAGACAGCGGGCGGTCGCCTCGGTGGCGCGGGCCTGTTCGTAGGGACGGGGGAGGGCGGCGAGCAGCGCCGTCGCCTCGGTCAGCAGCGCCACGGCGTCGTCGGTGCGGTTCTCGGCGGCGGCGAGCCTGCCCTGCCCGCACCGCAGCAGCGCATGCCCGAAGGGGTAGTCGCGGTGGGCCACATCGGCCGCGAACTCCTCGAGCAGCGCCCTCGCCGTGTCCAGGTCGGACTGGTGGAGCAGGGCGTCCACGCCCGCGTCCACCAACTCCGCGGCCCACGCCCACACTCTTTTTCGACGCAGCACCGCCAATACTCTGGCCAGTTCCGCCGACGCGTCGGGTGCTCTGCCGCGCACCGCGGCCAGCCGGATCCTGGTGGCGGCCGCGGCGAGCACGGCGGTACCGAACCAGGCTTTGCCGGTGTCCAGCACCGGCGCGGCGAGCAGGCGCCGCGTGTCGTCCCATTCGCCGCGGGCGAAGGTGAGTTGCGCGAGGACCAGGTGCGATTCGGCGGAGGAGCGCGGAGTGGGCGCGCCGGTGTCGAGATGGCGCTGCGCCTGCTCGGCGAGGCCCGCCCACTGTCCCGTGGCCAACGCCAAGCGCAGTCGGTTCGCCGCGGCCACATCTCGCACGTAGGGCGCCGCGTCCACGAGCAACGCGTCGGCCGCCGCCAGGAACTTGGCCGCCGCCTGGTGGTGGCCCAGCGCGATCGCGGCGTCGGCGAAGTTGACGTAGCCGCGCATCAGCTCCTGCCGCTGCGCCGCGGTCGCCTCATCGGCGGACAGCGCGGCGACGGCCTCCCAGGCGCGCGGATCGCCAAGTTGCATCAGGGCACTCGCGCGGTTGACGTTGATCGCGGTGAGCAGCGCCGGGTCACCGCGCGGCGGGGTGGTCCGCTCCGCTTCGGCCAGCCACCACAGGTGTTCCTGCACGGGGCAGGTCCCCAATTGGGGCATGGCAAGGGCCGACATCGCGCGGGCCGCCAACGCGGGCCGCTTTCGCAGCTCGGGGATGGCTCGGGCGACCTCGGCACGGCCCGCGTCAGCGTCGTCGGCCTGGTTGGTCAGCAGCAGGCCGAGGTGCAGGCGCAGTTCACCGCGCATCCCGTCGGGCAGCAGATCGTCGGCGACGAGCGTCCGCAGCAGGCCAACGGTGTCGTTGTAGGACTGACTGCCCAGCGTCAGCCGCCCCAGCCTGCTCGCGAGCCGCGCGCGGGCCCGTCGCGGCAGTGCCTGCTCACCCAGCAATTCACGCAGCAGGTCCACGGCCTCCGCGGGATCCCCCGCGCGCACCGCCCGGTCCGCGGCCCGCTCCGCGTACCGCGCCGCCGCGGCCAGGTCGCCCGCCGCGCGGCAGTGGTGGATCAGCCGCGGCAGCGCGTCGCCGTCCAGTCGGTGCAGTGCGCGGACGATCGCGGCGTGCGCGCGCCGCCGATCGCCGGTCGGCATCGTCTGCGCCACGGCGAGCCCGATCAGGGGCGGCTGGAACTCGAAAGCGCCGTCGCCGCGTACGGACAGCAGGCCTGCGTCGACCGCGCGCAGGAGCGCGGCTTCCGCCTTCGCCGTGCTGGTGCGGCACACGTCGGCCGGTATCGGGGCGGTGATCGGGCCGCGCAGCAGCGCGGCGGTGGTCAGCACGGTCCGCGTGGTGGCGGGCAAATCCGCCAGGCTGTCGGTGATCACCTCCGCGACGGCGGCCGGTATTCCGCACCGGGCCAGGGCGTGCGTCGGGTCGCCGTCGGCGGGTCGGATTCGCGCCAGCACCTCGCCGACGTACAGCGGCACCCCGCCGGTCAGCCGGTGCACCTCGGTGGTCCACCCGTCCGGGGCGGTGCCATGGTGCTCGCAGGCCAGCGCCGCCACCTCGGCCGTCGTCAGCGGCCCCAACTCGAGGCGGTGGCCCGTCGCCACGCCCGGTCCCCACCGAGGGCCGAGCCGCCCGGTGATGACCATCGCGACGCCGTCCGGCAGCCGGGTGGCGCAGCACCGCAGCACGTGCCGAGACCACCGATCGGCAAGATCGAGGTCATCCAGCACGATTAGCACGGAGCCGGTCCGCGCGACCTCGGCCGCGGTGAGGTCCCGCAGCAGCGCGCAAGTGCGGTAGTCCGGCTTTCCTCGCTGCTCCGCCTCGTCGGCCGCGGCGATCACCGCCGCCGCCGAGGCAGGCTCACCACCGTTTTGGACCAGGCCGCGCACGAGTTCCCTCAGCACCACATGCGGTTCATCCGGCAGACCCGCGCAGGCGACCACCACGCGGCGCTCGGCCCGCGAGGTCGCGAGGACCTGGGCGGCGAGCCACGACTTACCCATGCCCGATGCGCCGCCGACCAGCACCACGGCGGGTGGTTGTGCGATGACCTCGCGCACCCACGCCACCAGCGAAGTTCTGTCCATCCCTGACCACCCGGGGTCGAAGAATGCGCAAACATGCTTGAAACTACTGATAATCGTACATATCGGAGCAGTGGGCTGGTAGGGGGTGGCGCCCAGCTCCGGCCGGGATTCAACAGTATTGACCGTCTGCGTGTATGAAAACGCGGTTCTTGTTCATGGTTGCGCCGGAATGTGACAATCCCGTCGGATCTCGAAGATCCGAATGTGCGGCTTGGCTCCCTGCTCCGCCGCTCTATTCGACAATTCAATGGAGAAGACGTGCGTAAATTCCCTGCTTTCGCACTGATTGCGGCTGCAATGACCTTGGGGACATTTGCTCCCTCGGCCACCGCGGCGCCCACCGCCTCGGATTCGTCCTACATCATCGACGGCCAGCGGGCGTCCAGCGGACCGTGGGGCGCGATGCTGCTTCGGAACAACCAGCAGTGGTGCTCCGGATCGATCATCGCGGCCCGGTGGGTCCTCACCGCGGCGCACTGCGTCGACGACAACGCCACGTACAGCTTCAAGATCGGCAACGTCGACCACCAGGCGGGCACCCCGGCCAACGCGAGGGCGATCCACCGGCACAGCTCGGGGGACATCGCGCTCGTGGAACTGGACCGCAGCGTGTCCACCACCTACGCCACCCTCGGCAGCGGGGTGAAGGTCGGCGACAGCGAGAAGGTCTACGGCTGGGGCTACAACGAGAACAACGTTCTCCAGCGGTACCTCAAGGTCGCGACCATGAAGGTGACCTCGGTGAGCGGCGGGCTGATCAAGGCTCAGCGCGGTGACGGTCTCACCAACGGCGGCGACTCCGGTGGCCCGGTGTTCGTCAACCAGATCCAGGTGGGCGTGCACATCGCGGGCAACAAGGTGGACCGATCCACCCACACCCACGTCGGTACGTACCGGTCGTGGATCCGGTCGGTCTCCGGGGTCTGAGCCTGGGCGTCGGTGCCGCTCCGAATGGGAGCGGCAC
>NZ_JBREYE010000002.1:259679-441584 GCF_056323685.1 Actinorectispora metalli
CGCCAGTCCCCCAGGCGAAGTCACCGACGGATGCCCCCGGCGGCCCGGCCGCTAAGCGAACCGGGCCCTCTCATGAAGCGGACCCCCTGACCGCTTCAGCGAAACTCTACAACACAATCGGTGCCTGGCGCTACGCTGATGTGTGGTGCCGGTGCGGGTTAGTGCTTTCGAGGGACGCCGAGCTGCAGCGTATTGTTCTGGAGCCGCGCGGGGTGCTACTCAGACGGGGGAGATGTGCGATGACAGCAGACAGCGACCAGCCGCCGAGAGCGCCGCGGCCACCGGACAGCTTGGGCGAGCGGCTGAACCGCCTGTTCGAGGTGCTGCGGCCCGCGGGCTCGCCGGAGCGGACCGTAACGAACCGCGAGGTCGTCACGGCCTGTCGCGCCGAGGGCTGGGACTTGTCGGAGTCGCACCTCAGTGAGCTGCGCCGCGGAGTCAAGCAGAACCCCACGGTGCGAACCCTCAGGGCAATCGCCTGGTTCTTCAAGGTGCCGGTCGGCTATTTCACCGATCCCGCGGTCGCGAACGAGGTGGAGCGCGACCTGATCGACCGTGAGCAGCGCCTTCGCCAACAGCTTGCCGACAGCCGCGAGGCCCAGGACGAACTGCGCACCGCGGCTCGGGAGTTGCAGGACGCGCTCCGTGCCTCCGGCATCACCAAGACGGCCCGCCGGGATGCGGCGGGCGACGCCAGGACGGCACGGGAGCGGGCGTCGATGATGCGTGCGCTGGCGCGGGCTCTGGCTGAAGACGATGAGGACGAGCCCGACGGACCTGCTGCGTGACCGCCGGCGATGGGGGCGCCGGGTCGATGGCGGACCGGGTGAACTGGCTGTTCGACGTGGTCGCCGCGCCGGACGCGGCGGGAACCTTGCGGCCCTACACCAACGCGGAGGTCGGCCGAGCGCTCGCGGCCGGGGGCGATGAGCTTTCAGGCCAAGTTGCGGTGGAAGGCCTCCGCACCGGCACGCCCGCGCAGCCGGACCAGTTGGCCGCGCTCGCGCGGTTCTTCGACGTCGACCCCGCGTTCTTCGGCGATGACCCGGTGGCGGTGGACCGCGTCCGCGACGACCTCATCACCCGCGCGCTGCGGGACCGAGGCGTCCTGTCATACGTAATTTGCCGAATACCCGCCCCTCCGGCGTCTCGGCGCGAACAGGTTCGCCACGCCCTGCGAACGTGGCATGATGGCCGTCGGTTTGGGGGAGCACGCCACGACCGCGGGACGACGGGGATGACAGCGACACCGATGAGCGTGGCGCAGCTTCGACAGCTGTGCCATGGCCTGATTGGTGACCTCGGCCTGAACCCGCCCTTCGATCCGCACGAACTGTGCGCGCGGCTCGCCGCGCACCGCGGCAGACCCATCAAGATCCGCGCGACCGATCTCGGCGCCACCACCGGCGTCGGGCACCTGGCGCCCACCCGACGCGTCGACCAGATCCTCATCGAACGCAACGCCCCCACGTCCCAGCAGGCGTTGGTGATCTACCACGAGGTGATGCACCTCGTCCGCGACCACCTCGCCGAGGGCGACACCCTCACCTGCGGTGTGGTGGCCGCCGAACCGGACGCGGTCGGCGCGTACGCCGACTGGCGCGAGTGGGAGGCCGAGGTCGGGGCGCGGATGCTGGCGAGGCTGGCGCGGGAGAGACGGCGGCCGAACCACCTCCCGACCGAAGCAGGACCTGTCGACCACAGCATCGCCGCGGCGTTTGGATTCAGGGATGACTATCGAACTGGCAATCCGCTGGACTAAAGCCGCGGTCATCTGCGCGGTCACGGTCTGGGAGCTTTTCCAACTGGCCCGCAGACGCGATGACCTCGCGCTGCGGGTGCTGGCCCCCGGGCTGGTGTTCCTCTCCTTCGCCGCCACCGTGGGTATCCGCACGCCGTTGCTGGAGCCGGTGAAGGACTTCTTCGGACCCTCCTGGATCCACCTCATCAACGGGTGCTGGATGGCCATGGCGTACTGCTGGGCCACCTACTTCCTGCTGGCGAACACCGACCGGCCCGAGTCCGAGCGCAAGCGCAAGGCGCTCTTCGAGCTGTCGTTCCTGATCGTCGCGCTGATCGTCATGGTGGTCGTCAAGGACCTCGCGCCCGACGGCATCAAGCGGCCCGCCGCGAGCCCGGAGCGGTACCACGACTGGGAGCGCAGCGCCTGGTATCTCGCGGTGTCCGGCTACGCGTTGACCGTCTACTTCGTCGGCGTCCGCCGCGCCATGGTGTTGCGGCGCAAGCTGAGCCATCCCTGGGCGCGGGCCGCGTTCTGGCTCGTCATCGCCGGGTCCGCGCTGATGACGCTCGGCGTCGACGCGGTGGTCCTCATCCGCCAGGGCGTGCGTCAGTTCGACACGAGCTTCGACCCAGACCTCCTGACCGTCCTGTACTCCACCGGTCAGCTCACCGGGCAGTTCGTGCTGGCGCTGGGGTTGGCGCTGGTTCCGCTGGCGACCGCGGTGGTGCGCCTGCGAGCGCGTCACGACCGGCGGTTGCGGGCCCGCTACAGCGCGCGGCTGCTGCCCCTGTGGCGGGCGTTGACCGCGGAGTTTCCCTATATCGCGCTGGGCGGTGCGAACACCGGGCACCGGGACGACGACTTCGAGCGGGTCACCACCGAGATCACCGACGGGCTGAGCGAACTGGCGCGGGACTGCCCGGAGCCCACCGGCGACATGCGCGATCCGGCCGCGGCCGCGGACGTCATAGCCCAGGGCCTGACCCGCCGCGCCGAACAGCGGCAGGAGCAGTGGGCAGGCGGCGACCTGCCCGAACCGGTGCCGCCGTACCCGCGCCTCGAACCGGACTTCCCGGATTGGCGTGACCGCGCCCGGTGGATGATCGAGGTGGGGGACGAGCTACGCAGGCGCGGCGTGATCGGAGAGGACGAGCATGAGCGGGTCCCCGCGAGCTGACCTGCGGCTGTCGGTGCTGGACACCTCGCCGATCGTGCAGGGCTCCACACCGAAACAGGCGCTGCGCAACACCGTCGACCTCGCGACGCTGGCGGATTCGCTGGGCTACCACCGCTATTGGGTGCCCGAACACCACAGCATGCGCGGCGTCGCCAGCTCCGCACCCGCCGTCCTCATCGCACACCTGGCCAACGTCACCCGGCACCTGCGGATCGGCGCGGGCGGGGTGCTGCTGCCCAACCACGCTCCGATCGTGGTGGCCGAGCAGTTCGGCACGCTGGCCGCACTCCACCCCGGACGGATCGACCTCGGCATCGGCCGCGCACCGGGCGGAGCGCGAGTCGCTGTGGAAGAGGTGCGCCCCGAAAGCGAGCGGACCGCGAAGCCTTTCCGCGTGCAGCTGGAGGAACTGCTGGCCTACCTCGACCCGCCCGAGGACGCCCCGGTCAAGGCGATTCCCGTCCTCGGCGGAAACACCCCACGGCTGTGGCTGCTCGGCTCCGGCACCGCCAGCGCCGAACTCGCCGCCGAACTCGGCCTGCCCTATGCCTTCGCGGGCCACCTCAACCCGGAGGCCAGAACCGAGGCCATCCGCGGCTACCGGGAGCGGTTCCGCCCCTCCGACCACGCCGCGACCCCGACGATGTTGGTCAGCGTGTCCGTCATCGTCGCCGAGGACGACGAACGCGCCGAATGGCTAGCGGGCTCCACCCGGTTGAAGGTCCTCAGCCGAGTCCGCGGCAACCGCATCCGACTGCCGAGTCCCGAGGACGCGGCGGCCTACCCCTACACCGATGACGACCGCGCCGAGATCGCCAAGCGCTCGGGCAGCGTCCTCGTCGGAAGCGCGGAGACGGTCACCAAGCACCTGCAAGCGGTCCTCGACGACACCGGCACCGACGAGCTTATGGTGACCACACCCGTGTACCACCACGCAGATCGCCTGCTGTCCTACGAGTTGGTCGCGGGCATCGCCGACCGCCTCCGCTCCAGCTCGAACCGCTGAACCCATTCGCCCGCAAGGGTTCTAACGTGAACACATGATTGTCATCGCGCCGATTCTGATCGGCCTCGCGTACGTACTGGTCAATTCCCTGATCCGAGAACCGAACCGACGCCGCCGCTTCAACGCCATCATGGTCGCGGGCGCGGGTGCCGCCTACCTCAGCGGCGGCGGCTTCGGACCATGGGAGATCGCCTTCACGATCATCGCCACCTACTGCGCGTACCGAGGACTGGAGTCCTGGACCTTCATCGGCATCGCCTGGCTCCTGCACACCGCGTGGGATGCGGTGCACCACCTGTACGGCAACCCGATCCTGCCGTTCGCAGAGCACTCGTCTCTGGGTTGCGCGATCTGCGACCCTGTTATCGCCGCCTGGTGCTTCGCGGGAGGGCCCTCGGTCACCGGATTTCTCCGCGACCGCTTCGCCCGTCGCCGACGGCTTGATCCGGCGGGTGCGGATGGCGCTGACTAGCGGCTGTTGAGTCCTGCGTGGTTTGTTAATGGGTTTTGGGTTGCGTTTGGTTGGGGTTCGCGGGCGAGATTTTTTGATGATTTTATGTGGGGCCCCTAGCGGTGGTGCGGAGGGGCTTTTCCGGGGCAGGCTTCGCATGCCCCTCTCGCGGACGAGCTTAGCACCACCGCTCCCCCCACAGAAAATCATCAAAAAATCCCGCCTGGGTTCGGATGACCAGTGGGTGATTTTGAGTAGGTAGCACGAGATTCGTAGCTGCTACGCCGGCAGTTGTGGACGGATGTCGACGCCGTGAATTCGAGGGGCGTATCGATGCCGGAGTTCAGAAGGGTCGATTGCGGTCGGTTATGGATAGCGTGCCGGCGTGGTCAGTCCAGAGGGGTGTACTGACGCCGTCGATTCAGGATGCGTGGCCGACGCCGCTGGTTCGGAAGGGCCTGCCGGTTCGGATGGCGTGCGGATGGTGTCGGTTCAGAAGGGTGGAGGTTCTTCGCTTTCTCCGGAATCGCCGAATCTGAAGGTGGATATGGGTGTGGGTGTGCGGCGGGTTCGGTTGGTGGGGTGGGTGTTTTGTGGAGTGCGTGGTGACGTGAGTGGTGGTGTGGGTCGGTTCGGTGGTGCGGTCGATGAGGGTTTCGGGTGGTGTGCCGTTCGGGTCGGCCTCGTGCTGTTGTGCGGATCAATGTTGTGCGGGTTGCTGTTGAGTGGCTTGGTGTGGGTGTGGGGTGGGGGTTCGAGTAGGGGTTGTGGGGGGATTTGGTAGGTGCGTCCGGTGGGGCTGGTCCAGTGCAGGGTGCCGGGGTGGGGTTGGGTTGCGGTCCATCCGCCTCGGTGTTTGGTGTGGTGGTGGCGGGCGCATAGGGGTGCGAGGTTGGTGTGGCTGGTGGGGCCGCCTTGGCTGTATTGGTGGGTGTGGTCGAGTTCGATTCCTGTGCTGCGTGATTTGCGGGTGCAGCCGGGGAAGCAGCATCTCGGGTTGCGGGTTTTGATGTAGCGGGTGAGTTCGCGGCCGGGTCGGTAGACCTTCTGCTTGAGGGGGAGCGCGATGCCGGCGTCGTCGACCAGGACCCGCTTGAACACGACGGTGTCGCGGTGGGTGTCGATGATGCTCCGCATCACCGACGCGGGCAGCATGCTGCCGTCGGCCAGCTCCACCGGCACGTCATCGGCGCCGATCAGGGTGGTCAGCGGTGTGATGATGTGCAGGACCGCCGTGGTGGAGGCGGCGAGGTGGCGGGTGCGTTCGTCGAGGGTGCCGGCGAGCAGGCCGAGGGCGATGTCGGAGCGGAGTTGGTCGAGGGTGCGCTCGTCCCCGTCGCGTTTGAGTGCGCGGGCGATCTTGTCGACCCGGTCGTCGACGACGGAGATCTTTTCGGTGGCGCCGCCGATGATGTAGTGGGCGAACCCGTCCTCACCGGGCTTCTTCGACGCGTAGGTGTCTCTGCGGCGTAGCTCGGAGCGCTTTTCGCAGCCCTGGGGGTCCACCCGGGCGACCGTGCGCCGCAGGATGCTGGCCAACTGCGGCGCGGTCCGACCGGAAGCCTTCACCAAGGCTTCCTGCTCGACTCGGGTTCGGATCTCGGGGTCGAGGACGGAGGTGGCGTGGGCGATGGCGTAGGCATGCCCGATGTCGATCCGCCCCTCTTTCAGGGCGGCGTGGGTGGCGGGCAGGTCCCCGAAGATGGTCACCGCGTCGCTGAGGACCCGGTCGGCCGCACGCGGGGACAGCTTCGCCGCCGAGGCGATCTCGGTGTCGCAGAACGAGCCCCACGACACCTCCGGTTCGGCCTTGCGGATCTCCCACAACCGGTAGGCGGCCTCCCATTCCACCGCTTTGGCGAAGCTCTGCAACCGGCGGGCCAACACCACCACCGACAACGCCTCATCATCGGAGACCGCCGAGATGTCGGTGGCCAGCACGGCCTCCAACACCTCACCCACCGGCGAGGTGTGACGGAGCTCCCCCAAAGAAGTCATACCCCCATGATATCGAATACCTGTTCGATATCGCATCATCCGAAAGGGCCAGGCAATCAATCACGCAAGGTCACCGAAAAGGCGACACTCGACCGGACGCCAACAAATTGTATCGTGGGATTTGTTGTTTTACATGGGGTGGCGGTGCCGCTAAGCTCGCCGCGAGGAAGGGCATGCGAAGCCTGCCCGGTAAAGCCCTTCCGCGGCACCGCAGGGGCCCCATGTCAAACAACAAATCCCACCAAACCCAACAGAAACCCCCACACCAGCAGATCCCAAAACCCACCAGCCCAGCACACAGATCTCCCCGCCGTTTTCAAAACCTGGTCGACGGGCCAGACGGCCGACGCACCGGTCAGACGCGACGCATCACCGAGACGACCTTGCCCAGCACAACCGCGTTGTCCCCGTCAATCACCTCGTAGGCAGCGTTGCGCGGCTCCAGATAAACATGACCACCCCGGCGCCGGTACACCTTCACCGTGGCCTCCTCGTCGATCATCGCCGCGACGATATCCCCCGAATGCGCCTCAGGCTGCTGCCGCACCACCACGATGTCGCCATCACAGATCGCGGCATCGATCATGGAATCCCCACGGACCCGAAGCCCGAACACCGTACCGCCGCCGATCAACTGGCGGGACAGCGTGAGCACATCGTCGGAGTGCTCATCGGCCAGGATCGGGGTGCCCGCCGCGATATCGCCCACCACCGGCACCGCCACGGAGTCCCCGCTGTCACCCCGCGCCTGCGTCTGGTCGCGGAGGAACAGCCGCACGTCGATCGGACGCGACACGCTCTCGCCTCGGCGCAGGAACCCCTTGTCCTCCAGGTCTTTGAGGTGCTTCGACACCGAGGACGACGACCGCAGTCCGACGGACTCGGCGAGCTGCCGGGTGTTCGGCGGGTAGCCGTTGCGTTGGACGAAGTCCCGGATCGTCACCAGGATCCGCTGTTGACGCGGCGGCAGCAGCGAGGTGTCCAGGTGTTCCCAAGCCGGGTCGTAGTCGGTCACCGCCGAATCCTAGAGCGGACCGTTCGGTACGAATCGTTCAGGTGACCGGGCGACCCGGGGTGACCAGGCCGCTTTCGTAGGCGGCGACGACGGCTTGGGCGCGGCTGGTGAGGGCGAGTTTGGTCATCGTGCGGTGCAGGTGGGTTTTGACCGTGGCCTCGCTGACGGTGAGGTGGTCGGCGATCTCGCCGTTGCTGCGGCCGGTGCCGACCAGGCGGAGGATGTCGCGCTCCCGCGGCGTCAGCTGGTCCAGTGCAGGCGGGACCGGGTCCGGTGCTCTGCCGACGTAGGTTTCGACCAGCCTGCGGACCACGGTGGGCGCGAACAGCGAGTCACCCGCGGCGATGGTGTGCACGGCGACCACGATCTGGTGGGGCTCGGTCTCCTTGAGCAGGAAGCCCGCAGCTCCGGCGCGCAGCGCCGCGTAGACGTACTCGTCGAGGTCGAACGTCGTCAGGACCGCGATGCGGGGGCGGGTCGGCGTCGGCGCGGCCAGGATGCGCTCGGTGGCGGTGATGCCGTCCATGCCGGGCATGCGGATGTCCATCAGGATCACGTCCGGGAGGGTGGCGGCGGCCTGCTCGAGTGCCTGCCGCCCGTCGGCGGCCTCGCCGACCACCTCGATGCCGGGGGTGGCGCGCAGCAGCGCGGCCAACCCGGCGCGGATCAGGATCTCATCGTCCACCACAAGCAGCTTGACCAACGCGACTCCCCCTGTCTGCGTTTCCTCATACCCCGGCGTCACCGCCGAGGGGAAGGGCCAATGCCACCTCGAAGCCGCCATCCGCCCGTGGGGCGGCATGGAGGCTGCCGCCGTACAGCGCGGCGCGTTCCCGCATGGTGATCAGGCCGAGCCGGGTGCCGCCGACGGCGGGTTGCCCGGCTTGACCGGGATTGTTGCTGATCCGGACCTCCAATGAGGCGGATTGACGGGAAACGCACACGCTCACCGGAACCGGGCCCGCGTGTTTGATCACGTTTGTCAGTGATTCCTGCACGATGCGGTAGGCGCACAGCTGCACGCCGGAAGGCAGCGGTTCCTGGCCGGGGTCGCCGATGACCTCCAGCGTGATCGTCAGGCCCGCCGCCCGCATCCGGTCGACGAGTTCGGGGAGGTCCGCTAGGCCAGGGGCCGGGGCGCGCGGGTCGGTGGCGGGCAGGTCGGAGTCGGTGCGCAGCAGCACCAGCATCCGCCGCATCTCCTGCAACGCCTGCCTGCTGGTGTTCGCGATGGTGTCCAGCGCCGCCCGTGCGGTGGCCCGGTCCTGGTC
Source organism: Actinorectispora metalli (assembly GCF_056323685.1). Classification (NCBI taxonomy): domain Bacteria; kingdom Bacillati; phylum Actinomycetota; class Actinomycetes; order Pseudonocardiales; family Pseudonocardiaceae; genus Actinorectispora; species Actinorectispora metalli. The sequence goes on from NZ_JBREYE010000002.1 coordinate 268,342, forward strand.
GAAGACGTAGCCCGCGAGGCCGGTCTGCACCGCGATCACCGACATGTGGTGGGCGACCACATCGTGCAGCTCCCTGGCCAGCCGCACCCGTTCCTCGGTGACCGCCTGCGCCGTGCGCTGCTCCTGCTCACGGCGCAGCTGTTCGCCGAGCTCCGCCAGCTGGAGGTTGCGCACCGCGAGCTTGCGGCTGTTGGCGCCGAAAACCCAGGCCATCGCGGGGATGCCGATGGATTCGGCGACGCCCACCTCGATCGGCAGCTCCAGCCGCAGCGCGGCCCAGAACAGGACCGGCACCACCAGCGCCATGCCCAGCGCGGTCACCTTCGGTGGGCGCAGGGCGGCCAGCGTGTAGAGGGCGAGCACCGGCCCCCAGAAGTTCAGCGCGAGCTGGTCGTAGCCCATCGCCAGGTAGCAGGCCAGCGCCAGCGAGCTGAGCAGCAACACAGTCACCGGGGCGCGCCGCCGGATCGCCATGGGCGCGAAGACCAGCGCGGTGAGCAGGTAGGCGGTGGGGTCGTCGCCCCAGCTGCGCGGAAAGTACTGGCCGCCGACCAGCCAGGCGATCACCACCAGGACCACCGCGATCAGGGGGTCGACGGCGACCGGTGCGCGTCGGCGCAGCCATCGCAGGTACCCGCCACGCATGCGCTCACCCTAGGTGCGCGCCAGGCGCCGGTCGTCATACCCACGGTTGAGGATCGCCTACCGCGGTGGTTGAGGCGTGCCGGTTCCCCTCGGCCGCAGGTTTCGCCGCGATGCACACTCCTCGTATGACGCTTTCCCGAGAATGCGTCAATAGATTTCTCGTCGTCATCATCATCCGACCGAATGCGGGGGATGAGTCGAATGGGGATTCTGAGGGGAATGATGAACGTGCGAAAGAACCGCTTGTTCGCGTCCGTGGGTGTCGCGGCGGCAATCGCGCTCGGCTCGCTGGGCTTCGCCGGTCCCGCCGCAGCGGGAACCGCCACGCCCACGGTGGAGGCGGCCAATGACGGCACGGTCGTGACCGTGCACGAATCGGGGGCAGGCATCTTCAGCGCCACCGGGTGTCACGGCACCACCTGCATTTACGTCAACGGCAAGGGATTGATGGTGCATTACGCGACCGTCACCAACAAGAAGGGCAAGGTCAACGGACACGGCAACATCTCCAGCACTTACGACGGAGCGACGAAGACCAGCCCGCACGTCCTGCGTAAGGGCGACTCCTGGCGGTTCGACTACAAGCGCCAGATGAGGCACGGAAACAAGGTCTGCGGGTCCATCGCAGGCATCGACGTGGCCTGCATCAAGATCAAGAAGTGACCGTGTGACGGCAGGCCCGCCATCTGGGGGTGGCGGGCCCGCCGTTCGCCTGTGTTCGGGCTCAGCGCGATTTCGCCCGGACGTGCATCCGTTCGCCCTGCGGCCCGAACAGGCTGAGCACCTCCACCGGACCGTCCCCGGTGCTGCCGAACCAGTGCGGCAGCCGGGTGTCGAATTCCGCGGCCTCGCCGACCTTGAGCACCACGTCGTGCTCGGCGAGCACCAGCCGCAGCTTCCCGCTGAGCACGTAGAGCCATTCGTAGCCCTCGTGGGTGCGCGGGTCCGGCGTGCTACGCGCGGCCCCGATGATCATCTTGAACGCCTGGAGCCCGCCCGGCTGCTGGGTCAGCGGCACCACGGTGGTGTCGCCGCGCCGGACCGGCTTGAGCCGGACGCGGGGATCGCCGACTGGCGGAGCGCCGACCAGTTCGTCGAGCGGGACCTGATGCGCCCTGGCGATCGGCAGCAGCAACTCCAGGCTGGGTTTGCGCTGACCCGACTCCAACCGGGACAGCGTGCTGACCGAGATGCCGGTGGCTGCCGCCAGCGCCGCGAGGGTGCACTTTCGGGCGAGCCGGATGCTCTTGAGCCTCGGTCCAACGGCGGCGAGTACCTCATCCATTCCGCTATTGCAGAAACAGCAACAAGGTTTGTCAAGTCGGCGCGGTCCGGCGCATGGTGGCGGCATGACGCACAACCACCATGAAGCGCAAGCGATGAACGAATTCGACTGGGCCGCGATGGCCGACATGCTGGAACTCGAAGGCGACGCGGACGCCCCCTACGTGCGGCAGGCCATCGCCGAACTCCAGCACCTCAACCCGCGGCGGGTCCTGGACATCGGCAGCGGTCCCGGCGTGGCAGCCTGCCACTTCGCGGCCGCGTTCCCGGAGGCGGAGGTGGTGGCGGTCGACGGCACCCCGGAACTGCTGGCGCGTGCGGAGAGCCGGGCCGAGCGGCTCGGTGTGAGCCTGCGGACCCGGCAGGCCGACTTCCCCGACGGCCTCGACGGGCTGCCCGCCGCCAACCTGGTGTGGTCGAGTCAGGCCGTGCACCACGTCGGCGACCAGCAGGACGTGCTGCGCCGGTTGGCCGCGCTGCTGCGGCCCGGCGGTGTGCTGGCCGTCGTCGAAGGCGGACTGCCCACCCGGTTCCTGCCGAACGACCTCGGTTTCGGCCGCCCTGGACTTCAGTTCCGGCTGGATGCCGCGATGATCGAGCGGTACAACCGCATGCGCGCCGAACTCCCCGGTTCGGTCTCCGTGGTCGAGGACTGGCCCGCCATGCTGCGCACGGCGGGACTGTCCGAGACGCGCAGCAAGGCGTTCCTGGTCGAGCATCTCACCCCGGTCGACGACGGGATCCGCCGCTGGGTGCGGCAACGGCTGACCCGGCTGCGCACCGGGATCGAGGAACTGCTCGAGGCCGACGACCTGGCCACCCTGGACCGCCTGCTCGACGCCGCCGACCCGGCATCGGTCGACCGCCGCCAGGACCTGTTCCTGCTGACCGCCAAGTCGGTCCACTTCGGCCTGCTGGCGGACCGCTGACAGTGCCTGCGCCATTCTTCACTCTTGCGATTCACCAGCGGATGGAATTTCGGGAATTCCACTCGTTTCAGAGCGAATATGTTTGATAGTCGGCGCGAACCCGCCCGGATGAATGCCACCATTGGTCTGGACCCGTCGAACCCGGGTGCTTACGGTGGTCGTGACGAGCAGCCGGTCCTGCCCGGTGCCCGTCACAGCCCACGGAAGTCCCTGCCCTGAATCGAGGTCCGTGTGAGCCGAAGAAAACGTCTCCGTATTCTGACCGCCGCCCTTGTCCTTTCCCTGGTACCAGGCTCCGCCGCCGCGGCCCCTCTTTCGGGCGCGGTCCAGGAGAACGGCATGGCGCCCAGCCCGTTCTGCTACGAGGAACCGTCTTTCCCCAAGGCCGATGTGAGTGACATCAAGGCGGCCTTCCGGTCATCGAACTGGCTGCAGACCATCCAAGCCATGTACAAGCGGCGCTGGCCCAGCGGCGAAGGACTCGCCATCGCCCAGGCCAACGACAAGTACTTCAGCCAGTTCGTGGACAAATCCAGTTTCGACGCACTCGCCGAGTCGATGATGGTGGCGATCCACGAGGAAACCCACATGTGGGACCTGGACGCGTCCAGAACCTCCTGGGACGTCTACACCTCGTCCTGGATCAACGCCTCCCAGAAGGCGATGAAGGTGCCGCTGCACGGCGGATTCGCCCGCAAGGAGATCCTGCCGCTGATCACCGACAACCTCACCAAGACCATGGACGACATCTACCTGCGGGACAAGCAACAGGGCGACTACCGCATGCAGGGCGTCCTCGCCGAGCTCAACGGCGGGCTGATGGGCCTGCCCGCGGCGAGCGTGGTCGCCGACTACATCCGCGGGATCGGAGCCAGCAACTCCCGGGACATCGTCGCCACCAACCTGCGTTACCTCCAGCTCTACCTGCGGGTGGCCAAGAGCAAGCACCCCGACTACTGGAACAAGATCAAAGCCGAGCCCGCCATGCGCGACCTGGTGCTGATCCAGTTCCTGCGGTCGGCCTACTGGCTGGACCAGTCCGAGCCGTACGCCGCCAAGCTGGGCAGCGCCGACGTCGCCAAGATCACCGCCAAGAACTACGCTCCGGAGAACATCGCGATCATCGAGGAGTTCACCGGCCGCAAGGTCCGCGTGGACGCGCAGAAGAACTGCACGGCCTCCTAGCGAAGCGCCGGGCCGGTGTGCGGGTGGTCGGCCACGCACGCCGGTCCGGCGTTCCCGGAAGGGCTACAGCAGCGAGGCCAGTACCGGTAGCTGCTCGGGATCGTCCAGGGCGGAACCGACGGCCACCACGGACACGCCCGCGCTCAGGAAGTCCGGCGCGGTGTTGGCGTCCAGACCTCCGGTGGCCACGAAGCGGACCTCGGGGAACGGCCCACGCACCGCCGAGAACCACTGCGGCCCGAGCGCGATGGCGGGGAAGGCCTTGAGCCAGGTCAGTCCGAGACGCTGCGCGGCCTGGATCTCGGTGGCGGTGGCCACGCCCGGCAGGTGCGCGAGCCCCGCCGCCCGCGATGCCTCCGCGATGGCCGGGTCGAGTCCCGGCGCCACGGTGTAGACCGCGCCCGCGTCGATGACCGTCCGCAGGCGCTCGGCGGTGGTGATCGTCCCGGCGCCCACGGTCTTGCCCCGGCTCCGACCAGCCGCCACCGTCGCGGCCAGGGCCTCGACGGCCTGCTCGTGTGGGATGGGGATCTCCACCGCGGCGATGCCGAGGTCCCAGGCCACATTGGCCAGTTCGACGGTGCGCTCGGTGCTGAAGCCGCGCAGGATCGCCATCACCCGGCAGTCGCCGAAGATCTCGTCAAAACCCGGTTCCGCCATCCCAGCTCCCGTGACATCGATTACGCGGTCTCTGGCAGCGTAGGCGGCGGTGTCACAGTGATGAACGGATCGGGATCGGCGCCTTACCGTGGCTGAGAGCCTGCCGGGGTCGCCGCGAGTAGCGTAAGGAGGAAACCCACTCCTTCCACTATGAACATATAGCGCACCGGGGGGCTTGCGGCAAGACCCCGGTTGTGCCGCAGAATCGCCGGCCGAGGTTGAAAGCGGTGGAAGTGGGGGGTTGTGCCAACTCAGGGGTATGAGGACGAACTGCGGTCCGAGCGCGGCTATGTGGCCGGGCTCTACACGCGGCTGGATGCCGAGCGTGCGCGGGTGACGGGCAAGTACCGCGCGGCGTTGCGCGGAAACGGCGGGACCGCCGTGGAACGGGATGTCGAGGTGCGCGCGCTGGCGCGCGAGCTGAAGCGGCTGCACGTCGCGGACAACGGGCTGTGTTTCGGCCGGTTGGACGCCCTTTCGGGAGAGCATTCCTACATCGGCCGGATCGGCATCTTCGACGAGGAGAACGACTACGAACCACTGCTGCTGGACTGGCGGGCGCCCGCGTCGCGCGCCTTCTACGTCGCCACCGCCGCGACGCCGGAGAACATGCGGCGGCGTCGCCAGTTCCACACCCGAGGGCGTCAGGTGGTCGACTTCACCGACGAGGTGCTCGGCCGCCCCGGTGGCGGGGAGCGGGGGGACGCCGCGCTGCTGGCGGCGGTCAACGCGCCGCGCGGTGAGGGCATGCGCGACATCGTGGCGACCATCCAGTCCGAGCAGGACGCGATCGTCCGGCTCGACCACCCCGGGGTGCTGGTGATCGAGGGCGGCCCCGGCACCGGCAAGACGGTGGTGGCGCTGCACCGCGTCGCGTACCTGCTCTATACCCAGCGGGAGCGGATGGAACGTCACGGCGTGCTCGTGGTCGGGCCCAACCCGGCGTTCCTGAACCACATCGGCCGCGTGCTGCCCTCGCTCGGCGAGTCCGACGTGGTGTTCATGACCACCGGCGACCTCGTGCCGGGCCTCCACGTCACCGCCGAGGACACGCCGGAAGCGGCGCGGATCAAGGGCTCGTTGAAGATCCTCGACGTGCTCGCGGCGGCGGTCGCCGACCGGCAGCGGCTGCCCGAGGAGCCGTTGCCGATCGGGCTGGCGGGTGTCACGGTGCGGATCGACGCCGAGACGGCGGCGTGGGCCAGGCAGGAGGCACGCGACAGCGGTCTCCCGCACAACGAGGCGCGCAAGGTGTTCACCGAGATCGTCACCTATGTGCTCACCGAGCGGGCGATGGCCCGGATCGGCCGGGGCTGGCTGAGCCGGGAGGACCGCCCGGCGTGGGAGCAGATGCGCAAGGACCTGCTCGGGCAACTCGCGGACGACGACCGGTTCATCGCCGCGCTGGACGAACTCTGGCCGGTGCTCACGCCGCAAACCCTGCTGGCGTCGCTGTACACGTGTCCTGACCGGCTGCGCGCGGCGGGCGCGGACGAGGCGCTGCTGCGCGCCGATGGTGACGCGTGGACGGTGTCGGATGTGCCGCTGCTTGACGAACTGATCGACCTGCTGGGCCCCGACAAGCCCGCCGACCAGGCCGCCGAGCGGCAGCGGACGGCCGAGGCGGAGTACGCCGAAAGCGTGCTGAACAGCCTCGTCGGCCGGCAGGACTCGATGGACGACGAGGATCACCTGTACGCCACGGACCTGCTCTACGCCGAGGACCTGGCGGAGCGGTTCCTCGAGCAGGACACCCGTGAACTCGCCGAACGGGCCGCCGCGGACCGGGACTGGACGTACCGGCATGTGGTCGTCGACGAGGCGCAGGAGCTGTCCGAAATGGACTGGCGGGTGCTGATGCGGCGCTGCCCCGCCCGGTCGTTCACCGTGGTCGGCGACCTCGCCCAACGCCGGTCGGAGGCAGGCGCGACCTCGTGGGCGACCATGCTGGAGCCGTACGTGCCCGGCCGCTGGGTCTACCGGTCGCTGACGGTGAACTACCGCACCCCGGCGGAGATCATGACCGTCGCCGCCGCACTGCTGGCCGAGTTCGCACCCGGGGTTCAGCCACCGGAGTCGGTCCGCGCGTGCGGTGTCCAGCCCTGGTCCAGGCGGGTCACCGAGGACGAACTGTCCGCCGCCATCGAGGAATTCGTCCGGGACGAGGCTGGTCGGGAAGGCACCAGCGTCGTGATCGGGCCGCCGGGTGTGCCAGGGGCGGTGCCCGCGTCGGAAACGAAGGGCCTGGAGTTCGACGCCGTCCTGGTGGTGGAACCGGAACGAATCCTCGCCGACGGCCCACGCGGCGCGGCCGAGCTATACGTCGCACTCACCCGCGCCACCCAACGTCTCGGCGTCCTGCACCAGGGTCCACTGCCGCAGGCCCTGACCGGACTGGCCGAGGTCGGGACACCTGTCCACGCGGGGAATCGGGCGTAGCGTGCCGCACACGGCGGTGCGGTCGGACCCCTCGTGTCCGACCGCACCGCCTGCCGTGACCGGCGTTCCGCTAGGTCACGGTCAGTACGAACTCGGTGGTTCCGGTGTTGCCAGCCGAGTCCGTCGCGGTGATCACCATCGGGTAGGTGCCCGCCTCGAACGGCGCCATGATCGTCATCTGCGAGGTGCCGCCCGGTTCCACCGACGCGGGCATGAACATCGGCTCCATCCGCAGACCGGTGGCCGAGAGCCTGCTGGCACCGGTTCCGCCAGCCACGGTGATCGCCGCCGTCACGCCGGCACCACGTGCCACCGTCGCCGATCCGGGAGCGGCGGCGGGTTGGGGACCGTCGGTGGACCCGCCGACCGTCAGGGTGAACTCGGCGGTCTTGGTCCCCGACGCGCCCTTGGCCTCCACGGTGATCCGGTGCGAGCCCTTCGGGGTGTCCGCCGTGGTCTCCACGGTGAACTTGGCCGACTCGCCGGAGTTCACCGCGGCGGGCTGGAACGTGGCGCTCGCCCCTGCGGGCAGGGACTTGGCCGCCAGTTCCAGCTTCTCCGCACCGTCGGTGCCCGCGGTGGTGGTGACGGTGGTGGAGACGTGCTTGCCCGGCTCCACCTTGCCCGACGCGGGGGACATGGCGACGGCGAACTTGCCGTCACCGGGCGGCGTGCCGCCGATCTCGCCCTTGGCCCAGTCGCCCATCTCATTGGTCAGCCGGGCCATGATGCTGTAACGGTCGCAGCCGCTGGAGCCCCAGGACACCACGCCAACGATCACGCCGTCGACGGTGTACGGGCCGCCGCTGTCGCCGGTGCAGGTGCCGGTGCGGCCGTCGTTGTAGCCGATGCACACCATCAGTTCGGGGTTGACCCTGATGTTGAACACCTGGCAGTTGTTGGCGTCGTTGACCGGCAGCGTGGTCTTGTACAGCACGCCGGAGCCGCCGCCCGAGGACGTGCGGCCGTAGCCGAGGGCGATGCCGCTCTTGCCCGGCTGGGTCAGCGCCGAGTCACCGGACCCGGCGACCTTGGCCCACTTGTCCTGCGGCACCGGCAGATCGTCCTCGGTGGTGATCACCGCGACGTCGTAGCCGGTCTGCCAGCCGCCGGACCCGCCGTACTTGGGGTGGGGCTTGAACGAGGCGACCTTGGTGCGGAACGTTTCGTCGCCAGCGGTGTTCAGGTCGTCGTCGCCGTAGATGTAGCTCTTGGCGCCGCCGACGTCGATCATGCAGTGCGCGGCGGTGATGATCTTGCGCTTGCCCACCACGGAGGCGGTGCAGGACTGGCCCTGCGGACCGCCGCCGCCCGCTCGGATGCCCGCGATGACCGACGGGTTCTCCTTGACGGTGGTCTTCTGGCCGTTGACGACCTGGCCGCCCGCCAGATTGGGGCGGAGTTGGTCGGTGGGGGTGGCCGCGATGCTGACATCAGGGGCAGCGGCCGCCGCGGGTGCGGAGACCGTCGCGGCCGCGAGAAGGCATGCGGACAGCAGCCTTTTCAGGTTCATGGCTTTTCCTTCGGTGCAGGGGAGTGGGGGTTTCAGAAGGTGGCGGACCAGTTGGTGAGGGTGCCGGTGTCGTGCTTGTACGAGTCGGTGACCTGTAGCTGCCACTTGCCGTTGGCGTCCTCACCGGAGGCGTCCACCGTGAAGGTCTCGTGCAGCCCGGAGCCCGAGGCGGGCTTGGCCTGCCGCAGGGAGAATTTCTTGCCGCTGGGGCCGATCAGGTCGATCGTGAGGTCACCCGGGTAGCTGTGGTCGATGTCGACCCGCACCGCCAGCTTCGACGGTGCCTTGCCCTCACAACCGCTCTGCTCGACCGCGGAGGTCACCGAGCCCAGGTCGGCGATCGGGTGGTCCTGGTCATTGGCGCGCTCACCGCACTTCGTCGGCGTCGAACCGCCGATGAACCCGGTGTAGAGCAGCTTGTTCGGCGAACCGCTGCCCGCGTTGGTGACCAGGTTGGGGGTGGCGTTCTTTACGAGCGCGTCGGAGACCTGCTGCGGCGTGGCGCCTGCGTTGGCCGCCAGGTACAGCGCCGCGGCGCCCGCCGCGTGCGGGGATGCCATCGAGGTGCCGCTGCCGGTGCGGAAGGCGCCGGTGTGGTCGGCGGAGTAGATGTTGCCGCCAGGGGCGAACAGGTCGAGGCAGGTGCCGTAGTTGCCGCTGCGGCTGCCGCCCTGGTTGATCCAGCCGACGGTGATCGCCTCGGGCACCCTCGCCGGGCTGGTTTGGCAGGCATCCGAGCCGTTGTTGCCCGCCGCGACGACGACCACGAAGCCCTTGGCCACCAGCGCCTTGACCTGCTCGTCGCCGACGCCGAGGACGTCCATGCCGAGGCTCAGGTTGACCACGGCGGGCAGCTTGCCGTTGGCCGCCACCCACTCCAGGCCGCTGACGGTCGCCGAGTCGGGCGCCGACCCGCCGCAGCCCAGCGTGCGCACCGCGATGACCTTGGCCTTCTTGGCCACGCCCACGGTCTTGCCCGCGACGGTGCCCGCGACGTGGGTGCCGTGCCAGAAGCAGTCGCTCGCGTCGGGGTCGTTGTCCACGAAGTCGTAGCCGTAGCTCGCGCGGTCCTCGAACTCGCTGTGCGATTTGTTCACGCCGGAGTCGATGATGTAGGCGTTGATGTTGTCGGCGGTGTTGGGGTACTTGTACAGCTTGTCCAGCGTCTTGGTCTGCTGGTCGACCTGGTCAAGCCCCCAGGACGGCGGGTTGGGCTGCTCGCCCGCGGCGCGTGCGGTGCCGTCCTCCTGGACCGACTTGACGGCCGGGTCGGCGGCGAGCTTGCGGGCCTGCGTCTCGGACAGTCCGCGGACCGCGAAGCCGCCGAAGCTCACCCGGAACACGTCGGTGACCGTGCCGCCGTAACGCTGGGCCAGCCCGGCGGCGTCCGCCCTCGACGGGATGTCGTGCAGGGCCACGATGTACTGGCCGGGGATGTGCTGTCGGGCTTGGACAACGGGCCCTTCCTGGGGTGCCGCGGCCGCCGGTGTACCCCAGACGGCGAGCAGGGCGACCGCGGCGGCGGAGAGCACTCCGCCTAAGCGCGTCGTGCGCATCTGATGTCTCCTTCACTCCAGTGGTGACCAGGCGCAGGGACGCCGGTCGATGCGCACTATCCGGTCCGGCGAGAGGGCCGAACAACCGTGGAAACCGTAGGTATTCGCCTGTGCTCAGGGCGCCTTCGACTCGGGATCGGCGAGCGCGAACCCGCTCCGGGCCAGCTCGATCCGGGACCGGACGCCGAGTTTGCGCAGCACGCTCGCCACGTGGTCCTCCACCGTGCGGCGGGACAGGAACAGCGTCCGCGCGATCTCCTGGTTGGTCTGCCCGCCTGCCACCAAACGGGCGATATCGGCCTCGCGCGGGGAAAGCCGATTCCCGTAGCCGCGCCTGCCGCGCCGCGATCCGACGGTGCCGCCGGTACTGCGCAGCACATGCCTGCACCGCGCCGCCGCCTTGGAGGCGCCCAAGTCCTCGTACACGGCCGCCAACCGCAGGAACCGCTCCCGCGCCGAGCCGGAACCCGCCCGGACCGCGCGTTCGGCCAGCTGGGCGGCGAGGTAGGGCAACGCCAGCGACTCGTATTCCGCGGCGGCGGCCTCGAACAGCCGCGGCGCCGCGGCAGGATCGGTACCCAGCGCCAACTCCGCGTGGGCGGCGGCCAGCGCGGCACGCGGGAACGGCGCGTCCAAGCCCCGCAGCCCCGCCGACAGATCCTCGACCAGCGCCCGCCCTTCCGCCGTGCGGCCCGCGGCGACGTAGGCCTCGACCGCCTGCGGCACAAGGTGACCGGCCCACCCCCACACCTGCCGCCGCAGCAGGGCCACGCCCCGGTCGGCGTGCTCGCAGGCCGCGGCCACCTCGCCCTGCTCCAGGCGCAGCATGACCATGGCGCCGAGGGCGGCGATGGCGGTCGGCGCGACCGCGGTTTCCGGATCGGACATGCCGGTGGCCAGCAGGCTCCGCTCGGCGCGGCCGTGGTCGCCTCGGGCCAGCGCCAGCCAGCCCTGCACCAGCCGCAGTTCGGTGGCCACCGGAAGCGAGTACGGATGGCCGTCGAGGAGGTCCTGGATGCGCTGGTCCAAGCCCTGCCAGGCGCCCGCCATCCAGTCCAGGCGGACCTCGGTGGCTCCGCCGACGGGCCGGAGGTAGGGCGCGGCCACCCCGGCCTGCCGGAGGCCTGCGCGCAGCAGGTCGCGGGCCGGGCGGTAGTGACCCATCCACGCGCAGGCGTCGGCCAGGTTGCACTGCGCCCTGGCCAGCTGGGCGGCGTGTTCGCGGTCCCGGGTGGGCACCCGCGCGGGCAGCGCCGCGAGGGCGGCCTCCAGGTTCGCGTCGCCGATGACGAGTCGGGACTGGACGGTGCTGGCCAGCAGCGTGGTGCGGGCGGTGCCCGGCGGCAGGCGACCGATATGCGACTCCACCTCCGCCAGCCACCGCCTGCACTCCGCGGCGGAGCGCACCCCGAGGTAGGGCATGCCGAGCGCGGCCAGGCCGCGCAGGTTCCACGCCTCGTCCGCATTGCCGGTGGCGTGCAGGGTGGAGGAGATCCGCTCGCTGCTGTGGACCAGTTCGCCGGGTCTGCGGATCAGCAGCAGCCCGAGCCCGGTCCCGATCTGGGCGCGGGTCCGCTCGGGGAGCGCCGGGTCGGCGAGGAACCGCTCGAAGACGCCGATCACCTTGTCGTGCTGCCTGCCGTGCAGCGTCTCCCGGCACAGGGTGCCGATCAGCCGAGCGGCGTCCTCGGCGGGCAGCGACGGCTCGGCGACCAACTCGCACAACAGGTCCGTGCCCGTCGCGTCCGCGCCCGCGGCGTAGGCCTCCCGCGCGGCGCGCTCCCCGTAACGCAGCCACTCCCGCGGCGACCCCGACAGTTTGGCGTGCCGGACCAGTTCAACCGTCGGCACCTCGCCGGTGCCCGCCAACGCCCGCAGTGCGCGTCCGTGCAGCGCGCCGCGTTCGGGTCCGGGCAGCGACTCGTACACGGCCCGCCGCATCATCGGACAGCGGTACGCGCAGCGGCCCCCGGCGTCGGTGAACACCGCCCTGTCGACGAGTTCCCGTGGCCTGAACGGTTCCGCCTCCGCGGCGATCACCGACAGCAACTCGGGCGCCGCGGGGCGGTCCAGCACGGCGGCGGCCTTGGCCAGTGCCGCGGCGCCGCCGGACAGCGCCGCCATCCATTCGGCCGCGGCGTCCCGTACCCGCGGGGACAGCGGCGACTCGGCCAGCAGCCGCCGCGCCGCGTCCTCGTCGGTGCCTGCGGGCGCCGCCGGATCACGCAGCCCCGCCACGGCCTCCTCGATCAGGAACGGCAGCCCCGCCGTGTGTCGCCACAGCACTTCGGCGAACTCCGCGGAGGTCTTCCGCGTCCCGGTCGCGGCGTCGACCATCGCGCGCACCTGCGCGGCGTCCAGGCCCGCTAGCCGAAGGTTGGTGGTGCTCGCCCGCCAGAGCGACCGGCAGCTGCGGGCGAGCGGACCCGCCGCGTGCAGTTCGACCGGGCGGTAGGTCAGGATCAGCGACAGCCGCGGTGGCGGGTTCGCCGCCAGGCAGGCCAGCAGGGCGAGGGTGTGCTCGTCGGCCCACTGGATGTCCTCCAACACCAGCGTCGTCCGCCCCACGGCGTGGACGAGGTCGCGCACGGCACAGAAGAGACGTCCGCGCCGTTGCGCCGGGTCGGCCGGGGGAGGTTCGGGTGGGAGCCGGTCGGCCAGTTCGGGTGCGTGCGGTCGCAGCACGCCCGCGGCGGCGGGCAGCGGACCGAAGGGGTGCGGGTAGGAGCCGAGGAGATCCAGCAGCACCCCGAACGGGAAGGCCTCACAGGACGGGGTGCAGTGCCGCACCGCGACCCACTGCTCACCCTCCAGCGCGCATGCCAGTTCGGCGATCAGGCGGCTTTTGCCGACGCCCGCCTCGCCCTCCAGGGTGACCACCGACGGCGCCCAGCGGGCCGCCGCGAGCAGCGTCGCCAACTCGGCGTCCCGGCCGACGAACTCCGACGCCGCCTGCCGGACGAATATCCCGCGCTCCAGCCGAGCCGATTGGGAAGTTCCGATATCCCGCATGAATTCAAGGGTTGAGCAGTCGCCCTCAAAATGGAACACCCAAAAAGTGGATGAACGGCGGCCGGACTGAATGGTCATTCACCAATGATGAATTCACAAGCAATTACTAGTAATTCAACAGAAAGTACAGGCCGAGGTCGGGCGGGTGGTGGTGCCACCCGCCCGACCTGCCCGGTTACGACTGGCTACTCATCTGTTCACGCAGGCTGCGGGGGCGCATGTCGGTCCACACCTCGTCGACATGGGCCGAGCATTCCTCTTTGGTGCCCTGGAAGCCGTCGGCTTTCCAGCCTGCGGGGATCTCCTTGTCGGCGGGCCAGAGGGAGTACTGCTCCTCGTCGTTGAGCAGCACCTGGTAGGTCGTGTTGTCATCCATGGTCGTGTGCCTCTTCCCTTTCCGGTTTCCGTTCGACGTCGCGCGGGAAATCGCGCAGGTTCGGGTTGATGGTGGACAGCAGGGTCATCACGGCGATGCCCGCGCTGAGCAGCAGCACCGTCGGCGCGCCGGGCAGTACCTCCATGAGGAGGCCGCCGATCACCGGGCCGGTGACCGATGCGGTGCCGAGCACCACGCTCATTACGCTGCTCATCCGGCCGCGCATCTCGTCCGGGGTGAGCAGAAGCTGGTAGGTGGTGATCGTGATGTTGGCCGTGGGCGCCAGGAACGCCATCGCGGCGAACATCGCGCCGAGCAGGTAGCCGTTGTGCACGAACACGGCCAGCGGGCTGATCACCGCCAGCGCCCAGAACACGCCGATGATCGACATATACGGCGTGACCAGGCGCCGCAGATACGGCGCGGACAGCGCGCCGAGAATGCCGCCCGCGCCGAGCATCGCGGCCATGATGCCGATCTCGCCCGAGGGCACCCCGCGCTGCGCGGCCAGGGTGATGATCACGATGTAGAAGGCCTGGAAGAACAGGTTCAACCCGACCGCACACCACGCCACGGTCCGCACCAGCCGTTGCCGCCACATCCAGCGCAGGCCCGCCACCATCTCGTGGCGGAGATCCGCGGCGGGCGCGGGTTCCCGGTGCTGCTTCGGGATGCGGAGGAACAGCAGCATCACGAACGACACCAGGTGGGTCAGCGCCTGGAGGCCGAAGGGCAGCCAGTTCCGCAGCGCGAACAGGAACCCGCCCAGCGCCGTTCCGGACAGCTGCCCGATGTGGCTGCGCGCGGTGTTCATCGCGACCGCCGTGGACAGCTGCTCCTCAGGCACCAGCCTCGGCAGGCTGGCGTCCTCGGCGGGTTCGAACAGCGCCGTGCAGACTCCGGTGGCCACCGCGACCACGAGCAGGTGCGGGATATCGGCCACGCCCCACCACAGCGCGAGGACCAGGCTGCCGATCGCGAGTCCCCGGACCGCCTCGCAGGCCAGCATCACCTTCTTGCGGTCCCAGCGGTCGACCAGCGCACCGGCGGGCAGACCGACGAGAAGCTGGGCCGCCGCGTCCACCCCCAGCACCAGGCCCGACAGGCCGGGGGAGCCGGTCATGGCGAGCACCAGCAGCGGCAGCGCGATGGTCGTCGCGCTGACACCCACCTCGGACAGCGCCTGCCCGACCCACAGCAGCCGGTAGTCGCGGTTGCGCGACAACGGGACCGCGGTCATGACAGCCGCGCCTTCCGCGCCGAGCAGTCCCGCGCGATCAGGCGGAGCGCGTCGGCGAACGCCGCCGCCAGCCGATCCACTGTGGACCGCTCGTGCACGTCCGGCTGGTAGTACCAGGTGAAGCCGAGCCGCCCGGACTCCACACCGCCGACGACCTCCAGCAGCTGCGCGGCGCGTTCGGCGGGGTCGGTGTCGTGGCCGACCGAGCCGTGCACCGCCCGGTACAGGCCGCTGTCCGGCTCCCCGGAGGTGTTGTCCCACTGGCCGAGGTAGTTGAACGACAGCTGCGGCTCCGGCCCACCCGCGGGCAGGCGGTCGGTGAGGTAGCGCAGCGCGCCGTAGCCGAAGCCGTTGCCTGGCACCTCGCGCAGTTGCCTGCGCACCGACTTGACCAGGTCACGCCATTGCGGTTCGCCTGTCGGCACCTCGATGGAGACCGGGAATTCGGTGGTGAACCAGCCGACCGTGCGGGACAGGTCCACCCCGTCGATGACGTCCTCGCGGCCGTGGCCCTCCAGGCTCACCGACACCACCGGGTGTTCGGTCCAGCGGGAGACGCTCCAGGCCAGTGCCGCGAGCAGCACGTCGTTGATCCTGGTGCGGTAGGCCGCGGGCGCGCCGCGCAGCAGCGCGTCGGTGTCCTTTTCGGACAGTGAAATGGTGAGGGTCTCGCCCGGGGTGCCCGGTTGGGGTGGTGAATGGTCCACCGGCAGTTCGGCGGTCGGCGGCGCCGAGGACCAGTACTCCAGTTCGTGGTCCAGCGCGCCGCCGCGCACGTGCTCGCGCAGCCTGGTTGCCCAGTCCCGGAAGGAGGTGGTCTTCGGGCCGAGGTCGATCTCTTCGCCTGCCGCCGCCTGCTGGTACGCGGTGTCCAGGTCCTCCAGCAGGATGCGCCAGGACACGCCGTCCACCACCAGGTGATGCGCGGTGAGGAACAGCTGCGGGGTCGGACCGGTGAACAGCACCGCCTTCAGCAGGCACCCGCTGGTCAGGTCGAAGCTCGCGTGTACCTCGTCGGCGATCTTCTCCAACTCCTGTCCGTGCCGCTCGCGGTCCACTGTGGACAGGTCGTGCACGGTGAGCAGCGAGTGGTCCTCGACCGGTGCGTTGTACTGCCGCAGATCGTCCTCAACGCGTTCGAACCGCATCCGCAGCGCGTCGTGGTGCCTGAACACCGCCGCCAGCGCCGAGCGCAACGCCGTCTCGTCGACGTCCGCGGCCAGGTCGACCAGCATCGACTGGTTGTAGTGCTGCGGGTTGACGCGATCGGTGTCGAAGAACCAGCGTTGAATCGGGGTCAGCGGCGCAGGCCCCACCACCGGCTCCCGCTCGTCCGGCCGGGCTTCCTCGGTTCGGACCACCTGCGCCAACGCTGCCACGGTCTGGTTGGCGAAGAGATCCTTGGCGGTGGCGCTGAGCCCCGCCTGCCGGGCCTTGGAGAGGACCTGGATGGCGAGGATGGAGTCGCCGCCGAGGGCGAAGAAGTTGTCTTCCACCCCGACCCGCTCCACGCCGAGGGTCTGCGCCCAGATCTCGGCGAGCCGCGCTTCGGCCTCGGTTCGCGGGGCCACATAGGACTGCGTCGGTTCGGATCGGGTGTCCGGTGCGGGCAGTGCCCGGCGGTCGACCTTGCCGTGCGCGTTGAGCGGCAGGGCGTCGAGTGCCACGAACGACGAAGGCACCAGATGTTCGGGCAGTCGCTGCTGGAGCCAGGACCGCCAGTCGACGGCCGCCGTGCGTTCGCCCGCGAGGTAGGCGACCAGCCGCTTGTGCCCGTTGTGCTGGGCGGCGATCACCACGGCGTCGGCGACCTCCTCGTGGTCGCGCAGGGTGTTCTCGATCTCGCCGGGTTCGATGCGGTAGCCGCGGATCTTGATCTGGTCGTCGGTGCGGCCCAGGTACTCGACCGTGCCCTCCGGTGTCCAGCGGGCGCGGTCACCGGTGGCGTACATGCGGCTGCCGGGTGGGCCGAAGGGGTTGGCGGTGAAGCGCTGCGCGGTGAGCCCCGGCCGGTTGAGGTACCCGCGGGCAAGCTGGTCACCCGCCAGGTACAGCTCGCCAGGCACCCCGATGGGCTGCGGGTTGAGGTGCCGATCCAGAACGAAGGCCCGCACGCCCGCGAGCGGGGTGCCGATGACCGGGACGGAACTGTCGCCGACCTGGCAGGACAGGGCGTCGATGGTGCATTCGGTCGGGCCGTAGAAGTTGTGGCTCGCCACCCCCGGCCTGTCCGCCAGTTCCCGCCAGAGCGGCGCGGGAAGGGCCTCGCCGCCGATGGTGAGCACGCTCAGCCCCGTGTCGAACAGCCCGGCGGGGATGAGTTGCTGGAGCCAGGTCGGGGTGATGTCGAGCAGGTCGATGCCCCGGTCCCGGACGTAGGCGACCAGTGCTTCGGTGTCGCGGCGGGTGTCGTTGTCGATCAGGTGCAACTCGTGGCCCGCCGCCATCAGCAGCGGCCCTTCCAGTGAGGTGTCGAAGGAGAACGCCGCGGTGGCGGCCACCCGCATCCGGTCGCGTCCCGCCAGCAGGTTGTCGCGGTGCAGGTGGAAGAGGTTGGCCAGGCCCCGGTGGTCGACCAGCACACCCTTGGGTTTTCCGGTGGAACCCGAGGTGTAGATGATGTACGCGCCGTGCTCCGGCCGCGGCGCGGTGGCCGGGTCGTTGTCGGGCTGATCCCCGGTATCGGTGCTGTTGAGAACCACCACCGGTCGGGCGTCACCCAGCAGGTCGCGGATGCGTTCCGGTGGGAGGTCCGGGTCGATCGGCAGGTACACCCCGCCCGCCTTGAGCACCGCGAGGAACCCGATGACCATCTCCTCGGACCGCGGCAGCGCCAGGGCGACGACCTTCTCCGGTCCGACGCCCAGCCCGATCAGGTGGTGGGCCAACCGGTTCGCGCGGGCGTTGAGTTCGGCGAAGGTGAGAGTGGTGTCGCGGAACACCAGCGCGGTCTCCTGCGGGGTGCTCCTCACCTGGTCCTCGAAGATCCGCGACAGTGTCGCGTCCGGCACCGTCCGCTCGGTGCCATTCCAGGACCGCAGCAGTTCGCGTTCCCGCTCGGACGGCAGCGCGAGGTCACGCAGCGGCCGGTCGGGGTCGGCGGCGATGCCAGCGAGCAGGACGGTGAGGTGCTCGGCCAGCCGTCGCATGGTGTCGGCGTCGAACAGGTCGGTGTTGTACTCGAACGCCGCGTGCAGTTCGCCCTGCCGCTCCTGGAACTCGACGGTGAGGTCGGAGCCAGCGGTCCGCACCGGCAGCGCCAGTTCCTCCACCGCCAGCCCGGCGAAGGACGGCACCTCGGCCGGGGTGTTCTGCAGCAGCACCATCACGTCGAACAGCGGGTTTCGGCTGGTGTCGCGTTCCGGCCGCAGCACGTCCACCACGCGTTCGAATGGCACATCCTGGTTCGCGAAGGCCTCCAGGGTGGTCTTCCGGACGCGGTCCAGGAACTCGCCCGCGGTCAGCGTCTCGTCCACCTCGGTGCGCAGCACCAGCGTGTTGATGAAGAACCCGATCAGGCCGGTCAGCTCGGCGCGTTCCCGGCCGGAGGTGACGGTGCCGACGGCGATGTCGTCCTGTCCGGAGTACCGGGCGAACAACAGCTGGCAGGCCGCCATGAGCGTGACGAACAGCGTGCCGCCCCGCCGTTGCCCCACCGCCTTGAGCGCGGCGGTCACCTCGGCGTCGAGGGTGAACTCGTGCATGGCGCCCGCCGCCGTGCGCACCGCGGGACGCGGTCGGTCGGTCGGCAGTTCCAGCGGCGGCACCTCGGCAAGCTGCCGCTGCCAGTAGCCGAGCTGTTCGGACAGGTCGAGGTGTTCGCGCTGCCACACCGCGTAGTCCGCGTACTGGACGGGCGGTGCCGGCAGGACCTCGCCCTGGTAGAGCGCGGCAAGCTCGTCGACGAGGACGTTCATCGACCAGCCGTCGGTGATGATGTGGTGCATCGAGACGACCAGCGCGTACTCCTCCGGGCTCAGCCGGAGCAGCAGGACTCGCAGCAGCGGGCCGGTGCGCAGGTCGAACGTGCGATCCGCCTCGGCGAGCAGGAGCCGCTCCACCTCGGCGTCGTCGGCGACCTCCACCACCTCGGCCGTCAACTCGCTCGGCGGATGGATGACCTGGACGCCGAGGCCGTCCACCGAGTCGAAGGTGGTGCGCAGCGACTCGTGGCGGGCGACGAGTTCGGTCAGCGCCCTGTTCAACGCGGGCACGTCGAGCGCGCCGCGCAGTCGTGCCGCGAAGCGCGTGGTGTATTCGGTGCTGTCCGGTTCGAACTCGTTGAGGAACCACAGCCGCTGCTGGGCGTAGGACAGCGGCAGCGCGCCGTCGCGGGGCACGCGCCGGATCTCGCCTGCCGTCTTCGCGTCGGCGGAGCCGTCCGTGATGACCTGGGCCAGCCGGGCGACGGTGGGATGGGTGAACACCTCGCGGGGCGAGAGGGTGATGCCGAAGGCGGCACCCAGCCGGGACGCGACCTGGATGCTGAGGATCGAGTCGCCGCCGAGTGCGAAGAAGTCGTCCTCGATGCCGATCTGCCGCACCCCGAGCACGCTCGACCAGATCTCGGCGACCACGCGTTCAGCGGCCGTCCTCGGCGGCACGTGGCCTGCTTGTGAGTCGGCCTCGAAGACCGGGGCCGGCAGCGCACGGCGGTTGATCTTGCCGCTGGAGTTGAGCGGGATCGCCTCCAGCGGGATGAACGCCGAGGGCACCATGTAGTCGGGCAGGCTGCGCCCCAGCCAGGCACGCAGGTCCGCCACGGAGGGCGTCGCACCGTCGGGCACCACATACGCCACCAGCCGCTTGTGTCCATTGTGGTCGGCGGCGATGACGACGCTGTCGGCGATGCCGCGATGGGCGCGCAGCGCCGTTTCGACCTCGCCCGGCTCGATCCGGAAGCCGCGGATCTTGACCTGGTCGTCGCGGCGGCCCAGGTAGTCGAGCACCCCGTCGGCGGTCCAGCGGACCAGGTCGCCGGTGGCGTACATGCGGCTGCCGGGCGGACCGAACGGGTTCGCGATGAACCGCTGCGCGGTCAGGCCGGGGCGGCCGAGGTAGCCGCGGGCCAGCTGGTCACCGGCCAGGTACAGCTCACCGGGAACCCCGACGGGCACCGGCCGCAGCCTCGCGTCCAGCACGTAGGTCGCGGTGTTGTGCACCGGGGTGCCGATCACCGGCCGCGGGTGGTCGTCGACGGTGCAGTACACCGCGTCGACCGTGCATTCGGTGGGGCCGTAGTAGTTGTAGCCGGTGGTGTCGGCCGCGGTGAGCTCCCGCCACAGTGATTCGGTCGCCGCCTCACCGCCGATCAGGACCATGCCCGGGCGGTGCCGGGCGTCGGTGAGCAACCCCGCGTGCACCAGCTGCTGGGCGTAGGTGGGGGTGAGGTCGAGCAGGTCGATTCGGTTCGCCACCACGTATTCGACGACCGCGGCCGGGTCCAGCCGGGTGTCGTCGTCGATGACGTGCAGCTCGTGCCCGGCGGCCAGGCACAGCAGGCCCTCCCACGAAGTGTCGAAGGTGAACGCCGCGGTGAGCGCGGCCCGCAGCACCCGGCCGGTGGGTGCGAACAGCTCGGCGTGGTGGTCGAAGTACAGGTTGGCCAGGCCGCGGTGGTCGATGACCACGCCCTTGGGTTTGCCGGTCGAACCCGAGGTGTAGATGACGTAGGCGGCGTGCGCCGGGTGGATCTCCACCCCCGGATCGGTGTCCGGCAGGCCTTCCGCTTCGGCCGAGCGCAACACCACCAGTGGCTTCGCGTCGTCCAGCAGGTAGCGGATGCGGTCCTCGGGCTGGTTCGGGTCGATGGGCAGGTAGGCACCCCCGGCCTTGAGCACCGCGAGGAGCGCGATGACCATGTCGGCGGAACGGGGGAGGGCGAGCCCGACGATGCGTTCCGGGCCGACGCCGAGGCCGATCAGGTGGTGCGCCAACCGGTTGGCGCGGGCGTTGAGTTCGGCGAAGGTCAGCACGGTGCCGCCGAAGACCAGGGCGGTGCGGTCCGGGGTGCGGGCCGCCTGCTCCTCGAAGATCCGCGGGTACGACGTGGTGGGCACGTCGAGGCCGGTGTCGTTCCAGTCGGTGAGCAGTTGGCGTTTCTCGGATTCGGCGAGCAGCGGCAGATCCGCCACCGACCGCGCGGGGTCGGCGGCGATGCCGGTGAGCAGCGTCTCCAGATGGCCCGCGAGCCTGCGCACCGTGGCGTCGTCGAACAGCCGGGGGTCGTAGGCCAACTCGGCGTGCAGCCGCTCGGCGAGGTGAGCGCTGAGCGTCAGCGGGAAGTTGGTGGTGTCCACCGCCCGCACGTCCAGCACGCCCAAGCCCGCGTCGGTGGTGGCGGCCGCGTCGATGGGGTAGTTCTCGAACACCACCGCGCTGTCGAACAGCGGCCGTCCGGCGGGGACGGCGCTGTAGGACTGAAGCTGGGTGAGCGAGACGTGGTCGTACTGCCGGCCCTCGGTCTGCTGAAGCTGTACTTCCCGCAGCCACTCCGACACGGTGTCGCCGTCGCGGACCTGGACGCGGGTGGGGACGGTGTTGATGAACATGCCGATCATCGACTCGACGCCGGTCAGGTCGGCGGGCCTGCCGGAGACGGTGGTGCCGAACACCACGTCGTCGCCCCCGCTGTACCGCGACAGCAACAGCGCCCACGCGCCCTGCACGACCGTGTTGGCGGTCAGGCCGTGCCGCTTGGCCATCCGGTTGAGCTCGCCGGTCCGCTCGGGGGACAGCTCCAGCGTCACGGTGGCCGACGACTCGGTGTGGTGCGCTTCGGCGGGCTGCCGGTCGTAGGGCAGCGGCGTCGGGGTGTCCACCTCGGCCAGCACGCCCCGCCAGTAGCGTTCGGCCGCCTTGGCGTCCTGGCGGCTCAGCCAGGCCGGGTATTCGCGGAACGGTCGCCGCCGCGGCAGCCGCGGCGGCCTGCCGCCGGTGTCCGAGGCGTACAGCTCGCACACCTCGGCGAACACCTGGCCGGTGCTCCAGCCGTCCAGCAGCACGTGGTGCGAGGTCCACACGATCAGCGCCTCGTCCTCGGGCAGCCGGATCACCGCCACCCGCATCAGCGGCGCCGCCGTGAGGTCCATGCCTTGCGCGCGGTCCTCGGCGAGGAACCTGTCCAGCGCGGTCTCCCGGTCCACAGTGGACAAGTCGCGCCAGTCGAGTTGGCGGATCGGCAGTGTCGCCTTCGCGTGCACGACCTGCAACGGCTCGTCGACGCCTTCCCAGACGATCCCGCTGCGCAGCATGGGCGTCCGGTCCACGACGGCCTGCCAGGCCCGGCCCATCGCCTCGGGATCGGCCACCCCGGACAGGTGCAGGGTGAGCTGGTTGAAGTAGGCGCCCGCGGCGGTGTCGACCAGGCTGTGGAACAGCATCCCGGCCTGAAGCGGGGTGAGCGGGTGGATGTCCTCGGTGTCGGCGCCGCTGATGCGGTCGACCTGCGCCTGGTTCAACCGGGCGAGTGGGAAGTCCGATGGCGTGCGCCCGCCCGCCTCCGGGGTGCGGCAGTGCTCGATGATCTCGCGCAGCGCAGCGGTCATGCCGTCGGCGAGTTCGCGAATGGTGTGTTCGTCGTGGAGGTCGGCCGAATAGGTCCAGCCGAGTTCGAGCTTGCCGTCGGCGACCGCGCCGATGATGTCGATCAGGCAGGAACGGGGGGAGTTCGGGTCGACGTCCGAACCGATCCCGCTGCGCAAGGAGCGGATCAGGCCGTCGTCGGCCTGCCCGCCGCCCCACTGGCCGTGGTAGTTGAAGCTGATCCGCGGCTCCGGCGCGTCGGCGAGTTCGCCTGCCAGGTAACGCAGCGCGCCGAAGCTCAGCCCACGGTGCGGCACCGCGCGTAGCTGTTCCTTCACCGACTTGAGGGTGGCTCCCCAGTCGTTGCCGGGGATGTGCAGCGCCAGCGGGAACTCGGTGGTGAACCAGCCGATCGTGCGGGAGAGGTCGACGCCGTCGATGATCTCCTCCCGGCCGTGGCCCTCCATGCCGATCAGCACCCGGTCACGGCCGGTCCACCCCGCCAGCACCCGCCCGAGAGCGGCGAGCAGCAGGTCGTTGATCTGCGTGCGGTAGACCTCCGGCACCTCGTGCAGCAACGCGCGGGTGTCCTCGGGACCGAGGCGCACCGTGATCGTCCGCGCCGAGGCGGCGGTGTTGTCGCCCGCCCGGTCGGTGGGCAGATCCGGCGGGGCGTCCACCCCGCGCCAGTACGGCAGGGCGTCGTCCAGAGCGCCCGTCTTGACATGTGCCGATAGCTGCTGAGCCCAGTCCCGGTACGGGGTGCTCGCGGTGCCGAGGTCGACCGGCTGACCGGCCGTGATCTGCCGGTAGGCGGTCTCCAGGTCCGCGAACAGCACCCGCCAGGACACGCCGTCGATCACCAGGTGATGGGCGGTGACGAACAGTCGCGGCGGCCCGCCGTCGGCGCTGAACAACGCGGCGGCGAACACCCGCCCGGCGGCCGGGTCCAGTTTCGACCGCAGCGCGTCGGCCAGTGCCGTCTCCTCGTCCACACCGGACACCCGGTGGTGCGGCAGCGGGACCGCGGCGCCGAGCGGCACCACGTCCTGGGTGTCGCCGGTGAACCGCAGTCGCAGCGCCTCGTGCCTGCCGATCACGGCGTGCAGAGCCTGCCGCAACGCGTCCTCGTCCACCTCCGGGTCCAGGTCGGCGAGCATCGACATGGTGAAGTGGCCTTCGATACCGGAGTCCCGGAAGAACCACCGCTGGATCGGGGTGAGCGGTGCCGGGCCGGTCACGGTCGGGGCCGCGGCCGCAGGCTCCTGCGCGGCGGTGAGCTGGAGTTCGGCGATCGTCTGGTGCAGGAAGATGTCCTTGGACGTCAACCGCAGACCCGCCTGGCGGGCGCGGGAGACGATCTGGATGCTCAGGATGGAGTCGCCGCCGAGTGCGAAGAAGTTGTCCTCCACGCCGACCCGCTCCACACCCAGCGCCTCCGCCCAGATATCGGCGAGAACCCGTTCGGCGTCGGTCCTCGGCGCCACATGCCCGGTGGTCTCATCGGACGCGGGCGGCGGGGCGGGCAGGGCGCGGCGGTCGACCTTGCCGCTGGAGTTGAGGGGAATCCGCTCCAGCGGGACGAACGCCGAGGGCACCATGTAGTCGGGCAGGCTGTTCTTCAGCCAGGACCGCAGTTCCGCGGGTGCGGGCACCGTCCCGTTGGCGGGCACCACATAGGCGACGAGCCGGTCGCGGCCGTCGTCGGCGCGGGCGACCACCACGCTGTCGGCGAGTTGCTCGTGGCCCCGCAGGGTGTTCTCGACCTCGCCGGGTTCGATGCGGTGGCCGCGGATCTTCACCTGCTCATCGGTGCGGCCCAGGTACTCCACGGCACCGTCGGCGGTCCACCGCACCCGGTCGCCGGTGGCGTACATGCGGCTGCCTGGCGGGCCGAACGGGTTCGCCACGAACCGCGCGGCGGTGAGCCCGGACCGGTGCAGGTAGCCACGGGCAAGCTGATCCCCGGCCAGGTACAGCTCGCCGGGGACACCGACGGGCACCGGCTGCAGCGCGGAGTCCAGGACGTAGGCCGCGACGTTGCGCAGCGGCCTGCCGATGACCGGCGTCGGATGCTGGTCCACCCGGCAGGACAGGGCGTCCACTGTGCACTCGGTGGGTCCGTAGAAGTTGTGGCTGGCGATTTCCGGTACGGCGGCCAGCTGCTGCCAGAGGTCGGCGGGCAGCGCCTCGCCGCCGAGCATGAGCACCGCGGGCGCGGCGTCGAGCAGCCCGGCGGGAATGAGCTGCGCCAGCCACGACGGGGTGAGGTCGAGGAAGTCGATGCTGTGGCGGGCCACGTAGTCGACCAGGGCCTCGGCGTCCAGGCGGGTGTCGTTGTCGATCAGGTGCAGCTCATGGCCGTCGGCCATCAGCACCGGTCCTTCGAGCGAAGTGTCGAAGGTCAACGACGCGGTGGTGGCCACCCGCAGCCTGCCGCGCCCGGCGAGGAAGTCGGCGCGGTGGCTGTGCAGCAGGTTCACCAGGCCGCGGTGCTCGACCAGGACGCCCTTGGGTTTTCCGGTGGAGCCCGAGGTGTAGATGAGGTAAGCCCCGTTGTCCGGGGTGATCGGGACCGCCGGGTCGGTGTCGGGCTGGTCGCCGATTTCGGTGCTGGTGAGCACCACGGCGGGCCGGGCGTCGTCGAGCAGGTAGCGCACCCGCTCGGCGGGCTGGTCGGGGTCGATGGGCAGGTACACCCCGCCCGCCTTGAGCACCGCGAGGAACCCGATGATCATCTCCTCGGAGCGCGGCAGCGCCAGGGCGACGACCTTCTCCGGTCCGACGCCCAAGCCGATCAGGTGGTGGGCCAGGCGGTTCGCGCGGGCATTGACCTCGGCGAAGGTCAGCTTGGTCTCCTTGAACACCAGCGCGGTGTGGTGCGGGGTGCATGCTGCCAGGTTCTCGAACACCTGCGGGAACGTCATCGCGGGCACGGCCAGCGCCGTGTCGTTGCGGCCCTCGATGAGCTCGGCGTGCTCCTCGTCGTCGAGTAACGCGAGGGAGTCCATGGGTCGGTCGGGGGCGGCGGTGATCGAGCCGAGCAGCGTGGTGAGATGCCCGCCCAGCCGCCGCATCGTGTCGGCGTCGAACAGGTCGGTGTTGTACTCGAACGCCGCGTGCAACTCGCCCTCGTGTTCCTCGAACTCGATGGTGAGATCGCAGGTCGCGGTGTGCACCGGCAGCGGAAGCGGCTCGACATCCAGGCCCGGCAGCTCAGGCATGGGGGTCGGGGTGTTCTGTAGCAGCACCATCACGTCGAACAGCGGGTTCCGGCTGGTGTCGCGTTCAGGGCGCAGCTCGTCGACGACCCGTTCGAATGGCACGTCCTGGTTGGCGGTGGCCCGCAGAACGGTGTCCCGCACCTGACCGAGGAACGCCTCGAAGTCGCGGTGTCCGTCCACTGTGGAGCGCAGGACGAGGGTGTTGACGAAGAAGCCGATCAGCCGTTCCAGGTCCGGGTGCTCGCGGCCGGACACGACCGTGCCGACGGCGATATCCCGCTGCCCGGTGTAGCGCGCCAGCAGCAGTTGGCAGGCCGCCACCAGGGTGATGAACAGGGTGCCGTCCTGTCGCTGCCCGAGTTCCCGGAGACCGGCGAGGACGTGCGCGGGCACCGTGAACCGGTGCACCGCGCCCGCGGAGGTCCGCACCGCGGGCCGTGGCCGATCGGTGGGCAGCTCCAGCGGCGGCAGGTCGTGAAGCTCCTCCCGCCAGTGTGCGAGCTGTTCACCGGTGGGCTGCTCGCGTTGCCACACCGCGTAGTCCGCGTACTGGATGGACAGGGCGGGCAGGTCGGCGCCGCCGTACAGCGCGGCCAGTTCCTCTACCAGCAGGCCCAGTGACCAGCCGTCGGTGATGATGTGGTGCATCGAGACGACCAGGACGTGCTCGTCCGGCGCCAGTCGCACCAGCAGGTTCCGCAGCAGCGGCCCGGTGCGCAGGTCGAAAGGCCGGGTCGTCTCAGCGAGCAGGATGCCGTCCAGATCACCGTGATCCGCGTCGACCACAGGCACGGTCACCGGGTGCGGCGGATGGATGAGCTGAATACCCCGACCGTCCACCGAGTCGAAGGTGGTGCGCAGCGACTCGTGCCGCTCCACCAGCGCGGTGAGCGCGGCGTCCAGCGCCGTGGGGTCGAGTGCGCCGCGCAGCCGCATCGCGAAGCGGGTGGTGTACTCCGAGCTGTCCGGTTCGAAGTCGTGCAGGAACCACAGCCGCTGCTGTGCGGGCGACAGCGGCAGCGCCCGGCTGCGGTCGGCGCGCGGGATGGTGCCGTCGGCCGTCGGCGCCGTGGCGGCGACCGTGCTTGCCGCGGCGGCCAGTTCCGCGACCGTCGGGTGGGTGAACACCGCCCGCGGCGAGATCGCCGTGCCGAACGCCGAGCCCAAACGGGAGGCGATCCGGATGCTCAGGATCGAGTCCCCGCCGAGGGTGAAGAAGTTGTCGGTGGCGCCGACCCGGTCGACGCCGAGCACCTCCGACCACACCTGGGCGACCAGGCGTTCCGCATCGGTCCGCGGCGGGACGTGTTCGGCGGTGGCCGCCGCGGCGTCCGGGGCGGGCAGCGCCTTCCGGTCCAGCTTCCCGTTGCGGGTCAACGGAAGGTCGTCCATCAGTACGAACGCCGCGGGCAGCATGTGCTCCGGTAACGCCGCGGCGAGCGCCGTACGCAGGGCGTCCGCTGTCGGCTCCTGCCCGGGGGCGGGCACCACGTAGGCGACCAGGCGCTTGTGCCCCGGCTCGTCCTCGCGGGCCACCACCGCGGCCTGCGCCGCCGCCGGCAGCGCGGCCAGTGCGGCTTCGATCTCGCCGAGTTCGATGCGGAAGCCGCGGATCTTCACCTGGTGGTCGGCGCGGCCCAGGTACTCCAACCGCCCGCCACGCCACCGCACCAGGTCACCACTGGCGTACATGCGCTCGCCAGGGGCGCCGAACGGGTTCGCCGGGAACCGCTCCGCGGTCAGGCCCGGCCGGTTGAGGTAGCCGCGTGCCAGTCCCGCACCGGCCACGAACAGCTCGCCGACCACGCCCGGCGGCACCGGGCGCAGGTCCCGGTCCAGGACGTAGACCCGCAGATCGGGGATGGGCACGCCTACCGTGCTTCCCGGGGCGCTCACCGCGGTGTCGGCGTCCAGTTCGATGTGGGTGACGTGCACGGTGGTCTCGGTGATGCCGTACATGTTGACCAGCCGCGGCAGGTCCGGGTGCCGCGCGTACCAGCCGCCGAGCCGCCGCAGGTCCAGCGCCTCGCCGCCGAAGACGACATACCGCAGGCTCAGCTGTGGCCGCAGGTCTTCGTCGGCGCGCATGAGCTGGTAGAACGCCGACGGCGTCTGGTTCAGCACGGTCACCCGCTGCTCCGCGAGCAGCGCCAGGAAGTCGCGTGGGGAGCGGCTCACCTCGTGCGGCACCACGACCAGCCGCCCGCCGTGCAGCAGCGGACCCCAGAGCTCCCACACCGAGAAGTCGAAGGCGTAGGAGTGGAACAGCGTCCACACGTCCGAGGAGTCGAAGCCGAACCAGTGCTCGGTGGCGGTGAACAGCCGCACGACGTTGGAGTGCGGGATCACCACGCCCTTGGGGCGCCCGGTGGAACCGGAGGTGTAGATGACGTACGCCGGGTGCTCGGGCCGCAGCCCTGCGCGCGGCGGAGCGGCATCCGGCCCGCCCTCGGCACCGTCGACATCGGACAGTTCGAGGCAGGCAACGGGTTTGGTGTCGGCGAGCATCGCGTCGATCCGCTCGCGTGGGTAGTCCGGGTCGATCGGCAGATACGCCGCTCCCGCCTTGAGCACGGCGAGCACCGCGACGACCAATTCCGGTGACCGCGGCAGCAGCAGCGCCACGAACTTCTCCGGACCGGCGCCGCGCCCGATCAGCTTGTGCGCCAGCCGGTTCGCCCAGGCGTCCAGCTCCGCGTAGGTCAGCTGCCGGTCCTCGAACGTGACCGCCACGGCGTCGGGCGTCGTCGCCGCCTGCGCCTCGAACAGCTCAGGAACCGTTGTCTCACAGGCGCTTGCGACACTGCCGTTCCACTCCACCAGAAGCTGACGCTCGTCCGCTTCGGTGAGCATCGGCAGTGCGGAAACGCTGCGAAGCGGATCGGCGGTGATGCCGCTCAGCAGCACCTCGAGGTGCGTGGCCAGCCGCTCGACCGTGGCCGCGTCGAACAGGGACGGGTCGAAGCACAGCTCGACCTGCAACCGCTCGCCGAGGTGGGCGCGCACGCTGAGGCCGAAGTTGGTGGTGTCCACCGCCGCGACACCGGTCAGCCGCAGACCCGACTCGCTCGCCTCCTGGAACGGGTAGTTCTCGAACACCACCGCGCTGTCGAACAGCGGCGCCCCCGCGCCCGCCTGCAACCGGGCCAGCGAAACGAAGTCGAACTGCCGCGCCTCGTTCTGGTGCGCCTGGAGGTCACGCAGCCAGGACACCGCGTCCGAGCCGCCGTCCACGCGAACCCTGGTCGGCACGGTGTTGATGAACATGCCGATCATCGACTCGACACCCGGCAGGTCCGCGGGTCGCCCGGACACCGTCGTGCCGAACACGACCTCGCTTTCGCCGCTGTACCGCGACAGCAGCAGCGCCCACGCCCCTTGCAGGACGGTGTTGGCGGTCAGCCCGTGGCGCCTGGCCATCCGGTCCAGCTCCGCGGTCCGCTCGGCGGACATCACGAGCCGCACCGACGCCGAGGACTCGCCGCGATGCGCCTCGGTGGGCTGCCGGTCGTAGGGCAGCGGGGTGGGGCGGACGTCCGCGAGCGCCTCCCGCCAGTAGGCCTCGGCCGCCGCACCGTCCTGGCGGTTCAGCCAGGCCAGGAACTCGCGGAACGGCCGCCTGCCGACCAGGCGGGGCGGGCGCTGCGCCACGGTGGCCGCGTAAAGCTCGCAGACCTCCTGGAACACCTGGCCCAGGCTCCAGCCGTCGAACAGCAGGTGGTGCGAGGTCCACACCAGCAGGACCTCGTCGTCGGTGAGCCTGCACACGGCGATCCGCATCAGCGGCGGCGCCGTGAGGTCCATGCCGAGGGCCCGGTCCTCCTCGCCCAGCCGCACTTTGGCTCGCTCACGCTCCACATCGGACAGTGAGCGCCAGTCGTGGTGGGTGATGGGCACCGTTACCCGGCGGTGCACGACCTGCAGCGGTTCGTCCACGCCCTCCCACACCATGCTGCTGCGCAGCACGGGAGTCCGGTCCACCACCCGCTGCCATGCCGCCGCGAACGCCTCCGGGTCGGTCACACCCGCCATCCGCAGCCTGGCCTGGTTGAAGTAGGCGCCCGCGCCGTCCACGAGGCTGTGGAAGAGCATCCCCGCCTGGAGCGGAGTCAGGGGGTAGATGTCCTCGACGGTGGTGCCGTCGCCGACGATGCGGTCGACCTGCGCCTGGTCGAGCCGGGCGAGCGGGTAGTCCGACGGGGTTCGCCCGCCCGCCTCGGGCGTGCGGCAGTGCTCGACGATCTCACGCAGCGCGGCGACCAGTTCCTCCGCCAACGCGCGGACGGTCTGTTCGTCGTGGACATCCGCGCAGTAGTGCCAGCTCAGTTCCAACTCGCCCGCCGACACCAGCCCGGCGATGTCCAGCAGCCTGCCCCGCGTCTCCGTAGGCGCCAGGTCGTGGCCGATGTCCTCGCACCTGGCCCGGTACAGCCCGCGCTCGTCGCCTGCGACATCCCACCGGCCGTGGTAGTTGAAGCTGACCTGTGGCTCCGGCGTATCGGCCAACTCGCCCTTGAGGTAACGCAGCGCGCCGAAGCTCAGCCCGCGGTGCGGCACGGCGCGAAGCTGCTCCTTGACCGACTTCACCGTCGCAGCCCAGTCCTGCTCCGAAAGATCCAGGGCGAGCGGGTACTGGCTGGTGAACCAGCCGACCGTGCGGGTCAGGTCCACGCGATCGAGGATGTCCTCGCGACCGTGGCCCTCCATGGCCAGCAGCACCCGGTCCCGGCCCGTCCACCGGGCCAGCACTCGACCCAGCGCGCTGAGCAGCACGTCGTTGACCTGCGTGCGGTACACCTCGGGCACCTCGTGCAGCAGCGCGTGGGTGTGCTCGCGGTCCAGCCGTGCCGTCACGACCTTGGTGGCGGCCACGGTGTTGGGGCCGTCGCCGTCGACCGGCAGCGGGCCGGGGTCGCCGACGCCCGACCAGTAGGCGAGGTCCCTGTCGAACCCGCCGGTCCGCACGTGGTCGGCCAGCCGGTGCGCCCAGGTGCCGAACGAGGTGCCGACCGGTTCAAGCCGCACCTCGCTGCCCGCCGCGGCCTGCCAATAGGCGGTTTCCAGGTCGCCGAGCAGAATCCGCCAGGACACGCCGTCCATCACCAGGTGGTGCACGGTGATGAACAGCCGCGGCGATTCCCCGGTGAACAACACGGCCCTGATCAGCGGCCCGTCGTGGATGTCCAGGCTGTCCTGCGCGCGCACCGCGACGGAGTGCGGGTCCGGCGAGGTGGACAGCTCCAACGCGGGGGATGCCTCATTGGCCGTCACCACCTGGGTGCCGTCCGCGAAGGTCGTGTGCAGGGCGTCGTGGTGGGCCACCACAGCGTCGAGCGCCCTGCCCAGCGCGGGCACATCCACGTCGTCGGGTAGCTGAACGAAGGTGGACATGGTGAACCGGTTGCGGATACCGGAGTCCTCGAAGTACCAGCGCTGGATCGGGGTCAGCGGCGCCGGACCGTCGATCTGCTCCGCGACCTGCTCGCCGGAGGTGCTTGTCACCGCGGCGAGTTCGGCGATGGTCTGGTGCAGGAAGATGTCCCGGCCGGTGATGTCCAGGCCGGCCTGCCGGGCGCGCGAGACGATCTGAATGCTGAGGATGGAGTCGCCGCCGAGTGCGAAGAAGTTGTCCTCCACGCCGACCGAGTCGATGCCGAGTACCTCACCCCAAATGCCGGCCAGGGTCCGCTCGGTGTCGTTGCGTGGGCCGACCTGTCCGGTCTCCGCCTCCCACGCGGGCGCGGGCAGCGCGCTGCGGTCGAGCTTCCCGTTGGGACTCAAGGGAAGCGCCTCGAGCGTGACGAACGCGGCGGGCACCATGTAGTTGGGCAGCGACTTGCCGAGCAGCTCGCGCAGGTCGGTGACGGCGGGCGCCTGGTCCGCGGCGGGAACGATATAGGCGACCAGCCGTTTCAGACCGGGCTGGTCCTCCCGTGCGATCACCGCGACCTGGCCGACCAGCGGGTGCGCGGCCAAGGCGGTCTCGATTTCGCCGAGTTCGATACGGAAGCCGCGGATCTTGACCTGGTGGTCTGTGCGGCCCAGAAACTCCAGCTCACCCGCCGCGTTCCAGCGGACCAGGTCACCGGTGCCGTACATGCGCCCGCCGGGCGGGCCGAACGGGTTGGCCGTGAACCGCTCCGCGGTCAATCCCGGGCGGCCGAGGTATCCGCGGGCCAGACCGGCGCCCGCGACCCACAGCTCGCCGGGCACCCCGATCGGCACCGGCCGCAGCTCCCGGTCCAAGACGTAGACCTCGGTGCCGGGGACGGGCGAGCCGATGGGCGGGACGCGCCCCGGCTCCAGCGGCTCGCTCCACGAGGTGACCACCGTGGATTCCGTGGGGCCGTAGGCGTTGATCATGCGACGGCCGGGCGCCCAGCGGTCCACCAGTTCGGCCGTGCACGCGTCGCCGCCGACGATCACCGTGCGGAAGTCGGGAAGGTCGGTGTCGGGCACGGTGGCCAGCGCGACCGGGGGGACCAGAGCATGTGTGACCTTCTGCTCGGCGAGCACCTCGGCGAGTTGCTGCCCCAGCAGTGGACCCGGCGGCGGCACGACGAGGGAAGCGCCCGCGGGCAGCGCCATGCAGAGTTCGAGGACGGAGGCGTCGAAGCTGGGGGAGGAGAACTGGAGCACCCGATCTCCGGGCCGGACCTGGAAGTGGTCCACCTCCGCCGCGGAGAACGCGGCCACCCCCGCGTGGGACACCACGACACCCTTGGGGCGCCCGGTGGAACCCGAGGTGTAAATGACGTATGCCGGGTGGGTGGGCAGCAGCGGAGTTGCCGGGCTTGCCGTAGGCAGCGCCTCTAGAATGGACGCGGTCTCCGGGCTGTCGAGCACCAGCGGCGCTTCGACGGCGGGCAGCCGGTCGGCGCACTCGGCGAGGGTGACCACCAGGACGGGGTCGGAGTCGGTGAGCATGAACCGGATGCGCTCGGCGGGGTAGTCCGGGTCGATCGGCAGGAACGCCGCGCCCGCCTTCATGGCCGCCAGTTGCGCGACCACGATCTCCACCGACTTGGGTAAGGCGAGCGCGACGATCCGCTCCGGCCCGGCGCCAAGCTCGATCATCAGCTGCGCCAGCCGATTGGCGCGGACGTCGAGTTCGGCGTAGTTCAGCTGCTCCTCCCCGAACCGCACCGCGGGCAGGTCAGGCGTGCGGGCCACCTGGGCCTCGAACAGCTCGGGCAGCGTCGCCTGCGGCACCTCGGTGCCACTGTGCCGCAGCAGGGTTCGGGTCTCGGTCTCCGTCAGCAGCGGCAGGTCGCGCACCGGGCGGTCCGCGTCCGCGGCCACCGCGGCCAGCAGCACCCCGGCGTGGTCGGCCAGCCGCTCGATCGTCGACGCGTCGAACAGGTCGGTGTTGTACGTCAGCGTCGCGTGCAGGCACTCGTCCTGTTGTGTGAACTCGACGGTCAGGTCGAACATGGCCGACCGGCCCGACACCTCCACCGGCTCGGTGTCCAGACCCGCGAACCGCGGCAGCTTCGGCGCGGCGTTCTGCAGCAGCACCATCACGTCGAACAGCGGGTTGCGGCTGGCGTCCCGGTCACGCTGCACCGCGTCCACGATCCGGTCCAGCGGCGTCTCGTCATGGGCGAACGCGTCCAGCACGGTCTCGGCGACCTGGCCGAGCAGATCGCGGAACGAGTCCCGCTCACGCACCGCGGAACGCAGGACCACCGTGTTGGCGAAGAACCCCACCGCCCGGTTCACCTCGGGGCGGTTGCGGCCGGAGGTGACGGTGCCCAACGCGACGTCGGACTGGTTGGTGTAGCGGGAGAACAGCACCGAGCAGGCCGCGACCAGCACTGTGAACAGCGTCGTGTCGGTGGACCGCGCCAGCTCACCCAACTTGCCGGTGACGCCGGACGGGACGGTGAACTCGTGCGTGGCGCCCGCGAAGGTGCGCACGGCGGGCCGCGGCCGGTCCGTCGGCAGCTCCAACGGGGTGAGCCCGGACAGCTTCCGGGTCCAGTGCTCGACGTGCCGCTCGCCCCGGTTGCGTTGCCAGGCGGCGAAGTCGGGGTACTGCAACGGCACCTCGGGCAGTGCACCGGTCCCGTTGTAGAGCGCGCACAACTCGTCCAGCAGCACGCCCATCGACCAGCCGTCGGTGACGATGTGGTGCGCGGTGAGCAGCAGCACGTGCTCGGCGTCGGCGACCCGCACCAGCAGCGCCCGGAACAGCGGGCCGCCGCGCAGGTCGAAGGGCCGCGCGTACTCCTCGCCCAGCAGTCGGTCCAGGTCGTCGCCGTCCAGGTCGATCACCGGCAGCGGGACCTCGGCCGGGGGCCGCACGACCTGGGTCGGACGGCCGTCCACCACCTCGAACGTGGTCCGCAGCGCCTCATGCCGCTCGCCCAACACGGTCAGTGCCGCGGTCAGCGCCGCCACGTCCAGCGCGCCGCGCAGCCGGAACGCGACCGCGCTGTTGTACCCGGCCCCGCCGGGCTGGAACTCGTCGATGAACCACAGCCGCTGCTGGGAGAACGACAGCGGGATCGGGCCGGTCCTGTCCGCCGGGGGAATGCCGTCGGACTGCGCGGACTGGCCTGCCAAACGGCGCTGAAGCTGCTCTCTCAGGTGTGCGGGCAGCGCGGAGATACGGCTTTGCCTTGATGACGACACGGGTTTGTCCTTTCAGGCGTTGTGGGAGTTGCCGCCACCGAGGGCAAGCTGTTCGAGGTCCAGCAGGACCTGTTCCTCCACCACATCCGCGAACGCGGAGACGGTGCGGGCGGTGAGCACGTCGCGGGGCGTCAGCGTGATGCCGAACGCCTCCTTGGTCCGCGACGCGATGTGCAGACTGCGAATGGAGTCGCCGCCGAGGTCGAAGAAGTTGTCGTCCACCCCGACGCGGTCGACCTCCAGCACCTGAGCCCAGATCTCGGCCAGCACCTGCTCGGTCTCGGTGCGCGGGGCGACATACTCGCCCCCGCTCGCCGCGGCAGGCGGCTCCGGCAGTGCCGCACGGTCCAACTTTCCGTTGGGGCTCAACGGGAAACCGTCCAGCGGCACGAACGCCGACGGCACCAGGTAGTCCGGCAGCGACCGCTCCAGATACGCCCGCAGATCCCCGGCCGGGACCGTCTCGGGCGTCACATAGGCGACCAGGCGTTTCACCCCGGGCTGGTCCTCACGGGCGACCACCACCGCGCCGTCCACGTCCGGGTGAGCCGTCAGCGCCGTTTCGATCTCGCCGAGTTCCACCCGGAAACCGCGGATCTTGACCTGGTGGTCGGTGCGGCCGAGGAACTCCAGCTCACCCGCCGCGTTCCAACGCACGAGGTCCCCGGTGCGGTACATGCGGGCACCCGGTGGACCGGCGGGGTCGGCGACGAACCGTTCCGCGGTGAGCCCGGGACGGTGCAGGTAGCCCCGGGCCAACCCGACGCCCGTGACCCAGAGTTCACCGGCAGCACCGATCGGCACCGGCCGCATTTCCTCGTCGAGGACGTGAACCCTGGTGTTGTGGATCGGCCCGCCGATCGGCGGCGTCCCGCCCGGCTCCAGCGGTTCGCTCCAAGACGTGACCACGGTGGATTCGGTGGGGCCGTAGGCGTTGATCATGCGGCGCCCCGGCGCCCACCGGTCGACCAGTTCCGCCGTGCAGGCATCGCCGCCGACGACGAGGGTGCGGAAGTCGGGCAACTCGGTGTCGGGCACGGTGGCCAGCGCCGCCGGGGGGATCAGCGCGTGCGTGACCTTCGCTTCCGCGAGGACGTCGGCCAGCTGTTGGCCGAGCAGCGGTCCCGGCGGTGGCACGACCAGCGACGCCCCGGCGGGAAGCGACATGCAGAGCTCGAGGATCGACGCGTCGAAGCTGGGGGAGGAGAACTGAAGCACCCGATCCCCGGCTTGGACTTCGAGGTGTTCGATCTCCGCCGCCGAGAAGCTCGCCAGACCCGCGTGTGACACCACGACGCCCTTGGGACGCCCGGTCGATCCCGAGGTGTAGATGACATAGGCGGGATTGGCCGCCGACACGGGCACCTGTGGCGCCCGGGTCGAGTGGGCGTTCAGCGCGGTCACCGTCGCGGGCGCATCGAGCACCACCGTCCACTCGTCCGCGGGCAGGCGGTCGGTGAACTCGGCACGGGTGACCACCAGCACCGGCTTGGCGTCGCCGAGCATGAACCGGATGCGCTCCGCCGGGTAGTCCGGGTCGATGGGCAGGAACGCCGCCCCCGCCTTCGCGGTGGCGAGTTGCGCGACCACGATGTCCACCGACCTCGGCAGGGCAAGCGCGATGATGCGTTCCGGTGCCGCACCCAGCCCGATCAGCAGGTGCGCCAGCTGGTTGGCGCGGCGGTCCAGCTCGGCGTAGCTGAGGCTGTCGTCCCCGAAACGCACCGCGGGCACGTCGGGCGTGCGGGCGACCTGCGCCTCGAACAGTTCGGCCAGCGTCGCCGCGGGCACCTCGCGCCCAGTGTCGTTCCACCGCGCCAACAGGGCGCGTTCCTCGCCGGACAGCAGCTCGACGGCACCCGGTCGCGCCTCCGGTGCCTCCGTGCAGCCCAGAAGCACCTGCCGCAGGTGACCGGCCATCCGCTGGACGGTCGCCGCGTCGAACAGGTCGGGGTCGTAGCCGAACTTGACCGACAGGCCGTCACCGGGACTGACCACGATCGTGAGGGCGTAGTTCGTGGTCTCGACCGCCCGCAGCTCACGCAGCCGCAGCCCGTGGCTGCCCGCGGCTTCCTCGTTGATCGGGTAGTTCTCGAACACGACGATGCTGTCGAACAGGTTCGTCCCGCCGGGCAGTTCGCTCCAGGACCGCAGCTGGGTCAGCGACACGTGCTCGAACCGACGCGCCTCGGCCTGCGCCGACTGCGACTCACGCAGCCACTCGACGACGCTGGAGCCGTCCACCGCGATCCGGACCGGCAGCGTGTTGATGAAGATGCCGGTCATATCGTCCACACCGGGCAGTTCGGCGGGACGGCCGGAAACCGTGGCGCCGAAGCACACATCGCGTTGGCCGCTGTGCCGGGACAGCACCAGCGCCCACGCGCCTTGCACCATCGCGTTCAGCGTGACCTGCTGGGCCTTGGCGAACTCGTGCAGGCGCGCCGCCTCCGCCGGGTTGAGGTCGTGCGAGAACCACTCCGAAGAGCGTGGGGTGTGCGCCCGGCTGGCCACCCGGTCGTAGGGCAGCGCGGTCGGCGAGTCCATGCCCGCCAACACCTGCCGCCAATGCCGCTCGGCCTCGCCGTGGTCCTGGCTGTGCAGCCAGTCCACATAGGCCCGGAACGGACGGCGCTCGGGCAGCGCCCGGCCCATCGTGGCGGTGAAGACATCGGTCAGTACCTGGAACACGCTCCAGCCGTCCAGCAGCGCGTGGTGGAACGTCCACAGCACCTGCACCTCGTCGCCGGGCAGGCGGGCCAGCGTGACCCGCAGCAGCGGGGCGACGCTCAGGTCGATGCCCTCGGCCCGGTCGCGGTCCAGCAGCGCCGCCAGCCGCTCCGCCCGCCCGGCGTCGTCGGTGTCGGTCCAGTCCAGCAGGCGGATCGGCAGCGTCACCTTGTCGCGCACCAATTGCAGCGGCTCCGGGACGCCGGTGTAGACGATCTCGCTGCGGAACACCGGGGTGCGGTCCACCACCGTCTGCCAGGCCGCGCCGAGCGCCGCCGGATCGGTGACCCCGCTGAGCACGAACGCCACCTGCTCGACGTAGACGCCCTGCTCGCCTTGGGACACGCCGTGGAACACCATGCCCGCTTGCATCGGGGTGAGCGGGTAGATGTCCTCCACCCCGCGGCCGTCGCCCGCCAGCCGGTCCACCATCGCCTGGTCGAGCCGGGCCAGTGGGAAGTCCGAGGGGGTGCGCCCGCCCGCGTCGTCCCGTGCGCAGTGCGCGATGATCTCCCGCAGCGCGCCGAGCACACCGTCCGCCAACGCGTCCACGGTGTCCTCGCGGTGCAGGTTGGTCGAGTACGACCAGGTGAATCGCAGGCACCCGTCCTCGACGGCGCCCACCACATCCACCACGTGCGGCCGGTCGGCTTCGGGGGCGAGATCGGCCTCCAGGTTCCCGCTGATGCGCCGGAACAGCGGGTCGCCTGCCGTGGCGTTCCCGTCGAACTGGCCCAGGTAGTTGAAGCTGACCTGCGCCTGGTGCCCGCGCACGGCGCCCACGAGGTGACGCAGCGCGCCGTAGCCGACGCCCCGGCGCGGGATGGCCCGCATCCGCTCCTTCGTGGCCTTGAGCGCCGCACCCCACTCCGCCGCCCCCGCATCCACAAGCACCGGGAACATCGAGGTGAACCAGCCGACGGTGCGCGACAGGTCGACACCGTCGAGGATGTCCTCCCGCCCGTGGCCCTCCAGGTCGACCAGCACCCTGTCCTGCCCGGTCCACCGGCCGAGCACCCTGGCCAACGCCGCGAGCAACACATCGTTGACCTGCGTGCGGTACACCTCCGGCACGTCCTGCAGCAGCGCCTTGGTCTCCGCGGGATCGAGCCGCACGCTGAGCGAGCGGACCGAGGCGAGGTCGTTGGGCCCCTGCGTATCCAGCGGCAGTCCGCCTGTTTCGGGGATCGCGTTCCAGTAGTCGATCTCGTCGTCCAGCCCACCGGACCGGACGTGGTCGGTGAGCGCGCGGGACCAGTCCCGGAACGAGGTGGTCTTGCGGCCCAGGTCGACCGGTTCGCCGCGCAGCGCCTGGCCGTAGGCGGTGGTCAGGTCGTCGAGCAGGATGCGCCAGGACACGCCGTCCACCACGAGGTGGTGCGCGACGAGGAACAACTCCTCCCGCCCGAACAGCACCGCCTTGAACAGCGGCCCGTTCGCCAGGTCGAAGCCCGTGTGCACCCGCTCCACGACCTCGTCCCGTTCGGCGATGTCGTGCCGCGACAGCACGTCCGCGGGTTCCGGAGCGGCGTTGTGCTGCTGCCACTGCCCGTCGACCCGGGTGAACCGCATGCGCAGCGCGTCGTGGTGGGCCAGCACCGCGTCCAGCGCCGCCCGCAACGCGGCTTCGTCCACCTCGCCCGCCGGTTCCAGGCTGATCGACTGGTCGAACCGCTCCGGCCGCACCGCGTTGATGTCGAAGTACCAGTGCTGGATCGGGGTCAGCGGAACCGCGCCGATCACCGGACCCTGCTCGGTGACCTGCGTTTCCGCGGGCTGGGCCTGCCGGGCCAGCGCCGCCACCGTCGGGTGCCGGAACACCTCCCCGGGTGTCAGCGCGAGCCCGGCCTGCCGGGCGCGGGAGACGATCTGGATGCTGAGGATGGAGTCGCCGCCGAGTGCGAAGAAGTTGTCCTCCACGCCGACGGAGTCGATGCCCAGCACCTCGCCCCAAATGCGGGCCAGGGTCCGCTCGGTGTCGTCGCGGGGTGCGACGTGACCGGTGTCGGTGTCCCAGGTCGGCTCGGGCAGGGCGTTGCGATCCAGCTTTCCGTTGGGGCTCAACGGCAGCGCGCCGAGCGTGACGAACGCGGCGGGCACCATGTAGTTGGGCAGCGACCTGCCGAGCAGCTCCCGCAGGTCACCCGTATTGGGCGGTAGGTCACCCGCGGGGACGACGTAGGCGACGAGGCGTTTGACGCCGGGTCTGTCCTCCCGCGGGACGACGACGGCCTCACCGACGCTCGGGTGGGACTTGAGCGCGGTTTCGACCTCGCCGAGTTCGATGCGGAAGCCGCGGATCTTGACCTGGTGGTCGGTGCGGCCCAGGAACTCCAGATCACCCGCGGCGTTCCAGCGCACCAGGTCACCGGTGCGGTACATCCGCGTTCCCGGCGGCCCGAAGGGATTGGCGAGGAAGCGTTCCGCGGTGAGTCCCGGGCGGCGCAGGTAGCCGCGGGCGAGCCCGCCGCTGGTGACCCACAGTTCCCCCGGCACCCCGTCCGGGACTGGCCGCAGCCCCCGGTCAAGGACGTAGACCCGCGTGTTGTGAATGGGCTTGCCGATGGGCGGTGGGGCTCCGGGCGACAGCGCGGCGCTCCAGGACGTGACCACGGTGGACTCGGTCGGCCCGTAGGCGTTGATCATGCGTCGGCCGGGCGCCCAGCGGTCCACGAGTTCGGCGGTGCAGGCGTCACCGCCGACGATGAGAGTGCGGAAATCCGGCAGCGCGGCCTCGGGAACGGTGGCCAGCGCGACCGGCGGGATCAGGGCGTGGGTGACCTTCTGCTCGGCGAGGACGTCGGCCAACTGTTGGCCGAGCAGCGGTCCCGGCGGCGGCACGACCAGCGACGCCCCGGCCGGGAGCGCCATGCAGAGTTCGAGCACGGAGGCATCGAAGCTGGGGGAGGAGAACTGGAGCACCCGGTCCCCGGGGCGGACCTCGAAGTGCTCGATCTCCGCCGCCGCGAAGCTCGCCAGGCCCGCATGAGAGACCACCACGCCCTTGGGGCGCCCGGTGGAACCCGAGGTGTAGATGACGTACGCCGGGTGCTCGGGACGCAGCGCCGTCCTGGGCCTGTCTGCGTTCGCATTGCGCGCTCCGGACACCACATCCGGGTCGTCGGGCACCAGCAGGGACTTGGCCTCGGGGAGTCGGTCGGCGTATTCGGAGCGGGTGATGACCAGGATGGGGTCCGCGTCGGTGAGCATGTACTCGACGCGCTCCCGCGGATAGTCCGGGTCGATCGGCAGGAACGCAGCGCCTGCCTTGGCGGTGGCGAGTTGGGCGACCACGATGTCGACCGACCTCGGTAAGGCGAGTGCGACGATCCGTTCGGGTCCGGCGCCGAGGTCGATGAGCTGGTGCGCTAATCGGTTTGCGCGCTGGTCGAGTTCGGCATAGGTGAGGCTGTCGTCCCCGAAACGCACGGCGGGCAGGTCGGGCGTGCGGGCGGCCTGGGCTTCGAACAGCTCGGCCAGGGTCGACGGGGGCACCTCGTGCCAGGTGTTGTTGCGCTCCACCAGCAGGTGCCGGAACTCATCCCCGGTCAGCAGCGGCAGCCCAGCCAGCGGCCGGGTCGGGTCGGTGGTGATGGCGGTCAGCAGCACCTCGACGTGCCCGGCCAGCCGCTCGATCGTCGCGGCGTCGAACAGGTCGGTGTTGTACTCGACCGCCAGGCTCAGCCCGCCGTCCCGGGGCAGGAACTCCAGCACCAGGTCGAACCGCGAGGTCGGCCGGGGCAGGTCGTACTCGGAGATGCCCAGACCGGCGGCGTCGCGCGGCGGGACCATCGCGTTCTGCAACACGACCAGTGCCTGCACCAGGGGGGTTCGGCTGGGGTCGCGCTCCGGCTGCAACTCCTCGGCCACCCGGTCGAAGGGCACCTCATCGTGGGCAAAGGCCTCCAGCACGGTCTCCCGCACGCGAGTGAGGAAGTCCGTGAAACTCAGTGAGTCCTCCACTGTGGACCGAAGCACCACGGTGTTGACGAAGAAGCCGATGAGCTGTTCGAGCTCGGCGCGGTTGCGGCCCGAGTTCACCGTGCCGACCGCGATATCGGACTGACCGGTGTAGCGGGACAACAGCACCTGCACCGCTGCGGTCAGCGCCATGAACAGGGTGGCCCTCCCGTCCCTGGCGACCCGCGTCAACTCGGCGACCAGCCCGGCAGGCAGGTCACGTCGGTGCACGGCGCCCGCGGTGGTGCGCAGCGCGGGTCGCGGCCGATCGGTCGGCAGGTCCAGCGCGCCGATCCCGTCCAGCTTCCGCCGCCAGTACCGGAGGCCCTCCTCCAATCCGGAACCCGCCTGATCCCGCTGCCACCGCGCGAAATCCGGGTACTGCACCGGCAGCGCGGACAACGCGGCCTGCCTGCCACTCGCCCCCGCCGCGTACAGCTCGGTCAGCTCGTCCACCAGCACCGTGACCGACCACCCGTCGGTGACGATGTGGTGCTGGCACAGGAACAACACGTGCTCACCCGCGCCGGTGCGCACCAGCACGGCCCTGGTCAGCGGTCCGCGGCGCAGGTCGAAGGGCCGCAGCAGCTCCTCGGTGAGCACCTCGTCCACGTCGGTCGCCTCGACCATCCGCAGCGGGATCTCGCCTGACTCGGCCACCACCTGCACACCCTCGCCCGCCCGCAAGTCGAACGTCGTGCGCAGCGACTCGTGCCTGCGCACCAGCGCGTCCAGCGCCGAACGCAACGCCGCCAGGTCCACGTCCCCGGTCAGCCGCAGCGCGACTCCGGTGTTGTACTCGGTGCCGCCCGGGTTCAGGTCGTCCAGCAGCCACAGCCGCTGCTGCGCCGCGGACAACGGCACCACCGCGGCCGGGGCGCGGCGGGGGATTTCCGCGAGGCCTGCGGCGGTGTCCGGGTCCGGCAGCACCTCGGCGAGCGCGGCGACGGTGCGCCGATCGAAGACCGTCCGCGGCGGCAGGTCCACCCCGAACACGGTGCGAACCCGGGACAGCACCTTGGCGCCCAGGATGGAATCCCCGCCGAGACCGAAGAAGTCGTCCTCCACGCCGACGTCCTCGACGCCGAGCACCTCACGCCAAATGCTTGCGAGCGCCCGCTCGGCGCTGGTGCGCGGAGCGACCCCGCCGGCGGAAACCAGCGCTTCAGCGGTCGGCGCGGGCAGCACTGTGCGGTCGATCTTGCCGTTCGGGTTGAGCGGGAAGGAGTCCAGCACCACGAAGGCAGCGGGGATCATGTAGTCCGGCAGCCGCTCCGCCAGGTGCGCCCGCATCTGGGCAGGCGATGGCCGGTGCTCCTTCGGCACGACATAGGCGACGAGCCGCTTCGTCGCCGGCCGGTCCTCGCGGGGAATCACCACGGCCTCGCCGAAGTCCCGCAACAGGTTCTCCACCTCGCCCGGCTCCACCCGGAACCCGCGGATCTTGACCTGGTGGTCGACGCGACCGAGGAACTCCACCTGACCGTCGTCGTCCCACCGGCCCAGGTCACCGCTGCGGTACATGCGCGCACCGGGCGGGCCGAACGGATCGGGCAGGAACCGCTGCGCGGTGAGACCCGGTCGGTTGAGGTAACCCCGGGACACCCCCGACCCGCCCAGATACAGCTCACCCGTCACCCCGGGGGCCACCGGGGCGAGACCGTCGTCGAGCACGTAGACCCTGCTGTTCCACAGCGGCCTGCCCAGCGGCGCGGCCCGCCCGACCACCAGCGGATCGCTCAGCGTGTTGAGCGCGGTGCTCTCGGCGGGGCCCCAGCCGTTGATCATGCGGCGGCCGGGTGCCCACCG
Organism: Actinorectispora metalli; assembly: GCF_056323685.1. Classification (NCBI taxonomy): domain Bacteria; kingdom Bacillati; phylum Actinomycetota; class Actinomycetes; order Pseudonocardiales; family Pseudonocardiaceae; genus Actinorectispora; species Actinorectispora metalli. The sequence goes on from NZ_JBREYE010000002.1 coordinate 311,065, forward strand.
TCGAACGAGGTCGGGGGTGCACACGTCGCCGCCGACGACCATCGTGCGCAGCTCCGGCAGGTCGTGCCAGGGTGCGGTGGCCAGCGCGGGCGGCGGGATGAACGCGTGGTTGACGCGCATCTCGGCCAGGACGCGGTGCAGGTGCTCACCGAGCAGCGGCCCCGGCGGCGGCACCACCAGCGCCGCCCCGGCGGGCAGCGACATGCACAGCTCCAGCACCGAGATGTCGAAGCTGGGGGAGCAGAACTGCAGCACCCGGTCACCCGGCCGGACCTGGTACCGCTCGATCTGCGAGAGGCAGACCGAGGCGATACCCCGGTGTGGCACCACAATGCCCTTCGGGCGTCCCGTCGACCCCGACGTGTAGATGACGTAGGCGGGATTGTCCGGCAGCACCGCGACCTCGGGCCGCCCATCCGGTTCGGCGGCCAGCGCGAACCGGGTCTCCTCGCTGTCCAACACCAGTCCCGGCCCCGGCAGCTTGCCCGCCGACTCCGCGAGCGTGACCGCAACCAGCGGCTCGGCGTCGGACAGCATGTACGCGATGCGGTCCGGCGGGTAGTCCGGGTCAACCGGCAGGAAAGCCGCCCCCGACTTCAGCACGGCAAGCTCGGCAACCACGAGGTCCGCGGACCTCGGCAGCAGCACGGCGATCACCCGCTCCGGGCGGGCGCCGCGCCGGATCAGCAGATGCGCCAACCGGTTCGCACGGCGGTCGAGTTCCCCGAAGCTCAGGCTCCCCCCGTCGAACACCACCGCTGGCGCGTCCGGCGTCCGCCGAACCTGCGCCTCGATCAGTTCGGACAGACGCAGGCAGGGGATGTCGCGGTCGGTGTCGTTCCACTCGGCGAGCAGGCGGTGCGTGGCGGAATCCGTGGAGCGCGGGGAGCCGTTGGAGCGCAGAGGGAGTGGCGGGTTGGACAGGGTGGTCATTAGGGGGAGTCGCCTTTCCGATCAGACGGAGGTGGTCAGCGCGTGCACCGAGGCGGCGGTGTCCCGCAGCGCCCGAGCGTCCTGCCTGCCCGCGACGCGACCCGCGAGCTGGAGGCGGTTCACGCCGAAGCCATCGGGATCGCGGAGGAAGCGCCCGGCCTGGACGTGGTCGCCCAAGGCGAGGTCGCCGACCGAGAACCGCAGGCCGTCGAAAACGGTCAGCCGTGCCATGAGCTCGCCGTCTACGGCCAGCCGCAGCGCCCCGTCCTCGGCGGGCAGGACCGAGTACGTCGTCGCGCCGTTGACGAAGTCGCCGACGCAGTCCGCGGGCGTCGACTCCAGCCGGTGCGCACCGGCCAGCGGCTCGTGGTCGCCCACCGCGAGCCCTGCGGCGCGCAGCCTGCCGACAAGGTGCTTCCACATCTCGAAGCCGGAGTTGGAGTTCGTGGTCAACGCGACCACCGTGCCGCCCGCCGGATCGATCCGGAGGTTGCAGGAAGTGCCGTCGCCCATCCCGTCGTGCCCCAGCCAGGTCCCGCCGCGCTCGGTGAAGGTGGCCAGGCCGAGCCCCCACCCGCTGGCGAGCCCGAACGCGTCGGCGCCGGGCACCGGGCGCTGCATCTCGGCGAGGTCGGCCGCGCGCAGGTGCAGCCGACCGAGCTCGACCAGGTCCCGGGCGCTGACCGCGAGCGCCCCGGTGGCGGCCTCGGCGGGTGCCAGCGACTGTGACACCGGGACGACCCGCTGGGTCGCCGGGTTCGCCGAATGCCCGCTCGCCATGGGGGAAGCGGAGCCGATGAACGCGGCCGCGGTGTCCAGCTCCTCGAGCAGGATGGACTCCAACGCCTCCCGCCAGCTCATGCCGGTCGCGGATTCGATGAGGTGCGCGGTGAGCAGGTAGCCCACGTTGGAGTAGGAGAACCCGGTCCCCGGCGGCTGCACCATGGCGAGCAGGCAGCACTCCTCGACATGCCGGGACAGCGATGTCGTGGCGGCGGGGTCGGAATCGGCGGGGAGACCCGCGGTGTGGCTGAGCAGCTGCCGCAGCGTCAACGCGGGCAGCGCCCGCAGCCGCGGTGCGTACTCGCCGATCGGTCGGTCCAGCTCGAGGTCTCCCTCGGCCACCAGCACCATCGCCAGGGTCGCGGTGTAGGCCTTGGTGATGGAACCGATGGGCACCTTGGTGTTCCTGGTGACCGCCGGTCCGGTGCGGTGCCGCTGCTCGCCGTACTCGGCGAACACGGTGCGGCCCTGGTGGTGTATCGCGAGCTGCGCGCCGGGCACGAGGTGCTGTCGCGCGAGCCTGTCGAAGTTGCGCAGCACCTCATCACAGGGGGAAGTAGGCGTTCCGGCCGCTCGCACGGAAGGAGGGCACAGCTGAGCGATATTCATGTTTCCTCGCAGTGGATGATGTTCTCGTATCGGAGTCATTCGCGTTGGGGACATGGGAAAGCACGTCCACCAGGCCGCACTATGATTCAGGCCACTAAGTGCTGCCTACGAGACAATCCACCACTGAGTAACGCGCTACCTCTGGCGAAGCCGACTACGCCGGGCACGGCGTCGACTCCAGGTACCGCGCCGCAATTGTGAGCAGATAAGACGGTGGCCCGCAACCAGATAACGCTTGCCTGGACCTCAATGTGATCCATTCCCTTTTGTGTACAGGCTTAAGATGCGGCCCCGGTGGACCTGTGCTAGGTTTCGCGCCCCGCGCCCCTGAGCTCTACCCAATGAGTTCTCAACGCTCGAAGATCCGGTGCCCTGCCAGCGAGTTTTCCTCCCCGGGATGCGCATGTGATCAAGCCGTTATCTGCGGGAAAGCACAATCAGCGCAGTTGAGTAAGGCCCTGTGTGAACTGCGGATTTCCCATCCGATCGCTTCTGCGGACAAATCGGACACTTTCTCGTCAATCCACGGTCGATCCGCTTGAACGCGATCTCCTGGTTGGCCCTTTCCGCAAACGGTGCCTGTACCCGCAGGATCACCGCGCTAAACATTTCGTGACCGATCGGCGTGTGGGACGGCGTTGCTCGCCGGTCGTTATGGCTCCTACCGGTGGTTATGCCATCTAGTTGTCAAGGAAAGTATCGATCGTAAATAAAACGACTGCCCGTGCAGAGCATTTCCACCGGAAATCCGGTGAGAAGTCGATCGACGCGGTGGCATCATCGCCCCGCACCCGGCGATTATCGGTGCAGCGCGGGTTCGGTATTGGCGAACACGCGGCTTCGGCCGAGCAGCAGGGTGCCCGCCGCGGCCGCCACCATGAACCCGGCGATCACCAGCATGCCAACGCGGTAGTCCCCGGTGAGGTCCCGCAGCCGACCGGTCAGGTAGGGCGCCACGAAACCGGAGCAGTTGGCGATCGCCGCGATCAACCCGATGCCACCGGCCGCGGCGGTTCCGGTGAGGAACATCCCCGGCAGCTGCCACCACAGCGGCAGGACCATGAAGGCGCAGGCCGTGGTGACGGTGATCGCGGCCATCACCAGCAGCGGGGAGTTCAGGTACAGCGCGGCGCCCAGCGCCAGCGCGGCCGGGAACAGCGGCACCGCGATGTGCAGGATGCGCTCGCCGCTCCGGTCGGATTTGCGCGCGTACAGCCACATCGCCACCGCCCCGGCCGCCGAGGGCACCGCGGTGATCAGGCCGATCTGGTGGATCGACAGCTGCACCCCGTACGCGGTGCGGAAGCCCGCGACGATCTGTGGGAGGAAATAGGTGAGCGCGTACAGGCCCCCGGCAATGCCGAAACCGATCACGCCGACCGCGTAGACCCGGAAGTCCCGCAACGCGGCCCCCAGCGAACCGCTGCCGTGGCGGGCGATGTTGTGTTGTTCGGCGGTGAGCGCCGCGCGCAGCGCGGCCTGTTCGCCTGTCGGGAGCCACCGCGCCTCCTCCGGGGAGTTCGGCAGCAACCGCCACGCCAGCACGCTCAGCAGGATCGCGGGCACTCCTTCGGCGAACAGCATGAAACGCCACCCGCTCAGGCCGAGGACGTCGTCCACTCCCATCAGCACGGTCGACACCGGGGTGCCCAGCGCGACGGTGACCGGCAGCGCGAGCAGGAACAACGCGGTGAACCGGCCCCGCTCGGCGCGGGGAAACCAATCCGTCAGGTACAGCATCATCCCGGGCACGAACCCGGCCTCGCACACGCCGAGCAGGAATCTGAGCAGGTAGAAGCCGGTCTCGTCGTCGATGAACGCGGTTCCGGTGGCACAGACACCCCAGCCCGCGGTGATCACCGCGATCCACTGACGGGTTCCGACCCGGCGGAGGATGAGGTTGCTGGGCAGTTCGAACAGGATGTAGCCGGCGAACAGCAGACCGGCGCCGAGGCCGAACGCGGTGGAGCTGAAGCCGAGGTCGGCGTTCATCCGGACCGCGGCGATACCGACGTTGACCCGGTCGAGGTAGTTGATGATGAACAGCAGTGTCATGAAGGGCAGCAGCCGCCACGCCGCCCGGCGCACCGCCCTTGCCAGCGTGGAGTCCTCAGTGGACACAGAACTCGTTGCCCTCCACATCGGCCAGCGTCACGAAGTACTGCCCGCGCTCGCGGCCGGTCCGCAACACCGTCGCGCCGAGCGCACCCAGCCTGGACACCAGGGCGTCCACCCGCTCGGCCCTCGTCGCCCGCGGTTCACCGGGGTCCGCGGCGTCGATGTCCAGGTGCAGGCGGTTCTTGGCCTGCTTGCGTTCCGGCACCCCGAGAAAGCACAGTCGCCCGTGCCCCGCCGGATCACGCACGGCCGCGAAGCCCACCCGCTCCGCCGCCGGATAGCCCTGCGCCACTTGATAATCCACCCAGGTGGAGTGATCAGCGGGCGGCGACTCGACGAGATAGCCGAGGGCCTCCGCCCAAAACGCGGCCATCCGGTCCGGGTCCTGGCAGTCGATCACGATCTGGAAGCTTCGGGACACCCACCCAATTTAGGGCACCCGACCACGCGATCGGGTGGGTGAGGATCATGTCGGCATGACAGGAGAAGCCCTTCCGCACCCGACCCGGCTGACCCCCGGCCATGACTCCGCCCTGATCGGGCGACTCAAGCCAAGTGTGCGCCGCGCCGATCTCGATCATGAGGGCCTGGGCAGACGTGCCTGCGGCGTTGGCGTCGAGCCTGCCGGTATCGAACGGGAACGCGGTTGTCCGGCCATAAATCCCGACCACCGCGGGGTCTCGTCGTCCCCTTCGGGAAGCACGGCAACCCCGCGGCACCACTAGGAGAGAACACCGTGAAGAAGGCAGGCTTCCTCGCCGCCATGACGGCCGGTCTGATGCTCGCGGCCCCCGCGGCCATGGCCGATTCCCACGACAACAACGGCGTCAACGCGGTCGACGACAACAACGTCAACGCCGTCAACGTCCAGGCGTGCGGCAACGATGTCGTCGTGCTCCTGCTCATCCTGGATGTGCTCAGCCCGGAGACGAGCAACTGTGTGAACGCCCCGCTGTTCGACCACACCGGGGGCTGACCACGGCACGCGTCATACCCCGATGAGGTGCGGCGGGCCAGGAGAACCGATCTCCTGGCCCGTTTCTAACGGGTTCGTCTCTTCGTGTGGTCCGGGTTTCCCGCGTTTTCTTTCGGGATAGCCTCGATTTGAGCTTTTCCGGCACGATTCTCGTATCCCTTCCAACAGAATGATCGAGGATTGCCGAAAATGAAAGAGCAGGCACATTCCGACTGGTGGGACACTGTCGAACCGCCGAGTGAGCCGGGTGATCTCGACCGGCTGGGTCCGAGTCCGCTGGAACTCTCCGCCGAACGCCACGGCGGAATGTCGGTGGTGACCCTGGCGGGGGAACTCGACCTGTCCACCGCTCCGCTGCTGCGTGATTTCCTCCGCTTGCACTGGGATTCCGGCGGGCCACTGGTGCTGGATCTGACCGGTCTGACGTACCTGTCGCAGGCCGGGTTGGCTCTGCTGCTGGTGCTGGCGGGCAAGATCACCACGGTCGGCGGCAGCCTGCGGCTGGTCTACACGCCGAGCCGGGTCCAGCAGATGCTGGCGAAGGTGGGACGCCGAGTCGAGGTGTTCTCCGCGTTGAGCGATGCGGTGACCGGTGTTCACGCGGAATGCGCAACCGAATGCGCGGAGATCAAGAAATGGCGAGCCATGGGAAAACCTGGTTCCGCGCGACTGATTGTCCAGGCCGGTGAGAGAAGGATTCGTGTCGACGAAGGACGACATCACACTGAGTGAATACTGTGGGGCAGTGGTCGTCGCTCTGCGGGGTGAGTTCGATCGAGCCTTGGCCGCGGCTTTGCTCGCCTGCGTCCGACGTCAGGTCGCGGCCACCCCGCTGGCGGTGGTGGTGGACCTGTCCGGGGTCCGGATGACGCCGGATGCGCCGCTGTCGGTCCTGCTGGTGGCGCAGGACATCGCCGCCCGAGCGCCCGAGGTGCCCTTCCTGGTGGCCGGGCCGCCCGCCGCCCTGCTTGGCGCGACCCACCGGATCGAACTCAGCCGCTTCATCGCGGTCTATCCCACCGTCTCCGAGGCCTTCGGCAACATCGCGGGCCGCCAGCCTCGGCACTGCCGCACCGTGCTGCCGCACACGCCCGCCAGTCTGGCGGCGGCGGAGGCCTTCATCACCACGCTGTGCCGCAGGTGGTCGCTGTCCGAGTTCGCCGATCAGGCGATGTTCGTCCTCACCGAACTGGTCGCCAACGTGCTCACCCACACCTGCTCGCCGTGCCGAATCAGAGTCGGGCAGTGGCGGACCAAGCTGACCATCTCGGTGTGGGACGCCGATCCCACCCCGCCCCGGCACAGGCCCGGCGGCGGCCTCGACCTCATCGCGCTCGTCACCAGCAGTTGGGGCTACTGGCCCGCCGACCAGGGCGGGAAAACGGTGTGGGCCACCATCTCGCCCTTCACCGACCAGCTGCGTGCCCGCGATGTGCACACCAGCCGGGCACCTTGGCCCCGCTAGTCCCGTCGGGCAGTTCGATCATAGGATCGCCAGGTGCCCGCGGGTTCGCGATGTCAAGGAGTTCCATGACGGTCGGCGAGGAGGTGCGGAAGGCACTCCGGGCGCGGCTGCCCGACAGCGTGCGCACGGACCTGACCACCCGCGCCGCCTACGCCTCCGACGCCTCGGTCTACCGCCACGTGCCTGCCGCCGTGGTCGAGCCGCGCTCGGCCGAGGAGGTCGCCGCGGTGGTGGCGGTCGCCGCCGAGACCGGCGTGCCGATCACCGCCCGCGGCGGCGGTACCTCCGTCGCGGGCAACGCCATGGGACCGGGCGTGGTGGTCGACTTCTCCCGGCACCTCGACCGCATCCTGGACATCTCCGAAGCGGGCACCGCCGTGGTGCAGCCGGGCGTCGTCCTGGACGACCTGCGAGCGGCGGCCGGGCGGTTCGGGCTGACCTTCGGGCCGGACCCTTCCACCCATTCGCGCTGCACGCTGGGCGGCATGATCGGCAACAACGCCTGCGGCCCGCATTCGGTGGCGTGGGGGACCACCGCCGACAACGTGCTCGGGCTGCGGATGCTGCTCGCCGACGGCCGCGAACTCGACGTTGTCGCCGCCACCAGTGGGGACGCCGCCATCGACGCCGGGCTGCTGCGGCTGCGGGATGCGAACCTGGCAGTGCTGCGCACCGAGTTGGGCCGCTTCGGGCGGCAGGTCTCGGGCTACGCGCTGCACAACCTGCTGCCCGAGAACGGCTTCGCGGTGACCCGCGCGCTGGTCGGGACCGAGGGCACCTGCGGGGTGATCACCGAGGCCACCGTCCGGCTGGTCCCGGTGCCCGCGGCGCGCTGCCTGCTCGTGCTGGGGTTCTCCGACGTGTACGCCGCGGCGACCGTCGGTCCGCTGCTGGCCACGGCGGGCGCGCAGACCGTGGAGGGCATGGGCGAGGACCTCATCGCCGCGTTGCGCGCCAGGCCCGGCAGACAGCACGCGGGCAGCGAGCTTCCGCCGGGCCGGGCCTGGTTGTACTGCGAACTGGCGGGCGCCACCCTCGCCGAGGCGGTGGACCGCGCCAAGGAATTGGCGAGCCGCGGGGAGAGCGCGGTCGTGGTGACCGATCCGGCCAGGATGCGGGCGCTGTGGCGGATCCGGGAGGCCGCGGCGGGCACCGTGACCCGCCTTGCCGACGGGGGAGAGGCCTGGCCCGGCTGGGAGGATTCCGCCGTGCCGCCCGAGCACCTCGCGGGCTACTTGCGTGACCTGTATCGCCTGCTCACCGAGCACGGGCTGCGCGGCACCCCATTCGGGCACTACGGCGAGGGCTGCATCCACCTGCGCATCGACTTCGAACTGGGCACCCGGCACGGGCTCGACCGGTACCGCTCGTTCCTCACCGCCGCCGCCGAAACCGTCGCCCGCCACGGTGGCTCGGTGTCCGGTGAGCACGGCGACGGCCGGGCCCGCTCAGAACTGCTCGGCGCCATGTACTCACCCGCGGCGCTGGCGTCCTTCGCCGCGTTCAAGCACCTCTTCGACCCGCGTGGCCTGCTCAACCCCGGTGTGCTCGTCGACCCCGCCCCGCTGGACGCCGCCGTGCGCCCCGGGCCGGGACACGCGCGGTTCGAACTCGAACCCGTGCAGGCCTTGAGCCGCGACGGCGGGTTGTTCGCCTCCGCCGTCAACCGCTGCGTCGGGGTGGGCGCCTGCCGCTCGTTCACCGGCAGCATGTGCCCCTCGTTCATGGCGACCCGCGACGAGGTGCACTCCACCCGCGGCCGGGCCCGCGTGCTCGCCGAAATGCTCCGCGGCGAGTCCATTCAGGACGGTTGGCGCTCGACCGAGGCGTTGGAGGCGCTGGACCTATGCCTGTCCTGCAAGGCCTGCGCGAGCGAGTGTCCGGTCAATGTGGACATGGCCACCTACAAGGCGGAGTTCCTGCACCACCACTACGCCGGGCGGGCGCGGCCGATGGCGCACTACTCGATGGGCTGGCTCCCCGTCTGGTCCCGGCTGGCCGCCCGGGCGCCTCGGCTGGTCAACACGGCGCTGTCCTGGCCCCCGCTGGCGGCGCTGGCCAAACGCCTCGGCGGAATCGAACCCCGCCGCGACCTGCCCCGGTTCGCGCGGCGCCCACTGACCCGCTGGGCCAGGACGAGACCGGCGACCGACGGCACACTGGTCGTGCTGTGGCCGGACACCTTCACCAACCACCTCCAACCCGAGGTGGGCCAGGCCGCGGTGGCGGTGCTGGAGGCGTTGGGATACCAGGTGCTGCTGCCGGCCGGGAACGTCTGCTGTGGACTGACCTGGCACTCCACCGGGCAGCTCGACCGCGCCCGACGGGTGCTACGTCGCTCCCTGGACATCCTGGAACCGCTGTTGGCCGCCGGCCACCCCGTTATCGGCTTGGAGCCGTCCTGCGCGGTGTCGCTACGGCACGAGGCGACCGAGTTGCTGCCCGGCGACCGCCGAGCCTGCGCGCTCGCCGACCGGATGACCACCTTCGCCGAGTTCATCGCCGCGCACGACGGCCCCTGGCCCTTCCGCGGCGTGGACCGCGGCGCGGTGGCGCAAGTGCACTGCCACCAAGAGGCCAAGGGCTCCTACGACGCCGATCTCACGGTGCTGCGGAAGCTCGGCGTGCGCCCGGTGGTGGTCACCGGCTGCTGCGGGCTGGCAGGCAACTTCGGCTTCGAACGCGGCCACTGGGAGGTGTCCCAGGCCTGCGCCGAACGAGCGCTCTACCCCACGGTGCGGGCCGCCGCCGAGGACGACCTCATCCTGGCCGACGGCTTCTCCTGCCGCACCCAGGTCGCCCAGGGCACCAACCGCACCGCCACCCATCTGGCCACGGTGCTTCGCGCCGCTCTTGGGGGGCATTGAGCCACCAGAACACCGAACTGCCTGGTGGCCAACGCTTGTCAATTCCGACGGTGCCAGAACGGGTGGTCGGTCCATCTCGGCTCGGCGGCGTAGACCTCGGCCCGGCGGGCCAGATGCGATTGGTGGACCTGGTCGGCGCCCTCCTCGTAGGCCTGGCGGGCGGTGTCATCCCCCTCCACCATCTCGCCCATCACCGACGCCGCCTCGCAGGCCGAGACCAGGGCGAAGCACAGGCCGTCGGAGCTGAGCGGGTCCATGGACACGCAGGCGTCGCCCACCGACAGCGTTCCCGGCAGCCCGATCGTCGACCGCGCGCCCACCGCCGAACGCACCACCGGCGGGTGCAGGGCCTCAGCGCAACGCGGCGCTGCGAGCACGGTGGCGGACAAGCGGTCAGACCACTCGGCGGCGGAGGAACGCCACAGATCCGCGTCGGTCATCTGCACGACGACGACCTCGTCCCGCGGCGCGGGCACCGTGTACCACCAGCCGTCCGGTGTGGACTCCACGGTGAGCGCGCCCGGCAGCGGCCCCGGTCGGCGGTACCGGCGGAGCACGGCGGTCAGCCGGTCGGTCGGGGTCCGGGTGCCCAGCTTGCGGGCCAGCAGCGCCCGCCTGCCGGTGGCGTCCACCAGCAGCCTGCCGCGCAGGTCCTCACCGGTGTGCAGCCGCACCAGCCAGCCGCCCTCCTCGGCGCGGGCTTCGGTCACCGCGCCGTGGGCGAAGGCCACGCCCGCGGCCCGCGCCCGGTCCAGCAGCATCGCGTCGAACCGCACGCGGTCGATGCGCCAACCGCCGCCGAACGGGTTGGCCACGCTCGGGTTCTCCACCACCTCCGCCGACCCCCACGCCGAGAGCACGGCGTCGTTGCGGGGCAGGCCGAGGGCGGTGAACTCGGACCAGACCCCCAGGCGCCGCAACGCGATGCCCGCCTCGGCCTTGAGCACCTCCCCGTGCTCCTGCGGCCTGCGGGTGCTGCCGATGACGAGCGTGACGCGGTGACCCCGACCGGCGGCGGCCAGGGCGGTGGCGGCCCCCGCGGGACCGCCACCGACCACCACTACCTCCGGATCAGGCCGCATGCCCCGAACCGATCAGCCTGCCGACCCCGATCGCGGCCCTGCCGTTGGCGGGCACGGCGCTGCCGACGTGGTGGGTGAACTCCCGCTGGAACGGCACCCCACCGGTGCTCACGCCGTGCGCGACCACCCGCACCAGGCCGTCGCCCAACTGCTCCACGAGGTTCTCGCCGCGCAGGTCGCCGCCGTGCACCACGGTCACCTCCAGGCCGCCGTCGCCCGCGGTGGTGGCGCGCAGCGAGATCTCCGACCAGCAGTGCACCTGCACGCGGTAGGCCACCGGCTGCCCGTCATCGGCCAGCCGCACCTGCAGCCGCCACTGCCCGTAGTGCGAGACACGGTGCGGCACCAGGTCCACGGGAAGCCGCACGCGGTAGTACCGCACCTGCTCGTGCGCCAACTGCGTCACGCCATCCCGGACCACTTCGGGCGTGATCTCGTGGCCCAGCGGGCTGATCAGCCGGAAGTCGAGCCTGCCGGCCTCCGGCGAGGCCAGCACGGCGTCGAAGGCGTGGTCGGCGTCGGACAGCTGGAACGGGATGGAGTCCTGCCGGCCCGCCGCCACCGTGCTGCCCGCGGTGGTGACCACATCGGCGTTGGCGATGTCGGTGAACATCTCCAGGAACGACCTGGACTCCGTGTCCCCGGCCCCGACGCCCGCCGCGGCCAGCACCGGCTCGGGCACCGCGAACGGAACGTTGCGGCGGCCGACCTCCACCAGGTCCCGGCCCCGGCGCACCACGAAGCCACGGGTGTGCCACTGCGTGACCATCTGCTCCATGGTGTTGATGCCTGCCATCCACTCCCGGTAGGTGCCGGTGCCCACCGGAATCGTCTGGCCGGGTCGGTGCGATGGCCACCAGTACTCGCCGCAGGCGTAGAAGTCGGCCTGCCACGGCAAGGACAGGACGCCAGACTCATAGCTGTGGCCCGTGACATCGCCCGGCCGCACCTGCGCGATGTTGAACCGGTACGCCTCCTGCCAGATCTGGATCGCCGACTCCACGAACCTGCCGACCTCGATGCCCGGTGACAGCGAGGCGCCGATGCTGTGGCTCAGCGGCCCTCGGTCGAGTTCCGCGGGCGTCAACGGCAGGGGAACCGGACCGCCCGCCCAGTCGTCGATGAACTGGCCGTCCCGCCAGCGCTTCATCATCTCGTACTGGGCGTCGGTGAGGTCGCCCGCGATGGGCGGCATGGTGCCGCCCTGCCTACGCAGCTTGTCGTACACCGCGGTGCGGGCTTCGGGGCTCAGCGGGTACAGCGACGGGTCGATCGTGTGGTGCGCCGACCCGGCGCCGCGGTGGACGCCCCGTGCCTCGGTGCCCGAGGCCAGGATCGGCAGCACGTGCCTGCGGAACTCGGTCGGGTCCGGCACCCGCTGGCCGAATGCGCCGCTGGCGATGTAATAGGCGCGCAGCGTCTCGTACAGCGGCATGGCGGGCGGCACCGGCGGCGCGAACTTGGGCGGACCGGTCACCACCCACGCGGGCGCGGCCTCGTAGTCCCGGCCGTTGACCCGCACGGTGGCCTCGATCGAACCGTCGGAGCTGTCGTCGAACCAGCCACGGCTGTGCAGACCCGTCAGCGGCTGCCCGGTGGGCGACTCCGAGCGACCGTGGCCCCCGAGCACCAGCAGCCTGCCGCTGGCCTCTGTCCGCGCCTCGCCCAGCTTGACCTGCACCCGGTTGCTGTTAGGGAACTGGATGTCGCCGTTGAGGACCACCCGCGCCCCGGTTCCGCTCAAGGCGGCCTTGGGGGTCTGGATGACCAGCCGCTCCCGCTCCTCCGGGGTGAGCTCGTCGTTGACCACCCACGCCTTCCGGTTGCCCAGCTGAACCCGCCAGGTGATGTCGGCGCCTGCCTCGGTGAGCTCGGTGGGCGCGGTGCCGTCATCGTGGTAGGCGAAGACCCGGAAACGTGCCGCCTGCCTTTTGATCCGGCCCTGCCCGTCCTTGTAGCCGCCGTTGGGCGCTGCGGGCTCATCCGCCGTTTCGGGGCCGACGAAAAACTGGTCCGGGCTGTTGCCCATACGGGCGATACCGATCGCCGGATGGATTCTTACGTGCGTTATCGCCATGAAACGAACTCCCCCTGAAATGGCTCCCCCGGAGCGACGGCGTCCCCACGCCGTCCTAATCAGAACGTGGGAAACCCCCCAAGAGTTGCCTCGAACCGCCAAAAATTACCGAAAGCTGACAGGCGCGGTTCCCGCTCACATTCGTGACCTCGGTGTGCTTATCTGGCTGGGGCGCGTTTCGGCGACAAGGGGGGACCAGTTGAGCGAATACCGTATCGGCCTCGAGATCGACGGTGTGCCCATCGCGGGCATCACCGAGATCACCGGCCTGAAAGTGGAACACGACGTCATCGAGGTCAAGCAGGCCAATGCGGACGGCACCTACGTGGTGAAGAAGCTGCCCGGCAGGCCCAAAGCGGGTGAGGTCACCGTGACCCGCTCGCTCACCCAGGACACCAGCTTCGAGAAATGGGTCAAGGAAGCCTTCGCCGGAAAGCTGGAAATCGGACGCAAGGGTGGTGCGATCACCATCTACGAGTCCGACGGCAGCCCGCTCAAGCGATACCGGCTGGTGAACGCGTGGCCGAAGAGCCTGGAGGTCGCAACGCTCAGGGCGAGGGACACCGCGGTGCTCACCGAGAAGCTGGTCATCGCCTACGAAGAGCTGCACCTGGAATAATTTCGCGCACAATCCGGCCACCGGTTCCGGACGCGACAACTCGGTACAGGCCAGTTTGGTTACGCCCGTTTTCACATCGACATAATCACACCAGCGCCCGCGACTCGCAGGTAACCCGCCGCCACCGGGGCTCGTTTCCGGTGGTGACCGTCACGTCGTCGTCCCGACGACCAAGCGGAATGCCTGCGGGAGAGCAATGCGCACTTCGAGTATTCGCACGACGGTGTCGCCCGCGGTGGCACCGGTCGGGCAGCTGTGGGCGTTCACCCTGGACACCCTCTTCGAACTGGTCCGGGCCGTGCTCCGGCGCCGGGTCGACGTGCGGGACGCGGTCGAGCAGACCTGGTTCCTGGCGAGCGTGACCACGCTGCCCGCGCTGCTGGTCATGGTGCCGCTCGGCGTGGTGGTGTCGGTAGGCATCGGCGCCCCGATGACCCAGCTTGGCGCGCAGGCATACGGCGGCGCGATCACCGCGCTGGTCGTCGTCGGGCAGGCCGCGCCCATGGTGTGCGCGTTGATGATCGCAGGCGTCGGCGGCTCGGCGATGTGCGCCGACCTCGGCGCCCGCAAGATCCGCGAGGAAACCGACGCCCTCCAGGTCATGGGCATCTCCCCGATCGAGCGACTGGTGCTGCCCAGGGTGTTCGCCGCCGTCGCGGTCACGCTGCTGCTGGACGCGCTGGTGATGGTCGTCGGCATCGGGGTCAGCTTCGTCTTCCAGGTCGGCTTCTTCGACGTGACCGCGGGCGCGTTCCTGGAAACCATGACGCGCTTCGCCCGCTCGGCCGACTTCGCCGTCTCCGAGATCAAAGCGGGCACCTTCGGGCTGCTGGCCGCGATCGTGGCCTGCCACCGCGGACTCACCGCCAAGGGCGGACCCGGCGGCGTCGGCCAGGCCGTCAACGAGGCCGTCGTCCTCTCCTTCGTCCTGGTCTTCGCCGCCAACGTGGGGATCAGCCAGCTATACGAACTGTTCAGCCCGGCGCAGGGAACGTACTGACATGGCGCACACCAACAACCCCTCCACCCTCTCGCGGGCCGTCGCCGAGATCGGCGCGCAGGCCACCTTCTACGCCCGCGCGCTCGCCTCCATCCCGCACACGTTGCGCTCCTACTGGAAAGAGGTCGTCAAGCTGGTCAACGAGATCGGCTTCGGCAGCGCCGCGCTGATCTCGCTGGGCGGCACCGTCGGCGTGGTCTTCGCCCTGTCCTTCGCCTCCGGCTCACAGATCGGACTGGAGGGCTTTCGGGGCTTGGACCTGGTCAGCCTCTCACCCATCTCCGGTGTGGTGTCCTCGCTGGCCAACACCAGGGAACTGGCGCCGATCGTGGCGAGCGTGGCGCTGGCCGCCAAGGTCGGCACCGGCTTCACCGCCCAACTCGGCGCCATGCGCATCGGCGACGAGATCGACGCGCTGGAGACGATGGCGGTGCCATCGCTGCCGTTCCTGGTCACCACCCGCATCCTCGCCGCGCTGCTCGCGGTCATCCCGCTGTACCTGGTGGGGCTGTTCGCCTCGTTCGTGTCCACCAAGTTCGTTGTGGTGACCCTCAACGGGCAGTCGGCGGGCACCTACGACTACTACTTCCACCTCTTCCTGCCCGGCATCGACATCGTCTACTCGCTGGTCAAGGCACTGGTCCTGGCGGTGATCATCACCTTGGTGCACTGCTACTACGGCTTCCACGCGGGCGGCGGCCCCGCAGGCGTCGGCCGCGCGGCGGGACGGGCGCTGCGCACCAGCCTCGTCGCGATCATGGTCGCCGACATGGTGCTCACGCTGCTGTTTTGGGGAGTGGACCAGCAGGTCCCGGGAATGGGGGCATCATGATGCCGCACGAGGCGCTCACCGAGGGCGCGCTGCCGCACCGCGTGCTGCGCAGACGCGGCGTCATCGCTGCCGCCCTGCTGCTGGCCGTCGGCCTCGCGGTCGTCGGTATCCGCGGGCTGTCCCTGCTCACCGACCCCACGGTCACCACCGTCCTGCCGTCCGCGGCGGGCCCGGTGAAACCGCTGTCGGTGGTGCAGTACAAGGGCGTCGCCGTCGGCACCGTCATCAAGGTCGACCCGAATCCGCACACCAGCCGGGTCACCATGTCCATCAAGGACACCCACGCGGGCGCGATCGGCCGGGACGTCAAGACCCGCATCATGCCGCGCACCCTGTTCGGCGACACCTACATCGACCTCGTCGGCGACACCACCGCCGAGGGCGGACGCCTCGGCTCCGGCGCGGTGCTGCTCGCCGACACCTCGACCAAGACCGTGCAGTTCTACGACGCGTTCAACAGGCTGGCGGGCATCGTCGCGGCCATCGAGCCGGGACAGCTCACCGCCGCGCTGACCGCACTGGCCAAGGCCTTGCGAGGCAACGGCGAAAAGCTCGGCACCACCATCGACGAACTCGACCGCCTCGGCCGGTTCTGGCAGCCCAAAGTCGAGTCCACCGTGGACCTCCTGGGTCCGACGGCGACGCTGACCGAGCGGCTGGCCAAATCCGCGCCCGACCTGGTCCAGACCCTGGGCAACGCCGCCGAACTGTCGGGCACGGTGGCGGAGAGGAAGGAGAACGTCGTGCGGCTCTTCGCGGGCGGCGTCGGTCTGACCGGCATCGGCAACGCGCTGGCCAAGGACAACGCCGATCGGATGATCCACCTGGTCGGCTACGCCGATCCCCTCACCGCGGCGCTGGCCGAACAGCCAAAGCAGGTGCCCGCCATGGTCGACGCGCTGGGCAACTGGCTTGGGAGCTGGGGTGTCTTCCTCGGCAACCTGGAGCAGGCCAGCAACGCCGACACCAAGTTCACCATCAAGAAGACCGCGCCCTACGGCAGCCAGGACTGCCCCCGCTACGAAGGCGCGGCGGGCCCGGACTGCCCAGGCGGCGCCAAATACGACCAGGTGGTGCCCACCGGCGGCACCAGCGGACCGGTGGGCAGCGCCCAGGAACAGGCCGCCCTTGGCACCATCGGCGACCGGATGACCCCAGGCACCGGCGACCCGCGGCGCAAGACCGCGGGTCTGCTCGGCACCGTGCTCGGCCCGCTGGCCCGCGGCTCCCAGGTGGTGACCCGATGAGAGGCGACCGCAGGCCACTGCCCACCGCGACACTGCTCAAGCTCACCGTCTTCACCCTCGTCTCCGCGCTGTCCGGCCTGATCGTCTGGCAGACCCTGAGCCAGCCGGTCGCCCCGTCCACACGGGACTACCGGGCGGAATTCACCGATGTGATGGGCCTCGGCGAAGGCAGCGACGTGCGCATCGCCGGGATCAGGGTCGGCCGCGTCACCGAGGTGGCGCTGACCGGCAGCCACCCGACGGTGGAATTCGAGATCGACGCAGGCCAGCGGATTCCGGCCAGAGCGGGCGCCGCGGTGCGTTACGCCGACATGCTCGGCGCGCGCTACATCGCCATCACCGCACCCCGCGAGGACACCGAGGGCCCGCTGCCCGAGGGCGCCACGATCCCGCTGTCCCGCACCAGACCCGCACTGGACCTCACCGACCTGCTCAACGGCTTCAAGCCGCTGTTCAACTCGATCGACCGCGGCCAGGTCAACCAGTTGGCAGGCCGCATCGTCGCCGTGTTCCAAGGCGAGGGCGGCACCATCCAGTCGCTGATGACCCACGTCGCCTCGCTGACCACCACCCTGGGCGGCAAGGACAAGGTGATTGGCGACCTGGTCGCGAACCTCAACACCGTCGTCGGCACCACCGCCGAATACCGCGAGGACCTCAAACAACTGGTCACCGGCCTGGAGGCGCTGACAAGGAGCGCGGCCGACCAGCGCGAGCAGATCGGCACCGCGATCGACAGCACCAGCAAGCTCACCACCGAACTCAACGGCCTGCTCGGCCGCATCCGCCCCCAGGTCGACGCCGACCTCCGCGGCCTCGACACCACCACCGCCGCACTGCTCGCCAACCAGGACAAGATCGAAAAGGGCCTGCGCGACCTCCCCGAGCTCCTCCGCGGCGTCAACCGCAAGATCGACTACGGATCGTGGATGAACATCTACATCTGCAACCTCACCATCACCACCCCCAGCGGCCGCACCCTCACCCCCGGCGGCAAAGCCCAGTCGGAGGTGTGCCGATGAGCTCCCTACTGGACCGCAAACGCACCTTCCAGGAGCGGGACGTCTTCCGGATGGGCTTGGCCGGGCTGGCGGTGTTCACCGTGTTCCTGGCGATGGCCGTGGTGCTGCCCCAACTGGTCTTCTACACCGGCACCAACACCTACCGAGCCGAGTTCGCCAACGCCTCCGGCCTCCAGACCGACGACCAGGTCTACCTAGCGGGCGTCCGCTCCGGCCGCGTCACCAAGGTCGAGCTTGCGGGCGACCGCGTCCTGGTGCACTTCCGCCTGGACACCGACCGCGAGTTGGGCGACGAGTCCAGGGCAGGCGTGAAGGTGCAGACCGTCTTGGGCAAGCGCTACCTGGACGTGAAACCCGCGGGCAGCGTCATGATGCGCGGCGGTGCGACGATCCCACTGGCCCGCACCTCGGTGCCGTTCACCCTCGACGACCTCGCCCGCGCCGCCACCGACCAGGGCCAGGCCGAACTGGACATCGACGCGCTCCGCGCCATGATCGCCACCCTGCACCAGAACCTGCCCGACCCCGATCTGACCGGGCAGACCCTGACCGGCCTGGCCGCGGTCTCCACCGCCCTCGGTGAACGCTCCGAACAGCTCAAAGGCCTGCTGCATGGCACTCAGCAGGTGACCTCGGCGCTGGTCGACCAACAGGACACCCTCGTCGCGCTGCTCGGCGACGCCGACCTGGTGGTGCGCATGCTCAACGACCGCCGCGAGGTCATCCGCACCCTGCTCACCCAGCTTTCCGGACTGTCCACACAGGTCAGGACCCTGTTCAAGGCCAACACCGAGACGATCAACCCGCTGCTGGACAAGCTGCACTCGCTCACCGCCACGCTCCAGCGCAGCGACGGCCAACTCGGCGACACCCTCACCCAGCTAGCCCCGTTCTCCCGCCTGATGACGAACGTCAGCGGCAACGGCCCGTGGGCCGACGGCTCCGCGCCAACGGCGTTGATCTCCGACAACATGCTCTGCCAGGCCGGCCTGATCAAGGGGTGCTCATGACGATCCGAAGAGGCGGGGCGCTGCTGCTGGTCGCACTGCTCGGCGTGCTCTCCTTCGCCGCGTTCTGGCCGACCGGCTACCGCACGGTCACCGCCGAGTTCGCGGGCGCCGACAACGTCTTCCCCGGCATCCGCGTCAGCATCCTGGGCGTTCCCGTCGGCACCGTCACCGACGTGACCCCCGCAGGCAAGGTCGTCAGGGTGACCATGCGGATGCCCGCCGACACCAAGGTGCCCGCGAATGCCCAGGCGTGGGTGATGAGCCCCGAGCTGATCAGCGACTACTTCATCGAACTCGGCCCCGCCTACCGCCCGGGCGACCCAGAACTCACCGGCACCATCCCCGTCGAGCGGACCCACTCACCGATGAAATGGGACCGCCTGATGTCCTCGGTGGACGAGGTGCTGCGCGAACTCGGCCCGGACGGGAAGTTCGGCGCCGACGGCACCCTGGGCACCGCTCTGAAAGACACCGCCGCGCAACTCAACGGCAACGGCGCGAAGATCCGCGACACCATCCAAGGCCTCGGCCAGGTCAGCCAGGTCACCGCAGGCTCGGCACAGGACATCACCAAACTCGTCGGCGACCTCGACACCCTGGTCGCCACGCTCACCAAGAACCGCTCCACGGTGAACTCGCTGGCCGACGGCATCAACCGGGGCGCCGCCGACCTCCGTGTCGAGCAACAGACCATCGGCGTGACCATCGAAAACCTGGCCACCGTGCTGGCCGAGGTGACCGCTCTGGTGAACAAACACGGCGACGCCCTCGGCGTGGACCTGGCGAACCTCGCCAAAACAACCACCACCTTGACCGCCAAGCAGGAGCAGCTCAAGGAAATCCTGAACACCCTGCCCCTGCTGGCGCAAAACCAACAGCGATCCATCTCTGAGGACGGGGCGCTGCGCCTGCGGTTCAGTCCGAGCACCCAGATCACCCAGTTCGACACCACCAGAAAGCTGTGCGGGCAGCTACCGGTGCCGCTGTGCAACGCCTTCGCCATCGCGCTGCCATCCCCGTCGCCCAACCCGCTCGACGCCGTCCTCGGAGGAGGAAAGTGAAGCGCGTACCCGCACTCGCCGTGCTGCTCGCCGCGGCCCTGTCCACCACCGGCTGCGGAGCGCTGCGCCTGCAGAACCTCCCTGTCGGCGAAGTCCTCTCCGGCCCGAGTTACCGCCTGACCGCCGTGTTCCCCGACGCCAACGGCCTCCCCGAAGGCGGCCAGGTGCGCATCGGCCAAGCCGTGGTCGGCCGCGTGGTGGACCTGGAAACCTCAGGCTTCACGGCCAGGGTCGTGATGGACATCGGCGAGGACGTCGTGCTGCCCCGTGGCACCGCGGCCAGCCTGGAGATGTCCAGCGTCCTCGGCGAGGAGTACGTGGCGCTGAAGCCACCCGCCAAGGACCCCGGCGGCCCGCGCCTGGGTGCCGACGACACCATCGAGCAGCAGTCCACCACCCGTGGCCCCGATGTGGAGACCACACTGGCCGCACTCGGTGGCCTGGTCGGCGGCAACGGCTTCGACCAAATCCAGACGATCGTCACCGAACTCAACACCGCCCTAGGCGGCCGTGAGCAAAACGTCCGCGACCTGCTGGCCCGCATGAACACCCTCGCCGTGTCCCTGGACAGCCACAAACGCGACATCGCCCGCACCCTCGACGCCCTGGGCGGCACCTCGGCCGCGATGGCGCAGGACAAGCAGACGCTGGCCGACGCCTTCACCAGAATCGGCCCCGCCGTCGACGTCCTCCGCAGCCAAAGCCAGGAATTCCACCGCCTGCTGACCAACGTCACAAGCCTCTCGGAGACCACAACGAAGACGGTCACCGCAGGCGGCGACAACATCGACCACATCCTCCGCAACGTGCGCCCGGTTCTGGACGGCATGCAGAACTTCGACTCCCGCCTCGGCGCCACCCTGGACTCCATCGGCCTGATGACCGACTCACTGCGCACCGACAACGCGGGCGACTACTTCAACATCAAAGCCGCCGTCGACCTCAAAAAGCTGCTGCCGCTCGTCAGTGGCGGAACCACCCCACCCGCGGCCAACGGCGTTGGCGGCCTGCTCGAGGGAGGCACCCGATGAGCGGCAAACACCTGGAGCAGGAGCCCTTCCTCCACCGCAACCGCATGACGATCCGCCTGGCCCTGCTAGCCGCGATCGGCCTGGCCTGCGCCGGCTTCATCGGCGTCGAGGTCGTCGGCGCCAGTCTGTTCACCGGCCGCTACGAGATCACCGCCGAAATGCCGGACGGCGGCGGCCTGGGCTCCCAGGCGCAGGTCAACTACCGCGGCAGACAGGTCGGCCGAGTCGAAGAAGTGCGGCTGCACCCCGACGGCAGCGGCGTCACCGTCCGGATGCTGCTGGACGACGGCATCCCCATTCCGGCCAGCGCCAAAGCTGTCGTCACCCAACGCACCCCGCTGGCACTCCAGCACCTGGACCTCGAACCGGACACCGACCAGGGCCCTTACCTCGCCGCGGGCGCGGTAATCCCCGCCGAGCAGTCCGCCAGACCGCTGCCGATGGAAACAGTGCTGGCCCACCTGATGCGCATGTCGGACACCATCGACCCCGCCGACCTGCGCACCATCAGCAACGAACTCGGCACCGCCTTGGGCACCAGCGGCGAAGACCTCCGCCGCCTGGTGGACGACTCCGCCGCCGTGGTCCCCATGCTGCGCGAGATCTCCCCAAGACTCGCCGCCCTGTCCCGCAACGGCGAAAAGCTCTTAGGCGCCCCGCAGGACCCCGGCCTGCTCACCTACACCGACAAGCTGCCCCAGGTCTCCGCCAACATCCGCGCCCTGACCGACCGAGTACGCGCCAAGGACAACAGCGTGCGCTCCATTCTGGACACTGGCCCGACACTGACCGAGCGGCTCACCCCTCTGCTGGAGAAGAGCCAGCCCGACATAGCCCTCCTCATGGCCAACACCACGACCACCGCCCAGATCGTCGCGGTCCGCACCCCGGCCCTGCGCGAAACGCTCAAGGAACTCCCCGGCTCCCTGAACAAGCTGGCAGGCGCCGTCCGCGACGGCAAACTGCGCATCGACTTCGTGACCACCCTCGGCCCGGCCTGCGCCTACGACACAACCCGCAGACCCGCCACCGACACCACCTCCCGCGACCCCAACCTGAACGCCGCCTGCGACAGCGGCCTCCGCGCAGGCGTAGCCATGCGCAACGCCGCAGGCGCCCCCCGCCCACCCGCCGAAGCCGACCCCGGCCCAGCCGAGATCGTCCTGCACGACCCCAAGACGGGGGAGGTGCGGAGCAGGGCAACGGTCAACGTCACCGGCGGCCAGTCCGCCACCCTCGGCAGCAAGTCCTGGTACTCGATCTACCTGCAGGGAGTGAAGTGATGCCTCGGACGGTCAACAGCCTCGACACCGAACTCTCCGACCCCCCGGAGCCGGACGAGAACGACACCCCCAAGCCGGCTGCGGCAGCCGACACCGAGCCAACCCCGGACGCGCAGGCCAACACCGAACCGGTGACGAACGCGCCAGCCGACGCCGAGCCCGCAGCGAGTGAGAAACCTGAAGCAACGCCCGCGATCCCCCGACGACGGTTCCCCCGCGCGCCGCGGCGCCTGCTCGCCATCGCCGTCGTGGCGCTGCTGCTGGCGGGCATCGCCTTCCTCGGCTGGCAGGTCTACCAAAGCCGGGTCGCCGACCAACGCCGCACCGAGGCCGTGGAAGCCGCTACCCGATTCGGCCTGGACCTCTCCACCTACGACTACCGCGACATCGGCACCAACTTCACCAAGGTCAGCGCCAACTCCACCGAAGGCTTCGCCAAGCAGTACAAGGAAGTCAGCGACAACCTCGGCAAGCTGATCACCCAATATCAGGCCGTCTCCAAGGGCAAGGTCGTCACCGCAGGCCTGGTCGCCGCCGACGACGAACAGGCCACCGTCGTCCTCTTCGTAGACCAGACGGTCACCAACTCCAACAGCCCCCAACCCCGCGAGGACCGCAACCGCATGCAAATCACCCTGCGCCACCAGGACAACACCTGGAAGCTCGACGACGTAAAGCTCATCTAAGGCTCCTGAACCGGTATCTCCCCGGTCGGCCACTGCTCCATATCCACGGGCGCAAGGCCCTGTGCGTCGAGGTCGTCCGCCCGCCAGTTGAGCCGAATCGACCCACCCTCCCGGACGGCGCGCTCCAGCAACTCGGCCACCGTGACCACATCCGGGTGCTCGTCCGGCTGGGGCGGCAGGCTGTGCTTCCCCATGCCTTAACCCCTTACCGGTCCTTGGCCGCAGACCACTACCCGGTAGTGGGTGGTAGTTCATTGACGACCGCCCCCTCGATGAGCCTGAGACAGTGGACTCGTACAACAGGTTGTGGGGCCATGTGACAGCGGCAGCACTCGGCCCTGAAGCGTCGAGGAGGTTGCTGCTTCAGCTGGCTCAGGAATACGCGTGAAGGGGCGAACATGATCAGCCAAGAGTTCGCGCGAGCGCGGTGGATCAGGAGCAGCCGCAGCGATGGCAACGGACAATGTGTCGAAGTCGCAAGAACAGCGGGTTGCGCTGCTGTTCGCGATACCAAACACCGCGATGGCGGCTACATCGCGGTTCCCGCAACCGCCTTCGACGTGTTTCTGAACGCGATCAAGACGGATGAGCTCGGCGCGGTCTGACCAAACTCGGCGCTAGCAGCTTCATGAGCGGGCAGCCCGCTGGGCGGTCGACTCCGAAGTGCAGCAGGGCCCGTATGGATGCGTCGGCGAACGCTCCGTACGGGCCCGGCTGCCACAGGTGTTACGTCGGCTTGTAGACGTCGGACGCACTATCCCAACAGTGTCGCGGATGGGCCAGGGCGCAAACCTCTACTTCGCCTGCCTGCTCTAGTACCAGCGGTACAGGAACCACTTCATCCTGCCGTCGTTGCCCCGCTTGTACTCGCACTTGTAGGTGCCGCCGAGAGCGTCGCCCTCAGTGATACATGCCGCCTTGGACCAGTAGGCGCGGTAGAAGTGCCAGCTGGCCATGATCTCGACGTTCGTCTCGCCGGCCGAGACCGTCGGCGACGGTGCCGCCTCGGCTGCCTGGGCCGTCATAGCCGTGCCCCCAACGGCGAGCGTGCCCCCCAAGACCGCTCCTACCAGCGCGCGTCGCATGCGCATGATGTGTTCTCCCCTCATCACGAATCGGCGTCTTCCATCACTCCGATTCTGGGTCGCGTCGGGGCCGATGTCGTTGTGCCTGAGTGCCATCGCCTTGAGGATCTGTGCCAAGGCATGGCATGCCGGGCGAGGCTCAGAAGAACTGGCCGCCTGTTACTGCGATTACCTCTCCGGTGATGTAGCTGGATTCCTGGGAGGCGAGGAAGACGTAGGCGGGGGCCAGTTCGGCGGGTTGGGCGGCGCGGCCGATGGGGGTTTGGGCGCCGAAGGAGTCGACCTTTTCGGCGGGCATGGTGGCGGGGATCAGGGGGGTCCAGACCGGGCCGGGCGCGACCGCGTTGACTCGGATGCCTCGGTCGATCAGTTCCGAGGACAGGCCCTTGGTGAAGTTGACGATCGCGGCCTTGGTGGAGGCGTAGTCCATCAGTTCGGGGGAGGGCTGGGTGTTCTGGATGGAGGTGCTGTTGATGATGCAGGCGCCCGGGGTCATGTGCGGGATGGCGGCTTGGCAGAGCCAGAACATGGCGTAGATGTTGGTCTTGAACACCCGGTCCAGCTGCTCGGTGGTGATGTCCAGGATGCTGTCCTGCGCCATCTGGTAGGCGGCGTTGTTGACGAGGATGTCGACCCGGCCGAACTCCGCGACCGCCCGGTCGATGATGGTGTGGCAGTGCTCCTCGGAGCGGATGTCGCCGGGGATAGCGACCCCGCGGCGGCCTGCCTGAGTGATCAGCTCCAGGGTGCTGTCGGCGTCAAACTGTTCCTCTTCCAGGTGGGAGATCACCACGTCGGCGCCCTCGCGAGCGAAGGCCAGCGCCACCGCGCGGCCGATGCCGGAGTCGCCGCCGGTGATCACCGCGACGCTGCCGTCCAGCCTGCCGCTGCCGCGGTAGGTGTCCTCGCCGTGGTCGGGCTTCGGGCCCATCCTGTCGTCCTCGCCGGGCGTGTGCTGGCTCTGTGCGGCCTGCTCCTCCGGGCCGCGGTACTGGGTGCGCGGGTCCTGGCGGGTGTACTGGTCCTTGGCCACGGCGGTGTCTCCCTCTGGTCGAACCGGAGTGTTCAGAACTGACGATTCCCCGCGGGCGGGCGGTCCAATCACGGCCCTGGTGTGGCGGCGGACGCGAACGGGTAGAAGATGATCGCGCCCCGTTGTCGGGGCGTTCCGGCGGCGAAGGGCAGGGCATGGGCGGGTCCGACTCCGAGAAGTCCGCGGCGGCGGGGCACCACGAGCTGGTGGGGCAGCCGCACCGCGAAGAGGAGGGCCCGGTCGCCGAGGCCGAGGCCGTCGCGGCGGAGATCAGCACCCCGCAGCGGCCGCTGGGCAAGCCGGGGAAGCCGCTGAACCACCGGTCGCCGTTCTTCATCGGCATGCTGGGCGCGACCGGGGTGGCCGCGACGTATCTGCTGGCCCAGGTTGTGATCACGGCTCAGGACATGCTGATCCTGATCGGACTGGCCTGGTTCATCGCGATCGGGCTGGAGCCCGCGGTGTCCTGGCTGGTGGGCAGGCGACTGCCGCGTTGGGCCGCGGTGACGGCGGTGTTCGTCGGCATGCTGGGGTTGGTGGGCGGGTTTCTCGCCGCGGCCATTCCGGTGATCACCGACGAGGCGGGCACCTTTGTCGATCAGCTTCCCGGTTACCTCAAGCAGTTGCAGGACAGCAATTCCACGTTGGGCAGGCTCAACGAACGGTTCCACGTCGACCAGCAGGTGCTGCGGTTGGTCGAAGGCAGCTCCGAGGGTTTGGTGGCGGGCGCGCTGGGGGCGGGGCAGGCGGTGCTGGGTGCGCTTGGGGACTTCCTGATCGTGCTGGTGCTGATCGTGTACTTCCTCGCCGATCTGCCGCGCATCCGCCAGGGCCTCTACCGGCTGGTGCCGCATTCGCGGAGGCCTCGGGTGATCCTGCTGGGGGACGAGATCTTCGCCAAGGTCGGCGGGTACGTGCTGGGCAACCTGATCATCTCGCTGATCGCGGGCAGCGTCACCTTCCTCTGGCTGGTGGCCTTCGACGTACCGTACGCGTTGCTGCTGGCCGTCACGGTCGCGCTGTTGGACCTCATCCCGGTCGTCGGCGCCACCCTGGGGGCGGTCATCGTCTCGCTGGTCGCCTTCACCGTGTCGGTGCCGGTCGCGCTGGCCACCATCGGCTTCTTCATCGTCTACCAGCTTCTGGAGGACTACGTGCTGGTGCCCAGGATCATCGGCCGGGTGCTGAAGGTGCCCGACCTGGTGACCGTGGTCGCGGTGCTACTGGGCGCCGTGCTGCTTGGCGTGATCGGCGCGCTGGTGGCGATCCCGATCGCGGCCGCGGTGCTGTTGATCCTGCGGGAGGTGACCTTCCCGCGGCTGGACCGGGCCTGACGGCGCAGGGCCGCCACCGGTCGGGGGAAACCGGTGACGGCCCTGGCGCGAAGGGGGAGGGCTGTCCCTCCCGGCCGAGTGCGTCGGATGCTCACCACCTTCCTGCTGGTGCTGACGGCGTCCGCGGCACCGGGGGCGAGCGCTGTCGAGCCAAGCCGGGGTCGTCGCCGCGGTCCTGCGGGGCAGGTCGGTGTCGAACGGCCGGGGAGGGTGGCCTGCCCCGCGGTCCCGGGGAACCGGGACCGGGCCGCGGGCGGGTCGGGGGCTCGTCCCACGACTCCGCGATGATCGACTCGAACTCCTGGCGGAGCAGGTCGGCATCCGCGCAGATCAGCTCGTAGAACTCCCGGTCGACGTCATCGACGGTCGCGGCCGACAGCCCCGGATCGCTTGCCGTGCACATCGTGAATCACCGCGGGTCAGGCGTTGATCACCTTGCGGCCATTGGACCCGCTGGCGATGGCGATCTTGCGGGGCTTGGCGGCCTCCGCCACCGGGATCTTCAGCGTCAGCACACCGGCGTCGTAGCTCGCGTCGATCCGCTCGGTGTCCAGGCTGTCGCCGAGGAACAGCTGACGGCTGAACGCGCCCGTCGGGCGCTCGGACACCAGGATCTCGCTGTTCTCGCCGTAGCTGGGGCGCCTGCGCTCGGCCTTGACGGTGAGCACGTTGCGTTCGATGTCGACATCCACCGACTCCGGGTCAACGCCGGGAAGGTCGAAGTGCACCACGAACTCGTCGCCGATCCGGTAGGCCTCCATGGGCATCGCCACCGGCTTCGTCCAGCTGCCCGAGCCGTTGAACATGTTCTGAGCAAGTCGATCCAGCTCACGGAAAGGATCAGTACGCATCAACATCGCGGGTCTCCTCCCTTCGATGACATTCCCGCGTATGAATCCACGTCTGCGGCGCTTGGCCTCACTTCTGTTTTAGCACTCTCGCCCGTCGAGTGCCAACCCCTGTGGGCCTCCATCGAATGGGTGAAAGACGATATGATCAAGGCGTGGTCCGTGCACAGGCGCTGCTGATCACCGGCCCGTCGGGGTGGGCAAGACCGCCGTCGCCGAGGCCGCGGGTGACCGCCTCGACGCGACCGGGGTTCCACACGCGGTGATCGACCTCGACTGGCTGAGTCGCTGCCTTCCCAGTCCGCCGGACGATCCGTTCAACCTGAGCCTGGAATTGCGCAACCTGCGCTGCGTCGCGGCGAACTACCTCGCCGCGGGCGCCCGGCGCCTGCTGCTGGCGGGCGTGGTGGAAAGCCGAGTCGACCGTCAGCGCTACGCGCAGGCCCTCGGCATCGGCCTCCTCGTGTGCAGGCTGACCGCCCCCTCCGCGGTGATCCGCGACCGGCTCGTCCACCGTCACGGCGCCGACGATGAAGGCTTGCGCCGGCACCTGCGGCGGGCGGTGGAACTCGACCGAATCCTGACTCTGGCGACCGTCGAAGACTTCCAGGTCAACGCCGAACCGCAGGCGAAACACGTGGCCGATGCCATACTGCGAGAGACGGGCTGGATCACAGCTTTGCGGTGAAGCGAAATCCGCTCAGGTTGCCCTGGCCTCGATGAATCCACCCGGATTGCGCAAACCTGGCGGTTTCCGCCCGCCGGGGACAACCGGCTGGTCTCCCTGGTCGTCTTGGGGGGTGAACGTCGATTGAGCCGCCGTAACGGGGGCAGGCTGAGGGGGAGATGCAAGATGTCACATCGTGCGGTCGCGATCGGAACCGGGTTTGTGCTGGCGGCACTGACCGCGGGGGCGCCGCTGGCCCAGGCGGCTCCGGTGGAGGGCTACCTGGGGTTCGGCGGTCAGTCGGTGGTTGCCACGCCGGGCGGCACCGTGCCCATCGACGGCTGGTGCACCGCCGACCCGTTCGTCGAGGCCGTGATCGGCTCGCCCGCGCTGCACCCGCTGCGGCTCAAGGCCACCGGTGACGGCGAGGGCAGACGGATCTTCGCCGGGCACGCCCAGGTCCGCAAGGACATCAAGTCGGGCGTCTACCCGGTCGTCTTCGCCTGCGGGGACAAGAAAATCGAGCGCAGGCTCACGGTGCACCTGACCAGCCCGGACAACGACGTGCGGGTGGAGCCGGGCGAGCTCAAGGTGCTGCCCGGCAAGGTCACGGCCGGGCAGCGGGTATCGCTGTGGTGGCATCGCTCGTCCTGCGGCGAGGAGGTCACCATCACGGGTGCCGAACTCACCAGCCTGCCCAAGGCCGCCTCCGTGATCGAGGACGAGATGCGGATCAAGGCCCCCGCGCGGATCAGCAAGGACGCCAAGCCGGGCAAGCACACCGTCACGGTGAAGTGTGACGGCGAGACGCTATCCACCAAGGTCACGGTGGTTGAGAAGACCCCGGGCAAGGTCGCGGTCGTGCCCAAGGGCGCACCGGAGACCGGCGGCGGTCCGCTGTCGTGATGTGCCGGGGCATCGTCGGGGTGCTGGTCGCGCTGCTGCTCGTCGTGGGCTGCGGGACCAGCACTCCGGCGCCACCGGCGCCACCGGCCGTCGAGCAGCAGGCGGATGCCGAGCCCGCGGGCATCGAGATCCCCCGGATCGAGGCCGTGTCCAGCCTCGTTCCGCTGGGGATCAACCCCGATCAGACGATCGAGGTGCCGCCGGTGGAGCAGCCGATGCAAGCAGGCTGGTACCACCTCGGCCCTCGGCCGGGCGATCCGGGCGCGGCCGTGGTGCTGGGCCATGTGGACGGCGCAGGCAAGCCGGGCATCTTTTACCGCCTGCGCGAACTCGCCGTCGGCGATCAAGTGCTGGTGTCCCGTTCGGACGGTTCGGTGGCCGAGTTCCGGGTGCGGCACGTGGAGCAGGTGGCGAAGAGGGAGTTCCCCACCGACAAGGTCTACGGCGACACCGACGAGACCGAGTTGCGGCTGATCACCTGCGGCGGGAGCTTCGACGCCACGGCCCGCAGCTACCGCGACAACATCATCGTCTACGCGATGCTCGCCGACTAGGGACCGTCAGCCCGCGGGGTCGCCGATGCGGGCGGCGAGGATAGGTTGGCCAGGGCCGGTGAGCTCGGCGGTGATGCCACGACGCCCCGCCGCCGCCATCAACAGGGCCTCGCCGGGGCCCTGGACCTCGGGGCCGCGGCCGGTGGACCAGCCGAGGTCGGCCGCGACCAATCGGAGGCCGCGGACGCGGGGGCGGGCGCCGACCGGTGGAGCGACGAGGGCGAAGCGCAGGGCGGGGAGCAGGCGCTCCAGAGGGATCTCGCGTGGCCGGTTCAAGGCGCGGCGAATGTCCTGGTGGTGGATCATGCCGTCCACCAGCGCGATCCTGCCGCCGAACGCCGCGGTCATACCGCGCGGCTTGAGATGCGCCTTCAGCAGCGCCAACAGCTCAGCCGGATCGCGGGTGCCGTACTCGGCGAGGCCGATGGCGTTGGCGCGGTCGGGCCGGAAGCGGCCTTTGGCCAATCGGGTGAGCAGGGCACGGGTGGACAGCTCGTCGTAGCTGATCACGTGGGCGAGCACATCGCGAACCCGCCATCCCTCGCACAGGGACGCGGCCTCCCAGTCCTGCGGTGACAGCGTCTCCAGGAACGCCACGAGATCGGTTCGCTCGTCCTGTGCCAGACCCATCATGCCCAGGGAGCCTACGGCGGCCCATGAAGCGATTCAGAATCGATAATCACCAATACAAAACGGTTACGGCGCTGGTGTGCGCGCCGGGCAAGATTATATTCATGAACATCGATCCAACGGTGCGTGTTGGAGGGGAGTCGATCGTGGTCAGCTCAGGGAAAAGCGTCACGTTCGGGTCCGGTGCGCACTCCTGCGGGGCATCATGCTGCCGTCCGCTCCAGTACGTGAAAGTCGAGGCCGCCCGGTGAGCACGATTCCCGAGGTCCTGTTCGTGTGTGTGCACAACGCGGGGCGCTCGCAGATGGCCGCCGCACTCCTCCAACACCACGCGATGGGCCGTGTCTCCGTCCGCTCGGCGGGCTCCGAGCCCGCCGAGAAGGTCAACCCCGCCGCGGGGGCGGCGCTGGCCGAATGGGGGCTGGACATCACCGCCGAGGTGCCGAGCAAGCTCTCCTACGGCGACGTCGAGGCCTCCGATGTGGTGATCACCATGGGTTGCGGGGACACCTGCCCGGTCTTTCCGGGCAAGCGGTACCTCGACTGGAAGCTGGACGACCCGGCGGGGCAGTCGGTGGACGCTGTCCGCCCTATCCGGGACGAGATCGACCGCCGCGTCAGGGCGTTGCTGGCGGAACTGCTGGACTAGCCACGCCCGCGATGAAGTTCCCGAGCACCGGCCGTACCTGTGCCGACCAGCCCAGTGCGGCGAGGTCGGCGGTGAGCGTCGCGGGATCGTGGAACACCTTCACCACGCGGTAGCGGCTGCCGTCGTCCAGGGTGCGCACCACCGCGGGCACCGGCTGATCCGCCAGCACCTGCTCGTTCGCGGCTTCCGGCGGGCCGTCGTCGACGAACACCGCCCGGCCGCCCGGCGTGAGGACGGCGGCGATGGCGTTCCAGAACGCAGGCAGCCGAGCGGGCGGCACGTGGGACAGCCAGAAGCCGAAGAACACCGTGTCGTAGCGCTGCGGAGGCCGCCACTCGAACAGGTCGGCCTGCACGAAACGCACCTCGGCGGTGCCCTCCCTCGCGCGGGCCAGCGCCAGCACCTCGG
The DNA here is from genome assembly GCF_056323685.1 of Actinorectispora metalli. Taxonomy (NCBI): domain Bacteria; kingdom Bacillati; phylum Actinomycetota; class Actinomycetes; order Pseudonocardiales; family Pseudonocardiaceae; genus Actinorectispora; species Actinorectispora metalli. The sequence goes on from NZ_JBREYE010000002.1 coordinate 341,880, forward strand.
CGGAGGTGTCGACGGCCGTCACCGACCGCGCCCGCGCGGCCAGCAGCGGCGTCCACTGGCCCGTTCCGCAGGCCAACTCCAGCACATCGCCCGCGATCGGCAGGTCGTCGATCACCGAAGGCAACGCCAGCAGGTCGGCGCGCTCGGTGAACTGGCGGTCGTACTGACCCGCGCCCGCACGGTAGTAGGCGACCTGCTCGGCCAGGAGTGCGTCGTCGCTCATGTTCCGACTCTACGAAATCGTCAAGCGGCTCAACCTGATCCGCAGCACCCCGAGGAGGTGCCGCGGGTCTCGCCGAGCAGCGCACGGTAGGCCTCGGCGGCCACCAAACCCGCCGTGCCGTCGTCGTGCAGTTCGTTCTTGACCAGCGCGAAGGCGAGGTCGTGTTCGGGGTCGGCGAAGGCGACGCTGCCGCCGGTTCCGGTGCTGCCGAAGGAGCTCGGCGAGCCGCCGAGCCAGGTCATGCCCGCGAAGTAGCCAAGGCCTTTCGGTGCCGCCATGCCGAGGATCTCGTCCTTCGCACCGGTCGCGGGGGCGGAGACGAGCGCCAGCCGTTCGGGGGAGATGAGCCGCACCCCGTCCACCGGCCCGAGCAGGGCGGCGAACATGCGGGCCGCGGCGGCGGCGGTCATGGTGCCCGCACCGGGGATGTCGGCCCCCAGATAGCGGGGGTCGTTGGCGAGGACGGCGGTGGCGGGCACGGCGGGCGGCGCGGCCATCAGCGCGGCCTCCGAATACCGCATCGGCGCCACGTCGACCAGCTTCGCCAACCGGGGACGGGCCGGTTCCGGCACGCCGAAGAACAGCGAGTCCGCGATACCCAGCGGCTCCGCCACCTCGGTGCGCAGCACGGTGGAGATCGGCGACCCGGTTGCGCGGCGCACGACCTCGCCGAGCAGCCAGCCGTAGCTCCAGCCGTGGTAACCGGTGCGGGTGCCCGGCTCCCAGAGCGGACGCGACTCGGTGATCGTGCGGCACATGCCGTCCCAGTCGCAGAAGTGGTCCAGCGTGGTGTCGGCGGGCAGTTGCGGGACGCCCGCGGAGTGCGTCAGCAGGTGCCGCACGGTGATCCGGTCCTTGCCGTGCACGCCGAACTCCGGCCAGTACATCGCGACCGGCGCGTCGTAGTCGATCCTGCCCTGCTCCGCGAGCACGTGGACGACGGTGGCCGTCATGCCCTTGCCGGTGGAGAACGCGTGGATGAGCGTGTCCGCGGTGATCGGGTTGCCGGTGCCGTCATGGCCCGCGACGGCGTTCACCACGGGACTGCCGCGGTGGTAGACGGCGGCCTGCACGCCGATCTCCCGGCCGGTGGCGACCAGCCAGTCCAGCACGCGTTGCACCCGCTGCTGTGCGATGTCGGTGTCCACGGAAACGTTCCTCTCGGGCTAGGGCACGAACAGCGCGAGGCCGTCCCCCACCCGAGGGGGATGGGGGACGGCGGCGAGTTTCCCGCGCTGGGGGAAGCGGGAGTTCAGACCGACGCGGTGGCAGGTGCGTCGAACTGCTCGCGGGCGAATGCGGCCAGTTGCAGGGCGACGCCCTCATCGACGCCCAACTCCGCGGCACCGGCCAGCACCGCGTCCGCGGCGCTGGGGGCGGTGCCCATGTGGCGTGCGGTGACCGTCATCAGGCGTTCGAAGTCCTCCGAGGACAGCCCCGCCCGCTTGGCGATGGCCTTGGCGCCGTCGGTCGCCGAGCACACTCCGGTCTCCGGCAGGTCAAGCTGCACCTCGCGGGCGGCCTTCCAGTCGCCCGCCAGCGCGGCCACGATGGAGCGGACCTGCTCGAAGCCGGTGGCCATCAGGAACGTCGGCGCCCGGCCGTAGCTCTTCATGCCGACGGTGTAGTACCCGTTCTCCGGGTGGGCAAGCTCGTCGACGCCGTGGGCGTAGACGGTGCCGCAGGAGTGCACGTTCGGGTCGATCAGCGGGGCGAGCCCGCGGGCCGCGCCCAGGATCGGGTCGGTTTCCAGCCGCAGTTCGGACGCGATGGAGTGGTCGGGGCGGTAGCCGGTGGCGGCGATGACACGGTCGGCGGCGACCGAGCGTCCCGCACCGTCGACCAGTTCCACGCCGTCGCCAGCCCGGCGGACCGTGTGCACGCGGAAGTCGTGCACGAGCGTGACGCGGCCGGTGTCGACCAGCATCCGCAGGCCGGAGCCGAGCGCGCCGCGGGCGGGCAGGTCGTCGGCGTCACCGCCGCCGTAGGCGCGCTCCGGTGCCGCGGCGCGGATCACCCAGGTGATCTTCGTGTCGGGCACCCGCTCGCGCAGGTCGGACAACGCCAGCAGCGAGGTCGCGGCCGAGTGGCCCGCGCCGACGACGATGGTGTGCTTGCCCGCGAAGCGGTCCCGGTCCGCGTCGAGCACATCGGGCATGGCCGACTCGATCCACGCGGTGCACTCGGGCTCGCCGTGCGCGGGGAGGCCGTTGGCGCCCAACACGTTCGGAGTGGCCCAGGTGCCGGAGGCGTCGATGACCGCGCGGGCCAGCACCTCTTCGCCGTTGGCCAGCCGCAGCACGAAGGGCAGGTCGTCCCGGCCCGCGGTGCGGACCCGGTCGGCGATGTGGCGGCTGATCGCGGCGACCTTGGTCTGGTAGCGGATGTGCGGCGCGATGGACGGGTGCGCGGCCAGCGGCTCCAGGTACCCGGCGACCAGCTCGGCGCCGGTGGGCATGTCCTCGTCAACGGGCGCGGTCCAGCCGCTCGCCTCGAGCAGTCGCCTGCCCGCCGGGTCCATGTTGTAGCGCCAGGGGCTGAACAGCAGGACGTGTCCCCACTCCCGCACCGACGCGGCGGCCGACGAACCCGCCTCCAGGACGGTGAACGGCACCCCCCGCTCCACAAGCTGGGCGGCGGCGGCGAGGCCGACCGGACCCGCGCCGATCACCGCCACCGGCAGTTGCGTGTCAACCACGATGAAGTCCTTCCTGCACAGTCGAATCCCTCGGGCGAACCCCCACTCGGCGCCCGGAAGCCTGACTTCAACGTACTCACCAGCAATAAGGGTTGTCAACAGCGGATGCAGTTATTGAGAGTCGTCGTTTCCCCTTGACTGTTCGGCCTGGCGGTGCACGAACAGCGAGCCCGCCTGCTGGCGGGGCATCACGGTGAGCTGGTCGACGTTCACATGGGACGGCCGAGTCACCGCCCAGCTGACGCAGTCGGCGATATCGGCGGGATCGAGCGGCCGGACCCCGCGGTGCACCTGTTCGGCGCGCGCCGGGTCGCCGTAGCGGACCAGGTTGAACTCGGTTTCCACCATGCCAGGTGCGATCTCGATGACCCGCATCGGCTCGCCGAGCAGTTCCAGCCGCAGCGTTCTGGCCAGCGCCACCTGCCCATGTTTGGCCGCCGCGTAGCCCGCGCCGCCGGGGTAGGTGGCCCGGCCGCTGATCGAGCTGATCACCACGATCCGGCCGTCGCCGCTGCGTCGCAGGGCGGGCAGCAGCGCCTTGGTGACCCGGACCGTGCCGAGCACGTTGACCTCGTACATGCGCTGGTAGGCGGCGAGATCGGCGGTGGCGACCTCGTCCTTGCCGAACGCGCCGCCCGCGTTGTTGACCAGCACCTCGCACCGCCGCACCTGCGCGGCCAGTGCGGCCACCGAGTCGTCGTCGGTCACGTCGAGCCGCACCGGCCGCCCGCCGGTCTCGTCTGCCAGCGCCGCCAGCCGGTCCTCCCGGCGCGCCGCCAGCACCACCTCGAAGCCGTCGGCGGCGAGCCTGCGGGCGGTCGCCGCCCCGATGCCGCTGCTCGCTCCCGTGACCACCGCCGTGCCCCTCATCGCTGCGCTCCCAGCGCGGGCACGTTCTTCAGGGCCTCGGTGAACCGGTCCCGAATACCCTGCGGCGTATGGGCGTTGGTGGCCCGCGGCGGCATCGCCCCGGTCCGGGGCAGCGTCCTGGCCACGCACAGGTGCGGCCCGGGGCGGGACAGCGCCGCCCGCAGGTGTTGCTCCAGCTGCTCAGGCGTGTCGGCGGTGGCTGCGGTGGCGTACCCGGCCGCGGTCGCGATCGCAGCGAAGGAGGTGGTGGCCGAGGTGGTGGCCTGGCCGCCGGTGGACTCGTGGCTGCCGTTGTCCAGCACCACGTGGACCAGGTTCGCGGGTGCGTAGTGGCCCGCGGTGGACAGCGTGCCCAGGTGCATCAGCACCGCGCCGTCGCCGTCCAGCACGATCACCTTCCGGTCGGGCCTGGCCAGCGCCAGCCCGAGGCCGACAGCCGCGGCGTGGCCCATCGAGCCCTGCATGTAGAAGTTGTTCGGCACGTCGTCGACCCCGAACAGCTCCCGTCCGGTGTACCCGGTGGTGGCGATCACCGGATCGCCCCCCGCCAGCGTGGACACCAGTTCCACCGCCCGCCTGCTCGGCATCCCCGCCCGCGGCGCGGCGGCCTGCGCCTCGGGCTTTCCGATGGCGCCCTTGGCGACCAGGACGAACGGCGCCCGGTTGGCCGCGAGCGCGGTGTCCGCCTCGGCGAGGACCGCCCGGAACTCCTCGAGGCCGTCGCCGGACTCCAACGTCCAGTGCGGCAGCCCCAGCTCACGCAGCAGCGGGTGGACCAGGCCGCCCATGATCTCGTGCTGCGGCTCGTCGGTGGCCGGGTCGGGCCAGCCGCGCATGCTGACGAAGGTCAGCACCGGCAACTCGTACATCATCACCAGCGAGGTGAGCGGGTTGACCAGGTTGCCGAGGCCCGAGTTCTGCAGCATCACGTACGTGCGGACCCCGCCCAGCGCGGCACCCGCGGCCACCCCCAACGCCGCGCCCTCGTTGGCCGCGGACACATAGGGCTTTCCGCTCCGCTCCAGCAGTTGGATGGGGCCGCCGAAGAACGAGCAGGGCACCCCGGTCGCCATGCCGAAGCCGTGGTGCTCCAGTTCCGCACAGAATTGCTCTGCGGTGATCACATCTCTCCCCGTTGTCGTGTGATACGTCGTTTCGCCTGCATTCACCTTGTGCTGTTAGACAGGTGGTGCACGGGTGTTCCGCCCCGCTGAGGACGGGGCGGAACACCCGTGACCGTCAGGACAACACCGCGTACGTCGCCGCTGCCACGACCGCGCCGAACAGCGGCGTCACCAGCCAGCCGATTCCGAACTCGCGCAGCGTCTTGCCCTTCAGCCGGGACCACTGGGTGCCCGCGCTGCCGCTGATGGCGCCCACCGACACCTGCGTGGTGGACATCGGAAGCCCCTGGGACGCACCCACTCCCACCAGCATGGCGGTGGTGAAGTTGGCCAGGAAGCCCTCGACGTGCGACATGACCACCACGTCCTTGGCCAGCCGGACCGCGATACGCGACCCCGCCACCAGGCTGCCCACCGCCATCGCCGCGGTGACCCAGAACAGCAGCGACACCGGGGTCATCCCCGGCAGCAGCGCGAAGGAGCCGATCGCCACCAGCTTCGGGGTGTCGTTCAGCCCCCTGGCCGCGCTGGCCAGCCCACTGGTGATCCAGTGCGCCACGGTGATCGCCTTCACCTTCGCCTTCACCTTCGCCTTCACCTCGGTGGGCGCCTCCGCCCCTGCCGCACCGACCAGCGCCGGTTGGCGGACAAAGCGCCTGTTCAGGCGGTTGGCGATCGTCACAAGAGCCGCCGCGATCAGGTAGGCCAGGCCGACGCTGAGGATCATCGGCTGGACGACCTTGAGCACCAGCGCCTGCCACTGCACCGCGTCGGAGGCGAACAACGCGCCCGCTCCGAGCAGCGCACCGACCAGAGCCTGCGTCGTGGACACCGGCAGTCGCAGCACGGTGGCCAGCACGACCCAGGCCACCGTCCCGGTCAGCACGGCCGTGGCGAACACGGCCGTCGGTGTCGCCGACACGATTCCCTTGGAGAACAACGCGGTCATCTTGCTGGCGAACGTCAGGGAGAACAGGCAGCCCACCGCGGTGGTGACCGTTCCCCAGATGACGGCCGTGCGCAGATTCGTCACGCCCGCACCGGCCAGGGTGGCGACGCCCTTGGGAACGTCGTTGCCGCCGTTGGCCGCCGCGAGGACCAGCACAAGCAAGAACACCAGAAGTTCCACGTCCCGGGTCCTTTCCGTTGGTTGAACAGGTTCACTTCATGTGGCTCACCACCCGGGTTTCACGCCCATGGAAATCACCGCATCTCGGGTGTCCGCGATGCGGAGTTCTGGAGGTTCCCTGTCCTCAGACCGCCGGTACGAATCCGATGTGGACATAGGAGTCGGGTTGCAGCACGCAACTCGGCTCCGCGTCGGTACCGGTGGTCTCCATCTCCCCGCCGAGGAACAGCGGCACCAGCCGCGGTTCCGTCGCTCGCAGCGGGAAAGTCCGCGGCCTCCCGCCGAGGTTGTGCACGCACAGCGCCTGTTGCGGCACCCGCGCACCGATCCTGCGGACCGCGACCAGGTCGGCGCCGAGGTCGCAGCCGCGCAGCACGGCGTCCTCGGCGAAGGCCGCGGCCACCGCGTGGTGGGCACGCGCGGCGGCCCAGCCGGGCGCGGCCGTGCCGAGCAGCGCCAACTGGAGCGCGCCGGTCAACTCGGTGTCCGTCACGATGTCCACAGTGGCCTCCCGGTCATGGCCCGGCCCGGCTCCCGGCCGAGCAGGGCGAGGACGGTGGGTGCGATATCGGCCAGCGTGCCGCCCGTCCGCAGACGGTCCGGCCCGACCGCCGACGGCGCGGCAACCACGATCACCGGCACCTCGTTGGTGGTGTGGCCGCCGTAGGGCCGCACCGTGCCGTTGGTGTCCACTGTGGTCATGCGCTCGCCATTGCCGTGGTCGCCCACCAGCACCACCCACCGGTCGGCCTCGGCGGCGGCATCGCGGATCCGACCGACGGCGCGGTCCACGTGCTCGGTGGCCCGGATGGTGGCGTCGGCGTCGCCGGAGTGGCCGACCACGTCGATATTGGCCAGGTTCGCCACCACCAGCGCCTGATCGGGCCGCGCGATGGCGGCCACCACGGCCTCGGTGAGGCCGCCGATGGTCATCTCCGGGCGGGACCGGTAGTCCGGCGGCTGCGGCGCGTCGATCACCTGGTGCTCCTCGACGCTCCGCAACCGAGGGTCGCGCCCGTTGAGGTAGTAGGTGACGTGCTCGAACTTCTCCCGTTCCGCCAACCGCACCGACCGCAGCCCGTGCCGCTCCAGTTCGTCGGCCAGCCCGCCGCCCGCCTCGGCTCGGCCCACCAGCGGCGTGATCTCGGCCTTGGTGTCGTACTGGGCGAGACTGAGGAACCGCACGTCGCGCGGCGCGAGCCGCACCACCAGTTCGTCCGCCAGCTGCTGGATGCGGTCGCTGCGGAAGTTGGTGAACAGCACCGTGTCCCCGGCCCGCACTGGCCCGACCGGGTTGCCGTGGCCGTCCACCAGCACCGTCGGCGGCACCGCGCCGTCCGAGGTGAAGCCAGTCAGGGCCGCTTGCCAGTTTCGCGCCCGCTCGCCGGTCGACTCAGCCACCGCAGCGGCGGCTGCCGCGGTGAGGCGCTGGTTGCCCGCCTTGTCCATCGCGTAGTTGCGGCCCAGCACGGTTCCCACCCGCCCGGCGCCCGCTTCGGCGCAGAACGCCTCCAACTGGGACAGGTAGGTGCCCGCGGTGCCGTCGGCGACATCGCGGCCGTCGGTGATGGCGTGCAGCACGACCTCCCGCACCCCGCCGGATGCCGCGATGGACAGCAACTCCGCACAGTGGTCGAGGTGGGCGTGGATCTGCCCGTCGGAGCACAGCCCGATCAGGTGCAGGGCACCTCCGGAGGCCGCCAGCCTGCGGCACTCCGCGGTCAGCGGACCCGGTCCACGCAGCAGGCCGCTGTCGATGGCGCGCTGCACCAGTACGCTGTCATACGGCAGGGGACGGCCCGCGCCGATGACGAGGTGGCCGATCTCGGAGTTGCCCACCACCCCCGCGGCCAGCCCGACCGCCTCGCCGGAGGCCGCCAGCAGCGCGGAGGGACACCGGGCGGTGAGGTCGTCCAGCACCGGGGTGTCGGCCAGCGCGATGGCGTTGTCCGGCGCGGGCGGCGCCTGACCCCAGCCGTCCAGGATCAGCAGAACGCCGCCGGTCACCGCCCGCCCCGCAGCGAGTCGAGGGTCTCCCAGAAGGTCGGGAACGACTTGCTGACGCAGCCGGGGTCGTTGATCACCACGCCCTCGGTGCGCAGCCCGGCGATGGCGAAGCTCATCGCGATGCGGTGGTCGTCGTAGGTGTCGATCACCGCCGGTCCCGGCACTCCGCCGTGAATGGTCATCGCCTCGGGGTACTCGTCGACCTGGATGCCCATCTTGCGCAGTTCGGTGGTGACGGCGGAGATCCGGTCGCACTCCTTCACCCGCAGGTTCGCGATGCCGGTGATGTGCGTGCGGCCCTCGGCGAACGCGGCGACGATGGCCAGCGTGGGCACCACGTCCGGCATGCTCTCCATATCGACGTCGATGCCGCGCAACGCCCCGCCGCCGCGGACGGTGAGGCCGCGCTCGGAGGCCTCCACGGCGCAGCCCATCCGGCCAAGCACCTCCGCAAGTCCCCGGTCGCCCTGCGCTGAGTCGGTGCCGATGCCGGGGATGCTCACCCGCCCGCCGAGCACCGCGGCGGCGGCCAGGAAGTAGGACATGCCCGAGGCGTCCGGTTCGATGACCGCGGTGCCGCCGCGGATCTCCGCGCCCGCGGGCACCTTGAACCAGCGGTAACCGTCCCGCTGCACCGTCACGCCCCGCTCCGCCAGCGCCGCCAGCGTCATGTCCACATAGGGCTTGGACACCAGGTCGTCGACGACGGTGATCTCGGTGTCCCGCTGGGCGCGGGTGGCGCTGATCAGCAGGCTGGAGGTGAACTGGCTGCTGACCTCGCCGCTGATCTCGGTGGCGCCGCCGCGGTAGTTGCCGCCCACGACGGTGATCGGCGGCGAGCCGTTGGCGCGCACGCTCACCGCGGTCACGCCGAGCGGCGCGAGCGCGGCGAGCAGGTCGCCCATGGGGCGCTGCTGCATGCGCTCGTTCCCTGTGATCGTCGTGGTGCCCTGCGCCAGCCCGGCCAGCGAGATCACGAAGCGCAGCGGTGTTCCCGCGCCGTGCAGGTACACGTCCTCGGCGGGCGCGGTCATGGGCTTGCCGGTCGGTTCGACCCGCACCTGCGCGGTCGCCTCGTCGATCTCCACCCGCACATGTCCGAACGCGGCCAGCGCCCGGCACAGGTAGCGGGTGTCGTCGGAGAGCAGCGCGCCCTCGATCGTGGTGGCCTCGCTTGCCAGTGAGGCCATCGCCAAGTAGCGGTTGGTGTAGCTCTTCGACCCGAGCACCCGCACTTCGCTGTCCACTGTGGACAGCGGTGTCACGGTGAGCTGGTCGGTCGGTGTGGTCGCGGTCATGGCGGCCTCCCTCACGTCGCGGCGATGGCGACTCATCGTGAGGAATGCATAGGTGAAGGGGTAAGCGACATCCGGTGGCAACATCCGACCTTGACACCTCGCTGCCAGTCACCGGCTCGTGACGGTACCGAGACGCAGTTGATCAAGAGATCTTGCACCCAGGGCGATAGGCTCGGGACACATTCGACGGGCACCGATACTCCTGGCTGAGGGCCATGCTGGCGAAACCCGATCTGCTGGAATACCTGGGCATCGGCCGCACCGAAGAGGCGGTCTACCGCCTGCTGGTCACCGACCGGCGGCTGGACGTCTCCCAGCTGGCCGAGCGGCTCTGTCTGCCGCCGGAGCAGGTGCGCGCGGCGGTGGCGGAGCTCACCGAGTTGACCCTGCTGCGGCCGTCGCTGGACCACTCAGGGGAACTGCGCCCGATCAGCCCCACCATGGCCGTGCAGCTGCTGTTGCAGCGCAGGCATTCGGAGTTCATGCGCCGCCAGCACGAGTTCAGCCTGTCCCAACTGGCAGGCACCCAACTTCAGGCGGAGTACGCCGGGCTGTCCGGCGGCGAGCAGCACCAGTTGGAATGCCTGGACGGCATCGACGCGATCCAGGCGCGGCTGGAGGAGTTGGCCGCGGCCGCCCGAGGGGAGTGCCTGTCGTTCATGCCGGGCGGCGCCCAGTCGGCGGCGAGCCTGGCGGCGAGCAGGCCGCTGGACGCCGACCTGCTCGGCCGCGGGGTCTCCGTGTTGACCGTGTACCTGGACAGCGTGCGCAACGACGCGGCCACCCTGGATTACGCGCGCTGGCTGACCGAACTGGGCGGCGAGGTGCGCACGACACCCAGCCTGCCCATGCGGATGGTGTTGTTCGACCGCGAGGTCGGGCTGGTGCCGATCGACCCGGACAACACCCGCAAGGGCGCGGTGGTGCTGCGCGGTCCCGGGTTCGTCACCGCCATGGCCGCCCTGTTCGACCAGGTGTGGTCCGCGGCCGAACCGCTCGGCGGTCCGCCGCCGCGGCCCGATCCGGCCGGAGTCAGCGGTCAGGAGCGGGAACTGCTCAACCTGCTGGCCAAAGGACTCACCGATGATGTCGTCGGCAGGCGGCTGGGCGTCTCGCTGCGCACCGTGCGGCGGATGATGTCGGATCTGACCGACCGGCTCGGCGCCCGCAGCCGGTTCGAGGCGGGCGTGCGGGCCTGCGAACGCGGCTGGCTCGACTGCGAATGCTGAGCGCGCCGAAGCGCGGGGGTTGCCCCGGTAATCGTATTGTTATATCTCCTGCTTAAGCATACGTCGAAACCGGGGCTCGGAGAAATAATCGGACAAACGTATCGATGCGTATCGATGACGTCCGACACGGTGAACTCGTGCCCCGCCTGACGTGCTTGTTCGTGCATAACTCGAACAATGGAAGTTCACCCGATTAGACCAATCAGAGTATTGATATCGATATCCTTCGATGATAATTTCGCGTTATCGGCAGAGTCATACCGGTCACTGGGGATGAATTGACGAGTGGGGGAACGGATATGCGCTGCGAGTGCCGCGGCTCTGGACGTCCATCTGACGCTTAGCTCCATCGAGCTGCAACCGATACTCATCCATCGAGCGTGAGCAGCACGTTCGATGCGGTGGGGTATGCGCCTGGCATCAGCACGGGCGCATCGCACCTGCGCGCTTCGGATCCGGCGCGTGGGCTTTATTCGGCGTATCCCGAAGCTTCGTGCTTTTTGGGGCGTCATTCCGGCGTGCATTGGCGCGCACCAAAAACAGAACTTGCCCGCGGAGAAACGCGCTCGCGCGACTCCGCCGCCTAGGAGGAATTGATGTCCGCACCGTATCTCGCACTTGTCGGTGACCAGTACAACCACGATGAGCCCGCTCACCCGGCGATCGAGGCGCTGCTCCCGCAGCTCGGCGTCTCCTACGAGTGGGTGCCCACCACCGAGATCGACGAGAACACGGACTTCGGCAGGTTCGACGGCATCTGGGTCGTGCCCGGCGCGCCGTACCACTCGCAGCAGGGCGTGCACCGCGCGATCCGCCACGCCCGCGAGACGAAGGCACCCCTGCTCGGCACCTGCGGCGGCTTCTACAGCTGTGTGCTGGAGTACGCCCAGAACGTGCTGAAGCTGCCCGAGGTGGTCGACCTCACCGACGACCTCGAGCCCATCATGCACCTGGTCATGGCGCCCGCCTGCTCCTTCGACCCGCGCAACCGCATCAAGGTGACGCTGCGGCCCGACTCCCACGTCTCCGCCCTGTTCGGCAACCGCACCGAGATCGACGAGATCCTCCAGTGCAACTACGGATGGGACGCCGACTTCCTCAGCCGCGCCAGCGTCGGCGACGTGCGGTTCTGCGCCTGGGACGTGGCCGGTGCGCCGCGGGCCCTGGAGATCGAGGACCACCCGTTCTTCCTGGCCTGCCTGTTCCAGCCCGAGCTGACCAGCACGGCGGACAAGCTGCACCCCATCGTCGCCGGGTTCCTCACCGCGATCGGCTGGAGCCCCGCCATCGCCCCCGCGCTCAGCCACGTCTGAGCCGAGAAGAGACCAGGGAACAGCGATGACGGACAAGGAACGCGCCCTCGCCGAGCCTGTCGCCATCATCGGGATGGCGGGTCGGTTTCCCGGCGCCAACACCATCGACTCCTTCTGGGAGCAGCTATGCGCGGGCGTCGACGCGATCAGGGACATCCCACGGGACCGGTATGACGTGGATGCGATCTTCGAACCCGCGCCATCGTCGCCGGGGCGCACCAGCAGCCGCTGGGGCGGGTTCCTGGACCGCATCGACGAGTTCGATGCGGAGTTCTTCGGCATCTCGCCCCGCGAGGCCACGAAGATGGACCCGCAGCACCGGCTGCTGCTGGAGGTGACCTACGAGGCGTTCGAGGACGCGGGCCTTGCCGTCGACCGGCTGGCAGGCTCGGACACCGGCACGTTCGTCGGCCAGTACGGCGGTGACTACTGGTACCTCCAGGCCCGCAAGCCGCAGGAACTGGAGTTCTACGGACTGATCGGCTCCGCGGCCAGGGCCATGAGCTCCGGGCGGCTTGCCTACTCCTTCGACCTGCGCGGCCCGAGCATGACGGTCGACACCGCCTGCTCCTCCTCGCTCACCGCGGTGCACCTTGCCGCGCAGGCGATCCGCACCGGCGAGTGCACGACGGCGGTGGCAGGCGCGGTCAACGCGGTGCTGTTGCCCGAGGAGGGCACCGTCTACTCGGGAGCGGGCATGCTCGCCTCCGACGGGCGCTGCAAGTTCGGCGACGCCTCCGCGGACGGCTTCGTGCGCAGCGACGGCGTGGGCATCGTGATCCTCAAGTCGCTGTCCCAGGCCCGCGCCGACGGCGACCGGGTGCGGGCCGTCCTGCTCGGCAGCGCCGTCGGCAACGACGGGCAAAGCAGCGGATACCTCGTCACGCCCGGCTTCGACGGCCAGCGCGATGTGCTGCTGCGGGCATGGCGGCAGGCGGGCGTGGACCCGGGCGAGATCGACTACCTCGAGGCACACGGCACCGGCACCAGGGTCGGCGATGTCGTCGAGGTCAACGTCTTCGGCTCGGTGCTGGCCGAACGCGGTGTCGACAACCCGTGCCTGGTGGGGTCGGTGAAGACCAACATCGGTCACGCCGAAGCCGCCGCGGGCATGGCGGGTCTGATCAAAACGGTGCTGTGCCTCGAGCACGGCGTGGTGCCGCCGAACCTGCACCAGCACACGCCCAACCCGGCGCTGTCCTGGGACGAACTGCCGGTGCGGCTGCCCGACACGCTCACCCCGCTGCCACCGCGGGACCGGCCGTGGCTGGCGGGCGTCAGCAGCTTCGGGCTCACCGGCACCAACGCGCATGTGGTGGTCTCCGGTGCCCGACCGGAGCCGCCTCGCCCCGAGCAGGCGCCGCGAACCGAGCTGCTGGCCGTCTCAGCGCGTACCCCGGAGGCGTTGACCGCGTTCGCGCTGTCCTACGCCGACCTGCTGGAGGGCGGCGCGTCGCTGCACGATGTGTGTCACAACGCCGCCACCAGGCGGGCCCACCACGAGAGCAGGCTCGCCCTGGTCGCCGACTCCGCGGGCGAGGCCGCGGCGGCGCTGCGCGAGTTCGCCGAACACGGCAGCGCACCCGGGGTCAGCTCGACGTCCTTTGTGGACGCCACCGCGCCGAGGATCGCGTTCGTGTTCCCCGGTCAGGGCTCGCAGTGGATCGGGATGGGCCGCGAACTGCTGGACACCGAGCCGGTGTTCGCCGCGGCCATGGGCGAGTGCGACGAGGTGATCGCCGCCGAGACCGGCTGGTCGGTGCTGGAACTGCTGCGCGGGGACGACGCGGAGCGGTTCGCCGAACTCGACGTCATCCAGCCAACCCTGTGGGCGATGGAGATCGCCATCGCCCGCCTGTGGCAGTCCTGGGGTGTGCAGCCGGATGTCGTGCTGGGCCACAGCATGGGGGAGTCGGCCGCCGCCTACATCGCGGGCGCGCTGAGCCTGGCCGACGCGGGTGCGGTGATCTGCCGCCGCAGCAGGCTCGCCAAGCAGCGCAGCGGCCAGGGCGCGATGGCGTTCGTGGAACTGTCGGCCGAGCAGGCGGCGGCCGCGGTCGAGCCGTATGCCGGAACCATTTCGGTGGCGGCGGTGAACAGCCCCACCTCCATCCTGCTGTCCGGCGACGGCGAACCGCTCAAGCAGCTTCTCGCCGAACTGGACGCCCAGGACGTGTTCACCCGCTGGGTGAACGTGGACTTCGCCTCGCACAGCCACCACATGGACGGCATCCGCGAGGAACTCGCCACCGCGCTGGCCGACCTGCGTCCTCGGCAGTCCGCCATCCCGATGCACTCGACGCTGCTCAACGAGGTCGTCGCGGGCGAGGAGCTGGACGCCGCTTACTGGGCACGCAACATCCGCGAGCCGGTCGACTTCGCGGGCGCCGTGACCGCCCAACCGGAAGGCACCGTGTTCGTGGAGATCAGCCCGCATCCGGTGCTGGTCGCGGCGATCCAGGCCACCACGGGCGAGCCCGGCATCGGCAGCCTGCGGCGCAACGAACCCGAGCGCGCCGCCATGCTGGCCGCACTGGCCGCCCTGCACGTCGCGGGCACGCCGATCGCCTGGGAGGCGGTCACCGGCGGCGGCAACTTCCTCACGCTGCCCCGCTACCCGTGGCAGCGCACCGCCCACTGGGTGACACCCAGGACCGCGGCGCACCCGCTGCTGGGCGCCGAAGCGGAGTCCACAGGGGACACCCGCAGTTGGGAGGGCCCGATTTCGCTGCGGGACAACACCTACCTGCGCGACCACCTGGTGCAGGGCTCGGTCATCCTGCCCGGCACCGCCTACCTCGAACTGGCCACCGCCGCCGCGAAGCAGGTGCTCGGCGACATCCCGGTGGAGGTCGCCGAGGTCGACTACAAGCGCGGCATCTTCCTCGACGAGGACGACCCGACAACCGTCCGCGTCAGCCTGACCCCGGCGGGGGGCGCCCTGGCGTTTCAGCTGCACAGCCTCGACGGCGGGGAGTGGGTGCTCAACGCCGAGGCCGTGGTCCGCGCGACCACCGCACCGCTGCCCGCCGCGTTCGACCTCGCCGCCACCAAGCGGCGGCTGCCCCGGCGGGAGACCCGCACGGAGTTCTACGACTGTCACGCCGAACGCGGCAACCAGTGGAACGGCGCGTTCCAGGGCGTGGCCGAGGTGTGGCGGGGGGAGGGGGAGGCGCTGGCCAGGCTGTGGTGCGCCGAACCGACCATGGGGGAGCACCACTTCCACCCCGCGCTGCTCGACGCCGCCGCACATGCGCTGGTCGCGGCGCGGCCCGACATCGTGGCAGGTGACGCGGGCGCGTTCGTGCTCGGCGGCATCGACTCCGCCCGCCTCTATCGCAGGCCAACCGCCCTCTCGTGGAGCCACGTCCGGCTCCTGCCGAGCGACCGCGTCGACTCCTTCACCGGTGACGTCGCCATCCACGACTCCGACGGCGCGCTGGTCGCCGAGCTTCGGGGACTGCGTCTGCAGTACCTGCTCGGCCGTGCGCCCCAACCGAAAGCGGCACCCATGAGCACCGACAACCGACATCAGGACTGGCTCTACGACCTGAGCTGGCGACCCGCGCCCACCACTGCCGCAGCCGAGACCGAGGAAGCGTCCTGGTTGGTCCTGACCGACAGCGGGCCCGTCGGCCGCGCCGTGGTCAAGGGACTGCGGGAGCACGGCCAACGCGTCGTGGTCGCCACCGCCGCCGCCACCCCGGCCACCAGCGGATCGGACCGCTACCGGGTCGACCCCGCCTCCCGCGAGGACCTCGCCAAGGTGCTGCTGGACCTGGCGGGCGAAGGCCCGTTCCGGGGAGTGGTGCACCTGTGGAGCCTGGACGCGACGCCGCCGCTGGACGCGCTGCCCACCGAGGTGGAGCGGGCCGAGATGTTCAGCTGCCACAGCGCGATCAACCTCGCGCAGGCCATGGACGAGGTGGAACTGCCGGGCAGGCCCCGGCTGTGGCTGGTCACCAGGGACGCCCAGCACGTGACCGCCAACGACCCGGTCTCGGCGCCTTTCCAGTCCGCGCTGTGGGGGCTGGGCCGCACGCTCGCCGTCGAGCACCCGTCCTGGCGGCCCACCCTGGTCGACCTGGACACCGACGCCGCCAGCGTCACCGCCCTCATCGACGGGCTGCTGCGCCCCGATGAGGAGAACCAGGTGGCGCTGCGCGCGGGCCGCCGGTTCGCCGCGCGCCTGACCCGCCACGGCGGCCAGGTGCTGCCGGGCGCGGCGGAAGCGGTGATCCGGGCGACGCACACCGCGGACACGGGGGAGTGCGCAGCGGTGGTCACCGCGGTCGGCGCGAACGTGGGCAGGTTCGCGGTCGGCGACGAGGTGATCACCCTGGCGGGCAGCGCCACGGAGCGGGCAGTGCCCGTGGCGCTGCTCGCCCCGAAGCCCGCACGGCTGAGCCCGGCGCAGGCCGCGAGCCTGCCGTACGCGTTCCTGGTGGACGCCGCCGCCGCGGAGCGGACCGGTGCTGTGCTGGCGAAGGTGGCCGAACTGGCCGACCTCGGCGCCCTGCTGCCGCTGGACACCCCGGTGCGGACGACCCCGGCCGCGCGGGCGGCCGTCGTCGACGCGGACGCCACCTATGTGGTGACCGGTGGGCTCGGCGGCATCGGCGGCACGCTGGCGAACTGGCTGGTGGACCGCGGTGCCCGGCACCTGCTGCTGACCGGCCGCAGCGAACTGCCCCCGGTGCAGGACTGGGACGGCCTGGCCGCCGACGATCCGCGCACGGCGCAGGTGACGCTGCTGCGTGACCTGGTGGAGCGCGGCGCCGAGGTGGAATACGCCGCGATCGACGTGGCCGACCTCGACGCCATGCGGACCGTGCTGGCCGACCGTCGGCTGGCGGGCTCGCCGCCGGTGCGCGGTGTGCTGCACGCCGCGGGCACCGTGGACTACACGGCGGTGCGGGAGGCCGATCCGGCGGGCACCGCCGCCGTGCTGCGGGCCAAGACCGCGGGCGGTTGGGCGCTGCACCGGCTGACCGCGGCGGAGCCGCTGGACTTCTTCGTGTTGTTCTCCTCGGCCTCGGCCGTGCTGGGCTCCCCACTGCTGGGCGCCTACGCGGCGGGCAACGCCTTCCTCGACGGCCTGGCCCACCACCGCAGGGCCAAGGGACTGCCCGCCACGGTGGTCGACTGGGGGTACTGGGACGGCGTCGGCATGATGGCCCGCAAGGAACGCGCCGAGGGCAGGCAGGCGGAGCCGCGCGGTATGGCGAAGTTCGGCCCGGAGGCGGGCATCGCCGTGCTGGAGCAGGTGCTGGCCGAGGACACCGCGCAGGTGGCCGTGCTTCCCGTCGACTGGTCGGAGTGGGCCAGGGCCTACCCCGCCGCGGCGGCCGAACCGGTGCTGCGTGAGGTGCTCGGCACCCAGGCATCGGTGATCCGGATGGCGCCGCCCAAGGCGACGGCGGTCCGGTCGGTGCGGCTGACCCCGCAGCGCAAGGCGGCTGCCGAACCCGCACCAGCCACCCAAGGCCCTCGGCCGCAGGCGCCGGCACCCAAGCCTGTGGTGGTCGCCGCGCCGCCGGTCGAACCCGCCGTGGTCGCGGCGAAGCCGGTCGCGCCCAAGCCCGTGGTGCAGCGTCCCGAACCCACAGTGGTCGCGCCGAAACCGGCGGCGCCCAAGCCCGCAGTGGCGTCCAAGCCTGCGGCGGCAAAACCGCTGGCGCCCACACAGAACGGTGCGGCACCCGCGACGAACGGGACCGCCGACAGCCTGGAGCAGACGCTGGCGGGCATGGCCGCCTCGATCCTCGGCACCCGCCCGGAACGGATCAACGCGGGCACCGCACTCAACAAGATGGGCATGGACTCGCTGATGGCGATGGAGTTCCGCACCCGCATCGAGCGGGAGTTCCGCATCAAGCTGCCGGTGGCGACGCTGCTGCGCGGCGGCACGATCGCCAAGGTCGCCGACAGCGTCCGGGTCGGAGGGCAGGGAGCGTGAAGACACCAGGCATCCGGATCAGCGGCCTCGGCACCTACCTGCCGCCGATCATGACCGCGGAGGAGGCCGTCGAACTCGGCCTCTACGACCGCGACGACTACGAGTGGTTCGGCTGGACCGGCGCCGCCGTGGCGGGCACAACGCCCGCACCGGACATGGCCATCCACGCCGCCCGGGAGGCGGTCGCCCGGTCCGGGCGGCCCGCCGCCGACATCGACGTCCACGTGCACGCCTATAGCTGGCAGCAGGGCCCGATCGGCTGGTCCCCGCACCACTACATCCTGCGGCACATCACCGACCGGGACGTGCCGTCGTTCCTGGTGTGGCAGGCGTGCAGCGGGCTGGTCGGCGGCATGGAGATGGCCGCCTCCTACCTGCTGGCGGGCCCGGAGCGCCGCGACGCCCTCCTCACCGGATCGGACAACGTCGGCGTCCCCGACTTCAACCGGTGGCGCTTCGGCCTGCAGAACGGCGTCATCGGCGACGGCGCGAGCGCCATCCTGTTGTCCAAAGTGGATGGATTCGCCAGCCTGCTGGCGATCGGCTCCGCGTCCACCGCGGACCTGGAGCACCTCTACCGCGGCAACGAGCCGATCTTCCCGCCATCGTCGGGCGACGGCCGCGAGGTGTCCTTCAAGGACCGCATGGGCGACGAAGTCGACGACAAGGTGGACGAGATCATCGGCAGGCAGGGCGACCTGCGGGCCGAACTCGCACTGGCCACCATGGCCGAAGCGGGCGTCGGCCCCGCCGACATCGCGCGGGTCACCCACGTGTTCACCGGCATGGAGAGCTACCTCAAGGTGATCCTCGACCCGATGGGCATCAGCGTCGACAAGGGCCTGCTCGACTACGGCCGCCAGTTCGGCCACATGACCGTCAACGACCAGATCGTGGGCCTTGAGCACCTGGTCGCCACCGGACAGGTCGGCCCAGGCGACCACGTGTTGGTCGTCGCGCACGGCGGCGGCACCTCCATCACCTGCGCGGTGATCCGCATCGACCACCTGCCCGTCTGGTCGGCCGGTGCCGCCGAGACGACACCCGCCGCTCCCACCGCCGCGCGGCCGGTGTCCCGCCTGCGACTGAGGCCGGTGACGGTATGAGGAGCCTGAAACTCGCACTCGCCGCCGTCGCGGTGCTGCTGGCCGCGGCCTGCGGTGGCAGCAGCGGAAATGCCGCAGGGTCCGAACCGGACACCCTCGTGTTCGGAGTGATCCCCTACGACAACTCCAAAACCATCGCCGACAGTTGGCAGCCGCTGGTCGACCTGCTCAAGAAGGAAACCGGCAAGGACGTCAAGTTCCAGGTGCTCACCGACTACGCGGGCCTGATCGAGGGCCAGCGCGCGGGCACCGTGCACTTGGCCATGTACGGCCCGCTGTCCTACGTGCTGGCCAAAGACTCCGGCGCGGGCATCCTGCCGGTGGCCGCCGAGTTGCAGGGCAAGGGGCAGCAGCCCAACTACCGCGGTTACCTGGTCGCGAAGGCCGGCAGCGGCATCAACGGCGTCGCAGACCTGCGCGGCAAGCGAATGTGCTTCGTGGACGCCAACTCCACGTCGGGCTACCTGTTCCCGCTGGGCGCGTTGATGGCGGCGGGGGTGAACGAGAACGACTACACCGCCAGGTTCGCGGGCGGCCACGACGCCGCGATCCTGGCCGTCCGCGACGGCGACTGCGACGCCGCGGCCACCCGCGACGCCATGTTCGACCAGGTGCTGCCCCGACAGGGGGAGATCGACCCCGCCCAGTTCACCAAGGTGTGGACCTCGGAGCCGATCGTCAACTCGCCGATGGCCGTCTCCGACAAGCTCAGCCCCCGGCTGCGCGAGATCATCACGGCCGCCGTCACCCAACGCGCCAACGCCGAAGCCCTCGGCGTGCCCAACATCGGCGGAAGCTGGGGCTTCGCCGCCGTGGACGACGGTGTCTACGACTCCATCCGCAAGCTCTGCCAGACCACCAAGGCCAAGGCGTGTCAGCAAATCAACCCGTGATCACCTTCGCGGGAGTGCACAAGCGCTTCCCGCCCGACACCACCGCGCTGGACGGCGTCGACGTCGAAATCCACCCCGGAGAGGTCGTCGTGCTGCTCGGCCCCTCCGGGGCGGGCAAGTCCACCCTGCTGCGGCACGTGGACGGACTGGAGCAGCCCAGCGGCGGCGCGGTGACCGTGCTGGGCACCAGGGTCGACACCGCGAACGCCGGTGCCTTGCGGCGATTGCGGCGCCGGATCGGCTTCGTGTTCCAGCAGTTCCACCTCGTGGGCAGGCTGTCGGTGCTGGAGAACGTGTGCAGCGGCGCCCTGGGCAGGCTGGCCGGGCCGAGACTGGGCCTGGTCACCTACCCACGGGCGCTGCGGCACGAGGCGCTGGCGAATCTGGACCGGGTGGGCTTGAGCGCGCAGGCCTACCAGCGCGCGGACACCCTGTCCGGCGGTCAGCAGCAGCGGGTCGCGGTGGCCAGGGCGCTCATGCAGAACCCCGAGATCCTGCTGGCCGACGAGCCGGTGGCCTCGCTGGACCCCGAGTCGGCCCGGTCGGTGCTGGCCCTGATCGGCGAGATCGCCCGCGAAGAAAGGCTGACCGTACTGTGCAACCTGCACCAGGTGGAACTGGCACTGTCCTTCGCCGACCGCATCCTGGGGTTGCGGGCGGGCAGGCTGGTCCTGGACGCCCCCAGCGCGACTCTGGACCCGTCGCGCCTGAACGAGCTGTACGGCACCGTCGGCGTCTGAGCGGGCCGCTCACCGCGGCCATCCTGTTGGGGCTCACCGGCCTCGGTGTGTGGTCGCTGATCGAACTGGACATCGGCGTCGGCGCGCTGGCCACCGGCTACGACAACGCCCTGCGCTTCCTGTCCAGGGCCTGGCCGCCGACGCTGCCTGCCCGCGCCGAGGTGCTGTCGCAGGTCGGGCTGACGCTGTCCATCGTCTTCCTGGCCACCCTGCTGTCGGTGCTGATCAGCATCCCGATCGCGGTGTGGGCCGCCGCCAACACCGGCCGCGGCACGACGAGCAGGCTCGGCGCCCGCACCGTCATCGTGGTGGCCAGGGCCATCCCCGACCTGGTGCTGGCCATCGTGCTGGTGCGGATCTTCGGCCTCGGCGCGCTGCCCGGCGTGCTGGCCATGGGCCTGCACTCGGTCGGCATGGTCGGCAAGCTCTACGCCGATGCCATCGAGCAGATCGACGAGGGCCCGCGCCTCGCCCTGCGCGCCACCGGAGCGGGTCGCGCCCAGCAGCTGGCCACCGGTGTCTTCCCGCAGGTGCTGCCAGCCTTCGTGGCGGTCGCTCTGCACCGCTTCGACATCAACCTGCGCATCTCGGCGATCCTCGGCTACGTCGGCGTCGCGGGCGTCGGCATGGAGATGTCGCACGCCTTCGCCAGGTTGGACTTCGCCCTCGGCATCGGCTGGGCACTGGTCATGCTCGCCCTGTGCGCTGTGGTGGAGCTGGTGTCGATGACGCTGCGCCGCCTGCTGCTGCGCGGCGGTAACCGCGCCCGCCGGGGGGTGTCGCTCTGGCGTCCGCTGGTGGGCGCCCTGCTGTTCCTCGCCGCGGTGGCGGTCACCGCCTGGTACATCGGCATCACCAAGGTCGGCCTGTCCGGCGGCTGGGACGGTGCCGCCCGCACCCTGGCCCGCTTCTGGCCCCCAGGCTCGGCAGGCTCCCTGGACGCCCTGCTGGACGCGTTGCTCGTCACCGTCCACATCGGATTCGCCGCGACCCTGCTCGGCGCGGTGCTTGCCCTGCCCCTGGGTGCGTTGGCGGCACGCAACGTCAGCCCTCGCCGCGGGATATACCTGGCCTGCCGCGGCATCGTGCTCGCCGTGCGCGGCGTGCCCGAACTGGTGATGGCCATCGTCTTCATCGTGATCGTCGGCCTGGGCCCGGTCGCGGGCACCCTGGCGCTGGCCATCGCCGTCACCGGCCTGCTCGGCAAACTCGTCGCCGACTCACTCGAGGAGATCGGCGACGGCCCCCGCGACGCCCTGCTCGCCACCGGAGCCTCCCGGCTCCAAGCCCACTGGACGGCCACCCTCCCGCAGGCCGCCCCCGCGCTCGTCGGCCACGTCCTCTACCAACTCGACGTCAACATCCGCGCCGCCACCATGCTGGGCATCGTGGGCGGCGGGGGCATCGGCTACTTCCTCCTCCAGGCCACCCGCACCCGCGAATACGAGGTCGTCACCCTCATCATGGTGCTGATCTTCGCCGTCGTCGGCGCCCTGGAACTGCTGGCCGTACTGCTCCGCAGACTGCTGCGTTGAGGAGCCCAGCGTCGGCGATTGACAACAGCGTTCGTTGTTGATAGGAATATATGTATGGATGAGGCACTGGACATTCAGCTCCTGGGGTCGGCGGATCTGTCGAACCGGGAGATGGCGCGCCTCATGGTTCCGAAGTTCAAGGCGTTGGCCGATGAGAACCGGCTGATGCTGGCCCTGCTGCTCGCCGAGAAGCCGAGGACGGTCAAGGAGCTGCAGGAGGCGACCGGCATGAGCCAGACCCTCGTCAGCCACCACCTCGCACCGCTGCGCGAGCAGCAGCTTGTCACGGTCACGCCGCGCGGACGCGCGAACGTCTACGCGTTGTGCTGTGAGCAGCTGGCGGACCCGGTCCGCCTGCTGGCCACCCTTGCCTCCCTGACCCCCGAGGGGGCGGCCGCCTGCGGCGGCCGCGAGGAGGACTGAACCGAATTCCGCCGGTAGGCACCACACCGGCGCTGACGCATTCGGTCGATATTTGCATAAGCACATTCATGCTGCGTCTCTGAGGGGATTTGACGTCATGACGGGGTCAACGGCCGCTGTGCAGGAAGCGGGCCAGACCAGCGATCGCTGGTCCGCGCGCCTGTGGATCTTGCTTGCCGTGTTGTGTTTCGCGTTGTTCCTGGACGGCCTCGACGTCACGATGGTGACCGTCGGCCTGCCCGCGCTGGGCAACGACCTGTCCATGTCCACCACCGGCCTGCAGTGGGTCGTGAACGGCTACCTGCTGGGCTACGGCGGGTTCCTGCTGCTCGGCGGTCGCACCGCGGACCTGGTGGGACGCCGCAAGGTCTTCCTCATCTCGGTGGGGATCTTCGCGGTCGCCTCGCTCGTCGGCGGTTTGGTCGACGACGGCCTGCTGGTCATCATCACCCGGCTGATCAAGGGCGCGGCGGCGGCGTTCACCGTCCCCGCGGGCCTGTCGATCATCACCACGACCTTTGCCGAGGGACGCCAGCGCAACCGCGCGATCGCCATCTACACCGTGTTCGGCGCGAGCGGGTTCTCCTCCGGCCTGATCGTCGGCGGCCTGATGACCGGCATCAGCTGGCGGTGGACCTTCCTGTTCCCGGCGCCCATCGCGCTGGCCGTTCTGCTGGTCGGCCTGGCCGTCGTGCCGAGGGACAAGCCCGCCGCCCGGGGCAGCTACGACATCTTCGGCGCCACCACGATCACCGCGGCGATGCTGCTGCTGGTCTACACCGTGGTGACCGCGCCCGAGATCGGCTGGGCGCACCCTCGGACGCTGGGCTTCTTCGTGCTGGTCATCGCCCTGTTCGCGGCCTTCGTGTTCATCGAGAAGCGAATGCGCCAACCGCTGGTGCGACTGGGCATCCTGCGCAGCGGTGAACTGGTGCGGGCCAACCTCTCCTTCGTAGCACTGCTCGGTTCCTACTTCAGCTTCCAGTTCATCATCACCCTCTACCTCCAGTCGGCACTGGGCTGGACCCCGCTGGAGTTGGCACTGGCGCTGCTGCCGGTCGGCCTGATGGTGGCGGTCGGCGCGCCGCAGGCGGCCAAGCTGATCGGCCGCTTCGGCACCGCCAAACTGATCGTCGCGGGTCTGCTGGCCGAAAGCGTCGGCTTCCTGCTGCTGCTCCGTCTGGACACCGACCCGTCCTACATCACCGCGTTGCTGCCCACGATGATCCTGGTGGGTCTCGGCTTCGCGCTGGTGTTCCCCTCGGCCAACGTGCAGGCGGTCGCCGGGGTCGCGCCCGAGGAGCAGGGCCTGGCGGCGGGCATGGTGCAGAGCTCCGGACAGGTCGGCGCGGCGCTGGTGCTGGCCATCACCACCGCCATGATCACCGGGTCGACGGCATCGCAGTCGGCCGCCGAGGTGCTGGAGCAGTTCCGACCCGGCCTGATCTTCGCGGTCGCCATCGCCCTGGCGGGCTGCCTGATCACCGTGCTTCCGCTGCTGCGCAAGGCGCCCGCACCGGTGGCCCAAGAGTCATGAGCTGGAACTTCATGAACCCGGCGAGCCGGGAGAACATTCTGCGGATCTGGCGGAGGGAGGCCGAGGCCGTCTTCACGGCGGCCTCGGACCCCTCGGCCTGGCAGGCGCCCACCGCGGCGGGCCACTGGCGGGTGCGTGACGTGATCGCGCACCTCACCGACCTCACCGAGACCTACCTGCACTCCTTCGACACCGCCCGCGGCCTTGCCGAGGCCGGGGAGCCGCTGGGAGTGCGGAACATGGCGGAGGTGATGGACACCGGCGCCCGCGCCCTGCGCGGCGTGAACCGGGCCGACCTGCTGGACCGCCTGCGCGTCGACCTGGACCGCATGCTGGCCGTCACCGAGGACCTCACCGACGCGGAGTGGACCGACCTGTCGGTGCCGCACCGGCACATGGGCCCGGTGCCCGCCTGCTTCTACCCGATCTGCCAGGCCCTGGACTACATCGTGCACGGCTGGGACATCCGGCAGGGCACCGGCAAATCCCATGGTCTCGACGGCGAGGCCGCCGACATCCTGGTGCCGGTGTGCTTCCTGATGTGGCAGAACACCTGCCAGACCGCGGGCGTCGAGCCGTTCGAGATCGGCGTGCGGGTCCACTCCGGACCCAATGCGGGGGAGACCCGGCTGCTGGTCGACGAGAAGGGCATCGAGGCCGCCCCCGGCAGCCTCGACGACCTGCCGACGGTGCTGGAGTTCGACCCGGCGAGCCTGGTGCTCACCGCGTTCGGCCGCGCCAACGCTGGCACCGTCCGCGGCGATCACGCGGTGGCCGAGAAGTTCCTCAACCTGTTCTTCCGGATCTGAGGGGCCGCCATGAGCATCCTCGAGCAGGTGCGGGACTTCGCGGCAAGGGAACTGCTCGACCGGCAGGAACAGTTGGACGCCTTCGAGCAGGTGCCGCTGCCGCTGTATGAGCGCTTCCACCGGGAGGGCCTGTCCAACTGGTGGCTGCCCAAGGAGATCGGCGGCCTCGGACTGAGCCTGGAGGACAGCGTCGACATCGTCTCCGAACTGTCCTACGGCGACGCGGGCGCGGCGTTCACGCTGTTCATCTCCGTGCTGGGCACCACCATGCTGTCCCTCTACGGCGAGGACGAGGTCCGCGAGCGCTACCTCGCCCCGATGGCGGCCCGCGGCGGGTTCTGCGCCACCCTCGGCAGCGAGCAGGCCGCGGGCAGCGAGTTGGTCAACATCACCACCACCGTGCGCCGCGAGGGTGAGGAGTTGGTGTTGGACGGGGAGAAGTTCTTCTCCACCAACACCGACTTCGCCGACTTCCTCATCGTCGTCGCCGCATCGGCGGACGACGAAGGCGAGTTCCGCGCCGTCGTGATCCCACGCGACTGCCCTGGGCTCACCGTCATCAAGCGGTGGGAGATGATCGGCCTGCGCTCCTCGGGCACCTACCAGGTGCGCCTGGACGGCTGCCGGGTGCCCGCGGTCAACGCGTTGCGCGGGCCGGGACTGCGGCTGCTGGAGGTCGGGCTCAACGCCAGCCGCATCCTCATCGCCACCACCGCCATCGGCGTCGCCCGGCGCATCCGCGACCTGAGCATGGACTATGCCGAGACCAAACCGCTCTACGGCGCGACGCTGGCCGACAACGCGGTGTTCGCGGGCAAGCTCGGTCAGCTGGAGATGCAGATCGAGGTGATGAAAAGCCAGTGCCGCACCGCCGCCCGCGAGTTCGACTCCATTGTGGACGGACCCGACCCCGCGGCGGAGTTCGTGCGCCGCGGCACGCTGCGCTCCGCGGTTGCCGCGAAGATGTACTGCGGCCAGTCGGGGTGGCAGGCGGCGACCACCGGCTCGGAGATGTTCGGCGGCCTCGGCTACACCAGCGGGCACGTGGTCAACAAGCTCCTGCGGGACGTCCGGTTCGTGTCCATCGTGGAGGGCGGCGACGACGTGCTGCGGGAGTTGCTGTTCAACCGGTACGTGATACCGGAACCCAAACGCGGCTGATCAGTCGGCGCGGCGCCGTTCCAGCAGGACGGTGTCGCGCCACACGCCGTGGTGCCGGGCGATGCGCTCGCGCACGCCCACGGTGCGGAAGCCCGCGGACTGGTGCAGCCCCACGCTGACCCGGTTCTCCGGGAAGATCGAGGTCTGCAGCGTCCACAGCCCGGCCTCGTCCGCGGCGGTGACCTGGCGGTGCAGCAGT
This sequence comes from Actinorectispora metalli, assembly GCF_056323685.1. Classification (NCBI taxonomy): domain Bacteria; kingdom Bacillati; phylum Actinomycetota; class Actinomycetes; order Pseudonocardiales; family Pseudonocardiaceae; genus Actinorectispora; species Actinorectispora metalli. Next base: position 368,133 of record NZ_JBREYE010000002.1, read on the forward strand.
GATTTGCCGACGCCGCGGCCACGGATGGCCGAGCCGACGTAGACCGAGGTCTCCGCCACCCCCGCGTAGCAGGCGCGGCGGGAGACCGGGGTGGCCGCGGCCCAGCCCGCGATCGCGCCGTCCACCTCGGCGACCCAGCGGTGCTCGGGGAGCCAGTTCTCGTCCAGCGCCTCCCGCGTGGGGACGTCGGTTTCGAAGGTGGCGTTGCCGGTGAGAATGCCCTCGCGGTAGATCCGCAGCACGTCGTCCCAGTCCGCCTCGGCCATCGCGCGGACCGCGACATCCTCGGGCAGGTTGTCCGGGCAGCACGGCCGCGGGCCGAGCACACCCATCACCGCGTCGGCGGCATGCGGCAGACCGGTGCAGCAGGCGGTGTTGACCGACACCATGGTGGCCGTGCCCTCGCGGCGCAGCAGCACGAAGCCCACCTCGGAGAGCTTGCGCACGTGGTGGGAGCAGGTGGACTGGCTGATGCCCAGCTTCTCGGTCAGCCAGCCGACGGTGACGGGGCCGTCCGCGGTGGCCACCGAGTGCAGCAGCTTCACCCTGGTGGCGTCGGCCAGGCAGCCGAACCAGTCCGCATAGGTGGCGGCGTCGTGGTGGGCCAGCAACTCGTCCGCGGGTGCCTGAAGGGTCATACCCGCCATTATCCGGCCGCAGCCCCGAATTGCGTCAATCGAAAACCATCGATATTCTGGATTTTGATATAATCGATTGATATCGATTTAGGGGTTTTACGTGCATAAACCCTCTGTTTTCCGACATCCGGCAGGTTCCCGGCGGAGGCTGGTCGCCGGGCTCGCCGTCACGCAGACCGTGGGATTCGGCGTCCTCTATTACGTCTTCGCGGTGTTCCTCGGGCCGATGGCCACCGACCTGCACGCCACCGCCACCGGCGTCACCGGCGCATTGACCCTCGCCGTCCTGGTCACCGCGGCGGGCGCGGTCCCGGTGGGGAAGTGGGTCGACCGGCACGGCGGACGCGGACTGATGACCGCGGGCTCCCTGCTGGGCACCGGGGCCGTCGCGCTGTGGTCCCAGGTGGAGAACCTCACCGAGCTGTACGCGGTGTTCGCGCTGATCGGGCTGGCCTGCGCCATGGTGCTCTACGAACCCGCCTTCGCCGTCCTGGTCCAAGCGGTGGGCCGCGGCCACCGGGCGGGCGCGATCCTGGCCGTGACGATCGTGGCCGGGTTCGCCAGCACGATCTTCCTGCCGCTGGCCGGGCTGCTCAACGACCGCTTCGGCTGGCGGGACGCCGTGCTGCTGCTGGCCTTGCTGCACGGGCTGCTGACCATTCCGCTGCATGCCATCGCCGTGCCCAGGGTGGCGCCCCAACAGGCGGACCGCGCCGCGGACAGTTCTGCCGCGGTGCTGCGGGACGGCCCGTTCTGGCGGCTGGTGATCGCGTTCACCGTGCACGGCGCCGCCATCGCGGTGGCGGGCGTGCACCTGGTGACCTACCTGATCACCCTCGGGCACCCGGCCACCGCCGCGGCCGTGGTCGCGGGCCTGCTGGGCGCCATGTCGGTGGCGGGCCGGATCGCCACCACCGGCCTTGGCAGGCGGTGGTCCACCGCGACGGTCACGGCGGTGGTCTTCGTGTTGCAGGCCGCCGCCATCGCGGTGCTGCCCTTCGTGGGCGGCGACCTGACCGCCGCGATCCTGTGCGTGCTGGTCTTCGGGTTGGGCTTCGGCGTCTCCACGATCGCCCGGCCCGCGCTGCTGACCCAGCGCTACGGCACCGCCGGTTTCGGCACCTACTCCGGGATGATCGCCTTCCCCGCCACCCTGGCCAAGGCGCTGGGACCGACCGCCGCCGCCGCGCTGTACGTGGCGGCGGGCAGCTACACGCCGGTGATGCTCGCGGTCGCGGCAAGCTGTGTGATCGCCGCGATCTGCCTGTGCACCCGAGACTTCCGGCCACCCGCGAAGCCCGCGAGTGGCCCTGCTCCCGCGATCAGCGCGGCGCCGCGGTGAGGCTGATCGGCTCCGGGGTGCTGGGCGCTCCGCAGCAGCCCACCGCCTCGTCCTCGGCGGGTGCGTCGAAGAGGCCCGCGCCGCCGCACACCCCGGTCTCGGGGAGGACGAGTTCGACGCGGCCCGCGGACTCGTAATCGCCCGCGAGGGCGGCCGCGATGGACCGGACCTGCTCGTACCCGGTCATCGCCAGGAACGTCGGCGCGCGCCCGTAGCTCTTCATCCCGACCAGGTACACATCCGCCTCAGGATGCGTGAGCTCGGCGACGCCGTGCGGGTAGACGGTGCCGCAGGAGTGCACGTTGGGGTCGACCAGCGGCGCCAGCGCCACCGGCGCCTGGAGCGTCGGGTCGAGGTCCAGCCGCACCTCCGACAGCCAGGAGAGGTCCGGGCGGAAGCCGGTGAGCACGATGACCTCGTCCACGTCCTCGATCCGCCCGCCCTCGTCGGACACCAGCGTGAGCCTCCCGTCGCCTCGCACCTCGCTGGTGCGAAAGCCCGTGGCCACCGAGATGTGCCCGGCGGCGACGGCGTCCTTGGCGCGCAGGCCCAATGCGCCGCGAGCGGGAAGTTGATCGGCCTCGCCGCCGCCGAACACCGCGCCGGTGGTGCCGCGGCGCAGCAGCCAGGTGATCCGGGTGGCGGGCTCCCGCTCAGCGATCTCGGCCAGCGCGACCAGCGCCGTCAGGGCGGAGTGCCCGCTGCCCGCCACCACCACATGGCGGCCGGTGTACCGGGAGGCGACGCCCGCGTCGGTCAGGTCGGGCACCCGGTAGGTGATGCGCTTGGTCGCGGCGCGTTCGCCGATGGCGGGCAGCCCGTCGCCGCCGAGGGGGTTGGGGGTGCCCCAGGTGCCGGAAGCGTCGATCACCGCTCGCGCCGTGATGCGTTCCTCGCCCGCCGCGGTCCGGACGTGCACGGTGAGCGGCTCGGTGTCGCGGCCCGCGTCGACAACGCGGTCCCGCCCGCGGCGGGCGACGCCGACCACCTCGGTGCCCAGCCGCACCCGCTCGCCAAGGGCGTCGGCCAGCGGACGCAGGTAACGCCGCGCCCACTCGGCGCCGGTGGGATAGGAGGATTCGTCGGGATGCTGCCAGCCGCGGGACTCCAGCAGCCGCCGCGCGGCCGGGTCGACAAGCTCGGCCCAGCGGGAGAACAACCGCACGTGATTCCACTGCGCCACGGCGGAACCGGCGTGCTCGCCGCGTTCGAGCACCAACGGCGGGAGCCCGCGTTCGGCAAGCTCGGCCGCCGCGGCCAGACCCACCGGCCCGGCGCCCACCACGACGACTGGCAATTCCGTCATTCCGACTCCTTCATCGAGCAGTTTCGATCGAATGAGGCCACTGTATCGATCGCACTCGATGGCTGCAATGCACTCATCGATAGAAATCGATAGAGTGCTGCCCATGACGATCGCGCCCCCGCAGGGCAACGTTCTCCCGGTCGAGGAAGCCGCCACCTACGCCGAGTGGTTCGCCTGCCTGGCCGAACCCGCCAGGGTGCGGCTGCTGCATGCCGTCGCCACCACGCCCGCGGGCATCACCGTGGGGTCGCTGGCCGAGCTCATCGGCACCAGTCAGCCCACCTGCTCCCATCACGTCCGCAGGCTCGCCGACGCCGGGTTCGTTCAGGTGCGCAGGGAGGGCACCACGACGGTCGTCACTGCGAACGAGGGCTGCTGCGCCGGGCTTCCGCATGCCGCGGACGCCGTGATGGGCCTGCTCGCCACCCGCTCCTGCTGTCCGGAGGACCTGCCCGCAGACGTCACCGTGCGTGCCCTGGCGCCCGCAGACTGGCCCGCGGTCCGCCGCATCTACGCCGACGGCAACGCCACCGCGGCCTGCGACCCGGTGGTGCCGCCCCGCCCCACCCTGGACGCCCGCTGGCTGCCCGACCACCGCTGGGTCGCCGAACGCGGCGGCGAGGTGGTCGGCTGGACCGCCGCCACCCCGGTGTCCACAAAGGACTGCTGTCGCGGGGTGGCGGAGACCATCGTGCACGTCGCAACGGCCCACCGCCGCCGCGGTGTCGGCAAGGCCCTGCTGCACCGGCAGACCACCGAGGCCGACGCCGCGGGCCTGTGGACGCTGCAGGCCTCGGTCCGCACCGACAACCGCGCGGGCATCGCCCTGCACCGCGCCGCGGGCTACCGCACCGTCGGCGTCCGCGAGCGCATGGTGCATCTCGACGGCGTCTGGCACGACACGCTGCTCATGGAACGCCGAATGGCCTAGTGTCCTGAGTCGGAGGTTCGTCACCCGTCTTCCGCGCCCAGATGGGCGCAGGCGGTGTTGGCGAAAACCCCGGTACACCCGGTACAGCCGGTTTTTCGCCGCCTTGCCTGCGACCATTCGGATCACGAAATCCGGGCAACGAACCTCCGACTCAGACACTAGCGGCGCTGGTAGTTGCCCGGCCTGCCGGTGAAGAACGCGTCCAGCGCCTCCATGTGGTCGGCGGTGTGGAACATCTCCAGGAAGCTCTTCAGCTGCAACCGCGCCGCCTCCTCCCGGTGCAGTTCCGGCGCCCGGTTCACGCACGCCTTGGTGGTCTCCACCGCCAGCGGCGCCCTGGTGGCGATCCAGGCTGCCTTGTCCAGCGCCGCCGCCATCAGGTCCTTCTGCGGGTGCACCTCGGTGACCAGGCCCCAGCGCAGCGCCTGCTCGGCGGTGTAGCGGGCGCCGGTCAGCAGGATCTCCTTGGCGGGCCCCAACCCGGTGATGCGGTCAGCCGCCAGAAGTTGGCGATGAGCCCCACATTGACGCCCGCGGCGACGAAGAAGGCGTCCTCGGCGGCGATGCGGATGTCACAGGCCATCGCGAACTCCAGGCCGCCGCCGATGGTGGCGCCGTTGATGGCGGCGATCACCGGCACGCGGAAGTTCTCCAGCCCGCTGAGGATGCGGTCGAAGTCCCGCATGAACTCGCCGAGCCGGACCTCGGCCATGGCCTGGCCCTCACGCAGGTCCGCGCCCGCGGTGAACGTCTTGCCCTTGCCCGTGACCACGACACAGCGGACCTCGACGTTGGCGTCCAACTCCTCCAGACAGGTCGCCAGCTGCTCACGGCTCGCCCAGCCGAGGGTGTTGGCGGGCGGGTTGTCGAGAGTGATCACGGCGACGTGCTTGGACTCGTAGTCCACGTGCACGGCAGGGGTCGTCATGGTGCGTTCCTTACTCCGGGGTCATTGACAAGGTGCATTGCCACGTGTCGGCAGGTCATCCGCCCGCGGTCGCCGGGTGCGAGCACCACCGGCTCGCCACGGGCCGCGGCGGTGCGGGACCGGAGGCCTTGCCGACGCCACGCGCTTCCCATCCGCTTAGGCGACGTGTCCTCGGTGGGCGCCGCGATCCTCGACGTCAGCGGCAGACCGGTCGCCGCCCTGAGCCTGTCCATCCCGACCAGCCGCTTCCGAGGAGATCCGCGAACCCTACGGCCGCCTGATCCAGGCCGCTGCCAAGGCTTCCGGCGGCTGAGTTTCTCAGCGCACCGAATCAGCAGGAGTGCGCTCCCACGTGTCCTTGCCCGGTTTCATCGCATACACCGCGTAGTCCTCGGAACCACCTGCGTTCATCACGGCGCGATAGGCCATGCTGATTTCGTCGTGCGGGTTACAACCGATGGTGTTGTCAGGTAGGAACTCGGCGGCGACTTCCGCGCAGGGGCGGTAGGCAGGTACCGGTCCCGGTTTCGGGTAGTAGATGGTCACTCCGTGGAACTGCGTCACGGGCAACCGAGGGAGTTGATCGGCGACCTCCTCGGTGGGGACCACAAGCCGGATTTCCTGGTCTCGGTTGTCACGACAAAGTTGCACCGTCCGGCCAAGGGATTCGAGTTCCCGAGGGTTGATATCCGCGAACACGGGTCCGGCGAAAGATGGGCAATATTCCTTGGAGGTGGGGTCCGAAACGGTGTCCACCATACGTATGGCGGTGCCCGTTCGGGGCGAAACGAAGCGTTGCGCTATCCCAACGCCGAGATAAAACTCGAACAGCAGGTTCAGCGCCGGGTCCGGGGACAGATTGTCCGCATCGCCATCCTCGTGGCGGAAGCCCGCCGGGAAGACCGGAAACGAGGTGCTGAATCTGCTTCCCCCCGGGTGTTCGAGCAGGACTGCCGCAGGCACAGGTTCAGGCTGGCGCTTGTCGAAGGACTCCACTCGTTTCAGCGCGTCGGAGTCGCGGCCATCAACCGATGTGTCGACCAGGATGATCTCCACGGGTCGTCCGCGCCGCGCACTTTCGTGCTGGGCAAGCACGACACCGACAAGCTGTTTGTCGAGAATCGCTTGGTGAGCACCATTGGCGGTGCGCAACCGTCCCGCGATGGGGATCTTGACGTGGGTCGGCGCCTGTTCGGCATCCCGATTGCCCGCCCTCAGTTTGTCGAGCCATTGCCGGTCGAGGCTGAGCTCGTGCCAGGACGTCTCGGGAACGATTCCCACACACACCGAGTCGTCTGCTCCGAACGCCCGCACCCTGTCCGCCCCGATGCTGACGCGCGTCAGTGATTCGCAGCGAAGGTGGTTGAAGGTGACCAGCACGACGATCGAGGTTGCGGCTACCGCGATGATCGCGGTCAGCGCGGCGGCACGCGAGTGCCTGCGCCTTGTCTCGTGACCTGGCTGTTGGTTCAGGCGCCTTCCAGCCTGATCGGCGAGCAGCTCCTGCAGCCGGACATGCCGGAACTGGTATGTCCCGCCCGATTGCCGCAGCAGTTCCCGGTCACGTGCGTCGGACAGGAATCGCAGCAACCGCCATGGCAGCCTGCCGCGCAGCGCGAGCACCGAATGAGCCAGCACGAACCGCGGCCAAGCCCTGGTCAGCAACATGAGAACGCCGACGCACAAGCCGGGGATGACGGTGAACGTGATGAGGTTGAGCGCGGAATCCTCCAGCCCGAGGTGTCCCTGTCGAAGTTGGACCACCCCCTCTTCTCCCACCCAGCCCGCGGCGGCCTGGCCAAGAAGCTCGCCCAGAGTCCCGGCGATGAGGAAAGTGGGCACCATCATCAGCGCCGCGACGCAACCCGCGATCAAGGCACCCAACAGCGACGATCGGCGATCCTGTCGGATGAAGTCGAGCGGTCCCGCTCGGGAGGACCGCTTCGGGACGGCGTTCAGCCAATGGGATACCGCGACGGCCGATCCGACTACGCATGCCAGCCCCACGCCCATCAGGAGTCCCTGTACGAGATCGGCTACCTCGGTGAACTGGCTGGAGTCACTGGAGATGTAGATCACCAACGCCGCGCCAAGGGCAATCGGCACAAGCAGTACGGCAACGCCGAACGCCCCGGCGCTGAACCCTTGGCGCAGTCTGCCGAGCGAGCCCCGTGCGACGAAGGCGATTCGTCCCGGCGTGCGGCCTGTCGCGCCGTACCAGAGCACTGTGGCCAACACGGCCATGCCGGCTCCTACCGTGAGGCCGAAGTCCAGACCCGCTTCCGCGGCTTTATCATCGGACCTCACCAGTGATACCGCTGTGGACAGCACGACCATCAGCGCGATGCCGATACCGATGCCGACGCCGGGTCCGAACCAGACAGAGGTGACCCGGTCGCTGAGGCGCCACCAGGCCAGGTCCCGTTCCCGGTACTGGTGCATGAGCCTGGCGAGGAACGTCAGCCAGGTCCGTGCCCGCACGGCATCCCACCTGGGCTCCAACTCGGCGGGTTCGCCGTTGGGAAGTCGTTCCGCCGTGTAGGCGGCATCGATGACCCGGTCGACGAGGTAGTCCTCGATGGCGTGACTACTCGGGAAACCCAGCAGTTCGCTCGGGTCGCCGCCGCAACGCTGGTAGATGGTGCGCGCCAAGGACACCATCAGCGGGGTGGACAGCGCCTGTGCCGGGAAGCCGTTCGGCCGCTGCTCGAGATCGGCGAAGACCTCGTCCCACGTCGTGTCCTCCGGCCACGGCACGGTCCTGAGGTAATCGATGACGTCGCGGGTGGGGACGGGTTCCACCCGGACGACCGGAGCTTGCCGGAGAACCGGTGCCCCGCCCGCGATCACATCGTCGTACTCGGCGGACCGGCAGGTCAGGATCAGCGGGCGCTCGGCACCGATCGCCGCGTTGATGTTCCTGACCGCGATGCGACGCGCCGACTCCTGGATCTCGTCGAGCCCGTCCAGGACAGGGATGAGCAGCCGGTGGTCCAGCAGGCTACGCGGAATCTCCGTGCGACCGTTGTAATACGAGATGGCCAGTGTTCGGACGATCCAGTCGTCCAGCTTCTCCTCGAAGGGATCCCAGGAGGAGACCGGAATCAGCACCGGCACCGGTTCCGTCGAACCCGCCTTCCGTTCGGCGAGCAATCCGAGCGTCAGCATGATCGCCAATACGGACTTGCCCGAGCCGGGTTCCCCCAACACCACCAATCGACCGCTGCGGATCCGGCGGTAGTGGTCGGCGAGTTGTCGGGTGGCCGCGTCGAAGGTGCCGTCCATCCGACCCGTTGACCAGCTCAGCGGCAACACCGTCGGGTCCTTCAGCCGCCGAGCATTCGCCTCCTCATGCCACTCGGTCCGCACGGTCCGATGGAGGTCGTCCGCCTGCTTGATCGGGTCCGGCTCAGTGGTGTCTGCGGGGAATATTCCGATTACGGTGGCGGCCAACGAGACCAGCGCGACGAAGATCGCCGCGATGCTCGCCAGCTTGTCGGCTCGGTCCAGGTTTTCTCTCAGCATCCACACCGCGAGCACGACGAACAAGACGCCCAGCAATGCCAGCAGCAGGTTGCGTACCCACAGCAGTGACGATCTCCGCACGCCCACTCCCCGCAAAGCCCACGATGCCCGTCATTACCAAGATCGCTGACGAGCCGGAGCCGTCATTCTCGCGGGAGTGGACTTCCTCGTGCGATCACTTCGGGTAACTCTTTGGGTACGCAAAGTTTCACGGGGCAGTCAGCGGGATGCGCCGGCGAGGGCGGGTTGGACGGCTCGGTCCAGGGCGGCCGACAACCGGGTGATGAGCTCATCGCACTCGTCGGCCGAGATCACCAGGGGCGGCATCAGGACGAGGGTGTTGTCGGTGGAGGTGAGGAGCAGGCCCTCGGCGGCGCAGGCATCGTGAATGCCGGCCATGGCGGCGGCGGACAGCGGTTCGCCGCCCGCGTCGCGGAGTTCGGCGCCGATCATCAGGCCGCGGCCCCGGATCTCGTGGAAGGGCAGGTCGGAGAGGCGGTCGCGGAGTTGGCGGCCGCGTTCGGCCACCGCGGCGAAGACGGAGCCGTCGGCGAGGCGGTCGAGCACCGCACAGCCCGCGGCCATCGCCACCGGGTGGCCGTCGGCGGTGGAGCCGTGCGGGAAGGCGAAGTCGGGGCGGGAGATCGCGGTGTCGAAGATGGCGTCGGTGGTGGCCAGCGCGGCCAGCGGGGTGTAGCCGGCGGTGATGCCCTTGCCCAGCACCAGCATGTCGGGCTGGACGCCTTCGCCCTCGATGGCGGTGAGCGCCCCGGTGCGCCCGAAGCCGGTGGTGACCTCGTCGACGATCAGGTGGATGCCGTGGGTGTCGCACAGCGTGCGAACCTCGGCGAGGAAACCGGGCGGCGCGGGCACGACGCCGGTGCCGAGGATCGGCTCCAGGATGATCGCCGTGACCTGGTCGGCGCCCAGCTTGTCGATGGCGGCGGTGAGCGCGTCGAGGTTCCATGCGGGCACATGGGAGATGCCGGGTACCAGCGGCGCCTGCAATGCGTGTAGCTGGCGTTCGCCGCTGAGTGCGCTGGCCATGCCGCCGGTGCCGTGGTAGCTCTTGCGGAACGCGATCACGGCGTTGCGGTCCCGGTGGCCCTCGACCTTGCGGATGAAGCGCGACAACGACACCGCGGCGGTGGTCAGCTGCGAACCGGTGCTGCCGAAACGGACATGCGATAGGCCGCCGGGCAGCGCGTCGACCAGGCGCCGGGCGTAGGTCAGCGCGATCTCCGCAGGCTGCTGGTAGCGGATCACCTGCGCGTTGGGCAGGGTGCGCAGCTGGGTGGTCATGGCGTCCACAATGGACTGCTCGCTGTAGCCGAGGGTGGTGTTCCACAGCGCGGCCCTGGCGTCGAGATAGCGCCTGCCCGCCGCGTCGGTGACCCAGCAGCCCTCGGCTGAGGTGATCGCGTTCTCGGCGATCACACCGCTGTCGATGTGCTCCCGGGAGATCGTGTTGTACCAGAGCGCGTCGTTGGCGTTTCTCGGCATCGGGCTGCCTCCTGTGTCGCGGAAGTCCTGTCTCTCCAGCGAACGACAGCCCAGCGGCAGCCCTCAACCCCGCGGCAGGTTGTGGCCGGCGGCCCTGCCGGCAGTTAGGGGCCGGGCTTGACGCAACCAATCGGTTGCCATAATGTAGCAACCGTTGGGTTGCTACTCCTGGGAGGTTGTCGTGAGTTTTCCCGATCGCATCGAGCGGACCGTCGAGGTCGCCCACCCGCCGACCACGGTGTGGTCCGCGTTGACGACGGCCGAGGGACTGGGCTCCTGGTTCGGCAATTCGGCCACGATCGACCTGAGGCCCGGCGGATCGGCCACGATGACGTGGACGGAGGGCCCCACCGCCGACCTGCGGATCGAACGGGTCGAGGAGCCCTCGGTGTTCGGCTTCACCTGGCACATCTACGGCCTGCCCGAGGACGACCCGCGCCGCACCTACGTCGAGTTCACCCTCGAACCGTTCGGCGCGGGCACGAGGCTGACCGTCGTGGAGTCCGGCTTCGCCCAGCTTCCGGAGGACGCCCACCAGAAGGCGTTCGGCGGCAACACCGAGGGCTGGACCCGCGAGTTGGGCGAACTGGTCGCCTACCTCGATGCCGCCTGACAACGAGGCGGTCGCCGAGCAGGTCTTCATCGCCTTGGCCGACCCGAGCAGGCGCGCCATCCTGGGCGCGCTGGCCTCGGCCGGGCCCGCCACCGCCACGGACCTGGCCGCTCGACTGCCGATCACCCGGCAGGCGATCGCCAAGCACCTGGCGCTGCTTTCCGAGGCCGGGCTGGTGACGGCCGAGCCGGGGGAGCGGCGGCGGGTGCGGTACCGGCTGCGCTCCGCGCCGATGCGGGTGGCGCAGCAGTTTTTGGCCGCCTTCGCCCGCGACTGGGACGGCCCGCTCGCCGCGTTGACCGAGCACCTGGACAGATCAGCAACCGGACACGACAGGAAAGGACAATCGCCGTGAAGACACCACCGATCGTCTCGTCCGAGGAGTGGGAGGCGGCGCGCGAACGCCTGCTGGTGAAGGAGAAGGAGCTGACCAAGGCCCGCGACGCGCTGGCAGCGCAGCGCAGGCGGATGCCGTGGCTGGCGGTGGAGAAGGAGTACGCCTTCGACGGCCCCGAAGGCCGGACGAACCTGCTCGGCCTGTTCGAAGGGCGCCGACAGCTCATCGTCTACCGAGCCTTCTTCGAGCCCGGCGTGCACGGCTGGCCCGACCACGCCTGCGACGGCTGTTCCCTGGTGGCCGACCAGGTCGCCCACCTGGCCCACCTGAACGCCCGCGATACCACGCTCGCGTTCGTCTCCCGCGCACCGCAGCCCGACATCGCGCGGGTGAAGGCGCGGATGGGCTGGACCATGCCCTGGTACACCACGACCGACACCTTCGACGCCGACTTCGGCGTCGACGAATACCACGGCACGAACGCGTTCATCCGCGACGGCGACCGGGTGTTCCGCACCTACTTCATCAACAACCGCGGTGACGAAGTGATGGGCGGCACCTGGAGCTACCTCGACATCACCGCCCTCGGCCGCCAGGAGACCTGGGAGGACTCGCCAGAGGGCTACCCGCAGACCCCGCCCTACCAGTGGTGGAACTGGCACGACGCCTACGACACAGGAGAACAGTGATGAGCACGATCACCGAAGCCGCGTTGCCCGCCGTGGTCGACAGGGCCACCTGGCAGGCCGAGCGGGATGCGTTGTTGGCCAGGGAGAAGGCACACACCAGGGCGGGCGACGCGCTCGCGGCGGCCCGTCGACGGCTGCCGATGGTGGAGATCGACCCCACCATCCCGCTGATCGGTCCACAAGGGACCGTCCCGCTGACGGCGGCGTTCGAGGGACGCAGGCAGCTCATCGCCTACTTCCACATGTGGCACACCGGTAGGCCCGCCGAGGAGCAGTGCGAGGGCTGCACGCACTACAACAGCCAGGTGCGCGAACTGTCCTACTTGCACGCGTGCGACGTCACCTACGCCACGTTCTGCCAGGGCCCCTACGAGGAGAGCGTCCGCTATCGCGACTTCATGGGCTGGGACGTGCCCTGGTACTCGGTGCAGGACTCCGCGGACGTCCTGCTCGCCGGGCGCCAGGTCGGGATGTTCCAACTGGTGTGTTACCTGCGCCTCGGCGACCGGGTGTTCGAGACCTACTCCACCGGCGGTCGCGGCGTCGAGGTGATGGCCCCCAGCTACGGGCTGTTGGACCTGACCGTATTCGGCCGCCAAGAGGCCTGGGAGGACACCCCGGCAGGCAGGCCCACACTGCGGGAGGCCGACGGTGGAGCGCAGCGCACTTGTGGCCGTCCCACCGCCCAGTGGTCCCGCCTGGAAGCCGGTCGCTCCGACGATCTCGGCCCCGGTTACTGAGCGGTCGGTCACGAGGCTGCGTGGCGGGCGCGGTACGCACGCATCTTGTGCCGCGCCCCGCAGACCTCGGTCTCGCACCACCGGCTGACGCGGTTGGGGGAGCGGTCGTAGAAGGCCCACCGGCATTCCGGGGCGCGGCAGGCTTTGAGCCGCGCCCAGGTGCCGTCCAGCATCGCTGTCACGACCACCGACAACACGCGCCCGATCGCGGCGTCGATCGGCTTCGTACTGCTCGTCCAGCCGAGGTCGGGCGTCAGGGCGGGGCGCAGACCCACGGCGGCGATCTCGGTGTTGAGCAGGCGAAGGGTGTCCTCGCCCGGCTGTTCGCCGAGCAGGTCACGGAGCGCTTCCCGCAGCCGCAGCACACGATCCAGATCGGCTCGGGTGCCGCGGGCCGGGTGCCGCAGGTCGTGGCCGCTCAGCCAGGCGGTGAGGTCGGCGGGGGTGCCCAGGTCGTCCCGGTGTTCGAGTAGCTCGCGGGTGTTCACCAGGTGCTGCACCAGCGCGAGCGGGGGCGGTGCTGCCGCGCGAGGGGCCATGCCCCGATGTTACCGACAAAACGGACTGATGGTTACCGGCGGCGACTGGCGAACCAGACGCCCGCGAGGATCAGCGCCGAGCCCGTGAGTTGCCACGGGGTGGGGCGCTCGTGCAGGACGATGGCGGCCAGCAGCACCGCGGCCACCGGCTGGATCAGCAGGATCAGCGAGGTCAGCACCACCGGCAGCCGGGGCAGGGAGCGGGAGATGAGCAGCCACCCCACCACCTGACTGCTCAGTGCGACGGTCACCAGCCAGCCGTGGGACGGCCACCGCGGCGTGAAGTCGACGCCGCCGACCACCAGACCGACCAGAGCGGAACCGAGAGTGGCGGCCAGGGTCGCCACCGCGAGCGGGGTAACCACGAGACCGGGGTCGCCGCTGACCTTCTTCAATACCAGCAGGAAACCGGCGTAGCCTGCGGCCGCGGCCAAGCCCCAGAGCACACCGGTCACCGAGGCGCGGTCACCGCCCACATCGGACACCAGCACGACGCCGAGCAGCACGATCGGGATGGTGAGCAGCACCCGGCGGTCGGCGCGGGCGACCAGTGCGACGAACACCACCTGAAGGTTGACCAGCACCGTCGCGATGCCCGCGCCCAGTTCGGCGATGGCGACGTGCCAGCACACCAGGTCGGCGGCGAAGAACACGCCCGCCAGCGCCGCCAAGCCCGGCCGCAGGGCGCGAAACCTGGCGCGTTCCGGCCAGGCCAGCAGCGCCAGGAACGGCAGCGCGTAGCCCAGCCGGTAGACGGCGGCGGTGATCGGGTCGGCGCCGCTGAGCTCGACGAGAGTGGCGGTGGCCGCGATGCAGACCGCACCGGCCGCGGCCGGGAACACCCCGGCGGTGCGGGCGGGCGCCGGTGGGGCGCTCGCGGTCACCGCACCTCCGCCAACCGCCTGCGGTCGATCTTCCCGTTGCTGTTGAGCGGCAACTCCGGCATCCACCGATACTCGCGCGGCACCATGTACCTCGGCAACCGGGTGCCGAGCAGTTCGGCGAACCGGGCCGGTGCGACCTCCTCGCCGGTGTAGACCACGCGCAGGTCGGTGTCGGTGCCGTGTTGGTCCACCAACACCACCGCGTCCTCCACGACCGGGTGCTCCCGCAGCAGCGCCTCGATCTCGCCCAGTTCCACGCGGTAGCCGTGGATCTTCACCTGGCTGTCCAGCCTGCCAAGGTGCACCAGCCCGTGCTCGGTGTCGACGCGGACGCGGTCCCCGGTGCGGTACCAGTGCGCGGGCGTCAGCGGCGCGGAGCCGTCGTAGACCTGCGCGGCGGTGCCGTCGAAGGACAGGAAGCGGCCCGCGTTGTCCGCCGGGTCGAGGTAACCGCCGAAGCGCTGCGGCCCGCGCACGCACAACTCGCCCTCGACGGCGGGCCTGCCATCCTCGCCGAGCACGAGATGCTCCAGATGCGGGTAGGCCGCGCCGATCGGGATCGTCTGGTTCGGTGTCCGCGGCCAGTCCTCGCGGGCGGTCGGCAGGCGGTAGCCGGTGCAGGTGATGGTGAGTTCGGTGGGGCCGTAGATGTTCTCGATGACGCTGTCGGGTGCCGCGTCCCGCCAGGCGGCGGCCTGCTGCGTGGTGAGCTGTTCGCCCGCGAACAGGCTGAGCCGCAGCGTCGACATCGAGTCGGCGGGCAGCCTGCGCATCCGGCGGGCCAGCGACACCACCGAAGGCACCGAGAACCAGTGCGTGACCTGCCGGTCGTTGACGAACCCGACAGGGTCGAACACCTCGTCCTTGCTCGGCACCACCAGCGTGGCTCCGGTCGTCCAGGCCAGGAACATGTCGAACACCGAGGGGTCGAAGGTCAGGTCGAAGGTCTGCGACAGCCGGGAGCCGGGGTTGATCCGGTAGCGCGCCCGGTTGAAGTCCAGGTAGGCGGACAGATTGCCGTTGACGATCGGCACGCCCTTCGGGGTGCCCGTCGATCCCGACGTGAACAGGATGTACGCGGTGTCCTCGTCGGCGCCGCGGTACGGCGGCAGTTCCGCGTCGTCGCCTTCGACGCCGCGCAGCACCGTCCACGGGCCGGGCAGCGGCTCCGCGTCCTCCTGTGCGATCAGGACATCCAGTTCGGCGAGGCGGGCGATGGTGAGGTTGCGGGAGTCGGGGAACGTGGGGTTCAACGGGACGACCGTGGCGCCCAAGCGCAGCGCGGCCAGGTAGCCGAGGTACGCCAGGGGTGTTCTGGCGGCGAGCAGGCCGATCCGGTGGGGCCTGCGGCCGTGCCGGGTGACCAGGTCGGCGGCGGTGCGCTCGACGGCGAGCCGCAGTTCGGCGTACGTCATCGCGGTGTCGCCGACCTCCAGGGCGACCTCGGTGGGGTGGCGGCGTACGGCGGTGTCGAACAGTTCGAACGGGGTCATGTCTCCTCCAGGTTTGTCAGCCGTAGGCGCAGGACACCGGCCATGCCCAGCGGTCCGGCCAGCTTGACCAGCGCAGGTCGCGCCAGCGGCCGCGCAGCAGGCCGGGCGTCACCGGCACCGTCCACGGCCTGCCGGAAAGGCCCTGGCCCAACGCCTTCACACACGCCTCCTGCACGGTCCAGATCCGGGTGAACTCCCGGGTCCGGTCCTCGGCGGGCAGGCCCGCCAGCACAGCGACGGATTCCGGGCGGCAGCAGCGTTCGACGAGCGCTTGATCGGCGGGCGCGGGTTGTTCCACATCGATGCCGACCCGGCAGCCGATGCCGATCGCCGCGGCGACCAGGCCGCCGGAGTGCGAGACGGAGATGCCGATCCCCGGCCGTCGCGACAGGAACGGGCGCCCGGATGGTTCGGTCTCGATCGGGTCATCGCCCACGCCCGTGTGCCGCCGAAGCAGCTCGCGCAAGAGAGCGCGGCCCGCAATGTGTTCGCGTGCCCGCCACGGCGGCATGCCCTCAGCGTTGTCCACTGTGGATTCCCAGTGGGCGATGGGCTCGACGGCGATGCGCACGTTCATGGCGTGAGCAGTTCCCGGGCGTGGTCGGCGATGCCCGCCAGCATGGTGTCGGTGGTGCCGCCTGCCACGCCCCACATCGCCCCGGCGGCGCGCAGTTCATGCAGCCCGCCGGTCGCGAAGGAGTCGGCGCCGCTCAGCGCGGCGCATTCGGCCAGCACCTCCTCCACGGCGCGCGCCGATGCGGCCTTGACCACTATGGCGTGCGCGGCCTCGCCCGGCATGCTGCACAGAGCGTCGAGGCCGCGTTGGGCCAGCACGCAGCGGGCGAAGCGGTGCCGCACGACCTCGCTGTCCCACAACGGTGCCGCCCCGCGCCGCGAGGTCAGCAGGCTCCGATGGGTGTCGGCCAGTACCCGACGCAGCAGCGCCGCGGCCCACACCCCGCCGACGAGGCGTTCGGCCACCATGCCGTGCGCGAACCGCTGCAACCCCTGCCCTGGGCGGCCGACGAGGTGGCCGGTGTCCAGGCGCACCGAGTCGAAGCGCACGGTGCCGACCCCGGAGCCGTCGAACAGGCGGGTGTCCACCGGTTCCACCGACACGCCAGGCGCATCGGCGGGCACCAGGACGGTGGTGAAGCTGGTGAAGTGCGTGCCCGCCCGGTGCCTGGCGAGCACCACGAAGTGCTCCGCGCAGGTGGCGTTGACGATCCACCGCTTGCCGCCGTGCACCGCCACCCGCTCGCCGTCGATGTCGACGCTGGTGCCCAGCGCGGTGAGGTCGGAGCCCGCGGCGGCCTCGTCGGTGGCGGCGAGCGCCAGCATCGTCTCGCCGCGCAACGCGGTCTCGGCGACCTTGCGCACCGTGTCCCCGCTGCCCGCACCGAGCAGGGCGGGCAGCGCGGAAGATGCCTGCACGCAGGCGGACAGCGTCACGCCCAGCGGCCATTCGGCGTCGACCTCGGTGAACACCTCCCGCGCCCGGTCGGTGTCCACCCGGACCCGCCCGCGCTCCTCGGTGTAGAGGGCGTGCAGCAGCCCGCGTTCGCCCAGCAGCCGCCAGAGGCGCCGTGCGTCGCCGGTGTCAGGCAAAGCGCACCTCCTGGTCCATCAGCACCAGCGCCCCGTCGGCGGAGCGCAGCCGGTCGTTGGCGTAGTTCAGCGACGCCGATCGCAGATCCCGCAGCGCCCGCTCCAACGCCAGGTCGGAGTCCCGCAGGTAGCCGTGCCGCAGGCCGACCACCTCGATCAGCTCGTCCACCGCCGCCACGCACTGCTCGGAGGCGGTCAGCTTCACCGTGTTCAGCAGCAACTGCACCGGGTTGGCCTTCGGGTCACCGGCCGCCAGCACGGAGACGGCGTGCTGGATGAGGGCATGCACGCACTCCAGCCGTTCGCGGACACGGGACAGCCGGTGCAGCAGCAGGTCCGAGCCGAGGTCGCGCTTCTTGCGTTCGGCCGGGGACCGCAGCAGCCGCACGGTGCGCGACAAGGCACCCGCCGCCGCGCCCAGCCAGCACGCGGACCAGCCGAGATGGGCGTACGGCGCGAACGTCAGCACCGCCATGTCCGGGAACCGGCCGTGCTCGCCGACCACCTGATCCGCGGGCACGGTCCCGGTGATGTGCATGGGCACGCTGTGCGTGGCGCGCATGCCCAGCGGGTTCCAACCGCCCTTGACGGTGAGGTCCAGCTGGTCGCGGTCCGCGTACACCAGCGACACCTGGCCCGGCGAGGTGGCGTCGGGTGCCTGCATGGTGATCAGGAACCCGTCGGCGTGCGCGCCACCGGTCACGACCGGCGCGAACCGGTCCACGTGCAGCACATCGGCATCGGCGCCCAGCGCGGCACCGGAGGACAGCAGGTGCCCACCCTTGCCCGCCTCGGTGGTGACCGACGCCAGGTACGACTCGCCGCGTGCGATGCCGGGCAGCAGCCGCTGTTTCAGTGCAGGGGAACCGAAGCGCGCCAGCGTGGCGACCTGCTGGCAGTGCATCGTGAAGATCATCCCCACCGACATGCAGTCGCGGGACAGCTCGCTGCTCACCCGCACCACGTCGGCCAGCGTGCCGCCCGGGCCCTCGTACTCGAGGGGCACCGAAAGCCCGAGCAGCCCCGTCTCCCGCATGGCGCGCAACGCCTCGACGGGAAACGCCGCCTGCTCATCGGTGTCGGCGGCGTGCTCCGCAGCGACGCGCCGCACTTCGGCGACCTGTTCCCGCTGCGTCATCAGGGTGCTCGTCATGACCGACCTCCTGCCATCGCGGGGATCTTCGGCGCGGGTGCGTCGACGTGTTCGCGGCGCACCTCCAGCCGGGTGCTCTCCACCAGCGCGCCGCCGTCGGTGACGACCTCGGTGGGCATCGGGTGCCCCAGGAACAGGGCGAGGCTCGCGGACAGCCCGTAGGCGCCCACGTTGGGCACCACCGCCAGGTCACCCGGCCGGAAGTCGGGCATCTCGCCCGACCGGCTCCAGCTGTCCAGCGGCGTGCACAGCGGACCGACGGCCAACGCCTGCTCGGACGCCGTGCCCCGGTCCGGGGCGAGCAGGTCGGGGGCGATGGCGGGCACCCGGCGCAGACCGGACATGCCGCCGAGGTGGTTGATGCCCGACTCGAACACCACGACCCGCTTGCCGTGCGAGCGCTTCACCTCCAGCACCCTGGTCAGCAGCCGCCCACAGGTCGCCGTGAGGTAGCGGCCGGACTCGAACACCACCTCCGGCTCGCCGCGCCGCCAACCAGGGAAGTCGTTGTCCAGCAACGCCTCCACCCGAGGCGCGAGCGTCTGGAACCTGGGCAGCGCTCCCGCATGTGCGTAGGGGGCGCCGAACCCGCCGCCAAGGTCCAGGGTGTGGAAGGACGTGCCGAGCACCGAGCGCAGTCGGGCCGCGACCTCCACGGCCAGCGTGTATTGCGCGACGAGGTGGTCCTCCTCGCTGACGTTGGTCGCCATGTACAGATGCAGGCCCGTCAGGTGAAGGTGGCGCCGCCCGGTGAAGGCCGCCGGTTCGGCCTCGACCCACTCGGCGTCGGCGCCGAACGGTGAGGGGACCCCGGTCATGGCCAGGCCGACGCCGGGCGCCGGCTTGGTTCCGTTGACCCGCAACAGGACCGACAGCTCCGCGCCGTACTCGGCGGCGATGGTGTCCAGCTGGTCCAGCGAGCGGGGCGAGTCGACGGAGAATTCCCGCACACCCCAGGCCACCGCGAACCGCACGTCCTCATCGCGTTTCGCCGGACCCGTGTAGAGCACCTCGGCAGCCGGGAACCCGGCCTCCAACGCGGTCCGCAGTTCGCCGACCGAACTGACCTCGGCGCGGCAGCCGAGTTCCCGCAGGCAGCCCAGCAACATCGGATGCGGGTTGGCTTTCAGCGAGTAGTACAGCCCGCTCGGCCGCGGAAGCTGGGAACGCAGCAGCGCGTGCGAGGCGCGCACCTCGGCCAGGTCGTAGACGTAGGCCGGGGTGTCGAGTGCGGCGAGGTCGATCTCAGACATCGATGCCCTCCCTGAGCGCCTTCTTGTCGGTCTTGCCGTTGGCGTTGCACGGCAGCGAGCCGACCACCCGGCAGTGCGCGGGCACCTTGAAGCCCTCGATCTCCCGCGCCAGCAGTCGCAGCACCTGCCCCGGCTCCAGTCCACCGGTCACGATCAGCACCGCGTCCGGCTGTTCCGGCGACGGCGGCAGCACCGCGGCGGCCTCCACCCCGTCGATGCGGCGGGCGGCGGCCTCCACCTCGATGGCGCTGACCCGGAAGCCCTGCTGCTTGTAGACGTCGTCGCGGCGGCCGAGGAAGTGCAGGTAGCCCTCGGCGTCGACCCAGCCGTAGTCGCCGCTGCGCAACTCGGGGAACAGCCCTTCCACCCGCGGAAACCGCTGGGCGGTGAGCTCCGGGCGCCGCCAGTACCCGGCCATCACATGCGGGCCGCGGACCGTGAGCTCACCGGGCGCGCCGATCGGCAGCCGGGCCCCGTTGTCGTCCACGGTGAACACCTCGGTACCCGGCAGCGGCCTGCCTACCGCGTCCGGGCGGCGGAGATCTTCGTCGGGGTCCATGATGGACACCCGCTTGCACTCGGTGAGCCCGAACATCAGCTGCACCCGAAGCTCCGGCAGCAGATCCCGCAGTCCCGCCAGCACCTCGCGGGACATCGCGGCGCCGGTGTTGGTGATCAGCCGCAGCGGGGGAGTGCGCAGCGGATCGCGGCGCAGCAGCCGCAGCAGGGCCGCCGCCACCGGCGGCACCGCGGGCAGCACCGTGGCCGAGGACCGCACCAGGTTGCGCACCAGGCTCGGCCCGGCCTCCGCGGCATCCCCGAGCACCACGTGACAGCCCGCCAAGGCACCGAGGAACAGCTGGTAGAGGCCGTAGTCGAAGGACAGCGGCAGCGGGCAGTACACCACGTCCTCCGCCCGATACCGCAGCCGCGACTGGATGGCCCGCGCCGCGAACACGACCTGTGCGTGGGTGGAGACCACAGCCTTGGGCATCGCGGTGGTGCCGGAGGTGTAGATCAACAGCGCCGGGTCCACCGCCAACGGCTGCTCGCCGATGACGGTGTCCACTGTGGACTCTGCGGCCAGGTCGGGCAGGGGCACGGTCCCGATTCCGCGCTGCCACGCGGCCTCCAAGGAGCTGTCGGGCGTGATGAGCAGACCCGGTTCGCAGTCGTCCAGGATGTGTTCGAGAGCGGCGCCCCGCACCTGGTCGTGGACGATGGCGACGGGCACGCCGACCCGCGAGGCGCCGAAGATCAGCGCCGCCAGCCGAGCGTCGTTCGGAGTGATCGCGACGATCCGGTCGCCACGCCGCAACCCCCTCCGCAGCAGCGCGTCCGCCACCCGGTGGCTGAGTACCCGCAACCGCTCGTAGTCCAGGCTCTCGCCTTTCCCGCTGACCGCCTCGGCACCACCGCGCCGGGTGGCGGCGGTGTCGAGCAGGTCGTGCAGCAACTCCATCGCTCACACCGCCTTCTCGGCGCGCACGAACATGGCGCACAACGCGTCCAGCGAGTGCAGGTTGTCCGGGGTGAGCTCCGCCGCGTCGACCTGCACGCCCAGCGCCTCCTCGGCGCGTTCGACGATCGAGACGATCCGGAACGAGCTGAACGTAGGCAAGTCGGCCAGGTTGGAGGTGCGTGTCAAGGTGGTCTTGTCGACCGCGAGCACCGAGGCCGCCGTGTCCTTCACGAGGTCTTCGACTTCACGGGTGTCCACTGTTCCTCCTGGGGTGCTGAGAGTTCCTCGGAATCGGCATGCAGCAGTTCGGCCAACCGGTCGTGCACACCCGGCGGGGCCTGCCTGCCGCGGCGCAGCCTGCGCAACGCGATGTAGACCTGTTCGGTGAGCCCATTCCAACGCCGGACGTGCTCGGCGAAACGCGGCGCCGCCGCGGGCCGGTGCTCGGCGAGCCACCGCCCATGCAGCGCCCGAGACCGGGCGAGCAGCCAGGTCTCCAACGTCAACGCGCTCATCGCGGACTCGGCGTCGGGATGCGAGCGGTAGGCCGCGACGTAGTCCTCGACCGCCTCACCTTGCGCCGCCGCGTGCTTGGCGTTCTCGCTCAGCACCTCGTCGGGGTCCGATGGGGACGGCGGCACCGGCCACGCCCGGAACACCCGATCGGCGGGGCACCCGACGGGCAGGTCCCAGGTGCCGGGTCGGGCGCTGCCCCAGGCGGTGTCGTTGTGGTAGGCGTCCACCACCCGGTCGCCGTGCACGAGGAAGCTGTGCTCCATGTGTTCGCGCTGGTGGTAGGGCACCCACGGCAGCTCGAACGCGTCGGCCAACACGTACAAAGGGCCGTGCTCCCGCGTCAGGCCGGGCAGTTCCTCAGTGGCGATGCCAAGGTGCGTCTCCGCCAGCTCAAGCCGTTGCGCCGCGGTCGGTTCGACGGTCGGCAGGCCATCGGAGCGGCGTGGCTCGAACCGCAGCGGACCGCCCAACGCGAGGTGTGTGCCGGGGCCGTGGTGTGCGTCGGCGAGCACCGCGAGGTTGACCAGGACGCAGTCCATCGCGGCGGCAGGCACCCCGGCCATGGCCTGTTCGAGGTTCATCGGGCGCTCACGAGCGCCTCGGGCTCCACCTTCGGCAGGTCCGCGGTCGCCGCCAGCAGGCTGTCCGCCGACGGGCTCTCGTCGCCCAGCTCACCGCCCAGGTGCTGGTCGTAGGCGCCGAGGTCGAGATAGCCGTGCCCGCTCAGGCACACCAGCACCCCGGCGCCGGGCTCGCGGGCGGCGGTGGCGGCGGCCGCCAGCGCGTGACCGGACTCCGGGGCGGGCAGCACCGACTCCGACAGCGTGAACAGCCGCGCGGCCTCCATCGCCGAGCGCTGGTCCACCGCCGTCGCGTCCACCTGGCCGTGGTGGCGCATCGCGCTGATCAGTTTGGCGGCGGCGTGGAAGCGCAGGCCCGCCGAATGCGCGTCGGGGATCTTGTACGAGCTGCCGACGGTGTACATCGCCTCCATCGGCCCGGTGCCGGTGGCATCGGTGTGGTCGTAGGCGTACACGCCGCGGCTGAGCTTTGGGCAGCTGCTGGACTCCGCGGCCAGCAGCCGAGTCGCGGGCCGGACGCCGGTCGCCGCGTCGGCGAAGAACGGCAACGCGATCCCGCCGAAGTTGGAGCCCGCCCCGACACAGCCCACCACGGTGTCCACTTCGGACCTCGCCGCGGCCAGCTGGGCCAGGCTCTCCTCGCCGATGACGGTCTGGTGCAGCAGGCTGTAGGTTTCGCCGCTGCCGATGGCGAAGGCACAGCCCTCGGTGCGGCCCGCGTACTCCACCGCCTCCCCGATGGCCAGCGCCAGACCGTTGCCGCCCGCGCGGGCCACCTCGGTGACCTCGCTCGGGCTGGCCAGCACCTCGGCGCCGAGCAGCTTCATCAGCGAGCCGCGGTAGGGCTTGCGCCGCAGGCTGGTGCCCACCATGAACACCGTGCAGCGCAACCCGAACACCGCGCAGGCCGCGGCGAGCGCTGTGCCCCACTGGCCCGCTCCGGTGCCGGTGACCAGCTCCCGGACGCCCGCCCGCCGGTAGTAGTGCGCCTGCGCCAGAGCGGTGTTGAGCTTGTGGCTGCCGGAGATGTTGCCGCCCTCGTACTTGACGTAGATCGGCACGGCCGCGTTCACCGCGCGTTCGAACTCCCGCGCCCGCCATAGCGGCGTCGGCCGGTAGCGCAGATACCGCTGCCGCACCGGTTCCGGGATCTCCCACCGCTGCCCGCCGCCAATCGACTGCCGCACCAACTCCAGCGGCAGGTTCACCCCGATCCCGCCCGAACCCTCGGCGGAGTGCTCCGGCAGGTGGTCGGGGGGAAGCGGGTAGCCGAGCAGCGGCAGCACATTGCGCCAGCTTGTCGGGACCTCGATGCTCATCCGGTCGTCTCCTTCGCGCAGGCGGTGCCGACCAGGTCCACCAGGTCGCCGACGGTGTCGAAGCGGCGGCCAACGAACAGGTCGTCGGGCAGGCGAACGTCAAGCTCGTCCTCAAGGTGGACGAGCATTCCGACGAAGCCGAAGGAATTGACCCGCAGCTTCGCGCCGTTGAGCGGCTCGTCGTCGGCGATCTCCTCGGGCGACAGCGGCGAACGTGACTCGCGCAGCACCAGCCGCCGCACCGCATCGCCTACCGCCTCCCGCTTCGCGGGCTCGGCCGTGCCGTTGGTGTCGGGGTGCTCGGTCTCGGAGCGGGTGACGCCGTTGCCGTACACCACCCAGCTGTGCGTGAGCAGCGCGTCCAGCGTGACCGGACCGCGCACATGCAGCCGCCCGGTGCTGATGGACAGCTCGGGGCCGAGTCCCATGGTCGGGCCGTCGTCCAGCCGCAGCGAGCCGTTGACCACCAGACAGGCCGCGTCGACCTCGGCGCAGAACGCCTCGACGGCCTCGTCGTCGGTGGCGATCACGCCCTCGGTGTGGCCCGAGCCGTGCACGCGGATGTGCTCGACCGCCTCCTTCACCCCGTCCACCACCCGCACCGCGAGGGTGCGGTCCAGGAACTCCCGCCCGCTGTCGGCCTCCGCCAACTCGTCGATCCCCACCGACCCGTTGCGTGGCCGCAGCCGGTCGGCCAGTTCGGGCGGCACCCGCAACGTGAACTCCGGTGTGCCGTTGCCCGCCCGGCGCAGCAACGCGGCCAGCAGGTCATCGGCGATGGCGCTGTCCGCCAACACCATCTCCACGGCGGTGCAGCCCGCGGGCTGCGGCAGCTTGCTGTCCAGCACCAGGTCGGCGGCCAGTTCGGCGTCGGCGGAGGCGTGCACGTAGAGGTGGTTCACGCCGCCGCCGCTGGCGATCACCGGGATCTGCGAATGCCGCAGGCAGTAGTCCACCAGCGTCGGGCTGCCCCGCGGCACCAGCGCGTCGATCGCGTCGTGCCGCTTCAGCAGCTCACGCAGCACCGAGCGGTCCGGATCGTGCAGTACCTGCACCAAACCCGGCGGCAGTCCCGCGTCGCGCAGCGCGGCGCCGATCAGCTCGGACAGCGCCGCGTTCGTGGCGCGAAGCTCGCGGCCCGAGCGCAGCAGCACCGCGTTGCCCGCGCTCACCGCGAGCAGCGCCGCCTCCACCGTGACCGTGGGACGGGCCTCGTAGATCACGAACAACACGCCGAGAGGTTTGGGTCTGCGGCGGGTCACGATTCCCGAGGCGCCCTTGATCTCCGGGCCCGGCGCCAACGCCTCCGGCAGGTGCTCGGCGACCTGGTCCACCAGGCCGCGCAGCCAGTCCAACTCCTTGGCGGTCAACCGCATCCGGTCGACGAGCGGCTCCGGGTGGCCGGAGTCGCGGGCCTCGGCGAGGTCCTGCTCGTTGGCCGAGACCACCTCGTCCCAGCCCTGCTCCAACCGCTCACGCAGCCGCTGGGGGAAAGCGAAGTGAGCGGGGTCGCCGGGCTGAGGTCCCTCGGCCACCGCTCGGCGCGCCGAGGTCAGCATCTCCTCGATCATGGGCTGATCTCCTTTTCTGGCGCGGAAAGGCTCCAACGTCCGTATCTCGACCAAACCTCGCCGGGAGGGGCCGCTCAACGCGGCGGCACCTTGCTGCCAACGGCCGGGCCGGCAAGAACTGCCGCATCCGGTGGCGGGTAAGGGGAGCGCCCCGCACGGTGGGAGCACGCCAGCGAAACGGAGCGCCGATGAAGACGCATCGCCACCACCAGCTCAGCCCGAATCGGCTGCGCGAGGTGCTCGGGCACTTCGCCACCGGGGTCGCCGTGGTGACCTCCGCCGGACCCGGCGGTTACGTCGGGATGACCGCCAACTCCTTCACCAGCGTGTCGCTGTCCCCGCCGTTGGTGCTGGTCTGCGCACGGCACGAGTCCCAGACCGGCGACCACATCGAGCGGTCCGGGGCGTTCGCGGTGAACGTGCTCTGCCGCGAGCAGGAACAGCTGTCCCAGCGCTTCTGCGGGCCGCCCGAACGCCGGTTCGACGGGCTCGCCGTGCGGGTCGGGGCCTCCGGGGCGCCGATCCTTCAGTCGGCGCTGGCCTACCTCGACTGCCGCCTCGAAGACCGAGTGGAGGCCGGTGACCACCGCATCCTCATCGGAAGGGTGCTCGACGCCGACTTCCGGCTGGAGGAGGAACCGCTGCTGTTCTTCCGCGGCTCCTACTGCTGAGTTACCAACACTTGGTTTTGTCGGTAACGTAGGGGGTACCCGGCGGTCAGGGAGGTGCCGAGGTGGCGGAGCGAACCGAACAGGAACAGCTGTCGCGAGTGGTGCGGCCGGTGCTGCCCATCGCCGTCGCCGACTTCGCCGACGGCGCCGCCTTCGGGGCGTTGGCCGTCTCGCTCGGCATGGGGCTGGTGGTGCCGATCGCGATGTCGGCGCTGGTGTTCTCCGGCAGCGCCCAGTACGGCGCCATCGCCGTGATGAGCCAACAGGGCTCGCTGTGGGCCGTTGTCGGCACCGCGGCCGCCCTCAACGCCCGGTATCTGCTGATGGGCACCACGATCGCCCCCGCGCTCACCGGCTCCGCCTGGTCGCGGATCGGCCGGGCGCTGCTCATCACCGACGCGTCGTGGGCGGTCGCGCACCGCGGGGAGGGTCGCTACGACCTGAGGGTGCTCACCGTCGCCGGGTTGCTCTCGCTGTGCGGCTGGACCGTGGGCACCGCCGTCGGCGCGCTGCTCGGCGGCGTCATCGGCGACCCGGCGAACTTCGGGCTCGACGCCGCCTACCCGGTGTTCTTCCTCGGCCTGCTGCGCTCCCACCTCACCAACGCCCGGTCCTGGCTGCTGGCCGGTGGCGGGATGCTCGTCGCGGCCGCACTCGCGCCGCTGGCTCCGCCCGGCGTCCCGGTGCTGGTGGCGGGCGCCTGCGGCGCCGTGGTCGGTGCCGTGATCGGAGGACGGCGATGAGCTACGGATGGCAGGTCGTGCTGGCGCTGGCGGTCGTCTCGCTGCTGATGCGCGTGGTCGTTCCGCTGACCGTCGGCGGCCGTGAACTGCCCGCCTGGCTGCGCAACGCGCTGCTGTACGCGGGCCCTACGCTGCTCGCCGGACTGGTCGTGATGCTGGTGTGGCCAGCGGGGGAGCACGTGCCTGCGATGCGGACCGCCACCGCGGTGGCAGGCGTCGGCGTCGGTGTGCTGCTGCTCGCCGCGAAGCGGTCCATCCTGACCGCGATGGCCGGTGCCGCGCTGGTGAGCGCGCTGCTGCGGCTGTTGCTCGGCTGAGTCGAGTTATTCCTTTTTCGCATCCCCGTGAGGCTTTGTGCCGCATGGGGTTTCTGTGTGTTTCGGTCGGGTAAACACCTGGCAACCTCGGACCTCTCGACTTTTCGTTTTGGGGGATCAACCCATGCTCGAAGGGCTCGGATTGAATGACTTAGATGTTCGTTTGTACCGTTTTGTGATCTGCCGCCCCGGTTGCACCCTGGCCGATGCGGTCGAATCCACCGGCTTTCCGCGTTCCGCCGCCGTCGCCAGCCGGGACCGCCTTGCCGCCGTCGGCCTGCTGGTCGTGGGCGAGTTCGACTGCCTCCAGGCCAATCCCGCCGGTCCCGAGATCGTGTTGGAGCGACTCAGGGTGGGAATCGACGCGGAGTACAACGAGAAGCGCAGGAAAGCGGCGGCGCTGCATGGTCAACTCAGCCAGATCGTCGGTGAAGGATTGCTCGCGGGAACCGATGAATCCGGTTCACCGGTCGATGTGCTGACCAATTCCGCCGCGTCCAGGGCACAACTGCTCGCATTGATCAATCACACCCGGCACGAACTGTTGCGGATGTGGACACCTGCCCAGGAAGAGGGAAACGTCGACCCGCTGCATCCCGCCGGGTGTGAGCTCAAGGCCGTGCGGCGCGGAGTGCACGTGCGCATCATCTGCCCTTCCTCGTCCCTGCTGGGGGACCGCCCGCTGGTGCCGGACGGCATCGACGCCTCGGCGATGCGCGTGGTGACCCGGCCCCCGGTCGGGCTGCACGTGTTCGACCGCCGCGTCGCGGTGCTGGAGGACGGCGCGGAGGCGGAGCCGAGCACCTCGCTGGTGATCCACGGCAGGCCACTGGTGCGGGTGCTGCACACGTTCTTCGAAACCTGGTGGGGCATGGGCCGCGCAGCACCGTCCGAAGTGGACGAAACAGGCGGCGACCACTGCCTCAGCGACGAGGATCTCGTGCTCCTCCAGTTCCTCGGCGAAGGGGTGAAGGACGAGAAGGCCGCCCGCCAGTTGGGGCTGTCGGTGCGGACGGTGCGGCGGAAGATCTCCAGCCTGCTGGACCGGCTGGGGGCTTCCAGCCGGTTCCAGGCAGGCGTGCTGGCCTCCCGCCGCGGCTGGATCTGACCCCGCGGTCACCTGCTTTGCCGAGCGACCGCTCCAACCGTGGCGCCGCGGACACGCCGCAGGCAACGCGCGGCCCACTTCGTGCCGCCTGCCGCCGTGTCCGCTAGGTGTCGCCAGGTTGAGAACGCTCTGCCGCCGGGGTTGCCTGGAACCAGCCGACATCACGAGGAGGCGGGTCCATGCTGACGCCGACGTTCGAGCAGATCCTGCTGCGACACCTGAGGTTCGCGCCGTCCGACCAGCCACTGGCGCCGGACGCGTCCCTGCGGGAACTGGGCCTGGACTCCATGCAGTCCGTCGAGTTGTTGTTCGACCTCGAGGACGAGTACCAGGTGACGCTGGACGAGGACGCACTCAACGCCGACACCTTCGCCACCCCCGCCGCGCTCTACGCCGCGGTGTGCAAAGCGGCGGGCACCGAGGCGTTGGCCTCCTAGTGCCCGGTCGGAAGACACCCGATGCGGGAGGTCCCATGAACGAGGCACACCACGCCGTCCCGGACGGCTCGTTGCTGTCCTGCTACACCGCCGCCATCGCCGAGGCGATGTGGCGCCGCGGACTGGACTGGGCCGCCGCGATCGGCCTCGGGTCGGTTCTCGCGATCCGCCCCGAGGCAGACCTGTTCGCCTTCCGCCACCATGAGACCCCGCTGCGCTCCCCGCTGGAACCGTTGTGCCGCACCGGCACCGACAGCTTCGAGGAACTCGTCACCGACCTGCGGACGGCCTGCGCCCGCGACGGCCACGTGATCGTCACCGGCGATGTGCACAACCTGCCGTGGAGCACCGGTTTCCGCACCAGGCACGCCCCGCACTGGTGGGTGCTGGACGATCCCCGCGACGGCACCTGGCGGGTCACCGACCGCTTCAGCATGCTCGACGCCAACGGTGACCAGCCCCCGCACCAGGGCCGCGTCGCCGAAACCGACCTGCCCGACCTGCTGACCGCGGCCACCCTGACCCCCGAGCAGACTCTGCGGGAGCGGTTGGCCTTCGGCGACGAGGAAGCAGCCCTCCCCGACGCGCGGTACCAGTGGTTCGCGCCCGCGCCCAGCCAGGCGCGGGCACCGACCGGCACCTGGCGGCACGGCGCCGACGCCCTGCACAGCCTGATCGGGCACTTCACCGACCACGGCGCCGACCCGCACGCCTACCGCCAGCGCGAAGACCTCTGGGTGACCGCCCGACACCGCAGACTGCGCCACCACGTCATCGAGCAGCGGCACCCCGGCAGCCCGCGAGCCCAGGCCGCCCGCGAACTCGCCGACGCCTGGGAACGGGTGCCGATGATGCTGCGGTACGCCGCCGAGTCCGCGCGGCGCGGCCGCGCCAAAATCGGCGCGCTGCGCACCGCGTTGGAGGCCGTGGCCGAACACGAGCAGCGCTCGGCCCTGGTGCCCACCTGAGCTCGGAAGTCAGGACGGGCGGGTGTAGCGGTGCTTCACGCCGACCGGGAAGTACTCGGGGTCGCCGGTTCGCCGGAGGACAACCCGGGGAAGTTGTCGCTCGGCGGGAACGTAGTGCGCGAACTCGCTGTTCAATCGCAGCAGCTGATCGCGGATCGAGCGGGCCAGCAACTCGGGGTCGCCGCTTTTGTCCGGCGCCAGCTCGACCGTGATCCGCAACAACGTGTTCTCGTCATCGTCGGTCACGGTTTGCAGCACGAATTTGCCGGTGACCCAGTCGCTGATACCCGGCTGCTCCAGTCCGACGGTCACATTCTCCGGATAGATGTTCGCGCCGAAGAACGACACCGTGAACAGCGAACGGCCGAAGACGAACACGAACGGCAGGTCATTGTCGAAAGCGGGAGTGAATCCGTGACGCGCGCAAAACTCCCGCATCCGCACCGAGGAGATGACCCCACCCTGATCGGCGATGTGGTACCGGATCAACGGCGCCCCGTTATCGCCGGAGAACAGCAACGTGCCCTCTGACTCCTCGAAATAGCGGCTCGCCGGGTCGTACTGGACCAGTGTCGGCAGCCGGTCCTCGCCGAACAGTTCGCGGGCCACCGCGGGCCTGCCCGCCAGGAACCGGCGGATGGACACCGACAGCGGCGTCTCGTTGCCCAGCACCCCGGCGTCGGCGGTGCCGTACAGCGATGTGGAGTCGCGGACCGGATCGGCCATGCCCAGCCGCGCCGCCATCAGGTCACGCCAGGCCTCGCTGAACACCTCACCGGCCAACACCAGCTTGACCGCGTGCCGCGACCAGTCGAACCCGGCGGCCAGACCGGTGTCGACCACGTCCTTGACGAACGGCGGGTAGCCCAGCAGCACCACCTGCTCGAAGTGGCCCCCAAGCTCGGGCAGCACCCGCAGGATCTCGGCCTTGTTGTTGCCCGGCGCCACCACCGTGATCGGAAAGCCCTTGGCCGCGAGTTGACGCACGCAGGAGGTGGTGAACAGCCCGCCGACCCAGGTGCCCAGCGGGAAGCACACCACCGCGAGCGTGCTGCGTTCATGGGCGCGGAACCCGTCGCGGAACACCTGCTCGAACCGGCGCGTGACCGCCAACTCGTCGGTCAGCGACCGCGGCCACACCGTCGGCCTGCCGCTCGACCCCGAGGACACGGCGACGATGTCGCAGCCGTCCAGCCTGCCGTCCCGGCACAGCCGCGGCAGCGGATGGCGACGGTGGTAGTTGTCCTTGTCGGTCAGCGGCAGCCGACGGAAATCGTCCATGGTGACGATCTCGGCAGGGTCGATACCGTGTTCGGCGAGGAAATCCCGATAGGCGGGCACGGTCGCCGCGACCCTGCGGAACAGGTCCAAGACGGGTTCCGCGGCCTGCCGGTCGGCGAAGAACGACCGGTAGCCCTCGATGACCCGCGCCGCGCGATCCGCATCCATCCACCCACCTTAGGCATCCACGCTGCGTGTCCGATCAGGTGCGCAGCGCTCGTGGTTGCCTTGCGGCGGACGTGATTTGGGACACGTCGCGCCGTCCGAAATGTCTGCTGTGGGCTTAAGTGGATCAATTGTTTGCGGGCTTTCATGATTCCGATCAATGGCGGATTCCCTTTTCCCATACGGAATCGCATGGCCCGGCCGGTACCGATTCACCCGACCGAGAAAAAGTGATCTCGGTCAAGCCCGTCACGTTCCGTGTCCGAGCGCAAGAGAAAGCGGTTCTATTCGCCAGGTGTTTCGCGCGTTAACATCTTCCGTCTCTTTCTCCTGCGTCCCCTGTGAAAGGACGATCTTTGCATAACTGGGCTTCGCGGTCCGTGGTGTTCTTCGCGGCTGTGCTCGCGATCCTGCTGACCGCACCGGCATCCGCCGTTCCGACCCGTCAGACCGCTCCGCAGCCTCCGGCCGCTCCGCTTCCCGCCGACCCCAAGGAAGCCGCGATCGTCACCATGGCGCGCGATGCGACCGCCGTTGACGCCGACACCAAGGTGCCGGCGTCGGTGGCCATCGCGCAGGCGGTGCTGGAGTCGAACTACGGCGTCAGCAAGCTGACCAAGAAGGACAACAACTACTTCGGCATCAAGTGCAAGACGCCGGACAACCCGGGACCGGTCGCCATCGGCTGCGCCGAGTACAACACCACCGAATGCATCCCGGGCTGCCAGACCGTGAAGGCCTACTTCCGCGTCTACCGGTCGCAACAGGACTCGTTCCGCGACTACGCGCGGCACCTGAACACCAGCAGCGCCTACACCAGCGCCCTGCCGTTCACCGAGCAGCCCGACCGCTTCGCCACCGAGGTCGCACGCAAGTACGCCACCGACCCCCGCTACGTCGAGAAGGTCATCGGTCTCATGCGCAAGCACAACCTCTACCAGTACGACAAGTGAAATCCTTGCGTGGTGTGCGAATTCGCTGAACAGCGTTTCGCATGGAAAGGCCACCGAGCGGCTGGCCGCGCGGTCGACTACGCCACCGACAAGGGCACCGGCTGGACGGCGAACCTCGGCAGCACCGACACGGTGGGATCAGCGGCATCACCTCCGCCCCGATCGCGCTGCCAACTCCGCAGGCACGATCACCTGCGAATCGGTGATCACCCCGGACCGCGGCAACGTGGAGACCACTTCCACCCGAAACGCAGATCATCACCCTATGTGGTCAATCGACTACGCGGAAGAGTCACGGCGGAGTCCCGTGCCGCTGCGTCGAGAGAGTGCGAATGTGTTCTTCCGGGTTGATTGCGATTACTTTCCGCACTGGGTAATCTATTAGTTAACCTGTCGTTCAGGTATCCTGTGAGTGCTCGAATTGAGCATGGAAAACTCCCTGGCAAGCCGGAATAGTCCGGTTTGGTAAACGCTTTCGAGTGAAGTGCTGGCTTCCACGCAGCGACCGGTCCGTGGACCCCGATACGTTCCAGTCGTCGTATTCATGCGGCCGATTCGGATGGTTGCAAGTCAGTGGGTTCGTGGGCGAGCGGAGCGGACGACTATCCGTCCTAAGGAAATCAACGACAGTCCTCGCTGCGCCCACTCCATGATCAATCTCAATATTCAGTGGAGGAATCGTCATGACCGGGGTTATGTACAACCAGGGCGCGCAAGACAGGTTGAATCGGCGCTTCGAGCGCTGGGACTCCGACGGCAGCGGCAGTCTTGAGCGTTCGGACTTCGAGCGGGAGGCGCGGACGATCGCCCAGAAGATCGGCGGCGACCCCAACTCCCCGCAGGCACAGCGGTTGAACCAGGCCCTGACCGGAATGTTCGAATCCCTGGCCAAGGCCACCGGCGCGGGCCCGAACGGCACGATTTCGCGTGACCAGTTCAACCAGGCCGCCGGGCGGTGGATGGAGGACGAGTCCGCGCTGCGGCGCGAACTGCGCCCAGTGGTCGAGGCCGTCATCGGTCTGTGCGACCGCAGTGGCGACGGCAAAATCCAGGAGGACGAGTTCGCGCGCTGGATCTCGGCGGTCGGCGCCGCCAAGTCGCAGGGCGAGTCGGCATTCCGTCAGATCGACACCGATGGCAGCGGTGAATTGAGCGCTGAAGAGGTTCTCCAGGCGTGTGTCGACTTCCACCTGGGCCGGTCGGATTTCGAACTGCTCTGATTCCGCAACTCATCTTTCCGGGCCCGGGGCACAGGCCCGTGAAGTAGACCAGCGGTCGGTGCTTTCCGTTCAAGGGAGGAAGCACCGACCGTCTGTTCCTGCCGCCCGCGATACGTCGCCCACGCAGCTACGGAGCCTTCGTTGTATGACCTGGTGATCGTCGGTTTGGGATATGTCGGACTGCCGTTGGCCCGGCGAAGCTGCGAGGCGGGGCTCTCCGTCGCGGGCTACGACATCTCCGCCCGTGTCGTCGCCGGTTTGGCATCGGGTGTCTCCCATGTCGACGACGTCCCGGACGCCGCGGTGGGCGACCTGCTGGCGGCCGGGTTCACCGCCACCACCGACCCAGCGATCCTCGGTCTGGCCGACACCGTGGTGATCTGCGTGCCCACCGGTCTGACCGGGGACGGCGCACCCGACCTCGGCGCGGTGCGCGATGCCAGCCGCACCGTCGCCGCCCATCTTCGGCCGGGGACGCTGGTGGTGCTGGAGTCCACCAGCTACCCGGGCACCACCGAGGACGTGGTCCGCCCGCTGCTGGAGGACCGCAGCGGCCTGCGCGTCGGCGTCGACTTCCACCTCGCTTTCTCCCCGGAGCGGATCGACCCCGGCAACCGCGAGTACGGCATCCGCAACACGCCCAAGGTCGTCAGCGGCTGCACACCGCTGTGCGCGAAGTACGCGGTGGCGTTCTACGGCCGACTGGTGGACTCCGTCGTCGTCGCCCGCGGCACCCGCGAGGCAGAACTGGCCAAGCTGCTGGAGAACACCTACCGCTACATCAACATCGCGCTCGTCGACGAGATCGCCCTGTACTGCGAGCGGTCCGGCATCGACGTGTGGGATGTGCTGCACTGCGCCGCCACCAAGCCCTTCGGCTTCGCCCCCTTTCGGCCGGGCCCCGGCGTCGGTGGACACTGCATCCCGGTCGACCCGCTGTACCTGGCCGCCAAGGCCGACGCCCAGGGTTACCGCTTCCGCCTGCTGGCCGCGGCGCGCGAGGTGCACGACGATATGCCGCGCTGGGTCGTAGAACGCGCGGCGGCGCTGCTGGCCGACCACGGGCTTCCGGTGCGGGGAGCGAAGGTCGTCCTGCTCGGGGTCGCCTACAAGCCGGATGTCGCCGACACCCGGCAGACCCCCGCCGAACCCGTCGTCCGCGAACTGCGGGCCCGCGGCGCGGAGGTGTCCTACTACGACCC
The DNA here is from genome assembly GCF_056323685.1 of Actinorectispora metalli. NCBI lineage: Bacteria > Bacillati > Actinomycetota > Actinomycetes > Pseudonocardiales > Pseudonocardiaceae > Actinorectispora > Actinorectispora metalli. The sequence goes on from NZ_JBREYE010000002.1 coordinate 402,129, forward strand.
GCACGTCGCGGACTTCACCGTGGACGCGGCGCCGGTACCCGCGGCGAACTCGTTGCCCGGCGCCCTGGCCACCGCCGACCTCGCGGTGTTGCTCCAGGACCACTCCTGCTACGAACCCTCGGTTCTGCTCGGTTCCGAGTGCCCGGTGCTGGACACCCGCGGCACCCTCGCCGGTCCGCCCGCCGAGGTCGTTCCCGGCTGCGAGCCCGCACCGGTGCCCACCCGCGTCGGCGACCGGCTGCGCCTGCGGTTCCGCCGGTGGGACCTCGACGGGGACGGGTGGTTGTGCCGCGCCGATGTCGAGCGGGAGGGCATGCGCATCGCCGCCGCGTTCGGCCGCCCGCCCGCGGCACGGGAGTCCCGGGCGCTGAGCGCCGCGCTGGCGGCGATGTTCGACGGCCTCGCCCTCCGGACCGGGGCCGGTCCCGCGGCGTCGATCAGCGAGGCCGAGTTCTCCCACGTCACCGAGAACCTGATCTACACCGAGGGCGAGGCCGCGTTCAACCGGCTGCTGCGCCCGGTGGTGGACGCCGTGCTCGGACTGTGCGGGCAGGCAGGTATGGGGGAGCGCGAATTCACCGCCTGGCTGGCGGGCATGGGCGTCGGCCAAGCGGAGGCGGACGCCGCGTTCCGGAAGATCACCCGCGACGCCCGCGGCCCGCTGTCGGCCACCGAACTGCTGACCGCCATCCGCGAGTTCCACTTCGGACGGCTGGACACCGAACTGCTGGCTTGAGCAACACCGTCGTCGACGATCGGAGACACCGTGGAATCCGACCAGGCAACCGTCACCCTGGCGATCACCGAGGAGGACATCGCCCGCGAATGGCGCAGGCGGGCACAGCGGGAGGGCCTCGCCAGAGTGATGCGTGCCTCCCAACCCTCGGACCTCAACGCCGGTGTCACCCACCGGACCCGCCTGTTGGTGGCGGACCTGCTCGATGCCGCGACGGCCGAACTCGGCCGCCCGCTGCGCTCGGTGCTGGAGATGGGCTGCGGCATCGGCAGGCTGACCCCCACCATCGCGGCCAAGGCGGGCCGCGTCTGCGCGCTCGACATGACCGTGCCGATGTTGGACGCGGCGCGCCGGTCCTGCGCAGGAATGTCCAATGTGGACTTCAAGCTGGGTAGGGCCGAGGAAACCCCGTGGGCGGGTGAGGAATTCGACATCGGCGTCAGCGTGTGGGTGCTGATGCACGTGCTCGACGAGGAGCACCTGCGGCTGGTGTGCCAGTCGCTGGCGGCGTCCTGCCGGTACCTGGTGCTCATCGAGTACGACCACGCCCAGGTGCCGGTCAGCCGCTGGTCGCGGCTGCGGTCGCTGGAGGAGTACCTGGCGCTGATGCCCGGCGCCTCGATCGCCGCGAGCACGGTCCTCGGCTACGGCGGCGACCGCTCCTCGGCCGCCCTGATCCGCTGCGCACCGCAGAACGTCGGGGGTGTCACCGCATGACCACCCACTCGCCCGGACAACGCACCCGGGAAGCAAACCGGGACGGCAGGCTCCTCAGCTACGTCCGGCTGGCCAAGCTGGACGTCTACGACTACTACCTCAGCGTTCTGGTCGTGCTCTCCGCCTTGGCGTTCCAAGCCGATGCACTCGGCACCGGGGGCTTGCTCACCACGGCGGCCTTCCTGCTCGGCGAGATCCTCTTCATCGTCGCGCTCGTCGCCTTCGACGATGTCACCGGCTACCGGGATGGCAGCGACATCCACAACTACGGCCCGGACAACCCGAACCGGAAGAAGTCGCGCAAGCCGCTGGTCTCCGGCGCGCTGCGCCCCGAGCAGGCGCTGCGCTTCGCCTGGATCACCGCCGCGGGCGGTGCGCTGCTGTGGGGCGCGGCCTCGGCGGCGGCGCCGCACGTTCCGCTGTGGACGGCCGTGGTGATGGTCGGCATCTTCGTCGTCGGGCTCCAGTACTCGTACGGCATCAAGATCAGCTACCACGGATTCCAGGAGGTGTTCCTGGTCGCGCTGGGCGCCGCGCTGGTGGTGGCGCCACTCGGGCTGCTCACCGGGCACCTCTCCGGGTTCTGGCTGGTGCAGGCGATCCTGTTCGGAATCGGCCCGCTGATGTTCGGCGTGTACTCCAACACCAACGACGTCGAAGGCGACCGCGCCGTCGGCAGGCCCACCGTGGCGGCGCTGACCACCCCGCGCGGCAACGCCATCTTCATCGGCGCGCTGTCCGCCACCGAGTTCCTGCTGATCGCGGCCGCCTCGGTGACCGGGATCGCGCCCTGGTGGTTCGTGCTGGTCATGCTGCCCGCGAGCCTGCTGCGGCTGCGGCAGTACCGGACCGGGTTCCAGGCCGGGGACATCATGCACGCCCGCAAGATCGGCTTCGCCGTGCACCGCACCACCGTGGCGCTGCTGATCATCACCAACCTGCTCGTGGGCTGGGGCACCACGTGAGCGTCGACGTGGACGCCATCGTGGTGGGCGCGGGCATGGCCGGGCTGACCGCGGCCCACGAACTGCGCCGAGCGGGCCTTGACGTGCTGGTGCTGGAGGGCAACCCGCATGTCGGCGGGCGGATGCACAGCTTCCGCCACGAGGGCTTCACCCTGGATGAGGGCGCCGAGCAGATCTCGCGGCAGAACTACCGCGCCACCTGGGAACTGCTGTCCCGCTTCGGTTTCTCCGCCGAGGAGGTGCCCAGGATCGGCAGACCGCTGGCCACCTGGCGCGACGGTCGCGCCCGGCCGGGGGTCGCGCAGCTCAGGGCGTTGGCCACCGGCGCGGGTCTCGGCCCGCGCGCCCGGCTGGACCTGGCCCGGCTACTGGCGTGGACCACGCGGCACAGCGCCGATCTCGACCCGGACCGCCCCGAGCGGACCCCGCTGGGCGATGCCACCGTCGCGGACTTCTGCCGCCGCTACCACCGGGACCTGCACGACTACCTCTTCCAGCCGCTGAGCACCTGCTTCTTCGGTTGGGACACCGCCCAATCGGCGGCGGCGCCGGTGGTGAGCCTGCTCCAAGCGGTCGGCATGGCCGACGACTGGTGCACCTACCGGGACGGTATGGACACCCTGGCCCGCAGGCTCGCCGAGGACCTGCCGATCGAGCTGAACACCAGGGTGGAGCAGGTGATCGCCGACGGGCATACCGCCAGGGCCGTGATCGGGTCGCGGACCGTCACCGCCCGATCGGTCCTGCTGTGCGTGCCCGCCCCGGTGGCCGCGGACCTGTACGCCAACGTGCCCACCGAGGAATACGCCTATCTCGCCGCCTGCACATTCACCCCCATGCTGAAGGTCAGCTGCCTACTCGACCGGCCGCTTGCGCTGTCCGCAGCGGGCGACCCCTACATCCTGCTGGTGCCCGAGGCCGAGGACGGGGTGATCTCCGGGATCAGCCTTGACCACGTCAAGCACCCAGGACGGGCGCCCGCAGGCAAGGGACTGCTCAACCTGTTGGCGCACCCCCGGCTGATCCCGGAGTTGGTGCGGACATCCGATGCGGAGGTGGTCGACCGTCTGACGCGGGCTGCCGCACGGTTCGTTCCGGGTCTGGACACCGTGCCGCAGACCAACTTCGTGCACGGCTTCCGACACGCCCTACCCCAGGCGACCCCGCAGGCCCTGCGCCTGCGCGCCGGTTTCGCCGCCCGCCCGGCGGGGCCGGTGGACTACGCCGGTGACTGGATCACGCTCAGCCCGTTCAGCGAGGCCGCGGTGCGTTCCGGCGCCCGCGTCGCCTCCCGCGTGCTGTCCAGACTGCGGCACCGCTCGTCCGCCGACATTCAGGAGGTACCGGCATGAAACCCCGCGACATGGGTCTGCTGTTCGACGAGTGCGCCGAGCGCGGCACGGCGACCAGGGTGCACCTGGACCGCCCCTTCGACGTCAGCAGGGACGGCGCCGTCGAGTACGGCGTGGCGGAACTGGCGGCGCTGGTCCGAGAGCTCTCCGGTTGGCTGGCGGCGGCCGGTGCCGGGCAGGGCAGCCGGGTGGCGATCGTCAAGGACAACCACTGGGACTACGACCTCATCGGCTGCGCCGCCGTGCGGATCGGGGCGGTGCCCGCGCAGCTTTCCGACCACCTTCCGCCGGACACACTGGAGATCCTGCTCAAACGCCTCGACCCCGCGGTCCTGGTGACCACCACGGGTCTGCTCGCCCGCGGCACGGAGGCGGGGGTGGACCTGGTCTCGCTCGCCCGCGTCACGATCGTGTTGGACGGCGGCGCGCCCGGGGCGATCGACGCGGCTGAATTGCGCGACAGCACGGCACCGCCGCCGGTGCGCCGCGCCGAGGACGAGCCGCTGGCCATCAACCACACCTCCGGCACCACCGGGGTGCCGAAGCTGGTCGTGCACTCCACCAACACGATCATCAACAAGCTCGCCCGCCCCGAGGCGGTGCGGTACCCGGTCATCGGAGTGCGGCGCGACGACACGCTCGTCAACGCCAGCGCGTTCGCGCACGGCCGCACCTTCTGCTGGACCGCGGTCGTGATGTGCCTGGCCCCGAAGGAGATCGTCATCGTCACCGGCGCGGACCCCGACGCCGCCGACCCGCTGCTGCGGGCGCACCCACCGACGATCATGGAGGCGCTGCCGTCCACCTACGTCCGGTTCCGGCCGCTGACCCAACGTCTGGACAACCCGTTCCGGCGGGTGCGGCTCTTCCTCAGCACCTACGACGCGATGCATCCGCCGGTGGTGCGGTCCTACCTGTCCGCCAGCGCCCAGAAGCGTCCACTGTGGATGGAAGGCTGGGGGCAGACCGAGACCGGCCCGCTGTCGTTCCGGTTCCTCACCCGCAAGGCGCTGTCCCGGCGGCGGGACAACCGCAACCTCGGCTACCCGATGCCGGTCAAGACCCGGTTGCGGGTGGTCGACCCGGAGACCTTCGCCCCGCTGCCCCGAGGGCAGGCCGGGCTGGTGCTGGCCAGGACCGCGGCCCGCTGCCTCGGCTACGTGGGGGAGACCGACCGCTGGCAGGCCAAATGCGGCGGGCCCTCGGGACAGTGGTGGAACACCGGCGATATCGGCGTGTACCGCAGGGACGGCAGCGTCGAGTTGCTGGACCGCGAGGTGGACCGGGTGCCGGATCGAAGCTGCCTGCGCACCGAGGACCTGGTCGAGGACCGGCTGCCGGAGGTCGTCGAGTGCGTGCTGCTCGGCCGCCCCGACCTGCCGCCGCTGCCGGTGGTGGTCACCGCTGACGGCTCGATCGACCGCGCCCGCTGGCGGGAAGCCGTCCGCGACCTGCCTGAGCTACCGGAGCCGGTGGCGCTGACCTGGGACGAGGTGCCTCGCACCGGTACCGGCAAGGTGCGGCGCTCCGAGCTGCTGCGGCAGCTCACCGGCCGCGCCGAGACCAGCGGCAGCGGTCGGTGGACCTGACCCGAATGGAGTGATCATATGACCGGCAAGACCTGGCTGCGCATCGGCATGGTGGCGCTGGGCATCAACCAGCTGGTGCCCGGCGTGTGGGCGGCGCTGTGGCCACAGTCGTTCTACCACGGCTTCCCGTCCCCAGACCGGCGCTGGATCGAGCTGTTCCCGCCGTACAACGAACACCTCATCCAGGATTTCGGCATGGCCGCGATCCAACTCGGGCTGCTGCTGGTGTACGGCGCCGTCGCACCGATCCGCCGCTGGGTGCGGGTGATCCTGCTGAGCTCGCTGGTGTTCTATGTGCCGCACCTGATCTGGCACCAGTTCCACCCCGTGCAGTCGCACGACATCTACGCCGAATTGGCCTCCCAGATCATCCCCATCGTGTTGTGCCTGGTGCTGCTCCCGCTGAACGAGAAGGTCAGTCGGCGGTCGGTCGCGGTGGATGAAAGCGGACGGCCGCTTCAGGCCGCAAGCTGAGGTCGGCGCCGGTGCGGGGCTCCGGGACGGAGATCAGGATGTTGTAGTGGTTGGGGAAGTGGCAGGCGTCGAAGCCCAACACGGTGCCCACCCGCCGGTCCCCGATCCAGAACTCGTCGCCGCGGTCGATCACGCCCGCGGCGGAGATCTCGGCGAAACCGAGGAAGCCCACCCGGTCGATACGCTCGCCGACGCCGTGGTCGGTGGTGACCAACTCGTGCACCTCGCCGACCCGCACACAGCGGCTGGCGAAGGGCTCCAACCGCATCCCGCGGTCGTCCCTGCGGTGCACCAGCACCTTCACCAGCACACCCGACACGGCGCGCTTGGCGCCGTCCTCATCGCGGTTCATCACACTCCCGTTCGCAGTCGGCCCGCCTCGGCGCGGTACACGGCGGAAACGAAGTCCAGCGCGGCGAGCCCCGGCGCCGAGCAGTCCAGGCCAGAGCGGACGGCGCGGGCGAAGTCGTCCACCACGCCGACGTACTCGTGCCACAGCGAGCCCTTGAACTCGCGGTGGCCGTGGAGCAGGTCGGTGTGCAGCCTGCTGCCGTCGGCCAGCAGGATCTCGACCTCCTTGCGCTCGCCCGGATAGGACCAGTCCAGGTCGATCCGCGCGGTGCCACCCGCGGCGGCGGTCAGCAGCACCTCGGCCTGCCGGTCGACGCCGCGCCCGTCACGGGTCACCGCGAACTCGCGCACGTCCAACTCGCCCAGGAACATTCGGGCCAAGTCGAAGGCGTTGGGGCCGTTGTCGGCGACGCAGCCGCCGCCGCACCGGTCGGGGTCGAGGTACCAGCCGTCGGCGCCGACGTGGTCCTCGATGCGCTCCCAGTACCGGACGGTCACCGACTCGACGGTTCGACCGCGCACCGCGGCGGCCAGTCGCCGCACCTCGGTGTTGTAGCGGCGGTGGAACGCGGTGAACAGCGGCCGCCCCGCCGCCCGCGCCAGCCGCACCAGCGTCTCGCCGTCGGCGGCGGTGGTGGCCAACGGCTTCTCCACGCACACCGGCAGTCCCGCGGCGAGCGCATCGCGGCACAGCACCGCGTGCACATCGTTGGGCGCGGTCACCACCACCGCGTCCAACGGTTCGCGGGCCAGCAGGTCGCGGTGGTCGCGGTAGCAGGGCAGCTTGCCCCGCCACGGCGCCAGCGCCTCGGCCCGCAGATCGCAGACCGCGGCGAGCCGGGCGTCCTCGGCGCGGCTCAGCGCGGCCAGATAGAAGCGTGAGATCACGCCGAGGCCGATCACCCCGATCCGCAGCATCACAGCACCTCCGGTGCGTCGAGTCCGAGGCGGTCGGCGACCGCCCGCAGTTCGCCGAACAGGCCCTCGGACACCGGAACGCCCGCCAGCTGGTGTTCGCGGGCCCGCTCCGCCTCGGGCAATCCCGGGTAGCGGACCAGTTCGCCGGGCGCGGCGGGGCAGGCCAGCACCGAGCCGAACAGTGACTCGGCCTCCGCCAGGAACTCCTCCTCCGAACGCAGCGCGCCCGGTGCGATGGCCAACGCGAGGAACCCGATGTCGTCATCACGACCGGAGGGACGGCCGTCGCCCGCCAGCGCTTCCGGTGCGGGACCGAGGCCCGCGCCCGCGACCAGCGCGGCGAGCACCTCCACCGCGAGCCCGAGCCCGAAGCCCTTGTGCCCGCCGCCCAACCACTCCAGGTGCGCCTCGCCGCGGTCGAACGCGCCGGGGTCGGTGACGGGACGGCCGTCGTCGTCGGTCAACCAGCCCGCCGGGATGGACCTGCCCTCGCGGGCTGCCGCGCGGACCCGCCCGGTGGGCACTGCGGTGGTGCTCATGTCCAACACGAACGGGTCGCCGCCGACACCCGGCGCGGCGACGCTGATCGGGTTGGTGCCCAACAGGCTCACCCGCCCGCCGGGTGGCCGGGCGATGCGCTGCCGCCCGCAGTTCGCGGCGACAACCCCGACCAGACCGTGCCGGGCGGCGCGGGCCGTGTGGAAGCCCGCGCAGCCGAAGTGGGTCGCCGAGCGCACCGACACCAGCCCGACGCCGTGTGCGGCGGCGCGCTGCGCGGCGAGGTCCATCGCCTCCGCCGCCGCCCACAACCCCAACGCGCGGTGCGAGTCCATCAGCACCGCGGCGCCGAGGTCGGCGAGCACCTCGGGCTCGGCCTGCGGCGCCACCCGCCGCTGCTCGAACAGCGGCAGGTAGAGCCGGGTCAGATTGGTCAGGCCGTGGGAGGACATGCCGGTCAGGTCGCCGTAACACAGCGCCTCCGCGGCCAGCGTGGCCCGGCCCGTCGGTACCCCGTGCGCGGTGAACACGCCGGTGGTGAACAGCAGCAGGTCCGAATACCCGACCCGCAGGTCCGTCCCGGCATTCAGCAGGGTCATGACCACCCCTTCTGTTGGCTGTGGTGTGCATCGGTATGTGCCGAGGCCCGCGATCGGCGGGCGAAGGCGAGCAGCGTGCGCGCGACAGCGCCCGCGAACCGCTCCAGTTCGGCGAGGTCGGCGAACTCGCCGTCGGCGTGGGCGTTGTTGACGGCCAGCGATCCCGGCCCGAGGACCACAGTGGACGCCCCCGGTACGCCGCTCATCCAGATGGCATCGCAGGTGAAGCCCGGCTCGGCTGCGGGCCATGGCGGCACTTCGGCGTCGGCCAGCAACTCCTCGGTCCACCGGTCCGGCCCGTCGAGGGTGGGCAGGCCGCGCTTGTGCCAGTCCAGCCTGGTCACGGTCGTCCCGTCGGCGACCGTCTTGGCCAGCAGCGGGCTGCCGCGGAACGTCTCGGCGAACTCCGCCAGCCCGGACCGGAGCGCATCGGGCACGGTCCGCTCCCAGACGCGCTGCTGCTCGTGGTTGCCGTAGGGCAGGTTCAGCAGCAGCGATCCGGTGCCGTAGACCCGGTTGTGCATGCGGCCGGTGTGCAGTCCCGCGACGCAGGGCCGTCCCACCATGGACAGTTCGCGGGCGAAGTGCTGGGCGAGGAAGCCGAGCAGCACCGTGGCGTTGTGGCCCTCCTCGGGCCGGTCGTCGATGGCGTCCTGCCCGTGCACGCTCACGCAGGCGGTCATCGCGGCGGTCACCCTGGGCAGGTAACGCACCCCGGTTGGCTCGCAGAAGACGTTGAGCCTCCCGGTGAAACCGGCCTCCACCAGCGGGCGGGTGCCGAAGGTGCCCATCGCCCCGCCCTCCTCGCCCGCCACGGCTTGGACCAGCACCGTGATCTCCCGCAGCAGCGTCGGCCGGGCGGCGACCGCCGCGCGGATGCCCGCCAGCAGCGCCACCGCGGGGCCCTTCGCGTCGATGGCGCCCCGCCCGTGGAACCGGGTGCCGTCGAACCCGACCGGCTGCCTGCCCGCGACGGTGTCCAGGTGCACGTTGAACATCACCGTGGGCTCCCCGTCTCCCGCTCGGAGCACCAGACTGGGCTGCGACTGGAGGAAGCCGGGGGAGTCCGCGGCCATTCGCCGCACCGCGAGCGGCACGTCCTCGCGGTCCAGCACCGCGGACGGTGGTGTCGCGTGCAGCACGGTCGCGAAGCCGAGTTCATGGGCGGCCGCGGCGTAGCACCGCTGGGCCTCCCACAGCAGGGGTGCGGGCGAGTCGGTCTCCAGCGGCCCCGCGGTGGGCAGCCGCAACAACTCCACCAACAGCGTCCGGTCGGCCTCGGACAGCGCCGCCATCCTCATCCGACCGGCTCCGACAGCACCTCGGCGCGGACGAGACGCTCCAGCGCCACACCGAAGTCCACAAAGGACTGGCCGCCGTCGTCGGCGGTGAAGCCGTCGTGGGGGCGCAGCGCGAGGTGCGGTTCGATGGACACGGCGCCGCGGTAGCCCGCCGCGGCCAGCAACCGCAGGCAGGCGGCGACCTCGGCCTCGCCCGCGCCGGGCAGCACGTAACGGGCGCCCGCCGGTCCGGTCACCGCGTCCTTCACGTGCACATGCGCCACGTGTTCCACCACCTGCGCGAGCACCTCGAGGGCGCGGTAGCCGTGCTCGATGCCGTTGCCGACGTCGAACAGCAGCCGCAGCGCCGGACTGCCCACGGCACGCAGCAACCCGGTCATGCGGCCGCCGTCCCGTGCCGCCCAGCCCGCGCAGTTCTCATGCAGCAGCACCAGTCCCGCCCGTTCGGCGCGGTCGGCCAGCACGCGCAGCCGATCGACCACCCGGCGGCCCCACTCGTCTTCAGGCAGGCCGTCGTTGGGGTAGGACATGATCCGCACGTACCGGGTGCCGAGCACCGCGCAGCGTTCGGCGAGGACGTCGAGTTCACGCAGATCCACCTCGAACGGGCCGGTGATCGGCCGCGCCCAGTTGCCGATGCGGGAGTCAACGCACACCACATCCAGCCCGCCGAGACCCGCCGCCACGGCGGCGAACCGCTCCTCGGGCAAGTCCGCCAGCGCGTGGCCGTCGACAGTGCGCAATTCGATGGCGTCCCAACCCAATCGGCGGATCGCCGCGACCTGCGTGTCCAGCGCGGGACCTGCCTCGTCCCCGATGCCCGCGAAGCGAAACGGCTCAGCGCGCATGACCGCCGATCCCCTGCGGTGCGGGCGTCTCGCTCCTGGCCGCGGCTTTCGCCGCGCACAGCAGCCGGACCACCTCCGCGTTGAGGTCGAAGTACGACGGCAGGTCGGCACCGGCGAAGTACTCGTAGGCATGCAGCAGGAACGCGCTCAGCGAGTCGTCCGGGAACGTCCAGGTCTGCTCGCCCGCGCCGCCGTGCACCACCAGCCGCGCATACGGATCGCTCGCGTCGATCGGGTAGTGGCCGTCGGCCGTACCGCGCTCGAAGGTCAGCGTGATGCGCCGCTCCCGGACGGGTGTGCCCAGGTCGGAGAGGATCTCGGTGTGGACACCGCCTTCATGGCGCAGGGTCAGCCGCGCGCCGCCCAGGTCCGGTACGGTCTGGCCCTCGGCCAGCAGGTCCCAGCAGCCCGCCGAGGTGATCTCGGCGGCGCCTGCCAACAGCAGCGACACCCCCAGCGAATGCGGCAGTTCGACGTCGAAGGCGGTGGGATGACCGCCGCCGCGCAGCGAGCGCAGGTACCGCGGCTTGCGCTGGACGAAGCAGATCCCGGTGAGCGCACCCAGCGTCCCGTTCCGCACCAGTGTGGCGAGCCGGGTGGTGAGCGCGCTGGTGAGCCACTGGGAGACGATCACCAGGTTCAGCCGGGACCGCAGCGCGGCGATCTGCGCCAGATCCTCCAGAGTGGTGGCTGCGGGCTTCTCCAGCAGCACCTTGTCGAAGCCCGCGTCGGCCAGTTCCCGCAGCGGCCCGATCCGGTTGGTGGGCGGGGTGCACACGTGCGCCACCGTCCGGCGCGGTTCCAGCAGGAACGCCGCCTCCGCGATCGTCGCGGTCACCTCGGAATCCCGAGGCCGCAGCGGATCGCAGCCCATCGGGAGGTCCGTGGCGAACAGGTCGGGCCTGGCGCCGCGCAGCCTCGTCAGCACCGGAAGATGCAGCCCCGCCCCCGAGTGCCCAAGGCCGACGATCAGTGAGCGGAGGCCGCCGGTGGCGAATTCCGCCTTGGCCGTTTCCGGTAGAAAGTGGGTAATCGTGAACCTCCCATGCCGGTGATCAGCCAACTGATCGGCTGCGTATTTCGTCAAGCGTTACCCACCTGTGCTGACCGGAATGAGTGAAGAACTTCCCTCGCTTCGGTCGGCACCCCGGCGGGCCGCTTTCGGTCGACCTACCATGCGTTTCATGGCAGTGCTTTCGGGCGATCAGCTCGGCGTGAGTACTCAGAAGATCCCGAATAACCGCGCGGTTCCCTTTTTCTCGCAGGCCGCGACGTTTGCCGAAATCAGGCACTCGGTGGAGCACCATATTTCCGACATCGCGGATCGGGGAAAGTTCTCCCACGGTCACAAGGTGGCCGAGTTCGAGGCCGAACTCGCCCGCTACACCGGGGCCCGGCATGCGGTCGCGGTGAATAGCGGCACCGACGCCCTGGTGCTCCTGTTACGCGCCGCCGGTCTGCGCGCAAGCGAGCCGGTGGTGGTGCCCGCCTTCAGCTTTATCGCCTCTGCCTCCGCCGTGGTCCTCGCGGGCGGCAGCGTGGTCTTCGCCGACATCGAGCCCGACACCTACGGCATCGATCCCGGCGAGGTGGACCGCGTCGCGCCCGCGACCGGCGGTTTCGTGATGCCCGTGCACCTGTTCTGCCAACTCGCCGACCTCGGCGGTGTGCTCGAGGTGGCCCGGCGCCGCGGCCTGACCGTCGTGGAGGACAGCGCCGAGGCGATCGGCATGCGGTGGGACGGCGTGCACGCGGGACTGTTCGGCGCAGGCGGCGTGCTGTCCTTCTTCCCCACCAAGACCCTCGGCGCGCTCGGCGACGCGGGCGCGGTGCTCACCGACGACCCCGAGCTTGCCGAAACCGTTGCGGCACTGCGTCATCACGGCCGCTTCGGCCGCACGCTGGCGCACTTCCCCGGCATCTCCAACGCCACCGGCATCGCGGGCGTGAACAGCAAATGCGACGACATCCAGGCCGCCGTCCTGCTGGCCAAGCTGGCCCGGCTGGACACCGACATCGCCCGGCGGCGGGAACTGGCCGCCGCCTACGACGAGCGGCTCTGCGGCGTCCCCGGCGTGCTCCGGCTGCCGACGATTGTGCCGCGCCCGGTGCCGGTCCGCGAGGTGTTCTACGTCTACCTCATCGAGGTCGAGCGGCGCGACGAACTCGCCGCGTACCTTGCCGAGCACGGCATCGGCACCGAGACCTACTACCCGACGCCGCTGCACCTGCAACCCTGCTTCGCCGACCTGGGGTACCGCAGGGGCGATTTCCCGGTGGCCGAGGCGGCCTGCGACCACGCCATCGCGCTGCCGCTGTACCCGGACCTGTCCCTGGACGAGGTGGACCTGGTCTGCGCCCGAATCCGCGCCTTCTACACCGGGAGCGAGTCGTGATGGTGCCGTTCTTCCCGCCCGACCTGTTCGAGGCGGACCGCAAGCACCTGCTGCGGATCGTGGGGGAGATCGGCCTGTGCCCCTCGCAGCGGTTCATCCTCGGCGAGCGGACCGCGGAATTCGAGCGGCTGCTCGCCGACTCGCTAGGCGGACGCGAGGTGATCGCCTGCGGCAGCGGTACCTCCGCGCTCACCCTCGTGCTGCACGCGATGGGCGTCGGGCCGGGCGACGAGGTCGTGGTGCCCGCCTTCGGCTGCGCCCCGCTGGCCGCCACCGTGGTCAACCTCGGCGCCACCCCGGTCTTCGCCGACATCGACCCGCACGCGCTCACGATCGACCCCGACGAGGTAGAACGGGCGATCACGGCACGCACCAAGGTGATCATGCCCGCGCACGTGTTCTCGGTGATGGCCGACATGCCGCGGCTGCGCACCATCGCGCGGCAGCACGGGGTGCGGCTGCTGGAGGATTCCGCGGTCGCGCAGGGCGCCGAACTCGACGGGGTGCCCGCGGGCTGCTGGGGCGATGCGGGCGTGTTCTCCTTCGTGCAGGTCAAGAGCTTCGGCATGCCGGGAGAGGGCGGCGCGGTGGTCACCGGCGACCCCGAACTGGCCCGCCAGGTCCGGATGCTGCGCAACCACGGCCAGGACGGCCGCACCCGGTTCCTGCACCACCGCATCGGCTACAACAGCCGCTTCGACGAGATCATGGCGGCGTTTCAGATCCACCGCTTCCCCAGGCTGCCCAAACGCCTGCTGCGCCGGGCCGAGATCGCCGAGTTCTACACCGAGCGGTTCAGTGGGCTGCCCGGCATCGAACCACCGCCGCCGGGTCGCAACGGCCGCTGCTTCTACGTGTATTCGCTACTGGCACAGCGCCGCGCCGCGCTGAGCGAGCACCTGGCCGAACGGGGCATCGGCTCGCACGCCTACTACCCGCGTCCGCTGCCCGCCCAGCCCGCGTTCGCGCCCTTCGCCCCACCCGCCCGCCGCTGGCCGCACGCCCAGCGGGCCTGCGACCAGTCGGTGGCGATCCCGATCTACCCGCACCTGACCGACGAACAGGTCATCCGGATCGCCGACGCCGTCTGCGAGTTCGCGCTCACCGACACCGTTGTGGCACAACACTGAAGGAGGAGAACGCCCATGTGGCCGGACGGAATGCGGGTACTCGCCGCGCTGGAGGAAACGGTCAGCGAATGCGGGCTCGACCCGGCGCTGCTGCACCTGGTGCGGATCAGGGCCTCCCAGCTCAACGGGTGTTCCTACTGCGTCGACCTGCACACCGAACAGGCCACTGAGGCGGGCGAGCGGCGGGTGCCCGCGCTGGCCGACTGGCGAACTGCCGACGTGTTCACCGAGCAGGAACGAGCGGCGCTGGAGCTCACCGAGGCGCTGACCCGCCTGCCCTCCGACCCCACCGCGGCCACCCGCGCCGCCGCCCGGTTCTTCGACGAGGCGGCGCTGGCCAAACTGGTGATGGCCATCGCGGTCATCAACGCCTGGAACCGGATCGGCGTGGCACAGCGCGCCGTCGTACCCACGCCCTGAAGGCGAGCCGATCATGTCGATGGTTTCCGAGATCTACGTCTTCGACAACACGAGCACGCACGCCGACGATCAGCACCGGGCGCTGGCCGACCTGCTCGACCCGTTCACCACGGCGAGGTTGGCGGAGACCGGCGTCGGCCCCGGCTGGCACTGCCTCGAGGTGGGCGCGGGCGGCGGCAGCGTCTCCCGCTGGCTGGCGGGGCGGGTCGCGCCCACCGGCCGGGTGCTGGCCACGGACATCAAACCGAACCGCATCCCGCCCGCGGCCGGCATGGAGGTCGTCGCGCACGACATCGTGTGCGACCCGTTGCCCGATGCCGCGTTCGACCTGATCGTGACCCGCTTGGTGCTCTGTCACCTGCCGCAGCGGCAGGCGGTGCTGGCCCGGCTGGCGCGGGCGCTGAAGCCGGGCGGCGTGCTCCAGGTCGACGAGTTCGACAACCGCTACGCGCCCGCGCTGCTCACCCCCGACCTCAAGGCCCGCAGGCTCTACGAGAAGTTCATGGCCGCCAAGACCGCGGTCATGGAGGCCAACGGCGGCGACGGGTGCTTCGGACGCGATGTCGCCGCCGCCATGCGCGCAGTGGGCCTGGTGGACGTCGACCCGGCGCCGCGGGTCGAACTGTGGCGGGGCGGTTCGCCCGGCGCCCGGCTGCTGCGGCACCACTCGTCCGCCCTGCACGATCAGCTCATCGCCGCGGGCATGACCGCCGGTGAACTGGCCGACCTCCGGCTGCTGCTGGCCGACCCCGAGTTCATGGTGTCGTCGTATGTGATCTATTCGGTGCGTGCTCGGCGGCCAGTCGGCTGAGGGTGCGCCTGCACGGTTTGCCGGTCGCCCCCAGCGGAATCTCCGGCAGCACCACCAGCAGTTCAGGCAGCTTCCTCCGCTCCAAGCCCCGATCCCGCTCCAGGAACGCGGACAGCTCCGACAGCGTCGGCGGCGCGGTGCCGGGCCGCAGGGTGATGCACGCGCACAGCCGCTCGCCGAGGTCGGCGTCCGGCACCGCGACACAGGCCACGTCGCCCACGGTGGGGTGCGCGCTGAGCTCCGACTCCACCTCGGCCGGGCTGATGTTGTGGCCGCCGCGGATGACGATCTGCTTGATCCGGTCGACCAGGTGCAGGCACCCGTCGGCGTCGATCCGGCCCCGGTCGCCGCTGCGCACCCAGCCCTCGGCGTCCCGATACCGCGCGTCCAGTTCGGGTGCGTTGACGTAGCAGAGCGGTGTCATCGGTCCGCGCGCCCGGATCTCGCCCTCGGCGCTCAGCCGGATCTCCGCCACCGCGGGGTCCGGCAAACCGACGCCCTGTCTGCGCCTGGCGGTGTGGCAGTTCAGCCCGTCCGAAGAGCCGTAGACGTTGACCACCGGCCGCCCGAACCTGGCCTCACACGCCGCGACCGCGGCCGGGCTGAGCAGCGACGAACTCGACACCACCACCCGCAGCGCCGAGAGGTCCTCAGTGGACAGCCGTGGCCGGTCGAGCATGCGCCGCAGCATGGTCGGCACCGCGAACAGATGCGTAGGCCGCCACTCGGCGATCGCCCGCAGCGCGCCGTCGGGGTCGAAGCGGCCGGGCAGCAGCACCGTGCCGCCGTGCCGGACGACCGTCACCAGGCCCAGCGAGCCGTAGGAGGACGCCAGCGGCATCAGGATCAGGCTGCGCATCCGCTCCGGACCCTCGTACAGCGCGCGCACGTAGTTGCCGCGACCACCGGCCATGGCGTTGTGCGAGTAGGCGATCATCTTCGGTTCGGACTCCGACCCCGAGGTGACCAGGATTCTCGCGGGCGCCTCCGCATCGACCGGTTCGACCACCACGGACGGGCCGTCCTCGCGCGGGGAGAGGACCGCCCGCAGGTCCGGCAGCCGCGGCCGCAACCCGTCCCGTGCCGCCGGGTAGGCGACGATCAACGCCGCGGCCCGGGACCGGCGCAGCAGGCTGAGGGTGTCCCGGTCGCCCCGGCCCAACGGGATCGGCAGTGCGACCGCGGCCAGCGCGGCCACGGCCAGGTCGGCGACCAGCGCGTCCCTGCCGTTGAGCAGCTGAATACCGATGATGTCGGTGCGCCCCAGTCCCGCCACGGCCAGCGCCCCCGCCAGCCGCCGCGCCGCCGCGCCGAGCTTTGCGTAGCTGAGCTCGCCTTCCGGGTCGACCACCGCTGCCCGGTCGGGATGCTCCCGCTCCCGTTCGGCGAACAGGCTGAACAGGTCGCGGCCCGGACAGTGGCCGACCTCCACCCAGTGGCGGCGCAGCCGCGCGGGCACCAGGTCACGCAGCACGATCCCGTTGCCGGAGGTCCAGGTCATGGCCAGAACTCCCAGGGTGGGCGGACGAACGTGCAGCCGTCGTGTTCCAAGGCTGCGGCGAACCGCGGATCGGTCGCCAGTTCCGCGAGGTCGCGGCAGACCGGCACCGAGGGCGCGGCGGGCCTCGGCGCGGCGGGACCGAGCAGACCGGCCGCCGACAGCAGCGAGGAACTCACCCGCTGCCCCCGGCCGGTGGTGATCCGCGCCAGCAGCCCGGCGAGCACGCCCTGCGCGCAGACCAGCCCGCCGAGGATGTCGGTCAACGTCATCAGCGACGGAGCTGGCGGCTCCGAAGCGGGCCACACCAGCGAACCGAGCCCGCTGTGCGCCTGCACCAGGTAATCGGTGCCCAGCGGAGGATCACCGCCGAGCGCGTCGTGCCAGCCCGAGGCCCACGCGTGCACCAGCCCCGGCCGCACCGCCGCCAGGTCGTCGGCCTCCAACCCGAGTTCCGCGGCTTTGCCCGGCGCCAGGTTGTGCAGGAACACATCGCAGCCCGCCACCAGCTCGCGCACCTCGTCACGCCCGCGGGCGGACCTCAGGTCGATCTCCACCACCCGTTTCCCGTGGTTGAGCGCGAGGAACCGCGCCGAGGTGTCGCCCGCGATCGGCGGCACACCCCGCAGCGGATCTCCGCCGGGCGGCTCGACACGGATCACCTCCGCGCCCAGCATCCGCAGCACGTGCCCGGCCAACGGGCCTTGCAGGCGCCGGGTCGACTCGACCACGGTCAGCCCGTCGAGCGGCAGACCTCCGCCGTGTCGCCGCGGCGGCACGGCGGCATCCGTCCCTTCGGTGATCCACCACGACGGTCCGACCTTGGTGGGCGCGGACCGCACCGGCACGATGCTGACGCCCGTGGTGTCCGCCGCGTCGACCGCCGCCGCGAACGGGCGGCGCCGCGCGGCGTTGTGCAGGTCTGGGGACAGCGGGCAGGTGGCGGTGGCGAAGCGAAGCTGGAACGCGGGCCACCCCCCGGCGATGCTCGCGTCCGGCGCCGCGAGCGAGCGCCAGAACACCTGCCACGCCGAGGCGTCGAACGTCTCGATCTCGAACCGCACCCCGTCCGCCGAGACGAACGGCGGACCGCCGGGGCGCACCGGTTCCGCCCAGTCGTCCCCGGCGGTGGCCGCCGCCAGGTACTGGCTCACCGACAGCAGGGCCGCCTGCGCCACCGAGGTCCGCACCCCGCATACGGCCGCACCACGGCGCCGGGCCACCAGCGCGGCGAGAACCCCTTGCCCGGCAAGCACCTGCGCGACGGTCGAGGCGTAGTCCACCCCCAGCGACACCGGCCTGCCGAGCTTGCGGCCGTGCACCTGCATGATCCCGCAGGCCGCCTGCACCGAAAGCTCGTCCACCAGCGGAAGCTCCACCGGCCCCGCCCAGCCGACCTCGCACTCCACCTCGGCGGACCACGACCGGGTGACAACGCTTTCCAGCAAGCCCATGCCCAACGCCTACCAGCGTCGACGCGGCTCAGCGGCGCGAAGCGCGGCCCTTCACCTCATCGGGCGTCCTGCGGTGTCTCGGCGCGTTCGGCCTCGTCCATGGCCTTGGTGTCGCGGGGCGCCAGGAAAGGCTCCTGCTCGACGGACTGCCCCGCCTCGATGCGTTGCCCGCGAGCCAGTTCCGCGTCGAGTTGAGCACCCATCAGCACGGCTAGGTTGGAGATCCACAGCCAGACCAGGAACACGATCACGCCCGCCAGCGAGCCGTAGGCCTTGTTGTAGGAGCCGAAGTTAGCCACATAGAAGGCGAAACCCGCCGACGCCAGCACCCAGCCGACGACGGCGAAAATGCCGCCGGGGCTGAGCCACCGGAAGCCGGGGTGCACCACGTTGGGGCAGGCCCAGTACAGCAGCGCGAACACCAGGCTGACCAGCAACGCGATCACCGGCCACTTGGCGATGTCCCACACCATCACCGCGGTCCCGCCCACGCCGAGCATCCTGCCCGCGCGGTCGGCCAGCGTGCCGGTGGCGATGACCCCGATGGTGCACAGTGCCAGCAGCACCACCACCGACACCGTGAGCAGCAGCCGCAGCGGCCAGGTCTTCCACACCGGCCGCCCCTCCGGCATCTCGTAGATCGCGTTGGACGCGCGCATGAACGCCCCCACGTATCCCGAGGCCGACCACAGCGCGCCCGCGATACCCACGATGGCCAGCGGCCCCGCGATGCCCTGCGCCTGCTGGAGTTCCCGGATCGCGTTGACCAGGATCTCCTGGCTCTGCCCCGGTACCGCGTCGGTGACGGTGTCAATCAGCACCCGCGTCGCCGACGGGTCCAGCATGCCCAGCAACGCGGTCAGCACCACCAGCCCGGGGAAGATGGACAACACCGAGTAATAGGTCAGCGCCGCGGCCCAGTCGGTGAGGTTGTCCCGCTGGAACTCCGTCACCGTCCGCCGCAGCACCCCCCACCACGACCGCTTGGACAGCTCCGAAGGCCCCTGCGGCACGTGCTTTTTCCCGCTCAAGCCCTTCCGATGCCCACCGCTCACCACAGCCCACCTCCGCCATCACCCGTCCTGGGCATGACGTACCCGCTGGGCCCCGCAGCCCAACCGCGGCCGAGCGGATGTGATCCGTTCGGCCGCGGGCCGGTGCCTCACAGGTCCATGCCGCCGGACGGATCGGCGGGGGAGGAAGCTTCGCGCTGGGGCTTCTCGGCGACGACGGCCTCGGTGGTGAGGAACAGCGCCGCGATGGAGGCGGCGTTTTGCAGTGCGGAGCGGGTGACCTTGGCGGGGTCGATGATGCCCGCGGCGATGAGGTCCTTGTACTCGCCGGTGGCGGCGTCCAGGCCCTCGCCCGCCTTGAGGTTCTTGACCTTCTCGACGACGACTCCGCCTTCGAGGCCGGCGTTGACCGCGATCTGCTTGAGCGGGGCCTCCAGGGCGACCTTGACGATGTTGGCGCCGGTGGCCTCGTCGCCTTCCAGGCCCAAGCCGCCGAAGGCGGTCTCGGCGGCTTGCAGCAGCGCGACGCCACCGCCGGCCACGATGCCCTCTTCCACAGCGGCCTTGGCGTTGCGGACGGCGTCTTCGATGCGGTGCTTGCGTTCCTTGAGTTCGACCTCGGTGGCGGCACCGGCCTTGATCACCGCGACACCGCCTGCCAGCTTGGCCAGGCGCTCCTGGAGCTTCTCGCGGTCGTAGTCGGAGTCGCTCTTGTCGATCTCGGCGCGGATCTGGGCGACCCGGCCCGCGATGGCCTCGCTGTCGCCGGAGCCCTCGACCACGGTGGTCTCGTCCTTGGTGACCACGATCTTGCGGGCGCGGCCCAGCAGGGACAGGTCGGCGTTGTCCAGCTTGAGGCCGACCTCCTCGCTGATGACCTGGCCACCGGTCAGGATCGCCATGTCCTGCAACATCGCCTTACGACGGTCACCGAAGCCGGGAGCCTTCACCGCGACCGAGAGCAGCACGCCCTTGAGCTTGTTGAGGATCAGCGTCGCCAGCGCCTCCGCCTCCACGTCCTCCGCGATGACCAGCAGCGGCTTACCGGTCTGCATCACCTTCTCCAGGATCGGCAGCAGATCCTTGATCGTGGTGATCTTGGACGAGGTGAGCAGCACATAGGGGTCTTCGAGAACGGCCTCCATGCGTTCGGTGTCGGTCATGAAATGCGGCGCCAGGTATCCCTTGTCGAAGCGCATGCCCTCGGTGAGCTCAAGCTCAAGACCCAGGGTGTTGCTCTCCTCGACGGTGATGACACCTTCCTTGCCGACCTTGTCCATCGCCTCGGCGATCAACTCACCGATCGTGGTGTCAGCGGCCGAGATCGAGGCCGTGGCAGCGATCTGCTCCTTGGTCTCGACCTCCTTGGCGGTCTTGAGCAACTGCTCGGCGACAGCCTCGGTGGCCTTCTCGATACCACGCTTGAGCGCCTTCGGGTTGGCACCCGCGGCCACGTTGCGCAGACCCTCCCGAACCAGGGCCTGAGCCAGCACCGTGGCGGTGGTGGTGCCGTCACCGGCGACATCGTCGGTCTTCTTGGCGACTTCCTTGACGAGCTCGGCCCCGATCTTCTCCCACGGGTCCTCAAGCTCGATCTCCTTGGCGATCGAGACACCATCGTTGGTGATGGTGGGCGCGCCCCACTTCTTCTCAAGAACGACGTTGCGGCCCTTGGGGCCCAACGTCACCTTGACGGCGTCGGCGAGGGTGTTCATGCCGCGCTCAAGGCCCCGGCGGGCGTCCTCGTCGAACGCAATCATCTTGGCCATGTGTGTCCTCTCCCTGGCAGCTGAAGGTGATCGGTGCACGGCGCCCGCGACGGCACGACCACTCGACCGGCACCGACCACCGACTGGCACTCCCGTGGCGAGAGTGCCAACACCGACCGTACCGCCAAAGTTGCGCGCACGCAAAAATGCGTGGACGCAAAATCAGATAGAGTGCTGTCATGAGCGAGAGCGGCGGGCTGCGGGAGCGGAAGAAGATCGCCACGCGCGAGGCCATCAGCGCGGCCGCCCTGCGGCTGGCCATGGAGCGGGGTCCGGAGAACGTGCGCGTCGACGACATCGCCGAGGCGGCGGGCGTGTCGCCGCGCACCTACAACAACTACTTCTCCAGCCGGGAACAGGCGATCGTCGCCGCCATCGCCGCCGAGCGGACGCTACGCATCGCCGCGGCGCTGCGGGCGAGGCCCGCCGAGGAACCGCTGGCAGAGGCCGTGATCGAGGCCTTGGTGGAGCAGTACGCCGCCGAACCCGGCGGGGAGGCGTTGCTGATGATCACCTCCGCGCCGTCGCTGCGGGCGGAGTTCGTCAACACCGTCACCGACATCGACCGGCCGCTGGCCGAGGCGATCGCGGCCCGCACCGGCAGCACCGACGAACTGGCGACCGCGGTGCTGGCGGGGGCGGTGTCGGCCGCCACGCGAGTGGCCTTCGAGCGGTGGGTGCGTCGAGAGGCCACCGGGCTGGTCGTGGTGCGGCCCCGCCCGCTGGCGGAACTCCTGCGGGAAGCGCTGCACCATGTCAAGCCCGCATTGCGGGCGGCCGACACCGGGAGCCGGGGGAAGGCGCCCCTGTATGCCTCCCCCCGGCGGCCGGGGGGCTAGCCGTTGAAGCAGAAGCCCTGGCCGGTGCCGAACGAGTGGCACTGGATCTTGCGTTCGGTGGTCGTGCTTTGGCCGGAGTTGTCGGTGACGGTCAGCTTCGCGGTGTAGTTGGCGGTCTTGGCGGGGTAGGTGTGGTTGGCGGTGGCGCCGTTGCCGGCGGTGCCATCACCGAAGTCCCACGCGTAGGAGGCGATCGAGCCGTCAGGGTCGCGCGAGGCGGAGGCGTCGAAGACGCAATTCAGGCCGGACTGGCATGAGGCGGTGAAGCTCGCCGAGGGTGCCTTACCACCGGGCGGGGGAGTCTCGCCGCCGCCAAGCTGCTGGTGCACCCAGTCACCCATCACGCCGTGCAGCCTGCCGTGGGCGTTGTAGGACGCGCAGTCGGTGCGCAGCCAGGAGAAGACACCGTAGATCGTGCCGTTGTGCAGATACGGACCACCGCTGTCGCCCTGGCACAGGCCGGTGCTGCCGTCGCCGTAGCCGTCGCAGAACATGTAGCGGGCGTCGAACTGGAAGTTGATGTTCTTGCAGTTCTGGTCGGCCACCACCGGCAGCGCGGTCTGCCACAGCTTGCTGTTCTTCTGCGCGTCCTGGGAGTCGGACTTGCCGTAGCCGACGGCGGTGCCCTTGGTGCCGACGGGAAGCGCGTCACCGGACTTGGCGATCTTCGGGTAGGCCATGCCCGCCGGGGTCGGGATGTCGGTCTTGGCGATGATCACCGCGACATCGAAGCCGGTACGCCACCCGTCGTTGGCGTTGTAGCTGGGGTGGGTCCGGTACTCCTGGATCTCGATCCGGGTGCCTTTGCTGGTGTCGTTGAGGTCGTCGCGCCCGTACACCAGGTACTTCTCGCCCTGGGCGAACTTGCAGTGCGCGGCGATCAGCACGATCCGTTTGGCGACCACCGAACCGGTGCAGGACTGCTCGGCGGGACGGACACCGCCGGTGCGGTGCTGGGAGATGATGAACGGGAACTCGCTGACCGTAGCCGGTTGGCCGTTGATGACATACGGCGTGACGCCGTTGTCGGGGTCATCGGCGAGGGCGGGGGAGGCCACGGACAGCGCACTGGCCGCGAGTCCGAACGCGCACAGGGCACGCATGAGCTTTTTCATGGGTCATCCTTCGCAGGGTGTGCAGGGAGAAGGGGCTCAGCTGAAGCAGAAGCCCTGGCCGGTGCCGAACGAGTGGCACTGGATGGTGCGCTGCGTGGTGGCGGCGTTGCCCGAGTTGTCGGTCACGGTCAACGTCGCGGTATAGGTGGCGGTCTTGGCGGGATAGGCATGGGTGGCCGTGGCGCCGTTGCCGGTGGTGCCGTCACCGAAATCCCACGCGTAGGAGGCGATCGAGCCGTCAGGGTCGCGTGAGGCGGAGGCGTCGAACGCGCAGTTCAGGCCGGACTGGCAGGAAGCGGTGAAGCTCGCCGACGGCCCTTGGCCGCTGGGCGGCGGGGTTTGCGCGTTGGGCACGAACAGCAACTTGTTCGGTGTCTCCGCGGAGAGCCCGGACATCTTTCCGCTGCTGGCGTTGTCCATGATCCACTTGTGCAGGTCGGCCGGGGTGCTGTTCGGCGCGTCGTGCAGCCGCAACGCCATCGCGCCCGCCACATGCGGTGCCGCCATCGAGGTGCCGCTCAGCGTGCCGTAGGCGCTGTCGCTGCCCTTGAACGCCGAGTCGATTCCCGAGCCCGGCGCGAACAGGTCCATGCACCGGCCCGCGTTGGAGTCGAACGCCCTGGTGTCGTTGCTGGTCGAGTTGCCGACCTGCAACGCCTCCGGCACCTGGCCGCCGGGGCCGTAGCTGCAGGCGTCACCGCCGTTGTTGCCGGTGATCAGCGACCACTGGATACCGGCGCGGATCGAGCCCTGGATCGCCGAGGTGGCGATCTTCGGGTCGTCGGTGTAGACGGACAGGTTCACCACCGCGGGCTTGGCCGCGTTCTTGGTGATCCACTCCGCGGCCTCGATCAGGTCCGCGTCCTCGCCGAAGCCGTCGCAGCCCAGGATGCGCACCGAGATGAGGTTGGCCTTCTTCGCCACGCCGCGGGTCTTGCCCGCCACGATGCCCGCCACGTGGGTGCCGTGGTTGTGGCAGTCGTTGCCGTTGTTGGGCTTGGCGTGCAGGTCGACGCCGTTCTTCGCCCGGCCCTCGAATTCCTGGTGGGTGAAGCGGATCCCGGTGTCGACGATGTAGACGTTCGCGCCCGCGCCGTCGTTGGGGTAGGTGTACTTCTTGTCCAGCGGGCGGTCCCGCTGGTCGATGCGGTCCAGACCCCAGTTCACCGGGTTGCTCTGGGTGCCGCCGGGACCGCCGACGCTCATCCGCCCGCTCTGCCGCACCTCCGCGACCTCGGGCCGGGCCGCCAGCTTGCGGGCCTGCGGCTCGGACAGCCCGCGGACCACGAAGCCGCGCATGGTGGCGGTGAGGACGCCGTCCAGCGTGCCGCCGTAACGCCGCACCAGACTCGCCGCGGTCGCCGCCGTCGCGTCCGCCCTGTCGTTGCCCGCCAGCGTCACCAGGTAGGTGCCCGCGACCGGATTGGTCGCGACGCTGATCACGTCCTTCTCCGGTTCGGCCTGCGCCGCACCCGCCTGCGCCAGCGCTAGGCCAGTGGCCAGCGCGAGGGCCGACGCGAGCGTGCGCCGTCTCCATTTCGTCATGTGTCCTCCAAGCGGTCGAAACACCGCGGAGGACCGTAAGTTCGCCGAACACGACGCGAACAGGGTTGTTAAGACGCCGCAGAAGAATGCAGGCGCAAATCTGTTAACCGCCCCCGGCTAAAGCTAATTCATCTGGTCAGGGAGCTGACCAATCCCATCGCATGCCTAAGATGCCGGCGGGCACATCGGATTCGGCCAGCAACGCGGTGTTGGAGCCACCGATCCACAGCTCGCGGAGGTTGCCTTCCGGCTCGCCCGCCGTCCGCCGGTCGTAGCGATGACACTGGGCGGGCACCGCATCGGGGTGGAACTGCACCTGCAACACGTACTCCCTCGTCGGAACCATGAATCGGTGCTCATAGCGCTGCATCGACACGCTGGGGGAGAAGCGCCACACGTACTCCACGAGCGCGGGCTCATCGGCGTCCAGCACCCGGTCCAGGATGAGCTCGGCGACGATCAGGCCGGTGGTCCGATCGACCTGGATGCGCCCTGGGCGGCAGAACCGCGTCTCCACCAGCGACGGCGGGTTATCGGGCCGCTCCTCGGACTGATACACCACGGCGCACCGGGAAACACGGTCGGAGCCCGCCCGGACGAGGGCGCGCACCCGAACGGAACTCGCGCGCCGCTGCGCGTCCAGCGTGAGCGTGACCTGCGTGCTGACCCGGCTCACCCCACCTGGAGCCACCCCTACCCCGCTGAGCAGCTCGGATGGACGGGAGTCCGCCCACACCTGGCTGATGTCCAGGCTGCCCGGGGCGTGGCCGATCCACCGACCGCGCGGCCTGCGTGGGCCCAGCAGGGAGATCAGCGAGTCGGCAGGCAGCTCCAGCAGGTCCTCCAGCAGGTGCACGGCTTGCAGCGAACCCGAGCGCTCCGGCCTGCTGCGTCCCCGGCGCCAGTAGCTCAAGGTCGGCACGCTGACCCTGGCGCCGCGCTCGGCCAGCCATATTTGGATCTCGTCGAGCGTGAGCCCACTGGCCTCGATCGCCAGGTGCAGCGCGGCGGGAAACGGGCCGGTGCGCAGGGCCTGTCGGAGTTCGTGACGCAACCGGTCGTCCTGCGTTTGCGGAACCGCCATGGCACCCCTCCCGTCGGCGCGTCCGAGTGTATTCCGAATCACTTCAACATTTGACTATTAACAGCAGTAAGCAGAATTGTCGTCCCATGCAAGACTGCGATCATGCTGAGTGTTTTCTCCTCTCCCGGGCATTACGTCCAGGGCCGGGACGCCACCGCCGCCCTGGGCACCGAGCTTGTGCGGCTGGGCCTCGCGGGCCCCGCACTGATCGTGGCGGGCCGAACAGCGGCATCCATGCTCGGCGAGGTATGGCGGAAGTCGCTGGGAGAGGCGGAGATCCCGTACGCCGTGTTCGGCTTCGGCGGCGAGTGCAGCCGGGCCGAAATCGCGCGGATCACCACCGCCGCCCGTGACCAAGGCTGCGCCACGATCGTTGGCGCGGGCGGTGGAAAGGCGCTGGACGCCGCCCGCGCCGCCGCCGACGACCTGGACCTGCCGATGGTCAGCTGCCCGACGATCGCCTCCAATGACGCGCCGTGCAGCGCGTTGTCCGTGGTGTACACCGAGGACGGCGAGTTCGAGGCCTACCAACTCGTCCGCCGCAACCCCGCCCTGGTCCTGGTGGACACCCAAGTGGTGGCCAAGGCGCCCGCGCGGCTGCTGGTGTCGGGCATGGGCGACGCGCTGGCCACCTGGTACGAGGCCCGCACCTGCGTGGCGGGGCACGTCCGCAACATGCGCGGCGGCGGCTCCACCAGATCCGCGGCAGCACTGGCCGAACTGTGCCACCGCACACTGTTGGCCGACGGCGTCTCCGCGCTGGCCGCGGTCCGCAACCAGGCCGTCACGCCCGCGCTGGAGCGAGTGGTGGAGGCCAACACGCTGTTGTCCGGCTTGGGCTTCGAGTCCTCCGGTCTGGCCGCCGCCCACGCGATCCACAACGGGCTCACCGCCGTCCCGCAGACCCATCCCTACCTGCATGGCGAGAAGGTCGCCTTCGGCGTCATCACCCAACTCGTGCTGGAGGGGGCATCCGAGTCCGAGCTGTCCACGGCGCTGGGTTTCTGCGCCGAGGTCGGACTGCCGGTGACACTGGCCCAACTCGGGCTGGCCGAGGCGAGCCGATCGGATCTGGAGCGGATCGCGCGGCGGGCGACCGCCGAAGGCGAGACCATCCACAACGAGCCGTTCCCCGTCACCGTGCCCATGGTCGTGGACGCGATCACCACCGCCGACGCCCTCGGCCGCACCGCATGATCATCAGCGGTGCGCAGGTACGCCGGGCTAGGATGGGGTTTCTGCACGCCAAGCGGAGGGACATCGCCGTATGGCTCTGCGGTCCAAGCCGTTGGCCACGCGTCTGATCAGGGTCGTGTTGGTCGAGGACCACGACATGGTCGCCGAGGCGCTGTCGCTTGCGCTGGAACAGACCACGGACCTTCAGGTCGTCGGCCGTTCGCGTTCGATCGCCGAAGCCCTGGCCGATGTCCGCCGATACACCCCCGACGTCGTGGTGCTCGACCGCAGGCTGCCCGACGGCGACGGCATCACCGCGATCTCGCGGTTGGAGGCGGCGGGCGACACTCGGGTGCTGGTCCTGACCGGAGAGGCGACGCCGTCGATCGCGGCGCGGGTGGCCGAGGTCGGCGGGGCGGGGCTGGTGTTGAAATCGGCGGGCCTGGAGGAACTGTCCGCGGCGGTGCGCAAGGTCGCCGCCGGCGAGGTCGTGTTCGACCCCGGCCTGCTGCCGGGGGTGTTGGACCGGCTGACCGGCCGGGTGGGCCGGACCGGTGCCACCCTCACCAACCGCGAACTGCAGGCACTGCACCTGCTGGGGGAGGGCGCCGACATCGGCGATATCAGCACCAGGCTGGGTGTCGCCCGCAGCACGGCGCGCAACCACGTCCAGCGGGTACTGGAGAAGCTGGGCGCCCGCTCCCGCCTGGAGGCGGTGGCCATCGGACGCCGGGAAGGCCTGCTCGACTGATGCAGATGCATCAGTGGATTTGAGGTCGCTGCATCTCGTGATCGACATCCGGCAGGCCGATAGTGCAAGACGTGGAGGCCTCCCTTCCGGCAAGGGCCGAGTTCCCGGTGCCGGATACCAACCGTGCGATGGCGCTGGCGCGTCGGTTCACACAGGATGCCCTCACCCGATGGGCCTACCGTGGCTCCCACGACGATGCGGTCCTGGTCGTGGACGAACTGCTCACCAACGCGGTCCTGCACGGCACGCGGGCATCGGTCCTGCGGCTGGCGGGCACCCCCACCCGGCTGCGTATCGAGGTGAGTGACACCAGTCCGTTGTTGCCCGCGATGCGGAGTTCGGGGCCGACCGGGGGCTGGGGACTGCGGATCGTCGAACGGCTCGCCGCGTCGTGGGGAGTGTCTCCCGGGGTCGGAGGGAAGACGGTGTGGTGCGAGCTCACCTCGAACGGCACCGTCGATCGGGCGAGAACGGCCTGAGCGGAGCGTCGCCGATACCCTCGGCGCTCCTTGTTCTGCATAGTGGCGGTATGGACGCCCCGCCACCTCCGCCGCTCGGTCCGGCGCACCTGCTGGTCGACAACGTGCTGGACTACGGCATCTTCATGCTGGACCCGCGAGGCCACATCATGACCTGGAACGCGGGCGCCGAGCGGATCAAGGGGTATCGGGCCTCGGAGATCATCGGCCGCCACTTCTCCACGTTCTACCCGGCCGAGGACGTGGCCGCGGGCAAGCCCGCCCGCGAGCTTGAGCAGGCCATCGCCGAGGGCAGGCTGGAGGACGAGGGCTGGCGGATCCGCAAGGACGGCACGCGGTTCTGGGCCAACGTGATCATCACCGCGCTGGTGGACGACAGCGGTGTGCTACAGGGTTTCGGCAAGGTCACCCGCGATATGTCCGACCGGCGCCGGGCCGAACAGGCGATGCGGGAGTCCGAGGAGCGTTTCCGGCTGCTGGTCCACAGCGTGGTCGACTACGGCATCTTCATGCTGGACCCGCAGGGCCACATCATCAGCTGGAACGCGGGCGCCGAGCGGATCAAGGGGTACCGGGCGTCGGAGATCATCGGCCGCCACTTCTCCACGTTCTACCCGGCCGAGGACGTGGCCGCGGGCAAGCCCGACCTGGAGCTTGAGCTCGCGGTGGCGGAGGGCAGGCTGGAGGACGAGGGCTGGCGGATCCGCAAGGACGGCACCCGGTTCTGGGCCAACGTGGTGATCACCGCGTTGTTCGGCGAACACGGCGAGCTGCGGGGGTTCGGCAAGGTCACCCGCGATATGACCGAGCGCCGCAACGCCGAGCAGGCGTTGAACGAGCGGCGGCGGCTGTTCGCCCATCTGGTCGAGGCGCAGGAGCTGGAGCGGCGGCGGATCTCCTGGGCAGTGCACGACGACCCCCTCCAGTCCATGATCGCCATCGGCATGCGGCTGCAACTCCTGGCGGGCAAGGTGCCGGAACCGCACGTCGACACCGTGCGGCAGCTGGACGCCTCGGTGCGCGGTGCGATCAGCAGGCTGCGCAACCTGATCTTCCGGCTGCGCCCGCCGGGCATCGACCGCGCGAGCCTGGCGGAGGCGCTCGTCGCCTACCTGAAGCAGATCGTCGTCGACTGGGGACTCACGTACTCGCTGCGGCACGAACTGGAGGTACAGCCGCCGACCGAAACCGCGATCACGATCTTCCGCATCTGCCAGGAGGCCATCACCAACGTCTACAAGCACGCCCAGGCGAGCAGGGTCGACATCACCCTGGTGACGGTGGGGGAGGGCACCGAGGTCCGCATCACCGACGACGGTCGGGGCCTGGCGGAACCGCCCGCCCACGACAACTTCGGCCTGATCGAGATGCGGGAGCGTGCCGAGACCGCGGGCGGCTGGTGGACGATCACGGGTGAACCGGGGGCGGGCACCACCGTCCGGTTCTGGGTACCGAACCTGTCCGCGCTGGAGCCGGGGCCATGACCGCCCACCTCACCGTACTGGTGTGCGATGACGATTCCGACATCCGCGCCGCGTTGCGCGAGGTGCTCGGCGCCGAGCCCGACTTCGAGGTGATCGCCGAGGCGCGCGATGCCGTTGAGGCGATCTCGCTGGCCGAGCGCTACGCGCCCATGGTCGCCGTGCTCGACATCCGCATGCCCGGCGGGGGAGCGCTGGCCGCCCAGGAGATCATCCGCCGCTCACCCGACACCCGCATCCTGGCCTTCTCCGCCTACGCCGACGCCATCGCCATCACCGAGTTGCGGAGCGTCGGCGTGGTCGACCACCTGCTCAAAGGCGTCGACAACGATGAACTGGTGTCCGCCGTGCGCAGGCTCGGTCACTCGGCTCGCGAGGGTCAGCGGCCCGAGACCGCCTGATCGGGTCCGGTCGCGATGCGCAGCACCTGATCAAGACCACACAGACGGAGTACCCGCAGCACGGCGGGTTGATCGGTCACCAGGCGCAGCGGGGTGTGCAGGCGCTCGCCTTCGAGGTGCATCTTCAGCAGCCGGTTGGCCCCGACCACGGAACAAAATCGCACCCGGGTGAGGTCGGCGATGACGGGTGCAGACGCGGAAGCCACCCGCATGGCCTGCCGCAGGTGATTCTCCAGGGCAGGCGCGCTGATCAGGTCGATCTCGCCTTCCACGGACACCACGACGGCCTCGCCGCGATCCTCGCGGATCACCGACAGAGCCGGTGCACCGGCTCTGCGATTCTGGGCGGGGATATCGGCAACCCGCGCGCAAAAGTCGTCCGCCACACCCTGATGAACACAAATTCCCCGCGATTTGTCAACCGAGCGACACCCGATGGTGATCACCGCGTGAGACCCCTGAAGGATGAATTCGTCAGGCCGTCACCGGGATGATCCGCGCCTCGACAAGCGCGCCGTCCTCGATGAGCAGCCTGCCCATGGTGCCCCGGGGCTGACGTCGCCGATCGGTGGGGGAGCCGGGGTTGAAGATCCGCACCCCATCGCCCGTGACGTCCAGCGGGATGTGCGAATGCCCGAACACCACGAGGTCGGCGGTGGGGAAGCGGCGCCGCATCCGCGCCGTGCGTCCCACGGCCTGCCCGCTGTCGTGGATCATCGCCACCCGCAGCCCGCCCAGGTCCAGTTCGAGCGTCTCCGGCGCGCCCCAGTCCGCGACCTCCGACCCGTCGTTGTTGCCCAGCACCGCGTGCACGGGCGCGAAGGCGGACAACTCGGTCAGCACCCCCGCCGTGCACACGTCACCGGCGTGCAGGATCAGGTCCACGTCCGCCAGCTGTTCCGCCACCCGCGGCGGACAGGACTTCCACCGCCTCGGCGCGTGGGTATCCGCCAGCACCGCCACTCGCATGGCCCCATTGTGGCCGCAGGGGTCGCCGAAAGAACTGAAATACCAACGTTCGTACGGGTGGCTTCCCGCAGGTGATCACGCGAAGATAACGACACCCCTGCATTCCCTGCGTTGAGGAGTCACACCATGAGGCTTCGCACCCCACTGGTGGGCGTGATCGCCCTGCTGGTCGGCGTCGGCACCGCCACCGGCCCGGCCACCGCCGCCGCGGCCCCGCCGGACATCGCGGTCGCCAACGTCCAGGCCCACCTCGCCGAGCTACAGAAGGTCTCCGACGCCAACGGCGGCAACCGCGCCCACGGCAGGCCCGGCTACAAGGCCTCGGTCGACTACGTGAAGGCCAAGCTGGACGCCGCCGGGTACCGGACCCAAACGCTGCAGTTCACCCACCAAGGCGCCACCGGGTACAACCTCATCGCCGATTGGCCCGGCGGCGACGAGAACAACGTGATCATGGCGGGCGGTCACCTGGACAGTGTGACCGCGGGCCCCGGCATCAACGACAACGGCACCGGCTCGGCAGGTCTGCTGGAGATCGCGCTGACCGTCGCGAAGGAGAACCTCAAGCCGCAGAAGCACCTCCGCTTCGGCTGGTGGGGCGCGGAGGAACTGGGCCTGATCGGCTCCCGCAACTACGTCGCGAGCCTGCCATCCACCGAGCGGTCGAAGATCAAGGGATACCTGAACTTCGACATGACCGGCTCCAAGAACGCCGCCTACTTCACCTACACCACCGCCAACGCCCCGAACGGCTCCCAGCAGCTGGTCGACGCGCTCACCGCGGGCTTCAAGCTGAAGAACGTCGAAAGCGAGTTCACCACCAACCTCGGCGGCGGCTCCGACCACTCCTCGTTCGCCAGTGCGGGCATCCCCGTCGCGGGCACCTTCAGCGGCGCGGGCGGCCGGATGACCCAGGCCCAGGCCACCCGCTGGGGCGGCACCGCGGGAGCGGCCTACGACGCCTGCTACCACCGCGCCTGCGACACCACCAGCAACATCAACGCGACCTCGCTGGATCGCCACACCGACACCGCCGCGTACGCCATCTACACCCTCATCGGCGGCTGACCGGATTTCTGTGCACGCGCCGCCGTCGACCGGCGGCGGCGCGTGCACAACTCAAGCCCGCCGAGCCTCGATGAGCCACGCGGCGGAGTCGTAGCGGATGCCCTGACCGGTCTGGTGCGCGGCCATGTCCGCGCGCAGAGCGTCGACGGCGCCGATCTTGGCGTCGGGGTCGACGTCGCGCAGCAGCCAGCCGAACTGCTCGGAGACGAAGTCGCAGGCGTCGTCGACGTCGCGGCCGAAGTACATCTGCTCGGTCAAACCCCGCACGCTCACCTTGGTGAAGCCCGCCGTGGTGAGCAGCGCCGCGGCTTCCTCGGGGTCGCTCAAGGCGAACGGTTTCGCCGAACCGAGATCGCGGCCCGCGGCCAGTGTCGTGCGGAAAGTACTCATCCACTCGTTGCGTTCCAGTGGCTGCCAGGTCAGCAGGACCAGGCGGCCACCGGCACGCAGCGCACGGGCGATGTTGGCGAACGCGGCGGGCGGGTCGCCGAAGAACATGGCGCCGTGCCTGCTGATCGCAACATCAAAGTGGTCCGCCGGGAACGGGTGCACCTGCGCGTCGACCTGCTCGAACGACACATTGTCGACCTGCTCGCGGGCGGCCAAGTCGCGGGCGAGCGCGATCATCGGCGAGGACAAATCGACCCCGAGCGCCGATCCCTGAACGGCCCGCCGGGCGGCATCGCGGGTGGTTTGCCCACTGCCACAACCGATGTCGAGCACGGTCGCGGTCGCCTCGATGGCGGCGGCGTCGAGAAACAGGCCGTGGTAGCGGGCAACACCCTCGTTGAAGCGGTCGGCGCGAGCCGTCCAGAACGCCCCCTGATCACCGTCCCACGCCTTCAACTGATCGGCGTTGGACGGATCGACGCGCACGGCGGTGCTCTCGGTCATCGGGCTTCCCCCAGTCTTGGCCCCAACAGAGGGAAAAGCTTACCCGCCTATCTCGACGCGGTCTGCCAACGCTCACGCGCGGTCGCCACCGCCTCGGCTGGCGAGCCCGCCCAGGGCGGTCCGTGCCCCGGCACCAGAACGCCCGCGTCCAGCGACCCGAGCACCTCCAGCGCCGCGAGCGCTCCCTCCGGCGAGCGCGTGAACATGTCCGGCAGCAGTTGGGGTCCGGCGACGGCGGCGACCGGGTGGCCGGTGACCAGCGCATCGCCGGTGGCGACCACCCCGACACCGGGCAGCAGATACGCGCTGTGCCCCGAAGTGTGGCCGTGGCAGGCCACCGGAACCGGCCTGCCCGGCACGTCCAGCGGCCCCTCGCCGGGGAACGGCAGCGCGTGCGGCACCGCAAGGTGACGCAGCGCCCCGGCGCGGGCGATGCGCAGACCCCACGCGGCCACTCGCGGCCGCCAGCTTCGGCTGATCACGTCCAGCGGTGTGGCCTGCTCCAGATGCTCGCGGCGGGCGTGCCCCACCTCGCGGGCGTCCATGTACACGGGCACGCCGTAGCGCTCGTGCAGGTGGTTCAGCGCGCCCATGTGGTCGAGGTGCGCGTGCGTGAGCAGCACCGCGCGCACGTCCTGCGGTCGGCGACCCAACGCGCGGATCGAGGCCTCCACCGCCGCGATATCGCCGTACCAGCCGCCGTCGATCAGCGTCAGGTCCGTGCCCTCGCGGACCAGCACCCAGTTGACGTCGGTGCCGCCCACACAGAACACGTCCTTGGCCACCTCGCGCACGCACCAGAACCTACCCCGGCGACGCGGCCAACGCGGTGACCGCGGAGTGCGCGGCGGTCAGGGATTTCTCACCCAGCTCCCGCAACCCCGCCAACGCGGGGATGTCCGCGGCCCGGGTCAGTTCGGCGGCCACGATGTGCAGGTTGGCCGCGGGCACACCCAGGTTTCCGAGCCAGGCTCGCAGGTAGGGCGCTTGGAAGTCGAAGCCTTCCCGCGGGGTGCCCGGCCCGTACCCGCCGCCGCGGGCCAGCACCAGCACCGCACGCGTGTCCCGCAGCAGGCTGCGCCCGTCGGTCGGCTCGGTGAACACGCCCGGGAAGCTCACCCGGTCGATCCACGCCTTCAGCGTCGCGGGCACCGAGAAGTTGTACATCGGCACGCCGATCAGCAGCGTGTCCGCGGCCAGCAGCTCGCTGATCAGGGGCAGGGCCACCGCCCACTCCCGCTGCTCATCGGCGCTCCCGGCCAACGCCGCGACCTCGGAGAGCGGGACCACCCCGCGCCGCTCGACGCGTTGCCCCAGCGCGGGAAATCCGGGGCCTACCAGCGGCACGGGATCGGCGGCCAGGTCGCGGTAGCGGTGGCCCGCAGCGCCGTGGCGTGCTCGCCAAGCGGCGGCGAACGAGGCGGTCAGCTGCCTGGTGACCGAGTGCTCGGCGGGGCTCGCGCTGGAATCCAGGTGCAGCAGCACACTCATGTGGTCGTCTCCTGTCACGTTCTCGGCTCGAGGTTCGTCAAGTCGGTGACGACGAAGAAGCGGGAAAGGTGACCGGTGGACTTCGAGGGGCATCGCGACCGGCTGCGCGCGGTCGCGTACCGGATGCTGGGCTCGGCGAGCGAGGCCGAGGACGCCGTGCAGGAGACCTGGCTGCGTCTGCGCCGCAGCGACACAGCGGGCGTGGAGAACCTGGCGGGCTGGCTGACCACGGTCGTCTCCCGCATCTGCCTGGACCTGCTGCGCGCCCGCAGGGAGGAGCCCGTCGCGCAGGTGCCCGACCGGAACTGGGACGGCGACGGCCCCGAGCAGGAGGCGCTGCGCACCGATTCGGTGAGCCGCGCCCTGCTGGTCGTGCTGGACACCTTGGCGCCCGCGGAGCGGGTCGCTTTCGTGCTGCACGACCTGTTCGCGGTGCCGTTCGACCTGATCGCGCCGATCGTGGACCGCTCACCGGCCGCCGCGAAAAAGCTCGCCAGCCGCGCTCGGCTGCGCGTGCGGGGCACCCCCGCGCTGCCTGGGGCCGAACTCGCCCGGCACCGGCTCGTGGTGGAGGCGTTCCTTGCCGCCGCCCGCGGCGGCGACCTGACCGCGCTGCTCACGGTGCTGGCGCCCGACGTCGTGCGTCGCGCCGACCCCGCCGTGCTACCGGCTGGCGCCCCCACCGAGCTGCGCGGGGCGCGGGCGGTCGCCGAGGGGACGCTGGTGTTCGGCCGCAACGCCCGCTACGCCGAGGCCGCATTGGTCGACGGCGCGGTCGGGGTCGTGGTGGCTCCGCGCGGGCGGCTGGCCCTCGTCCTCACCGTCACGGTCGAGGACGACCGGATCGCCGCCTACGAGGTGATCGCGGACCCCGCGCGGATCAGGCGGCTCGAACTGGCCGCCCTTACGGACGGACCAGTGCCTCCGTGACCACCCTGGACGCCTTGGTGGTCCAGCCTGGGCTGGTCAGACTGGTGGGGGCGAGACGGACCACGACCGTGTCCGAGCCGGGGTCGACCTGGACGGTCTGGCCGCCGAGGCCAAGGGCCCAGTACATGTTCGCGGGCGCGCCCGGCGCGATCCTGGTGTGCGGGGCGGTGGCGGAGTCCTTGAGCGTCATGGGAGCGAGGGGGGTGGCGCGCGGGCCGAGGTGGTTGAGCCACCACAGGTAGCCGTAGGCGGTGGTGATCTCCTGCGATGGCTTGCCGGTTGCTTCCTTCACCCACTGCTTCGGCACGATCTGGCCATCCGCCCAACGGCCATCGCGCAGGAACAGGTGGCCGAAGCGGGCCAGGTCCTCGCAGGTGGAGCGCAGGCCCGCGAACATGCCGGTATTGCCCGCGATGTCCTTGGTCATGACCGAGTTGCGCATGCCGATGGGGCCCAACAGGTTCGCCTGCGCGTAGTCGGCGGGCTCCTTGCCGGTCGCGGCGCCCAGGACGGCGTCCAGGGTTTGGATGGCGGAGTTGTTGTAGGCCCAGACCTGGTCGGGCGGGGACGCCTGGGGGAGGAGCACGCCGTAGGACGTGCGGTCCGGGGCGGAGATCAGCCCGAGGTTGTCGGCGACCGGGTCCCAGTGCCTGCCGGAGTCGTTGCTGAGCAGGTCCCGCACGGTCACGGCCGCGGCCGGGGTGCCCCGCCACGCGGGGATGTACTTGGCGGCCTTGTCGCGGATGTCCAGCTTGCGGTCCGCCTGCGCCATGCCGACCAGAGTGCTCGCGAAGGACTTGGTCACCGACCAGACGTCCTGCGCCGAGGCGGGGCCGGTGCCGTTGAAGTACCAGTCGGCGACCAGCTTGCCGTGCCTGATCACCACCAGGCAGTTCGAGCCGTCGGCCTTGGCCTCGGCGGCGATCGCCGCCAGCTTGGCCGGGTCGAAGCCGGCGGCCGCGGCATCGGTGCGCTCCCATTCCCGGCCGGGGTAATCGCCGCTCTTCTCGGCGCCCGCCGAGACGGGCATCGCGAGGGCCACCAGAACGGCGGCGACCACGGAGGCGACCTTGTGACGCGGAGAAAACGGCATGGCGGCCTCCGGCAGGGAATCTTCATCGGATTCCGCCAAATACTGTGGGCGCCGAATGCCCGCTGTCAACAAAGCGATCCGGTGGTTCCGGTGTTGTCACATCCATGAGCGCCCGGCCGTTCTGCGGTGGCGCTGATTTGTCAACTTCGGTGGGGCGACCGTGATCCGCACGCTGTGGGGATCTTCGGTCGCCCCGGGGAGTGGGTCAACGCCGCGGGCGGCTGATCTCGTCGCCGAGGCGGACGATGCGGTCGCCGAGCCCCTCGCCCCAGCGGCTGACGTTGCGGGAAATGCGGTCCGCGGCCGCGCGCACGGAGCGGCTGGCGAACTCGGCGGCGTTGCCCGCCAGTTGCGCGGCGGCCGTGGCCGCGGCGTCGGTGATCGCGGTGACGGACTCACTGGCCTCGTCCGTGCGTCCCGCCACCCGACCCGCGACCCGGGCCACCTGGTCGGCGGCCTCGCTGCGTACCCGGCCCACCGTCGTCGCGACCTCGGTCTTCGTGGTGTCGATCAGTTGGCCCACGGAAGCAGGAACCTTCATCAGGTGCCCTCCACCTCGTTACCAGTAGTAACTGTTACTTCTAGTAACAGAGTATGGCCAACCCGATTTCCCGGCAAGCGCCGATCCGTTCAACGAGCGGCTTGCTGTCGCGGTGCAGGATTCCGCCCGGCGACTTGCGCACATAGCTGAGTGTGGCGATTCGGAAACCATGCCGCGATCTGTCAGGGTTCGCCGCGATCGTGGTCGGCATGAGCAAGGATCTCACTGGCAAGGTCGCGTTGGTAGCGGGTGGAACCCGGGGCGCGAGCAGGGCGATCGCGGTGGAACTCGGCCGCGCGGGCGCGACGGTGTACGTCACGGGACGCTCGTCGGGCACGCAGCGGTCCGAGGTGGACCGCCCCGAGACGATCGAGGGCACCGTCGAGCGGATCACCGAGGCGGGCGGCACCGGCATCGCGGTGCGGGTCGACCACCTCGAACCCGAGCAGGTGCGGGCGCTGGCCGAGCGCGTCGAACGCGACCACGGCGGGTTGGATGTGCTGGTCGACGGCCTGTGGGGCGGGGATCACCACCTCGGCTGGGGTCAGCCGGTGTGGGAGCACTCGCTGGCGGCGAGCCTGCGCATGATCAGGCTGGGCATCGACGCCCACATCATCACCAGCCACCACCTGCTGCCGCTGCTGGTCCGCAGGCCCGGCGGGCTGGTGGTGGAGATGACCGACGGCACCGCCGAGTACAACGCGAAGTTCCGCAAGGGCACCTCGCTGGCGTTCTACCTGGCCAAGGCCGCCGCCCACCACCTCGCCCTCGCCCAAGCCCACGAACTGCGGGAACACGGGTGCACCGCGGTGGCGGTGACGCCGGGCTGGCTGCGGTCGGAGGCGATGCTGGAGATCTACGGCGTCACCGAGGAGAACTGGCGGGACGCGCTGGTCACACAACCGCACTTCTGCATCTCGGAGTCGCCGACCTTCGTCGGACGGGGCGTCGCGGCGTTGGCCACCGACCGGGACAAGGCGCGCTTCTCCGGGCAGACCCTGGACAGCGGCACGCTGGCCAAGATCTACGACCTCGACGACGTGGACGGCAGCAGGCCCGACGCGTGGCGTTACGTCGTGGAAGTCCAGGACGCCGACAAGCCCGCGGACCCCACCGGCTACCGGTGACGTTCGGCCATCCGCCGTGCGGCGTCCGCGAACGCGGCCCGCACGGCGGATGGTTCGAGGATCTCGACCTCCACGCCCAGCCCGAGCAACTGGCCCGCCGCGATGTGCGGCTCCTCCAACGGCAGGACCACCTCGACCCAGCCGTCCGCATCGGGCGCGCCCGCCTGCTCCAGCGCGGTCACCGCGATATCGGCATCGATCACCCAGCGCAGCGCGCGCAGCCCGCGGGGGCTGAGCCGGACCCGCACCGGCACCCGCTGAAGCGAGCGTTCGAACTGCGCGGACGAGCTTTGCCACCAGCCCGCCAGGTCGAAGTCCGCGGGCCGCTCGAACCGTTCCTGAAGCTCCTCCACCGTCGCGACCTTGCTCACGCGGTAGGTGCGCACGGTGTCGTCCACGGCCGCCACCAGGTACCAGACACCGGCCTTGAGCACGAGCCCGAGCGGGTCGAGCACCCGCTCGACCGTGTCCGCGCCGCGTCGGTAGGCGATCCTGGTACGCCGCTGATCCCAGACCGCGCGGGCGAGATCGGCCAGGTGCTCGGCATCGTCCTCCCGCCGGAACCAGCCCGGCGCGTCGAGATGGAACCGCTGCGCGAGGTGCTGGGCTTGCTCCCGCAGCGGCGCGGGCAGCGTCGCCGACACCTTGGCGTGGGCCGCGGACACCGCGGTGCCCAGCCCCAACTCGGCCAGTGCCCTCGGCACGCCCATCGCGAAGATTGCCACGGCCTCCCGCGAGGTGAGCCCGTCCAGCCTGCTCCGCCAGCCGTCGACCAGCCGGACCCCGCCGTGCCGCCCCGGCTCCGTCCACAGTGGAACCCCGGCGGTCTGCAACGCGGCGATATCGCGGTGCATGGTGCGCTCGGACACCCCCAGCGCCGCCGCCAACTCCGCCATCGTCGCGCTGCGTTTGCTCTGCAAGGTGAACAGCAACGCCACCAGTCGTTCCGCCCGCACCCGCAGATCATGCCTGATCAGTGCCGTTCCGGTCCGCTGAGCGGACCGAAACCTTCCTTCGCGTTCGGGCCTTCGACACCCTTCAGCGCGTCCCCAAAGGGAGGAAGGGAACCATGAACAACTCATCCCGCCTGACGATCCTGGTTGGCGCGGCGCTGATGACAGTGGGTGTCGCCGCGATCCCCGCGGCATCAGTCCAGCACGCGGCGGCCCCGGCGGCAGCAGGCTATGCCCCGGACTTCGACGGCGACGGCAAGCGTGACGTCGCGGTGTTCCGTCCAAGTAACGGGACCTGGTACTGGGTCCGCAGCAGCGACCAGGGCCGGGGGTCCATCCCGTTCGGACAGAACGGCGACGTTCCGGTGCCCGCCGACTACGACGGCGACGGCAAGGCCGACGTCGCCGTGTGGCGGCCGTCCAACGGCACCTGGTACTACGTGCGAAGCAGCGACCAGGGCCGGGTGTCCGTGCCCTACGGCCAGAGCACCGACATCCCGATGCCCGGCGATTTTGACGGGGACCGCAAGACCGACGTGGCGGTGTGGCGGCCCTCCGACGGCACCTGGTACTGGATTCGCAGCAGCGACCAGGGTCGGGGATCGATCCCCTACGGGCAGAGCACCGACATCCCGGTTTGATCGGTTCGGTGCGGGCACGGCCGCCAGCCGTGCCCGCAC
>NZ_JBREYE010000002.1:441594-1883707 GCF_056323685.1 Actinorectispora metalli
CGGGCACGGCCGCCAGCCGTGCCCGCACCGCTCGGGAGAGGGGTCTGGGCGTGGATGTCGATATCCGGGTGCTGCGGCACTTCGTCGCCGTCGCCGAGCAGCGCAGCTTCACCCGCGCCGCCGAGCGGCTCTACGTGTCCCAACCCGCGCTGAGCCGCCGTATTCGCAGGCTGGAGAAGGACCTCGGCGTCGTATTGCTCGAGCGCACCACCCGTGACGTCCACCCGACCGCCGCGGGCGAGGCCCTGCTGCGCACCGCCCGCAAGATCATCGCGGATTGGCAGCATGCGCAGCACCTGATCCGCGCCGCACACCGCGTGGGCGGCGCCGCGGGTTCGATGCGGAGACTCCGTGAGGGCGCGGACTAACCTGATCGGAGGCGCCGCCGATACGGATCGAGGAGACGGGTGCTGGCCAGAGCGACCGACGCGACACAGTTCCTCTCCACCGCCGCCGTCTTGTTCACGATCTTCCTCACGGTCGCGGCGGGTGCGCTCATCAGCGGACTGCCGCGCGATCCGGCCGAGTTGGTCGAGCGGAAGTCGGGGGAGAGCGTCGAGCAGGGATTCGCCCGCGCGATCCGCTCACTCCTGTTCGATTTGGTGGTGCTGAACGCGATCGGCGTGCTGTTCCCGTTCACCTGCCTGTTCGTCGGGGTGTTCACCCGGCTGCCCACGACGCTGCTGGTGATCTGCTTCGCCTACACCGTGCTGGTGTTCCTCACCAACCTCGCCGCCGTGCTCTTGCTCAAGTTCGCACCCCGGCTCTACGCCGCGGCGATGCGCAGGCGTGCCAAGGCGACCGTCACCGAGGACGAGCCCGCCGACACTACGACCCCATGAAGTCCTTGGCCCACTTGTAGAGGAAGTACAGCGGGAAGAACAACACGGCCAGAACGATCAGGACGGGCCGCGCTCCGCGCTTACCCTGCTTTCCCTTGGGCACGGTGGGACTCCCCAGACCTCGACGGTGACCTTCCCGCCAGGGTACTGCGCTCCGGGCGGCTCGCGGCGGCGTTCACAAGGTGTCGACAGGACTTGGCACCGCCACGTTCAGCATTCACCCTGTGACCACGACAAAAGGGAGAGCCATGAGGTTCTGGACGAGTCGCAGACGGATCGGCGCGCTGGTGGGCTCGGCGTTCGCCGCGGTGTTGATCCTGCCCGCAGCCCAGGCGCCCGCGGGCGAAAACGGGGCACTGGCGTGCCCGTCGGTGAACCGGAACTGGGCGAGCCCCGGGCCGTTCGCCGTCACCTCGGGATCCACCGGGGCGGGCAACACGATCTTCCGCCCGACCGCACTCGGCGGCCTTGGCTGCGGCAGCCACCCCGTCATCCTCTGGGCCAACGGCGCCGCGGCCACCGTGTCGTCCTACACCGCGCTGCTCACGCACTTCGCCTCGCACGGCTTCATCGTGGCCGCGGCCGAAGGGCGGTCCGCCGACCCCACCCAGGCGCTGGCCGGACTGGACTTCCTCAGCCGCGAAAACAGCACCCAGGGCAGCGTCTACTTCGGCAAAGTCGACCTCAACCGTGTCGGCGCCACCGGCCATTCGCTGGGCGGCGGCACGGCGGTCGGCGCGGGCGCGGACCCCAGGGTCGACACCGTGGCGCCCCTGTTGGGCGGTCCGTTCAACGACCCTGCCCGCCTCCACGGCCCCGCCCTGTTCTTCGCGTCCCAGTCCGACCTCATCGTCTGGCCCACGGTCGTCCTCGACCGCTACGAACAGGCCTCCCAAGTGCCCGCCATCTACGCCGAACTGGCAGGCGCGGGCCACTTCGAGCCCAGCAGCGACGGTGGCCGTTTCCGCGGTCCGGCCACCGCCTGGTTCCGCTTCCACCTCATGGGCGACCAACAGGCACGCCCCGAGTTCTTCGGCCCGAACTGCGTCCAGTGCACCGCGCCGATCTGGTCGAAGTTCGAACGCAACCCCAAAGCCGTCGCGTTCTAGCCGCCCGCGGTTCACAGCAGGTCGAGCTGCCGGAGGTCGGTGACGTACTTGCGGATCAGCGCCGAGGTGAGGTGCGGGATGTCCTCATCGATCCCGGCGGACCGCACCGCGGCGCGGAACCGTTGGGCGGGGATCACCGAACCGTCGACCGGTTCGCCGGGTGCGGCGAAGGCGTGCAGCAGCGGGAGCAGGGAGTGCTGCCGCTTGCCGGTGGGCAGCGCGCGGATCGCGGTCTCGAAGCGGTCGAACCACTGGCCGTAGTCGTCCAGCCGCTCGAGCGGCCTGCCTGTCTCCACCAGCCAGTCCACGACGGTGTCCAGCGAGATGCCGTCCTCATGCGGGTTCACCACGTTGTAGGTGTGGAACCCGGCCGTCGCCCGCTCGCCGAGGACCGTGATCGCCTTGGCGGTGAAGTCACCGGGCAGGCCGTCGTAGTGCGCCCGAGGGCGCTGCCCGCCGTCGGTCCGGTAGAAGGAGCGCGGCGCGATCCCGGTCGCCAGCAGGCTGAACAGCAGCCGGGTGAACATGTCCGGCACGTTGAGCTGCCCGGTGTAGGTGCTGTGCGCGAGGATCATGTCGGAGCGGAACACCGCGGCGGGCAGCCCGTACTTCTCGTGCGCCTCCCGCAGCAGCACCTCGCCCGCCCATTTGCTGGTTCCGTAACCCGCCGCGTAGCTGTCGTCCAGCTTGCGCACCGGGCTGATCACCCGGATGTCGGTGACCTCGTCCAGGTCCGACGGCGCCACCTGGCCCGCCACACCCACCGTCGACAGGTAGGTCACCGGCTTGAGCCTGCTCGTCAGGGCCAGCCGGACGATCTCGGCCGTGCCCACCACGTTGGGCCCGAACAGCTGGTCATAGGGCAGCACGTGGTTGACCAGCGCCGCCGGGTGCACCACCAGGTCCACCTCGGACGCCAGCCTGCGCCAGGTCTGCTCGTCCAAGCCCAGTTGCGGCTCACCGATGTCGCCCGGCAGCACCTCCAGCGAGCCCGCCAGTTCGCGGTAGTGCCGCAGCAGGTCCTCGTCGCCGCTGTCGAACGCGGCGTCCAAGCGCCTGCGGGCGGCCTCCGCGTCGGTACCCCGGACCAGGCAGATCAGCCTGCCGCCGCGTGCGGCGAGGCGTTCCAGCCACTCCAGGCACAGGAACCGGCCGAGGTAGCCGTTCGCCCCGGTGAGCAGCACCGTGCGCACCGTCTCCGCTGGGCCTGGCAGCCCAGGAGCGAGCTCCAGCGTCTCGGTATCGATGAACTTGTCCAGAGTGAGCTGGTCGGCGCGCACCTCGCCCGCGTCGGCGCCGTGCACGGCGCCGAAAGTCGGCCGCTTCGCCCCCGAGGCCAAGGCGTCCTCGATGTAGGCCGCAAGCCCGCGCAGGTCGGTGGCCGGGCTGGTCACCACCCCGACGGGCACCTCGACGCCGAAGATCTCCTGGAACAGCCTGGACAGCGTCAGCGCGGACAGCGAGTCGCCGCCAAGGTCGGTGAAGTGCACGTCGGGGCCGAGGTCCGAGCCCGCGCAGCCCAGCAGGGCCTGGGTGGCCTTGCCGACCGTGTCGAGCACGGGCCGGTCCCGCCCGGTGCGCCGCAGCTCACGCAGCAGGTTCTCCTGGCCGGTGGCGAGCTCCTCGTAGAGCTGCTCCAACCGCTCGCCGTAACGCTCCCGCAGCCGCGGCGGCAGCAGCTTCCCGGCATCCGACAACAACCCGTTGCCCACCGTCCACGGTGTGGTCTCGATCAGCAGGTCGCGGGGGATCTCATAGGAGTTCAGGCCCGTCTCCCTGGCGATGTCCTGGAGGGACTCGCCGAGCGCCGCCTTCAGCTCCGCGCCCGCACCGAACCGCTCCAGCGCCTCCTCGGTGGGCACGACAACGCCGAGCAGGTAGGAGCGCTCGCTGCTGCCGTACATGAAGATCTGCCGCACCAGCGGGCTGTTCGCGAACACGGCCTGCAGCTTGGACAGGGCGACGAACTCGCCCTGCGACAGCTTCAGCACGTTCTTCCTGCGGTCCACGTAGACCAGCCGGTCCGGCCCGATCTGGGCCATGATGTCGCCGGTCCGGTAGAACCCGTCCTCGTCGAAGATCTCCGCGGCGATCTCGGGGCGCTTGTAGTAGCCGCTGATCAGGTTCGTCGTCTTGACCAGCAACTCACCCCGCGGATGCGGCGAGTCGGTGCCGAAGTAGCCAAGCTCGGGCACGTCGATGAGCTTGTAGTCGAGCACCGACGCGCGCTGCACCACCGTGTCCAGCAGCAGCACGCCCGCCTCGGTGGAGCCGTAGCCGTCGTGCAGCGGCAGCTCGAGGCAGGACTCCATGAACGCCTCGATCTCGGGCGAGAGCGGGGCGCTGCCGCACAGCACGGTCAGCAGGCGCCCACCGAACAGGTCCTCCCGCAGTTCCGTCTTCACCGCGTCCTCGACCTCAACCTGGTTGGCCGCCCCGTCGGACGCGAGCAGGCGCCGGTCGGTCTCGCTGTGGAACCGCTGGTACACCATCTCGCAGACACGGGGCACGAACACGACCTCGGTGGGCCGCGTCAGCGCCATGTCCTCGAACAGGGTGGACAGGTCGCTCGCGGCGGTGAAGTAGCAGGTGCCGCCCCGGCCCAACGTGCCGAGCAGGGTGGCCCGACCGGCGATGTGGCTCAGCGGCAGGAAGTTCAGCGAGATCACCGGGACATCGCCCCACCGGTTCATCCACCCCCGCCACTGGCCGGTGACCTGGCGTTCGGTGTACATCGCACCCTTGGGTGTTCCGGTGCTGCCCGAGGTGTAGATCAGCGTGACCAGCCGGTCCTGCGCCGG
Organism: Actinorectispora metalli; assembly: GCF_056323685.1. Classification (NCBI taxonomy): domain Bacteria; kingdom Bacillati; phylum Actinomycetota; class Actinomycetes; order Pseudonocardiales; family Pseudonocardiaceae; genus Actinorectispora; species Actinorectispora metalli. The sequence continues at coordinate 446,347 of NZ_JBREYE010000002.1, forward strand.
AGGTGGGTCGAACAGGGGAGCGGGCGGCGCGTCCTCGCCCCGCGCGATGACCTCGGCCAGCGACTCGACCGCGATCGCCTCGCCCAGTCGGGCGCGTGCCGCGTCGAACCGTTCGCGTTCCTCGTCCACCTCGGGGTGGTAGTCGAACACGATCAGCTGCCGCAGTGTGTCGCTTGCCGCGGCCACCTCCACCGCGGTGCCCAGCATCTCGACGCTCGTGGCGAGCACCAGGGGAGCGGTCTCCTCGATGATGGGCCGCAGATTGGCCGCGGTGGCGCTGGACTGCAGCGGCACGGTGACCGCGCCCGCGTGCACGCAGGCCAGGTCAAGGACGGCGTAGTCGCTGCTGGTGAACCCGACGGTGCTCACGAAGTCGCCTGCCCGCACCCCGTCCTGGTGCCAGGCCGCGGCGACCGCGCGGGCCCGCTGCCACACCTGCCGGTAGGTGATGGTCGCGAAGCCGGGCAGCAGCCTGCGCGAGGTCCGGCCGGTCGCGGGATCGGTGACCTGTTCGCTCGCTCGCTCGGCCAACGCGGGCCGGTCGGCGTAACCGTCCATCACCGCGGCCACGATCCTGGCCAGGGTCGCCTTCGGGTCGGTCACCACCGCGGCGACCTCTTCGCTCGGGAACGCCGCCTTGAGCTGCGGGTCGGTGGTGATCAACTCGCTGATGCGCAGCTGCTCGTGCCGCGCCAGGTCTTCGGACGCCAGGCTCTTGGACATCTCCGGTCCTCCCCTCGACGATCCGTCGCTCCCGAGGCGGATCGATAGATTCGCTAACTATATTAATCGCGAATGCGCTAGTCGGCGGATGATCTGCGTTACAGGGTTGTTATGAATCTACGCCCGTCCGGCCGCCCGAGCAACGATTCGTCACTGAGTGGGAGCCGGTTGGCGAAGCTGTGCCCGGTCTCCGGGTATTCCTTCACATCGTGCGGAATGTTCCGCTCGCTCAGCGCGACCTCCAACTTCCCGGCGGCACCGCGCAGGAGGGGGTCGCGGCGGCCGAAGCTCGCCACGATGGGGCACGCCTGGTCCAGCCTGGACAGGTCCTTGGGCAGATGGCCGTAGTGGGGCGCGGCGGCGAACCGGTCGGTGTGCCGCCGAATGTCCGCGGTGAGCCCGCCCATATCGTGCAGCACCACCACGCCGGGGGATGCCTCGCCCTTGCCCGCCGGTTCGGCGAGGTACCCGCTGATCGGCCCGCGCGGAGCGGGAACAGCGTATGCGGGCATGGCTCATCTCACGTGGGCCACGCATTCGGCGGGAGATTCTACATTTGAATGAACTGTCTGACGCTCATCCCGATTCAGGCAGACTCGGCGAGTGGTCCGTTGACAGTTAATGGCCTTCTGGGTTCACCACTTGCCAATATCGATAGGGTAGTTGCGGCCACGAACACGCAGTGTGGCCGCTCCATAACCGTATGGTGACCCGGTGAGGGGTCGTGGCCTGCCAGAGCCCCTGGGGCACAGCTCCGTTCGGGCTATTCGATTGGGTTTCGTCCTCTTCACTTTCAGCGTGGTCTGTGTTTGAGTGATTGCACCGTTGGTGCACCCTGGCATTGACGGGAACCCTGCCCATCAATACTGCTTTCACTTTCTCGGAAACAGTATTGCCCTGCTTGATGGAGTTAATCATGCGCGAATTCCCAGCGATTCCGCGGAAATCCCCGTCGTCCCTGGTGAAAAGGATCATGATCGGCGTCGTGGCCGTCGCGAGCCTGCTGGCCATGCCGGTCGGGACCGGCGAATCGGTTCCGCAGACCGACGCGCTCGTCGCGAACGTGGAGGCCCACGGAACCTCGGTGGGCACGGCCGAGGAAGCAGGCCCTGCCCCTGCCAACCCGGTCAACTACCAGGCGATGGCCCGTGACCCCCGCAAGTTCACCATCACCTCGTCCTGCTCGTCTTGGGCGAGCCAGATCCGACAGGGCGCCCGGCACTGGGGCGCCTCGCTCAGCGAAGGCGGCGGCACCCCGGTCTACTGCCAGAACAGCTACATCTCCAACTGCGGCGGTGGCTCCAGGGTCGTCGGCTGCAACTGGGGCATGGGACAGCGGATCGCGCTGTACCCGGGTGGCGTCCGGGACGTCGCGCTGCTCGCCGCGCACGAGTTCGGCCACGACTGGTACGGCCACACCTCGGGCTGTGCGAGCTGGAGCAACGTCATGGGCCCGACCATGTGCTAGCAACTGATCACCTCGGCTGACCCAGGCGGGTACCGGATCGGTGTGATCCGGTACCCGCTTCGCGTCCCCCTGACCGGGCGCCGACATCAGGTTGCCGGATCCGCTTTGCAGAAACTTGGGCCGTCAAGGAGCCATGACACCCGGCTGGGATCCCAGTCCAGGATGCGGGTGTGGCATCCGGTCTGAGCTTCACGGAGAGTAGTCGGAATCTCGGTTGGTCGGCGAATGGGCCGGCGGTGGCGGGGCTAGTGCTACAGGAGAGCCGTAGCTTTGCCCCCTCTGATTGCGTGCCACCGATTGGTCTAGCCGTTGACGGGGCGGGGTCCACGTCTCAAGAAAGCGGAGAGTCCACCACGTGGGAACGGGAATGCAAATCGTGTCTTCTTTCCGCCACCTTTCTCCACCACGCAGAGTCCACCCGACCGAGGTTTTGCGGAATAAAGATCGGACCGTTTAGTCTGATCACGGGTAATCGCTTACCAGAAAGCGATCTCTCGGGAGGGTTATATGAGATACGGAACTGCCCTGCGTGACGATATCAACGGCAGTGAGATCACTCCGTTGATCGGCATCTACGACATGTTCTCCGCGTCCATCGCCGCCAAACACTTCAACGGCATGTTCATTTCCGGGTTCGGGTTCGCCGCTTCGCATTACGGGCTTCCGGATATCGGGTTCATCGCGTGGCCCGATATTGTTAATTTCGTGCAGCGGCTGCGGCTGGCGTTTCCGGGTAACCACCTGCTGGTCGACATCGACGACGGCTACGTCGACCCCGAGGTCGCCTGTCACGTCATCGAGCACCTCGAAGCCATCGGCGCCTCCGGGGTGATCCTGGAGGACCAGAAGCGACCCCGCCGCTGCGGGCACGTGGACGGCAAGCAGATCCTTCCGCTGGAGGAGTACCTGGAGAAACTCGAACTCGTGTTGCAGACCCGCCGCGACCTCGTCGTGGTCGCCCGCACCGATGCCACCGAGGAGGAGGAAATCCTCCGTCGCGCCAAGATCCTCGCGGAAACCGACGCCGATGTGCTGCTGGTGGACGGGGTGCGCAGCGTGGAATGGATCAGGGCGGTGCGCGGGGTGGTCGGTGACAAGCCGCTGCTGTTCAACCAGATCGCGGGCGGCAAATCACCCCGCATCTCGCTGCCCGAGCTCCAGCAGCTTGGTGTGAACGTCGCGATCTACAGCACGCCATGCCTGTTCGCCGCGCAGACCGCGATCGACACGACACTGCACCAGCTTCGCGAAGACCAGGGCAAGCTGCCCCCGGTCACCGCGGGCAGCGTAGGTGTGGCCGAATCGATCGCGCTGTTGGAGCGCAATATGAGCCGACACCACCCGAAGCCTGTCGATTTGCTCGTCTGATCATTCCAGACGTGGACGAAGAACTGGGAAGCGACGTATGCGTCTCCGGATTGACCCTTATGTCCTTGCTATCCTTTTCGTGGCAGTGGCCGCCACGATACTTCCCATTCGCGGCGAATTCACCGGAATTGTGGACCTGGGAATCAAGGTGGCGATCGCCTTGTTGTTCTTCGTCTACGGAACCAGGTTGTCAACGAAGTCGACCTGGGCCGCACTCCAACACTGGCGCCTGCACCTCGTGATCCTGCTCAGCACGTTCGCGGCTTTTCCATTGTTGGGACTGGCCTGTGCCGTGCTGGTTCCGACCGTGCTGAGCGAGCCCCTTTACATCGGACTGCTCTTCCTTTGCGTCTTGCCGTCCACGGTGCAGTCGTCCATCACGTTCACCTCCGCCGCGGGCGGCAATGTCGCCGCCTCGATCTGCAGCGCCTCGTTTTCGAACATGCTCGGAGTGCTGCTCACCCCCGCGCTGGTGAGCATGCTGGTGACCACGGACGGTAGCGGGCTGTCGGGAGCTTCCCTTGGCCAGATCGCGCTCCTGCTGCTCGCTCCGTTCGTGGTCGGCCAGCTTGTCAGGCCCTGGCTGGCCGAGTGGGCACACCGCAACAGCAAACAACTGTCGCTGATGGACCGCGGCGTGATCCTGGCCGTGGTGTACTCCGCCTTCAGCAAGGGCGCCGTCGCGGGCGTCTGGCACCAGCTCACCCCGATGCGCATCATGTTGCTCGCCGTGGCGAGCGCGGCACTGCTCGCCGTCGCGCTCGGCATGACCTACGCGACGGGTCGCTGGTTCGGGTTCAATCGGGAGGACCGAATCGCGATCTTGTTCTGCGGTTCCAACAAAAGCCTGGCCAGTGGCCTGCCCATGGCCACGGTGCTCTTTTCCGGGCAAGCCGTCAGTTTGATCGTCTTGCCGCTGATGCTGTATCACCAGCTACAGCTCATCGTCTGTGCCTGGCTCACCAGGCGTCTGGCCGCGCCGCAGCGGGCATCGTCAACAGCGACAACGACATCAGCCACTTAGGAAAGAGCCCCCAGTGTTACGTGAAGCCGTTCTCGCAGGGCCGTTCGCGCTCCTGTCGCTGCTCCCCGGTGGGGCCGCGATGGCCGAACCCTCGGAACTGCGAGACATCGAGCGCAACCCGAACTGCTGCTCCCTCGTCCACGTCCAACCCGTGATGGGCGACAGCGTCTTGGAGGTCGACCGGACGCTCAACGCCAACGACGGCCACGGCAGCGCGGGCAGCGACAACCAGGGCGACGCCGAGAAGCACCCGCGATAACCACAGCGCCGATCCGCGTGCTGAACCCACCGAGGGACGGCACGCGGATCGCGTTATTCCACGACGACGTCGTGGTGGGCCTGACCGCGCTTGAGGAACACCACGTGCTGGGAGACGGTGTCCCGGAACAACCGGCCCGCCCGCTTCCGGTCGAACGCCTCATCGGAGAGCCTGCGGACCTCGATCAGCTCGCCGCAGGTCTCGCAGCGGACGGTGGCCGCATGCGAGTACATTCCACCCTCGCGGGCCCGAGACTTCGGCGACAGCTCCTCGTCGGCGAACGCCTGCGAGTTGCGCGTCGTGCACGGCAGCGGGACCTTGGTCCAGTGTTCCGGCCGGGCGAGGTGGAAGTGCTGAAGCCAGAGCTGCGCAGTGGTCATGGATACCTCGGAGATCACGTGAACCGTGTGCGCCAGTGTCCAGTGTCGATGACAGGATCGAGCCCGCCGTAATACGAAAGTGAAGCGACCGTGTTGGAAAGGTGCTCAACGTGGCGGTCCACAGAGTGGTGGCGGACCTGGAGAGCGCATCGCCTGCGTACTCTGCGGCCTTCTACGGTCGGGTCCTCGGGCTGAAGGTGGTCATGGACCACGGCTGGATCGTGACGCTCGCCGACCCCGAACGCCCCGAGGAGCCGAGACCGTGCACGGCCTCACGGACGAGCCGTGGGGCGTGCGCCGCTTCTTCGTCAAAGACCCCGATGGCCACGTCATCAACGTGCTTTCGCACAGTTGAGCGCCCGAGGGCGTTTGCCTGCGTGACAACAGCGTGATCAGCCCGGCTACGGTCGGGTGAATGCGACTGTTGTTCTCCTCCGGGGCGGGTCACAGCCACATCGCGCCGATGCTTCCGCTGGCCGTCACGGCGCGAAATGCCGGGCATGACGTGGTGTTCGTGACCGGCCCCGGCGCCGAGCAGTACCCCGAGGGCGCGGGCCTGACAACGGTGACACTGGGCCCGCCGACCACCGACATGGTCGACCGCTACCTGCGGAAACATCCGATGGACACCCTCCAGGCGTTGAGCATGGACGAGCGGCTGTCGCACCTGGTGGCGCACTGCATGATCGGGATCGGCGCGGCGGAGCGCCTCCCGGACATGCTCACCTACCTGCGAGAGTTCCGGCCGCACCTGGTGATCTCCAACCTCGCCGAGCAAGCCTCGGTGATGGCCGCCGCCATCGCGGGCGTGCCGTACGCGATGCATGCCATCGGTCCGCCGAAATCGGCCTCGGTGATGGCCGAGGGATGGCGGATCGCGGGTGAGATCGTGCGGCGCAACGGGCCGAGCGAACTGCGCGCCCGCGATACCGTCCCGTACCTGGACATCTGGCCCGATGGCCTGCGGCCGCGCGATACCGCGTGGGAGTACCCGAACCTGTGGCCGCTGCGACCGGAGAACGTGATCCCGGTTCCCGGCGAACGGCCCCCGGTGCTGGACGGGCTGCCCCACGAGCGAACCGCGTACGTCACACTGGGCACCACTCACAACACCCGGCCGGGCGTGCTGGAGGCCATGATCGCCGCATTGCACGGCGAGGGCGTCAATGTGATCGCCACGATTGGATACAACGGTGACCGGCAGCGGTTCGGCACCCAGCCCGACTACGTGCGCATCGAGCACTTCGTGCCGCAGCAGCGGCTGCTACCGCACGTGGACGCGGTGGTCTGCCACGCGGGGGCGGGCTCGGTGCTCGGAGCACTGGCCCACGGGAAGCCGCTGGTGGCATCCCCACTGGCCACCGACCAGTTCGACATGGCCGCCCAGATCGCGGCGGCAGGCGTCGGCTTCAACGTGGCGCCGACCGAGGATGCCATCCGGAGGGCATTTCGCTCCGTCAGGGACGACGCGTCACCGCGGCGGTCCGCGGCGGTCATCGCGGGGCGGATCGCGGCCATGCCGCCGCCGAAGGAAGTGCTGGATCGGCTGTTGGAGTACGCCGTCAGCGGTTGAGCTGGGTGAGGAACTCGATGTTGGTGCGGGTCTTGCGCAGGCCGTCGAGCAGCGATTCGATGTCGCGGCCGTCCAGGGCGCGGCGGAGGGCGCGGGTGGCCGCCAACTCCTCGGGGACCAGCAGCAGTTCTTCCTTGCGGGTGCTGGTCTGAGCGATGTCCACGGCGGGAAAGACGCGCTTGGCCGCGATCTTCCGGTCCAGTCTGAGTTCGGCGTTGCCGGTGCCCTTGTACTCCTCGAAGATCAGCGTGTCGCCGACCGAACCGGTCTCCACCAGCGCGGTGGCGAAGATGGTCAGCGAACCGCCGTTCTCGATGTTGCGTGCGGCGCCGAGGAACCGCTTGGGCGGGGTGAGCGCACTCGCGTCGACACCGCCGGACAGGACGCGCCCGGAGGCAGGGGCGGCCAGGTTGTAGGCGCGGCCCAGCCTGGTCAGGGAGTCGAGCAGCACCACGACGTCTTGGCCTGCCTCGACCAGGCGCTTGGCGCGTTCGATGGCCAACTCGGCGATCGCGGTGTGCTCGTGCGGCGGATGGTCGAAGGTGGAGGCAACCACCTCGGCGGGCACGGCTCGCGCCAGGTCGGTGACCTCTTCCGGCCGCTCGCCGACCAGCACCAGCATCAGGTGGCACTCGGGGTGGTTCTTGGCGATGCCGTGTGCGATCGACTGCAGGACCGAGGTCTTGCCCGCCTTGGGCGGCGCCACGATCAACGCGCGCTGGCCCTTGCCGACCGGCATCAGCAGGTCGGTGACGCGGGTGGTCAGGATGTGCGGCTCGGTCTCCAGGCGGAGCCGCTCGTTCGGGTACAGCGGCACCAGTTCGGAGAAGTCCGGCCGGGATGCCGCGTGGCGGGGGTGCTGCCCGTTGACGGTGTCCACCTGCACCAGCTGCTTCTCGCCCTTGTTGGCCGGGCGGGTGCGGCCGGTGATGGTGTCGCCGCGACGCAGGCCGTGCTCCCGCACCAGCCGCTGCGGGACGACCGCGTCGTCCGGGCCGGACAGGTAGCCGTCGGTGCGCACGACGGCGCGGTTGTGCACGATGTCGAGGATCCCGGCGGTCAGCCGCTCCTCGACAGGAATGTCGTTGGTGTTCATGGAGTTTCTTCCTTTGTTGATCAATGAGAGGTGCGGTGACCGCGCTGAGAGCGCATGCCGCGGAACTGATCCCACAACGGCCCAGGTCGGGCGGTGCGAAAGGGATCTGGAAAAGATCTTGTGGGAGAACGTGGTCTGCATCCACAAGAACGAGACGCCACCGAGGTTAGCTCACGGAGCGATCGTCGCGCAACATCGAATCAACAGAGGAAAGATTCGTCGCAGGTGCTAGGCGCCGTGCAGCGTGCGCACCCGGTGTTCGGTCGCCGAGGAGCGGGCGGCTTCGATGACGCGCAGCGGCTCCACGGCGCTTGCCGGGTCGACGGGAAACGCGCCCTTGCCGAGCAGCGCGTCGCGTACCTGGGTGTAGAAGCGCTCGTAGCAGCCGGTTTCGGTGGGCACGCGGACGGTGTCGACGCCATCGCCGAGCACACCGGCGTCGGCCTCCGGCTCCACGCCCCAGCCCGGTTCGCCGGGCCGCAACCCGGCCAGCACCTGTGGCTCCTGGACGTCGAGGCCGTACTTGGTGAACGCCGCCTGGTCGCCGAGCACCCGGAACCGTGGGTTCCGGGTCGCCGCCAGCGCCGAGGCCCACAGGTGCGAGCGCACCCCGTTGACGTGGCGCAGCGCGACGAACATGTCGTCGTCGACGGCCACTCCCGCCCGGCGGCCGTCCAGTTCCGCGTAGACCTCGGCCACCGGTCCGAAAAGCTGAATCGCCTGGTCGACGATGTGGGCGCCGAGGTCGTAGAGGATGCCGCCCGCCTCGGCCGGGTCGCCGAACTCCCGCCAGTTGTCCTTGGGCTTCGGCACCCAGCGGTCGTAGCGGGACTCGAAGCGGAAGACCTCGCCCAGCCGCCCCGACTCCAGCACCGAACGAACCGTCAGGAAGTCCGAGTCGAACCGGCGGTTCTGGAACACCGTCAACCCGACCCCCGCCGCGGCCGCGGCGCTCACCACCTGCTCCGCCTCGGCCACCGTGGGGGCGAACGGCTTGTCCACCACCACCGGGATGCCCGCCTCGATCGCGCGCAGGGCGAGCGGGACGTGGGTGCGGTTCGGCGTGCTGACCACCACCAGGTCCATTTCGCGGGCGAACAACGCGTCCGCGTCGGGCAGCACGGCGGCACCCGGGTAGTCCGCGACGGCCTGACCGGCGCGCTCGGGGTTGGCGGTCACGATGGCGGCCACCGCGAGGCCGGAGGTGGCCTGGACCAGGGGAGCGTGAAAAACCCGCCCACCGACGCCGTAGCCCAGGATGCCCACGCGAAGAACCATGCGCTCAATAATACAACACTGTTGAGTAATTGCTAGGATGCCGCCGTGACGGAGACCGGGGTCAACCTGCGTGGCGTGCGGAAGCACAACCGGGCCCTGTTGCTCGCCGAGATCCGCCGCGCGGGCGGCCTCAGCCGGACCGAGTTGGCGCAGCGCAGCGGCCTCACCCAGCAGGCTGTATCGAAGATCGTCCCGGAACTGCTGGCCGCCGGCCTGCTGACCGAACAGCGCCAGCCCGCCGCAGGCGTCGGCAAACCCCGTACCCGCCTGGCGATCCGAGGCGAGGCGCGGCACGCACTGGGAGTGCACCTGGACAGGGATGAGGTGCGCGCCGTCCGCATGGACCTGGCGGGCGAGGTGTGTGCCTGCGTTCGGACCGCGCTGCCCGCCGGGTTCGGCCCGGCCGAGGCGGTCGAGGCAATCGCGGGCTGCGTCGCTGAACTGTCCACGGACACCGTGCTCGGGCTGGGCGTCGGCGTGCTCGGTCCGCTCGACCACCGGACCGGGGTGCTGCACGACGCGACGAACCTGCCCGGCTGGCACGAAGTGCCGCTGCGCGACCTGATCGCCGAGGCCACGGCACTGCCGGTGGTGTTGGACAAGGACACCAACGCTGCGGCGTATGCGCACCGCTGGCGGTCGGCCGCTGCGTCGGCGACTGCGGTGGTGCTGGTGGGTACGGGTATCGGTGCGGGGTTTTTGATTGGCGGCGACGTCTATCGGGGGCCGCGCACTAACGCGGGGGAGTTCGGGCACACCACGCTTGCCTTCGACGGTCCGCGTTGTGCCTGCGGGCGGCGCGGCTGTGTGGAGGTGCTGCACAACGCGGCTGCTGCGAGGGCGGATCACCGGGAAGCGGCGCGGTTGTTGGGTATCGGGCTCGCTGACCTGGTTCGGGTGCTGGACCTGGACCGCATCGTGTTGGCGGGCCGGGGCGTTCGGGCCCGGCCTCGGCTCTACATCGAGGCGGTGGGTGCCGGGCTTGCTGTTGCTCCACCGTGGACGCAGGTGCGGCTGGATGTGGATGAGGTGGGGGAGGACGTGGTCGCCGTCGGCGCTGCGGCGGAGGTGCTCGCTGGGTTTTATGCGGAACCGGTTTGATGCGCCTCGGTGTGGGGTGTTTTGCGGATGCGGGTGCTTGGTTTAGCGATTTTTATGTGCCGCTGGTGCGGTGGGTTTTTCGGTTGGGTTTGGTGGGATTTGTTGTTTGACATGGGGCCCCTGCGGTGCCGCGGAAGGGCTTTACCGGGCAGGCTTCGCATGCCCTTCCTCGCGGCGAGCTTAGCGGCACCGCCACCCCATGTAAAACAACAAATCCCACGATACAATTTGTTGGCGTCCGGTCGAGTGTCGCCTTTTCGGTGACCTTGCGTGATTGATTGTCCAGCCCTTTCGGGTGATGCGATATCGAACAGGTATTCGATATCATGGGGGTATGACTTCTTTGGGGGAGCTCCGTCACACCTCGCCGGTGGGTGAGGTGTTGGAGGCCGTGCTGGCCACCGACATCTCGGCGGTCTCCGATGATGAGGCGTTGTCGGTGGTGGTGTTGGCCCGCCGGTTGCAGAGCTTCGCCAAAGCGGTGGAATGGGAGGCCGCCTACCGGTTGTGGGAGATCCGCAAGGCCGAACCGGAGGTGTCGTGGGGCTCGTTCTGCGACACCGAGATCGCCTCGGCGGCGAAGCTGTCCCCGCGTGCGGCCGACCGGGTCCTCAGCGACGCGGTGACCATCTTCGGGGACCTGCCCGCCACCCACGCCGCCCTGAAAGAGGGGCGGATCGACATCGGGCATGCCTACGCCATCGCCCACGCCACCACCATTCTCGAGCCCGAGATCCGAACCCGAGTCGAGCAGGAGGCCTTGGTGAAGGCTTCCGGTCGGACCGCGCAACAGTTGGCGAGCATCCTGCGCCGCACGGTGTCGCGGGTGGACCCGCAGGGGTGTGAGAAACGCTCCGAGCAGCGTCGCAGGGACACCTACGCCTCCAAGAAGCCCGGTGAGGACGGGTTCGCCCACTACATCATCGGCGGCGCCACCGAAAAGATCTCCGTGGTCGACGACCGGGTCGACAAGATCGCCCGGGCACTCAGGCGCGACGGGGATGAGCGCACCCTCGACCAACTCCGCTCGGATGTCGCTCTTGGCCTGCTCGCCGGCAGCCTGGATGAACGCACCCGCCACCTCGCCGCCTCCACCACGGCGGTCCTGCACATCATCACGCCCTTCACGACCCTGATCGGCGCCGATGACGTGCCGGTGGAGTTGGCCGACGGGAGCATGCTGCCCGCGTCGGTGATGCGGACCATCATCGACACCCACCGCGACACCGTCGTCTACAAACGCGTCCTGGTCGACGACGCCGGCATCGCACTCCCCCTCAGGCAGAAGGTCTACCGCCCGGGCCGCGAACTCACCCGCTATGTCAAAACCCGCAACCCGAGATGCTGCTTCCCCGGCTGCACCCGCAAATCCCGCAGCACAGGAATCGAACTCGACCACACCCACCAATACAGCCAAGGCGGCCCCACCAGCCACACCAACCTCGCACCCCTATGCGCCCGCCACCACCACACCAAACACCGAGGCGGCTGGACAGCAACCCAACCCCACCCCGGCACCCTGCACTGGACCAGCCCCACCGGACGCACCTATGAAGTCCCCCCACAACCCTTGCTCGACCCCACACCCCACAACAACCCGCACCCACCCCACAACACCAACCCGAACAACAACCCGCACCCACCACACAACAACCCGACCAACGACAACCCGAACAACCCGCACCTCGGCAAGCGGCCGACCCGAGTGGCACACCACCCCAAACACCCGCCGACCGCACCACCGAACCGCGCCACCCCACCACTCGTACAACGCATGCCGAAAAGCACCCACCCCACCCACCGAAGCCGACGCACACCCACGCCCACGCCCATAACCACGCCCATATCCATATCCGGATCCGGTAATTGCGGTGAAAGTGAAGGACCTCCACCCTTCTGAATCGTCGCCCTCGGTGCTTTTCTGGATTGACGGTGTCAGCGCGTCATCCTGGAGTGCTGGCGCCAGCACGTCCCCTCTGGACTGGTGCTCTCAGCACGCCCTCCCTCCCTGTTGTGGCGGCGTCAGCAGGCCTCCTGAACCGGCGGCATCAGAGCGCCCTTCTGAACTGGTGTCCTCAGCGCGCCCTCTTGAAGTGATGCGCTCGGCGGGCCTTCCGAACTGACGGGTTCAGTTCACCCTTCTGATCCAATGACATTGGCGTGCCCTTCTGGGCTGGCTATGTCAGCACGCCTCGTGAGCTGGCGTTCGCCGAGGGTCTCCTGAGTTATTGACAGATCTTTTGAATTGACGACATCAGAGCACCCTTCTGAACTGCCGCCCTCACCACGCCCCCTAAAGCGATGCGCTCGGCAGGCCTTCTGAACTGGCGGAAGTGTGCCCCTTCTGGACTGACGGCGTGAGCACGCCTTCCCGAAGTGACGGTCGGCAGCGGGTTTCCTGAACTGAGGACATCAGAACGCCCTTCTGAAGTGGCGACCTCAGCACGCTATCCAGAACTGATGGGCGTCTTCCTGCCGAACTCGCGGTATCGGCACGCCTCCAGAATGGAGGGTGTCGGCACGGCATCCGGAATTGCCGGTTTCCCCCATCGCGAAACCCTGTGCGAACCCCACCCGAAATCGCCCACTGGTAACCGCTGACCAAGGCGGGATTTTTTGATGATTTTCTGTGGGGGGAGCGGTGGTGCTAAGCTCGTCCGCGAGAGGGGCATGCGAAGCCTGCCCCGGAAAAGCCCCTCCGCACCACCGCTAGGGGCCCCACATAAAATCATCAAAAAATCCCGCCGGCGAACACCAACCAAGCGAAACCCAAAAGCCACCAGCAAAACCCTCAATCATCCCCACGCAAAGCCATAGCAGCCCGAACCTCATTCACGCCCCCTGATACCCAGACGAGGCGCTAGTGAACAAGCGTCTACTAAGCTGAGCTGGTGTCCCGCACCAGGCTGACCCCGGAGCAGCGCCGCGAACAGTTGCTGTCCGTTGGCGCGCGGTTGTTCGCCGAGCAGGCCTACGAGGACGTCTCCATCGACGACCTCGCCTCGCGGGCGGGCGTCTCGCGTGGGCTGATGTACCGCTACTTCGCCACCAAGCGCGATCTCTTCCGGGCGATCGTGGCGCTGGCAGCCGACCGGCTCGCCCTGGCCACGGTGCCCGACCCCGACCTGCCTCCCCATGAGCGGCTCAGCGCCGGGGTGACCGCGTTCTTGGCACAGGTGGAGGTCAACGAATCCCTGGTCCGGGCCGCCTATGCCGCCTCGGCGGACGAGGAGGTGCGCGCCGTCATCGCACGCACCAACCGCCTGCACGAGGACCGTGTTCTGGACGCGCTTCGCCACACCGGAGTGCGGCCTTCCCCGGCATTGCGCTTGGCGGTGCGGGGGTGGGTCGAGATGACCAGGGTGTTGGCGCTGGAATGGCTGGATAGTCGGGAGGTCTCCCGTGAGGAACTTGCCGGCATCTGCGTGCGGACGCTGACCGGGCTGGTGGACGGGGCCGTTCGGACGAGTGAGTCCCTTGCGGATACATCGGTGTATCCAATACCGTCGCCGGGTGAGGTGATGGACATGTCGGCGACTGCGGCGGTCAGCGTGCGCCGAGCCAAGACTCGGCAGCGGCTGCTCGACGGGGCGTTGGCGGTGTTCGCTGAGGAGGGTTTCGGCCGCTCCACTGTCGAGCAGGTCTGCGAGCGGGCTGGGTTTTCTCGCGGCGCGTTCTATTCCAACTTTTCCTCACTGGACGAGTTGTTCCTCGCCATGTGGGAGCAGCGGTCGGGCCGCATGCTGGCCGACCTCAAGGCGGCGGTGGCCGATGCTTCCGAGGCCTCGCCGGAGGATGCCTTGCGTGCCGCGCTTGCCGCTGCCCCCGTCGACGACGCCTGGTATCGGGTTACCGCGGAGTTCACCGCCCACGCCCTGCGCAATCCGCCGCTGCGGCGGGTGATGGCCGCCCGCGAGGCGTCCATCCAGGACACCATCCTGCCGATCATCGTGGACGCGCTGGAGCGCTCCGGACGCCGCGTCACCGACCGGACCGCGCTCGGCCACGCGCTGGTGGCCGTGCACGACGGCACCACCGTGCAGGTCTTGCTGGAACCGGACAACCCCGCGGTGTGGTTGCGTCGCCAGGAGTTGTTCCGCCAGGTACTCGACGCCTACAGCACACCGATCACCGAGGAGAAGTGAGTGAACGACGTCGCCGATGTGATCGTGGTCGGGGCCGGCTTGGCCGGACTGGTCGCCACCTATGAGCTCACCCGCGCGGGCAAGCGCGTTGTCGTGCTGGACCAGGAGAACGAGGCCAACCTCGGCGGGCAGGCGTTCTGGTCGCTTGGCGGGCTGTTCATGGTCAACACACCCGAGCAGCGGCGCCTTGGCATCAAGGACTCCTACGAACTCGCGCTGGCCGACTGGCTGGGCTCGGCGGGCTTCGATCGGGAACGCGACGACCACTGGCCGCGGCAGTGGGCCAGGGCCTATGTGGACTTCGCCTGCGGCGAGAAGCGCCGCTACCTCTACGACCTGGGCCTGCGGGTCACGCCGACCGTCGGCTGGGCCGAACGCGGTGGCGGCACGGCGACCGGGCACGGCAACTCGGTGCCGCGGTTCCACCTCGTGTGGGGCACCGGCCCCGAGGTGGTGCGTGTGTTCCGGGAGCCGGTGCTCGAGGCGGCCGAGCGCGGCCTGGTGACGTTCCGACACCGGCACCAGGTGGACGAGCTGATCGTCGAGAACGGCGCCGCGGTCGGGGTGCGCGGGACCGTGCTGGTGCCCTCCGCCGAGCCACGCGGCGTCGCATCCTCACGAGAGGCCGCAGGCGAGTTCGAATTGCGCGCGCAGGCGGTGGTGGTGACCTCCGGCGGCATCGGCGGCAACCACGACATCGTGCGCCGCAACTGGCCGGTGGACCGCCTCGGGCCGGTGCCGAAGTCGATGATCTGCGGTGTTCCCGCGCATGTCGACGGGCGGATGCTGGAGATCACCGCGAAGGCGGGCGGGTCCATCGTGAACCCGGACCGCATGTGGCACTACACCGAGGGCATCAAGAACTGGGACCCGATCTGGCCCGGCCACGCCATCCGGATCATCCCCGGCCCGTCCTCGATGTGGCTGGACGCCACCGGCAGGCGGCTGCCGCCGCCGCTGTTTCCCGGTCACGACACGCTGGCCACGCTCAAGCACATCGTGCGCGGCGGGCACGACTACTCGTGGTTCATCCTGACCCGCTCCATTGTGGAGAAGGAGTTCGCCCTGTCCGGGTCCGAGCAGAACCCCGACATCACCGGCAAGGACCTCAAACTGGTGCTGTCCAGAGTCAAGAAGGGCGCGCCCGGCCCGATCCAGGCGTTCCTGGACCACGGCGAGGACTTCGTGGTGCGCCCCAACCTGCGCGAACTGGTCGAGGGCATGAACGCCATCGCCACCGGCCCCGCCCTGGACTACGCGCAGATCGAGCGGGAGGTGGTGGCCCGCGACCGCGAGGTGGCCAACGCCTACTCCAAGGATCTGCAGCTCATGGCGATCAACAACGCCCGCTCGTTCTGGCCGGACAAGATCACCCGCGTGGTCAAGCCGCACCGCCTGCTCGACCCGGCGCACGGCCCGCTGATCGCGGTGCGCCTGCACCTGCTGACCCGCAAAACCCTGGGCGGCCTGGAAACCAACCTGGACTCCCAGCTCATGCGCACCGACGGCACCCCGTTCGACGGCCTGTACGCGGCGGGCGAGGTCGCGGGCTTCGGCGGCGGCGGCGTCCACGGCTACAACGCGTTGGAAGGCACCTTCCTCGGCGGCTGCATCTTCTCCGGCCGCGCCGCGGGCCGCGCACTCGCCAAGAGGCTGGCATGACGCGCACCGCGCTGGTGACCGGCGCCTCCTCCGGTATCGGCGCCGCTGTGGCCGCGGCGCTGGTCGACCGCGGGTACAAGGTGATCGGCACCAGCCGCAACCCGTCCGCGGTTGCCGACCCGGTGCCGGGCGTGGACTACCGCGCCCTGGACCTCACCGACACCGCCGCCGTCGAGGCCTTCGCCGCCGAAGTGGGCGAGGTGGACGTGCTGGTCAACAACGCGGGGGAGAGCCAGAACGGGCCGATCGAGGAACTGCCGATGGACGCGATCCAACGCCTGTTCCAGCTCAACGTCTTCGGCGCCGTCCGCCTGACCCAACTGCTGCTGCCCGGTATGCGGGCCCGCCACTACGGCCGGGTGGTCATGGTCGGCTCGATGAACGCCAGCTTCCCCATGCCCTACCGGTCGTCCTATGTGGCCTCTAAAGCCGCGATCAAGGGTTTTGCCAGCGCCGCCCGCCGCGAGCTCAGCCCGTTCGGCGTGGGCATCACGACGGTGGAGCCGGGTTCGATCAGCACCGGCATCAGCGACCGCCGCACCCACTACGTCGCGGCGGACTCCCCGTTCGCCGCCGAGTACCACACGATGATCAAAGCCATGAACGCCAACGAGGCAGGCGGCGTCTCCGCGGCGAAGGTCGCCGCCACCGTCGTGAAGGCGATCGAGGCGGAGCACCCCAAGCCGCTCTACGCGGTGGGCAGCAACGCGCCGGTGGTGTTCACCCTGCGCAGGCTGCTGCCGCGGTCGTTCGTGGAGCGGATGGTCGCCCGCCGCCACGGCCTGCGCTGACTTCAGCAGGGCTGCGTCTTGACCTCCCGCGCCTCGGGAATCTCCCGACGAAGCTCGCCCGCAAGGTCTGTCCGATCCACCCCCGGCGCAGGCCGCACCCGCACCGCGGCGGGCAGGTGCTCCGGCCGAACCTTTCTCAGCAGCTCCACGTCATCCCGGAACAGAACCTTGAACCGCTCGTAGCTCTCCTGCCGGGTCTCCGCCGTGACCTCGCGAATCCTGCTGTCCGCACGCAACTTCTCGGCGATCAGCAGCATGGACTGATCGGAGTCGACGAAGACCATCACCTCGTCAGGGCACTCGACGGTGCGCGGCGGCTGGCCGGGGGTCTCGGGCGGCAATAAGACCCGGGGAGCGGTCGTCACCGCCGCGGTCTTGTCGGGCTCGTGGGTCATGATGAGCGCGACGACCACGGCCGTCGTCACCACGGTGACTGCGACGACGATCAGCAATGGCCACTCCCGCCGGGCAGGGCGCATACGGCGCATTCTGCTCTACTGCGCCAGGTACCCGCCATCCACCGGAAGCACCGCGCCCGTGATGAACGAGGCCTCGTCGCCCGCCAGGAACAGGATCGCGGCGGCGACCTCCGAGGGCTCGCCGATGCGCTGCATCGGGTGCAGTCGCTCGATGGCCGCCAGGTACTCCGACCCGCCCGGCTCATCGGGAAGCCTGCGCACCCGGTCGGTTCGGATCGTTCCCGGCGCCACCGCGTTGACGCGGATGCCGCGGTCCGCCCATTCGATGGCCAGGTGCTTGGTCAGACCGGAGGCCACGAACTTCGCGGGCCCGTACACGGCCTGCCGACGCTGACCAGCCTCCCCGGAAATCGACGACACGCACACGATCGACCCGCCACCGCCTGCCACCATCTCCTTGATCGCGTACTTGCAGGTGAGGAACATGCCGCGGCCATCGACGGCCATCACGCGGTCCCAGTCCTCCGCCTCGGCCTCCAACACGTCCATCAGCGGAATCACGCCCGCATTGGCCACCAGCACATCCAGCCCGCCGTGCAACTCGACCGCGGTGCTGATCATCCGCTGCGCGTCCTGCGGATCACTCACATCGCCGACCACGGTGGTCACTCCCTCGGGGAGCGTGCCAAGGCCCTCCTCGTCCACATCGGTCGCCACCACGCTCGCGCCCTCGCGGGCGAACAACTCCGCCGTGGCGCGGCCGATCCCTTTGGCAGCACCCGTGATCACACAGACCCTGTCCGCCAACCGTCCGCGGTCCATCTTCGCCTCCTCGCCTAGTCCCGCCGCATGATCCCGCGCGTCCGCTCGGTGATCCACCCCGTAAGCGGCCCAGCGCCGGGTCCTGATGCGACGAACCCCGGCGCCCCCACCACCGTCTCGTCCCCACCCACCGGGGTGAACACCCCGCCCGCCGCACGCACCAACACCGCGCCCGCCGCCACATCCCAGGCCTTGATGCCCAGGTTGCAGGCGATATCCGCCCGCCCGGCCGCCACCCACGCCAACGCCAGCGCGGTCGAGTACAGCCGCCGCACATCCGCCCGCGCCAGCAACTCGCCCAGAAACTCCATCTCGCCGTGACGGTCACTGTCCGGCAACGGAATATCAGTCAACACAATCGGCCGCGGACTGCCGCCCGGCACCAGGCGCAGCCCACCCGACCGCACCCGCATTGGCACCTCGCGCCCGGCGGTGAACACCTCATCCCGAAACGGGTCCAGCACACAGCCCGCGACAAGCTCCCCACCGACCGCCGCCGCCACCGAAATGCAGGCGATCGGCAGGCCCCGCACGAAGTTGCGCGTCCCGTCGATCGGGTCCACATACCAGGTGACGCCCTGCCCGGGGGCCGCCACAAGCTCCTCACCCACCACCGCCGACCCGGGCACCGCCTGCCGCAACGCGTCCCGCAGATACCGCTCGACCCGCACATCCGCGCTGCTGACCTGGTCGAACCGCCCCTTCGCCGCCACAGCCACCGGCTCACGCAGCAGCCCCGCCGCCTCCCGACAACACCGCTCCGCCACCTCAACCAGCTCTTCGGAAGTGATCACCCCACCAGCTTGTCAGTGGGTGAGCTCAGCGAAGATCGCTGGGCTTTGAGGTTATCGCGTGTGTTTTTCAGGTCCGTGAATCGCGCGGCGGAACAGGGTTTCCATTGCGGCGGGGGTCGGTAGCGGGTCGCTGAGGGCGGCTTGGACGAGGAGGCCGCAGAAGAGGGCGGAGAGTAGGCGGCCGGTCAGGGGGTCGGTGCGGGTAGAGAAGATGTCGGTGAGGGCCTCGTCCCACGCGGCGCCCGCGGGGCGCAGGGCTGGGCGGTGCAGGGCGGCGACGTACAGCTCGTAGCCGACTCGGGTCTTCTCGTGCTGGTCCGTGACCGAGGTGAGGGTCAGGTCGGTCATCGCGCGGGCGAAGTCGGCGTCCTCGGCGAGGGTCCGTTCCCACTCGCGGAGTTGGCGGATGTTCTCCTCGGCGGCTTCCTGCAGGGCCACGGCGAGCAGGTCGTCGAGGGTGGCGAAGTGGTAGGTGGTCGAACCGAGGGGGACCTCTGCCTCGGCGGCCACTTTGCGGTGGGTGAGGCCCTCGACGCCGTGGCGGGCGACCACGGCGATGGCGGCCCGGGCGATGCGGTCGCGCCGCTCCGGGTCGTTGGGGCCGCGCAGCCGTCTGCCCGCGATCTTCGCCATGGCGACAGTGTTCCTTTGCCTGGTGTTGGCCGTCCATCCCCGGTCTGTTCCGCATCGTGCACAAGTGTGGACATTTGTACACGAATGCGGGTAAATCTTCGCATCCCCCTGCTGAGGAGTTGAGACATGAAGCGAAGTGGGCTGGTGGCGCTGGTGATGGCGCTGGCCGCGAGCCTGGTGCTGCCCGCGTCGTCGGGCGCGGCCACCACCTTCAAGGTGATGAGCCTGAACGCTTGGCATGGCGGCAGTCAGGTGCCGGACGGGATCAACAAGATCGTCCGGGCGATCCAGGACTCGGGCGCCGATGTGGTCGGGCTCCAAGAGGTCCGCAACGGCGAGGCCAAGACCATCGCCCAGAAGCTGGGTTGGAACTACACCGAGAGCGGCTACGACATCGACGTGATCAGCCGGTTCGCGATCACCAGTGTGGACAAGGGGTCCTGGGCCAGTGGGGCGCAGGCCATCGCGGCGAAGATCCAGGGTGTCTGGATGTACTCGGTGCACCTGGACTACCGCAAGTACGGGCCGTACAACGCCTGTTTCGACTGGGACAGCTACCCGGTGATCTACGCCGATGAGGAGACCCGCAAGAAGCAGGCGGAGGACATCGTGCGGTGGGCGGGCTCCAGCGCGGCGATCATCACCGGTGACCTGAACACGCCGTCGCAGCTGGACTGGACCGAGAAGACCAAGAGCGTGCATTGCCAGTCCGTGGTGCAGTGGCCTGCCACCAAGGTGTTCTGGGACGGCGGGTACTGGGACTCCTACCGCGAGGTGAACCCCAGCGAGGTCAACAGCCCCGGCAACACCTGGTCGCCGGTCTACAAATGGAACGACGACTACAACAAGGCCGAGCCGCAGGACCGGATCGACTTCATCATGTACAAGGGCTCCACCCTGGACGCCACCGCGTCAACCACCTTCGGGCAGGGCCGGTCGGACTGGCCGTCGGACCACCTCGCGGTGTTGACCACGTTCACGATGTGAGGTACTCCTGCGCCGAGTCGACCAGCCAGTCGGCGAGGTAGCAGGCGAAGGAGCCGCGGACCAGCAGGCGGTACACCGGGTCGTCGGCGGTCTGCCAGAGGATGACGTGTGCGCGGGCCAGATTGGTCTGCGCACACCGTCCACTGTGGAACGCTCTGGGGTGCAGGTCGAGGGTGCAGCCCTTCTCCAGCACCTCCCTGGCGTGCGGGCCGCGCAACTCGATGACGGTGCGGTTCGCCGAGACGTCCACCGCGCCGTCCAGTGCGACGGCACCCTGGTCGCCCACGACCAGCCATTCGTCGGGGCCCAGCCACAGCACCGAGCAGGCGCCGTCCGTCACCGCCGTGCCGGGGCCGGGCAGGTCGGTGCCGGTGCGGATGACGACCATGGGCAGGAACGGGATCTCGGTGATGCCGGGCGCCAGCGGATGGTCGGCCAAGGGGCTGCGGCGCAGCGAGTCAACCGTCACGGCGGGCTCCTTCGGGGTCGTAGAACACCGGCTCGGTGATCCGCGCGGCGATCGTGCGGTCGGTCAGCGGCGCCAGCACCGTCTCGCCGATGCGCTCGCGGCCGCTCTCGATGAGCGCCAAGGCAAACGTGCGCTTCAGCACCGCGCTGCGGTAGCTGGAGGTGACGTGACCGAGCATCGGGACGCGCGGCGCCGCCTCGGCGACCAGTTGCGCGCCCTCGGGCAGCAGTTCGTCGGGGTCCAGCGGCAGCAGGCCGACCAGGTGCCTGCGGTCGGAGCGCGCGGTGTCGGGACGGCGCAGGGAGCGTTTGCCGACGAACTCCTTGCGCTGGGACACGATCCACGACATGCCGAGGTCGTGCGGGGTGACTGTGCCGTCGGTGTCCTGCCCGACGATCGGGAAGCCCTTCTCGGCCCGCAGCACGTGCATGGTCTCCGTGCCGTACGGGGTGATGCCGGGATCGAGCGCCAGCAGGGCCTCCCAGGTGGCCAGGCCGTACCAACCGGCGACGTTGACCTCGTAGGCGAGTTCCCCGGAGAAGGAGATCCGCGCGATCCGCGCCGGGATGCCGTTGTGCAGCACGGTGTCGCGGAAAGTCATGAACGGAAACGCCTCGACAGTGACGTCGAGGTCCGGGGCCAACTCGGCGATGACCCGCCGTGAGCCGGGGCCCACGACGGCGATGGTGCTCCACCGCTCCGTGACGGAGGTGAACCGCACGTCCAGGTCAGGCCACTCGGTCTGCGCCCACTCCTCGAACCAGTCCAGCACGTGCGCCGCGCCGCCGGTCGTGGTCGTGACGTGGAAGCGGTCCGGCGCCAGCCGCAGCGTGACGCCGTCGTCGAACACCATCCCGTCGGCCTTGCACAGGAGCCCGTAGCGGCAGGAGCCGACTGGCAGCTTCTTGAACGCGTTGGTGTACATGCGGTTGAGGAACTCGCCCGCGTCGGCGCCGACGACCTCGATTTTGCCCAGGGTGGACGCGTCCTGGATGCCGACACCGGTCCTGGCGGCGCGGCATCCCCGCAGGACCGCCGCCTCCATGTCCTCGTCGGCACGAGGGTAGTAGCGGGGCCGCTTCCACTGGCCGACGTCCTCGAACACCGCGCCCGCCGCGACGTGCCACGGGTGGATGGGGGTGACCCGGATCGGGTCGAGCATCGTGCCCTGGTCGCGGCCCGCCATCAACGCGAACGACACCGGCACGTACGGCGGTCGGAACGTGGTGGGGCCCAGTTCGCCGGGGGAGGCCAGGCCCAGGGTTTCGGCGATCACGCCCAGTGCGAGCACGTTGGAGGTGCGGCCTTGGTCGGCGCCGGTGCCGATGGTGGTGTAGCGCTTGACATGCTCGGGCGAGCGCATGCCCGCCCCGATGGCGCGTCGCACGTCGGCGACGGTGGCGTCGCGCTGGAGGTCGACGAACTGGGTGTGCGGATCGCCGGGCACCAGCCACACCGGGCGCTGCGGCGACTCCCGCCGACCCGGCAGCACGAACCGGGTGGCCTGGGCCGCCCGGTCGGGCACGAACGCGGCGCGGGTGTCGTCCCAGCGCAGGGTGCCGCGGGACTGGCTGAACAGGTGCACCGCCGGGTTCCAGCCGCCCGACACGGCCAGCAGGTCGCAGGGGATCGTGCGGTCCGGTGTGGACACCGCGGTGATCCGGTCGGTGCCCTCGGTGCCGACCACGACACCCGAGAGCACCGCGATACCCAGCATGGCGGCCTGTTCGGCCAGGTCCGCGGGCGGCTCGGGGCGGGTATCGATGATCGCGGCGACGGAGGCTCCGACGCGGGCCAGGTCGAACGCGGCGGCGTAGGCGCTGTCGTTGGTGGTGTAGACGACCGCGTCGCGGCCGGGCAGTACGGCGTAGCGGTTGACGTAGGTGCGCACCGCGCCCGCCAGCATGATGCCGGGGCGGTCGTTGTCGGCGAACACCATCGGCCGCTCATGCGCCCCGGTGGCCAGCACGACCTGTCGGGCCCGGACGTGCCACAGGCGCGTGCGCTGCGCGATCACCACATAGTTGCTGTCGTAATAGCCGAACGCGCTGGCGCGGTTGAGGATGCGCACCTCCGGCCGCGATGACACCACGTCCACCGCCTCGGGCAGCCAGTCGCCGGGGGAGGGCTCGGCCAGCAGGCCGCCGCCGAGTTCGGGCTGGTCATCCATCAGCATCACCCGCGAACCGTCCTCCGAGGCCGCCAGCGCGGCGCGCAGACCGTCGGGGCCACCGCCGATCACCAGCACGTCGGTGTGTACGTGCATCTTGTCGTAGCGCCCCACATCGGTGCTGGTCAGACGGCCGATGGCGCCCTGGGTGGCGGCGCTCAGCCCGTCGGTGAGCTCGACCGTGGTCGCTGGCAACGAGGGTTCGCCGTCCACCCGCACCAACGCGCAGGGCTCCTCCACGCCTGCGGAGAAGATGCCGCGGGGCCGCCTGCGGTACAGCGAGGGCGCCACCCGCAGCAGGCCGTTGGCGATCATCGCCGAGGCCAGCGTGTCGCCGCGGTAGCCGGTGTAGTCGGTGCCGTCGAGCCGGAAGCGCAGCGGCGCGGACCGGTCGATGCGGCCCCCGGAAGGCAGTCTCATGACGCCCCCTCGGTCAGGAACTCGCTGGTGACGGTGTCGCGCACGGTGTTGAACCAGCGGCGGCAGCCCGCGGTGTGCACCCAGCGCTCGGCGAAGCGGCCCTTGGGGTTGTCGCGGAAGAACAGGTACCGCGCCCACTCCTCATCGGACAGCGCCTCCGGGTCGGCGGGGTAGGGCACGTGGGCCTGGCCGCCGTAGCGGAACTCGGTTTCCTCGCGCGCACCGCACCAGGGGCAGGTGATCAACAGCATCGAAGTGCCTCCCTTTCAGTGGGCGACGGCAGCGGCGCCGTGTTCGTCGATGAGCGCGCCGGTGGTGAAGCGCTCCAGGCCGAACGGTGTGGCCAGCGGATGGGTTTCACCGGTGGCGATGGTGTGCGCGAATACCCAGCCGACGGCGGGGGTGGCCTTGAAACCGCCGGTTCCCCAGCCGCAGTTGAGGAACAGGTTCTCCAGCGGCGCGGGGCCGATGATGGGAGAGGCGTCGGGCGTGACGTCCACGATGCCGCCCCAGGTGCGCAGCACATGGGCCTGCGCGAAGATCGGGAACAGCTCCAGCGAGGCGGCCATCTGGTTCTCGATGACGTGCGCCGAACCGCGCTGCCCGTAGGAGTTGTAGGCGTCGATGCCCGCGCCCATCACCAACTCGCCCTTATGCGCCTGGCTGACATAGGCGTGCACATGGTTGGCCATCACCACGGTGGGGTGCACCGGTTCCAGCAGGTCGGACACCAGCGCCTGCAGCGGGTGGCTTTGCAGCGGCAGCCGCAGCCCGACCGTGTCGGCCAGCACGCTGGAATGGCCCGCCGCGGCCAGCGCGACCCGGCCCGCGCGGATGGGGCCGCGGTCGGTCTGCACCCCGACCACGCGGTCGCCGTCGCGGAGGAAGCCGGTCACCTCGCAGTGCTGGATCAGGTCGACGCCGCGGGCGTCGGCGGCGCGGGCGAACGCCCACGCCACGTGGTCGTGCTTGGCGATGCCCGCCCTGGGCTGCCAGGTGCCGCCGAGCACCGGGTACCGGACGTCGGTCGAGGTGTTGACGATCGGGCAGACCTTCAGCACCTCGTCGGGCGTCAGCCACTCGGCGTCGATCCCGTTGAGGCGGTTGGCGTTGACCCTGCGGTTGCCCTCGCGAACGTCCTGGAGGGTGTGCGCCAGGTTGAGCACCCCGCGCTGGCTGAACAGGAAGTCGTAGTCCAACTCCGCGGGCAGCACCTCCCACAGCTTGAGGGCGTGCTCGTAGATCGCGGCGCTCTCGTCCCACAGGTAGTTGGAGCGGATGATCGCGGTGTTGCGGGCCATGTTCCCGCCCGCCAGCCACCCTTTCTCCAGCACCGCGATGTCGGTGATGCCGTGGTTGCGGGCCAGGTAGTAGGCGGTGGCCAGGCCGTGGCCGCCCGCGCCGACGATCACCACGTCGTAGGAGGCCCGCGGCTCGGGGAGGTCGCGCCACAGCCAATCCGGGTGTTCGGGCAGCTTCATCGCCTACCCCCGCAGTCGTGTCATCGTCGGGTCGAACAGGGGCTCTGCCGCGACCGTCGCGGCCAGGCGCCGGTCGAAATATCCGATGTGGACGCCGGTGCCGGGTGTGGCCAGCCGGGCGGGGAGCCAGGCGTAGGCGATGCCGGTGCCGACCGTGTAGCCGTAGGCGGCGCTGGTCACGTAGCCGACGCAGGCCCCGTCGTGGAACACCGGTTCGCGGCCCAGCGCCGCGGCGTTCGGGTCGTCCAGGGTCAGGCAGGTCAGCCTGCGCTCGACGCGCTCCTGCCGGTCGAGCACGGCGGTGCGGCCGAGGAAATGGCTTTTGGCGTGCTTCACCGCGAAGCCGACCCCCGCCTCGTAGGGGTCGTGCTCATACGTCATGTCGGTGCCGAAGGACCGGTAGCCCTTCTCCAGGCGCAGGCTGTTGAACGCGCCGCGACCCGCGGCGATCACGCCGTGCTCCTGCCCGGCCTCCCACAGCGTGTCCCACAGCTTCAGGCCCAGGTCCGCCGTGGTGTAGAGCTCCCAGCCGAGTTCGCCCACATAGGACAGTCTCAGGGCGGTCACCGGTACGTGCCCGATGTGACCGCGGGCCCCGCGGAAGTACTTCAGCCGGGTGAGATCCATCCGGGTGAGGGGCTGCACGAGGTCGCGGGCGCGGGGTCCCCAGACGCCGAGGCAGCAGGTGCCCGCCGTGATGTCGCGGACCTGCACCGAGCCGTCCTCGGGCAGGTGCCTGCGCAGCCAGTCCAGGTCCAGGTTCCCGTTGGCGCCCATTTGGAACTCCTCGCGCGCCACCCGCGCCACCGTCACATCGCCGCGGATGCCGCCGTCGTGGTCGAGCAGCAGGCAGTAGGCCACCGAACCGACGCTCTTGTCCACATCGCCGGTGGTCATGGTCTGCAGGAACGCGGCGGCGCCGGGACCGGACACCTCCAGCCGCTTCAGGGCGCTCATGTCGTACAGCGCCACCCGCTCACGGGTCACCTGCGCCTCGGCCGCCACGATCGGCGACCAGTAGCGGGCCGCCCACTCGTCAGGTGTGGGGATCTCGCGGCCCGCCACCAACCCCGCGTTGGACTCGTACCAGTGCGGGCGCTCCCAGCCGCCTGCCTCCAGGAAGAACGCGCCCAGTTCCCGCTGACGCGGGTAGAAGGGGCTGGTGCGCAGTGGGCGCGGGTGCTCCATGGGTTGCAGCGGGTGCTTGATGTCGTAGACCTCGACGAAGTTCTGGCAGTCCCTGGCGAGCACGTAGTCGGGCGCGAGCTGATGCGGCTCGAAGCGGTTCGCATCGCATTCGTGCAGGTCGAACGAGGAGCAGTAGCCGTCGAACAGCCACTCCGCCATGGCGCGGCCGACGCCGGCGGAATGGGTGACCCACACGGCCTCGGCCACCCAGAAGCCTTGCACCTCGGGGGACTGGCCGAGCAGCGGGAAGTCGTCGGGGGTGAAGGAGAACAGGCCGTTGATGCCCTCCTCGATCTTGGCCTCGCGGGTGGCGGGCAGCAGCCGTCGGGTCAGGTGCCAGGCCTCGGCGAAGTCCTCCTCGGTGAACGGCTGCACCGAGGGCATCACCTCGGCGGCGTCGACGCCGAGGATGTCGGCCGCGTCCACGGGCATCGGGCGGTGGCCGTAGAAGCCGATGCCGAGGGTGTCGAAGCGCTCCCGGTAGTACAGGTCCCCGTCCTGGTGCCGCAGGATCGGGTGAACCGCCTCCTGGCTCGTCGGCGGCGCGACTCGACCGGTCCAGGCGAGTTGGTGGGCCAGCGGGGTGAGCGGCAACGTCATGCCGATCATGCCCGCGACCTTGGGGCCCCAGATGCCGGCGCAGCACACCACGATGTCGGCGGGCAGTTCGCCGCGGTCGGTGACCACCGCGGTGACGCGGCCGTTGCCGGTGCGGATGTCGGTGACCTCGGTGCGGTCCAGTACCCGCACGCCGCGGTCCCGTGCGCGTCGAAGCTGCGCGGTGACCGCGAGGACCGCTTTGGCCAGCCCGTCGCTCGGGACGTGCAGACCGCCCAGCACACCGTCGCGGTCCAGCAGGGGGAACAGCCGGTGGCACTCGGCGGGGTCGATCACGCGGGCGTCGACTCCCCAGGCGGTGATCCAGCCGTGCCTGCGGTGCAGTTCGGCCTGCCGCTCCGGGGTGGTCGCCACCTCCAGCCCGCCCACCTGGAGGAAGCACGGGTCGCCGTCGACGTCGAGCGAGCACAGCTTCTCGACGGTGTAGCGCGCCATCTCGGCCATGGTCTTGGACGGGTTGGTCTGGAACACCAGCCCCGGCGCGTGCGAGGACGAGCCGCCGGGGGCGGGCAGCGGTCCCTGGTCCACCACGGTGAGGTCCGTCCAGCCCAGCGCGGAAAGCTCGTCGGCCAGTGCTGCCCCGACGACCCCCGCCCCGACGATCACGACCCGCGGTCCGGCCATCGCCATCCTCCAATGGTGCACTATTCGCAACACCACTCATCTGACGCAACAAGCGTGGCTGTCGCTCTGTCCGGTGTCAAGCGGCTGACAGGTCACAAACGAACTCGGCGACCGCACGAGGATTCGCGCGGCCGCCGAGGCAGGGACAGCAGGGTTTATGGGAGCCAGGCTTTGACCTTCTCGGCATTGGCGTCGACCCACTTCTTGGCCGCGGCCTCGGGGGAGAGCTTGTCCACGGCGATCGACCGCGCGACCGCGTTCTGGTCCTCGTTGGTCCAGCGGAACTTCTGCACCAGGTGGAACGCGGGCCCGCCCGCGTCGGCGAACTTCTTGCTGACGATCTTGTCCAGGTCGTACTCGGGGTAGTCGCAGGCGATCTTCGCGGGATCGGAGTCACAGCCGGGGGTGTAGGGCGGCAGTTTCACCCGGACCAGGTCGATTTCCACGAACAGCCACTGCGGGGAGTAGAAGTAGCCGATCACCGGCTTGCGCTGCTCCTGGGCTTGGCGGAAGGCCTGGATCAACGCGGTCTCGCTGCCGCCGTAGACCACCTTGTAGTTCAAACCGAGGTTCTTGACCAGCGCCTCGTCGTTGGTGACGAAGGACGGGTCACCGTCGAGCAGTTGGCCCTTGTCGCCGGATTCGGAGGTGCGGAACATCGCCGCATAGGAGTTCAGCTTGGTCCAGTCCGTGATGTCGGGGTGGGCCTGCGCCAGCCACGGCGGGACGTACCAGCCGATCTCGCCCTTCACGCCCGTCGACCCCGCGGAGACGGCGGTCTTCTGGTCGTCGATGTACTTCTTCTTGAGGTCGTCGTGGCCCCAGTTCTCCACCACGGCGTCCACCTCGCCGGTGCCGAAGCCCTGCCAGGCGACCTCTTCCTTGAGATCCTTCTTCGTCACCTTGCAGCCCAACTTGGTCTCCGCGATATGCGCGAGCACCGCGGCGTTGGCCTCGTAGCCGGTCCAGGGGTTCACGGCGAGGTTGAACTCCCCGCACTGCCCCGCGGCGCCGCCACCGGTGTCGCCGACTTTCGCGCCGGAGCAGCCTGCCAGTGCCAGTGCGGTCGCCAGGGCGACGCCCGTGCGCAGCCACCTGATCATCGGACCTCCATTTCCCGTTGTGCCGCCGACTGCGTGATGCGGTCCAGCATTACGCCGAGCAGCACGATCGCCAGGCCCGCGGCCAGGCCCTTTCCGTAAAGCTGTCCCTGGGAGAACCCGGCGACCACGTGGTAGCCCAGCGCCCCGGCGCCGACCAGGCCACCCACCACGACCATGGACAGCACGTAGATCAGCCCCTGGTTGGTGGCCAGCGTCAGCGCCCGCCGCGCCATCGGAAGCTGCACCTTGGTGATCGTCTGCCACGGGCTGGACCCGGCGGCGGTCGCCGCTTCAACGGTGGTCGGCGAGACCGCCCGCACCCCGTCGGCGACAATCTTGATCGCCACCGGGGCCGCGTACACGATGGCGGCCACGATCGCGGTGAACCGGCTGGCGTCGAACAACGCCAGGAACGGCACCAGGTAGACGAAGGCGGGCATGGTCTGACCGGCGTCCAGCACGGGCCGGACAAGGCGGTCCGCCCGGCTGCTGCGGCCCATCCACACGCCGACCGCGACGCCGAGCACCATCACCAGCGCGGTCGCCACCAGCGTCGCGGCCAGAGTGGCCATGCTGTCCGACCACAGCCCGGTGCCGACCAGCAGCGCCAGGCACGCGGCGGAGACGATCGCGGCGCGGACCGAGCCGAGGACGGCGGAGACCGCAACGATCACCGCGGCGACCAGCCACCACGGCGACTCGGTGAGCAACGCTTGCAGCGGGTCGATCAACACCGCGGTGACGGCGTCCTTCAGGCCGGTGGTGAGGGGGGAGAGGTTGCTCTGCACCCAGTCGGTGACCTGCGTGGTGACCTGCGCGATCACCGGGCCGACGGAGAAGTCGGCCGGGAACTCAGCGGCCCAGACGTAGGTGTGCGAGAACCACACCGCCACCCCGACCGGCGCCGCGGCCGCAGGCAGCACCCAACGGTTGTCCGGACGGCGTTGCTCGGCGCGGTTGCTCGCGGCGGTGGTGACGCGGTCCAGCACGATCGCCAGCACCACGATCGCGAGGCCCGCATTGAACGCCGTGCCCACATCCAGCGTTTGCAGTGCCTTGATCACGGTCTTGCCCAGGCCTGGTGCGTCGATCAGGGCGGCGATGGTGACCATGGCGAGTGCGGCCATGATCGTCTGGTTGGCGCCCAGCACGATCGTGCGCTTGGCCGCGGGCAGGATCACCTTCACCAGCGTCTGCCTGCCGGTGGCGCCCAGCGACTCGCTGGCCTCCACGGTTTCCCTCGGCACCGAGCGGATGCCGTGGGCGGTGAGCCGGATCGCGGGCGGCGCGGCGTAGATCAGCGTCGCGATGGTGGCCGAGGCCGGTCCGATCAGGAAGAACAGCGTGAGCGGCGCGAGGTAGACGAAGGTGGGCATCGTCTGCATGAAGTCCAGCAGCGGGGTGACCAGTCGGTTGAACCGGTCGGACAGCCCGGCCCAGATGCCCAGCGGGATGCCGATCAGCAGCGCGATCACCACGGCCGCGGTGGTGAGGGCGAGGGTGTCCATGCTTTCCACCCACAGGCCCTGGAGTCCGAGGAAGGCGAAGCCCGCGACGGCGAGCAGCGCGGCGCGCAGGTTCGCGACCGCGTAGGAGATGTAGCCGACCAGCGCCAGCACGCCCAGCCAGCCGATGAGCGGCAGAGGGCGGCCGAAGGACGGTTCGGAGATCAGCGCCTGGATGAGGGTGACGAACTCGTCGATGACGAGCCGGATCTCGTTGAAGAAGTAGAGGAAGAGCGGATTGCTGTTGCGGCCGGCGCCGATCGCGTCGTTGAGGTCGTTCAGGGCGTGGTGCAGCGCGGTGAGTTCGGCGGCGCCGAGCGGCAGCGTGTTGATCCCGCGCAGCAGCGGCCACAGCAGCAGCCACGCCGCCACGATGAGGGCCACCACCGCGCCGCGGGTGGGGCGGGCCACCACGCGGGAGAGCGCGGGGGCGCTGGTCATGAGGCGCCACCGGCGACGATGGCGAGGATCTCCTCGTCGCTGACGATGCCCAGCAGTTGCCCCTCCTGCACGACCTTCACCGGCCGGTCGGCGGCGAGTACCGCCCGGATCGCCTCCCGCACCACGACTTCCGGCCCCAGTTCGGGCCCGTCCAGCAGATCGTCGGGCCGCACGGGGCGCATGATCCACTTCAGCGTGAGCACATGCGAGCGGGGCACATCGCGGACGAAGTCACGTACGTAGTCGTCCGCGGGCGCCCCGACCAACTCGGCCCCGGTGCCCAACTGCACCGGCTGCCCGTCGCGCATGATCAGGATGCGGTCCCCGAGCTTGAGCGCCTCGGACAGGTCGTGGGTGATGAAGACCATCGTCTTGCCCACCTCGTGGTGCAGCCGGATCACCTCGGCCTGCATCTCTCGCCTGATCAGGGGATCAAGTGCGGAGAACGGTTCGTCGAAAAACAAGACATCGGGGTCACCCGCCAGCGCCCGCGCCAGACCCACCCGCTGCTGCATCCCGCCGGACAGCTGATCCGGATAGGACTGCTCGTTGCCCGCCAGCCCCACCAGGTCGATGACCTCCCCGGCCCGCCGGTTCCGTTCGGCCCGGCCAACACCGCGGATCTCCAGCCCATAGGCGACGTTGTCGATCACCCTGCGGTGCGGCAGCAGCCCGAAATGCTGGAACACCATGGAGAACTTGGCGCGGCGCAACTCCCGCAACCGCCGTTGATTGACCCGCAGGATGTCTTCGCCGTCGAACAGCACCTCACCCGCGGTCGGTTCGATCAGCCTCGTCAGACAGCGCACCAGCGTGGACTTGCCGGAGCCGGACAGCCCCATCACCACGAACACTTCCCCCGGCGCCACCTCGAAGCTGATGTCCCGGACCGCTGTGACGGACCCGAAGACCTTCGACAGGCCGCGGACGGCAATGGCCGGGCAGGTATCGTCGCTGGTCAACGTCTCGACAACCGAACTCGGTGCGGCCACGGTCACCTCTTCAGGAGTGGTCTGGCGAACCGGTGAGCCAACCACGCATTGTTGCGTATTGCGCACTATGACTCTGTACGTGAAACAGGATTATTGAGCTTCAGGTCACAGTCAAGCCTGCGCGATGTTGCGTTCCGGTTACTCGTCACCGGGTTCACCGTGCCAGCCCAGGCGCGCGGAGACCTGCGCGGCCGCCGCCCGCACCTGCGCCGCCACCAGCGGAACACGGTCCCTGGGAATTCTGAACGATGGCCCCGAGGCGCTGATCGAGGCGGTCACCTTGCCGTCGGCGGATCGAATCGGCGCCGCGACCGCGGTCAGGCCGATCTCCAACTCGTCCACCGCGGTGGCGTGGCCGTCGCGCCTGACCTGCCCGATCTCGGCGCGCAGCAGATCCGGGCTGGTGATTGTCCGCTCGGTGAACCGCCGCAGGGGACGGGCGGTGAGTTCGCCAAGGCGCTCGTCGGACAGTCCCGCCAGCAGGACCTTGCCGTTGGAGGTGGCGTGCAGGGGGATGCGTTGGCCGACCCAGTTGTGCAGGTGCAGGGCCGCCGAGCCCGCCACCTGGTCGACATAGAGGGCCTCGTGGCCGGACAGGACGGTGACGTTCACCGTCTCGCCCACCACCTCGGCCAGCCGCTGCGCCACCGGGCTGGCCTGCTGCACCAGGTCCAGCTTCGCCGTGGTGGCCCCCGCCAACTGGAGCACACCGACACCGAGGCGGTACTTGCCCCGGTCGGTGCGCTGCTCCACCAGTGCGTGCTGCTCCAGCGTGGCCACCAGGCGAAACGCCGTGCTCTTGTGCACGTCCAGCTTCTTGGCGATCTCCGTGATGGCCAGTTCGCCGTGCTTGGCCAGCAGGGTCAGCACCGTCAGTGCTCGATCCACGGACTGAATCGAGCTACCGCCGGCCATGCTGTTGCTCATGGTGCAACAGTATGCACCTACTTGAACTGTGGGGTCTCAGGCCGAGGCGACGGCGCGGGTGCCCAGCATCAGCTTGGCCCGCGCGGCGATCTCCAGTTCGAAACGGGCCTGGGGGTCGTTGAGCTGGTCGCCGAACAGCTCAACCAGCTTGTGCATCCGGTACCGCACGGTCTGGGGGTGCACGTCGAGACTGGCCGCGATGTCGGCCACCCGGCCCCTGGTCGCCAGCCATTCCCGCAGCGTGACCAGCATCCGGTGCCGCTGGCGCTCGGTGACCTCGTCCAGCGGCGCCAACCGCTGCTCGATGAGCTGGTCGATCAGCGAGTGGTCGGTGAACAGCGTCAGAGTGGTGGCGTGCTCGGCGCAGTCGACCACCGCCTGGTCCGGGATCAGGCCGCGGCCCGCCAGGTCCAGCGCGCGGTTGGCCAGGCGGAGCGACGCCGGGGCCTCCGCCAGCGGGACGGACGGGCCGATCGCGATGTGCCAGCCCGGCAGCGTCTCGGCGAGGGTCTCCAGCGCCGGGTCACCGGCCGGGGCGACCAGGCAGGCCTGCGGGCCGCCAAGATCCATCAGGATCGCGCCGCCCAGGTGGGTCGCGGTGGGCTGCTTGCCGGGCATGGGACGCAGCGCGACCGCGGTGACGATATCGGGCACCTGCCAGTTCGCGGCCTGTGCGGCGCTGGTCAGGGTGCTGTCGCTGACCGAGGGCTCGGCCAGCAGCAGCCGCAGAAGCTGCTCGCGGCGGGACGCCAACGGACCGGTCGGCTCGGACGCGGCCAGCGCGTAGCCCTCGGCGGAGAGCTCTGAAAGCTTCGTGACGTGAGCGGAAATCGCCTCAGCACAACGTGAAAGAACATCAGGTGTCACGCGGTGGTGCCGTGCGTAGGCCGACAGGTGGCGCCAGGTGATCTGACCGCCAACCCGGTACGCGGCGCGCAGCGCGTCCATCGACCGGCCCTCGTGGAACTCGGAGCGGCCGAGGTCGCGGAACATCGGGGTGGAGTCCTCGCGCGGCGCGTTGGGAATCACGATCGAGTCGATACACCGCAGGATCGCCGCCTGCACCGCCGCGATCAGCACCTCCGCGAACGGTCCATCCAGCGGGGACGCGTACTCGGGCACCGACTGGCGGACACCGGTGATGATGTTGCGGGCAAGCTGCCCGGCATGGGGACGGAAACCCTGGGCCAGCGCCCTGGGCAGCGGACCGGTCGCGCTCATCGCCTGGACGCCTTGCCCGGCGACCATCGGAATCGTGCTCGTCATGGCTCGTCTCCCGGGGTTTCCGACTGAGGCGACCAACGTTGGCCACCTTGTAACAGCACCGAAACCTTGCCCCAAATGCCGTATCCGGCCATCGTGAGAACTACGTACGTGGCCTACGTATTTGGGGGAATGATTGTTGCGAGGCCGGAGCGTTATGTCAGCCGATCCAAGGCGATGACGTCCGGGGGTCCATGATGAGCGGGTCCATCCTGGAGGTCGTCCTGAGCGAACCACCCGACGTCGAAGATCCGGCGGGTTACCTCGCGCCGCCCGCTTATCTGCCGGGCACGGCCGAGTCCGAACTCGGCCGTGCGCAGCGGCAGCAGTTGCTGCGCATGTACAGCACCGCCGAGTACTCCGTCGCGGAACTCGCCGAGTTGTTCTCGGTCGACGTCGCGACCATCAATCACCTCGTGCGCAGCGGCTGAGGTCGGTCTCCGCCTGCGGTTTACCCAGCGGTGTCGCGTAGGTGACCCACAGGACCGCGTCCCCGGTGCCTTCGTTGCGGCCTTCGTGGATGTACCCGCGGCCCTCCACCAGGCTCTCGCCCGCCCGGAATACCCGTGACCCGCCGGGGAATATCGGTGCGTACACCGTCAGCGTGCCGCGTTCCAGCACCGCGATCAGCTGTCCGTGGTGGCAGTGGAGCCCGGTCGACGATCCGGGCGGGAAGACCAGCTTGCGCAGGTCGACCTGGACCGGTCCATCGACCTTGACCTTCACCTTCTCGTCCTGCACACCGGTGGCAAGCTGCGTGACCACCGGCTTGGTGCCCTCCTGGGCCGACGCGGTGATCACCGTCGCAGACAGACCCAGCGCCAACAACAGCATCCCGATCCGGACGCGCATGCCTTCCCCCAGCGTGTAGCGATCAGCGAACCTGAACCACGACCTTGCCCAGCGCGGCCCGTTCTTCCAGTGACGCGATGGCCTCCGACGCGCGGTCGAAGGGATACACCACGGGGTCCGGCGCGGCGATCGCGCCCGAGGCCAGCAGCGGTTCCACCTGCGACCACTGCTCCGCCAGGTAACCGGGCCGGGTCAGCCACCAGGCGCCCCAACCCACCCCGCGCACATCGACGTTGTTCAGCAGCAGGCGATTGACCTTCACGGTCGGGATCTCGCCGCCGGTGAAGCCCAGCACCAGCACCCGCCCACCTGGCGCCAACGACCGCAGGCTGTCGGTGAAGCGGTCGCCGCCGACCGGGTCCACCACGATGTCCACCCCGCGCCCCTCGGTCAGGTCCTTGACCTCGGCCAGCCAGTTGCGGGTGAGCACCACATCGGAGGCGCCCGCCTTCCGCGCCACCTCGGCCTTCTCCTCCGTGCTGACCACCGCGATCGTGCGCCCGGCACCGAGCGGACCGGCCAGCCGCAGGGTCGAGGTGCCGATGCCGCCCGCCGCGCCGTGTACGAGCACCGTCTCGCCCTGCTGCAACTGTCCACGTTGGACCAGCGCGAAATGCACGGTGAGGTCGTTGAACAGCAGGCCCGCGCCCGCGGTGAACGACACGCTGTCGGGAAGGGCGAACACCATCTGCGGCGCCAGGGCCGCCACCTCGGCGATGCCGCCGCCAAACCCGGTCAGGCCGAGCACGCGGTCGCCCGCGGAGAACCCGGAGGACTCCGGCGCGCTGCGCACCACCCCGGCCAACTCGCTGCCCACCGTGAAGGGAAGCTCCGGCTTGTACTGGTAGAGGCCTCGGGACAGCAGCGCGTCGGGGAACGCGACACCCGCCGCGTGCACCTCGACGATCACCGCGTCCGCACCCTCGGGCTCCGGGACCTCGGCGATCTCCACGGCCGCCGGGCCGTCCAGCCTGGTGATCTGTACCGCGCGCATCCGCCTGCCTCTCACACCGGGGACCTCAACTTAACCAGTGAGTAGCAACCGTGCCCAGGGGAGGCGAAAATCGCCGACGCTGCAGGCCCCGATGTGGCACATTCGGTTTCGTGGACGAGGTGTACCGCGCGAGGGTGACCGCGCTCGAGGAGACCTGGCAGGTCTGGGCCGAGTTGGGGGAGGGCCTGACCGAGAAGCAGTGGCGGACGCCGACCCGCTGCGAGGGCTGGGACGTGTCGGCGGTCTTCGCGCACGCCTCGGGCTTCCCGCTGTTCATGTCCGGGGACTGGCCGCGGGAGGACGCGCCGGGCACCCCGGTGACCGCGGTGGACGTCCTCCGCGGCTTCAACGCCCCCGGCGGTGCCGCGCACACCGAGGCCGACACGATCGCGGAGCAGATGACCGCGGCGGCGGCCGAAACCGACCGCCCCGAACTCGTCGCCCGCTTCCGGGTGCAGGGCGCCCGCGCGCTGGAGCAGTTCCGCCGCACCCGCGCGGATCTGGTCTTCCCGTGGCCGATGTCCGGCAAGGTGATCACTCTCGTCGAGGCCCTGCGGATCGTGCTGATGGAGAGCGTCGTGCACCTGCTCGACGCGCAACGCGCACTCGGGCTCGCGCCCGAGGTGCCGACGGCGGCGCTCACCGACACCGTCTTGCTGCTCGCCGAGATCGCGCCCGCGGTGGAGTTGATCGAGGCCGCCACCGGCCGAGGGGCGTCTCCGCTGCCGGTGCTGCGCTAGTTCGGCACCAGGCCCTCGGCCATCAGGCCCGCCAGCACCGCGTCGCTGAGCGCCGTCACCGCCGACAGTGGGCGCACCATCACGGTGAACTCCTTGATCAGTCCCTGCTCGTTGAGCCGCAGCAGGTCGATCCCGTGGATCTCCTTGCCGTTCACGGTCGCCCGGAACACCAGGATGTGCGCGTCCGACCCCTCGACGGCGCCGCCCAGTTCGCCGACGTAGCGGAAATCCTCGAACACCCGCCGCAGCAGCACGTCGAAGACGCCGAGCACCATCGGCAGGCCTTCGAACGGGGTGAACTTCACCGGGCTGAAGAACCGGACATCCGGCGTGAACAGCGGCTCCAGCGCGGCCTGGTCACGCTGCTCGACGGCGGTCCGGAAGTGGTCGACGGTGCTCATGACGCTCTCCTTAGTCAACGATGCGACTAGTCATGAAATTGACTATAGTCTCCACCGGAGGATCTGCGATGGCATTGCGGCATGCCGTGCTGGCGGCGCTGCTGGACGGTGAGTACAGCGGCTACCAGCTCGCCAAGGCGTTCGATGCGGGCGTGTCCAACTTCTGGCACGCCCTGCCGCAGCAGGTCTACCTCGAGGTGGCGAAACTCGAGAAGGAAGGCCTGGTCGCCGGGCGGCAGGTGATCCAGGAGAACCGCCCCAACAAGCGCGTCTTCACCGTGACCGAGGCGGGCCTCGCCGAGTTGGAGCGCTTCGCCGCGACCGCCGCCAAGCCGTCATTCGTCCGGGACGACCTGCTGGTCAAGGTGCAGGCTGTCGACCTCGTCGACGCCGCAAAGGTGATCGCCCAGCTCACCGAGCGCGCCGAGATCGCGGCGGGCAGGGTGGAGGTGCTGGACGCGCTGCTGCGCCGGTTGCGGGGCGAGATGGACGAGGACGAGTTCCTGCGGGCGGGCCGCCGCATCGGTCCGTACCTGACCTGCCTGCGCGGCAGGCGCTTCGAGCAGGAGAACGCCGAATGGTGCCGCTGGGCCGCGGGCGTGCTCCGTCAACGACAGTCACCGCGAGTGCCCCAATGAACGTCAGTAAAGGGAAGGCCGATATGCGCATCGGGACCATGCTCAGCTACAGCGGCGGATTCGCCGAGACCGCCGATGAGGCCGGGGACCTCGAACGCGCCGGTCTGGACATCGCGTTCGTGCCGGAGGCCTACTCCTTCGACGCGGTCAGCCAACTCGGCTACCTCGCCGCCCGCACCGAACGCCTCGAACTGGCCTCGGGCATCCTCCAGATCTACACCCGCACCCCCACACTCACCGCGATGACCGCCGCCGGGTTGGACTACGTCTCGAACGGCCGGTTCACCCTCGGCCTCGGCGCGTCAGGGCCGCAGGTGATCGAGGGCTTCCACGGCGTCCGCTACGACGCCCCGCTGGGTCGCACCAGGGAGATCGTGGAGATCTGCCGCCAGGTGTGGCGGCGGGAGCGGGTGAACTTCCAGGGCAAGCACTACCGTATTCCGCTGCCAGCAGAGGAGGGCACCGGGCTGGGCAAGCCGCTCAAGCTGATCAACCACCCGGTGCGGGAGCGGATTCCGATCGTGCTCGCCTCCATCGGTCCCAAGAACGTGGCGCTCACCGCCGAGATCGCCGAGGGCTGGCAGCCGATCTTCTTCTACCCCGAGAAGGCCGCCGCCGCCTGGGGCGACGCGCTCGCCGAGGGCAAGGCCAAGCGCGACCCCGCGCTGGGCGAACTGGACATCTACGCGGGCACCCCGCTGGCCATCGGTGATGACGTCGACCCGCTGCTGGACGGGGTGCGGCCGATGCTCGCGCTCTACATCGGCGGCATGGGCGCCCGCGGCAAGAACTTCTACAACGACCTGGCCTGCCGCTACGGCTTCGAGGCCGAGGCCAAAACGGTCCAGGACCTCTACCTGGACGGCAAGAAGGACGAGGCCGCCGCCGCGATACCCGACGACCTGGTGCGCTCCACCTCGCTGATCGGCCCCGAAAGCTATGTGCGCGAACGCATCGCCGCCTTCGCCGAGGCCGGTGTCACCACGCTCAACGTCACGCCGCTGGCCGCCGACCGAGAGGGCCGGGTCAGGCTGATCGAACGCCTTCGCTCGCTGATCTGAGGAGCTTTCGCCACCGGAAGCTCCGATTCCGGGCCTCCGGTGGCGAAAGCCGCGGCGTCAAAGAACGCCTGCGAGCAGACGCTGAGCACGGAGAGCGATCTCCAACTCCAAGCGGTCGTCCGGGTTGTTCAGGCGCTCGCCGAAGATCTCCTGAAGCTGGTTCATCCGATACCGCACCGTCTGCGGGTGCACGCCGAGGTTCTTGCTGATCTCCGGGGCGCTGCCGCGGTTCTGCAACCAGCACAGCAACGTGTCGGAAAGGCGTTTGCGCTGGTTGAAGGGCAGCTTCGACAGCGGGGCCAGGCTGCGCTGGGACAGCTGGGTGGTCAGGCACTCGTCGGTGAACAGCCAGATGGTGACGAAGTGGTCGGCGCAGCGGACCACCGGCACCTCACCGATGATCCCGCGGCGCACGAGGCAAAGCGCGCGACGGGCCAGGCGAAGCGACCGCGCCGCCTCGGCCAGCGCGACCTCAGGGCCGACCGCGGCCCGCCAGCCGGGTAACTCCTCGGCCAGCAGGGGTAACAGGCGCTCCGGATGCGGGGTGAGCAGGAATGGCTCGGGACCGTCCAGGTTCGGCAGCACCTCGTCGGGCAGCAGCGGCCCCTGCACGGTGACGCGGTCGGCGGGCGGCTCCAACGCCACGACCGTGATCGTCGCGGGCAGTTCCCAGCGGCCCTCCTCGGCAAGCTCGGCCAGCGACGAGGGGTCGGCCGGTGGCTCGGCGACCAGCACCTCCAGAAGTCGCCGACGTCGGCGCTCCTTGGAGGCCGCCGCCGTCGCCTCCGCGCCCGCGTATCCGTCCACCACCAGCGCGGTGAGCTCGTCGATGTAGATGAAGATCGCCTCGCCGATCAGGAACAGCAGGTCCGAGGAAGCACCCACGGCCCGGCCGAGGGCGACCACATGCCGCCAGGCGACCCGCCCGCCGATCCGGCACCCGCGCCGCCAGGCCTCCAGGCTGCGGCCCTCGGCGAACTCGATTCGCCCGATACCGCGCACGAACTCCTGCCAGCCGTCCTGGTCCTGTTCGGGGTTGCCGAAGTTGTCCAGCACGTGCAGCACCGCCTGCTCGGCGACGGTCAGCATCGTCTCTCGGTAGCTCGTGGACTGCCGGTTGTACTCGGGTACGTTGCGTTGCACCTCGCGCACCATGTCGTGGACGATCCGCTGCGAGTGGGCCCGGTAGAGCGGGGCCAGATCGGGCGGCAGCGCGGCCCACAGCTTGCTGGCCCTGCTCATCGCCGGGTCCGGCTGCACAGGTTTGAGTCGTCCGCTCGTTACCTGTGTCCGGATATGGGCGGGACGATGCGGGATGTCTCGATGATTCGACATGGCGCAACAATACCGATTCGTGATCTGCGGGTAATGGCGACTATTCGGTTTGATTCATCGCACCGAGACACGTGAAGAACGGTGCAGGTGGAACGACGCATCAGTGCGTCGGTGGCATCTTCATCAGGCATGTGGAAAATGATTCACCACGCCGGAAAATGCTCGGGCTCGCATTCGGCAGGAAAAGCTTGAACTCTCCAAGATGTGCGCTCTCGACGATGGTGTTCCACTGGAAAGGCGTGAAACCATTGTCGGAGAGCAACTTCCTCCGATATCAGGTCTCGCCGCTGAGGAAGGCTGGAAGCCAGTCGAATGGCGGGTTTCCGCCAGGTGCGTAGGAGTCCGGCAGGTCCACCGCCAACCTGCACGAAAGGCAGCGCCGGGCGTCCTCGCCCGCGATGGCGAGACCCAGCCAGAGCGACAGGGTGATCCCGCATACGCTGGTGATCGTGGTGGTCAGATCGACGTCGTCCCGCTCGACTTCGTGGCGGGGAAAGGCATGTGCGAAGCCGCTGGTCGAATCCAGCTCCCATATGTGCCGTCGTGCTGTCCTGTTCGCTCTCGATGGGGAATGGTGTTCCGTTCTCGGCACGGTGAGTGTGCTCCGATCTTCTGCACGGAAGCTCATTCGGCGATCGGGGATGAGCGCTCAATTTTATGGGTGTGGGACCGGTGGCCAGGGGGAGGAGGGCCACCGGTCCCGACGGCGGAAACAAAGTCGAGGGGGGCAACCTTTGTCTCCGCCGTTGGAAAAACGGTATCAAAAATGGCAACCAGGCCCAGGGCACGGCTCGACCGCGAGTTTGCTTCACTCTTTCGGAGTAGTGTTCTCTGTTGAGGTATAACACCCGAGACCTGCTCGTTATCGTCCGCTGAGCAATGCGACCTTATTGTCTGCGGTGTTTCCTGTAAAAACCCACCGGACTTCGGTCCGATTGCTTCATTCCTGCGTGCAACCGAACAGGACATCTCCGACGTCCTCAGGACATGCTGTCGGACAACGGATCACGGTGGGTGCGCACGGGAATGGCCGTTCTCGTGGTCGCGGGCCTGTGCACGGGCTCGGCGGTCACCTCCACCTGGCCCGCGCAGGCACCGCCGCCACCGTCGTCCGCGCAGCCGGTCGAACTGGTCGCCTTCGACTCCTGCGACGACCTGCTGAGCGGCCTCAAAACCGCCGCCACCGCCCATATCGGCTCCTACGGTTTTCCGAGCCGCTGGGGCTTCCCGGTCCCGCTCAGCGCCGAAGGTGCCGCGGGCAGGCAGGACACCGCGGCGACACCGGATCACTCCACGACCAATACCCACGAGTCCGGAGTGGACGAGCCGGACCTGGTCAAGACCGACGGCCGCCGCATCGTCAGCATCGTGGACAGCACGCTGCGCGTGGTGGACGTGGCCTCCCGCCGCGTCACCGGCACCCTGGAACTGGATGGCGCCCCCACCGGCCTGCTCACCGCGGGTGACCGGGCACTGGTGGTGTCGGGCAGCAACGTCGACTATCCGCAGGAGCTCACCGACGGCCTGATCCCGATGCAGTCCAAGCTGGTGCTCGTGGACCTGGCGGAGAGCCCGCGCGTGCTGGGCACGCTGGCGCTGGACGGCGGCTACCTGGACGCCCGGCAGACCGGCGACATCGCCCGCGTGGTGGTCCGCTCGACGCCGCGCCTGCACCTGCCCGTCCCGCGGATGCCATTGGCAGGCGAGGCGATCCGGCGTTCGGTGATCGACGACTGGGTGCCGCGGTACACGCTGGAGCAGGACGGCGCCCGCAGCGAGGGCAGGCTGACCGACTGCCGCCGGATCAGCCACTCCGAGAACTACTCGGCGATGTCGATGCTGACCGTGCTGAGCATCAACCTCAAGGACAAGCTGGGCACCGGCGACCCGGTGTCCATCGTGGGCGACGGCAACACCGTCTACGGCAACGCCGGCAACCTCTACGTCGCCGATGACGGGTCCGCGATAGCCCGACCCGCCACCGGTTCGCGGGTGGCCGCGGCGCAACGCACCGAGATCCACCGGTTCGACGTGTCCCAGCCCGGCCCACCCCGCCATGTGGCCTCCGGCAGCGTGGACGGCCACCTGCTCAACCAGTACTCGATGTCCGAGCACGACGGCCACCTCCGCGTGGCCACCACCACCGACGCGTTCCCCGGCGCCCGCCCCGATGTGCCGCGGTCGCAGAGCATGGTCACCGTGCTGGCCCACCGCGACCGGACCCTCACCCCGATCGGCAAGGTGACCGGCCTCGGCCCCGGCGAGCGGATCTACTCGGTCCGATTCATCGGGCCTACCGCCTACGTGGTCACGTTCCGGCAGACCGACCCGCTGTACACGGTGGACCTCCGCGACCCGGCGAAACCGAGGGTGACCGGCGAGCTGAAGATCACCGGCTACTCGGCGTACCTGCATCCCGCGGGCGAGGGCAGGCTGATCGGCGTCGGCCAGGAGGCCAACGACCAGGGCAGGGTGCTCGGCGCCCAGGTGTCCCTGTTCGAC
Source organism: Actinorectispora metalli (assembly GCF_056323685.1). NCBI lineage: Bacteria > Bacillati > Actinomycetota > Actinomycetes > Pseudonocardiales > Pseudonocardiaceae > Actinorectispora > Actinorectispora metalli. The sequence goes on from NZ_JBREYE010000002.1 coordinate 488,594, forward strand.
GTCAGCGACCCCGCGGCCCCGCGTCGGCTGGCCCAGCACCAGGTTCCCGGGGCGCATTCCGAGGCCGAATACGATCCGCATGCCTTCCTCTACTGGCCCCGCACCGGGTTGCTGGTCGTCCCGATCGCCAAATCGGCGGGCCAGTCCGCGCTGGTCCTGCGCGTCGCCGAGGGCGGGTTCAGCTCCATCGGCGAAGCCACCCACCCCGCGGACCGCAACGGCTATCGGCCGTCGCTGCGCCGGGCAATGGTGATCGGCGACGACCTCTGGACGCTCTCGGACGCGGGCTTCCAGGTCAGCGACCCGGCCACACTCAGCCAGCGAGCCTGGCTGCCGTTCTGACCCCTCAGGTGTGGATGTAGGCGTTGATTGTGGCCGCCTGGATGGCGCCACCCTGGTGCTGCATGATCGTTTTGCCGGTGCCGGTGCCGGTGCCGTCGGCGGACGCGTAACCCCACTGGCGTTGGTTGCTGCTGTTCTTCACCGACTTCGCGGTGAACGGCAGCGCGATGCACTGCTGCCCGTCCCCGGCCCAGTCGGGCGGCCACTCGATCTTGGTCCCGGCAGCTTTCTTTGGCGAGCAGGCCGGAGTGACCGTGGTGTTCAAGTCTACTGTGGACACTCAAACCAGACGCCGGGCGGTCGCCCAGCGGGACAGTTCGCGACGGTTGGAGAGCCGGAGTTTGCGCAGCACGGCGGCGGCATGGGTCTCCACGGTGCGGGCGGAGATGGACAGCCGCACGCCGATCTCCTTGTACGTGTAGCCCGCCGCGACCAGCCGCAACACGTCCCGCTCGCGGCGGGTGAGCTGATCCAGCTCGGGATCGAAGCCCTTCGGGGCGTTGCCGCGGAAGGCATCCAGCACGAAACCGGCGAGCCGCGGCGAGAAGTAGGCGTCCCCGGCATGCACCCGCCGGACCGCCTCGCCCAGTTCCGCACCGGAGATAGCCTTGGTGACATAGCCGTGCGCGCCGCCGCGGATCACGTCCAGCACGTCCTCCGCCGCATCCGACACCGACAGCGCCAGGAACCGCAGCGTCGGCCGGTCCGGCACCAGCGCGTCCAGCACCGCGCGGCCCCCGCCTCCCGGCAGGTGCACGTCCAGCAGCACCACATCCGGGCGCGTCGCCGTGATCCCCTCCACCGCCGAGGCCACGTCCACGGCTTCGCCCACGATGTCCACCTGGTCACCGATCTCGGCGCGCACCCCCGACCGGACCACGGTGTGATCGTCCACCAGGAACACCCGGATGCTCATGACACCTCCACCGGCACGCGCAGTTCGACCTCGGTGCCCTCGCCCGGCACCGAGCGGATCGCCGCCGAACCGCCCTGTTGACGCAGCCGTCCCTCGATCGACTCGGCGATGCCCCGTCGGTCCGCCGCGGTCGCCTCCGGGTCGAAACCGGTTCCCCTGTCCCGCACCAGCGCGAATACCTCCCCGTCGGCGACCTCCGCGAACACCGACACTTGCCGGACGCCGGCGTGTCTCGCCGCGTTGGTCAGCGCCTCCCGGACCGCACCCGCCACCGCACGGGCCCTGGAGTCCAGCGGGCAGGTGCCCACCGTGATCAGCTCTACCAGCACCGCGAACCGGTCCTCCACCTCCTCGGCGACCCTGGACAGCTCGGCGGCGAAGTCGTCGCCGCCAGGCTGGCCGCCGTTGAGCCAGGCCCGCAGCTCGCGTTCGGTGCTGCGGGCCAGCGTGCGCACCCCCGGCTCCTCGGTCCGCTTCTGGATCACGGTGAGCGCCTGGAGCACCGAGTCGTGCAGGTGCGCGGCCATCTCGGTGCGTTCCTCGGCGCGGATGCGCGCCGCCCGCTCCCTGGTGATCGTGCGGGTCAGCAGGTACCCCCAAGGCAGGACGACGCCGCCGACCAGCGCGAGCAGCGTCGCCGCCACCACGGAGGTGAGCACCAGGTAGATCATCAGCGTGGGGTCGCCGATGACCAGCGCCGCGATGACCGGGCCACCGATACCGATGAACCCGGCCACCACGATCGCCCTGGAGAACACGACCCCGGCGGTGGACCCGGCGGGCAGCGAGCGGACCAGCTGCCTGCCGACCAGGATCAGCCACGGCCCGACCGCCAGGCCCATCACCGCGACCAGGTCGGCGATCACGACCGGGAGGTCCGGCATCCTGGTGTATTTCACCGCCCACACCAGCCAGCCGAGCAGAACCAGCCCGAAGCAGCCGAGCGCCACCAGCCAACGCGTCCCCAGGTGCATTCGTCCATCCTGCTACGAACGGAACACGTCGCGGGCCAGCTCGGACCGCGGGATGTCGGTGTTGAGCGCGATGAGGTCACCGAGGCCGCGCCGGAAGTCGATGCCGTACCGCTGCTTGATCATGCTCAGGGCGGGGTCGTTGCCGAAGAAGAACCGGTCCCCGTCCCGCAAAGCCTCGAACTGCTTCGTCCAGATCGCCAGTTGCAGCTCACCGAACTCGGTGCCCGCCACATGCGGCTCGGCCACCATGCCGACGAACGCGTCCAGCTTGGGCACCTCCCCGTAGACCGCCTTCAACCGCGCCGCGATCGGCGTGCGCCGGTCACCCGACACAGCGTCGGTCCTGGCGGCCTCGCTGCCCAGCGGAATATCGTGGCCGCGGATGTCGCGCAGCCGCAGGAAGTCCAGCGAGTCCGGGTCGTCGATCTCCTTGCCCGGTGTGAGCTCGGCGTCCACCGGGAACTGCTCGCTCGCCTCCCCGGTGATCGCCTGGAACGAGGCCTTCGGCGCCAGCCCGTAGGCCCGGCGCAGGTCGTTGTAGGCGGGCATGCCGTGGTCGCGGCCGCGCTCGATGTCCATCGCGGTGATGTCGAAGACCGCGGTCTGGCATTCGGGGAAACAAGCGCTGAGTTCGATGCTGCGCACCACGTCGTCCATCTGCTCGTCGTTGTTGCTCTGCGCCTGCCCGCCGAGCCCCGCCAGCAGCGGGCCGAGGTGAAGCTGCTCCACCAGGTCGGGGTTGAACAGCGCCTGCGACCGCGGCACCCGCACCGTCACCTGGCCGTCCTGCTCCGTCACCGTGAACCCCTTGGCCCGCCACGCCTGGATTTGCGCGGGGGAGTAGCGGTCCTTGGCGGTCCGCACCGTGAACTCGCCGAAGGGCATGCTGTGCGGCCGGTAGCCGACGGTGGCGAACTCGTTGCCCAGGTTGGCGTTTACGTTCGGGACGTAACCCCGGTACGGGCGCAGCCGCACGCCCAGCGCGGGCAGGAACTCCTGATAGGTGATCCACTGCTGGGTGGCGATCACCACCCGCCGCGCGAGCTGGAACTTCCGCTCCTCGTCCAGTTCCTTCGGCAGCAGCGACACGATCCGGTTGTGCTCCCTGGCGAACAGCGTCTGCGTGGCCAGCAGCCCCAGGTTCTCGTTGGCCCGCAGGTCACCCGCGACCGCGGCGCGCTCGCCCATGGACCCCGACGCATCGTCCATCCCCGGCGCCTCGGTGGCGTTGCCGCGGGTGTTCAGCCGCGGCAGGTACTGCTCGGGCATCAGCAGCCGGGCGCCGTTGTTGGCGAGGTTCCCGTCGACGGGTCCTTCCCGCAGCCACTCCAGCCGCTTGCCCTCCCCGCCGTAGACCGCCCACGCGTCCAGGTACGAGCTCACGATGTTGGGCTGCTCCCGCGGCGTCGTCACCCCGGTGCCCGCCGCGGCGGCGCTGCGGCCGAAGGGAATGAGGCCGATGTCGCTGTGGAAGCGTTCCATCGGGTCGTCGTTGTCGAACGGGATGCCCTGCGCCGGTCCCGGCTCGCCGATCCGCAGGCCGACGGTGTGGTCAACGAACTGGCCCCACGCGGCGGCCCACTGACTGGTCCGGCGCTCGGAGAACAGGTTCTGGCCCCCGCTGTCGAACACCCGGTTGCTGATCCGGCGGGCGTTCGGACCCGCGACCGGGGCACCGACGCCGTCGGCGTAGTGGGCGGGGGCCAGCCGCTGATAGGCGGTGCCCGCCCGGCCCCACTCGGGATGCGCGCGGTTGTTGCCGCTGCCGTCCAGGCTTTGGATCTCGAACGCGGCGGGCTGGGCCGCCGCTGTGCCGGTGGCCAGAACGCCCGCCACCAGCACACTCGCCATGAGTAGTCGCATACCTCCCAGCCTCACGGCGGGCCGGGTGCGGCCACATCCGTAGCGGACCCGCGGGAACCCCGTAGGTCAGTCCGTCACGATGAGTTTCGCCCCGGGTGAGGAGCGGGGAGGACGCCCCTCACCCGGCGCCGGTTCAGGTGCCGGTGGTCTGGCGAATCCAGGCTCGGGTCTTGGCCACCGAGGTGTAGCCCGCCCACCCGCCGGTGGCTGGGCGGCGGCCGATCGCGCACACACCCGCGTGCACGAGCTCACCGGTCGCCGCGCTGCGTACGAACACCGGCCCGCCGGAGTCGCCGCCCGCCACGGTGCCGTTGGTCTGCGTGCACACCATGGGCGCCCGGCTGCCCTGGCAGTCCAGTCCGCTTACGTAGCCGTCGGCGAACTTCAGGTTCTGCGGCAGCGGCCCGCCCCAGTCGGCGCGCTCGGAGCCCCAGCCGTAGATGGTGGCGTCCTGGCGGACCTTGATGTCGGCGTCCTCCGCCAGCTTGGCGTAGGTATTGGTGTGCGCCTGCGACAGCTTCAGCAGCGCGATGTCGTAGGCAGGCCAGTTGTAGCTGGGGTGCCGGACCACCTGGGACACCGCCACCATGGTTCCGCCGCTGGACCGGTTGAGCGACCCGATGCGCACCGAGTAGCCGGAGTTGCTCGTCGCGCAGTGCGCCGCGGTCAGCACCCACTGGGGCGCGATCTGGGCGGCGGTGCAGTTGAAGGAGTTGTTGCGGTGCAGGGCGGCGATCCACGGTTTGGCGTCTTTGACCACGCCACCGCCCACGATGTAGGGCTGGGCATCGGGGGTGGCCGCGACAGCGGGCGCGGCGAGGCTGCCCGCCGCCAACGCGACGGACAACACGGCCGTGCGCAGGATTCGCTGGAAGGTTCCCATGGTTGCTCCAAAGGGACACAGGGACGGCACGGAAAGCGACTTCCGCAGGGTTGGAAGTCGCGTGCCGCAGCGACCGTAGGTCGCGGGCGAGGGTGGCCTTCCGCGTCAGGCGCAAAGACGCCCGGACGTCACATCCAGGCATACTTTCGGCAGTATGGGCACCCGCGAACCCGGTAGACGGGGCTCGTATGGGCCTGAGCTTCTGAGATATGGCTCGTCCGCGGCTGGCCGAGATCACCCACGCGCTTCACGAGGCCGTGTCACATCACCCGGAGCTGTCTCGTCCCTCCTGAGAACGGAGGAGGATTCGATGACAGTGCTGGTGACAGGGGCGACCGGGACGCTGGGCAGCCAGGTGGTGGCCCGGCTGCGGGCCGTGGGGCAGGACGTGCGACCCGCGAGCCGTAGGCGGTCCGGTGAGCCTGGGTGGGTCACCCTTGACGTGGTGACCGGTGAGGGGCTCGACGCGGCTGTCGCCGGGGTCGACACGATCATCCACTGTGCGCTGCCTGGGCTCCGGAAGAAGGAGGTTCGGGCGACTGAGAACCTCATCGCCGCGGCTCGGCGCGCGGGTACGCGCCATCTCGTCTATATCTCCATCGTCGGCGTTGACCGTGTGCCGTTTCCGTACTACCAGGGCAAATTTGCGGCTGAGCGGCTTATTGAGGCGAGCGGTGTGTCGTACACGATTCTGCGTGCTACGCAGTTCCACGATTTGCTGGGGAAGGTATTTGGTATTGCCGCCAGGCTTCCGGTGATGTTTGTGCCTAGCTTGCGGTTTCAGCCGGTGGATGTCGGGGAAGTAGCTGATCGGCTGGTTGCATTGGCGGTGGGGTTGCCGCGGGGGCGGGTGCGCGACTTGGCGGGGCCGGAGGTTCGGCATGCGGTTGATCTGGCGGGTGCTTATCTGAATGCTGTGGGGCTTCGGCGGTGGGTGGTGGCTGTGCGGTTGCCTGGAGCGACCTTTCGGGGGTATCGGGATGGGGGGCACCTTGCTCCCCTTTGTGCTGATGGGGTTGTTACTTTTGAGCAGTATTTGGGTAATGGGTGATTGGGTTAACCGGACTCGAGCGGGTTCCGGTTTGGTAAGCCGTCAGCTTTCGGTGCATTGTGGTGCGCCGTCGAGCATCGCGTCCTCGACCGCCGCATGTATCGGTACGAGCTGATCCACCCCACCCAACTGAAGCACCCGGCGGATATTGGCGGACGCTCCCGCGATAGCCAAGGTGCTGCCGTCGGATTTCAGCCGCCGCCAGATCGTCAGCAACGCCGCCATGCCGGAGGAGTCGCAGAACCGCACCTCGGAGAAGTCGAGCACCACATGCCGAACCGCGTCGTCCACCAAGCGTAGAACCTCGTCGTGCAGGTCGTCCGCGCTGCCGTAGTCGATTTCGCCCGCCACGGCGGCGACCAGCTGGTCGGCAAGGCGACGGGCCGTGCTCACGATGAGCAGGGGTTCCTCGCTCATGGTGCCCATCCTTCCTCAACACCCGCGGCTCATGCGGTCATCGGCGCTGAGACGTGATGTTCGAGCCGGTGCTCTACGGTGTGCTCATCGGGTGTCGCGGACGTGAACCATCCGTGGCCCGATGACGAAGGAGTCAGTGTGTCCCAGCGCGGCCATTTGTGCTTGTCCGAAGACCTTACGCGGGAACCGTGATGACAGATCCGGCGGACTCGGCTTGGTCCCTGCCCCTGCACGGGCAGGTCGAGGTCGCGAAGGTCCGCGGATGGGTCCGCAGCCGACTCTCCGACACCATCGACGACGACAGCCTCTTCGACGTCCAGCTCGTGGTCGCCGAGCTGGTTACCAACGCCTACGTGCACACCGCGAGCCCACAGCGGCTGGAACTCCGGCGGGTGAACGGTCAGATCCGCGTCGAGGTCACCGACGGTGATCCGGCGCCGCCCGAGCTTCGGCCGCCCTCGGCCACGCGCACCGGCGGTCGGGGCATCCTGATCGTGGACAACCTTTCCACCGATTGGGGGGTGCGTTCACACCCCGGTGGGAAGACGGTGTGGTCCGTGCTGCCGCGTCACCGCGCCTAGTCGGGCACGTGGATGGTCACCACGCAGATGTCGTCGTCGGTGTTCGCCGTCCCCGTGCTCAGCAGCCGGTCCGTGTAGCCCTCCACATCGTCCACCGGGGTGCTGGCGTTGCGCACCAGTTGCCGCAGGCTTTCGTCCAGGTCGGTGTCGCGCCGCTCGATCAGCCCGTCGGTGAACAGCACCACCGTGTCGCCCGGCTCGAGCTTCTGCGTCGCCTCCTCGTACGCCGCCGCGGGGTCCGCGCCGAGCAGGATGCCCTCGGGCAGCGGCAGGAACTCGCCCTGTCCCTTGCGGACCAGGACGGGCGGCAGGTGCCCCGCCCGCGACCAGCGCAGCATCCGTTCGCGAGGGTCGTACAGGCCGCAGATCGCGGTCGCGGTGGTGTTCTTCGTCAGGTGCAGCACGGTCGTATTCAGCCACGACATCAGTCGGGCGGGTGGGGCGCCGGTGATCGACAGGCCGCGCAGCGAGTTGCGCAGCGCCACCATCCCGGTGGTGGCGCTGATGCCGTGGCCCGCGACGTCGCCGACCACGAGCAGGACGTGGCCGCTGGGCAGCATCGCCGCGTCGTACCAGTCGCCGCCGACCTTGTGCTCCTTCTCCGCGGGCCGGTACCGCACGGCGATCCGCAGGCCGCCCGCCGTGATCGGGCCCTCCGTGCCCGGCAGGATCGCGTGCTGAAGCTGCCGGGCCACCTGGTACTGCTCCAGCGCCCGCTGCTCGGTGCTGGCCAGTTGGTCCTGAGTCGCCTCCAGCGCCACCTCGGTGTGGTACTGCCCCGAGATGTCCTGATACGTGCCGCGCAGCGCGATGACGTTGCCGATCGGGCTGACGTCCGGCTCGGCGAACGCACGCATCTGCCGGATCGCGCCGTCCTCGCGCAGGATCCGGAACGTCGCACCCGCCGCCCGCCCCCCGTCCAGCAGTTGGTCCCGGAAACGGCGGAAGGCGGGCAGGTCCGCCGGGTGCACCAGCGACCGCACCTCGTCCACCCCGAGGCCCTGGCTCGCCGCGGTCAGACCGAACAGCCGGAAGGCCTGCTCGGTCCAGGTGACCGAGCCGTTGACGAGGTTCTGCTCGAAGCCGCCGATGTGGCCCATCCGACCCACGGTGTCCAGCAGCGACATCACGGTGTCCAGGTCGTCGGTGACCCGCCAGCGCAGCAGCACCCCGTCCAACCAGCGGGAGATGCCGACGCTGACCACCCTCGGCTTGGCGTCCGGCCCGGACAGGCACCGGGTGTGCAGCCGCTCCGTCCGGTACGTGGTGCCCGAGCGCAGCACCTCCACCGCCCGGTCGAACAGCCCGTCCTCGGCGCTCATCAGCGGATACACCTGCAGCAGGCGCCGCCCGACCAGGTCGGAACCCACCCGGCCCGTCGGGTCCACCAGGTTCGCGGTGGCGAAGTCGATCTCGAAGTCGATGATCGTGCCGTGGCTGTCCCGCACCGGGTAGGCGGCCAGCCCGTTGTAGAGGATGCCGTCGAGCAGGTCGCCGACCCAGAAGTTGCGGGTCTCCGGCGTGTCGTCATCGCCGGCCAGCAGTTGGCCCGCGGCGTGCGCCAGACCGCTGAGTTGGCGGCGCAACCCCAGCGGGAAGTCCTGCGAACCCGGCCAGAAGATCTCCATCGCGCCGACCGCCTGCCTGCCGCCCCGCAGCGGCAGCACCGCGCGGGCCCCGCGGCGCCAGCGGCTGATCACCGGCACCGCCCTGGGCTCGTCGGTGCCGGTGGCGATCCAGTGCGCCCGGTCCTCTCGCAGCGTGCGCTGCGCCAGAGTGTCCAAGTCGGCGGGAATGAACCGCCACCGCTCGGCCTCACCGCTGGTCAGGCCGCTCTGGCCGATCAGCCGCAGCGACCCGTCTGGTACCAGCGTCCACAGGATCACGCCGACCACGCCGAGGTCGGCGAGCACCTCGTCGAGCACCGCCTTGGCGAACTCGGCACCATCGGCTGGTAGCTCGGCCACCGTCTCCACCAGCCGCAACCGACGGTTGTCCGCGCCTTCGGTCGTGGTCGGGATCGTCACGTCAAGGCCACCCGCCTGGGCGATCACGTCGGCGGCGAACTCCGCAGCCGACACGCTAGCCCCGGCCGACAGCTGCCTCAGGTGCTGGGTGGCCTGGGCCGCGGTACACCCCAGCTGGCCGATGAGCACACCCCTGGCCACCGAGACCGCTTCGCGCTCCAGGTCGCGGGCTCGCAGCCGCTCCAGCTCTTGTTCCTGCCTGGCCACGACGTCGGCCAGCCGCCCCACAGCGTCGGCGGGTGGCTCGGTGGGCTGCTGGTCATCCACTCGTGGTCTCGTTCTGCCTTGATTTATTACGTGACGAGCATGGCGCAGTGTAAGAGCCCCCGCTGGGCGATGTAGCCGCCAGATGGCTGGTGCGGGAGCCCGTGTCGTGGCCGTGGAGCGGCAGCGATGAAATAGTTGCCTCCAGGCAACTCTGACGGAAGAGCGCGCGCGGGCGCGTGAGGGGAAGTGTGCTCGTGGTGAGTGGCGAGAAAACCCCGGTCCGGAAGGCCGGCCCGGCCGGCGACAGAGCGCTGGACGATTCGGGCCTGCAACAGCTGCTCGCGGGCCTCACCGCGGTGCGCGACGGGGACTTCGGCACCCGGCTTCCGCAGGTTGGCGACGAGCTCGTGGACAAGATCGCGACCGTCTTCAACGGCATGGTGGACCAGCTTGCCCTGTTCACCTCCGAGGTGACCAGGGTGGCCCGCGAAGTGGGCACCGAGGGCAAACTCGGCGGCCAGGCGAAGGTCCCCGGGGTTTCCGGCACCTGGAAAGATCTCACCGATTCGGTGAACGCGATGGCGGGCAACCTCACCGGCCAGGTCCGCGATATCGCCCAGGTCGCCACCGCGGTCGCGGGCGGCGACCTGACCAAGGCCATCTCGGTGGAGGCCAGGGGAGAGGTCGCCGAGCTCAAGGACACCATCAACACGATGGTCGACCAGCTTTCCGCGTTCGCCGACGAGGTCACCCGCGTGGCCCGCGAGGTCGGCACCGAGGGCATCCTGGGCGGCCAGGCAGAGGTCCCCGGCGTGTCCGGCACCTGGAAGGACCTCACCACCTCGGTGAACTTCATGGCGGGCAACCTGACCAGCCAGGTCCGCAACATCGCCCAGGTCACCACCGCGGTCGCCAAGGGCGATCTGTCGCAGAAGATCACCGTGGACGCCCGCGGGGAGATCCTGGAGCTGAAGAACACCATCAACACCATGGTCGACCAGCTGTCGGCGTTCGCCGACGAGGTCACCCGCATGGCGCGCGAGGTGGGCACCGACGGCATCCTCGGCGGCCAGGCGCAGGTGCCCGGTGTCGGCGGCACCTGGCGGGACCTCACCGAATCGGTGAACTCGATGGCGGGCAACCTGACCGTCCAGGTGCGCTCCATCGCCGAGGTGGCCACCGCGGTCGCCGAGGGTGATCTGTCGCAGAAGATCCGGGTGGATGCCCGCGGGGAGATCCTGGAGCTGAAGAACACCATCAACACCATGGTCGAGCGCCTCTCCGGTTTCGCGGGCGAGGTGACCAGGGTCGCCCGCGAGGTGGGCACCGAGGGCAGGCTGGGCGGCCAAGCCGACGTCCAGGGCGTGTCCGGCACCTGGAAGGCGCTCACCGAATCGGTGAACGTGATGGCCGACAACCTGACCGACCAGGTGCGCTCCATCGCCGAGGTCACCACCGCGGTCGCCAAGGGCGACCTGTCGCAGAAGATCCGGGTGGACGCCCGCGGCGAGATCCTCGAGCTGAAGGAGACCATCAACACGATGGTCGACCAGCTCTCCGGCTTCGCCGACGAGGTCACCCGCGTGTCCCGCGAGGTGGGCACCGAGGGCAAGCTGGGTGGCCAGGCCATCGTGCCGGGCGTGTCGGGGGTGTGGAAGGACCTCACCGACAGCGTGAACGTGATGGCAGGCAACCTGACCAGCCAGGTCCGCTCGATCTACGCGGTGGCCACCGGCGTCGCCAAGGGCGATCTGTCCCAGAAGAAGATCATCATCGAGGCCAGGGGCGAGGTCGCCGCGCTGGCGCAGACCATCAACACGATGGTCGAGACCCTGGACTCGTTCGCGGGCGAGGTGACCAGGGTCGGCCGCGAGGTCGGCACCGAGGGACGGCTGGGCGGCCAGGCCATCGTGCCCAACGTCGCGGGCATCTGGAAGGACCTCACCGAGGTCGTCAACTCGATGGCCAACAACCTGACCGCGCAGGTCCGCAACATCGCGCTGGTGACGACCGCGGTGGCCCGCGGCGACCTGTCCAAGAAGATCGACGTGCACGCCAGCGGCGAGATCCTGGAGCTCAAGACCACCATCAACACGATGGTCGACACCCTGTCCGCCTTCGCCGCCGAGGTCACCCGCGTGGCCCGCGAGGTGGGCCGGGAGGGACGGCTGGGCGGCCAGGCCGAGGTCGAGGGCGTCTCCGGCACCTGGAAGCGGCTGACCGAGAACGTCAACGAACTGGCGGGCAACCTGACCCGGCAGGTGCGCGCGATCGCCGAGGTCACCAGCGCGGTCGCCACCGGCGACCTGACCCGCTCCATCTCGGTGGAGGCCCAGGGCGAGGTGGCCGAGCTCAAGGACAACATCAACTCGATGGTGCAGTCCCTGCGCGAGACCACGATGGCCAACCAGGAGCAGGACTGGCTCAAGACCAACCTGGCCCGGCTCTCGGGCCTCATGCAGGGCCACCGCGATCTGCGCGCCGTGGCCGAGCTGATCATGGATGAGCTGGTGCCGATGGTCCGCGCCCAGTACGGCGCGTTCTTCCTGACCAGCGACAACAAGCTGCGGCTGCTGGCCTGCTACGGCGGTCTCGACGGCCGTGACGACATCGAGTTCAACATCGGCCAGTCGCTGGTCGGGCAGGTCGGCCGCACCAAGAAGCCCATCGTGGTCGACCGCACTCCGCCGGACTACGTCAAGATCTCCTCCGGTCTCGGCGAGGCCTCGCCCGCGAACCTGATCGTGCTGCCGATCCTGTTCGAGGACCAGGTGCTCGGCGCCATCGAACTGGCCTCGTTCAACCAGTTCACCCAGGTGCACCAGGACTTCCTGGAGCAACTGATGGAGACCATCGGCGTCAACGTCAACACCATCATCGCCAACGCCCGCACCGACGCGTTGCTTGACGAGTCGCAGCGGCTGGCCTCCGAACTCCAGACTCGGTCGGAGGAGCTTCAGGCCCAGCAGGAGAAGCTGCAGACCTCCAACGCCGAACTCGCGGACAAGGCGGCGCTGCTGGCCAGGCAGAACCGCGATATCGAGATCAAGAACTTCGAGATCGAACAGGCCCGCCAGGAGATCGAGGAACGCGCCCAGCAGCTGGCGCTGGCCTCGAAGTACAAGTCCGAGTTCCTGGCCAACATGTCCCACGAGCTGCGCACCCCGCTCAACAGCCTGCTGATCCTGGCGCGGCTGCTGGCCCAGAACCCTGGCGGCAACCTCACGCCCAAGCAGGTCGAGTACGCCAACGTGATCCACTCCGCGGGTTCGGACCTGCTTCAGCTGATCAACGACATCCTGGACCTGTCCAAGGTCGAGGCGGGCAAGATGGACATCAACCCCGAGTGGTTCTCGCTGCGGAGCCTGCTCGACGACCTGGGGTCGACCTTCCAGCCGCTCACCGCGGAGAAGGGCCTGGAGTTCCGGGTCACCACCGCCGAGGACGTGCCGCGCAAGCTCTTCGCCGACCAGCAGCGGGTCCGGCAGGTGCTCCGCAACCTGCTGTCCAACGCGGTGAAGTTCACCGAACGCGGCAATGTGGAGCTTCGGGTGCACGTGTCCTCCGAGGTGGAACTCGCGCACGGCCCCACCGTCGCGTTCTCGGTGGTGGACACCGGGATCGGCATCGACGAGGACAACCTGGACGCCATCTTCGGCGCCTTCCAGCAGGCCGACGGCACCACCAGCCGCAAGTACGGCGGCACCGGCCTCGGCCTGTCCATCAGCCGCGAGGTGGCCTGGCTGCTCCAGGGTGAAATCCGCGCGCAGAGCAAGCTGGGCCACGGCAGCACGTTCACCCTGTACCTCCCGGTGTCCACAATGGACGTCGAGCGGCCCGGCATATTGCCGGAACTGCCCTCGGCACAGCGCAGCCCGGTGCGCAGGCTGCTGGTGCTGGAGGACCAGGCGGGCGGCCTGCTCACGCTGCTGGCCCGCACCGCCGCGAGCGAGCTACCCGACCGGGACGGGCCGATCCGCATCTTCACGGCGGGTTCGCCCGCCCAGGCCATGCAGGAGCTGCTGGCCCAGCCGCATCACTGCGTGGTCGTGGACGCCAGCCTCGCGGGCGACGGTGCGGTGGCGTTCCTGGACCAGGCCGCCGAGCAGGAGGAGCTGCAAGGCCTGCCGGTGCTGGTGCACCCCGTGCGCAAGCTGAACCTCGCCTCCGAGCGCCTGATCCAGGCCAGAACCGATGTCCTGCCCACCCTGGACGCGGTGCGGGAACACCTGTTGCTGCAGTTGTCCGGCGAGCATGACGCGCGCACTCGCCCGCCCGCGGCGGTCGAAGCCGCTCCGACCGTCTACACCGGGCTGAGCGGCCGCAAGGTGCTGGTCGTCGACGATGACGACCGCAACGTCTACGCCATCAACGGCATCCTCGAGCTGCACGGCATGACGGCCCTGCACGCGCCCAACGGCCGCAAGGGCATCCAGGTGCTCCAGGAGAACCCGGACATCGACCTGATCCTGATGGACGTGATGATGCCCGATATGGACGGCTACGCCACGACGGCGGCGATCCGCGATATGCCGCGCTTCGCCGCCATCCCGATCATCGCCGTCACCGCCAAGGCCATGCAGGGCGACCGGGAGAAGAGCCTGTCCTCGGGAGCCAACTACTACGTGACCAAGCCGGTGGACGCCGAACAGCTGCTGGCCAGCATGCAGAAGTGCCTGCAGCACACCTGATCACGACCAGGTGCCGATGACGATCGTCGCGTCGCCGTAGCTGACCAGCTGAGGGACGAGGCCGTCGCCCGCGAACACGGCGGCGGTCAGCGGCGCCTGGTGTTCGCTGGTCTCCACCAGCAGGTGACCGCCGGGCGCCAGCCACGTCGTCGCCGCCGCGGACACCCTGCGCTGCACGTCCAGGCCGTCTGGGCCGCCGTCGAGGGCGACCAGCGGCTCGTACAGCCGGGCCTCCGGCGGGAGCAGGCAGATCGCCTCGGACGGCACATAGGGCGCGTTGGCGACCAACACGTCGACCCGTCCGCGCAGTTCGGCGGGCAGCGGCTCGTACAGGTCGCCTTCGTGCACGGGGTGCTTGCCCAGGTTGCGCCGCGCGCACCGCACCGCGGCGGGGTCGATGTCCACCGCGTGCAGCGTGACCTGCCGGGCGGCCAGCAGCGCGGCGCCGACCGCGCCGGAACCACAGCACAGATCGACCACCACGGCGCCCTGCCGGGCCAGGATGGCGGCGTGCCGGGCGAGGAATTCGGTGCGGCGGCGGGGCACGAAGACGCCGGGGTCCACCGCGACCCGCAGCCCGCAGAACTCGGCCCAGCCCAGCACGTGTTCCAGCGGCGTCCCGGCGATACGCCGGGCCACCAGGTCGTCGAGTTCGGCGGTGTCGGAGGTGGCTTCGAGGAGCAGCAGCGCCTCGTCCTCGGCGAACACGCAGCCCGCGGCACGCAGCCGCGCGGCGACAGCGGAAAAAACGGAAGCGACAGGTGAAGCGGTAATGGCGAGCGCCTTTCGCAAGAGGGCGCCCTCCCGCATCAACCGCGCGGGAATCCGCGAGGTGAGCGCACCCGGCCTGACATGGCGTTGATGGGTCTCACCTCCTCGATCGGATCGGAAGCCACACCCTACCGCAGTACCAGGGCGGGCAGTTCCGCGACCGAGGGCAGCAGATGGGTGTGCGGCGAACGCCCCAGCGTCTCCGCGGACTGTCCGCCGGTGAGCACTCCGACGACCATGGCGGCGCCCGCGTTCGTTCCCGCCTGGAGGTCGCGAGTGGTGTCGCCCGCGACCAGCACCTTCGACACGTCGGTCGTGCCGGTCGCCTCCATCGCGCGGAAGATCATGTACGGCGCGGGCCTGCCCGCGGGCACGTCGTCCACGCAGAGGCTGGCGTCCAGGACACCGGCATCCCAGCCGATCCTGGCCAGCAGGTCGTCGGTGACCTCGCGGTCGAAACCGGTGGTGAGCGCGACCTTCACCCCCGCGGCCCGCAACTTGGCCAGCGCTTCCGGCACACCGGGCAGCGGGACCGGGGGAGTGGTGTCGTAAGCGGCGGCCAGCCTGCCCCGGAAGTCCACATAGATCGATTCCACAGTGGACGGTTCAGGGTCGCCGAGCAGCGCGCTGATCGCCTCCCGCTTGTCCGCGCCCATCCACCGCGAGATGTCCTCGGCCGTCGGGGAGCCGCCCGCGGCCGTCACGGCGTCCGCGAGCGCCGCGTAGACGGCCTGGTGCTCCTCGATGGTGGTGCCCGCCATGTCCAACACGACGAGTTCGATCATGAGGCGGTCTTCCTTCTCGTGGTGCCCGGCTGCCAGTTGCGCACCAGCGCGGGCCGGGACTGCTGGGCGTTCTCGATGCTGAAGCTCGCCAGGTCGGGGCGGTAGCGGTCGTCGGAGTACTCGACCGGCTCACCGCTGACGCTGGTTGCCCGCCGCCGCTCCCGCAGCAGCGGCGCACCAGCCGGGATCTCCAGCAGTTCGCTGTCGGTCGGGTCGGCGGCCACCGCGTCGATGAGGTGGCGGGCAGTGCGGATGTCCACGCCCTGCTCGGCGAGGTGGGCGTAGATCGAACCGGAGTCGCAGTCGAAGTCGAACAGCAGCCTGCCGACGGACTCGATGAACGTGGTCCGCTCGATCATGGTCGGCCGGTCGTCGATCAGCCGCAGCCGCAGCAGCTGCACGACCGGCGTGCCCTCCTCCAGGTCCAGCGCGCCCGCGATCTCGGCGGAGGCGGGCCTGCGGGCGACCTCCAGGGTGCGCTGACCGGGCACCCGGCCCATGCCCGCGACCCAGCTGCTGAAGGACAGGAACGTTTCGAACGGCTGGCTCAGAGCCTGCCGCAACACCACCGGCGGCTTCCCGCGCCCGCCCCCGATCAGCCCCTCGGCGCGCAACGCGGCCAGCGCCTGGCGAACGGGTCCGCGCGAGGCGTCCCACTGCGCGCAGAGCTGGGACTCCGAGGGCACGGCAGCACCCGTCGGCAGCTCACCCGAGGAGATCCTGGCCCGCACATCGGCGGCGATACGTTCATGCAGCGGCTCTTGCACAAAACCTGACTATACAGGTTCTGCCTCGACTGCCAAGTTTGCTGGTAACGGCTTGAACAGCGAAAATGAACCAGAAGTGAACAGGGGCTGGCTGTCTGCGGCTCTGGTTGACAGTCGGTATACACGGCTTACATCGTTCTTGTCATGACAAGTTCTTTCGGTCCGCTCGACACCGCCGATCTGGTGGTGGTCGGAGCGGGCATCGTCGGTCTCGCCCACGCCTACGAGGCGGTGGAACGCGGCCTGTCGGTCGTGGTGGTGGAACGCGACGACCACGCCGTCGGCGCTTCGGTCCGCAACTTCGGCCACGGATGCTTCACGGCCCAGGCCGGCCCGGCCTTGGAGTACGCGCTGGCCGCCCGGGGGCGTTGGCTGCGGCTGGCCAAGGAGACCGGTCTGTGGCTGCGCGAGGGCGGCACCGTGGTGGCGGCCCGCGCCGACGACGAGTACGCCGTGTTGTCCGAGTTCGCCGCCGCCCGCGACGGCCACGCCGTCCTGCTGGACGCCGCGCAGGTCGCCGACCGTGTCCCCGTCGCCGACGGGGTGGTGGGCGGCGCGTGGCTGCCACTGGACGTCCGCGTCGACCCCCGCAGCGCGGTGCGCACCATCGCGGAGTGGCTGGCGGAACGGGGAGTGCGCTTCCACTGGGCCACCACCGCGCACCTGATCGAACCCGGCACCGTCGTCACCAGCCGCGGCACCATCCGCGCCGAGCGCATCGTGCTCGCCGCGGGCCACGATGTCGACCGGCACTTCCCCGACCTCGCCGAAAAGGCCGGGGTCCGGCGCTGCGAACTGAGCATGCTCCGGGTCGCCGCCCCGCACGCCCGCGACATCGAGCCCGCCGTGCTCACCGGCTTCTCGATGCTGCGCTACGAGGGCTTCGGCGTCAGCCCGACCCTGACCGCTCTCCGCGGGCGACTCGAGCAGAACCACGCCGAGTTGGTCGACGCGGGCCTGAACCTGATGTTCACCCAGGCCCCGAACGGCGACCTGATCATCGGCGACACCCACCACTATGGACGGACGCTGGCGCCGTTCCGGCCAGAGCGCCTAGACGAACTGGTGCTCGCCGAGACCGCTCGCCTGCTCGGCGTCCCGGCTCTCACCGTCCGCGAACGCTGGCGCGGCATCTATGCCTCCGCCCCGCAGCCCTTCCTCACCGCGACGCCCGCCGACGGGGTCCGGGCCGTGTCCGTGACCTCGGGCATCGGCATGACCACCGCCCTCGGCCTCGCGCCGCGGGTCCTCGACGACCTCCTGACCTGACACCCGCCACACCCCTGGAGCTTCGCCATGCGTATCAAGACCGCACTCGCCGCCGTGTCCCTGCTCTGTCTCGCGCTCACCGCCTGCGGCGGGGGTGGAACAGCCGACGCGGGCGGCTGTCCCGACGGCAAGGTGCGCTTCGGCGTCGAGCCGTACGAGGACCCCGCCAAGCTGACCCCCGCCTACCAGGTGCTGGCCGGGGCGCTGGAGAAGAAGCTGGGGTGCCCCGTCGAGCTGAAGGTCGTGGAGGACTACTCGGCCGAGGTGCTCGCCATGCGCAACAACCAGCTTGAACTGGCCCAGTTCGGCCCGCTCGGCTACGTCTTCGCCAGCACCAAGGCCGACGCCCAACCGGTCGCCTCCTTCGCCGACGCCGAAGGCAAGCTCACCACCTACACCGCGGGCATCTGGGTGCCCGCCGACTCACCCATCCGGTCGGTGACCGACCTGCGCGGCAAGTCGCTCGCGCTGTCCAGCCCCGGTTCCACCTCCGGCGACGCGCTGCCGCGGTTCGCGCTGAAGAAGGCGGGCATCGAGGAGAAGGACGTCAAGCTCGACTACGCGGGCGGCCACCCGGAGGCGCTGCTGGCGTTGACCAACGGCAAGGTCGAGGCCGCCGAGATCAACACCCAGCAGTTGGCCACCGCCCAGGCCGCGGGCAGCTTCGACCCGACGAAGTTCCGCAAGATCTGGGCTTCCGACCCGATCCCGAACGACCCGATCACCGTGCGCGGCGGGCTACCGGAGGAGTTCAAGAACAAGGTCCGCGACGCGCTGCTCGGCCTGCCGCCCGCCGATGTCGCCAAGGTCGGCGCGCTGCTCGACGTCGAACCGCCCGGCCCGATGGTGACCGTCACCCGCGACACCTACCGCCCGCTGTTCGACCTGGCCACCACCCTCGGCCTCACCGAGAAGGACGTCTGATGCCGGCGTCCGAGCTGGACACCGCACCGCTGGAAATCCGCGGGCTGCACAAGGCCTTCGGCACCCGACAGGCGCTGGCGGGCTTCGACCTGACAGTGCGTCCCGGCGAATTCGTCACCCTGCTGGGCGCCAACGGGTCCGGCAAGTCCACCGCGCTGCGCTGCGTGGTGGGCCTGGAGACCCCGGACGCCGGCGAGATCCGCGTGCAGGGCCGCGCCGCCATGGTGTTCCAGCACATCCACCTGGTGCGCAGGCGCACCGTGTTGGACAACGTCTGCGCGGGAGCGCTGGGCAGGCTGCCCCTGCACCGCTCGCTGAGCCCGCTGCTGTTCCCGCCCGCCCTGCGCGCCGAGGCGATGGCCTGCCTCGACCGGGTGGGCCTCGCCGACCGGGCCGCCGAGCGGGCCGGGCGGCTGTCCGGTGGCCAGCAGCAGCGCGTGGCCATCGCGCGGGCCTTGTGCCAGCGCGCGAAGGTGCTGCTGGCCGACGAGCCGGTGTCGGCATTGGACCCCAGCGCGGCCGAGCAGGTCGTCGCGCTGCTCGCCGAACTCGCCCGCGAGGGCCTGGCGGTGGCGGCCGTGCTGCACCAGCCGCAGTTGGCCCGCCGCTACGCCGACCGCATCATCGGCCTGCTGCACGGTCGCGTCGCCATCGACGCAGCGCCCGACGACCTCGACCCGGCCCGAATCGACGCCCTGTATGTGCCGGGAGGCCCCGCATGAGCACCCTCGCGCCGCCGCGACGCCACCGCCTCGCGGCCTGGCAGTTCGGGCTGATCGTCGCGGTGGTCGCGGTCCACGTGCTGGCCTGGGATGCCACGGAGTTCTCACCCGCCGCCCTGGTGGAGGGCTGGCGGGGGATGGCCGACTTCCTCACCCAGGCCCTGCCGCCGGATCTGACCCGGGACACCGTGCTGGCCCCCAGCCTGGAGGCCGCGCTCGTCACCCTCTACATCGGACTGCTCGGCACCACCTTCTCGGTGCCCTTCGCGATCGTGCTGGCCCTGCTGGCCGCCCGGCCCACCGCGCCCGGTGCCGTCACCTACCAGTTCGCCCGGTCGCTGCTGTCCTTCCTGCGCTCGGTGCCCGACGTGGTCTTCGCGTTGATCTTCGTGACCGCCGTCGGCCTCGGCCCGTTCGCCGGTGTGCTGGCGCTGGTGTTCCACAACACCGGGGTGATGGGCAAGCTGTGGGCGGAGGCCATGGAGGACAGCGACCCCGGCCCACGCGACGCGCTGCGCGTCGGCGGCGCCTCCACCATCCAAGTCGCCGCCAACGCCGTGCTGCCCACGGTGCTGCCGCAGCTCACCGGCCTGCTGCTGTACCGCCTGGACGTCAACGTGCGGTCCTCGCTGGTGCTTGGCCTGGTCGGCGCGGGCGGCATCGGCTTCCTGATCAACCAGTCCATCAAGCTGTTCCGTTTCGACCAGATGGTCACCCACATCCTCGTGGTGCTCGTCCTGGTCATCGCAGTCGACCAGCTGTCCGCGCTGGTCCGCCGCCGTATCGGCGGCTAGTCCTGCACACCCTCCCAAAGGAATACAGGATGAAGTTTCCGTCCCGGAAGCTCGCGTTGATCAGCACCCTGGCCGCGGCCGCGCTGCTCACCGCGGCCAACCTCCCCGCCACCTCCGCCGCCCCCGTGAAGAAGGTGGTCGTCTTCGGCATCGACGGCCTCAACTTCGACCAGATCGCCCCTGCCAACACCCCGACTCTCGACGCCCTGATCGGCTCCGGCCGCTCCAGCACCACCTGGCTCTACGCCCCGCCGATGGCGCCCACCCTGTCCGGCCCCGGCTGGGCCACCATCGCCACCGGCGTCTGGCCCGACAAGCACAAAGTCACCAGCAACAACTGGGGTTCGAGCACCAACCTGTCCAGCTACCCCGACTTCCTGACCCGCCTGGAGAGCGCCAACAGCGCGCTGTCCACCTACGCCATCGCCGACTGGTCCCCGCTGACCACCAACAGCGCGGGCCAGGCCATCTTCAGTGACCGCATCGACAAGAAGGAAACGGTCAGCGACGCCCCCGGCTACGAGGAGGCCGACCGCACCATCGCCACCAAAGCGGCCGACCACCTGCGCACCACCGGTCCCGACGCGTCCTTCGTGTACTTCGGCGAGGTCGACATCGCGGGCCACAACTGCGGCACCGCGGGCTCCTGCTACCGGCCCGCGATCGAGCACACCGACCAGAACATCGGCAAGGTCATCGACGCCATCAAGTCCCGGCCGACCTACGCCAACGAGACCTGGACGTTCATCGTCTCCACCGACCACGGCCACACCCCGGCCGGTGGGCACGGGGGCAGCACCCCGCCCGAGCGTTCCTCGTTCATCATCCAGACCGGCCCCGGTGTGCCCCACGAGACCCCGACCGTGAAGCCCAAAAACACCGACATCGCCACCACCGTGCTGTCCCACTTCGGGGTCAGCGCCGACCTCGACGGCCAAGTCCTCGGCACCGCGTCACCCGACCCGCTGGACACCATGGCAGGCGCCCTGAAGTCCAGAGTGGACGAGACCGGCATCCCGGCGGGCGTGGTGGGCTGGACCAAATCCACCCCGTCGGGATGGAGCATCGACAACGCGCGCATGGGCACCGGCGGGATGACCGAATGGCGCGGCTGGACGCTGACCAACGACGACTTCTGGACCAAGACCCAACGCGACCAGCAGCGGGAGAGCAACGTCCGGGCCCGCGGCGTCTTCGCCGTCGCCGACTCCGACGAGTGGGCCGACAAGTCCTTCAGCGGTACGTTCACCAGCACCTTGACCTCGCCCACCCGCGACGTGACCGGCAAGTCCACGGCCACGATCGGCTTCGGCTCCCACTACCTCAAGGAAGGCTCCGAAACCGCCACCGTCACCGTCTCCTTCGACGGCGGCGCCCAGACCACCGTCCTGACCTACACGGGCAACGCCATCGCCAAACAGGAACGCCTCACCGTGAACGTCCCCTCCGGCGCCCGCAGCCTGGTCGTCCGCTGGACGCTGGCCAACGGCGACAACAACTGGTACTGGGCCGTCGACAACCCACAGATCGGCTGAGTCCCCGACAAAAATGAGTGCGGCACCTGGACTCGGACCAGGTGCCGCACTCA
Organism: Actinorectispora metalli; assembly: GCF_056323685.1. Lineage (NCBI taxonomy): Bacteria > Bacillati > Actinomycetota > Actinomycetes > Pseudonocardiales > Pseudonocardiaceae > Actinorectispora > Actinorectispora metalli. The sequence continues at coordinate 510,166 of NZ_JBREYE010000002.1, forward strand.
ACCCTCTGCGGTGACGGCCTACTGGAGCCGTGCGCGGAGAAGGCCCTTGCCCTGCTCGGCGCCCTTGCGGCTCTCGGCCTGGGCCTTGCGGAAGAAGTCCGCCAACTCGGCGTCGCCATCGCGCTCGGCGTCCTGGATGTAGGTCTCCAGGCGCAGCGCGTTGCTCAGACAGGCTTCGACGAACCAGATGATGTTGTAGTTCTTGTCCTTCGTGCCGGTGACGTGACCGGCCTCAGTCGACGCAGTCATCGACGTTGTGCCTCCTTCACCTCTGTCGCAGTCCTCTCCTCGGCTACCCACCCCAGGGGAGGCCATGCAACGCCTCAGCGCTCAACTTTGGCGAGGCCGATATTCCAGTACCTCCACCAATGCGTTGACGTGCGGTGCCGCCGGGCAACGAGCCGTGCTGATGACCGGCTGAGGTGAACGCCGGGAGAGACTGTGCGCATGCCACGTCTCTCCCGGCGCACCCGCAGGTGGCTGATCGCCGCCGTGATCGTCGTCCTCGCCCTGCCGCTCGCCGGATACGGCCTGTTGACGCTGGCGAGTTCACGCACCTTCCAGTTCTACGGCGGCTTGACCGCGCGGGTGGACACCGCCGAGAAGGTCGTGGCGCTGACCTTCGACGACGGCCCCGACCCGGATGGAACCGCCGCCGTGCTCGACACCCTGCGCGCCAAAGACGTCCGCGCGACCTTCTACGTCATCGGCGAGGAGCTCACGAAGCACCCTGAACTGGGCCGGGCGCTCGCCGAGGCCGGTCACGAGCTGGGCAACCACACCTACTCCCACCAGCGCATGATGTTCGTGACGCCGAGATTCGCCGCCGAGGAGGTGGAGCGGACCGACGCCCTGATCCGCGCCACCGGCTACCGCGGCGAGATCACCTTCCGCCCGCCCAACGGCAAGAAGCTGATCGCCCTGCCCCGCTACCTCGACCAACACCAGCGCAAGACCGTCATGTGGGATGTCGAGCCCAACACCCACCCCGACGTCGACTCCGACGCCGCGAAGATCGTCGCGCACACCGTCGACACCGTGCGGCCCGGCTCGATCATCCTGCTGCACCCCATGTACCGGGGCCGCGAGCAGACCCGCGAGGCGATCGGCCCGATGATCGACCGGCTGCGCGAGCGCGGCTACCGCTTCGTAACGGTCTCCGAACTGCTCCGCTAGCGCCGGTTGTACGCCGCGATGGCGCCGAACACCTCCTTGGGCTCCCACCGGTACGGCGACAGCGGGTCTTGGTGCTCCTGGCGGATCGTCTTCACCGCGGCGAAGCTCGCCAGGTCGTAGTCGTACTCCCACTCCGTCGAATGCGGGCTGTCCACGCTGATGAACTCGAAGACGTTGGCCGCGTAGACGCCCGCCCGGTCGAAGATGCCCAGCATGCGGGTGACGTGCTCGGCCTGCGTCCGCTCGCTGCGCACCCAGTCGCCGACGACCACCGGCGGCGTCGCCTCCCAGTCGACGACGGTGAAGCCCAACCCGCCCTTCTCCGGAGCGCCCTCGAAGGTGCAGGAGCCGAACTCGCAGATCACGATCGGCTTCCCCCACTTGCGGAACTCGGCCAGCTCACGCAGGTATCCCGAGTCCTCCTTGTGGTAGGAGTAGTAGTCGGGGCTCACGAAGTCCAGCAGGTTCCAGTCCACCGGTTCGGCGTGCGAGGCACCGTAGGCCAGCCTGCCGCGGAAGTTGGCCCGGCCCACCTTGACGGCCTTGGGCAGGTACTCCTGAAACCTCCGCATGGCCGCGGGCATGTCGACCTTGCCCTCCATCAGGTTCTTGAACCGCTCGTACCAGTGGTCGCCGGGCACGATCCCTGGCGTGAACATGAGGAACTCGCAGCCGATGTTGAAGTCGATCCGCGCCCCGTTGCGTCGCGCGTTCTCCGCGTATCGGGCGGCCTCCGCCTCGTGGTCGAGGATGTCCTGCTGCGAGTAATCGGTCAGCCGCGGCTGAAGCCACACATGCAGCCCCCGCTCCAACGCCTCGTCGGCGGTGGCCTTGAGCCGGTCCAACTCCATGCCGTAGATGCTGATCGAGTTGCAGCGCAGCCCGTCGCTGACCGCCCGGATCTCCTTGCGCATCAGGGTGTTGCTCCAGACCGGCCGGGTGTTCTCACCCGGCGCGATGTAGGTGCCGGTGTTGTAGCAGATCCCCCGATGCCGTCGCCGGTTCCCGGCCGCGGCCGGACTTGCTGACACCCCGGCCAGCACCCCGGCAGCCGCGGCGCCCTTCAGGAACGTGGCTCGGCTGAAACTCATGATCTCCCCACACGGACAGCTGTGTCGCTGCCAGCCTGCCGAGATAGGGGAGCGGAGGCATCGATCGAAGGGCCTGGCCCAGGGTGACCAAAGTAGCTCCGGAAGGCGCGCGGCTCGACGAAAGTAGCGGCCGTGGGAAACGCTCGCCTGTCAGGAGGGCGCAGATCCGGTTGTACCCGCCCTCGGGGAACCCGTAGCGGGATGCTAAAACACTGGCTCTGGTGGGCTATCGCGCTACGCCGAAGTGGTGTTCCGCCGGCCTAGATGCGACGTTGGAGCGTCTACTCGACGACGAGCGGACACTGTGTGTGCGAGGAAACCGGAGTTTTACAACCACGCGCAGCCGCGTTCTGACAGAGTGTCGGTTGACAAAACCCGGGCCATGCTGTGGGAGGCGATGAGTGCATAGTCAAGGGGGCGAACGCGGTCGGCACTCCGCCGGGATCTCCGTGCACGACCTTCTGGCGATGCACGGGCAGCTGCCCGACGTGCGGCCCGAGTACGAGGTCTACGCCGCCGACGAGTCTCCGACGGTGCCGTTCTACGCGCCGACTGACCAGCTTGAGCTCGCGGTGCTCGCCCAGCACCTGCGATACGCGGCGGCCGCCGATCAGGAGCAGGACTACGAGCAGGAGCTTCCGCAGCCCTGGTTCGAGCCGGAGCCGATGTTCGTGCCGGAGCCCGTCGGCGACACCGACGAGGTGATCGACGCCGACCTCGACGAGGACGAGCGCGAGGCGGACGAGGATGAGGACGACGACGAGATCGCCGTGGTCGCCGCCCCGCCGCCGCGGCGCAAGAAGCGCACGTTGGCCAAGGTCAGCGCGGTGGCCGCGCTGGTGGTCGTGGGCATCCCGGTCGGCTATGCGCTCACCACCGACACCGAGCGCAAGCCGGTCACCCCGGAGCCGCTGGGCTTCAGCGGCACCGAGTCCTCCCACCCAACGACGACGCCGACCACCACCGAGCAGATGTCGCTGACGCCGACCGAGACCACCACCGCGGAGCCGACCACCACCTCGCACAGCGCGGCCCACCATCCGCCGACGTCCTCCTCGGCCCCCCGCTCGGCGACGAAGACGCAGGCCCCGCCGCCCCCGCCGCAGACCCCACGGCCGACCCAGACGCAGCCGCCGCCGACCACGAAGACCAAGCCGCCCTGCGTGCTGCTCTGCTGATCGGTGCGTTACGGACACGTGTAACGCGGGACTCACCCGGGTGAACCGGCTTCGCGGCAATTTCTGGTGATTGCTGACAAGACTCGTTGACGTTTATAAACGCTTCTGGGTGAGCCGGCCGCCGTCTGCTTACGGTGTGCGCGTGCTGACTGGACTCAAACGTTTCCGTATCCTCGTACCCGTTGTCGCGGTGCTCACCGCGGCGGTTTCCGTGGTGGGCGCAACGGCATATTCGGCGCCAAACACGGAAGCGCAAGCCGCCGTCGAGCCCGGTCCGAATGACGATTCCTTCTACACCCCGCCCTCGCCGCTGCCCGGCGGTGCGCCCGGTGATGTCATCCGCTGGCGCCCGAGCCGGATCGGCGACCCCTACCAGCGGCAGAAGGCGACCGCCTGGGAGGTCATGTACCTCTCCAAGGACGCCCTGAACCAGCCCAACGCCGTCACCGGAACCATCCTGGTGCCCAAGGGCAAGGACCCGGCGACGGTGCCGATCGTCAGCTTCGCGGCAGGCACCCACGGCCCGGCGTTCCGCTGCGCGCCGTCGAAGATGTTCAGCGTCGGCGCGCACTACGAGCAGCCCGCCATCAGCGACCTGGTCAACTCGGGCTACGCCGTCGCCATGACCGACTACGAGGGCTACAAGCAGGACCCGAAGACCACCTACGTCACCGGCCGCTCCGAGGGCCACGCGGTGATCGACGTGGTCCGTGCCGCGACCAAGCTGCCCGAGACGAAGCTGGACCCCAAGGCCAAGGTGCTCTTCCGCGGCTACTCCCAGGGCGGCGGCGCCGCGGCCTGGGCCGGTCAGCTTCAGCCCGAGTACGCCCCCGAGTTGAACCTGGTGGGCGTGGTGGCGGGTGGCGTGCCCGGCAACTTGGCCTCGGTGGCGCTGAAGTTGGACGGACAGTTCGGGTTCGGCTTCCTGGCGTACGCGTTGTTGGGTCTGAGCAACGCATACCCCGAGCTCAAGCTGGAGACCTACCTCAACGAGGCGGGCACCGAGCAGTTCGCCAGGATGGCCCGCGAGGTCTGCACGGTCGAACTGATCGTGAACTACAAGGGCAAGAAGCTCTCCGAGTACTTCAAGACCAACCCGCTGGCCACGAAGGCCTGGCTGGACCGGGTCAACGAGAACCAGGTCGGCACCATGCCCATCAAGGTGCCGGTCTTCCAGTACCACGCGTCCAAGGACGACATCGTGGACTTCAACCAGGCGTCCACCCTGCGCACCACCTACTGCAAGGCGGGCGTGAACCTGACCTGGAAGACCTACGACACCAACCACATCACCGGTGTCTACCAGGGCAACGCCGATGCGCTCCAGTTCATCAAGGACCGCGTCGCAGGCGCCCAGCCGTCCAACAACTGCTCGGCCTAGCAGGGGGGTGATGAGCGGGAGCTCCGAAGCAAAAACGGTGCTCCCGCTCATAACCCCGGTGATAAGAAAACAGCAGTCTTTTTGGGTGACAACACTTTCGAGAACCAGCCGGTTGCGTGACCCGTCACACGTAAGTAACGTTTTGTCCAGGTAATTGAATCTGAACGTATTTCCGCGAATTCGCGAGTCGGTTCTGTTGAGGTCTAAAGTGATCGTCGGACCGAACAGGATGCGGACAAAGGAGCCCGGACGTGGACCTCGGCTCAAACCAGGCATCTGTGGAGGTATCTCCGGCACCGGGCCTAGCGGCCCGGCATTCGGAAGGCCTTGCCTGGTACCGCCACCGGGTCTCGTCCGTATAAAGAGGACGGCGGCGGTGAGCCGCTCCAACTCGGCCTCCGCCGTCCTCTCCGCCTCTCTCGCGACACCGCGGCAATAGGTCGCTCCGGGAGGTGCGGTGGGCGTCGAGGTAGTCGTCGAGGGGCTGTCCAAGACTTTCGGGCGGCAGAACATCTGGCGCGATGTGTCGCTGACATTGCCGCCAGGCGAGATCAGCGTCCTGCTGGGACCGTCGGGCACCGGCAAGTCGGTGTTCCTGAAGTCGCTGATCGGCCTGATCAAGCCGGAGGAGGGCCGGGTCGTCATCGACGGCACCGACATCCTCCGTTGTTCGGAGCGCAAGCTCTACGAGATCCGCAAGCTGTTCGGCGTGCTGTTCCAGGACGGCGCCCTGTTCGGCTCGATGGACCTGTTCGACAACATCGCCTTCCCCCTGCGCGAGCACACGAAGAAGGGCGAGGCGGAGATCCGGCGCATCGTCATGGAGAAGATGGAGATGGTCGGCCTCATCGGCGCGGAGCGCAAGCTCCCCGGTGAGATCTCCGGCGGCATGCGCAAGCGAGCCGGTCTGGCCCGCGCGCTGGTGCTGGACCCGGAGATCATCCTCTTCGACGAGCCCGACTCAGGTCTGGACCCGGTCCGCACGGCGCTGCTCAACCAGCTGATCGTGGACCTCAACGCCCAGATCGACGCGACGTTCCTCATCGTCACCCACGACATCGGCACCGCCCGAACGGTGCCGGACAACATCGGCATGCTGTTCCGCAGGGAACTGGTCATGTTCGGACCCCGCGAGGTCCTGCTGACCTCCACCGAGCCGGTCGTGGAGCAGTTCCTCAACGGCCGCTGCGAAGGCCCGATCGGCATGAGCGAGGAGAAGGACGCCGCCCTGGTCGCAGCCGAGATGGCCACCCTGGACAGCAGGCGGGTCGGCCTCCCGGCGATCATGCAGCAGCTGACCCCCACCCCCGGCCTGCCGGTCCGCTGGGCCGAGCGCCGCCGCCGTGACCGCGTCCTCAGCGGTCTGCACACGCTGCCCCCCGCGGCGCAGCAGGCCATCCTGGACAGCTTCGCGGGCAGCACCGCGGGAGCGGGCAGGTAAATGCTGCCCCCGCTGGGTCTCAACGATCAGGAGCGGATCGGCCCGGACGAGTTCGAGCGTGTACTCGACCGGGTCGCCCGCGACCGCGCGGACACGACCACGCGGGGCGTCCGGATCTGCGTGGCCGCGGCCCTGATCGCCGCGCTGATCTGGGCGGTCGTCCTCACGATCCTCTGACCCGCTCACCGCCCGCCCCGCGCAGCCAGAGCTATCGGGTGCGGGCGACCAGCGGCCATACCCAGCACGCGCGCGAGGTTCGCCTGATGGGCGACCCTGTGCGGGGTCGATCTGTCAGTACCCGGCGATCGGACGCCCCAGTTCACACAACACCGGTCGGCCGTCGCGGACGGCCCGCAAGGCCGCCTCGATCCGCCGTCCCAGCCGCGGCTTCACCAGCCCGCGCGCCTCCGCGGGCGTGAACATCCCCAACGACCGGATCTCGGTCTCACACGGCTTGATCGCCCGGTAGGTGCTGTCGCCGATGACCCCGCCGTCGAACACGAACGCCAGCGCCTCGGCCATCACATCCTCGGCCGGGATGTAGTCCACCACCAGCAGTGCCCCCAACGGCGGCGGCGAAATCCCCAACTCCTCGCGCACCTCCCGCGCGGCCGCCGCCCACGGCGCCTCGTCGTCATCGGCGGCCCCACCGGGCAACTCCCAGGCAGGCTGCTTGTAGGTCGTCTCGACCAGGAGCACCCGGCCCCGCTCGTCCCGAAACACCACCCCGCCCGAGGTCCGCTTCCGATTCAGGGAGGCCGCGTACTCCTCAAACGGCAAGATCTTCATGCCCCCGAACGCTATCCCCCACCCAGCCCAAAACCACCCCCCTGTGATCGTCCGAATGCCCATCGGCATACCCCGAACCGTTACCTACCACTCCAAGCTGATCTATTGACATTCGATAGCATGCGAGCGATAGTCGATCTATGTTGGCTGAACATCGAGCGGTGGCGCCGCTCAGAGTCTTCCTCGTGCTGTTGTTCGGGATCCTGGTCGTGTTTCAGACCCTGTCCCTGCCGGGCCAGTTCGCACACATGGCCAAGGAGTCCCCGAACGACGCCCACCTCAGGTGGCCCTTGACCGCCATCGCCGTATTCCTGGTGCTGTGCGTCCAAGTAGTGGTCGTCTCGACCTGGAAACTGCTCACCCTGGTCAAGAAGGACCGCATCTTCAGCGAGGCCTCCATGATCTGGGTGAACGCGATCGTCTGGGCGATCGCCGCGGGCTGGCTGGTCCTGCTCGGCGTGTTCCTCTGGGTCGGCTTCAACGCCGACGACCCCGGCATGCCGATGCTGCTGCTCCTGATGCTGATCGCCGTCACCGTGCTGGGCCTGCTGATGGTGGTCATGCGCGCACTGCTCCGGCAGGCGACGACCCTGCGCACCGACATGCAAGCGGTGATCTGATGCCCATCGTGGTCCGCATCGACGTCGAACTGGCCAAACGCAAAATGAGCGTGGGCGAATTCGCCGAACGCGTCGGCCTCACCCCGGCGAACGTGGCAGTCCTGAAAAACGGCCGGGCCAAAGCAGTCCGCTTCAGCACCCTCGAAGCCATGTGCCGGGTGCTCGACTGCCAGCCCGGCGACCTCCTTGAATGGGTCGATGACCCTTCCGCACCGACCGATTCGCCCGGAGGGCAGACCTCATGAAATACCTCCCAGCCTTCGCCGCCGTTCTCGCCATCGCCCTCGGCGTCGCGATATTCGTGTACGGCGGGTACGACGACTCACCAGGCGCCCAACTCCTCGGCGCCGCCATCGTCGTCGGCGCGGTCGTCTACGGCGTGAGAACCGCCCGCCGCACCAGCTAGAGGTGCCGCGACTAGGTGAAGTACGGCTCGCTCCGCTCGGAATACCCGTGCTCGATCCGCAGCTGTATCGAAGGATGGATGTTCAGCCTCGCCAGATCCTCGCGGGCGACCCACTGAACCTCGGTCGACTCGGAACTGCCCCGAAGCTCACCGCCAACCGGCCGAGCCCGAAAGCAGATCGAGAACTGCTGCCGTACTTCGCCATCGCTGTAGGCCACGACGTGGTTGGGGTCGGAGTACACGCCGATCAGCCCGGTCACCTCCACGTCGATACCCGCTTCTTCTCGCACCTCCCGCACGACGGTGTGGCTCAGCGTTTCTCCAAGCTCGAGCTGCCCGCCCGGTATCGAGTGCAGCTTGTTATCGGTCCGCCGAATCATTAGCAGTCTGTCCTGCTCGTCCAGAACGAACGCGGTGACGGCGACGGCGATGCTGTTGGGCTTGGGTGCGTTCGGATCGTGGAAGTAGTCGACACGGGCCATGATGCCCCCTAGAAGATCGCTGGTTTGGATGCATGCCAGACGGTCTCGAAGCTCTCCGCATAGGTCTCGAAGAGGTCCCCTGCGGACAACCTGCGGATATGTAGAGCAGGAGCATGAGGCCCTGGAATGCCGTAGACGTGGGTGTTGACAACCATCTCGTCATCAAAGCGGAAGATCGAGTTGTAGAGCGTTGTCCTGTGGAACCGCATCTGGATGCCGGCATGTCCGTCAAGGGCGCGGTACTGGCTGAGGGTGTAACGGATTCGTCCTGCCAGGGTCCCTTTGCCTAGTTGTTCTTCCTCGCTTCGTTTGGCGACTTCGCGGCTCATGGGATCTCCGAAAGCGATTCGGATTCGGGTTCCGGCGGTGGCCTTCTGCGCGAGGGTTCTGATGTAGGTCGGCCGTTCGATCAGAAACTGCGCGGCGTGAGTGAGTATCTCGATCTGGTGAGTTGCCGAGCCGATGAGCCTGTCCCAAAGGGCCACCGGTGTGTCGTTGCGGTGTGGGTAAAGCTTCACCAGCTCTGAGCTGCTGATTTGTGCCTTGTCGTGCGGTCCGTGCGCGTCTGGCCAGAGGTAGTTCTCTGACTCTTTGACCATCATCGCGATGGCGCGGCGATGCTTGCGGTAGGGAATGCGCCCCTGCGTTACCCATCGCTCGACAGATTTGGGATCGACATCGACGGTCCGTGCTACCCCGTCGTATGTCAAACCGTTGCGCAACAGCGCTTCTCGCAGTCGCTCGTTCGGCATCTCGATGACCTACGGCTCTTGAGGGACGTCTTGATCTTAGCGAAGACGTCTCTAGATGTCCCGCTGCGTGGTGCCCCCGTCCCTCTTTTCAGCCGATCTGGGCAGTATGGGTATTTCGCAGGATGATGCTGATCGGTTGGCGATTGACGCGTTTCCGCAGTTGGAGCGGTTGGTTGAGCTTCGGAAGGCCGGCTGGGTATTTCTTGCGCCGGTCGCTGATGAAAGCGGGTCGGTGGTCGAAGTCAATGGGTTCAAGCCGTGGCCGGACGGCTGGGTGGATGGGATTCGCATTCGGTCGGCCGACGACGTGCTGGCGATTCGGTGCGATGGGGGAGAGCCGCCGGGAATCGTGTGGGAGCGCTGCGGCGGGCTTGCCGACGTCATCGCCGAACTCCTTGTGTTGCCCGCGCCGGGCAGCCGGACCGCGCCTCGCCTGATCATCGGCAGCGCCCCCGTGCTGTGGACACCCTGAACCGGGAGGGGGTTGGCGCCGGGGTATTCCGGAATCTCCTGCACCGGCTCCCCGCGGGCAGTTACGGCATCAGGTTTCGTGGCCTGAACCTGTGGTTCGCCGCCTGTGGGGCGGTCGCCATCGGCACCGCGGACACGCGGCCTATGCGGTGTCCGCGGTGTTGGGGTTAGTTGGCGATGGGCTCCAGGAGGCGGAGAGCTTTCAGTGCCATGGTGGCGTCGAAGAGCCAATCCGTGTCCTGGAGGCGGTCGCCGAAGAGTTCTTCCAGTTGGCGGAGCCGGTAGCGGACGGTCTGGGGGTGGACGTCGAGGTGGGCGGCGACCTCGGGGGCGCTGCCGCGGGTTTCGAGCCAGGCGAAGAGGGTTTCGTGCATGCGGTTGCGTTGTTTGGGGGTCAGCGCCGAGAGGGGTTCCAGGGTGCGTTGGACCAGTTCGCGGGCCAGGAACTCGTCCGTCAACAGCATCAGGGTGGAGAGGTGGCGGTCGGCGCGGATGATCGCGGTGTTGTCGATGATGCCGCGTTGCATCAGGACGATCGTGCGGCGGGCGCAGCGCAGGGAGCGGCGGGCCTCGATGAGCGGGACGTGCGGGCCCGCGGCGCCGCGCCAGCCTGCCAGTTCGCGCTCAAGCTGGGGGAGCTGGCTGTCGGGATCTGTGAGCAGGACGCAGGGCTCGCCGCCCTCCAGGTCCACCAGGATGTCCTCGTCCAACGCGGGCAGCGGCAGGTGGTGCTGGTCCTTGCGGTACTCCAGGGCTACCAGCGTGACGCGGTCGGGCAGTGGCCACTGGGCCGCCGCGGCCAGGTCGGCGATCATCATGGGGGAAGCCGGGGGATTGGCCAGGATCAGGTCGAGCAGGCGTTTGCGGCGGCGTTGGGTTGCGCCGCTCTCCCTGGCCTGGGCCTCGGTGTAGCCCTCGAGTGACAGCCAGGACAGCTCGTCGATGTAGGCGAAGATCGCCTCGGCGAGCAGGCACATGATGGGCATCGGCAGCCGCTCGCGGAGGCCGTATTCGGAGATCTTGCGCCAGGCGACGCGGGCGCCGACGCGATAGGCGGTCTGCAATGTATCGAGGCTGCGGCCTTCCAGAACTTCGCAGCGGCCCAAAAGGCGAAATAGTTTCACGCGGTCGTCGTGGCGGATGGAAGGGTCGACCATGCGGTCGATGAACAGCTGAATGGCCTGTTCCACGCCATTGGTGATGACCTTGCCGAATGCGCCTTCCACGGGGCGGGCGTACTCGGGAATCTTGTGCTGGATTTCTCTCAGCAGCTCGTCTGCCAGGTCGGATGCGAATGCGCGGAATCGCGGGGCCAGCTCGCGGGGCAGCCTGGCGAAGAGGTCGCTGGCCGGGTCGGCCCGTCGGGTGTCCTCCGCTCGTGCCGGGAGCATGGCGGTCGAGTTGGACTTGCCGCGTCGAACCGGTTCGAGCGAATTCATCGTCTTCACTGGCCTATCGGGTCGCTGTGGCGTGGCGCAGTCGACGGCAACCCCGAGGAAAGAGAGTGCTTCTACGCTGAAGCGGAAGGCTCGGCGGAGCGGGCCTCTTAATAGGCCCGACAAAACGTCGACTGGCGGCACATTTTACAGACGATTGAATGGCCAGGTCGTATAAGGGGGGCAATATCACTTGTGTTGCGAACGTTATAAACGACTATAGTGGATCTAGCATCGAAATGACAGGCTTCCGGGCAAGCGGGTGAATTAGCCGCTTGCCCGGAAACGGGCATCAGTTGCCGGGAATAACCGGGAGCACGCCCAGCTGGTCCGCCGCGGGAGTGGTGATCTCCACCGGCTGGCCCCAGTCGTGGTACTTGGCGTCGATCTTCACCGAACCGCCGGTGGGAAGCTGCGCGTCGACCGCGGTCTTGATCGGCAGGTCGTTGCCGTCGACCCAGGCCGTGACCGTGTAGGTCTCCAGGCCCGCGCTCGACAGTTGCTCAAGCTGACGCTTCTGCGCGGGGTCCTTGGCGGCGGCCAGGGCTTCCTTGACGTTGGCGGTGATCTTGTACTTCAGCGCCTGCACACCGTCGACCGTCTCCTCGGTCTTCTCCTCGATCTTCGAGGTCGGAGGCACCGTGGTCGCCAGGCTGGTGGAGTTCTTGAGCCGGATCGCGACATCGGCGATGGCTTGGCCGAGCGGGTTGTCGTTGGCGCCCGCGTTGAGCTTGATCCACGGCTTGCCCTGCAGCTGCTGGGGCTGCGGCACCTTGATGAACAGCGTGTCGGCGGTCATCACGTAGGCCAGCGGATCCGCGCCCTCGGCGGAGGGCTTCAGGTCGCAGGAGGCGGCGGATTCGGCGAACCGGATTTTGCAGGGCCCACTTCCGGTGCCCTGAATTTCCACGTCGACGACGGCGGTCTGCTTCTGCTTCGCGGCCTCGGAAGTCTTCGTCAACAGCTCGTCGACCGACTCGTACGTCTTCGGTTCGGGTCCGGAGCCGCTGCTACATCCGACAAGCAGCCCCACAGCCGCGATTCCGGCGGCCAGCAAGCCGATCTTACGCATTGTTCTCCCTCGCAGGTGCAGGTGTTTGGAGTGACTATTGCGCAGGTGTTACCCCGATAACATGCCCCGCCGCATATTTGTCTGAGGATGCGCGAATCTCCTAACGGCGGCGTGTGCGCTGTGACAACTCCGCGAAGCCCGTGAATCATGAAAAAGCTTTCACAGGTGGAGGTGGATCGTCCGCTAAGGGTCACCGCCGATTTTTATAATCTGGATGACAAGTTACCCCGCCGTTACCGCCCCGACCGTCACCCTGTCGCCTGTCTGTCGTTTCTCCGGGCAACGATCCCGGTGTGGTGGAGGTGCAGGTGGCTGTTCAGGTCCGGGTGCTTGGCGAGTTCGAGGTGTTCCGGGGCGGCGACGTCGCAACCCCGTCGCAACCCAAACTGCGCCAGTTGCTGGCCCTGCTCGCGCTCAGCCGGAACACCATCGTCAGAACCGACGCACTGTGCACCGAACTGTGGGGGCACACGCCGCCGCACAAAATGCACGCCAGCCTGCAGGCCTACGTCTCCAACGTGCGCAGGCTGCTGGCCCCCGTGGGGGCGGACGAGCCCGGCCGCATAGCGCTGCTGCACAAGCCCAAGGTCGGCTACGTGCTGCAACTGCCCGAGCAGCGGCTCGACGCCGCCTGTTTCAGCGACCTGGCCGCCCAGGGCCGCTCCGCGCTGCGGGGCGGGCGCTGGGAGGAGGCCTCGGACACGCTGGGCTCCGCGCTGGACATCTGGCGGGGCGCCGCACTCTGCGACGTCGACGCGGGCCCGATGCTCAGCGAGCACATCCGCCGCCTCTCCGAGGACCGCACCACCGTGCTGGAACAGCGCATCGAGGCCGACCTCGTGCTGGGCAGGCACCAGGAGCTCATCGCCGAACTCAGCGGCCTCATCGACGCCCACCCCGCGCACGAGGGCCTGCACGAGAAGCTCATGCGCGCCCTCCAGCACACCGGCCGCCGCTCCGAGGCGCTGACAGTGTTCCGCAGGCTCCGCGCCAACCTCATCGAACAACTCGGCGTCGAGCCCGGCGAGGCGCTCCAGCGGCTGCACAGCGAACTGCTGGACGGCCAGCCCGACGCGGGTGGCCACGCCAGGACAGCGATCTCGCTGGTCCCGCGCCCCGCCCAGCTGCCCCCGTCCCCGCAGCCGCTGGTTGGCAGGGCGACCGAGGCGATCGAGGTGGCCAGGTCGCTGCGCGCCGGCGGCCAGGGCCCCGCCGTGGTCACCGTGACCGGCGCCCCCGGCAGCGGTGTCACCGCCTTCTGCACGCATATCGCCAACCGCGTCCGCGAGGACTTCCCGGACGGCCAGTTCTACGCCGACCTGGCCGCAATCGACACCGGCGCCGCGCTTGGCGGCTTCTTGCGCGGCATCTACGGCGCGGAGTTCATCCTCCCGGTCAGCGCCCCGCAGCGACTGGACCTGTTCCGGAGCTGGACGGCCAAGCACCGGGTGCTGGTCCTGCTGGACAACGTCAGTTCCGTGGAGCAGCTCACCCCGCTGCTGCCCACCGGCTCCGGCTCCGCGGTCGTCGCGGGCACCCGCAGGGCCATCGCCGATCCGCTGTGCGGCCTCCCGATCCGCCTCAAGCCGCTGTCCGCCAACGACTCCGCCCGCGTGATGGCCTCCATCGCCGGCCGCCGCATCGAGGAGGCACCCGAGGCGGCGCTGGAGCTCTCCTGGCTGTGCGAAGGCCTCCCGGTGGCACTGAGCGCCATCGCGGGCAGGCTCGCCATGCGCCCGCACTGGACGGTCGCCCGCGCCGTCGAGCAACTCCGCCCGCTCGGCGACCGCCTCCGCGAACTCACCAGCGGCCGCTTCGACCTCCGCGACAGCATCCGCAAGAGCCTGGAACACCTCGACCACGAGGTACTGGACGTGCTGCTGCGGCTGGCGGGCAGCCAGACCGACACGGTCACGGTTGCCTCCGCCGCCACGGTCTGCGTGCTCCCGGAATGCACGGTGGAGGAGTCGCTGGAGCTGCTGGTCGAGCACCAGCTACTGGACGTCACGTCCGAGCCCAACTCCCCGGAGCTGTATTACCGCATGTCCCCGCTTATCCGCCTCGCGGCCGCCGCCGTCCACACCTGCTGATCCACGCTCGGTCAGTCCTTGCGGGCGAGTACCCGGTAGGTGTTGCTGATCTTCAGCCGCTCGGAGAAACTGCCGACCGCGAAGTCGACGAGAAACGCCGCGACGACGATCGGGTAGCCGACGGCGACCAGCGCGGACCGGGCTACCCTGGCGAGCATCCCGGGTGGCTTGGGCCGCCAGGGGAGATCCTCGGCAGGGCTGATCCGTTGGAAGAACATGTAGGTGGCCAGCGCCAGATCGACCGGTGCGTGCGCCTCTTTCCGCTGGGCCGCCACGACGGTGAACCCCAGCGACTCCAGCCGACTGCGAAGCTGCGCCATCGAGATGAAGTGCAGGTGCTGAGGCTGAAGATGAGCCACCCACCAGCGCCCCAGAATGCGACTCCACCGTGATTCCGCGTCCGGCACCTCGATCAGCAGGTGCCCTCCGGTGCGCAGCACCTTGTGTGCCGCCGCCAACTCATCTTGGGGCGTGACGGCATGCTCCAGGTAGTGGAACATGCTGATCATGTCGTAGCTGTCCTCCAGTTCGTCCGCCAGTTCGACGAACAAACCGCGGAAGCCGCGTTCGATCCAGCCCTTGTCCTTGGCGGCATCCACGCCCGCGCTGAGGTCCAGGCCGTGGAAGACGGTGCCGGTGAAGCGCCGCGAGGCGACCTTGCAGAAATGGCCGTGTCCGCAGCCCACGTCCAGCCATTCGCGGGGGGCCAACCCGTCCGGGACAATGGCCGCCCGGAGGCGGTAGACGAACTCACCCGTGCCGAACAGCTTGTCGATTCGCTCTTGGCCGAGACCGTCGTAGAAGTCCCGGTAGTAGAAGTCCAGCCCCTCGACGGTGAGTTTGGGGTTTTGGAAGACGGTGCCGCATTCCAGGCACTTGTTCAGCACGAAGGTGCCCGGTTTGCGCTGGTACAGGTCGGGGATGCGGGCGTGTTCGACCAGCCGGGCGCCGCCGCACCATGCGCAGTCGGGGCGTTCGGGATGGAAGAACCGGTCGACGCCCTTGGCCAGTTCCTCCCGATAAGCGGGCCTGGCCTTCTCGACGGCGGCGGCATACGCCCGCTTCTTTTCTCTCGTGGACAGTTCGCGCATCACGGTGCTCCCTTTAGCGGGGCTAGATCACCGTTGATGGCGCCCGGTCAACATCACCTGAGCCGCTGCCGCGGCGCGGATTCGTTCAGTCCTTGCGGGCGAGTACCCGGTAGGCGTTGGTGATCTTCAGCTTGGCGGAGAAGGGGTTCAACGCGAAGTCGACGGCCAGCGCCAGGAAGAAGACGGGGATGGCCGCGCCGATCACCGCGGAGCGCAGCGCCCTGGCGAACCTGCTCGGGGGCTTGGGGCGCCAGGCGAAGTCTTCGCCGGGGGCGAGGTAGTTGACGAGGTTGTACCAGGCCAACGCCAGATCGATGGCGCCGTGGGCTTCCTTGCGGTGGGTGTCGACGACGGTGAAACCGAGTGCCTTCAGGCGCTTGTTGAGCTCACGCATGGGGATGAAGTGCAGGTGCTGCGGTTGCAAGTGGGGCAGCCACCAGCGGCCGAGGATGCGGCTCCAGCGGGACTCGGCGTCGGGCACCTCGATGAGCAGGTGGCCGCCGGTGCGCAGCACCTTGTGCGCGGCCTCCAGCTCCTCGGCGGGAATGTAGGCGTGTTCCAGGTAATGGAACATGCTCACCAGGTCGTAACTGTCCTTGAGCTCATCGGACAACTCGACGAACAGGCCGCGGTAGCCGCGTTCGATCCAGCCGTTCTCCTTGGCGATCTCCACGCCCGCACTGAGGTCGAGGCCGTGGAAGACAGTGTCTTTGAAGCGCTCGCCCGCCACCTTGCAGAAGTGGCCGTGACCGCAGCCCACGTCCAGCCATTCGCGGGGGGCCAGCTCGTCGGGGACGATGCTGTGCCGCGCCCGGTAGCCGAATTCGGCGGTGCCGAACAGCTTGTCCATCTTCTCTTGGCCGAGACCGTCGTAGAAGTCGCGGTAGTAGAACTCCAGCCCCTCGATGGTGAGCTTGGGGTTCTGGAAGATCGTGCCGCACTCCGTGCACTCGTCCAGCACGAACGTGCCGGGCTTGCGCTGGTACAGGTCCGGTATGCGCTGGTACTCCCGGACCAGGACGCTGCCGCACCACGCACAGTCGGGACGCTTGGGGTGGAAGAAGCGGTCGATGCCCTTGGCCAGGTCCGCGCGGTAGGCGGGCCGGGCTTTCTCGACGGCGGCGGCATGCGCCTGTCGCTTGGCCTTCTTCGACAGTTCGCTCATCGCGCTGCTCCTTCCAGTATGGCAAGCCGCTCGGCGGCCTGCGCCGCCGCGGCGGCACCTCCGGCCGACTGGAAAGACTCGGCGATGCGTGCCGCTCCCGCGCGCAGTCCGCTGTTCTCGTCCAGCACCGTGTCGATCGCGGAGCCCAGATGGGTCGCGGTCGCCCGGCCGAACCGGACACGAACGCCCGCACCGGCTTCGACCACCTGACTTGCTACCACCGGCTGGTCGTCGCGGATAGGGGCCACCACCAAAGGCACGCCGTGCCACAGGGATTCGCAGACGGTGTTGTGTCCGGCGTGACAGACCACGGCGTTCACCTGGGGGATCAGCTCCAGCTGCGGCACCCGCTCACGGACCAGGACGTCCCGGTCGGATTCGCCCGCCAGCTCGCCGGTCGGGTCCACCACCACCGCCTGCACCTCCGAGGACCGTTCGCGCACCGCGGCGACGCATTCGCGCAGGAAGCGCGAGCCCGCATCGGCGTTGGCGGTGCCGAGGCTGATCAGCAGGCGCTGCCGGGCGGGGTCCAGCCAGTCCCACGGAAAGTCCGCCGTGGACGGGCGGTGGGTGATGGCGGGACCGACGAAGCTGACGCCGGGCAGGTCGGAGCCCAGCAGCTCCGGAGTGGTGAAGGCGAGCACGAGATGCGGCGAGAACCGCGGATCGGTGCCACTCGCCGGGTCGCCGATGCGGTCGCGCAGGCCCTGAATCTGCTCCCGGACCCAGGCGTCGACCTTGGGCGTGGCGGTCAGCGGGTCGATCAGCTCGGCCGAGGTCGTCGCCGAGGTCGCCCACGGCAGGCCCAGGGTCTCCGCGATCAGCCCGCCGGCCAGTGCCTGCTGGTCGGTGACGATCACCTCGGGGCGGAACTGCTCGGCCGCGGCCCGCACGCCCGGCGCCATGGCGTCGGCCAACGGGATGATGAAGCTCTCCCACAGGAACTTCAGCGCCGCGGGGCCACGCAGCTCCGGCGGGCGGGGCGTCACCTCGGGCACGTCGGCGGGAAAGACCTGCTCGTCGCCCGCCAGCGCGGCGATCAATTCCGGCTGTCCCGCCCAGGCCACCTGGTGGCCGCGGTCGCGGAGTTCCGCGGCGACGCTGGCGGCCGGGTTGATGTGGCCGTGCAGCGGCGGGACGACGAACAGGAAACGTGTCATGGCGTTGTCACCAAACCGGTTGTCTTCGGGGCGGAGTGTTCGAGAATCCAGTTCAGGGTCAGCTCGCGGACCTGCGCGGTGGCCTCCACCAGGATCGAGTGATCCTCACCGGGCAGCGTCACGTGCCGGTAGTGGGGCATCAGGTTGGCCAGCTTGGGTGCCTGCTCGCGCAGATCGGAGGCTTCGCCGTAGAGGGCCAGCACCGGGCGGTCCACAGCGGCGATCTCGTCGTCGGTCAGCGTGCGGCTCTTGGGCAGCTCGAGGTGCAAGTCGTTCGAGTGCAGCTTCTTGGCGCCACTGCGCAGCAGCCGCATCATGTGTTCGTTGTTCTTGCCCAGCACCTTGATCGCGTCCTCCTCGAGCAAGGCGACGCGAGCCTCGGCGAAGTTCTTCGCCCACTTGGGCTCCCAGTCCTGCTGCGGCGGCTCGGACTCGATCAGCACGACGCTGGCGGTCAGCTCCGGGTACTCGGCGGCGAAGCCGAACACGACGCAGCCGCCGAAGGAATTGCCGACCAGGTGCACGGGCCGGTCGATGCCCAGCTGGTCCAGCACGCCCTTGAGGTCGTCGATGAAGTGTTGCAGGGAATAGCCGCTCACCGGATGCGTGCTGCGACCGTGCCCGCGCTGGTCATACATGATCACGTCGAAACCCGCCTCGTGGAAGGCGGGCGCCAGCGTGAGCCAGTAGCTGGCGAGGCTGTCCACGACGATGCCGTGGACGCAGACCACGATCGGCGCCTCCGTGGGCTGCTCCATGCGCACCACGTTGAGCGACATACCGTTCACGCTGAGCTTCATGCGCCCGCCTCGTTCAGGGAGCGGGCGATGAAGTGCACGATGTCGCCGACGGTCATGTCGATGATCTCCTCGAGTTCCATGCCCGCGATGAACTCGGCGAAGTTGACCCGCTCGCCGTAGCGGCCCTGCAATTTGGCCGCGAACGCCACGAGGTCGATGCTCTCCAGCTCCAGGTCCTCGTGGAACTTGGTGTCCATGTCGATCACGTCCACGTCGTCCCCGAGGTCGTACTCGGCGAGCAGCTCGCGCAGCAGTGATTCGACCTCGGACAGGACGGCGTGCGGAGCAACGCCCTGTACCAGCTCACCGTTGTTCACCTGGGTTCTCCTTTTCCTTCGCCGTGCACCGTCCAGGCCACGACATAGCGCCGATCCGGCAGGCCCTGCGGGTTTCGCACGGTCCGGTGACGCACTCGGTACTCATGTCCGCCGGTCACGACCAGCAGTTCTTCCTCGTTCACCTCGGTCACCGGGTACGAGCGCGTCGGCTCGCCCTCGGCCTTGGCCGCCGCCGTCCGCACCGCCATCAGCAGCGCCTCATCGGGGCTGCCTGTGACCTCGCGGGCGTCGATGCCCACCCTCGCCGGTCCCGACCGGACGATCGACGCGCCGAGTTCACGGCAATGCGTCGACGACACGGCCAGGTCCGGAAGCTTCCTGTCGTAGCGTCCCGTCACACAGGACTGTCCATTGTGGTCGTCGCCGACGATGACCTCCGCGGGGAAGACCTCGCCTTCGCCGCTGTCCCACAGGTGGCTGCGCACGGCGTCCTTGACCGCGATCCGGCCGAGCAGCCACTGGCGGCGCTCGCGCGGCGGGTGCAGTTCATAGGCCGAGCGCTCGTTTCCGCCGAGGAAGTTGCGGGAGACCAAGTCGCGGGAGGCCAGCCCCGGCCATTGCTCGAACACCGCGAACCAGTCGCCGTCCTGCCTGCGGGACAGGGTGTTGCGGCCCGGGAAGCGGTCCATCCGGCGGATGTCGGGGTTGCTGTCGAACCGCCGGTCGGCCCATCCGGTGCAATCCGCCCAGACTTGACCGTCCTTGATGAGCTGCATATCGGCTTCGAGGCTGTCATGGGTCAACGCGGTGATCCGTATCCGGCACTCCAGCTTCTCGCCCACCGCCGGATGCGGGCCGAAGAAGCGGAGCTTGGACATCTGCACCGGGAACACCGTGGTGCGCTCCCGCTCGGTCGACATGATCCAGTAGCCGAGCACCTGCCCGACGTTGTCCATCAACGCCCCGGGCGCCGACGGGGTGGTCAGGGTGGCGCGGACGAAGTTCTCGCCGATGCCGTTCAGTTCGGTGACGGCCTGGAACCGCGGTCCGTGGAACATCCACCGCTCGGTGTAGAGCTGTTCAGCGGCGATCTCCGGCCTGCGCTCCTCGGCGAAGGGCCAGTCCCACACCGCGGGCGGTCGCGGGTGGTTCGCGGCGAGTCGGACGACCGCCGTGGCGCGGTCCCCCATGGTCACGGCGGCGCGGTCGCCATCGACCGTGACCGTGACGGGCACGTCCACGGAGGGGATCGCCGCGATCCAGCGGTGCAACACCACGTCCTCCACGGCGATCGCGGTGCTGCCGGGCACGGCCTGCTGGGCGAAGTCCATGCAGTGCTCGATCAGCGTGGTCGCGGGCACCACCGGCCACCTGTCGGCATCGTCCGGCCATCCCGGCTTCTGCTGGAAGAAACAGTGGTCCAGCAGGTACGGCATGGTCTCGGTGGACACCCGCAGCACGGTGTGCGCGGTACCGGCATAGCGTGGTGCGGGGGCGGGCGGCGCTACGGCGACCCCGTTGCCTGCGGCGCCATTTCGGGCGGGTGTGGCATTGCGTGCCGCCGTGATCAGCTCCGCCGCGGTGTTGGCGGTGTCGCGCATCATCGCCGACAGCTCGGCCGCCAGGGGATTTCCGCCGACGAGCTTGTCCAGTGCGGAGGCCGTGCCGCTGGAGGCGCCCAGCATCGGCGTCAGCGTGCGTCGCGCATCCTCGCTGAGCGACACCAGCGCACCACCGAGGTCCAGGTCGATCCGCGAGCGCTGGTGGGCGCCGGACACTGCCTTGGCCCCGGCCGACAGTGAGGGATGCCCGTCCACCCACAGCGCCGTGGTGACGCGGCTGAGCTGCGCCATGCCGCGGCGGCCGTTGACGGCGGCCGGAATCGCCAGGTGTTCCCGCCCGCTGAGGGTGTCGGTGATCAACGAGCTGACCTGCCCGACTCCCAGCTGGAGGAACGCGCGGAAGCCCCGGGCGTACATGGCCTCGATGAGTGGACGGAAGCGCACCGGTTCCAGCAGGTGCCGCACGAATAGCCGCTGCACCTCGGCGTGGTCGGCGGGGTAGACCTCGGTGGTGGTGGCCGACCAGACCGGAATCCGCTGGGCGTGCTGCTCGTGGCGGGCCATCGCTTTCGCGATCGGCTCCAGGTACGGCTCCAGCATGGGCGTGTGGAACCCGGATTGGAACGGCAGCACCTGGCCGAGGACGTTGCGGCCGCGGAACTCCAGCACCACCGCGTCCACCTCGGTGGACGGACCGCAGATGATCGACTGGTTGGGCGCGTTGTCATGCGAGAGCACCACATCCGGGTGTCCCGCCAGCACCTGCTCCACCTGCTCGGCCGGGGCGCCGAGCACCGCGAACACCACGCCCGGCACGCTCATCGCGTGCCGCGCGTAGTACTCGATCAGCGAGTCGACCTGCTCGGGGGTGTGGATGCCACCACAGGCCATCGCTGTCCACTCGCCGACGCTGTGCCCGGCGACCGCGTTCGGCACCACGCCCAGCTGTTGCAGCGCCCTGTCGAGCAGGATTCCAAGCCGGACCGCGGCGGCGCCGTGCCCGATGATGTCGCCGACCGCGGCCTGCTCCGGGGCCCGCAGGCCGAAGTGCGCGGCCACGTCCGTCACGTCGGGGGAGAACTCGTTTTCCAACCCGGGGAAGATGAACGCCACCTTGCCCTGGGTTAGCAGCGGCTCCGGCGTGAACCAGATGTCGTTGCGCCCTCGCCACGACTTGCCCTTGGCCACGATCCGCCGCGCCCTGGCGAGCTGCTTCTCGCCGGGGTCCACGATGCCGAGGCGAACCGGCGGGCTTTCGTCCACAGTGGACGTGAGTACCTGTGAGTCCGGTGCGTCCAGCAGAGCGGACAGCTCCGCTACGCTGTGCGCGGCCAGTCGAAGTACCCGCTCCGGCTCGGTGACCACGACGGCGGGCGGCGCGGAGGCGGCCTGCTCCAACACGATGTGCGCGTTGATCCCGCCGAAGCCGAAGGCGTTCACGCCCGCCCTGCGCACCCCGTCGGTCTCCCACGGCGTCGCCGTGGCGAGCGGCGCGAACCGGGTCTTGGCCAGGTCGGGATGCGGGTCATCGCAGTGCAGCGTCGGCGGCAGCACCCCGTGGTACACGGCCAGTGCCGCCTTGACCAGCCCCGCGACGCCCGCCGCCGGCATCACGTGGCCGATCATCGACTTCACCGAGCCGATCGCGGTCCGGTGCCCGTTGGGCGGACCGAACACCTCGGCCAGCGTCGCCAACTCCGCGGTGTCACCGGCGGGCGTCGCGGTGCCGTGGGCCTCCAGCAGACCGATGGCGTGCGGGTCGGTGGGATCCAGGCCCGCGGCCTGCCAGGCCTGGCGGACGGCCCGCACCTGACCGCCGGGGTCGGGGTTGAACAGGCTCGCGGTGCGGCCGTCGCTGGCCACTCCGCTGCCGCGGATCACCGCGTAAACCCGGTCGCCGTCGCGTTGCGCGTCGGCCAGTCGCTTGAGCACCACGACTCCGGTGCCCTCGCCGATCAAAATCCCATCGGCATCGCGGTGGAACGGCCTGATCCGCTGGCTGGGTGACAGCGCGCGCAACTGGGCGAAAACACTCCAGAAGGTGATGTCGTGGCAGTGGTGCGTCCCGCCCGCCAGCATCACATCGCAACGCCCCGATTCCAGCTCCCGCACCGCGTGGTCCACCGCCACCAGCGAGGACGCACAGGCGGCATCCACTGTGTACGCGGGTCCGCGCAGGTCGAGCCGGTTCGCGACGCGAGAGGCGGCGAGGTTGGGCACCAGTCCGATGGAGGACTCGGGGGAGTGCGGCCCGAGTTCCTCGGTGAACGCCTCCCGGACCTTCTCCAACTGCTCCGCGCCGAGACCGGGCACCAGCTCGCCCAGCGTGCGCACCAGCTGGCTCGCGGTCCGGACCCGTTGGTCCAGCCGCACCAGACCGGGGGTGAGGTACCCGCCGCGGCCCAGC
This sequence comes from Actinorectispora metalli, assembly GCF_056323685.1. Classification (NCBI taxonomy): domain Bacteria; kingdom Bacillati; phylum Actinomycetota; class Actinomycetes; order Pseudonocardiales; family Pseudonocardiaceae; genus Actinorectispora; species Actinorectispora metalli. Next base: position 533,014 of record NZ_JBREYE010000002.1, read on the forward strand.
ACGATGCCCACGTGCTGGCGGTCCTCGGGCAGCTTGCCGCCCGCGTCCGCGATGGCCGAGGCGGCCACCTTCAGGGCGATGAGCTGATCCGGTTCGGCGCCCGCCACCGAGTTCGGCATGATCCCGAACTCCGTCACGTCCACCTCGGCGGATACGAAACCGCCGCGGCGGCAGTACACGCGATCGGCGCGGGTCTCCTCGGGGGCGTAGAACTCCGCGTCCCACCGGCCCGGCGGGACGTCGCTGATCGCGTCGACGCCCTCGATCAGGTTGCGCCAGTACGCCGCCAGGTCAGGTGCGCCCGGCAGCAGTACCGACATCCCGACGATCGCGATGGGCTCCACGCGCTACCTCACCAGCCCGACGCGGTGTAGGTGACGGCGTCCTCGGTGCTCGCGCCCCAGGCCAGCTCGCGCAGCAGCGCCAGCGTGCCCTCCTCGGGGTCGATCAGCTTGATGCCGCGCTTGGCGTAGGAGCGCATCAGCTCCGGCGAGACCATGCCGTCGTGCTTGCCGGTCGGCGCCCACGGTCCCCAGTGGACGGTCAGCGCACGGCGGTCGGTGCCCGCCCAGGCCCGGCCGATCTCCTCCAGCGCGTCGTTGGCTGCGGCGTAGTCGGCTTGGCCGCGGTTGCCGAGCACCGCGGCGATGCTGCCGAACAACACCGCGAACCGCTTGCCGTCGGGCAGGTGGTCCATCGCGGACAGCACCGAGCGGGCGCCCTCCACCTTGGTCTCGAACACCCGCAGGAACTCGTCCTGCTCCTTCTCCGCGATGAGCCGGTCGGAGATGATGCCCGCCGCGTAGATGACGCCGTCCAGCCGCCCGTGCTCGGCGTAGATCTCCTTCACCGCCCGCTCGACGGCCTCGGCGTCGCGGACGTCCAGCGAGTGGTAGCGGGCCTGGCTGCCCAGCTCCTCCAGTTCGCGCAGCGTCTGGGTGACCTCCCGCTGCGCCAGGATCGACGCGACCTTGCGCTCCACCTCGGCGGGGGAGCGCATGCCGCCCGCGATCAACGCGCCACGCAGCGCCGTGGCATCGCCCGCGGCGGCGATGACCGCTTCCTCGGCGCCTTCCGGACGGGCGGTGCGGCCGAACAGCTCGATGCGGCAGCGGCTCGCGGAGGCCAGGGTGGCGGCGAACCGGGCGGTGATGCCCTTCGCGCCGCCCACCAGCAGCACCACCGACTCGCTGTCCAGGCCCAGGGCGGCGGCTTCGGCCGCGCCGTCCCCGGCGGGGCCCGCTCCGCTGCCCGCCAGCAGGTTCGGCGGTGCTTCGACCAGCTCAAGGCCGCGCCTGCCGATCGCGTCGCGCACCACAACGGGTGCGTCCGCGGCGAGCAGTTCGGCGACGATGAACCCGGCCGCGAGCTCGGGCGCGGTGCCCGCGTCCAGCTCGACGAGCCTGGCGACCGTGTCGGGGTATTCGCGGGCCACGGTGCGGAAGAATCCGCGCAGACCGCCCGAGTTCTGCTTGGGCGCCACCGCGATCAGCCAGCGCGCACCGTCGGTCAGCGCACGCCGGAAGTCGGGATAGGCCTCGGGCAGCGCGGGAACGGTGAGGTGGATCAGCCCGTCGTAGGCACCGTCGGAAAGCTCCGCGCCCGCCGCGGCCAGCCGGGCGGCCACCGCCTCGGCCAGCGGGCCGTCGCCGTGCACCGCGAACCGCTTGCCCGCCAGGCCGGCGGCGGGAGCGGTGATGTCGGGCAGCTCCACCTCACGCACGGTGCACCGCCGCGGGGCCGCCACCAACGGCGCCGGCTCATCCACAGTGGACACAGCGGGGGCAGGCTCGGCGGGGGCCTCGATCACGTCGACGACTGCCCCGCCGACGTGACCGGTCACCACCTCGGTGATGCCCGCGGCGGTGCGTTGTTTGGCCAGGCTCTCCAACAGCGTGGAGCCCGCGTCGGCCAGGTTCAGCCGCACGTTGAGCTCGCCCGCGATCTCCGCCCGCTTGATCGAGTCGATGCTGAGGTCGGCCTCCAGGTCGAGGTCGGCCTCGATCATGTCCACCGGGTAGCCGGTGCGGGCGCTGATCACGTCCAGCACCACCTGCAGCGTCTCGTCGGCGCCCAGCCGCCCGGACTCCTCGACCGGGGCCTGCTGCGCGGCGGGCATCTCGACCTGCGGCGCCGCGAGCTGGGGAGCCTGGATCTCCTGGGGCGCGGCCATGACGACCTGCGGTGACATCGTGACCACCTGGCCGGGGGTGCCGAGGTAGCTGATCAGCACGTCACGCTGGGCGGCGACGAGTTCCCGGCTGTTGCGCAGGAACTCCGAGATCAGCGCCTCCTGTGCGGATGCGTCGCGGGCCACCGGTGCCTCCAGGTTCAGTTCGATGCGTCGGGCCGGCGTCAGCGCGCCGGAGGGGATGTCGCCGCTCGCGGTCCGCACCAGGTGGCCGTCGACCGTCCACCCGGCCCGCTTGGGCGCCTTGCGGCGACCCGCGTCCACGGCGTCCCGGCCCGCGAACAGCCAGTCGGTGCGTACGTCGAGGCCCGCGGTGGCGAGTTGGGCCAGCGCCTGCAGGAATCCGCGCAGCCCGTCCTTGGGCTTGGGTTCGCAGGCGATGCTCTGATGTGGACGGTCACCGAGGACGTCGCCGACCAGCTTGGTCAGCACCGACCCCGGACCGGCCTCCACGAAGACCCGCACGCCCGCGTCGTACATGGCCTCGATCTGGTCGGCGAAGCGCACCGGCGAGATGATCTGCGCCGCCAACTCGGCGCGGATGGCGTCCGGCGGCGCGGGGTAGGCCCGCGCGGTGCGGTTGGACAGCACGGTCAGCTCGGCCGGGTGCAGCGGGGCGGCCTGCAGCACCTTCGCGAACGCCTCCTGCGCCTCGTTCACCAGCGGGCTGTGGAACGCGCAGGCCACCTGGATCCGCTTGGCGCCCAAGCCCGCCGACTTGAGCACCTCCACGGCCCGCTCGATCGCGGGCGTCGGCCCGGAGATCACCGTCTGCTTCGGCGAGTTCCGGTTCGCCGTGACCACCTCGCCCGCCAGGCCCGCGGTGCTCAGCGTCTCCTCGATCCGCCGCGCGTCGGCCGTCACCGCCGCCATCGCGCCGGGGTCGGTGCCCAGGCTGGACAGGATCGCCTCGGCGCGGCCCGCGCTGCACTCGATGAGCGTCTCGGCGTCGAACACCCCGGCCGCGGCCAGCGCGACCAGTTCGCCGTAGCTGTGCCCCGCGACCAGGTCGGGCCGCACGCCCGCCCTGCCGAGCAGGTCGAACACCGCCAGTCCCGCGATGCCCAGCGCGGGCTGCGCGATGCGGGTGTCGGTGATCGACGTGAGCTGCCGCTGCGCGGCGTCCTCATCGAAGGTGGCGGGTGGGTAGATGCGGTCCGCCCACTCGCGGCCCAGCTTGAGGTACCGCTGGAGTTCGGGGAACGCCACGAACAGCTCGGCCAGCATGCCAGGCCGCTGGCTGCCCTGGCCGGGGAACAGCACCCCGACCTTCGGCGCGGGTCCGCCGACGGCGACGTACACGCCGCGGTGCGGGTTGGCCTGTCCGGCCAGTGCCTGCTCCAACTGGCCTGCGAGCTCCTCGACGCTGCCCGCCACCACGGCCAGCTGAACCGGGCCGGTGCTCGGGCGGCGGGCCGCGGCCAGCGCGAGGTCACGCAGCCGCCAGTCACCCGCGGCGGCCAGTTCCAGCAGCCACTTCGCGTCGCGCTGGGCGGCGGGCAGGTCGGCGCCGCGGAAGGTGAACAGCTCCGCGGGCCACTCGTCCCTGGTGTGCGCGGGCGGCGGGCCCGCGTCGTAGGCGGTGAGCACGGCGTGGAAGTTGGTGCCGCCGAAGCCGAAGGCGCTGACGCCCGCGATCCGCTCGTGCACCGGCACCGCCCACGGGGTCGCCTTGGCGTGGAAGACGAACGGGCTGGTGTCGGCCTCCCACGCCGGGTTGGGCCGCTCGACGTGCAGCGTCGGGGGCCGCACGCCGGTGTGCAGCGCGAGCGCCACCTTGATCAGGCCCGCCAGACCGGCGGCGCACTTGGTGTGGCCGATCTGCGACTTCACCGACCCCACCGCGCAGGAGGCGGGCTCGGCGCCCGCATCGGTGAACAGCGTGGTCAGCACCGACAGCTCGGTGCGGTCGCCGACCACCGTGCCGGTGCCGTGCGCCTCCACCATGCCGACCTGCGCGGGCGACACCCCTGCCTGGGCGTAGGCCCGGTCCAGGGCGCGGCGCTGGCCCTCCGGCCGCGGCGCGGTCAGGCCGAGCGAGCGGCCGTCGGAGGCGCTGCCCACGCCCTTGATCACGGCGTACACGCGGTCGCCGTCGCGTTCGGCGTCGGAAAGCCGCTTCAGCACCACGCAGGCCACGCCCTCACCGAGCGCGATGCCGTCGGCGGTGGCGTCGAACGTGGCGCAGCGGCCGGTGCGCGACAGCGCGCCGACCGAGGCGAACATCAGGTAGTCGTTGATGCCGTTGTGCAGGTCCCCGCCACCGCACAGCACCAGGTCGCTGGAACCGGTCACCAGCTCTTTGCACGCCACATCCAGCGCGGCCAGCGAGGACGCGCACGCCGCGTCCACGGTGTAGTTCGCGCCGCCGAGGTCGAGGCGGTTGGCGATGCGGCCCGCGATCACGTTGGCCAGTACCCCGGGGAAGGAGTCCTCGGTCAGCCCCGGAAGCTGCTCCTCAAGCTCGCCGGGCACCTCGCCGAGATAGGCGGGCAACGTCGTGCGCAGCACACCGGCGTTGGACAGATCGCTGCCGGACTCGGCGCCGAACACCACACTCGCCCGGTCCCGGTTGAACGCCCGGTCGGCATAGCCCGCGTCCTTGAGCGCCCGCGCCGCTGCCTCCAGCGCCAGCAGTTGGACGGGCTCGATGCTGGCCAGCGAGGACGGCGGGATGCCGTACTTCAGCGGGTCGAACGGGATCTCCGGCAGGAAACCGCCCCATTTCGACGGCGTCTTGTCGGTGCCGCCGTCGGGGGAGTAGTAGACCGAGGTGTCCCACCGGGTGGCGGGCACCTCGGTGATGGAGTCCACGCCGTCCAACACGTTCGCCCAGAACGTGGCCAGGTCGGGCGCCTGCGGGAACATGCAGGACATCCCGACGATCGCGATGTCCATCGCCTCCGGACGCGGTGCCTCGTCCCGCACCGGCGTGTCGACGGCGGCGGCCAGGAACTCGGCGGCGCCGGTCGTGACCGAGGCGTGCAGGGCGGCGACGGTGGTCACCGCGTCGCGCAGCACCGCCACCTCGCCCGCCATGAACATGCCCTCGGAGAGCTGGCGGTCCTCGTCGACCGAGCGCAGCTCATCACCGATGCGCTCGATCCCCTTGCTGGCCAGCCGCAGCCGACCCACGTTGAGCTGCTCGAGTTGCTCCCAGGCCTCGCGGTCGGCGACGCCGTCGGCGGAGAGCCGCTGCTTGATCGAGCTGAACTCCTCGGTGAACGGGCTGTCCACGCAGCGGGTCGCATGGCCGGGGGCGGTCTCCAGCAGTGAAGTCCGCGAGGCGGCGATCACCTGCTGCTGGAAGGTGGAGCCAACGGCGCCGTTGCGGACGGCTTCCTCGGTGAACAGGTAGGCAGTCCCCATCAGCACGCCGACCGCCACACCGCGCTCCGACAGCGGGGCGGCGGCCGCCGCCACCATCGCCGCGGACCGCTCGTCGTGGATGCCGCCCGCGAACAGGACCTGGCAGCCCGCGCCGTTGGGCAGGGCGTCCAGCAGCACCTGGATCTGCGCCTCCCACAGCGGGAAGCTGGCCCGCGGCCCCACGTGCCCGCCGCACTCGGCGCCCTCGAAGATGAACTTCCGCGCGCCCGCCGCCACGAACTGCGACAGCAGACCGGGGGAGGGCACGTGCAGGAAGGTGCTGATCCCCACCGCCTCCAGCGTCTCGGCCTGCGAGGGCCGCCCGCCCGCGATGATGGCGTGCGACGGCCGGATCTCCCGGATCACCTCAAGCTGCTCGGCGCGGGTCTCCTCGGCGGCGAACCCCAGCACGCCGACACCCCACGGGCGCTCACCCAGCCGGTCGCGGGTTTCTTCCAGCAGCGTCCGGGTCTGCGGGCCGCGGGACAGCGCCAGCGCAACGAACGGCAGCCCGCCACCCTCCGCCACCGCCGCCGCGAACGAGGCCTGGTCGGACACCCGGGTCATCGGTCCCTGCGCCACCGGCAGCGGCGAGCCGAACGCCGGGTTCGGGCGCAGCGTGTCCACCGCCGAGGCCCGAACCGCCATCGCCTCGCGGACGCCGCGCACCGCGGCGCCCACCGAGCCCCAGCGGTCGGCGAAGCGCTCGGCGAGGAAGCCGTCCTGCCCGACGGGCAGCCCCGACACCCGGCCGCGGCGCTCCAACACGCGAATGCCGTCCCGGACAACCGTCTCCGAACCATCCATACCGGACAGCGCGGCCACAACCTCCGCTGTCGGCGCGGCCTCGGCGAGCAACGCGAGCTGGGTGTCCAGCACGACACCGGCCGCGCCGCCCGCGATGGCCGCCGCCGCGGTGTTCGGCCCGATCCCGCCACACGCCAGCACCGGCAGGTCGACCTCGGCCAGCAGCTGCTGGAGCAGCACGAAGGTGCTCAGCTCCCCGACCTTGCCGCCTGCCTCGTGGCCTCTGGCGATCAGGCCGTGCGCGCCCGCGGCGGCACGTGCCTCGTCCAGGCCGGTCACCTCGACCAACACCCGGCGGTCACCGTAGGCATCCAGTCGGGCACCCGCGGGCACGATCACGGTGGTCGCGTTGTCGGGCAGCGCGAGGACACAGTCGTGGGGGATACGCACACCGAACGACCCGTCGATCCACTCCGCGGCCAGCGCGAGCTGCTGGGCAGCGCGTCGATCGCCGGAGCCAAGGTCCAGCACGCCGAGACCACCGGCTCTGCACACGGCGGCGACCAGCCGCGCGTTGGGCCGTCCCAGCGGACTGATTCCAACGAGCTCAGGGGTGTGCAGGGGGAAAGTCATGATTCACCGGACCTGGCGACTCGATTAACCGGAATTTGTTGTCTCACATCATGGTTGCCACAGTATGAGATGGCAGGGATCTTCAGTGAAACGCTAAAAGTGTGCGGCGTCAATGCTTCGATTAGTCCGGTTGGCTCCTGGTGCGGGCACCCAAGTGCCAGCCAAGCACAATACAAGCGGGCATCAAGTGGGCAGCAGGGATTCTGGCGCGTTTCGCCACGGATCCCAAAGTTTGTGGTTCGGTGAGTATTACGGTGGTCGCCGGTTGTGACAATCCCCTAATTGCGGGGGCCGCCAGGCCGTGGCAATCCGCCTGTCGATACGCTGAGGGTTGGGCCCCGGCTCGCGGCAGGTCGAACGCCCAGGTAGGCGACTTCTGTCGCCCGGTGACAACCCTGGCACCTGGAACTCTCCCCGCAGCTCAAGTTGCCTATCCGTTATCACGGAACCGATCATGTCGCCCGGCGTGGCGCTTGGGAGACACCGAACTGCGCTCGGTGACAAATACGTTCAAGCTCTTTGGCACATCGATGCTAAGAATTCTTGAGTGTACTGAAAGACGGCTATCCGACGGTCCGTGCGGGCTGTGACGTGCGTTGTACGGGGGTCTTGCCGCTCGCTGACCTCGGAGTTAGCTTACTCCGCGGTAACACAGGTTAATTTCCCTGTGCCGACTGATAAACGGGGATGTTTTTCCGTCTCCCGCGGGTGTGGAAAGGGCACGGAATAACGTGACCGGCTCCTTACCCTGCATCTCTGCGTCCGTGCGTGTCCATTATTGCAGGAGACCTAACAGATGAAGATTCCCTGGAAGCCGAGATCGGCGACCAGAGCCCTGGCGGGCTTAACCGTCACGGCCATGGTCGCCGGACTCATGGGTCTGGTCAGCGTTGGCGCCGCTTCGGCCGCCACCGTCAATGCCAGCCTGACCCTGACCTACACCTGTCCGTTCCCGCTGATCGGCAACCAGAAGCTGATCACCAAGATCGACGCGACCGTTCCGGACGGGGCCGAGGTCGGCCACCCCACGGAGCGGATCGGCATCAAGGCCACGGTGACGGTCTCGGAGACCGCCACCCAGGGCCTCAACCTGGTGGGCGCCAAGACGATCGAGGGCTCGGCCGCGGCGCAGTCCACCGTCGAATCGCCGGAGCTCAACCTCCCGGTGACGCTCCCGCTTCCGCTTCCCCAGACACCGGTCCCGCCGTCGGGCACCTTCGAGGTGGTCGCCAGCGGCAGTGCTCCCTCGCTGACCTTCACCAAGGAGGGCAAGGCGAGGCTGCTGGTGGGCAACTACTCCACCACGCTGACCCCGAAGGACGCCAACGGCCAGCCCACCGGCCTGGGCACCTTCACCTCGGACTGCACGCAGGACCCCGGCCAGAACAATGTGCTGACCGAGTTCGACATCAAGCCGCAGTCCAGCCCGCCGCCGACCACACCCACCCCGCCGCAGCCGAACGACCCGCCCGGTCAGCTCACCCTGAGCTACCTGTGCCCGTTCCCGCTGATCGGCACGCAGCGCCTGATCACCCAGATCAACGCGACGGTTCCGGAATCGGCGCAGGTGGGCCAGCCGACGCCGAAGTTCGACATCAAGGCGACGGTGAAGGTGCCGAGCACGGCCACCGAGGGCCTCGCCCTGGTGGGTGGCAAGTCCATCGAGGGCTCCGCCGAGGCGCAGTCCACGCTGGAGTCGCCGGGTCTGACCCTGCCGGTGAAGGTCCCGATGACCATCCCGTCCACCCCGGTTCCGGCCGAGGGCGCGTTCCAGGTGGTGGCCAGCGGCCAGGCGCCATCGCTGACCTTCACCAACCCGGGTCAGGCGAAGATCCTGGTCAATGACTACTCGACCACGATGACCCCGAAGGACGCCAACGGCCAGCCGACCGGCCTCGGCACGTTCACCTCGGCCTGCAAGTTGGAGGCCGGTCAGAACAACGTGCTCGCGGAGTTCGAGATCAAGGGCGACGGCACGACCACGCCGCCGACCAGCACCACCACTCCGGAGCCGACGACCACGACCCCGGAGCCCACCACCACGACCCCGGAGCCGACGACCACCACTCCGGAGCCGACCACCACGACTCCCGAGCCGACCACGACGACCCCGGAGCCCACGACGACGACTCCGGAGCCGACCACCACGACTCCCGAGCCGACGACAACGACCCCGGAGCCCACGACGACGACTCCGGAACCGACCACAACGCCGCCGACGACGGACCCGACGACGACTCCGCCGACGACGACAACCACCCCGCCGACGTCGACTCCCCCGAACCCGAACCCGGGCGAGTTGACGCTGACCTACACCTGCCCGTTCCCGCTGATCGGCAACCAGAAGCTCGTCACGAAGATCAACGCGACGCTGCCTTCGCACGCCGTTGTCGGTGAGCCGACGCCGAAGTTCGACATCAAGGCGACCGTGACCGTGCCCGAGACCGCGACCCAGGGTCTCGCGCTGGTCGGCGCCAAGACCGTCGAGGGTTCGGCCGAGGCGAAGTCCTCGCTCCAGGCTCCGAACACGAACTTGGACGTGAAGGTGCCGATGACGATCCCCTCGACCCCGGTTCCCGCTTCGGGCACCTTCGAGGTGATCGCCTCCGGCCAGGCCCCGTCGTTGACCTTCACCGAGGCGGGCCAGGCCAAGATCCTGGTGGGCGACTACTCGACCACGCTGACCCCGAAGACCGCCGACGGCCAGCCGACCGGCCTTGGCACCTTCACCTCGGCGTGCACGCAGGACCCCGGCCAGAACAACCTGCTGGCCGAGTTCGAGATCAAGCCGGGCAACGGAACCACGGTCCCGCCGACGAGCACCACGGCGCCGACGACGACCACGGAGCCGACCACGACGGTGCCGCCGACCACCACCACGGTGGAGCCGACGACCACCACGGCCGAGCCGACCACCACGACGGTCGAGCCCACCACCACGACCCCGGAGCCCACGACAACGACTCCGGAGCCGACCACCACGACGGTGCCGACGACGCTGCCGCCGACCACCACCACGACCACGGTGCCCCCGACCACCACGACGACGACCCCGCCGAACCAGGGCGTCAACATCAACTACGGGGTCGCGGGCTCCACCCACATCAAGAAGCTGAACGCCGACATGAAGATCGGCCCTGGCAGCCTCAACACGAATGTGGACCTGGTCACCGGCAAGGTGGCCGGTGACCTGTCCTTGCCGCCGACCTCGGTGAACTTCAAGGCGTTCGGGTTCCTCCCGGGCGCCGCGAAGGTCAAGCTGGTCTCCACGGACAAGGTGGCAGGCACCTTCTCCGGCGGTGTTGTGAACGCCACCGCGAAGGTCCAGATCGTGTTGACTCAGGTCACGGTGTTCGGCCTGCCGGTGGTGTGCGGCAGCAGCTGCGCGACCAAGGTCCCGGCCACGATTCCGCTGAAGTCCGGCCCCGGCTTCGACCCCTTCAAGGGCGGAGTGCTGACCGGTACCTACGAGATCCCGCCGTTCAGCGGCTGCGGTCTCTTCGGCAGCGTCATCAACGGAATGACCGCCGGACCCGGTAACACCATCAAGGTCACGGTGACCAAGAAGTAACTCCCGCGGAAAAGAGTCGCGCGGTCACATCTTCGGATGTGGCCGCGCGCTCCTTTTCCGGCCCGCTTTTCGACATATTTCGCAACGATCGGGAAAGTCGAACGCCCATTCTTGGTTCGTGCTGATCGACTCGAATCCCGGTGGCGGATGCGACCCTCACGGGGTACCGCGGCCTTCCGGTGGGAATTCGACCAGTCGGTCGACGCGGGCTTCGCCGCCGGGTCCGTCTTAGGCCTGGCGGGCACGCAGGCCATGGGTACGCTCGCGGCAGACTTGCCCGCGTGGCCGTGGGTCGCCGCCATCCTAATGTCGGCGATCGGTTTTCGCTCGCAACCCGAATCGGCAGGCGCGGGGGCGTCGAATTTGTCATCCGCCTGACAATACGAATCCTGATGCTGAAATCCGTTTCGGCGATCATCGCGGGATGACAGTTTCGGTGCAGCTGCGCAGGGCTTGGCCCGAGTCGCAGTGGCGACCGAATGTGTTCCTGGACACGGGCAGTCCCCGGCGCTACTTTCCCGAGACAGCACCAATTCCTCCCTGTGAACGGAGCTGTCTCCCATGCCCAGGTTTGCCTTGCCGCGAAGAATTGCCGCGGCCGCACTGACGTTCGCCACGGCCGCCGCGATGACGGGCGGCGTCATCCCCGCCGCGGCGGAAACCGAACCGGCACTTCCCCAGTTGACCAGCGCCATTCCGTCGAAGATCCTCAAGCAGGAGCGGCTGGCGAGCGGTGAGACGAAGACCGTCGTGCGCATCGGTCCGATCCTCACCACGCCGCACCTCGGTGGCGGCCACGATCACGGCGGCCACGAGCACGGTGCGGTGCAGCCGTTCCACGGACCGCACGAGCCCATGCACGGCACGCACACCACGCTGTTCCTGCCGACCGTCAACCCGTGTGTGAACTGTCTGGTCACCTCGGTCAAGCCCAACCTGACCTACCTCGACGGCAAGCCCGCCAACTACGACACCGGCGTGATGCTGCACCACGCGGTGGTCTTCGACCCGTTCAAGAAGGACATCACCTGCCCGGACAAGGGTGTCGGCAAGCTCGGCCGCCGTCTCTTCGCCTCCGGCAACGAGCGCAGCGGCGGCGTGCTGCCCGCCGGGTACGGCATGCACCTCGGTGGGTTGCCGGTCACCAGCACGATGGTGGAGCTGATGAGCATGACCCCGGCGCCCCAGCTGGTGTTCTTCGACATGACCATGACGCACGTCCCCGCGGGCGCGGCCAAGGAGGTCACCCCGGTCTGGCTGGACGCGGCCAACTGCGGCAACTCCGAGCACCCCATCCCCAAGGGGGAGTCCCACACCAAGTGGGAGTGGCCGTCCACGATCAGCGGCACCGTGAAGGCCGCGGGCGGGCACGTCCACGACGGCGGCTCCGAGATCACTCTGTCCAATCTGGACACCGGCGCCGTGTTGTGCAATTCCAAGGCAGGCTACGACAAGATCCCGGCCTACAAGGGCCACATCGAGTCGATGAGCACCTGTATCGGCGATGACCTCGGCAAGGTGGCCGTGGGCCAGAAGCTGGGCCTGCACAGCGTGTACCACTCGCACTACGCCGACGACCACGCCATGTCGATCATGATCGCCTGGATTGCCGAGGACAAGTGATGACACGACGCAGGCTCGGCCTGACCGCGGCACTCGCGCTGACCACAGCGCTGGTCACCGCGACACCGGCCGCGGCGAACAACCCCTACGAGCGCGGACCTGCGCCGACGAAGCAGAGCGTGGAGGCGTCCACCGGCCCGTTCGCGATTACGCAGACAAAAGTGCCCGCGGGGACTGGATTCGCAGGCGGAACGGTCTATTATCCAACCGACACGAGCCAGGGAACCTTCGGCGCAGTGGCGATCTCGCCCGGTTTCACCGAGAACCAGTCGGCGATTTCCTGGTACGGCCCACGCATTGCTTCACAGGGCTTCGTCGTCATCACCATCGACACCACGGCTCCGTTCGATCAACCGGACCAACGTGGTGATCAGCTGTTGGCCGCGCTGGACTACCTCACCAAGTCCAGCGCGGTTAAAGATCGCATCGACGGCAGCCGCCTCGGCGTGATGGGCCACAGCATGGGCGGCGGGGGCTCGCTGGCGGCGTCGAAGAAGCGCCCCACCATGCAGGCCGCGATCCCGCTGGCACCCTGGCACCTCAACCAGAACTGGTCGGGCAACTCCACGCCCACCATGGTCGTCGGCGCGGAGGCCGACGCTATCGCGCCGGTCGGCTCGCACGCTGAGCCCTTCTACGGCAGCCTCCCCGCCGCCGCGGAGAAGGCGTACCTGGAAGTCAAGGGCGACCACTTCGTCACCAACTCCCCGCACACCACCATCGCGAAGTTCAGCATCTCCTGGCTGAAACGCTTCATCGACAACGACACCCGATACGAGCAGTTCCTCTGCCCGCCCCCGGCGCCTGACAGCACCATCTCCGAATACCGCAACACCTGCCCCCACGAGGGCTGACCGTCGGTTTCCCTGGAGTTCGTGACGTGCGGACTCCAGGGTTCAGCCGCGTGGCGCGTACATGATCACGGCGACGCCCGCCAGGCAGACCATGGCACCGATCACGTCGTAGCGGTCCGGGCGGTAGCCGTCGAGTGCCATGCCCCAGCCCAGCGAACCCGCGACGAAGACCCCACCGTAGGCGGCCAGGATGCGGCCGAAGTGCGCGTCGGGTTGCAGGGTCGCCACGAACCCGTAGAGGCCGAGTGCGATCACCCCGGCGCCGATGAAGATCCAGCCGCGGTGTTCGCGGACTCCCTGCCAAACCAGCCACGCGCCGCCGATCTCGGCGAGCGCGGCCAGTATGAACAACGCGATCGACTTCAGGACGAGCACGAGCAACCGCCGAACATCTCGGTGAGCAGCGGGGCGGCCTCGGCGGGGGCGCGCACGTCGAGTAGCACGCTCGCGGCGGAGAGGTGCAGCGTGAAGGTGAAGAAGGCACAGCACTCCTGCTCGGCCGTCGCCAGAGCGGCCACCTCGCCCGCCAGGTGTGAAGGCAGGTGGATGCGCAGACCGCCATCGATGGGCTCGCGGCGCTGCGCGTGACCCAAGAGACGGTGCCAGTGCCGGACGCGTTCGGGCTGGTCGTCGCCGTTGAGGGTGCAGGAGATCGGTACCGGCTCGTCCTCGTCGGGTCGGCGCGGGCTCAACTCTGCGGGCACGGGCCGCGGGTCGGGCTCGTGGTGCAGGAACCCGCATTCCTCGTCGCAGCGGCCGGGCCGGGGCGGCCCGTCGAGTTCGGACAACGCCTCGTGCAGTCGGTCGACGAAGGCGTCCAGTTCGGCGGCGCGTTGTTCAACCTGGGCGATGCGCTCCACAAGCAGCGGGCGAAGGTGCCTGCGCACATCGGTGCACAGGCCGTCCTCCCAGACTCCCAGCAGGTCGCGGATCTCCTCCAGCGGCAGGCCGAGCCGCTTGCCGGAGGCGATGAACCCCAACCGTTCGACGGCAGCCTCGTCATAGAGCCGGTAGCCGGACTCCGAGCGCTGCGCGGGCAACAGCCCGGCCTGTTCGTAGAACCGCAGCGTGGTCGGTCGCATCCCGACTCGTTCGGCGAGTTGCGATATCCGATAGGTCGTCACGCCTCGACGGTAAACCTTCCACTCGACTCGAAGGTCAAGGCGCGTCACCACTGCGGAGGACCCGCCAGGCGCGGTAGTGCGGACTGCGGTCGCTGTCCCGGCGGTAGACCTCCTCCGCCTTCGCGACCAGGGTTTCCGCCTGGGCACCGAAGGCGCCGTCGGTGTGCCAGGCGATGAGGTAGCGCATCCGAACCGGGTCGCCGACCAGCGGTCGCACCACGATGCCCGGCACCGGGGTGAACGTGGCCTGGCAGGGGGAGAGGGCCCGGCCCGCGGCGACGATCTCCTGCAACGGACGCAGATCGGCGATCCGGTGCGCCACCCTCGGCAGGAAGCCCGCGCGCAGGCAGGCCGCCTCGAAGCACTCCGGCCAGCCCGCGCCGTCGGAGTCGCTGAGCACCCACGGCTCGTGGGCCAGCGAGGCAAGCTCCACCTCGGCCGAGGCCGCGGCCGGGTGGTCGGCGGGCAGCGCGAGGAAGACCGGCTCGGTCGCCAACGGGTGCATGCGGATTCCCGGTGGCGGCTCCGACTCATGCCCGGGGTAGTCCACCAGCACCGCGGCGTCCAGTCGACCGCCCGCCAGCAGGTCGAGCAGGTGCCGGGGCGAGTTGTCGATCGTGATGGACAGCGCGGAGTCCGGCAGCAGCGCGGTCAGCTTGTCCGCCAACTCCACCACCACGGAGCCTGCGATCCCGCCGAGGCCCACCGGGCGCGCCGAGCCGTCGGCCAGCCAACCCGCGATCCGGTAGGTCAGATCGTCCGCCGCGGCCAACACGGTTCGGGCGTGCCGCAGCACGAGATCACCGAACGCGGTCGGCGCGATGCCCTCGCGGCTGCGGGCGAACAGGACGCCGCCGAGCCGCCGCTCGATGCGCTGCAGGGTCGCGGTCAGCGCGGGCTGCGTGGTGCCCATGGCCACCGCGGCCCGGCTGATGCTGCCCGCGTCGGCCAGGTCGCAGATCGTCCTCAGGTGCCGTAACTCCACTTCCATCACCGGGAGCTTATGGATAACCGTGGGGTTCCCCAAGCCCTCCGAAATTCGTCATCGTCTTCTGCATTCCCACCCCTGCGGGAGTAAACAATGCGAATTTCCTCTGTGCTGCCCACGATGATCGCGACCGCGATCGTCTCGACCCTGCTGTACGTCACCCCCACCGCGAGTGCGGATTACGAATCGAACACCACTCAGATGGAGGTCTTCTCCGAAAGCGGTGAGATCACCCGTGCCCAGGTCAGCAGGCCTGCCTCCGACCGCACGCCCGCCTCGCGGGCGGCCGCGGCCACCGCCGAGGTGGTGCCGATCGAGGTGAACGGGCCCAGCGAGAACCATTTTGATTTGGTTTACGTCGGAGACGGATACACCCAGTCGGAGCTGACCCGTTACGGCGAACAGGTGCGTGCCAGCGTGGCCGCTCTGTTCGCGGTGGAACCTTTCAAGTCCTATCGCACACAGTTCAATATTTGGCAGGTCAACGTTATTTCCGCCCAGTCCGGTGTGGACAATGACCCCAGCCAGGGCGTCCGCCGCAACACCGCGCTGGACATGTACTTCTGGTGCGGGAACATCGAACGCCTGCTCTGCGTCAACGAAACCAAGGCCCGGCAGTACGCCTCGGCCGCGCGTGACGTGGACCAGGTGCTGGCGTTGGGCAACTCCACCAAGTACGGCGGGGCGGGCGGCGGCGTCGCCACATCCTCCGGCGGCAACGCCAAGTCCTACCAGGTGGCCATCCACGAACTCGGCCACTCCATCGGCGGCCTTGCCGACGAGTACGACTACGGCACCTGCGACCGCCGCGAGCACCGCGAGATCAACTCGAGCACCTACAACGCCCAGCAACTGGCGGCGCGCAAGGCCAAGTGGTACCGCTACCTCGGCCAGTCCACTCCCGACGGCGGCGTCATCGGCGCCATCGAGGGCTCCCGCTACTGCAAGACCGGCATGTACCGACCCAGCCAGGACTCCCTCATGCGCACCCTCGGCAAACCGTTCAACCTGCCGAGCCGGGACGCCATGATCGAGGCGATTCTGGAAGAAAAGTAATCACGGACAGGTCAGGACGGTCTGCGCGCGAACGGGATGTCGTCGAGGTCCGCGCGCAGGCCGTCCAGGCTGTAATAGGTCGAGGTCGCGCCCGCCGACAGCAACTCGCTCTCGGCGACGCCGCCGGTCAGCATGCCCACGACGGGCAGCCCGATCCGGCGGGCGGCCTCGCAGTCCCACACCGTGTCCCCGATGACGACGGCGTGCTCGCCGTTCGATTTGGACAGTGCGACCTCGATCAGCTCCGGCGAGGGCTTGGTGCGGTCCACATCGGCCTCCGTGGTCCACGCGTCCGCCAGTTCCCGACCGTCGAAGAGGTCCAGGTAGTGCTCGACGTGCTCCGGCTTGCCGGAACTGGCCAGCACCAGGTTCCAGCCGCGCTGCTTGATATCGGCCAGCAGCCTGCGGGCGCCCTCGAACGGCACGACCTCCTCCAGCAGCGGCTTGAACTCCTCCGTCCACGCCTCCCGCACCGCGTCCCCGTGCTGCTGCTCGGCCCTGCTGCCCGCGACCTGCGCCACAAGCTGGTCCCCGCCCATCCCGATGGCCCGGTGAATGCGCCACAGCGGCACCGTCATTCCGTTGCGGGCAAAGGCTCGGGACCAGGCCAGCGCATGGTGGTAGTTGGTGTCCACCAGGGTGCCGTCGACGTCCAGGACCACGGTCAGCTTCATGAGCGACACTTGCCCGGTTTGGCCGGTTCCCAAACCTGAACCGGTTAAACCTCACGACGGTGTTTGATCCGCCAGCATCTGCACAACGCTGTGCAATGAACCGCCCGCGGTGAACGCTTCGACCTGCCTGCGGGCGCCCGAACCGCGTGCGCGCAGCTCAGCGAGCAGATCGGTGACCATGGTGAGCTCGCCGCTGTCGGCGAGCACCGGGTGCACCACGCCAAGCAGCCGGTCGACGAGGGTGTCGAAAGGCGCCAACCTGCCGCTGAACACGTCGATGCCGCTGCCCTCCATGCCGTCGTGCGCGGCCCGCCACAACGCCACCCGCAGCAACTCGCGGTCCACCGGCGGCGCGGGCCGCCCGACGCGGATCTCCCGCAGCGCGGTCCGGGCCAGCGCGCTGGCCAGCGCGGAGAACAACACCGTCTCGCCCGCGGTGGCGGGAGTGTCGCAGACCCGCATTTCGACGGTCGGCCAGCGGGCGGAGGGCCGCAGATCCCAGTAGATCATCTTCTGGTCCAGCGCCGCGCCGGAGTTGATCAGATTTGCCACCGTGTTCCGGTGCGCGGTGACCGAGCCGAACAGCGGCGGGGGCCCGGAGGTGGGCCACCGCGACCAGGTCAGATACCGCCAACTGGCGTGGCAGGTGTCCCGGCCGCCCGCGAACCGCGAGTTGGCGCTCATGGCGAGGAACACCGGCAGCCACGGACGCAGGAAGTTGCACAGCTGGATGGCCTGTTCCTCATCGTCCACGCCGAGGTGGATGTGGCAGCCGCAGATCGTCTGATGATCGAAAAGGGCGCCGTAGTAGTCCACCAGTCGGACGTAACGCGGCGTGCTCACCATCGGCGGCGGTACCGCGTACGGCAGCACCGGGGCACCCGCGGCCACGAGCCTGCACCCGTGCGCTTCCGCGGCCGCCGCCAACCGCCTGCGACCTGCGGTGATGACCTCGTAAAGCTGGGTAAGGCTGGTGCAGACCGGGCTGTTGGTCTCGACCTGGAACTGGGTGATCTCATATTGGAGGTCGAGCTCGCCCAATGCGGGGTCCTCGATGATGTCCTCGGCAAGCGGCACCAGCTCACCATTGCCGTTGACCAGGAGAAACTCTTCTTCGACACCGACCGTCAGCGGATCATCGGGTAGTGCGACTGTCGTTCTGCTTGGAGCGGCCGGCCGTTCGGGAACCTCAATCGACGCCACGACGCCTCCCACATGATGACCGGCTACGTACCGTAGCTATCTGAGGTCATCCACCCCATGCTACGGGCGAGTGCGCGGCTCACGGGGAGACGTTATCCGGGTGATTTAACGGCTCAGCCGGTGCGCTGCATCGGTCGGGGGCCCGGGATGTTGCGGGGGTTGCCGCCGCGCAGCACGTCGACCCGGTCGGTTCCCGGCCGTCCGAACACCCAGCTGTTGCCGTGCAGCGCCTTCGCGTGCCGCTTGAGCGGGGCGAGCAGGCGGGACACCTCGGAGTAGTCGGCCACCGATCCCGGCATGCACTGCAGCGTCGCCAGCGACAGCGTGATCTTCATATCCGCCACCATGTGGTCGACGTCCACCAGCGCCGCGGCCAGCGGTAGCAGGTCGTCCAGGTCGGTCACGAACAGGAAGTCGTCACCGCCGACGTGACCCAGGTAGACCGAGCGCAGCGCGGCGGAGGCGTCGCCGAGCCGCTGTCCGATATCGCGGATCAGATCGTCACCGGCGGCGAAGCCCGCGCTGTCGTTGACCAGCTTGAACCCATCGATGTCCAGCCAGCTCACCGCGAACAGCTCGCCCGCGGTGATCCGGTGCGCGACGTCCTCGCCGACGGTGTCACTGCCGGGCAGTCGGGTCAGCGGGTTGAGCGCGGCGGCCTGCTCGACCTTCATTTCCGCGATGCTGCGGAACAGGTCGCTGATCCGCACCGCGCCCAAACAGCGGCCCGCTCCGTCGACCACGATCACGTCGTCATACATCCGGGTCGGGTCGGCGCCTGCGATCAGCTCGAACGCCTCGATGGCGGTGACATCGGTGCTGACGATGCGCGGCTTGTCGGCCAGCCGGGCAGCGGCGCGCTTGGCGTGCAGCGCGTGGCCGTAGGGCCCGGTGACCGCGAGCAGGAAGCGGTTGCGGTCGATGGTCCACTCCGGGCGGCCGTCCTCGTCGAGCAGCACGATGCCGGAGACCTGCTCGTTGGCCAGAATGTTGCGGACCTCCTCCGCGGTGGTGTCCACCGGGAGCGTCACGGCCGGGTGCAGGTAGTCGATCACGCGCGGACCGGCGTTCTGCGCGGGCACCACCGGCAGGTCGGGGTCGGTGATCTCGTTGAGCACGTTGCCCAGCGTGCGCCGGGTCGGCGGGCGGCGGGCGGCGGGCGCGATCAGGTCGCCCTGCATGAGGTGCACCCCGCGGCGGCGCAGCGCGATCAGGTGCCGGTCGGAGTCCACGTGCTCGGCGGCAAGCTGGGTGTCGGTGCGCTCGCAGAGCAGCGCGATCGACTCCAGCAGCGCCTCCTGCTGCGGCCCTCGGGTGAGGCCGTGCACGACGCTGCGGTCCAGCTTGACCATCTGCGGCGCGATTTCGGTGATGAGGGTGAGCGGGACGTCGCCGGAGCCGAGGCCGTCGAGGCAGATGCCGTAGCCCGCCTCCCGCAGCCACTGCAAGCCCATCATCAGCGCGTTCGGCTCGATGCGGGAGAACGGCGGGCCGATCTCCAGCATGACCTCGCCGGGGCGGCGACCGGTCTCGCGGAGCGTCTCGTGGAAGCGCTCGACGCCGTCGGGGTCTCTGGCGACGGTGCCTGCCAGCAGGTTGATGTGCAGCGGCAGCAGCGTCTCGTGTTCGGCTGCCGAGCGCACGGCGAATTCGGCCAGGGAGGTGTCCAGTTCGGTGAGCTGTCCGGCGCGTGCAGCGGCGCGGAACACCTCGTGAAGGCTGCCTCGGGTGGGCCGGGCAACTGCCTCCACCGCAATAATGCCGCCGGTGTTGATATTCACGAGCGGCTGAAAGGCAAATCGAACATCATCCAGCGCGGGCACGGCTCGATCGTGCACGGCAGTGTCCCTCACTTCGAGTGGTTTCACGAGTTGTTCATCGAACCTGGTGGGCTAACCCCCCGATTGGCCTAGTGCCTCACTCTATGTATTAAGGCACTGGTTCGGAATACGAGACCGTGCCCTTTATCCAATAGTAAGCACCCCTTGCTTGACACCCGAAAAGAGCCTTGCTTGCACAGCGCCAAATGCGAGCTGTAACCGAAGCCGAGGTGGCGCCTGCCTGAACAGACGGTACATGGTTGCCAACGTGGGGGCTGCGTGCGCGCGATCCGAGAGGTAGGAACGCTGCTGTTCGACGGGCAGGGTGAAAAAGGTCTCAAAGAAGACGCGTACCTGTTTCGGCGGTAAAGCCAATAACGCACTCAGCCCACGGCGGCGGGTGAAATGGGTCAATCGGGCACCAATGGGCCACAGCTCGCCCCATCCCGCCGTGGCGGCCGTCACTGAACTCTCCAAGAGTGACCGCGCAATGGCCTGCGCCACACGTTCCGCCAATCCCAATGACGTCGCCACGCTGTACCCGGTCGCCGGGTGGATCAGCCCGGCCGCCGCACCGAACCCCAGCACCCGACCCCGGGGCGGTATGGGGTCGTCCAAGGTGAACCACACCCGCTCGACCGGCCGGTCTCCGACGCTGATGCCGACGCCGCGCAGCCGCTCCCGCAGCCGTGCCGCCAGCACCGGCATCGGCAACCCCGGCCGCCTCGCCAGGCACGTCTCCTCCAACAGCACCCGGTCGGCATCCAGCGGCACCGCGTACAGGAAGGTCGGCAGGCCCGAGCCCCACGGCTGTCGCCAGTCCATGATCACCGGCTCGCCATCGGGCAGCAGCGGCTCCGCGACGGGACGCGGCACGATCACGCCGTAGGCACTCTGCACCGCGGGCGCCCCCGCGGGCCGGGCGGGAAGCAGCGTCCTGGCCGCGCCGGTGGCGTCCACGACCAGTCGCGCCCGCAGCGGGCGAAACCCCTCACCCGCCAGCACCGAGCAGCGGTCCTCGTGGCTGACCAGCCGCGCCCGCCCGGTGACGACCTCCAGGGCGTCCCGGTGCTGGTGACGCATCAGCCCGGCGTTGTCCAGGACGGCGTAACCCCGCTCGATGCGGTGTTCGGTGAGTGCGAAGCAGCGGCTGCGCGCGCTGCGGAAGCCCACCGCGTCATCGGGAAGATCGGGTAGTTCGTCGGCCCACGCCGCATAGGTGTGCCGCCACACCCGCTCCGGTGCGGGGTCGACCAACCCCGTCCGCAGGCCCGCGTCCACACAGGCGGCCGCGAGCGCGCGGCCCGCGGGGCCCGCGCCGACGACCAGCACATCCAGCACGGTGCCATCATCGCGCAGCTAGGGTTGCGACCATGGCGGAGCTTGATCCGAGGGCGGCGCGGCGGGCCGATGTGCCAGGGGACGATCTGGTGAGCAGCCCGTTCCGGGCGGACCGCGACCGCATCGCGGGCTCCCCGTTCTTCGCCCGCCTCGCGGGCGTCACCCAGGTGATCAGCCCGGCGGGTTCCGGCCTGCTGGTGCACAACCGCCTCACCCACAGCCTCAAGGTCGCCCAAGTGGCCCGCGCCATCGCCGAGCGGTTGAACGCGAGCGCCGACACGGCGGCACTGCTGGACAAGGTGGGCGGCTGCGACCCCGACGTAGCCGAGGCCGCCGCGCTCGCCCACGACCTCGGCCACCCGCCGTTCGGGCACCTCGGCGAGCAGGTGCTGGACCGCATCGCCCGCAACCGGTTCGGCCTGCCCGACGGCTTCGAGGGCAACGCCCAGTCCTTCCGCATCGTCACCACCACCGACGTGCGCGGCCCCGAGGGCGCTGGACTTGACCTGACCGCCGCGGTGCGCGCGGCGACGCTGAAGTACCCGTGGTGCCGCCGGTTCTACCCGCGGCCGCATCCCAGCACGCTCGCGGTGCTGCCCAGGGGAGCGGGTGAGACACCCGACGCCCGCGGGGCAGGTTCGGCGAAGTTCTCCGCGTATCTGTCCGATTTGGACGACCTGGTGCAGGCGCGGGCCTACTTCGACGGCCGGATCGAGCCGTTCCAGCAGACCGTCGAGGCCGCGGTGATGGACACCGCCGACGACGTCGCCTACGCCATCCACGACCTTGAGGACTTCCACCGCGCCGGGGTGCTGCAACACGCCACGGTCGCCGCGGAACTGGGCACCTGGCAGCGGGAGGCGTTCACCCTCGCCGAGATCCCCACCGCCGACCTGCGGGAACAGCAAAGGCTGCCAGGCCGGTCGTTGGAACTGCTGCGGCGCAGGCTGCACGGCAAGGACTCCTGGCAGGTCGACGACGAGGCCTTCGCCGCCGCGGTGGCGCTGGTGCACCGCGACCTGGTGGACGGCCTGTTGGCGGTGCCCTTCGACGGTTCCGCCGAGGCCGAGCAGGCCCTCAGCGCGTTCACCACCCGCTGGACCAGCAGGCTCATCGGGGGCGTCGGCGCCATCGCCCACCCGCATCCCCGCAGCGCGCACGTCGCGTTGGCGCCGCAGCAGTGGCACGAGGTGGCGGTGCTCAAGTTCGTGCACCACCGCTTCGTGCTGCTCCGCCCCGACCTCGCGCTGCACCAACGCGGCCAGGCCCGGTTGCTCACCGCCTTGGTGGAGGCCTTGGAGCAGTGGCTGTCCGACCGGCACGAAGCCGACCGTCTGCCACGGCGCCTGCACGATCTGGTCGCCCTCGCCGAGGCCGAGTACACCCGCCTGGCCCGCGCCCTGCCCGAAGCCCTGGAAAGCCTGGGCCAACTCCGCGGTGAGGAACTGCACGGCCTGGCCAGGGGACGGGCCGTGATCGACTTCGTGGCTTCCCTCACCGACGCCCAGGCCGCCGCCCTCCTGGACTCCCTCTCGGGCCGCTCCTCCCGCCTCTGGACCGACTCCTTCGTCCTCTAGATCACCAGGGACGCCGCCAACACGAAGACCAGACCTGCCACGGAGATGATCGTCTCCATGATCGACCACGTCTTGATGTTCTGGGTGATGGACAGCCCGAAGTACTCCTTGACCAGCCAGAAGCCCGCGTCGTTGACGTGCGAGAAGAACAGCGAGCCCGCGCCGATTGCCAGCACCAGCAGGGAGGTCTCGCCGGGGCTGAGGGTCGCGGTCAGCGGCACCAGGATGCCCGCGGCGGTCACGGTGGCGACCGTGGCGCTGCCGGTGGCCAGCCGGATGAGGACGGCGACGAACCAGGCCAGCAGCAGGACCGAGACGCCGCTGCCCGCGACCCAGCCCGCGATGAGCTTGCCGATACCGGTGTCGATCAGCGTCTGCTTGAAGCCGCCACCCGCGGCCACGATCAACAGGATGCCCGCGATGGGCGGCAGTGACTGCTCCAGCGACTTGGCGATGGCCTTGGCGTTCATACCCGCGCCGCGGCCGAGAGTGAACATCGCCAGGACGGTGGCGAGCAGCAGCGCGATCACCGGGGTGCCCAGGAAGTCCAGCACGGCACGCAGGTGGGTGCCCTCGTCCACCAGCAGATCGGCCACCGCCTTGCCCATCATCAGCACCACCGGCAGCAGCACCGTTGCGACGGTGACCCCGAACGAGGGCCGCCGCCTGTCCTCGACCGGCTGGGGTTCGAACAACTCCGGCGCGGGCACGTCCACCCACCGGCCCGCGTACCTGGCGAACACCGGTCCGGCCAGCGCCACGGTGGGCAGCGCGATCAGCACGCCAAGGCCGAGGGTGATGCCGAGGTCGGCGCGCAGCGCGTTGATCGCCACCAGCGGCCCGGGGTGCGGCGGCACCAGGCCGTGCATCACCGACAGTCCCGCCAGGGCAGGGATGCCGACGTGGATCAGCGACAGGCCGGAACGCCGGGACACCAGGAAGATCACCGGCATCAACAGCACCAAGCCGATCTCGAAGAACATCGGCAGTCCGATCAACGCGCCCACCGCCGCCATCGCCCAGGGCAGCGAGCGGCGGCTGGACCGCCCGACGATGGTGTCCACGATCTCGTCGGCCCCGCCGGAGTCGGCCAGTAGCTTGCCGAACATCGCCCCCAGCGCGATCAGCGTGCCAACGCCCGCGGCGGTGTCGCCGAAGCCCTTGGTGAAGCTGCCGATCGCGGTGTCCATCGGCAGCCCGGCGATCGCGGCCACGGTCAGCGAGCCGATGGTGAGGCCAAGGAACGGATGCACCTTGAACGTGGTGATGAGCAGGACGATCAGGGCGATGCCGATCAGCGCGGCGGACACCAGCCGCCCGGCGGAAAGCTCGGCGGCTTGGGCGAGCAGAACGGTGCTCATGTCGTCACTCCTCGGCTGAGGTGGATCAAGCAGTCCCTGACCAGTTCGTCGACGGAGCGATCCAGGTCGAGCACCAGGCCGTGCTCATCGGATGCCAGCGGCTCCAGGGTGCTGAATTGGGAAGCGACCAGCGACTCGGGCATGAAGTGCGCGGCGCGCGCGGCCACCCGCCTGGCCACGACGGCGGGGTCGCCGTCGAGGTGGATGAAGGTGGTGCCGGGCGCCATCCGCCGCAGCAGGTCACGGTACTGGCGGCGCAGCGCCGAGCAGCCGACCACCGCGCCGGGTGCCGCGGCGAGCCACTCGCCGATGGCGTGCAGCCACGGCAGGCGATCGGCGTCGTCGAGTGGGACACCGGCCGACATCTTGGCGATGTTGGCCCTCGGGTGGAAGTCATCGGCGTCCGCGAACGGCACCTGCAACCGCCTGGCCAGCGCCGCACCCAGCGTCGTCTTGCCCGACCCCGTCACGCCCATCACGACGAGCAACATGTGGCCTCCCGAAGCGTCCTCGCCAGAGTGCACCCAATAATCTGCTTTTAACAAGTCACAACTCTGGAAAGTCTGCTCTTTATCGTTCAGGGCTGGCTTTGACCTCACATCATGCGAGTATTGGCCGCTGTGAGGCCTACAGAGCTGACCAGTGGTGGTTTCGTCGGGGTGCTCGACCAGCTCGGCATGCTGATCACCGGGGGAGAGCTGGCCGCGGGCGAGGTGCTGCGGATCGAGCAGCTGGAAGCCCGCTTCGAGGTATCTAGGTCGGTGGTCCGCGAGGCCATCCGCGTGCTGGAGTCGATGGGCATGCTCAGCAGCCGCAGGCGGGTCGGCGTGACGGTGGCGACCCGCTCCTCGTGGAACGTCTTCGACCCGCGGATCATTCGCTGGCGCCTGGACGGCCGGGAGCGGGAGGCGCAGCTGAAGTCGCTGACCGAGCTTCGCCGCGGGGTGGAGCCGGTGGCGGCGGGCCTGGCCGCGCGCAACGCCACGCCCGATCAGTGCGGTCTGCTGACCGGCGCCGTGATGGAGATGGCCGTGCACGGCAAGTCCGGCGACCTCGAGGCGTTCCTGGACGCCGACATCCGCTTCCACCGGACCCTGCTGGAGGCCTCCGGCAACGAGATGCTCGCCGGCCTGACCGAGGTGGTCGGCGAAGTGCTCAAGGGTCGCACCCGGCACGACCTGATGCCGCACCACCCGAACCCGGCCGCCATCCGGCTGCACGGCGATGTCGCGCAGGCCGTCCAGGCGGGCGATGAGGACGCCGCCGCGCAGGCCATGCGCGAGATCATCATCGAAGCCGCCCAGGCGATGGCGGAGGACCCCCGTACCTGAGGTCGCCGCCCATGCCGCGCGGTGCGGTTGCCTGGCGGCTTCGTGGTCGACGCGGGACCACGGTGATCCGCTGTCTCAAGTGCGTCGCCTCCACGGCTGAACCTCCGCGCTGTGACCTCGGTAACTCGGGATACAGCGTCCACCAAGGAGGCAACCCGTGATTCCGTACCGAAGGCTCAGCCTGCCCTCGGTCACCGCCCTGCTGATGGGCGCGTTGGCCGTGGCCGTTCCCGCGCAGGCCGCCGAGGGCAGCATCCGCCAGGCCAACACCGCCAACGCCATACCCGGGCGTTATGTGGTGGTGCTCAAGGACGGCCCCTCGCTGAACAGCATGATCAACACCTCCGGCAGGCTGGTGACCAAGGCGGGCGGCGGCACCGTCCGCCGCTACTTCACCAGCGCGGTGACCGGCTTCTCAGCCAAGCTCACCGAACAGCAGGCGCGTCGAATCGCGGCCGACCCTTCGGTGAAGTACGTCCAGCAGAGCCAGCGGCACCGGATCAGCGAGGTGCAGGCCGCGCCGCCGTCCTACGGCCTGGACCGCATCGACCAGGCGGCGCTCCCACTGGACAACTCCTACACCTTCGCAGGCCGCGCGGAGAACGTGCAGGCGTTCATCATCGACACCGGCATCCGGCAGACCCACCAGGACTTCGAGACGCGCGCCGAACCCGGCTTCGACGCGATCACCCAGGGCGGCAACGCCGATGACTGCAACGGCCACGGCACGCATGTCGCGGGCACGGTCGGCGGCAGCAACGTCGGCGTCGCCAAGGGCGTGCGACTGATCGCCGTCCGGGTGCTGGACTGCGACGGCGCGGGCAGCACCGAGACCGTGCTGGCGGGCGTGGACTTCGTGACCGAGAGCGCGGTGCGGCCCGCGGTCGCGAACATGAGCCTGGGCGGTGGCGCCGACGCGGCGCTGGACGAGGCCGTGAAGCGCTCCGTGGCCGCTGGCGTCACCTACGCGGTGGCCGCGGGCAACGGCAACGAGGTCGGCATCGGCGTTGACGCCTGCAACGACTCGCCGGGGCGGGTGCCCGAGGTGATCACGGTCGGCGCGACCGACGAGACCGACCTGAAGGCGCGGTTCTCCAACTTCGGCTCCTGCGTCGACCTGTTCGCGCCCGGCGTGGACATCGTGTCGCTGTCCAATTTGAGCGATGACGGCACCGCTGTCCTGAGTGGAACCTCGATGTCCACCCCGCACGTGGCGGGCGCCGCGGCATTGGTGCTGGCCGACAACCCCGAGGCGAGCCCCGCCGACGTCGCGGCGGCGCTGGACGGACTGACCAGCGCCGACCAGGTCAAGGCGGTCGGGCAGAACTCGCCGAACAAGCTCCTCCAGGTACCGGGCGTGCCAAACGAATGACGAAACCGCAGGTGACGGCCGCTGCGAGTGGCGACCGTCACCCGCGGCGGGCCACAACGCGCCGGCAAGCGGTTCCCAACTTGCCCAACTGAGACAGCGCTGTGAATGAACTGACGGTCCCCTCCCCCCGTAAGAGGGAGTACGAGTGCGCCGGCGGCTTCTCAGACCGCCTGCCCACCTTTTGCCGTGACCGACCGCGGTCCCCCTGCCGCGGTCGCATGAGGAGGTTTGAGTGGGTCCGAAGACATGGCTCGGCTGGCGGTCTGTCGCCGGCGTATCCGCGGGCGTGCTGATCAGCGCGCTCGCCGCCGCGGTCCCGGCGCAGGCCGAAGGCAACGTTGTCCAGGCGAACACCGCCACCGCGATTCCCGGCCGCTACATCGTCGTGATGAAGGACAAGCCCAGCTTCGGCGCCGAAAGCGTCGACAACCTGATCAGCGCCGCTGGTGGCATGGTCAGCAAAGCCGGTGGCGGCAACATCCGCCGCTACTTCACCTCGGCCGTGCGCGGCTTCTCCGTCAAGACCTCCGAGAAGCAGGCCCGCAGGCTCGCCGCCGACCCCTCGGTGAAGTACGTCCAGCAGAGCCAGCGGCACCAGATCCTGGAGACGCAGGCCAACCCGCCGTCCTACGGCCTCGACCGACTGGACCAGGCGGCGCTGCCGCTGGACAAGAAGTACACCTTCAGCACCAAGGCCGCGAACGTGCAGGCGTGGGTCATCGACACCGGCATCCGCTTGACGCACAAGGAGTTCGGCGGCCGCGCCAAGACCGGCTTCGACGCCGTGACCCAGGGCGGCAAGGCCGTGGACTGCAACGGCCACGGCACCCACGTCGCGGGCACTGTCGGCGGCAACACCTTCGGCGTCGCCAAGGGCGCGCAGCTGATGGCCGTCCGGGTGCTGGACTGTGAGGGCGCGGGCAGCACCGAGAGCGTCGTCGCGGGCGTGGACTTCGTGACCGAGAACGCCAAGAAGCCCGCGGTGGCGAACATGAGCCTGGGCGGCGGCGCGGACGCGGTGCTGGACGAGGCCGTGAAGCGCTCCGTCGCGGCGGGCGTCACCTACGCGATCGCAGGCGGCAACGGCAACGCCGCGGGCATCGGCGTCGACGCCTGCGGAAGCTCGCCCGCCAGGGTGCCCGAGGTGATCACCGTCGGCGCGACCGATGAGCGGGACCAGCGGGCCCGGTTCTCCAACTTCGGCCGCTGCACCGACATCTTCGCGCCGGGCGTGGACATCACCTCGTCCTGGCTGGACAGCGACACCGCCACCAACACCATCAGCGGAACGTCGATGGCCACCCCGCACGTCGCGGGCGTCGCCGCGCTGCTGCTGTCGGCCAAGCCGGACGCTACCCCGGCCGAGGTGAGCGCGGGCCTGACCGCTCTCGCGGCGACCAACCAGATCGGCAACCCCGGACGGCAGTCGCCGAACCGGCTGTTGCAGGTGCCGGGCGCGAAGAAGGACCCCGGCAACGGGGCGAGCAAGCCCCGCAACCGCGGCTTGCTCGAGCAGATCTGGCCATTCTAGAAATCGTTTCCCCAAACGGGCGGCGACCGCGCACTGCGGCGCCGCCCGTTTCTTTTGCCGATACTTGAATACTGATCACTAAACCTGATGGATCACAACTCTTCGGGTTCACTTTTGGTAACGAGTCGGGCGGTTGACCTGGGCAAACTTTTGGGTATTAGTGCCGCCCCACAGAGTGTGCACTCTATCGGGTGTTCCGGTTTGACACCTTTTGTAAGAGATACTCATCGGTAAGGAAAGTGATCGCAGGCACCAAAAAGGGGCGCATCGGTCTGGGAGGTCGACGTGGGTACGAAGCAACGACTGAGGCGGCTGTGCGCCGTCACCGCGACCATCGCGGCGATGGTCGCCGCGTCGATCGCAGCGGCCACCTCAGCCGCCGCTGAAGGTCAGATCGAACTGGCCGACTCGCCGACCGCGGTAGCGGGCGAGTACATCGTGGTCCTCAAGGACGGCAAGGGCGCAGCCCCGGCAGACATGGTTCAGGCGGCGGGCGGCGGCACCGTCCTCGACACCTACACCGCGGCCCTGACCGGGTTCGCGGGCCGCATGTCCGAGGCCACCGCCAAGCGCCTGGCAGTCGACCCCTCGGTGCAGTACGTCCAGCAGAACCAGGTGCTGCGCATCGGTGAAACGCAGGAGAACCCGCCGTCCTGGGGCCTGGACCGCATCGACCAGGACGCCCTGCCCCTGGACAAGAAGTACACCTACCCCAACACCGCGGCCACCGTGTCGGCGTACGTGATCGACACTGGTATCCGTGTCTCGCACGATGACTTCGGCGACCGTGCCAAGCCAGGCTTCGACGCCGTGAAGAGCACCGACAACGCCAACGACTGCCACGGCCATGGCACGCACGTCGCGGGCACGGTGGGCGGCAACAAGTTCGGCGTCGCCAAGGCCGTGCGGCTTTACGCGGTCCGTGTGCTGGATTGCAGCGGCGCGGGCACCACCGCTCAGGTCGTGAAGGGCATCGACTGGGTGACCCAGAACGCCAAGAAGCCCGCGGTGGCCAACATGAGCCTCGGCGGCGGGCGGGACACCGTCATCGACCAGGCCGTCCGCAAGTCGATCACGACCGGCATCACCTACTCGATCGCCGCAGGCAACGGGAACTTCCTCGGCATCGCCGTCAACGCGTGCAACACCTCCCCGGCGCGGGTTGGTGAGGCGATGACCGTCAGCGCCACTGACAACACCGACAAGCGCGCGACCTTCGGCAACTACGGAAATTGCGTCGACATCTTCGCCCCCGGGGTGAACATCAACTCGGCGTGGAAGGACAACGACACCGCGAGCAAGGCCATCAGCGGCACCTCGATGGCCGCCCCGCACGTAGCGGGAGTGGCGGCGCTGTACCTGTCCGCGAACGCGGGCGCCACTCCGCAGCAGGTGCGCGACGCACTGGTGAACAACGCGGTCAACGACAAGGTCCGCGCCCCCGGCCCGAACAGTCCGAACAAGCTGCTGAGGGTCAGGTAGGACCGGCACCGGACACCGGCGCGATGCTCTGAACAGGGGGTGTTGCGCCGGTAACGGACCGTGAAGGCTTAGTCTCTCTCAAGTGACAGGTCCGCAGGGATTCCCCGCGCAGGGAGCCGGGGTACTGGTCGCCACGCCACCGACAGAGGACGTCCTGGGCGAGGTGGCCAACGCGGTACTGGGCGTTGGCGAACACGCCACCGTGGAGCTCTTGGATCTCTTGGAAGGCGCCCCCGAAGGCCCTTACGACGTGGTCAGAGCCGGTGACGACCTGCTCCCGCGGCTCGCTCACGAAGGCGCGTTGGACACCGCCCTCAGCGTGGCCTGGCGCTCCCTGCGCCCTGGTGGCCTGCTGATCGCCGCCGTACCGGAACTGGAGGGCCTGCGCAAACTCCGCCCCACCGCGCCGCCGCCGAAGGTCGTGGGCCGCGGCGAACAACAGCAGGTGACGGTCCAGCTGTGGGACTGGGACGAGGACGGCAGCTGCTACGGCCTGGAGGTCGTGCAGCTGGTGCGCCACCAGGGGGAGTGGGAGGTCGCGGGCTCGGTCTCCACCAGACATCGCGTCCTCACCGCCGACGAGGTTTCGGAGTCCCTGCTGGCCGCGGGCTTCGCCGCGGTGCAACGCCTGGCCCCCGAGGAAAGCGGCCACCCGCTCCCGGTCTGGGTGGCAGTGGCGCCGGCATGATGCGCTGATGGCACGAGTGCGCACGGTCTCCGGCGGCGGCCGGGCCGTCGAGGTGGAACCCGAGCGCCTGCACGGCTGGTTCACCCGATTCGCCGACGGGCACGGGGGAGTGGTCTCCACCTCCCGGACACCCGATCGTGTCGTGGTCACCGCCGCCGATGGCGCGACCGCCACTGTGGACGTCCCCTTCGCTCCGCTTCCGGACGAGCCTGCAGCCACCGTGGACGCTCTGATCGCCCACGCGCTGGTGGAACGCCGCCTGGGCCTGCTGCTGGTGCGCCTGGGCGGTTTCAGCGTCGGGATCTGCCAGGGCGCGAAGGTGATCGCCTCCTCAACGGACCGCCGCCAGGTCCACGGCCGCAACAAGGCGGGCGGCTGGTCCCAGCAGCGCTTCGCCCGGCGACGCGAGGGACAGGCACGACAGGCGCTGCAGGCCGCCGCCGACACCGCCGCCCGAGTTCTGCTGCCCGAGTTGCCCGCACTGGACGCCGTTGTGCTGGGCGGAGATCGAGCGGCACTGGATTCCCTGCGGGAAGACCGACGATTGGCGCCGGTGTTCGACCGGGCGGAGACTCGAGTCCTCGACGTGCCGGAGCCTCGCCGGTCCATCCTCGACGACGCCGCTGTCCGGGCTCGCGCCGTGGAGATCGTCGTCCGGTGATCCGGGATCGGGCGATACCGTGTCCTGCCCCGCGATCAACACGAAGTCGAGCCCGCCACTCACAAAGGCAAACCCTTAAACAGACAACCCTCGGCAGTCAACAAATCGCCCGGTTTGCCGAGTGGACCAGAAACCCACAAACGCGTATCCCTACGGATAGATATCCGGATTGTTCCCCCACCGTCTCCATCGGAGAGTGGCAGCACATCGCGCCCCTGTCGCACCACCGCGATCACCCCTGCCACGAGAAGAGGAACAACTCGTGAAACCCAGCAAGCGCTATCTGGGCATCGCCGCGCTCACCGCCGCGCTGATTGCCCCGCTCGTCGCCACCATCGCCACCGCAATGCCCGAGGCCAATGCGCCCGCGGCGAATTTCGAGGGCAGCGAGTCGCCGAAGGAGACCGGCCCGATCCCCTACTACTGGAAGGGCGAGAACTCCTCGGTAGACGAGTTCCCCTTCATCATCGCGGGCCTGCGCGCGGGCGGCACTCGGCCGGAAGGCCAGTCCTGCACCGGCGCTGTCATCGCGCCGCGGAAGGTGCTCACCGCCGCGCACTGCGCCGACGCCGCCGGTGAGAAGTCCATGCGGTACGGCACCGACGACCTGAAGATCACCACCGGTGCCTTCGACACCAAGGTGGTCGAGTACAAGAAGCACCCGAAGTACGTCAACTTCGACCAGGGCTACGACGTCGCCGTGATCACCACCGCCGACGACATCCCGGTCCGCGGCGGGAAATACGCAAGCTTCGCCACCTCCGCCGACAAGGGCGGCGCCGCGCCCGGCAAGACCGGCGTAGGCGTCGGCTACGGCAAGAAGGACCACGCCGACAACACTCGCGATGTCACCGTCGACAAGGCGAGCCTGCCCATCGTGGACGGCGACAAGCAGTGCCAGGGTGTCGGCGCCGGGTTCAAGTCCGCCACCATGATCTGCTCCGGCTACTCCGACGGACGGGTCACCATCCTCCAGGGCGACAGCGGCGGTCCGTTCATCGTGGACGGCAAGGTCTACGGCGTCGGCTCGTGGAGCCGCTCGGACTTCAAGTGGTACTCCATCTACGGCCGTCTCGACAACGACATGGGCGACTGGGTCAAGCAGCAGGTCGGCGGCACCGACCCGGCCCCCGGCGAGTACAAGGTCACCGTCGAACCCGGCACGCTGAAGGTGGAGCCCGGTCAGCACATCTCCGCCACCGTGAAGACGACGCAGGGCGCCAGTGGCGCCGAGAAGATCACCCTGTCCGCCGCGGGCCTCCCGACCGGCGCCAAGGCGACCTTCCAGCCCGCCGAGATCAACTCCGGTGACACCGCGAAGGTGACCTTCGAGACCGCCGCCGACACACCCAAGGGCAACCACGCGGTCACCGTGTCCGGCACCAACGCGGGCGGCCAGCGGGTCACCGCCAACCTCACGCTGACCGTCGGCGACGGAGCGCCCAGCGGTGGCGTCGCGGTCACGCCGTCGTCGAGTTCGGGCACCGTCCAGCAGGGACAGCTTGCGCAGTTCTCGGTGACCGCCCAGGGCGGCACCGGCAACCTGACGCTGTCCGCCGAGGGCGCCCCCGCGGGCACCCAGGTCAGCTTCAACCCGCGCAGCATCGCCCAGGGCGGCACCAGCAACGCCTGGCTGTTCACCAACTTCCAGACCGCGCCCGGCACCTACACCATCACGATCAAGGCCACCTCGGCCGACGGCAAGGTGGGCACCTCCACCTACACCCTCACCGTCACCAAGTGGGGCGTCTGACCACCTGAATGACGGTCGGCCCCGGTCAGGCGAACCTGGCCGGGGCCGACCGTGCGTCAGCCTTGTGTTGTGCTGTCCGCCTCGAAGGCCGCGGCGAGTGCGAAAAGCCGGTCCTCCCTGGCGGGTGCGCCGATCAGTTGGAGGCCGACCGGCAGGTTCAGCTCGCGGGTGTGCCCGCACGGCACCGACATCGCGGGCTGGCCGGTGATGTTCGCCGGATAGGTGAAGGCCATGAACTCCCCGTACTCCCGCCAGCGGCTCTCCAGGTCCGGCCGCGAGGGCATCGCCCCGCTCAGCGGCGGTGGCTGGGTCAGCGTCGGCGTGAGCAGCACGTCGAACCGCGTCCAGAACGACAGGATCTGCGCCGCCCGCATCCGAAGCCGGTGCAGCGCCGCGCAGTAGTCACCCGCGGACAGCTCGCGGCCCCGCTCGATCAGCGCGACGGTGCTGTCCTCCAGCTTGCCCAGCAGCTCGGGGCCGAGCTGAATCCCGATCGCCGCCGCGTTGCCCGCCGCCACCGTCGTGAAC
Source organism: Actinorectispora metalli (assembly GCF_056323685.1). NCBI lineage: Bacteria > Bacillati > Actinomycetota > Actinomycetes > Pseudonocardiales > Pseudonocardiaceae > Actinorectispora > Actinorectispora metalli. The sequence continues at coordinate 566,492 of NZ_JBREYE010000002.1, forward strand.
GGCTCCAGCAGCCCGTCCAGCCCCGGATCGGCCTCCACCACGTCGATCCCGAGCCCGCGGAACACCTCCAGCCCGTCCAGGAAGATCGCCCGCACTTCGGGGTCCAGGTGCTCCACCTTCGTCGTGTACGCCACCCGCAGCCCGCGCACCTCGTCGTCGCAGGCCGACAGGAACGACTCCGCGGGCGGCAGCCCGTACGGCTCGCCGACCACCGGACCGGCGATCACGTCCAGCATCAGCGCCGCGTCCCGCACCGTCCGCGTGATCGGTCCGAGCGTGCCAAGGCCGGACCAGTGTTCGTACGCCGACGGCGCGGCGGGCACCCGGCCCCGTGTCGGCTTGAGGCCGACCACGCCGCAGGCCGAGGCGGGGATCCGGCAGGAGCCGCCGCCATCCCCTGCGAGGTCCAGAAAGGACAGACCCGCGGCCAGCGCCGCCGCGGAACCGCCGCTGGAGCCGCCGGGGCTGTAGGCGCGGTTCCACGGGTTGTGGGTGGCGCCGTAGACGAGGTTCTCCGTGGTCGGCCGCAGCCCGAACTCGCACATGTTCGTCTTGCCGACCAGGATCGCCCCGGCCTCCCGCAGCCGCGTCACCGCCACCGCGTCGAAGCCCGGCACCTGCCCGGCCAGCGCCGCCGACCCGCCGGTCGCGGGCAGGTCGGCCGTCTCCAGGAAGTCCTTCGCCGTGAACGGCACCCCGTGCAGCGGGCCCCGCCGCTCCTCCGGTGTGTCGTCGGCGGCCTGAGCCTCCATCAGCGCCGACTCGGCCCGGACCGCGACGATGGCGTTCAGCTCCGGGTTGACCACCTCGATGCGGTCCAGCAGCGTCCGCGTCACCTCATACGAGGTCACCTCGCCGCGTGCGATCAGCTCGCGCACCTCCAGCGCGGGCAGGTAGCAGAGCTCGTCGCTCACGGCAGGACCGCCGTGATGTCCAGCTCGAACAGCTGCCCCGGCACACCCAGCGCCGAAACGCCGAGCAGCGTGCTCGCCGAGGTGAACGCAGCCGCCAGCGGCGAGGCCAGCAACCGGTCCCAGGCCGCGCCCAACACGTCGGCGTCACCGCTGACGACGTAGATCACGGTGCGGACCACGTCCTCCGGTCCCGCCTCCACCGCGGCCAGCGCGGTCACCGCGTTGGCCACCGTCTGGTCGATCTGCGCCGCGAGATCCCCGCCGACCAGCTCGCCGGACGCGGCGAGCGGCATCTGGCCCGCCAGATACGCGGTCCGACCGGCCTCGACGATCGTGATGTGGTGATATCCCGGTGTCTTGTGCAGCTCCGCCGGATTGAGTTTCGTGACCTTGATCCCCATGCGCCCGATGCTCCTCGCGGGCAAGCGCATGCCGCCACCCATTTACCTCAGAGCTGATCGAGGAACCCGGCCCGGAAAATCACTCGAAGGATGCCCGTATACTTCTTCACGTGGTCCGTGCGAGCTAAGCCGCCAGCACGCCCGCCGTCTACGGGCGGTGGGCCGGACGCCGCCGCCCCCGACCACGCGATCCCCGGAGTCTTCCCTTGATCTCAGCAACAGGCCTGGAACTGCGCGCAGGCTCGCGCATTCTGCTCGCCGACGCCAACCTGCGCATCCAACCGGGTGACCGCATCGGGTTGGTCGGCCGCAACGGCGCGGGCAAGACCACCTCGCTGCGGGTGCTGGCGGGCGAGGGCGAGCCCTACGCCGGTGACCTGCGTCGCTCCGGCGAGCTCGGCTACCTCCCGCAGGACCCCCGCGAGGGCGACCTCTCCGTCGTCGCCAAGGACCGCGTGCTCTCCGCCCGCGGGCTGGATCAGTTGCTCCGTGAGATGGAGAAGGCGCAGACCGCGATGGCCGAGCTCGTGGACGACCACGAGCGGGACGTCGCCGTGCGCCGCTACGGGCGCCTGGAGGAGCGTTTCTCCACTTTGGGTGGCTACGCCGCCGAAAGCGAGGCCGCGCGCATCTGCGCCAACCTGGGCCTGGAAGAGCGCATCCTGAACCAGCCCCTGCGCACCCTGTCCGGCGGTCAGCGCCGCCGCATCGAGCTGGCCCGCATCCTCTTCGCCGCCTCCGAGTCCGGCGCTGGCGGCAAATCCGGCACCACGCTGCTGCTGGACGAGCCCACCAACCACCTCGACGCCGACTCGATCACCTGGCTGCGCGGCTTCCTCAAGGGCCACGACGGCGGCCTCGTGGTGATCAGCCACGATGTGGAGCTGCTGGCCGCCGTGGTGAACAAGGTGTGGTTCCTCGACGCCACCCGCAGCGAGCTGGACCTGTACAACATGGGCTGGCAGCGCTACCTGGACGCCCGCGCCACCGACGAGAAGCGCAGGCGGCGCGAGCGCGCCAACGCCGAGAAGAAGGCCTCCTCGCTGATGGCGCAGGCCGACAAGATGCGCGCCAAGGCCACCAAGGCCGTGGCTGCGCAGAACATGGCGCGGCGCGCCCAGCAGATGCTGTCCAACCTGGACGAGGTGCGGGTCGCCGACAAGGTCGCCAAGATCCGCTTCCCCTCACCCGCGCCGTGCGGGCGGACCCCGCTCACCGCGGAGGGCCTGTCCAAGTCCTACGGCTCGCTGGAGATCTTCACCGGCGTTGACCTGGCCATCGACCGCGGCAGCCGGGTCGTGGTGCTGGGCCTCAACGGCGCGGGCAAGACCACCCTGCTCCGCCTGCTCGGCGGCAAGGAGAAGCCCGACACCGGTGAGGTCATTCCCGGCCACGGCCTGCGGGTCGGGTACTACGCCCAGGAACACGAGACCCTGGACCATGAGGCCAGCGTGTGGTCCAACATCCGGCACGCCGCCCCGGACACTCCGGAGCAGCAGCTGCGGAACCTGCTGGGCACCTTCCTGTTCACCGGCGAGCAGCTGGATCAGCCCGCGGGCACCCTGTCGGGTGGCGAGAAGACCAGGCTCGCGCTGGCAGGCCTGGTGTCCAGCGCGGCCAACGTCCTCCTATTGGACGAGCCGACCAACAACCTCGACCCCGCCAGCCGCGAACAGGTGCTGGATGCCCTGCGCCGGTACGAAGGTGCAGTGATCTTGGTCACTCACGACCCGGGTGCGGTGGAGGCGTTGGAACCCGAGCGAGTGATCCTTTTGCCGGATGGCACGGAGGATCACTGGTCGGCCGACTACCTTGAGTTGGTCCAATTGGCCTGAAACTCGCCCGGTGCAGGTCAACAGAGGGTGATCGAGGTCTTCTTGGCCCTGCGGTATCCGCCGAACAGCCCCGTACTGATCCTGACAGCCAGTAACGCCAGCCTGACACGCGAGCTAGTTAGCGTGATTTTGGGTGATCGTCTGGCGTTTCTGCGGTTCGTGTTCGATCATTGCGGCTGATAGGGGCTTTCGTGGCCCAACCTGCTCGGTAGGAAGGCGGAGCATGGTGGCTGACCTCAAGAAGGGCGCCCGCATTACCGGCGCCGCAAGAGACAAGCTGGCCTCTGACCTGAAGAAGAAGTACGAGAAGGGCGCGAGCATTCGCTCACTTGCAGAGAATACGGGACGTTCCTACGGCTTCGTCCACCGGGTCCTCACTGAGTCCGGCGTGACCCTGCGGGGCCGCGGCGGAGCCACCAGGACCAAGAAGAAGTAGGCACAACTGACTCAGCACACAACGCCTGCACCCCAGGCAGGCGACATAGTCGATCAGGAGCTGCTCGACCGGGGTGGTCTCCGCCTAGAGGTCGAGGACCAGCGGGCCACGATCACCTTGGACCGCCAGGACGTGCTCAACGCCCAAACGCCGAATACCTGGGAGGCGCTGAGAGCCATCGGGCACGGCCTGGGTCCAGAGGTGAGGGTGGTGGTGGTCAAGGGCGCGGGTCGCGCGTTCTCCGCTGGTCTCGACAAGCGGCTGTTCACCCTGGACGGCTTCGACGGCAACAAGGGTCTGGCGGCGCTGGCCCTGGAACCCGCGGCACAGGCCGAGGCGGCCATCGCGCGGTTCCAGGAGGCGTTCAGCTGGCTGCGCGCACCGGAACGGGTCACGATCGCGGCCGTACACGGCCACGCGATCGGGGCCGGTTTCCAGCTCGCGCTGGCCTGCGACCTGCGTGTCGTGGCCGAGGACGCCAAGTTCTCGATGGCCGAGACGACGCTGGGCCTGGTGCCCGATCTCGGCGGCACGCTGCCGCTGGTGCACCTCGTCGGGTACGCCCGCGCCGTGGAGATCTGCCTGACCGGACGACGGGTGCCCGCTGATGAGGCACTGCGCATCGGTCTGGCGAACTCCGTGGTCCCCGCCGCCGAACTCGACCAGGCGGTGGACGCACTGGTGACCAGCGTGCTCGCCCCGTTGCCCGGCGCGACGTCGGAAACGCTGCGGCTGCTGCACGCGGCCGCCGCGGGTTCGGCCTATGGCGACCAGTTGGTTGCCGAACGGCAGGCTCAGCTGCGCAGGCTGGGTGAGCTCGCGAGTCTCCTGGCGCCGAAGCGGGAGTAGCGCCCCGGGGAAGAACGCGCCGTTTGCCGGTGTTTACTCAGCTGTAGAGCTTCAGCTGGGAAAGGCGTGACATGACCGGCAACTGGTCGCTTCTGTACGGCCTCACACAGCGGGCAGAAGGACCGCAGCGGGTGGCGCCCGGTACGTTTCGCCGGGTGCTGGCCTTCGCTCGGCCACACCGCCGGTCGCTGGTCATGTTCCTGCTGCTGACCATCGTGTCGGCGGTGCTCGCGGTCTCCACGCCCGTGCTGGCGGGCCGCGTGGTGACCGCGATCGAGGTCGGCGGCGACGCGGGCGTGGTCATCACGCTGGCGTTGCTGATCGCCGGTATCGCGGTGGCCGACGCCGCGCTGAGCCTCGTCGAGCGCTGGTTCTCGGCGCATATCGGCGAGGGCGTGATCTTCGACCTGCGCCGCGCGGTGTTCCAGCACGTCCAGCGCATGCCGGTGGCGTTCTTCACCCGCACCCGCACCGGCGCGCTGGTCAGCCGCCTGAACAACGACGTGATCGGCGCCCAGCGCGCCTTCACCTCCACCCTGTCCGGCGTGGTCACCAACGTCATCCAGTTGGCGCTGTCGCTGGCCGTGATGCTCACCCTGTCCTGGCGGATCACCCTGCTGGCGCTGGTCCTGCTGCCGATGTTCGTGCTGCCCGCCCGCTGGGTCGGCCTGCGGATGGCGTCGATGACCCGCGAGCACTCGGGTCTCAACGCCGCGATGAACAACCAGATGACCGAGCGGTTCTCCGCGCCCGGCGCCACCCTGGTCAAGCTCTTCGGCCGCCCCGACGAAGAGGTCACCGAGTTCTCCGACCGGGCCGCGAAGGTGCGTGACATCGGCATCCGCACCGCCATGGCCACCCGCGTCTTCATGGCCGCTCTCGCCCTGGTGTCCTCGCTGGCACTGGCGTTGGTGTACGGCCTCGGCGGCTGGTACGCCATCCAGGGCGAACTGGCCACCGGCACCGTGGTGGCCCTGGCGCTGCTGCTGACCCGCCTGTACGCGCCGTTGACCGCACTGGCCAACGCCAGGGTGGACGTGATGACGGCGCTGGTGTCCTTCGAGCGCGTCTTCGAGGTACTCGACCTCCCGCCCTCGATCGCCGAGCCCGCCGACCCGAAGCCGCTTCCCGACGGCCCCGTGTCGGTGGAGTTCGACAACGTGCGCTTCAGCTACCCCGCGGCCACCCAGGTCTCCCTCGCCTCGCTGGAGGAGGTCCGCGTCCTCGACGGCCGCGGCGGCGAGGAGGTGCTGCACGGCATCGACTTCCGCGTGGAGCCCGGCCGACTGGTCGCCATCGTCGGCTCCTCCGGCGCGGGCAAGTCCACCATGGGCGCGCTGCTGCCCAGGCTCTACGACGCCGACTCCGGTGCCGTCCGCCTGTCCGGCGTGGATGTTCGCGACCTGTCCTTCGACACCATCCGCCGCACGGTGGGGGTGGTGACACAGGACGGACACCTCTTCCACGACACCATCCGCGCCAACCTCCGCTACGCGCGTCCGACGGCCACCGACGACGACCTGTGGGACGCCCTGCGCCGGGCCCGGCTGGAGACGCTGGTCCGCTCGCTGCCCGATCAGCTGGAGACGGTGGTGGGGGAGCGCGGCTACCGCCTGTCCGGGGGTGAGCGCCAGCGGCTCACCATCGCCCGCCTGCTGCTCGCCCAGCCGCGGGTGGTGATTCTGGACGAGGCCACCGCGCATCTGGACTCCGAATCGGAAGCAGCCGTGCAGGAAGCGCTCAACGAGGCGCTCGCGGGTCGCACCGCCTTGGTGATCGCCCACCGGCTGTCGACCATCCGCGCCGCGGACCAGATCCTGGTGGTGGAGCACGGTGAGGTGGTCGAACGCGGCACCCACACCGAACTGCTCGAGGCGGGTGGGCGCTACGCCGACCTGCATGCCACCCAGTTCGGTGACAGCCCGGTGGACGTCCGCGTGAGCCCGGCGTTCATCCCGCCCGACGGCTCGGTCCTCGCAGGCGAGGGAAAGCCGATCGGGAGCTGACTGCCTGCGCCGCAGCGCTTCTGTCGAAGTCGGCCGCCCCGAATCCGGGCACGGTGCAACCGATGCCCATCAACACCTGGCGGACCGAGTTCGCCGCACTTGGTTCGCCGGTGTGGGATGTGCAGGCCTGCCTCAGTAGATGATCGACACGATCTCCAACACCGCCGAAACCAACCCCGCATCGCCACTGGTCTCGGCCCGTTGCGCGGCCTGAGCCGGGCTGATCCCGCGGGTGCACAGGCGCCACGCGGTGTCGGAGTCCAACCGCACCACCGCGATCGGGGTTCGGGCGTCCCCCAGCGACCAGCCCGCCGGCGTACGGCGGCAGCTCCACACACCGCCGCCCGGTCCGGTGACCCGAACCTCCACGGCCGCGCCCACCGGGGCGTCGGCGTTCCGCAGGGTGTGTGGCAGCGCCCGCATGAACGTGTCGATCACCGGACCGAGAAACTCGGCGTCGACCAGCCCCGGCCGGTGCGTCGCCTCGCTGATCTGCTGGTGGTGCGTCCAGTACTCGGTGAACTCCCTGGCCACATCCAGCCAGACCGGGGCGGGCTCCGGCCCTGCCCACGAGACCGGCCACGCGGTCCCGTCCGGGTCGAGGCCGCTCAGGAACTCCACCACCATGGCGCCGTTGGCGGACAGCAACTCGATCAGCACCGATGGGCTGAGCCTGCGGGCGGCGGTCACCCACTCGTCGTTGATCCGGTGCAGGAAAGCCGGGAACTCCTCGCCATCACGCGGGTGCAGTGCCTGGAAGCCGTCCCGGTGAATCGACAGCCTGCCAAGCTGGTCGCCCAGCACATGGGCCGCGATGTCCCGCACCGTCCATCCCGGACAGGCGGTCGGCCGAGCCCAGTCCTCCCGGTCGAGCCCACGCAGCAGGTCGAGAAAAGCGTTGTGCTGTGTGGGCAGCAGCGGGCGGACGTCGATCGGCGGGCCGAGCCTGCTCATGCGTTGCGTACCGCCGCGGCGTCGTGCAGGCCGAGGATGTCCACGGCGGCCTCGCGCATCTCCACCTTGCGGATCTTGCCGGTGACCGTCATCGGAAATGCCTCGACCACGTGGACGTAGCGGGGGATCTTGTAGTGCGCCAGCTTCCCCGCGCAGTACTCCCGCAGCGCCTCCGCGGTGAGCGGCGTCCGGCCTTGGCGCATGATCACCCAGGCCATGAGCTCCTCGCCGTAGCGGGTGTCCGGCACGCCGATCACCTGGACGTCGGCGATGTCGGGATGGCCGTAGAGGAACTCCTCGATCTCCCGAGGGTAGACGTTCTCACCGCCGCGGATCACCATGTCCTTGCTGCGGCCCACGATGTTGACGTAGCCCTCATCGTCCATTGTGGCCAGATCGCCGGTGTGCATCCACCGCCCGGCGTCGATGGCCTCGGCGGTCTTGTCGGGCTGGTCCCAGTATCCGAGCATCACCGAGTACCCGCGCGTGCACAGCTCGCCGGTCTCGCCGCGCGGCACCACGGTTCCGGTGGCCGGGTCGATGACCTTCACCTCGACATGCGGCATCACCGTGCCCACGGTGGACGTTCGACGGCCCAGGTCGTCGGAGATGCGGGTCATGGTGGACACCGGCGAGGTCTCGGTCATGCCGTAGCAGATCGCCACCTCCGCCATGTGCATATCGCGCACCACCCGCTTCATCACCTCCACCGGGCAGGGCGAGCCTGCCATGATCCCGGTGCGGAGGCTGCTGGTGTCGAACGAGGCGAACTCGGGGTGGTCCAGCTGCCCGATGAACATCGTCGGCACCCCGTACAGCGAGGTGCAGCGCTCCTGCTGCACCGCTCGCAGCGTGGCCACCGGGTCGAAGCTCGGCGCGGGGATGACGATGCAGGCGCCGTGCGAGGTCGCGCCGAGGTTGCCCATCACCATGCCGAAGCAGTGGTAGAACGGCACCGGCAGGCACACCCGGTCCTCTTCCGAGTAGCCGATCAGCTCGCCGACGAAGAAGCCGTTGTTCAGGATGTTGTGGTGCGACAGGGTGGCGCCCTTGGGGAAGCCCGTGGTGCCCGAGGTGTACTGGATGTTGATCGGGTCGTCGAAGGACAGCGTCTCCGCCCGCTGCTCCAAGGCGTCCTCGGACACGGCGGTGCTCAGCGCCGACCAGGCATCCGAGCCGAGGTAGACCACCTCGTGCAGGTCGGGGCAGGAGCCGCGGACCTGCTCGACCATCGCGCGGTAGTCGCTGCCCTTGTGGCTCACCGCGCTGATCAGCATCCGCATGCCGGACTGGTTGACCACGAAGGACAGTTCGTGGCTGCGGTAGGCGGGGTTGACGTTGACCAGGACCGCGCCGATCTTCGCCGTGGCGTACTGCGTCAGCACCCACTCCGGGCAGTTCGGCGCCCAGATCCCGATCCGGTCGCCCTTCTCGACGCCCAACCCGAGCAGCCCACTGGCCAGCCGGTCGACCGCCTGGTCGAGCTGGGCGTAGGTCCACCGCTGCCCGCTGGGCACGTCGACCAGCGCTTCACGGTGACCGAAGCGGGCGACCGCGCGTTCCAGGTTCGCGCCGATGGTCTCGCCCAGCAGGGGAGTGTCCGACACGCCGCTCGCATAGGAAAGCGCCATGGCGAACAGTCTGCCGGACCATCGGTGATCGCCGCAGACTCAGCCCGTCTCGCACACGCCCTCAGCGGCTAGCTGCTCCGCGCACTGCCTGCGGGCCAGCACCGCGAGGTGGGTGTGTATGGATGCCGAGGCCGCCAAGGCGGCATAGCGGCTCTCGACGCAGTGCACGATGTCGTTCAGCGGCTGGCGCGGGTGGAACCGGCAGATCAGCTCGTCCGCGGCCCGCTCGAAAACGTTGGCCAACTCGCCTCGGTACAGGCAGCTGTCATCCCTCATGCATCCAGATTGACATTCACCGATCCAGTGGCGGGCCACGGAACGGTTACAACTGCGGGATCCGCGGGCGATAGCGGTCCAGCATCGACTGGTTGAACTCGTCACCGCCGGGCACGTTCGAGCTGCGCCACAGCGGAAGCACCACGTCCTGCGCCGCGGCCAGGTCGTGCAGCGAGGTCAGCAGCAGGTTCCAGAGGTAGGCGTTGCTCAGCGTCGACAGCGAACCGGTGACCGGCTGATCCGCTGGATAGGCGGCGTCCCCCGCGGGCACCAGCGTGTCGAACACGATGGTCGACTGCTCCGCCAGCGTGCTGTCCGACCGGCGCGGTGCGGCCGCGGCGGCGGGCAGCGAGGTCACCCCGATCACCTCGGCACCCGCGGCGCGGCCGAGAGCGGCCAGTTCCACGGGGTAGGGGTTCACACCGGAGTTGGAGAACACCACCAGCAGGTCGCGGGCGGAGAAGGTGAAGTCCCCCAATACCTCGGCGGCCTTTCCGCTGCGGCGCTCGGCGGCGGTCGCGGCGGCCGCGCCGGTCATCGGCCACAGGTCCGGGTGGTAGATCGGGTAGATGCAGGCCAACCCGCCCGCGCGGTGGAAGGCGTCGGCCGCGCCGCACAGCGAGTGACCCGAGCCCGCGGCCACGATCAGGCCGTCGGAGGTGATCGACTGGAGGGCGAGCTTCGCGGCGGCCGCGACGGCGGAGGCGTTGTGCTCGCCGACCCTGGCCAGGTGTTCCCGCATGTGCTCGCCGAAGCCGTTGGACATGTGTCGCTCCTCGTTCAGGCGCTGGGCACGCCGCGCTCGGACTGGTTCGGCTCGATCTTCGCCGATCGCAGCCACCACACCGCTGCGCCGATCACCGCAACCGCTGCACCCGCGACGACCGCCTTGACCGGCAGCGTGGCGGCCAGCGTGAGGCAGCCGAGGAAACCGACGACCGGCACCCACCGTGCGGGCCGGTTCTCGGCGTCGGTCAGCGTGCGGGCGGCGGCGTTGGCGACGGCGTAGTACAGCAGCACCCCGAATGAGGAGAACCCGATCGCCGTGCGCAGGTCCGCGATCAGCACAAGCCCCACCGCCAGCACGCCGACCACCAACTCGGCGCGGTGCGGCACCCCGTGCCGCGGGTGCACCGCGCTCAGCCAGCGCGGCAGGTGACCGTCGCGGGCCATCGCGAAACCGGTGCGGGACACGCCGAGGATCAGCGCCAACAACGAACCCAGCGCCGCGATCGCGCCGCCGATGGCCACCACCGGGCCGAGGAAACCCAACTCACCGGCGATCGTCGCCGCCACCAGCGGGGCATCGGCGACCGCCAGCACGTCCGGGCCGACCGCCAGCAGCGTCGAGACACCCACGACCGCGTACACGCCGAGCGCGATGCCCAGCGACAGGGAGATCGCCTTCGGGATCGTGCGTTCCGGCTCGCGGACCTCCTCGCCGAGGGTGGCGATCCGCGCGTAGCCCGCGAAGGCGAAGAACAGCAGGCCCGCGGCCTGCAACAGGCCGTACAGCCCGCCGGGGTCGGGGTGGCCCGCGCCGACGAGCCTGCCGAGATCGACCTCTCCGCCGCCCAGCGTCGCCAGTGCCACCACCGCCAGCGCGACGAGGGTGAGGGTCAGCAGCAGCCTGCTCAGCCAGGCGGCCTTGCGGACGCCGAAGTAGTTGAGGCCGGTCAGCACCGTGATGGCGCAGGCCGCGAGGAGCTTGGAGTTGGTGGGGGAGAGGTAGTGCCCGACCGTGAGCGCCATCGCGGCGCAGCTTGCGGTCTTGCCCACCACGAACGACCAGCCCGCCTGGTAGCCCCAGAAGTCACCAAGCCGTTGGCGCCCATAGACATACGTTCCGCCCGCAACCGGGTAGAGCGCGGCCAGCCGGGCGGACGAGGTCGCATTGCAGTAGGCCACCAGACCGGCGAGCGCGAGCGCGAGCAGCATCCACGGACCTGCCGCGGCGGCCGCGGGTCCGAAGGCCGCGAAGATGCCTGCGCCGATCATGGCGGACAGACCGATCACGACTGCGTCGACGGTGCCGAGGCGGCGGGTCAGCCGTGGCGTCTGCCCATCGTGCATCTATCAACTCCCGACGCGTTGCGTTTCGGGCATAACCGTACTGGTGTCCCGCGGCTGCCCGGAACGCATATGCGCGAGTCTTTACCAAGATCGACCCCAAATCACCACACATGTGGTACCAAAGCTAGGGTGGGACTGGAGTGCCTGGTGTGGCTGTTGTGACAGTTGGGGAGTGACCAGCATAGATGGCCGAGCGCGGCACGAGACGCGGGCTCCTGGCGGATGCCGCGATCGAGGTACTGGCCCGTGAGGGCAGCCGTGGCCTGACCCACCGCGCGGTCGACCGGGAGGCCGACGTCCCGCTGGGCACCACCAAGAACTACTTCCCCTCGCGGGAATCCCTGCTGGAGGCCGTCGCCTGGCGGATGGCCGACCAGCACCGGGTCGCGGTGGACCGGCTCCGCGAGCTCACCCCCCAGCAGGTCACCACCGCCGAGATCGTGCAGCTGTACCGCGCGATGCTCATGCGCGCCACCGGCATCGGCCGTACCCAGTTCCTTGCGTTGTTCGAGCTGTATCTCGAAGGCGTGCGCAGGCCCACCCTCCAGCACGCCGTCGGCGAGATGGCCAAGGCCAACGCCGAGTCCGCCGTCGCGCTCCAGAAGGCGGCGGGACTGGCCCAGATGCCCCGCGCCTCCGGGCTGCTGGACGCCTTCTTCCTCGGGTTGGCGGTCACTGTGCTGGCCCTGCCGGAGGACACCCTGGATGCCGTCGGACTAGCGGATTTCGACGCGATGGGCGCCGCGTTGCTCAATGCGGCCAGGGTCGATTTGGACGCCGCTTCTTGATTTGTGCCGCTCGGGCACGCAGGCTACCCGGCATCCACAGGCAGCGGGGGGAGAAGCATGAGGTTCGAACGACCGTGAGAAAGACAGTTGCGGCGCTGGCCATGATCCTGGCCGCGGCGACCATGGCAGGCTGCGGGCAGAACCAGGCCGACGCACCGCCGGACTCCGAGCAGACCTCGATCCAGCCGCCCCCGTCGGAGGAACCCGGCCCGGAGGACAGCCCGATCGGCAAGCTCAAGGCCTGCGACCTGATGTCCGACGAGGAGGCCGCCAAGCGCAACCTCAAGGGCAAGACCGCCGCCGACTACGGCGGCACCCGTGCCTGCGAGTGGGGCGCCGACGAAACCCTGGTGATCATCACCCTGGACGACAAGCGCGGCGTCTCCGACCTGCAGAAGTACCCGAAGACCACCGAGATCAGCATCGGCAAGCACAAGGGCGAGCAGGTGGAGGAGATCCAGCAGAAGGGCACCTGCTCGATCTCGCTGTCCACCAGCGCCAAGACCTACGCCGAGTTCTTCGCCAAGAACGGCGAGGACACCGCCAAGGCCTGCCAGACGGCCAAGGAGATCGCCACTCTCGCCGAGCCCAAACTCCCCTGACCCGAGGTCGGTTCAGGAACCTGAGCCGGTCAGGTTCCTGAACCGCGTCCCGGCAGGTGCTTGAGGCTGCCGAATCCGGTCAGGGCAGCTGTGCGGCCGCCGAGTGCGCGACCGGGCAGACACCTGCCGCCAGCCACTTCTCCCGTAGATCGGCCGGGATGTTCAACGCGGTCGGCTGGCCGTTGGTGAGGGTGCGCACGCTGCCGCCGAGCAGAATGCTGCTCGCCTTGTCCAGGATGGTGGTCGCGACGCGGTTGCGGTCCTCGCTGCGTTCGAGCCACCGCATCAGGTGGGTGCCCGCACGGACCGTGCGGCTCCAGCCGCGCGAGCGCGGCACCCGCAACCAGTCGGCGACCTCGGGGTTCACCACTTGGCGGACCATCGCGGCCACCACCCCGTCGAACGCCTTTCCCGGCACCATCCGCTGGTACAGCTCCAGCAGGTTGCGGGTCAGTTCGATGCCGTCCGGGGAGGGGCCGTAGCTCGCCTCGACCAACTCGGCGTTGAGCCGTTCGGCCTCGGCCAGGGTTTCCGGCATGGCTTCGGCCGGGATGCCGAGCATCGCGCCGGTCACCCGCCACACGTAGTAGTAGCTCTCCGCCTCCGCGTCGGTCACCGAGATGCCGATCCGCCGCATCCCGTTGACGACCTGCACCGAGAAGATCAGCAACGCGCCGAGCATGTCCTGCTGGCACACCGGTACGCCGTCGGCCTCGACATCCCACTGGCCGGACGCGGTGATGAAGTGCCGGACCGCGGCGTGGATCAGCCGGGTCTTCTGGACGGTGGGCACGAACGCCCCACCCGAGCCGAACGGTTCCCTGGCCATCAGGTTGAGCACGAACTGGGAGGTCTCCGACAGCCGCCGGTGCGGCTGGTTGAGCCGATGGGTCAGCGCCAGAACCCGGGAGGGCCGGGGTTGGGCGTAGCAGTTCACCATCGCGCCGAAGGACAGCACCGAGGCGACGTGCATCCCGTCGTCGACGAAGAACTCGTAGGCATCTGCCACTCGGTCGAGATCGGCCCACGCGGGTGGGGCGTCGGTCGCGATCAGGTAGGCGCGCACCGAATCCGGCAGTTGCTCCGGGATGGGTTGGTCGTTGTCCCGGAAGTGGGCCAGCACCTCGTTGACCACCCTGATTCGACCACTGGCCACGAGGTCGCCGATCACAGCGTCCGCGAGCGGATCGCCTTGGAATTTCAGAGCATCCAGGGCCTGTATGTCGAGCATATCGCCGCCTCCGCCTAGCCCGATAATGGCACTTCCCAGTGCAGCCGCTGACTGCTCCGAACGCCAGGAATCGTTCGGGTGGTTAGCACTCAATATTGGTCCGGTCGCCGGGGCGGCAGCTCTATCGGCGAGTGGTGACCGACTTTCCTACTTCGGTCACCACTCGCCGGTGTGTCCTAGAGCAGGCCGAGCTGCTTGACGGCTTCGCGCTCCTCGCCGAGTTCGGCGACGGAGGCGTCGATGCGCTCGCGGGAGAAGTCGTTGAGCTCCAGGCCCTGCACGATCTCGTACTTGCCGCCCTTGCAGGTGACCGGGAACGAGCTGATCAGGCCCTCGGGGACGCCGTAGGAGCCGTCCGACGGGATGGCCATCGAGGTCCAGTCGCCCTCGGGGGTGCCGTTGACCCAGTCGTGGATGTGGTCGATGGCGGCGTTGGCGGCGGAGGCCGCGGAGGAGGCACCGCGGGCCTCGATGATGGCGGCGCCGCGCTTGGCGACGGTGGGGATGAAGGTGTCGCGCAGCCAGGCCTCGTCGTTCACGGCCTCGGCGGCGTTGCGGCCGCCGACCTCGGCGTTGTACAGGTCGGGGTACTGGGTGGCGGAGTGGTTGCCCCAGATGGTGAGCTTCTTGATCTCGGAGACCGGCACGTTCAGCTTGGCCGACAGCTGCGACAGCGCGCGATTGTGGTCAAGGCGGGTCATGGCGGTGAAGCGCTCGGCGGGCACGTCGGGGGCGTGCGCCTGGGCGATCAGGGCGTTGGTGTTGGCGGGGTTGCCGACCACCAGCACCCGGATGTCCTCGGCCGCGCCCGCGTTGATGGCCTCGCCCTGCGGCTTGAAGATGCCGCCGTTGGCCTCCAGCAGGTCGCCGCGCTCCATGCCCTTGGTGCGGGGGCGTGCGCCGACCAGCAGCGCGACGTTGGCGCCGTCGAAGGCCTTCTTGGCGTCATCGGTGATCTCGATGCCGGACAGCAGCGGGAAGGCGCAGTCGTCGAGCTCCATCGCGGTGCCCTCGGCGGCCTTGAGTGCCTGCGGGATCTCCAGCAGGCGGAGCTGTACCGGCACATCGGCGCCGAGCAGCTGGCCGGACGCGATACGGAACAGCAGGGCGTAGCCGATCTGTCCGGCTGCGCCGGTGACGGCGACCTTGACCGGGGCCTTGGCCATCGAGTGTCTCCTCCTCGTGAATTCTTCAAGTCGCCAAGGATGCTAGTCCTCGGCCTCCGAGGAGGAACGCGGCTGTGTCATTGGTGACGCAAGAGGGGCCAAAGGTCCCGTATTGCTCACCCTGCCACCCGTCGAGCCGTGAGTGCTTCGTGCAGCGATTGCACTCACGACCCGATGCCACCTCAGCCCGCGACCTTGTGCCGCTCAGCCTTCGACAGCTCCAAGAGCTGCGCAAACTGCACCACTTGGCCACCCGCGCCCCAGTTGCCCTCCGGCACCTCGCGGATCAGCGTCCAGATGTGCAGCAGGGCCTCCGGCTTGTCCTCGATGCCCGCCGCCTTGGCCACCGCCTGGTGCACGTCGGCGATCAGTTTTTCCTTGCGGCGCTGGGACAGCGCACCCGCGGGGACGGTGATGTCCACCCGGAAGCGTGGCGCCGCGGCACCGGCCCGGCCGCCGACGGACAGCCTGGCCTCGTGCAGGTAGACCCAGGTGATCTCGCGGAAGAACTCCGTGTCCGGAGCGCCCTCGGCGGCCAGCAGGACGCCCGCGAGCTCCTCCTGCAACTCCTGCACCACCCCGGCTTCAAGTGCACCGGCGGGCACGGTCAGATCGATCAGCGGCATGACACCCTCCACAGTTGGCTACTCGCTGGTAACTATGGGGTATGACATAATCCTGGTCAAGAGCGGTCGGGAAGGATTGGCATGAGTCGCAAGCCGGGGGACACGCGGCGCCGGATGTTGGACAGCGCGATCACGCTGCTGCGCGAGCGCGGGGTCTCGGGAACCACGGTCGACGCGGTGCTCGCACATAGCGGGGCGCCGCGCGGCTCGGTGTACCACCACTTCCCTGGCGGCCGGAACGATTTGATCGTCAGCGCCGTGCGGCTGGCAGGTGACTACATCGCGGCGTTGGTGGAGGATGCGGCCGCGAAGGGCGACCCTGCGGGCGCCCTGCGGCAGTTCGTCGAGTTCTGGCAGCAGTCGCTGGTCGCCACCGACTACCAGGCGGGCTGTCCCGTGGTCGCGGTGTCGGTCGACAACCGCGACGAGGTGCCGGAGGCGGCGGAGGCGGTCCGCGAGATCTTCGCCCGCTGGCAGGCCAGCTTCCGCGAGTTGCTTGTTGGCCGGGGGTTCGCCAGCGACCGCGCCGCCCGGCTGTCCACGCTGGCCATCGCCGCGATCGAGGGCGCGGTCATCCTCTGCCGCGCCCAACGCACCACGGAGCCGCTGACCCAGGTCGTGAAGGAATTGGTCCCCCTCCTGGTGCGGCCCTGACGGGATTCAAGCCTGCAACTGATCTATCTGGAACACCAGATCCTGACAGTCCGAAGTCTGGCGCTTGGCGGCCTCTTCTCGAAGTTTGTCCAGACGCCGGATCGCCCGATGGGATCGAAGCTTCTCGCATTCCTCGATGGTTGGCTGCGCGATGATCAACGCCTTGCGGATTTCGCCTGCGCGAAGCAAAGCTGTAGCCAGGCTGATGTTGAGGAAGATCTGAGTTCGACCCGGCGGCGCGGCTTTCATGTCTACTGCGGTTTGATACAGCATCACTGCTTTGGCCGGATCGCCTTCCGAACTGTAGGAGTGGTAGGCCGCCTCCGTGGCATACAGTTCGCCGCTATCGAAAAACGCTCCCCAGCGCGACTCCTGCCAGGGTTTGTCGAACAAGATCTTGGTGAACTTGAGGGCTTCACCGGCAAGATCAAGTCTGCCGAGTTGGGCGTATGCACGCACTCGATAGGCGCCCATCATGGCCCGCAGCTTGCGGTCTCCGCTGGCCTCGGCCGGATAAGCGCCAAGCTCCAGGATTTTGAGCGCTGCGCCTGGTGCCCCGTTGTCCAGTTCGAGGCGTGCCGCCGAGTACATCAGGAACCCGGTCAACCCGTCGTCGTTCGCTTCTTTGGCGAGCTCAAGTGCCCTCATGTAGTGGTATCGCGCGTCGCCGTTGTAACCGACGTCGAAAGAGGTCCAGCCTGCGAGCTGGTGTGCATCGATGGTGGCATGCAGCAAGTGGCGGCGGACGGGATCGGAACAGTGCGCCGTGAGCAGCGCTCGCGCTCGCCGCATTTGGGCCAGCGCGACATGCCGGATCGCTCCGCCGCCCTGTGCGAAGTCGATTCCGCGAGCAGCCTTGATGGTTGCTTCCACTCGCTGTACGTCGGAGAGCCCAATGCGGTTGGGAACGGGAGTATCCGGTGTGGAGTGTTTCCAAGGCGGGAGATCACCGGAGCCAAAGTCGATCATGGCGCCGAATGCCGCGCCGGTTGCAGCCTTCAGCAGCATGCGTCGCTGCACGTCCTCGTCCTCCTCTTCACCCCCCTTGTCCGGATCGACCTCCGGATCGAACCCAACACCGAGGTAGCCGCGGGGGATGCCTAGACCCTTGGCAATCCGGACCAACACCGCGTAGCACTGCACAGCGCGGCCTTTGATGATCTCGCTGACCTCCGACTGCGACTGCTGTGTCAGCGCGGCGATCTTGCGCTGCGAAACCCCGACTGCGACGAGCAATCGGTAGACCCCGCCGATGTCTTGCACGACCAGCGCGGCCTTCACATCGTCCCGCTCCCAGAAACCCTCGGGCACCAAGGAGCCACTTTCGTTCACACTGTCCATGGCCTGGGTATCGACGGGGGTTGTTGCCGTGGATAACCCTGTGTCCAACGAAAGTAACGTTTGGTGCGGGGAACGGCACTGCGGCGATCGGGTGAGCCGATGGAGCTGTCACCCAAAAGGGGCCGAAAACCGGCCTGGCCTGGAGGAATGCATGCCACGCGAGCACAATTATCGGCTCACTGTCACCTGGACCGGCAACCGGGGAACGGGCACTAGCGACTATCGCTCCTACGACCGCGCCCACGCCGTCACCGCCGAGGGGAAGCCTGCCATCGACGGCTCATCCGATCCGGCGTTGCGCGGCGAACCCAGCCGCTGGAACCCGGAGGAACTGCTGGTCGCCGCGCTCTCCCAGTGCCACATGCTCTGGTACCTGCACCTGTGCGCCACCGGGGGCGTGGTCGTCACCGACTACCGCGACGATGCGAGCGGCACCATGGTCGAGGTCCGCGAGACGGGCGGCCACTTCACCTCGGTCACCCTTCGCCCTCACGTGACGGTGGCGGACCCCGGCATGGTCGCCAAAGCAGGCGATCTGCACGCCGAGGCGCATCGACTCTGCTTCATCGCCAACTCGGTCAACTTCCCCGTCCACCACGACCCCGTGGTGACCGCGGGCTGATCGGGCTCAGCACTCCACCGATGCCGCCACGCGGGAAGCGCGGCGGCCGGTCGGTGGCTGGGGACTAGTCCAAGCCGCGGTAGACGGTCTTGCCGTCACCGGCGAACAGGTCGGGGTCGTCGTCGGCGGGCGGCTCCGGGTCCTTCCACTCCTCCCTCGTCATCGGGCGATTAGCCCGGATCATGCCCTCGACGTCGTGCTTGAGGGCCTCGTCCTGCCGAGGGCCGTGCTTGCTGCTGCCTCGTTCCATCGTCAACCTCCTACCGCCGGTTCTCCATGCAACCGGCTGCGGCTCGAACCGGGCTACACATCCGGTCAGGAATGCCGCAAAACCGCACCGACGCCATCGATGAGTTCCTGCTTGCGCATGACCTCCACGGATGCGCCGGTACCGGCCGCCGCCCGGATGATCACGTCTTGGACGGGTGCGGTGACCGGCTGGTCCACGCCCAGCTGACGGAGTGTCTCGGCGTCACCCGCCAGCTGCTCGGGACGCGGGCCCACGACCGCTTCCTCATCGGGCAGGCGGTCGGGGTCGATGAGCACGGTCTCGACCTTGGCTTCCCGCAGTGCACCCAAAACGGCTTTCATACCTTCTACGGCCAGACCATCGTGTCGTCCGAGGGAAGCCCGGAACTTTTCGAAGGCGGCAGCCCGGTTCCGACCCGCCTGCCTGCCCGCCACCTCGGCCGTCTTGGCGAGTACCGAGTCGAGGTCGCCACCTTCCCTGCGGGCGCCGCCCGGGATCTCGGTGACGTTGAGGTCCTCGGCGAGTTCGGCGTGCAGCAGGGCGCGAGCCTCGGCGGGTCCGGACAGCACGACGATGGTCGCGCCGATCTCCCGCACCAGCTTCTCCACCGCTTCGGCGACCTGCCTGGCGTTGTGCTGCCAGGTCTGCCCGACGGTCTGCTGGACCCTGCGGTGCGCCCACCCGCCGCCCGGCGTCTTGTGCACCGGGTACTGGTCGCCGACAACCTCGCCCTCACGGTGCGCGGGCTCGTTGCCGCTCATCGTGTACAGGTCGGCGCCGCGGTGGTCCACCACCACGATCACCGCGGGCGGGCGATCCAACTCGGAGCGCAGCAGCGGAAGCAGCCGGGGGAGCGGCCCGACCTCGGCGGAGGCCACCGGCGGCGGCTCGGGCAGGAACTCGTCCACCAGCACGCGGTCCTGGGCTGCCACCAGCGCTCGGCCCGCGATTCCCTCGGGCGGGTCGCTGTCACGCAACGCCGCCTCGATCGCGTCGATGGCGGACTCGTCGGCGCCCTGATCCCGGAGCTGTTCGCGGACGCTGCGTCGCCGCAGTTCGTCCTCCTTGGCCGCGTCCTCGCCGGCATGCGTCGCATCCAGGTACACACTCGCGAACGGGCCGTCCAGATCGGCCAGTTCACGGAACCGGGTGAGTCGCATGACGTACCCCAATCGCTGATGTGCTTCCTTCTCGGCTACCCGAGCCACTGCCCCTTATTCGGACCTCACGGCCACCCGAAATAGCCTGCGGCGCTGCCCAGCATCAGGCCCGACACCAGCAGCGCCAGGAGCACGAGCAGGCCGATGACCAGCGGCGACACCCATCGTGGCGGGGGCGGTTCCTCGCGGTGGGACAGCCCCGAGACGCTGCCCTCCGCGGGCGGTGTCTCGCCGGGCGGCACCCCACCGCCTGGTTCCAGCCCGGGCGTGGTCTCAGGTGTGGGATCCGGTGATTGAGCCATCTAAACGGGGTACCCAGCGGCCGAAAGTGGTAACGAATCCGAGGAGGACGATTCCCGTGGCCGGACGACTCGATGGCGTCACCGTGGCCTTTCTCGTCGCGCCGGAGGGCGTCGAGCAGGTAGAGCTCACCCAGCCCTGGAAGACCGTCCAGGACGAGGGCGGCACCCCGAAGCTGATCTCCACCAAGACCGGCGAGATCCAGGCCTTCAACCACCTGGACAAGGCCGACAAGTTCCCCGTCGACGGCACCGTCGGCCAAGTCGACGTCGAGCAGTTCGACGCGCTGGTGCTGCCGGGCGGCGTGGCGAACCCCGACTTCCTGCGCACCGACCCGATGGCGGTCGGCTTCACCAAGGACTTCTTCGTGCAGGGCAAGCCCGTCGCCGTGATCTGCCACGGGCCGTGGACGCTGATCGAGGCCGACGTCGTCCGCGGTCGCCGCATCACGTCGTGGCCGAGCCTCAAGACGGACCTGCGCAACGCGGGCGCCGAATGGGTCGACGAGCAGGTCGTCACCGACCAGGGCCTGGTCAGCAGCCGCAAGCCCGCCGACCTCGACGCGTTCTGCGCCAAGCTCGTCGAAGAGTTCGCAGAGGGCCGCCACGCCGGTCAGCAGACGAGCGTCGGCGAGCAGCGGCAGGCACAGCCGATGCCGCGCTCAGTGCACTGACACCCGAGTCCGAGCGCGGCACGTGGCCAACCAGGGCAGGTCACGTGCCGCGCTCTTCCACGTCACGGCACCACCCGGTAGTGGGTCGTCAGGCGCCGCTCGTCGTCCAAGACATGAAACGCCAGGCCGGGCGGCAACTCGGCGTCCAGTTCCTCGTCGCCTTCCCACGGCAGGTGCAGCGTGGTCACCACACCGGGTGCCACCAGCAGCGGTCGGCCGCTGAAGGTGGTCGCGGCGGGCGTGTGCGCGTGACCGCACAGCAACGCCACGATGTTCGGAACACCGTCGACCACCCGAGCCAGCCGATCCGCTCCCCGCTGCCGGATCGCGTCCAGCCGGTTGCTGTGCAGCAGCACCGGCGGGTGGTGAAAGCACACGAACACGGGCGTCTCGCTCGGCACCTCAGCCAACTCCCGTGACAGCCACTCCAGCGTCTCGTCCGCCAGCAGGCCGT
Source organism: Actinorectispora metalli (assembly GCF_056323685.1). Lineage (NCBI taxonomy): Bacteria > Bacillati > Actinomycetota > Actinomycetes > Pseudonocardiales > Pseudonocardiaceae > Actinorectispora > Actinorectispora metalli. The sequence goes on from NZ_JBREYE010000002.1 coordinate 587,734, forward strand.
GGTCCTCGCCGGGCACGCTGGAGTCACACATCGCGAACACCGCCCCGGCGACGCGGTGGATGCGGTTGACCGGCGAGTCGTCCTCCGGTTCACCGAGCAGTGCCTTGCGGAACGGGCCACGCACATCGTGATTGCCCGGACAGGTGAGCACCGGATGCGGTGAGTTCAGCAGCGTCCTGGCCTGCTCGTACTCGGCGATCGCCCCATGGTCGGCGATATCGCCCGTCACCAGCACCACGTCCACCGGCAGCCGGTTGACGAAGTCCATCACCCGCGCCGCTCGCCCCACGGATTCCTCGGTGGCGCCCAGGTGGAAATCGGACAGGTGGGCCAGCAGGATCATCGCGCCTCCCCGGCGGTACCACCGTATGCCGGTAGCCGCGGCCACCGGGATGTGGGCACCCTCTTTGTAACCCGGGAGGTGATCTGTGGCATGTGGACACGCGCCCAGTTCCTGAAGGCCGTCGGCGCCACCACCGTGCTCGCGGGCTGCCGCGGGACCCCACCGGAGGGGCTGTTCCTGGACAACCTGCGCGGCTACACCTTCGCGGGCGGTGAACTGCGCCAATTCTCCCGGCTGCACGTCGGACCCGACGGGCGCGTGGTCGCACTGGACAACGCGCCGCCCACCGACATCAGGCGGATCGACGGTCGCGGCCGGGTGCTGATCCCCGGGCTGATCGACGCCCACGGCCACCTGATGAACCTCGGCGCCAAACTCAGCCAGGCCGACCTCGCGCAGGCCAAAACACTCGCCGAGGCGCAGGAGATCATCCGGCGCTACGCCGCCCAGGACAGCGGCCCGTGGGTGCGCGGCCGCGGCTGGAACGAGGTCGTGTGGAAGCTCGGCAGACCGCCGACCGCCGCCGAACTCGACGCCGCGGTGGCCGACCGGCCCGCCTGGATGATGCGGATCGACAACCACACCGGCTGGGCCAACACCGAGGCCATGCGGTTGGCGGGCGTCACCAAGGACACCCCGGACGTCGAAGGCGGCCACATCGAGCGGCTGCCCGACGGCACCCCCACCGGCGTGTTCGTCGACAACGCCACCAGGTTGATCACCGCGAAGCTGCCCGCCCAGACACCCGAGGAACTGGGCCGCTGGCTCGACCTGGCGCAGAAGCACCTCAACTCGCTGGGCATCACCTCGGTCGGCGACGCCGCCACCTCGGCCATGGACTACGGCGTGCTGCGCGACCGCGCCAACGCGGGCAGGCTCACCGTGCGGATCAACGCGTTCCTGCGCATGGAGGCCTTCACCGAACTCGGCGCCCAGGCCCGCACCGAAGGCATGGCCGCCGACCTGCTGCGGGTGGCGACCGTGAAACTGCGCGCCGATGGGGCGCTGGGCAGCCGAGGCGCCGCGCTGCTCGCCCCCTACACCGACGACCCCGCCAACTCAGGGCTGCTGCTCACCGACGCGGCCACCCTGCGGGGCGAGATGGAGCAGGTGATCGCCGCCGGCTACCAGGTGGCGGTGCACGCCATCGGCGACCGCGCCAACCGGCTCGCTCTCGACGCCTTCGCCGCGATCCCGCGCGGCACCCGGCGGCACCGCATCGAACACGCCCAGGTCCTCGACCCCGCCGACATCCCGCGCTTCGCCCAACTCGGGGTCATCGCCTCCATCCAGCCCGGCCACGCCACCGACGACATGAACATGGCCGGTGACCGGCTCGGCCCGCAACGGCTGCGCGGCGCGTACGCCTGGCGGGCGCTGCTGGACGCGGGCGCCGTGCTGGCCGCCGGATCGGATTTCACCGCCTCCTCGGCGAACCCCTTCCACGGCATGCACGCCGCCGTCACCCGCACCGACCACGGCGACCAGCCTCCCGGCGGCTGGCTGCCCGATCAGCGGCTCACCGTGCGGGAGGCGTTCCGCGCCTACACCGTGCACGCCGCGCACGCCGCCCACCAAGAGCACCTCATCGGTTCGCTGGAGCCGGGGCGGTACGCCGACTTCGCCTTCATCGACAACGACATCTTCGCCCAGGGTGCCCGTCCTCTCTGGACCACCAAGGTGGAGGAGACCTGGCTCGCGGGCCGCCGCCTGTAGCAGGAATGCCTGCTCAACGCGCCGGGTATCAGGTCAGCATGCGACTCAGGCGCAGCGACCTCTCCGGCGCGGGCATCCTCCGACGCCGCCAGGGCCGCGGGTTCCGCTACCTCGACGCCGACGGCGACACCGTCGACGACCCCGAGGTGATCGAGCGCGTCCAGTCGCTGGCCATCCCGCCCGCCTGGCGCAAGGTGTGGATCTGCCCGTTCCCCAACGGCCACATCCAGGCCGTCGGCTACGACGTGGCCGGGCGGCGGCAGTACCTCTACCACGAGCGGTGGCGGCAGGAACGGGACGAGGAGAAGCACGACCGGGTGCTGCAACTCGCGCCGAAGCTCGCCGACTTCCGCGCTGCCGCCCGCGAACAACTATCGGGCCGCGGGCTCACCAGGGAACGCGTGCTGGCCACCGCGCTGCTGATGCTGGACCGTGGCGTGTTCCGCACCGGCGGTGAGGAGTACGCCGAGGACAACGGCAGCTACGGGCTGGCCACCCTGCAACGCGAGCACGTCACCGTGAGCGGGGACGCGATCCGGTTCGCCTACCCCGCCAAGAGCGGCATCGACCGGGTGCTGCGGCTGGAGGATGCCGAACTCGCCAAGGTGGTGGCCGCGATGCTGCGCAACCAGGACGGCGGCGACCGGCTGCTCCGCTACCGGGACGGCGACCGCGGCTGGTGCGAGGTCCGCGCCGAGGACATCAACGCCCGCTTCAAGGAGTGCGTCGGCGAGGAGTTCACCGCCAAGGACCTGCGCACCTGGAACGCCACGGTGCTCGCCGCCGTCGCCTTCGCCGACGCGGGCGAACCGCCGACCTCCAAACGCGGAGTGAAACGGGTCGAGACCGCGGTGATCAAGGAGGTGGCCGAACACCTCGGCAACACCCCCGCGGTCTGCCGGAAGTCCTATGTGGACCCCAGAGTGTTCCGCCAGTGGGAGCGCGGCAAGAGCATCGCGGGCACCCTGCGCCGCCTCGGCAGCACCGATTTGTCCTCTGAGGACAACCGCGTCCGGATCGAAAACGCCGTGTGCCGCCTGCTCAAAGCCTGTAACTGACCTCCGAAGGGTGACCTTGACGTGCGAAACCACCGATGATGGGGTAGATCGCAGTCATGGAATGGATGCTCAGTCCCGAGTTGTGGATTGCCTTCGCAACGCTGTTGTTGCTCGAGATCGTGCTGGGCATCGACAACATCGTGTTCATCTCGATCCTCGCAGGCAGGCTCCCCACGCACCAACAGCAGCGGGCGCGCGTCCTCGGTCTGTCGCTGGCTTTGATCACCCGCCTGCTGTTGCTGGCTTCGCTGTCCTGGGTGATCGGCCTGACCGCGCCGCTGTTCTCGGTGTTCGGCCACGAGATCTCCGGCCGAGACCTGATCCTGGTGCTGGGCGGACTGTTCCTGCTCGTCAAGGCCACCTACGAGATCCACGAACAACTTGAGGGCGCCGAACACAGCGCAGCCCGCAAGGTCACCTCGTTCGCCGCCGTGATCGTGCAGATCCTGCTGCTCGACGTGGTGTTCTCCCTCGACTCGGTGATCACCGCGGTCGGCATGGTGGAGGAACTGGGCATCATGATCGCGGCCGTGGTCATCGCGATGATCGTCATGCTGTTCTCGGCCAGGTCCATCAGCGACTTCGTCGGCCGCCACCCCACCGTCAAGATGCTTGCCCTGGCCTTTCTCTTGCTGATCGGCGGCAGCCTCATCGCGGAAGGCTTCGACCAGCACATCCCCAAGGCCTACGTCTACGGCCCCATCGCCTTCTCGATCTTCGTGGAGTTCCTCAATCTCCGAGCCCGAGCACGGGCCGCCAAGCAGCCCGTGCACCTGCACCCGACCTACGTCAAACCGGACGAAGGAGCCAACTAGTAGTCGCGGATGATCACGAACGACTCGGCGGGCACGTACAGCCCGGAGTCGTTGATCACGACCTCGTCGGAGGAGCCCAGCAGCAGGTCCGAATCGCTGCCGTTGGGGGAGTGGTTCTGGGTGTAGGGGCCGAGGTTGCAGATCAGCCGAAGCTGCCCGCGGAACAGCATGACCCATCGGTCGTCATCGTCGAAGTCGGTGTCCATCCGGAACAGCCGGGGGTCCGACAACTCGGGATGCCTGCGTCGCAGCGCGATCAGCGACCGGTAGATGTCCAGCAACCACTTGTGCATGCCCTGGTCCTGCTCCGACCAGTCCAGCTTGGACCGCTCAAAGGTGTCCCTGCTGATCGGGTCGGGCACGTCCGCCTCGCCCCAGCCGTGCTCCGCGAACTCCTTCCGCCGCCCGGTGCGCACCGCCTCGGCGAGTTCCGGGTCGTCGAACCCGGCAAAGAACTGCCACGGCGTCCGCGCCCCCCACTCCTCGCCCATGAAGATCATCGGCGTGAACGGCGAGCACAGCACGAGCGCCGCACCGCAGGCGAGCAGGCCAGGCGAGACGGTGGCCGACATCCGGTCCCCGACCGCCCGGTTGCCCACCTGATCGTGGTTTTGCAGGAACGCGATGAACCGGTGCCCCGGCGTGCTGTGCACATCCACCGGCTTGCCGTGCGAGCGCTTGCGGAAAGAGGACCAGCCGCCCGCGTGGTAGTAGGCCTGCCGCATGGTGCGCATCAGCGTGTCCAGCGACCAGAAGTCACCGTAATACCCGTGCCGCTCCTCGGTCAGCGCCACGTGCAGGCAGTGGTGGATGTCGTCACACCACTGCGCGTCCAAACCGAACCCGCCGCCATCCCGGCTGGTGATCAGCCGCGGATCGTTGAGGTCGGACTCCGCGATCAACGTCAGCGGCCGCCCGAGGTGCACCGACATGCTGTCGGTGGCGATCGCGAGGTCCTCCAGGATGTGCTCGGCCCTGCTGTCCTTGAGGGCGTGCACCGCGTCCAGCCGAAGCCCGTCGACGTGGAAGTCCCGGAACCAGCCCATCGCGTTGTCCACCACGTACTGGCGCACCACATCGGAGTGCGGACCGTCCAGGTTGAGCGCGTTGCCCCAGATGTTGCTGCCCGCGAAGTACGGTCCGAACCGGTCCAGGTAAGCGCCCGAAGGCCCGAGGTGGTTGTAGACCACGTCGAGCACCACTCCGAGGCCCCGAGCATGGCAGGCGTCCACGAACCGTTTGAACCCGTCCGGCCCGCCGTAGCTTTCCTGCACCGCGTACCAGAGCACGCCGTCGTAGCCCCAGCCCCGGTCCCCGTCGAAGGCGTTGACCGGCATCACCTCGACCAGCGTGATGCCCAGTTCGACCAGATGGTCCAGCCGCTCGATCGCGCTGTCGAAGGTGCCGCCCGGGGTGAACGTGCCGATGTGCAGTTCGTAGAGCACCGCACCCGGCAGCGCCCGCCCCGTCCAGCCGTCGTCGGTCCAGTCGAACCGGGCGTGGTCGTAATGCCGGGACAGCCCGTGCACCCCGTCGGGCTGCCAGACCGACCGCGGGTCGGGCAGCACCTGCTCGTCGTCGTCCAGCAGAAAGCCGTAGTCGGCGCCGTGCTCCGGCCAGATCCTGGTGCGCGGCAGCCACCAGCCGTCCAGCGTTTTCCAGAGGTCGTGATCCTGCCCCTTGAGGCGCATTCGCACCCGCTCACAGTGCGGCGCCCACACCCGAAGATCCACGTCTTCCATCCTGCCCACCCCGGTCTCAACCCACCATCGGACGATCGATTGACCGCCGCCGCGAAGCCCGCTGGGAGTACCTCCTGACCGTAACTCCTATGCGTCAAGATTCCTTGACAAGGATGTTCGGTTACCTTGACGGCATGGATGGAATCATCGAGTCACTGCCCGGACACGAAGGCTTCGTCGCGGCGCTGGTGCCGAACGGCGTAGTCCGCGCAACCCCACACACCCGGCAGGTCGAGGGCTACGCCGCCGCCTGCGCATGCGGATGGGTCGACGAACACCGGCTGCCTGCCGACGAGGACGGCCGTCGCGCTGCGGAGGAGCAGTGGTGGCGCGCCCACGCGATGCCGCTGCTCAACACCGAGCCGCCAGGCTGGCTCCAGGTCAAATCCGACGTCCTTCGGGAGCAGCTCGAGATCCTGCTGACCAGCCAGCCGGAAGCGGCGTTGAAACTGCTCGCCGAGGTCGACGGCTGGCAACGAGCGCTCACCACCCGCGCGGTCTCCTCAGCCCGCGAACGCGGCCTCTCCTGGTCGGCCATCGGCGCCGCCCTCGGCGTGAGCAGGCAGGCCGTTCACGAACGGTTCAGCGCCACAACACAGCTGTGAATGGTCAGGAAGCGCGGACGAGCAGCGCCACGGGGTAACGGGCCAGCAACTCGGTGAGCGGCGGTGCGGGGGTGTCGATCGTGGTGCCGGTGAGCAGGTCGGTCCAGCCCGTGGGGGATGGCAGCGGGAGCACCGTGTCGCGCCAGCCGCCGGTGGCGCCCAGGCGTACCGGTAGTCGGGTGGCGACCGCGACCAGCTGGCTGCCCGCGCCGCGGGCGAAGGCGACGGCGTGTCGGGCGGCCGGGCCCTCGGCGCGCAGCGGGCGGTAGCCGGTGAACAGCTCTGGCCGTTCCCGGCGCAAGCGCAGAGCACGCGCGGTGACCAGCAGCTTCGCCGCGCCCGTGTCGTCGACCGGCGGCAGCAGGCCCTCGTCGATGCGGGACAGCAGGGCCTCGCGGAGGGCGAAGTCCACCGGACGGCGGTTGTCGGGGTCGACCAGGGAGAAGTCCCAGAGCTCGGTGCCCTGGTACACATCGGGCACGCCCGGTGAGCAGAGCTGGACCAGCTTCTGGCCCAGCGAGTTGGACCAACCCGGCACGCGGATCGCCGCCACGAAGCGCTCCAGGGCGGCGACCAGGTCGGTGTCGGCGAGCACCCGGTCCATCCAGCCCGCGACCTCGGCGTCGAAATCGGGGTTGCCGTCGGTCCAGGAGGTCGCGAGCTTGGCCTCCTTGGAGGCCTTCGCCAGATAGGCGGTCATCCGCTCTGGGCTGATCGGCCACGCCCCGACCAGGCTCTGCCAGGCCAGCAGGTTCAGCGTCGGCTCGCTCAGCCCGCACCGCTCCGTCCAGCCCGCGACGGCGTCGGCGAACTCCGCCGACAGCTCCGACAGCACGGCGAGTCGGGCGCGGACGTCCTCGGAGCGCTTGGTGTCGTGAGTGGACAGTGCGGTCATGGCGTGCGGCCACCCGGCGTCGCGGGCGGCGGCCAACGTGTGGAACTCGGCGGGCTCGACGCCGAACAGGTCGGGGGCGCCGCCGACCTCGTTGAGCGCGGCGAACCTGGTGTAGCGGTAGAACGTGGTGTCCTCCACGCCCTTGGCCATCACCATGCCCGAGGTCTGCTGGAACCGGGTCGCCAGCTCACCGTGCGGGTCGGCCAGCAGGGCCTCTCCGATGCGACGCACCAGCGACGCGCGGTGCGGGTACTCCTCCACGGCGCCTGCGATCGCGGTCTCCAGGTCGACCCTGCCCTCGGGGAGGTAGCTGCGGTAGACGGGGAAGCTGATCAGCAGCACCGCGACGGCGCGCTGGGCCTCCACGCTGTCCACCTCGAACGGCAGCAGCCGCGCGATGCGGTCGACCTCGGCACGCAGGATGCGCTCGGCGATGAACGCCTTGGCGGTCAGCTCCACCTCGCCGAGGTCGGTGGGCACGCCCAGTTCCTCCGCCAGCATCGTCAGCGGCTGCTCACCGAGCGGGTCGACGAACAACCCGCACACCTCGCGCAGCGCGTCGTAGCCGGTGGTGCCGTCACACGGCCAGGACGCGGGCAGCGACTCGCCCGCGCCGAGGATCTTCTCCACCACCAGCCAGGTCGATGGCGCGGCGGCCCGCAGGCGGCGCACGTAGGCGCCGGGGTCGGACAGGCCGTCGGGGTGGTCCACGCGCAGGCCCGTCACCTCGCCGGAGCCCACCCACCGCAAGATCTCGCGGTGGCTGTCCTCGAACACCGCGGGGTCCTCCACCCGCACCGCAGCCAGCGTGGTGATGTCGAAGAACCGCCGGTAGTTGAGTTCGGTGTTGCCGCGCCGCCAGGACACCAGCCGGTAGTGCTGCCGCTCGTGCACCTCCTGCGCGGACCCTTCGCCGGTGCCGGGAGCGAGCGGATAGCGGTGCTCGTGGTAGACAAGCTCATCACCCTCGACGGCCAACTCGTCATCGTCGGCGCCGAGGATCGGGATCAGCAGCGGCCCACGTGACCAGTCGATGTCGAAATGCCCCGCGTATCGCGACTCCCGGCCGTGCCGCAGCACATCCGACCACGAGGGGTTCGCCGCGGGCACCGCGACGCCGAGGTGGTTGGGCACGATATCGACCACGAACCCCAGCCCCAGCTCACGCAGCCGGGACGCCAACTCCGCGCGGGCGGACTCCCCGCCGAGCTCGTCGGAGGCCTTCGTCGGATCGACCGCGTCGTAGCCGTGGGTGGAGCCGGGGGAGGCCTGCAGCAGCGGCGATGCGTACAGCGCGCCCGCGCCGAGACGGTCCAGGTACGTCGCGAGTTCGGCGGCGCGGGCGAACCCGGTCTCGCCGCCGAACTGCAACCGGTAGGTGGAACTGGGCACAGCGGACCGTTGCACAACCGAACCTTTCAGTCGGTGCGTTGCAGTACGACCAATGATCGAGCCGGCGCGACGAATCTGCCACCCGCGCCGACGATCCTCGGCTCGGTCGGCCGGTCGCCCGCGATCACGCCCGTCACGACGCCACCGCCCGCACCAAGCACCTCGCCGGTCGCGGTGTCCAGCATGACCGTCCACTTCTCGCCGTAGGAGATTCCCGGCGCCACCACGTCGATGTCCCCATCGTGGGCGTTGAAACACAACAGGAAAGAATCATCGGTGACCCGTTCACCTCGGGTGTCGACCTCCGACATGGCATCGCCATTGAGGTACACCACGATGCACCGGCCGAAACCCGACTCCCAGTCCTCGTCGCTCATCTCCTCGCCGTTGGGCATGAACCAGGCGATGTCCCTGGTCTCCTCCTCGCGCCTGCGGACGGGGCGGCCCGAGAAGAACCGCCTGCGGCGGAACACCGGGTGGTCGCGCCGCAGGCGGGCCACCGCGGCGGTGAAAGCGAGCAGATCGTTGCCGTCGGGCGCGTGTTCCCAATCCACCCAGGCCAGCTCGCTGTCCTGGCAGTAGGTGTTGTTGTTGCCCCGCTGGGTGCGGCCTATCTCGTCGCCGTGCAGCAGCATCGGCACGCCCTGGGAAAGGAAGAGCGTCGCGAGGAAGTTGCGGGACTGCTGCTCCCGCAGCCGCACGACCGCCTCGTCGTCGGTCGGTCCTTCGACGCCGCAGTTCCAGGAGCGGTTGTCGTCGGCGCCGTCCCGGTTGCCCTCGCCATTGGCCTCGTTGTGCTTGTTGTTGTAGGACACCAGGTCGCGCAGCGTGAACCCGTCGTGGGCGGTGACGAAGTTGATCGAGGCGTGGGGGCGGCGGCTGTCGTCCTGGTACAGGTCGGAGGAGCCGGTCAGCCGGGAGGCGAACTCGCCAAGGGTGCCCGGTTCACCGCGCCAGAAGTCGCGGACGGTGTCTCGCCACAACCCGTTCCACTCCGTCCACAAGGGAGGGAAGTTGCCGACCTGGTAGCCACCGGGGCCGACGTCCCAAGGCTCGGCGATCAGCTTGACCTGGCTGATCACCGGGTCCTGCTGGACGATGTCGAAGAACGCCGACAGCCGGTCCACATCGTAGAACTCGCGGGCCAGCGCGGCGGCGAGATCGAAGCGGAAGCCGTCGACGTGCATCTCGGTGACCCAGTACCGCAGCGAGTCCATGATCAGCTGGAGGGTGTGCGGGCTGCGGACGTTCAGCGAGTTTCCGCAGCCGGTGTAGTCCATGTAGAAGCGAGGGTCGTCCTCGACCAGCCGGTAGTAGGTGGCGTTGTCGATGCCGCGCATGGACAGCGTCGGGCCCATGTGGTTGCCCTCGGCGGTGTGGTTGTAGACCACGTCCAGGATGACCTCGATGCCCGCCTCGTGCAGCGAGCGAACCATGGCCTTGAACTCCTGCACCTGATTGCCACGGCTTCCGGTGGAGGAGAAATCGGCGTGCGGAGCGAAGAAGCCCAGCGTGTTGTAACCCCAGTACTGCGACATGCCACGTTCGTGTAGGTGGTGATCGGTGATGAACTGGTGTATAGGCATCAGCTCTACCGCGGTCACACCGATCGCGGTCAGGTGGTCGATCATGACCGGATGCGCCAGCCCCGCGTAGGTGCCGCGCATCTCCGCCGGAATGGCCGGGTGGCTGATGGTCAGGCCCTTGACATGGGCCTCGTAGATCACCGTTTCGTGGTAAGGCGTCCGCGGCGGACGGTCGGTCGCCCAGTCGAAGAAGGGGTTGATCACCACCGATTTCGGTACATGTGGGGCGGAGTCGAGGTTGTTGCGTTTCCCCGGATCGTCGAAGTGGTAGCCGAACAGCGACTCGTCCCAGGTCAGCTTGCCGGTCGTCGCCTTCGCGTACGGGTCGATGAGCAGTTTGTTCGGATTGCAGCGGTGGCCCGCGGCCGGATCGTAGGGACCATGTACCCGGAAGCCGTAGCGCTGGCCGGGCGAGACACCGGGGAGGTAGCCATGCCAGACGAAGCCGTCGACCTCGTACAGGTTGACCCTGGACTCGGTGTCCTCCTCGTCGAACAGGCACAGCTCGACCCGCTCGGCGACCTCGGAGAACAGCGTGAAGTTCGTGCCTGCGCCGTCGTAGGTGGCGCCGAGGGGGTACGCGTGGCCAGGCCACGGCCGCATGACGTGCTCCTTCTCAGGACTTGGTCTCGCGTTGTTGGCACGCTTCGCTGCGGGCCGCCCGACCAACGCTAACCGAGCTTCCGGGTGATGGGAGCGATCCCAGTGCGCCCAATCGCCTGAAAATTTGGCCGGAGCCTCGATGGTAAGGCAAAGTAGTTGCCACAAGGCAAATATTGGGACCGACAGGGGTGCGACGTGATCAGAATCAGCCGGAGCCAGGCGAACGGTCATGGTGTTCTCCTGGCCGTGGAGGGCGAGGTCGACCTGGAGACCTCCCCTGAGTTGCAGACCGCTCTGCTGGAGGCGCTGCTCGAGGGGCAAGCCGTTCGGGTGGACCTCGCAGGCGTGTCCTACCTGAACTCCACCGGCCTGTCGGCCCTGGTGATGGGCGCCCAGCGGGCGGGTGAGGCGGGCGTGCGCATGCGCGTGATCAACCCGCGGCCCCAGGCCGTGCGGGTCATGGAGATCACCGGACTGTTCGACACGCTCTGCTCGGAGTGACCTCCGACGAGCCAGAGCCCGTGAGTAGGTACCGAGGCCTCACCTCGGTGCCTACTCACGGGCTCTGACCTGCGGTGGTCAGTCGGACTTGCCGGTCCAGTCGAGGCAGACCGCGACCGCGTCGTCCTCGGGTTCGGTGTCGGAGCGCTGGGACATCAGGTCGGACAGCAGTCTGCGGACGGCCTCGCCGGGCGGCAGCAGCTTGGTGTCCGTGAACGCCTTGGCCAATGCCTGGTCGCCGTAGCGTCCGCTCTCCACCGCGGCCTCGTACACACCGTCGGTCAGGATGAACAGCCGGTCCCCGCGTTCTACGTTGAGCTCCTGCTCGACGTAGAGGGTGCTGTCGAACATGCCGAGCGGAAGCTGCCGGTCCAGGCTGAGCTGGTCGATGCGGTCCCCGCGGATCCGCCACACCTCGGGCGAGCCCGCGTCTACCGCCGACACCCGGCCGGTGGCCAGGTCGAAGCGCAGCAGCAGCGTGGACACGTGCTGCTCGCCGCCGTACTGCGCCCACACGGCCTGATCCGCCAGCGCGGCCTGGTCCGCCAGGCTCACCCCGGCTCGGCGGGCGTTGCGCATCGCCCCGATCGCCAGGCTGGACAGCAGCGCCGCGTCCACACCCTCGCCCATGCCGTTGGTGACGGTCAGCGTGAGTTGGTCGGCATCGCAGGCCCAGTCGAAGCTGTCACCCCGCACCGCGTAGGCGGGCTCGATATGCGCCGCCAGCCGGAACTCCGGGTACTCCAGACCGCGGCCGGGCAGCAGCTCCCACTGCATCTCCGCGGCCAACGTCAGCCGCTGCGCCCGACGCACCCGGCGGAACACATCGGTGCCACGCTCCGCGACGACCAAGGCATGACCGACAGCATCGGCCAACTCGAGAAGTTCCGCGTCCTGCCGCGCTGTCGGCAGCGTCAGGCGCAGTACCCCCAGCCGGTCACCACGCACGGTGATCGGGAGATGGAGCCGATTGCCGTCCTCCGCCACCGGAACCTGGTCGCGAAATGCCTGGCCGGCAGGCCCTTCGTCGGGCGAGCAGCGGCCCTTGGAGGGATCGATCACCGGTTCGAGAGCGGCGAGCCGGTAATCTGCCAGGTACACCTCGACGTCGCTTGCGTGGTAGTGAACATGGAGAATGTCTTTCAGCGCCTCTGCAATATCGTGCGCTGGAACGGTCAGCATGGCACGCTCCGCTGCGGATGCTAGTGCCCGTTGGGGTGCGACCTTGGACATCACAGCCCCCTGAGTGGAGTATGGCCCTGGGACGGCAGGACGACCTCGCAACCGACATGGTGACGGCCGTGGAGGGTGCTGCGGAGGCGCTCGTCATCCTGTGGGGCAGAAGTTCCGAGAGCATGCACCCCAAGGTGTCGCCGCCTCAGTTGCGCGCGCTGCTGGTGATCGAGCGGCACGGCTCGATCAACCTCGGTGGCCTCGCCGATGAACTCGGCGCCATCCCCTCCTCGGCGAGCAGGCTCTGCGACCGGCTCGAGGCGGCGGGTCTGCTGCTGCGTTCCGTCGGCGCGACCGACCGCCGCGAGGTGGAGTTGGCGCTGACCAGGGAGGGCCAGCGGCTTCTGCAACGGCTCGGGGAAGCGCGGCGCGACGAACTGGTCGGCGTGCTGGCCGAGATGAGCGACGAGGGCAGGCAGGCCCTGCTGCGTGGTCTCCGGGAGTTCGGCGAGGCCGCGGGGAATCGCAAATCCGACTAGCGGCATACCTCGAAACCGCTGTCCGACCATGCGTTTCCTCCGTGGGTGGCCTATTGTTTGCCGTAGTGCAAAGAGTCTACCGGGCGGGCGGATGACCAACTTCGCGGGCACACCTCGGGCACAATCGGCAGCCATGGACGAGGGGCTGATCGAGCTTGCCGCCGCGCATGGGGTGGCCACCTGGTACGAGGACGGCAACCGACAGCGGGTGGACGTCGAAGAAGACGTCGTGATCTCCGTGCTGGCGCAACTGGATGTGGACGCCGCCGGTCCCGCCGCCATCCGCGAGGCATTGACGCAGGTCCGGGCCCGCAAGCAGCGCAGCCTGCCGCCCACGCTGATCGTCACCGACGGCGTGCCGCGCAAGCTCCCCGCGCCGTTGGACATCGACGGCGTCGGAACCGTGTCGACCGTGGACCTGCCGCTGGGCTGGTACCGAGGACACAGCGAGCACGGTGATCACACCGTCGTGGTGGTGCCCAAGGCGCTGCCCCAGCCGCCCCGCGCCTGGGGCTGGATGCTCCAGCTGTACGCGCTGCAATCCGCACGGTCCTGGGGGATGGGCGATCTCGGCGACCTCCGCGAGTTCGTCGGCCTCGCCGCCGACCAGGGTGCCGGTCTCGTGCTGCTCAACCCGCTCAACGCCGTCACTCCTGTGCATCCCGTGCAGCGTTCGCCGTACTCGCCGTCCAGCCGCCGCTTCCACAACCCGCTGTACCTGCGGATCGAGGACACCGACGCCTATCGCCGCGCACCCGAGGCGGTGCGGCGGCAGGTGGACGAACTGCGGGTGCCGCCGGTCGGCGCCGAGGACCTGATCGACTACGACCGGGTGTGGACGGCCAAGCTGTCCGCATTGGAGTTGCTGTTCGACGGCGCGGTGGACCTGGACCCGTCGCTGGAGGAGTTCGCCACCTTCTGCGCGCTGGCCGAACGCCACGGCGGGCGCTGGCGGGACTGGCCGGTGGCACTGCGTGATCCGGCCTCGCCCGAGGTCGCCGCGGCCCGGCGCGAACTCGGTGAGCGGGTGGCCCTGCACGGCTGGCTCCAGCAGCTGTGCCGCGCCCAACTCGGCGACGTGCGCGCGGCGGCGTCGCGGCTGCCGGTCGGTGTGGTGCACGACCTGCCGGTGGGCGTCGACCCGGACAGCGCCGACGCCTGGGCGCTGCAGGACGTGCTGGCGGGCGGCGTGACCGTCGGCGCGCCGCCGGACGGGTTCAACCAGAAGGGCCAGGACTGGAACCTGCCGCCGTGGCGGCCCGACCGGTTGGCCGCCACCGGTTACGCGCCCTACCGCGACATGCTGCGCGCGGTGCTCGCGCACTCCGACGGCATCCGGATCGATCATGTGATGGGCCTGTGGCGGCTGTGGTGGATTCCGCCGGGCGAGCCGCCGACCCGGGGCACCTACGTCCGCTACGACGCCGAGGCGATGCTCGGCATCCTCGCGCTGGAGGCGGCGCAGGCGGACGCCGTGGTGATCGGCGAGGACCTCGGCACCGTGGAGGACGGCGTCCGCGAGGACCTCCACGAGCGGAACATGCTCGGCTCCTGCGTGCTGTGGTTCCAGCGGGACGACGAAGGAAAGCTCCAGCCGCCCACGGTCTGGCCGGAGCAGGCCGTGGCGAGCATTTCCACCCATGATCTGCCGACGGCACCGGGATTCCTGGCGGGCGAACAGGTTCGGGCCAGGGCGGAGCTTGATTTGCTCGACGACGTCGAGAAGGAGCGGGCGAAGGCCGAGTCCGAAGTCGCGGAACTGGTCGAATTGCTTAGAGCTGAGGGATTGCTCGCCGACGGCCAGGACGACGAGGAATCCGTGATCACGGCGATTCACGGTTTGCTCGGCAGAACACCGTGCAGGCTATTGCTCGCTGCGCCGTACGACGTCATCGGTCAACGCCGTCAGCCCAATCTGCCGGGCACGGTTGCGGAATACCCAAATTGGCTATTCCCACTGCGGGCAACGCTGGAACAGTTGAGGGTCGACCCACGGCTGGAACGCATCATCGCGCCATTGCGGGCGGCGCGGCCGATGTTGGGTGACACTGTGGCGAAGCGGCAGTGAGGAGGACAGACGCATGGCGGTTCTGTCACCGCCGGTGCAGGTCGCGCTCTCTCGTGAGGAGTGGCTTGTTCCGGAGCTGGGCAGTTGGGCCTATGAGCCCAAGCTGGACGGCTGGCGCGCCGTGTTGTTCTCCCGGTCCGGCGTGGTGCAAGCCAGGTCGGGACGCAATCTCGCCGGTCGCTTTCCTACGATCGTTTCCGCTGGCAGGCGCCTCGGCGACGTGGTATGCGACGGAATCATCGTCGCTTTCCGGGATGGTCGTCCCGATTTCTCCGCCCTACAGGCCCCGTCCGAGGATGTGGTGCTGAGCTACGTCGTATTCGATGTCCTCGCGGTCGACAACGAGGATCTCCGGCCCCGGCAATACCGTGATCGGCGGCGAATCGTGGAGGCCGTCGTCTCCGGATTCGAACCGCATCTTCGGGTAATGCCCATGACGGTTCGCCGTGGCGCCGCGCTGCGCTGGGTCGACGAACAGTCCGCCGGTATCGGCGGTGTCATGGCGAAGGCACTGGATTCGCCGTATCGCGCTGGCCGCCGCGGCTGGATCGAGGTCGGCAGCAGGCACACCACCGACGCGGTGGTGATCGGCGTCCGCGGCAGTGTGTCCAACCCCCGCGAACTGGTGTTGGCCCGGCCCGATTCCTCGGGCAGGCTGCGCGTCGCCGGGCTGTCGCTGCCATTGCCGAGGGGCTCCGAAATGGAGCTGAGCAGGCAATTGCGAGACCCCCGCGGTCGCTCGGGCGTGGAAATGGAGATCTCGCCGAACGATTTCGTCGGCGATTACGTGCCGGTGGCACCGCGAATCGTGGTCGAGGTCCAATCCGATTCGGCCTCGTTCTGCCACGGCCGTTTCCGCGAACCGCCGCGGTACCTCCGGGTGCGTCAGGATCTCCAGGTCGCCGACCTCGTGGAGCCCTGACCGGTCGCGGGCTTTCGCCGCCTGCGACCGCTAGCTCTGGCTCACGTCGACAAGGTGGACCACGGCCGTGCCCGCCTCATCGGAGGCGGCCAGGTCGACCTCGGCGGTGATCGCCCAGTCGCGGTCCTCCGCCGGGTCGTCCAGGATCTGCCGCACCAGCCACTTGCCCGGCTGCTGCTCCACCATGAACAACTCCGGCCCCCTGGCCTCGGGCCCGGTGCCGAGGTCCTCGTGCACGGCGAAGTACTCCGCCATCGCCGCCGACCACGATTCGGCGTCCCAGCCCGACTCGGCGTCCAACTCGCCGAGTTCGTCCCAGCGGCGCAGCGCGGCCAACTCCACCCGGCGGAACAACGCGTTGCGCACCAGCACCCGGAACGCACGAATGTTGCGGGTGACCGCGGGCGGGCGGTCGTCCACCGGCACCGAGGTCGGCATCTCCGCGCCGGGCTCGCGCAGCTTCTCCCACTCGTCGAGCAGGCTGGAGTCGACCTGCCGCACCAATTCGCCCAGCCACTCGATCACGTCGTTGAGGTCGTCGGTCTTGGCCTCGTCCGGCACCGTCTGCCGGACCGCCTTGTACGCGTCAGCCAGGTACCGCAGCACCAGCCCCTCCGAGCGGGCCAGGCCGTAGAACGCGACGTACTCGCTGAACGTCATGGCGCGTTCGAACATGTCCCGCGCCACCGACTTCGGTGACAGCCGGTGGTCGGCGACCCACGGGTGGCCGCGCCGGTAGCTCTCGAACGCCACCCCCAGCAGCTCCTCCAACGGCTTGGGGTGGGTGATCTGCTCCAGCAGCTCCATCCGCTGCTCGTATTCGATGCCGTCGGCCTTCATCTGGTTCACGGCCTCGCCGCGAGCCTTGAACTGCTGGGCGGACAGCACCTGCCGTGGATCGTCCAATGTGGACTCCACCACGGACAGCACGTCCAGCGCGTAGCCGGGGTTCGCCGGGTCCAGCAGGTCGACCGCGGCGAGCGCGAACGGCGACAGCGGCTGGTTGAGGGCGAAGTCGAACTGCAAATCGACGGTGACCCGGACCAGACGGCCCTCCTCGTCCGGCTCGGGCAGCCGCTCGATCACCCCGGCCGCCAGCATCGCGCGGTAGATCGCGATGGCACGCCGGATGTGCTTGATCTGCGCCTTGCGGTCTTCGTGGTTGTCGGTGAGCAGCTTGCGCATCGCGAGGAACGCGTCGCCGGGCCGGTTGATGACGTTGAGCAGCATCGCGTGGCTGACCGTGAAGCTGGACGTCAGCGGTTCCGGCTCGGCGGCGATCAGTCGCTCGAAGGTCGGCTCGCCCCACCCGACGGTGCCCTCCGGCGGCTTCTTGCGGACCACCTTGCGCCGCTTCTTCGGATCGTCCCCGGCCTTGGCCAGTGCCTTCTCGTTCTCGACAACATGCTCGGGCGCCTGCACCACGACGGTGCCCATGGTGTCGTACCCGGCGCGGCCCGCCCGGCCCGCGATCTGGTGGAACTCGCGTGCTTTGAGCAGCCGGGTCCGCACGCCGTCGTACTTGCTCAAGCCGGTGAACACGACAGTGCGGATCGGCACGTTGATGCCGACGCCGAGGGTGTCGGTACCGCAGATGACCTTGAGCAGCCCGGCCTGCGCCAGCCGCTCGACCAGGCGCCGGTACTTGGGCAGCATGCCCGCGTGGTGCACGCCGATACCGTGCCGCACCAGCCGGGACAGCGTCTTGCCAAAGCCCGCGCTGAATCGGAAACCACCGATGAGCTCGGCGATGGCGTCCTTCTCGGTGCGGCTGGCGGCCTTGATGCTCATCAGCGCCTGCGCCCGCTCCACCGCCGCGGCCTGGGTGAAGTGCACCAGGTACACCGGCGCCTGATTGGTCTCCAGCAGTTCCTCGATGGTCTCGTGCAGCGGAGTCTTGACGTAGCTGAACACCAGCGGCACCGGCCGGTCGCCGGAGCTCACCACCGCGGTGGGGCGTCCAGTGCGGCGGGTGAGGTCCTCCTCGAAGCGGGAGACGTCGCCCAGCGTCGCCGACATCAGCAGGAACTGCGTCGACCCGAGTTCGATCAGCGGGACCTGCCACGCCCAGCCGCGGTCGGGCTCGGCGTAGAAGTGGAACTCGTCCATGATCACGCAGTCGATCGCGGCGCGGTCGCCTTCGCGCAGCGCGATGTTGGCCAGCACCTCGGCGGTGGCGCAGATGATCGGCGCCTCCGGGTTGACGCTCGCGTCACCGGTCAGCATGCCCACGTTGGCCGCGCCGAAGGTCTCGCACAGCGCGAAGAACTTCTCCGACACCAGCGCCTTGATCGGAGCCGTGTAGAAGCTCCGCCCCTTTCTGGCCATCGACGCGAAGTGCGCCCCCGTCGCGACCAGGCTCTTTCCCGAACCGGTCGGCGTGTTGAGGATGACGTGTGCCCCCGACACCAACTCGATCAACGCGTCCTGCTGCGTGGGATAGAGGCTGATGCCGCGGCTCTCGGTCCACTGGCTGAAGGCGTCGAACAGGGCATCGGGGTCGGCGTCGGCTGGGATCGCGTCGGTGAGCGTCATGATGCCCTCAATCCTGCCTCACCCGCCTCAGCGACCAGAACGCCGTGACAAGCGAGGCCTCGTACTCGCCGTCCCAGTACTGCCCGGTGGCGTTGTACTGGCGGCTGTGCAGCACCTCGTCCCGCAGCCCGGCGCGGATCAGCGGCACGATCAACGCCCTCGGGAACTCCGGCCCGCCCGCCCGCAGGTAGGCGTCCAGGAACCGTTCGGCGCGCTCGGGCACCAGCCCGTCCCGGTTGGGCAGCTTGCCGAACTCCCACGTCGCGAACGCAAGCTCGGTGACGTACGGCGCGTGGTGCGCCTCGTCCCAGTCGATCAGCCCGCGAATCCGGCCGTCGGCGCACAGCAGGTTGCGGCGATAGAAGTCGCCGTGCAGCGCCCCACTCGGCCAGCCATCCGTGCCGCCCGCCAACTCGGCGTCAAGGTCGGGATCGTCGACGTCGTCCAACGACACCTCGACGTGTGTGTTGAACGGCGCGTCCGGGCTGCTCGCGGGCCTCGGACCCGGGTCGACACCGGTCTGGTGCAGCCTCGCCAGCAGGACGGCTGCCTGGTCACGCAGCGTCGGATTCTCCCGGTCGAGGTGCCCACCCGGCACATGCGGCCACACCGTGAGGGGACCGTCCGGCGATTCGAGCACCAGCTCACCGGAGGCGGACGCCAGCGGCGCGGCGACCAGCTCCGGAAGGTGCTCCTGCTGTGCCGCGGCCAGTCCGTGTGCCCAGCGCAGCTCGGCAAGCGTGCGCCAGGTGGGGGAGAGCCGCACCACCAGGTCGGACACCCGCCAAAGCCGGCAGTCGTCGCCCGCGTCCAGGATCGGTTCAGCCTCGCCGAGCTTGCACCGGTAGTGATCTTCCACAAAGGTCCGAAGTCTTTTCATGCACGCCGCTCAGCGTGGCCGCAGGCGGACCAGGGCGGCAAACGGTTTGCCCGCGAGGAGGTCAGGGCATCCCGTCGTCATGGTGAGCCGATTGATCGCGACCGCGGTGGACTGCCGCGACCCCGAGCGGTTGGCCCGATTCTGGCAGCAGGTGCTGGACTGGCCGGAGCCGCGCAGCTGGCCCGACGAGCGCGGCACGACCTACGTGCAGCTCCAGTCCGGGGAGGAGCACATCGTGGTGTTCCAACCGGTGGCTGAGGACAAAGCGGGCAAGAACCGACTGCACCTGGATGTGCGTGCCGTCGGCGACCAGCGGGCCGAGGTGGACCGGCTGGTCGGCTTGGGCGCGCGAGTGATCGACGAGGCGCAGGGCCTGCCGTGGATCGTGTTGGCCGATCCGGAAGTCAACGAGTTCTGCGTTCTGCGAGAGGACAGTGATGGCTGAACGGAAGCCGCAGGCGGTCAAGGGCGCCAAGAGCGACGGGCAGAGCAAGGTCACGCCGCTGCGGACCGACTACGCGCCGGGACAGGACTTCCCGATGCGCGGTCGGGTGATCCTGGCTGGCACCTATCTGGCGGGCGCGGCTGGCGTGGCGACCATCGCCACCCGCACCGGGCGGGTGCCCGAACGCATCTCACCCGGTGACCTCGTGCTGCTGGGCGTGGCCACGCACAAGGCGGCCCGGCTGGTCACCAAGGCCAAGGTGACCAGCTTCCTGCGGGCGCCGTTCACCCGATACGAGGGTGCGCAGGGCGCCGCGGCGGAGGTCGAGGAGAAGCCCCGCGGCAAGGGCCTCCGACGTGCCGTCGGCGAACTGTTGACCTGCCCGTTCTGCATCGGCATGTGGATCGCGGGCGGCATGGTCGCGACCTACCTGTTCGCGCCGAGGGCGGCGCGGATGGGGGCGTCGGTGTTCGCCGTGCTCAGCGTGTCCGATTACCTCCAGTACGCCTGGACCGCCGCGGACAAGGCGAACGAGGACTGACCGGTCACTGGTCGATCTCCCAGCTGATCCGCGGCCGGTTCTTCAGGAACTCGTCCACGTCCGACAGCGAGAGCGGCTCGGGCAGCGGGAACTTCTCGCTGATCCGGCTCAGCGCGTGCTTGGCCCGCACGATCGAGGCGAAGTCGCGCGGATAGGCCTTGAGGTCGGTGCCCAGCAGCACCCCTTTGCGGGTGGCGCGGTGCACCAGGCTGGTCCAGCGCTCCGCGGGCGCCAGCCCGATCGAGTCGGTGCCGTGGGAGAACAGCATCAGCCGGATCTCGTCGAAGGCCTTCGCGGAGTTCAGGTATGACCGCAGGGCGCTCGCCGAGTTCTCGGTGTTGAACGTCAGCCAGTACGGCACCGACGCCGTCCGGAGCGCCCAGTACGGGTCCATCAGCAGGAACGTTTCCACCAGCAGCCGGTTCGTCGGCATGCCGCTCTGCGCGTACCAGGCCCGGTACAGCTCGGCCACCGACGGGCTGAGCCGGTCGGGGGTGTCGAAGGACAGCGTCCGTACCTGGCATTCCCGCTGCCGCGCCAACTCCAGCAACTGCGGCCGGAGGCTGTGCTCGAAGCCCCACTCGGCCTCCGGGCTCTCGCCGTCGGCGGGTGGCGGATGCCACGCCCGCAGCGGAGAGCCGTAGCGGGCCAGGAATCCGGCGACCCTGGCGCCGCCGTTGCGGTACTCGTTGGCGCTCAGCCCGCCCACCGCGCCGAACTGGAACAGGTAGCGGTCGGCCACCTTGGTCGTCGGCCACTTCTGTCCACAGTCGACGATCACGATCGCGCCGTGCGGGGCGAGGCAGCTGCCAAGGAACTCGCGGTAGGCCTCGGGCAGTTGCCGCCACTTGACGCGGAAGTACGTCATCCCGGCGATCATCAGCCGGTCCTGGTTCGGGTCGTGCATATGGTGCAGCACCAGATCGGGGTTGGCCGCGAGCAGCCGCAGGCCCGCCTCCTTGGAGGCGTTGAGATCACCCTCCACATTGTCCGGTGCCAGATCGGGGCGGCGGACCGGGATCAGCAGTGTCTGCGGCAGCCACGGCGCTCCCAGTGCCGCCGCCAGGTGGATCATCGCGCCGTTGGAGGAACCCACGAAGATCACCGGGTATTGCCTGCGCGGGTAGTGGCGCACCACCCAGCGCGCCAGTTCCTCCGACTGGATCTCCCCGGTCTGCTCCGCGGGCACCGCCTCGGCCCAGCCCGCGGCCGCATAGGCCTTCTCCGACCACTGTTTGGGTAGCCGGTTGACCAGCCGCAACGCCGTGCCGACGGCTGGCTCCGCCGGGCCGGGAACCTGCGGCATCGCCGGTGCAGGCTTGCCCGCGAGGAAACCCGCCAGCGTGCGCAGCATCGCCGACGCCGAGTCGAATGAGGCAACTGTCCTGTTTGGCTTCACGATGTCACTCCCGACAGAAACTCTGTCAGCAGTGCGGCGACTTCGCTCGGCCGGGAGAACGTCGCGGTGTGTGCGGCACCGTCCACAACGGCCAGCCTGCCCGCCGGAATCATCTCGGCGGCCCGCCGCGCCCAGTCCTGCGGGACCAGCCGGTCCTTCTCACCGCGCAGCACCAGCACGGGCTGCTCGACCCTGAGCAGCTTGTCCTCGATGCGGTCTCGCAGCGCCTCCCGGAAGGAGGCGAGCACCCGGCCGAGCCCGGCGTCCCGGTAGTCCTTGAGCACCTCGGCGTTCAACCTCGACGGCTCGTGTCGGCCATTGCGGATGAACCGCGCCAGTTGAGCGGGCAGGGAGCGTGCGGCCGGGTCGACCGTGGGCCCGACCAGCACCAGCGAGCCGAGCAGGCCCGGTTCGGTCACCGCGGCCTCGACCACGACCTGGCAGCCGTAGGACAGCCCGAGCAGACACGGCCGGTCGAGTTCCCGTGCCCTGATCCACTCCAGCAGGCTGCTCGCCAGGTTGGTGGGGGAGGGCGGCAGCGAAGATCGCTCGCTTCTGCCGAAGCCGGGGAGATCGACACTCCACATCTCGTGCCGGATGTTCGCCCGCAGCAGCGGGAACAGCTCACGGCTGGAAACACCGGCACCGGAGACACACACCACCGGCGGCGGACTGCCCGCCACCCACCACGCGGTCGTCCCGCCGTCCGAGAGCTCCGTTCGCACGCGCTCCACCAGTGCTTTCTACCCGATCTCGGCCAATCACACACACGGTGCGATAGGTACTGTGACTTCAGTGTGAAATGAAATCAATCCGGACATGCTCCAGCAGTCAAATCTGTGCCCGAAAAGAGGCCGAGGACCACGGTCGGCGACATTTCTTCAAGTTTTCGCTGATACCGGCGAATTCTGGTTGGACTCATGAGCGAGGGCCGGTATCCGGGGCTTCCTCTCGATTTCGGTGATGCTCTTCGTCAACGCGGCGGCGCATCGACGCGCCTGCTGCTCCTGGGGGGTGTGCTCGTTTTCAGGATGTTGGGCAGTGCGTTTGGTAGGGGCAGGTCTGGGAAGTAGCGGTTCCATTCGGGGCGTGCGATTGCCGGGTAGTTACGCAGATTTGTTCGGTGGCGGCCTCGAGGTGGTGGGGTGGCGCCGGAAGGTGCGATCGGTGTCAGCTGGTTCTCGCCTGCCTCGAATCGCAAACACCTGTCTCGATGCTGAGGAAACGGCGGCACCAGGGTGGTGGCTTGGCCCTGCAACGGTGGTGCCAACCAGCATTGGATCCCGTACTTGGTTTGATCTGCCGCGGCCGTGCGCGCGTGGGTGAGGAGCACCAGAGCGGGTCCGCCACACGAGCAGGGGTGCGGACTTGTCGACAACTAGCGATGGCGAACTGTGGCCTGCTCTTCTCCCGACAACCGGGTCGAGTCAATCGACACCCGACTCATCGCCGCGGCCGGGCCTAAGGTGGTCACTCGCGAGTGACATGGAAGGACAAGGACGAAACATGCAAGCCTGCGGAGATCGCCCGAGCCTCCCACGGCGTTCGTCTTGAGCTGGATCCGGTCCGCGGGTGGTCGCCCACCCGCGGACCGGCACCGGAGCTACCGCCTGATCAGCGCCTGCGCCGCATAATCGTGCACGGGCATCGAGTTGTGCAGCCGCTTGCCCGCGGGGTTCAGTTTGGCGAAAGTGCGGGCGAAACCGGCGGGCAGCGCCGTGACCAGTCGTGCTCCCTGCGCCAGCGACCACACTCCGAAACGCGAGCTGGGAATGAGCGTCTTCGCCGATCCGCGGGCGAACGACCGGCTCAACTCGACGGCCTGCCTCATCGTGCGCTCGTACGCGGGGAAGGCCCGCTCGTGGTCGCCGCCCCCCGTGGCCAGTTCGCCTGCCAGCACGTAGGCGCCGTACACGGCAAGGCTGGTGCTGCCGCCGACTGCCGGTCCTGGGCAGTAGCCCGCGTCGCCGACCAACGTGACCCGGCCGCGCGACCAGCTGTCCATGAGTAGCTGCGTGATCGAGTCGAAGTAGAACGTCGGTGTCCGCTCCGTCTCGCCCAACCACCGATCCACCTCGGGAGACATGCCCTCGAACGCCGCACGCAACAGTTCCTTCTGCCGCGGGATGTCGCGGTGGTGATAGTCGAGTTGGTGCTCGCTGCGGAACAGGAACACCGCGCGGGCGTCCCCCAGGTGCCGGGCGCCGTAGAGTCCCGCCATCCGTCCGACCTCGAGGTGGCTGATCATCTCGCCGTCGAGTTTCAGTTCGTTGGGCATCGAGAGGACCGCCAGGTAGGCGCCGATGAACGAGCTGAACTGTGACTCCTCGCCGAACACCAGGCGCCGCACGTTGGAATGCAGCCCGTCCGCCCCGACCACCAGATCGAACCGGCGCGGTCCGCCGTGGTCGAAAGTGACCTCGCCGTCCTCGGAGATCGCCGTGATCGAGTCGCCGAAGACGTACTCGACGTCGTCCCTGGTCGCGTCGTAGTAGATCTCGCTGAGGTCGTCGCGCATGATCTCGACGTGTCGGTCCGAGGCGGCCTGGAAGATCTTGGTCAGATCCACCCGGACCGGCCGCCGCGCGCCCGGCCGGTGGAGCGTCAGCCGCTCTGTGCCCGTGGACATCGCCTCGATACGCGGCAGCACGCCCATCCGTTCCGAGATGTCCATGGCGGGCCGGAAGAGGTCGACGGCGTGCCCGCCGGTCTTGCGCAGCGTGGGTGCGCGTTCCACCACCGTCACGGTGAAGCCGTACCTGGTCAGCCAGTACGCGAGCACCGGGCCCGCGATGCTCGCGCCGGAGATCAGAACCCGCATCAGTCCCCCTTACTTAACGGTAGGTAAGCCTCCAGGTTCAGCTTACCGATCGTTAAGTCGAATATCATCCCTGTTTGTGTCCGATACGAGGCAGCGCATCCAGGAGGTCGCCCGCCAACTCTTCGCGGAGAAAGGCGTGCACCGGACCAGCCTGCAGGAGATCGCCCAGCGGCTGGGCATCACCAAACCCGCGCTGTACTACCACTTCGCCTCGCGGGAGGAACTGGTCCGCAGCATCGTGCAGCCGCTGATCGACGCGGGCGAGGACTTCGTCGTGCGGCACGAGTCTCTGGGCACCGCGGATCCGCGGACTCTGCTGGCGGGCTACTTCGACTTCCACTACAAGCACCGCGCGGAGATCGTCCTCCTGCTCGCCGAGCTCACCACACTGGTCGAGTTGGGGATGCTCGACCGCGTTTTGGCCTGGCGGGGCCGGCTCGCGGCTCTGCTGTACGGACCGGAGCCGACGCTGGACCAGTCGGTCGCCGCGGTGGTGGCGCTCGGTGGGATCCAAGACTGCACGTTCCAGTTCCCCCACGCCGAGCCCGAAGAGTTGCGCCAGGCCGCGGTGGCCGCAGCCCTCGCCGCGTTGGAGGTCCCGAATTAGCCCACAGCGAACCCACCGGGCGACGAGTGCCTCGGTCCCCTAGCGTTGATCTCGACGAGCGATGGGGGACAGGCGATGGTGACGGCGCACGACGTCGAGTACGAAGTGGACGGAACGACCTACAAGGGCAGGCTGGCGGTGCCGGACGGGACCGGCCCGCGCGCAGGGGTGCTGATCGCGCACGAGGGCAACGGTTTGGACGAGGTCCAGCGAGCCCGGCCCGATCGCTTGGCCGAGTTGGGCTATGTCGCCTTCGCGTTGGACTACCACGGTGGCGGGCACGTCTATGACGATCCGCAGGACATGCTGGTCCGGCTCAACGAGCTTGGCGACGATCTCGATCTGGTTCGCCGGCTGGGTCAGGCGGGCCTCGACATCCTCACCGCCGAACCCCGTACCGACCCCGACCGGATCGCCGCCATCGGCTACTGCTTCGGTGGCACGCTGGTGCTCGAAATGGGGCGCGCGGGCGCCGACCTCAAAGCGATTGTCGGATTCCACCCCGGCCTGACGGCTTCTCGCCCGAAGGACAGCGTCAACATCCGCGGCAAGGTGCTGGTCTGCATCGGCACCGAGGACCCGATCGTGTCCGCCGAGCACCGCGCCGCGTTCGAGGCGGACATGCGCGCCGCGGGCGTGGACTGGCGGATGAACATCTACGGGCTCACCGGACACAGCTTCACGCACCCGAGGGCGGAACAGGTGGGATCGCTGCCGGGCGTCGCGTATCACCGTTTGTCCGATGAACGCTCTTGGCGGGCGATGCTGGACCTGTTCGACGAGGTATTCGTCTGACCTCCCACCAGATCCCGGGCCGCCTGCGGCCAGTCCGGGAAGGTGAACGAGAAGCCCGCGTCGAGAAGCCGTCCTGGGATCACGCGACGGCTCTTGAGCAGCAGTTCGGTGTCCGAGCGGAGCACGAACGCGCCGATCCCCGCCATCCACCGGGTCGCGGGTAGGCCCACCGGCATCCGGCTCGCCGCACGCAGTGCGCGCATGAACTCGCGCTGCGGCAGCGGGTTCGGCGCGGCGAGGTTGACCGGGCCGGTCAGCCCCTCGTCGAGCAGGAAGTCGACCGCGCGAAGGAAGTCCTGGTGGTGGATCCAGGACACGTACTGGCCACCACCCGCGACCGGGCCGCCGAGACCCAACCGCACCATTCGGTGCAGCATGTCGAACACGCTGCCGCGGTCGGGGCTCATCACCATCGCGGACCGCAGCGCGACCTTGCGCGTGCCGGGGGTGGGCGCTTCCTGCTGGGTGCGTTCCCAAGCCTTGGCGATCTCCACGCTGAACGCCCAGTAGCCGGGGACACCGGTCTCCGCCCCGCCGATGATGCCGCTCGCCTCGTCGTTCGGGGCGTCGAAGCGGTGCGCGTAGATCGTCGCGGTGCTCATCTGGAGCCACACCCGCGGCGGCGAGTCCGCCTGTGCGATGGCCTCGCCGATGACACGGGTGGACCGCACCCGGGAGTCCATCATCTCCCGCAGGTTGTCCTGCGTGTAACGGCAGCTCACGCTGCGACCGGCGAGGTTGATCACCGCGTCGCAGCCGTCCAGTTCGGTTGCCCACCCATCCAGCGTGCGGCCGTCCCAACTCACGCAGCGGACGCCGGAGCCCACCCGGTGATCGGCCTGTCTGGTCAACACCACGACCTCGTGCCCGCGCTCGGCCAGCGCCCGGCTGAGGAATCCGCCCACATGCCCGGTGCCTCCGGGCAGTACCACCTTCACGTCAGTCCCCCTCGTCGGATATCCGAACGCTACCGCAGTTTTGAACGCGTTCAAAACTGCGGAGTCGCATGCAGAGCGGGCGGTGTTCCGGGGCGGGCGCTCCATGCGTAACTGTTCAGCTTTCAAGGGCTTTCGGCAGTGGTCGTCTCGTTGACCTGCTGTCACCATCAGCTCCACAGTGCTTATGGAGGGCGGCGAAGCCGATGTTGGCAACGGTCGGATGGGACGGGTCAGCGACGGCAACGGACGCCCTTCGTTGGGCACTTGCCGAGGCCGAGGAGCGGTCGTTGCAGGTGGAGATCGTCTGCGTGCGGTCGGGCAGACGGGCGGCGGAGCTTCGAGAGCAGGTGCGGGATGATTCGACGCAGCTGATGGAAGAGGCGGGCGCGCTGATCGCGCCGTGGTTGGGCACGGTGGACGCGTCGTTCCGAATGCTGAAGGGTGCCCCGGGGCCCGCGCTGGTCGCGGCGGCGGCCGAAGCGGGGTTGCTGGTGATCGGCTCGTCCGGGGCAGGCGGCTCGGGGCGGCGGAGAACACCCCTGATCGGCAACACGGCACGCTACGTGCTGCGTCACTGCCGCAAGCCGGTGGTGATGATCTCCTCGACAGACCGGCGGATTCCGACGCAGGAGGGAAGCGTTCCCATCCAGGACCTCGGCAGTTGGCCACTGGCCTACCGGCGGCAACATCAGCTGGTCAGGACGGCATAGCGCGCAAAGCCGTGCGCCTGAATGGGGGATGGTGGCGGTTCCGGTCGAGGCGTAGACCGAGACCATGTCATCCCTGCATCCCAGCCGCCGCGCGTTCCTCGCCGCTTCGGCCGCGGTAGTGTCGATCTCCGCCGGGGGAGTGGTCTTCACCGGCACAGCCGCGGGACAGGAGTCGACGGGCCCGGGCAAGCCCGAACGCCCCCAGCGCCCGGACCCCGAACTGCTGGCCATCCTGCGCGAGATCGATCCCGACCGGATCGAGCGCATCGTCCGCACCCTGGCGGCATTCGGCACCCGCCACACCCTCTCCACCCAGACCGACCCCAAACGGGGCATCGGTGCGGCACGGGACTGGATCTTCCAGGAGATGCGGGGTTACGCCGCGGCCTCGGAAGGCCGGATGACCGTGGAGTTGCAGTCCTATGTGCAGCAGCCGGTGCCGCCGCGCATCCCGTTCGAGGTGAAGATCACCAACGTGCGCGCGGTACTAAAAGGCTCCGCGAACCCGGAACGCGTCTACGTCGTCTCCGGCCACTACGACTCGCGTTGCACCGACCCCGTCGACTACACCAGCGACGCACCAGGTGCCGACGACGACGCCTCGGGCGTGGCGGTGGCGATGGAACTCGCCCGCATCATGGCCACCCGCAAACCCAAGGCCACCATCGTGTTCACCGCGGTGGCGGGGGAGGAGCAGGGCCTGTTCGGCGCCCGGCACATGGCCACCGAGTACAAGGGTGCCAAGGTCGACGTCCAGGCGATGTTCACCAACGACATCGTCGGCAGCAGCACCGCCGATGACGGGACCAGGGATCCGCGCACCATCCGCCTCTTCGCCGAGGGCGTGCCCACCTCCGAGACTCCGGAGCAGGCGAAGATCCGCCTGTCGATCGGTGGCGAGAACGACTCGCCCACCAGGCAGTTGGCGCGGTTCATCCGCTCCACCGCGGAGAACTCCGCGACCGGTATGCGGGTTCGGGTGATCTACCGCCGCGACCGGTACCTGCGCGGCGGTGACCACATCCCGTTCCTGGAACAGGGGTACCCGGCGGTGCGGTTCACCGAGCCCGCCGAGGACTTCGCCCACCAACACCAAGACGTGCGGGTGGAGGACGGCAAGCAGTACGGAGACCTGCCCGAGTTCTGCGACTACCCCTTCATCGCACGCGTCGCCAAGGTCAACGGCGCGGCGTTGTGGTCCCTTTCCCAGGCACCGGGAACCCCCAAGAACGTCAAGGTGCGCACCCAAGCCCTGAGTAACGACACCGAACTACTCTGGGACCGCGGCCCCGAGTCCGACCTGGCGGGCTACGAGATCGTGTGGCGGGAAACCACCGAGCCCGAGTGGACCAACGTCATCTCGGTCGGGAATGTCACCAGCGCGGTGATCAAGCTGTCGAAGGACAACGTGTTCTTCGGCGTCCGCGCCGTCGGTGCAGCGGGCCACCGCAGTCCGGTGGCCTTCCCCGCCCCTCTGGCCTAACGCCGGTTGCCGTGGGGTTGCGGTGAAGGAGCATCCGCGACCCCACGAGCATCCAATGCCTCGGCCACCGAATCGGCCATCCGCAGCACCTTGATCAACAACGGCAGTAGCACCGCGAGTGGATTGGCCCCCCTGCCCCTGGCCCGCTGGGCATCCCGAACCTCCGCCAGCTTCTCCTGGATCAGCGGCACGAACCGAAGCGTCATGGCGACGAGCAACCCGACGCGTTCCGGCGCGACCCCGAACCGCCGCAGCGGCGAGAGCAGCCGCTCGACGAACTCCACCAAGTCGGACGTGCGGCTGGTGAACGTGACCAGATTGGCCAGCAACACCAGCAGCACCAGCCGGAGCAGCACGGCGGTGGCCAGTCGCAGATCGGCGATCAGCAACTGACCGGCGAAGATCACCACAGCGATCACCAACGCGGGCCGCACCCCGGCGAACGCCAAGCGCGCGGGGATTCGCCCGAGCGCGTGCAGGCCGAGCACCGCGACCAACACGCACGCGAGCACTGCGGGATCACCCACGAAGAACAGCCCCGTAGATGCGGCGGCCAGCGCGACCAGCTTGTGGCCCGCGGGCAGGCGGTGCAGGGGAGAGGGGCTGTCGTGGTACAGGCTCAGCATGCGTCCATCAGTTCCAGATAGGTCGCGATGGCCGCCGAGGGAACCGTGTCGGCAACCACCCGACCACCGTCGATCACGATCACCCGGTCGAATCCCGAGAGCAGCTCCAAATCGTGAGTCACCGCGATGACCTGCTGGGACAGCGATCCGATGAGCCTGGAGACCCGGCGCTTGTTGCGCAGGTCGAGCATCGTGGTCGGCTCGTCGAACACGACCGCGCGCGGCTGGGTCGCCAACACCGCCGCCATCGCCAGCAGTTGCTTCTCCCCACCGCTCAGCAGATGCGCCGAAGCGTCCCGCAGTTCACTCAACCCGTAGGTGACCACCGTCTCCTGGACCCGCTCGGCGACCTGCTGTCGGGAAAGCCCGCGGTTCTTCAAGCCGAACGCGATGTCCTCGGCGACGGTCGGCATCACGATCTGGGTGTCGGGGTCCTGGAAGACAAAGCCGACCAGCCGCCGGACCGCTCGACCCTGCTTCCGGGTGTCCAGGCCGTCAACCCGCACGGCTCCGCAGGTCGGCAGCACCAAACCGTTCAGCATCCGCACCAGCGTGCTCTTGCCCGAGCCGTTCGCGCCGATGATGCCGATCCTGGGCTCGTCCAAGGCGAGGTCGATGCCGGACAGGACCTCGCGGGCACCGTAGCGGTGGACGACGTCGGAAAGTCGGAACATCAGCCGTCTCGTTCAATGAGCGGGTAGGCACGTTTCACCGCGACCGCGGCGAATGCGGCCACCAAAGCCTTGATCAGGTCCCCTGGCAGGAAGACCGCCGAGGGGTAGATGGCCTTGTGCAGGGGAAGGTCGGCCACCACCGCCATCCAGGGGATGCCGATGATGTAGGGCGGGAATACGCCGCCCAGGATGTTGCAGGCGAAGCCCACCGCCACGTTGTAGCGGCTCCAGAACCGTTCGGTCAGCCAGCCGACCAGCAACGCGGCGATCGGGAAGGACAGCAGGAAGCCCCCGGTCGGACCCAGGAAGACCCCCAGACCGCCTCGGCCGCCCGGCAGGACCGGGAGGCCGATGGCGATCAGCAGCAGGAACAGCAGCAGCGCTAGGAAACCGCGACGGGCGCCGAGTACCGCTCCGGTCAGGATGACGCACAGGCTCTGCAAGGTGATCGGTGCCGGAATACCCGGCACCGGAATCAGCGGTACCACCGAGGTGGCGACCATCAGCGCCGCGAACAGCGCGATGTAGGCCAGATCCTTCGTGCGCATCTCGAGCGGACCCCCGGTCGTCTTCAGCGAGCAGCCCCCACGGGCTCCCGCCTGACAATAGTTCGGGGCTTGCCGATCCTGCCCTTCGGCTTGAACACCGACAGCGCGGTGGCCGCGATCAAGGCGCTGATCTGGAAGATCTCCAGCCTCACCACATACCACTTCGTCGCCTGAACCAGCTCGATCGTGGCAGTGCCCGCCTCGGTGGCCGCCGCCAGCTCCGCGGTCGCCCCCGACAGCAGCACCGCACCGGTAAAACCGATGGCCAGGGTCAGCACGAGCTTGATCACGATCCATACGTGCCGGAACAGGCCCCACGGCGTCAACAGCGACAGCGCCACCCCGCTGACCAGGGTCGAGACCGTCAGCGGCACCGCCGCGTAGTGGGCGAGCACCGAGGCGAAGTAGTCAGACGCCCGCAGCAGGGCAGGGTCCTCCAGTTGGGCGCTGGTCATGGCCAGGATCAGCATGGAGGTCGCCGACCCGAGCAGGCCGACCGAAACGATCACATGCAGGGTGACCAGCGCCAGCCTGCTCTTCTTGGACAACTGAATTCGACTCACGGCGATCAGCCTCGAAGAAAACCCGCGCCGCGTCGTCGGATGCGGAACGGCACCGGACTACGCAATCCTGCGTACGCCGGATACCGCCGTGATCGGATTCGCGACCACTCCCGACGCAGTAGCGTCGCTGCTCATGAGGTCAGTCGGCAGCCAAGGTCAGCGAACCCCGATCTCCGCGGTCCGGGCACGGACAGCGGCGTCGAGGCCCCATCGGCGCGGCCTCCGGATCGGAACCGTCGACCTGGTCACCGCGGCGGTCGCGGTGTTCTTCGTCGTATTCGGCACCCTGCGCGCAGGCGAATTCCAGCTCACCCGCACCCCGCTGGACGGCCTGGCCTACGGCCTGCTCGCCCTCACCGGCCTCGCCCTGATCGCGCGCAGGCGGCTACCGACCACCACCCTCGCCGTGGTGATGGCCGCCGTCGCCGTCTACCTCGCCATCGAATACCCCTACGGCCCGATCCTGGTCCTCATGGTCGTGGCCATGTACACGGTCGCCGCGCACCGGCCGATCCTGCACTCGCTCGTCGCCTGGGTGGGCTCGGTCGCGGTGCTCCTCCTCTCTCAACTCGTCGCGGGCGTCTCCGGCCTGGTAGCCGTCCTGCCCTGGCTGGGCTGGCTGATCGTGCCGCTGGCGGTGGGCGTGCTGGTCCGCACCCTCCGCCAGTCCCGCTCTCGAGCGCGGGAACATGAGCGCGAGCAGTTCCGCGCCGAGGAACGGCTGCGCATCGCCCGAGAGGTGCACGACGTGGTCGGCCACGGCCTCTCGGTGATCAGCATGCAGGCAGGCGTCGCCCTGCACGTGCTGGACCGCCGCCCCGACCAGGCCAAACCGGCCCTGGAAGCCATCCGCAAGGCCAGCAAGGACAGCCTGGACGAACTCCGCATGACACTGGCGACCTTCCATGAGGAAGGCGCGCCACGCATGCCCGAGGTCGGCCTTGACCGGCTGCCCGAACTGGTCGACGGCACCAGCCGGGCAGGCCTGGACGTGGTCCTGCAACAACGCGGCAGCGTTCGCAGGCTGCCCGCCGCCGTCGAACTCGCCGGTTACCGCATCGTGCAGGAGGCGTTGACCAATATCGTCCGGCACGCGGGCGCCCGGCACGCCCGCGTCCAGGTCGACTACGCCTCGGACACCCTCACCGTCGAGGTCACCGACGACGGCACCGCCCCACCCGCCGACGAGGGACACGGCATCGCGGGCATGCGGGAGCGAGCCGCCGCCCTTGGCGGCACACTGGACGCCGGGCCCGCCGCCGACGGCGGATTCCGGGTGTCCGCCCGGTTGCCGCTGGGGGAGTGATGATCCGAGTCGTACTGGCCGACGACCAGGCGCTGGTCCGCATCGGGCTGCGAGTGCT
Organism: Actinorectispora metalli; assembly: GCF_056323685.1. Classification (NCBI taxonomy): domain Bacteria; kingdom Bacillati; phylum Actinomycetota; class Actinomycetes; order Pseudonocardiales; family Pseudonocardiaceae; genus Actinorectispora; species Actinorectispora metalli. Next base: position 620,621 of record NZ_JBREYE010000002.1, read on the forward strand.
CATCGACACCGAGGACGACCTGGAGCTCGCGGGCGAGGCCGAGAACGGTCGCGAGGCCGTCCACGTCATCCGCCGCACGCGCCCGGACGTGGTGCTGATGGACATCCGCATGCCCGATCGCGATGGCCTCGACGCACTCCGCGAGGTCACCGCCGACCCGGAGCTGGCCGACGTCAAGATCGTTATGCTCACCACCTTCGAGTTGGACGAATACATCTTCGAAGCACTTCGTTGCGGCGCCAGCGGATTCCTGCTGAAGGACACCGAACCCGCCGACCTGCTGCGTGCCGTCCGCGCCGCCGCCGCGGGCGACTCGCTGCTGTCGCCGTCGGTGACCCGCAGGCTGATCAGCCGCTTCACCCAGGGTGCGCCCGCGCCAAAGCCGCACCCTCGGTTGCATGAACTCACTGAGCGAGAACGCGATATCGTTTCGTGGGTCGCGACCGGACTGTCCAATGAGGAGATAGCCGAACGCCTCGTGCTCAGCCCGGCGACCGTACGTACCCATGTCAGTCGTGCGATGATCAAACTTGGCGCCCGCGACCGCGCCCAACTCGTCGTCTTCGCCTATCAGTCGGGTCTGACCAGGACCGACTAGCGCATCGCCACCAGCACGACGATCAATGCCAGGATCAACATGATCGACCATACGCCGATCCAGCCCGGCTCGCCGGCGGACACCCCGATCGGAAGTCGGTATGCCGAAACGCGGCGCGCCCGGCCCGGCGCCGATCACTATGGGGACCTCAACACCGGTGGCATCCGGCTCGACCGAGATGCGGGACGCGAGGACCCCATGCCAGCTGGCGCATAAGACCGAAAGCCGTCGGCGCCAACCCGCGAGGACGGAAGCAGACCCGCGAGGACGGAAGCAGACCCGCCGAGACTCAGGTGAGCGTGTCCACGACGTACCCGGCGGCCTCGGCGATGAGAGCCTGGTCGTAGGCGGCGTCCTTGGCGGTCTTGCTGGACATGATCGCGATGACCAGCGGCGCGGCGTTGGGAGGCCATACGACCGCCAGGTCGTTGAGGGTGCCGTAGTCACCGGTCCCGGTCTTGTCCGCCACCGTCCAACCTTGCGGAATGGCCGCTCGAATGCGCTGGCCGCCGGTGGTGTTGCGTTCCAGCAGATCGCGAAGGAAACCGCGCTTGTCCGCAGGCAGGGCATCGCCCAGCACGATCTTGTGGAGGTCGGTGCCCAACGCACGCGGAGAACTCGTGTCGCGGGGGTCTCCCGGAGTGGCCTCCGTGATCGCGGGCTCGATCCGATCCATCCTGGTCACGGTGTCACCGAGTCCGCGCGTGTACTCCGTGAGGCGCGCGGGCCCGCCAAGATCGCGGAGCAACAGATTGCCCGCCGTGCCGTCGCTGTAGCGCACCGCGGCGTCGCAAAGCTGACGGATCGTCATTCCCGTGGCTACGTGTTCGCGGGTCACCGGGGCATGTTTCAGCAGATCGTCTTGGGTGTACGAAATGACCGTATCCAAATGCGACAGCGGATTGCGATGCAAGACCGCCGCCGTCGCCAGCGCCTTGAACGTCGAACAGAACGCGAATCGCTCATCCGCCCGATAGGCGATCGTGGCGCCCCCGCCGGTGGCGAGGGCGTACACCCCGAGGCGGGCGTCGAACTTCCGTTCCAGCTCGGCCAGCCGATCGTGACGAGCACTCGTCGGCGGGGTGGAGGGCGAAGTGGTCGTCGCGCCCTCCGTGCACCCCGCCAATGGCGCGAGTGCGGCCATTCCCAACAGAGCGCGGCGAGAAATGGCCGGCTTTGATGCGTTCATGAATCCCCCTTGATCGTGCGTTGCGCAAGATAGCAAGCCCGACGAGAAGAGGGCGTACAAGCGATCGACTCGATTTTCTCGGTGCCAAAACATTGGCAAGATTGCGAGGTTTTGCGGAAGTACGTGTTTCTGGGCGGTTTGAGTGTCGGACGACCCCGAACCGACCACGGCTGAAACAGGACATGCCTGTTTCAGCCGTGGCTCGTGCGCTACGTGGGCCTACCCTGGCTCCGCTCCGTTGCCTGGTCGCGCATTCGGGTGATCATCGGCCGCGAGTGAAATTTCAGTGCCTGCGGCGGCGGGCGACGATGTCGCGAAGCTTCTGTTGGGCCCGCGGGTCGCGGGCGACACGCTCGGCCTTGCGAACCAACTGCTGACCCTTAGGGCTGCGCAGGAAGCTCTTGATGCGGTTGACCAGTGACATGGCGTAGTCCTCCTCGACTCCGGCACTGACACACCCCGTGTACCCATAGTGCCGGCGACGTGCACCACATGTGTCTCATGAAGCGAGATGCGATGGCCCTGCCGAATACCTTTGGTCGGCGTTCGCCGAAATGTCATAACTCTGATGCCAACTGGCGGACCAGCGCTTTCGTACCCAGGCACATGATGTTGCTGCACCCAGCGTCACACTGTGGTCACCATCCTGGAGTGTGGTCTGAGGCATGTTGTCTCAGCTAGGTTGCTCGCGTGAAGGTCGGAATACCAGCAGAGGTAACTGAGGGCGAACGCCGTGTCGCCTGCGTCCCCGAGGTGGCGCGGGCACTCACGGGCGCAGGCCTGACCGTTGAGGTCCAGGCAGGCGCGGGTCGCCACATCCATGCGGACGATGACGCCTACCGCGCAGTGGGGGTGAACATCGTCGACGGCGACCCCATTGCGGACGCCGATGCCGTGCTTTCCGTACAGCCGCTGAACCCTGAACAGGCAGGCAGGCTCAAGGAAGGCGCGATCACCATCAGCTTCCTGCCACCGAGCGCGACGCTGGACACCATCAAGGTGCTGCGCGACCGCAAGGTGACCGCTTTCAGTCTGGAACTGCTGCCCAGACTGAGCCGCGCCCAGGCGATGGACGCGTTGTCCTCCCAGGCGCTGGTCGGCGGCTACCGGGCGATGCTCATCGCGGCCGACCGGCTGGACCGCTTCCTGCCGATGTTCACCACCGCCGCGGGCACGGTGGCGCCGGGCAAGGTGCTGGTGCTGGGCGCCGGTGTCGCGGGCCTGCAGGCGATCGCCACCGCGCGGCGGCTCGGTGCCGTCGTGGAGGCCTATGACGTGCGGGCGGCCGCGGCCGACGAGGTGCGCAGCCTCGGCGCCAAGTTCGTCGAGCTTGAGCTGGAGACCCAGGAGGGCACCGGCGGCTACGCGGGAGCCCAATCCGAGGACTTCCTGACCAAGCAGCGCGAGCTGATCGGCAAGCACGTCGCCCAGTCCGACGCGGTCATCACCACCGCGGCGATCCCGGGCCGCAAGGCCCCGGTGCTCGTCACCAAGGAGATGGTCGAGCGGATGAAGCCGGGCAGCATCGTGGTCGACATGGCCGCGGAGACCGGCGGCAACTGCGAGCTGTCCGTCGCGGGCAAGGAGATCCTGCACGGCGACGTGCTCATCTACGGCGTGCAGAACCTGCCGAGCAGCCTGCCGGTGCACGCCAGCCAGCTTTACGCGAAGAACGTCGCGAACCTGCTGACGCTGATGACCAAGGACGGTGTCATCGCCCCCGACTTCGACGACGAACTCGTCGCGGGCTGTTGTGTCACGCACGCAGGCGAGATCCGGCATGAGCCCACCAAGGAACTGATCGAGGGGAGCGGCTCATGACCTCCGGAATCGACCTGCTGACCATCTTCGTGCTGGCGGTCTTCGTCGGCTTCGAGGTGGTCTCGAAGGTGTCGGCGATCCTGCACACGCCGCTGATGTCGGGCGCGAACGCGATCCACGGCGTCATCATGGTCGGCGCGATCCTGATCACCGGTCACGCCGACAACCCGGTGGAGCTGACGCTCGGCCTGATCGCGGTCGTGCTGGGCACGATCAACGCGGTCGGTGGCTTCGTGGTCACCGACCGGATGTTGGGCATGTTCAAGGGCAAGCAGAAGGCAGGTGCGGGCAAGTGAGCGAAACCGCGGTCCACGCGGCGTACCTGATCGCCGCGCTCTGCTTCATTCTGGCGCTGAAGGGCCTGTCCACCCCGAAGTACGCCCGCATGGGCAACCTGGTGGGCGCCGCCGGTATGACCATCGCCGTGATCGCCGTGCTGGCATCCGGTGAGCTGAAGAACCTGTGGGCGATCATCGCCGCGGTGGTGTTCGGCACCATCGTGGGCATCCCCGCCGCACGCGGCGTGAAGATGACGGCGATCCCGCAGATGGTCGCCTTGTTCAACGGCGTCGGTGGTGGCTCCGCCGCGCTGGTGGCGATCACGGAGTTCCTTGGCACGGAGAACGGGTCGGCGGGCTTCCTGGCGGCCACTGTGTTCTCGGTGTTGATCGGTGTCGTCAGCTTCTCCGGCAGCATGCTGACCTTCGCCAAGCTCCAGGAGATCATGACCACCCGCCCGGTCACCTTCCCTGGTGGCCGCTGGGTGAGCATCGTGGTCGCGGCCGCCTCGATCGGCTTGGCGATCGCCGTGGTGCCGACCGGATCGACCGAGCTGGTGGTCGCGCTGTCGCTGGTCGGCTTGGTGCTGGGTGTGCTGTTCGTGCTGCCCATCGGCGGCGCGGACGTGCCGATCGCGATCTCGCTGCTCAACGCCTTCACCGGTCTCGCGGTGACCGCCACCGGTTATGTGCTGGGCAACACGCTGCTGATCGTCGCGGGCACACTCGTCGGCGCGTCCGGCACGATCCTGACGCAGGCCATGGCCAAGGCCATGGGCCGCCCGCTGACCAACATCCTGTTCGGCGCGTTCACCGCGAAGGCCGCTGCCGCCGCTTCCGGCGACCAGCGTCCGGTGCGCAGCGGCACGCCGGAGGACATCGCGATCATGGTCAAGTACGCCCGCAACGTGGTGATCGTGCCCGGCTACGGCCTCGCCGTCGCCCAGGCCCAGCACGTGGTCCGCGAGCTGGTCGATCTGCTCGACGCCGAGGGCGTGCAGGTGGCCTACGGCATCCACCCGGTGGCGGGCCGCATGCCCGGCCACATGAACGTGCTGCTCGCCGAGGCCGACGTGCCCTACGAGCAGCTCAAGGAGATGGAAGAGGTCAACCCGCTGCTGCCGAGCACCGATGTCGCGATCGTCGTCGGCGCCAACGACGTGGTGAACCCGGCCGCACGCGACCAGCCCGGCAGCGCCATCTACGGCATGCCGATCCTGGACGTCGACAAGGCGGGCGCGGTTGTGTTCCTCAAGCGCTCCATGCGCCCCGGCTTCGCGGGTATCGAGAACGAGCTCCTGTACGACCCGAAGACCACGCTGCTCTTCGGTGACGCCAAGGACTCACTCACGAAGCTCCTGGCGGCCGTCAAGGCGCTGTAAGCACCACATCGAGACGGGGTGAGCGCGAGTCCGCGCTCACCCCGTTTTCGCGTTCTGCGGCGAGTTGGGGCAGTGTGTTCTTTTTGCCGCAAACAAGCCTGGGATGGCGCGAATATGTCACCGGCAGGTAAACGAAAGGAGGAACCTCACGGCGGTCCGCTCGTTGTGTGCGGAGAGGGCGATATCAGCTGTCAATGCAGCCAGGAGCGGATATGCGTTTTTCGGCGTTATCGAAGAGACAACGTGTTGTGATCAGTGTTGTGGGCGCGGTCGCGTTGGCCATGCCCGCTGTTTTCGGGGTCAATGCCCTCGCTGACTCCGGCCACCCCGGCCATCCGGCTCCCACTCAGCCGCCGAGTTCCGCGCCTGCCCCCACGCAGCCGCCGTCGGAGACCCAGCCCGCTCCGACCAGCGAGCCCGCACCGACGGCGACGCCGACGAGCGTGCCGACCAGTGTTCCGGCCGCACCGCCTGTCGAGGGTCCGCGGCAGCCTGATGGCACCAAGACCTCGGTGATCAAGTGGGGTCCGTTCGGGGTGCAGCCGTTCAAGGGCGGCGCGCACGAGCCCGGCGACCACCCCAGCCACCACGGAGCGATGTCCACCTACGTCAGCGGCACGCTGAACTCGCCGTGCGGTGGCCTCAACGCCTGTTACGTCACGGGCGTGAAGCCGGACATCGTTTACGCCGACGGGTCGAAGGCCAACTACAACACCGGAGTGATGCTGCACCACATGGTGCTGTTCGAGCCGTTCAAGACCGACCCCACCTGTGGTCGCTTCGGCGGCATCGGGCTGGCGGGACGCAGGCTGTTCGCCGCGGGCAACGAGCGCACCTCGGGTGCGATGCCGCCCGGTTACGCGCTCAAGCTCGGCGACAGCCCGGTGACCGGCCTGTTCGAGTTGATGAGCGTCGCGGACAAGGCGCAGCAGGTGTACGTGACGATGACCGTCACGCACGTGGAGAAGACCCCGGCCATCAAGGAAGTCGTCCCGGTCTGGCTGGACGTCGCCAACTGCGGCAACTCCGAGTACGCGGTCGGACCCGGCGAGACGCACAAGACTTGGCGGTGGGTTTCCAACATCACCGGCGACTTCGTGGCCATGGGCGGGCACGTGCACGACGGCGGGATCGGCATCTACACCCGCAACAAGTCCACCGGGCAGGAGATATGCCGATCGATGGCCGGTTACGGAAACGATCCCGCCTACATGGGACATATCGATCGCATGAGTGTTTGTTCGAAGGAAGGCCTCGGAAAAGTTCGCAAGGGCGAAACCATCGAGCTGGATTCGCACTACAAGATGCACAAGGGCGACAACGGAGCGATGGGTATCGTCGTCGCCTTCGTTCATCCAACCGGATGAACCACTGAACCGGCGGTGGCCGGCGGCCGTATGCAGGGGCGACCACCGGCCACCGCTTTCCTCCTAGGCAGCACTCAGGGCGCCTCGGACAATGCTGCAAGTAGACACACCATGTCGTACAAGGAGAACCAGTGACGGGAACCGCACTCTTCCGGCTGTTCACGCTGCTCACCGCCGGCGCCCTGGCGATGCTCAGCCTGATCGGCCTGTCCGCTCCGGCGCTCGCACATGACGCGTTGGAGTCCAGCAACCCGGCCGACAAGGCCACGGTCGACACCGTGCCCACCGAGATCAAGCTGACGTTCAGCAACGTGGTGAGCAACCCGACGATCGTCATCTCGGACGCCGCCAACACCGCCCGCTTCCAGCAGGGCACGGCCGCTTTGGCGGGCGCTGTGGTGACCCAGCCGGTCGCCAAGCTGGCCAACGGCAGCTACAACATCGTGTACCGGGTGGTCTCCTCGGACGGCCACCCGATCACCGGGAAGCTCACCTTCACCGTGGCCGCGGCGGGCAACGACGCCGTCCCGGTGAGTAGTTCAGTGGCGCCGACGCAGACCGGCAGCGCCGACACCACGCCCGCGGCGTCGTCCGAGTCGACGGACAGCGGCGGCGGGAACGCGTTGTGGTACTTCGTCGGTGGCGCCGTGCTGCTGGTCGTGATCGGCGGCGTGGTGTGGGGTCTGCGGCGGGGTAGCCGCAATGCTGGTTGACGAACGGACCGGCGAGATCCCCGCGTTGGTCGTGGTAGGAAGAGGCCGGGTCCGCGGACCCGGCCTCTCGGTCCGGCTGGCGATCGCCGCGGCCGCGCTGGCGGTCGGTGTGTTGGGGCTGTCGCTGGACTTCTCCGGCGGTGGCCCGCAGCCCGCGGTCGACGGGCTGCCCGATGCGGGAGCATTGACCGGCTGGGGCCTGCCGGTCCTTCGGCTGGTGCTGGACGTCGCCGCGGTGGCCACCGTCGGGATGCTCACGGTGGTGCTGCTGCTCCCCGACACCCCCGCCGCGGTGGCCACGCAGAATCGACTGCGTGCGGCGGCTGAGGGCTGGGCCATCGTGTGGGCGGCCGCTGCGATCGCGTCGGTGCCGCTGGCCGCGTCGGACTTCTACGGCGAACCTCTGAGCACGCTGTTCAGCCGCAACATCGGTTTGGGCGAGTTGCTGGCGGTGCCGCTGGTGACGTCGTTGATCCTGATCGCGTCGGCGGCGGGGATGCTGGCGTCCCTGGCCGGTCTGGCGGTGACGCGGGCGCACTTGGCGATGCTGCTCGTGATGGGCATTGCCGGACTGCTGCCGATGGTGTTCAGCGGGCACTCGTCATCCAGCGAGCACGCCACGCTGGCGATGGTGTCGCTGTCGATGCATATCGTTTCGGCGACGATCTGGATCGGCGGGCTGGTGGCGATCGCCGTGTACCTGCGGCGCAGTCCAGGTCTGTTGGCCGCGGTCGTGGTGCCGTACAGCGCATTGGCTTTCTTGTGTTATGCCGCCTGCGGTTTCAGCGGTGTGCTCAACGCGTGGACGAAGCTGGGCTTTTCGCCGACGATGTGGACCACGCCGTACGGGACGCTGGTGCTGTTCAAGTTGCTGGCGCTGGTGATTCTGGGCTTCTTCGGCTGGTGGCACCGCACGAGGACATTGCCCCCGGTGCTCGCAGGTGGTCCGCCGACTACGTTCGTGTGGTTCGCCGGCGCGGAGTTGCTGATCATGGCCGCCACCATGGGCTTGGCGGTGGCGCTGGCTAGGAGCCCAGCTCCTGTGTAGTGAATCGGAGGAAGGCAATCCAAGCCGATCTGCCGAACTCCAGCATCGGACCCGATTGGTTCTTGGAGTCGCGCACCAATACAGAGGACTCCAGCCGTGCGGCTTGGATGTTCGCGCACACCATCCGAACCCGGCGGATGGGCGATGCCCTGCTCGCGGTCCCAGTGCGGATGCACCCAGATCGATGCACGCCGCTGATGATCAAACCGGACACCACCGACTTGTACGTGTTCCGGGAGACCAGCAGCTTCTCCTCCGGCCCGGCCACCGAAATGATCGCGCTCTTCACCGACAGCGAGCTTCCGCAGGTCGAGAAGAAGCAGTGCTCCGCGTCCACCGCGTTGGCCATCAGCTTCTGCGCCTCTTATAGCACGCCCTAGCTGTCCTTCCGATCGTCCAGCCCGCTGGTCACCAGGATGTCCGACCGGAACACGCCCTCACCCAGCACCGCCACCGCTTTGGGATCGGCCTCGCGCGGGCGGGTTGAACGGTGAGTAGCCCTGCTCGTGAACCGCAGCCAATGCCTCGAGTGCAGGTGCGCGCGAATGGTCCGTTGCATTCCTCCCTAACCACCTCGGAGTAGCACACGGAGATCGCCCCGAAACCGCTTCCAGGCGAGGATCTGACTACGGACGGTGCCCGGACCCGTAGCTGGCAGTATCGATCGTGGTGGGTGGGGCCGACTAGCGTTCCGGGCAGTGCTTGATCAACTCCGGAGGATGCCTTGTCGGAGCAGCCAGACACCATCGCCATCTCCCTTACCAATCTGGCGCTCGAACGGAGGGATTCCGATCCCGCGGAGGCGCGGCGCCTACTCGGACGCGCGCTGACCGAGAACATCGACTACGAGCCTGCCTGGCGCTGGCTCGCCGAGGTCGTCACCGATGAGGGCGAGCGGCGATACTGCCTGGACAAGGCCTACGACTTGGTGCCCGATCCCTGGACGCGCAGGGCGCTCAACTCGCTTCGCGAGCACCCCATGAGCCCGCCTGCCGAGGTGGTGCACCTGGCCAAGCCGCCAAGGCCCGACCACAGCGCGAAGCGGAATCACGCCGCCGAGCGGCCGGCGTGGCGCCCGTGGATCGGCTTGGCGGCGGTGGCATTGATCCTGCTCACGACCCTGGGCATTTGGCTGACCACAGGCAAACGCTGGGCTGACCCGGTGTATGTCGCGCTGGTTGCGGGCATGACGGGGGAGTCCGCCACCTCCTCGGCGCATATGGAACGCAGCATCCGCATGCACCTGGACACGGTCAACGACAGCGGCGGCGTCAACGGCCGCCCCGTCGAACTGCTCGTGTACGACGATGCCGACCGGGTCGACAAGGCCAAGAGCATCGCCCAGGAGATCGTCCGCGAGAACAAGGTGCTGTTCGTCATCGGCCACGGGATCAGCGACACCGCCCTCACGGCGATGCCTATCTACCGAGAGGCCAAGATCCCGGCGATCACACCCGCCGCTTCCTCGTCACGCATCACCGACGAGAGCGACTGGTACTTCAGGAGCACCTTCGGCAACCGCACCCAAGGCGACTACCTCGCGGTCTACCTCTCGCGCATCCTCGGCTCGTCGAAGGCGGCGATCGTCCACGGCGACAGCGAGAGCGGCCGCTCCGGTCGGCAGGCCATCGCCGATTCGTTCGGCAAGTTCGGCACGGTCGTGGCCGACATCGGCATTTCCTACGAGCCGGACCGAATGCCCGCCATGCTCGACGCCGCCGTCAGGCAGCTCACAACGCTTGATCCGGCCACCCCGATCGTACTTTCCATGCGTGAGCGGATGGGTGCCGAACTGATCCGCAAGCTGCGGTCGGCGGGCGTCACCGCACCGATCCTGGGCACCGACGCCCTTGGCGGCAGGACGATGCACGACACGCTGCTGGCGGCGGAGACGGAAACGGCGCAGCCGGGCCTGCTGACCCGAAACCTCCACATGGCGACGCCACTCGCTGCGGACTCGCTGTCCGGTACCGCTCTGGCCTGGGCGGATGGCTATGAGCAGCGCTACGGCGCACGTCCGCTGTGGTACGCCGCGACAGCGAGGCAGGCGGTCAACGTCGGCCTGCACTGCACGACCGGTCTGAATCTCGATGCCCAACATCTGGCGGAGAACCGGCAGCGACTGCGGGACTCCATGGCCGCGTTGAAGGACAGGAAGAACGCCTTCCAGGCGCTGCTCGGACCCCTGTACTTCACCGCGAACGGCTCGGCGCAGATGCCGGTATCGATGGTGACCAGCGACGGCACGAAGTGGGTTTCCGCACCGATCCAACTCACCGGCTACGAGCCGCTGTCGAATGAAGCACTGCGCGCCGATCTGGCGAGCGGGGAGGTCATCGCCGTCAACGACCGGTATCTGACCAGGCGCCAAGTGGTATCGACCGGAATCAACCTCAACGAGGTGCGGGATGTCGACACCAGGGACGGGACGTACTTCGTCGACTTCTTCCTGTGGTTGAAATACACCGGGGACCACGTCGCCTCCGATGTGCAGTTCGTCAACGCGGTCAAGCCGGATCTGAAGCTGGGCACACCATTGCGCGACGTGACCGAGAACGGCAGCACCTACCGCCTCTACCGGGTGGCCGACCGGTTCAAGAACAGCTTCGACTTCCGCAGTTTCCCCTTCGACCACCAGCGGCTGACCGTCATCATGCAGAACCGCACGCAGACCAGCAGCCAGGTCGTGTACGCCACCGACAAGGAGATCTTGAACCAGCGGCCCGAGGACTACCTCCGCAGCGGCGCCGACGCGAACGCCTCGATCAACAAGGCACCCAACTGGGAGGCGAAGGCAGCGCGGTTCTTTCAGCAGACCGTGGGCAGCAGCGACGCACTCGGCGATCCCAAGGCCGCGGGCGCCGCGACCGGCATCTTCTACAGCCAGTACGTATCCGAAGTCGAGGTCACGCGGGATGTGCCGCCGTTCCTGTTCAAAAGCCTGCTGCCGCTGGGGCTGCTGATCTGCGTCACCTACCTTTCTCTGTTCTTCAAGCCCAAGGAGGGCGCCGCCCCGGTCTCAATGGGCGTCACGGCAATCCTCAGCACCGCGGTGCTGCTGAACAACGTCACCTCGCAACTTCCGTCGGTCAACTACACCGTGGCGTTGGAATGGGGCTACTACGCGTTCATCCTGCTGGCGGTCTCGTGCGTCTTGATCGCGATGCTGCGCAAGGGACTGGCAAGCGCCAAACTCAGCGCCGCCGAGCGCAAGCTGGCCAAGGCGGCACGCATCGGCTATCCGGTGTACATCCTTGCCGTCGTGGTCATCTACCTCGCCGTCTACGTCTAGGGGGTGAATCCCACCGCGCCGCGGATGATGTGGCGCTGCATCAGCAGGAACACCAGGATCACCGGCAGCATTGTCAAGGTGCTCATGGCGAGGATCAGGTTGAAGGGGATGACCTCCTCGGCGGCGAAGCGGGCGAGCGCGACCTGGAGGGTGTAGGTGCGTTCGTCCTGGGCGATGACCAGCGGCCAGAGGAAGTCGTTCCAGCGCCAGACCACGGAGAAGATCGTCAGCACGGCCAGCGCGGGCGCGCACAGCGGCAGGATGATCCTGACGAAGATGCGCACCTCACCGGCTCCGTCCAGACGCGCCGCCTCGATGAGGTCGTCGGGGATCTTCAACATGTACTGTCGAAGCAGGAACACGCCGGTCGGAGTTGCCACCGTCGGGATGATCAGACCCCATAGTGTGTTCACCAGGCCAAGATCGGCGGCGACCTGGTATACAGGAATGAAGATGATCTGTAGCGGGATCATCATTGTGCACAGGATCAGCACGAAGACGAAGGTGCGGCCGCGGAACCGGTACTTGGCCAGTCCGAATGCGGCCATCGCGTTGAGTATCAGGGTGAGCAGTGTCGCCAGCACGGTGACGACCGTGCTGTTGCGCAGATACAGCCAGAAGCGGAAGCGGCCCAGGGCATCCACGTAGTTGTCAGGTGCGAACGAATCCGGCAGTAGCCCCGGTGGTCGCTGGGCGAGCTCAGCAGGCGATTTGAACGACGACAACGCGGTCCAAGCGATGGGGACGATCACCAGCAGCGCCAGGCTGGTGAGGACGACGTAGGTCAGGATTCGCCCCCTGCTCACAGCAGCTCCCGGCGCCGGGCTGCCGCGAGTTGGGCGATCGTGACCGCCAGAATGACGCTGAACAACACCACCGAACCCGCGGCCGCGAGGCCATACCTGATGGGTGATTTGAACGCCTGCTCGTAGATGTATTGCAGCAGCAATGTTGTCGCGCCGACCGGACCGCCGCCGGTCAGCGTGTACAGGAAGTCGAACGACTTGAAGCCGTCCACTGTGGACACGATCGCGACGACCAGCACACTGGGCTGGATCTGCGGGAGTGTGACGAACCAGAGCCGCTGACGGGTGTTCGCCCCGTCCACGGTGGCGGCTTCGAGCGTGCGGGGGTCGATGGCGCGCAAGGCCGCCAGCACGATGAGCGCATACAGACCGACATGCAGCCATACCGCGACGAAGACGGACACACCCATGGCCAGGTTCGGCTCGACCAGCCAACCCGGTTGGGACAGCCCCATGGTGCCCAGGGCGGTGTTGACCAAGCCGCCCTGGCGCTCCAACAACCATGACCACACCAGCCCCACCGCGATGGGGGAGAGGAGTACCGGAATGAAGAAGACTGCCCGGTAGAAGCCGCTACCGGGCAGTCCCCGATGCAGCAGGACTGCGATCCCGACCGCGGCCGCGGTGGCGGCCACGACGAAACACGCCACGAACACGCCCGTGTTGATGATGGCGTTGCGGAAGGCATCGGTGCCGACGAGATCCCGGTAGTTGTCGGTGCCCACGAAGCGGAAGGTGCGGGCGTTGGTGCTGTCGTAGAGGCTGATGTTGAAGCCGTTCAGCGCCGGGTACAGCACGAACACGCCGAACAGCGCGAGATTCGGCGCCAGGAAGAGGTAAGGCGCGATCGAGCGGACTTTGCTCGATCGAGGACCGCGCCGATTCATCGGTTGGCGTCCCGGTAGAGCTGGTCGACCCGGTCACGTACCGCTTGTACCGCGTCCGGCACCGCCTTCTGGCCTGCCAGGGCCTTGCTCACCTCCTCAACCAGCGCATCGGCGGAGCGGGCGAACAGTGGCGAGCTCTCGGTGGTGTAGGACTCGGGCGGCGTGCGGCCTACGTCGTCTAGGAACACCCGCATGTCCTGGCCTCGCTGGGGGTAGGTGATGCCTTTCTCGGCGAGATCCTTGCGGGTGGGCAGGAACATGGACTGAGCGGCGTACTGGCTCTGGTGCTCCGCTGTGTTCAGCCACTCGACCAGTGCGGCGGCGGCCCGCGGCCGGTCGGAGCCCTCGAACGCGACGGTGTACTTCCCGCCGGGGAAGCCGCCGCAGCGTTCGGCACACGGGTTGGGCACGGCGGCCCACCGGAACGGCGCACTCTTGGCCAACTGACTGACCTGCCAGTTGCCGGAGAGGTACACCGGCGCGTGCGCGGCGAGGAAGATTTCGTTGGCGCCCTTGTACCTGGTCCCGGACGACAGCCAGAAGTCCTTGGGCATCGAGTTGTTGTTGTGCAACTCGGTGAACAGGGACAGCGCCCGTACGGTGCGGTCGACGTCGAGCGCGGGCTTGCCGTCGGCGCCGAAGAACGTCGTGCCGTACTGGCTGAGCATGGTGGACAGCCGGTGCCCGGACTTGTCCATCGCGATGGCATACGGCGTGCCGGTGGCCAACTGCACCTTCTGCGCGGTCGCCACCAGCTCCTGCCAGGTCCACTGGCTGGGGACGGTCAGGCCCGCCCGCTCGAACAGGTCCAAGTTGATCAGCGGCCCGTTCATGGTCAGGTCGCTGCGTACCCCGAGGAGCTTGCCTTCCGGGCCACGGGCCTGGGCCATCGCGGCGTCGAGAAACGCCGTGTTCAGGCTCGGGTCTTTCAGGTACGGGCGGAGGTCCAGCACGGCGTCGGCGAACGGGTGGATGTTGAGGACCCTGGCGACATCCGGCGGGTCGCCCGCGGACAGCTGCGCCTGGAGCGTGCGCTCGTGGTCGGAGAAGGCGACCAGGCGGAGGTTCACCTTCGCGCCCGTCTCCGCCTCGAAACGGGCCAGCAGGTCGCGGGTGGCCTGCTCATCGGCCCCGTCGGTGAAGTAGGTGTAGTCCAGTCGCGCGCCGCGCAGGTCCTCGGCGGAGGCGGGCCGCGCCTCACCGTCTGCGGGCACGTCCGAGCCGGTGCCCGGTGTGCAGCCCGTCAGCAGTACGGCCACTCCGGCCGCCACGATCCAACGCCTCATGATTCCCCCGGTCTCGTCGGCGTTATCACGGGCCGCCCCATTGCCCGCATCTCCATGATGGGGTCCTAATCACGTTCGGGTCACGGAAATTGCTCTATTCGAGCACCACCCAATTTCGCATTGCCCCAGAAAGGAAAGCGGTCAGGTAACTATTGGGCCAAACGGCCTAACGTATGGCCGGATTCTGCCGATACCGGTTTCGCAAGGCGGGGCTTCGAAGGCGGGATGAGGGGGCGCAATGAGCCGGGTCACCGTGGAGCGCATCGCGCTCGCCGGATGTGGACGAGCGCAGCGCTTCCTCGACGAACTCGCCGCCGAAGCGGTGTCGGCGGTGGTCGTGGGTCCTGCGGGGACCGGCAAGACCGCGCTGCTCGACTCGGTGGCGGCCGTACTTCGGGGCCACCGGATCCTCCGGGCCGCCCCGGTCCGCCCTGTCGACCCGGATGCCGTCCTCCTGATCGATGACGCTCACCTGCTGCCACCCGAGGAGCTGGCTCGGCTTTGCGATCTGGCCGCAGTCGGTGAGGTGCGGCTGATCGTGGCCTACCGGCCGTGGCCCAGCCCAGCGGGTCTGGCGGAACTGGGCGCCGTGCTGACCCGCGCCCGACCGCCGCTAGTGCTCGGTCGCCTGGACCGGGCAAGCGTCGCGGTCCGCGCGACCGCCGCGCTGGACACGATGCTGCCCACCGCCCGGCTGGACGTCCTGTACGAGCAGACCGCGGGCGTCCCATCGCTGGTGGACCGGCTGTTGGGGGCGATCCTCGCTTCGCGCGCCGACCATGACCTGCGGACTTGGCTGCCCGATGGCCTGCTGGAACAGTTCCGCCAGGACCTGGACCGCCTTGAACCGCTGGTGCGGACTCTGCTGCTGGCCCTCTCCCACGGTGCCGGACCTGACCAGGTGAACCCGACGACCGACGCCTGGAACGGCGCGCTGGCCTCCGGCTTCATGGGCACCGACGGCGCGTTGGTGCCGCTGGCCCAGCGGGCGATCCTCGCGCTCACACCGCGCCCACAGACCGAACGCCTCCGGGAGCGCCTGGCGACCGCAGCGGGGCGCGGTACCTGCAAGCTCGCCGTCGCCGCAGCGCTGTCCGGAGACCTCGACGGTGCGCTGCGTCTGGCCAACCGGGTGTTGTCCGAGCCACAGGCCCCTGAGTTCGCCGAGGCGGCGACGGTGGCCGCCGCGGTCCTCACCTATCGCGGGTTGCCTGCGACCAGCGGGGAGTTGTACGCCCGTCTCGGCCCGGCCATCGTCGACGGGGTGCCGACACTGATCGGCATCGGCGATCCGGCCGCCGCGAAGGCAGCGCTCGCACACAATGCCGCCAAGGCGCCGCCGACCCTGGCCGCCGCCGCGCGGAGTCTGACCGCGCAGGGCATCCACGCGGGCATCCATGGTTCACCGACTCAAGCGCTGTCCCAGCTGACTAGGGCCGCCGCGTTGCTGGAGCCCGTCGGCGGCTCCGTGTTGCTGGCGGAGACGCCTGCCGCGCTGGCCGGGCTGATCGCGATGAACAGCGGAGAATTGTCCATCGCGGGATCAGTGCTGGATCGCGCGTTGGCGCAGGATCTCGGCGGCCAACCACACCGCAATCACCACGCGCTGCTGAGGTGCATGGTCGATCTGCTGCGCGGCAACGAAACCCAGGTCCGACGGCGCCTCGACGCCCTGTCCGGCACCCGGCTGGAAGCCAGGGACGAACTGCTGCACGGAGCGGTCGAGGCAGGTCTGGCCCGCCGCCAGGGTGACACTGCCGCTCTGCGCGCGTTGTGGCCGCGAGTCCGCGAAGCCTTGGTCCGCAACACCCCGAACCTCTACAACCTCCAAGCCATCGGCGAGTTGGCGGTCGCTGCCGCGAAACTCCGCGAACTCGACTGGATGGCCGATCAGTTGGCCGAAGCAGAGGCGCTGCTGGACCGACTCGGCCGACCACCACTGTGGACGGCACCGCTGGAGTGGCTGCGGCTGCAGGCAGCCATCGCCGCCGACGACCCTGTTGCCGCGAAGAAGCACGCGATGGCACTGATCAGGTCGCGCAGCGCGGACGGCGCTTGCGCGGCGCTGGCCCAGGCAGGTCAGTGCTGGCTGCGCGTGCTTGCGGGCGCTGCCCGAGCCGACGAGGTCGAATCGGCCGCTCACGCCCTCGGCGCGATCGGGCTGGCCTGGGACGCCGCGAAACTCGCGGGCCAAGCCGCGATCCGCACCGCTGACCGCAAGGCCATGACCAAGCTCCTCAACTGCGCGCGAGCCTTGCACACCACCACCGCGGCGGTTCCCGACCAACGCGCTCGAACCGATGAGCCCGCCGCGTTGAGCGAGCGCGAACTGGAGGTGGCGGAGTTGGTCATCGCGGGCCTGACCTACAAGCAAATAGGCGAACGGCTGTTCATCTCCGCCAAGACCGTTGAACACCACGTCGCTCGCATGCGCCAACGGCTGGGTTGCCTCAGCCGCGACGAGCTCTTCACGCACCTTCGAAACCGCCTCGCCGAAAGGTGAGCGGCCCTCGGTCACGGCTGGGCTTGGGAATGGTTCCGGTCCAGAGAAGGCCATGCCGTGCTGCTAACGGCACCACGCGCGGTTCGACACAGGAGCGCAGGCGAACCAACGAACAGAGTGGGGTCGGATGGACGGTTATGGCATCTGGGTCGAGATGCGCGGACGCCGACTCGTGGTGCGGGCCAGAACTCCGGAGGCCTGCGCCGCACTCGGAACGGGCGGGGATATCGAGCTGGATACCTCGACCATCGGCAAGGTCAACCTGAAAGCCGCAGGTCTGTTCAGCAACGGGCGCTTGGATATCGTGACCTACGACGGCAGGCGATACCGGCTTCCCTTCCTCCGCCATCAGCAGAGCGATTTCGCCTCCCTGCACGCGACGCTTGCCATGGCGGACAGCGGCTATAGCAGCCCGCCGACCATCCCCATTCTGGTGCAGTCGGCTCCTGCGGAACCGATACCCACATTGAGCACCGAGCCTTACCTGCTGCGCAGCCGAGGCCACTTCTGTCAGGAGGTGCGGGGCGAATCGCACTACTTCGCGAACCTCCGCACATTGGCGGGACGAGCCGAGCGAGGAGAGCTTGAGACTGTCGCCGCACTGTGCAGGGAGCCGAACAACAAATACGACAGCAACGCCGTGAAGGTGTCTATGGAGGGGCGGGCCGTCGGGTACCTGCCGAGAGAAGACGCTGAGCGGTACCAATACCCGCTCAACCTTCTGGAAAGTTGGCGGCGTGCCGCGCACTGTCGGGCCAGGCTGTGGTGGTCACGGGAGGACGGCGACTTCATCGCCAGCGTTTCCCTCGACGTGGCGGAGCCTGCCCAGGTGATCGTGCTGAACTCACTGAATACACATGTCCCGAACCTTCTGGTTCCCGCAGGCAAGATGTACCAGCTGACCGGTGAGGACAAGCACCTGGATGTCCTCGTTCCGCTGATCAACCGGGCCTACGTCCCTGGTAAAGCGGCGTACTACGGCACGCTGGACATCGTCGAACGCACAGGGCCACGGTCGCTGAATCACGTCGTCGCCGTCAGCATCGAGGGCAACGGGATCGGCGAGCTCACCAAACAGACATCGGCAAAGCTCATTCCGCTTGTCAGGCCGATGCGGGATGCCGAGGTCGCCTGCTACGTCGAGATCACGCTGACCGGCAATGCGCTGGCGGTGGAGGCAAAGCTGTCCATCACGCCGCCCGAGGAACTCAGCTCGCAATTCCTGGATCTGTTGCGGCAGAAGACATCTGGTGGACCAGCGGCGGTCACCGACGCTGTGTCGGCAGGGCGGCGAGGATGCCTTCGCAGGTCCGGACGATCGCGGTGGCGGTCTCCACCGCTGAGCGGTTGGACAGCGGATTTTCCGCTGTTCGACGCCATTGCGAGACCGCGGCGAGGGCCGCCGAGCGGACTTCGGCCTCGTCCGCCGACGTGTCCAGGCCGAGGCGCAGCGCGGGTTGGCCGCCGGTGCCGCCGAGCAGGCGTTCGGCGTCGCCTGCGAGTTGGCGGGGCAGGCGGAGTTCTCCGGTACGGAGTCTGCGCAGCAGGAGGAGTTCGGTGAACTCGTGGGCGCCCGCCAGAACCGCCTCCAGCCTGCAGCGGAGTTCGCGGTTCGGGTGCTCGGTGAGCACGGCGTCCACGGCGAGCAGGGCCGAACGGGCCTTCAGCAGGTCGGCGCGTTCGGTGAACTGAGTGGACAGCACCGAGCGGAGTTCCTCCAGACCGCTGCGACGGATGAGTTCCGCCGCGAGCAGCCCTGGGTCGGAGAAGCCCTGGCGGATCAGGGTGATCGCCAGGCGGATGCCGAAGATGCCCAGGCGGTCCAGCAGACCCGACCGCACGTCCGCGGACGGGAGCGTCGATGGGGCGTCGCCTGCGAAGCGGTCCACCGACAGCAGCAGGCGGTCCACCTCGACTCGCGGTGCGGCGGCGAGTGACCCCAGCGCCACGAATTCGCTGTGGTGCAGGGTGCGGCCGGTTTGGGCGAGCAGGCCTGCCACGGGCACCACGGTCTGGCAGAGCGTGCGCAGCTTGGGGTTGGCGCGGTAGCGCTTGGCGATGGTGCGGGCCGAGGCCAGCGCGTCGATACGGCCCTCGCCGACCTCGTCGGCCCGCGAGAGTACGGCGATGGTGTTCACCGCGGTCGCACGCGCCACGCCGCGGTCGTGGAAGGACTCCAGGAAGCGCAGGTCGGCCGCGTGCAGGTGACGCATCAGGTAGATCACCGCATCCGCCTCGGCGGGCTCGTCGACGGGCTGGAGGAAACCAGTGGCGCGGGCTGAGATCGCCGTCGACGTCGAGGCGATGCCCGGCGTGTCGATCAGCGTTGTGCTGCGCAGGCTTGTCGTCGGCCAGCCCACCGCGAGGCGTTCGACATCGCCGGGAGCAGCGCCTTGGAGGTCGATCGCCAGCGCGCCCCGCCTGCGCGTCACGGGCAGGTTGCGGCGCGTGCCGTCGGACAGGTGGAGGGTGAGCTGCGGGGTCGCGGCGTCGTGGTACCAGGTGACGATCTTGGTGCATTCGCCCGCGTCGGTGGGTGCGATCTGTTCGCCGACCAGCGCGTTGAGCAGTGTGGACTTGCCCGCCTTGATCTTGCCCGCGATGGCGACTCGCAGCGGAGCGTCCATGCGGTCCAACTGGCGGCGCAGCAGCGTGGCCTGATCCGGGAGGTCCGCATAGAACTCGATCGCCTCTCGGAGCAGCGATCGGACGGCGGCGGCCAGGTTGGGGGCGCTCATCGGACGGCCGCCAGGGGCTGGGCGGAGAGCCGGTCGGCCAGTTCCTCCAGGGCCGAGATGCGGTCGAGCTCCGCCTCCAGGTCGAGGATGCGGGTCTTGTGTTCGGACGCGGCGGCTTTGCCCGCCTGCTGGGCGGCCTGGACGGACTCGGTGAGGGAACGGTGGAGCTCCTCGGCGCATTCGGTGAAGTGGTCGCGGAGGGTGCGCTGCACCTCGCGCAGCATGTCGCGGCATTCTTTGCCGACGCCGAAGATGACGTCGTCGATGTAGCGGCGCACCGCTGTCTTGGCGTCGAGCTGTCTGCGCTCCAGCTGGCGTTTCTTCTCCTCCCGCACCGTTTTGCCGCCCAGCGCGACGCCTGCGGCGATGGAGACCGGGTTGATCAGGGCCATGCCCATCAGGGTGCCGACGAGGCCGACCATCAGGGTGCCGCCGTAGCCGCCGCGGATGCCGGTCAGCAGCTTCTGACCGGCCCCGAAGCGGTCCCAGCCGGGCAGGGCGAAGCCCTCGGCGAAACCGGTGAGGGTGCTCGCCGTGCTCAGGCGAAGCTCGGGCAGCGCGCGGCGGCCGTCCTCGGCGAAATGGTCGGCCACCCGTCCCGCCAGCCACTCGGCGCGTTGGTTGGCCCACAGGAACGTGGTGGACGCGGCGGTGGAGATGCGCTGCTGCATCCAGGAGGTGAACTCCTCCTCGACCGCGGCCGGGTCGACGCTGTCCAATTCGGACTCGGCGTCGCGGATGATCTGACGCAGGCGGTCCCGCAGGTCGTATTCGATGTCGGCGGTGAGGTCGGCGATGCCGTCGTTCAGCGTCTGCTGCCAGCGGGCCGAGCGTTGGCGGAGTTCGTTGGCTTTCTCGCGGGACACCTCCAACTCACCGATGAGCTCCGCGGCGCGGGTGGGGTCGCGGTGGGCGGACAGCTCCGCCGACAGCATGGTGCGCAGCTCGTGGGTCGTGGTCAGCACGTCCTGGCGCACCGAGCGGCGAGTCAGGGCATCGGCTTGGCCGACCACCTGTTCGCGCAGGCATTTCACCAGCAGCGGCACACCGGACTCCGCGTTGAGCTCGGCGTCGCCGGTTTCCGCGGCGTGTGTGCGCAGCGAGGCCGACACCGGGAGCAGCTCGGCCTCGATGCCCGCCGAGGCGAGGTGGCCCCGGTCGAGGTCGGCGATGCGCCGCCACTCCGGATAGCGGTCGATCTTGGACAGTACACAGAGGACGGTCGGGCAGGCCCGGACGGCTTGGCGGAGGAACTCCAGTTCGGTCGCGGTGTACTCGGCGGCGGCGTCGGAGACGAACACCACGGCGTCCGCCCAGGGCAGCGCGGCCATCGTGGTGGCGCCCTGGACGGAGCCGAGGCCCCCCGCCCCCGGTGTGTCGATCAGCGTGAGACCGCAGGCCAGCACCGTACGCGGCAGGCCGATCTCAGCGTGCTGCCAGCCCGCGCGGTTGCCGGGGTTGCCCGCCTCGGACACCTGCGCGGCCAGGTCGTCCAGCGGCACCGCCGAGGGCGCTCCCTGCCTGGGGACCAGCATGGCGGTGGGCATGGGGGAGTGGCGGATCACGGTGGGCACCGAGGTGGCGATGTCGTCGTCCACCGGGCAGACGGGTGCGTTGACGATCGCGTTGACCAGGCGGCTCTTGCCCTGCTTGAACTCGCCGGCCACCAGCACCTTCACATCGGGCTCCAGCACTCGGCGCCGGACGTTGCCCAGCCGGGCGCCCAGATCGGCGCGGCCGTAGGCGGTGGTGGCCTGAAGCGCGATGTCCAGGACACGCACCGGGTCGACCGGTTCGGCGATGCTCACCCTCGCTCCTCCCTCACACCGGCGAAGTGGCCGGTCCCGCTGCGGGGGACGGATGCGGCGGGACCGGCGGTTTCCGCTGGTCGTCGAGCCAAGACAACGGCACGGTCAGCGAACGCGCCACTCGACGGACCCCAGCGGGACGGCGACTCATAGGCTCAGATTCAGCGAGTCGTCGAGGTTCAACAGGCCGTTCTGGGTCGTGGTGTCGTTGAACGAGTCATCGATCCCATCGTTGTCCTGGTTGAACGAGTTGATGTTGGTATCGAAGTCGAACAGATCGTTGTCCTGGTTGTGTGAATTCACGTCGTTGTGGTTGTGCGAATTCACGTGGTCATGCGAGTGAGTGTGGTTGTGGCTGGTGGTCGTGGTCGTCGTCGTGGTTGTGTTGTCGGAGTTGACGTCGTTGTCCTGCGAGTTGAACGAGTCGTCGATTCCGTCGTTGTCCTGAATCGAGTCGTCCACGCCGTCGTTGTCCTGGGAGTTGGTGTTGTTCTCGCCGCCCTGGGCGCCCGCACCGGTGGTGTCGTGGGAGTCGTGGGTTGAGTTGTCGTTGAACGAATCGTTGATGGAGTTGTCCGTGTCGTGGGAGTCGACGTTCGTCCCGGTCTGGTTCACCGTGCCGCCGTTGCCCGCGACGGCCACATTGCCCTGACCGAAGCCCCACACCGCGACATCGGTGGAATTGTCGTCGGCCGAGCCGGTCGCCATTCCGCTGCCCACGGAGATCGCGCCGCCGTTGTCGGCCGCCGCCGCGACGACCATATTGGCCTCGGCGCCGGTGGTCGCCGAGTTGTTGTTGTTCCCGTTGTTGGCCACCGCGCCCGCGCCGACCGCGTTGCCGTCGCCCACGACGTTGTCGTCGCCGACCAGGTTGTTGTCACCGAGCACGTTGTCATCGCCGAGGAGGTTGTTGTCGCCGGTGACCACGTCGTTGTCGAAGTCCTGGTACACATCGCCCAGCGCCCAGATGTTCTGGTTCACCGAGTTGTCGATGTAGGTGTCGTGCGAGTCGTAGGACCACACCTGGGTAATCACCTTGATCTGCTCGACGCAGCAGTCCAGATCGGACTTGTCGGGACAGGCCTCCACCTTGGGCGGGCAGTCCGGTGCCTCGGGGTGCGACTGCTGTACCGCGTCGGCCACCAGCGGCATCGCGTCGTGCACATCGGCAAGGCACAGGTCGTCCAGACCCGCCTCGCGCAGTGCGCCCTCGGGGTCGGCTTCGAAGTCCTGGCGCGCGTCGACGCTGCGCAGGAGGTTCAGGATGAACTCGAGCAGGCTCACCATGGCGGTCATCTCCTTGATCGGCGGTGCCCCAGTGGCAAGCCGCGTGCCCACCGACGCTAAGCAGACCTACTGCCGGTGCCATCGGGGATCAGGCCCCTCCGCCGACCACCCCGTGCGGGGATCGGCGCGGCGCTCGTTAGGGGGCCTCCCTAACCTGCCGATTAGGGAGCGGCGGAACGTGAAGAAAGCGGCCTCGACGCGCGATCCTTGCTGGTGAGACGAGGGGAAACCGATGACTTACCAGCTGGGCATCGATCTTGGCACGACGTTCACGGCGGCAGCCGTGGCCAGGGCGGACGGCACCTGCGGTCTTGTGCACCTGGGCAACTCCACCGCGCTGGTGCCCTCGGTGCTGCTACTCGGCCGCGACGGTTCCGTCCTGGTGGGGGAGGCGGCTGCCCGGCGGGCGGTGGCCGAACCCGAGCTTGTGGTGCGGGAGTTCAAGCGCCGTATCGGCGACGCCACGCCGATGGTCGTGGACGGCACCCCGCGCCACGCCCACGACCTGGCCGCCACCGTCGTCGCCTGGGTGCTCGACCGCGTCCGGCAGCAGGAGGGCGCCGAACCGGGCCGCATCGCGCTCGCCTACCCCGCGACCTGGGGTGAGCACAAGCTGGACCTGCTGCTCGGGGCATTCGCCGCCCACGGCCTGCCCGAACCGATGCTGCTCACCGAACCGGAGGCCGCGGCGCACAGCTACCGCGACGCGCACCCGGTGCCCGCGGGCCGGTCGCTGGGCATCTACGACCTCGGTGGCGGCACCTTCGACACCGCCGTGCTGCGCAGCACCGAACAGGGCTTCGACCTGCTCGGCACGCCCGATGGCATGGAGCGGCTCGGCGGTGTGGACTTCGACGACGCCGTGTTCGCCCACGTCTGCGACAGGCTGCGGACCGGCATCGACGCCCTCGACCCGGACGATCCGATCACGCTGGCGGAGGTGGCCCGGCTGCGTCGCGAGTGCACCGAGGCCAAGGAAGCGCTCTCGGCCGACACCGAGGCCGTGATCCCGGTGCTGCTGGCCGATGTCCGCGCGCGGGAACGCCTGGTCCGGGGCGAGTTCGAGGGCTTGATCCGACCGGCCCTGCTGGACACCATCGCCGTCGTCCGCCGCACCCTCGGCTCCGCAGGCTTGGAGCCGGGCGACCTGGAGGCGATGCTGCTGGTCGGCGGCTCCACCCGAATCCCGCTGGTCACGCAGTTGCTGTCGGCCGAACTCGGCGTGCCGGTGGCCGTGGACACCGATCCCAAGGCCGCGGTCGCTCTCGGCGCCGCACTGGCCGCGCGTCCCGACACCCTGGACCGGGAAATCGCCACGCTCATCACCACCGCCACGCCGAACCCGGTGCGGCCGCCCACGCAGACCCAGGCGTTCGGCGAGTTCTCCGTCGACCAGGTAGCCCGGACAGTGGACCGCTCGAAGGGCACGTCGAGAGCACGCGTCGCCATCGGCGCGACCGGACTGGTCGCCGCAGGCCTGCTCGGCTTGGCGCCGGTGCTCTCACCCAGCGTGGCCGAGCACATCGCCAGTGCCCAGCAGCAGCTCATCGGCGGCCTTATCGCCGCGGACAACACCGCGGCAGCCGCCGAAACAGCAGGGGCGGACACCACGGAGCCTACGAAGAGCAAGAGCCTGCTCGGCAGCCTCTGGGACAGCGTCGTCGAGGCCGTCACCGGAGAGCAGCCGGAACCCGCCGACGAACGGCAGGCGGGCGAGCAGCCCGCCCCGCCCCAGACCAGCGCGCCCGGCGCCTCGGTGGCCGCGGAGCCGGAACCGACGGAATCGGGGGCACCCGAGCCGACCGAAAGCCCCCGTGAGGAGTCCGCGGGCGAGCCGTCACAGCCCGCACCCACCTCGTCCGAACCAGCCCCTCAGCCGACGTCGCAGTCCTCGCCCGAACCGACCCCGGAACCGGCACCTTCGACCGTCGAGGCGCCTGCGCCATCCGGCGGAGCCCAGTCCGGGCCAACTGCGGCGGAGCGGCCACCGGTTACGACAGACAGCCCAACGCAAGAACCAACGGAATCGAATACAAATGGTGGTACGAATTAACCAATTCGATTGCGAGACTGGGATGTGTATCGATACGGGGCGGTACCCACATAGTCGTGAACCCCATACTTCGGTTGTGCGACTAACCGGATGCTGATAGTAATCATGGCGTGCAAACCTCGCGTACGCCCGAGGTGGGGTCGCACTCGGGGTACGGCCCTCGCTCACGCGTAGGCTCAAGAGGCGGTTCGCTTTCCGAGCTGGGCAGGGAATGGGCCGCAGCCGTGGAGAGCACAGGGTTCTCCGAGCTGGGCCGCAACGGCCTGGCCGAGTTTCTCACCGGGCAGCTGACCGAACTGGCCTCGGCGTTGACCGCCGAGCCATTCACCGACGTACCCGGATACCGAGCGGGCAAGGCGCTGATCGGCATTCGCCTGACCGAGACCGCCGCGCTGCGCGCCAGCGCCGCCGTCATCGGCAAACTCCCCGGTGAGCCGCTGAAACTGGCCCAACTGGTCGGCGCCTTCTCGACCGGCTTCTGCGACGCGCTCCAGCACCTCATCCTGGAGGAGCAGGAGGCCATTCGCTGCGCCGTGCTGACCGCGCGCGACGACGCCGAACAGGCGCTGCGAGCCAGCGAGGAGCGATTCAGGGCCGTGTTCGAGGGCGCGGGCATCGCCATCGCCGTCGGCGACACCGACGGCAACCTGATCGACGTCAACCCCGCGTTGGCGGACATGCTCGGCAAGCCCGTTGAGGCGCTGCGCGGCCGCCCGGTCATCGAGTTCATCCACCATGAGGACGTGCCCGACGTCCTGCACGAGGTGTACTGCCAGCTCACCGGCGGCGAGCGCACCCACGTCCACCTGGAGAAGCGGTTCACCCGCGCCCACGGCGGCTACGGCTGGACCCGGCTGGCCATCTCCGCGGTGCACGACGAGACCGGTGAACCCGCCTACGTCATCGCCATGGGCGAGGACGTCACCGAACGCCACGAACTGCAGGACCAGCTTCAGCACCAGGCACTGCACGACCCTCTGACCGGCCTGCCGAACCGCACGCTGCTGTTCCAGCGGCTGGAGGAGGTATGCGCCTCCGGCGTTGACGGGCGCCGCGTCGGGCTGTGCTTCCTGGACCTGGACGGTTTCAAGGTCATCAACGACAGCCTCGGGCACAGCGTCGGCGACCGCCTGCTGGTCGCCGCCGCCGAACGCATCCACCGCTGCGTGACCCACTTCGGGCACCTGGTGGCCCGCATCGGTGGCGACGAGTTCGTCGTGCTGATCACGGACTCGACCGGGGTTCGCCCGCTGACGGTGCTGGCCGACGCGATCCTGGCCGCGCTGTCCACCCCGTTCCAGATCGACGGGCACCGGCTGTCGGTGTCCGGCAGCGTCGGCATTGTGGAGCGCTCGGCGGCCGAGAGCGATCCCGAGGAGCTGATGCGGGCGGCCGATGCCACCATGTACTGGGCCAAATCCGACGGTCGCGGCCGGTGGGTGGTGTTCGACGAGGACCGCAGCGCCAGCGAACTCCTGCGCTACCAGCTTGCCGGCCAACTCGGCGCCGCGCTGGAGCGCAACGAGTTCATCCTGGACTACCAGCCCATGGTGTCGCTCAACGACGGCCGGATCATCGGCACCGAGGCGCTGGTCCGCTGGCAGCACCCCGAGCTGGGGCTGCTGGGACCGAACAAGTTCATTCCCCTCGCCGAGGAGACCAGCTTCATCGTCCAACTCGGCCGCTGGGTGCTGCACGAGGCCTGCGCTCAGGCCAAGCGCTGGCACGACAACTACGCCGAGGCACCGTTCATCAGCGTCAACGTGGCCATGCGGCAGTGCGCCGAGGGGGCGTTGCTGGACGACGTCGTGGACGCCCTGGCCGCCAGCGGCCTGAGCCCCGAACTGTTGCAGTTGGAGGTCACCGAGAGCGCCGTCATGCAGAGCCCCGAGGGCCCGGTGGCGATGCTCAGCTCGGTGGTCGACAAGGGCGTGCGGGTGGCCATCGACGACTTCGGCACCGGCTACTCCAACTGGTCGCAGCTTCGCCAACTGCCGGTGCACAACCTGAAGCTGGCGGGCGACTTTGTCGAAGGCCTGCGCAGACCGGAGCGCGGCGCCATCGACACCCGCATCGTGGGCACCATGGTGTCGCTGGCCCACTCACTGGGCCTGACCGTCACGGCGGAGGGCATCGAGACCGCCGAGCAGGCCACCCGCCTGCGGGCGCTGGCCTGCGACGCGGGTCAGGGCTGGCACTTCGCCAAGGCGGTCGCACCGACCGAGATCGACCGCATGCTCAATCAGCTGATGGGGAGCAAACGTGGAACGGCCCGCCTGGGCGCCCAGTGAGATCAACATCGACCGGCCGAGCGTGGCCCGCATCTACGACTACTACCTCGGCGGCGCCCACAACTTCGCGGTCGACCGGGAGAACGCCAAGCTCGCGCTGGCGGCTTGGCCTGAGCTGCCGCAGGTGATGCGCGCCAACCGCGCGTTCCTCGGCCGCGCCGTGCGCTACCTCATCGGCCAAGGCGTCCGGCAGTTCCTGGACCTCGGCTCCGGTATTCCCACCGCCGGGAATGTGCACGAGATCGCCCAGCGCGCCGACCCCACGGCACGCGTGGTCTACGTCGACATCGACCCGGTGGCGGTCGCGCACAGCGAGGCGATCCTGGCGGGCAACACCGGTGCCACCGCGTTGCTCGCCGACGTGCGCGACATCGACGCCGTGCTTCGGCACACCAAGGTGCGGGAGATGCTGGACTTCACCCAGCCGATCGCCGTGCTCACGGTGGCGCTCATGCACTTCATCTCCGACGGTGCGGCCGAGGTCATAGGACGCATCCGGCAGGCGCTGCCACCGGGCGCCTACCTCGTGCTCTCGCACGTCAGCAACGAGGGCCCGCCGGAACGCGCCGCGAGGATGGAGAAGATCTCCCAAAGCACGCCCACCCCGCTGACCTTCCGCTCCCGAGCCGAGATCGCCGCCCTGCTGGACGGCTTCGACCTGGTGGAACCGGGCTTGGTCTACCTCCCGGAATGGCATCCCGAGTCGCCTGCGGACGTGGGCGAGCATCCGGAGTGGGTCAACGACTTCGGCGCGGTGGCCCGCAAACCCTGAATCAGGGCTCAGGCGCCCACGCGGAGAGTGCCCGCGTCGAACGTGACGCCGCCGACCTCGCACCGGAGCGTGACCTGGTAGTTGCCGGATGCGGTGGCGTCAGGCAGCTTCACCGTGGCGTAGTAATAGCCGCCCGCCTGGACCTGCACCCATCGCAGCGTGGTGTTGCCGAAGGCGTCCGATTCCGCCATCGGGATGCCGTTGGGTTTGCAGCGCTTGTCGTCGGTGATCATGAAGATCTCACCGGGCCGCACCAGGGCCGGGCTCACCTCGGCTGCGGCGAGAGGTCCGGCCAACGACAGAGCGACGGCGGTAGTGAGCCAGCCGAGGACAAGACGCGTACGCATCAGATCTCCCAGAGAATCGGCGCAAGGTCGGACCTCGGCCGATCTTCGCGGCAGACCACAGCGAACGCCTGCTGTACGCGCCGTTCGGGTGGGCCTGCTAACCGATCCGGTGAGCGTCGCCTCGGCGTGGGCGCGGTGAGGGCGGTCGGGCCGTCCCCGCCACGGCCGCGGTGAGCCGGTCGTGGGTGGCCGGGATGGGCCGGGTGACCTCCGGGTCCTTCGGCAGCGACCGTGTCTGCACCGGCACGTCGGGCTGCTCGTTCTCCTCCTCGTCGGCCGCCTGCCGCCACGTCGGCGCTGCCACGGCCATCAGGATGCCCAGCAGCATCCAGAACGCCACCAGGATGCGGCTCAGGTTCGACGGGTGGTCGACCAGGCAGACCAGGAAGAAACCAAGCAGACCGGCGAACGCGGCCAAGCCCAGCGTCGACTGGCGGCGGGCCAACGCCATGCCGGTGACGAGCGTGCCCACCGTGATCAGCACCATCGCGATCAGGCCGAGCACCCCTGCCTCGACCAGCCAGTTCAGCCACAGGTTGTGGGTGTGGACGAACTCCTCGGTGCCGTCGATCCGGGCGTTGACCACCGCGCCCGCCCGGCCGAGACCCACGCCCAGCGGGTTGTTCGCGGCGATGGTCACCGCGGTCGACCAAGCCTCGTTGCGCACACCCAGCGCCGCGCCCGCCTTGGACAGCACGGCCAGCAGCGTCGTGACGCCGACCAGGGTGGCGATGCCGCCGATGGCCAGCTTCCTGGCGTGCTTCTTGCGGAGGTCCTCCGGCACCAGCCGGTACCAGCCGACGGCCAGTGCACCCGCCGCCGCCGCGACGTAGGCGGCGCGGGAGAAGCTGAGCAGCACCCCGAGGTAGGCCAGCCCCGCGAGCAGGGCGAACACCGTCTGCGCGGTGCGGTCGGCGACCGCCCGCACGGCGAGGATCGCGGCGGGTGCGAACAGCACCAGGAACGCGGCCAGCAGGTTCGGGTTGGCGAAGGTGCCGATGGCGCGGACCAGCGTGCCGGGCTCGCAGGCCGTGTCGCCGATGATGCCGCTGCGGCAGAAGCCGGTCGGGGTACCCGCGCTGACCTGGCTCAGCGCCACCGCGGAGGCGATCGTGACGGTCAGCGTGGCCAGCAGCAGCACCGCGCGCCACGCACCCCGGTACATCCGCAGGCCCGCGACCACCAGGTAGTAGATCGCGATGGCGGTCAGCAGCGTGCGCAGCGGCGCTCCGGTGCGCCCGCCCAGCACCGTGGTCGCGGTGGCCGCGACGACGAGCAGCGCGATCGGGATGTCCAGGCGGGTCCGGAACTGCGGCAGCCGCGCACCCGCGACGACCACCGCGACCAGGCCCGCCAGCACCACAAGACGCTGTACGGTGATCACGCTGAACAGGGGGGTGTAGGGCAGCACGTTGGCGGCGGCGTCGAACAACAACACCGTGATGCTGACGATCACGACCGCCATCAGGCGTTTGGGGTCGCGTGCTGGGGGCACCGCCGATTCGCCTGCGCGGGCCGGATTGAGCGACACGGGGATCACGCTTGCTCCCCCACGTTTCCGGAACGCCAAGGCCAAGTAAGCAGAGGGAAACCGTTGGGTGGCGCTTCGGCGGAATGGGGAGTTCGGGCGGTGGCTGCGAGGCTGGCGATCATTGGAGCGGGGCCCGCGGGCCTGGCCACGGCGAAAGCGGCGACGGCGGCCGGTCTGCGCCCGGTGCTGTTCGAACGGACGGGGGAGCTGGGCGGCGTCTGGCGGCCGGAAACGGGTGCGGCCTGGCCGGGCATGTCCACGAACCTGTCGTATCAGATGTGCTCCTTTTCCGAAGAATCGTGGCCCGAGGAAACGCGGGATTTCCCCCGGCAGGGGGAGGTTCACCACTATCTGTCCACCTATTCGAGGGGCCTCTCACCCCGTTACGGCTGCACCGTCATGGAGGTGGCGCCCGTTGGTCGGGGATGGGCGGTGACCTGGGCGGAATCCGGTCGGGTCCACCGCGAGGTCTTCGACGCGGCGGTGATCGCCTCCGGGGTTTTCTCCCGGCCTTGGACTCCCGACCTGCCCGGTGAATTCGGCGGTGTTTCCCTGCACAGCAGCGCCTACCGCGGGGTCGATGCGTTTCTCGGCAAGCGGGTCGCCGTGGTGGGAATGTCGTTCAGCGGCACCGAAATCGCGGGCGAGCTCGCCGAAGCAGGCGTTGCGGTAACCGCTGTTATCGGTAGGCCGTTCTGGATTCTGCCGCGTTATGACCAGGGGGTGCCGCGTGAACTCCGCGCCATGACTCGACGGCGTCGCCACGAACGCACGCAGCTGTCATCGGTGGAGGCCAATCGCGCGGCGAACCGGCGTTATCACGAGCTTGGCGGGAATCCCGGCCGACTCGATCCGCGTCTCGAGTTGGACCCGTCGTCGACCGAGCCGCCCCATGTGGTCACCTCGGACCGGCTGCCCAGCGTGATCTCCTCGGGTGCGCTGCGGCCCGCGGTCGGCAGGGTGTCGGCGCTGTCCCCGAGCGGCCTGGTGCTCGCGGACGGGTCGACGGTGGACTGCGACGCGGTGATCTGGTGCACCGGGTACCGGCCGTCGCTGCCGTTGCCGGACGCCCTGCTGGCGGCGATCTCCTGCACCGACGACTGGCTTCAGCCGGTGCTGCTGCACGGCTGCACCTTCCATCCCGCTCTGCCCGGACTGGCCTTCGTCGGCGTCTACCGCGGGCCGTTCTTCGCGGTGATCGAGCTACAGGCGCGCTGGGCGGTCGCCGTGCTGTCCGGCGAGGCGCCGCCGCCCACCCCGGAGGCGATGCTGGCGGGCATCGAGGCCGAGCGGGCGATCCGGCAGGCCCGCCCGCGCCCGCAGTTCCCGCACGGCGACTACGTGGGCTTCGCCGACCGGCTGGCCGCCGAACTAGGCGTGCTGCCACCGTTGGACCCGGCAGGGGAGTGGTACGAGCAGCTGTGGAACGGCCCCGTCCTGGCCGGGCACTACCGGCTCGTCGGCCCCGGCGCGAACCCGGCCCTGGCCGCCCGACAGCTACGATCGGTGCAGGTCCGGCTATCCGGGAGTCAGGTGTCATGGTGACGGCGAGGCAGCTGTTCTCCGCGCTGCCCGGCGAGTGGCGGTTCGACCGCGTGATCACGGGTCAGGGCAGGATGACCGGTATCGCCCGATTCGCGCCGGTCGACGCAGGCGAGCTGCACTACCGCGAGGACGGCACCCTCACACTGGACTCCGGCTACACCGGTCCCGCCTATCGCGAGTACCGCTACGTCCTCGACGGTGACGAGCTCAGCATCCGCTTTCCCGACGGCCGCCTCATGCACACCCTTCGCCCGTCCGCCGACGGGGCCGAGGCCACCGATGTGCACCTGTGCGGACCCGACACCTACACCGGCCACTACGCGCTGCCCGACCACGACACGTTCCTGGTGTCCTACGACGTGGCGGGACCGCGCAAGGACTTCACGATTTCGACCACCTATCGACGCAATTCTGAGTAATAAGAAGTAGCTATCGGGATTGCACTTCTTTCGAGTGGTATGCGCTTTCCCGAGTGGTGCGGAGGCTGTCGATCGGTAATCTGCGTTGGGCACAAGTTCTTTCCATGGAAGGGATTTGAACGGGGATGAAATACATTGCTTCCGCCGTGGCGGCTGTTTCCGCTGCGGCGCTTGCGCTTTCGGTTTCCACTGCGTCGGCAGCTCCCGTCGACGGCAACGTCTATGTGTTCTCGATCGACTACCAAAAGGTGGACAAGTACGAAAACCCCAAGGGCTGCACGGTGTTGAACCCCGCCGCCCACGTCCTGGTCAACGACACGGCAGGTGATGTGCAGATATTCGGCGGTGCGCGCTGTATGGGTCCGAGTACGGTCGTGAAATCGGGCCATGGCGCACATGCGCCCTCGGGCAGCGGCAGTTTCAAGGCCTGAGCGACGAAACCGAAATCCAGCGAATGATGTCGTAATTGTCGGCCGAGACGCCTTCGAGGTGTGGCTCGTGGGCATCTCGGCCGCTCTCGGTCAGCCGGGGCCGATGAATCCCATCTTCAGCAGCCACCTGTTGGCGGTCTGCTCCGGGGTGAAACCGTCCACGTCCACTTCGGCGTTGAGCGCCCGGAGCGTGTCGTCGGTCAGCGCAACGGCAACCGGCCTCAGAATGGCGGCGAGTTGCGGTGACTTGGCGATCACGTTGTCACGGACGGTCACGGCGGGGTTGTAGACGGGGAAGAAGCGCCGGTCGTCTTCCAGCACCACCAGGTCGAGCGCCTTGATCCGGCCGTCGGTGGTGACGACCTCGCCGAACACACACGGATTGCCCTTGTCGACGGAGTCGTACACCACCCCCGCGGCGAGTTCGGACGTCGCCGACCGGGGAAGCTCGAACCCGTAGGCGGCCTGTAGGCCCTGCCAGCCGTCGTTGCGGCCGAAGAACTCCGCGGCTCCGCAGAAACTGGCCTTGGCCGGGTCGCGTCTGGCCAGCGCAGCGTAGTCGGACAGTGTGCGGACACCGAGTTCCGTGGCCTTCTCCCGGCTCACGGCCACCGCGTAGGTGCTGTTGGCGGGTGCCGGGTCCAGCCAGACGATGCCGTGCCGCGCCCGGTCTCCCGCTGCGACCGCCTCATACAGCGCCTTCGGGTCGCCGACCGTCCTGGTCTCGCCGAGGTGGGTGATCCACGCGGTGCCGGTGTATTCCCAGTACATGTCGACATCGCCGCTGGTCAGTGCCGCGCGAGCGGAGTTGGTGCCGGAGAGCCCGCAGGAACGCTCGACCTCGGCCCCGGTCGACTCCAGGGCCTGCGCGGTCAGCTCACACAGCACAAGCTGCTCGGTGAACTCCTTGCCGCCCAGCGACAATCGAAGGCCTGCCAGGTTTCCCGCCGTGGCCAGGGACCCGGCGGACACGTCCGGGGTCGGCGCCTTGCCCAGGGTGCAGCCCGCGAGCAGGGTGACCAGCAGCACGGCCAGGAAGCGCATGGGTCACAAGCCTTTCGGGAGGAGCCTGCGTTCGGCGAGGGCGGCCAGCCAGTCCACCACCAGGGCGAGGGCGATGGTCAGCAGGCAGCCGGTGAGCAGGATCGGCATGCGGTAGAGCACGATGCCGCGTTCGATCAGATTGCCGAGGCCGCCCGCGTTGGTGTAAGTGGCCAGTGTGGCCACCCCGACGTTGAGGATGAGCGCCACCCGGATGCCCGCGAGCATGACCGGCACGGCCAGCGGCAGTTCGACGGTGAACAGGATGCGCCGCGCGCTCATCCCCATTCCCTTTGCGGCATCGATCACGGCCCGGTCGACCTGCGCGATGCCCACCAGGGTGTTGCGCAGGATCGGCAGCAGCGCGTAGACCACCAGCGAGACCACCGCCATGGTGAACCCGACGCCATAGATCAGGGCAAGCAGCACCAGGATGCCGATGGACGGGATGGCCTGGCCCGCGTTGGCGACCGCGAGCACCGGGGTCCGCAGCAGCCGGGCCGCCGGGCGGCTCAGCAGCACCCCCAGTGGCACGCCGATGACGATGACCACCACGGTCGACACGATCACCAGCCGGATGTGTTCCGACAGGCGGGCGAGCAACTCGTCGGTGGCCAGCGCGCGGGCTTCCAATGCGTCGAGGTCGGCGACCTGGAGGTAGACGAGGGTGCCCACCACGAGCAGTCCGGCGACCACCGGCAGCCACCAAGTCGCCTTCGGCGCGGCCTCCATCTGCACCGGGCTGCCGCCCAACGCACGGGTCACGGCCGGTCCGCCGTCTCGCTCCGCGCCGTGGCCAACAGCATTTCCTGGAGGGTCAGGCTGCCGCGACCACGCACGTTCGCGACGTCGCGGCCCGCGGCCAGCAGCTTGTCCAGCGCGGCCGAGACCGTCTCGTCGGGCTCGATCTCGATTCCGTCCGCACCCTGCGCTGTGGGGTCCACGGGCAGGTCGCCCACCCGTAGCAGCGAGAGCCTGCGGAGCGCGGCGCCCTCGCCGATGAAGGACCGCACGAACTCGTCGGCGGGTTCGGTGAGGATCTCCAGCGGCGTGGCAAGCTGCGCGAGCCGCGACCCCTTGTCGAAGATCGCGATGCGGTCGCCGAGACGCAGGGCCTCGTCGATGTCGTGGGTGACGAACACGATGGTCTTGCGGATGCGCTGCTGGAGCTTGAGGAACTCGTCCTGCAACCTGCCCCGGGTGATCGGGTCGATGGCGCCGAACGGCTCGTCCATCAGCATCACCGGCGGATCGGCCGCCAACGCTCTGGCGACGCCGACCCGCTGCTGCTGGCCTCCGGACAGTTGCTTCGGATAGCGTCCGCGGAACGTCGCACCGTCCAGGCCGACCAGCTCCAGAAGCTCGTCCACGCGGTCGCGGATGCGGGTTTTGTCCCAGCCGAGCATCTTCGGCACCAGACCGATGTTCTCGGCCACCGACATGTGCGGGATGAGCCCGACCTGCTGGATGACGTAGCCGATATGGCGGCGCAGTTGGTCGGGGTCGACATGGGTGACGTCGCGGCCGTCGATCCAGATCTCGCCCCCGGAGGGTTCGACCAGCCGGTTGATCATGCGCAGCGTGGTGGTCTTGCCGCAGCCCGACGGGCCGACCAGCACGAGGAACTCGCCCTGCGCGATGTC
Organism: Actinorectispora metalli; assembly: GCF_056323685.1. NCBI lineage: Bacteria > Bacillati > Actinomycetota > Actinomycetes > Pseudonocardiales > Pseudonocardiaceae > Actinorectispora > Actinorectispora metalli. The sequence continues at coordinate 655,697 of NZ_JBREYE010000002.1, forward strand.
GATGCTCAGCGGCCGCACGGCGTCCTCCGCCGAGCCGGGATAGCGCTTGGTGATGCCGCGCAGGCTGATCATGACGGGCTCAGACATGCAGACCTCGCGGAGTGGTGAGTTTGCCGATGAGCAGGAACACCGCGTCCAGCAGCAGCGCCACGGCCACGATCGCGACGACACCGCTGACTACCTCGTTGAGCGCGTTGGCGCCGCCGATGCGCGCCAGCCCGCGGAAGATGAGCTGCCCGAGGCCGGGTCCGCGCACCGCCGCGCCGATCGCCGCGATGGCCACCGCCATGATCGTCGCCACCCGGATGCCGTTGAGGATCACCGGCCAGGCCAGCGGCAGCCGGACCCTCCGCAGGCGTTGCGCGGCGCTCATCCCCATGCCCCGGGCGGCATCCACCACCGAGGCGTCCACGGTGTCCAAACCCGTCACCATGTTCCGCAGGATCGGGAACACCGCGTACACCGTGAGCGCGAGGATCGTCGGCGCGACGCCGAGGCCGAACACAGGGATCAGCAGTCCGAACAACGCGAAGGACGGGACGGTGAGCATGGTGGCCGAGATCGCCAGCAGCGCTGCCCGCAAGCCGGGCAGCCGCTCGGTGGCGATCACGATGCCGAGGCTGATGACGGTGGCGAGGCCGACCGCGAGCAGCACCGCCTCGAGATGTTGGACGAACAGGAAGCCGATGCGGTCCGAATGGGCCGCAAGGTAGTCGAAGAAGTTCAGCCTGCACCGCCCCCGGACCCGGGGGCGGCGGCCGGTCATAGTGCGAATTGCCTGCCGACGCCCCGAAATGTCACGTTCGGGTCATCGTAGCCGGGCCGCGAGCCGGGACACGTGCGATTCCCACGTGTCGGCGGGTGCGAGCCGATCGGAGGTTCCGGTGTGCGTCAGGACCAGCCGGGCGCCACCGGGACCGGGGGAGAGTTCCCAGCGCACGTGGCCGCCCTCGGTGCCGAACTCGAGCGCGTGCGGCGCGTTGACCGTGGTGATCGGGCCCGCCGGGATCTCGCCGGGGGCGAAGGGCGCAGGTGGGTTCTCGCCCGCGATCGGGGACGCGGACTCGGTGAGGGCCTCCCACACCTTGTCCACCGGCTGCCGCATGAACTGCCGCTCCAACCGAATCTCCCAGCCTGCGCCGGTCCGCTCGACCGAGGGCTTTCCCAAGCCGAAGCGCTCGACGAAGTGTTCATGCAGTCCCACCCAATCGTTGTCGATCTCGATCGGGCGGTCGGCGAGCAGGAGTTCGAGCGCGTCGAGGCAGCCGGTCCACCCGGTGGTGTAGCTGGCGGCGGCGGGGTGATCGTCGAAGACGTGGCTGAAGATCAGCAGAGTGCCGTCCCCCTCGGGGATCAGTTCGATGCGCACCAGGTCGTCGCTCTCCCGCGGCATTTCCTCGGGTGCGTGCTCGGTGAAGGCGAACAGGCGCGGCGGGTCAAGCTCCACGATGTCGGCGGTCATGGTGATGCCGTCGCCGACCAGGCTCAGCTTGCCGCCCAGGCGCAGGTCGAGATGCGTGACGGTGAACGGATACCACTTGCTGAGTTGTTCGGGTTCGGTGATCGCCCGCCACACCTTCTGCTGCGGATGAGGCAGCCGTCGTTCGATCCGCACCATCGGGCGGCTGCCGTGGGTTCCCAGTGTCTCGCTCACGATCCAGAACATACTGCTGTGGCTATATGAACGCAACGGCATGTAAGGCGCGAGTCTTGTGGGAAGAAATGAATTGAGGTTCACTTCTTGCATGGCGTATCGGCGCACGGCGGCGGTGGACGCGAAACTCGCGGCCACCCGAGAGCGACTCGTGGACGCGACCTTCGCGTTGCTCGCGGAGTCCGGCTACGCGGGCTGCTCGGTCGCCGCGGTGGCCAAGCGGGCGGGAGTGGCCACCGGCACCGTCTACGGGCACTTCCCCAACAAGGCCGAACTCGTCGCCGAGGTGTTCCGGGTCGTGGTGCGGCGCGAGGTGGAAGCGGTCGCGCGAGCCGTGGTGCTGCACGACACCCTGATCCGGCGGATGGTCGCGGTGGTCGAGACCTTCGCGGGCCGCGCGTTGAAGGCGCCCCGGTTGGCGTACGCGTTGCTCGCCGAGCCCGTCGACCCGGCCGTCGACCACGAGCGGCTGGTGTTCCGCCGGTCCTTCTCCGACCTCATCGCAGAGGTCGTCACCGAAGCCATGCTGCGTGGGGACATCCCGCCGCAGAACGCCGCGCTCACCGCGACCGCCCTGGTCGGATCGGTGGGCGAGGTGCTGGTCGGGCCGCTGGCCGCCGGGCACGCCGAACCCGACCTGATTCCGTCGTTGATCTCGTTCAGTCTGCGCGCAGTGGGAGTGGAGCATGTCGACAACGCATGAGGTGACCAACCAGGTGCCGCCGCTGGTCGGCTATGACGTCGCCGCCTACCCGCCGCTGCTGGAGGCGCTGCGCCGCGAGGGCGCGGGCTGGGCCGCCGCCGACCTGCACGACCTCGGCAGGCTGGCGGGCAGCGCCAAGGCCCAGGAGTGGGGACGGCTGGCCAACGAGCACCCACCCGTGCTGCGCACCCACGACCGCTACGGCAACCGCATCGACGAGGTCGAGTACATCCCCGCCTACCACCAGCTGATGACGGTCGCGGTGGAGCAGGGCATGCACGGCACGCCGTGGCAGGACGAAACCCCGGGCGCCCACGTCGCACGCGCCGCGAAGACATTCGTGTGGGGCCAGGTCGACCCGGGACATATCTGCCCCATCTCCATGACCTACGCCGTGGTGCCCGCTCTGCGCACCACCCCCGAACTGGCGCAGCGGTACGAAACGCAACTCGCGGCGCGGAACTACGACTTCGGGTTGCGCACGATGGCCGACAAGAGCGGCCTCATCGCGGGCATGTCGATGACCGAGAAGCAGGGCGGCTCGGACGTACGGGCCAACACCACCCGCGCCGCGGCCACACCCGACGGCAGCTACCGGATCACCGGCCACAAGTGGTTCACCTCCGCGCCAATGTCGGACTTCTTCCTCACCCTCGCCCAGACCGACAGCGGACTGTCCTGTTTCCTGCTGCCCCGCATGCTGCCCGACGGCACTCGCAACCGCTTCTTCCTCCAGCGCCTGAAGGACAAGCTCGGCAACCGCTCCAACGCCTCCGCCGAGGTCGAGTACGACGACGCACTGGGCTGGCTCGTCGGCGAGGAGGGCAGGGGAGTGCGCACCATCATCGAGATGGTCAACATGACCCGCCTGGACTGCGCGGTCGGCTCGGCCGCGGGCATGCGGCAGGGTGTCGCGCAGGCCGTGCACCACGCCGCCCACCGCAAGGCGTTCGGCGAGCGCCTCATCGACCAGCCCGCGATGGCCAACGTGCTGGCCGACCTCGCCGTGGAGGCCGAGGCGGCGGTGACGGTGTCCCTGCGCCTGGCCGGTGCGGTCGACCGGGCGGCGCGCGGTGACGCGGAGGAAGCCATCTTCCGCAGGCTCGGCTTGGCCGTCACCAAGTACTGGCTGTGCAAACGCGGCCCGGTGCACGCGGCCGAGGCGTTGGAATGCCTTGGCGGCAACGGCTATGTGGAGGAGTCGGGCCTGCCGCGGCTGTACCGGGAGGCCCCGCTGATGTCGATCTGGGAGGGCTCCGGCAACGTCGCCGCCCTGGACACGCTGCGCGCCATGGCCAAGCAGCCCGACAGCGTGGAGGCCTTCTTCTCCGAGGTGAACCTCGCGGCGGGCGCCGACCGCAGGCTGGACAACGCCATCGCGCTGCTGGGCAAGGAGTTCGGCGACCTGAACGACATCCAGTACCGGGCGCGCAGGCTGGTGGAGCGGATGGCCCTATGCCTGCAGGGTTCGCTGCTGGTCCGCCACGGCCACACCGCCGTCGCCGACGCGTTCTGCGCGTCGCGGCTCAGCGGCGACTGGGGCGCGGCCTTCGGCACCCTGCCCACCGGCGTCGACACCCGCGCGATCCTGGAAAGGGCCACCCCGTGACCGACCCGATTCGCACCCAGACCGCCGAGGGCGTGCGGGAGATCGTGCTGTGCCGGCCCGAGGAGTACAACACCATCACCTTCGAGCTTCGGGACGCGTTGGCGAAGGCCATCGACGAGGCCGATGACGACCCCGAGGTGCGGGTGATCCTGCTCCGCGCCGAGGGCAAGGCGTTCTGCGCGGGCTACGGCCTGGACTGGTCGACGCGGTTGCAGGCCGCCGAGCAGAAGCTGGAGGTCACCTGGGACTCGGTGATGGACCACCGCGAGATGTCCCGGTTCGTGGACGTCTATCTCAAGCTGTGGTACGCCCGTAAACCCACCATCGCGGCGGTGCAGGGCTGGTGCATCGCGGGCGGCACCGACATGGTGCTGTGCGCCGACCTGATCGTGGCTGCCGATGATGCCGTGTTCGGCTACCCGCCGTCCCGGGTCTGGGGCACGCCGACCACCGCCATGTGGGTGTACCGGATGGGGTTCGAGAAGGCCAAGCGTTACCTGCTGACCGGGGATGAGATCCCGGCCCGCAAGGCCGCCGACCTGGGGCTGATCCTGGAGACCGTGCCCGCGGAGCGGCTGTTGGAGCACGCCACGGCGTTGGCCCGCCGGATGGCACGGGTGCCGGGCAACCAGCTTGAGATGCTGAAGATGCTGTGCAACCAGCCCGCGGAGAACATGGGCTTCGCCAGCAGTCGCACCCTGGGCACCTTCTTCGACGGCGTCGCCCGGCACACCCAGGAGGGCCGCGACTTCGTGGCCCGTTCTGCCCAGGTGGGCATCCGCCAAGCCGTCCGCGAGCGTGACGACCCGTTCGGGGACTACGGCTCCCGGGTCTCTTGAAGTTCAAGATATGCGTGAAATATACGTTTGATCATTATTGGGGTCTGAACCTGCACTTTTCTGACAGTTCTGGCTAACCTCGTTGTCCGGCTCTGGGCAAGGAGGCTGCATGAGCGCAGGTAGACCCGTCGTGCTGTCGAAGGTGTCGACCGAACCGATCCCGCCCGCGCAGCGGATCGAGTTCTGGGAGTCCTACAACGCCGTCGACATCGTCGGCCTGGTCTGCTCCTCCTTCTCCGACGACGGTCTGCTGGTCAGCGCCACCCGGCTGGGTGTCAGCGAGCTTCAGGTGACCGATATCCGCGGCAACGAGCACGTCGTGCAGCGCACCCCGCACGCGTGCAAGGTACTGCCCAAGGACTCGATGTTCCTCAGCGTCATGCTGGAGGGCGAGGCGCTCTACTTCGACCACAACGGCGCCTCCAAGGTCCGGGCGGGCGACATCCTGCTGTGCGATACGACGCGGCCCTACCTCTTCGGCTGCCCGACCCCCATGCGCAAGCTGCTGGTGGACATCCCGCGCTCGCTGTTCACCGAGCGCTGCGCCGCCTCGGTGCTCCCCGGCGCGTTGAGCTTCTCGACGGCCACCACCCAGGAGGCCATTTCCGTGGCGGCTCTGCGCAACCTGCTGCTGGACACCACGCAGTCCACCGTGGACGTCGACCGCGCCCAGGACACCGCGCTGGACCTGCTCCGGGTGCTCGTCGGTGGCCGACTGGACGGTGAAGGCTCCGCCACCCGGCTGTCGGCCCTGGCCATGGCGAAGGCCTGTATCGACCGCAGGCTCGCCGAGCCGTCTCTCAACGTCGCCGCGGTGGCCTCACTGGTGGGCGTGTCGCCACGCCATCTGAGCCGGGTGTTCCTCACCGAGGGCACCACCCCCGCCCGCTACATCCTGGAGCGTCGTCTCTCCGGCGCCCACGCCCAGCTGACCGGACCTTCGTCCTACGGCCTCACGATCGCGGAGGTCGCCTACCGCTGGGGCTTCATCAACCAAGCCCATTTCGCCCGGTCGTTCCGCCGCCGCTTCGGCTACACCCCCTCCGACGCCCGACGGCGCCGCTGACGCCACGACGGTGCGGAGGACCTGAGTCTGGAGGCGCAGGATCCTTGGGTGAGTACGTCCTCTTCTTCGTTGGCGTCGTCCACGCGAAGGCAGAGGCTGCTGTGCACCGATTTGATCGTGGTCTTCGCGTCCGCGACTGCTTGCGTGCCTGACCAGGAGGTCAGCACGGCCGAGGCGAGGATCGCGGCGGACAGGCGGAGGAATGGCTTGATGAACATCGCCCGAACTCCCACGGCCTCATAGCACCAGTTCAAATCGCCAGGTCGTGCCCCCGATTCCCGTTTGCCGGAGACCGATCAGAGTCGCAGGCGCCGCCGGACTCGTGACCGGCGCCAGGTACTGATCCGGTATCGAGTGGTAGTTCAGCCGCATGGTCTGGTCTTCGGCGTCCAGCTTTTTGACGACCCACCACATGCTTTGATTCCCGGTCATGCACCTCTTCTGCACGACATAGGCGTCGTCTCTCTGTCGGGTGTCGTGGATCAGGCAGTACCCGCTGCCGTTGTTCTTCAGCAGGTAGGTGTCCTTGTGGCCTTGAACGGCGATGAACTTCCATTGTTCGAATGGCGGGTGCCCCGGATTGCGATTGGGCGGTGGCCAGATGTCGATATCACCCGGGTCGTCTCGATTCCAGCTCTTCGCCAGCATGAACAGGTTGGTTTCCGAGACGTAAAGTCGGTACGACTCGTTGGGGACGATCCCGTCCATTACCCGGCTCGGACCGCCCTTCTCCTTCGCGCTTGCGCCTGGGTGCATCGCGATCACCAGGCACGCGCTGAACATGAGCAGGCTGATCTTGCGGAGAAGCGTCATCACAATCTCCCTGGAGGATAATATTTAGCGCTCAGGTGGAGCCTTAATGCTTCCGTTATGAGCGCCCGGGGTCATAGCGTTGGCATGCGCAATCCCGGAGTCAATGCGAGTCGACTCAAACGAACTGATTGCGCGACCCCCGGGCAGGCCTACTACTGACAGTCGCCGATTTCTCGACGAGCATTGGCCGAGATGAGTGCGGCTGACTCCTGATCTGGTATCCCGTTTCGCGCTTGGTGACGTTTAGGAATTACTTCTCGTTTCGGTGATCCATTGTCCGGGTGTCGCGGTACAGCTCATGGATTTTTTGTATAAATCCCTATTGCCACTGGATGCGGATGACGGAAGGCGGGAGCCAGTGCGATTTCATTCTCCAGGGTGACCCACGCTCGGTCCGGAGGACGATGTGCGGGAACGACGTCCTGCGACAGGATGGATCACCGAACCAGGGGGAGGATCGTCTTGTTGCGAAGAAGGAAGCTGCTCGCGGGTGCGTTGGCGTTGGGAGTTGCGCTGGTTGCGGCGCCGGTCGCGAGTTCGGCGCCGAGCCGGGTGGGGTTCGAACTGCCCGCACCGAGCGGGCACAGCCGGGTCGGCACCACCGAACTGCATCTGGTCGACAAGTCTCGGCCAGATCCGTGGAAGCCGGACCGGCCGCGTGAGCTGATGGTCAGCGTCTGGTACCCGACCAAGGACACCGGTGGCTCCGTCGCCCCCTGGGTGCAGCCAGGGATCGCACCTCTGCTGGACGGGTTCGGCGAGGAGATGGGCCTGCCCGCGGACTCCGTCGACTGGGCCGGCGCGCGCACTCACGGTCAGGTCGGCTCCGCGGTGGATCGCAGGCCGGGTGGCCGTCCGGTCGTGCTGTACTCGCCGGGCTTCGGTGGGCCGCGGGCCAACGGCACGGTGCTGGTCGAGGAACTGGCCTCCCGCGGCTATGCGGTCGTCACCATCGACCACACCTTCGAGACCGCCGTGCAGTTCCCGGGTGGCCGGGTGGAGGCGCCCGCCGTCGCCCAGCCCACACCCGCCGATATGAAGAAGTTCATCGACGCCCGTGTCGGTGACAGCCGTTTCGTGCTCGACACACTCGGCAGGCTCAACCGCGGCGAGAACCCCGACGCGGAGCAGCGCCCGCTGCCCGACGGACTGCGCGGTTCGCTGGATCTGGGCGCGGTCGGCATGTTCGGACACTCCTACGGCGGGTTCACCGCGGGGGAGACCATGCACCACGACCGCAGGCTCCGGGCGGGCATCAACCTGGACGGGGCGATGTCCTGGTCCTCCGAGTTCGGCGGCGGGAAGTACGAGCCGGGTGAGGTCACCCAGCACGGGCTGGACCGGCCGTTCCTGCTGATGGGCAGCCAGATCCCGCAGGACGGCAAGCTGGTGGATCACACTCACCGCACCACGTTCGACCGGTCATGGGGCGATTTCTGGGGCAAGCAGCGATCCTGGAAGCGGGACCTGCTGCTGCGCGGGGCCGCGCACCTGGGCTACAGCGACCTACAGGCGATCGTCCCGCAGTTGGCGAAGAAGCTGAACCTGCCGCCGGAGAAGGTGGAGCCGGTGATCGGCACGATCGATCCGCAGCGGTCGCTGGCCGCTCAGAGCGCCTACGTGGGGGCGTTCTTCGACCAGTTCCTGCGCGGACGTCCCACCGGGATGTTCACCGGGCCGTCGCCGAAGCATCCGGACGTCCAGTTCATCTGGTGACAGCCAACGATGCGGTGGGCCGGGCGATTCAGCCCACCGCATCGGGATTTCCCGCGCACAATTCATTTATCGAACATGACATGAAACAGTAATTAAACAATTAAAATCGCGGGCTGTTTATTGCCGCCATCCCTGGTGTGGGAGTCGCAAACCATTTTATCGTCGGCGCATCCCTGCATCGTGTGTGCTCAACACCCTGATCGAGCGTGCGCGAGTTCTCCTCACTAGGAGTGATGTGCTGTGAAGAAGTCCCTGTCTCGTATGGCGGCGGTCGCCGTCTGCGCAGTGTTCGGCCTCGGGTCCCTCGTCGGCGCCGCCACCGCGAACCCCGGCGACACCATCACGCGTCCGATAGCCGAGGGCGACCGGCCCGCCAACGGACCGACCCCCTACATCGTCGGCGGACAGCGGGTCACCGAGCCGGTGCCCTACATCGCCGCACTGCACACTGGGTCGCGGTTCAGCTGCACCGCCTCGATCATCGCGCCGCAGTACGTGATCACCGCCAAGCACTGCGTCGGCTCTCCCTCGCTGAACGTGCGCATCGGCTCGCTGACCCGCTCCTCGGGTGGTCAGACCGCCAACGTCGCCCAGGTCATCAACGCCCCCGGCAACAACGACGTCGCCCTGCTGAGGCTGGCGACCAGCGTGAACGCCACCTACCTCAAGGTCGCCGCCCAGGGCAGCCTCCAGGTCGGCGACAGTGAGCGCGTGTACGGGTGGGGTTATGAGAACTCCAACTGGACGAACCTGCCGGAGAACCTCAAGACCTCCAACGGCACCGTCACCGAGCTGGACTGCGCCGACAACTTCGGTGACATCGCCTGCATCAGGAACAACGGCGACACCTCGGGCGGCGACTCCGGCGGCCCGATGATCAACACGGCGGGTGAGCTCATCGGCGTGTGCGCCATCGGCAACAAGCCGACCGACGGCTCCGGCTTCGGCGGCTACAACACCGTGGTCAGCTCCACCATCCGCAACTGGATCCAGCAGACCGCAGGCGTCTGACGCAGCGGCACCGAACACAAGAGAAGCGGTGGACCGGTCGCGTCCGTGGTGCGACCGGTCCACCGCTTCTCATTCGGGCGGTGCGGAGGGGTCAGTAGTCGTAACTACCGCTGTCACCGCCCTGGGGTGCTTCACCGGCGGGGGGAGCGCCGGTCGGAACCGTGGGAGCGGGCGGTGCGACTGAAGGCACGCAGGTCAGGTTCTTGGTGCCGTCGGGGGAGGCGACCCACCAGGTGCCACCCACGGCCTGACCTTTCCACGCCCCCGGCTTCGGGTCGTTGGCGAACCGGTACATCGGCCAGCCGCCAATGGTGACCTGCTGTGTTCCGTCTTCACGGGCCACCGTGCCGACCAGGTTGGGGTCGACACCCTCAAGCTGCGGGGTGCCTCCCTCGGCCAGGACGGGCGGCCAGATCTGCGCGCACTTGTCGGCGCAGTTGGACTTGGGCGGGTTCGGGGTGTCCTTGTCGAACCGGTACAGCACCCAACCCTTTTCATCGGTGACAACCTGGCCCATCTGCGGCAGGTCCTTGACGATCAGCTTGCCCTGGCCGGTCTGCTCCGCATTGCCTGCGGGCGCGTCGGCCGCGGGGGCATCCGCCGCTGGGCTCTCAGCGGCACCTTCGCCCTCCGGCGCCAGCCGGGGGACCGCGGCCTCCTCGGACGAGGAGAGGCTGTCGGACTGAGCGACGGGATTCGGGTTGGCAGCTCCGATGATGCTTGAGCCGGCCCAGACCAGTGCGAAAGCCGCGACTGTGCCGATGACCAGAGCGATCCCGAGCCAGCTGAGTCGGATCACTGGTGTCCTCCTAAACGTTGGCTTTGGTAATAGATACGCATCGCTCGGCGGGACCGTTCACCGCTCTGGTCACCTGCTTCTCTATCGGCAGCGCTGGCCCCTGTTAATGCAATTCACCACCTGGTCCATCAGGGCCTTCGGCATGACGTTGGCGAAGTCGTCATGGTCGGAGAACGGACTGTGCTTGGCGGAGGGGAAACCGTCCACCGCGAACGTCTTGTTCCGCACGACCTGAGCGGGCAGGTCATAGACCAGTGAGATCCGCAGCTGCGGCACCGCCTGGAAACCACGCGGGCAGAAGCCGTTTCGCTGCGGGTACACGATATGGGTTCGGTGATTCGCGCTGTCGGTGTTGCGGCCGTCCCAGCAACTCGGGAAGTCGTGGATCCTGGTGACCTTGGAGTTGTTCGGGCAGACCGCGTACTTGTTGGAGATGCGGTTCTCGAAACCGGTGCACGACCACGCCGCACGGGCATTGGCCGGACCGTTCTCGTTGACCTTGGCATCGCCGTAGAGGATCTTCAGGAACGCGGGCATCGGCCGCACCTTCTCCACGGGGCTGCCCCGGAACTCGATCTTCACCTGGCTCGGCTTGATCAGCGTTCCGACATTGTGGTCGAGGCTTGGCGGATTGCTGTTGTCCACGCCCCCACCGTTGTTGCCCCCACCCTTGTTATTGCCCCCACCGCCACCGCGGCGCTGGGCGTCGAGGCCCTGGCTGCGGTTGGACTTGTTGTCCAGCACGCGGATGACCGGCCAGAAGTAGGCCGACTTGTCCCCGTGGTTGCAGGTGGTACCTGCCCTGACCAGGCTGCCGTTGGTGGAGAAGGCATCCGTGGACAGGTTTCCGACATAGTCGTGCAGGTGCTCGGCGCCGTTGAGCTTGCCAGGAGCGGCGATGAAGTTATCGCCGTTGTGGTGGCCATTCTCATTGCGCCCGCACTGGATCGTCGCGACCCCACGGGACGCGTTGCGGTTCGGCTGCAGCAAACGCAGCGGCTTGATGTTCTCGATTCCGATGAAATCGTTCAGGAACGGCCCCAGTTTCAATCCCGGGAACCCCGCGGCAGCGGTGTGCTCGGAATGCTGGGGCTGTTCCGCCGTGGTCGACGGAACGGACGTTGGCTCCGCGGTCGGTGACGGTGACGAAGTGACCGTGCTCCCTGGTGATGGAGACGGTTGTGGTGCGGCAACGGCATGGCCGGAACCGGTAGAGACCACCACCACGCCAACCAGCAACGCCGCTAATCGGCTGTTCAGTGTGATGCGCATATTACTCTCTAGGTTTTTGTACTACATGGGAGTGGATGAGTTTTGGTATGCGTGCTCACCTCGATGTGTGTGCGGAAATTGCCGAAGGGTCCTGTGGTTTCAGCTGCTGCGTCGCACGCGGCGGAGCAGCATGACGACGGCGAAGCCGAGCGCCGCGATCACCAGCACGCCGAAGAAGATCCGCATCCCAAGGCTGGAATCGGTCTCCTCGGACACCGCTTTCGGCGCCACATCCGGCTGCTGCTGGTCAGCCGGTTTGGCGGCGGGGGCGGCGCTGGGGATCTGCGGCACGGGAAGCGCGCCGTAGTCCACTTCGTTGGTGCTCTCCAGAAGCAGCATGTGCTTGTCCACGAACTTGTTCGCGGTCTGCCCGTAGCTGCGCATGAGCTCGTTGCGGGTGTTGGCCCGCACCTGCGCGATCAGGCCGAAGATCTGGCCGTGCGCGGCGCGGAGCCGGTTGGTCCAGGCCTTGTCGTAGGCCTCACCCTGGTGAGAGGTGATCTCGGCCATCCACGCGGCCTGGTCGCCGGTGGGTTCGGTCGGCAGTTCGATGCCCAGCTGCGAGGCGATCTTGAAGGTGGCGTCGTCCAGCGCGGCGTGGTCGGAGTGCAGTTCGGCACCCACCTCGCGGATGCGCTTGGCGGTGCCGCGCTGCGCGCCCTCCAGCGCGGTCGGGCCCTCCCACAGTCCGGCCAGCCGGACCTTCTTGACCAGGTCGGCATCGGCCGGGGTGAGCGGGCCCCACTGCGTCTCCCGCGTCTGTTCCTGCTGAGCGGTGGCGGCCACGGGGGCGGCCACCGGAACCGCGACGGCGAGCAGCAGCAACGCCGCTGCCGCTCGCACGCGTGAACCGATCATGGTCGGCCCTTTCCTTGGGTCGGGTGTTCTCCTAGCGGCACTTCTGACCGCTGTTGATGCAGTCGACGACCTGCTGCATGAGTGCGCGGGGCATCACGTTGGCGAAGTCGTCGTGATCGGAGAACGGGCTGTGCTTGGCGGAGGGGAAGCCGTCCACCGCGAACGTCCGGTTGGCGACGACCTGCGCGGGCAGGTCGTAGACCAGGGTGATCCGCAGCTGCGGCACGGCCTTGAACCCGCTGGGGCAGAAGCCGTTGCGCTGCGGGTAGACGATGTGCGTGCGGTGGTTGGCGCTGTCGGTGTTGCGGCCGTCCCAGCAACTCGGGAAGTCGTGGATCCTGGTGACCTTGGAGTTGTTCGGGCAGACCGCGTACTTGTTGGAGATGCGGTTCTCGAAGCCGGAGCAGGTCCACGCGGCCCGCGCGTTGGCGAAGCCGTTCTCGTTGACCTTGGCGTCGCCGTAGAGGATCTTGAGGAACGGCGGCATGGCGTTGACCTTCTGCACCGGGCTGCCGCGGAACTCGATCTTGGCGACGCTCGGCTTCACCAACGACCCGACGTTGTGGTCCAAGCTCGGCGGGTTGCTGTTGTCGATGCCGCCCTCGTCGTCGTTGGACCGCGGCCTGCTGCCGGACTGCACCTGCCCGTCGAGCACGCGGATGACCGGCCAGAAGTAGGCCGACTTGTCCCCGTGGTTGCAGGTGGTGCCCGCCGCGGCGAGGCTGTCGTCATCGGAGAAGGCGTCGGTGGAATCGTTGCCGACGTAGTCGTGCAGGTGCTCGGCGCCGTTGACCTTCCCGGGGGCGGCGATGAAGTTGTCGCCGTTGTGGTGGCCGCCCTGGTTGGTGCCGCAGTCGATGATGGCCGAGCCGGTCGAGGCGTTGGGCCCCGGCGGCAGCAGCTTGAGCACGTCGACCTGGTTGATGCCGATGAAATCGGCACCGAACGGGCCGAGGTTCACGCCGGGCAGCGCGGCGCCGTGCTGGCTCCCGCTGCGAGTCGGCTGTGATGCGGTCGGCCGCGTCGTCTGCCTGGTCGGCTGCGGACGCAGGCTCGAGCCCGCGGTGGGCGACGGCCTGCCGAACCCTGGCGTGGGCGATGGCGTCGGCGCGGCCGAGGCGGTCCCCGCGCCCGCCACGCCGCTCAACACCACCAATCCCGCGAATATCGCCGTCACTTGGGTGCGCCGGTTGGAAGCGCCCCTTCGATACGTTTTCATCGGCATCTCATCTCGCTGGGAATACCTATTCGACTCGTTTCCCCGTGAACGCCTGTGTCGATCCGTCCTATTTGGCGCGTTGCATTCGCCGCAGCACGGTGATCGCGGCAAAGGCCAACGCGGCGATCACCAGCAGTGCGAAGAAGATCCTGATTCCCAGCCCGTCGGCGACCGCGACCGATTCCTGCGTTACCGCCTTTTGGTCGACCTTCGGGGCCGGTTGGCCCGCGGCGGGATTCGCGGCGGGCGGTGCCGCCGGTGCCGCGGGCGCGGCGCCGGGGATCTGGGGGGCGGGCAGGGCGTTGTAGTCGACCAGGTTGGTGGACTCCAACAGCCTCATGTGCTTGTCGACGAACTCGTTGGCCGTGCGGGCGTAGCTACGCACCAGGTCGTTGCGGCTGCCGGTGCGGACCTGGGAGATCAGCTGGAAGATGGTGCCGTGGGCGGCCCGCAGCCGCTGTGCCCAGACCTTGTCGTACTCCTCGCCCTGCTTCGACGAGATTTCCGCCATCCAGCCCGCCTGTTCCTTGGAGGGCTCGGTGGGAAGCTCGACATCAAGCTGCTTGGCGATCTTGAACGTGGCCTCGTCCAGCCCGGCGTGGTCGGAGTGCAGTTCCTTGCCGACCTGCCGGACACGCTCGGAGGTGCCTCGCTCCGTGCCCTGGAAAGCGATGGGGCCCTCCCAGAGCCCGGCGAGCCGGACCTTCTTGATGAGATCCCGCTCGGCGGGGCCCAGCGGACCCCACTTGGTCTGGGTCCAGCCCTGCTCCTCGCCGGGAGTGGCGGCGATGGCGGCTGGCGTGCTCACCGGTAACAGGGCGGCGAGCAACAGCAGCGTCGCCGCCGTTCTCACACGGGAACCGGTCATTGTCGGCTGCCTTTCATGGTCAGGTGCAAGATTCAGCGGCCCGAGGTGTTGACTGCCTTCGAGCCGTCCGGCGCCACCGAGAACCAGGCGCCGGAGGCGCCCTGTCCCAGGAAGTCGCCCGCGCGCTGATCCCCGGCGTAGCTGTAGAGCGGCCACCCGCCGAGGGTGACCTGCTCGGTGCCGTCGGGCCGCTTCACCTTGCCGATCAGCTGGGAGTCGATGCCCTCGGTGGTGATCTCGCCCTTCACCAGCAACGGGGGCCAACGTTCCGCGCACTTGTCCACGCAGTTGGACTGCGGGGGATTGGCGCTGTCCTTGTCGTATCGGTAGAGCGTGAGGCCGTCGCTGTCGACGACGGCGGAGTCGAACGGAGTGGAGGAGGAGACGCTCAGCGTCACGGCGATACCGGAGTCCACCTGGGCGTCGGCAGGAGCGTCGGAGGTGTCGATGCCGCCCTCTGCGGAACCGCACGCGGTCGCGAGAAATGCGACCAAGGCGAAAAGCGCCATGGCGAGGAAACCGCTTGTGGGGCGTTTCACCATCACTTTTCCCTTTCTTGGCAACGACGTATGGCGCGTTGGCCCCTGCCCTTGGCCGGGGGACGCGCTTGATCTGGAATACGAGAGATCTCGCCAGAGGGTTCAACGACGGAGGGAAAAGTTCGTCGCTACCCAATTTGCGATCGGCACTCGACTAGAGGGGCCCGATGAGTAAACAATCTCGCCGTGGGCCACCACCGGATCATCAGAGAGACGCGAGCGGACGCCGCCGCGGAGACACCCGACGAGGAACTCGTCAGGACGCTCTACCGCGAGTTCGGCGGTCTGCTGTTCGCCCATGCCATGCGGCTCACCGGCAACGACCGGCAGTGGGCCGAGGACGTTGTCCAGGAGACGCTGATCCGTGCCTGGCGCAACGCCGAGAAACTGGACCGCCAGCCGGGCCTGCTCCAGGCGTGGCTGCTGACGGTGGCCCGCCGCATCGTCATCGACGCCCGTCGGAGTCGCGCGGCTCGCCCCACCGAGGTCGGTCCCATACCGTTGGACGCGGTGGTGGTGCCCGACGAGGCCGACCGCATGTTGTCGGCGATGGTCCTCTCGGACGCGCTGCACAGCCTCACCCCCGAGCATCGGGAGGCGATCCGCCAGACCTACCTGCGCGATCGCACCGTGAACGAGGCCGCTGAACTGCTCGGTGTCGCTCCCGGTACCGTGAAGTCGAGGGTGTTTTACGCACTACGCGCACTACGCCGGGCGCTGCAGGAGCGGGAGGTGGCGATATGACATCGTCCCCCACCCACCTCGACGTGGGTGCCTACCTGCTCGGCATCCTTGACGAGGACGACCACGAGGCCTTCGAGTCGCACCTCATGGACTGTCCGAAGTGCCAGCTTGAGCTCCAGACGCTGGCGCGGCTGCCCGATCTGCTGGACAACGTCCGCGAGGTGGAGCCGCAGCCCGGCACCCGGCTGGGTGAGGACCGCATCGTCGGCAACGTTCTGGACGAGGTCGCCAGGGCACGCCGCAAACGTCGCACCATGATGTGGATGGCGGGTGCGGCGGCGTCCCTGCTGATCGTCGCGACCCCGATGGCCGCGGTGTGGTTCGCCACCGGCACCCCCGCCCCGCCGCAGGCGTCATCCAGCCCCCCGACGCTGACCACGATGCAGGGCGATGAGGTGCTGGAGGCGACCAACCCGGCGAACAACGTCACCGCGAAGCTGCTCCTGGCGCAGAAGGGCTGGGGCACCCAGATCGGTCTCGAGCTGCGCGGCGTGCGCGGCCCCCTGGAGTGCCAGTTGGTCGCGGTGGGCCACAACGGTCACGAGCAGGTGGCCACCACCTGGCGGGTACCGGACAAGGGCTACGGCGTGCCGGGCTCCCCGGACCCGCTGAAGGTCCAGGGCGGTATCGGGATGTCGCGGAAGGACATCCAGCGCTTCGAGTTCCGAACCACCAACGGACCGGACTTGATCGACCTGCAGGCCTGACCGGTCGTACCATCCGATGGTGATCTCACGCCAGGGTGATGTGTTGCGGCTGCTGGCCGACCCGGTGCGGCACCGCATCGTGGAACTGCTGGCGGCGGAGTCGATGTGCACCTGCCACCTGGTCGAGGAGATCCAGGCGGGCCAGACCAACATCTCCAACCACCTGAAGCGGCTGCGTGAGGCAGGCGTCGTGCACGCCGAGCCACAGGGCAGGTTCACCTACTACCGCCTCGACCCGGCCGTCCTGCGGATGCTCGCCGCCGATCTGGCCGCCCTGGCGGAACAGGCGGAGGCGGGCGGCGATCGACGCAGGCCTTGCCCCTAGGTGCTCATCGCCAGCGGTCGAGTGGGGCGAGCACCTCGGTCCGCTGCGGCTGAAGGGCGACCACGCAGATGATGCAGCGCCGGTCGACCTCGAGGTACTGCTCGCTGAACAGCGAGGCCGTCGGGGCATGGGCCCCGCACGCCGCCGCGATCCAGCTGGAGCCAAGATCGACCAGGTACAGCACGGGATAGGCGTGGCTGAGGGAATCGTCTGTGCAGTAGCGCCACTCGTGCGAGCTGTCAGCCATACCGCGCACCACCTCGGCTAGGTCTCACCCTGCGTCGTACATACGCTCGCGAACGGCGGGGTGCTCATGCCGGTGTGCCACTGTGCTGCTTTTGTGTCCCGGGTGTCGCTGCCGAGGTCTCAGTGTGCGAGGAGCCGAACGGTTTCCGACCCGACGGCGACCACGTCACCATCGTGCAGTTGCGCGCCGCGGCGAGTCTCGACGCGGCCGTTCACCTTCACCGAGTCCGACTCCAGGAGATCCTTGGCATGCCCGCCGTCGTCGGCCAAGCCCGCGAGCTTCAGCAGCTGACCGAGCCGGATAGACGAGTCCACGATCTCCACTTCACGCATGCCCCCATCATGCCTGGTCCCGCTAGGCGAGCCGGAACTGAGGACTGACGGTCAACTGCAGGAGTTGCTGCACCGTCAGTGGCAACGTGGGCAGCGGGGAGGACGATTCCTGCTGGGATCGCCGGGACTGGGCCACGAAGACCGCGGTGCCGTCCTCGTGCCGGTAGGCCGCCCACTGTTCGAATGAGTCGCCGCTCCCTCCGGTGACCAGGCCCACCGGCTGCCCGCCGACCGTCTCGACCCGGCACTGCCCGCCTCGGCCCCAGAATGACCGGGCCAGCACGCACGGGTCGGACGAGCCCTGGTTGCCCACTGTGTGCACCTCGGCGAGCACGCGCCCGATCTGCGATGCGGTGCCCTTGGTGACGGGGATGCCCGCCATGTACTCCCAGATCTCCTTGCCGCCGACCCGCTCCTCGAACTGCGCCTGATGCGTCCACAGGTTCTCGGCAGCAGGCCGCACCCCGGCGGGCAGGGCCGCGACCAACTCCGCCAGCAGCTTCGTGCCCGCGTCGTAACGCGGACCCGCGGTCGCCGTGCGGTCCTGCTGCGGTTTGCCGTCCGGACCGGTGGGCCACACGGTCTCGGTGTCGCTGGGCGGCGCGGTTTCGGAGCCGGACCCTGTCGGCTGCACCGTCGTGGTCAGCGACACGCCCGCGCCGCTGATCCGATCCTGGACCGGGCCGTACACCGCCGCCAGCGTCAGGGAGGTGGCCAGGATCGCCACCACGGTCAGCCCGGAGGCGGTGATCGCCTTGATCATGGTGCGGCGGCGGTGGGCCTTCTTGGCTCTGCGCAACGCGGTGTCGGTGTCCATCGGAGGCGGGCTGCCCAACAGCACCGCCGTGCGGAACGCGTTCCTCAGCTGGTTCTCATCCATCATCGTGGGTCCGTTCCTCTACGCGGGGGTGGCCGTGGCCAGCAGGCTTCTCAGGGTGTCCAGGCCTCGTGACGCCTGGCTCTTGACCGTTCCCGGCGTACAGCCGAGCAGGGTCGCGGTGTCGGTGACCGAGCGGTCCTCCCAATACCGGAGCACCAGCACCGCCCGCTGTCTCGGCGGGATCCGCGTCAGCGCCGCCAACAGCACCAGCTGCTGGGCGGTCTCGGGTGGGCCGACCGCGGGCGGCTCCACCGGTTTCTCCGCCACCCGTTCGAAGCGCAGCCAGCCACGCCTGCTCTCGCCGATGAAGGTGCGCACCAACGTCGTCCGCGCGTAGGCGTCCAGCGCGCCGTGATGCTTCAGCCGAGGCCACGCCAGGTAGAGCTTGGTGAACGTGGTCTGCACCAAGTCCTCCGCCCGGTGCCAGTCCCCGCACAGCAGATACGCGGTGCCGCGCAATGCTCCGGATCTCTTCTCGAAGTACTCCGTGAACGCGGCATCCCGGTCATCCATGGGCCCTCCCCGTCGATCCCGTCCCACCCTTAGTCACGCCGCCGGGGCCGTCTTCGGTTGCATGCCCATGTGGCGGTCGAGATTTGTCGGTGGGTTTCGACACCCTTGGCTCGGACAGTGCTTTCTCACCGCAGGAGGACCTGACGTTGTCGACCACCCCCGCATCCCCGCTGATCGGAGTCGAGGAGCTCACGCCGCCGAAGTGGGCGGCCGTGGACAGCGAGGTCGCCACCGCGGGCTGGTGGAAGACCATGCGTGCCCTGCCCGCGGCGATCGGCATCGTGCTGCGCCTCGCCTGGCGCACCTCGCCCCGACTCACCGCGACCGCGGGCGCCATCCACCTGCTCTCCGGCTGCGTCACCGCGTTCGGCCTGCTCGCCACCGCGAACGTCCTCACCGAGCTACTCGAGGCGGGACCGACGCCGGAGCGCCTGACCGCGGCGCTGCCGTCGATCGCGCTGGTCGGTGCCTCCTATGCGGGCCGGGCCCTGTTGGACAGCTGTGCCGCGCTGGTCAGCGGGGCGTTGCGGCCCAGGGTGGTGCAGAACGCCCAGGACCGGGTCAACTCCGTGGTCATCGGGGTCCGCTTGGCGGCCTTCGACGACGCCGACTTTCGCGAACTGGTACGCCAAGGTGGCCGGATGGGCGTGCAGTCCATCGACAACGCCGTCCGCACCATCGCCGACATCACGTCCTCGGTGGTCTCCATGATCGCCGCGCTGGCCACCATCGGACTGCTCAACCCGCTGCTGGTCCCGGCGTTGCTGCTCGCCGCCACCGCCGACGCGTGGGCGGCCATGCGCTCGGCGAAGCTCGGCTACCGGCAGTTCCTCCGCCTGGTCACGCGATCCCAGCGCGCCTGGGTCGCCCAGAGCCTCATCACCGCCCGCGATGTCGCCGCCGAGGTTCGCGCCTGCACCCTCCAGGGTCCGCTGCTCGCCGAGCACCGCCGCATCGCCACCGACCTCACCGACGAAGCGATCCAGTTGGGCCGCACCCAGACCTTCGTCCGACTCGTCGGCCGAGCGCTGGCGGGCCTCGGCACCGCCTGCGCCTACGTCGTCCTCGGTTTGCTGCTGTTCGCGGGCACGATGCCGCTGGCCCTCGCGGGTGCCGCGGTGGTCGCCATGCGCACCGCGGGCTCCGCCCTGTCGAACACCATGTACTCGGCGAACCGCCTCTACGAGGACTCCTTCTACATCACCTTCTACCAGCAGCTTCTCGCCGAGGCACAGCGTTGGCACAAGCCGGCCTCGAGCGTGCGGGCACCCGCTGATCCCGCCATCATCCGGCTGGACCACGTGTCCTTCACCTACCCGGGCCGCGAGCAGCCCGCACTGGACGACGTCTGCCTGACCATCTCGCGCGGCGAGGTGGTCGCGCTGGTGGGCGAGAACGGCTCGGGCAAGACCACCCTGGGCAGACTGATCACCGGCCTGTACGCACCGACCTCCGGCACCGTCTACTGGGACGGAGTCGACCTGGCGGGCGCCGTCGAGCACACCATTCACGAACAGGTCGCCGTGGTCGCCCAGGAACCCGCCCGCTGGCCCATGACCGCCGACCTCAACGTCCGAATAGGACGGTTGGAGCAGGGTGGCGACGCGCGCTGGTCGGAGGCCATCACCGCGTCAGGTGCCGACGAGGTGATCGAAACCCTGCCGCGTGGCAAGGACACGATCCTGTCCAAGCAGTTCCAAGACGGCCAGGACCTCTCCGGCGGGCAGTGGCAGCGGATGGGCGTGGCCCGCGGCATCTACCGCGACGCGGCGGTCCTGGTCGCCGACGAGCCCACCGCGGCCCTGGACGCCCGCGCCGAGGCCACCGTCTTCCGCGGCCTGCGCGCCGCCGCCAGAACCGACCAGGGCGGTGCGACCAGAACAACGGTGCTGGTCACCCACCGCCTGGCCAACATCCGCAACGCCGACCGGATCGTGGTGCTGCACGAGGGCCGCATCGCCGAACAGGGCACCCACGAGGAGCTGATGGCACTCGACGGCCACTACGCCGAACTGTTCGGCATCCAGGCCTCGGCCTACCAGGACCCCGTGACGCCCTGTACGAGTTGACCACCGCATCGTGGAGGCCGGTCTCGCGGTGACAGGGTGATCACCGTGGGGCGGGGTCGCCTGCGAAGAACGCGGCGATGTCGGCGGCGACCCGGCTGAGCTGTTCGCCCGCGTCCAGGGCGACGGCGGTCCGAAGTCGCCAACCGTCGAACACCGGTTGAGCAACATCCACCGTGAGGTTGACCCGGCTGCCGAGATGGCGCCCGGCGATGCGGAACTCGTGTTCGAGCGACTCCCAGACCTGTTCTCCCGCCCAGCCTCGCCAATTCGCCGCCAACTCGGCGAAGAACGCGACCAGGTCGTCGAAGCCGAACGCGTAGTGCGGCGGCACCGACACGCCCGCATGCAGCCCGGTGTCGACGACGTCCACATCGAAGCGCCGGACCTCGTTGTGCGGTCCTCGCACCAGGTTGTGGAAGACCAACCCTTGGCTTTCGGTGCCGATGACCACGCGATGCATGCCTAGTCCACCAACGCCGGTCGGGAATGCCCGAGGCGAGTGGCGCCGAGGTCGGCGCGTTGCCCCGCGGCGCTGCCGTGGTGGTAGCCGGAGCCGCTGAGCCAGCGGGTCCTGGTCGACTTCAGGTGACCGAACTCCGCGGTGAACGCATCCTCCACCTGGGTCGAGCGGTCGCGCAGCACCAGCGCGACGGACCGGGTGGGTGCCTCGGTCGGGCGGTGATCGGTGACGGCCTGCTGCTCGGCCCGCGACAGCCGCGAGTGCACAGCCATCCGGAAGCCCGCCAGCCAGGAGCGGCGGTAGGCGGCGACCGACTCCTGCCGAGGCGGGCGAACCGTGGTCAACTGCGTGGTGGCCTGAAGCAGCAGGCTGGTGAAGAGCAACTCCACCCGCTCGATATCGGAGCGGTAGCCGAAGACGAAAGCGCGGTGCACCGACCGGCTGCTGCCGGTCTGCACGACCTTGCACCGCAGCGGCGCGGCCACGCAGGCCAACAGTTCGGCCTTGTCCCGGCTGTAGGGCTGCTCGATGAGCAGGGTCCGGCGGGTGATCTCGTCGGTGTCCGCACCCGCGGCGGCGAGCAATGCCGATTCGATGCCGTAGGCGGCGATGAGCTGCGCCGCCTTGGCGTTGTACGCCTCGGCCTCCGCGGGCGTGACCGCGGGGTCCTCCGCCTTCGCCAGCAGCTTGCGGACGCGGGAGAGCAGTGCGTCGTTGCCGGACATCAGGGCGCTTCCTTCCGCCGGGGCCACCTCGATGAGGACAGTATCGAATGCCCGTTCGGGTGCGGGACCGACACGAAGTTACCGGTGAGTAGCAGATGTCACAGGTGTCTCACGGCATGAACCGGACGTTCTTGCCTACGATCGTGGTTTATGACGCCGCCAGTGGACGAGCTAGTCCTGGCAGGAGAGTTCCCGACGTCGGATGCCCAGCAGTGGCAGCGGCTGGTCGAGGGCGTCCTGCGCAAATCCGGTGCGCTCGGCGAGGACGAGCAGGCCCCGGCTGATCCAGCCGCCCGCATCGACGAACTGCTGGGCACTCTCACCTACGACGGCATCCGCCTTCGGCCCCTCTACACCGCCGACGACGGCATCCCCGACGCAGGCCTGCCCGGGTTGGCGCCGTTCACCCGCGGCGGCACCCCCGCGGGCGCGGTGCCCGGCGGCTGGGATGTGCGGGCCCGCCAGGTCAACCCCGATCTGCAGGCCGCCAAGAAAGAGATCCTGGACGACCTGGAGAACGGCGTCAGCTCGCTGTGGCTGCGGCTGGGGGAGCGCGGACTGCCCGTGACGGCCCTGCCCGACGCGCTGGAGGACGTCTACCTCGACCTCGCCGCCATCGTGCTGGACGCAGAGGAGCAGACCGAACGCGCCGCCACCGCCTTCTTCGACCTGATCTCACGGCGCAACGTGCCCGCCGCCGAGGTGCGCGGCAACCTCGGCGCCGACCCGCTGGGCTTCCAGGCCCGCACCGGCGCCCCCGCCGACTTCGGCCTCGCCGTCGATCTCGCCCGCCGGGCGAGCCAGGGCTACCCGAAGCTCCGCGCGATCGTCGTGGACGCACAGCCCTACCACGACGCGGGCGGTTCCGACGCCCAGGAACTGGGCTTCTCGCTCGCCGCCGGTGTGGCCTACCTGCGCGCGCTGACCGAGGCCGGGCTGACCGTCGACCAGGCGGCGGCGCAACTGGAGTTCCGTTTCGCCGCCACCGCCGACCAGTTCGCCACCATCGCCAAGCTGCGGGCCGCCCGCCGGCTGTGGCACCGGGTCACCGAGGTCAGCGGCGCACCCGACACCCCGCAGCTTCAGCACGCCGTCACCTCATCGGCGATGATCAGCAGGCGTGATCCGTGGGTGAACATGCTGCGCACCACGCTGGCCTGTTTCAGCGCGGGTGTCGGCGGCGCGGACGCGGTCACCGTGCAGCCCTTCGACGCCGCGCTCGGCCTCTCCGACGCCTTCGCCCGCCGCATCGCCCGCAACACCCAGTCGCTGCTGCTGGAGGAGTCCCACGTCGGCCGCGTCATCGACCCGGCGGGCGGCTCCTGGTTCGTCGAGCGCCTCACCGAACAACTCGCCCAGCACGCCTGGGAGCACTTCCAGCGCGTCGAGGCCGCGGGCGGCCTGTCCGCGGCCCTGTCCTCGGGACAGATCGCCGACGAACTCGGCGCGACCTGGGAGCGGAGGCGGAACAACCTCGCGCACCGCCGCGACGCGCTGACCGGCGTGAACGAGTTCCCCAACCTCGCCGAGAAGCCCGTGCGGCGTGCTCCGCTGCCTGGCGAGCCGAGCGGCGGACTGCCTCGCATCCGCTACGCCGAGGACTACGAGAGGCTGCGCGACCTCAGCGACGCGATGCCTGATAGGCCCAGGGTCTTCCTGGCCACTCTCGGACCGGTGGCCGTCCACACCGGACGCGCCACCTTCGCCGCGAACCTGTTCCAGGCGGGCGGCTTCGAGGCCGTCCCCGGCGGCAAGACCGACAACACCGAGCAGGTCGTCGCCGCGTTCAAGGACAGCGGCACCGACCTCGCCTGCCTCGCCTCCTCCGACAAGCTTTATGCCGAACGCGGCGCCGAGACGATCGCGGCACTGCGCGCGGCAGGCGCCCGCCGGATCCTGGTGGCGGGCAAGCCGAGCGAGGAACTGAAATCCACAGTGGACGATTCGATCTTCGTGGGCTGCAACGCCATCGAGGTCCTCACCCGACTGCACGAGCTGGTTGGAGCGGCGTGATGAGCATTCCCGACTTCAGCGCGATCCCGCTCGGCGACCCCGACGCCGCCGCGACCCTGGCCGACTGGCAGCAGACGCTGGCCCAGGCCGGGCTGGACGCCGACGAGCTCACCTGGGACTCCCCGGAGGGCATCGGCATCCGCCCGCTCTACACGGCTGCCGACACCGCCGACCTGGACTTCCTCGGCACCTATCCCGGCGTGGCGCCCTACCTGCGCGGGCCGTACCCGACGATGTATGTCAACCAGCCGTGGACGATCCGCCAGTACGCGGGCTTCTCCACCGCCGAGGAATCCAACGCCTTCTACCGCCGCAACCTGGCCGCGGGCCAAAAGGGTCTGTCGGTCGCGTTCGACCTGGCCACCCACCGCGGCTACGACAGCGACCACCCTCGGGTGGCCGGTGACGTCGGCATGGCGGGCGTGGCGATCGACTCGATCTACGACATGCGCACGCTCTTCGACGGCATCCCGCTGGACAAGATGAGCGTGTCCATGACCATGAACGGCGCCGTGCTGCCGGTGCTGGCGCTCTACATCGTGGCCGCCGAGGAACAGGGTGTGTCACCGGACAAGCTGGCCGGGACCATCCAGAACGACATCCTCAAGGAGTTCATGGTCCGCAACACCTACATCTACCCGCCGCTGCCCAGCATGCGGATCATCTCCGACATCTTCTCGTTCACCTCGCGGCACATGCCGAAGTACAACTCGATCTCCATTTCCGGCTACCACATCCAGGAGGCCGGGGCCACCGCCGACCTGGAGCTGGCCTACACCCTCGCCGACGGCGTCGAGTACCTCCGCGCGGGCCGCGCGGCGGGACTGGACATCGACGCGTTCGCGCCGCGGCTGTCGTTCTTCTGGGCGATCGGCATGAACTTCTTCATGGAGGTCGCGAAGATGCGCGCGGCCCGCCTGCTGTGGGCCAAGCTGGTCAAGGGCTTCGAACCCAAGAGCCCCAAGTCGCTGTCCTTGCGCACGCACTGCCAGACCTCGGGCTGGTCGCTGACCGCGCAGGACGTGTTCAACAACGTGGTCCGCACCTGCGTGGAGGCCATGGCCGCCACCCAGGGCCACACCCAGTCGCTGCACACCAACGCACTCGACGAGGCGCTGGCGCTGCCCACCGACTTCTCCGCGCGCATCGCCCGCAACACCCAGCTTGTGCTCCAGCAGGAGTCCGGCACCACCCGCGTCATCGACCCGTGGGGCGGAAGCTCCTATGTGGAGCGTCTGACCTACGAGCTGGCCAAGCGCGCCTGGGGCCACATCCAAGAGGTCGAAGAGGCGGGCGGCATGGCCAAGGCCATCGACGAGGGCATCCCCAAGCTCCGCGTCGAGGAAGCCGCGGCCCGCACCCAGGCCCGCATCGACTCCGGCCGCCAGCCGGTGATCGGCGTGAACAAGTACCAGGTCGCCGCCGACGAGCAGATCGAGGTGCTCAAGGTCGACAACGCGGGCGTGCGCGCCCAGCAGCTGGAGAAGCTGCGGCGCCTGCGCGCCGAACGCGACGAGCAGGTCACCCAGGACGCCCTGCGCGCCCTCACCGAGGCCGCGGGCAAGCAGGCAGGCGAGGACACCAACCTGCTGGCGCTGGCCATCGACGCGGCTCGGGCCAAGGCCACGGTCGGGGAGATCTCCGACGCGCTGGAGCGCGTGTACGGCCGCCACGCGGGCCAGATCCGTACGATCTCCGGTGTGTACCGCGACGAGGCAGGTCAGGTGTCCAACATCGCCCGCGTGCAGCAGGCGACGGCGGACTTCGAGGTGGAGGAGGGCCGCCGCCCGCGCATCCTGGTCGCGAAGATGGGCCAGGACGGCCACGACCGCGGCCAGAAGGTGATCGCCACCGCCTTCGCCGACCTCGGCTTCGACGTAGACGTCGGCCCCCTGTTTCAGACGCCGGAGGAGGTGGCCCGCCAGGCCATCGAGGCCGACGTGCACATTGTCGGGGTGTCTTCGTTGGCCGCAGGCCACCTCACGCTGGTGCCCGCGCTGCGCAAGGAGCTGGACGGTCTGGGCCGCGACGACATCATGATCGTCGTCGGCGGCGTCATCCCGCCCGCAGACTTCGACGCGCTGCATCAGGCCGGTGCCGCCGCGATCTTCCCGCCCGGCACGGTCATCGCAGACGCCGCCCTCGACCTACTGGACCAGCTCCGCCAGAAGCTGGACCACCCGTAGCCATGCCCCGAAGGATCGACCCCGCCGACTACGCCGCCGGGGTGCTCGCCGGTAACCGCAGCATGCTGGCCCGCGCGATCACCCTGGTGGAGTCCTCCCGCGAGGACCACCGCGAACTGTCGGCCGAACTGCTCGCGGCGCTGCTGCCCCATGCGGGCAAGGCCATGCGCGTCGGCATCACCGGCGTGCCCGGAGTCGGCAAGTCCACCTTCATCGAGGCGCTGGGCTCCAACCTGACCGCCGCGGGCAGCAAGGTCGCGGTGCTCGCCGTGGACCCGTCGTCCTCGCGAACCGGCGGCAGCATCCTCGGCGACAAGACCCGCATGGCGGCCCTGGCCAACGACCCCGACGCCTTCGTCCGCCCCTCACCCACCTCCGGCACCCTCGGCGGCGTAGCCCGCGCCACCCAGGACGCGATCGTCCTGGTCGAGGCCGCGGGCTACGACGTGGTCCTGATCGAAACGGTCGGCGTAGGCCAGTCCGAGACCGCGGTCGCCAACATGGTCGACACCTTCCTGCTGCTAGCCCTCGCCCGCACCGGCGACCAGCTCCAGGGCATCAAGAAGGGCGTGCTCGAACTCGCCGACATCGTGGCGGTCAACAAGGCAGACGGCCCCGGCGCCAAGGATGCCGAAAAGGCGGCGCGCGAACTGGCCGCCGCCATGCGCCTGCTCCACCCGCCCCGCGGCGCCGGGTGGACGCCGCCGGTCCTGACGTGCAGCGGCCTGTCCAACACCGGCCTGGACAAGGTGTGGGACACGGTCACCCGCCACCGCGACACCCTGGAACGCACCGGCGAACTCACCGCCAAACGGCGCCAGCAGCAGGTCGACTGGACCTGGGCGATGGTTCGCGACCGCCTGCTCACCCAGCTCAAATCCAATCCCCGCGTCCGCGGGTTGGTGCCCGAGGTGGAACGCCAGGTCAGCGAGGGCACCCTCACCGCGACGCTGGCCGCCGAGCAGCTGCTGGCCGCGTTCCACAACCGGTGACGGGAAGCGGTCTGACTCTGATCGCGGATCAGCGGCAGGATGACGAAGTGCTCTCACCTGGCTAACCATTTGGCCGGTTTGCCCCGAATTACCCGATCAAGCGATTGCGCCCCCGCTTCGACGGAGCGCTCATTGCTGAGGGGACTTGTCTCGGGGAGGGGCCATGAGGTGCTTGCTGATGATCGCACTGGCGGCGCTGGTGCTCGGGGGCGGCGGCTGCGGAGATCCGCCGTCCGGGCAGGACGGAGAAAACGCGCAGGGCACGGACACCTTCGCCACGGGCGGAGGCGGAATCGACACTCCGCGGACCAACGACGAGGAGAAGTTCACCTTCGGGCTGCCCGCGGGCGATGTTTCGGCCGACCAGAACGCCCAGATCTACAACCTCATCCGGACGGGGAACTGCGGTGAAGCGCAGCAGGAGCTGGGGCCGCCCGGCGACCTACGGGTCATCCTGACTTCGCCGCGCGACGTCCTGCTGTACCAGGCGGGCATCGAACTCTGCCAAGGCAAGCGACAGCAGGCCAAGAACTGGGTGGACCGGATGAGTCGCTATAAGTGGCGGCTCGCCGTGGCGAGTCAGAACAAGGGCCCGGACAAGCCCAGCGGTGACCAGCGGCTCTGCACGGCCGTGCGCAGCGTGCTCGAGCAGATCGCACCGGCCAAGGCCGCATGCAGGGTAGAACAGGCACCGCAGTGGGAGTACGGCGACGACGGCGATGTCGACGACCCCCGCACCAACGTCGATGAGCGCCGCACAGGTGTCACCACCACGGGCACGACCACCACGACTACCAAGCCGACCGAAAGCACGGCCGAGGAGACGACGAGCGCAGAGCCGACCACATGACGAGGCGGGCCGAGACCACAGGGGAGTGGCCCGAGACCCCCGAGGTGCTGCGCTGGATCACCACCTTGCTCGCCAACGTCTCGGTGCTCACAGCGTTGCTGGTGTACTTCGGCTGGCAGCGGTCCGAAAGCCAGGCCAGAGCGCTCGGCGTGGACGAGAGCATCTTCGCGCTGTCCACCCAGGACTACCTCCTGCGCAGCATCGGCCCGGCGTTCCCCGCGCTCGGAGTGATCGCCTTGGTGGGGCTGGGGTGGGCGATTCTCGACGGTCCGATCACCCGCGCCCTCGGCTCGGACGGCCCGAGTGTGCGGACGCGGTCGCTGTTGTCGGTGCTGGCTTGGTCGTGGCTGTGGCTGCCCATGGTGTTCGGCCTGATCTGGCAGTGGCGCCCGGTGGTCGGCTACGTCTGCCTGCCGCTGTCGTTCGGCGCGGGCGTGTTGCTGTCCCTGTACGCCGCCCGACTGCTGGTTCCGCCCGCTCCCGACATCCGCACCGGTCCGATCAAGGCCTTCACCGCTGTGCTCGCCGCGTTGAGCCTGTTCTGGGCGGCCACGAACTATGCCGACGTCCAGGGCAGACAGTTGGCCCGCGACTTCCCGAGCCGACTGCCGAGCCTGACCAGGGTCGTCGTGTACAGCACCGAGCAACTGCACATCACAGCGCCGAAAGCCGTGGAGGAGCCGCTCCCCGAAGGCCGGTACCGCTACCGCTACACGGGTCTGCGGCTGCTGGACCACACCGGAGGGCGGTACACCCTGGTCTCCGACGGCTGGAAGCGCGAATTCGGCGTGGTCGTGCTCCTGAACGCCGACGACGACACCATCCGCCTGGAGTTCGTCCGCGATAACCGCCGCTGAGTTAGGCTGTACTAACTCGAACGATTCCGGGGGTGTTGCGTGGCTGATCAGGGCAGGCGGAGGCGGCTGACCAAGCTGCAGGTGTTGCGGCGGGAGCGGCTGTCGGCGCACATGATCAGGTTGGTGCTCGGCGGCGAAGGGCTGGCGGAGTTCGTCGACAACGGATTCACCGACCACTACGTCAAACTGCTGTTCCCGGTGGCGGGCGTCGAGTATCCGGAGCCATTCGACATCCAGGCGATCCGCCGGGACCTCCCTCGGGAGCAGTGGCCGAAGATCCGGACCTACACGATTCGGCGCTTCGACCCCAATGCGGGCGAGTTGGCCATCGACTTCGTCTACCACGGGGACGAGGGCATCGCGGGGCCGTGGGCCGCGTCCGTCGAGCCGGGGGACGAGGTGACGTTCCTCGGGCCGGGAGGTGCCTACGCGCCTTCGCCGGATGCGGAGTGGCATCTGCTGGTGGGGGACGAGAGCGCGTTGCCCGCGATCGGGGCCGCGCTGGACCGGATGCCCGATGGCGCCGAGGTGCATGCCTTCATCGAGGTGTCCGGTCCTGAGGACGAGCTGCCGCTGGAGACGCCGGGCAAGCTCGACCTGCGCTGGCTGCACCGAGGCAAGGGCCAGTCCGTGGTGGCGGCGGTGCGGGAGTTCGAGTTTCCCTCGGGCACCGTCTGCGCCTTCGTGCATGGCGAAGCGGGCGCGGTGAAGGAACTGCGCGGGCTGCTCAAGGAGCGCGGGGTGGATAAGGACGCGTTGTCGATCTCCGGGTACTGGCGGATCGGTGCCGATGAGGATGGCTTCCAAGCCGAGAAGGCGGCGGCCAAAGCCACGTGACCCGATCGCGTGGCGCTATCGTGGGACGGCATGGGTGGTCTAGACCAAAGTCGGTATTGGGTTCACTAGCTGCTCGTTATCGTGCCCGAATGGCCACAGGACATGACTTGAGTCGTCGGGGTTTTCTGGGGGCGGTGGCGGCTGTGGGATTGCTGCCCGCTCTGGGCGGGGTGGGCTCGGCCAAAGTAAAGGCGGGCTCGGTGTATTTCGGGAGCTTCAGCAGCTGGGGCAACCCGCCGGGGCGGGGGTTGCAGACGGGCACCGTCGCGGCGGATGGGGCGCTGACCGTCGGTGCCGCCGTGGACAACGTGCCGGACGCCTCGTTCCTGGCGCTGTCCAAAGACCGGAAGACGCTGTACGTCACCAACGAACTGGTGCCGCAGGGTGCGGTCACGGCGGTCAGCCTCGTCGGCACGCCGCGGGTCTTGGGCAAGCAGGCGACACGCGGGTCGGGGTCGACGCACTTGAGTGTTCACCCGAGCGGGCGGTTCTTGCTGGTGGCGAACTACACCGACGGCACCGTGTCGGTGTTGCCGTTGGAGGCCGACGGGAAGATCGGTGCGGCGACCGATCTGATCAAGCACCAGGGCACCGATCGGGAGGCGCATGCCCACCAGATCGTCACCGATCCCAGCGGGCGGTGGGTTGTTGCCGTGGACCTCGGAGCCGATTCCGTCTACGTGTACGCGTTGGACACCGCCACGGGCAAGCTCAAGCAGCACCAGCAGCTCAAGCTGCCCGCCGGGTTGGGACCGCGGCATCTGGCGTTCCATCCGCAGGGGACGCTGTGCTACCTGCTGGGTGAGCTGCGGTCCGAGATCACCGTCCTGCACTGGGATGCCCAAGGTGGGCGGTTCACCACCGGGCAGGTGATCGGCACGCTCGGCGATGCCAAGCCGGAGAAGAACTTCCCCGCCGAGATCGAGGTGTCCGCGGACGGCAAGTTCGTCTACGCCTCCAACCGCGGGCACGACAGCATCGCGACGCTGAGCGTCAACGGCGATCGGCTGGCCTTTGTGGACACCGTGCCGACCGGTGGTGCGTGGCCGCGGCACTTCACGCTGAGCGCGGATCAGCGGCGGCTGTACGTCGCCAATCAGAACTCCAATGCCGTGACTTGGCTGCCGCGTGACCCTGGAACCGGGCGGCTGAGCCCGGCCGCGGGCAAGGCGGCCGTCAACACGCCCGCCGTGGTGTTGTTCGGATAGCGCTTACCCCCCCGCAGCGGGGGCCCGGTGGCCGAAATCGGGGACCGGGCCCTCGCGGCTGCGGTGGAGCAGACCACCGGGCGCTCAGGCCGCCCGGTGGTGGCTGGCCGGCCGGAGCGGTGGCCGACCAGGTCTGAAGTTCCCGCCCGTCTGCCGTGCGGGCGGGTCGGCGTCGACCCGGTACTCGTCCTCGCCGAGCGCGTCGGGATGGCCGGGGGTCGGACTGCCGGAGCGCCGATGCTGTCGGTGCACCGTGTAGAGCAGACCGAGGCCGACCACCAGGAACGCGTGGGAGGCCAGCCTGCCGACGCTGACCTCGCCCGTGATGAGGTCATACGTGGACAGGCCTGCGAGCAGCAGCACGAACCCGCTCATGGCGGGCAGCAGCCCCGTCGCCGTCTTGGTGCGCAGCGCCGCCATCAGCAGGCCGAAACCCAGTGCCAGGTTCCACGCCGTGCTCTCGTTGAACAGGTGAATCGCGGTGCCGTCGTGGGTATGGCCGACACCGACGAGTTGTCCAACCCCCAGGGCGAGTTGGCCGAGCGCCACCGCGGCCAGCGCGATCCTGGGGATCTCGTCGCGTCGCCTCGGCAGCACGGGTGCCGCTGCCATGATCGACTCGGCGAGGTCGGGGGTGGCCGTCGCGGGCCGCACCCGGAGGCTGCGGGTCAACGCGGCGGCTTCGCCGTACCACCGCGTGCAGGCCGCGCAGCCGTCGAAGTGCGCGTCGACGAGCCCGGGGTCCACGGGCTCGTTTTCGCCGTCAAGCCGGGCAGAAAGGGCAACCCGACAGGTCTTGCAATCCACGTCATACATAGTCGAAACCAAGGTCGGTAAAGTTCCCGCCGATTTTGGCCTACGGTGGAAAGCGTGAGCAACGCGGCAGTCGATCATGACCCGGTGACGACCCTGGCCCTGGCCGCGGGCCGAGGTGACCGGTCGGCGCTGGAGGAGTTCGTCCGGGCCACCCAGGCCGATGTGTGGCGGTTCGTCGCGCACCTCGCCGGGGTGAATTCCGCTGACGACCTGACGCAGGAGACCTACCTGCGCGCACTGCCCAGCCTGCCGCGTTTCGCCGCCCGCTCCACCGCCCGCACCTGGCTGCTGTCCATTGCCCGGCGGGTCGCCGTCGACCAGGTCAGGGCCGAACTCGCGCGCCCCAAGCTGGCCGCGGGCGGTGATTGGATCACCGCCGCCGAGCAGGTCCACGCTGCTCAGCGACGGGGTGTTGCGGGTTTTGAGGACATGGTGGAGCTCAACCTGATGCTCGACGGCTTGGAGCCCGAGCGCAGGGAGGTCTTGGTGCTCACGCAGATCCTGGGACTGTCCTATGAGGAGGCGGCGCAGGTCTGCGGCTGCCCGATCGGCACCGTCCGCTCCCGGGTCGCGCGGGCCCGCGAGGACCTGCTGCGTTCCGATCGCCAGCCCGATGTCGGCGTGCGCTGAGCCGGAACCTTCGCACCCGTCCGTCCGACTACTTGATCGACGGCTCACACCTTTCTGAGGGGATCACGCATGTCCTGGTACGAGAACGAGCAGTTCTGGGCGGACTTCTACACCCACGTCTTCTCCGAGAAGCGCTTCGCCGACACGGCGGAGACTGTAAAGAAGTCCGCACTGT
This sequence comes from Actinorectispora metalli, assembly GCF_056323685.1. Taxonomy (NCBI): domain Bacteria; kingdom Bacillati; phylum Actinomycetota; class Actinomycetes; order Pseudonocardiales; family Pseudonocardiaceae; genus Actinorectispora; species Actinorectispora metalli. Next base: position 688,229 of record NZ_JBREYE010000002.1, read on the forward strand.
TCGACTTCGGCGACGGTGCGCGAATCCTCGACCTCGCCTGCGGTGCGGGCGTCTGGGTCTCGGCACTCGCCAACCGCGGCTACCAGGTCACCGGCGTGGACGTGAACCAGGATCTGCTCAACCGAGCCAAGGCCGCCTGCGAGCCACGCGAGGCCCGCCTGGTGCAGGCCGACATGCGCACCTTCGTCGAACCCGAGTCCTACGACGTCGGCATGATCATGTTCACCTCGTTCGGCTACTTCGAGGACGCCGAGGACAACCAGCGGGTGCTGCGCAATATCCACGACAGCCTCGTCCCCGGCGGCAAGATCATGCTGGACCTCGCCGGCAAAGAGGTCTTCGCCCGCTACTCCACCGCCCCCAAGGTGGTGCGTCAGGACGACATGCTGATCGTCAAGCACGACACCGCACTGGACGACTGGACCCGCATGCGCAGCGACTGGGTCCTGGTCACCCCCACCAGGACCACCCGCGAGACCCTGACCTTCTGGGTCTACAGCGCCGCCGAGCTCAAGGTCATGCTCACCGAGGCCGGGTTCACCGGCATCGAATGCTTCGGCGACTACCACGGCGCCCCGTTCGACCAGAACGCCGACCGCCTCCTCATCCAGGCTGTGAAGCCTTCCTGACCGCGAACAGCAGCGGCAGCAGGACGCACTGGGCGGCGGCGAACAGCCAGAACCGGCCCGCCGAGCCAAGACCTTCCGCGACGCCGTAAAGCTGGCCGCCGATGATCCCGCTGGCGAACGCACCGAGTCCGGCGGCCAGCCGCTGCTGTCCGAACACCACGGCAGGGGAGCGGGTCGAACGGTCCAGGGCCTCCAACTCGTTCTTGAGGAACAACACGATGTCCCCCAACGTGATCAACACGCCACCCGCCAGCATCGCCACGCCGCTGCCCAGAGAGATCACGGCGAGGCCGAGCGTCAGCCCGCCGAATCCGAACAGCATCGCGCGGCCGTAAGGCAGGCGTTTGATCCAGCCCGAAGCCAGTGGCTGCAACACGACCACCAGTAGGGCGGTGACCAGCAGGATCACGCTGTAGAACACCGTGGATGTGCGTTCCACGGCGTAGACGGCCAGGTAGTGCTGGAAGTAGAAGTACAGGTAGAACGTGACCGCCGTGGCACAGAACGGCAGCACCGCGATGCCCTTGAGCAGGCCGCGCTCGGGCGCGGTGGTCGTTTCGGGGTCGCTGTGTTCCACCGGCAGCAGCACATGGCCGAGGGTAACGGCGAGGAACAGCGCCGACACTGCGGTGAACAGCCAACCGGAGTGGCTGAGCACGAAGGGACCGGCCACGATCGGGCCGACGGCGACGCCCGCGTTGAGCGTGGCGTTGCTGACCGAGAGGAACAGCGGGCGCTGGTCATTGGTGACGCGGTGTACCAGGTAGGCCTTGTTGGCAGGCAGGTAGAGCGCGGCGCCGCAGCAGGTCAGGATCAGCGCCAGGATGGCCACCGGCGGCCAGCGCAGCCCGAGCAGGAAGCACAGGAAGCCCGCCGAGCGGACACACAGCGCCAGCACCATCGTGCGCTGCAGGCCGATCCGGTCGGCGACGGCGCCGCCGATGATGCCGCCGGAGAACTGCACCAGCGACGCCACCGCGAGCACCACGCCGATCCAGCCGAGGCCCATGCCGAGGCGTTCGTGCAGGAACACCGACATGAACGGCAGCACCATGAAGCTGCCGAACGGGATCAGGAACGAGCTGACCAGCAGGAATCGCAGCGACGGCGTCAGCGATAACCGCGGGCGGGAGTCGGTGTCGGTCACTGGGTGATCAGCCGCAGCACACCGGAAGCCACCACCACGCGGTGCACGGCCAGTTCGGCGGTCGCCGCCTCGGCCAGCACCATGCCGGCACAGCCGCGGTGGTCGCTCAGGTGCTCCAGGCGGGAGCCGATCTCCTTGGTGGGCAGCCACTCCGGGGATCCGGGCAGTTCGGCGAACCGATCCACGCCCCGGACCTCGGTGAGCACACCGGGCGCCGTCGGGTAGTTCAGTGTGAACGCGACCGCCGGCCCGCCGGGCAGGTCGGCGTCCATCAACTCCGGCCTGCGGCCCAGTGCTTGCTCCAGCAGCGCGAGGTAGACGTTGTAGCCCAGCGCCCGGCACACCGACTCGGCGACCTGCGCGCCGCCGATCCGTGGGTTCACCTCGATGACCTCGGGTCCATCCTTGGTCATGGCGAACTCGATGTGCGCGAACCGGTCGGTGTAGCCCAGTGCGGCGAGCACATCGCCCACCCAGGTGTCCACAGCGGACAGTTCGGCGGGCGGGAATGCCACCGGGAAGGCGGTGATCGCCTCCACGAACGCCGGTTCCGGCGACATCAGCCTGCTGGACACGCCCAGCAGCCGGGTGCGGCCCGCCCAGGTGACGGTTTCGGCGCTGTAGACAGGCCCGGCGACGAACGGCTCGGCCAGCAGCCCGCCGAACAGGTTGGCCTGCGCTGATTCGGTCAAGGCGACGTCCAGGTCGGCCTGGTCGCGGACCAGCCACACGTTGCGGCTGCCGGTGCCCGAGGTGTCCTTGATGATCGCGGGCAGGCCCACCTCGCGGCGCAGATACTCCAGGTCGGGCTGTACCTCGACGGCCCGGCCCCGGGTGAGGCCGTGGGAGTGCAGCAGGTTGCGCACCCGCTGCTTGTCGCGCACCAGCCGGACCACCTCCGGATCGAGTCCGGGCAGGCCCAGTTCACGCGCGTAGTCCGCGCCCTGGACGGCCCAGGTGTCGGTGGAACTGACGAGGCCACGCAGGTTCGGGATGTCCGCCAGCGCCTTGCGGGTCGCGGTCTCGTCGAAGGTGTCCACCACGACGATGTCCAGCGCGTCGGCGGGCAGCCGGTCCAGCTCGTAGGTGTAGTAGCCCTTGTCGCCGGTGAGCAGGCAGATCCGCTCGCCGAGCGCGTCGGCGGCGGCCACCAGTCGGCCGAGGCCGAACGTCAGGGATTCCAGCAGGACGATCGTCATCGTGTCTCCGGAGCTGATCTGCGGTTCCATTGCATGACCGACCAAGGCATTTCCAGGTCGGCCAGGGTCTCGATCTCGTGCGGTTTCAACGTGGCCGCGTCCAGTGCCTCGCGGTGGCGGGAGAACACCCGGTCCACGTAGCGGTGGCCGGTGTCGGCGCCGATCACCAGGTGGACGCGTTCGGGTGCCCGGTCGACCTCCCAGCCCGTCACCAGGTACGCCGCGCCCGTGGACAGCCCGGCGAACACGGCGTGCTCGCGCAGCAGCGCGATCGAACCCGACATGGCGTGGGTGAAGTCCAGCCAGTGCAGCCCGTCGTAGAACTCGTGCTGCACGTTGCGGAACTCGATGGAGCTGCCGATGCCCGCGATGATGGCGTCCGGGTCGGAGAGGTGCTCGCTGCCGAAGGTGACGCTGCCGAAGGGCTGCACGCCGACCAGCCGCACCCGCCAATCCTTACGCCGCAGGTGCTCCACTAAGCCGCCGGTGGACGCACCGGAACCCACCCCGCCGACCACGGTGAGCGGCCGGTCGCCCAGGCCCGCCGCCGCCAGTTCGTTGGTCACGATGTCGGCGAACTCGCGGTAACCCAGGTAGTGGATGTCGTCGTGGTACTGCTGCATCCAGTGCAGCTCAGGCCGTTGCGCCAGGATCTCCTTGATCCGCCGCACCCGCAGCTCCTGGTCCAGCTTCAGGTTCGCCGACGGCTGGACCTGTTCCACCGTGGCGCCCAGGATTTCCAACTGAGCGCGCACGGTGGCGTCCACGGTGGTGGAGGCGACGATGTGGCAGCGCATGCCGTAGCGGTGGCAGGCCAGCGCCAGCGAGGTCGCGTAGATGCCGCTGGAGCTGTCGATCAGCGTCTGACCGGGCTTGACGATGCCGCGGTCCAGCAGGGACCGCACGGCGGCCAACGCCGAATAGATCTTCATGGTCTCGAACCGGGCGAGGACCACGTCGTCGGACAGCCGGACCAGGCGGGGAGTTTTCAACGCCTCCGCGATGTGCTCATGCAACGCCGTATCCCCCTCGTGCGAACCTACATTGGTGACCGAGCCCGCGGAAGAACGCGGACAGCTCGTCCATCAGCGCCCGATCCGGCCGCGCCGTGAACAGGTAGCCGACGATGCGCCCGGTGTGCGCCACGAAGACGCCCGCGGCGCCGAATTCCGCGCGGCGGGCCAGCACGTCATCGAAGAGAGCCTTGGGAAGCACCCGCTGCGACAGCTCCGCGCTGATGGTGGCGGCCCGGGCGACGCCTCGGGCGTCGGCGGCGCGGAAGGCGGTCAGCAGGTCGGTCAGACAGCGCTGGTAGGCAGGCGCGTGACGGCGGTAGTGCCGCAGCAGCAGCGGGGTCACCGCGGCGGTGTCGACCATGCCCGGCTCCACCGCGTAGCAGGTGTGGAAGGCGATCTCGGCGCCCAGCCGTTCCACCACCCGGTGGCGTCCGCTCAGGTACAGCGCGAACTCGTCGAGGAAGACGCTGTCGGCGCGCTCGATTCTGGAGAGGATGTCGATGACCGCGTGCTGGTCGTAGGGCATCCCGAACAAGCGGAAAAGACACCGGAGCGCCGCCACCAGGTCGGCGGTGGAACTGGCCATGCCGATGCCCACCTCCAACTCGGTGTGGGTGCTCCAGCCGCCCGCGGGCAGCGTGAGCCCGTAACGCGCCAGGAACAGCGACACCGCGGTGGCGGTCTTGACGGGAAGCGCGGAGGTCTCCCTGCCGTCAGGTCCGAAGTGGACCCAGGCGTGCCGGTCGACCGGGAAAGAGACGAGCCCGATCTGCGGATTGCCGTCGTGGAGCACCGGGCCCTGGAACAGTTCACCCAGCGTGCCGTGGCAGACACCGGAGACCGGCAGCGCCCGTTCGGGACCGCGGGCGGCCGGGATCATCTCGGCCAGCCCGCGTACCTGGGAGGCTGTCATCGCCCGATCGACCTCAGATAGCCGCCGAACTTCTCCGCCGCGTCCACATTGCGCGGACCCGCCACCAGCGAGGCGTAGGGCAGCACGAAGAACCGCTTGTTCTTTACCGCGTCCACGTTGGCCAGCGCGGGCAGCGACTCCAGGTACTTCTGCTTGTCCGCGGCAGGCTGATCGCCGTAGTCGTTGATGATGATCACTTCGGGGTTGGCCTTGACCACGGCCTCCCAGCTCACGTTGATCCAGCGGTCCTTCTGGTCGGCCAGGATGTTCGCCCCGCCCGCCTTGTCGATGACGTCCTGCGGGACGGCGTAGGCGCCGGGGGAGTAGGGCTGGTCGGTGCCCGAGTCGTAGAGGAAGACCCGGGGCCGCTGGGCTCCGGCAGGCCGGGCCGCCTCCAGCTTGCCGATCCGGTCCCGGTATTCGGCGATCAGCTTGTCCGCCTTGTCCTTCGCGCCGAAGATGGTGCCCAGGTTGCCGAGGTCGGTGTACATCGCCTCCAGCGGTGGTTTGGTCGCACTGCTGTCCTGTTTGAAGCAGGTCTCGGTGGTGATGTAGCTGCGGATGCCCAGGCCGTCCAGGATCTGCGGAGTGATTCCCCTCGACTCCGCGAACCCGGCGTTGAGACCGGCCATCACCCAGTCGGCCTTGGCGGCCAGCACGATCTCCTTGCTGATGCGCTGGTCGCCCAGCCGCTCGACCCTGGTGAAGTCCTCCCGCCACTTCGAGTCGGGGATGTTGACGTCCTCCACCTTGTTCATTACATAGCCGCGCATCTTCGGGGCCAGGCCCAGCGCGAACATCATTTCCACCGAACCGATGTCGTAGACGACCGGCCGCTGTGGCGTCGGGTAGCTCATCTCCTTGCCGCAGTTGGTGAACTTGGTGCCTGCCGACTGCTCGGCCGCGGGCTGCTGGACGGTGGCGCCGCAGCCTGCGAGCAGCGTGGCCGCGGCGATCACGGTCACGAGACGTTTCACAGAAGTGCCTCCTCGTGGGCGGGGGATGCGGTGACGGGCAACTCGAAGAGGAGCTGGGGGATACCGGTGGTGGGGTGCGGGACGACAACGGCGTCCACTTCGAACACCTCGCGCACCAACGCGGTGGTGATCACCTGCTCCGGCGGTCCGCAGGCGACCAGCCGACCGGCGCGCAGCACGCCGATCCGGTCACAGGCCTGGGCCGCGAGATTGAGGTCGTGCAGCGCGATCACCGTGGTCAGCGCCGCGGTGCGCAGCAGTGCGAGCAGCGCGACCTGATGATGTACGTCGAGGTGGTTGGTCGGCTCGTCCAACACGAGCACCTTCGGCTGCTGGGCCAGCGCGCGGGCGATCAGCACCCGTTGCCTTTCGCCGCCGGACAGCGTGTGCACGCTGCGACCCGCGAGGTGCCGGGCGTCGACCTGCCCCAGGGCCTGCCAACACAGATCCCGGTCGTGCTGGGTGAGCGCGCGTCCGCCGTGCAGGTGCGGGGTGCGGCCCATGGCGACGAGTTCGTCCACCGTGAAATCGAGGTCGGCGTGGTTGTCCTGGGTCAGCGCGCCCACCCGCCGCGCGCTCTCCTTCAGGGTCAGGTCCGCGATGTCGGTGCCGTCCAGCAGCACCGCGCCCGCGCTGGGCCGCATCGCCCGGTACACGCAGCGCAGGGTGGTGGACTTGCCGCTGCCGTTCGGGCCGACCAGCCCCACGACCTCGCCGGTGCCGACGTGCAGGTCCAGTGCGCGGACCAGCGTCTTGCCCGCGACTGCGACGGAAACGCCTCGAAGCGCGAGTTCCATCAGCGGCCGCCGAAGAGGTAGCCGCGGCGGCGCATCAGCGTGACGAACACCGGCACGCCGATCAGCGAGGTGATCACGCCCAGCGGCAGTTCCTGCGGGGCGAGTGCGGTGCGGGACACCACGTCCACCCAGATCATGAACACGCCGCCCGCCAGCGGGGCCACCACCAGCACCCTGCGGTGACCGGAGCCGACCAGCATGCGCACCAGGTGCGGCATCACTAGCCCGACAAAGGCCACCGCGCCGCTGACGGCGGTGAGGATGCCGGTGACGGCCGCCAGCAGCAGGAACAGCCCGCGCCGCAACGCGGCCGCGTCCACGCCGAGGCTGGCGGAGGTCTCGTCGCCGGTGGCGAGGATGTCCAGCGAGCGGCCCAGCCGAAACAACAGGACCGCGGCCACCGGCACCGCGATGGCGGCAGGTGGGATGACGCCCCAGGTGGCGGCGCCGAGGCTGCCCAGCGTCCAGAACAACACCGACCGTGCGGCCTCGCCGGTGGGTGCCAGGAACACCACGACGCTGGCGATGGCCTCGAAGCCGTAGGCCAGTGCCGTGCCGGTGAGCACCAGCCGCAGCGGGGTCAGCCCCAGCGCGCTGCGGGCGGCGAAGTACACCAGCACTGTCGCGCCCAGCGCACCCAGGATCGCGGCGATGGACAACGCGTAGATGCCCAGCGCGGCGAACACGCCGAACACCGCGACGATGGTGGCGCCGACGGCCGCACCGGAGGAGACGCCCAGTACGAACGGGTCGGCGAGGGCGTTGCGCACCATGGCCTGCGCGGCGACGCCGACAATGCTCAGGCCCGCGCCGACCAGTACCGCGAGCAGCACCCGCGGCGCGCGGACCTCCCAGACGATGGCGTAGCCGGTGACCTCGTCGGGCGAGATCGTGCCGCCGGTGAGGGCGGCGCCGAGGAAGTGGAGGACGTCCCGCAGCGGGACCAGGCTCGGGCCGAGCGCGATCCCGGCCACGATGGACACCAGCAGCGCGGCGGTCAGCGACACCACGGTGATGGTGAGCCGCCTCGAGCTGTTGCGACGTGCGCTGTCCGGTGCCCGCTCCGGCACCGGGGCGTCGAGCACCGCCGCCCCCAGATTCTGACTCATGGTCTGGAAGTCGGTGGTCCGAATCGGCAAGTTCCCGACGTGATCCGAAACGCCGTACTAGTTGCGCTGTTCGGCCTAGAAACTACTCCATTGGTCAGATATGAATGGATCCAAATATGCCTGTCCAGCATGGCATTAGGCAGTAAGAAGCCGGCGGACGGCGGGGCCACGCCGTCCGACGGGATTTTCCTGACTCATTGTCTGATCCTGCTACGCTGGTGCTTACTCGGGGAAATACGCTCCAGCGTTCTCGGAGTCAGCTGCGATATTCAACGGGGCCGGTCGCATTGAGGGTGCTGATTGTTCCCGTTGGTATCGCCGCGGTGGATTCACATCGGCTGCACGATCCAGTGCTGGCTGTGCGCACCGGGCTGGCACCTCAGGAGCTCGGCCGGAGCTTCGGGCTGTCCCTCGTCGATGCAGTAGTTCGGGAAGGCCACGTTGCGGAACAGCACGCTGCGTTCCCCCGCAACCGGAACCGGCATCCACTGCTGACGGGCGTCGAACGGGGTGCACCTCAGCAGCGGAAGTTCCAGTTCCTCGGGACTGACCGCGCTGACACAGGCGCGGCTTTCGGCGTTGCGGATGGCGACGGCCCTGCCAGGCCTGCGCTCGAGCGTCCACTCCTGGGCCAGCGAAGCGTGGAACTCGGCGGTCGCGAGGAGTCCGTCCTCATCCTCCAGGTGCTGGTCGTTCACCTCGTTGAAGACGACGACGTTCCCCTGCTGCTGGGGAGCTGTCTCCACGCCCGCCGCGGGCGCCGCAAGAGCGGTCAGACCCAACAGCCCGACAGCGAAGGCGTATAAGGACATGCGGATGCGTTTCACGACGCGTTCCTTTCAAAGGGAATTGTTTGATTGCTCACGCGGTGAGTAATTGCGGGCCATCGAGATCGGGCTGCCAACATCGGTGGCTTGCCTGCATATCCCGACGGACGGTTATTTCCACCGCAACATTTCGTAATCGCGCAACTCCGCGCAGTAGTCAAGCTATTACGCGCATACTCCTGCGTATAGGCCTGATCGGGTGGACAGGGCTTTCCGTAGCTCAGCTCTTCTGGACGATCTTCGACAGCTCGCCTGCCACGTGGTCCGCCTCGTGCCAGCCGCGAATCAGCACACCGCCCTTGCCCACCAACGCGATCAGCGGCGGCTCGGCCGCGGCGTACTTGCGGGCGATGGTGCCTTCCTCGTCATCGTGGCCGACCGGATAGGGCACGGAGTGCTCGTCGAGGAACTCCCTCAACTCGGTGTCGTTGTCCCGACCCGCGATGCCGAGAAACACCACCCGGTCCCGGTAGTCCTCGGCCAGCTTCGTCAGCGTGGGCTGCATCTCGGTGCACTGACCGCACCATGAGCTGAAGAACACCAGCACCACCGGCCGGTCCTTCCACAACTCAGAGACCCGGACGTCGGAACCGTCCAAGACTGTGAGGGTGAAGTCCGGGGCCTCGGGTCCGGGTTGGGCGGCCGCGTAGCTCACGCCTGCGGGGACCGGGCCAGGCAGCCGGTCGGAACCGCCGCGGGATTGTGCGCAGCCCGCCATGAGCAGCAGGGCGGACAGCAGGATCAGCGCCTTCCTCACGGCAGCACTCCGATCAAGGCAGCGCCCTCGCGGCGCAGCGGAACCTTCGTGCCGTCGTCCAACACCAGCTTGTACTCCTGTGCCTCATCGATGGCCTGCCGGAAGCTCAGCTCGCAAAACGTCGGCACCCGCGGCACATTCAGCTTCTCGTCCAGTGCCTGCACCGCCCGGCCCGCGGGTAGCTCACCCGCGCCAAGTCGCGTTCCGCCCGCGTCCTCGATGTGGAAGTCCGCCCGCTTGTGCACCGCCGCGAACGCTTTCGCCCCCGCGCACTCCGCGCCGACCTCGCGCAGTTCCCCATCGCGGAGCAGCAGCTTCACGTCCAGTTCGGGCTGCTGCCCGGCGCATCCAGCGCCGAGCAGCAGCACCAGCAACAACACTGCTCTCACCTGGTCACCGTGCACTTGGCGGTGGCCTTCTTGGTGGGGTCGCTCTCCGACACCGCGGTGAGCGTGACGGTTCCGCTGCCCTTGCCGACGCCGTAGACCGTCACGTCCTTCTTCTCCCCGGCCTTGGCGGTGGCCAGCAGGTTCGGCAGGTGCACCTTGATCCCGTCGGACGCGGTGGCCGACAGGCGGTACACATCCGACCGCAGGTGCTCCGCACCGCCCGCGGCCCCGGTGTTGGCCAGCGGGAACACACAGCGCGACAGCCCATCACCAGGCTGACCGTTCACATCGGACAGCCCGACGCCGCGGGCCTGCGTTCCGCTGCCCTCGGTGGAGCGCACCGCCACCGTGTAGGACAGCACGCCGCGGGCGTCGCGCTGGATGTCCACCACGTAGAAGTGCAGCTTGTTCGGCTTGTCCAGGTACTCGTACTGGCTGCCCGAACCCGTGCCCGCCTTGAACAGCCCGTCGGCGAGTTGCCGCGGGTCGCCGACGGTGACCTTCACCGGCGTGCCGTCCGGACGGTAGTAGTCGACCAGGTTGATGTCCTGCGGGTTCGCGTCGATGACCCACGCGAACGGCGCCGACCGGTCCGAGTCCTTCGTCTTGGCCAGCAGCACACCGCTGTCCGGGGTGAAGGAATCGGTGCCCATCCGGTCCACGACCTCGACCGAATACTTGTGGTAGCCGCGGCCATCGCACAGCGGATCGGTCTGCTGGCTGCACGACGGGGCGAGGTCGCCGCCGTTCATGGCGACCGTGACGCCCGCGACCGGACCGACGACCGAGCGCGCGGTCACCGTGGTCACCGCGACCCCGGAGCGCGCCAGACCGGTGCGGTCCAGCTTGAGGATCTTGGCCTCGTCCACGATGCCCAACTGCTGCTTGTTGCGCAGCATGTGCTGGGCGCCCATGGACGCGCCCGCCGTCGGCGGGATCAGCCAGCGGGTGTGGGTGCCGCCGGGACCGTTGAAGGTGCCGCGGCTCATCATGTCCCACGGCCCGGAGAACGCCCGGACCGGCGGTTTGCCGAACGGGTTGTTGTAGTTGTCGCCGATGCCCAGGATGTGGCTGAACTCGTGGGCGAAGACGCTCATGCCCGAGCTTTCGGCCTGGGTGGACGACCCGCCGCCCGCGTTGGGCCAGATGGTGGCCGCGGCCTTCCAGGATGTCCACTCCACATAGCGGGTCTTCGCCCAGTTCGGCAGCTTCGGGTCCGGCGGGCCGAAGGAGTCGGGGATGTCCTCCTTGCGCTGGAACAACATCTCGCCGAACTCCTGCCAGGTGGAAGACTCGTCCTGGCCCGCGCTCAGATAGAAGATGAAGTCGAAGCCCTTGGGCACCTCGCTGCCCACATCGGCCCGCCAGGCGGCGCCGCCGTCGGTGCGCAGGTCGCGGTTGCAGTTGGAACCCGACGGGCAGCCGGTGCCGCCCTGCATCTCCATCGCGTACTCGAAGGACTTGCCCGGCATCTTGTACGGGCCGAAGGCCTGCAGGTCAACGCCGTAGCGGCCAGCGGAGTCCTCCATCCAGTACTCGTTGATGGTGTGCCCGTGGTTGAGCTCGCCGGGCTTGTTCAGGAAGTCCTGGTAGAAGGGGGCGACCTTGTCCCTGGGGATGTTGCTGGCCAGGGCCTGTGGGTTGCCGAACACGGTCGACTTCGGCGGCTGGGTGACGGCGAAGGGCTGGTCAGGATAGTCGGCGAGCACCAGCGCGCCGCGGAACTTGCGCTTGGTGGGCTTGAGGGAGGGATCCGCCCAGTTCGTGCCCGGCACCTTGCGGTAGTCGTCCCAGGTCATGTCCCCGGGGTTCTCCCACCGCGGCGGGTCGATCGGCTTGGTGTCGGATGGGCGGACGGTCGCTTGGTTCTGCGCGGCGGCACTGAGGCCGCCACCGAGGGTGAGCGGCAGCACGGCGGCGAGCAGGATCGCTCCCGCCCTGGCCAGCCGCCAGGTCATGGCAGGGTTCACAGGTCTGAGACTAGGAAGTGGCGCAGCCGTTACCACACTGCCAAATGGCCGCAAGGCTGTCGTTCTTTACCATTCGATCCACAACGGTTTAGGCTAAGGCAATGCCACGTCCCAGGGAGTTCGACGACACCGCCGCGGTGACCGCGGCGATGGAGTTGTTCTGGGCGAAGGGATACGAGGGCACCTCCACCCAGGACCTCTGCGACGGCACCGGCCTCGGCCGCGGCAGCCTATACAACGCCTTCGGCAGCAAGCAGCGCCTCTACGAGGAGTCCCTGCGCCGCTACGACGCTGTCGGCGGAGACGAGCAACTCGCCGTTCTGGAGCGCCCTGGTCCGGTCAAGGATCGGCTGCGGGCGCTGATGGTCCGGGTGATCGACGCCGACCTCGGGGACCCCGACCGCAAGGGCTGCCTCGCCATCAACGCAGCGGTGGAGGCGGGCGGCCGCTCCGAAGAGGTCGGCAAGCTGACCCACACCCAGTTCTCGCGCCTGGAGCAGGCGCTAAGCCATGTCATGGCTGTCGGCCAGAGCACGGGTGAGCTGTGCACCGACCGCTCGCCGGTCCAAGCGGCCCGCTTCTTCCAGAGCGCCTACTACGGCCTGCGCATTCTTTCCAAGGTCACCTCGGATCGCACCGCACTGATGGATGTCGTCGAGGGCACCCTGGCTGGCCTCTGATCTCCGTCGGGTGAACGAGGCGCCAGCTTGTGGCGGCATCTCCGCGACCCGTGCCATCCTTCGGGATCGTGCCATATGTGTTTGCAGACAGGAACCCTCTTCCCGTGCCGTGCGTGTTCGGAATCAGCGAGCGTGCGGACGATCATGAACTGCCTGCCGCCCGTCCTGACCTCTTGCTGCATGGTCGACCGAAGACCATCGAAGACATTCGCAAGCTCCTTCCGGAAAAGGTCATCCCGTTCTTCGATCAAGCGATTAACACGGCGGAGCTGCGGGACCTGAGTTACGTCCTGACGGATTGGATTGCTTTTGCTACGGGACTTTACGAGGAGGAATATCAGAAAAATATCAAACTGATTGACGAAGGTCGAGCAGATGAACTGCCGAGTGGGCGAGTTGTGCCCGCCCCGAGTGATGAAGAGGTGAAGCAGATGGCGCGTATGCCGCACGATCCCGACAGAAGGCATTTCCTGGATGGCCGAGAGTTGATTTGGGTGCCAGAAGATGAGTAGATATGATGTCGACTATTCGCCCGAGGCTCAGGCGGTTCTGAATTCCGCCCCGGATGATATCCGTAAATCGATTGAGGCGGACGTGGAGCGATACGCTTCTCTTGCTTCAAATTTCCCTGGCGGAGATCACCGCCGACGAGATTTCGGCGGTCCCGGATATCGGGTCGAGTATACCATTCGCCATTCGGAGCAGCAGCTTATGGTAGTAAGAATCAAAATCACATATCTATAGTTGTGTTGAGATCAGCCTGCGATGTCTCGGACGGCGGTGGTTATCTCGGCGACCGTGGTGGCCAGTGGTCCGACAGGCTTGACCAGCTCCGTGAGCTTGGCCAGCGTCTTGCGGACCACACCCGGATCGGGCTGGTCGCTGTGTAGTTCCTCGCTCAACATCTCCGCCGCTACGCCCGTGCCTGCGGGGAGGTCGGCGTGGTACTCGTCCAGCTGGCGCTCCAGCCGCGCCAGCAGCTCGGCGGTCTGCGGACCGAGCTGCTGGTTGAAGCCGATGTTGATCGAGGCGCCCTGGCCGATGGCCTGGTTGCCGACGTGGCTGTGGCCGCCGAACTGCTGAGAGCCGTAGTTCACGTTGTCCGGCATGGCGACCTCACCTCGCTGCTCGTCACTTCGGTTGAGCCGTGGCGGCCTGTTGCTGCTGCTGGTTGATGGCGGCCTGCTTGCCGACCGCCTGGTTGCCCACCACGCTCACGCCACCAGTCTGAATGATGCCCTGGTTCAGAATCATCATCTGCCGGTTCCGGAATTCGGTCGTGTCCACACCGTTGGCTTCCAGGAAGTCGAAGATCGCCCCCAGGGTGTGCCGTTCGATGATCTTGAGGTGCTTCCGTGCGTCGGTGACCTGGAAGTAGTTGTGGTAGTGGGTGTCGATGCCAAGCTGCCGGACGCTGACCGCGGCGCCGTAGTTGAACCCCAGGTCCTCATGCGCCCGGGTGATGGTGCGCATCATCCGCTCCTCCCAGCGGAGTCGCCACCACCAACTGGACAGAATGCGGCCGGTCGCGCCGAACACCGTGCCGGTGATGCCCTGCGCGCTGCGCGCCGCCAGCCAGAGCGCCTGGTCGGGGGTGATCTCCTCGGTCAGCCGGTCCACCTGGTGGTAGCTGTTCCACAGCGGCCCCAACACGGTCTGCGTGCACTCCAGGTAGAGCATGCGGCCGTCAGTGGAGAAGTGCAGGAGCACCGTGGCGACCACCTCGCTGCCCCAAGACGGCACGGTGGCACACAGGTAGTGGCGCTTGGCGCCGCGCGGTGCGCCCATCACCCTGGTGATCTCCTCGGGTGGCACCGCCACCCGAGGAGCCTCGCCGCGATCCGGCAGCAGCAGCGGGTCGTCGGCCAGCAGCTCGCCCTGGATGAAGAGCCGGTCCTCCAGCATGAGCCCGTCGAGGCGGTCCTCGTCACCCAGCGTCCGGTTCTCCCCGACCGCGGCGAGCCGCTCGCGGACCAGGGCGATGAGCGCCTCCGTGTCGATCGGCACCGTCTCACCGGACTCGTCGCCCTTGGGCGTCGTCGGCAGCGCGAACGACCAGCCGGTCTCCTCGTGGCCGTGGCCGATGAACGGCGTGTAGCCCGCGTAGACCGTGGTGTTGCCCCACTGCGCCGCGCTCACCTCGGCCAGCCTGACCTTGAAGCGGGCGTCGTCCGGCACCAGATCGGGCGCACTGCGGGTGGCGAAGGTGCCGCGCCGCAGTTCGGTGGTGAGCACCTCGCGCAGCTTCACCCGCTCCCAGATCAGCAGCCCGTAGGCGATCAACGCCGCGAACAGCGGGATCAGCGGGGTGCCGCCCATCCAGGAGGGCAGCCCCTCGTCCTCGTCGGCGGGGAACAGCACCTCGTCCATGGACACTGTCAGGTACATGTAAACGATGACCACGGACGGAATCACCAGCAGCCGGGCGAGCTTGCCGGTGCGGATCGCGGAGTTGCCCGCGGCGCCGATACCGGGCAGCAGCAGCGCCACCGCGATCAGCGTCCACAATGGAGCCAGCACCAGGCTCAACAGGCCGAGGCCGAGCAGGATCAGGTCGCGCACGAAGCGCTGGCGCTGACCGGCGAGGCTGTGCCGGATGATCGGGTCGACGTCGATGCCCACCGACGGTGCGACCGCGCGCAGATTGGGACCGAGAAGCTCACGCACCACTCGCTCCGCGAACACATGATCGGCCCGTGCGCCGACGCAGAGGTACCGCGTCGCCTCGCTGTAGGTCTCCGGACGCTCCGACACCCTTGCTTCCCCCAAACCAGTCACAGGTTGACCTTGCCCGTCGGTTTCTCCGGTGCCCCGCCGAACAACGTCGGCGGCGCGACCTGCTGTCTCAGCCGCCGCGAGTTCACCGCGACGAAGCCGAGGATGATCCCGAACAGCAGCCCGAACGTCGTTCCGTAGCCCAGTGAGTCCAGGTAGTAATGGTCGGAGGCCCGACCCCAGTCACTGATCTGCATGGCCAACCCCGCCGACAGCAGCGCGGCACTCGCCGCGCCGAGCACGGTGGCACCCAGCGTCGCGGTGAACACCAACAGCGGGTTGAACTCGGCGGGCAGACCGCGCCGCAACCTGGTCAGCAGGAAGCCGGTGATCAGCACCAGCAGCACCGCCCGCAGGTCGAAGCTCAGCGCCTGCCCCGCCTCCGCCGCACTGTCGGCGTTGAGCGCGTTGCCCCAGCGCGGGAAGCTCAACAGGTTGACCAGCAGATACGACAGCAGACCGTCGGCGTCCCGCGGATCGAAGTACCCGCCGATATACGGGTTTCCGACAATGACGACAAACCCGAATACCGTCCAGACCTCCGGTCCGAAAGACCGTCCCCTTCTGGAAATCCCCACGGCGCGCAGGCTAGCGCTTAACCGAACCACCCGTGAGTGATCGACAGCGGATCGTTACCTCACCGAATGGTGGGGAGAAGATCACCCGATGGGCGTCGCATGCTGGAAAGCGTCTCTCGCCTGCCCGAAGAATCGGCCGAGTGCTGGGCTTCTGTGCACTGACCCGCGACACGGCCAGGCTTGCCCTGCGCCGCCCCTTCCAGATCCGGGAGTTCGCGGAGCAAGCCTGGTTCATCGCCATCGTTTCCCTGGGCCCCACCGTGATGCTGGCCATCCCGATGTGCGTGATCGTGATCTTCCAGCTCAACCAGCTGCTGATCGAACTCGGCGCCGCCGACCTGGCGGGGGCGGGTGCCGGTCTCGCCGTGGTGCGGGAGATCGGACCAATGGTCAGCGCGCTGGTCGTCGCGGGCGCGGGTGCCACCGCGATCTGCGCCGACCTCGGCTCCCGGAAGCTGCGCGAGGAGATCGACGCGTTGATGACGATGGGCCTGCACCCCGTGCAGCGGTTGGTCGTGCCCAGGGTACTGGCCTCGGGCCTGGTCGCGTTGGCCCTCAACGGCATGGTGACGGTGGTGGGGGTGCTCGGCGGCTACCTCTTCTCCGTCTATGTGCAGGACGTCAGCGCGGGGCTGTTCCTGGCGAACCTCACGCTGCTCGCCGACCTGGACGACTTCCTGGTCAGCGAATTCAAAGCACTGGTGTTCGGGCTGCTCGCCGGGCTCGTGGCCTGTCACCTCGGTCTGCGGGCCAAGGGTGGTCCGGCGGGGGTGGGCGATGCGGTCAACCAGACCGTGGTGTTCGCCTTCATGCTGCTGTTCGGCGTCAACGCCCTGATCACCGTCGTATTTCTGCCGGTGCTGTCATGAGCCTGGAATCGCTGGGCCGCCAGCTTGCCTTCTACGGAAACGCCTACGGCCACACCGGCCACGCGCTCCGCCGCTACTGGCGTGAGGTGCTGCGGCTGCTGGCCGGGGTGAGCCTCGGCACCGGTGGCCTGGCCGTCATCGGCGGAACCGTGACCGTGATGGCGTTCATGACAACCGCGGTCGGTGTGGAGATGGGGCTGCAAGGCCACAGCGCGCTGTCCAACCTCGGCCTCGAGGCGCTCACCGGGTTCATGTCCTCCTACGGCAACACCCGCGTGGTCGCGCCGCTGATCGCCGGGGTGGCGCTCACTGCGACCGTCGGCGCCGGGTTCACGGCACAACTCGGCGCGATGCGGGCGGGCGGCGAGATCGACGCCGCCGCCTGTGTAGGCGGGGGTGAGCTGCACGAAGCGGCCGCTGACCAGGTTGGGCGTCACGATCACCGCGGCGGCCTGCGCGGGCACCCGCAGGTGCGCGGAATAGCTGAGCGCACCTGCACCCCGGTCCGGGAGGTGGTGACTCCGTCGATTCTGCCGATGGGCACGCCCAGCACCCGTACCTCGTCGCCGGGGTGCAGGTTCACCGCACGCTCGAAGTGCGCGGTGACCCTGATGCGGGGTTCGGGCTGCCATAGCGCCATCGCGCTGGCGGCGAGCAGCGCCAGCACCGCGGTGAAGGCGAGCCAACGCCTCATTTCGGCTCCCTGGCGAGGAGTTCGGGCAGCAGCGGCGTCTCGCGGCACTGCTGGGTGGTGCCGCCCGCGGCGAGGATGGTGGAGCAGCGCGCCGTACGCGGCGCGAGGAACACGCCGTGCCTCGATGCGTCTGGCGCGCGGGCCGCCACCCCGGCGGAATGCCACACCCGAGCCCAGGAGAGAAGTTGGCAGAGCCTGTTGTTGAAGTAGCCGCGCCGAGAAGACGCCTCGGCCTCGTGCTCCTCGGCGCCCTGACCGCGATGGTGTTGGCCCTCATCGTGATCGCCTCGCTGCTCTACGTTCGAGTGCACGCCGCCGACGCGGACCAGGCGCGGCGCCAGGAGGTGCTCCAGGCCAGCCGTCAGGTGCTGGTCAACCTCACCACCGTGAGCAAGGACAGCGCGAAGTCCGATGTGGACCGGCTGATGGCCAGTGCCACCGGCGCCTTCGCCGACCAGTTCGCAGGCCAGGCGGAGCTGTTCCAGAAAGTACTGCAGCAGGCCCAGGTCACCTCGCAGGGCGAAGTGCGGGAGGCGGGGATCGCGGACATCTCCGAGGACGACGCCGAAGTGCTGGCCGCCGTGACCGCGACCGTGCGCAACAGCGCGGCGCCCGCGGGGGAGCAGCGGCAGTACCGGATGAGGTTGCAACTGAAGAGGGAGGGGAATCGGTGGCTGGTTTCGGATCTGCAGTTCGTGCCGTGAACGAGCGGCGCAAGGTGACCACGGTGCTGCTCGCCGCGGTCATGCTGGCGGCGGGTATCGCAGTGGGGGTGCTGTATCACCAGTTCCAATGGGACGAGGAGGTCGCGGCGGCGCGCGAGGCGGCGACGGAAGCCGCCCAGAAACGGGTGCCGGAACTGCTCACCTACGACTACCGCACCCTGGAGGACGACCTCTCCGTCGCCCACTCGGGCACCACCGGAAGCTTCCACGGTGAGTTCGCCACCCTCAGCAGCATGGTTTCCCAGGTCGCCAGGGAGAAGGAGCTGGTCACGAAGACGACCGTATCGGCGTCCTCGGTCGTCAGCGCCGAGCCCGACCGCGTGGTGTTGCTCGTTTTCGTCAACCAGTTGACCCAGAGCAAGTCCCAGCAGACGCCACGCGTGGAGGGCGCCAGGGTCAGGGTCACCATGGAACGCAGCGACGGGTCCTGGCTTGTCTCCCAGCTAACCCCCCTTTGAGGCCACCGCCTGCTGTCGATGAACACCGGTTCCGACGACGTGCTTCCAAATAGGTGAACGCTGCTCGCGAGTAAATCCTTTCCCGGCGGAAAGATTTTTTCCGAATGCGCCGAATCGGTTAATTCCGGCGCGGAAGTTGCCGGGCGGAAGGCGGGCGGCGGAATCTGGAATCAGGTCGGAAATCCAGCAGGCAGGGTCGGAGGGGAAACAGTGGACAGTCATCTTCTGCTGCAGGCCTCGGAAGGGATCTCTTCGGGGTGGTGGGTGGTTCTGATAGTTGTCGGTCTCCTGCTTGCCGCAGTTGGCGGCGGCGGTGGCGGAGGTGGTGGCAGCTCGGGCAGCGGCCTCGACGGCCACGGCGGCGGGTCCTCGGGCAGCAATATGTGGAGCGACCTCGACTACCGCGATTGAGCCGAAAATCATTTGTGCGGGGCGCGGCGGTTCTGTTTCCGATTTTCTTCTTTCCCGGGCCGGGCCCCGCCACAATTGGGTGCGACATTCCTTCTGCTGATCAGGAGCGAAACAGCAGGGAAACGTCGCCGAACTCATGCCAGAGGTAGCCATGCGACAGTGCGGCGTCGTAGGCCTGCTGAACAACCTCACGGCCCACGACCGCCTCCAGCAGCAGCAGGTGGGAAGCGTCGGGCGCGTGCAGCCCCGACACCAACCCGTCCAGCACGACCGCGGGCCGGGCGGGCGACAGCACGAGATCGGTCCACCCCGAGGAAGCCACCACGGACCCCGCGTCCACCGCCGACTCCAACGCCCTGGCGACCGTGGTGCCGACCGCCACCACCCGGCCACCGCGGCGGCGGGTCCAGTTGACCAGGTCCGCCGTGCCCGCGGGCACCGAGTACCACTCGGGCATCGGCGTCTCGCCGGAGTCCAGTGAGGACAACCCGCAGTGGAGCACCAGCGGTGCGACCCGCACGCCGCGCGCGACGAGACGGGTGACCAGCTCCGCGGTGAACGGCCGCCCCGCGCTGGGCATCTCCGCGCTGCCCGGCTCGGTGGCGAACACCGTCTGGTACGCCGTCAGCGGAAACCGTTCCCGCACATAGCCATAGGTGATCGGTCGCCCGTACCGGGAGAGGTAGTCCCGCACATCCCCCACCCCGGGCCGAGCCCGCCACAGCCTGCGGCCACCGCCGTAGCGGGACACCAGACGCAACGCTCCGCCGGGCGCCAACGACACCCGACCACCGGGCACACCGTCCGGGAAGGGGCTCGCGCCACCTGGGGCGCTGCGTAGCTCGACGACCCACGAGCCGTCGTCCAGCGCGGTGGCGAAGTGCACTACCACGTCTCTGGAGTCGGCCCGGCCGTCGGAGTAGTGACCATCGACCTCGCCCGCCACCGTGGCCGAGGTGTTGACCACCAGCAGGTCGCCCGCGCGCAGGACCTGGTCGAGAGCGCGGAAGCGGGTGTGCGTGACCGACCGGCCCGAGGCGACCATCAGCCGGACCTCGTCGCGGGCCAGGCCTCGCCACTCCGGCGGCTCGTGGGCGGTCTGCTCGTCGGGCAGCGAGAACCGCACCCCGGTGGTGACCGTCATGCCGCCACCGCCAATTCGCTCGCCTGGTACCGGCCGCTGGCGGGCCGCTCGTCCAGCAGGCGGAGCAGCGCCGGGACCACCGTGGACGGCAGCGGCCGGTCGGAGATGTTCTGACCGGGGAAGGCCGCCTGGTGCATCTCGGTGCGCATGTCGCCGGGGTCGAAGGCGTAGACCGCCAAGTCCTCGTGCTCGACCGCCAACACGGCGCTGACCTGGTCCAGAGCGGCCTTCGCCGAGCCGTAGCCACCCCAGCCGACGTAGGCCTCCACGGCGGCATCGGAACTGATGTTGACCACGGTGCCGCGCGAGGCGCGCAGCAGGGGAAGCGCGAGCTGAACCAGGGCGAGCGGCGCGAAGACGTTGGTCTCGTAGACCCGCAGGAGTTCATCCGGCGGGTAGTCCGCCAGATCCGGCTGCGGGCTGGGCCCCAGCCGACTGGCGTTGTTCACCAACAGGTCCAGGCCGCCGCCTGCCTCGACGGCGGAGATCAGGGCCTGGCGGTGGGCGGCGTCGGTCACGTCGCCCGCGACCGCCACGGCTCCCAGCCGGGACGCGGCCTCGTGCAGGCGGTCCGCACCGCGGGCGTCCAGCACGAGGGTCCAGCCCCGTTCGCGCAGCGCCTCGGCCAATGCCAACCCGAAGCCGGTCGAACCGCCGGTGATCAATGCGACAGGCATGTTCTCTCCTTTGATCGGATACCTGACGCCATCGTGAAACCTCAACCAAAGTTGAAGTCAAGAGCTGGTCTACTGTGTCCTGTCATGGGGGAGAACCTGCAGGCCTGTTACCGCGGGATCGTCGTCGGAGCGGCCTCGGTGCTCGTCGCCGCCGCGTTCTGGTCGGCGGTGGACGGCTGCGACGCCGAAGGCTTCGGCTGCCTGGGGGTGGCCTTGCTGGTCTGGGTGGCCATTCCGCCCGCGGTACTGCTCACCGGCGCGATACTCGGGAGTGTGCTGGGTGAGCGGCAGGTATTGCTGTTCGCCCTGCTCGGGCCGCTGCTGGGCTACGTCGGCGGGGTCCGGCTGCTGAGCCTGTCGCCGACCGGCCCGGACTGGGTCACAGGAACGGTCATGATGGCCGCGGGCTATGCCGCGGTGGCACTGCTGCTGCGGGACCGCACGCCGCACACCGCCTGGCTGCTCTGCCTGCCGGTGCTCGTCGCGGGCCTGGTGCTGCCCGACGTGGTGGGCACCCACCGCTACCGCGCCCAGCGGGCCGCCGAGTTCGAACGGCTGGGCGTGCCGCTGGTGATCGCCGAGCTACCCGGCTTCCGGCCGACCAGCGCCACGGCGATGCCCGACGAGGTGCCCCGGCTGCGATTGCAGCTGACCGCCGGTGCCGACCGACCGCCCTTCGGCAGGCCGAGCATCGGCGTGTCCGTCACCCGCCCCGCCAGGCTCCCCGGCGGCTGCTCGGATGTGCCGAATGTGCTGCTGGAGCAGACCTGCGTGCAACTCACGCCGGACCGCTGGCTGCTGGCCGACAGCGACGGCGTCGATCACGTCCTGCTGGTCAGGCACGGCCAGGCACTGGTGGAGGCCACCGCCGCGCAGCGGTCGGTGCCCGTCGCGGAGCTTCGCGGACTTCAGGTCCGCAACGCGGACGCGGGTGAGCTGGCCCGCGTTGACGGATCTTGATCAAATCGTGAGGATCACAGTGTGGTCCAGACCGGACGCGTCACCGCAGTCGCACTCATCCAACGCAGGCATCTCGATTTCGGCCGCGTCGCAGGCATGCTCTGTCGCTGATCAGTAGCCCGGCCCCCACCCGCTGCTGAACGGAGCCCACCCATGCCCAACCTCACCCGCCGCGGCCTCGGCGCACTGGCCGCAGCAGGCCTCGCAGCCGCCGCGACCAGCACGGCCACCGCAGACGAACAGCCCTTTCGAGCCGATCCGGAAGCCAGGCAGGCACCCAAGCCCAACATCCTGTTCATCCTCGGCGATGACCTCGGCTGGGCCGACCTGTCCAGCTACGGCTCGACCCACATCGCCACCCCCAACCTGGACCGGCTGGCCCGGCAGGGCGTGCGGTTCACCGACGCCTACGCAGGCTCATCCACCTGCTCGCCCACCCGATTCAGCCTCTACACCGGCCGCTACCCGGGCCGACTGCACGGCGGGCTCGCCGAGCCCATCCCGCAGCCCAGCGAACTCGACGGCATCCCACCCGGCTTCCCGACCCTGGCCTCGCTGCTGCGCGAGGTCGGCTACGACACCGCGCTGATCGGCAAGTGGCACTGCGGATACCTGCCCTGGTTCAGCCCGACGAAATCCGGCTGGGACACCTTCTTCGGCAACTTCGGCGGCGGCCTGGAGTACTTCTCCAAACTGGGCCTCACCGGTGAACACGACCTGTACGAGCAGGAGGTCGAGCACCAGGACCTGCGCTACTACACCGACATCATCACCGAGCGCGCCGCGGAGTACATCCGCGGCCACGCCCGCCGCCCGTGGCTGCTCAACCTCAACTACACCACCCCGCACTGGCCGTGGGTGACCCGCGAGGACAAGGCCGTCGGCGATCGGCTCAGCGCACGCATCCGCGCTGGGGAGCGCAATGTCCTGCAGCACCGGGACGGCGGTTCGCTGGAGGTCTACCGACGCATGGTGGAGGACCTCGATGCCGCCGTTGGCTCGGTGCTCGACGCGGTCCGCGACTCCGGTCGGGAACGCGACACGCTGGTCGTCTTCGCCTCCGACAACGGCGGCGAGCGGTTCTCCCAGAACTGGCCGCTGTCCGGCGAGAAGTTCGGGCTACTCGAGGGAGGCATCCGGGTGCCGACGATCCTGCGCTGGCCCGCCGCGATCCGACCGCACCAGGTCAGCGACCATCCCTTGATCACGCCGGACTGGACGGCCACCCTGCTGGAACTGGCAGGCGCCAAACCCAACGGCGCCTATCCGTTGGACGGGCGCAGCCTGGTCGGGTACCTGCTGCGCGGTGAGCCGCAACCACACGACCTGTTCTGGCGGACCCGCGGTGAACGTGCGCTGCGCCGCGGCCAATGGAAGTACCACCGCAACCCCCGCGGTGTCGAGTTCCTCTTCGACCTGGCAGAAGACGCGCGTGAACAGGCCAGCCACGCGGCCGCTCGACCCGAGCTTCTCGCCGAGCTTCGCACGGCCTGGCAGGCGGTGGACGCCACGTTGCTGCCCTATCCGAACTGATCGACAGGCGGTGCGTCGAGTGGCCGTCGGTCGGCCACCCCTCGGCGCACAGGATTTTCCGACAATTCCAGCTCAGGAAAGTCCTTGACCGAAATGCCGTGTGATCACGGCTGATCACGGAAAGCGCAAAACCCGGCGAAATCAACCGCCCTGTCAGGCTGGCTCTCCCTCGGAGACTGCTCTATACACTCATTACGAGCTTTCGACTGGGGTGAGCATGATCTACCTGATTCTGGAGTGGGGCTGCACTGTGATCGGCGCGCTCGCGTTGATCTACAAGCTCCCCGCACTGGTCCGCAACCCTGGCGACCCCGCGCTGATCGCTCTGTGCACCTACTTCTTCGGCTCCGTGCTCAGCTTCGTGGTGGGACTGGACGAGATCTCCGACCACATCGACACGTTCCTCGGCCACGAGTCCGTCACCATGATCATTTCCCACGGTGCGGTGGTGGTGCTGACCGCGGCTCAGCAGGTCGTGCTCGTCTACTGGTCCTATCCCGCCGAGCAGGCCAGGCCCCGCGCCCTGCTGCGGATGGCGATCTTCGGCGCCGCGCTCGCGGTGCTGGTGACGCAGTTCTTCCTGATCAAGCCGACCGAGACGGCGACATCGGAGACGGCCTCACTGCTCAACATGCACAACCCGTACTTCGTCGCCTACCTGCTCGTCTACATCGCGGTGGTGGCCGCGGGCCAGATCGAGACCGCGCGGCTGTCACTGCACTACTCCCGCATCGCCAACCGTGCCTGGCTGCGACGCGGAATGCGCTACGTCTTCATCGGCGCCCTGCTGATCCTGGTGTACTCGCTGATGCGCGTCATCGAGGTCATCGGGGTGCAGATGGGCGCCAACATGGAGCCCTACGACCCGATCCAGTGGCTGTTCGGCGATGTCGGCGTGTTGTTCGAACTGATCGGCTGGACGATCCCGGGCTGGGGTCCTCGGCTGTCCGCGGCCGCGCGCTGGGTCGGGGACTACCGCGCACACCGCAGGCTCTACCCGCTGTGGAACGCGCTCTACCAGGCCACTCCCGATATCGCGCTGGACCCGCCGCGCTCGGCACTGGCGGACCTGGTGCCGCGGTCCGATGTCGCCTACCGGCTGTACCGGCGGATCATCGAGATCCGCGACGGCCAACTCGCCCTGCGCCCCTACGTCGACGGATCGGTGACCGACACGCTGTCCACCAGCGAGGATGGCGACCTGCGTGCGCTTGCCGATGCGGAGGCGCGGCAGCTTCGCGCGGCCTTGGCGGCCAAGGCCGCAGGCAACCCGGTGGTGGGCGAGACCGAGCGCTCGAGTGCGGTGGAGGGCACCGACCTCACCGCCGAGAAGGACTGGCTTGTCCTCGTCGCGGACGCGTTCGCCCGGTTGCCTGACTCCGAGCCCTCCCGCGCGCGGATTGTCGGGGGTAGCGCGTAGCGTCCGCCGTGTCTTGAATTCTCCGCAAGACACTGGAGGACGGCATGACCCAATCCGTACTGCTGGCGATCGGCACCCGCAAGGGGCTGTGGCTGGCGCTGAGCCGCGACGGGAGGTCCACCTGGGAGCTCAGCGGTCCGCACCAGTCCATGACGGATGTCTACGCGTTGGCCATCGACACCCGCCGCGATCCGGTGCGCCTGCTGGCAGGCGTGACCAGTGAGCACTTCGGACCCAGCGTCGCGATCAGCGACGACCTCGGTGCCACCTGGGAGGAGCCGGACTCCGCACCCGTGGTCTTCCCCGAGGACACCGACACCGCGCTGACCAGGGTCTGGCAGTTGACGCCCGCACCGGCTGACCAGCCCGACGTCGTCTACGCGGGCGTGGAGCCCTCCGCGTTGTTCCGCTCGACCGACGGCGGGCGCACCTACGAGTTCGTCCGCGGCCTCTGGGACCATCCGCACCGCGACAAGTGGACCCCCGGCTTCGGCGGCATGGCCGTGCACACCATCGTCCCCGACCCCGACGATCCGAACCACGTCACCGTCGCGATGTCCACCGGCGGGGTGTACCGCACCTACGACGGCGGAACCACCTGGCAGGCAGGCAACAAGGGCATCCTGGCCTACTTCCAGCCCGACAAGTTCCCCGAGTTCGGCCAGTGCGTGCACAAGATCGCCTGCCACCCCGACCGCCCTGAGCGCTTCTTCCTGCAGAACCACCACGGCGTCTACCGCAGCGACGACGCGGGCGCGTCCTGGCAGACCATCGCCGAAGGCCTGCCAAGCGACTTCGGCTTCGCGATGGTGGTGCACCCGCATCGGCCCGAGGTGATCTACAACTTCCCGATCGCCGCCGACGCCGCCCGGTTCCCGCCGGACGGTCGCTGCCGGGTCTACCGCAGCGAGGACGGCGGCGGCACCTGGACCGCCCTGGGCAAGGGTCTGCCCGACGAGGGGTTCTACACCGCGGTCCTGCGGGACGCGATGTGCGTGGACAGCGCCGAACCGGCGGGCGTGTACTTCGGCTCCCGTTCCGGTGAGGTGTACGCCAGCAACGACGAGGGCGAGACCTGGCAGCGCATTGTCGACCACCTGCCCGACGTGCTGTGCGTGCGCGCCGCCGTGGTGGATTCGGCGCTGACCCTGCCGCGGGCGAAGCAGCCTGTCGGGGTGCACCAGTCATGACGGTCACGGTGCGGCTGCCCGGCGTCCTGCGTCCGGCGGCTGGTGACAACGCGCGGCTCACGGTGGATATCGCCCCCGGGGCCACGCTGAGCACCGTGCTGGACTCGCTCGCCGAGCGGTTTCCGCTGCTGGAACGCCGAGTCCGCGACGAGCGCAGGGTGCTGCGCAGGTACGTGAACTTCTACATCGACGGGGAGGAATGCCGTCGCCTGGCGGGCGGGGAGACGGAGATCGGCGACGGGACGGAGATCGAGATCATCCCGTCGGTGGCAGGCGGCTGAGCGCTCCAGGCCTCGTGCCGTAGCGGAGTCGTTGGCGAAACGTGCTGGTCGCCCGAGCGGGCGGTGCCCACGATGACCTGATGTCGGATGTGGTTGAGCCGAAGCTGCGGGCCTGGGAGGTACGCACTGCGATACCTCTCACCCTCCTGGCGGTCGCGTTCCTCGCCGCCTATGCCTGGCAGGTGCTGGACACCGGCGCAGGCCCCGCGCTCCGGTACTGGCTCGAGGCCTTTCTCTGGGTGGTGTGGGCGGCCTTCGCGGCTGACTACGTCATCCGGCTGGCGCTTGCCCGGAACCGACGTCGATTCGTCTGTACGCACCTGTTCGACCTGCTGTTCGTGGTGCTGCCGATGTTCCGCCCGCTGCGAGTGCTGAGGCTGCTCGCCGTCCTGAAGTTCTTGAACCAGCGGAGCGGCAACAGCCTGCGCGGCAGGGTCGGCGTCTATGTCGGCGGCGCGACTGTGCTGGTGGTGCTCGCGGCCTCGCTGGCGGTGCTGGACGCGGAACGCCGTGACCCCGATGCCACCATCACCACCTTCGGCGATGCCCTCTGGTGGACGCTGACGACGATCAGCACCGTCGGCTACGGGGACCGCTATCCCGTGACCGTCGAGGGGAGGGTGGTCGCGGGCACCTTGATGATCGGCGGTATCGCCCTGCTCGCCGTGGTGACCGGCGTGATCGCCTCCTGGCTGCTGGAGCAGATCGCCGGGGTCGAGGCCTCTGTCGAACAGGCGGCTCGTGAGGAGATCCGCGCCCTGCGTGATGAGCTTGCCCAACTGCGAGCCGAACTCGCCGTGCTCGACCCTGCCGCGACCGCGCGGCGATCCGAAATCAATAGCTTGAACAGCGCTGATTAGCACCAGAAAATTTGCTTTGCTATGCAACGAGGTTGCTTGCCGCCTATCCGAGTTCTTCAGGATGTGCACTCCGTTGTCCCGCCGGTGTGCGCAGTTCGGTACGTTCAGATTGGACAAGGACGAGAATATGAAAGGACCTGCAAGAAATTATTTCGCGATTGTGAAATATTTCTCGGCGCCTGCTCGCGAGGGGTGAGCAGTGCGTATCTGTACCCCCGCGGGGTGGTTGAAACGCGCCCCGCGGGGCAGTAAAGATGCCGACAGTAATGGCGGATTATCGTGGAATCGTTCATCAGTGAAACGGCTGCGTTATCGATGACGTTGGCGGTGGCATTACCGTTGTTCGGGTGGCTTTTGCGGCTGAACCACCGGCAACGGCAGGGGGTCAGGGACATTCAGCGGCGGCTGACAAGCTCACAGCGCAACGTCCGGTCGCTCCTCGACGAGCTGTACTCGAACCCCGACTTCGACCTCGTCCGCTGGCAGGGCGACTACCTGGTCACCAACCCGAACGGCGACTGCGAGGTGCAACTGACCTATGTGCTCACCGCACCGCGGCCGCAGACGACGATGGAGCTCTACGTCGAGGCCGCCGCGGACGACGACCTGGACCGGATCTTCTGCGAGCTCCAGCAGTCCGTGACGGGCGGCCGCATCACCAAAGAGTACCGGCGCCTGCGCAGCGATTCGGAGAGCCTTTCGCTGATGGGTTTTCTCGTCGACCTGACGCCATTCGTATCGCAACGGGAACACACGTTGTGTTTTTCGTACTCCCTTCGACGCTATCTTGCGGGCAGCCGATTCGAAGAGTTCGTGCACATGGTCCTGCCGACCCGGCTGAGCGTGCTGACGGTATCGTTTGCCTACGACGTGGACATCACCAACGAATCGACGACGCTGCTTCGCGAGACACCCGATCAGCCGGAGACCCCGATCGAAAACTGTTTCTTGCGTCCTGCCGACAACACCATTCGATGGGAGATCAACAAGCCGAGATTCGGTGGCTTCTATCAGGTTTGTTTCGATATCGGAAAGACCGACCGCTGATCCACCGCACGGCCGGCGGGACGAGTAGGCTGAGCAGCAGCAGGCGTGCCGTCTGTACCCGTGGTGACCAGGGTGAGATCGCAGTCGGTGCCCGCCGCCGTCGGCAACACGACGCTCACGCCGCCCGGAGTGGTGGCCAGATAGGCGTCCAGGAACCGGATCTCCGCCACCACGGTGGTCAGCGCGGCGAGACCGGCGATGGCCACGCACAGCGCAACGGTTCCCGTCAGCAGCACGGGAAGCGCACGGCCGACATCGCGGACGCTGTCTCTGGTGCACCGGAGCCCGGCCTCCAGTCCGATGACCTTGAACACCAGGTCTCGCAGCAGGGACTCCGGCGCGAAGAGCCCGGTGCTGCCGGTCGACGTCAGAAGCACGGTGAGGACCATGGGTCCGAGCAGGGCGGGCACCGGCAGGCGAATCCGGTTGCCCAGTCCATGTCCGAGTACGCAGACGGCGACCAGCGCCAACAGGCCTAAGAGTTGGTTGTCGGCGGCGACAAGCATCAGGCCGACGGCGGGCGAGCCAGCCGTGTCCGCCGCGGGCGGCGCCGCGAGCAGGGCGATCACCACCGGGGTACTCAGCGCGACCAGGATCATCCGCTGGGTCTGGGCGAAGGCCACCGTGCGGACATCGGCGCGGAGGCCGGTGGCCGAGCTCAGCGCCGCCACGACGCCGCCGGGCATGGTGCTCAAGATCGCCTCCGGCAGGTTAAGCACACCCCCGCGGGCCAGCAGGTACGCGAATCCCAGGCACAGGCCGACGGTGGCCAGGGTGACCAGGAACAGCGAGAGGGCGTTCGCTTCCATCGCGACAAGATGCGCGGGTATGAAGCTCGCGTCGATCGCAACGCCGACGACCCCGCGGGCGGCGCGAGTGGCGGCGCGGGGAAAACTGTTGCGCAGCAGACCGCCGAGCCCGAGCACACAGCCCGACAACATCGGGAGTAGCAGCGTCGCGGCAGGCACACCTGCCCTCTCGGCCTGAGTGCCCGCCAGCAGGCAGACCGCGAGCAGGGCCGACCATCCGATAGCGTCGAATGCCGGGCTTCGGTGGGGGACCGCGGCAGCGAATCCGGCAGGTCGAGACAGCATGGCGCACCTCCGAGAACTGGGGCGCGCCACCCGGAGCGGAAGATTACGAAACTATCTCGGCAAATATCTGGTTATACAGTGTTTTAGCCTTCGACAAATTTGTCCGTTGAGTGGCTATTCCTCCACGGAACGGACCTGCATTCCGGTCGTGCCCGGATCGATGCCCCAGCTGAAGATCCGTGCGGGGTGAATCCGGATGATCTCCCTGCTGAAACCGCGCATCGGCGGCTCCTGATCGGTGAGCGCTTCCGCGTGGCCACGAATCTCGATCCCGCGAACCACCCACGGATCGACCGAGGCGAGGTCGTCAACGACAAAGGCGACCTTGCCGTTGGCGGCGACGTTGCGGAACTTCTTGGTGCCGCCCATGTCGAGACCACCGACGTCGATCGTGCCCAGCGTCGCGTTGTGCCGGAACACGACCGGGCTGTTCTGCAGCGTGCCCTCGGCGGACAGCGTCGCGATGCGACCCAGGTGCTGGCTCCTGAGGTATTTGCGCTCTGCCTCGGTGAAAGTCATGAGATCAGTCTGCGACCTCGACCAAGGCTGAGGTCAATGACCTGATCAGGCGCCGTAGGGAAGCCTGCCGGAAACGGAGGAGTCCTCGGCGTCCTCGCGCTGCTGCTCGCGTTCCCGAAGCATGCGCAGTTGCTGCTCCAGCCGCACCCGCCGTGGCCGCAGCTGAAAGGCGTCCCCGACCTGCCTGCCCGCCGCGCGGTGCACGGGTTCGCTCACGACCGGCTCCGGCTCGGCTTGGTTCTGGCTCACAGCGGGTTCTTCCACCGCGGCCGCGGACTCCTTGGCCATTCGCTCGCTGAACCAGTCGTAACCGGGTTCCACGATCGGCAGCAGGATCTGCCCCGTGATCTGGTACTCGGCCAGCTCCTCGTCCTCTTCGGCGGGGGACGGTTCATCGACGACGACCGGTTCGGGATCCTCATCCGGGGAGTCGTCCACCGGCTCGGTCCAGAACGCGGGTGCCGAGGGCTGCTGGAGGCTGCGCAGTAGGTCACCGGCGTCGTCGCGGGTCAGCGCGAGCCGTTCGAAGGACT
Organism: Actinorectispora metalli; assembly: GCF_056323685.1. NCBI lineage: Bacteria > Bacillati > Actinomycetota > Actinomycetes > Pseudonocardiales > Pseudonocardiaceae > Actinorectispora > Actinorectispora metalli. The sequence continues at coordinate 718,407 of NZ_JBREYE010000002.1, forward strand.
CCCGGTGGACCTGGATGGCGAAGGCGGGACCGGTGGCACCGTCCTCATCGCGCCATGTCTTGATCGCGACCACGTCGAACACCGTCGGCGGGCGCACGGTGAATGTCTCGTGCATCACGCGCAGCAGAAGCTGCGACACCAGGTCGGCGTACCGGCGCCGAACCTCACGTTCCGGCCGCGGCAGCGCGGTCATGGTGTCGGTCAACGCGTCGTAATGGTAGCGACGAGCGGGAATCACGGAGCGCGACGGCAGGTCCAGATCGATGACCAGCCTGCGCTCGATCGTGGAGTAGCGGCTGCCCCGCACTTGGAGCGTGTCCTCGGGATACCGGCCGGGGTCCAGGAGCCGCTGCACGAACCATTCGACCGAGTCCACCTGGCCGTGCTTGAACCCGACGCGGTGCATCTCCACGTCGTCGTTGTGCAGCGCGATCCGTTCACGCTCGGTCAGCCCAGGCTGGTCTCCGTCACTCAAAGTCACCGGCGCGGAAGCGTTGGGCGGAACGTCCAGTTTCAGGCTTTCGAATGTGACCGGTGGAAGCGCCACACCGTCCCTGAGCAGGCATTCCAGGCTTCCCAGCCGCTGTTCGAGCGTGTCATTGAGGGTTCCAACGGATCGCAGCCGGGTAGCGAGTCGACCGGTGCGGTCGCCACTCGCCGCCTGATGCCCGGCCATCCGGTGCCCCTTCGTGCCTACGCGAGCTTGGGTCTCCGACTCGCTACTCTAGGGCAATCCCGGCGTCCGTTTGGCGGGAACTATGTCGACTTTGCCGTTGAATGTGTCACGCCTTGAAGACTCGGCGGCAAGTCGCTCCGACACCTGATCCGGTCAGTCCGTTAGGGTGTAGCTGTCTGCACGTGGACCCACAAATCCACGTCTTTGGGTAACAAGGGGTAATCGGCCATCGACAAAGATCACCTGATCGCGGGACGCTACCGGCTGCAGGAACGCATCGGCAGCGGGTCGATGGGCATCGTCTGGCGGGCCCATGACGAACGGCTGGACCGCCAGGTCGCCCTCAAGCAGCTACTGCTGCAACCAGGGCTGTCCGACCAGGACGCCGACGAGGCCCGCCGCCGCGCCATGCGCGAGGGCCGCATCGCCGCCCGCCTCCAGCACACCAACGCCATCGCCGTGTTCGACGTGGTGCAGAACAACGGCGAGCCGGTACTGATCATGGAGTACCTCCCATCGCGCAGCCTGGCCCAGGTGATGGCCAGCGACACGACGATGACGATCCAGCAGATCGCCTCCCTGGGCAGCCAGGTCGCAGGCGCCCTCGCCGCCGCCCACGCGGCGGGCATCGTCCACCGAGACATCAAGCCCGGCAACATCCTTTTGGACGACCACGGCACCGCCAAGATCACCGATTTCGGCATCTCCCGCGCCGTCGGCGACGTCACCGTGACGCAAACCGGCATGCTCGCAGGCACCCCGGCATACCTGGCCCCCGAAATCGCCAGGGGCCACGACCCGACCCCGGCGTCCGACGTCTTCTCCCTTGGCTCCACCCTCTACGACGCCGTCGAGGGCCAGCCCCCGTTCGGCATGTCGTCCAACCCGCTGGCGCTCCTGCACACCGTGGCCGCGGGCCAGATCACCCCGCCCACCCAGGCGGGCCCGATGAGCGGGTTGCTGATCACCCTGCTCCAGGCGGAGCCCTCCAAGCGCCCCAGCATGCAGTGGGCCAGCGACGCCATGGCGGAGATCGCCGCAGGCAAGCCCACCCCACGCCTGTCGCGCCCGATCCCGGTCGGCTCGGCCCGCAAGCAGACCCCCAAGGCACCCAACCCACCCACGCTCACGGCCGCCCCCGCAGGCGCCAAGCCCCCGACCATCGCCGCCGCCCCAAAGCCCCCGCGCAAGCCCCTCACCCCACGCCAGAAGCGCAACGCCATCATCGGCTCGGCCCTGGTCGGCACCTGCGCCGTGGTAGCGGTAGCGGCCATGAATCTTCCCAGCGGCGGCAACGGCGGCGAAGACCCCAAGCAAAACGCTCTGCCCGGCAACTCGACCAGCACGAGCAGCAGCCCCTCCCAGCAGCCGACGCCGGTCGCTCCTGCGCCCAGCACGACGACCCCGAAACCTCAGGCAGGCGGTGTTCAGGTCGACTGGGGTCCGGCAGGCCTTTTCGCCGTGGATTATTATGGCGCCGTCGCCAAGAACCCCCAGGCAGCGTGGGACATGTTATCGGATTCCGGGAAAGCGGAATTTGGTAATTTCCAAGCATTCGTGGATTATTGGACACCGTACCCCGGAGTCTATCCGCAGAATGCTGAGGTAGACAGCCGGAGAAACAATGCAGACGGTTCTGTCAACATGGGTATCAACGTCCTCGGTGGCCCGAACCCTGGTCAACGTCGAACCCTAAACATCAGCCAGATCAGCGGCCGCTTTTACATCAATTCTGGCGGGAAGTAGCGGCGCGTGTCGCTGGAGTGCCCATGATGGATAGGGGTCTGGTGACCACGTGCCCCCTATCCATCATTCGCCTGTGCGCTAGCTTAGATAAGCCCGCCCTTACCCACGTAGCAGTCGGAAACATGGCCTGCTACGCCGGATCTCTCTATATCACAGTTGCTCGCGGGAATGATCCCTGCAAGGCAGGTTCGCGGCGTGTTATCCCCAACCGCCCCGCTTGTCCACAGCTCCAGATTTGCGGCTTTTGGCCCCAACTGCCGACCGATAGGCTCGAGAAGGGCTGAGCCCCCTGGGAGGGCGGGGGGTGTCTTCCGGAGGTCGGCGAGGCTGTGATGACGGCAGGCAATTTGGTGAGTTTGAAATGCGGATCCCGCCAATACTGATCACCGGTTGAGGGGTCTTCCGGGTAGGTGTGGTCCTCGTCTGGTCGGGGAGCTGGGTGTGGCGGCTGGTTGCAGAATGCACTGATTTCCGGGCTAGGTTGGTGGCCGCCTCGGTTGCTGCGTGCTTGCCCGACTGGGTGAGGTCGAAAAGGAATAGCGCTTCCTCGCCTCCAGTTGGTACTCATTGCAGGCAAAGCGACTGGGGGGTTGGGGTGTCAGAGGAGCAGGCCGGGCTGACGGTGACCACTGTGGACAGCGCCGAGAGTGTTGTTCGCAAGGGGCGGTTATCGGGGGCGGTGGCGGCCAGTGTGGGTGGGTTGCCCAGCGCGTTCTGGTGGCTGTGGCTGGGGACGCTGGTCAACCGGCTGGGCGGCTTCGTCATGCCGTTCCTGGCGCTCTACCTCACCAGCGTCCGTGGCTACTCCATCGCCTACGCCGGGCTGGTGGCCACGTTGTTCGGGCTGGGCGGTGCGATCGCGCCGATCGTCGGGGGCATTCTGGCCGACCGGGTCGGGCGGAAGTTCACGTTGATGCTCGCCCACCTGAGCACCGCGGGCTGCATGGTCGTGCTGGGGTTCGGCACCGGGCAGGTCATCGTCGCGGTGATGGCCGGGCTCACCGGGTTCTGCGGCGGGCTGCACCGGCCCGCGGCCTCCGCGATGATCGCCGACGTGGTCGCCCCCAAGGACAGGGTGCGTGCCTTCTCGCTCAACTACTGGGCGATCAACCTGGGATTTGCCAGCGCCGCCATTGTGGCGGGCCTGGTGGTCGAGCACGGCTACCTGTGGCTGTTCCTCGGTGACGCGGCGGCAACGCTGCTGGCCGCAGGCGTGGTGCTGGTCAAGCTGCGCGAGACGCGGCCCGAGATCAAGATCGACCTCACCGGGGTGACCGCGCCACAGCCGGGCATGGGCGTTGTGCTGCGGGACGGGCGCTTCATGTTCTTCAGCGTGATGGTGCTCATCACCGCGTTCGTCTTCATGCAGCACGTGGTCGCGCTACCGCTGGCGATGATCGACACTGGGCTCACGCCGACCCAGTACGGGCTCGTCGTCGCCGTGAACGGGATCGCCATAACGCTGTTCCAGATCCCGCTCAGCGCGGCCGTCGAACGCCGCGACAACTCGCGCGTGTTGGCCTTGGGCGCGGTGCTGACCGCCATCGGATTCGGCCTGACGGCCTGGGCCGACGGCATCGGGCTGTTCGCGGTCTGCATCCTGATCTGGACGGTGGGGGAGATGCTGCACGCTCCGGCGTCCAACGCATTGGTCAGCGAGGTCGCGCCGACCGCCATGCGGGGGCGGTACCAAGGCATGTTCGCGGCGGCGTGGGGTGCGGGCTGGTTCCTCGCTCCGCTGCTGGGCAGCCTCGTGTACCAGGAGCTCGGCGGGCCGGTGCTGTGGCTGCTGTGCGCGGTGCTCGGACTCGTCACCGCCGCCGGTTTCCTCCTGGTTCGTCCGAGACGGGTAACCGCTTAACTCCAGACTGCGACAGCGCCTGCGCTGTGCGAACGTGAAACGCATGGTGGGTTTCGGGTACACGCTGATGACAGAGCAGGCTGGGCCGTCCCAGCTGGTCCGGGACGCGGTCGCCGCCGAGCAGGCGGGGTTCGACTTCGCGGTGATGAGCGACCACTACAGCCCCTGGCTGGCCGAGCAGGGCCACGCGCCCAACGCCTGGGTGACGATGGGCGCGGTCGCCCACCAGACCCAGTCGATGGAGCTCATGACCTACGTGACCTGCCCGATCATGAGGTACCACCCGGTGGTGGTCGCGCAGCAGGCCGCGACGGTGCAGCTGCTCGCCGATGGCCGGTTCCTGCTCGGGCTCGGTTCGGGGGAGAACCTCAACGAGCACGTCATCGGCCGCGGCTGGCCGCCGGTGAATGTGCGGCACGAGATGCTCACCGAGGCCATCGAGATCATCTCGCGGCTGTTCGACGGTGGGTACGTCAACTACAGCGGGCTGCACTACCGGGTGGACTCGGCCAAGCTCTGGGACCTGCCCGACCGGCGGGTGCCCATCGGCACGGCGGTGTCCGGCGATCAGAGCATCGAGCTGTTCGGACCGGTGTCGGATGCGATGATCGCCGTGGAGCCCAAGAAGGAGCTCTGCGAGAGCTGGGAGGGCGTCACGAACGGCGGCAGCCGCAAGATCGGACAGCTGCCGATCTCCTGGGGACCGGACCGAGACGCCGCGATCGATCGGGCGCACGCCCAGTTCCGCTGGTTCGGCGGCGGCTGGAAGGTCAACGCCGAACTGCCGGGTCCGCGGGCCTTCAACGACGCCACCCAGTTCGTCACCAAGGACGACGTCGCCGACAGCATCCCGTGCGGTCCCGACGTGGACAAGATCGTGGACGCGGTGGGGGAGTTCACCAAGGCCGGGTTCACCGACGTGGCCGTGGTGCAGATCGGCGGGGACACCCAGGAGGACTTCCTGCACTTCGCGGAGAAGGAACTCCTGCAGGCGCTGCGCGACAAGCTCGGCTAGGAGGACACCATGCAGGACAACATCCGTTTCGCGGGGCACTCCATCCATCCGATGCTCATCGTGTTCCCGCTCGGCCTGTTGACCACCGGCGTCGTCTTCGACGTCCTGCACTTCACCGTCGGCGGCGACCAGTTCGCGATCACCGCGGCCTACACCATCGGCGCGGGCCTGATCGGCGGTGTGGTCGCGGGGATCTTCGGGCTGCTCGATTGGTTGGCCATCCAGCCGGGAACGCGTGCCCGCCGAGTCGGGATGCTGCACGGTCTGACCAACGCGCTGGTGATGGTGCTGTTCGCGATCAGCTTCCTGCTGCGCTACGGCGAACCCAACTGGCGTCCGGGCACCGCGGCGTTCGTGCTGGCGCTGGTCGGTCTGGGGCTCGCGGGTGTCGGGGGTTGGCTGGGCGGTGAGCTGGTCGAACGCCTCGGTGTCGGCGTGCACCGCAACGCCGGGCCCGACGCGCCGCCCTCGGTGGGTTCCTACGCCCGTTGAGTACGCTCGATGAGGTCGTCGACGGCGGCGTAGAGGCCGCCGTCGGTTGACGCCACTGCCCGCTGCCTGCTCGCGCCGTCGCCCGCCGACAGCAGGACGTCCAGTCGGTCGGTGACGAAGTCCAGCTCACCGGTATGCCGCAGCGCCGGTTCCACCCACTCCACCAGGCGCTCTACCAAGACCCGCGCCGAAACGGGCTCACGGGTGTGCACGTCGAAGCCCTGCCCTGTCAGCCCGTCCCTGGCCGCCAGCCAGCGGGCGGCGCGCAACAGCGCGGCGGAAGACTCCGGCGCCGCCCTACCCGCGTCCAACCTGGCCAACGCGGTCATCACCGCCGCCCTGGCCAGCACCGCCACCAGCTGGCTGTCCAGCACGTTCGTCGGCTGATCACACACCCGCAGCTCCACCGTCGGCAGGTGGTGCGAGGGACGCAGGTTCCAGAAGGCGGTCGCCACGTCCACCATCGCGCCGCTGCGCTTCAGCTCGCCGAGCACTCGGTCGTACTCGCGGGCCGAGCCGAAGTACGGCGGGGTGTCCGCTACCGGCCAGCGCCCCCACACCAGCGACCGCCAACTCGCGAATCCGGTGTCCCGACCCGCCCAGAACGGAGAGTTCACCGTCAGCGACAGCAACGGCGCCAGCCACAGCCGCAGGTGGTTGCACACGCCGACGGCCAGCTCGCGATCAGGCACGCCGACATGGACATGCACGGCGCAGACGGCCTGCTCGTCGTGCAGCGACCGGTAGGCGGCGTTGCCCAGCTCGTAGCGGGGGTGGTCGGTGATCGGGGTCGGCGTCATCTCGCCGAGCGGCGGGCTGCCCGCGGCAATCAACGCCACGCCCTCCGCCTGGGCCGCGGCCGCGAACGCCGAGCGCAGCCGGTCGAGTTCAGCGGCCAGTTCGGGCAGCTTCGTGCAGACCGGTGTGCGGCCCTCCACCTGGTACTGGGTCAGCTCCATGGTCGCCAGGTCGCCAAGCACGGGCGCCACCCGCCGCAGCACGGCAGCCGATCGCGGCGCTGCGGCTCGGCTGTCCGGATCGACCAGGAGGTACTCCTCCTCGACCCCGAACGTTGGCGGCGCACCGCGATACTCGTTCACCTTTGCTCCCACCTGGGCGGTTTGCCGGATTGTGGCTTGTCGAAGGGTGAGCGTAGCAATACATTCTGTGACTATGGACAGGCGCCGCAAGATCGTGATTGTCGGGGCGGGGCCCGCGGGTCTGCAGCTGTCCTACTTCCTCTCCCAGGCGGGCGCCGATCACGTTGTGCTCGAAGGCGAACCGGCGGTCGGCGCGTTCCTCCGACACTTCCCCCGCCACCGCAGACTGATCTCGCTGAACAAAGTGCACGTCGACAGCGACGACCCGGAGATCCGCCTGCGCTGGGATTGGAACTCGCTGCTCAACCACCGCGCGGACCTGCTTTTCCCGCACTACAGCCGGGAGTACTTCCCGCACGTCGACGATCTGTTGCGCTACCTCGAGGACTTCCACCGCGCACATGACCTGCCCGTGCGGTTCGGCCAACGGGTCACCGCGATCCGGCGCGGTTTCGAGGTGGAGACCACCGGTGATCGGTACCGGGCCGACTGCGTGGTGATCGCGACCGGCTGGCAGCAGCCCTACGTCCCGCCGATCAAGGGCATCGAACATGCCGTCGGCTACGAGGACCTCCACACCGATCCCGAGCGGTACCGCGGAAAGAAGGTGCTGGTCATCGGCAAGGGGAACTCGGCGTTCGAGACGGCACACGCGATGCTCGGGCACGCCGCGATGATCCACCTCGCCAGTCCGCGCCCGCTGCGCCTGGCTTGGAACACCAAACATCCCGGCGACGTGCGCGGCATGTACGGTGCCCTGCTGGACAGCTACCAGTTCAAGACGCTGCACTCGGTGCTGGACTGCGTGATCGACGAGATCCGCCCTGACGGCGACGGCTACCGGGTGTCGATCACCTACACCCACGCCGACGGGGAACGCGAGGAACTCGACTATGACGCGGTGCTGCGCTGCACCGGCTTCCGCATGGACACCTCGATCTTCGACCGGGACATTCGACCGGGGATGGTGCTGCCGTGCAGCCGCATTCCCGCGCTCGGCCCGGACTGGCAGTCCACAGTGGACGGAATGTACTTCGCAGGCACGCTGGCGCAGTCGCGCGACCACAAGCGGGCGTCCTCGGCGTTCATCGACGGCTTCCGCTACAACCTGCGCACCCTGTCCCGGCTGCTCCTCGAGCGCTATGAGAACACCCCGCTGCGCCCTGAACCGCTACCCGCCGACCCTGAAGGCCTGGCCGAATCCATCCTCGAGCGCGTCAACCACAGTTCGGCGCTGTGGACCCAGTTCGAATACCTCTGCGACGCCATCCGCTGGGAGGCGGGCCACCCCGAGCGGTACGAGGACCTGCCGGAGGACTACGCGCTCGCCCGCTTCGCCGACGCCGAACTGCTGCTGACCGTCGCGCTGCGGTGGGGGAGAGCCGAGCACCCGGACGTGTTCGCCATCCGGCGGCACCCCGAACCGGGACGTGCCGCCGAGAGCGCGTTCATTCACCCCGTGATCAGGGCCTACCGGCGCGGACAGCCGATCGCGGAACGGCACCTGCTGGAGGATCTGCTGGCCAGGTGGGACCGACAGGACCGGCACATCGGGCCGCTGCGCGAGTTCCTTGAAGCTCAGGCGCCGATCAGCAGCACCGGGTAGTGCCGAGGTTCGGCGCTGAGTTCGAGAGCGCCGTCCAACTCCGACACCGGCATCCCGTCACGCAGAACCCGGAACTGGCCGCTGACCCGCTCCACCCGCAGGTAGTCGCACATCAGCGAGCCGGCCTGCAGCCGACCTTCGTGCAGGGTCACCGACAACTCGCCGACGTCGGCCTGACCGCCGTCCCAGGACAGCAGCAGCACCCCGGGGCCGTCCGGAACCAGGGTGACCCGGTCGAAGGCGATGTCCTGGCCACGACCCATGCGCAGGCCGATCACGTCATGGTGCTGCTCGGTGGTCTGCGTGCCCAGCGCGATGATCGGCACCCCTAGACGCGCGGCGAGCCGGTGCGCGTCGGGGGAGCCCGAGCCCGCCAGGTCCACCACGGCGGAGACATCCGGGAGACCGCCCGCGGTCATCGGGGTGACCTCGACCGCGCCGACGCCCTGATCGTGCAAGGTGCTGCGCAATGTCTTGGCCTGCTGGCGCCAGTTGCGGCCGAAACCACGCACCACCGCCACCGAACCACGTCCACCGGCTGCGCTGGAGGCCGCGGCCGCCAATCTGCTCAGCCGGGAGGCCCCACGCTCGGCGGGGGGACTGGGGTTCACGACGATTGTCACTCAACGCTCCCTGGTTCACTCGCAGGCGCTCATCGGATCGTGTCGCTCAACCTAACCTCCGTAACGAGGCGGGTGATCACGTTGCAACGCTCTGACCTGGGCCTGTGACTGATCACACGGGAAAGTGGACGTGATCTGCGAAACACCGGCGGGTCTGTTCACGTGCCGTACACCGGGAAGTACCCGCACGGTAAGAGGTAGGATTGGCCGGTCACCGGCCGTCGCTTCACCGCGCGACCCGCCGTCCACACTGGACTTTGAGGCGGAGCCGGGCAATCGAGGCAGGAGCGGACCATCACAACGGCGGAAGCAAATCCGGCAGAGGTGCTCACCGAGGCCGGTCGGCGACGGACCTTCGCTGTGATCAGCCACCCTGACGCGGGCAAGTCGACGCTCACCGAGGCGCTGGCCCTGCACGCACGGGTGATCGCCGAGGCGGGCGCGGTGCACGGCAAGGCGGGCCGCAAGGGCGTGGTCTCCGACTGGCTGGAAATGGAGCAGGCCCGCGGCATCTCCATCACCTCCGCGGCCCTACAGTTCGGCTACCAGGACAGTGTGATCAACCTGCTGGACACGCCCGGCCACGCCGACTTCTCCGAGGACACCTATCGCGTGCTCGCCGCGGTCGACTCGGCCGTCATGCTGCTCGATGCCGCCAAGGGTCTTGAGCCGCAGACGCTGAAGCTGTTCGACGTCTGCCGCCACCGCGGCATCCCGGTGATCACCTTCATCAACAAGTGGGACCGCCCCGGCCAGGAGCCGCTGGCGCTGTGTGACGAGATCACCGAGCGCATCGGCCTCCAGCCCATGCCGCTGACCTGGCCGGTCGGCGTCGCAGGCGAGTTCCACGGCGTGCTGGAGCGCGCCAGCGGCGACTTCCTGCGCTTTCACCGGACCACCGGCGGCGCCACCGTCGCCGAGGAGGAGCGCATCCCTGCCGACCAGGTCCCCGCCGAACTCACCGCCGATTGGCAGCGGGCCTGCGAGGAGGCCGAACTCGTCGGCGAGATGGGCGGCGACTTCGACCTCGGCGCGTTCCTGGCCGCCAAGGCCACCCCGGTGCTCTTCGGCGCGGGTGTGTTGAACCTCGGGGTCCGCCAATTGCTCGACACCCTTGTCGCACTTGCGCCACGCCCGACCCCGCGATCCGATGCGGCGGGCTCGGAACGCGACCTGGAGGCGCCGTTCTCCGGGTTCGTGTTCAAGGTGCAGACCGGCATGGACAAGGCCCACCGCGACCGGCTGGCCTTCGTCCGGGTGTGCTCGGGGAAGTTCGAACGCGGCATGGTCGTCACCCACGGCCAGACCGGACGACCCTTCGCCACCAAGTACGCCCAGCAGGTGTTCGGCCGCGACCGCGCCACTCTCGACATCGCCTACCCCGGAGATGTGGTGGGCCTGGTCAACGCCGCCGCGCTCGGCGTGGGCGACACGCTCTACACCGGCAAACCCGCGGTGGAATACCCCGGCCTGCCCAGCTTCGCGCCCGAGCATTTCGCGGTGGTGCGCCCGGTCGACCTCGGTCGGGCCAAGCAGTTCCGCAAGGGCATCACGCAGATGGAACAGGAGGGCGTGGTGCAGGTGCTGCGCTCGGACCGCCGCGGCGACGGGGCGCCGGTGTTCGCCGCCGTCGGCCCGATGCAGTTCGAGGTGGCCGCCCACCGGCTGGAATCCGAGTTCGGCACCGCCGTCCGACTCGACCGGCTGCCGTACCAGATCGTCCGCAGGCTGCCCGACACCGAACAGGCCCCGCTGGTCGACCGCAGCGGCCGCGGCGAGGTCATGCAGCGCAACTCCGACGGCGCCTGGCTGGCCCTGTTCAACGACCGTGTCGCGATGGGTGTGGTGCAGCGCCTGCACGAGCAGTTGAGGCTGGAACCGCTCGTCGCGGGGACCGACTGAATCTTCATGCCGTTTACCGCTCATGAGCAACCGTTTGCCGCACGCCGCTTGAAGAGTTCAGCATGCCTCAAGCCGTTCTTGAGATCACCGTGATCTGCTTTTCAACAGAGTGCGTGCCAAATCTGTGTACAAATCTGTGTAGAAACGCGCATAAGCGTATTGGTGATCAATTGCCGCAATGCGTAGTTGATCTCCACGTTACACGCTTGATCACGCGGTCGGGCGTGTCACGACCCCGCTGAGCTGCGTTGTCAGTATCGGTCAAGGCGTTCGGTCGAACCTGTCACCTTTGTGCCTTTCGGCGACGAATTTGACCCGGTTGGCGTGGCGACGCGTAAGGATCGGCATTACACGCCGGACAATTTGCCTGTCACGGTTAACGGGATGAAGCCCACATCCGACAGGATAGGTGGAGGTGCTACTCAACGATGAGTACGGACACACAGGCAGTCGACGAAGAGACCTCATCTCGGCAGGGGGTGCGCAGCCTGCCGACCGCGCCATGCAGCGTGGTCTGGAGCAGAGGCCATGCGTACGTGCTGGAGAGTGGTTATGGCCGCGCCCGCTGGGCGGGTGTCGACGACAGGGGCCGTCCCGTGCTGCTGACCAGCGACGAGCTACAGCGCAGGGGTTGGAGCATGACCCGCCGCTGATCGGCGGCCACACGCGGCGCACCCACTGAGCACGCCGGGGGTATGGCACGCTGACCAGGCGTGACAGCGGCGGAAGATACGGGGTGCGCGGCGAGATGAGCACGGTGAGACACGACGGTCCGGACACCGGGGGACTTGTGGTGTCCGATCGCTTCTGGACCGTGCCGAATGTGTTGAGCCTGCTTCGGCTGGCCGGGGTGCCGCTGTTCCTGTACCTGCTGCTGGTGCCCAAGGCCGACCTGCTCGCACTGGTCGTGCTGGTGGTCAGCGCGATCACCGACTGGCTCGATGGCAAGCTGGCCCGCTGGCTGAACCAGACCAGCCGGTTCGGCGCCCTGCTCGATCCCGCAGCCGACCGGCTCTACATCGCCTCCACGCTGATCGCGTTCGTGGTGCGCGACATCGTGCCGTTGTGGGTGGTGCTGGTGCTGCTGGGCCGCGATCTCGTCCTCGGCCTGTGCCTGCTTCTGCTGCGCCGGTACCGGTTCGCCCCACCCGAGGTGCACTACCTGGGCAAGGCCGCCACGTTCAACCTGCTCTACGCCTTCCCGCTGCTCCTGCTCGCCCACGGCGACTACCCGTTCTCCGATATCGCCCAGGCCTTCGGCTACGCCTTCACCGGCTGGGGAGCGGCGCTGTACCTGTGGTCCGGGGTGCTCTACGTGGTGCAGGTCAGCGGTGCGGTATCCGCGGCCAAACGGCATATGCCCTGACCCACACCGAGTAACGCCGTTCGGCGCTGGATTTCCTGGTCAGGCCTGCTTAACGTATCCCTGCCCGGTCGTCGCAATACAACTGTGCGAAGTCCGGTCTGGGGTGGTCTGCTCGGGTAATCCGTCGCGTGCGGCACCCCCTCATGTCCACAAGGGGGTCATGTGTCACGAAGAAACCTCGCCGGTGTGCTCGCCGCGGCGACCGTGCTCAGCCTGGTGGCGGGCGGTTCGGCGCAGGCGATCAGCGGCGGCAGCCCGGTCACCGATGACGCGCTGCGGTTCGTCGCCAAACTCGACGTCGGTCCCGGCGTCCGGGCCTGCACCGGTGCCCTGGTCGCGCCGGAGTGGGTGATCACCGCGACGTCCTGCTTCGGCACGGGCGTCATCGCGGGAGCGCCGCCGCAGGCCACCACGGTCACCGTGGGCCGAACGTCCCTGTCGGCGAACACCGGCCACGTCGCGCGGGTGCAGCACCTGGAGCCGCGGGCGGACCGCAACGTGGTGCTCGCCAGGCTGGACTACCCGATCACCGACATCGCACCGGTCGCCATCTCACCGACCGCCGCCAAGGCGGGTGACGTGCTGCGGGTGGTGGGCTACGGCCGCACCGCGACGGAATGGGTGCCGGACAAGGCGCATAGCGCCACGTTCACCACGCAGGCCGTCGCAGGCAACCTGCTGGAGATCAAGGGCAGCACCGAGCGAAGCGGCGTCTGCAAGGGTGACGCGGGCGGTCCCGGTCTGCTGGGCACCGCGCTGGTGGGTGTCAATCACACCTCGTGGCAGGGCGGCTGTCTCGGCGAGACCGAGACCCGCAACACCGCGACTCAGAGCCGCGTCGACGACCTCGGCGCCTGGATCGCCCAGACCACGAAGACCTTCGCGGGCCCGCTGTCCTACACCTGGCGAAACCAGCAGCACACCTTCGCCCGCGCTGCCGACGGCAGCCTGGTGCACGGCTTCTGGGAGCCCGGGCTGCCCGTCAAGAGCGACAACTGGGGCGGTGCGTTTGTCGGCACGCCGACCGGCTTCAACTACCGCGACGAGCAGCAACACGTGTTCGGTCGCACCGCCGACGGCAGGCTCGCGCACTGGTTCTTCGACGCGCCGACCTGGAAGATCTACACCGACGTCTGGGACGGCCCCGGGATCGCGGGCGACCCGGTCGCCTACTCCTGGAAGGGCCAGCAACATGTCTTCGCCCGCGGCGTCGACGGCAAGCTGGTGCACTGGGCCTGGGAGCCCGGCCAGAACGTCCGCAGCGCCGTCCGCGGCAACCCCATCGTCGGCAACCCCACCGTGTTCCACTACGGCGATCAGCAGCTTCACGTCTTCGCCCGCTCCGCGGACGGCACGCTGCGCCACTGGTACTCCGACCAGCCCCTGAGCGGCATGGTGGAGGACAGCTGGCAGGGCCCGGCGCTGACCGCCGACCCGTTCGGCTACTCCTGGCGCAACCAGCAGCACGTCTTCGGCCGCGGCCTCGACGGCACGCTGGTGCACTGGTACTGGGAGCCCGGCCAGGTGCCCAAGACCGACAACTGGGGCGGCGCTTTCGTAGGCACCCCGACCGGCTTCAACTTCAAGGACGAGCAGCAGCACGTCTTCGCCCGCACCGCCGACGGCAGCCTCAAGCACTGGGCCTGGGATGTGCACACCTGGCAGCTCACCGAGGAGTTCTGGACTGGGCCGAAGATCACCGGACCGCTCACGTCGTTCATCTACGACCCGCAGCAGCACGTGTTCGCCCGCGGCGAGAACGGCGAGATCCAGCACTGGTGGTTCACCCCGGGCCGCACCGTCGAACAGGGCGGCTGGGACGGCAACCAGATCACCTGACACACCAGGTGTTGTAGGGTCCGCCCTGGTAAACACCCGTGAGTGGCAATCAAGGCTTCGACCTCGGTTGCCACTCACGGGTTTGACCTCGGGAGACAGTGCACGGGTGCAGCCAGAACACCGCAAACCGTTCAGCGAAGGCATTTCGCTGCTGCGCGGGCTGCTCGGTGACCACTTCGACCCCGGATACGCCGAAGCCGCGCGCCGCCGCGGCGGCAAGCCCGCGCCGCGCAGTCAGCGGGCGTGGCTGGCAGGCGGTGTCCTGGTGCTGGGACTGGTGCTGGCCGTCGCGGCGCAGGACGCCGCGCAGCGCGCCCCCGGCGCCGAGGAGATTCGACGCAGCCTTGTCGAGGACGTGCGCACCGCCCGCACCGACACCGATGCCCTGTCGGCTCGGGCGATCGAACTCGACGGCCAGGTCACCAAAGCGCGCCGCGAGGCGCTCAGCGGCGACGCCCAGGGATCGGCGGCGCTGGCCGAACTGCGGCGCCTTGAGGCCGCGGTGGCGGCCGTGCCGGTGCATGGTCCGGGGCTGCGCGTCACCGTCGACGAGCCGGACAAGCAGAACGTCCTGGACCGCGACCTCCAGCTGCTGGTGAACTCGCTGTGGTCGGCGGGGGCCGAGGCGATCGCCATCGGGGGAGTGCGGCTGCAACCCCGCGCCACGGTGCGGCAGGCAGGCGGCGCGATGCTGGTGGACAACCGGCCGGTGCCCAAGCCGTACGTGTTCGACGTCCTCGGTGCACCCAACGACCTGCACACCCGGCTGGTCAACACCGACGGCTACGGCCGCTTCTCCGCGTTCACCCAGGTCTATGGCACGGTGTTCCGCATCGAACGGGCCGAGGAGTTGCGGCTGCCCGCCGCCACCCCCGCCCCACTGCACGTCGCCAGTCCCGGAGGTGGCCGGTGATCGGACTCGTCGCGCTCGCGATCGGCATCGTCCTCGGTCTGTGGCTGGACCCGTCGGTCCCCGCGTGGCTCCAGCCCTACCTGCCCATCGCGGTGGTCGCGGCGCTGGACGCGGTGTTCGGTGGTCTGCGCGCGCAACTGGAGAAGATCTTCGACGCCAAGGTCTTCGTGGTGTCCTTCATCTCCAATGTGTTGGTGGCGGCGCTGATCGTGTTGTTGGGTGACCAACTCGGCGTCGGCGCGCAACTGTCCACCGCCGTGGTCGTCGTGCTGGGCATCCGCATCTTCGGCAATGCCGCCGCCATCCGCCGCCACCTCTTCAAGGCCTGATCATGAACCGGAACTCGGCCCTGATCGCGGTGCTGTGCCTGCTGCTCGGCATCGCCATCGCCACTCAGGTCCGGCGCACCCAGACCGGCGACTCGCTGGCCGAGGCGCGACCGCAGGACCTGGTGGTGTTGTTGGACGGCCTGCAGCAGCGGGAAGCCGCGCTGCGCAAGGAGATCGACGAGTCCGAGGCCGCGCTGCGCAGGCTGGAAGCCAGCGGCGACTCCTCGGCCGCCGCGCTGGAGCAGGCCCGCCGCCGCGCCGAGACGCTGGGCGTACTGGCGGGCACCCTGCCCGCGTCCGGGCCCGGCCTGCGCATCCGCCTGGTGGACCCGCAGCGCAAGATCACTGCTGAGGTGCTGTTGGACGCGCTCCAGGAGTTGCGCGCGGCAGGCGCGGAGGCGGTGCAGATCGGCGCCATCCGGGTCGGGGTGGATTCGGCTTTCAGCGGCTCGCCCGGCGCCGTCGAACTGGACGGACAGCGGCTCGTCCCACCCTACGAGATGGTTGCCATCGGCGACCCGCCGACACTGGCAGCCGCGCTCAACATCCCAGGTGGCGTAGTGGACACTGTTGAGCGATCCGGCGGCAGCGTTGCCGTCGACCAGGCCGACCGGGTGGTGATCACCGCCCTGCGACCGGTGCGAGAGCACAGATACGCCCGCCCCTCCGGTTGAGGCCCGGTGGAAAGCACAGAGGGAGAACGCTCAAGTGGTTGAGGACTTGAAGTACACCGACCAGCACGAGTGGGTGAAGCCGGTGGACGCCGACGCCCTGCGCATCGGGATCACCGACTACGCGCAGGCGCAGCTTGGCGACATCGTCTTCGTGCAGCTTCCCGAGGTCGGCGCGACCGTCGAGGCAGGCGAGTCCGTTGGCGAGGTCGAGTCGACCAAGAGCGTCTCGGAGATTTACGCGCCCGTCTCGGGTGAGATCACCGCGATCAACGACGCGGTCGTGACCGCGCCTGAGACGATCAACGAGCAGCCTCTCGCCGACGGCTGGCTGTTCGAGCTGCGTCCGTCCGACCCGGACGCGGTGGGCAACCTGTTGGACTACGCGGCCTACCAGACGCTGACCGGGAACTAGACCCGGCCGGGCGGCGTTGAGCCGGGTGTCCCGTCGATCTTGACGGGCGGGACACCCGCGGTTCAACGGATCTTGGCCCGGCCGCCGGTGGTCAAGGCACGCAGGGTACTTTGGGAGCACGGTCAGTGACGGCTGGCTGAGCACGACGCAGCAGGAGGGATGCTCAGGTGAGCACGAACGAGGGGCCCGGCGTTCCGCCGGAGCGCGCCACGGAGTCCACGTCGGTCTTTCGGGCCGATTTCCTTGCCGACGCCGAGGGAACCGCCGCCCCCGCCGAGCCCAATGTCTCCGGCGTCGAGTCGCTTCCCGCCGGTGCGGCGCTGCTGGTCGTCAAGCGCGGACCCAATGCGGGTTCCCGCTTCCTGCTCGACAGGGACACCACGAGCGCGGGCCGTCATCCCGATAGCGACATCTTCCTCGACGACGTGACGGTCTCCCGTCGCCACGCGGAGTTCCGCCGCGAGGGCTCGGACTTCGTCGTGGTGGACGTGGGCAGCCTGAACGGGACCTACGTCAACCGCGAGCCGGTGGACACCGCGGTGCTGGCCAACGGCGACGAGGTGCAGATCGGCAAGTTCCGCCTCGTTTTTCTGACCGGTCCGAACGGGGCCTAGGGCAGGGCGGAGTGGCCGGACTGCCGGACGCAGGTGGGGGGCTGAGCATCGGCACCGTCCTTGCTCAGCTTCGCCCCGATTTTCCCGAGGTCACGATTTCCAAGATCCGTTTCCTCGAGTCGGAGGGCCTGGTTCGGCCCGCGCGCACCACATCCGGCTATCGGCAGTTCAGCCCGGCCGATGTGGAGCGACTGCGGTTCGTGCTCGGCGCCCAGCGGGACCACTACCTTCCGCTGAAGGTCATCAAGGAGCAGCTGGACGCCATCGACCGGGGCTTACAGCCCGCCACCCCGACGGCCAAGGTGCCGCGTCGGCTGGTGGCGGTGGACGGACTTCCCGCGACGGAGGACTTCGCGCCCAGCGGCGATATCCGCATCACCCGCGAGGAACTGCTGGCGGAAGCGGAACTGGATCCTCCGGTGCTGGTCGAGTTGGAGCAGTACGGCCTGATCCGACCCGGACCGGCCGGTTTCTACAGCCCCGACGACGTGCGCATCGCGGCCACCGTGCGGGCACTGACCGACTACGGCCTCGAACCGCGTCACCTCCGCGCGTTCCGCGCCGCGGCGGATCGCGAGGTCGGCCTGCTGGAGCAGTTGGTGACGCCGCTGGCTCGACAACGCGACCCGGACGCCAGGGCCAGAGCCGAAGAAGTCGTGCGCGAATTGGCCCGGTTGTCCGTAACGCTGCACACCATCCTGGTCAAGTCCGGGTTGCGACGTGTCACCGGCGGTTGACGATCTCGCCACCGGGTTGTCACGCTTGATGCCTGAGTGTGATCACAGCTAAGGAATAGCGGCGATGGCAAGCGTTCGCCACGCCTGGCGGGTAGCGTCAGAGGTGTCGGTGAGCGATCCTCATTAGGTGGGAACACCGGGGCCCGCCCGGTGGTTGAGAGAAGAAGCTGGAGGAGGCGAGGCCCGATGAGCGAAATGCGTGTAGTCGGTGTGCGGGTCGAACTGCCTGCCAACCAGCCGATCCTGCTTCTCCGTGAGACGGAGGGCGACCGCTACCTCCCGATCTGGATTGGTTCGGTGGAGGCCACCGCCATTGCCCTGGAGCAGCAGGGTGTCCGCCCCGCCCGCCCCCTGACCCACGACCTCCTCAAGGACGTCATCGAGGCCCTCGGCCGCCAACTCCAACAGGTCCGCATCACCGACCTCCAGGAAGGCACCTTCTTCGCCGAGCTCATCTTCGACGGCGACCTCCGCGTCTCCGCCCGCCCCAGCGACTCCGTCGCCTTGGCCCTTCGCGCGGGCGTGCCCATCCACGCCGACGAGTCGGTCCTGGCCGAAGCGGGCCTGATCATCCCCGACGAGCAGGAAGACGAAGTCGAGAAGTTCCGCGAGTTCCTCGACTCGGTCTCCCCAGAAGACTTCCGCGGCGCCGACACCTGACCGCCTCCCAGCCACGCGGTCACCAGGACCGCTATGGCAGCTTGCCAAGGCAGCGCAGCGCATCCCGCCACGCAGCTGCGGTCGCCCTCCCGCTTCAGTGCCACCAATACCTGCGGCTGCTCTCGCGGACGGGATGGTCCTCGACCTGGCTGTTCGGTAGCGACCGCCGTTGTTCCTGGCCACCGACCACACCACCGCATTCGGGATGAACGTGTTCGGGAAGCCCGCCACGGTCATGCCGTAGAAGGTCTCGTAGCCGTCCCTCCAGACCTCCTGGATCTTCAGCCCGTTGCACGGCATTGCGCTGGCTCATCCATCGCGCTGGACCCATCGCGCTGGACCCATCGCGCTGGACCCATCGCGTCCAACCCAACTCCGCCCCACCTCCAGCCCGCGCGACGTGGAACTCGATCGCTGCTGGGCTGTGCCGAACGCGTTGAGCCCTGTTTCGCGGTCAGCAGCCCAACCGCCGTGTGGTCGGGAGTGACGGCGCGGGGCTGGTTGTGAGCTGACGCCGGACGACGACCGACTGCACGAGATCCGCGATCGTGTCGTTCCACGTCTCCTCATCGACCTGCGCGTACCGTCGATTCGGGGGCGCCCGGCCAAGCTCTCCCAGGCCGTCATGATGTCGTCCTACGTCGTCATGATGCGCCAGCAGGGGCGCATGTTGTCGTCCTGCGGCGACCTCATGGGTTTTGCCTGTCGGGTGTTGCTTCTGGCGGAGTACTTGTCGGCAAAATGGCATAGCTCCCGGTGCGCCGCGCTGGGTGGTCGATGCGGCTGCGGACGCGACAGGACTGCTGAGCACGTCGAGCCCGTGATGCGCGGCTTCTGTCAGCACTTGCGCTTCGGCCGGTATGAAGGCTGCGTGGCAGGCACAGGCGCGGCGGGGCAGGCGCCGAGGGGCTGGGTAGTGGTGACGTCGAACACGCCAAGGCGATCTTGAACGTATCGAAAGAAGATCATGTTTTGTGGGGGCGGTGGCGCAGGGTTACCGCTGTATTCGGGTGCTCACGGTGAGTCTCACCCCCTCGTGGCGTCCGAACGGGGGAACGCTTTCCCGTTGCTCGACATCAAGTTGAGCTTCAACCCGGCGACTCTCCGCGCGTCGCGTTGACCTGCCTGCCGGGCAGTCTTACCGTCGTTCCTGGGTGAATCGCGTCGATGTCATTCACATCGGCACCTGCTCGTGACCACGTTTCGTCACTCCCGGCGGAACGCGGATCACGCGTCGCCGGCCGCCTGGCCGGTCGAGGGGAGGCACGTATGGTCGAGGAAACGCCGAGCCGGGCTACCAGCGAGCAAGGCGAGCTGTTTCCTGACGAGTCGCTGCCCAACGAGCTCGTTGGCTACCGAGGCCCCGCGGCCTGCCAGATTTCCGGTATCACCTACCGGCAACTGGACTACTGGGCGCGGACCGGCTTGGTGGTCCCCTCGATTCGCAGCGCGTCGGGATCCGGCAGCCAGCGGCTGTACTCGTTCAAGGACCTGCTCGTCCTCAAGGTCGTCAAGCGACTGCTCGACACGGGCGTCTCGTTGCAGAACATCCGGGTAGCCGTCGACCACCTCCGCCGCCGCGGGGTGCAGGACCTCGCCAAGATCACGTTGTTCAGCGACGGCACCACGGTCTACGAGTGCACCTCGCCGGAAGAGGTCGTGGATCTGCTCCAGGGCGGTCAGGGCGTGTTCGGCATCGCCGTCAGCGGCGCCATGCGGGAGATCAGCGGCACCATTCACGACTTCCCGTCCGAACCCGCCGACGGAGCCGAGATCGTCGCGCACACTCACGACGAGCTGTCCCGCCGCCGTCAGGCCCGCCGGATCGGCTGAAACAGCATCGTTAACTCGGGCACGGCGGTGCTGGTTGAAGGCGCAATGAGAGGTACAGTTGCGCTGTAGTCGTACTCCGAGCGGGAGAGCCCGACTAGGCAGGTGAGTCGGCGCCGAAGGAGCAACTCCTCCCCGGAACCTCTCAGGCAGCAAGGACCGCTCGGAACAGACACCTCTGGAAAGCGGAGGGCCCGACACGGGCCATCCCGCCGACGGTGCAAGCCGGCTTGTCCGGTGAAGCTCTCAGGCGCCTACCCAGCGTGGGCACGGACAGAGGGGGAGGGCGAGCGAGGTAGGACCCTCGCGAGCCCGACCGCCTCGACACGTGCCGCAGGCACCCGGATGATGGGTATTGGGTAGATATGGCAGCGAGCAATGACCGCATCCCGCTGGCGGCACTGGAGCACGGCACCCCCTTCGCCGACCGGCACGTCGGCCCGCGCGCCGCGGACGTCGCCCGCATCCTGGACACCATCGGCGTCGGTTCGCTGGAGGAACTCGCCGAGCGCACCGTGCCCGCGGGCATCCGTGAGCGTGACCTGAGCCTGGGCCTGCCCACCGCGGCCACCGAGGCGGAGGCGCTGGCCGAGCTCAAGTGGTTGGCCGACCGCAACGAGGTACTGGTCCAGATGATCGGCCTCGGCTACTACGGCACCCACACCCCGCCGGTGATCCTGCGCAACGTGCTGGAGAGCCCGGCCTGGTACACGGCCTACACGCCGTACCAGCCGGAGATCTCGCAGGGCAGGCTCGAGGCCCTGTTGAACTTCCAGACCATGGTCGCCGACCTGACCGGCCTGCCCACCGCCAACGCCTCCATGCTGGACGAGGGCACCGCGGCCGCCGAGGCGATGACGCTGATCCGCCGGGCAGGCCGCTCCAAGTCCGCCCGGTTCGTGGTCGACGCCGACACCTTCCCGCAGACCCTCGCCGTGATCGAGACCCGCGCCGAACCGCTGGGCATCGAGGTCGTCCGCGCCGACCTGGAGCACGGCCTTCCCGATGGCGACTTCTTCGGCGTGCTGCTGTCCTACCCTGGCGACTCCGGCACCGTCCGCGACTTCCGCGCGCTCGTCGAACAGGTCCACGAGCGCGGCGCCAAGGCCGTCGTCGCCGCGGACCTGCTGGCGCTCACCCTGCTCACCGCGCCCGGCGAATTCGGCGCCGATGTCGCCGTCGGCACCACCCAGCGCTTCGGCGTACCGATGGGCTTCGGCGGACCGCACGCCGGGTACCTGGCCGTCGCCCAAGGCCTGGAGCGCCAGCTGCCTGGTCGCCTGGTCGGTGTGTCCACCGACGCCGACGGGAACCTCGCCTACCGGCTGGCGCTGCAGACCCGCGAGCAGCACATCCGCCGGGAGAAGGCGACCAGCAACATCTGCACCGCGCAGGTGCTGCTCGCCGTCGTCGCCTCCATGTACGCCGTCTACCACGGCCCCGACGGACTGCGGAACATCGCGGTCCGCACCCACCGCATGGCCGCCGTCCTCGCCGCCGGGCTTCGCTCCGGTGGTGTCGAGGTCGTGCACGACACCTTCTTCGACACGGTGCTGGCCAGGGTGCCGGGTCGGGCGACGGACATCGTCAGGGCAGCCCGCGACCGCGGCGTGAACCTGCGCTTTGTCGACTCCGATCACGTCGGCGTCGCCTGTGACGAGACGACCACTCGCTCGCACCTCGGTCTGGTGTGGCAGGCCTTCGGCGTCGAGGTGTCCGATGTGGACGTTCTCGACCAGGACACCGACGACCGGCTGCCCGAGCAGCTTCGCCGCACCAGCGAGTACCTGACGCACCCGGTGTTCCACACCCACCGCTCGGAGACCGGGCTGCTGCGTTACCTGCGGGGCCTGTCCGACAAGGACATCGCGCTGGACCGCAGCATGATCCCGTTGGGCTCCTGCACGATGAAGCTCAACGCCACCGCCGAGATGGAGCCGATCACCTGGCCCGCGTTCTCCCAGCTGCACCCCTTCGCGCCCGCGGAGCAGGCCGGTGGCCTGCTGAAGCTGGTCAAGGACCTGGAGCACTGGCTGGGCGAGATCACCGGCTACGACGCGGTGAGCATCCAGCCCAACGCGGGCAGCCAGGGCGAGTTCGCAGGCCTGCTGGCCATCCGCGCCTACCACCGCAGCCGCGGTCAGGAAGCCCGCGACATCTGCCTCATCCCCTCCAGCGCGCACGGCACCAACGCGGCCAGCGCCGTCATGGCGGGCATGCGCGTCGTGGTGGTCCGCTGCGACGACAAGGGCAACATCGACCTCGGGCACCTGCGGACCGTCGTGGACGAACACCGCGACGACCTGGCCGCAATCATGATCACCTACCCGTCCACGCACGGCGTGTACGAGGACACCGTCAGCGAGGTCTGCGAACTCGTGCACGAGGCGGGCGGGCAGGTCTACGTGGACGGCGCCAACCTCAACGCGTTGATCGGCCTGGCCAGGATGGGCAAGTTCGGTTCGGACGTCTCGCACCTGAACCTGCACAAGACGTTCTGCATCCCGCACGGTGGCGGTGGACCCGGCGTCGGCCCGATCGGCGTGCGCGAGCACCTCGCGCCGTTCCTGCCCAACCACCCGTTGCAGCCGCTGGCAGGCCCGGAGACCGGTGTCGGCCCGATCGCCGCCGCGCCCTGGGGCAGCGCCTCGATCCTGCCCATCTCCTGGGCCTACGTCCGCATGATGGGTGGCGACGGCCTGCGCCGCGCCACGCTGACCGCGGTCGCCGCCGCCAACTACGTGGCGCGGCGGCTGGATGAGCACTACCCGGTGCTCTACACCGGAGAGGGCGGCTTCGTCGCCCACGAGTGCATCCTCGACCTGCGCGGCATCACCAAGGACACCGGCGTCACCGTCGACGATGTGGCCAAGCGGCTGGCCGACTACGGCCTGCACGCCCCGACGATGTCGTTCCCGGTGGCGGGCACCCTGATGGTGGAGCCCACCGAAAGCGAGGACCTGGCCGAGCTGGACCGCTTCTGTGACGCCATGATCGCCATCCGCGGCGAGATCGCCAAGGTCGGCGCGGGGGAGTGGCCCGCCGACGACAACCCGCTGCGCAACGCCCCGCACACCGTCGCGAGCCTCGCGGGCGAATGGGACCACCCCTACACGCGGGAGCAGGCCGCCTTCCCCGCGGGCGTCGCCGAGAAGAAGGCCTGGCCCGCCGTCCGCCGCATCGACGGCGCCAAAGGCGACCGCAACCTGGTCTGCTCCTGCCCGCCCCTGGACGCCTACCGGTCCTGAAGCACACGTTTCGGCGACCTGGACCCCTCCGGCGGGTTCAGGTCGCCGAACGGGCGCTCAGGAGGACACCAAGGTGTTCTGTCGGGTCGCGATCCACCATTGGCCATCCTCTTTTACCAGTACGTAGAGGGCGACCATCGCCGGGTCCGCGTCGATCAACTCCCCGTCCGGTGTGGTGGCTCGGGCGGCCTTGCGTGCCAGCGCGATGTCGGACCGCAGGAAGACGATGTCCGTGACGTCATAACGGGCGTGTTCATCACGGAGAAACCCGGCGAAACCCTTGCGGGCGGCCGCGAGCAGGGCGTCCCGACCGTCGACCTGAACGCCCATCGCGTTGACCGCCGAGCCGTTGGCGGCAAACCGTTTCACCAGCAGTTCGGCGTCGTTGGTGTTGAACGCCGTCTGCGCCTCCGCGACGATCCCCCGGATCGCTTCGACGTTCTCCGCTGCTGCGGTCACCCCGATGGTGGGTGGTTGTGTTGAACTCATACGCCCAGCCTGCAACCTCAAGCTCCCTTGAGGTCAACGCCGACGAGCAGGTGTCTGCGGGGGAGCTTAAACGGCGGGTTGACCTTCAAGTTGCCTGAAGCCCGATGATGGGCGGGTGTCCACGTCTGAGCTGCTCACGATCGGCGTTTTCGCCCGCTCCAGCGGACTGACGGCCAGTGCGCTGCGTTTCTACGCAGGCTCCGGCCTGTTGCAGCCCGCGAGCGTCATGCCGCTGGACCGGATCGCCGAGGTCCTCGAGTCCGACAGCCGCGGTGCGGCTCACATCGTCGACGACCATGTCGCAGGCTTGACGCACCGGGTCCACCACGCGCGGGAAACGGCGATCCACCATTGGCCATCCTCCGGCGTCGAACGCATAGGGGATGACCCGCAACTCAGCCGGTGAGGGCTTTGGTCAGGGCTGTGCTGATGGCTGGGCCGTCGGGGGCGGGAATGAACTCGCCCTCGGTGGTTCTGGCGAGGCGTTCGAGGTCGGCTTGGTTGGCGACCTCGCCGATGCCGATGACGGTGATCGGCAGTTTCTTCTCGCCGGAGCGGAGTTGGGTGAGCTTGCTGATCAGGCCTTCGAAGCTGGTGCCGTCTTCGTTGCGGCCGGTGGTCAGCACGATCACGCGGTTGCGGCGGTTGGGCTGGTAGCTCTCCGCGGCCGCGGTGTAGGCGGCCAGCACGCTGCTGTACAGATGTGCCCCGCCTGCGGCCTGTAGTCGGTTGATCGCGGTGGTCAGCGCGGCGCGGTTCTGCTGAATCGCCAGCGGCTCGGACAGTGTGCGGTAGGGCTTGCCGTTCTCCGGGGACGCGAACGACCACAGTCGCAGCTCGCCGCGACTGTCGAGCTGGGCGCGCAGCGCGGCTCTTGCCCAGTCCATTGTGGACCTGCTGCCGCTCGATGCCGCCATGGCGCGGGAGCTTTCCACCAGCAGGGTCACGGCCTGACCGCCCGCGGCGGCGTTGGACCACGCCGTGGCCAGTTGCGCGGTGAGCATGGCGTCGCCGGGCGCCAGGCGTTGGGGGATGTCGGCCCAGCGGATGCCGGGGGAGGGGTCGGGGTGGTCTTTGCCCGTCCGCGTCCTGACCCCGGAGACCTTGGACAGGGTGGCCTGCTGCTCGGGTTCCTCGAGGAAGTCGCGGAAGCCCTGGGCGGCGACCACCAGTGCCTCGCTGTGTTCCTCGCCTGCCTCGGTGGCCAGCGCGAGGTACGGGAAGTCCGCGATGGGGTGAGTGCCCTGGGCGGGGATGCCGACCAGCGGGACCTGCGGTGCAGCGACTCCGTCGCGACCGAGGTTGCGGCGGTAGAGGTCCACCTCGAACACCGGCACCGCGTCGGTCCCCGCGGTGGCCATCGATGTGACCGTGGACAACTGCTCCAGTGCCGCACGGGTGGTGCCGGGGACTTCCCGTGGCGCGTTGTCGGCCAGTCTGGTGAGCAAGTCGGCGACCGGCTCCCTCGTGAGCATGTCCGCGGACAGCGGTTGAGCGGTCTGCGCGCCCGCGGCCGCCAGCACCGACTCGATGGTCACCGCGGTGGCCGGGTTGGCCGCCGGGTCGGGGTAGGCGACCTTGAACGCACCCCAGCCCGGCTGGTTGAACTTGGCCCAGCCGTTGGCGGAGGAGGTCAGATCAGGAAGGTCGGGCCAGCGGAAACCGCTGGAGACCGTGACCGCCGCCGCGCCATCGGCAGGAAGCGCCAACACCACCGGGCTGTAGGCCACCGACTCCGGCTGCGAGCCGATGATCGCGTTGTTCTCCGCCGACAGCCGGTGCGCCCACACCGAGGATTCGGTGATCCACGCCGACGGGATCGGGCCCAGGATGTTGGTCTCCCAACCCTTCGTCAGCCCGGACAGCACCGTCGCCGAGTCCAGCGCGGTCACCTCGGCCCGTACGCAGTAGTCCTTGACGACCTGGTTGGTGCCGTTCCAGGCGACCGCCGCCCTGCGGATCGCGTCGGCGATGCTCGGTTCGGCGACCACCCGCATCGCGACGCGCCCCTTGACGCAGCCCTCCGCCTGTGCGTTCGCCTGCCGCTGCACGTAGTCCGACAAGCTGTTCCAGCCGAGAAAACCGCCGACGACCAGCACGATCAGCGCGATGGCCAGCAGCGGCCAGCCGACGATCCGCCTGCGGAACGCGGCGAAGAAGGCGCCCAGCCCCATTGGCGTCCGTCCCCTCGCCCCCCGGCGATTTGTCACAAGATGCCAGAGAACGCTAACAGCGCTCGTGTCTTCGTCAATACGCGCCAGATGTCGTAATCAGGCCGTTGTGCCCGCGCGGGACGACCTTGGGTGTTGGGCTGAAGATCTTGCTGCGTGCCAGCGCGCCGATGGGTGGGATCAGCGGACGTGGGTAGCGTCGCGAACCGTGCCCACGTACTCCTCCACCAGGTCCTCCAAGGCCACCACGCCGCGGACGGAGCCGTCGGGGCCCACTGCCTTGGCCAGATGGCTCTGGGCTCGGCGAAGGGCGGTGACGGCCTCGTCCAAGCGGGCGTCCACGGGAAGTTCGGGTAGGCCGCGGATCTTGGACTTGGGCACCAGGGTGGTCGGCTCGTGGTCGACGAAGTCCAACACGTCCTTGACGTGGAGATATCCGGTGATCCGGCCGTCCTCTGCCCGCAGCGGGAAGCGGGAGAAGCCGGTCGCGGAGACCGCGGCCTCCACATCGCCGACCGTGGGGCTCGCGGGGACGGTGGTCAGCCGCTCCGGGGGAACCAGCACGTCCGCCACGGTGCGAGCGGTGGAGGACAGCGTCTTGGTCAGCCTCCGGTGCTCGGCGTCGTCCAGCAGACCTTCCCGGCGGGACTCGCTGATCATCTCCGCCAGTTCGGACGGCGTGTAGGCGGTGTCGAGTTCGTCCTTGGGCTCCACGCGCAACAGACGCAGCGTGCCGTTGGCGACGACGTTGAAGAAGCCGATGAAGGGCCGCACCAGCTTCACGAACGCCACGTGCGGCGGTACCAGCCACAGCGCGGTCCGCTCGGGACCGGCGATGGCGATGTTCTTCGGCACCATCTCGCCCAACACGATATGCAGCACCACCACAAAAAGCAGCGCGATGGTGAACGCGATCGGGTGCAGCAGCGCGGCGGGGATGCCCAGCGGAGCCAGCGCCGACTCGAGCAGGTGGGCGATCACCGGCTCGCTCAGCGCACCGAGACCCAAGGCGCACAGCGTGATGCCCAGTTGGGCGCCCGCCAACATCAGCGACACCTGCTCACCGGCTCTGATCACGATCGCGGCCCGTGCGTCGCCCGCGTGCAGCAGGGCCTCCAGCCGGTCGCGCCGGGCGGAGATCAACGCGAACTCGGCGCCGACGAAGAACGCGTTGGCCAGCAGCAGGAAAGCGGTCACGATCAACAGCAGGATGTCGGTCATGACACATCAACCCGAACACCGTTGGAGGCTGGGCGCACGACGGGCAGGGCTAACTCCGGCACCCGTGCCACCCGCAACTCGGCGATCCGGTTGCGGTCCATCCGCATCACGGTCAGCCGCCACCCGTCGACCCTGATCTCCTCGCCGACCTGAGGGATGTGTTCCAGCCTGGTCAGCATGAAACCGGCCACCGTTTCGTAGTCCCCGTCGGGCATCCGGAAGCCGGTGGCCTCGGACAACTCGTCCTCGCGGAGCAGACCGGACACCATCCAGCTGGCGCGGCCGAGCGGTCGGACCGGCGCCGCCTCGAAGCGGTCGTGTTCGTCCCGAACGTCGCCGATGATCTCCTCGAACAGGTCTTCCAGTGTGACCAGGCCCGCGGTGCCGCCGTACTCGTCGACCACGATCGCGGTTTGCAGACCCGAGGCGCGCAGCCGGTCGAGCAGGGCATCGCCCTCCAGCGACTCCGGCACCGTCGGCGCGGGCCTGGCCAGCGCGGACACCGGGGTGTTCGCGCGCTCCGCGGCAGGCACGCCGAAGGCCTGTTTGACGTGCACGATGCCGCGCACGTCGTCCAGATCCGTACCGTGGACGGGGAAGCGGGAGAAGCCGGTCCGCCGGGCCAACTCGATCAGATCGTGCACCGACGCGTCGTGACGCAGCGCCTCGACCTGGAGACGGGCGGTCATCAGCTCGTCGGCGGTGCGTTCACCGAAACGCAGCGAGCGGTCCAGCAGCGCGGCCGTCGAGGGGTCCAGCGTGCCCTGGGCGGCGCTGCTGCGGACCAGCGAGCCCAGCTCCTGGGGCGACCGCGCCGACCGCAGTTCCTCGGCGGGCTCCACCCCGAGCCCACGCACGATGATGTTCGCCCAGCCGTTGAGCAGGTTGATCATCCACCGGAACGCGGCGGAGAAGCCGACCTGAAACCCAGCCACCGCGCGGGCGGTGGGCAGCGGTTTGGCGATCGCGAGGTTCTTCGGCACCAGCTCGCCGAAGATCATCGACAAGGCGGTGGCGAAGGTGATCGCCAGGGTGTAGGTGATGGGCTGCACCGCGGCCGTCGGCACGCCCAGGGCGGCCAGCGACGGCCCGATCAGCCCCTCGATCACCGGCTCGGCGAGGTACCCGGTCACGATCGTGGTGATCGTGATGCCCAGCTGGGCACCGGAGAGCTGGAACGACAGGGTCCGATGCGCACGCCGCACGGTCTTCGCCCGCTTATCACCCCGTTGGGTGACGTGGGCGTCGACCTGGCTGCGTTCCAGAGCGGTCAACGAGAACTCGGCCGCCACGAAGATCGCGGTCCCGAGGGTCAGGATGACGACGCCGAGCAGTCCGAGGAGACTTGGCCAGGGGTCGCTCATCGCAAGCACCGCCTTGGTGCCCGCGTATGAAGGGGGTCGCCGGGTGGGGGATTGTCACCCGGCTTGCTACTGCAACCAGGCGAGCGCGCCTCGCGCACGTGGAGCTCACTCCTCGCGAAAAGTTCTGTCGGTGCTGAGTAGAACCAGTGTACGTACTCCTGAGCACTCACCCATGCGGTGAGTACCCAGAAGCACGACGCGTCGCGGAAATGATGACGTTTACTTCAATGCCGCGGTGGAATCCCGCAGCACCACCTCGGGCGAAATCGGCACGATCCGCGGCGACTCCGGGGCCTGGCCTTCCAGCACCAGTTGCGCGGCCCTTTCGCCCATCTCGATCAGCGGCAACCGCACGGTCGTCAGCCTGGGGCAGATGTCCTGGAGGGCCGGGATGTCGTCGAAACCGGCCACCGACACCTCCTCGGGCACTCGGATGCCGTCGGCCCGCAGCGCCGCCATGGCACCGGCCGCCATCAGGTCGCTGACCGCGAACAGGCAGGTGATGCCCGAACCGGCGACACCCAGTTCGGTGGCCCCACGATGGCCATCGTCCCTGGACAGGTCGCTGTGCACGATGTCCTCGGCTCGCAGCACCAGCCCGGCCT
Source organism: Actinorectispora metalli (assembly GCF_056323685.1). Lineage (NCBI taxonomy): Bacteria > Bacillati > Actinomycetota > Actinomycetes > Pseudonocardiales > Pseudonocardiaceae > Actinorectispora > Actinorectispora metalli. The sequence goes on from NZ_JBREYE010000002.1 coordinate 747,900, forward strand.
CGGCCAGTCCGGCGCGGAAGCCCTCCAGGCGCTCCCGCGCGGTGAGCAGGTCCGGCGGACCGGCCAGCACACCGAACCGGCGGTGGCCGAGCGCGACCAGTTCGGTGGCCAACTCCCGCGCTCCCGTGCGGTTGTCCGGCACCACCGAGTCGGCGGGAAGTGCGGCCTGCGACACGCAGGCGACCCTTCCGCCCTGGTCGGCATACGCCTCGATCTGGGTGGCCAACCGTTCCGTCGCCTGGCTGTCGGCAAGCCTGCTGCCGACCAGGATGACCGCGCGGGCTCGGTGCGCCCGCAGGTTTGCCAGTAGTGCCAACTCGCGGTCGGCGTCGCGGTGCGTAGTGCCCAGCACAACGAGCAGTCCGGCCTCTTCCGCCTTGCGGGTGACACCGTCGGCCACGCCTGCCGCGTAGGGGTCCGTGATGTCGTTGACCAGCAGCCCGAGCAGCGCGCTGCTGTTGCGTGCCAGCGCCTGTGCCGACGCGTTGGGCAGATAACCCAGTTCGCCCGCGCTTGCCATGACGCGATCACGAAGTGCCCCACTGACCTGCCGGGTACTGCCATTCAGTACCCGAGATGCGGTAGCCAGGGATACCCCCGCATGTTTCGCGACTTCCACAAGCGTTGTTTGCCTGCGCCCCACCTCTCACCTCCCTGCGTGCTTGCGGAGCGTAATGGGACAGAGGCCACAAAAAGCGCTCGTTTGGCCCGACCGTTCTCGTTCCGTTGTGGAAAGCGTTAACCTGTTCAACTCAGCATCCGTGGCAGTGATCACAATTCGGAGGCAGAGAGATAGAGGTATGAATAAGTTCCCTTAGCCCTGCTACGAGCTGCCACGCCTTGATGCGCCATTCGGCGTAACTACCGGGGCCGATCGCAGCCGCGCTAGTAGCGGCAGCTACCGACCGTGTGGTACCGGTAGCCAACTCGTCGCCAGCAACCGCTTTCATGCGGCGAGTCCACCCCGCAGCGCCGCGGGGCGGGTTTCATGGGAGGGACTCCACAGTGGGCGTTGTAGCAAGCGATTCCGGCACGCCGCCACCGACAACTTCGGACGATCGCAGCTTCTTCGGACAGCCGCGTGCGCTGTCCACTCTGTTCTTCACCGAGATGTGGGAACGCTTCTCCTATTACGGCATGAGGGCGATCCTCGCCTTCTATCTGTATTACGAGACGTCCAAGGGCGGTCTCGGCTGGGATGAGAACGATGCGTTGACCTTCGTCGGCATCTACGGTTCCGCCATTTACATGACCGGCGTTCTGGGCGGATGGATCTCCGACCGCTTCACGGGTCCGCAGAAATGCACCCTCTGGGGCGGCATTCTGATCATGCTGGGCCACATCTCGCTGGCCACGCCCTTCGCGGAGAGTTCGCTCTACCTGGGTATCTTCTTCCTGGTCATCGGTACCGGTCTGCTCAAGCCCACGATCAACAGCGTGGTGGGCGGCCTGTACAGCAAGGAGGACACCCGCCGGGACGCGGGCTTCACGATCTTCTACCTGTCGGTGAACATCGGCGCTTTCGCGGGCCAGCTGATCACCGGGTGGCTGTCCACCGACCCGTCCTACGGCTTCCACTGGGCCTTCGGCGCCGCCGCGGTCGGCATGGCGCTGGGTCTGACCCAGTACGTGCTCGGACGCAAGCGCATCCCCAGTAGCACCGACGTGGCGACCAACCCGTTGACGCCGGAGGAGCGCGGCGCCACCATCACCCGCATCACGATCATCGGTATCGCGTTCGCGGCGATCCTGGTGGGGATGGGCTTGCTGGGCTGGTTCAACCGGACCGGCATCGGCTGGCTGGTGACCACGCTGTCGGTGGTGCTGCCGATCATGTACCTGACGGTGATGATCCGCAGCCCGCGTACCACGGAGGTAGAGCGGTCCCGGATGATCGCCTACATTCCGCTGTTCATCGCGATCGCGTTGTTCTTCCTGCTGTTCGAGCAGCAGCCGCATGTGCTGAACCTGTTCGCCGACACCCGCATGGACCGCATGGTGCTGGGCTTCGACGTGCCCGCCGCCTGGTTCCAATCGGTCAACCCGTTCGCCATCATGCTGTTGGCCCCGCTGTTCGCCTGGATGTGGACCCGCTTGGGCACCCGGCAGGTGACCACCCCGGTCAAGTTCGCGCTGGCGATGGTCGGTATCGGCTTCGCGTACCTGATCATGGTGGGTGCCGTGATGACCGGTGACGCCAAGGTGAGCCTGTGGTGGCTGGTCAGCATGCTCGTGGTGATGACCGCCGCCGAGCTGCTCATCTCCCCGATCGGCCTGTCGGTGACGACCAAGCTGGCGCCGGAGGCGTTCAAGTCCCAGACCGTGGGTCTGTTCTTCCTCGGCCCGGCCGCGGGCCAGGGCATCGGCGCGCAGGTGACGCACTTCTACACCGAGTCCACCGAGGCGGCCTACTTCGGTGGCCTGTTCATCGCCGCGACCGTGCTGGGTGTTCTGCTCTTCCTCAGCAGGAACATCATCTCGAAGTACATGCGCGGCGTGCACTGAGATTTCGCATTTCCGGTGGCGCCCAGGGCAATGGCCTTGGGCGCCACCGTCATTTCCGTCCGAGGACGGTCAATGGGCCGTCGGCGGTGTAGTCGCGAGTGTGATCGGGGCGGCCAGACGGGACCGTGCTGTCCCAGCCGCCGATGCGGATTTCGCCCAGTTCGCCGAGGTGGTCACGATGCAGAACGTAGAGCGAGAACGTCTCGAAGTCCTCGGTCCTGCTTTGCGCCCAGGCGATGGCACCGTCCACATCGCAGTCGGACAGGACGAATTCCCACACCTCATATCCGATCTGCTCCAACGGGATACCCGATGGCAGAGCGGGTCGATTGAAGAAGCGCACCAGATACGACGGCGAGTCCGAGATCCAGGCGACCGAGCCGTACTCGAGATCCTTGACGTCCACCATTCAAGCCTGGACTACAGGAGCAAGTTCATTTCACGCCGCGGTGGCGGCGGACCGAGTCCTCGACCAGGTTCAGCACCGGGTCGAGATCATCCGCGGGCAGACCCATCGCGAGGTGGGAGACCAGGCCCTCCAGCACAAGCTCCAGATACGCCGTGAGTACGTTCACATCGACATCGTCGCGGAGTTTGCCCGCGTCGCGCTGGCGCTGTAGACGGGCCCGGGTGGCGGCTGTGAGCTGCTCGGACCGTTCGGCCCAGCGGGCGCGGAAGTCGGGATCGGTGCGCAGCCTGCGGGACACCTCCAGACGGGTCCCCAGCCAGGCCGTCGGGCTGTTCTCCACCTCGTCCGGCTTGCTGTCCAGCAGGTCGCGCATCACCTGAACCAAGCCCTGTTCGGCGACAACCGCGGCCATTCGGGCGGCATCGTCCTCGGCAAGTGCGAGGAAAAGGGACTCCTTGTCACGGAAATGGTGGAAGATGGCACCGCGGGACAATCCGGTGGCTTCTTCGAGCCGTCGAACCGTTGCGCCTTCGTATCCGTGGCGGGCGAAACAGGACCGGGCACCGTCGAGGATCTGGCGTCGACGTGCGTCTAGGTGGTCCTGACTGACCCTGGGCATATCACCGATGGTGTCAGCCGATGGTGAGATCCTGCAAACCGTACGTACTTATTGCACCCGTGATGCTTATCGCCGCCTCGGGATCGAGTGCGATTGTCAGTGCTGCCGTGTAGCGTCGATCTCCGATCACAGGGGGTGGCAAAAGATGGCAGTCCAACGATGTATCTCAACTACCGACCTCGACCATGCCGCCGGCCTGGCTGCGTTCCGTGATTGTGCGGAGGCGGAAGCCTACGTAGCCTCCGTCTGCTTCAAGCACGGCCCACCGGCTATGACCGGCGTCGAGCTGGAGTGGACGGTGCACCACGCCGACGACCTGGCCAGACCGCTGGATGCTCCGACGTTATCCGACGCGCTCGGCGACTACAGCCCACAGACCCTTCAACCCGATTCACCGCATCAGCCGCTCCCCAGTGGGGCATTGATCACCGTTGAGCCCGGTGGCCAGGTAGAGATCTCCTCCCAGCCACAGCGAGGCCTTGCAGAACTCATCTCCTCCACCAGGACCGATATCGCGGTTCTCACCGAACTTCTCGCCCGCTCCGGGCTGGTCCTCGGCGAACACGGCATCGATCCGCTCCGGCGGCCACGGCGGCTGCTCACCGTCCCGCGCTATCGCGCGATGGAATCCAGCTGCGACCGCATCGGACCGGATGGTCGCCAGATGATGTGCAACACCGCAGGACTCCAGGTCTGCCTGGACTCCGGAGAGGAATGGGAGTACCGGGACCGGTGGGCCGCCGCCCACGCACTCGGCCCGGCGCTCATCGCCCTGTTCGCCAACTCGCCGCGGGTCGGCGGGCAGGACAGCGGCTGGGCCTCGGCCCGCACGCGTGCCCTGCTCGGCACCGATCCGCCCCGCACCAGACCCGCCCCGGTGGGCGGTGAGCCGGGCACAAGCTGGGCCCGGCGCGTCCTAAACACCCCGCTCATGTGCGTACGCCGTCCCGGGGCCGACTGGGACGCACCGCACGGCGTCACCTTCGCCGACTGGATCCGCGGCGCGATGAGCACCTTGCCCACCGCCGATGACCTCGACTATCACCTGACCACGTTCTTCCCCCCGGTACGCCCCCGCGGCTACCTGGAAATCCGCTATGTGGACACCCAGCGGGGGGACGAATGGATCGTGCCGCTGGTGCTGATCTCGGCCCTGTTCGTGAACCACGACATGGTCCGGGCGGTACTAGAGGTCACGAGGCCGTCTGCCCACCGATGGGTGCACGCGGCCCGGGATGGACTGGCCGATCCGGTACTGGCGGACACCGCGGACGCCGTGGTGCGGCTGGCGGAACCGGCGCTGGCGGGCTTCGGCCTGCCCACCGAGGAACTCGACTTCATCGCTGAAGTTCTCGACCGACGGCTCGCGGGCCTGCAGCCCGCAACGACGGGAGGCAGCAGAGCATGACAGCGCATCTGGACCAAGACCCCGAGCGGTTGCGGGAGCGGCTCGCCGCCGACCTCACCCGCTCCAGGGCCCGCAGTGCGGTACTCACCGATGTGAACGACGAAGACCTGGCGACGCAGCATTCCCCGCTGATGTCACCGCTGGTGTGGGACCTCGCGCATATCGGCAACCAGGAGGAGCTCTGGCTGGTCCGCGATGTCGGCGGACGGGAGGCCGTGCGCTCCGATATCGATGAGCTTTACGACGCGTTCAAGCACGCCCGCGCGGACCGACCCGCGCTGCCGTTGCTGGACCCCGCCCAGTCCAGGAACTATGTCCGGTCGGTGCGGGACAAGGTGTTCGACATCCTCGACGACGTCCCGCTGGAGGGCAGGCCCCTGCTGGACAAGGGCTTCGCCTTCGGGATGATCGTGCAGCACGAGCAGCAGCACGACGAGACGATGCTGGCCACCCACCAGCTTCGCAAGGGCGGCCCGCTGCTCCAGGCCGCCGACCCGCCGCCCGCCCGCGCCGGGCGGCTGCCCGCCGAGGTGGGCATCCCGGCCGGTCCGTTCACGATGGGCACCACCACCGAGCCGTGGGCGCTGGACAACGAGCGGCCCGCGCACCAGGTGCAGGTGAACGCCTTCTTCATCGACACCGTGCCGGTGACCAACGGCCGGTACGCCGAGTTCATCGCCGCGGGCGGGTATGACGATCCGCGGTGGTGGAGCGAGGCGGGCTGGGCGCACATCAGGGAGAAGAACGTGCGGGCGCCGCGGTTCTGGCGCCGCGACGGCGACGGCTGGCTGCGCAGGCGCTTCGGCGTCATCGAGCCGGTGCCCGCCGACGAGCCCGTGGTGCACGTGTCCTTCCACGAGGCGCAGGCCTACGCCGCGTGGGCAGGCAGGCGGCTGCCGACCGAGGCCGAATGGGAGAAGGCGGCCCGCTTCGACCCAGCCACCGGCCGCTCACTGCGCTACCCGTGGGGCGATGAGGACCCGGCCGAGGAGCACGCCAACCTCGGCCAGCGGCACCTGCGGCCCGCCTCGGTGGGCGCCTATCCGGCGGGTGCATCGCCGACGGGTGTGCACCAGTTGATCGGCGACGTGTGGGAGTGGACCAGCAGCGACTTCGCGCCGTACCCGGGGTTCAAGGCCTTCCCGTACCGGGAGTACTCGGAGGTGTTCTTCGGGCCGAAGTACAAGGTGCTGCGGGGTGGTTCCTTCGGCACCGACTCCGCCGCCTGCCGGGGCACGTTCCGCAACTGGGACTACCCGATCCGGCGGCAGATCTTCAGCGGCTTCCGCTGCGCCAGGGATGCCGGGCCCGGCGAGCTGACCTGACATGTGCAGGCATCTCTGCTACCTGGGTCCGCCGGTGAACCTGGCGGAGCTGGTGCTGTACCCGCCGCATTCGCTGCTGCGGCAGACCTACGCACCCCGGGACATGCGCGAGGGCGGCACGATCAACGTGGACGGTTTCGGGGTGGGCTGGTACGCGGGCCGCCCCGAACCGCTGCTCTACCGCCGCGCCGTTCCCATGTGGACGGACAGCAACTTCGCCGAGCTGGCCACCGTGGTCACCGCGGGCGCGGTGCTCGCCGCGGTGCGCTCGGCGACTGTGGGCATGCCGATCACCGACCCCGCCTGCGCACCGTTTCGCGAGGGCAACCTGCTGTTCAGCCACAACGGCCGGATCGCGGGCTGGCCGGAGTCGATACTCGACCTGCTCGGTGAGCTGTCCGCGCCGGACCTGTTGACCTGGCCGGTGATCACCGATTCCGCGCTGCTGTTCGCCCTCGTGCAGTCCAGGGTCGCCGACGGCGTCGACCCCGCGGACGCGCTGGCCAGCGTGGTCTACGACGTGAGCACGCTCGCGCCGGGATCACGGTTGAACCTGATGCTCACCGACGGCGAGCAGGTCGCCGCCACCACCTGGACGCACTCGCTGTGGATTCGCCGCGATATGGCCGCGGTGACCGTCAGCTCCGAACCCTTCGACGACGACCCCGCCTGGCAGGAGGTGCCCGACCAACACCTGGTGATCGCTTCACCGGCCACTCTGGAGCTTCACGATCTGACGGCTCCGCGTATCGCGACCGAGCCCAACCCGGCAGCAGACAAGCCGCGCCGCCCGATGTGACCAGGAGAATCATGACTCGCACCGTCGAGGTCCAACTCGATCCTGACGACGCCGTCCGCGCACTGCGCACCGACGCCGCCACCGGTCTCACCGCGTCTCCGAAATGGCTGCCGCCCAAGTGGTTCTACGACGCGCGGGGCAGTGAGCTGTTCGAGCGGATCACCGCGCTGCCCGAGTACTACCCGACCCGCGCGGAACGGGAGATCCTGACCACCCGCGCGGCCGAGATCGCGACCGCCTCACAGGCCGAATGCCTGATCGAGCTGGGCTCCGGCTCCTCGGAGAAGACCCGGCTGCTGCTGTCCTCGCTGCGTGCGGCGGGCACGCTGCGCCGATTCGTGCCGCTGGATGTGTCGATCTCGGCGCTGCAGGGCGCGGTGGACACGCTCACCGAGGACTACCCGGGTCTGGTCATCGACGGCATCGTCGCCGACTTCACCAAGCACCTGGACGTACTGCCCGCCGACCGCGGCAGGCTGGTGGCGTTCCTCGGTGGCACCATCGGCAACCTGCTGCCCGACGAGCGGACGATGTTCTTCAAGTCCATCCGCGATGTGCTGACCCCCGGTGAGCACCTGCTCATCGGTGCCGACCTGGTGAAGGACCCCGCGGTGCTGGTGCCCGCCTACGACGACGCGGCGGGCGTCACCGCGGAATTCAATCGCAACGTGCTCCACGTCCTCAACCGCGAACTCGACGGCGACCTCGACGTGAACGCCTTCGAGCACGTCGCGCGGTGGGACGCCGAGAACGAGTGGGTCGAAATGCGCCTGCGCGCCACCCGCGAGGTGCGGGCCCGGCTGGCCGCGATCGACCTCGACGTCCACTTCGCGGCGGGGGAGGAGCTTCGCACCGAGATCTCCGCGAAGTTCCGCGCCGAGGGCCTCGCCGCCGAGTTGGGGGCCGCCGGTTTCGAGGTCCGCGACCGCTGGCTGGACGCGGAGGAGCGGTTCTCCGTCACCCTCGCCGCGGCCTGCTGATCACCCTGGCGGCAACCGGTGCGTGTCGCCGGTTGCCGCCCACCGCCGCTCAGCAGTCGATCGCCGATCGTGTCGACGTCCCTCCGACCGGGGGATTCCGGAACCTTTACACCGGTTGACCGCCGTCGAGGGGCGGATTCATTGGTTACCCATGAGTAAGCTACGGCGCATGAACCCACTGTCCTCCGCGGTCAACAAGCTGGGGAAATCGGAGCTCTTCGCCAAGGTCGGCAGGGCCATCGTCCCGTTCGACGCGGCGCTGCAGCGGCTCACCAAGGGCCGGATCACCGTCGCAGGCCTTGGCGGCGTGCCGACCGGCCTGCTCACCGTCACCGGTCGCAAGACCGGGCAGCCACGTTCGGTGCCGCTGCTCTACGTCGAACACGACGGCGGCTACCTCGTCGTCGCGTCCAACTGGGGCCAGCAGCACCACCCGGCCTGGTCGGCGAACCTGCTGGCCAATCCCGACGCCACCCTGGTGCACCGCGGCCGCACCGTCCCGGTCCGCGCCGAACTCCTCACCGGTGAGCGCCGCGCTGAGACCTGGTCCGTGGTCACCAGGACCTGGCCCGCCTTCGACACCTACGACGAGCGGTCCGGCGAACGCGAAATCCGAGTCTTCTTCCTCCGCCCCCGCAATCCCTGACCCGCCGCGGCGGCGCTACGAGGTGTGCTCGTAGTAGCTCACGATGTTGCGGGCAAGGGTGCTTGCAGCGATGCGACCGGTGCCGTCTTCATCGAGTTCGCCCCAGCGTTCATCGGACGCACCGCGGCTGAAGCGCGCGGCCTGCATGCAGTTCAGGTAATCCTCCCGCAGGATCCAGCCATCGCCGTCGGTGTCGGCCAGTTCCACAATGGACTGGGCGTAGGCGTGCAGGTGCGGCAGCAACTCCTCTGGTCGGTACAGTGCCTCGGCGAACTCCTCGCGGCTGACCTTGCCGTCACCGTCGATATCGGCGATGAAGGCCAGGCTCCGCCACAGGCGCAGGTGCGCGTCGAGTGCGTTGTTCGCCTTGTCCGAATTCTCGGGCAGATCGAACGCGCCGATCAGGGCGTCGGCCTGGGCGATGAAGTCCTCCTCCTCGATGAGGCCGTCCCCGTCGTAGTCGAGCTTCTCGAACTTGATGTCCAGTCGTGTTTCCAGCGCCTGCGGCATGGTTGCGCTCCCTGGTGGATCTGCCTGGATAGGGCGCGTCCATCGTGTCCGGGTTGATCGAGATCGCCCAGCCCCGGATCGGCGGACAGCAGGGGTGAACCTTCCTCGCACACAGTGATCGCTTTCGCACGGGGATGCTTTTCGCGAACCGGCAACCTCAGGTCACTCTCCGGCACCAGTTCTGTCCCGTTCGTTCCCCGCGCCCGGCCCGAAGCGGTCTGATGGTGGCGACACAGAACTCCCGGGGGGATTCACGGGTGGGTGATTCGACCGAGCGCGGTCCGCGATCGCATGCCAACACCGCGACCGACACGACCGCCGACAACCTTCTTCAGGCACGCGACGTGCACGGTGGCGTCCATTTCCACAGCCCGCCCGCCAAACGGCATGCGATGACGGCCGCGTGGGTCGCCACCGCTGTCGCCGCCGCCGCGGTGGTGGTGCTTGTCGCGTTCGACTTCAGGCCCAGGGCGGGGGAGCAGCCGAGCACTTCGACGTCGGGACCCGTCACCGCGACCTCCACCGCGGCAGTTGCGGCGACCTTCGACGGCACCTGGACCGGCACGATGAACTCGCCGCTCGCGATCGTCGGCAAGTGGACGTTCACGTTGACGATCTCCGGGAAGTCGCCCGCGCCGTTCACATCCCCTTCGCTGGGCTGTAAGGGCACGATGACCGTCACGTCGGTGGACGACTCCACCATGGAGCTTCGCGGCGAAGTCACCTCGGACCCCCACCGCCGGTGCGCGCCCTCGGCCACTCTCGCGCTTACCCAACTCCCCGATGGCCGCCTGGATGCTTCGTGGCAGGACTCGACCGAGTCCACCAACAGGGCGACGGGTCAGCTCTCGCGTTCGTAGTCAGTCCGGAATGGAACCAAACCGCTCGGCCGAGCCGGGCCGGGCGCCGTCCTGGGTCTCCTGTGCCTGACCCCATGCGACGAGGCTTTCCCTGTTCCAGGTGAGCCGCTGGTGGCGAAGGTCGGCCAGAATCCCGTCCAGCCAACCGATTTCGGCGCGGATGAGGTGGGCCGTGTACTCGTCCTCGATCGCGAGGACCCGCGGCAGCCCCGTCATCGGCGTCGCAAGCTGCTCAAGGTTTGTGGTGAGCGTTGATCTGCGTTCGTCAAGCAGCCGAGCCACCGTCTCCGGGGTTTCAACTGCCATCGAGGCGAGCGCGGCCGGGAACGCGGGATGTTCCACGGCGGGAGTGCGCAGCAGTTCGTGTAGCGACTCGAACATCGCCCGGGTGCCTGCCTCGGTGATCCGGTACACCGTGCGGGCGGGGTAGCGGCTGACCCGCTCGGTGTCGGACACCTCGACCAAACCGTCGCGCTCAAGCCGAAACACGGTCTGCTGCACGCTGTTGCGCTGGGCGACGTTCACAACCCTGCTTTTGCCCCGGTCCACCACGAGTTTGTGCAGCCGGTACACGTGCAGAGGCTGCTCGAACAGCAGCACGAGCACAACGAGGCCGAGAGTGGACGGTCGACGCGGGGACACCCCCTTACGATAGGGCCGAGACCGACTAGATATAGACTAACTAGATATAATATGTCTATCTAGGTGGGAGGCCCGATGGCTACTTATGTAATCCCCGCTCAGGCGATCAGACCCGGCAAGCTCACCGTGTTCCTGCTGGTGTTGGGCACCGTGCTGTACGCCGTGCCCGCCGCGTTGCACGGCAATCCGCCGATCGAGTCGGCGGAACAGACACTGCGCTACGTCGCCGACCGGCCCTCTTGGCGGCTGGTGCACTTCCTCAACATCGCGGCCGTGCTCTGCTGGCTCGCCGCCCTCGGCAGCCTCGTCGACCTGGTCGGCGCCAAGGCGGAGCCCGCCGCCCGCGCCGCTACCCGCGTCTTCACCGCGACAGCCGCTGTCTTCGCCGTGTACTTCGGCCTGCACGCCGTCGGCCTGACCACCGCCGCGGCCCGGCTGCCCGCCGCCGAACCGGCGCCCCCCAACGTGCTCGAACAGACCGAAGCGCTGCTCTTGGTGCTCGGCGCCACCGCCTTTACCGCCCAGGCGATGCTCGGCCTCTCCTTCCTCCTCTACGGCGCCACGCTTGTGCGCAGCAGCAGTTTCCCGTCATGGCTCGGCTGGTTCGGCCTCGTGGCCGGAAGTGGCTGGCTGACGGGCGCCCTGCTGCTGAACTTCGCGATCATCGTGCCGTTCACGATCACGACGTGGATCTGGACGATCCTGCTCGCCGTCGCACTGCTGCGGCATCGCCCGAGTCAGTGCTGACGGTTCTGCACTGCGGAAATGGTGTGACTGTCGTGGTGCGGGCTGCCAGGCTCACGCGGACCGGGTCGGTTCAATCACCGGTCCTCCAGGTTCTTCGGCAGCGCCCCGGACACATCCTTGATCGTGCCGCCGAGCCACGGGTTGTTCGGAGCGAGCTGTGGCGTGGATACGGCGTACACCCGCACCGGCCCGGTCTGCTCCCCGCCCAGCCAGGCGGTCAGCCCGGCCTCGGAGGGCGACTCGCCAGGGAAACGCGCCCGCAGCGCGTTCGCGTATCGAGTGCCGGTCTCCTCATCGACGGACCGCGACATCACGTGCGCTCCTGCCCAGATCGCCAGCACCGGCGGCGTGAACAGCCAGGGCGCCAGGTAGACGGGTCCTGCCCGCGCGGCCGCGGCATCCTCCAGCAACACCGTGGCCGCGAAGCTCCAGCCCGCGACGATCAGCCGGGTACCATCCGAGCCGACTTCGACGCCTGCTTCTGCCGCGGTGTCCCGGATGACCCGCTCGGCGGCGGCGGATCTGGCTGAGGTGTCCGAGACGACACTGACTCGGGCGGTGCGCCGCTCCGCCAGGAACCGCACCGTGGCCCGCAGGACTCCTGCGTCGGAAGCGGTCAGCCGTTCTGTCGGGCACGGTGGGGCGTCCGCTCCGCCCAGCGTGGCGCCCAGCGCGGCGCTCAGGCACTCGGGTCCGGTCGGGACGCGCGGAGGAGCGGTGGTTTCGGCACCGGTGTCGGTGTCCGCTCCGACGAGCGCCGCCCCGTGCCCGATCCAAACCCGCCCAGGCCCTGGAGGCAGGTCGACCAGTGCCCAACTTCCGGTCGTGCCCTCGATGCGGTCGGCGGGCACCAGTGTGTTCGGGCTGGTACCCACCCGGACACCGTCGGCCTGCACGTGAACCAGGTTCCGACCCGGGCGGTTCGGCACGATCAGCACACCGAACTGCGTGGTGCCCGCGGCCATCACCGACAACGTCGGGATGCCAGGCGAAGGCGGATAGGGCGGACGGAGCAGCACGGCCTGCGGTGTCGCTGCGGCCAGCACTACGGCAAGCACCGAACCCGCGACCTTGACCGGGACTCGCACCGCACGACGGCGCGGGGGCTCCAGCGCACACCAAGCGAGTCCGGGCAGCGCCACCACCATGGCGCTGTGCAGGAGCGCCGCCCGAACGGTTGGATCGGCTGTCCACGCCCAGGCGCGCGTCAGCAGCACCGAGGCGGCGACCACCGCGCAGGCCAGTACCGCAGGCGCCAGCCTGCCCGCCACCCGCGCGGGCGCGGGCATCCGGTCCGGGTCCACGACCGTGACCACCAGCGGAACAGCGGACAGCAGGAGCAACAGCGCGGCCACCCGCGCCGGGAACACCAGCGCGGGCGCCAGCAGGAAGTCCAGGCCCGCGGTGACCACGGCCGTTCCCATGACCAGCCCGCGTGAGGTGCGTCCTGACGGCGGGTGAAAGGCACGCAGCAGCACGAAGCCCGCCAGCACCACCGTGCCGAGCAGCACGGCCAGCCGCACCGCCGTCGGACCGAACAGCACCGGGATGTCGAGCCGGTGGTCGTGCGACTGGGCCGTTGCCGAACTCGTCAGGGCAAGCGACAGCAGTGTGGTCAGTGCGAGCAGCGGGATCGGTCGGACTCGTTCAGGTGGCGAATACGCGCGTGTCACACGAACACCTGAGGCTCGTCCGCTCCTCCGGACTCGGGCGGGAGTGCCGGACCATGCCGATCACCATGGGGATGAACACGATGGCGTTGTAGAACAGGTGCAGTTCCACCCTGGGCGCGATCAGCTGCACGATGCTGGTGGGCGCGGGCCCTCCGAGCAGGTTCGTCCCGGTGGCGGCTTGGAGCAGGAGCAGCAGGTGCTCGAAGTGGTGCCACACCTGGATCCACAGGGCGACGCTCCACCAGGTTCGGGCCCGTCCGGTGAAGCCGGGCCTCAGCATGATCAGTCCGATCATCATCACGATGGCGAACCCGTAGTGCAGCCACTCCGACCGCACCAGCCAGGGATAGGCAAGGCCCAGCAACCCGCCTGCCTCCGGGCGCGTCCATCCGAACACCCAGATTTGAAGTGCCTGCGCGATGTGCTCGCCCCAGTGCAGGATCACGATGAACAGGAAGGACATCAGGGCTGCCCGGTGCCACCTCTCGTTGAGCGCTGTCAACAAGGTCCGACCACGGGACGGGGAGTGCTTGACAGAAGCGGTCATCTGGTTGCTCCACTCGCATACAGGGGACTCGATGTGCCGTTCCAGGGCAAGGGCGCCCCATACCGCACGTCAACGCCCCTTGTCCGTGCGGCAGCGACAATTCCCGGCACCGCGCGTACTGCCTGCGCGGCGGTGGTGCGAGCCGGGTCGACAGTCAGTCCGCAGAGCACCGCGGAATCATCGGTGACAAAAATGCCCGGATGACCACGAAGCTTGTGCCGGTCATCCAGAGCAGACGTTGCCGGGTCATCACCTATCCGACATGAAGCCAGTGGATGGCCAGTGTATGCACCGACGAGATCGTTGGTCCACGGTCGGACGGTTACGAGGCCGTCTCGTTCGAGGATGTTCTTGACATCGGCATCGGACCATTGCCCAGCCGCGCAATGGGTTCGGTGTGGGATCGCAGCGGAGTGTGCCCCGTCCCGGCACCGCGTGTACTCGGGGCGGGAGGCGTCCAGCGTCGCTGCCATGCCAGGCTCCCGGGGCTCGGTCACGCATCACCTCCCTGGGTCGATGGTCGGGTATTGTCCGGCGAAGGCTGCCGAGTCGGCCGTGTACAGCACTTTTCATCAAGGCGACGGACAGCAATTGCGCGCCAAATAGCGCGTTCGGAGATGTCCGAACGCGAAGTCTCGGTATTTCTGACCGAGTCAGTATGGCGAACTCGCCAGTTTGTTCGCTTCTTCTGGTGTGCTCCCCGGGACGAAGACCCCTGAACGCTTGGCTGCTGAACTGGTGCCCGATGACATCGGGCCTCGCGCACGCCGCTGGATGTGCGGGGGCGGGCAAGTGGCGCATGCCATCTGGAAAGGTCGGCGTGTGAAGCGGCACCGAACGGAGATCTGTCGCACAGTAGAGGCCATGAGCAATCACTTCGACGCCGTCGTTCTCGGTGCGGGGCCAGGCGGGTATGTCGCCGCGATCCGGTGCGCCCAGCTTGGGATGAAGACCGCGATCATCGAGGAGCGTTACTGGGGTGGCGTCTGCCTGAACGTGGGCTGCATTCCGTCCAAGGCGCTGCTGCGCAACGCGGAACTTGCCCACATCGTCAACCACGAGGCCAAGACGTTCGGTATCCAGATCGAGGGCCAGGTCAGCTTCGACTACGGCGCCGCGTTCAGCCGCAGCCGCAAGGTGGCCGACGGCCGGGTCAAGGGCGTCCACTTCTTGATGAAGAAAAACGGGATCACCCAGTTCGAGGGTCGCGGGCAGTTCACCGACGCGAACACCATCCAGGTGGGCGACGAGACCGTCACCTTCGACCACTGCGTCATCGCCGCGGGCGCCACGCCGCGACTGCTGCCGGGCACCTCGCTGTCCGAGCGGGTCGTCACCTACGAGGAGCAGATCCTCACCGAGACGTTGCCGCAGAGCATCATCATCGCCGGGGCGGGCGCGATCGGCGTGGAGTTCGCCTACGTGCTGCGCAACTACGGCGTGGACGTCACGATCGTGGAGTTCCTGGACCGCATGGTGCCGCTGGAGGACGCCGAGGTCTCCGCTGAGCTCGCCAAGCGGTACCGAAAGCTGGGCATTACGGTCAAAACCGGCACCAAGGTCGAGTCGATCGACGAGTCCGGTTCGCAGGTGCGGGTCACCGTCAGCAAGGACGGGCAGCAGGAGGTGCTGGAGGCCGACAAGGTGCTTCAGGCCATCGGGTTCGCGCCCAACGTCAAGGGCTACGGCCTGGAGAACACCGGCGTCGCGCCGACCGACCGCGGCGCGATCGAGGTGGACGCCCGCTGCCGCACCAGCGTGCCGCATATCTTCGCCATCGGCGATGTCACGGCCAAGCTCATGCTGGCGCACGCCGCCGAGGCGATGGGCATCGTGGCGGCGGAGACGATCGCCGACGCGGAGACGATGGAACTCGACTTCATCATGATCCCGCGTGCCACCTACTGCCAGCCGCAGATCGCCAGCTTCGGCTACACCGAGGCGCAGGCGAAGGAGAAGGGCTTCGACGTCCGCGTCGCGAAGTTCCCCTTCACCGCCAACGGGAAGTCACACGGCCTCGGCGACCCCGGCGGCTTTGTGAAGATCCTCAGCGACGCCACCCACGGCGAGCTGCTCGGCGCGCACCTCATCGGCCCCGACGTCACCGAGTTGTTGCCTGAGCTCACGCTGGCTCAGCAGTGGGACCTGACCGTGCACGAGGTGGCCCGCAACGTGCACGCCCACCCGACCCTGGGCGAAGCCGTGAAGGAAGCCGTCCACGGCCTGGCAGGCCACATGATCAACTTCTGACGGAGGCCTCAGACCAGCGCCCTGCCCAGCAGGACCAGGGCGCTGGCGGCGGCGATGGCCAGCACCGCGATGCGCAGCTTGCCGCCGTCGAGGTATCGGCGCAGCGGGTAGGACACGGCGAAGCCGGTGATGAGGAACGGCACCAGGGCGGCCGCCGCCCACAGGTGCTCCACCCTGACCTGCCCCGCCACCGCGAGGGTGATCAGCGAGGTGACGTTGCCGATCAGCAGGAAAGCCCCGAGTGTGCTGCGCACCGCCGGGCCCTGCACGTGCTGGTAGACCAGCGCGATCGGCGGCCCGCCGAGGGTGACCGAGGTGCCGAAGGCGCCGCTGGCCGTGCCCGCGAGCACCAGCGTGCGGCGGTTGAGCACCGGCCGCCAGGTCGACACCGACAGGGCGACGCAGGCGAGTACGGACAGCGCCACCACGATGGAGAAACCTCGCTGCGGCAGCAGGATCAACGCCAGCGCGCCCAGCACGTTGCCGGGCACCCGGCCGACCGCGGCCCAGCCGACCCCGCGCCAGTCGGTGTGGCCGTGTTCCCGCAACAGGCCGAATGCGGCCAGGACAAGCGCCATGAGCAGCACCGGAACCGGCACCAGTTCGGGATCAAGGAGCAGGAAGAGCGGGCCCGCGAGCACATTCAGGCCATATCCGACACCGCCCTGCAGAATTGCGCCGAGCAGAACGATAAAGCCCGCCAGTAACATTGTGCTCGTCATGATTCCAACCCCGGTGTTGGCGACGAACTCTGACGCTACGCCGCAAAACCGCTGGTAGAGCTGTGACTCTGGTTACCAGTGAAATACGGTGCATTTCCGGCAAATGGTGTTGTGACCCACGGGACATCGGGCAGTCTGGAATCATGACTTCTGAGGGGATCACCCCGCTGCGGATCACCACCGCGGCCGGGACTTTCGACGCGATCGCCGCCGGACCCGAGGACGGGCGCCCGGTCCTGCTGCTGCATGGCTTCCCCGAGTTCGGCACCGAGTGGGAGCACCAGCTTCGGGCTCTGGCAGCCGAGGGATACCGCGCTGTCGCACCGGACCAGCGCGGCTACTCGCCGGACGCGCGGCCACCGGAGATCGAGCAGTACCGAATCGAGCACCTGGTCGGCGACGTCACCGCCATCGCCGACGCACTCCGCTGGGAGCGGTTCGACCTGGTCGGCCACGACTGGGGCGCACCGCCCGCTTGGCTCACCGCCGCGATCCACCCCGAGCGGATCCGGACGCTGACCATCGTCTCCATCCCGCATCCCGGCGCCTTCGGCGAGGCCCTGCGCAACGATCCGGAGCAGCAGAAGCGGTCGGAGTACATGGACTTCTTCCGGCTGCCCGCGCCCGTTCCGGAGAACAAGATCCTCGAGGCGGGCAAGCTGGAATTGGCGGGTGTGCCCGAGGAGAAGTGCGAAGAACTGTTCCGGCGGTTCTCCGAGTCCGGCGCCCTCACCGGCGGCCTGAACTGGTACCGCGCGAACAAGCTTGATGCCGCCGAGGCCCCCAAGGTCGATGTGCCCACCCTGTTCGTGGCCAGCGACGACCCCTACGTGGCCCGCTCCGGCGTGGACGCCACCAAGGACTGGGTCACCGGCCCCTACCGGCTGGAATACCTGGAAGGCGTCGGCCACTTCGTGCCCGAGGAAGTCCCCGAGACCATGAACCGGCTCCTGCTGGAGCACCTGAACGCCAACTGAACTTGCCGGGTGAGTGCAGCACTTGTTCGGACCTGGTGACCATGTGCTGCACTCACCCTGGAACTTGCTAGCCGCGGACCATCTTGCGCAGCACGTACTGCATGATGCCGCCGTTGCGGTAGTAGTCGGCTTCGCCGGGGGTGTCGATGCGGACCACCGCGTCGAACTCCACGGTGGAGCCGTCTTCCTTCGACGCCACGACCTTCACGGTGCGCGGCACCGAGCCGTCGTTGAGGGCCGTGATGCCGGAGATGGCGAAGGTTTCCCTGCCGTCGAGGCCCAGCGAGGAGGCGGGCTCGCCCTCGGGGAACTGCAGCGGCAGCACGCCCATGCCGATCAGGTTTGACCGGTGGATGCGCTCGAAGGACTCGGTGATCACCGCGCGGACGCCCAGCAGGCTGGTGCCCTTGGCCGCCCAGTCACGGGAGGAACCGGAGCCGTACTCCTTGCCGCCCAGCACCACCAGCGGAATGCCCGCCTCGGCGTAGGCCTGCGCGGCGTCATAGATGCTGGTCTGCTCGCCGCCCGCCAGGAAGTTGCGGGTGAAGCCACCCTGCACGCCCTGGCCGCCGTTCTCCTCCGCCAGCAGCAGGTTGCGCAGGCGGATGTTGGCGAAGGTGCCGCGGATCATCACCTCGTGGTTGCCGCGCCGGGAACCGTAGGAGTTGAAGTCCTTGCGCTGCACACCGTGCTCGGTGAGGTAACGGCCCGCGGGGGAGTCCGGCTTGATGGCACCGGCGGGGGAGATGTGGTCGGTGGTGACCGAGTCGCCCAGCAACGCCAGCACCCGGGCGCCGGAGATGTCGGTGACCGGCTCCGGGTCCATGCCCATGCCATCGAAGTAGGGGGGCTTGCGCACGTAGGTGCTCTCGGCGTCCCACTCGAAGGTGTTGCCGGTCGGCGTCGGCAGCGACTGCCAGCGCTCGTCGCCCGCGAAGACGTCGGCGTAGCCCGCGGAGAAGCCCTCCGCCGAGATCGAGGAGGCGATGACCTCGGAGATTTCCTGCGGGGACGGCCAGATCTCCGACAGCAGCACCGGCTTGCCGTCGGTGTCGTGCCCCAGCGGCTCGGTGTCCAGGTCGATGTCCATCGTCCCGGCGAGCGCGTAGGCGACCACCAGCGGCGGGGAGGCCAGGTAGTTCATCTTCACGTCCGGGTTGATCCGGCCCTCGAAGTTCCGGTTGCCGGACAGCACCGACACCACCGACAGGTCGTGCTCGTTGACGATCTTGGAGATCTCTTCCGGCAGCGGGCCGGAGTTGCCGATGCAGGTGGTGCAGCCGTAGCCGACCAGGTGGAAGCCCAGCTTCTCCAAGTAGGGCATCAGACCGGCGCGGTGGTAGTAGTCCATGACGACCTTGGACCCGGGCGCCAGCGTGGTCTTCACCCACGGCTTGCGGTTCAGCCCACGCTCCACCGCCTTCTTGGCCAGCAGCGCTGCGCCGATCATCACCGACGGGTTGGAGGTGTTGGTGCACGAGGTGATCGCGGCGATCGCGACGTGCCCGTGGTCAAGCTCGGTCTCGGTACCGTCGTCCAGGGTGACCTTGACGCGATTGCTCGCGCGGCCGCTGGCGTTGCCCGCCACGCGCGGAGCGCCGCGGTCGCCGTTGCCGTGCTCGACGGCGGGGGAGTCGCTGGCCGGGAAGGACTCCGCGATCGATTCGTCCACCGTGGAGTCCACGCTGTCACCGGCGTAGTCGCGCAGCGCGGCGCGGAACGCGGTCTTGGCCTCCGACAGCGCGATCCGGTCCTGTGGCCGCTTCGGGCCCGCGATGGACGGCACCACCGTGGACAGGTCCAGCTCCAGCGTCTCGGAGTAGACCGGCTCGTCGTCGGCGTCGTGCCACAGGCCCTGCTCCTTGGCGTAGGCCTCGACCAGCGCGATCTGCTCGGCCGAACGGCCGGTCAGGCGCAGGTAGTCGGTGGTCTCGCCGTCGATCGGGAAGATCGCGCAGGTGGAGCCGAACTCGGGGCTCATGTTGCCGATGGTGGCGCGGTTGGCCAGCGGGACGGCGGAGACGCCGGAACCGTAGAACTCCACGAACTTGCCGACCACACCGTGCTTGCGCAGGATCTCGGTGATGGTCAGCACCAGGTCGGTGGCGGTGGCGCCCGCGGGCAGCTCGCCGTGCAGCTTGAAGCCGACGACACGCGGGATGAGCATCGACACCGGCTGGCCCAGCATGGCGGCCTCGGCCTCGATGCCGCCGACGCCCCAGCCCAGCACGCCGATGCCGTTGACCATGGTGGTGTGGCTGTCGGTGCCCACCACGGTGTCGGGGTAGGCCTGGCCGCCGCGCGACATGATCACGCGGGCCAGGTGCTCGATGTTGACCTGGTGCACGATGCCGGTGCCGGGCGGGACGACCTTGAACTCGTCGAATGCGCTCTGGCCCCAGCGCAGGAACTGGTAGCGCTCGCGGTTGCGCTCGTACTCCAGGTCCACGTTGCGCTCGAAGGCGTCCGGGCGGCCGAAGATGTCGGCGATCACCGAGTGGTCGATGACCAGTTCGGCGGGGGCCAGCGGGTTCACCTTCTCCGCGTCGCCGCCCAGTCCGGTGACGGCCTCGCGCATGGTGGCGAGGTCGACGACGCAGGGCACGCCGGTGAAGTCCTGCATGATCACCCGGGCGGGGGTGAACTGGATCTCGGTGGCGGGCGCCGCGCTGGGATCCCAGCCTGCGAGCGCGCGGATGTGGTCGGCGGTGATGTTCGCGCCGTCCTCGGTGCGCAGCAGGTTCTCCAGCAGGATCTTCAGGCTGTACGGGAGGCGATGCGCACCCTCGACCGCGGCCAGCCGGAACACCTCGTATGAGGCGTCGCCGACGGTCAGCGTGCCGCGGGCGCCAAAGCTGTCCTTGCTCGCTGGTGCTGTCACGTGCAACTCCATCTGGCGGTGGTAGTCAAGCAGTCATTCGGGTGTCCTCCGCGAGTCTCGCGCACGCAGAGTGCGCGTGATCGGCGGGGGCCTGCTCCCCTCAAACAGTACGCTTGTCCTGTATTGGGCTTCAAGCGTTACCCGCGTTTCGCGGGCGTGTTACGACTCACCACCTCCAGGCGCGAGTGGCAACCGGTGCTCACGCCCGGGTACCACTCGCGGCCGCTGATCAGCGGATTGCCACCAGAACGTGGTCATCGCCGAACTGCCACACGGTGGCCGCCTCCGAAAAACCGGCCTTGCGGAGCAGTTCGATGTGATCGTGGGCGCCGAAAGTGTTCTCGTTGTGGTCACCGGCCGGTCGCCGCCGCGCCACCAGGGGAGCGAGGTCGGGGTCCTTGGCGACCGCGTCCCACCAGGACGTCCAGTCCTCGTTGGCGGTGACACCGACCCGGTCCGCCCGCTTGGTGCGCAGCAGCGCCGTGAGTTCCCTGATCCGGGGCTGCGCGTCGTAGAGGTGGTCTCCGTTGACGAAGACCCCGCCGGGTCGCAACAGGCCCGCGAGGTCGGTGTACAACGCGGACAGCTGATCGCCGTTCAGCCAGTGCAGTGCGGTGGTCGACACGGCTGCGCCCACGGGTTCGGCGAGGCCGAGTTCCCGGGTCCAGCCGGGTGTGCCGAGTTCGGCCGTGACGAACCGCGCGGCCTCCGGGTGCCCGGCGCGGGCCAGCGCCAGCAGGACCGGGTCGATGTCGACGCCGGTGAGCACGGCGTTCGGGATGCGCTCGTGCAGGCGGGCGGCCAGCGATCCGGGGCCGCAGGCCAGGTCCAGGATCACCGGGTGCTCGGTACCCGCGGTGGCCTGCTCGACAACGTCACCGATCACCGTGAACCGTTCCTCGCGGTCGGCGATGTAGTGCTCTTGCTGGCTGTCCCAGCGGTCCAGCCAGTACCGCGCGCTCTCGCGGCTGATGCTCATGGCGATCTCCCCAAGCTTGTTGCAAGTTTATGGCAATAGTGACGCCAAGTATGCCTCCGGCCCCCGACGTTTCCCCGACGGGAGGTCCGATCCGTATCGCTGTGCGAGCGGCGTCGAAGGGTGATCGCGTTGGGCCGCACCCGGGTTAATGATGTTTCGGCACATTTCCGGAAAACTCTGTCGGCAATCCCCCGGCGGCTCTCGGCTTGAGCGGTTCGTTTGAGTGAGCAGGCTCGAAATCGCCGCAATCCACGCCTGTCGGCGAATCGATTGAGGGTTTCGCTCCGGTTAAGACCGGATTCGTTGAGCTCGATCCACTGTGGAGTGGTTGCGGCACCGTGCGGCTCGAGCTGCCCAGCTCTCGCAGCTCTGACGGGGTGTGGACGCACGCGTCCGGTGAGTGGTCTATGCGTAGCTGTGAATAACGACCAGATCTCGGCACCTTGTCGGGTGATCTTCGGGATTATCGAGTTTATGTGCGCGAGTCGACTTGCGAATCCCACGCGCCGTGCCAATTTGGTTACCTAGGGTGTTTTCTGGCGGGGTATCTGTTACACGTGTGGCTGACGATGCAGAAGTTCTTCGTGAGCTAAGTGGTAAAGGTGTGGCGCAAGTGGCACAGTCTTGTCCACAAGGGACTCGGGTGGGAGGTGAGCTGGGTGTTCGGACAGCAGGTAGTGATCAGAGCGGTACTCGCCCCGTTGCTCGCGCTGCTCGCCATCGCGAGCGTGCCCGGCGGAGCCTCCGCCGTGCCCCCGCCGCCCCCCAACCCCAGCGACACCGAGATCAAGCAGGGCAGGCAGGAAGCCGCGGCAAAGGCAGGCAAGGTTGGTGAGCTCACCAACCGACTGGCCGACGCCGAGTCCCGCCTGTCGCAGCTCATCGCCGACGTCGAGCTCAAGATGGAGGACGCCAACCGCGCCCGCGTCGACCTGGAGGTCGCGCAGGAGGAGGCGGACGCCGCCCAGTCCGCCGCCGATGCCGCCCGCGCCGAGTCCGAGGCCGCCGACCGCCAGATCGAGGCCCTGCGCACCCGGTTGGACGAGTTCGCCGCCAGCAGCTACCGGCAGGGCAGCACGGTGGGTTCGGCCGCCGCGTTCTTCGGCGCCGACAGCCCCAGCGACATCCTCGACCGAGCGCAACTGCTGGACGCGATCAGCGGTTCGCAGCTCAACGCGCTGGACGCGATGCACCGCGCCCGCATCGACAAGGCCAACAAAGACTCGATGGCCCGCGCCGCGCTGGCCGAGGCCGAACGCAAACGTGCCGCGGCCGACCAGGCGCGGCTGACCGCCGACCAGGCCCGCGACAGCGCCGTCGCGGCCCGCGCGGGCCAGGCCCAACAGGCAGCCCAATTGGAATCGGCCAAGTCCGATGTGGAGCGACAACTTACCGCCGCCCAGGCGGGCGTCGCCGGTCTCCAGGCCCAGCGTGAGAACTACCAGCGCTGGCTCGAGCTCAAGCGCCAAGAAGAACTCGCCGCCGAGGCCGCCGCGAATCGGCCCCGCCCCACCGAACCGGTGGCCGCACCAAGCTCGGCTCGCGTCGCGCTTGTGATCGCCAGGGCCATGGCCCAGCTTGGCCTGCCCTACGCCTGGGGCGGCGGCAATGGATCGGGTCCGACCCGAGGCATCCGCGACGGCGGCATCGCCGACTCCTTCGGCGACTACAACAAGATCGGCTTCGACTGCTCAGGCCTGATGATCTACGCCTTCGCAGGCGTCGGTATCCGCCTGCCCCACTACAGCGGCTACCAGGCCAACTACGGCCGCCGCGTCGCGCTGTCGGCGAAGAAGCCCGGCGACATGCTGTTCTGGTCCACCCGCGGCCGCATCCACCACGTGGCCATGTACCTGGGCGGCGGCCGCATGGTCGAAGCCCCGTACTCGGGCTCCCGCGTCCGCGTGACGACGGTTCGCTACAGCGGAATCGAGCCTTACGCGGTCCGTCTGCTCTAGGGTCCTGGGCTGGTGGCGGCCTGTGGTTGTGTGGCGAGGCTGCGCAGTGCGGAGTTCACGACGGCGAGCAGGGGTACCGCGAGTAGGGCTCCGATGATTCCGGCGACGACGAGCCCGGTGGCCAGTGCGAGCACGACGGCGAGTGGGTGTAGGCGTACGACACGGCCGAGTAGGAAGGGTTGCAGGACGTGGCTTTCCAGTTGCATCACGCCTACCACGATGGCGAGCACGATGATTGCGGGCAGAACGCCGCTGGTCACCAGTGCCACTAGCACCGCGACCGTGCCTGCGACCACCGATCCGATGACCGGGATGAACGCGCCGAGGAACACCAGTGCGCTCAGCGGGGCTGCCAGCGGTATCCCGATGATGAGCAGGCCGATGCCGATTCCGGCTGCGTCGACGACCGCGACGGCGGCGGTGCCCCGGATGTAGTGGGCCAAGGTGATGAACGCGGCGCGGCCTGCGAGGTCCACCCGAGGGCGCACCCTGCGCGGTGCGGCGCCCAGCAGGAATGTCCAGATCTGGTTGCCCTGGGCCAGGAAGAAGATCAGGCAGAACACCATCAGCAGGAATTCGGTGGCCAACTCGCCCACGGTGACCGCGGTGGCCAGCGCACCCGAGGCGATCGCCGATCGATTTCTGTTCAGCGTCGCGGACAGTTGGTCCAGTAGCTGGTCAAGTTGGCCCTGGGTCAGCTGGACAGGCCCCGTGCGCAACCACGTGCGCAGTTGCTCCATGCTGCGCAGAATCTGCTCGATCAGCTCCGGCATGCCCGCGGTGACCGTGAGTACCACGAAGGTGACCACCCCGCCCACCACGGCCAGTCCGCCCACCAGCACCACCGCGGTGGCCACCCCGCGAGGCACCTTCTTGCCTGCCAGCCACGACACCGACGGCGCCAGCAGCCCGGCCAGCAGCAACGCCACCGCTACCGGCACCAGCACGGCCGCCAGTTGGACCGCGACGAACCCGATCACCGTCAGGCCTGCGGCAATGATGAGCAGTCGCCCGAACACCGCGGCCGCCACCCGCAGCCCATAGGGCACCGTCGAGCGAACCTCCTCGGTGCTCCGTATACCGCGGCTGCCCGGCAATTCAGTGCTGTCCATGGGATCGACCTTCCGGCTCGACCATTCGATCCGACGATCCCATCAGTCTGCGGGCACACGCTTTACCGCGCACCACTTCTCGGGCGCCGAGTCGGGCTGCCCCTAGCCCGGCACCGCCACCTTCACCGTCTTGGTTGTGGCTGATCGCGGTCAAGATTTCGGCGGTTCTGGGGTTTTACGTGGTGTGTTGCCCCGCCCGGGTCGCCCACGTCGAGGACGGCGTGCGTCAGGTCGGGATGGATGTCGAACATGGCGTCCAGCCCGGTGATCCTCAACGGCAGCAGGACCGGGCGCGTGTGCGCGACCACGGACAGTCGGACTTCCTCAGCGATCGCGGTCTCCTTGACCTTGATCAGAACGGTGAGACCTGCCACGCCGAAAAAACTCACCTCGGTGAGATCGATGATCAGTCGTGGGCCGCTGTGTCGCAGGTGTGCGAGGAGACCGTCCCGCAGCAACGGGCTGGTGGACATATCCACTTCGCCGGATACCGCGACGACGACCGTACGGGGCGGGACCGGATGGGCGATGACGGTCAGCAGATCTCGGTGGAGTGCGGGCAAGGCGACGGTCATGACGTCTTCTCCTTCATCGGGGCATCGATGTGCCTTGCGCGGTGTTTCGGGCGGTGAGGCGGGCCAGTCGCAGTGGGTTGGTCCAATGCACCTCGGAGATCCAGCCGAGTTTCTCGAAGATCCAGATCACCCTGGCGGAGATGTCGATCTGGCCAGGGAGCACGCCATGCCTGGCGCAGGTGGGGTCGGCGTGATGGGAGTTGTGCCAGGACTCGCCCATGGAGAGGATCGCCAGCGGCCAGAAGTTCGCCGCCTTGTCCCGGGAGGCGAATGGCCTGTCGCCGATCATGTGGCAGATCGAGTTGATCGACCAGGTCACGTGGTGCAGGAACGACACCCGCACCAGCCCGGCCCAGAAGAACGCGGTCAGCGCGCCCCACCAGGACCAAGTGATCAGTCCGCCCAGCAGCGTGGGCAGACCGATGCTCACCCCGACCCACAGCGGGAACAGGCGGTCGATGATCCGCAGGTCCCGGTCGGCCAGCAGGTCCGGGGCGAACCGTTCGGCGTTGGTGCCGGTGCGCTCGAACAGCCAACCCATGTGGGCATGCCAGAAACCCCTGGCCAGTGCCACCGGGCCGGTGCCGAACAGCCAGGGCGAGTGCGGGTCTCCCTCACGATCGGAGAACGCGTGATGCCGCCGGTGATCGGCGACCCACGTGATCACCGGACCTTGCGCGGCCAGACCGCCCGCCACTGCCAACGCGATCCGCAGGCCACGTTTGGCCCGGAACGCGCGGTGGGTGAAACACCGGTGATAGCCGACCGTCACCCCGAGACAGGCCACCGTGTAGAAGCCGACGGCCAGGGCGAGGTCGGTCCAGCCCAACCCCCAGCCCCAGGCGATCGGAACCGCCGCCACCAGCGCGGCGAACGGCAGCAGAACGAAGATCTTGACCAGAATCTGCTCGCCAACCGACCGACCGGGAATGATCATCGGTTTCGGGCCGGAAGTTGGTGATGGGGGCGGGCGAACCGCCGTGGTCGAAGTCATGAGACCGGCCTGTCGGGACTGGTGCGGAGGAGTTCGGAGATGAGCCCGCGCTCCGCGGGGGAGGCCCCGTGTGTGCGGATCCGATCGATCAACAGCTCGGCTTCGGCTGCGGTGAACAGGCCCTGTCGGGCTGCGCGCAGGATGGTCGCGACCGCGCTCCGGTGAGGCTCCACGACCTGCGCGGCAATGAGAATTGAATCGAGATGTGCCATGGAGATTCCCTCGGTCGGACGTCTTCACGCCGGGGTCCAGGGCACGTGCCTCGAATACTACCCCGCCATGCGGAGGAATACTGTGAACTTCCGCCGTTGGTGCGTGGCGAACAACCCGGACGGCGGTCGTCCGCCGGATCCGTCATGATGGGAGCGCCCGTCGGCCTGCTGTCGTCTCCGTCGTGACAGGGTGGTTCGGGCTGCTGATGTCCATGGCGGACATAGGAATCGGCGACGGGTTACCGGTGGTGCTGTGGACAGCGACCGTTGGGACATGGTGATCGCGGCGATCCAGGAGTTGGCTCGCGGGGAAGGTGCGCCGGTTGCGGTTCGCCACGTGTGTCATGCCTGCGTCGCCGCCACGGGTGCCGACGCCGTCGCGTTGTATCTGATCGGCAATTTCGGGTTGGGTGAGCCGGTCTGTGTCACCGATGCGCTCAGCGAACAGGTCGCCGAGTGGCAGCTCACCCTGGGGGAAGGCCCCGCGACCCTGGCGTTGCGGGAGATGCGGCCCGTCCTGGAGCCTGATCTGGGCAGTGTGGCCTCGATGCGCAGGTGGCCGGTGTTCGCGCCCGCGGCGCAGGCCGTCGGTGCGTCGGCGGTGTTCGCGTTCCCGGTGGGCATGGGTGCGGTGTCGGTGGGCGCTCTGGAGATCTACCGCCGCGTGGCGGGCGGACTGTCGGCCACAGAGCTTGCGGATGGCCTGTTGTTCGCCGATGCGGCCATGCAGCTTCTGCTCGATCAGGTGCAGGACATTCCAACACCCGCCGAGACGATGGTGTTCTCCGGCGAGTTCGGACGCCGCTGGGCCGAGGTTCACCACGCGACCGGCATGGTTTCGGTGCAGATGGGCGTCTCGCTCGGTCAGGCGTTCCTGCGGCTGCGGGCCCATGCCTTCAGCACCGACCGCCGCCTCTCCGACATCGCCATGGATGTGGTCGAACGCAGGCTGCGATTCACCCCAGGGCTCGACGAAGACAGACCCGGCTCCGCAGATTGGTGATGACCGAACGGCGTGGTGCGCCTGCCGGTGCATAGTTGCTGACGCACGCGCACTGCCGAATGGCTCCATCGCCTGGTTCTATCGAGTACGACTCGTCCTCGCTTCTGCGTCCTCCTGGTCCGTCTCGTAGCCTCGGCTTCGGCCCGTTCGGCGGTCCGGGAGGAGGTCCACACCGTGATACCTCGGGACCCGACACGCGATTGGTGGGATCTGGACGAGCAGGCAGGTGATTCGGGAGACCTGGCGTTGTTGGACGACGCACTGCTCCGGCTCAGCGCCGAGCGCCACGGCCAAACGGTGGTGATCAGAGCGGAAGGGGAGCTGGACCTTTCCACGGCACCGCTGTTGCGCAGCTTCCTCCGGCAGTGGGGCGTCGACTACCGGCGGCCGCTGGTGCTGGACCTGAATCCGCTCACCTTCCTCGCCCGCAACGGGTGCACCTTGTTGCTCCTTCTCGCCGCCAAGATCGACAGGGCAGGCGGGAGCTTCCGCATCGTGCGGAGTCCGACGCAGGTCGATGAGGCCCTCCGCGGCGAAGACGACCCCGCCGTCGCGTTGTGCCTGACCATTACGGAGCCATTGCTCCAGTCTTCGGCTCATCCCCAGGTCGGCGCACCAGACTCCGCCATCCCCGTCGCGAGGTTTCCAGGGCGCAGTCCGCCCGAACCCCGTCCGTGACGGTGGGTTCCCACGTGACTGACCGCCTCATCGCCTGCGGGGAGGCACGTGGCCGGATCGGTGGTGCGCCCTGCCGGGGCACCACTCCCTCGGCGGCGGAGTCGACTCCGTTCGGCTATCGACCGCAGCCGCTGGGCACTATCGCCGGGAGGTGAGGTCGATGACGTCGGGGGCGTGGTCGATCACGGCTCGCGCCACCTGGGATAGCAGGCGGTTGTGGGCTCGGGCGTAGGCACGCATGGCGGAAAACGCCTCGGCGATGTCGATCTGGCGGCGTTCGGCGAGGACGCCCTTGGCCTGCTCAATCAACACCCGGCTGTTGAGCGCGGTCTGCAACTGCTCGGTGACCATCTCGCTGTGCTGAAGGGCACGGACCTGCAGGATGCTGATGGTGGCCACATCGGCAAGCGACTGCGCGACCCTGCTCACCTCCTCGGACAGTCCGCCGGGGGCGGCGCGGAACAGGTTGAGCGCACCCACCATCGTGTCTCGCAGCCGCATCGGCAGGGCGTGGACCGCGGTGAATCCGCGTTCGCGAGCGACTGCGGTGAACTGCGGCCACCGCTGCGGAGCGACGGCCAGATCAGGACTGGACACCGGCTGCCCACTGTGGAAGCAGTCCAGGCAGGGCCCCTCCTCGTTCTGCAGCTGGAACAGCTCCAGCAGCCGGACCTGCTCGGTGGACGCCGCCACCAGACTGAGCGTGTTCTGCTGGTCCACCAGCAGAATTCCCGCCGCGTCCACGTCGAACAGTTCCACACAGCGCTCGGTGAGGGTGTGCAGGAAGTCGATGGCGTCGAAACCCAGCACGAGTGTGTCGGCCAGTTCGACGAACGTCTCGGTGATCCGCTGATCCAACATCCCGTAACTCTTTTCTTGATCCATCAGCCGACCGGTTCGGATTCATCGTCATCGCGGGTATCCGGGGTGAAGCGCAGCGTGCGTGCGACAACATCACCCGAGACCTCGGTGAGACGACGCCCCGTCAGGTAGGCATGGGCACGCAACCGCAGGAAGGCCTCGGTCAACGTGCTGTCCAACTGTACCGAGACAATGCCAGTGGCCTGGTGGACCTCGGCCCAGCGGTGCCCCGGTGCGCCGTCGGTCCACGCCATCACGTCCCCGGTGCCCGCTTCTGCGCGATGGTCGAGCAGGAACACCAGCGCCGCCTGAGCGAACAGCAGCGCGTCGGTCTCCTCATCAGGTGCCAGCCTTCGAGGCCGGTCATGGTGGATTTCCATCACTCCCACCGAGATGGACCCCATCACCAGGGGAAAGGCGAACACCGCCGCCAGCCCGGACGCGGTCGCCGCCGGGGCGAACTCCGGCCAACGCCGCTGGCCGACCTCGGCGGCGAGATCGGGCACCAGGACCGGCCGATCGTACCGAAACGCCTCCATACTCGGCCCTTCCCCGACCGTGACCTGCAACTCGGCGACCTGCTCACCGAAAGGCCCGCTCACACACAGCGGTTCGCACACGCCCGAATCACCCGGCACATAGAGGTTCACCCCGTGGGCGCCCACCATCGACCGACACGCCTGGCACACGTGCCGCGCGGTCACCGGCCCACCTTCGGCCTCGGCGACCTGATTGATCACCGAAAAGATCCTTGTCAGCCGGCTCACGGGGAAGTACTCGCCTCAGAACACAGACAGGCGTGTTCCTGTCCAGCCAACCCTAGACCCTCATCGACCAAGGACCGGCGGTTCTCAACGAACCGCACATCGGCGTGCCCATTCCGGGGTTCACGTTCTGTCATACGCAGGCGCCGTGCTTCGAAAGCAGCTACTGCACTCTGGCGCTAAGGGGTCGGAAACAGGATCACGCTCCTAGCATTGAAAATCGAGTATGCTTAAAGAATGTTATGGTTGGATAGTCCCAACCAGCGCAATTCGACGCGTTTCATTTCCAACGCGCAGGTCGACTTGGACGTCAGTTTCAAGGACCGCATGGTGTCGGCCTGCGGCCACTGAGGAGTGCTGGATCAGTCGTAGGCCTCCTTTGCACCCAGGGTGTCCACATCATTGGTCCGGGCACTGCCGATCGTGCTCAACGAAGTGCGCGATGACCTGATCTGCCAGATCAACGACGCCAAACCCGCACGGAAACCACGCAACAACCGCGCGGCGCCACATCGAGGGCTTGCCGGTCACCACCGTCGACGGCAGGTTGCGGGCCCGGCTGAAGGAGAACATCTCATGCACGAAACGACACCGGAGAAGACCACCGGCCAACTGGTGGTGTGGAGGGACCTGATCGACGCCCTCGATCGGCTCGACGCCGCCTGGCAGAACACCCAGCCGGCTGGACCGGGCACACAGGCAAACTCCCAGTTGCCTGCCAATATCGCGGTCGCGCTGGTCGGGGCCGCTGAACGAGGAACCATGGCCATCAGCGGCCTGACCGAAGCGCTCGTCGCGCAGTACGACAGCGGCAGTGCCTTCCAGCCGGTGGCACTCGCCTTGCGGCAGGCAGTCGACGAGTGGCCCGCCAAACACTGACCCGTCGGCTGCACGATGAGGACGACCGATTTCGTCGAATGGTGGTCACGCCGGTTGTCGCGGCGCCGGTTTCAGCGCTAGCCGCGCTCCCGAACATGACCGCCATCGGCTTCCCAGCGGTTGGCTGAGTCGTTGGCGGCCATCCGGGGGGCGGGCACCGGTGTGTCCGGCAGGACGCCGCAGGCGGTGAGGATCGTGGTCGGGCTGTCCGTGTTGTCCCGGTCGGCGGCCATCATCATCGCGTCGTGTCCGGCGCCCTCGGTTGCCTGCGTGGGGACCACGAGCAGGCTGATGCGCTGCCGTCCCCCCGCGATGACGTGGACGACGTGCGCGTCCTGGGATCGGAATCCCTCCAGCCGGACAGGGGAACCGTCGACGTCGATGCGTCGGGGAACGTCGTCCCAGGCGGTCAGGGCGAAGGTCACCCGGCGTACCGGGCCGAGTCGGACGGCCAGCACCGCGGCCAGCGCGGGCAGTTCCGCGGTCAGATCACGGGACCGCGGCCACCAGCCACCGTCGACGTAACCGGTGGCGGGGGCCTTGGGCTTGAGCCGCAACCTTGGCCGCGACGATGGTTCGAGAGTCACGGAGACGTGCGGGTCCGACATCATGTCGGTACTCCCGTCCTCGGTCGCCTGGCGACCGTGAGACACACCGAGGACGGCGCCGGCTTGACCGCCAACGCGCGAAATGCTCTCGGTGACACCAGCTTACGCCACTTGGATGCCCGTAGGGTTTTTAGTATCGAAGTGGTCCGCGCAGCTGCCCCGGTGTGAAGATCAGCCTCGTTTTGAGTCGATTTGCCATGATCGCGACGGTTCAGCGAATCCGCTCAGGGATGTGGTCCAGGGCAACGAGCACGCGAACGCGATTTCCGAAGAGATCTTGTCGCTCGCTTTCGAGTGCTCTTTCACCACATCTTTGACGGACTCCTCACTTCTTTGCCTGCGTGCCCGTACAGACACAACCCCGGCTGTAGCCGCCCGACGCGGTCGCCGTGCAGAAGCGGACCCCGATCTGATCGTGGTCGGCCCACGGATGTGGACAAGCCGCACAAGCCGCACCACTCTGATCGTCAACAGCGAGGTCCGACTCCGCGGACAGAAGTACTGGTGGTCCAAAGCATGAGCCCGACATCATGTCGGAGCTCCCCTCCCCGGCCGATCCGGCCGGTACCGGTGTGTCCGGCGGGAACGGTGCCGATGTGACTACCCACGCTCGAAAGGCTCCCGCATCTCCAACACTACAGGCCCACGAGGCCTGGCGTTCGGCGCGGAGGTAGTGCGTTTGCGGGGACAGGGCCATTTACGAACTCAAGGTCAAAGAACGCGAGCGGCCCCGCACGAAACTCACACCCACGAAATTCCGAGAAAGCGCAAGAAACGATGAGAAGAATCGAGCACAAGACCATGAAAACCACCGGAACAACAGGTCTCGATGGAAGACCAGGGGCAAGGCGACCGCAGCCCGCCCTGCTCCGCCCGAGTGTCGGTCAGGGGAGACCTGTCGGGTGTGGGTACTGACTCCTCGTCATCCGCCTCGTGCGGTACCTCGTCGTGCCGGGCTCGATTCTCGGCATGATCCGCATGTGGACCCACACGGACTGGTCCCTGGCCATCCGCGTACCGACGGGTCTCGCGCTGGCGATCGCGGGAATCGCGGTCGCCGCCGCGCCAGCTCTCTGGCAGGGCAAGCTCGCCTATGCCTACGCGTCGGACTCCGGGAATTGCTCATCAAGGGAAATTGGGTCGCCGCGACCACCGCACGACCGGTGAGCCCCATATCAGGCCGTGCGCTAACCGATCAGTGTCTCCTTCGGTCGAACCACACAGAATTCGTTGCCCTCGGGATCGGCGAGCACCACCCAGGACTCCTCGCCCGTCTGGCCGATGTCGACCCGGCGGGCACCCAGCGCCAGAATCCGCTCGATCTCGTCCGCACGGTCTTCCGCCCCGGAGGTCAGATCGAGGTGCAGGCGGTTCTTGACCCGCTTCTCATCGGGTGACGGCATGAAGCAGATGCCGACTGGCGCCGCCTCGTCGGGGCCGATCACGACCTCGCGCTCCCGCTCGGACAACACGCGCCATCGCAGCACGTCGGCCCAGAAACGGGCCAGGCCGGGGAGGTCGTGGGCGTCGAGACGATGTGGTGAAGCTGAAGTGGCATGTACGCGAGCTTCGCCGGACCCGGCGCGCACCGCCACTGAAATACCGCTACCCCTGAAGTCTTGCCAGCAGGTCCCGCTCGGCCGGTTCGAAGGGCCGGCGGGCACCGTCGCGGACGGCGACCAGCAGCGAGGTCACCTCGCAGTAGACCGACGCGTCGTCCCTGACCGCCTGTGTCACCGTGACGGAATCTGCCTCCAGGCCGGTCACCGCGGTGTCGACGCGGACGTTCTCGGCGGGCACCATCAGCGGCCGCAGGAATCGGATTCCGTGCCTGGCCACCGTGATCGGGCCGATTCCGTCGGTGATCTCGGCGAGCGCCTCGTTGGCGTAGTCGACGTAAACGATGTTGTTGACGTGCCGGTTGGCGTCCAGGTCGGCTCGCCGGACCTGCACTGCGTAGGTGTGTGTCACGTGGTCACCAACTCTGCGGGCAGCAGCCTCGACAGCGCGGACCGCTCCTGCTCGTTCAAGGCCCTGGACCGTCCGGCAGCGGGGTCGACGAACACGATGGTCGACGTGGCGCGGGCGTAACAGCCCTGCTCGTCGCGGATCTCCTGCTCGAACGCGATGGAGGAGTTGCCGATCCGCGTCAGCTGCGTGTGGACGTCGATGGGGGATCGCCGGTAGGGCAGCGGCGCCAGGTAGTCGACGTCGACCTGCGCGATCACGCTTCCGCCCATCAGCGTCGGCACCTCAGCGGCCAATCCGATGATCAGATCGATCCGCGACTCCTCCAGATACCGCAGCACCGCGGTGTTCCGGACGTGGCCGTCGGGCTCCATATCGACCCACCGGAGCGGGCAACTGAACACATGCGCAGACACCCACATAGTTTCCCAAACAAACTGACTTGGGCGCACGTGAGTAATCCCACGGGGCTTCAGCGGTAGGTGAGCATTTCCCGATTGGAGCCTTCTAGGTGGGTGTGGTCGTTGAAGGTGACCAGCGAGGTTCCCGAGCGGCCGTGGACGATTTTGGTGAGGCCGGTGTTCACGGTGACGCGGTTGAGGTTGAGCCAGCCTTCGGGTGGGAGACCGAGCAGACCTGCGCAAACGGCACTGATCGGGCCGCTGGAGGTGAATACCAGCGCCGTCTCGGATGGGCCGAGGGTGTCGAGCAGGGTGTCCAAGGCGGTGCGGGCGCGGGTACAGAAGGCCTGCCAGGTTTCGGCATAGCCGGTCTCGGCGTCGACCCAGCGGCGCAGGGCCTTGTCGAACATGGCTTGGAACGCGCGGGCGGGCTGGAGGGTGCGGGCCATGTCGGCCATGAGCACCGTGCGGCTGCGGTAGACGGGGCGGTAGCCGACGATCACGCCGTTGTGGTCGTATTCGTTCCAGCCCTCGACCACGGTCTCCGGGACCGGGCGGCCCAGGGCTTCGAGGCAGTGCGTGGCGGTCTGGCGGTGGCGGGTCATGGCGCCGGTGATCACGGTGTCCACCGAGTCGACGCGGTCACGCAGCGCGGCGCCGAGCACCTCGGACTGGCGGCGGCCAAGATCGGACAGGGTGTCGTAGTCGCGGGCGCCCCAGGAGGCCTGGCCGTGGCGGATCAGGTAGACGACGGCCATCAGCCCGCCCCGATCACCTTGCGGGCGCGGTGGTGCAGCCAGTGGCAGGCCACCCAGTAGAAGCGGAACCGGGGGTTGCGGGTCTGCTTGTGGTGGTAGCGGTAGTAGATCTGCTGCACGATCACCGCCAGCCGGAACAGGCCGAAGGCCTCGTAGAAGCGCCAGTTCTCGGTCGACAGGCCCATGCGGTCGCAGTAGTACTCGACCACCTCGCGGCGGGTGAGCATGCCGGGCAGCTGGGTGGGCTGCATGCGCAGTGCGTTCGCGAGTGGACCCTCACCTGCCTGAATCCAGTACGCCATGGCTCCGCCGAGGTCCATCAGCGGGTCGCCGATGGTGGCCATCTCCCAGTCCAGGATGCCGAGGATGGCGTCGGGGGAGTCCCAGGTGCGGTCGGGGCGCAGCACGACGTTGTCGAAGCGGTAGTCGTTGTGGATCACGCAGGACCGCACGTCGGCGGGCTGGTTGGCGGCCAGCCAGTCCATGGTGCGGCGGTGGCTGGGCACGTTCCAGGTGCGGGCCCGGCGGTAGCGGTCCGACCAGCCCGCGACCTGCCTGCCGACGTAACCCTCGCCCTTGCCGATCTCGGACAGGCCCGCGGCGACGGGGTCCACCGAGTGCAGATCGACCAGGCGGTCCAACACGTTGCGGCACAACGCACCTGCCTGCGGCGGGCTCAACTCGACGCCCCGCGGCAGATCGCGGCGCAGGATCATGCCGGGCAGGCGCTCCATCACGTAGAACTCGGAGCCGATCACCGACTCGTCGGTGCACAGCGCCAGCATGTCCGGCACGTAGGGGAACACCGGCTTGAGGCGGGACTGGATCAGGTGCTCGCGGCGCATGTCGTGCGCGGACTTGGCCTTGGTGCCCGCGGGAGGGCGGCGCAGGATGAGGTCGCGGTCGGGGTAGCGCAGCAGGTAGGTCAGGTTGGACGCGCCGCCGGAAAACTGGCGCACCTCCGGCGGCCCGGTGAGGCCGTCCACCTGCGTGGACAGCCAGTGGTGCATCCCGTCCACGTCGAAGGCGTCCTCCTGGCGGACGGTCTTCGGCTGGTCCAAGCTCACCTGGTCTCTCTCTCGATGCGGGCGCGCAGTCTGCGGGCCGCCTTGGACAGCTCACGGCGGAACAGCGGTCCCGCGTAGCGCTTGGCCCACCAGGCGAGCCTGCCCTCGCGATGGGTGAGCAGCAGGAACTTCCCGCCGCGGACAGCGTCGTACACCTGATCGGCCAGGTCCTCGGCGGTGACCTTGCCGTTGCGAATCAGCTTCGTGCTGACCTCGGCCAGTGCCGGGTCGGGGCTGCGGAAGCTCGCGACCAGGTTGGTGTTCACAAACGCCGGGCACACCACCGTGGTGCCGATGCCCCAGGGCTCAAGCTCGAAGCGCAGCGTCTCCGACAGGGCGACCACGCCTGCCTTGGTGACGTTGTAGGAGCTCATGAACGGGGGGTTGATCAGGCCCGCCATCGAGGCGACGTTGACGATGTGGCCGCTGCCCTGCGTTTTGAGCAGCGGGACGAACGTGCGGCAGCCGCGGACCACGGACAGCAGGTTGATCTCGGTGATCCACTCCCAGTCCTGCGCGGTCACCGCCTCCACCCGACCCGCCGCGGCCACGCCTGCGTTGTTGATCAGGACGTCCAGCCCGCCCCATTCGCGTTCCACCCACTCGCGAGCACGCTGCCAGGCGGCCTCGTCGCGGACGTCCAGCGGGAGGAAGACCGCCTTGCCGCCGTTGCCGGACAGCTCGCCGACGGTGCCCGCGCCCGCGGTGATGTTGATGTCGGCGACCACGACCCGCGCGCCCGCCGCCGCGAACCGGGCCGCCATCGCTTTGCCGAGGCCCGAGGCCCCGCCCGTGATCAGCACCCTCATCGCAGCATCCCGTACTTGGCCAGTTCCAACCGCGCGACGACCCCGCGGTGCACCTCGTCGGGGCCGTCGGCCAGCCGCAGCGCCCTGGCGATGGTCCACGCCCCGGCCAGCGGGAAGTCGTCCGACAGCCCGGCGCCGCCGTGCAACTGCATGGCCATGTCCACGACATCCTGCGTCATCCTCGGCACCAGCGCCTTGATCTGCGAGACCTGCGACAGCGCGCCGAAAACGCCCTGGGTGTCCAGCAGCCACGCGGTGTAGAGCACGAGCAGCCGCGCCTGGTCGATGGCGATCCGGGCCTCGGCGATGCGCTCGCGGTTGCCGCCCAGGTTGACCAGCGGCTTGCGGAACGCGGTGCGCTCCACACCGCGGCGGCAGGCGTACTCCAGCGCGAGTTCGGCGAGGCCGATCAGACGCATGCAGTGGTGGACGCGGCCGGGGCCGAGCCGGTTCTGGCCGATCTCGAAGCCCTTGCCCGGTCCGGCGACGATCGCGTCAAGCGGCAGCCGCACGTTGTCGAAGGCGACCTCGCCGTGGCCGGACGGCTCATCCAGCCGCCCCATCACCGGCAGCATGCGCTCCACGGTCACCCCCGGCGCGTTGCGGGGCACGGCCACGATGGAGTGCTGTTGGTAGCGGTCGGCCTCGGGGTCGGTGAGACCCATGAACAGGATGAGCTCGCAGCGCGGGTGTCCGATGCCCGTGCTGAACCACTTGCGGCCGTTGACGACCACCTCATCACCCTCGATGACGGCGGTCGCCGCCATGGTGGTGGCGTCGGAGGAGGCCACCTCGGGCTCGGTCATGCAGAACGCGGAGCGGATCTCGCCGTCCAGCAGGGGACGCAGCCAGCGCTGCTTCTGCTCCTCGGAGCCGAAGTAATGCAGCACCTCCATGTTGCCGGTGTCGGGGGCGTTGCAGTTGAACACCTCGGCGGCGATGAAGGAGCGGCCCATCAGCTCCGCGAGCGGGGCGTAGTCCACGTTGGACAGCCCGGCGCCGTGGTCGGGGTCGGGCAGGAAGAGGTTCCACAGCCCGGCGTCCCGAGCCTTGGCCTTGAGCTCGTCGATGACCGGCAGCACCTGCCAGCGGTCCTCCGGAGCGAGCGCGTGCAGTTCGCGCAGGTAGCTCTCTTCGACCGGCGCGATCTCCTGAGAGATGAACTCGCCGACCCGATCCACGTACTCCCGCGCCTTGGCGGAGGGGGCGAAATCCACGGCCACTCCTCGCTGTTGAGCAATGCTTAACTGGAACGGTAGCGCAGAGTTGAGTGTTGCTCAATAAGATGGGGGCGTGACCTCCGACAGCGCTCCGCGCGCCAGGCTCAGTGCCGATGACCGGCGCCGACAGCTCATCGGCATCGGCCTCCAGATGCTGGTCAAGCGGCCTATTCACGAGCTTCCGCTGGACGAGGTCGCGGCCGAGGCCGGCATTTCGCGGGGTCTGCTGTTCCACTACTTCCCGACCAAGACCGACTTCTACCGCGCCGTGGTGCGGGCCGCGGCCCGCAGGCTGGTCAGGGCCACCGCCCCGGACCCGGAGGCGGCGCCCGGTGACCAGTTGCTCCAGACGCTGGACACCTTCGTGGCGTTCCTGGAGCGCCGCCGCGATCTGTATGTGGCGTTGTTCCGCGGCGCCGCCGGCGGCGCGGACTACCTGATCGAGATCTACGAGGACACCCGCGACGTCTTCGCCAGCCGGACGGCCGCCGCGCTGGAGGGCATCGAGGTGACGCCGGACCTACACCTGGTGATCCGCGGCTGGTTCAGCTTCGTCGAGGACACCGTCCTGACCTGGACCAGGGAGCAGACCATCCCGCGTGACGAGCTGCTCGCGCTATTGGCCAGGACGCTGCCCGCGTTGATCATCGCCGCCCGCCCCGCGCTGGCTCCCACGGTCCGTGAACTGGTGCCGTTCGCCCCCTAACAAGTTGGTGAACCGCGCTGCCGGGTCGGGCGACCCCTGCGACGATGGCGCCCTCGCACGACGAAGGAGGGTCTGGTGGCCTCTCGACTCAATCCCTACATCAGCTTCGCGGGCACGGCGCGCGATGCGATGGAGTTCTACAAGAGCGTTTTCGGCGGCAGCCTGGCGTTGAACACCTTCGCGGAGTTCGGCATGCCGGAAAGCCCCGACTCGAACAAGATCATGCACGCCATGCTGGAAACCGATCAGGGCTTCACGCTGATGGGTGCCGACACCCCGCCCGGCCAGGAGCACAACCCCGGCGACAACATCGCCATCAGCCTCAGCGGCGACGACAACGAGTTGCGCGACTTCTGGGAGAAGCTGTCCGAAGGCGGCACCGTCCAGGTCCCGCTGGAGAAGCAGGCTTGGGGCGACGAATTCGGCTTCCTGACCGACAAGTTCGGCATCGGCTGGATGGTCAACATCGGTCAGCCTCAGTAGTGAGGTCCTTCTCGAACCAGTGGTGGGCGTAGGCCTCGTCGTTGAAGGCCGCCACCTCGCGGTACCC
This sequence comes from Actinorectispora metalli, assembly GCF_056323685.1. Lineage (NCBI taxonomy): Bacteria > Bacillati > Actinomycetota > Actinomycetes > Pseudonocardiales > Pseudonocardiaceae > Actinorectispora > Actinorectispora metalli. The sequence goes on from NZ_JBREYE010000002.1 coordinate 786,502, forward strand.
CGCCGCCCGGTACAGCCCAATCGCCTCGGTCAGCGAGCGGTTGGTCTCCAGCCGCACGACTGCCACGCCCCGCGCCGCGGCCTGGGATTCGAGTTGCGCCAGCAGCCGCCTGCCCAGGCCGAGCCCGCGGACCGTGGGGGAGACCCACATGCGTTTGATCTCCGCGGGCTGGGTGTCGTGCAGCTTCAACGCGGCGCAGCCGACCGGCTCGGCGTGCAGGGTCGCGACCAGCAGCAGACCCGAGGGCAGGATCAGTTCTTCGTCCTCGGCGGGCAGGCTCCGGCCGGGGTCGAACCCGGCCTCGAAGCGCTGCGCCAGTTCGCTGAAGTACGCGCGGAGGCACGACCTCGCGTCGGGATGCCGAGGGTCGGTGACGTAGACCCGCACGGTCGAGGCGAGCAGCAGCCGCTCCACCTCCGCCATCGCCGTGATCAGCCGGTCGCGTTGCCGCGGGCTGAGCGGTTCCAGGATCGAGACCGCCAACTCGTCGGAGCGCTGGTCCAGCGTGGCGCGCTCGGCCAATCCGAGTTCGGTGAGACGGGCGGTGCGAACCCGGCCGTCGGTGTCGCTCGGGTCGACCACGACCAGTCCGGCGTCTTCGAGCGACCGCAGCAGCCTGCTCAGGTAGCCCGAGTCCAGGTCCAAGCGGGAACGCAGCAGTCGCACGTCGCAGCCATCCCGGCCGATCTCCCACAGCAACCGCGCCTGCCCCAGCGGCCGGTCGCGGGAGAGAAACGCGTCGTTGAGCGCCCCGACTCGCTGCGTCACGGTCCGGTTGAACCGCCGCAGGCCATCGATCATGCTCGCGTCCATTACCTGACTATAGTCAGAGAATGCTGCGCTCCTGGGTTCGTGCGGACTTCGGCATCGAACTCGCCACTCTCGACCGCGTCCACCTCGGTGCCGATGAGAAGGCCGAGGTCTGGCATGCCGTCGCCGCGGACGGGAGGCAGTACGCCGTCAAGTGGACCTCGGGAGGCACCGAGGCGGGCCTCCTCCTGCCCGCCGACCTCGTCCGGCGCGGTGTGCCGGGCATCGCCGCACCCGTGCGAACAAGCAGTGGAGGCTGGTGGAGCGAACGCGAAGGCCGCAGGCTGTCGCTGACGTCCTGGGTGTCCGGAAGCGGCGCGATGACAGCCCGCCAGTGGAAGGCCTACGGCGAGTTGTTGAGGCGCGTGCACGACACGCCGACCACCGTGACCCTGCCGCGCGAGGACTACACCTCACACGCCCGCTGGACGCGTGTTCCGGACCTCGGGGGCGGTGTCGTGCCGACGCTGTTGGACCGGGCCCACCTGCTGGGTGCGGCACTGCGCACCCGAGAACATCAAAACGTGGTGTGCCACGCCGATCCGCACCTGGGCAACCTGCTGGTCGACGCCCACGAGCAGGTGTGGCTGATCGACTGGGACAACGCGGTGCTCGCACCCCGCGAACGGGACCTGATGTTCGTACTCGGCGGGGTGCTCTACTCCAACCTGGTCACGCCGCAGCAGCAGGAGTGGTTCTTCGACGGCTACGGGCACGTCGAGATCGACCCCATGCACGTGGCCTACTACCGCTGTACGCGTGCGCTCGAAGACCTCATCGTCCCGGCCCGCCAAGCCGCCGCGGACCCCGCCGCGATGGAGATCGTCCGAGGCGTGCTCTCACCCACCGGCCTGGCCCGGCAGGCACTGGACTCGTTGCCGGTCCTGGACGACCAGGGCTTGGCCCTGACCGACTTCCGATTCGGCCCCGAATCCGACGTCACGACGGTGGACCCGCTGCCCGCCTCGCTGGTCGTCGTATTGCACGAGGACGCGGTGCTGATGTTGTTCAACCCCCACCGCAAACAGTGGGAACTACCGGGCGGGATGCGCGACCCCGGCGAATCGCCCAGGCAGGCGGCGGTGCGGGAGCTAGCCGAGGAGACCGGCATCCACACCACCGACCTGCACTTCGCGGCGATCAGCGAGTTCGCGCTGCCGCACCGCGAGTTCCTCGCGATCTACCACACGCAAGTGGCGACCCGCCCCGCTTTGACGGTCAACCACGAGGCGACCGATTTCCGCTGGTGGTGTCCGGGGGAGGCGCTGATCCCGGACCTGAGCCCGCTGGACGCCGAGATCGCCAGGCGGGTGGCTGAGCGCACGCGGTCCACGTAGGCGACGAGCTTCACTACGTCGTCCGCGGGCCAGGGCAGGTTCGCGGCGAGCGCGGATGCGTTCTCCGTCCACATGCGACGCGGCCTTGGTGTCCGCATCGGCGTAGGAAGCGTCCCCGATCGCATCCCACGCTAGAACCTCCCGCTGCGTGAGGTTCAAGTCTTGACCTGGAGCGCGCTCCAGCGTGCAGGCTGATCGCACCCATACCGCTCAACCTTGGGGGAATAGCGTGAAGTACCGCGACATCGGCACCACCCCGAACACCCGCCGCGAGGTCAGCGTGCTCAGCCTCGGCGCGATGATCTTCGGCACCGCCGTGGACGAGCAGACCTCGTTCGCGATCCTGGACCGCTACGTCGAGGCGGGCGGCACGTTCATCGACACCGCGAACAACTACGCGTTCTGGCTCGGCGGCGGTTTCGGCGGCCAGAGCGAGGCGCTGATCGGCCAGTGGCGCCGCAGCCGCGGCATCGGTGACGAGGTGCTCATCGCCACCAAGCTGGGTGGCCGCCCCCGCACCGCCGATATGGACATGGAGACTTTCGGCAGGCCCGAGTCCATCGAAGGACTGTCCGCCAAGGTGATCCGCGAGTCCGCGGACCGCAGCCGGGAAGCACTCGGCATGGAGCGCCTGGATCTGCTCTACGCGCACATCGAGGACCCGCGGACCGATCTGGAGGAGACCGTCGGGGCTTTCGGCGAACTGGTCGCCGAGGGTGCAGTGGGCATGCTCGGTGCCAGCAATCACTGGTCGTGGCGGCTGGAGCGGTCCCGTGCGATGGCCCGGCAGCAGGGCGTGGCCGGGTACGAGGTGATCCAGTACCACCACAGCTACCTGCGTCCCCGCACGGACCTGCCGAGCAGGCGCTCGCAGGACGGCGAACTTGGTGTGGTCGGCGGCGAACTGCTCAGCTACCTCCGGGAAGAGCCCGATCTGGCGCTGGTCGCGTACTCGCCGCTGCTCGGGGGCGCCTACGTCCGCGAGGACAAGCCGCTGGCGCCCATCTTCGACCACCCCGGGACGCAGGCACGGTTGGCCGCGTTGCGAGAGGTGGCCAAGGAGACCGGCGCCACGGTCAACCAGGTGGTGCTGTCCTGGCTGATCGGCGGTGAGATCCCGATGATCCCGCTGGTCGGCGCTTCCTCTGTCGCGCAGTTGGAGGAGAGCCTGGCCGCGGTCGACCTGGAACTCACGCTCGAACAGCGCGCGAAGCTGGACGCCGCCGCCTAGAACCGCTACCCGTGCTTGCCTTCGAACCGCGTGACGAGGGCGAGCACTGCAGCGGCACCGTCCTCGGCGCGGATCCGGCGAGCGAGTTCGGTGGCGCGGTCGCGGTGGGATTGGTCGAAGCAGGTCCACAGCGCGTCGGTCGGGGTGTTGGCGGAAACAGTCCCGACCGGCGGGAGTCAGGACCGGCGGCGCAGCGCCTTCTGCGCAAAGCCCTCCAGCCGCACGATCGCCGATTCGTCGCCGACCTTGGCCGCCACCCGCATCAGCGGCGGTGCGAGGTGGCGGATTGCGTAGGAGATCCGCGCGCCCACAGTGATCGGCACGACCGGCTTGTTGTGCCGGACTGCGGAGAGGATGCGGCGGGCGACCAGCTCCGGACCGGGCGCCCAGCGCTCGAAGAACCGGTTCGTGAGCTGGCCCCGCCGTTGCTGCTGGTCCGCGGGCAGCCCGACGAACGTGCTGGCGGAGTAGATGTTGGTGGCGATGAACCCGGGGCAGATCGCGCTCACACCCACCTTGTACGCCGACATCTCCGCGCGCAGCGACTCCGACAGCATCAGCACCGCGGCCTTGGTGGTGGTGTAGGCGGGTAGCGCGCGGCTGGGGGTGAACGCCGCGGCCGAGGCCACGTTCACGATGTGCCCGCCCGCGCCCGGCTGCTCCAGGTGGCGTTGCGCGAGTAGGCGCCCGAAGACGCGGCAGCCGTGTACCACGCCCATCAGGTTCACGTCGATGATGCGCCGCCAGTCCTCCGCGCTGTGCGCCAGGAACGGCCCGCCCATCCCGATCCCGGCGTTGTTGACGATGACGTCGGGCACGCCGTGCTCGGTGCGCACCCAGTCGGCGAGCCGCTCCCACTCGTGCTCGTCGGTCACGTCCAGGCTGTGCGGGATGCCGACGCCGCCCTTCTCGCCGACCTGCCGCGCGGTCAGTTCCGCGCTGCGCAGGTCGATGTCCGTGCAGATCACGATCGCGTCCAGCGCCCCGAACGCTTCCGCGGTCGCCTTCCCGATGCCCGAGCCCGCGCCGGTCACCAGCACCAGCCGAGGTTCCATGCTGCCCTCCCACGTGTGTGACAGCGCGAACGTTACATCGACCAATGGCACAGTGTGAAGAGGTAGAGTGCGCCGCGATGGGCGAGTACCGGATCGACGAGTTGGCGCGGGCCGCGGGCACCACGACGCGCAATGTGCGGGCCTACCAGGACCGCGGCCTGCTCCCGCCGCCGCGCCGCGAGGGCCGCGTCGGCATCTACACGGAGGCCCATCTCGCCCGGCTGCGGCTGATTGGCTCGCTGCTCACCCGCGGCTACGCCACCGCGCAGATCTCGGAGCTGCTCACCAGCTGGGAGCAGGGCCGCAACCTCGGTGATCTGCTGGGCTTGGAGCAGGCGATCAGCAGTCCGTGGACGGACGAGATCCCGACCTATGTGGCCACCCGCGACGCCCGCGAGATGCTGCCTGGCGAGGTGTTCGACCGCGTGGTGAAGCTTGGTGTGCTGGTACCCGAGGGCGACCAGTGCCTGGTCACCAGCCCGCAGCTGCTGAACGGGTCGCTGGAGCTGATCGGTTACGGCTTCAGCCTGCCCGAGCTGCTGGCGCTGTACGAGTCGATCGCCCCCACCATCGAGGACGTGGCACGGCGCCTGGTGCAACTCGGCGCGGATCACCTGATCAGCGAGCACGGCGAATCCTGGCTGCCCGAAGGCGGCGAGGTCGCCCAGGCCACGGCCTTGCTGCAACGTCTGCGGCAGCTGGCGATGACCTTGGTGCAGGGCATGCTCGCGCATGCCATGGAACGCAACATCGAGATGGTGCTGGGCGAGCATCTGGTGCGTGTGATCAAAGAGCACAATCAGGCATGACCATCTTGCGTCTGGGTGCGATCGTGTTGGCGGGCGGCAAGGCCCGCCGCTTCGGCGGCGCCGACAAACTGGCGTTCCGGCTGCGCAGCCGCACGCTGCTGGACCATGTGCTGGGCGCGGTGGCCCGCGCGGGCGCCGACCCGGTGATCGCGGTCGGCCCACGCCGCAGGCTGGAGTACCAGGTGATCTGGACGTGGGAGAAGCAGCCCGGCGGTGGCCCCGCCGCCGCCATCGCGGCCGGGCTGGCCGAACTGGATCTCCACGACCCGGACGTGGACCTGATCGCGGTGCTCGCGGGCGACCAGCCCGGCCTGACGGCAGGCACCTTGAACGGCTTGCGCAGGGCGTTGGAAGCGCACCCGCAGGCAGCGGGCGCGGTATTGCTGGATCAAGCAGGTAAAACCCAGTGGCTCAGCGGGATCTGGCGTACGCCGTTGCTGCGCGACGCGGTGCGGCGCCGCGAGCACACCGAGGGCGTGTCGGTGCGCGACCTGCTGGGGGAGCAGCCCATCGTGAAGGTCCCCGCCGCCGCCAACGAGACCCGCGATGTGGACACGGCGGAGGACCTTGCCGCCTGGGAAGCCAACTTCGACAACTGGTCCCGTGGCGGCCGCGCTAAGCCCTGACCCTCGTCGGCTTGAGATGGGCGCGCAACTGCTCGCAGGTACCGGCAACCGATCGATGCTTGGCAGCGGGCCGCAGCCGACGCTCCAGAAGCATCAGCCTTCCGTTGACCCGGGCGGAGGAGACCTTCTGTGCTGACGCCATGGCCTGCCGAGTGGTCACCGCTGCCTGCTCCAACTCGTTCTGCCGCAGGTAGCTCAGCGCGAGATGAACCTGGATCTTCGCCCTCGCCGTCGACCGCTGCTGGGGAAGGGTGAGAAGCGACCGCTCCAGAAGCTCGCTCGCATCACGCGGCCTACCCGCATCGCGAAGCACCTGACCGACATCCGAGGTGAGGTCCGCTTCGCTGAAGTAGGCGAACCACGCGGGCTCCTCGCCCCCCGGTTTGCGGTCGAAGGCGCGCTTCGCATCATCGATGGCGGCCCGTGCGGCATCGCCATCACCGAGAAGCGCCAGCGCACGCGCACGATGACCGTGCAGCCACGAGGACACGGCGGGCGTAGCCGCGTCGCCCGCGAGATTGAGTGCGACGCGGTGGAAGGCGGTCGCTTCGCGGAAGCGTTGTGCCGCCTCGGCGGAGGTCGGCGCGTTGTTGCCGACATCCATGGCGAGAGTGCTCATCTCCGCGAGCACATGGGCCGCGTAGAGACGGTCCTCCACGTGCATCGCGAGATTCAGCGCCTGTGTGTAGTACTGCTGGGCCAGCGCATGCCTGCCGACATCCACCGATGTCCTGCCGGCAAGGGCCGTTGCCTGCGCGACGGTGGAGAAAAGCTTCTTGCCCACGGCTTCGCCGAAACTGCTCCGCAGCGCCGAATCCGCCTCCGAATTGAGGAAGCGGATGACCTGGTCTCTGATCTTTCCGCCGCCGTGTCGCCGCAACTGCACCTCGAAGTGGTGCACTGTCTCGGCAATGGCCTGAACATCGGATTCGCCGATCCGGTTTCCTGCCCGCCGGGCCAGCGACTGCGCGGGAAGGGCGGTCATGGCCAATAGGGCGGGTTGCGCGAATGCGGACGCCGTATACGCGGCGCCCATGAGGAAGTTCCGGCGTTTCAGGTCTCTCCGCGACAACTCCACCACGATGCCCATGGTGCCACTGATCGACGCAGAACAGGCCATAGGATCGAACGTTTCCGCCTCCAGCGCAGAATCGATGAACCCGCAGTCCTCTAGGGAGAGGGTGTATCCGAGCCGTCCGGACAGAATCTCGGCGACCAGGCGCGGAGTCGGCCAGCGAGGCTGCGCGCCCTCCAGCATCCGCTTGACGGAGGACGCGTTCGGTGAGAGATGGACTCCCTCCTTCTCACCTGCCGCGACGATCGCGCGGGCAAGTGCTGAGCGGCTGACACGAGCATCGGCTAGCAGCGCATCGAGCGCTGCGTTGGGTAGGCGTTCGGCCATTTGGGTGCTCACATCCTGTTGATGATGTGTAGCCAGCCGTAGCCAAGAGCGCAGCCTAAACCGGACATTTGGAAGACAGTGCCGCCAAGTCTGACTCTTTTTGCACCCTTGGGCGAATTGCTGCGTTATCGATCTTGGAACTCCACTTCCTTGGGTACTCAACCTCCGGTCTGCTGTTTGCGCAGCGATGGTTCACAGCTCAGCTAGGAGCGGCAGCGTGTTGCCGGAAGAACGTGTTCTGTTGGCCGAACTGGCCAGTCTCAACAAGCAAATCGTGATGTACGCGTGTGGGGTGCTGGACGACACCTCATCTCCACATCAGCAACTGGAGCTGGGTAACCGGCTCTCCAGCATTGGCGAAGTGATGCGGCAGCGGGCCATGGACCGAGGACGCACCATCGATTCGGTGATCGACGGGGAGGTGCTCGATGTGGATTGACGAGATCAGCTTCGAACTACTGGTGTTCCTGCTGTGGCTTTCGATGCCGCCCGCCTACGTGATCATCATCGGTCGTGGCTATGTGCGGCGCTGCGAACAACTGCTCGCACAACTTCGCTACGAGCGGGAGGATCTGGTCGACATGCTCGCCGAGTCGGAGCGGCTCCGCTCCGGAAGGCACCGCCTGAACGCCTGAACGGTGGCTACCGCGGCCAGGTCCACCTGATCCCGTGGATGCCAGGCAACGCGTCCAGCGTCACCCGGTGCACAGCGCCGAACCGCGACGGCTCGAGCCTGCTGACCGTCTGCGGCGAATCCACGTCCGGGGCGTAGTAGCTCTCCATGCGGTTGGGCAGGACGGTGGGGCAGAAGGCGATCTCCTGAACGTACTCCCGAACCCGGTGCCGTACCTTCCGCTCGTAGCACACCGCCAGCGGCGCGTTCGCTACGTTGACCAGCTCGTACTCGATGATCGTCGTCTCGCCCGCGATGAGTGGGCGGTCGAAGACCAACTCGCAGGCGAACAGCCCGTTCCCCGAGTCGGTCACGGTCCGGCCGCGCACGCAGTGCCGCAGCGCCCGCACCTCCGACTCAGGCCTGCCGCGGCCGCCGCCGCTCTGGAACACCACCACCCAGCGGTCGGGGCCGTCGACCACCGCCCGCAGGACGTGCCGGGACCACAGCGAGGTCTCCCGCCGGTTCTCGTTCACCGTGAGCCGGTCGTGCTGGCTGATCCTGACCAGGTGCTGATCCCACTGATCGTCCAGCTGCCGCCACAGCGCCAGCACCTGGCCGCGCTCGCCGTCCTGCCACAGCGCCCGGTGGTCCAAGCCAGGCGGCTGCTGCTGGGCGGGCCTGCGCCGCTGCGGTTCGATCAACGACACCAGCGTTCCCGCAGCCAGGCCGAGCACATCCTCCAGATGCGCCACGGTCGTCACCGACTGCCTGCGGCCGGGCCTGCTGCGACCGGTCTGCCAATAGCTCAGCGCCGCCGTGCTGATGGAAATCCCGCGCTGCTTGAGTCGCTCCTGGATACGGTCCAGGCTCAGGCCGCTGTCTGCCACCGCCGCTCGGAACGCCTCGTCGAAGGTGCGGCCGATCGGTGGGTGCGCGGCGTCCTGTTGTGGCGCTTCGCCAGCGGTCATCACTGATCTCACCTGTCTGTCCACACGGGCTAGTGCGACGAAAGCGCTCCGCCGGACAGAACGGGCTGTCCGGCGAAGCCATTTCCCCAGGTGGAACTACTGGTAGGTGTACCACTGGCTGTGGTTGAGAACGCTGGCCGGTGTGTTTCCCGTCCCCCAGGGAGCCATCGCCTCATTCAGGTCTACCACGAACGTTGTGTTACTTGTGGGCACATAGGTCGCATTCGGGAATCTGCGCTGCCAATCGGACCACAGTTTGTCCACATAGCAGTGGTGCATCCAGAACACCGGGTCGTTTGGCGAACCCGCGCCCGCCATCGTGCCGCCGACCCAGTTGTGCACGCGGTTGTGCAGGTTCGGGCCCTGGAAGCCCTCCAACTGGTTGCGGAAGCTGTTCGACGACCCGTGATTCCACGGCGAGGTGTCGTAGGTGCTGATGTTCCCCACCGTGTTGATCTGCGTCGCGGTGGGCAGCGAGACCCCGTTGGCGATGTTGCGCCGCAGGTAGTTGGCGCTGTCGCTGCGCACGTTGAGGGTCCAGTTCCCGGTGGAGAACGCGAACGGGCCGTTGGTGACCCGCCAGTTCTGCGCCGACGAGCCGTTGCCGCCGAGGAAATCGGCCGACCACATGGAAGAGGACGCGCCATCGGTCGCCCAGTTCCAATACGGCAGGTCGACACCGAGCTGCGTCTCGAAACGACGCAGGTATTCCCGATGCCACGGAAGGAACGACGGGCATACGTGCCCGATGCGCGTGCCGTTGGGGTTGTCGCCGTTGAATCGGGTGATGTGCTGCTGGACGTAGGGGTCGTACGTGCCGTCGCGCTTCATTCTCAGAAACGCTTCGACAAGATTGCCCCTCTCCGTTGAGGTGAGCGCGCTGACGCTCTTTCTGACACCCACGGTGATTCCTTTCAAGTCTAGGGGGTTATGCCATTTTCAGTGGTGGCCCAAAGGCACGGGCTTCAGGTCGCCGAGGGTGTCGATGGCGCGGCGTGCCGCAGATTTCAGGTCACTGAAAGTTTCGTAGTGGTTGACCGAGGTCGTCCACGTGTTCTCGTCGTACTTCATGACGTGCAGCGCTTCACCATCGATGAGGACATGCTGGTTCGCGTGTCCGTTGTTGCCGTGCTGGTCGGGTGCCTGCTCGGCGCCGTCCACGATGGTGATCTCGCGGCCCTTGTACTTCTCCTTGTACGCAGGCTTGTCACTGGCAAGCGCGTGACCTGCGTGAACAGGGCTCTTGCCCTCGCTCGCCAGCGTCGTCGAGACGCCGAAGGCGGCGAGTCCGGTTGCTGCCGTCACCGTCCCGGCGATGCTCAACAACCTTCTTCGATTCATTTTCGATGCGTTTTCCTCAGCCATTGTTAATCCTTATCCCCTACTATGGCTCGGATTACTCCCCAGTCGCCGCAGGTAACGCCGGCCGCTTTTCAAGTGAGCGGAAGCGGCGACACCGAACGCCAGTTTAGGCGTGAATACGTCTTATGGGCGGACCGCGGTCCGGAAACAATTAACAGTTCGTCGGCGACCTGCAGTTATGCCCTCGAAGGTTGAGACCTGGTGGCGAAAATGTCTCGAAATGGTTGACCTTTGCTGCGACAAGGGTCACAGTGAGGACGCACAACCTATTTGCACTAGACCGAAAGGACTAGCAATGGGAAGGACAATCGCACGCCTTGCTGCGGTGGTCTTCGCCATCGGCTTCACGGTCGCCGCACCGGTCGCCGCGGGCGCTCAGGAAACCGTCGGCAGTGCCACCTGTCGACCGGGCATGCATAGCGAGACCTACCAGGATCGCAACATCACCGTCTTCGACCGGTGCAGCACAGCGGAGGAATTGCGCTACACGGTCTTCATCGACGGATATGAATTGGTGGTTTACCGCCTCGATGACCGCAACTATGTCAGCAAGGTGGTCCTCTACGACCCCAAGCCCTCGCTGGTCGAGGCGGGCCGGGCGGCCGTGGAGGTGCTGGGCCCTGACGTCAACCCCAGCTGACCTCCGCTGACGCGAGTGCGGGCGCCCCTGATCGGGGGCGCCCGCACACGTTTTCACAGTGGTCATACCGCCCGGAGGATTGGCTGTGGGGGACGCGGCATAACCTCGTCGGCGCCGACCTGTTGGAGGAAGCACTGTGACCGAAGCTGGGCATGCGGAGGGCGCCTCGGCCCCCACCACACCGGCTCACGACGCCCAGCTGCTTGAACGCACCGTGTTCGAGGTCAAGCGGGTCATCGTCGGGCAGGACCGTCTCGTGGAGCGGATGCTCGTCGGCCTGCTGGCCAAGGGCCACCTGCTGCTGGAGGGCGTGCCGGGTGTGGCCAAGACACTGGCCGTGGAGACCTTCGCGCATGTGGTCGGCGGCAGCTTCAACCGCCTCCAGTTCACCCCCGACCTGGTGCCCGCCGACCTGCTCGGCACCCGCATCTACCGGCAGGGCAAGGAGGCATTCGACGTCGAACTCGGCCCGGTGGTGGCCAACTTCGTGCTCGCCGACGAGATCAACCGCGCGCCCGCCAAGGTGCAGTCGGCGCTGCTGGAGGTCATGGCCGAGCGGCACGTGTCCATCGGCGGCAAGACCTTCCCGATGCCCGACCCGTTCCTGGTGCTGGCCACCCAGAACCCCATCGAGAACGAGGGCGTCTACCCGCTGCCCGAGGCTCAGCGCGACCGCTTCCTGTTCAAGATCATCGTCGAGTACCCGACGGTGGAGGAGGAGCGGGAGATCATCTACCGGATGGGTGTGAACCCGCCCGAGCCACACCAGGTGCTCACCCCCGAGGAGCTGACCCGCCTACAGCGGGTCGCCGCCAACGTCTTCGTGCACCACGCGCTGGTGGACTACGTGGTCCGCCTCGTCGTCGCCACCCGCACCCCGGCCGAGCACGGCCTGACAGACGTCGCGAGCTGGGTCGCCTACGGTGCCTCGCCGCGTGCCTCGCTTGGCATCATCGCCGCCGCCAGGGCGCTGGCCCTCGTTCGCGGCCGCGACTACGTCCTGCCGCAGGACGTGGTCGACGTGGTGCCCGACGTGTTCCGGCACCGCCTCGTGCTCTCCTACGACGCGCTCGCCGAGGGCGTGCCCGTCGACCACATCGTCACCCGCGTGCTGCAGACCGTGCCGCTGCCGCAGGTCTCCGCCAGGCCTCAGGGCGCACCCGGCCAGTTCGCACCCCACGGGATGGCCGGACACCCGTGAAACCCGACCGGCCAGTCGACCCACGGCCGTCCTGGGCGCCGCCGGTGCTGCGCGGCGACAAGATGGAGGCCGCGCTGCGCACCCTGGAGATCCAGGTGCGGCTGCGGCTGGACGGCCTGCTCCAAGGCAACCACCTCGGTCTGGTGCCCGGTCCCGGCACCGAGCCCGGTGAGGCCCGGCCCTATCAGCCCGGTGACGACGTGCGCCGCATGGACTGGGCGGTCACCGCGCGCACCACGGTCCCGCACATCCGCGAGACCGTCGCCGACCGCGAGCTGGAGACGTGGCTGGCGGTGGACCTCTCGCCCAGCCTGGACTTCGGCACCGCCGCCTGCGAGAAGCGCGAGCTCGCCACCGCCGCTGTCGCGGCCATCACGCACCTGACCAGCGGCGGCGGCAACCGCATCGGGGCGATCATCGCCAACGGCGAGACCGTGCAGCGCCTGCCCGCCCGCGGCGGTCTGGCCAACGCCCGCGCCCTGGTCCGCACCGTGGCGCAGACTCCTCGGGCGCCCGAAGGCACCCGAGGCGACCTGTCCGCCGTGCTGGAGCAGCTGCGGCGCCCGCCGCGGAGGCGGGGCCTGTGCGTGGTCGTCTCGGACTTCCTCGGGCCGCTGACCTGGGAGCAGCCGCTGCGCGCGTTGTCGGCGCGGCACGAGTTGCTGGCCGTCGAGGTGCTCGACCCGCGCGACATCGAACTTCCCGACGTGGGCACCGTCGTGCTGGCCGACCCTGAAAGCGGGCGCCAGCGCGAGGTCCGCACCACCCCGCTGCTGCGCAAGGAGTTCGCCGCGGCGGCAGCCGAACACCGCGACCGGGTCGCCGCCGTGCTGCGCGGCGCGGGTTGCGGACACCTCGTCCTGCGCACCGATTCCGACTGGGTGGCCGATACCGTGCGTTTCGTCGTGGCCCGCAAACGGCGCTGGTCGGGAGGTGCGGCCTGATGTTCGGTCTGCACCTTGGCGGTTTCTCCGCGCCGTGGTGGTTCGTGCTGCTGACCGCCGTGATCCTGCTGTCCGTCGGCTACCTGCTGGCCCAGCGCCGCCGCCGGGTGCGGATCATGCGCTTCACCAACCTCGATCTGCTCGACCGCGTCGCCCCGCGTCGCCAGGGCTGGGTGCGGCATGTGCCCATCGCGTTGATGCTGGTGTCGCTGATCCTGCTGACGGTGGCGCTGACCGGGCCGACCGCCGAACAGAAGGTGCCCCGCAACCGCGCCACGGTGATGCTCACCATCGACGTGTCCATGTCCATGAAGGCCACCGACGTCGAGCCCACCCGGCTGGAGGCCGCGCAGGCCGCGGCGAAGACGTTCGCCGACGCCCTCACGCCCGGGGTGAACCTGGGCCTGGTGACCTTCGCGGGCGCCGCGACCGTGCTGGTCAGCCCGACCACCGACCGCGTCGCGGTGAAGCAGGCGATCGACAACCTCCAACTGGGCGAGGGCACCGCGACCGGTGAGGGCCTGCTGGCGTCCATGCGCACGATCGAGGCCTTCGGGAAGATGGTGAGCGGCCCCACCGGCCCGCCGCCCGCCAGCATCGTGCTGATGACCGACGGCAAGGAAACCGTGCTGGCAGGCCGCGCCTACGAAGCCGCCGACATGGCGGGGGAGCAGCACCTGCCCATCTCGACGATCTCCTTCGGCACCAAACACGGCCGGGTCCAGATCGGCGACGAGGTGGTGCCGGTTCCGGTGGACGACGTCGCGATGGAGGAGATCGCCAAGCGCTCCGGTGGCGACTTCTTCCAAGCCGCCACCGAAGAGGAACTCAAGCAGATCTACGCCAAGCTCGGAGAGCAGTTCGGCTACGAGATCAAGCAGACCGACGCCAGCAAACCGTGGCTCATGCTGGGCACCATCGCCGCCGTCCTCGCCGTGCTGTGCGGTCTCCTGGTGGGACAGCGCCTGCCTTGACCTCTCACCGGCCTGCGGGCTGGGGTTCGGGTTCGGAGAGGAAGCCACCGGACTGGTGTTGCCAGAGGCCCGCGTAGGTGCCGCCGGACTCGATCAGGGCGTGGTGGGTGCCTTGTTCGAGGATCTCGCCGCGGTCCAGAACGATCAGCTGATCCATCCGGGCGACGGTGCTCAGCCGGTGCGCGATCGCCACGGTGGTGCGGTTGCGCATCAGCTCCCAGAGCGCCTCTTGAATGAGAAGCTCGCTTTCGGAGTCCAGTGCGCTGGTCGCCTCATCCAGCAGCAGGACCGGTGCGTCGCGGAGGATGGCACGAGCGATCGCCACCCGCTGCCGCTGGCCGCCGGACAGCTTCACCCCGCGCTCGCCGACCAGGGTGTCGAAACCCTGGGACAGCTCTTGGGCGAAGCTGGTGACGTGGGCGGCGTCGGCGGCTTGGCGGATCTCCGCTTCGGTGGCCGTAGGCCTGCCGAAGGCGATGTTCTCCCGCAGGGTGCGGTGGAACATCGCCGGATCCTGCGGAACGTAGGCGATCAGACTGCGCAGGTCCGCCTGCCGCAGGCTGGTGATGTCCTGGCCGCCGATCAGAATCCGGCCCCCGTTCACGTCCATCAGCCGCAGCAGCAGCTTGGTGATCGTGCTCTTGCCACCTCCTGAGCGGCCCACCAAGCCGACCTTCGTGCCTGCCGGGACGGTCAGGTCCAAGCCATCGAACAGCGGTCGGCCATCGCCGTAGCCGAACCGAACCTGGTCGAAGCGGATGTCGGCCGGTCCGGAGCGCAACGGTTCGGGCTTCGGCGGGTCCAGCACCGTCGGCGGCTCCAACAGCAGCTCACTGAACTGCGCGGCCTCGGTCATCGCGCTCTCCAGCCGCCGATAAGTCGGGTTGAACTCGAACATGATGCGGGTGGCGCCGCTGTAGTAGCTGAACGCCACCACGATCGCGGCCACGCCAAGCCCACCGTTGGCCAGCCAGACCGCCAGCAGCAACCCGGTGACGGTGGTGAGCACCGAGAACGGGGAGATCAGGGTGTCGATGCGCAGGTTGCTGTAGTCCCAGGCCCGCAGCCCGCGGCGGCGATGGTCGTCGACTCGCGCTCGGTGCTCGGCAGCCTCCAGTTCCTCCGCCGCGAACGCCCGCACCGTGTCCATGTTGCTCAGGCAGTCCGCGACATGGCCCGCCACGCGCGCACTGGCGACCTCCCGTTCGTCGACCAGCCCCTGCCTGCGCCGGATCAGCGGAGCGACGAGCAAACCGGTCACCGCGATAAGCCCGAGCAGCACCGCCACCAGCGCGGGATGGTAGCTCCACAGCACCACACACGCGAAACCCAACGGCAGGATCTGGCCGAGCACATTGAAGACCAGCGTGTCCACGAACAGCTCGAACCGAGAGGCGAAACTCAACGCCCGCTTGGTGAGCGAACCGGCGAAATTATCGTGGAAAAACGCCGCGTCCTTCGCCAGCAGTTCCCGCATCGCAATCCGGTTCAATCGGGCCATTCCCGAGGATTCCACACGGTTCAGAAAATGGATACCGATCCGCCACAACGCCTCCCCGGCCAGCAGCGCCCCGGCCACCCCGAGCACATAGGGCAGTACCGAACCGACGTCCCCGGCCTGCCCACTGCTCAACCGCCCGACCAGGGTCCCGACCAGCAGCGGCGTCAGGTAGAAAACGCAGATGTTCCCCAACGCGGGCAACAGCATGCCGGGCACCGCCTGCCGCGGCCGCCGCGCCAGCTCGGCCCAGTAGTACCGCAACACCAACCGAACAGCACGTATTCGGGTTCCCGGAGCAAGACGTGTTGAATCATCACCGGATTCTGGCGCAGGCATATTTGGTTTCCTCCGTGGTGATCACCAGGACAACCCGTCCATCCTGCCGAAGCGCCAAGGAGATCGCGAGCGAATTACAGCTGCCCAGGTCCGTTCACACGGCGACCAAAGTGAAACAGATTGCACGTTTTCGCTGGCTGTACCACTCACGAGGTACGGCCAGCGAAAACGCCGGCCGGTATCAGAGCAGCGGGCCGGTGAGCTGCTCAATGAACGAGCGGTGGCCGGGCACGCTGGTGTAGATCGACGGGTACCAGGTGCACGCGGAGCCGCCGCCCGAGCGGCTGGTGGTGCCCGCGAGTTCCCACCCGCCGTTGACCTTGGTCATGGCCGGGCCGCCGGAATCGCCGTAGCAGGCACCCTTGCTCGTGTTGCCGACACCGCCCGCGTCACCGACGCAGATCTCGGCGGCGTGGATGCCGTAGCAGTCGCGGGTCGGGTGCAGCTTGGTGTCCAGTTCGTTGAGCGTCCTGGACGCACCGCCACAGGTCGGCTCCGGGGCAGGTCTGGCCGTGGCCGATGATCCGCACCGGCAGCCCGGCCTCCAGCGGCGTCCGCGTGACCTTCATCGGCGTGGCGGTGGCGGCCTTGGCGAGCTTGAGCAGCCCGAAATCGGAATCGCCAGGGGCGCCGATTCGCTGGGTCACCTCGACCTGCTCACCATCACCGAACGAGTTGCCGCCGATCCGCACGAACGTCACCGGGCCGTAGGGCTCCAGACAGTGCTTGGCGGTAGCCACCCAGGTGGGGGCGATCAGCGTGCCAACGCACACGAAGCCCTCCGGTACGAACAGCATGGCGAACGCCGGGTAGTTCTCCGAGGCGGGACGGCCACCGACGATGTAGGGCTCGACGTCGGCCGCACTCGCCGCGGGCGCGGTCAGCGCACCCGCCAACAGAGCCAGCGCGATTCCCAGATTGCGAAGCAAGAGCTTCCCTTCCACACATAACAGCAAGGTGTGTCTGTGATAGCTCGGTCACGCGTGGGCCACTACGGCGGTGGTCAGGCTCCTCTTCAGTTAAGGGGATTGCATGATCCGGACAGTGTTGGCTTCGCAACGTTGGCCGTGACCGACAGGTTCGGATTCGGGCGCGGGCGATAGCGTGGGGCCGGGAAGCTGGGCAGGCATTCGAGGAGGCAACCTGTGGCACGGTCGGTATTGGTGACCGGCGGCAACCGCGGCATCGGGCTCGCCATCGCGCAGGCGTTCGCCGCGCAGGGCGACAAGGTCGCGGTCACGCATCGCGGATCGGGTGCCCCGGAGGGCCTGCTCGGCGTCAAGTGCGATGTCACCGATGCCGCGCAGATCGACACCGCGTTCGCCGAGGTCGAGGCCGCGCACGGGCCGGTGGAGGTGCTGGTCGCCAACGCCGGGATCACCGATGACACGCTGCTGCTGCGGATGAGCGAGGAACAGTTCACCCGCGTGCTGGACGCCAACCTGACCGGCGCGTTCCGCGTCACCAAGCGCGCCACCCGGGGCATGCTCAAGGCGCGGCGCGGCCGCCTGATCTACATCTCCTCGGTGGTGGGACTGCTGGGCTCGGCGGGCCAGGCCAACTACGCCGCCAGCAAGGCCGGGCTGGTCGGCTTCGCCCGGTCCATCGCCCGCGAACTCGGCTCCCGCAGCATCACCGCCAACGTCATCACGCCCGGTTTCATCGAGACCGACATGACCGCCGCCCTGCCCGAGGAACGTCGCAACGAGGTGCTCGGGCAGATCCCGCTGGCCCGCTACGGCGCCGCCGCGGAGATCGCGGGCGCGGCGACCTGGCTCGCCTCCGACGCCGCCGCCTACGTCACCGGGGCGATCATCCCGGTCGACGGCGGCCTCGGCATGGGCCACTGATCACTCGGCACACCCGACATCACCTGAAACGACGGAGGAACAGTGACCGGACTGCTAGCCGGTAAGCGCCTGTTGATCACCGGTGTCATCACCGACGCCTCGATCGGCTTCCACGTGGCCAAGGTGGCCCAGGAGCAGGGCGCCCAGGTCATCCTGACCGGCTACGGCAGGCTCAGCCTGGTCCAGCGCATCGCGGGCCGCCTGCCCCAGCCCGCCCCCGTGGTGGAGTTGGACGTCACCAACCAGGAGCAGTTGGACAGCCTCGCCGACCGCGTCCGCGAGCACGTCGACGGGCTCGACGGGGTCCTGCACTCCATCGGCTTCGCCCCGCAGAGCACCCTGGGTGGCGGCTTCCTCACCGCGCCGTGGGAGGACGTGGCGACCGCCATGCAGATCTCCACCTTCTCCTACAAGTCGCTGGCGATGGCAGCGCTGCCGCTGATGCCCGCAGGCGGCTCCATCGTGGGCCTCACCTTCGACGCCACCCAGGCCTGGCCGGTCTACGACTGGATGGGCGTTGCCAAGGCCGGCCTGGAGTCCTGCAACCGTTACCTGGCCCGCGACCTCGGCCCCAAGGGCATCCGGGTGAACCTGGTCGCCGCCGGTCCGATCCGCACCATGGCGGCCAAGAGCATCCCCGGCTTCGAGCAGTTCGAGCAGGCCTGGGAGGAGCGCGCCCCGCTCGGCTGGAAGATCACCGACCCCACCCCCACCGCGCAGGCCTGCGCCGCGCTGCTGTCCGACTGGTTCCCCGCCACCACCGGTGAGATCGTTCACGTCGATGGCGGGTTCCACGCGGTGGGAACGGCCCCCGGCGCTTAGCTGCTGGTTGAATGGAGCGGTGGAGTTCGATGCGCTGCTCGTGTTGTCGTTCGGCGGGCCGGAAGGCCCCGATGACGTGCTTCCGTTCCTGGAGAACGTGACCAGGGGCAGGGGAGTGCCGCCGGAACGGCTCACCGAGGTCGCGCAGCACTACCACCACTTCGGCGGTGTGTCGCCGATCAACCAGCTCAACCGCGACCTGATCGCGGCCATCGAGGAGGAACTGCGCGACGCCGAGATCGACCTCCCGGTCTACTTCGGCAACCGCAACTGGCACCCGATGGTCGAGGACACGGTGGCCCGCATGGCCACCGACGGCGTACGAAAGGCGCTGGTCTTCCCGACCAGCGCCTTCGGCGGCTATTCAGCCTGCCGCCAATACGACGAGGACATCCTCCGCGCCCGCTCCGCCGTCCCGAACGCTCCCGACCTGGTGAAACTCCGCCAGTACTACGACCACCCGTCCTTCATCGCCGCCTTCACCGACGCCGTGGAGCGCGCCGCCCGCGAAGTACCCGCCGGCTACCGCCTGGTCTTCACCGCCCACTCCATCCCCGTCAGCGCCGACGAGGCGGCAGGCCCCCCTGGCGACGGCCACCGCTACTCCCGCCAGGTCCACGAGGCAGCCCGCCTGGTGGCGCAGCACGTCGACGCCGAGTACGACGTGGTCTGGCAATCCCGCTCCGGCCCCCCGCACATCCCGTGGCTGGAGCCCGACATCTGCGACCACCTCGAAGCCCTCGCCGACCAAGGCGTCACCTCGGTCGTAGTGTGCCCCATCGGTTTCGTCTCCGACCACCTCGAGGTGATCTGGGATCTCGACACCGAGGCCAAGGACAAAGCGGCTGAACTGGGCATCTCCTTCGCCCGAGCCGCCACCCCCGGCACCAACGTCCGCTTCCCCGGCATGGTCCTCGAACTGATCGCCGAGCACACCGCCAACGCGCCCGTCCGCAAATTGTCGGAGACCTTCCCGGCCGCAGGCTGCACCCTCAACGGCGCCCCCTGCGCTCCCGGCTGCTGCGAACCCGCCCGCCGCCCCACGGTCTCCGCCACCCGCAACCCCTGAACCCAACCCCGCACCACCCCGACGAACGCCACCTCGAACACGGCGTTGTGCACCGACGCCGCGCCTCCGACCCGACACCGTGCACGCGTTCCCCGACCGCGGCACTGGGATCACGCCCGCGACCACCGGGCGCACACGTGACCCCCAGCGCTGGCGCTGCGCCGTACCAGCGGGCACCGAGCCCGTCGTCTCCTCACCCCGCCGAGTCGCCCAGGCCCGCACGGCGGACGGCCTCCGCGTGCCGGTTGCGTTTGGCCGTCGCTTTCGAGATGGACCATCAGCCTCATACGGCCCGGAACTCGCAGCTCGCTATCACCGATACCGCCCCGGCCCCACAAGCCCTCAACGCACCCGCAAGCCCTAAACCCACTCGACACCCCGACTACCCTTGATCAGGGGGACGCATTTTCCGATCGCCCCCCAAGCCGTCATGATGTCGCCGCAGGTCGTCATGATGTTCCCCTAGGGCGACATCACGACCTCCCAGGGATACGGCGCCCATCAGCGGTGATCTCGAATGGGTGGTTCCTCGAATTCGGCGGCTTCAGCGAAAGCTGAACCGTGCTGAGGCGCCCCCGTTGATCACGCTACGACCGGCCACCGACAAATCAGGTGTTCCGGCCGGTGCCGACGAATTGGGCGCCTGAGAGTTCGTGTTGGTGACCAGCCTTGGCCGCACCGCGCCAGCCCGCGAGCCGTAGCGGGGCGAATACGTCACAGCGCCTCGGTGTGTGGTGAAGCTTGCTACCGCGATGACCGACCACGCCGGTGCATCGCCGCCAAAGTTCCGGGCCCAGCGTGCGGGGTGGTGCGTTGGTCAGTGTTGGCCCGCGCGGTCGGCCAGGACGCGGACCGCTTCGTCCACGGCGGCGCAGCGGGCGGCTCGGATGGCGTCGGTGAGAGGGCGCAGGGCCTCGCTGCGGGCGCGGGCCACCGAAGCCGACAGCGCACCGCCGAGGGAGTCGCCCGCGGCCACTTCGAGGATCGCCTCCACCTCGGCCGCGCGCTGGAATACCCGCACGGCGCGGGCCGGCGTTCCGTTGGGCCACGGGGGTTTGGTGCGCTCGCCCAGTGCCGCCTCGATCTCGGCGCGCACGCCGGGGCGGTACTTGGCGACGTCCAAAGCGGACAATGTGCGGGTGGCCTGACGCATGGCGGTGGCCAGCATGTGCTCGGCCTCACCCAGCGGCAGGTGCTCGCGAGGCGGGGCGGGCGGGGTGGCGTAGACCGTCCAGCGCAGGATGCCCTCGGCGATCTGCTCCGGCACCAGGCCCAGCGCGACCTCGGGCAGCACGGTGGCCTCGCCGACGCGGAAGGCCGCGCGGGAGAACGGGCTGGGGCCGCCCAAGCCCCGGACGTCGCCGGGGGCGGGCAGGGCGAGCCGCGATGTGCCAGCGCCGCAGCGCCGCAGACCGGCAAGCAGCATCGCAAGGCCGGCAGGCGGCTCGGTGGCACCGGGGAGCTCAAGTTCCGTGGCGGTGCCGTCGTCGGCCGCCACTACCTCGTGCACCTCGGCCCAGGTCTGGAGGGCGTCCAGCACGTCGTCCGCGGCTGCCGCTCCGTGCAGCCAGGCCGACACCCACACGCCCATCGTCGCGCTAGGACATGGCACAGGGGAAAGGTTACGTGGCAAATGGCGGCTTGTCCGCAAACCGGATGTCGCCCGCCCGCGTGGCAGCGGCCACGGACGGGTCTCGCGGGCTAGCGTCTTGGCCGTGAAATCGGTGAACTACGGCGATGTGCTGTCCGGCAAGCGGAACCGGCGGGAGATCCCGGAGGTGCCCGCCGAGCCAGGGCTGGTGGTGGAGGACCCGGCGTCCGGGTTCTGCGGCGCGGTGCTGCGGCTGGAGTCCGGCTCGGTCGTGCTGGAGGACCGGCACGGCAACAAGCGCCTGTTTCCGCTGCGTCCGGCGGCGTTCCTGGTTGACGGCAAGCCCGTCACCCTGGTCCGACCCGCCGCCGCGGCCAAGCCCGCGGGCACGAGCGCGTCCGGGTCGGTCCGGGTCGAGGGCCACCGGGCCCGCACGGCGCGGGCCGGGCGGATCTGGGTGGAAGGCATCCACGACGCCGAACTGGTCGAACGGGTCTGGGGTCACGACCTGCGGGTCGAGGGAATCGTGGTGGAACCGTTGCACGGCATCGACGACCTGCCCGGCCGGATCGCGGAGTTCGGTCCGCACCGCGGCGCCCGGCTCGGCGTGCTGGTCGACCACCTGATCGCGGGCAGCAAGGAAGCCCGCATCGTCGAGCGACTGGAAGAACCCGACGTGCTGGTCACCGGCCACCCCTATGTGGACGTCTGGCAGGCGGTCAAGCCCGCCGCCGTCGGCATCCGGGCCTGGCCGAACATCCCGCGCGGCACCGACTGGAAGGAAGGCATCTGCACGGCCTTGGGCTGGGGTGAGCCCGCAGAGGGCTGGCGCCGCGTCATCGCGGGCGTGTCGAGCTTCCGCGACCTGGAGACTCCGCTCGTCGGGGCGGTCGAGCGGCTGATCGACTTCGTGACCGAATAAGGGCGTCTCGACCGGCTGCGATCGCGTCAGCTGCGGACGGTCTGCGTGATGGCCGAACGATGGCCTGCCGCGTCTGCTGGGTGGCGCCTGAGCCGCAGGCGATCAGGACCGCACGGGCCGTCAGGACGCCTCGATGCGAGAACGGCTGCCGCTGCGAGCGACCGGCCGAGCCCGCCTTGACCCGAGTGGTGGACCGCCGAGGGGGCCGCTCGCCGCATGATCGATTCGACGCGCGACCGAATGAGACGGTGTCCGCCGTGGTCCGTATGCTGAGGCCGACCGGTGGGCAGGGGCCTTGTGACCTGGGGGGTTGGATGACCGAGACGCCTGGATGGTCGGCGCCGGATCCGGGTGGGCAACCCGGTCCGCAGCAGCCGGTGGCGCAGCCAGGCCCTGGCTGGGGTCCGCCGCAACCACCGATGGTCAAGCCCGGCATCATCCCGCTTCGGCCGTTGGGGCTCGGCGAGATCCTCGACGGCGCGATCTCCACGATGCGCAAATACCCCAAGATCATGCTCGGCGTGTCCGCGATCGTCGCCGCAGTCGTCCAGCTGCTCAACCTCGCCGGGATGCTGCTGTTCGTCGACGAGCTCAACCGCGTGATGGCGATGGACCCGACCACACCGCGCAGCCCGGACGAAGCGCTCAACGAGGTGCTGCCGGTGCTCGGCGCCACCATCGCCACCAGTGTGGTCGCCGCCATCGCCGCGATGGTCGGCTACGTCTTCCTCAGCGGCCTGGTCACCGTCGTGGTGGGTCGCGCCGTGCTCGGCACGGAGGTCACGTTCGCCGAGGCCTGGGCGGAGATGCGGCCCCGGCTGCTGCCGCTGCTCGGCGTGACGGTGGTGTACTCGCTGCTGGTGCTGGTGGGTCTCGTGCTCTGCATCATCCCCGGAGTGTGGGTGTACGTGCTGCTCAGCCTCGCCGCACCCGCGCTGGTGCTGGAGCGCACCGGGGTCGGCCAGGCGCTGAGCCGCTCCAAGGACCTGCTGCGCGGTGCGTGGTGGCGCACCTTCGGCATCCTGCTGCTGGCCACCATCATCGGCTTCCTGGTCTCCAGCGTGGTGAGCATGCCGTTCAGCGTCGCGGGCGGTGTGTTCGGCGCGCTGTCCGGCGACGCGACGGCGCTGCCCACCAGCGGGCTGGTGCTCTCGGCCATCGGCGGCACCATCGGCAACACGCTGTACTACCCGTTCGTCGCCGCCGTCACCGCGCTGCTCTACGTCGACCGCCGCATCCGCTCGGAGGGCATGGACATCGAGCTTGCCCGCGCCGCAGGGGTCACCCTCCCGCCGCAGCAGCCCTATGCCGCCCAGCCCTACTACTCGGCTCCGGCAGGCTATCCCGCGCAGCCTGGTTACGGTGCGCAGTTAGGTTACGGCGCCGCACCCGGTTATCCCGCCCAGCAGCCCGAACACCAACAGCGACCGGATCAGCCTGGGCCGCAAGGCGGTCCGGTACCGCCCGCGGGGTGATCAGCCGGTGCGCATCGCTGGGTGGCTGTCGGAGGTTCCCGTCGACATCGGACGGGACGAGGCGCGCGAGGAGGCCCGCCGGGAACTGACCGACCCGATCTACCGGGCGGCGGAACCCTCGCTGCTGGACCGCGCCCTGAGGTGGATCGTGGAGCAGCTTGACCGGCTGTTCGACGCCGCGGGCGGGGCGGGCACCGGCGTGCTCGGGCTGCTCGTCCTGCTGCTGCTCGCCGTCGTGGTCGGCATCGTCGTGCGGCTGCGGGTCGGCAAGGTCGCGCACAGCGGACGACGGCAGGCACCGGTGTTCACCGGCGGGCCGAAGACCGCGGCCGAACACCGCGTCGCGGCCGAGGACGCCCTGCACCGCGGCGAGGTCGCCGAGGCCGTCCGCGAACGGTTCCGGGCGGTCGTGCGGGAACTCATCCAGCGCGGCATCCTCGACGAACGGTCCGGGCGCACCGTGGACGAGGTCGCCACTGAGGCAGGCCGCGTGCTGCCCGCCAGCGCCGAGGAACTCCGCTGGGCGGCAGGCATGTTCGACGACGTCTGGTACGGCGGGCGACCGGCCACAGTGGACGGCTACCACCGGCTGGCCGAACTCGACACCAGGCTCCGCACCGAACGGCCGGTGCTGGTCCCATGAGCACCTCCACCGACCTCGGCGCCCGCGGCGTCTGGCGTGCCGCCCGCGCACCCATCGTCATCGCGTTCATCATCGTCGCGGTCAGCATCGTGGCGGTGCTGAGCAGGGAAACCGTCAAGGTCGGCAGCCTCGACCCCGATTCGGTCAGCCCCGACGGCAGCCGAGCGCTGGCCCAGCTTCTCCAGCGCGAGGGCGTCACGGTGCACCCGGTGACCACGGCCGACGACACCTCCGTCGCACTGTCCGATTCGGACGGTGCCACCCTGTTCATCACCAAGCCGGACTGGCTCACGGGGGAGACATTGGCCTCGCTCACCGCGAGCGCCCGCACGGTCGTGCTGGTCAGCCCCACCTCCGACGGGAAACCCGAGTCCGTGCGGGTCGTCGGCGACGCCGTGTCCGAGGTCCGCGAACCGGGCTGTGACCTCGACGCCGCCAAGACGGCGGGCTCCGCCACCACCGGCGGCACCTTGTACCGGACGGACGAGCGGGACGCCCAGCAGTGCTACCGCAAGGGCGAGGGCGCCACCCTGGTCCGGCTGGGCAACACGACGCTGCTCGGCTCGGCCGAGGCCTTCACCAACGAGGCGCTGGACGAGGACGGCAACGCCGCGCTCGCGATGCGCCTGCTGGGCGGCAACCGCGACCTGGTCTGGTACTCGCCGTCGCTGTCCGACCCCGCCTTCAACCCCGAACAGCGCTCGCCGTTCGAACTGCTGCCCCGCGGCTGGGTGTACGGGCTGCTCATGCTGGTGATCGCGGTGGCGCTGCTAGCGCTGTGGCGGGCCCGCCGCCTCGGACCCGTCGTCGCCGAACGCCTGCCGGTGGTGGTCCGCGCCGCCGAGACCGTGGAGGGCAGGGCCCGGCTCTACCGCCGCGCCAAGGCCGTCGACCATGCCGCGGCCGCGTTGCGGCAGGCCGCCAGGGACCGGCTGGTCCCGTTGCTGGCGCTGCCGGGCGAGGCGCAGCCGCAGGCCGTCATCGCCGAGATCGCCCGCCGCTCCGGCCGCCCGGCGGCCGGAGTGGACAACCTGCTGTACGGTCCGGCACCCGCCGACGACGCCGGGCTGGTCCGGCTCGCCGACGAGTTGGACCAACTGGAGAACGAGGTACGCCGAGGATGACCACGAGCACCGAAGCCCTGACCGTCGACGCCGAGAGCGCGCGGGAGGCGTTGATCGCGTTGCGCACCGAGGTCGGCAAGGCCGTCGTCGGCCACGACGCCGCGGTCACCGGACTGATCCTGGCCTTGCTCTGCCGAGGACACGTGCTGCTGGAAGGCGTGCCGGGCGTTGCCAAGACGCTGCTGGTCCGCGCGCTGGCCACCGCGCTGGACCTGCAGACCACCCGCATCCAGTTCACCCCGGACCTGATGCCCGGCGATGTGACCGGCTCCATCGTCTACGACGCGCACTCCGCGGAGTTCTCCTTCCGGCAGGGCCCGGTGTTCACCAACCTGCTGCTGGCCGACGAGATCAACCGCACGCCGCCCAAGACGCAGTCGGCGCTGCTGGAGGCGATGGAGGAGCGGCAGGTGTCCATCGACGGGCAGCCCCGCCCGCTGCCCGACCCGTTCACCGTGATCGCCACCCAGAACCCGGTGGAGTACGAGGGCACCTACCCGCTGCCCGAGGCGCAGCTTGACCGGTTCCTGCTCAAGCTCACCATGCCCGCGCCGTCCCGCGACCACGAGATCGACATCCTGCGCCGCCACGCCGAGGGCTTCGACCCGCGCGACCTGGTCGCCGCCGGGCTGCGCCCCGTCGCGGGCCGCACCCACCTGGAGGCGGGCCGCGCCGCGGTGCGCACGGTGACCGTGGCACCCGAGGTGATCGGCTACGTGGTGGACGTCTGCCGCGCCACCCGCGTCTCGCCCTCGGTGCGGCTCGGCGTGTCCCCGCGTGGCGCTACGGCGCTGCTGGCCGCCTCCCGCGCGTGGGCGTGGCTGTCCGGCCGCGGTTATGTCACCCCCGACGACGTGAAGGCGCTCGCGCGCCCCACGCTGCGGCACCGCCTCGAACTCCGCCCGGAGGCCGAGTTGGAGGGCGTGACCACCGACGGTGTGCTGGACGGTGTGCTCGCCGCCGTCCCGGTGCCCCGCTGATGGCACTCACCGGCCGCGCCGGGCTACTCGCGCTGGTCGGCGCGCTCGCGGTCGGCCTGCTCATGCCATCGGCCGACGGCATCTGGCTAGTGTGCGCGGTGATCGCGGCGGGCATCGCCGTCGACCTGCTGCTGGCGGGCGCCGTGCGCGGACTGGTGTTCGCCCGCTCCGGCGCCGACGCCGTCCGGCTCGGCGAAACCGCCGAGGTCGTGCTGTCGGTGACCAACCCAGGCCGCCGCCGGGTCCGCGGACTGCTCCGCGACGCCTGGCCGCCAAGCTCGGGGGTCGAGTCCGACCGGTACCCGATCGACGTGCCCGCGGGGGAGCGGCGCGGCATCACGTTGCGGCTCACGCCCACCCGCCGCGGCGACCGCCACGCCTCGCGGGTCACCGTCCGCTCCGTCGGGCCGCTGGGTCTGGCCGCCCGGCAGGGTTCACATGAGGTGCCGTGGCGGGTGCGAGCGTTGCCGCCGTTCCACAGCCGCCGTCACCTGCCGTCCCGTTTGGACAGACTCCGCCAACTTGACGGGCGCAGCGCCGCGCTGACCCGAGGCCAGGGCACCGAGTTCGACTCGCTGCGCGAGTACGTGATCGGCGACGACATCCGCTCCATCGACTGGCGCGCCTCGGCCCGCGCCGCCGATGTCATGGTCCGCACCTGGCGTCCCGAGCAGAACCAGCACATCGTGCTGGTGCTGGACACCGGCCGAGTCTCCGCGGGCCGCGTCGGCGACGCGCCCCGGCTGGACGCCGCGATGGACGCGGCGCTGCTGCTCGCCGCGCTGGCCTCGCACGCAGGCGACCGCGTCGACCTCATCGCCTACGACCGCCAGGTCCGCGCGGGCGTGCAGGGCTCCTCCGCCCGCGAACTGCTGCCCTCGCTGGTCAACGCCATGGCCCCGCTGGAGGCGGAACTGGTGGAGTCCGACGCCCGCGGCATGGTGGCCGAGGTACTGCGCCGCACCCGAAGGCGCTCGCTCGTCGTGCTGCTCACCGGCCTGGACACCGCCCCGCTGGAACACGGTCTGATCCCGGTGCTGCCCATGCTCACCGCCCGCCACCGCGTGCTGCTCGCCGCGGTGTCCGACCCCGCCCTCGGCGCACTCGCCAGGGGCCGCGGCGACGCCGAAGCGGTCTACGACGCGGCAGCCGCCGAGCGCACACTGGGCGAACGTCGTCACCTCAAGGCGCTTCTCGCCCGTCGCGGCGTGACCGTCGTCGACGCGACGCCAGACGAACTGCCGCCCGCCTTGGCGGATCGTTACCTGGAGCTCAAGGCCGCGGGCCTGCTCTGACGCGCCGCTGTTGTCACGCGGACACGGGAGCGGCGTCCCCGGCGAAGCGGGCGTCCACATCTCCGGTTTCACCCGCGCGGGCGGCCCGCCGCCCGAGGATGAACACGTACGCCAGGAACAGCACCTCGGCGAGCGCGCCGATGGCGATGCGGGCCCAGGTGGGCAGGCCGGAGGGCGTCACGAACGCCTCGATCACGCCCGAGACCAGCAGCACACAGGTCAGGCCCATTGCCATCGCGACCGCCGAGCGGCCCTCCTCGGCCAGCGCCGCGGCCCGAGTTCGGGGGCCGGGGTCGATCACGGCCCAGCCCAGCCGCAAGCCGGTCCCCGCGGCGACGAACACCGCGGTGAGCTCCAGCAGGCCGTGCGGGGTGATCAGGCCGAAGAACACGTCCAGCCTGCCGACGGCGGCCATCAGGCCCGCGCTGACGCCCACGTTCAGAGCGTTCTGCCACAGGATGTAGATCACCGGGATGCCGAGCAGGACGCCCAGGATCAGACAGCCCGCAGCCACCCAGGCGTTGTTCGTCCACACCTTGGCGGCGAAGGACGCCGCGGGGTCGCTGGAGTAGTAGGTCTCGAACTCCCCGCCCGGCTTGGTCAGCTCGCGGACCTCCTCCGGGGAGGCGATCGTCGCCTGCACCTCGGGGCTACCCGCCACCCACGCCGCGAGCAGGCCCGAGACCAGCAGGAACACCGCACTGGTCGGCACCCACCAGCGCCAGGAACGGTAGAGGGCGGCCGGGAAGCGGCGGGCGAAGAACAGCCCGACCTCCCGCCACGCCGGGTTGTGCGTGCCGGTTACCGCCGAACGCGCCCGTGCGACCAGTGAGGACAGCGTGCCGATCAGCGTCGGGTCGGGCGCCGAGGAGCGGACGATCGACAGGTGTGTCGCTGCCCGCTGGTACAGCGTGACCAGCTCATCGGCCTCCGCACCGCGCAGCGAGTTCGCGCGGCGCAGCAACGCGTCCAGCCGGTCCCATTCGGCACGGTGGGCCGCCACGAAGACATCGACGTCCACGAAACCTCCCCAGGCTGTCGGCGCGCTGTGCGCACGAGGGAGACTAGTCGCCGTGACCAACCTTGTTACCGGCGATGCCGTGGTCGTCGAGCTTCAGGTGGCCCGGCTGGCGAGCCGCAGCCTGGCGTTCCTGCTCGATCTCGCGCTGCAACTCGTGGTGCTGGTCGGGTTGGCCGTGATCGCGGCGACGGCCGATGCCGACATCGACAGCGCGCTCAGCGCCACCGTCGCGCTGGTGATCGGCATCGCGGTACTGGCCGGTTATCCGGTCCTGATGGAGACGCTGACCCGCGGCCGCACGCTGGGGAAGCTGGCCTTCGGCCTCCGGGTGGTGCGTGACGACGGCGGCCCGATCCGCTTCCGGCACGCACTGGTGCGCGGCCTGAGCGGCGTGTTCGTCGACTTCTGGGGCTTGGGCCTGTTCGGCGCGGTGGCGATGGTGGTCTCCCTGCTGTCTCCGCAGGGCAAGCGGGTGGGGGACTACCTCGCGGGCACCGTGGTGATCCGTGAGCGGATGCCCGCCCAAGCCGGGTTCACCTTCGAGATGCCGCCGCACCTGGCGGGCTGGGCGGCGGGCCTCGACCTGTCCCGGCTGCGGGACGACCTCGCCTTGGCCGTACGCCAGTACCTCGGCCGCTGGCACGAACTCAGCCCCACCGCCCGCCTCGAACTGGGGCAGCGGCTGGCGAACGAGGTAAGCGGCCAGATCGCCGTCCCGCCGCCGCCCGGCCTCACCCCCGAGCTGTACCTGGCAGCGGTGCTCGCTGAGCGCCGCAACCGCGCCCAAGCGGGCTACTTCCCGGCCACGCCACAGCCGGCGCAGGCACCGCAGCCTGCTCCCACGGCGCAGAACGACAATCCGTTCGCGCCCCCGCGGTAGTCGTCGATCGAGCCGTGAACGTGCAATGAACATTCCACTGCGGACTGCCGTCAATGCTGCGGATTAGGCAGCAAGATCGTGCAGGATATTCGCGTCTGCGCGGAAATCCGTGCAGGTTTTCTCGTGGAAGTGGAATATCGACTATGCCCCTGCTGAAATCCCTGACGCTGGCAGGCGTGCTCGCCGCCGTGATGACGCAGTCGTTGGCACCGGCGCATGCGGTCGCGCCGAGCCTGCCCGACTACGACCAGTGGCAGAGCGACGTCCGCCAGGCTCTGACCGGCGTCAACGGCTATCTCGACGGCGCCCAGGGCACCGACGCCGCGATCGTGCTGGACATCGACAACACGGCGCTGGAAACCGAGTACAACCCCGGGCACGCGAACCGGCCCGTCCTTGACGCCGCCAAGCGAGCCCAGCGGCTCGGCATGAGTGTGCTCATCGTGTCCGCGCGCAAGACCGGTGGCGAGGAGTCGTCGCTGCGGCAACTCCGCGACGCGGGATACGCGCCGGACAAGATTTGCCTTCGGCGCAGCGGCGAGGAGAAGGGCGCGGGCAAGCTGCGCTGCCGCAAGTCCTTCACCGAGCAGGGCTACCGGATCACCGCCAACATCGGCAACCTGGCCACCGACTTCGCGGGCGGCTACTACGACCGGAAGTTCAAGCTCCCGGACTACGACGGCCAGTTGAGCTGACCGATCCCAGCGGCTGCGGCCCGCGTTCCGCATCGGAACGCGGGCCCTGAGCCTGCGGCTGGAGGGTGATCGGACCTTCTTCGCCTGATCTTTGCTTCAAGCGCCAACATCGACACCGCGGATCTGCGACGATGGAGGGGTGTCGCTAGCACTGATATTGCTGATCGCGGGCGTACTGCTCATCGCCGCGGAGATCATCTCCGGGGAGTTCATGCTGCTCATGATCGGTGCCGCCGCCCTCGCGGCGGCCGGCGCCGAAGGGCTCTTCGGGCAATGGTGGCTGGACCTCATCGTGTTCGCGGTCACCGCGTTCGGGCTGATCGCCTTCGCCCGGCCGATGCTCAAGCGCAGGCTCACCGCGGTCGAGGCCACCAAGACCAACGTCGAGGCGCTGATCGGCAGCAAGGCGACCGTGGTGTCTGCTGTGGATGCGAGCGCCGGTCAGGTGAAGATCGGCGGCGAGATCTGGTCGGCACGTGCGCTGGACGCGACGCAGGTGCTGGAGCCCGGAAGGTCGGTCACGGTCGTGGAGATCTCCGGGGCAACCGCTGTTGTGTGGGGAGACTAGGCAAGTGGACGTCATCACGCTCATCGTCTTTTTGGTCCTGATTCTGCTGGTCATCGTGACGGTGGCGAAGTCGGTGCTGGTCGTGCCGCAGGCGCAGGCTTCCGTGGTCGAACGGCTCGGCAAGTTCCGTACCGTCGCCGCGCCCGGCCTGAACTTCCTGGTGCCCTTCTTCGACCGCATCCGGGCCCGCATCGACCTGCGCGAGCAGGTGGTGTCCTTCCCGCCGCAGCCGGTGATCACCCAGGACAACCTCACGGTCTCCATCGACACCGTGGTCTACTTCCAGGTCACCGACCCGCGCGCCGCGGTGTACGAGATCTCCAACTACATCGTCGGTGTCGAGCAGTTGGCCACCACCACGCTGCGGAACCTGGTCGGCGGCATGAGCCTGGAGGAGACCCTGACCTCCCGCGACCAGATCAACGGACAGCTTCGCGGGGTGCTGGACGAGGCCACCGGCCGCTGGGGCATCCGGGTGGCCCGCGTCGAGCTCAAGGCCATCGACCCGCCGCCGTCCATCCAGGACTCGATGGAGAAGCAGATGCGCGCCGACCGGGAGAAGCGCGCCATGATCCTCACCGCCGAGGGCCAGCGCGAGTCGGCGATCAAGAGCGCCGAAGGCCAGAAGCAGGGCCAGATCCTCGCCGCCGAAGGCGCCAAGCAGGCCGCCATCCTCGCCGCCGAGGCCGAGCGGCAGTCCCGCATCCTCCGTGCCCAGGGTGAGCGCGCCGCCCGGTACCTCCAGGCGCAGGGCCAGGCCAAGGCCATCGAGAAGGTCTTCGCCGCCATCAAGGCGTCCAAGCCCACCCCGGAACTGCTGGCCTACCAGTACCTTCAGACGCTGCCGCAGATGGCGCAGGGCGATGCCAACAAGGTGTGGGTGATCCCCAGCGACTTCAACAAGTCCTTGGAGGGCTTCGCCCGCATGCTCGGCGCCAAGGGCGACGACGGCGTGTTCCGCTACGAACCGCCCAAGGACGAGCCCGTGGAATCCCGCCCGGAGGTCGACGACGAGTCCATCGCGGACTGGTTCGACGTCTCCAGCGATCCCAACGTCGCCCGCGCGGTGCAGGAGGCGGAGGCGGTGGCCCGCAAGGAGGTCCCGCCGCCAGGCGTGGCCACTCCCGCGGTGAAGCCGCTGGTCGCCCCGCCGGTGCTGGACGAGCCGCCGGCCGGTCTGCCCTCGGCGCCGCCGATCACACCCGCCTCCACGGCCAAGCCCGACCCCACGGCCCCGGGAACGCACCCGTCGCCGACGGAACTGTCCTGACCGCAGGCTGATGCGCCCACCTGGCACTGCCGGGTGGGCGCTATCTGCGCAAGAAGACGTACAGGCTGGACAACGCGATGTACGCGTACCAGCCTGCTGCCACCAGGGACCCGGTCAACCAGATGGTGTCCAACAGGCCCGCCGGGTCCCGATATGACCAGGCAATGACACCGGCTACCACGGTAAGCGGTACGAAGATGCCCGCCGCGATCAGTTCTGACCAATCCCACCGCCGAGGCAGCCGCGCCGCGAGATAGCGTTCGCCGACCTGCTCGAAATGGGCCAGCAGCCGCGCGTGCACCTTGCTTGTCACGGGCGCGGCGGCGAGGATCGTCGCCGCTCTCGTCATCTCTCGATCCAGGCGGGCTCGACGCCGCCCCCGGTCGATCACCGGGACCAGGATCGCGGCCAACGGCGCCGCCACGACCGCCAACACGCGCAGCGTCAAATCCCATTCGTTCGCCACGTTCCCATCGTCCCACTTGCCCATTACGGACCAGGCCGCTGAAGGGCACTACACCGAATGGGTCTAGCCCCTAAAGGTCTAGACCAGTGACACTCGGCACAGCGCCATGTTCATAACCCCTGCAAGTGAAGGAGGCGCTGTGAGGTTTTCACGTGTCGCCGTTCTGGTCGGAGGCCTTGCTCTGACCGCAGTGATCATGCCCGGGACGGCGGGCGCCCACGGCAGTGCGCAGAACCCGATGAGCCGGGTGCTGACCTGTGCCAATGAAGGACCGGAGAACCCGAAGTCCGCGGCCTGCAAGGCAGCTGCCGCGGCAGGTGGGGCGCAGGCCTTCTACGACTGGAACGAGGTCAACCTGCCCGACGTCGGCGGCAAGCACCGGGAGCGCATCCCGGACGGCAAGCTGTGCAGCGCCGGCCGCGCCAAGTACCGCGGTCTCGACCTGGCCAGGGCGGACTGGCCCGCGACGTCGCTGAACGCAGGCACGCAGTTCCGCTTCAACTACAAGGCCAGCGCGCCGCACCGCGGCGTCTGGGAGTTCTACGTGACCCGTGACGGTTTCAGCCCGACCGCACCCCTGAAGTGGGCGGACCTGGAGCAGTTCCACAAGACCACCAACCCGCCGCTGGCCGGCGGCAGCTACCAGATCGATCTGAAGCTGCCCGCCAAGACCGGCAGGCACCTGATCTACGTGATCTGGCAGCGGCAGCTACCCGACAGCGCCGAGGCCTTCTACTCCTGCTCCGACGTCGTGTTCGGAGCAGCGGCCAACCCGAACCCCACCCCCCAGATGGCCTCCGTCGCCGATCCGCACCACCACGGCGCCCAGCCGGCATCGGCGGAGCAGACCAATTGGTACCGCTGGTTCTGGCCGTTCTGATTCCCTGTGATTGGAGGAGAGCTGTGAAAGCGTTGAGTGCGTTGGCACTGCTCGGCTCGATGGTGGTCGCCACCGCGATCACCCCAGGCACCGCGAGCGCGCACGGTTCGGCGTCCAACCCGGTCAGCCGAGTGTTGCAGTGTGCGAACGAAGGGCCCGAAACCCCGAAGTCGGCGGCGTGCAAGGCGGCCGTCGCCTCGAGCGGTTCCTGGGTGTTCTACGACTGGAACGAGGTCAACCAGCCCAATGCCAACGGTCAGCACAAGCAGCTGATCCCGGACGGCAAGCTGTGCAGCGCGGGCCGGGACAAGTACAAGGGGCTGGACCTGCCGCGTGCCGACTGGCCCGCGACCAGCCTGTCTGCCGGCGGGTTCTCGTTCAAGTACGCGGCGCCCGTTCCGCACCCCGGCGTGTGGGACTTCTACATCACCCGCGACGGCTACAACCCGACCTCACCCTTGAAGTGGTCGGACCTGGAGTCCGCGCCGTTCCACTCGGTCACCAACCCGCGGGTCTCCGGCGGCAGCTACACGTTCAACGTGCAGTTGCCCGCCAAGCAGGGCAGGCACCTGATCTACGTGATCTGGCAGCGCCAGAAGCCCGACAGCGCCGAGGCCTTCTACTCCTGCTCCGATGTGGTGTTCGGCGGCGGCGCGCACACCGAGGCATCCAGCGGTGCGCCCGCGTTCAGCGGCGGGCACGGGCACGCGGCACACAGTGCCGCGGCCGATAAGGACTGGTACCGCTGGTTCTGGCCGTTCTGAGTCGAGCATGAGTCGAGCAAGCACACGGGTGCGATGACGAGCCATTCGTTCATCGCACCCGTTGCTGCTTGTGGGTGAAAAGGCGTCTCCGCACTGGGGCTTCTTGGTGGTGGTTCCACAAGGTCCAAACCGGTGAAACTTTGGTAGCGCTTGCTCGAAGCGCGCCGTTTTGTCCCCTGCGATGAAGGAGACGTCTTGAGAACAGCACGTGCGGTGGCGACCGTTGCCGCCGTCATCGGTTCTTTAGCGCTTTCCGGCCTGGTCACCACCGGCACCGCGAGCGCTCACGGTTCGGCGGACAACCCCGCCAGCCGCGTGCTGACCTGTAAGAAGGAAGGGCCGGAGAATCCCAAGTCGGCCGCCTGCAAGGCAGCGCTCGCCGCGGGCGGCGCTCAGGCCTTCTACGACTGGAACGAAGTCAACATCGGCGATGTCGCGGGCCGCCACAAGGAACGCATCCCCGACGGAAAGCTGTGCAGCGCGGGCCGCGACAAGTACAAGGGCCTCGACCTGGCCCGCGCCGACTGGCCCGCCACGCCGTTGAACGCGGGCAGCAGGTTCACCTTCAACTACGCAGCGAGCGCCCCGCACGCGGGCGTGTGGGACTTCTACGTAACCCGCGACGGCTACAACCCGACCTCGCCCCTGAAGTGGTCGGACCTGGACGCCAAGCCGTTCGCCTCCGTGAAGGACCCGGTGGCCACCAACGGCATGTACCGGATTCCCATGACGCTGCCCGCGAACAAGAGCGGCCGCCACCTGATCTACGTGATCTGGCAGCGGCAGAAGCCCGACAGCGGCGAGGCGTTCTACTCCTGCTCCGATGTGGTCTTCGGCGGTGCGGGCACCCCCACTCAGCCGCAGCCGTCCCAGTCACCGGCCCCGCCGAAGCCGACCGCGAGCCCGACGCCCGCGCCCACCACGAGCGCCGCGCCTGGCCCGACGTCGCAGCCCAAACCCGCGCCCGGCGCGGAGGCCTGCGCGGCGTCCGAGTGGCTGTCGTCGAAGAACTACGAGCCCGGTGAGCAGGTCGTCCACCAGGGCAAGAGCTACGACTCCAAGTGGTGGTCCACCGGCAGTGAGCCCTCCGCCGCACAGTCCTGGTCGAGCTGGCAGGAGACCGGCAGCTGCTCAGGCCCGCTCCAGCGGTTCGGCGTGTCCGACGCGCAGATCCACCAGCACGAGCAGCAGCTCAAGACCGCTGCGGCGAACAAGGAAACCCGCTGGTACAGCTGGTTCTGGCCGTTCTGAGCCGAAGGCCTTCAGAGGCGGAAGCCGTAGGGGAGCTCCAGCCGGTGCTTGGCCAGCAGGCCCGCGTCGGCGAGGAGCTCCCCGGTCGGTCCGTCGGCCACGATGCGCCCGTCGTCGAGGATCACGCTGCGCGGACACAGCTGCAACGCGTACGGCAGGTCGTGCGTGACCATCAGCATGGTCCGGTTCAGGCCCAGCAGCAGCTCCGCAAGTTCCCTGCGGGCCACCGGTTCCAGGTTGGCGGACGGCTCGTCCAGCACCAGGATCTCCGGTTCGCAGGCGAGCACCCCCGCCAGCGCCACCCGGCGGCGCTGCCCGCCGGAGAGGTGCAGGGGAGAGCGGTCGCCGTGCTCGGCCATCCCCACAGACTCCAGCGCACCATGCACTCGGCGCCGCAGGTCCTCGCCCCGCACGCCGAAGTTGGCAGGCCCGAACGCCACATCGTCGGCGACCGTGGGCATGAACAGTTGGTCGTCGGGGTCCTGGAACACCACGCCCACCCGGCGGCGCACCTCGGTCAGGTTGGCGGTGGTGACGGGCAGGCCCGCGATCTCCACGCCGCCCGCCGAAGCGGTGAGGACACCGTTGAGGTGCAGCGCGAACGTCGTCTTACCCGCGCCGTTGGGGCCGAGCACCGCCACCTGCTCGCCCGCTTCGACGGCGAGGTCGATGCCCCGCAACGCCTCCCGACCGTCGGGGTAGGAGAACCGCAGCCCGCGCACCGTGAGCGCGAGGCTCAGCCCGCCCACAGCGACACTCCGCAGATGATCAGCCCCGTCGCGGCGGGGAGCAGGCCCAGCGGCCACGAGGACACCGTCTTCTCTGTCTGGATCGGATTGGGCATCGCGCCGCGCCAGCCGCGGGCGAGCATGGCCACGTGGACGCGCTCACCGCGTTCGTAGCTACGGATGAACAACGCTCCGACGCCGCGTGCGGTCGCACCCGCCTGCCAGAGGAAGCGCGGGTTGTGGCCGCGGGAGATGCGGGCCAAGCGCATGCGACGGGCCTCGGCGAGGATCACCTCCAGGTACCGCAGCATCAGCATCGCGATCGTGATGATCACCGCGGGCACCCGGATGCGCTGCAAGCCCAGCAACAGGTCGCGGGGTGTGGTGGTGGCCGCCAACGTGAGCGAGGTCAGCACGCCGAGGGTGCCCTTGGCGAGGATGTTCCACCCCGCCAGCAGCCCCTCCACGGACAGTTCGGCGCCCCCAACGGAGACGGTGGGCGGGCCCGCGGTGAACGGCAGGGCGAATGCCAGCACGACGAAGGGCACCTCGATCGTGGCGCGCACCGCCAGCCAGCGAGGCGGGATGCCTGCGATGGCCTGCACCGCGACCAGCGTGCACAGGTAGGCGCCGAAGGCCGTGAACACGTGCCGGGGCGTCGCGACGACCGCCGCCATGAACAGCAGGGCGGCGACCACCTTGATCTCCGGTCGCAGCCGGTGCACGACGCTGCGGCCGGGTAGGTACAGGACGGCGGTGTGACCAGCGCTCACGCGTCGGTGCGGGTGTCGGGAGAACGCCTGCGCAGCAGCCAGAACAGACTGCCCGCCACCGCCACGGTGGCCAGCACCCCGAGCACACCGGCGATGCCGGTCAGGCTGTCGTCGCCGCCGACGGTGTAGTCCGCCAGCGGGCTCTCCGCGAGCGGGTGCTCGGCGGCGCGCTGTGCGATGCACTCACCGTCCAGTTGCTCGGTCTCCGAGACCGTGCAGCCCTGCTGCATCACCGAATCCAAGCCGTCCGGGTCGCTGTCGGCGAAGTAGCTCAAGATCCCGGCGATGAGCACCGTGACGATGCCGAAGGACACCAGGAAGCGCATCGAACGGCGGGGCATCAGAAGGCACCTTCCTGGGCGGGCGCGGCGGCGGGGGAGCGGCGCAGCAGGTAAATGAGATCGGGCCGCACCTTGGCGATCGCGTTGACGGTGAGCGCGGTGATGACGCCTTCGCCGACACCGATCAGCAGGTGCACGCCGATCATGGCGGCGGCCACCTTCGGCAGTGCGAACCCGACGTCGCCGCCCATGCCGTACTCCAGCACGAACGCCGACGCCGCGGCCACCGTGTTGAGCAGCGCGGCGAAGAAGACGACCCCGGCGAGCCGGGCGCCGCCCTTTGCGGCCAGCGGCCGCAGGGCGACGGCGGCGGCGTAGCCGACCGCGGTGCCGACCAGAGCCATGTTGGTGATGTTGATGCCGAGCGCGGTCATGCCGCCGTCGGCGAACAGCAGCGATTGCATGACCAGCACGATCGAAACGCACAGCGCGCCGGTCCACGGGCCGACCAGGATTGCGGCCAGCGCACCGCCGAGCAGGTGGCCGCTGACACCGGGCAGCACCGGGAAGTTGATCATCTGCACGGCGAAGATGAACGCGGCGACCAGGCCCGCCATCGGTGCGGTGCGGTCGTCCAACTCCGTTCTGGCCTTCACCAGCGCCACCGCAAGGGCGACGACGGCGATCAGGCCGAAGAGCAGGGAGGTCGTGCCGTTGAGGATTCCGTCGCTGAGGTGCATGGCCACCGTCATGGTCAAGAACAGTAATTGCCAGGAAGTTGCAACCGCCAGCACGGTGCAGTAACGGCCAAGACCCAAGAGCGCCGGCCGAAGAGAGCAGATGGCACGAAAGCGCCACGAAGAAGTCTCGAAATTTAGGCCTAAGATATTTAATATGGAAATCGACGGTCACTCGATAGAGTGATAGTCGCCCTCAAGACTCGGTACCCGCCGCTGCCCTCGCTGGCGGTATGCCGAGTCGGAACGGTCGCGCCGCCGCGCCAGGCGTGACCGCTTCCGCATCGGCCCTGCCGGGCCAGCTGAGACGGGGCCGGTCCGAGTCGCTCACCCGGACCGGCCCCGTTTCGGCCTACGCCCGGGTGCAACCGATGCTCCAAATGGTCATTACCTGCCGCAGTGCCCACCCCGTTGCGGTTTGATGCCTTGGTGAACGACAGATCGGACAGCTCCGGCGCGCCGGATGTCCCGGACCCCGACGACATCAAGGCGGCCTTAGCCCGAGAGTTGAGCTCCATCCCTGGGGATCAGGAACCCGCGGCCCTGCGTGCCAGGCTGGAAGACCTGTTGCGCCCGTTGCCCTTCATGGTGTCCGGCGGTCGGGCCGGGACCGCCGTCGACCTGCTGGAGAACGCGATCTTCCTGCTGGGGGAGACCGCCGACCGCCACCGCAGGCTGGCCCGTGAACTCCGCAGCCTCGGCGAACGGCAACTCACCGAGCACCGCAAGGCCGTCCGGGTCGCGGGCGGCGACCCGCACCGGCTGGCGGCCTGGCTGCTGCGCCTGCGCCTTGAGCACCCGGAGGGGCCCCGAGCCACCGTCGGCAGCTACGCGGAACTGCTGGGCCGCGAAGGCATGGTCGCCTATCGGCAGGCAGCCGAACGCCTCTGCACCGCGCTGCCCGTCGTGGAGTTCGGCCAGCAGGTGCCCTTCGAGCGGCACCGCATGGCGGTGTTGCAGATCATGCAGGAACTGGCCGACTACACCGGCGATATCGACCTGGCCATCCAGGTGTTGGAGACCGACCTGTCCAGCGGCTGGCAGTACCTCCGCATCGCCACCACCCTGCAGGAGGCGGGCCGCTCGCAGGAGGCGCTGGACTGGGTGGAGCGCGGCCTCACCGCCACCCGCGGCCGCGGCGCCGCCGCGCGGCTGATAGATCTCGCGGTGGACGAATGCCTGCGCCTTGGCTGGGTCGACCGAGCACAGCAACTGCGCCGCGCGGCGTTCACCCAGAGCCCAGGGCTGGACACCTATATGCGGCTGCGGGCCCTATCCGAACCCTCCGGGCGGTGGCCGGAGGTGCGGGAATGGGCACTACAACGGCTGCGAGAGGAAGGCAGCAGCCGCCAGGGAAACACGCTGCTGGTGCGCATCCTGCTGTGGGAGAACGAGATCGCCGCGGCGTGGGCGGCTGCCCAGCAGCGCGGCTGTTCCGACGAGGTGTGGCTGGCGCTGGCCGAACGCCGCGCGGAGACCGAGCCGGCGGAGGCCATCGGCGTGTTCCGCAGGCTGGTGGAACGGCGCCTGACCTCACCCGACTCCGGTGCCGACCACCAGGTCGCGGTGCTGCTGGAGCAGCTGCGGGATCTCACCGTGCGCAGCGGAAGCCCTGACGCGTTCACGAAGTACCTGGAGAGCATCAAACAGCGGCACGCCGCAGACCGGGACTTGCTCGCCGAGCTTGCCCGCCACGGCTTGTGACGGAGTAAACCGCCTACAGCACCGCCCATCCTGATGGCATTTGTCCGGCTCCACTCCACAGCACTGCCCGGCCCTTGAGGCGTTGATCCGACTCCCATCCTGATCCCGACTCCACTGTGCGGAACGGCCTGACAGGCACTTCCCCCGCGTTGAATGAAGAACTTCGACGCGCGCGGCGGCACTGAACGAGACTTTCGACGCGCTGTCCGCACCCTGAAATTTGGTGTGGGACTGCGCTCAGTCCGGGTTCGCCTCCGGTACATCCGCCTTACTCTGATCGCGTGGGCGCGGACATCGAGGCCGGCGTCGAGCTGTCCCTCGACGGGCCGCTCGCCACCATCACCGTGGGCACCGGCTCTCGCCGTAACGCCCTGACCAGCACTGACTGGCAGTCTCTCGAACTCATCGCGGACAAGCTCCGTACGGGCGAGGACGTGCGCGCCGTCCTCATCCATGGCCGGGGCGACACCTTCTGCGCGGGCTCGGACATGACGGAGTGGATCTCTGCGGACCTCGCCGGCGTCAACGCGAGCTTCGCCGCCATGGAGGCCGCGTTCCAGGCCGTCGAGCGGATTCCCGTACCGGTGGTCGCCGCCGTCCGGGGCGCCGCCGCGGGCGCGGGCTGTCAACTCGCGCTCACCGCCGATCTTCAGGTGCTCGCGGAATCCGCGCGGATGGGGATGCCCATCGCCCGCCTTGGCATCCTCCCCAGCCCGGCCTTCGCGGAACGCCTCGTCTCGGCCGCGGGTGCCGGGGTCGCTGCCGAACTCCTCTACACCGGCAAGCTGGTGACCGCCGCCGAGGCCGTGGCGCTCGGGCTCGCCACCGCGGTCGCCGCCGACGACCGGTTGGACTCCGCGGTGCGGCAGGTGGTCGAGCAGATCGCCGCCCAGCCGCGGGCGGCACTGGTGGCCGCCAAGCGGGCCATCCTCGCCGTCGTGCAGCCCGCTCGCTCAGCTGCCCAAGGCGCATCCACCGATGACGCGGTGGCCTACGCCGAGTTTCGCGACGGCATCAGGCGCTTCCTCGAATCCTGAGCGGCCGACGAACGGAGTGAGCGCGCAGCACGGCTCACTCCATCCGAAGGTTGGTCAGCGCCACGCCAGGCGCGCGATGCGGCCCTTGGCGCCGGATGCCCAGCACGCTCCGTCGAGAGAGCAGGAGACAGTGTCGAAGCTGCCGGTGTCGAACGAGGTCCACCGCCGACCACCGTCGAGGCTCAGGTCGCTGCCGGTGGGGCCGACGGCGATCACCCGGTCTCGGTGCCAAGGCAGGAACGTGACGCCGGAGCGGTAGCCGGGCAGTACACCGGAGGCGTGCCAGGCCCGACCGCCGTCGGAGGTCAGCGCGAGGTTGTCCACCGCCGTCTCGGGCTTGGCGTAGTCGCCGCCGACGGCGACCCCTTGCCGCGGGGTGCGGAAGGCGAGCCCGAAGACGCCGCTACTGGGAGAACTGGCCAGGGGAGTGTTGGCCACCGACCAGGTGCGGCCGCGGTCCTCGGAGTGGAAGACCCTGGCCTTCGCGCCGCCGCCGGAGGCGATCCACGCGTGCCGTCCGAGCGTCACCAGGCACTGGCCGCTGGCGGCGAACCCCGCCTCGCCCGGCAGGGCCTCGGGCATGCCGGTGGCTGGCAGGACCTCCCAGCTTCGGCCGCCGTCGGAGGTCGACAACACGCGGAACCTACCGTCCACCGGGTCGCTCATGGCCAGACCGTGACGGCGGTCGGAGAAGGAGAAGCAGTCGTAGAAGGCGGCGGGGTCGGGGTTGCTGAAGGCGAGTCGCCACGACGAGCCGCCGTCCTCGGTCCGGTAGATCCGCGAGGAGTCACCGGGTCCGATGGACAGGATGACGGCCCGGCGGGCGTCGAAGGCCTCGATATCGCGGAACTCCAGCGCCGCCGTGTCCGGGGGGCCCACCGACTGCCAGGAAGCCCCGCCGTCGACGGTGCGAAGAACCGTGCCCTTGCTGCCGCTCGCCCAGGCGACGCGGCGGCTGACGGGGGAGAAGCCGCGGAGTTGGGCATCCGAGCCGGAGTCGAGCAGTTCCCACGCGGGCGTGGGGTGGGCGGTCGTACCGCCGTGGGCAACAGTGCCGACGGTCGGTACGAACGCCGTGGTGCAGAGCATCGCGGTCGTGGCGATGCGGGAAATCCACCTCATAGCGGCGCAAGTTAGCCGAGACAGGCGGTTCGCGCCCATCAGCCATTTGGCCGCAACGGAATTCGAGCTACCCGGCAGCGCCGACCAGGTTGGGGGAATACTGCTGCTGCCCCAGCCAATTGATGCGGATCCGGCGGCGGATGCGGCACAGCGCCGATTGCGCCGCGCGTGGAGTGGTGTTCAGCTTCTTGGCGATTTCGCCGTGTCCCAGTCCGTTCGCGACCATGAGGACCATTTGGCGATCACGCTGTGACAGTAGTTTCAGCCGGGCCGCGAGCCATCGGGCCTCTGCCCGATCACAGGCGGTGTCCGCCGGGTCTTCGACGATTCCTGGCTGGAGGCGAGGGTGGGTGCCGAGTCGGGTCGCCACCATTCGGCGACGTGCGTCGTCCGCGCAGAGCCGTTTGACCACCGACACGAGAAACGGCCTGAGCCTGGTCATGTCGAGGTTGGCGAACTCGGCCGCCCGAATGAGCGCGTCATGCACGATGTCTTCCGCCTGGGCGGGAGCCGCGCAGTATCGGGTGGCGACACGGACGAGATACGGCCTGAC
Organism: Actinorectispora metalli; assembly: GCF_056323685.1. Classification (NCBI taxonomy): domain Bacteria; kingdom Bacillati; phylum Actinomycetota; class Actinomycetes; order Pseudonocardiales; family Pseudonocardiaceae; genus Actinorectispora; species Actinorectispora metalli. The sequence continues at coordinate 828,815 of NZ_JBREYE010000002.1, forward strand.
TCGGATGCACTCCTCCCAAAATATATTTGGAACTAAGGTGTTCACATTCCCTGGTTGTGCCCGCATTATGACGTGGCCCCTCACTCAAATGTCTTAACCCTGACCGCCAAACAACCCAGAGATTTGCTTAGCGGTTAATTACCCCTGTTGGACGAGCGGTGCCGACGAGGATCAATCGCGCGTGCACATCTCTATCCTTTACTTCTACGGGCGAACATCTGAAGCATCGCATAATGTGGCGAGTTAATCACGTCACGTAGTCAAAACTACCCCTATGTCCTATGATGGCGCCCACAGCGTGAAGCCCGCGATTGCTATGGCGGAGCACGATGTGTTCCGTATCACAGTGAGCTCCCGCGGGGAAGTTCGTAAGTCAATCAAGAACTGTGGCAAGCGGCTCAGGACAACCTCGGCAGCTGTGCGATTCGAGTGGGGCGACAGGCGATCCTGCCGGTTGCCCTACGCGGGATTATTCGCGTAGTCGGTTGAACGTTGTTCTACCGCTGTAATCGTTTCGGCAGGTCCGACCCCTGTGATCTGCCAGGCGATCGCTGCGGTTACACCTCCGCCACCCACTGTCGGATCACCGGTCGGTCCCCTCCCGGTGATCACGTGGTGGGTGGCGGAGGTTCCCTTTCGACGACTACCCGATTGTGCGCGGCGGAAACGACTCGGAAATGTCCGCAGCGCGAATTACCAGTGAGTAACCGCAAGCTGCGGCCATTCGGGTCATGAGTCTGACCTGAGTGCGAGAATGGCACCCTTCTTTTGTCTCAGGAGTGCCAACAGTGATCGACCAATGCGCCCTGAAAATAGCCGCCACCACAGGTGTGGTGACCGCGGGAGGTGGTCACCACACCTGTGGTGGAAGTACTCAGGCCTCGAACTGGAAGTCAGCCGGGTTGAGGCGACGGGTCTGCTGCCAGTAGCGCCAGGTGAACCCCGGCCACAGCGTCCGGTTCACGCCATTGGCGTCGAGGTACCAGCTCTTGCAGCCGCCCTCTTCCCAGATGCCTTTGTGCAGCTGGCGCTGAATGCGCTTGTTGAAGCTGCGCTGCACGCCAGGCCGCACCTCGATGGTCTTGGCCCGGTTGCGTTCGATCTGCTCAATCGCCTGGAGCACGTACTTCACCTGCGCCTCGATCATGAACACAATCGAGTTGTGGCCGAGTCCGGTGTTCGGGCCGACCAGGATGAACATGTTCGGGAAGCCCGCCACGGTCATGCCGTAGAAGGCCTCGTAGCCGTCCTTCCAGGCCTCCTGGATCTTCAGCCCGTTGCGGCCGACGATGTGCGCGTCGTCGTAGGCGTCGGTGACGTGGAACCCGGTGCCGTAGATGATCGCGTCGACCTCGTGCTCGGTGCCGTCACCGGTGACGATGCTGTTGGCCTTGACCTCGCGCAGCCCATCGGACTCCACGTTGACATTCGGCTTCTGCAGTGCCGGGTAGTAGTCGTTGGAGATCAGCACCCGCTTGCAGCCGATGGTGTAGTTCGGCGTCACCGCCCGGCGCAGCTTCGGGTCGCGGACCTGCTTGGCGATGTGTGCCTCGGCCAGCTTCTGTGCGACCTTCATGATCCGAGGGTTGACCGAGAAGCCCACCGCGCGGGTCTCCAGCAGCCAGTAGATGGCGTTGCGCCACAGCCGCTGGGCGGGCGGGAAGAGCTTGAACAGGCGCTGCTCCCACTGGGGCACCGGACGGTCCGGCTTGGGCATGATCCACGGCGGGGTGCGCTGGATGACGTGCAACTGCGCGACCTTGTCCGCGATTTCCGGGATGAACTGGATCGCGCTGGCCCCGGTGCCGATCACCGCGACCCGCTTGCCCGTCAGGTCGTAGTCGTGGTCCCAGGTGGAGGAGTGGAAGGTCTTGCCCTTGAACTTCGCCAGGCCGGGCACGTCCGGGTAGTTCGGCTTGTGCAGCGGGCCGAGGCCGAGCACCACCGCGTCGGCGGTGATGGTGGCGCCGTCGGCCATCGTGACGGTCCAGGTCTTGCTGGCGTCGTCGAAGTCGGAGGCCACGGCCTCCGAGTTGAACCGGATGTGGCGGCGCAGACCGTACTTGTCGGTCACCTTGCGCAGGTAGTCCCAGATCTCCTGTTGCGGCGCGAACATCCGCGACCAGTTGGGGTTCGGTTCGAAGGAGAAGGAGTAGAGGTGCGACTGGATGTCGCAGGCACAGCCGGGGTACTGGTTCTCCCGCCAGGTGCCGCCGACGTCGGAGGCCTTCTCCAGGATCACGAAATCGTGCCTGCCCGCCCTCTTCAACGTGGCAGCCATGCCGAGCCCGGCGAATCCGGTGCCGACGATGACCACACCCGTCCTGGTGGTGGTCTGCGGCGAGCGCTGCGCGGTAGTCATTTCGGGCCAACCTCCTGGCTGTAACCTTTGTACTGGTGAGTAGGTTACCCGAAGTAGGTTACTGGCGGTAGGTCTGCGGGTAGAATCGCCTTGTGACCAGCAAAGCCGAACCCCTCAACCCCGCCCGGAACGGCCAGAAGCCCACCCGGAAGCGGATGTCCCGTGCCGACCGCGAGCAGCAGATGTTGGTGGTCGCGGAGGCGGTGTTCGCCGAACGCGGCTACCAGGCCGCGTCCATGGACGAGATCGCGGAGCGGGTCGGCGTGTCCAAGCCGATGCTCTACGAGTACTTCGGCTCCAAGGACGGACTGCTGCTTGGCGTGATCGCCCGGATCCGCTGCGAGCTTCTCAAGGCGACGCAGGAGGCGGTAGCAGGCGCGACCTCCCCGGAGGAGGTCCTTCGGCTGGGTCTGCGTGGCTACTTCGAGTTCATGGAGTCCCACACCCAGGCCTGGAGCGTGCTGCGCAATGAGGGCGTGGTGGCCACCGGCGAGGCGGGGGAGGCGGTCGAGGCCACCTACCAGCAGCAGACCGACTTCGTGGCGGCCCTGGTCCGCGGCTTCCTGCCGAAGCTGGACGAGAACCGGGTGGCGGCGTATTCGCAGATGATCATCGCTTGCTGCGACAAGCTGGCGATGCTGCGGATGCAGCGGCCGGAGATCACCGCCGAGGACGCCGCCCAGTACATCGTGGAGCTGGGCTGGAACGGCTTGGCCTCGACGGTCCAGGACCTTATGGACTGAGCAGTGCGCTCGCGTCGTGGCCGGTCATGGTCAACTCGCCGTCCGCCAGCACCGCGACGCAGGCGAGGTGGCCCGCCCCGACGTTGAGGTCGAACAGCCGGATGGACCCGGGGTGGGGTGCCTTCGCGGTCCACCCGAGCAGCCGCGGTTCGGTGTCGTAGGCGGACAGCGTGAGGCTGGACGGACCGATCGCCAGCCCATGGCCGGTAGCCTTCAGCACGGCCTCCTTGCGTGTCCAGTAGGTGAGGAACGCATGGATGCGCCGCTCCTCCGGCACGGGTGTGAAGGCGGCGCGTTCCTCGGGTGAGAGCACGTAGTCGATCAGCGACGGCTCGACCTTGCGCTGCTCGGCCTCGACGTCCACTCCGATGTCCTGGCGTGCGACGCCGACCACGATGCGGTCGCCGGAGTGCGACAGCGAGAACTCCAACGGGCGGTTCTCGCCGACCAACCGCGGCCTGCCGTGGCCGATGCCGTGGGTGGGGCACCACGACTCGAATTCCAGCGCGGCCGCGTCTACGCCTGTGTAGCCGCCGACGAGCAGCCGGATGAGGGCGTGTCCGGCGAGGTAGCGGTCCTGGTCGGCGGGTTGCCGGAAGCGCGCCATCTTCTCGCGCTCCTTGGCCGATAGCAGGTCCGTCAGCGCCGGATCGACCTGCCGGGGGTCGGCATGCCAGGCATGGCAGTGCGTGGCGGTCAGTTCGGGCAGCCGCAGTTCGCGGCGGGCGTCCGCGGCGGTCATCGGACAGCCTCGCGGAGACCGGCGATCAGTTCCGTCAGCGCGGCGGGATCCTCCACGTGCGCATTGTGCCCGACGCCGGTCAGCAGCCTGCCCGATGCCTGCGCCGCGTGCAGGTGCTCGGCGGGGCACATCGGGTCGTTCTCGCCCGCCGCCAGCGCCACCGGGCACTTCGCCGCCCGCAGCAGCCCCGGGATATCGGGCGCGCCCACTCCGAGCGCTGCCGGGTCGAGCGCGACCCGCCACCCGTCGTCTTGCCGGACCAGCGCGGGTTCCAGCCGTGGATCGTCCGGCTCGAGCAGGCCGACCAGCCCCGACACCTTGAGCTGGCGGTCGGCGGCCTCGGCTCGGGTGGCGAACACCCGCTGCGGTTTGGCCGCCAACGCCGCCGCCCTGGCCAGGTCGTCCGCGCTCCATCGGAGCTTGATGCCCAGGCCGCACACCGCGGCAGGCGTCGGGCCGAACCACCCGCTGGCCATCGTCAGCGCGAGCACGCCGCCGAGCGAGTGGCCGAGGACCGCCGTCGGCGCCCCGGCGGGCACCGTGTCGGCGACGGCCGCGGTGAGGTGGCCGAAGGTGTAGCGGCCCGCCGGGGGAGAGCCGCCGTGTCCCGGCAGGTCCGGCGCGATCCAGCGGCCGGGCCAGTGCTCGGCCAGCAGGTCGGTGAGGCCGTCCCAGACCTCCGCGGTGGCTCCGAGACCGTGAATGAGCAGCAGCACCGGTTCGCCTGAGCCCCCGGTGCGCACCCTCAGCGCATGATCAGACATCGTCGCCCATAGTGCCCGGCCTGCGTGGTCACCACCAGCACCGTGGGCGTGATCTAGCCCCAGGTGGCGACTTCGCGCGCCAGGTCGAGTGGCGCGGAGGGCTGTCCTTCCCACTCCGCCCAGCGGTCTCTGGGCAGCAGAAACATCACCTCGAACTCGATGCCATCCGGGTCTTTGGCGTACAGCGACTTCGATACCCGGTGGTCGGTGGCGCCGACGAGTGCGCCCTCGGCGGCCAGTCGGTCGTGCAACTCCCGCAGGTCGTGGATGGTCGGCACCTGCCAGGCTAGGTGGTACAGCCCGACCGCTCGCGGCCCGGGCAGTGTTGCGTTCTCGCCGACCCCGAACAGCCCGAGATCGTGGTGCTCAGGGGAGCCCGCCGCCCGCAGGAACACCGCCTGCTCGGCGGGCCGCTCGACCACCTGGAAGCCGAGAACCTCCTGGTAGAAGCGCAATGAGCGGTTCACATCCCGCACCCACAGGACGGCGTGGTTCAAGCCGTTGATCGTCGCCATCTCTTCCCTCTATCCGGTTGCCCTCTGCAACACCTTTTGCCGCGGCAATAATCCACGGTTACAGAGGTTTGTGTCATCGAAGGCTTCAGTGATAACTGAAATCGATTGCCTGAAGTGAGGCGCTCGTTCGGTTCACACGCGGCGCCTTCGGCACCGCGAAAGCCTGGAGGGCGGGTCGGCTACCGGTTCCGCCCGCGGATGTCGATCACGGCTCTCCAATTGATTGTGTGACGCCGGACCGTGGAGGGATTCAAACGCGTCCGCGCTGCGCATTCCGATATCAATCAAACTGCAATCGTGTGACCTTTGCAGACCTGGCGTTCGTGGAATTTTGCTGCTCATCTCTATAGAAATCTTTATGGAATCCGTAGCGCTACGGATGGAAACCCTTATTGTTCGGTTTCGATGTCCCCCTTAGCGTGATGACACCCCTGATCCCTGCGGAGGCAATTCATGCGAAAGATTAAATTCGGTCGTCTCGCCGCCATTACGCTGGCGGCTGTCGCGGCCGCGCCGTTATTGGTGGGCGCGGCTTACGCCGGCGACGACGGCCAAGCGATCACACCCGACCGCACCTCACCCGTCGAGGGCGCGCACAGCAGGATCGTTGGCGGCCAGCCCACCTCGGTCGCCGAATTCCCGTTCATCATCGCGCAACTCCGCGAAGGTGGTCCGCGTCCGATGGGACAATCGTGCACCGGTTCCGTAATCGGCAAGCGCACGATCCTGATGGCCGCGCACTGCAAGAATGTCGAAGGTGCGGTGTCGTTCTACTACGGCCAAGACGACCTGACCAAGCCCGCCAGCGGCACCAAGATCGAGGTCGAGTCCTACACCCAGCACCCGAAGTACGTGCCGCCGAACGGCTGGCGAAAGGGCCCGGATGTGGCCGTGGTGAAGACCAAGCAGGACATCCCGGTCAAGGACGGAAAGTACGCCGAGTTCGCCACCTCAGCCGACGCCGAGTTGTCCAAGCCCGGCAAGACCGCCACAGCCATCGGCTACGGCCGTGTCCGCGTGGGCGAGAACGAGTACGGCCAGGTCAAGAAGGCCAGCCTGCCCGTGGTCAACGGAAAGGGCACGTGCAGCTCATTCGGCAACTTCGTGGACAACTACATGGTCTGCGCAGGCTACGCCGATGGTCACGATGGCATCTGCCAGGGCGACTCCGGCGGCCCGCTGGTCGTCGACGGCAAGATCATCGGTGTGGCGTCCTGGGTGAAGACCGGATGTACGAGCTACGGAGCCTGGGGCAGGCTGACCGGCGAGCTGGGTGACTGGGTCAAGGGCCAGGTTGCCAAGCACAACGCCGAGGCGGCTCAGTCCCAAAGGTGATTCCTCGCGGGGTATCCGGCTTCGGCCGGGTATCCCGCCCACAGCTTTCGTCAGCCACAATCGACGACGGTGATTTCCATTCAAACAAATAATGCCCTATTTGTCGGCATGCTTGCGTTTGCGGAGGGTTTCCAGTGCCTTATCGGCATGTGAGGTGAACCGGAACTCGCTTTTGATCACGTCCAGCACCTTGCGGTCGGCGTCGATGATGAACGAATGCCGTTTCACCGGCATCAGGCCGAACCTTCGTTTGACCCCGAACATCCTGGCCACAGTGCCATCGGCGTCGGAGAGAAGCGGGTAGTCGAAGTCATGCTTGTCGGCGAAGCGCTTCTGGATTTCCACCGAGTCGGCGCTGATACCGACCCGCCGGGCGCCGATCTCGCCGAACTCGGTCGCCAGATCGCGAAAGTGACAGCTTTCCTTGGTGCAGCCCGGCGTCATCGCGGCTGGGAAGAAGAACAGCACCACCGGCCCGTCGGCCAGCAGTTCGGAAAGCCTGCGCGGGGTGCCTGTCTGGTCGGGCAGGGTGAAGTCGTCGACAACGTCTCCGGGCCTCATGTGCGTCCTCCGGCGTGGCGGGAGTGGTGGGTGCAACGTACTCACTCCGGCTGGAGTTCCAGCAGAGTGATCTCAGGATCCGCGCCGACCCGCACCGGCGGGCCCCAGAAACCCGCGCCGCGAGTGACGTAAAGCTGGGTACCGCCGATCTTGGACAGACCGGACACCGCGGGCTGCACGAGCTTGACGAGTTCGTGACCGGGATAGAACTGCCCGCCGTGGGTGTGGCCGGACAACTGGAGGTCCACCCCTCGGCGGGCCGCCTCGGCGACCTGCACCGGCTGGTGCGCGAGCAGGATCGTGGGCAGTGCCTCGTCGCGACCGTCGAGCGCCCGGTCGAAGTCCGGACCTTGGCCGCGACTGCGCCCCTGGATGTCGTTGACCCCGGCCAGTTCCAGCGAGCTGGTGCCCGCGGTGATCCTGGTGCGCTCGTTGGCCAGCGGTCGTACGCCGAGCCGCTCCAGTTCCCGCAGCCACGGCTCGGTGCGGATGAAGTACTCGTGGTTGCCGGTGACGAAGAAGCTTCCGTGGGTGCTGACCAGGTCGCGCAGCGGGGCGGCCGCCCCGCCGAGTTCGGCCACCGAATCGTCGACCAGGTCGCCGACGATGGCCACCAGGTCCGGGCGCTGCTCGTTGATGATCCGCACGATCCGCTCGGTGTGGTCGCGGCCCAGCAGCAGGCCGAGGTGGATGTCGCCGACCACGGCCACCCGCAGTCCCGCCAGGTCCTTGCCCAGCTTGGGCAGGGCGATGCGGGCGATTTCGAGCACGGGGGCGCCGAGCGCGCTGGACATGCCGTAGCCGGTGACCGAGGCCGCGGCCACGCCCGCGACCAGCGCGCCGGAGCGCGCGATGAACAGCCTTCTGCTCTGCATCGGAGCGGGCGTCGCCGGATCGGCCGACGGCTCGGTCACCGCCGTGGGCATGCGGCGCAGGGCGAGGAAGCGGGGGATCTCCAAAAGCAGCAGCGCGAGCACCAGATAGAGGGCAAGGCCGAGCCAGATGAACGACGGCCACGCGATGTACTGCTCGATCCGGTTCGGCATGGGTCTGCCGAAGAACACCAGCACCAGGTGCAGGCAGCCGATCCCGATCACCGCGGCGGTGGCGATGCGCCTGGCCAGACCGGGGCGGGTGGTGTCGCGCACCATGCGTAACCAGATGTAGGCGTTGCCGCCCAGCACCACGGTGATGACCAACGCGTAGAACACGTGCGCCCCTCACTTTCGGCCTGTCTCGATCACCATCGAATCACGAGGTAGGACGCGGTCGGAGGAGTCTCCACGGAACCTGCACAATCAACCCCGGCGTAGCTGATGCGTCTCTTTGTGTGTAATGGCGGTACTGCGCTTGTCGGGAGGGCGCGAGTGACCAGGTGGACGGACGGCGGACGAGCCGGATCGGGACAACGGGGCGGTGTGCGTACTGTTGCCCCCGTGCCGCGGGACAGGCGACACCCGCCGCAGTACGGCTATCAGCAGCCGCCGCCGGTGAGAGGTGCCCGGCCGCGCAGGAAGGGTTCGTTCATGCGCAAGCTGGGCAGCATTCTGCTCGTCATTTTCGTGCTGCTTGCCGCGTTGTGGGTGTACCTGGACTTCTCGCTCAACCGTGAGGAGGCGCTGAGCAACTACTCGGGCAGGCCCGCGCAGACAGCAGGCTCCAACTGGCTGATCGTCGGCTCGGACAGCCGCTCGGAACTGACCGACGTCGACCGGGAACAGCTTGGCACCGGAAACGCGGCAGGGCGGCGCACCGACACCATCATGTTGCTGCACATTCCGTCCGGCAGTTCCGGTGCCACCTTGGTGAGCTTGCCGCGAGACTCGTACGTGAATGTGCCGGGACAGGGTCGCCACAAGCTCAACTCGGCATTCTCCATCGGCGGCCCGCAGTTGTTGGCGAAAACCGTCGAGGAAGCAACCGGATTGCGTCTCGACCATTACGCCGAGGTCGGTTTCGGCGGTTTCGCCGATATCGTGGATTCCATTGGCGGAGTTGAGCTCTGCCTCGACAAGCCGATCAAAGACCCCAAGGCAAGCATCGATCTGCCCGCGGGCTGCCAGGAGTTGGACGGCGCCAACGCGCTGGGCTACGTGCGGACCAGGGCCACAGCGCGGGCCGACCTGGACCGGGTGGAGCGGCAGCGGCAGTTCCTGTCGGCGCTGATCGCCAAGTCCACCAGCCTGGGGGTGCTGCTCAACCCGTTCCGGGCCGTTCCGCTGGTGCTCAACGCGCCGGACGCGTTCATCGTCGACGATGGCGACCATATGCACCACCTATTGGGGCTGGCGCTGGCCATGCGTGGTGCGGGCACCGGCGAGCTGGTCACCACGACGGTGCCCATCGGCAGGCTCGGCTCGGTGCCGGGGGCCGGTTCGGTGGTGCAGTGGGACAAGCCCAAGGCGCAGCGCATGTTCGAGGCACTCGGCGATGACAAGCCGGTGCCTGCGGACGTGATCACCGCACCGAAGTAGAGAAAAGGGAGGGGCGATCACTCGCCCCTCCCTGTATTTGTGCTCCTCAGAGTTGGTCGCCCCGGCCGCGGAGGTCATCGCGGCCCCGACGCAGGCGCTCCGGGGTGTCGTGCTCCGCGGCGCGCTGGCCGGGGGCGTCCATGCCGCCCATCTCGTGGGCACCACTGCGGGTCGTGCCCGGCTGGACCGTCGGGTCGACGCCGCCGGTCATACCGGTGGACTTGGTGCGGGTGGTGCGCTCGGTGGTGGTGGCCCGAGGATCGTCGGTCCAGCCTTCCCGTTTCGACAGCGATGCCGCGCCCAACGCGATGGCGGCGCCCAGGATGGCGCTGATCAGGTGCAGCCAGTTGTCGGCCACGTTGAGGTTCAAGAAGTTGATGTTGGGCCGGTTCACCGCGAACAGGCCGAAGATGAAGGCCGCGCCGTAGCCGATGAGCAGCAGCCAGCCGAAGCCCGCCGAAGCACGGAGGCTGGTCGATGCCGCCATACCCGCGACGCCGATGATCAGGTGGACGATGTTGTGCAGCGGGTTGACACCGAAGCCCATCAGCGTGTCGCCACTATGCGACGCGAAGTGGTCGAACCCGGTCGGAACGAACCCGACCAGCCCGATGAGGAAAAACACGCCGCCGATAATCAGCGACAGCACCTGGGGCCACGTGAACCTGGATGAATGAGGCTGCTCTAGCCGAGACATTCCGCCTCGCCTCCTTGTGGGTTAGTTCCTTTCTGCTATTCGTCATAAGAGGGAATACCCATGGCCACAACCTGAAACCGGATTCTTTCACCCCTGGAACGGCACATTCAGCTCATCGCGCGATCATTCCCGTTTCCGGTTGCGCCCCGTCGCGACCGGTGTTCCGGGCACCGAGGATCAGGAGCTCTCCCGGTGTACCCGCCGAGCGATGTCCTCCACCTGTTCGGCCGTCAGAACTGGAGTGGTGGGGCCACTGATTGCCTCGGCGAGGACCGTCTGCTCGTTCTCGATTGCTTCGGCCTCCGCGGCCTGGGCTTCCTCTGCTGCGTAGTCCGCGCGAATCGCCGCGCGGCGTGTCTTCGTCGGCTGTTCCGTCACGGTTGGTCCTCTCGTGCCAGGTAGCTGCGCAGGTCAGCACCTCGTGTCTTCCATGCGGTGACGCCACCGCCGTCGGCTCCATCGATGATCACGGTAAGCACAAATCCGGCTGTCGGTGAATAGCCGATCAGTCGAATCGCCCCCGTCTGGCTCTTCTGGTCAGGGTTCCTGACGATCCGGGAAGGATCATGTGACGCCTCGACCGTCCATGCCTCTTACGAACCGCTCGGCCTCTGCTGGGGTTGGATGACCGGGTGGGAAATCTGTATCTGATCGCATCGGCGGCGCCCGTGGCCTTGGAGCTGGAACCGCTGGTCGAGCGGCTTCGCCTGCGGTGGGAGGTGTGGGCGGTGCTCACGCCCACGGCAGCCTCCTGGCTGGAGGTCGATCGGCTCGCCGAGGCGACGGGGCATCCGGTACGGGTGCGGCAGCGGCTACCGCATGAGCAGAACATCCTGCCGCCGCCGGACGCCGTGCTGCTGGCCCCGGCCACCTTCAACACCCTCAACAGGTGGGCCGCCGGTATCGCCGACTCCTTGGCGGTGGGGCTGCTCTGCGAGTTCCTTTGCGCCGACATCCCGCGAATCGCGGCGGTGAGCTGCCAGCCAAGCCTGCGGCGGCACCCGGCCTACGCCGCGAGCCTGGCCACCCTGCGCGGGCAGGGCGTGGTGTGCCTGGAGGACTGGCAGCCCGACTTCACCGACGTACTCGACCTGCTTCAGCGCTGATCCCGCCCGCTCAGGCCCGCCGATGGCAGCTCCGCAGGCGAAGAAAGGCATCGTTCGCCCAGGTCAGAGCCGTGATCCACGGCCCCATCCTGGCATGGGAGTCCACCGAATCCTTGACCGCGAATAGTTCGCGATATATCGTGAAAGCATGCGATGGTTCATCGCTATAGTTCAAGGAGGTCCAGCAATGGATTCGGCAACACCACTCAACGACAACGAACTTCACGAACACGACAGAAGGGGGTATCGCATGATGCGAGGACACCGACACGGAGCACACGGCCGTCACGGCGGCCCCCGAGGCCACGGCTTCGGGCATTTCGAGCACGCGTTCCGCGGTCGCCGCGGCCGGGGGCGCCGGGCGGGGCGGGGCGACATCCGTTCCGCGGTTCTGCTGCTGCTCGCCGAAGCGCCCATGCACGGCTACCAACTCATGCAGGAGATCGGTGACCGCAGTCAGGGCGGCTGGCGGCCGAGCCCCGGTTCGGTGTACCCGACGCTGCAGCAGTTGCAGGACGAGGGCCTGATCGAAACCACCGCGGACGCCGACCGACGCACCTTCCGGCTGACCGAGAACGGTCAGGCCTATGTGACCGAGCACGCCGAGGCGCTCTCGGCGGTCTGGCAGAACGCGGGCGGCACCGGTGACGAGCCCACCCGCCAGCTCAGGGAGATCGTCTCCCAGGTCGTCCAGGCCGCATCGCAGGTCGCGCAGGCGGGGGATGAGACCCAACTCGGCAGGGCCAATGAGCTGCTCGCCGACACCCGGCGCAAGCTGTACCTGATCCTGGCGGGCGAACAGCCCTCCTGAGCTGTCTCTGTCCCCGGGAAAATCCGGGGACAGTGCGGCCGTCCGTCAGTAACTTGACGGAGGTGACTGCCCACCAACTGGCTCAGGTCAACATCGCGATCCCGTTGGAGCCCTTGGGTTCCGCCCGCCTCGCCGACTTCGTGGCCGCGCTCGACGAGGTGAATGCGCTCGCTGAGGCCGCCCCCGGGTTCGTCTGGCGGCTCAAGACCGAGGACGGCGACGCCACGGCCGTCCGCGGTTTCGGCGACGACCGGATCATCGTCAACATGTCGGTCTGGGACTCGATCGAGTCGCTCGCCGACTACGTCTACCGCAACCCCGAGCACCGCGCGGCGCTTCGCCGCCGCCGCGAATGGTTCGAACACGTCGGGCAAGCCACGGCCGTGCTGTGGTGGGTGCCCACGGGACAGCTGCCCACCGTGTCCGAGGCGGAGGAGCGGCTGGACAGCCTCCGCCGCCATGGCCCCGGTCCCTACGCCTTCACCTTCCGCGAACCCTTCCCCGCGCCCACCCAGGAGACGGTGACCGCGGAGGACGACTGGCACTGCCCAGCGGGCTAGGGGGTGTCCTCGAAGCCCTAGCGGAGCAGGCCTTCGACGAGTGCGCGCAGCCCCACCCGGTAGGCCTCCTCGGACGGCCGGTTGCCGACCAGCTGGTCGGCGAAGCGGGCCAGTGTGGGATGGTCCCGCGCGTCCACCGACTCGAGCGCCATGTCCAGGTAGGACGCGCGGGACAGCCGCGCCGCGTGCTGGGTGGTGGCCTCCCGGACCAGGATCTCGCCTACCGTGAGCTGCCAGACCGCGCCGTGGGCCCGCACGATCTCCTCCGCCGACATGCCGACCTGCGCCAGCGTCGAGCAGGTCTCCTCCAGCACCCACATCATCCGCGGGGTGATCAGGTCGCTGCGCATCAGCAGCGGCACCGTCCAGGCGTGCTCGCTGAGCGCGGCGTGCACCGTGGTCCACAGCGCGACCATCCGCTCGACCGGCGCCGCGGGCAGCTCCGGCCGGGGCACGGTGGCCGCGACCCGGTCCAGCAGCAGGAGCAGCAGCTCGTCCTTGTCCCTGACGTGCCGGTACAGCGCCATCGGCGAGCTGTCCAGCTCATCGGCGACGCGGCGCATCGTGAGTGCGTCGATGCCCTCGGTGCCGACGATGTGGGCCGCGGCATCGATCACCGCCTCCTGGGATAACCGGGGTGGCCTTCCTGGTCTGCGCTGAGCAACGTCGGTCACGAGGCTCAGTGTTGCACTGATCGCGATCACGTCGCCCGGACGCGACAAGCGTGTGAACACTTCCTTCAACTTCTGTCACCTACATTGCTGACTGATAAAGACCGTGTACCGAACGGGGGAGTGCGGGCGTTGGACAGCGAGCAGGTGGACGTGATCGTCGTCGGTTCCGGCGCGGCGGGCCTGATGGCCGCGCTGACGGCCGCGCACCACGGCTGCTCGGTGCTGGTGCTGGAACGCTCCGACTTGATCGGCGGGGCCACCGCGATGTGGGGCGGCATGGTGTGGGCGCCCGACCACCACCTCGCCTTTCAGGCGGGCCTGCAGGATTCCGCAGGCGACGCGCTGGCTTACTGCCGGGCAACCACCAGCGGCAACCCGCTGCTGGCGCCGTTCGTCTACACCATTCCGAAGGCCGTGAAGTTCATCGAGGAGACCACGCCGATCCGCTGGCAGGTGATGGACTACCCGGACACCTTCGCCGAGGAACCCACCGGCCGCAGCCGCGGCCGCCACCTCGAGGTCGGCCCCATCACCGAACGCGACCTTGGTCGCTGGCGGGAGCGCATCCGCGAACCGGAGTGGCCGACCGCGCTGACCAACAACGAGATCTACGCCTACGGCCTGCACCTGGACCCCACCCAACTGCCCGAGGAACTCGTCGAGCAGCGGCTGATGGCCGAACTGCAATGCGGCGGCAGGGGACTGGTGATCGGCCTGCTCCAGGGCTGCCTGCTCGCGGGCGTCCGGTTCCGCGGCCGGGCGCGGGTGACGCGCCTGGTCAACGACGGCACCCGGGTGATCGGCGCCGAGCTCAGCAACGGCAACGTCTTCTACGCCGACCGCGGGGTGGTGCTGGCCTCCGGTGGTTTCGAGTGGGACGACCAGCTCACCGGGGAACTGCTCACCGCTCCGCTGCTGCACCGGGTCACGCCTGCGCTGTACGAGGGGGACGCGCTGCGGATGAGCGGTGCCTCGGGCGCCCGGATGGCGCACCTGGCGGAGGTGTGGGCCTGGGCCGCGGTGCCCGGCCCCACGACCGACGACGACGGGGTCAGCTTGTGCATGGCGGAACGGTTCGCACCGCACAGCATCTGGATCAACCGCTGGGGTCGCCGGTTCGTCAACGAGTCCGCGCACAACAGCGCACTGGCCTTCTCCGCCATCGACCCCGCGAACGGCGGCTGGGCGAACCTGCCCGCGTGGGTGATCGTGGACGCGCAGTACCGGTCCAGGTACCGCTTTGGCGGAGTTCTGCCCGGTGAGCCGGACCCCCCGCGAGCGGTGCGCGCGGACACGCTGGTCGAGTTGTCGGAGGTGCTGGGCATCGACCAGCAGGCGCTGCTGGAGACCATCGCCCGGTTCAACTCAGACGCCGACCAAGGCGTGGACACGGAGTGGGGGCGCGGCGACAGCGTCTACGAGCGCTATCTCGGTGACCGGCGGTACCTGTCGCCGAGCGTGGGCCGGGTCAGCCAGCCGCCGTTCTGGGCGCTGCCGCTGCTGCCCAGCGCGGTCGGCACCAAGGGCGGGCCGGTCACCGACGCCGAGGGTCGGGTGCTGAACTACGACGACGTGCCAATCCCCGGCCTCTACGCCGCGGGCAACGCCGCCGCCCGGATCTTCGGCCCGGCCAGCCCCGCCTTCGGCGCCATCATCTCCTCGGCCTTCGTGCTCGGTTACCGTGCCGCACGCGACTTGGCGGCCTGATCGCCGTACTGCGGCGCCAGGTGGTCGCGGACCTTCGTGAGCAATCCGGGTCAGCCGCTGTTGGTGAGCAGGGCGAACATCATCATGTCGCGTGGGACACCGTCTAGACGGTAGTAGGAGCGCAGGGTGCCCTCGCAATCGAAGCCCGCCGCGCGGCAGGTCTTCTGTGAGGCCGTGTTGTCGACCTCGATGATCGCCTCGACGCGTTCCAGCTGCCAGCGCCGGGCCATCTCGACCAGCAGCGCCACCGCGGCGGCGGCATAGCCGTTGCCGCGGTGGCGGTCGAGGATCCAGTAGCCGATCTCGCCGCGGCGGTGCGCCCAGGTAATGCTGTGGATCACCGCGCAGCCCACCGTCTCCCCGGTGGATCGGGCCACGACCGCCATCGAGCAGCCAGCTCCGCGCAGCGCCTGGTCGTGCTGGCGTCGCAACCACGCCACGCCCTCGTCGGGGCTGTAGGCCCGGGGCACCGAGGTGATCACCGGGATGTAAGGGTCGCGGCCCGCCTCGGCGATGACCTCCAGATCCGCGACCTCCCACGGCCGCAGCAGCACCCGCTCGCCAACGACCTGCCCGATCGCCGTCAGTCTCGGGATCTGCGGCAGGTCATCGGCGGGCATCCTGCGCAGGGCCGGATTGTGCGCATTGGTCACGGCACCATCCTGCCTCAGCGAGTGGGCCGAGCCCTGATCCTTGGCGACCAGCCCCGCGGTCAACGTTTGGAGCGCATCGCCTTCAGCACCGTCGGTGTGCTCACAAACAGCTCCCGGTACTCGGCGGACTCCATGGCGTGCATGGTGATCCGGCCGTCGCCGTCGTAGTGCAGGCCCCAACCGAACTGCTTGGGCAGCGGCGACGCTCGCAGGCACGGCTGCGGCTTGACGAACAGCTCATCGCGCAGCGCCGCCCGTTCCTGTTCGGTCAGGCCCTCGGCGCTCGGTCTGCGGCGGACCCAGCTTTCGAAGATCACGTCCTCTTCGGCGAGCTCACCGGGCGCGGTCGACAGCAGTTCGTACTGCACGGTCGCCACCGTCGGCTTGCCGCGGTAGGGCTGCGGCACCACGCCGCTTTCGGCCGGGCAGTCCTCGGCGACCACGATGAAGGTGTCGGCATATCCCACGGCGTCGAGTATCCGGCCAGGTCCGACAGTTTCAGCGACCGTGCAGGAACCGGACCTGGGGAACGGCGCCGACCGGCGTGCCTCCGGTGGGATAGCCCGGTGGCCACTCGATCGAGACGGTGACGCTGGAGGAGTTGTTGTCGTAGTTCTTCTCGACCAGGGTGCGGTCGCCGTTGACGGTGTTGACCAGGTGATAGGTGCCGGAGGGGACGTGGGTGATGTCCAGCCACTGGAAGTCGACGTGCCAGGCGTAGTCGTCGCCCGCGCCGACCGAGATGCCGACCTTCAGGTCCAGCGCCTCCGGCCGCTTGGGTTCGCACTGATTGCGCCGGAGGTATTTGGCCAGTTCCGTGGTGGGGCCGTCGGCGTTGGGCAGGTGGGAAAGCTGGTCGGCGTCCCGGACGCGGTACCGGTCGCCGAGGCAGAAACCGTTCTTGCGGTCGCCGACCACGATGGTGCCATCGAACGTGCGGAGCGTGAAACGCTCGAAACCCATGACGTGCCAGTGCACGTGCGCTGGCGCCGGTTCGTAGTAGGCGTAGGTGGCCGTGGGATGTTGTGCAGCGGCGTAGCTGTCGGGCAACGGGCCGTTGACGCCGTGCTGGAATGCCTGGCGCATGGCCATGGTGGGCTGTGAGGTGCTGTCACGGTGGCCGAACAGCAGCAGCGGCCCGTCGCCGACGTTGTCCACCGAGCTGGTGAACAGCAGCCGCACCGCCGCCGCGCTGTCCGGGGACACGCATCTGCCGTCGGGAGCGTTGGCGTCGGCCACCGGGCAGACACGCCAGGACTGGCAGGCGGCGGGCGGTCCGGTGAAGCCGCCGGGGCAGCCCGCGAACGCCTGGCGCAGGTCGGGGAGCAGCTCCGACGGTGAGGCCTGTGCGGGAACCGACACGGCGGCCAACACGACCATCGCCACCGCGGCCAGCGCGCCGCGTCTGTTGGTGAACGACATGCGGAAACTCCGTCCTTCTCTGCCCGGAGCCTCGATGCTGGAGCGCGGTGAGCGGGTCCGCAGCGGCACGTCACCCGTTGTGTCATCCGGGCGCGACCTTAATGCCCGCTTCGAGTGGTTTCAGCCCGGCCTGATGAATCCCGACTCATAGGCCGCGATCACGGCTTGGGTGCGGTCCCGAGCACCCAGCTTGCCCAACAGGTTGCCGACATGGGTCTTCACCGTCTGCACGCTCACGTACAACTCGGTGGCGATCTCGGCATTGGCCAGCCCGCGCGCCATCAGAGTGAGCACATCGGCCTCGCGCTCGGTGAGCTGAGCGCCCGCCAGTCGATCCTGTCCGCGTCCACCGCCATGGGCGGCCGCCAACCCGCGGATCGCGGCCGGGAACAACAGCGAGTCGCCGGTGGCCACGGTGCGGATCGCCTGCACGATCTCCGCGGGCCGTGCCCGCTTCAGCAGGAAGCCACTCGCCCCCGCCCGCAATGCGTCGTAGACGTACTCGTCGTTCTCGAACGTGGTGATCACCAGAATGCGGGGCGGCTCCGCCATGGTGCCCATCAGGTGCTCGGTGGCCTGGATGCCGTTGACCGCGGGCATCCGCACGTCCATCAGGACCACGTCCGGGCGCAGCCTGCCGACCAGCGGCGGGACCGCGGCGCCGTCGTCGGCCTCGCCGACGACCTCCAGCCCCGGCTCGGCGTCGATGATCGTGCGCAGCCCCGCGCGGATCAGTTCCTCGTCGTCGACGAGCAACACGCTGATGGTCACCGCTCCTCCTTCATCACGGCGGGCCGCAGCGGCAGGCGCACCCGGACCCGCCACTGCCCGTTCTCGCTGCCCGCCCTGAACTGTCCGCGCAGCACGGTCACCCGCTCGGCCATGCCGCGCAGCCCGTGTCCGCCGCCGTTGCGGCGTGGCCGGTCGTGCCGGTCCGCGAGCGGGTTGCCGATGTCCAGGTCCAGTTCGTCCTGGGACACCGCCAGCCGCAGGCGGACCGGCACCTTGCCCGCGTGGCGCAACACGTTGGTCAGACATTCCTGCACGATCCGGTAGGCCTCCCTGGACACCGCGGTCGGCACCGCGGTCGGGTCGCCGCTCACCTCGGCGTCGACTTCGACTCCGCCGACCCTGCTCTGCCGCAGTAGTTGATCCAGACTGTCCAAAGTGGACTGTGGGGTGCGCGGTGGGGCGTCCTCGCGGAGCAGGCCGAGGACGTAGTCCAGGTCCTCCAGCGCGCTGCGCGCCGACTCCTCGATGGCGACGAGCGCCTCCCGCGCGAACGCCGGATCGGTGTCCAACACCCGTCCCGCCGCGCCCGCTTGGATGGTGACGACGCTCAACGCGTGCCCGACCGAATCGTGCAGCTCACGGGCGAGCCGGTTGCGCTCGGCCAATTGCTCGGCGCGCCGCTCGGCCTGCGCCAGCTTCTCCGCGGGCGTCGGTCCCAGCAGCAGCGGTCCCACCCGCACCAGCCCGGCGCCGACGGCGGCCACCGCGTAGGCCATGCCGATCAGCAGCAGGATGGCCACCAGGGGCAGCAGCGGAGTCTGCCAGCCGGTCGGGGTGAGGGTGAGCAAATCGAAGATGACCAGGTTCGGGTTCCCGGAGAGCGGGAAGAACAGCAGCAGCGCCGCGATCGGCACCCCGAGCAGACCCAGCACGCCGATCACCAGGCCCGCGAACAGGTGCAGCAGGCACCAGCCCGCACCGAGTCCGCGGGAGAGCCACGAGCGGCGGGCGCCGAGGGAACGTTCGTCGATCGGCAGCCCCAACAGCAGGCGAACCGCGGTGCCCTCCAGCACCATCACCGCCGGAATCAACGCGGTCGCGGTCACCAGCGCGACGCTGAAGACGGCCATCAGCCCGGCGAACCACCAGGGCCGGTAGGGGACCGGGTCCAGCCCGTTGAGGAGCACGCCGCTCAGCGAGCCGCCGAGCATCAGGTAGGGCAGCGCCAGCGCCGCGCCCAACAGCAGGAACGTCGCCCGCTGCCAGGTCGCGCGGCTGGTCAGCGGCGCGACCAGCATCCTGAACACCCCCGTCATGGCGTTGATCCTGACAGACCGCCCGCGCCCTGACCTCACTCCAGGGAGGGAGCCCGAACCCCGCCGCAGCAGGAGCCGCGGCGACGGTGCCCGCGGACAGACTCGGTGGCATCGTCGGAACGAGGAGCACAACACCGTGAACCACACCCTGAGCACGCCCAGCCCCGCCGGACGGTGGGCCGCCTACGCCGCCTGCGGCTGGGCGGTGGCATTCGCCGCGCCGCACTTCTATTGGGCGACCGGAGCGAAAGCGGGCCTGCTCACCGCGTTGTCCGAGCAGATCGTGCGCGACGCGGGCATGGGATTCCAGCTGCTGAACCTGGCGATCGGTGTGTTCTGCCTGTTCGGCGGCGCGGTCGCGCTGGCCACCGTGCGCCCCTGGCGGGTACCGCGGCGGCTGGTGATCGCCCTGGCCTGGGCGGGCACGGCACTGCTCGTGCTGCGCGTGGTGGACATCTACATCGAGTTCGGCCTAGGCCTGACCGGAGTGCTGGAGGTACCCGCCGAGTTCTGGGCGGGCTACCTGTACCTGGCCCGCTGGTTCCTGTTCGGCTGGCTGCCCTGGTTCGCCATCGGCGCCCTGCTCTTCGGCCTCACCGCCAAGCGAGCCGCGGGCTGGAATCAATCCGCTCGGTCCATGAGCGTCTCGGCACCCGGATCGGGTTCAGGCCAGCCAGGGTAGGCGGGGGGAGTGCCGCCGAAAGACGGGCAGAGCGCCTTGTGCGTGCACCAGTCGCACAGCTTGCTCGGGTTGGGGCGGAAGTCGCCGGTACGGCCCGCCTGCAGGATGGCCTTCCAGATCGCCTCCAGCGTGCGCTCGAAGCGGCGAAGCTCCCCCTCGTCGGGGGTGTAGGCCAGCGACTGCCCGTCGGAGAGGTACATCAGCAGCAGCTGGCGGGGCACCACGCCGCGCAGCCGCCATAGCGCGACGGCGTAGAACTTCATCTGGAACATGGCCTTCGCCTCGCCGATCTCGCGCGGCGCGACGCCGGTCTTGTAGTCCACCACCCGGATCTCACCGGTCGGCGCGACGTCGAGGCGGTCGATGTAACCCCGAAGCAGCACACCGGAATCCAGCTCGGTCTCCACCAGCAGCTCGCAGGCCTCCGGCTGCAAACGCCGCGGATCCTCCAGCGTGAAGTAGGAATCCAGCAGCCGGGACGCCGACTCCAGCCACTCGGCGAGCTCCGGGTCGTCGGTGCCGGTGAACATGGCGCCCAGTTCCTCGCGGGTCTCCCGCAGCTCGTCCCAGGCGGGGGCGAGGAGCTCCTTGGCGCGTTCGGGGCGGCGGTCCTGTTGCGGCAGACCGAAAAGTCGCTCCAGCACCGAGTGCACTACGGTGCCCCGCACCTGCGCGCGGGTCGGCGGCTCCGGCAGCTTGTCCACCGCGCGGAAGCGGTACAGCAGCGGGCACTGCTTGAAATCGCCCGCCCGTGACGGGGACAGGGCCGGGCGGCGCACCACCTTCGGCTCGTCGGCGGACTGCGCCGGGACGGAAATCGCCACAGCACGCGTCAGGGACTCGGTCTCCGTCATGACCTGAACAGTAGGGGAGGGCACCGACAAATCAGTGTCTTGCCCCGGCCGTGTCGCCAGGCGCCCCACACCGCCTTCTCACACCTGCCCGTAGGCTTTGCCCGTGTTCTCCCAGCCAACGCCGCTGGACAGGCCGGTCGGCCCGTCCGGTTTGCTGATCTTCCGGATCAGGGGAGTGCCGGTACTGCTTGCTCCATCCTGGTGGTTCGGCGCCGCCGCCGTCGTGTTGTTCTACCTCCCGATCGTCGTGCACCAACTGCCCGGGATCCGGCCGCTCGGCGCGCTGCTGATCGCCGCCGCGTTCGCGCTGGCGCTCGGGGTGTCGGTGCTGCTGCACGAGCTTGGCCACTGCGTGGTCGCGATGTGGCTGGGGCTGCCGGTCCGCCGGGTGCGGCTGTTCCTGCTCGGCGGGGTTTCCGAAATCGGCCGCCCACCGCGCCGCCCGCGGGACGAGGGCTGGGTCGCGGTCGCGGGCCCGGTGGTGTCGCTGCTGCTCACCGGCCTGTCCACGCTGCTGTGGCTGTACACCCCGCCGCACACCGCGTTGTGGCTGCTGGTCGCCCAGACCGCGGTCGCCAACGCCGCGGTCACCGTGTTCAACCTGCTGCCAGGGCTGCCGCTGGACGGCGGCCGGGTGCTGCGGGCGGTCGTCTGGTCGGCCTGCGGACGCCGCGAGATCGGCACCAAGGCGGGCGTGGTCGGGGCCGTGCTGGTCGCCGCCCTGCTCGCGGCCTGGGCGGTGCACGGCGTGCTGACCGGCGCCGACGGCAAGTGGGCGCGGCTGGTCATCTCGCTGGTGATGATCGGCTTCATCGTGGTCGGCGTTCGCGGCGAACTCGACGCCGAACGCCGCCGCGACGTGCCGGAGCACCTCACCCTGGCGGGCGTGGTGCGGCCCGTGCTGCAACTGCCCGCCGAGACCCCTGTCGCGGACGCGCTGTCGGCCGCCGCGGGCCGCGGCGTGGTGCTGGTGCGCTCCGACGGGGTCGCGGTCGGCCTGCTCGACGAGCAGAGCGCCACCACCCTGTCCGCGCAGTCCCCGCTGGCCCCCGCCGAGCGCGCGGTGGAGCCGATCAGGGCGGACACGGTGCTGCTGGAGTCCGAGCCGTTCGAGGAGATCATCGACCGGGTCCGCGAAACCGCGGCCTGGCAGTTCCTGGTGGTCGACGCCGAGGGCCGCCCCAGCGGCGTCCTCCGCCGAATCGACCTGCGCGACGCCCTGGACGCCCGCTCCTGATCGCAGGGTCCTAAACTTGAAGATCACACCGTTACGAAATGATGGGATGTGCGTGGTCAACAACAGCGGGCCGTTCCGGCCGGGCGATCGTGTGCAGCTGACCGACCCCAAGGGGCGGCGGTACACGATCGTGCTGGAGGAGGGCAAGGACTACCACACCCATCGCGGTGCGATCGCCCATGATCACCTGATCGGCGCCCCGGAGGGCAGCACGGTCACCTCGGTGGCCGGGACGACCTTCCTCGCGCTGCGGCCGCTGCTCAACGACTACGTGCTGTCCATGCCGCGCGGCGCCCAGGTGATCTACCCCAAGGACGCCGCCCAGATCGTCATGTACGGCGACATCTTCCCCGGCGCCAGGGTCCTGGAGGCGGGTGCCGGTTCGGGCGCGCTGACCTGCTCACTGCTACGCGCGGTGGGGGAGAAGGGCAGCGTCACCTCCTACGAGATCCGCGATGACCACGCCGAGCACGCCGAGCGCAACGTGCGGCAGTTCTTCGGTGAGCAGCCGCCCAACTGGACTCTGCACGTCGGCGACCTCGCGACGCACACCGGCGAGGTGGACCGGATCGTGCTGGACATGCTCTCCCCGTGGGAGCAACTGGACACCGTCTCCAAGGCACTGATCCCCGGCGGGGTGCTGGTCGTCTACATCGCCACGGTCACCCAGCTGTCCCGGATCACCGAGGCGATCCGGGAACAGCAGTGCTGGACCGAGCCCGAGGCGTGGGAGACGCTGGTCCGGCCGTGGCACGTTGTGGGCCTTGCGGTGCGGCCGGAACACCGGATGGTGGCCCACACGGCTTTTCTTCTCACCACGCGACGGCTTGCGGAGGGCGTGACCACGCCCAAGCCGCAACGCCGGCCAAGCAGGGGGTAGTCGGGGAGGCCCCGACATCACCGGTATACCCGCGGCCGGACGACCACCATGCCCGGCACTTGGGTGAACCGGGATCTACCCGGTTTCGAAGTACCTGGCCATCCGGGTCTTGCGTTCGCGTTCCGCCACATCCAGCAGGCGCGGCGTGCTCGCGGTCTCCGAGTTGTCGATGGCCTTCTTGAAGTCGTAGATCGTCGCCGCGACCGAGGCGGCGACCACACCGAACACGATCGTCGACCAGACATTGAGCTGGGAGAGCGGATGATCCCCGATCACGATCTCATCCGCCCACTGCGTCGAGCGGAACACGAACACCGCCAGCACACCGGCAGCGGTGGCGACGAGGAACGTGAGCAGGCCGTTCTTGCCGTCGCCGCCGTTGCGGCGAAACGCCCAATCCCAGGCGTACTTGAGCAGGTCGGTCAGTTTGACGATCAGGACGCCGAGGACCAGCGCGGTCGAGATGACCGTGCCTGCTGTCGCAGGGTTCATGACCCTCCCCCTCTCGCCCGTGGGAGACCAGCCCTCTCAGGCTGCGTCAGCTGTGATCGCGGCCACAACCAACCTCACCTGCTCGGCGCAGCACGATCAGCCGGTTGGCGTCGGTTTCGCCGTGGACTTCGGCGTCGACTTCGAGGTGGGCTTGGTGGTGGGTGCGGCGGAGGAGTCCTTGGTGCACAGCACCCAGCTATCGGACTGCTTGACCAGCGGGATGCTGATCGACTCCTTCTTCTGGCCGGGCACGGTGCTGTCGAACTCGGCGCTGCCCTTCTCGCCCTGCACCGAGACGGTGCTGACGCTGATCGTGAAGCCCGCGATGGCGCGCATCTCCTCCGACGTCGGCGGGTTGGTCTTCTTTTTCTCCTCCAGGGAGGCGACCGACTTGCGGATGTTCTGCTGCGCGGTCGGGCACAGCAGGTGGTCCATCTTGCTCGGGTCGAACTGCAGCTTGCGGAACTGCTCCTGCCACACCGTCGCGTACTCCTGGGCGACCACCTTGGGGTCGCTGACCGGCTTGGACTGCGCGGTGTGCCCGCCACCCGCCGTGGGCTTCGGGTCCTTGTCCATGAACAGGAAGTACACCCCGGAGCCCGCCCCGCCCAGCAGCGCGATCACCAGCAGGACCACCCCGATGATCAGCCCGGTCTTCTTCTTCGGGGGCTGCGGCTCGGGCTCGCTGCCGAACCCACCCGGCCCGAAGCCCGGGTCGTAGCCGCCGACCGCGGGCGGCGGGCTCGGCTGGTACCCGTGCTGAGGGCCGAACTGCGGCGCACCCTGGCCGAATCCCGGCTGTCCGCCCTGGTACGGGTTGGGCTGACCGTAAGGCTGCTGCCCGTACGGGTTCTGCGGCGGGTGGC
This sequence comes from Actinorectispora metalli, assembly GCF_056323685.1. NCBI lineage: Bacteria > Bacillati > Actinomycetota > Actinomycetes > Pseudonocardiales > Pseudonocardiaceae > Actinorectispora > Actinorectispora metalli. The sequence goes on from NZ_JBREYE010000002.1 coordinate 853,000, forward strand.
CGCCCTGCGGGCCCTGCTGCGGTGGATAGGTCACGATGATCCCCCGGTGGTGATGGTCTTGGCCGGGGCAGCATCACCCATCAAGACCATTCCTGTACGCGGAATGGTCAAACTCGGGCGAAGAACGTGACAAAAAGCAGAACCCGCCGCGGAAAACTGCGACGGGTTTTGCGAAAACGCGTGCTCAGGAGCCGGTGCCGGAGGGCAGCTTCGCGCCGCAGACCTTCCAGTCGCCGTCCTCCTTGACCAGCGTGTGCTCCAGCTTGTGGCTGCCTGCCCCCCGAGTGGTCACCTCCAGGGTGAAGCTGCCGCTGTCACCGCTGGTCTTGACGCCCGAGACCGTGGCTCCCACCGGCTCGAAGGTCTTGGTCAGCTCCTCCAGCTTCTGCCTGTCGAAGGTGGGGACCGGGAAGGAGGGGATCGTCATGCCCGGGGGCATGGACTTCTGCAACTCCTCCATCTGCTTGCGGGCCTCCTCCTGCGACTTCCTGAGCTCCTCCTCGGCCTTCTTGAGCTCTTCGTCCGCGTTGCGTCCCGCCAGCGACTCGATCTTGGACCGGTCCGAGGCGCACAACGCGCCCAGCATGCCGTCGCGGTTCTTCTCGACCATCGAGGTGGCGTAGGTCTGCGCGACCTTGTTGGGGTCGGAGCTTCCAGCGCCGAAGACAAAGATCGCGCCAATCACCAGGGCGATCACGACGAGCAGCCCGACGCCGCCGAGAATCCAGGGCAGCGGGCTCTTCTTCTTCGGCGCGGGCGCGCCGGGAGTGCCGAAGCCGGGTTGGCCGTAAGGGTGCTGCCCGTACTGGCCTTGCGGCTGGCCGGGGGCGTCGAAGCCCTGCGGAGGCTGGCCGTAGGGCTGCTGCGGGGCGCCGTAGGGCTGGCCGTAACCGGGCTGGGGGCCGGTCTGCGGGCCCGGCTGGGGCTGCCCGTGCGGCGGGAATCCGCCCTGGGGGGTCGGCTGGCCGTAGGGCTGCTGCGGTTGCTGCCCGTACGGGTCCGGTTGGCCGGGTTGCTGCGGCGGATAGGTCATGGCGCCCCCTCTGGGCCGGTCTGATCTGCCAAACGGCTGGCTTGAATGATGTCGCTATGCCCCATCCGCCACGCACCGGGGTGCTGCGTTCGGGCGAGTGGTACAAAACCGGCAGTTCACAGGTAACGATCTGGTTTCGCAGGCCCGATCCGTCCCGTCTGACGGGACAGTCATCACCTCCCCTGGAACTCCGCGTTATTGCCAGGAAGACTCCTGGGAACCACGTAGGTGACTATTGGGAAAGAGCTGGACCTGTGTGCGACGCAACGTAGCGCTGATCCGGTTCCGCTGACCACTGAGATGGAGTAGCTCGTCCGGCCGAGTGGGCGGTTGTTGACCACGGCACGCCCGGGTGGCCCAAGAGATACCCATCTTGTCGGTGATCGCCGGTACCGTTGGCGTTCTCAGTAGCAGCACGGGAGGAGGGTGCCGACATGCAGCACGACCGTCCCGGCAGCCGACCCGAAGAGGGCGGCGAGCGGAACACCGGAAGCAGCTCGGCCGAATTGGCCGCGCAGATCCGTTTTCTCGAAGATGAGGTGGCGCTGCTGCGCCGCAAGCTGACCGAATCGCCTCGGCACGTGAGACTACTAGAACAGCGTTTGGCCGAGGCAACCAACCGGGTCAGTCAGCTGACCGAGCGCAACGCGAAGCTGGTCGACACGCTTCGCGAGGCGCGCAGCCAGCTGATGGCGCTGCGGGAAGAGGTGGACAGGCTCGCCCAGCCGCCCAGCGGCTACGGCGTGTTCCTGGCCCGCCACACCGACGGCACGGTGGACGTGTTCACCGCGGGCCGCCGGATGCGGGTGGCGGTCTCACCCGCGGTCGAGACCGACGAGCTGGCCCTCGGCCAGACCGTCCGGCTCAACGAGGCCCTCACGGTCGTGGAGGGCGGTTCATTCGAGCGCACCGGCGAGGTGTGTGCGCTGCGAGAGGTGTTGGCCGGCGATGGTGAGGTCGCCGGGCATCGTGCTCTCGTGGTCGGACACGCCGACGAGGAGCGCGTGGTCTGGCTGGCGGACCCCTTGGTGGACTCTCCGCTCAAGGCAGGCGATTCGCTGCTGGTGGATACCAAGGCGGGCTATGCCTACGAGCGGGTGCCCAAGGCCGAGGTCGAGGATCTGGTGCTGGAGGAGGTGCCCGATGTCGACTACCGCGACATCGGTGGCCTGTCCCGGCAGATCGAGCAGATCCGGGACGCGGTCGAGCTTCCGTTCCTGCACGCCGAGCTGTTCCGCGAGTACCAGCTCCGGCCGCCGAAGGGAGTCCTGCTCTACGGACCTCCCGGCTGCGGCAAGACGTTGATCGCCAAGGCGGTCGCGAACTCCCTCGCCAAGCAGGTCGCGTTGGCCCGCGGTGATGAGGACGGTCAGGCCAAGTCCTACTTCCTCAACATCAAGGGCCCCGAGCTGCTGAACAAGTTCGTGGGAGAGACCGAACGCCACATCAGGCTGATCTTCCAGCGCGCTCGGGAAAAGGCTTCCGAGGGCACCCCCGTGATCGTGTTCTTCGACGAGATGGACTCGATCTTCCGCACCCGAGGAAGTGGTGTGTCCTCGGATGTGGAGACCACCATCGTCCCGCAGCTTCTCAGCGAGATCGACGGTGTTGAGGGGCTGGAGAACGTCATCGTCATCGGTGCGTCCAACCGGGAAGACATGATCGACCCGGCAATCCTGCGTCCCGGTCGGCTCGATGTGAAGATCAAGATCGAGCGTCCGGACGCCGAGGCGGCCAAGGACATCTTCTCCAAGTACCTGATCACCGGCCTGCCGATCCACGCCGACGACCTCGCCGAGTTCGGCGGCGACAAGACGGCGTGCATCGAGGCCATGATCCAGCACACCGTGGAGCGGATGTACGCCGAGACGGAGGAGAACCGCTTCCTGGAGGTCACCTATGCCAACGGTGACAAGGAAGTGCTCTACTTCCGCGACTTCAACTCCGGCGCCATGATCCAGAACATCGTGGACCGGTCGAAGAAGGCGGCGATCAAGGCCGTGCTGGAGACGAGGCAGCCGGGTCTGCGCGTGCAGCACCTGCTGAACGCCATCGTGGACGAGTTCGCCGAGAACGAGGACCTGCCCAACACCACCAACCCGGATGACTGGGCACGTATCTCGGGCAAGAAGGGTGAGCGCATCGTCTACATCCGGACCCTGGTCACCGGGAAGAACCAGGAGTCCGGTCGGGCGATCGACACCACGACCAACACCGGTCAATATCTGTAACTTGTTGATCAAAGCCTGCGCCCCGGCCCTGTGGACCGGGGCGCAGGTGCGTTTGCGCCCCGGTAACGCCGCGTATAGTTCGTGATTCAACTGTTATTCGGGTCTTGACAGTATTGAAAATGTTCATGAAGATACTTCATGTCCATTGTCAACGCCGCAGGGAGCGAACCGGACAATGCGCATCAGCACACCATTCCGATTACCATCTCCCAAACAAGTGATCGGGGCGCTCAGCGTCCTGCTCACTACAACGGTTTCGACGGCCACGGGTTCCGCTGATCTACCGAACAAGGTGGAAGCCCCTGGTGCCCACGCGGAACCGCCGGGTGCGGGGTCGGCGCAGGTCGCTGGGGGGCGCGCCGGACACGCATCGCATTTCACCTACGGAGCGACGGGAGCACCGGAAAAAACTCGGACCGGTATCGACCGTTTCTTCACCATCACCTGCCGCTACAGCCACGGCAGGCCGGATGACCCAATTGTTTTTCCCGAGGAGCCAGGAAAGTCACCTAAACACGTGTTTTTCGGAAACACCTCGACGCGAGCCGCGACTACCGCGGAAAGTCTTCGGGAGTCACCGCTCAGCACCTGTGACGAGACCAACGACGCCTCCGCCTACTGGGTCCCCGCGCTGTACGCGGGCGGCCGCGAGGTCACCCCGGCGTTCGTATCGGCGAACTACGAGGCCCGCGACAAGAGCGGAGTGCAGCCCTTCCCGCCCGGCCTGCGCATGGCCATCGGCGACGCGACAGCCACCGCGCCCCAGCCGGAGTCGGTGGTCAAGTGGAGCTGCGACGGCGAGGAGAACGGCGGCTCGTCGAGCGCCGTTCCGCAGTGCGGCTCCCGCCGCTTCACCACGCTGCGGATGTCCTTCCCGGACTGCTGGGACGGCCGCAACACCGACAGCACCACGCACAACTCGCACCTGGCCTACAGCCGCGACGGAGCCTGCCCGCAGGCCTTCCCGGAGAAGGTGCCCGGCCTGACCCTAGTCTTCGGCTATCACCTGCCGAACGACCGCGAGGTCAGCTTGGCGGGCGGTCGACCCCCGACCGCCGCCTACGCCGAGTTCATCAACGGCTGGCAGCAGTTCGTACTGGACGGCTACGCGTCCTACTACCTCGGCTGACCGCTCCCCGGGGAGCCCGCGCGGCTCCCCGGGGAGTTTTCAGGTCAGTCCGCCGCGGCGGGGGTGTGGCGGCGGGACTGGAGGACGAAGAAGCGGCCTGCGACGAATGCCGGGTCGGTGAGACTGGCGCTGGCGGCGGGATTGGCCGCACTGCCGTGGAAGTCGCTGAACGCGGCGCTCTGGTTGACGAACACGCCCTGGGTCAGGTTCTCCGACAGGTGCACGCCCGCGTCCAGCGCGGCCTGCTCCGCCTCGGTCAACACCTGCTCCTCGGTGGAGTACACCGAGGCGGTCAGCGCGCCGTGCGCCTTCACGGTGCTGCGCAGCAGATCCAGCGAGTGCGCCGTGGAGTCAGTGCTGATCACGAACGAGATCGGCCCGAACCACTCCCGGCGGTAGGTCTTCTCCTCCGAGGCGTCCAGCTTGACGATGATCGGCGTCCGCACGGTGGCATTCGCGTGCTCGGGATGCTCCAGCGACTTGGAGGCCAGCGCCACCTCGCCAAGCCCCGCAGCCTGCTCGAGGCGCTGCTTGACGCCGTCGTTGGCCAGCGCGCCCAGTACGTCCACGGCGCGCGCCGGGTCGCCGAGCAGCTTTTCCACCGACCCGGCCAGGTCGCCCGCGAACTCCTCGGCGGTCTTGGTGCCCTGGTCGGTGCTGATGCCGTCCCGCGGCACCAGGATGTTCTGAGGGGTCGTGCACATCTGGCCGCTGTAGAGCGACAGCGAGAAGGCCAGGTTGCGCAGCATGCCCTTGTAATCGTCCGTGGAGTCCACCACGACGGTGTTCAGGCCCGCCTTCTCGGTGTAGACCACGGCCTGCTTGGCGTTGGCCTCCAACCAATCGCCGTACTCGGTGGAGCCGGTGAAGTCCACGATGCGCACGTCGGCGTGCAGGGCGAGGTCGCTGGCGATCTTCTCGCCGGGTGCCTCCACGGCCAGGGTGACGAGGTTGGGGTCGAAGCCCGCCTCGGACAGCACATCGCGGGCGATCTTGACGCTGATCGCCAGCGGCAGCACGGCCTTGGGGTGCGGCTTGATGATCACTGGGTTGCCGGTGACCAGGCTCGCGAACAGGCCGGGGTAGCTGTTCCAGGTCGGGAACGTGTTGCAGGCGACCACCAGCGCCACGCCTCGGGGCACCACGGTGAACTTCTTGTCCATCCGCAGCGGCTCGCCCTTGCGCGCCGGCTTCTCCCAGCGGGCCCGCTGCGGCTGGCGGACCTGCTCGGCGTAGGCGAAGGCCACCGCCTCCAGCGCCCGGTCCTGGGCGTGCGGTCCGCCCGCCTGGAAGGCCATCACGAACGCCTGGCCGGTGGTGTGCTGCACGGCGTGCGCCATCTCGAAGCTGCGGCCGTTGATCCGGTTGATGATCTCCACCGCCGCCCCGGCGCGGGCCTGCGGGCCGGCGTCCCGCCATGCGGGCAGCGCGGTTTTCGCGGCTTCCACCAGCGCGGCGGGGTCGCTGTGCGGGTACTTGACGTTGAGCGGGGTGCCGTAGGGGGAGACCTCGTCGCCCACGGTGCCCCGGCTGCCGGGTTGGTCGAGGTTGAACTCGGAGTTCAGGTACGCCTCGAAGGCCTTCTGGCCTACCTCGGCGGCGTCCTCCCCGTACACGGACTTGCTCGGTGATTCCGGGTACTGACTGAAGTACTCCCTGGCATCGATGGCCGCTACGGCCCGGTCGAGCAGCTCACGATGCCGCTCGAAGAAGTCCACTGCCACGAGTTCTCTCCCTGCAGACGTCGCTGTCCAGCAATCCCACCCTAGCTACGCTTGTGACACTAGACCCTCACGCAAGCCTCCAACTGACACATCCTCCCCGAATCAGTGTCCGAATTCCGCCAGTAACGCCGTTACTCCCCGATCTTGGACACTAATTCGGGAGAGGAGCGCCCGCCCGTCCGCCACGAATGGCCATGCGGGGTCGGCCAGGCGGGAGTGGAGCTCGGCGAGGGACATCCAGCCGCCAGAGGCGATCTCTTCGGGCTGGTGGATCACCGGGCCGTCCCAGAATGCCTGGTAGGCGTGCATGTGGATGCGGCACGGCGGCCTGTCGAAGCGGTCGGTGAACAGCGGTTGGAGAGCGACGTCGCGAACACCGAGTTCCTCGGCAAGCTCGCGGCGGGCGCAGTCGTCGGGGTCCTCGCCCGCTGCCACGACGCCGCCCGCCCAGCAGTCGTACTCGCCTGGCGCGATGTCCTTGGTGTCAGTCCGCTTGTGGACGTACACCGACCGGCCGTCACCCGAGCGGAGCAGCACGTAGGTCGCGGCATGCCACAGACCCTCGGCGCGCATCCGCCATCTCGGGGTGCTGCCGATCACCTGGCCTGCGGCGTCGTGGATCGCGACAAGTTCCTGTGCCGGGGTCACACCCCGATGCTGGCACAGGGGTTGTACGACTGCGGGCTGATGTTCCGGGCGCCTGCTTGCCCCCGAGGGCTGATCCACGTCCATTCGCCCGCATGATGTGCTCTGACCAGCGCAGTTCATAGCTTCAATCCTGCATTCACCACCGAACCAGGGGAGAAGCAGTGACCAGCGCACCGCCCGCGATGACAGCGCCGACGCAGCTCCGCATCGCCGCCCGCACCGTCAACCTCACCAAGACCTACGGCAAGGGCGAGGCCGCCGTCCGGGCACTCGACGAAGTCTCCATCGACATCCACGCAAGCAAGTTCACCGCGATCATGGGGCCGTCGGGCTCCGGCAAGTCCACGCTCATGCACTGCCTGGCCGGGCTCGACACCGCCGATGGCGGTCAGATCATGCTCGGCGACACCGAGCTCACCCGGCTCACCGACCGCCAGCTCACCACGCTGCGCCGCGACCGCGTCGGGTTCGTTTTCCAGGCGTTCAACCTGCTCCCGCAGCTCACCGCGGAGCAGAACATCCGGCTTCCGCTGGACCTGGCGGGCAGGCCGGTGGACCGCCCCTGGCTGGGTCAGCTGGTGGACATCCTGGGGCTGGCCGACCGCCTGTCCCACCGCCCCGCGCAACTCTCCGGTGGCCAGCAGCAGCGCGTCGCCGTCGCCCGCGCCCTCATCACCCGACCCGAGGTGGTGTTCGCGGACGAGCCGACCGGCAACCTGGACTCCCGCTCCGGCCAGCAGGTGCTGAACTTCCTGCGCCGCTCGGTGCACGAGTTCGGCCAGACCGTGGTCATGGTCACCCACGACCCGGTGGCCGCCTCCTACGCCGACCGCGTAGTCCTGCTCGCCGACGGCCGACCCGCGGGCGAGATTTTCCGGCCCACCCCGGACACCGTGCTGGACGCCCTGAAGCGGCTGGGGGCCTGAGACCGTGATCGTGCTCCGCACCGTGCTGGCGGAAATCCGCCAGCGCCCCAGCAGGCTGCTGCTCACCGGCTTGGCCGTCGTGGTCGCCACCGTGTTCGCCGCGGGCACCCTGCTGATCTCCGACACCGCCCGCGCCGCGATCACCGCGCAGGGCAGCGACACCCCCGCCGCCACGGATGTGGTGGTCGGTTCCGACGGCGGCGCCGAACGCCTCGACGATGCGACCGTGGCGCGGCTGCGGGCCATCCCCGGCGTCCGCCAGGTCGCGCCCGTCGACTTCGCTTCCGCGCCGATGGCCAAGAGCGGCGATCGGTGGATCGTGCTCTCCGACCCCGGCAGCGGCCCGCTGTCCAAATACCCGGTCGAGCTGAAGTCACCGAATCAGGTTCTGGTGTCGGAGAAAACCGCACAGCGCGAAAACCTCAAGACGGGCAGCACCATCGAGGTGCCTGGTGCCGACGGCAGCACCCGCACGGTCACCGTCGCGGGCGTGGTGAACGTGCGCACCGACATCGGCGGGATGATGATCGCGCTGCCCGAATTCGGCAGGGCCATCTCGGGCGCCACCGGTTGGGAACGTGTCAACATCGCCGCCGAACCCGGCAAGGCCGACGCCGTGCTGGGCGCCGCCAAGGACATCGCAGGCACCACCCCGGTCCGAGCGGGCAAGGACGTGATCGCCGAGGAGATCAAGGACAACCTGCGGCAACTCGACGCCGTGATCATCGGGCTCGGTCTGTTCGTGGCCATCGCGATGTTCGCCGCGGCGGTGGTGGTGTCCTCCACGTTCCGCATCATCGTGGCGCAGCGCAAGCGGCGCACCGCACTGCTGCGCTGTGTCGGCGCGAGCAGGGGACAGGTGCTGCGCTCGCTGCTGGCCGAAGCCGCCATCACGGGCGCGGTGGCAGGTCTGATCGGCGTCGGCATCGCTATTCTGCTGGGCTACGCCGTGATCGGCGTGCTCGACTCGCCGGACTTCCCGATGCCCGCGCTGGCGATCTCGCTGTCCAGCATGCTGATCTGTATCGGCCTCGCCACCGTCGTGACGACCCTGGCCGCGGTGGTGCCTGCCGTCGCGGGCACAAAGGTGCCGCCGGTCGCGGCCCTCGGTGCCAGCCAGCAAACCGACGCGGGCGCACCCCGCAAGACACCCCGCCTTGTCCTGGGCGCGGTCTTCCTCGCGGGAGCGGTGGCGCTGGCGGTGTTCGGGCAATTGGACGCGGAATCCTCAAGCGGCGCCGAGCCGCGGATGTTCGCCACCGCGGCCTCGGGCATCCTGACCTACGCCGCACTGCTCGCGATCGGGCCGCTGCTGGTCCCGTTGCTGGCCAGGGTGATCGGCCTGCCGGTGAAGGCCGTCGGCAGGGTGCCCGGCCGGATGGCTGTCGGCAATACCATCAGGGTGCCCAAGCGCACCGCCGCCGCCACCGCCGTGCTCACCCTTGGCGTGACGCTGCTGTCCTCGGTGCTGGTGGTGATGTCCTCCGGCCAGGCCTCCGCGAACGCCTCGTTGGACAGCGAGTTCCCCGCGGTCGCCATGCTGAGCACGAACAACCCAGAGGATCGCATTCCCTCCCAGGTGATCGACAAGGTCCGCGCCGTGCCCGGCGTGACCGCCACCGCGCCGGTCTCCGGGCTGGAAGCCGAGGCGAACGTGGCAGGCAAGACCGCGGCCACATACCTGGCGGGCATCGACATGGGCGCCTACCCTCCGCTGGCCGCCACGAAGATGGCCGAGGGCAACCTGGCGTCGTTCGTGCCCGGCACCGTACTGGTCAGCGCCGCACAAGCGAAGCAGTCGGGCCTCAAAGCGGGCGACGCGGTGACGCTGACGGTGGGGGAGCGGCGGCTGGAGTTGAAGGTCGCCGCGGTCCACCGTGGTGCGGGCGTCCTCGGCGACTTCGCCGTGAACCTCCCCGATCTGCGCCGCCTGCAACCTGATACGGGCATCAGCCGGCTGCTGGTCGACGCCAAGGGCGCCGACGTCGAGGCGATCCGCCGTGCCCTGACCGAGGCGATCGGCACCACGCCGGGCATCGCCCTCGATCTGCCCGCCGACATCCGCGCGTCCTACGAGAGCGCCATGCGCAACGTCACCTACGTCGCGCTCGGTCTCGTCGGCATGACCGTGCTGGTGGCGGTCGTCGGCGTCGGGGTGACGCTCTCACTGTCCGTTGTGGAGCGAACCCAGGAATCCGGCCTGCTCCGCGCGCTGGGGCTGCACCGCAACGGCCTGCGCTCCATGCTCGCCTGGGAGGCGGTCCTCTTCGGCGGCTTCGCCGCCGTCGTCGGCCTCGGTCTGGGCATCGCCTACGGCATGCTCGGCGCCCGCGCCATGGGCATGGGCGATGTGCTGACCATCCCGACCGGACAGATAGCCCTGGTCGGCGGCGGCCTGCTGACGCTGGCCCTGCTGGCCGCGGTCCTGCCCGCCCAGCGTTCGGCCAAGGTCGGCCCGCTCCAGGCAATCACCGCCACCTGATCCCCTCGTGAGTGCGCAGTGGCGTTGGAACTGCGCACTCACGAGCCCTGACCTGCGAAGGAAGCTCCGTTGAACCCGTCCACCCTGCTCCGGCTTGCGCTGGCCGAACTCCGCACCCGGCCTGGACGCGCCCTGCTGCCCGGCTTGGCACTGGTCGTCGGCATCGCCTGCCTGATCGGCTCCCAACTGCTCAGCGGCGCCTTCGAGAGCACCCAGACCGAGGGCGCGTCCCAGAAGCCGAGCAGCGTCACGCTCACCGTGCGACGACCCGTCGACTTCGACGCGAAACCCGCGCCGTTGGACGCCGGGCTGGCGGCACGTGTCGCGAGTGTGTCCGGAGTGGACAGAGTCGTGCCGGTGCGCACCGCCGAGGTGGATGTGCTGGAACGCGATGGCAGGGCGGGCAACCAGGCGCGGATGGAGATCGAACCGGCCGAATCGGGCTTGCGCCGCGTGCCCATCTGGCAGGGCCGTGCCCCGGAGGCGGACAACGAGGTGGCGGTGGACCGCGTCCTCGCGCAGCGCCTCGGCCTGCAACCGGGTTCACTGCTGGACCTCGCCGACACGGGCGGCCGCAAACTTCAGGTCGCGGTCACCGGCGTCACCGTCCGCGGCGCGGGCACCCAGGAACCGCTGCTCGTGGGTGGCCCGCTGCTGGCGGCCAAGCTCAACCCCGAGCCGACCACCAAACAGTTCGACCTGGTCCTGAGCCCGACCGCCGACCCGGCCGCGGTCCGCTCCGCCGTCGCCACGGTCGCAGGCGGCAACGACGTCATTCCCGCGGCCACGGCATATCGGGCGAACGCCGAAGGCGCCGACATCCTGCTGCTGTTCAGCATCCTCGCCCTGGCCACCGCGGTCGTCGTCGCGGTGTCGGCCTACCGCGCGGTCTACCTCCAACGCCAACGTCAGACCGCCCTGCTGCGCTGCGTCGGCGGCCCCCGAGGCCCGCTGGTGGTCGCCAGCCTCATCGAGGCCACCATCACCGGCGCCCTGGCAGGCGTCATCGGTGTCCTCGCCGCAGGCCCGCTGGCCACGGTGCTGGCAGGCCTGTTGGACGCCACCGGCGTCTCCGCGCTGCTCGGCTCCGCCCAACTGACCCCAGATCTGCTGCCCTCGGCGGGCCAGACCGTGACCGGTGTGATCATCGCCGCCGTCCTCTCGGCGGGTGCTGCACTCCGCCCCGCATTGGCCGCCTCGCGGGTCAGCCCGCTGACCGCCCTCCGTGACTCCGACGCCGAAGCCACCGACGGCGCCCTGTCCCCACAGGCCAGGGTCTTCGGCTGGCTCCTGGTCGGCTTCGGCCTGCTCCTGGCGGCACTGGCCATCCTGACGAAGGGCACCGCGGGCGCGCTGTTCGCGATCACGTTCTCGGCGATCAGCATGGTGTTCGGCCTGTTCTGGTCCTTCGGTGCGGTCACCATCCCCGCCCTGGCCAAGCTGATCACCCTCAACGGCCGACTCGGCGGCCCCACCGCCAAACTCGCCGCCGCCGAGGTCCGCCGCATGCCCCAGCGCTCCGCCGCGGTGGCCCGCCCCCTGGCCGCCACCGCCTCCCTGCTCGTCTTTGCCACCGTCCTACTCGGCACCATGACCAGCGCCCTCGCCGACTTCCGCGCCGAGCCCCAACCGGACGTGGTGGTCTCCGACACCGGCACACGCCCGCTGCCCGTCCAGGCCGTCCAGATCGCCACCACCCACCCGGACGCCGCGGGTGCGGTCGCCATTCACCGCGCCGAGGTGACCATGCGGGGCATCGAACGCGAGCAGACCCTGATCGGCGTCAACCCCGCCGCCCTGCACGCCATGCTCACCGGCATCGGCCAGCCCGCCCCCCAGCTCACCGCGAACGGCGTGCTGGTCGCCGACTACCTGGCCGACCGAGCCGAACTCCGCGAAGGCGCCGAAGTCACCGTCGCCGGCCTCCCCGGCAGCCCCCGCACCTTCCGCTACCTCGGCAGGCTCCCCGAGGCCGTGACCGGTGACCTCGCGATCGCCGACGAGACGATCAGTCCCACCACCTCGGTCCTGGCAGCCCTAAAACCCGGCGCCGACCCCAGCCACTACCGCGACGCCATCACCGCCGCCACCGCCGACCATCCCACCGTCCGCGCCCAAACCAAGATCGACAAGTACCGCGAAGAAGACGAGAACATCCAGCTAGGCCTCATCCTGTTCGCGGTCCTGCTGGGCTTCTCCGTCCTAGTGGCCATCGCCGGAATCGGCATTACCTCCTCGGTCTCCGTCTGGGAACGCCGCCGAGAACTGGGCCTGCGCCGAGCCCTCGGCATCACCCGCGCGGGCCTGCGCTGGGGCGTCATCGGCGAAGGCACCCTGCTGGCGGGCGCGGGCATCATCGGCGGCGGCCTCACCGGCGCCATCTACGCCGAACTCGCCCTGATGTCGCTCAACCAATTCGTCTGGCCCAACGCCTCCTGGACCCTCCTGGCAGCCAGCGCAATCACCGTCCTCGCGCTGGCGGCCGCCTCAGCCGCCTTCGCAGCCCGCAGCGCCGTCCGCATCCCGCCCGCCGCCGCCCTGGCGACTGGCTGATCAAGGAGCCTCGCCCTGGAGGTGATACGCCCTGGCCCGCTCAGGAAACAGCGAGATCAACCGCCTCAGCCGGACCAGCCGGAACTTGATCCGCAGCACATCCAGATCGTCACTCGACTCACTGGACACAGAGTCCGCGTCGATCCGGATGACACCGAGCCTGCGTCCTTTGCGGACCAGCCACGGCAGCAGCGGGGAAGCCCGGATGGCCTGCTCCACCTCCGGCAACGCCGCGATGGCCACCCCCTTCGTGCGCCTGTCCACCGCGATCACCGCGTACGGCAACGGCCCGACATCCTCCAGCGTGATCACCGTGTCCGTGTCGTAGCGATGGCGGAGGTCGTAGTTGCCAGCCGAATCGGTGTAGCCACTAACCCCACGAAAGGTCGAAGTAGAGCCGGCGGTGAATCGCATACCCCGATACTCGCCCCGAATCCGCAGGCTATGCGTCTCGCCGATATGCCGCGCTTCACCCAGCCGCGGATGGGAGAACCGCTCCTCGAACTCCCATCCGCTCGACCCCGCCGAACCGCCGAGATTCGCCCCGCTGACTTTGGCGATCACATAGACCAGCACCGGAACGAAGACCACACCGACAAGGACGTAGAGCCACCCGCCGGACACCGCCTCAGCCCCGCACCGGTTCCGGCGGATCGTTGCGCCGGGTGCCGCCGCGCACCATGCCGATCACGCAGAACACCATGAGCCACAGGCTGAGCACGCCGAACAACACACCGAACACCAACTGCGCCACCTTGCCGCCGGACCCGGTGACCACGGTCTTGCCAGAGCTGTCCAGCGCATCGAGACGGCCGTGGACCACTTCACCCTCACGCTGGTTGGCCAGCGTGACCTCCACCCGCCTGCCATCGAGCTCGTAGTAACCCTTGGCGGGATGTTCGTTGCGGAACCTCTCGTCGAAGTACCGCCCCTGGGTGACGTGAACCGTCACCGGCTCACCAAAGCCGAACACATGGCTCCCGCCGGACACCACCATGAACAGGCTGCCGGCGAGCATCAGCGCACCGAACAGCAGACCGCACAATCGCAGCAACATGTCCGTCCCTCAGATGTCCAAGCGATCGCGCACTTCGTCATCGGACTGGTCCTGCCCGGTCGAACCGTAGTCGACGGCCTTCTTGCCACCCGCGACGTGCCCGACGCCCTTGCCGAGCCCCTTCATCGCATCGAACTCATAGCCCTCACCGGCCTTGTGGCTGATCCCCACCGACTCGCCCACCCGCTTGCGTGCCGACTCCGCGAGCGTGTCCCGAACCAGCTTGCCGCCCTCACCCCGCGCCATCGACTGCTGAAGATCGGCGAACGCCTTGCTGCCCTTGGCATCCATGAACTTCTGCGGCGCACTCTTGAGAAACGCCTGGATCTTGGTGAAGAACTCGCGGATCTTGTTCAGGATGTTGGTGAGCCTGCTGGTGGTCTGAGCAGCCTTGCTCGCGGTCGTGCCCGCCTTCACCGTGGTCGCCGCGCCCGCCGCCGCCGTGGACCCACCACAGGTCGGCACCGCCGCCGCCAGCGCCGCCACCCACGTGATGATCAGCCACTCCACCAGGTCGGTGAGCAGCCCCTTGATGAAGTCCTCCACGACCTTCATCAGCATGCTGCACACCTGAAGCAGCATGGCGATATCACCGGACTTGTCCGCCGCGCCCTGCACTCCCTGAGCGAACTCCGCCAGCCGCGCCCGCGCCGCGTCCCCCGCCTCACCCTCCCAGGCGGACAACTCGGCCTGCATGTCCTTCAGCAGATCCTGAGCGAACTTCTCCAACTCCTTGCCCGAGTCCCCGAACTCCTTCGCCGCCACACTCAGCGCCTCGGGATTGCCCGACACCAAATTGATCGCCTGCTTCAACGGAGTGCAGATATTGATCAGAAACCCCAGCCCCTGCCCGATAAGCCACCCCAGCGGATCGGACGCGATGCTCGTGATCGACATACACGACGAGGTCAGCGACGTCACATCCTGCGCAATCGTCCCGACGTCCTTGCCCGTCGCCACGTCATGGATCAGCTTGTACCCGGGGCCGGCAGGCCCCGGCATGCTCTCCAACACCTGATCGCCATAGTTGCGCCCCGGACTATGCGAAGCCCCAAGCGTCTTACCGACCGAATCGGCGTTACGCCCGCCGTCCAGCAGGGAATCACTGGTGGACATCACTTGCCTCCCACGGAGGGCGCCTTGGCCCCGGAGTCGAGATCCTGCTGCGTCTGGCTGAGGCTGAGCCCGATCTTCTCCTCAGCCGCGCTGTAGGCATCAGCGCAGGACTTCAGCTTCTGCCCCGCGCTCTGCGTACCTTCACCGACCGCCTTCAGGTACTCACGAAAGTCGTCCATCATCGACCGGTAGAACGTCCACGCGATCGGTTGCCCGATCAGCCCCCACGCCACAGCGGGCAACTCGGCGGCGGACACCTTCGCCGACACCGCCTCCGCCCGCTTCCCGAATTCGCCGGAAACCTTCCCGCCAAACCCCTCGATCTTGCCGATATCGGCCCGGAACGCCCCACCCATCAGTCGTCCTCCCGGTTGTACAGGTTGTCCAGGTACCCATCGCCTGCCCCCCGCGGCGGCCCACCCGGCCGCTGCTCCCGAGCGTCCGAGGCGGGCGCAACCGACTCCCGCAACTCCTCGACCGGCCGCCCCAACACCTCCGCCTGCGTCTCCAGCACCTGGTCCAACACGTTCAGGTCGTCTCCGACGAACTGCTGCACAACCGCCGCCTGCTTCCGCGCCGCAGCGGCAACCGCCTCCTGCAACGTCGACATCACCAAACTCGACAGCGCCTGCGGACTCCGTCGCAGCGCCTCATCGGTAAAGGAAACCCCGGTCACCGCCCCACCAGGCCCCGCCTTGACGGTCACGCTCCGATCCGGCGAACTCACCGAAACCTCGATGCCCGCCATCTCCTGCTGCATGCCCTCATACCGACTCAGCCGCTCCTCACCCCTGGCGACATTCGCCTGAAACCGCTCAAACTCCCGCACCAATGTCTCGAACTCGTCGGACACCCGGTCTCCTCGACCTAGACCCACACCGTCGGCAGACATCCTGCTCCATCCGCAGCAACGCCACCCGCGTTTCGGTCGAACTCCGTGCAGACAACTGCCCTGATCCATCTGATGGGCTCACATAGACCTGTCATCGAGATGAGTCGAAAGCTGTTTCGAGGTCTGTTCCGCCGCCAAAGCTGCCGCAACGACAGTTGTACGCAACGAGGTGCGGCCGAGTCACAGCTTGTCGTTGCCGGTTCAACAATGCGGCTTGGATTGCGCCGTATCGGACCGTGACTGTCTCGGGGGCGCGTTTGACCGAATCGGATCGGTTCGCTCCCGCTTGAGGGCGATCTTCGATCGTGACCACCCGAATGGATGCAGTCGTGCCTATGCCCGAAGTTGTGTGTTTGGCCAGGTATTGCGCCGGGATGACGGGGCTGCCCCGTAGGGTGGGGGCATGCGGCGGATCATGGGAACCGAGGTGGAGTACGGCATCGCGGTGCCGGGCGACCCCACGGCGAACCCGGTACTCACCTCGACTCAGGTTGTGCTGGCCTACGCGGCGGCGGCGGAGATTCCGCGGGCTCGGCGGGCGCGGTGGGACTACGAGGTGGAGTCTCCGCTGCGAGACGCGCGCGGGTTCGACCTGTCGGCGCCCGGTGGGCCGCCCGCGGACCCCGATGTGGATGACCTGGGGGCGGCGAACGTCATCCTCACCAACGGCGCGCGGCTGTATGTGGACCATGCGCACCCCGAGTACTCCGCTCCTGAGGTCACCAACGCACGGGATGCGGTGATTTGGGACAAGGCGGGGGAGCGGGTGATGGAGCAGGCCGCGATCAAGGCGGCCACCGTGCCCGGGCAGCCGCAGTTGCAGCTGTACAAGAACAACATCGACAACAAGGGCGCCAGCTACGGCACGCATGAGAACTACCTGATGGCGCGGAGCACGCCGTTCACGGCGGTGATCAGCGGGTTGACGCCGTTCTTCGTGACGCGGCAGGTGATGACCGGGTCCGGCCGGGTGGGCATCGGGCCTACCGGGGAGGAAGCCGGGTTCCAGCTCTCCCAGCGCGCCGACTACATCGAGGTCGAGGTGGGGCTGGAGACCACCCTCAAGCGCGGGATCATCAACACCAGGGACGAACCGCACGCCGATGCGGACAAGTACCGCAGACTGCACGTGATCATCGGGGACGCGAACCTCGCGGAGTACTCGACCTACCTCAAGCTGGGTACCACGGCGCTGGTGCTGGACATGATCGAGTCCGGGAAACGGTTCGACGACCTGCGGCTGGCCGACCCGGTGCGGTCGGTGCACAAGATCAGCCACGATCCGACGCTCAAGGTGAAGGTCGAGCTTGCCGACGGGCGGAAGTTCACGGCGCTCGACGTGCAGTTCTCCTACCACGAGCGGGCCGCCGAGTACCTGGACCGCAACGGCGGGGATCGGGACTCCGTGGACGTGTTGCGGACCTGGGGCGAGATCCTGGATGGGCTGGCCCGCGACCCCATGGAGTGCGCCGACCGGCTGGACTGGCCCGCCAAGCTGCGGCTGTTGGAGGGCTACCGGCAGCGGGACGGGCTGGGCTGGGCCTCGCCGCGGCTGCACATGGTGGACCTGCAGTACTCGGACGTGCGGCTGGACAAGGGGCTGTACAACCGGCTGGTGGCGCGGGGCTCGATGAAGCGGTTGGTCAGCGAGAACGAGGTGCTTCGGGCCATCACCAGCCCGCCGGAGGACACCCGCGCGTTCTTCCGCGGACGCTGCCTGGAGCGGTACCCCAACGAGGTGGCGGCGGCGTCCTGGGACTCTGTCATCTTCGACCTCGGCCGGGAGTCGCTGGTGCGGATTCCGACGTTGGAGCCGCTTCGGGGGACGAAGGCACATGTCGGGCAGCTGCTCGAGCGGGCGGAGACCGCCGAGGACCTCGTCAACGCCCTGACCAGGCGTTGAAACCCGCGTTCGACACCGCGGGCTGGGCATGTGAAGATCGAATTTGCATCACAACAGGTACGAGAATGACCGGCTTGCCTGCACCATGACAGCTCAGCGCTAGGTAATGTTCATGGTGCGGGTGGCCCGCACCCGGGCGAAACCACGCGGGAGGCGACGATGTCACAGGAGCAGGTCCAGCGCCAAGGCGGTGGCGACGGCGACGAAGAGAGCCCGGACGGGACGGCGGCCGGGCAGGAACGACGCGAGAAGCTGGGCGAGGACGTGGACGCGATCCTCGACGAGATCGACGACGTGCTCGAGGAGAACGCCGAGGACTTCGTCCGGGCGTACGTACAAAAGGGCGGCCAGTAGTCCGGCAGGACCATCCGACCAGGAGAACCAATAACCGATGGAATACCCACCCGCCAGCAATCAGCAGGCCGGTGCGCTGCCTCGGGCCTTCATGACCCAGGGCAGCTCATCGTTCACCGACTTCCTCAAGGCAGCCGCACCCGACCTGCTGCCGTGGCGTCGGCCGCTGCCCAATGCTGAGATCCAGGCCCCGCACGGCACCACGATCGTCGCGCTGACCTTCGACGGCGGCGTGATCATCGCCGGTGACCGGCGGGCCACCATGGGCAACCTGATCGCCCAGCGGGACATCGAGAAGGTCTTCGTCACCGACGACTACTCGGCGGTCGGCATCGCGGGCACCGCGGGTATCGCCATCGAGATGATGCGTCTGTTCGCCGTCGAACTGCGGCACTACGAGAAACTCGAGGGCGTCTCGCTGACGCTGGACGGCAAGGCCAACCGGCTGGCCAACATGATCCGCGGCAACCTGGACGGCGCGCTCATGGGCTTGGCCGTTGTTCCGCTGTTCGTCGGTTACGACCTCGACGCCGAGGACCCGGCCAAGGCGGGCCGGATCATCTCCTACGACGTGGCGGGCGGGAAGTACGGCGAGACCGCGGGCTACCACGCGGTCGGTTCCGGCGCGTTGTTCGCGAAGGCGGCGCTGAAGAAGCGCTACAGCCACCACGTCGAGGTCGACGTCGCCGTGCGCAACGCGGTCGAGGCGCTCTACGACGCGGCCGACGACGACACCGCCACCGGTGGACCCGACGTGAGCCGCAAGATCTACCCCGTGGTCGTCAAGATCACCGCGGAGGGCGCGGTCAAGCTCACCGAGGAGCAGACCGGCGCGGTCTCCGAGGCCGTCGTCGAGGCCCGCAAGGAAAAGCCCGGCGGCTGACCGTGCCCGAAGCCAAGATCAACCCTCACCGGATGAGCCAGGAGTCCATGCCGTGACGATGCCGTTCTACGCCTCGGCCGAGCAGATCATGCGTGACCGCTCGGAGTACGCCCGCAAAGGCATCTCCAGGGGCCGCAGCGTCGTGGTGCTGACCTACGCCGACGGGGTGCTGTTCGTCGCCGAGAACCCGTCCAGCACCCTGCACAAGGTCTCCGAGATCTACGACCGCATCGGTTTCGCCGCGGTGGGCCGCTACAGCGAGTTCGAGAACCTGCGCACCGCGGGCATCCGCTACGCCGACACCCGCGGCTACACCTACGACCGTCGCGATGTGACCGCCCGCGGCCTGGCCAACGCCTACGCGGGCACCCTCGGCTCGATCTTCACCGAGCAGGTCAAGCCGTTCGAGGTGGAGGTGTGTGTCGCCGAGGTCGGCACCGCGCCCGAGGAGGACCAGCTTTACCGCCTCACCTACGACGGCTCGGTCGGCGATGAGCCGAACTACGTCGTGATGGGCGGCAACGCCGAGGCGATCTCCACCGCCGTCAAGGAGACCTACCAGGAGGGCGCCGCCCTCAAGGACGCGCTCGGCATCGCCGTGCGCGCCCTGAGCGGCGGTTCCAGCAGCACCGAGGGCAAGACGCTGCTCGACATCAAGCTGCTGGAGGTGGCTGTCCTGGAGCGCACCCGGCCGGAACGCGCGTTCCGGCGCATCACCGGTGCCGCGCTCAAGGCCCTGCTGCCCACCGACCCGGCCCCCGAGGCGGACACGAAGGACGCCAAGCCGGCCGACAACGGCAGTTAATGCAAGGGGCGGCCTTCAGCGCCGCCCCTGCATCAGGCCGTAGACGCGACGGCGGCCGCCACTCCCAAGAGCAGTGCCACGATGACCAGGTTGGTGGCGGCCCGGAGGATCTTGAACTTCGTCCAGCCCAGTCGGGCGACCACGATCAGGCGTTCGCGGTGCCAACGCTGGGGATCACTCCCGAGGCGTGCGAAGTGCTGCGCAAGCTCGGTCTCGCTCATGGACGCGTAGGTGGCGAACCCGCTTCGGCGCAGCCGCGGCCGCACGTTCCACAACAACAGCACCAGGGCGAGAGCGAGCAGACCCAGCGCGGACCAGAACGGGATGGTCACCACCAAGGGTTGGGAGACCCGAGGCGACACGGCAAGTCCGACGGTGAGGATGGGACTCAACACCGCCAGCAGAATGCTGGTTTTGGTCTCCGTGCGCCCCAGCGCCGCGTCTCCGCGCGCCAACTCGTCCTTGAGCAGTTCCTCCACGGCCGAATCGTCGCCACCAGCCAGGCTGCTTCCGGTTTCCGCCATGACCGCATCATGGCGCATGCAGGTGCACTTCAAATGCACACCCCACACCGCTGGCGCTGCTGTGGGAGCAAAGCGGCTGGCTCTACGCTCTCGCCGCGGGTGGCGCGATCCTGCTCGCCGCGAGCCTGACCGCAGGGTTGGTCACCGCCGCGGCGAAGTGGTTGCTCCTGGGCATGTTCACCGCGGGGCGTCATCCATTGTGGAGCGGCACACCGGTGCTGAACTGGTGGCTGCGCACCCTCGGCGCCTGGTGTGAAACCCTCTGGCTGCCTGAGCCCGACCTGATCCGGCTCGGTCGAGGCGCGGCTGTAAATCGGCGCTGCGTGCTCCAGACCCACCTCTTCCACGACCGCGTGATGCGGTTGGAGCCGGTGGAGTTGAAGGCGGGTTCGACGCTCGGCCCGCACAGCATCGCGCTTCCCGGCAGCAGGGTGGGTGAGGCCACCACCATCGGCGCCACCTCGCTGGTGATGGCAGCGGAGACAGTGCCCGCCCAGAGCTGTGGACGGGTGCTCCGATCAGCAGGGAAAGGGCGGCTTAGGTAAAGCCCGTGAGTGTAAGGCGAGTCGCCTTACACTCACGGGCTTGTTCAGCCGGTGACGGTGAGGCTGTAGCCCGCGACCCCGCTCCTGCACTGGTACAGGGTGAAGACGCCGCCGGTCTTGCCGTTGACGCCCGCGTCGTCGCAGAGGGCGCGGGTGGCGAAGGTGTTGATGTACACGTCCTCGACGAACTTCGGCGACGGCTGGACCAACAGGCTGTAACCCGCGACGCCGCTACGGCACTCGTAGCTGGTGAAGACGCCGCCCTGCACGCCGTTGTCGCCGCTGAACGTGCAGTGCGACTTGTTGCCGGTGTAGAGGAAGACCGGGTCGGCGGCTTGCGCCGGGGCCGCTGCCAGACCGAGTGCGGCCGCGCCCAGTGCAGCGGCCGCGAACATGCTGATAAGCCTCATGATTCCCCCTCCAGACGGTGACGCGGAACGCGTCCCGGTACTGGAGAACGGTACTGGCGCAGACTGGAAATTTGTCACAAACCAGTCAAACTCTGCATAGCTACACGAACAGGGTTCGTACGAAGACGAGGACGGCCTCCGCCGCACCTTGGAGCGTGTCGAAGATGCCGCCAACGACTCCGGCGGACTGGGTTGGCTGTTGGATCAGCGCGTAGACCAGCAAGGCGACCCCCGCCCACACGAGAATCTTCTTGACGCTCATGGCCCGGCCTCCGTCAGTGTTGTTGACCTTCCCCTCAGTTGTACCGGAAGTGTGGCCCGGGAGGAGTGTGATGTCGCATTACGGGACGCTTACCGCATCGCTGCCAGCCGGATCAGGGCGGTGAAGGCGGCAGGCCGAACAACCAGCATCGCACCTGCCGGGTCCTTCGAGTCGCGCAATGCCACAGCGCCAGGGGCTCGGGCAACTTGTACGCAGTTCTCCGCGGTTCCGCTCTTTGTGCTCTTACGCCAGGTGAGGTGAGTCGGATCGATAGGGATCATGGGGCGGTGCCTCCCGGCTCAGACGTCTTGCAAGGTCTGCAATCAGCACCATGGATTGTCTACGATCCAGTGCCCTAGCCAAGAGGTTGCGCGCCGATAGCTCATAGAACTCGATCTCGTGCCGCTTCTCCAGAAACATGCTCGACATCGCGTTTTCGAGGAACACGACCGGGTGACCCTTCCTTCGGTGCACCAGAAGGAAAGAGCCGTCCTGCCCAGCGTGCGCTCCTCCAACGGGAACGATGTGCACGTGGATCTGCGGTTCCGCGGCCATGTCCATGAGGTACTCGAGCTGCTGTCGCATCACCTCGCGACCACCGATCAACCGATGAAGGGCAAGTTCGTCGATAATCGCCACGAACTGCGGTGGGGCTATCCGCCGAAGGACCGCCCGCCGGTCCATTCGAGTTCTGAGCCGAGCCTCGATCTTGTCGTCCGGGACGACCCCGGATTCAGTCAGCAGCGCGCGGGTGTAGTCCTCGGTTTGGAGCAGGCCAGGGACGTTCATGCCCTCAAAGTTGATGATGGTTGTTGCCTTGCGTTCGAGCAGGATGAGGCTGCTCTGTCTCATGGCGAAATCTGCTGAGCCGCGAACCCACCACCCCGACTCGCGTGAGGTGTGCGCGAGCTTGAGCAACTCGTCCCGCAAATCCCCGACGACCTCGTAGACCACGAGAAGACCCGAGACTTCTTCGGGGCTTGCCGGTCGCTGGCCGTTCTCCACTCGGCTGAGCGTGGCCGTGTCGATGTCGATCCTGGGTGCGACATCGTCGAGGGTCAGCTTGCGCTGCTTCCGGATGCTGCGCAGGCGCTCACCGAGATCCTGCGCCCGGACTGTGATGTTGTATCCCGCCATGCTGCCCAAGTGTGGACTCCCGAAAATGCAGAAATGCCGGGAAACACGGTCGAGTCTGGAATCCACCCCATTGCGGGAACGTTTGCAGTAGGTGCAATAAAACTCACACCAAAGCGTCTATGCACCAAGCTTCGGTTGCTGCGAGCAGGTCCTTGATCTGCTGTTCCTGCCACACCGCAGTCTCCTGCGGCGTAACCGAAGACGCTGGCAGTGAAACTGCGGTGCGCATTGCGTTCGTATTCAATTCGAATCCCAAACTGGTCGCTGCCGCGTAGTAGCCGACAGGCACCGGCAGGCTCAGCCTGCGGCGCACCCGCTCCCATTCCGACCCAAGCTGATCCGCCGCCGTGGTGTCACCGATGTCCCGCGCCAGCGCCGCCGCGACCAGCGCCGCGGGCAGGCTCGCCCGATACCGGCTGGTCGGCGCCGTTGCCTGGAGCGCGCTGTCCAGAGCCGCGAGAGCGCGCTTATGGTCGCCGTGTCTGCGCAGCGCCTCGGCGAGTGGGATCTTGAGCTGTTCGCCCAGATACCCAGCCTCGGGGTGGCGCTGCATCAACAGCGGGATCTCGGTCTCCAGGAAATCCCGGCAGCCCGCCAAATCGTCCACGCCGAGCAGCATTTCGGCGAGCATTCGGCGCAGGTTGAACTTGAACGCCGCGCTCGTCGCGTCCTTCTCCGACTGCCGCGCCCGGTCGAACGAACGGTAGGCCCGCTCCCGATCCGACTCCGCGGCGGCGATGAGGCCCAGCAGACCGTGGTAGTGCGGCAGCCAGAACCTGCCTGCCTCGCGGTGGGTGTTCGGCTTGCGCGCCAACGCCGCGGCCTCGTCGATCAGGCCCCAGGTCAGCAGCGTCTCCACCAGCGTGCGCAGCGACGCCGACCGCACATCGCTGTCGGACAGCTCGGCGATGATCTCCAGCAGGCGCCGGGCGTGGCCGATCGCCCGGGGGTCCAACAGCTCGCACTCGGTGCTGGTGAGCACGCCCAGCAGATCCGCCTGCTCGACCCGTGACAGGGCCTCGGCATCGGCGAGGGCGCTGCGGAGAATCCTGGTGCCCGCCACGCTGTCGCCCAGCACCGTCGTAAGCTGGCCGCGGTCCTTGCGGGCGCGGGCCCGCAACTGGGCCGGTGCGCGGTCGGCGATGTCCTCGATCAGCCCCAGCCAGCGCCTGCCCTCGGCCAACTGGCCGGGGTGGACGTTCCAGACGTCGATCAGGCAGCAGGCGATCAGCACCGCGTCCTGTTGGCGCCCCAGCGACACCGCCGCCCGCAGCGCCGCGCGGAGGTCGGTCAGTTCGCTGCCCACCGCCGTCGCGGCGACCATGCGGTCCTGGAACTGCGGGATCGCGAACAGGTCCTGCGCGCGACAGCGCCACCAGTCCAGGTGACGGCTCCGGGTCGCGCCGGTCGCGCCGCGTTGGCTGAGCTTTCCCGCGGCGAACTCGCGGACCGTCTCCAGCAGGCGGTAGCGGCGGTTGCCCGCCTCGTCGTAGGCCGACAGCAGCGACTTGTCCACCAGCTCCACCAGCGCGGCGAGGACGTCCACGTCCTCCGCGCACACCGCCTCCGCCGCCTCGGGGGTGAACCCGCTGCGGAACACCGACAGCTGCTCCAACACCAGCTGCTCATCGGGGTGCAGCAGCTGATACGACCAGTCGATCGCGGCTTGCAGCGTGCGGTGCCGCGGGCCGCCGCCGGTGGTGCGCAGCAGACCGAGGCCCGACTCCAGGCGGTCGGCGATCTGGGCGGGGGACAGCGCCCGTACCCGCGCCGCGGCGAGCTCGATCGCCAGCGGGAGGCCATCCAGGCGGCGGCAGATCCTGGCGGCGCTGCGCAGGTCCGACAGGTCCGCGCCGGGCATGGCCTGCTGCGCGCGCAGCAGGAACAGCGCCAGCGCGGGGGACTGCGGGTCGGGGTCGGTGGCGGAGGGCAGCTCCAGCGGCTGCACGGGGAACACGTGCTCGGTCAGCATGCCCAGCGGCTGGCGGGAGGTGACCACGATGTGCAGGCCGGGGCATTCCGCGAGCAGCCGCCGCGTCAACTCGGCGGTATCGCCGACGACGCCCTCGGCGTTGTCGAGCACCAGCAATTCCTGGCCCGCCAGCGCCGTGACGATCTCGGGCCACAGCGTCTCCTGGTCGCGCCCACGCACCTCGAACAGCATGCCCAGCGCGGTGATCAGCTCGTCCAAGCCCGCCAGGTTGCCCAGGTCCATGGCAGGCGGGCGGTCTGCGCTCAGGTGGCGAGCCAGGGTGGTTTTGCCCGCACCAGCGGGTCCGGTGATCGTGACCAGGCGGTTCTCGCGAACGGTGGCCCGCAGCGAGTCGAGGAGGCGTTGACGGCCGATCAGCTCGGTATGCGGCTGACGGAGCACCGAGGGGCCCTCGAAGGCCACGCTCTGGTAGCTCGCCTCGGCGCGGAGCACCTGCTCATGGGTGAGCCGCAGGCGGGCACCGGGGTCGATGCCCAGCTCGTCACGCAATCGTGTCCTGATCATGTCGTACAACTGCAACGCCCTGGCCTGCTGGCCCGCCGCGGCGAAGGTCAGCATCAGCTCAGCATGCAGGTTCTCGTGCAGCGGCTGGTCCTCGACCAGCGCTTCCAGCAGGCCTAGCGCCTGCTCGGGACGGCCCGCGCTGCGGGCGGCCTCCGCGTAGTCCGCGGCCACCACCAGCCGCTCGTTGTCGATGGCGGTGCAGCCCAGGTTCTGCCGCGCCTCGGGAGCGAGGTCGGCCAGACACGGGCCGCGCCACAGGCCGCACGCCTGCTCCAGCAGTTCCAGTCGCCTGCGCAGCGCCACGGTGCTCGATGCCGCATCGGTCACCAGTGAGCGGAACCGCTCCAGGTCGGAGCTTCCCTGCGGCCGCACCAGGCGATAGCCGCCGCCCTGGTAGGTCAGGCGCAGGAGGTCGCCGAACTCGCGGTCCAGCGCCGAACGCAGCCGGGAGACGACCTGTTGCAGCGCGTTGCGGCCGGACGGGGGAGTGGTGCCCCACAGCAAGTCCAGCAGCCGCGCGGGCGGCACCGGATTGTCGGCGGCGAGCAACAGGGCAGCAGCCAACCGGCGTTGCCCCTCGCCGACGCCGAAGTCGGCTTCCACGCCGTCCCTGGTGGCGATAAGAGGGCCGAGCACCCCGAACCACAGCCGACTCACGCCACCTCCGCCCCGTATCCCCGGAAAACCCCGCTATGGGATGTTCTACTCGGTATCACCGACAGCGTGCAGCCGTGGCCGGTAGACGACGAGAGCGTTGTCCTCTGCGGCGAAGCGGAACCTGTTGCCGGTGGCCCCGACCTCGCCGTCGGTGGCCAGGCCCACGGGGGCACCGATCACCTCGACATCCAGCGATGGACGGTTCTGCTGCACATAAACCCTGCTGTGCAGGAGCGCGCCGATCATAGCTCCGAAAACAATGCGCAAACGGGAAAAGAGGACGTCGGCGCGCGCATATCTGACATCGAGCAGACCATTGTCCAGACTCGGCCGCCACGCGGGTGCGAATCCACGCGGCTCGTAGGCCCCGTTGCCGACGAACAGCACCCACACCTTGAGCACGCGGTTGTCGATGCGCAGCGTCAGCGGCTTGGCCTCCCACATCACCTTGGCCATCGCGGCGGCAGCGGCGGGCCACTTGCCCCAGCGCTTCTGCCACTTTTCGCGCAGCCGCACCATGTCGGGGTAGCCGCCGAGGCTTGCGGTGTTGACGAACCAACGCGCCGGGCTCTCGTCGACCTTGACCCGCGCCAGGTCCACCGACACCGCGTCACCCTCCTCGACGGCGTCGTAGACCGATTCGCAGTCGTCCACACCGACGTCCTTGGCGAAGTGGTTGAGGGTGCCCGCGGGCACCACGACCAGCGGCAGGCCCCGGTGGGCCGCCAGCGAGGCCACCGCGGCGACCGTCCCGTCGCCGCCCGCGACGCCGATGGCCTTGGTGTCCTCACCGAGTGTGTCCGCGAACTGTTCGGCGTAATCCTCGCCGTCGCTGGGATAGACCAGCTTGGCGGCGGGCAGCCGCCGTGCGATGTCGTCGCCAGGATCGACGTTCTCGTCGCCCGAGGACTTGTTGACCAGCACGGTCAGCCCGTCGCCCTGCGGTAGAGCGGGTGCGACCACATCGTGGCGGGCCGCGGCGGGCAGGCTTGGCCGCACCGGCCACCACCGCCTGGTGGCCAGCCCGACCCCGACCCCGAGCAGCGCGCCGCCCACCACGTCGCTGGGCCAATGCGCGCCGGTGTGCACCCGCGAATAGGCGACGGTGGCGGCCAGCGGCGCGATGAGGGCCCCGGCCAGCGGCGCCTCCATCGTGACCGCCGTCGCGAACGCCGCCGCCGACGCGGCGTGACCCGAGGGGAACGACGATGACGTGGGCGGATCGGGGACCTGGCGGTAAGCGGGCAGGTCATCCGCAGCGGGCCGACGGCGCGGCATGACGGGCTTCGCGATGAGGTTCGTGGTGAAACTCGCACCCGCGATTGCGGCGATCCCACGGAACGCACCACGCCGCGTGACGCCCTTGCGGGTCGCCAGCACCGCGGCGATCGTGAACCACAACAGGCTGTGGTTCGCGGCCGTGGTCAGCACCTTCAGACCGGTATCGGCGCCGGTACGGGGCAGTTTTCCGCTGCGCCGCACCAGTTCCCGATCGGCCCGGTCGATTCTTCGCCCAACGTCGAGCAGCCATGACAACACGATCACCAGCCTATGTCGCCGCGCGTTTCCTGCCCGTTGGCAGGCTCGCAACCGGGTGATCGAAGTACGACACTCGGATCACGAGCAGTGCCGAGACGGGTATCGCGGACTTACTGTGTGTTCATGCATCGGCGGATATTTGGTATCGAAACCGAGTTCGGGGTGACCTGCACCTTCCACGGTCAGCGACGGCTGTCTCCGGACGAGGTGGCTCGTTACCTCTTCCGCAGGGTGGTTTCCTGGGGTCGCTCCTCGAACGTTTTCCTACGCAACGGCGCCCGGCTGTACCTCGACGTCGGGTCGCACCCCGAGTACGCCACCGCGGAATGCGATGACCTGGCCCAACTGGTCACGCACGACAAGGCAGGCGAGCGGATCCTGGAGGACCTGCTTGTCGACGCCGAGCGGCGGC
This sequence comes from Actinorectispora metalli, assembly GCF_056323685.1. NCBI lineage: Bacteria > Bacillati > Actinomycetota > Actinomycetes > Pseudonocardiales > Pseudonocardiaceae > Actinorectispora > Actinorectispora metalli. The sequence continues at coordinate 880,719 of NZ_JBREYE010000002.1, forward strand.
TCGCCGACGAAGGTATCGGCGGGGACATCTTCCTGTTCAAGAACAACACCGACTCGGCGGGCAACTCCTACGGCTGCCACGAGAACTACTGTGTGGCACGGGCAGGTGAGTTCTCCCGCATCGCCGACGTGCTGCTGCCGTTCCTGGTGACCCGCCAGCTCATCTGCGGCGCAGGGAAGGTGCTCCAGACCCCCCGCGGCGCGGTGTACTGCCTGTCGCAGCGCGCCGAGCACATCTGGGAGGGCGTCTCCAGCGCCACCACCCGCTCCCGCCCGATCATCAACACCCGCGACGAGCCTCATGCAGACGCCGAGCGCTACCGCAGGCTGCATGTGATCGTCGGCGACTCCAACATGTCCGAGGTGACCACCCTGCTCAAGGTGGGCAGCGCGAACCTCGTGTTGGAGATGATCGAGCAGGGCGTGCAGTTCCGTGACTTCACGCTGGACAACCCGATAAGGGCCATCCGGGAGATCAGCCACGACCTCACCGGCACCCGCACCGTGCGGCTGGCGGGCGGCAAGGAGGCCTCCGCACTGGACATCCAGCGCGAGTACTACTCCCGCGCCGTCGACCACGTCCGCGCGGGCACCCCCGACCCGCTCGCCGACCGTGTCATCGAACTGTGGGGCCGCGCCCTGGACGCCGTGGAGGCCCAGGACCTCTCCAAGATCGACCGCGAGATCGACTGGGCGATCAAGAACCGCCTCATCGAGCGCTACCGCGCCAAGCACAACCTGGAGCTCTCCAGCCCCCGGGTGGCCCAGCTTGACCTGGCCTACCACGACATCCGCCGCGGCCGCGGCATCTTCGACCTCCTCCAACGGAAGGCTCTGGTCGAACGCGTCACCGACGACGGCGAGATCGAAGCCGCCAAGGACACCCCGCCCCAGACCACCCGCGCCAAGCTCCGCGGCGAGTTCATCGCCGCCGCCCAAGCCGCGGGCCGCGACTTCACCGTCGACTGGGTCCACCTCAAACTCAACGACCAGGCCCAACGCACCGTCCTCTGCAAGGACCCATTCCGCTCCGTGGACGAACGCGTGGAACGCCTCATCGCATCCCTCTGACCTCACGCCGTACCTGAACGCCCACTCTCCGCTCGGGCCTTCGGGTACGGCTGAGACACGGCGGCGGGATTAGCAAAATTGTTCGACGTGTTTCATGCCCCTTTCCGCACATTGATCAAGAACACGTCGTAAGCTCCATCGACGTGTCAACCGCTCGTGCCGAACGCCTGGTCAACCTGGTGCTTTGCCTACTGGCGACGCGCCAGTACCTCAGCGCGGACAGCATCCGGGGCATCGTGCCCGGATATCGGGACGCGCCGTCCGACGACGCGTTCTTCCGGATGTTCGAGCGGGACAAAGCCGAACTCCGCGATCTCGGCATCCCACTCGAGACAGGGCGCAATGGCGCCTTCGACCAGGCCGAGGGTTACCGCATCGCCCGCCGCGATTACGAACTCGGTGAGATCGACCTCGAACCCGACGAAGCCGCCGCCGTCGCGCTGGCGGCGCGGCTGTGGGATTCGCCCGAACTCACCGGCGCCGCGCACGGCGCTCTGATCAAACTGCGCGCCGCGGGCGTCGACGTCGACCAGCACACCCCGGCGGTGATCGAGCCGAAGGTGCGTGCCAGCGAACCCGCCTTCGCCGACCTGCTGGCGGCGGTGCAGGCGGGCCGCGCCGTCACCTTCGACTACCGCCGCTCCGGCTACGAAGAGATCCGCACCCGCACCGTCGAACCGTGGGGAGTGGTGTCCTGGCGCGGCCGCTGGTACCTCGTCGGTCACGACCGGGACCGCGCCGCAACTCGCTGCTTCCGGCTCTCCCGCATCCAGGGCGAGGCCAAGCCCATCGGCAGGCCTGGCGTCGTGCGGCGCCCCGAGGGCCTGGACCTCATGCAGTACGTCGCCCGCCACCAGCACCACCCGATCCCGCCCGCCTCCACGACCCGCCTCTGGGTTGCCGACGGCCGCGCCCAGGGCCTGCGGCGCAGGTCGAAGGTGGTCGAGCAGGCCGTGCTGGACGACGAGTCCGGCGACATCGTGGAGATCGACCTGTCCTTCCCGGACTCCGCCGCCGACTGGATCGCGGGCTATGGCCCCGACGTGGTGGTCCTGGAGCCGGAATCGCTGGCCGACACCGTGCGCACCCGGCTGCGCGGTGTCGTGGAGGCTGGATGAGCACAACACTGGGGGTCGTATGAGCACCAGCACCGAACGAATGCCAAGGCTGCTGGCGCTCGTGCCCTACCTGCTGGCCCGCCCCGGCATCCCGATCACCGAGGCCGCCGACGACTTCGGCATTACCGAGAAGCAGCTTCGCAAGGACCTGGAACTGCTGTGGATGTGCGGCCTGCCCGGCTACACGCCCGCGGACCTGATCGACCTGTCCTTCGAGGGCGACACCGTCACGGTGACCTTCGACGCCGGTATGAGCAGGCCGCTGCGCCTGACCGGCGCCGAGGCCACCGCGCTGCTGGTGGCGCTGCGTGCGCTGGCCGACACCCCTGGCGTGACCGACACCGACGCGGTGCGCCGCGCGGTGGCCAAGGTGGAGGCCGCGGCGGGCCAGGCCGAACCGGCCGCGGTCGTCGTCGGGCTGAGCATGCGGGAGAGCACCGGCATCGCCGAGACCCGCGACGCGCTGACCCGCGCCGTGCAGCTGGGACGGGTGTGCTGGCTGCGGTACTACACGGCCTCCCGCGACGAGATCACCGAGCGCATCGTGGACCCCATGCGGCTGCTGCTCATCGACGGCCGCAGCTACCTGGAGGCCTGGTGCCGCCACGCCGAGGCCGTCCGCATGTTCCGCCTGGACCGCATCGACGACGTCCAGATCCGCGACGAGCCCGCCAACCCGCCAGCCCACGCGGCGCCCACGGACTTCTCGGACGGCCTCTACCAGCCCGAACCCGACCAGCACACGGCCGTCCTGCGCCTCAAACCGTCGGGCCGGTGGGTCTCGGAGTACTACCGGGTGGACGAGCTCACGGAACTGCCCGGCGGCGCCGCCCGCGTCCGGCTGCGCTATACCGATGAGTCCTGGCTCGTCCGGCTCGTGCTCGGCCTCGGCGGCGACGCCGTGGTGGAGGAACCCGCCGAGGTGGCCGCCCAAATCCGTGAACGAGCCGATCTTGCTTTGCGACGGGCTGGTCACCAGCCGTCCACCTTGGCTCGTTAACGTTGTGGGCGTGGCGTACATGGTTGCCCTGATCCTGGTGGTCCTCGCTGTGATGGTCGTCGGCGCGCTCGCCGCCCGCACGGTGGCAGCCATCCGCCGCTTCAGGGTGGTAGAACGGGCTTACAGTGAGCAGATGGGCGGCGGCTCAGGCTTGCTGAAGGCGCGTGCGGCCGCCCTGAAGGTGGCGCTCGACCAGCGCCGTGATGGCAACAGTTACGACGGCGACCGCTAAGTCACCACGCGTAACATCGGTAGCAGCAACAAAGACTTAGGAGGTTCGCTATGCCGACTCTCGGAGGCTGGGAGTTCGTCATTCTGGCTGTGCTCCTGGTGATGCTCTTCGGCGCGAAGAAGCTGCCTGAGCTGGCCAGGTCCATCGGCAAGGCAGGCAAGGCGTTCAAGGAAGAGACCAAGGGCCTGCGCGAGGACAGCAGCCAGGCCAACACCACGACGACCGCACCGCCGCAGGCCCAAGCGCAGGCTCAGCCGCTGCCGCCGGTTCAGCCCCAGGTCGCGCCGCCGGTTGAGCAGACTGCGCAGAACAAGAACAACGCCAGCTGATCAGCTCGCCTGAACGAAGGGACGGTCGGCACGGTGGCGAACCCGCTCCGCCGCTCGGGCAAACGCCGCAAATGGAGCCGCAAGCACAACCCTGACGGCACCATGACGCTCATCGAGCACCTCTTCGAGCTGCGGCACCGCTTGATGATCGCGTCGATTGCCATCGTCATCGGCGGCACGCTCGGGTTCTTCTGGTTCGAGTGGGCGCCGTTCGGCATCCCGTCGCTGAGTAAGCTTCTGGCCGACCCGTACTGCCAGATCCCCAGGCACCTGCGTTTCGAGCCCAACGGCACCTGCCAGCTGTTGCAGACGAAGCCGTTCGAGGCCTTCATGATCCAGATGAAGGTGGGCGTCGCGGCAGGGGCGGTGTTGTTCAGCCCGGTTTGGCTGTATCAGGTCTGGGCGTTCATCACCCCTGGTCTGTACGCCAAGGAACGCAAGTTCGCCTCGGTGTTCGTGTTCTTCGCCAGCATCCTCTTCGCCGCTGGTGCGGTCCTCGCCTACATCATCGTTCCGCAGGCGCTGACCTTCCTGTCCAGCTTCGGTGGGGAACTTTTCGCGACCGCCCTGGCGGGTACCGACTACATCAGCTTCATCCTCACGCTGCTGGTGATCTTCGGCGTCAGCTTCGAGTTGCCGCTGCTCATCGTCATGCTGAACCGGGCCGGTGTGGTCACCTACCAGCGCCTGTCGAAGTGGCGGCGCGGCATCATCTTCGGCCTCTTCGTCTTCGCCGCCATCGCGACACCGGGTCAGGACCCGTTCTCGATGCTCGCGCTGGCCGTCGCGCTGGTGGTGCTGTTCGAGATCGCCGTGCAGATCTGCCGGGTGCATGACCGGCGGAAGGCGATCAAGGACAGGGAAGAGGGCTGGGTCGACGACTGGGCGGATGACGAACAGGACACCAAGCGCCACGACACGGCCGACGCGACCTAAGCTCTGCCGATGCACACTGTGCTGGTGGTCAATCCGGCCGCGGGCGGGGGAGCGGGTGCGCGCATCGCCGGGTCCGTAGCGGCACGGCTGCGTACCGGGACGGACAGTCTCAAGGCGGTCGTGGCGACCACGGCCGCGGAAACCAGGGCGCTCGCGCAGCAGGCCGTAGACGACGGTGTCGATGTGGTGGCGGTGCTCGGTGGGGATGGCGCCGCGCACCTGGCGATTCAGGCGCTGGCGGGCAGTTCCACGGCGCTGGCCGTGCTGCCTACCGGTACCGGCAACGACCTAGCGACCGCGCTCGGTGTGCCGCAGCATCCGCTGGCCGCCGCCGAGGCCATCGCCGAGGGCCTGCGGACCGAATCCACCCGCAGCATCGACCTGGGGCGCGTCGTCGGCGGGGAGTGGTTCGGCACGGTGCTGTGCGCCGGGTTCGACTCCGCGGTGAACGAGCGTGCCAACAGCATGCGGTGGCCCGCGGGCCGGCGGCGCTATGACCTGGCGATCCTCGCCGAGATGGCCAGGCTTCGGCCGAAGCGGCTGATCGTCAGCACCGAATCGGGCGACCTCGAACTGGACGCGCTGCTCGTCGCGGTGGGCAACACTCGGTTCTACGGCGGCGGCATCCCGGTGTGCCCCGATGCCGAGCCCACCGATGGCTACTTCGACATCACCGTCGCGGGCGCGGTCTCGGTGCCGCAACTGCTGCGCGTGCTGAGCAGGCTGCGCAGTGGCGGACACGTCAGCCACCCCGCGGTCACCACCCTGCAGGCCCGCTCGGTCCGCCTCACCGGGGGCCAGGGCTGGACCGCCTACGCCGACGGCGAGCGCCAGACCCGCCTGCCCATCACCGTCCACTGCGAACCGAACGCGCTCACGGTGATCTCCCCCGTCGGCTGATCGCACCTCTTTCGACACGCTGAGCTTCGCGCTGTCCGCAGCCTTTATTGTGTCGATAGCTTCAGTGCTAACTGAAATCAAGTCCGATAACCCTCGGCGTGGTCATCAAGGACCTCAATGTCACCTCGAGCCTCATAGCGCCTCACGGCGCCCGGCACGGGAAGAGGCAGGCGGGCGTAGGTCACCTGATGAGCGGTGTTAACGTCGTTGTGTGTCCGACACCCGGCTGCCACGGCGGCCGCTGTGGCTGCATGTCGCCACGGTGGTCGCCGTGGTGGCGTGTCTGTGGGCCGGCTGGTGGCAGTGGGAGCGGTCACAGTCGGCCACGGGGAGCTTTCAGAACCTCGGGTATGCCCTCCAGTGGCCCTTCTTCGGGGCGTTCGCCGTCTACATGTGGTGGCGCATCCCGCTGATGGAGGCCCGGCGCCTCGGCATCCAGACCGCCACGCCAGAGGTCAAGGTCGAGCGGAAGGTCACCACGCCGGTGGTGGAGCGCAGGCCGCTGCCGCAGGAGATCGGCAAGCAGATCTCGATGCGGGCCGGACACGACGAGGACGACGAGCTTGCCGCGTACAACAGGTATCTCGCGGAGCTCAATGCGGAGAGGCAGGGCGGATGACCCAGAACGAGATCGTGACCGAGGCTCAGACCCCGGTCCAGGCCGCGGGCGGCCTGCTCAAGGCGTTCCAGGTGATGGCCTACGTCGTCGGTGTCTTCCTGCTGCTGCTGGTCGCCTCGATGATCCTCAAGTACGGCTACGACAACACCAGCCTGACCTGGTCGGCGCAGGTGCACGGCTTCCTCTACGCGGTGTACCTGGTCATCACGTTCCTGCTGGCCCAGCGGCTGCGCTGGGAGCTGGGCAAGACGCTGCTGGTGCTGCTCGCGGGCACCATCCCGTTCCTGTCCTTCTACGCCGAGCGCAAGGTCACCCGGAAGATCAAGGCAGGCCAGGCGCTCTAATCCGCACACCAGCGGTCCGAGTATGAAAACCTGGTGCTGTGGCCAGCCGTTCGCCCGAGTCCAGTCCAGCAGAGGCCTATACCGCCGCTCAGCGGCGCAGCGCCTATCCGCTGTTGACGGAGTTCACCGCCGAGATCTCCTTCGAGCTTGACCCCTTCCAGATCACCTCGTGCCAGGCACTGGAGGCCGGACACGGGGTGCTGGTCTGCGCTCCGACTGGCGCGGGCAAGACGGTCGTCGGGGAGTTCGCCGTGCACCTCGCACTCGCCGAGGGCGGCAAGTGCTTCTACACGACCCCGATCAAGGCGTTGTCGAACCAGAAGCACGCCGACCTCTCCGCCCGCTACGGGTCGGAGACGGTTGGCCTGCTGACCGGCGACACCTCGATCAACGGGGACGCGCCCATCGTGGTGATGACCACCGAGGTGCTGCGCAACATGCTGTACTCCGGATCGTCCGCATTGGACGGTCTGGCCTATGTCGTGATGGACGAGGTGCACTACCTCGCCGACCGGTTCCGGGGCGCGGTGTGGGAGGAGGTCATCCTGCACCTGCCCTACGACGTGAACCTGGTCAGCCTCTCGGCGACCGTCAGCAACGCCGAGGAGTTCGGCGAGTGGCTGGTCGAGGTGCGCGGCGACACCACGGTCGTGGTGGACGAGCACCGGCCGGTTCCGCTGTGGCAGCACATGATCGTCGGCGGGCGGATGCTGGACCTGTTCGCCGGTGAGGCGCCGGACGGGCAGCTGAAGATCAATCCGCAGGTGGTGCGCAGCAGCGAGGACCTCGCGCGGCACTTCGTCCCGTTCGGCCGCCGCGGCGGCCCGCGCCGCAATGGGGGACCGGGCGGGGCCCGGTTCCGTCCACCGTCCCGTGTGGACGTGGTCAAGCGGCTGGACAACGCGGGGCTGCTGCCCGCGATCGTGTTCATCTTCAGCCGGGCGGGCTGCGACGGGGCGGTGACCCAGTGCGTGCGGGCGGGGCTGCGGCTGACCACCGAAGCCGAGGTCGCCGAGATCCGCAAGATCATCCGCGAGCACACCGGCGACCTGCCGGAGGCGGACCTGCGGGTGCTGGGTTACTGGGAGTGGCGGGAGGCGCTGGAGCGCGGCGTCGCGGGCCACCACGCGGGACTGTTGCCCGCGTTCAAAGAAACCGTCGAGGAGCTGTTCGTGCGCGGCCTGGTCAAGGCCGTGTTCGCCACTGAGACGCTGGCGCTGGGCATCAACATGCCCGCCCGCACCGTGGTGCTGGAGAAGCTGGTCAAGTACAACGGCGAGGCGCATGTCGACCTGACGCCGGGGGAGTACACGCAGCTCACCGGACGCGCGGGCCGCCGCGGTATCGACATCGAGGGCCACGCGGTGGTGCTGTGGCAGCCGGGTGTTGACGCCAAGGCGGTCGCGGGCCTGGCCTCCACCCGCACCTACCCGCTGCGCTCGTCGTTCCGCCCCGGCTACAACATGGCCGTCAACCTGGTGCACCGGGTCGGCGCGGCGGCGGCGCGTGAGCTGCTGGAGCAGTCGTTCGCGCAGTTCCAGACCGACCGCTCGGTGGTGGGCCTGGCTCGCCGCATCGACAAGAACCGCGAGGCCCTCGCGGGGTATGCCGAGTCGATGGGCTGTCATCTCGGGGACTTCCCCGAGTACATGGAGCTTCGCCGCAAGATCGGCGACCGGGAGCGGGCGCTGTCCAGGCAGAACAGCTCGGCCCGCCGCCTTGAGGTGGCGACCTCGCTGGAGAAGCTCAAGCGCGGCGACGTGATCGCGGTGCCCAGCGGCAGGCGCAGCGGCCTCGCGGTGGTCATCGACCCCGGCTTGGAGCCGCTGCATGAGCCGCGGCCGCTGGTGATCACCGAGGACCGCTGGGCGGGCAGGCTGTCCATCACCGACTTCCCGGTGACGGTGGAGGCGCTGGGCAAGCTGCGGCTGCCCAAGCACGTCGACGTCCGCTCGCCGCGGGTGCGCCGGGACATCGCCTCCAGCCTGCACAACACCGGCATCACGCCACCCGCCCGCGGCAGGAGCCGCACGGCCTCGGATGAGGACGGGGAGCTGGCCGCGCTGCGACGGGCGCTGCGGGCGCACGCTTGTCACGGCTGTGACAAGCGGGAAGAGCACGCCAGGTGGGGTGATCGGCACCGCAGGCTGACCGCCGAGACCGAGCAGCTGGAGCGCCAGGTCGCGGCGCGCACGCACTCGCTGGCGCGGGCCTTCGACCGCATCCGGGCGCTGCTCACCGAGCGGGGTTACCTGCGGACGGGGGAGGGCGAGGAGGTCACCGAGCACGGCAAGCGGCTGACCCGCATCTACAGCGAGTCGGACCTGCTGGCCGCGGAGTGCCTCCGGGAAAACGCCTGGGCGGGTTTGGACGCGCCGGAGTTGGCGGCGGTGGCCTCGGCGCTGGTGTACGAGTCGCGGCGGGAGTCGGCGGCGCCACGCCTGCCGGAGGGCGCGGTGAGCACCGCGCTGAACACGACGATGCGGATCTGGTCGGTGCTGGAGGACGACGAGCGAAGGCACGGCCTGGAGCGCACCCGCGAGCCGGACCCCGGCTTCGTGTGGGCGGTGTACCGGTGGGCGCGCGGGGACAGCCTGGAGAAGGTGCTGACCGCGGCTGAAACCGCCGGCCAGGAGCTGTCGGCGGGTGACTTCGTGCGCTGGTGCCGCCAGGTGATCGACTTCCTGGACCAGATCCGCGATGTGCTGGGCCGCAAGGACCCGGTGGGCCGGGCGGCCGACGACGCGGTGAAGGCCATCCGGCGCGGCGTCGTCGCCATGGCGACGATGTGATCACCGCCGGTGGTGGTGGCCCGCGGGGCCTGTGGTTGGATCGCGGCCAGGAGGAACTCCGCGAGGTCGAGGTGGGGAGGCGCAGTCCATGACCAGCCCGTATGGTCCATCCGGTGGGGGCGATCCGCAGTGGGGTCAGCCGCCGGGCGGCGGTTTTGGTCAGCAGCAGCCTCCCGGCTGGGCTGCGCCGCAGTCAGACCAGCCTGGGCCCGCCGGTCAGCCGCTGTACGGCCAACCCGCGCCCGCAGGCCAGCAGTCCCCGTACGGCCAACCCGGTCAGTACCCCGGCGCCTACGCCCAGCCCGCGACTAAGCAGCCGAAGAAGTCCAAGGCACCGCTGCTGATCGGTATCGCAGCGGTGCTGCTGGTAGCCGCGGTGGCGGTGCTCGGGTTCGTGTGGCCGGGCTGGTTCGTGAAGAAGGTGTTCGAGCACGCGGCGCTGGAGGACGGCGTCCGGCGGGTGCTCACCACCGACTACAAGATCGAAAAGCTGGAAGCGGTGTCCTGCCCGAAGGGGCGGGAACTCAAGCCAGGCAACACCTTCGAGTGCACGGTGAAGGTGGACAACCGCGAGCAGACGGTGGCCATCACGGTGAAGAACGAGGACGGCCTCTACGAGGTGGCGCGGCCCAAGTAAGGGTAGTTGCGTCCGCACGGAACTCCGCGCTCACGAGCGACGGGTGGGCGGCGATCATGTCGCGGGATACCAAAGTTGCTCGCTCTCCCCGGCTCCGCAGGGCAGTATCGTTGAGGTGGGAGATCTTCTCGTCCGGTTACTCGAGCCCGCGGAGTACCGCGGCGCACACACCCTGTTCCGCGCGACGATGCACCACGGTCCGATGCCCGATGAGCAGTGGCCCTACGCGGAGCGTTCGTATGAAACGGGGCGGATCTTCGGCGCGTTCGAGAACGACTCCCTGATCGGTACCGCGCAGTCCTATGCGGCCAGGATCGCCGTGCCGGGTGGGGGAGTGCTGCCGATGGCGGCGGTGTCCAGGGTCGGGGTGCGGGCGGACCGGACGCGCCGCGGGGTGCTGTCGGCGTTGATGAAGGCGCAGCTTGCGGCGGTGGCGGCGGCCGGGGAGTCGGTCGCCTGCCTGCGGGCCACGGAGCCGACCATCTACCGGCGCTTCGGCTTCGGCGCGGCCACCGCGCACCGGGCGATCACTCTGGACCGGGCCGCGGCGGCGCTGCATCCCGGCGCGCCCGCGGCGGGGGAGATCCGGCTGGTGTACGGCGAGGAGATCGTGAAGGAGATCCCGCCGCTGTACGAGCGGCTGGGGCTGCACCGGCCGGGGATGATGAGTCGCCCGGAGGGCTGGTGGGAGGTCATCGTGCGGCGCCCGCTGGCCAGCGGCGAACACTGGGTGGCCGCGGTGCATACCGGTGAGGACGGCGACGACGGCTACCTCGTCTACAACGCCGAGCGCGACGAGGTCGACAACGCCTCGGCCTACACCTCCAGCCTGGACGTGCTGGACATGCACAGCGCGAGCATCGCGGCGCACAGCGGCCTGCTGCGCTTCCTCACCGGGATCGACCTGGCCAGCCGAATCCGCCTGTGGGGGCGTCCGCTGGACGATCCGCTGGAACTGCTGCTGGCCGACCGCAGGGCATGCCGCACCGAGGCACTGGACGACGAGTTGTGGGTGCGACTGGTGGATGTGCCCGCGGCGCTGGCGGCGCGGGGTTACGGGCCGGGGCCGTCTGTGGTGATCGAGGTGGTGGACCACCTGCTGCCACGCAACAACGGGCGGTACCGGATCTCGGCGACCGGGGCTCGGCGGTTGAGCACGCCAGGGGAGGCGGGCCTGGTGCTGGACGTGGCCGCGCTGGGGTCGATCTTCCTGGGCGGCACGTTGCCGAGCGTCCTGGCAGCCACCGGGTGGATCACCGTGTGTGACGAGCAGTCGGTGTCGGCAGCGGACCGGCTTTTCGCCACCGACAGTCCGCCGTGGTGCGGAACCCATTTCTGACGCCGCCTCGTTATTCGCCGGGTCCCACGACGGGGTCTGCCAGCTGAAGGTCGGAGAGGGGCGCCTGCGGACCCCGGAGACGACAGAGCCCCGAGCGGCAAGGCTCGGGGCTGTTCGGGCTTCGGTGGGCTTACTGTCCGCCGCTGCCATAGGGCCGGGTGATGATCTCCAGGTTGTGCCCGTTGGCGTCCTCGAAGTACACGCCGCGACCGCCGTCGTGATGGTTGATCTCGCCGGCCTCGTTGTGGAACGGGTCCGCCCAGTGCGGGATGCCTCGGGACTTGATGCGCCCGAAGATCTCGTCGAACTCGTCCTCGGTGACCAGGAACGCGTAGTGCTGGCTGGTGATGTCGCCGTCGGCCTCGAAGTAGTCCAGCGACACGTCGTTGCCGGTCTCCACGACCGAGAATGGTCCGAACTCGGTCGGCTCGGGCAGGCCCAGCAGTTCGGCCAGCCACATCGCCGAGACATGCTTGTCCCGCGCGTAGACAACGGTGTGATTCAGCTGTGCAGGCATGGAAATCCTCCAGTGGTCCGCGGGCGGGTTCGCCGCCCGACACCACCGACCCTAAAACCTCGACCTAACTTGAGAGCAATGCCCGTATGGGGACCGGATTTCACCGGGTGCGTAGGGCGGCGACCAACCGGTCCACCGAGCGGCTGAGGCCCCACTTGTCCTGGAGCGCGGCCAGGCCATCGGGGTCGACCGGCGCCGACGGAAGCGTGTCGGGGCGGTCCATTTCCACCGGCGCGTCCACGGCGGTGCGGACGACGATCGGCGCGGCCTTGAGGTAGTCGGCGGCCTCCAGCACCTTCGCGCGCTCCCGCGGCGAGAGCCGCTTGTCCTTGGGGTCGCCCGCCGCCGCGACCACGCCTTCGAGCGAGCCGCAGGTGTTGATCAGCTTGGCCGCGGTCTTCTCGCCGATCCCCGCCACGCCCGGCAGCCCATCGGACGGGTCGCCGCGCAGCGCCGCCATATCCGCATAGGCAGGGCCAGGGTGATCGCCGCGCAGGCCGTACTTCGCGGCCAGTTCCGCGGGGCCGAAGAACTCGGCCTTGGCGATACCGCGACCCACGTACATCACCGTGACCGGCGTGGGCTCGGTGCGGACCAGTTGGAACAGGTCGCGGTCGCCGGTGACCACCTCGACCGGGTCGGCGCTCTCGCGGTCGGCCAACGCCCCGATCACGTCGTCGGCCTCGTAGCCGTCCGCCTCGGCGGTGGCGATACCGACGGCGGCCAGCATCTCCAGGATGATCGGCACCTGCGGGGTCAGCGTGTCCGGTACCTCCTCGGCGGCGCCGATCTCGACGCTGCCCGTGGGTGCGGCGGCGGTGTCGACGCCCGCGACCCGGTGCGCCTTGTACGAGGGCAGTGCCGCTACCCGGAACTCCGGGCGCCAGTCGGCGTCCAGGCAGGCCACCAACCTGCCGGGCCGCCGGTCGGTGATGACCTTGGCGACCATGTCGGCGAAGCCGCGCACCGCGTTGACCGGGCTGCCGTCGGGCGCGGTCATCGACTCGGGCAGCGCGAAGAAGGCGCGGAAGTACAGACTCGCCGCGTCCAACAGGATCAAGGGCTTGCTCACAGGAAGCAGTCTGGCCTATGCCACCGACACCCGCGTGGATACGCCAAAGGCGCGGGCGGAAATCTTCCGGTCACGGCTACGCTTACCGGCATGTCAACGTCGACTTCCGCCCTGAACCTCGCCGCCGCACAGGACCGGCTCGCTCGCGCCGCCGCAGCCACCACCAACGCCGGACTTGACGCCATGCTCGTCACGCCCGGCTCCGACCTGCGCTACCTGATCGGTGCCGCGGGCGAGTCGTTCGAGCGGTTGACCTGCCTCGTCGTCCCTGCCGCGGGCTCCGACGAGACGCCGGTGCTGGTGCTGCCGAAGCTGGAGGAGCTGGGCTTCGCCAACGTGCCGCTGGACGGTCTTGGCATCCAGACCACCACCTGGGTCGACGGTGAGGACCCCTACCGGCTGGTCGCCGACGCGGTGTCGCGGTCGAAACAGCCCGGCAAGGTCGCGGTCGCCGACGTCATGCCCGCCCTGCACGCGCTGCGGCTGCGGGACGCGCTGCCCGCCGCCCGCCAGGAGTTGGCGGGCCCGGTGATCCGTGAGCTTCGGATGCGCAAGGACGCCGCGGAGATCGACGCGCTGCGCAAGGCGGGCGCCGCGATCGACCGCGTGCACGCGCGGATGGGCGAGTGGCTGCGCGCGGGCCGCACCGAAGCCGAGGTCGGCGCGGACATCACCGCCGCCATCGTCGAAGAGGGCCACACCCGCGCCGCGTTCGTCATCGTGGGCTCCGGCCCCAACGGGGCCAGCCCGCACCACGAGCTTTCCGACCGCGTCATCGAGTCCGGCGACGTGGTGGTCATCGACATCGGCGGCCCCGTCGCGGAGGGCTACTTCTCCGACTGCACCCGCATGTACTCGGTCGGCGCGCCCACCCACCCCGACGTGGCAGCCACCTACGCCGTGCTCCAGGCCGCGCAGGACGCCGCCGTCGCCAGCGTGCGCCCCGGCGTGACCGCGGCCGACGTCGACGCCGCCGCCCGCACCCCGATCGCCGAGGCGGGCTTCGGCGAGTACTTCGTGCACCGCACCGGCCACGGCATCGGCATGGACGTGCACGAGGAGCCCTACATCATGAGCGGCAGCGATCTCGAACTGGTGCCGGGCATGGCCTTCTCGGTGGAGCCCGGCATCTACCTGCCCGGCAGGTGGGGTGCGCGCATCGAGGACATCGTGGTGGTCACCGAAGACGGCGTCGAGCGGCTGAACAATCAGCCGCGGGATCTGGTGGTGTTGTGAGCGGACTTGAACCGATCGACAGAGCGATCCTGCGGGAGTTGGCGCGCGATGGCCGATGCAGCTTCACCGACCTGGCGGAACGGGTCGGACTGAGCGTGTCGGCCGCGCACCAGCGGGTGCGCAGGCTGGAGCAGCGGGGGGCCTTGCGTGGCTATTCGGCGCTGCTGGACGGGGAGCAGATCGGGCTGCCGCTGACCGCGTTCATCTCGCTGACCCCCATCGACCCGGCCGCGCCGGACGACTACCCGCAGCGCCTTGAGCACCTCCCGCAGATCGATTCGTGCTGGTCGGTGGCGGGGGAGGAGTCCTACATCCTGAAGGTGCGGGTGGCCGGTCCCACGGCGCTGGAGGAACTGCTCCGGCACATCCGGGAGGCCGCGAAGGTCTCCACCACGACCACGGTCGTGCTGTCCACGCCATTCGAGGACCGTCCACCCGCGGTCTGAGCACGATTCAGGGATGAATCAGGGTTAGTCCCGAGCCTGTCAACCGCCGGGCGGCGGCATGCTGGAACTTGCGACGGGGAATATCCGTTACAAGGAGTACAGAGACAAGCGAGGAGGCGTTGAGACCAACGATGTCCGGCAAATTGGTTCGCCCAAGGGACGGCAAGGTCATTGCGGGGGTGTGCGCGGGGCTGGCTCGCCGTTACGGCTGGGGAGCCAATACGGTCCGCCTGATCTTCCTGCTGTCGTGTCTGTTGCCCGGCCCGCAGTTCCTGATCTACATCGCGCTGTGGATCATCATGCCGCGCGAGGACAAGGTGCTCTACCAGGCCGCGAAGTACTGAGCTTTCGTGTCGAAGGCCCCGCTCCGGCGGGGCCTTTTCGCGTTAACCGTTCGAAATGCGGCCGCGGCCCTGCTTGGATCACCGAGTGACTTTCTGGGACGGCACGCTGGTGCGCCTGCGGGGGATAGAACCGGAAGACTGGGCCGCGTTCAAAGCATTCGACGAGAATTCGGCCGCGATGCGCAACGCGGACATGCTCCACCCACCTCGCTCCGCCGAGGGATACCGTCGTTGGACGGCGGGCGAGCACGCCTCCGGCGAGGAATTCAGGCTCGCCGCGGAAACCCTCACCGACGCCACCCTGGTCGGCTCGGTCAACACGCACTCGGTGGACCAGCGCGCAGGCCGCTTCGGCTACGGCGTCTCCATCGGCAGCGAGTACCACCGCCGTGGTTATGCGGCCGACGCCGCGGTACTGCTACTGCGGTTCATGTTCGGCGAGCGCCGCTTCCACAAGTGCGAGGTCGGGATCTACGCGTTCAACGCGCCGAGTCTGGCGCTGCACCATAGGCTGGGTTTCGAGGAAGAAGGCAGGCTGCGCGACCACGAGTTCTTCGCGGGCCGCCACCACGACATGGTGATGATGGGCATGACCGCCACGACATTCCGCCAGCGCCACCCGTTCCCGGACCTGTGACATGGAACCGGTCGTGTTGCACCCGAACCGCGTGCCGCAGTTCTTCCGCGGCGGCGCCCGCCTCGATGCCTTCCGGGCTTCCTCGGAAGGAGCGGGCCCGGAAGACTGGATCGCCTCCACCACCCACCGCTTCGGCGACCCCGACCACGGCCTGAGCCACCTCCCGGACGGCCGCCTGCTCCGCGACGCAATCGCAGCGAACCCGGTCCCGTGGCTCGGCGCGGAGCACGTGGCCCGCTTCGGCCCCGACCCGAAGCTGCTGGTCAAGCTGTTGGACGCCGACCAACGCCTGCCCGTGCACTGCCACCCCGACCGCGAATTCGCCCGCACACACCTGAACTCGGCGTGCGGCAAGACCGAAGCCTGGTACGTGCTGGCCGCCGAGGCCCCAGATCCCGCTGTATATCTGGGCTTCGTAGTGGACCAGTCCGCGGATGGCTTGCTGAATGGCGACCAGTCGGAGCTGATCGGCAAGCTCAACCGCGTCCCCGTCACCGAGGGCGACACGGTGTTCGTCCCCGCCGGAACCCCGCACGCCGTCGGCGAGGGCGTGTTCGTCCTGGAGATCCAGGAGCCCACGGATTTCTCGCTCATGCTCGAATGGGAGCCCTACGGCCTGGACGGCGACCCACAACTCGGCCTGCCGCTGACAACGGCGCTGGAATGCGTCGACCGCTCCGCATGGGACCAGACCCGAATCGCCGCGGTGCGCCACGGCTCCACTCCCGACAACATCTTCGGCCCCGCCGCGGATGATTTCTTCCGCGCCCAACACATCCGCGATCCGCAGACCGTCGGCCCGTCGTTCGCAGTGGTGGTGGTCCTTCGCGGAACCGGGGCGCTCAACACCAAATCAGGCGCCACGGTGGCGTTGGAGCCGGGCCAGACGATCCTGATTCCGCACGCATGCGGCGAGACGGTGTTCGAAGGGGATCTCGAGGCAATACGGTGCCTCCCGCCTGCGTGATCAGCGTGCCATCGCGATGTCATAGAGCAGATCCAACCAACGCAACGCATCCTCCCTGCGCTCCCGCAGAGGTTCTCGCCGCAAGGCACACGCCAACATGTGCTTCGCGGTCTGCGCCTGTACCTCCGGTGTCATCGGTGTCCGCCTGGGCTCCGGATTCATGTCTCTCCTCTGCATTTGTGGAGGAGATGAAATCTTTTTGCTAACGAGCAACGCAATTCCCGCGATCGAATGAATGTTCTGAGAGACCGCAATCCGTTGCGGGAGAGCCGCTAATTTGGCCGCATGACAAATCGGGTGTCCACTGTCCGGGCCCGGGAACTGGGCGCGGCTCTGCGAAACGCGATCAAACAGGCCGGGTTGAAGTACGACGCGGTGGCCCGCAAGCTCAAGTGGTCACCCACCAAGCTGAGCCTGCACCTCAGCGGCAAGGACCTGATCAACGTCGCGGACACCTCGGCGATCCTGGCCATCTGCGACGTCACGGGTAAAGAACGCAACGACCTGCTCAAGCTCTGCGAGAGGGCGAACAAGCGCGGTTGGTGGCAACGCCACGGTTCGAAACCACCTGCCCAACTGCGCACGATCATCGAAAACGAGAACATCGCGAGCGTCATCTCCGGGTTCGATGGTCTGCTCATGCCCGGACTGCTGCAACTTCCCGAATACGGCCGGGCCTCGATGCTCGCCTCGGCATCTGTGCCGGCTTCGGAGGTCGACGAGCGCGTCAAGCTTCGAATGTCGAGACAGCGGCTCCTGGACAGCAGTGACCCACCTCGGTTCTCCATCTTCATCCACGGAACAGTCCTGTTGGTGCCGGTCGGCGGCCAAGATGTCTTGACCGAGCAGTTGCACCACCTGCTACGCATGTCCGTACGGCCCAACATTTCCATTCGCGTGGTGGCGGTCAAGCCCGGCGGTCATGCCGGTGGAGCAGGCACCTTCCGACTTCTTGAGTTCGATGGTCTGCCACCCATCGCCTACCTCGAAGGCGAGACATCCTGCCTGTTCATGGAAGAGGACGACGACATCGTCGGCTACCGGCGACCCCTCGGTTCGCTGGACCAGACTGCTCTCGGTGAGGAAGAATCGAAAGTACTGATCAGGCGCCTCGCCGAGAACGTCGACCTGAGGTACAGGGAGTGAGCCATGCATCCCGCGCGCTCTGCGTCGTTGACGTGGCGCAAGAGCACTCGGAGCCCCAACTTCGACAGTTGCGTCGAGGTAGCCCTGCAAGGCGATTCGGCAGCGTTGCGAGACTCCAAGAACACCGCAGGTCCCGTCCTGACCTTCACCGCCACCGAACTGTGCACCTTCGTCTCCGCCGTGAAGTCAGGCCGCTTCGACAGGTAGCACGCCGGTCACTGGAGCCAGGAGCCCCGCTCGAAGTAGGTGTCATCGTCGCCTGCCTCAGTGCGCTTTGGCTCGCGTGCCTCGGGCGTGGGCTGAGTACCAGCCTCGTCCAACCGATCCATGAACTCCTCGCCCGCCCGGATGGCGTCCTCGCGCTCTTCGTCGGAGAGGCTGTGGTACCACTCGCCGAAGCGGGCGACCTTCCCGGTCATCTCGCCCTCGAAGACCTCCGACTGCACGGCGTCCCGAAGGTTGATCTTGCCCGCCAGCACATCCCCGGCCAGATCCTTGAGCGCAGGATTCGGCGACCGCTCCGCAATCGTCCGCAACGCGAACCGCAACCGCTTCAGCTCATCCGCGCTATACGCCCCACCCATCCCAAAGTCGGACTCCACGATTACCTCACCCCCGGATGATCAAACGCAGACTCCGGAATCGGAACTTTGCTGACATCTGCCATCTCGACCATCAGCCCTGTCACAATCGCCGCAGTGCCGTTGACTGCCACTTGCAGGGTAGTCACCTGCTGGGTGATTTCTTGCCACCTGTTGAGCATCTTCGCTATCTGCACGGCTGCTAATGAGTATAATACTATGGGGCCGACAACGCTTTCTATCAAAAGGGTTCCTGCGGCCACTTCAACGGCAGCCAAGAGCGCCGCATCGCTCAGTCCCTTCAAAAGGTCGGTAATTGCTTTGGCTCCTTGCCACACTGCACCTCCGGCGTCATTGTATTCGGCATGCAGCCTGGAAAGAATTTCACTTTGATGATGAATCGCCTGGGCGACCTTCCTAAAGTGGACATATGCTGCGTCTGAAGCGTTTCCCTGCCATGTCGAATCGAGGTCTCGAAGTCCCGCTTCGACGTTGACGGCAATGTCCTCCATCGCCTTGCCCAAGCTTTTCCAGGCATTTGAACAGTTGACGTATGTTTCCCAGTTCCCTGCGAACTGAGCGGAGACTTCCTTTAGTGGATTGAACCCGAATGCAAGATCCAGAACTTCGGTTACCCACATGGTGGGGCTTAGAAGGTCTCCGACGGTGTTGAACTCTTGGAGCGGGTCCACAAACTCCTGTGGCTTCGGCAGAGGATGTAGCCTGCCTGCAGGATCCTGAGTATTCGTGAACATGGCTGATCCGACTCCAACGAGAAGACTGTCAACGCTGCACTGACGGGTATGTCCGATCGAGCCTTTCGGCTTCACCTTTGTCGATCGTGGCGTAGAGCTCAGAGGCTTTGGTGAGCTCTATGTCATTGGCCGAGAACAGCAGTTGCAGGTGTGCCAGATTTTCGCCCATTTGATCGACGGCGTTTCTGTGAGCTTGTTCCAGGAAGCCGAGCATCCCACCCTGTACCTCAAGTTCCATGTTCTGCCTCATGAAGGTGGTGCACAGCTGTAAATCATCGATACCCAAACGAAGTTGGCGAGCATACATCAGAAGATGCTCGGGTACGACATCGAAGGACAACAGATCCTCACTTTGGCATAAAAATGGCACCGAGAATGATTGCGCCGAATCCGATGTATGTTCCCGTCCATTTGGCCCGGATTTGAGGAATCAAAAAAGAGTAGACTGGTCCGGCAAGGCCGATAATTGCGAACACGCTGGTGAAAATCGACAATACGTGGAAGGGTCTCGTGAGAACTCCAACCATAAGCATCATGCTCGCAACGATGAGTCCCACGTTTATGGTGGGACGGAACCCTCCGCGAGGGTCGGGATCGACGGTAATAGTCGACCACCGCTGCAACAGTCTGCTCAGCTGACTCACAAGAGCAGGCTACTGGCTAGTGTCCGGCTTGGGGCGGGTTTGCTCGAACTCAGCCCGAGCAGGTCAGCCGCCTGCTAGTTCCGCCGTGTTGACCGGGACCGCGCGGAGGTTCTGGTGCTCGTCCGCCACGCACTTCGCGCGTGGGTCTTGAGTGGCCAGGAATTGCCGGAGGCAGCCGCCGATTTGGCGGTGGCCATCGGCGTTGGGGTGGAACGACTCCGCCGTGGCGTGCCTGCCTTCGGCGTTGTTGTCGCGGAGCAGCACCCAGTCCACCGACAGCCGCGTGAACCACTCGCCCTTGCCGTCCGGCGTTGTGCAGGCTTCGTGGCCCCGGCCCGCCTCCGCCAGGTCCAGGAACCGTGCGCCGGATCGGCGTGCCGCCTCGCGCAGGCCACCGGACAGCGCGGGCACCGCCGTGTCATGCACCCAGCGCAGGTCCGCCGAGGTGAACGGGCAGCCGGACAGGTCCTGAAGCTCGAACCGCACGTTCGGACCGACCGGCGCCGCGTACGACATCAGCACCAGCGAATAGGTGTTGTCCGCGTAGTGCGCCTCGCGCATCGCCGACTTCACGTCCTGAAGCACCTGCGCGACCTTCGGGACCATCCGGCCGACCCGCTCGCTCCAGTCGGGGGCGGCGCAGCCGGTGGGGCCGCGCCTGGCCCACGCCTCAACGCACGACTGCACCGTCGCCGCGAAACGCGGGTCATCGTTGGCGCCGACCTGCACGACCACCGCCTCGATGCGGTACGTGCGCGCAAGTTCGGCGAGGCGGCGGAGTTGTGCTGGCTCGGTGCCGTCCCGCTTCAGGTCGGTGGTGTCGGCACCCGAGCAGCCCAGGTTGATCATGGTGTTCATCCCGGCGCGACCCAGCTGGTTGACCAGCGCCTTGGGGGAGCGGTGGCACCAGTTGCCGTTCTCGCCCTTGGTGCCCGGCACGTAGTCGCCCGCGCCCTCACCGGACATGGTGCTGTCGCCCAGCGCCACCACCGCACGCGGCAAATGCTCCGGCGGCCCCGGCGGGGGAGGCTCCTCGCGGCCGCCCAGCAGCATCACGACCCCGATCCCGGCAAGGGCGAGGACGACGGCGGTAAGCGCCAGCAGGCGACGGCGTGGAAGGTTGCGCATCGCCACTGAGTGTAGGCACCGGAGGTGAAGGGGCGGCCAACTCCGTGCTGCCCCGAGAGGTCATAGCCGTTGCTCGGCCAGCATGCGGTTCTTGCCCGCGAGGATGTGTTCCTCCATCAGCTTGCCCGCATCCTCGGTCCGACCGGCCTGAAGTGCGTCGATGATGCCCCGGTGCTGCTCGTTGGAGGTGTGGCGGGCCGAGGCGCTCTCGAGGCCGTGCCGTCGGAACAGGTGCAGCTCCTTGGAGACGCCGTCGTACAGCTCCACCAGCCGCGTGTTTCCGGACAGTGCCACCAGCTGGCGATGCAGGTCGACGTTGCAGGGGTAGTAGTCGTCCATACTGGCCGCCTCGTCGAGCCGCTGGACCTTCAGGCGCAGCAGATCGGCGTCCTCGGCGCCGATCCGCTCAGCGGCCAGGCGCCCGGCCAGGCCGAACAGGCTGGCGCGGATGTCGTAGAGCTGGGCGGCTTCCTCGACGCTGATCTCGCGGACGAACATGCCCCGGTTGGTCCGGAACTCGACGAGCCTGCTGCGTTCGAGCTGACGACACGCCTCCCGGACCGGTCCTCGGCTCACGCCGAGGCGCATGGCCATCGCGGACTCGTTGATCCGGTCACCGCCCTTGAGCACGCCGGTGATGATCATCTGTTCGAGCTCTTCGACGATCAGGTGCGGCAGCGAGGTGGCCTGGCGTTCTGCCACCCGGCGCTGTAGTGCGGTGATCGGTTCCAACTGCTCGCTCATGGACCTGCCTTGATCGCGGAAAGCGTCGTCAACTGTCGACAATCTACCATCCATGCAATTGCAAATCGTTGACAGTTGACGATTGCGCGCTCAGACTTCCGGCTAATCGGACGTGGACTCCCGAAGGGTGCGAATATGAAGATCAAGGACATCCGGGCGAGCGTGCACACCACCTCGATCGACGTGCCGCTGTTGACGGGCAAGGTCGAGGGGTATGGCCGTGAGGAACAGCGGGAGTTCGTCTTCTGCGAGGTCGAGACCGACTACGGGCTCACCGGCGTCGCGCTCACCGGGCACTTCCTGGCCAGGTCGGTCGTGGTCGCGCTCGAACAGCACTTCCTGCCGGTCGTGACCGATATGGACCCGCGCGAGGTGGAGGCGATCCACCGGCGGGTGTGGACCGCGCTCAACCCGCGCACGATGACCGGCGTGGTGTCCAGCGCGCTGTCGCTGCTGGACATCGCGTTGTGGGACATCGCGGGCAAACACGCCGGACGGTCGGTGGCGAGCCTGCTCGGCGGTGCGAGGACCGAGCTTCCCACCTACGTGACCTTCGGGTTCCCCCAGTACGACCGGGACACCCTGGCCGCCGCCGCGCTGTTGCAGCACACCGCGGGATTTCGCGCGATGAAGCTGGTCGTCGGCGTGGACAAGGGCGGCTGGCGGGAGGACGCGGCCAGGGTGCGCACCGTGCGCGAGGCCGTCGGCGACGACGTCGACATCATGATCGACGCCAACTACCTGTTCAGCCCGACCGAGGCGAAGCTGCTGTGCCGCGCCATCGAGGAATACGACATCACCTGGTTCGAGGAGCCGCTGCACCAGAACGACGCCAGGGCGATGGCCGATCTTCGGGCGCACACCCGCATCCCACTGGCGGCGGGCCAGATGGAAGGCCACCGATGGCGGTTGCGGGAGCTGGTCGAGCGGCAGGCGGTCGACATCCTGCAGCCCAACGCCTGTTACTGCGGCGGCTTCACGGAAGCCCGCAAGGCGGCTCACCTGGCGCAGATCTACAACCTGCCGGTGGCGCACGGCGGCGGGTGGCCGTTGTTCAACATGCACACCCTCGCGGGTCTGATGAACGGCTGGATTCTGGAGTGGCACCTGGGCATGGTGCAGGTCGGCCAACTGCTGTTCCCCGGCGCTCCCGAACCGGTCGCCGGGCGGATCAGGCTGTCGGACCAGCCGGGGCTTGGCCTGAGCGTGGACCGTGACGCGCTGCGCGAGACCGCGTTACCCGACGAGTGAGCGGGGTGGACTCATGAGCAGCCAAACAGACCTCCCGGCGACCGTCGCCGATCCCACACCGCGCTGGCGCCGCCTCGCCTTCAACACCGGCATTCAGGTGCTGGTTGCCGCGATCATCGCGGCGGTCTTCGCCCTCATCGCACCGGAGGCGGCCGCGACCCTCAAGCCGCTGGCCGACGGCTTCATCGCGCTCATCCGACTGGTCATCCCGCCGATCGTGTTCCTGGTCGTGGTGACCGGCATCGTCGCCGTGGGCGGGATGAAGTCGGTCGGGCGGATCGCGTTGAAGGCCATCATCTACTTCGAGATCGTCACCACCATCGGCACGTTGCTCGGGATGGCGGCGATCAACATCTTCCGGCCGGGGGAGGGGGTGGTGCCGCCCGCGGACGCCTCCGACGAGCTGGGCAGCTACGTCGAGGGCGCCAAGGAGCGCTCGACCACCGAGTTCCTGCTCGACCTGCTGCCGCACAACGTGGTGGATGCCTTCGCCAGAGGCCACATCATCCAGGTGCTGATCTTCGCGATCCTGTTCGCTGTCGCCCTGCTCACCCTGCCCAAGACGGTGTCGGACCCGATCCTCAACGGCTGCAGGCGCCTCGGCGAGGTCTTCTTCCGCATGGTCAACATGATCATCCGGTTGGCGCCCCTCGGAGCGTTCGGCGCCGTGGCCTACACGGTCGGCAAATACGGCCCCGAAACGCTGACCGCGCTGATGAAGTACGTCGGTCTGGCCTTTGTGACGCTGTTGGTCTTCCTGACGCTGGTGCTCAACGTCGTCACCTGGTGGGCGGGGGTCTCGCTGATCCGGCTGATCAAGGGCCTGCGCAAGGAGCTGTACGTGGTGCTCGGCACCTCCTCGTCGGAGGCGGTGATGCCGCATCTGATGGCACGGCTGGAACAGTTCGGCTGCAAACGCGACATCGTGGGTCTCGTCGTGCCCACCGGCTACTCGTTCAACCTGGACGGCGTCGCGGTCGTGGTGCCCATGTCGGCGATCTTCATCGCCCAGGTGTACGGCGTGCCGCTGGGCTTCTCCGAGCAGCTCACGCTGTTCCTGGTGTTCCTGTTCCTGTCCAAGGGCACCGCGGGCGTCACCGGCTCCGCGTTCATCACGCTGGCGAACCTGATCTCCGCCGTGTCGTTCATCCCGGTCGCAGGTCTCGCGCTGATCCTGTCCGTCGAACGCTTCCTGTCCCTGATGCGTGCGCTGACCAACGTGCTCGGCAACGCCGTCGCCGCCATCGCGGTCGCCCGCTGGGAACGCGACGGCGTGGATGAGGAACAGCTGGCGCGCACCATCGGGCGGCGGCCGCACCCACCCTCCGACACCCCACCCACGTAAGGAGAACCCGTGCCACGCATCACCGCCCTCCACGAGGGCACCGTGCCGATCAGCTCGTCGATGAGCAACGCGTTCATCAGCTTCCAGGACATGGACTGCTCCATCGTCGCCGTGGTCAGCGACGTGATCCGGGGTGGCCGTCCCGTCGTCGGCTACGGCTTCAACTCCAACGGCCGCTACAGCGTCGGCGAAATCCTCCGGCGGCGGATGATCCCGCGGCTGCTGCGGGCACCGGAGGCTGACCTGCTCACCGAGGACGGCACCAATTTCGACCCGGCGCGGGCGTGGGACGTCATGATGCGCAACGAGAAACCCGGCGGACACGGTGAACGCTCGGTGGCGGTCGGCGTGATCGACATGGCTCTGTTCGACCTGGCGGCGAAGCTCGACGAGCAGCCCCTCTACCGGTGGCTCGCCGACCGCTACGGCACCGCGGAACCGGACGCCGACGTGTTCGTCTACGCCGCGGGCGGCTACTACGCGCCGGGGAAGGGGCAGCGTGAGCTGAAGGACGAGCTGAAGCGCTTCCTCGACCTCGGCTACCACGTGGTGAAGATCAAGATCGGCGGTACGGGCCTGGCCGAGGACCTGGCCCGCATCGAGGCGGCGCTGTCCGTACTGGGCGGCGATGGCTCTCGGCTGGCGGTCGACGCCAACGGTCGATTCGACCTGGCCACCGCGCTCCGGTACGGGCAGGCCATGGAGCCCTACAACCTGGTCTGGTACGAGGAACCGGGCGACCCGCTGGACTTCGCCCTGCACGCCAACCTCGCCGAGCAGTACCGCGGGCCCCTCGCGACCGGCGAGAACCTGTTCTCCCTTGTGGACGCCCGCAACCTTGTTCGCTACGCGGGTATGCGCCCCGACCGCGACGTCATCCAGTTCGATCCGGTACTCGGCTACGGACTGGTCGAATACCTGCGAATCCTGGACATGCTGCGTCAACACGGCTGGTCGACCCGCCGCTGCATCCCCCACGGCGGGCACCAGTTCTCCCTGCACATCGCCGCGGCCTTCGCCTTGGGCGGCAACGAGTCCTACCCCGGCGAGTTCCAGCCCACCGGCGGGTTCGCCGACTCCGCGACCGTGCGGCACAGCAGGCTGGCCCTCAACGACACACCGGGCATCGGCTTCGAGGACAAGGCGGAACTCCACAAAGTGTTCCTCGGCCTCCACGCCTAAGCCCTGAACGAAAACCCTCCGGTAAACGCTTCACCGCGGGCAGGCTGACACCTGTCCAGTGGGGTGATCCGGGGGAGGGCGTGTGCTCAAGCCGTACTGGCCGGTGATCCGGCATCCGGTGATGCGGCGGCTGCTGCCCGCCATGGCACTGTCGTTCCTCGGCGACATGATGAGCCTGGT
This sequence comes from Actinorectispora metalli, assembly GCF_056323685.1. Lineage (NCBI taxonomy): Bacteria > Bacillati > Actinomycetota > Actinomycetes > Pseudonocardiales > Pseudonocardiaceae > Actinorectispora > Actinorectispora metalli. Next base: position 906,210 of record NZ_JBREYE010000002.1, read on the forward strand.
GTCGATCAGCTGGCTGGCCATCCAGCTCGCCCCGCAGGGGCAGGCCGCCACCTGGGTCGCGGTGGCGCTGGCGGCGAACTGGCTGCCGGGGTTCCTGGGTGCCGTCGTGTTCGCGCGATGGCTGAAGGGCAGGTCCGGCACCGCGCTGGTGTGCTGGAACGCCGCGGTCCGCGCGGGCGCGTTCGCCGCGATCCCGGTCGCCCACCTGCTCGGGTACCTCACCATCGAACTGCTGGTGGCGTTCGTCGCCGTCGGCAACCTGCTGTTCGTGTGGGGCTCGGCGGGCCGGTTCACGTTGCTCGCCGAGCATCTCCCCGAACGCGACCGACTCGCGGGCAACGCGCTGGTCAGCACACTTGTCCAGGTGGGCGCGGTGTTCGGGCCGATGCTCGCAGGAGTGGTGATCACCCTCGGCGGCGCGGTGGTGGCGATTGCCGTGGACGCGGCGACCTTCGCGGTGATGGCCGTGACCTGCCTGGGCGTCAAAGCACCGGCCCGCCGGGCCGAAAGCGAGCGGGAGCCCAAGGGTTGGCGGCTGATACTCGGCAACCCGCAGCTGGTCGGGCTGCTGGCGCTGACCTTCCTGTTCTTCGCGCTCTACGGGCCGCTGGAGGTGGCGATCCCCATCCACGTGGTCGACGGCGGCGGCTCCGCGACGCTGCTGGCCGCGTACTGGACGGCGTTCGGCATCGGCGCGATCCTCGGCGGGCTGCTCGCGGGCCACCTGCGGGAGTGGCCGCTGTGGCCGACCACCATCGGTGTGGTGTTCGGCTGGGGTGTCAGCCTGCTGCCGCTCGGCCTCGGCGCCTCGACGGCGGTGGCGCTGGTGTGCTTCGGGGTCGGCGGCCTGCTCTACACGCCGTACGCGGTGATCTCCATCGCCCTGTTCCAACGCGCGGTCAGCACCGAGGGGCTGCCGGGTGTGCTGGCCGCTCGGGGCGCGGTCCTTCAACTGTCGGTGCCCGCGGGCTCGCTGGCGGGTGCGCCGCTGGTGAAGTTCCTGGGCGCTCGCGACACCGTCCTCGCCTCCGCGCTGGCCACCGTTGTGCTCGCGGTGTGCGCGGCGGTGTTCGCGGTCAGTAGGACAGGCCGATCGCGCGGACGCCCAACTGAGGAACCCAGTGCGAGTAGCGGTCGTAGTCCTCGCGCCAGTACTCCGGAGTGCCCACGTGATAGGTGATCAGCTCGGCGTAGTTGTCGCGGTGCTTGGTCGCTCCGGTCATCGCGTGGATGTCCCAAAGGGCGTTGGCACGGTAGAAGTTCAGGCCCGCCGAGTGCACCCGGGCCGGCTGGGTGACCGGCGGAATGCGCAGGTCCGCGGGCATGCGGTCGCGGACCCAGTGACGGGCGCCCTCGATCCGGGCCACGGCGGCCAGCCGCATCAGGCACGGCGGCATGAAGTCCACCGCCTTCGGATCGGCATCGCGGGCGGCCGGGCAGCGGGTGTCGAGTTCGGGACGCATCAGGTGAGTGCGGGCGGCCTCGCGGACCACGGAACGCAGCGTGACGTCGCCGGTGTGCACGGCCCAGGCGTTGAGGTTGAGTAGCGCCCAGGACAGGTTGCGGTAGTCGTCGTTGAGGGCGGCCTCCATGCCCTGCGTCGGCGTCAGCCCGCGCACCCAGATCGACAGGCGGGACGCCGCCTCTGCCGCCAGCGGGCGCAGATCGGTGACGGCGGTGGCGCGTTCACGCTGCTCGGCCAGCGCCAGCAGCCAGGCGAAGCCGTAGGGAAGCTCGCGCTGCGCGATGGTGGTGCGCAGGTAGGTCAGCTCGGCGCCGACCAGCTCCGGACGAAGCTGGCGGTCCGCGGCGGCGCGGTAGGACGGGTCGCCGGTCCGCTCGTACAGGACGTAGAGCGCGTAGTGGCCGTGCACGGCGGAGTGCCAGTCGTAGCAGCCGTGGAACATCGGGCTGGCGCGGTCCGCCGAGTCGGTGCGGGCTACGCAGTCCACGATCGGCAGCGCCAGTGTGCGCAGGAGCTGCGGACGCTGGGCGAGGAACCTCGACCAGGAGTCCGTCTCGCTAGCGCCGGCCTGGCCCATGGCCGGGCCGAGGAATATCGCGCAGACCAGCAGCAGGACACGGATCACCGGCCCACTGTGTCCTGCCGCCGCCCGCCGCTCTCCGGTGCCGGCGCAAAGCCGCCCATTCGGTGTCCACGGCGGCTATACGTCTGAGACGGCCGGGTGCTCACCGGATCGGCCTACCTTCGCTGTCGTCACCGGCCGTGCGTTTTCCCACGGCCGGCCCCTGCTGGTGCGGACACACACCCCTGCCGTCCGCGCCGAGACAAGGAGTTCTGCCATGTCCTCAGTGAGTCAAGGCTGGCGGGTGCTGCTCGCCGCCGCGGGTCTGGCCGCGGCGACGGTCCTGCCCGCACAGGCCGAGCCGTCGGTCGTCGACCAGCAGTCGCCGCAGGAGATCCTGGCGTACTGGACGCCCGAGCGGATGGCGGCGGCCAAGCCCGTCGAACCGAGTGTTCCCCCGGTGCTCACGCTGGAGCAGCCGGTGGACTTCGCGGTGGCACCATCGGCACCCTCGGCGGCGCTGACCAGGCTGACCGCGGCCGCGCGGCCCTACACCGACCCCAACGAGCGGGTGCACGGCAGGCTGTTCATGGGCAATTCCAGCTGCTCGGCGACCGTGGTCACGGCCCCCAACAAGAGTCTGGTGTGGACGGCCGGGCACTGTCTGCGCGGCAGCAACGCCATGTTCGTGCCCGCCTACAACTCCGGCGGCAGCAACGACGCGCCTTACGGCCGGTGGCCTGCCGTCCGGGTGCGGACCTCCAGCAACGACCACGGTGTCGTCGTGGTGGACAAGGTTGGAGGCCGCAGTCTTCAGGACGTGGTCGGTTCCGCGGGTGCCCGGTTCAACGGGCCGGTGAACAACCGCACCACGATCTGGGGTTACCCGGCCACCGGCGGCTGGAGCGGACGCGACCTGACCTGGTGCGATGAGCGGACGCAGATGCAGGGCAGCAGGGTGCGCACCTCGTGTGTGACCCAGCCCGGCAGCAGCGGCGGCGGCTACATCACCGGCGCGGACACCCCGACCGGCTTGGGCCAGCTGTGGGCCAACCACAGCGCGGGCGACGGCCAGAGCTACGCGATCGGCGTGGTCTTCGGCTCTGCGGCCAAGGCACTCTACGACGCCAACTCCACCCGCTAGGGCTGCTCGGGGCTCGTGAGTGCCTGGGCCTGCCCGACACCGCACTCACGGGCCCTGACCTGCTCCGACGGTTCGGCCTCCGCCTCGTACTCCAGCAGCAGCACCGAGGAGACCGGGCCTTCCGGCGCGGTGTAGATGTGCGGTTGCCCGGCGGGGAAGCACACGTAGTCACCCGGCCCGAGCACGTGCGGGGCCTCGGGCGGGCCGACGTGCAGGACGCCGGAGGTGACCACCACATGCTCTTTGCCGGGGTGGCCGTTGGAGCGTTGGACCTCGCCGGGACGCACCCGCTGGTCGTACAGCTCGAAGATCGTGTCGGTGACGTCCATCCTGCGCAGCAGCCGAAGATCCACGGCATTGCTGCTGAGCACCTCCAGCCCCGCAGACCGGACCAGCACCACGCCGGGGTCGACGCGCTCGGTGAGCAGGCTGGACACCGGCACGTTTAACGCGCTGGACAGGCTGAACACCGTCTCGATGGTGGGATTGCCCGCCCCCGACTCCAGCTGCGACAACGTGCCCTTGGCGATCTCCGACCGCCGCGCCAACTCCGACAGCGACAGCCCGCGCCGCTCCCGCAGCGTCTTCAGATTCGCCGCCAGCACCCGGCCTGCCTGCTCCCGGACCACCCGTCGATACCCCCTCACACACCAGGTCGGCACAGCCTGACATAAATGAAGGCCGGTGGGTGATCGCCGCTCGTCGGGCGTATCTTTGTGTCTAGGGTTATAACGATCGGTATAGGCGGTGTCGATGGCTCGGCCCCAGCGTGACCGGATGCTGGACAGCGCGGTCCACCTGTTCCAGCGCAAAGGCATCTCCGCGACCTCGGTCAACGACGTCGTGGAGCACAGCCGCACGCCCCGCGGCTCGGTCTACCACTACTTCCCCGGCGGAAAACCGCAGCTTGCCGAGGAGGCGACCCGGCGGGCGGGGGAGAACATCAGCACCCTCATCGAGCAGGCCACCGCACAGTCCGACCCGGTCACGGCACTGAAGGCGTTCATCGAGTTCTGGCGCATCATCCTGCGCGACAGCGACTACACCGCGGGCTGCCCGGTGGCCGCCGCGGCGGTGGTCGACGACGACGCGCCGGAGGCCAGAGCGGCCGCCGCGGCCGCCTTCGCGCGGTGGCAGCAGCAGTGCGCCTGGATGCTGCGCCGCCACGGAATCGCCTTGGACCGGGCCCGCTCGATGGCCGCGCTCGCGGTGGCCGCCGTGGAAGGCGCCCTGCTGATGGCGCAGGCGGCGGGCAGCCTCGAACCGTTGAACCGGGTCGAACTCGAGTTGGAGTCGATGCTGCGCCTCGCCCTGGACAAGTGACCTGAGTCACGTTGCCTCCGACGTGTGGGCGGAGCACGATGACTGCCATCGACGGGTTATACCGACCAGTATAACGATCTTGTCGGAGCGGGAGGCGGCTGGCGATGGCAGGCACCGAGACGTGGCAGAAGTCAGCGTGCATCCTCTGCGAGTGCAACTGCGGACTGGAGATCCAGGTCGACGGGCGGACGTTCACCCGCATCCGCGGCGACAAGGACCACCCAGGCTCCGCCGGGTACACCTGCGAGAAGCCGCTGCGGCTCGACCGCTACCAGAACGGCCGCCACCGCCTGACCTCCCCGCTGCGCCGTGCCCCGGACGGCAGCTATGAGGAGATCGACTGGGACACCGCCATCCGCGAGATCGCGGCCAGGCTGAAGGACGTGCGCGACCGCCACGGCGGCGACAAGATCGTCTTCTACGGCGGCGGCGGTCAGGGCAACCACCTCGGCGGCGGCTACGCCAGGGCGCTGATGTCGGCGGTCGGGGTCCGGTACCAGTCCAACGCCCTGGCCCAGGAGAAGACCGGCGAGGGCCTGGTCGACGGCATGCTCTACGGCGGGCACACCAAGGGCGATTTCGAACACGCCGAGGTGTCGATCTTCGTCGGGAAGAATCCCTGGCAGTCCCACGGCTTGCCCCGCGCCCGTCCCACTCTCAAGGCCATCGCCGCCGACCCCGACCGGTCGCTGATCGTGCTGGACCCCCGCCGCAGCGAAACCGCCGCCCTCGCCGACTTCCACCTGCGGATCAGGCCCGGCGGCGACGCCTGGTGCCTGGCCGCCATGGCCGGCGTGCTCGCCCAGGAAGACCTGGTCGACCACGACTGGCTGGCCGAGCACACCGTCGGCGCCGACGAGGTCATCGCCGTGCTGCGCACGATCCCCGTCGTTGACTACGCCCGCCGCTGCGGCGTGGACGAACAGCTGATCAGGGCCGCCACCCGGCGGATCGCCGCGGCACGCAGCGTCGCCACCTACGAGGACCTGGGCGTCCAGCAGGGCCCGCACAGCACACTGGTGTCCTACCTGCAGAAGATGCTGTGGATCCTGACCGGCAACTTCGGCAAGCCCGGCACCATGTACCTGCACTCCTGGCTGTTCCCACTCGCGGGCGCCCTGCACATTGCCAAGGACCCGCAACCGGCGCGCCGCGGTGACCGCGTGCGGCGCTGGGCAGAGGCCATCGGCAGGCGGGCCATGCCGGTGGGCATGCGCTTGGGCGGTGCCCCGCTGCTCGCCTCGATGCCCGCCGTGGCCGCTCGCCCGCGCCTCGCGCGCCGGTTCGAGAAGGTCACCGCCCGGCTGCTCGCCACCGGCCTCGATCTGGTCGGCGGTTCCCTGGCCAGGGAGATCGTCGCGCGCTCGCAGTTCGACCAGCAGCCCGACATGCTGGGCTCGGACATCGTGCTGACCAGGGAGTACTTCCAACACGTCCTGGCACGCACCCCCGTCACCGGTGCCCCGGTGATCGCGGGCATGATCCCGGCCGCGACCGTCGCCGACGAGATCCTCGCCGACCACACCGACCGGTTCCGTGCGCTGTGGGTGGACGCCACCAACCCGGCGCACTCTCTCCCCGACTCGCAGCGCTTCCGCGAGGCGATGGACGCGCTGGAACTGTCGGTGGTGGTGGACGTGGCGTTCACCGAAACTGCCCGCCGCGCCGACTACGTGCTGCCCGCGGCCAGCCAATTCGAGAAGTGGGAGTCGACGTTCTTCAACTTCGAATTCCCGCACAACGTCTATCACCTGCGTTCGCCCGTCATCCCGCCGCTGGAGGGCACCCGCCCGGAAGCCGAGATCTACTCGGCGCTGATCACCGAACTCGGCGTGGTCGACCCCCGCCTGCTGCACCGCCTGCGCGCCGCGCTGAAGATCGGCCGCGCCGCGTTCGCCGCCGCCTTCTTCAGCGCCCTGACCGCCGAACCACGCCTGATGGGCCTCGTCGGCTACCTGCTGCACGAGACGATCGGCCAAACCCTGCCCGACGGCGCGGCAGGCGCGGCACTGGTGTGGGCAGCCGCGCACAGCGCCGCGATCAGCCAACCCGACGCGGTCCGCCGCGCGGGCTTCACCGGCACCGGCATCGAACCCGGCGAGAAGCTGTTCCAGAAGATCCTGGACGAACGCGCGGGCGTCGTGTTCACCGTCGACGACTGGTCCGACGCCTGGAACTACGTGCGCTACCCCGACCGTCGCATCAGGACGGTCATCCCCATGCTGCTGGAGGAATTGGCCTCACTCGCCGACACCGGCCCCGAATGGACCAGCGAGGAGTTCCCGTTCGTGCTGTCGGCGGGGGAGCGGCGGGCCTTCACCGCCAACACCATCTACCGCGATCCCACCTGGCGCCGCCGGGACGCCGCGGGCGCACTACGCATCAACCCCGCCGACGCCGACAGGCTCGGCCTCGGCGACGGCGCGAAGGTTCGCGTCACCACCGAACGCGGCACCGCCATGGCCACCGTGGAGCTCAACGACATCATGCAGCCCGGCCACATCTCACTGCCCAACGGCCTCGGCGTCGACTACCCCGACGAGAACGGCACGACCGTTCGCACCGGCGTGGCCCCCAACGAACTCACCACCAACTCCCGCCGCGACGCCTTCGTCGGCACCCCGTGGCACAAGAACGTGCCCGCCCGCCTGGAAGCGGTGACCGACTGATGGACATCGCGTTCGTGCTCTACGACCGGTGCATGGCTTGACCCTGCTCGCCAAGGCGGATTCTGCTTGGTCGCCCGGCCACCACCCATTGGGTGGGCGTTCCACGCTGGACGACCTCGGCCACCGTCCGACCCGACCGCATCGTCCGCGACCGGACTTGTAGCCCTCGGATTGGTCAACTCCTGCGACCGCAGGCGCGAAGGGTCTCGCCGTCAATCGCCGCCTTTGACGTGATCAAAGCTTGCCGAGGGTGAGGGTGAGCCCGCCCTTATGGGCTTCTTCCGGGCTGTACTTGACCTTGCCGCGGTGAGAGGCCTCCACCTGGTAGACCTTGGCATCACCGGGTACGCCCGAGATCCGGAACGCGAAAACACACGGGCTGCTCCTGCCCGCACCCGGTCCAAGCTCGCCGAGTGCGAGGACCTTGCCCTCCTCGTCGTACACCGTCACGGACGTTCCGGCGTGGATGTCGGAGTAGCCGCCGTACCCCTCGCACTCGCCTTCGCCCGAGGTGACATAGGTGGTCGAGCCTCTCATCAGGAATAGGGCTCCGCGGAGTTCGAACTCGTTTGGCGACATCAACCTGAACGCGATGTAGCCGGCGACCAGAGCGACCGCCAGGAAACCCGCGGTCCCTGCCACGAGGACAGGAATGAGCCAATTGGGCCGCTTCTTTCCCTGCACAGGTGGAGCGGGGTACGGAGGATAAGCCGGTTCGTGAGGTACCTGACCGTCCATGATTTCCCTTCACGCAAGGTGATCGCGCACTCACTGTCGCGGACGAAGGTGAGGAAATCGACACGAGCAGACTGAGATTAGGAAACCTGGTGGATTCAGCCGATCGAGGAAATCCGAAGGTCAGTCGGGTAATGCCGTCCGTGCGACTGGATTTCAGCCCGGGCGTTGGTGGATGAAATCGGCCACCAGGTCGGCGAGGCGTTGGTGGGACGCGGCGGCTTGAGCCGGGTTGGTGGCGGGTAGGTCGGGGGAGGGGAGCAGGGCGGTGAGTGCCCAGGCGCGGCCGCGGGACCAAGTGGCGTCGTCGATGGCTAGCGCTGCGCGGAAGGTCTTGCGGGACTCGGGGGTGAGGAAGGTCCAGGCGGCGATCAGGTCGCAGGCCGGGTCGCCCACCGCGCAGGTACCGAAATCGATGGCGGCTGAGAGCCTGCCGTTCGTGGCCAGCAGGTTGCCGGGGGCGGGGTCGCCGTGGATCCACACCGGCGGGCCGTCCCATGGCGGGGCCGCGAGCGCGGACTCCCAGACGTCGGTGAGGGCGTCGGTGTCGACCTGGCCTTTCAGCGCGGCGATTCTGGACCGCAGGCGCGGCCTCACGACGGGGGAGTCACGGTCGTCGTCGAGGGCGACCCCTCGGAAGCCGTTGCTCCACTCGGGTGGTGGGCCGTCAGTGGGGTCGATTCGCTGGAGGGCGGCGAGGAACTCGGCGAGGTCGATGGCGGCCTGGTGCTGGTCGGTCAGCACGTCCGGGGTGGCCTGTTCGCCGGGTAGCCAGCGGTAGACCGACCACGGGAACGGGAACGCCTCGGACGGCACACCCATGGCCAGCGGGACCGGGACGGCCAGCGGGAGTCGCGGCGCCAACCGGGGCAGCCAGTGCTGTTCGCGGTGCACCTGGCCCTCCCAGCGGGAGAACCGGGGCAGGCGCACCAGCATGTCCTCGCCCAAGCGGTAGGTGGCGTTGTCCACGCCCTGCTTGGCCGAGGCCACCACCGGCAGGTCTGCCCACTGTGGGCACTGCTCCGCGATCAGGCGGCGCACCACCGCGACGGTGATCGTCACCTCGTCCGAAGACCTGTCACTCCACGACACTCGCAGCTCCTTGACCATGGCGTACGGCGCGATCATCACACCCGCCGCCGACGCCCTCCACCGAATTTCGGTGCGATCAAGCGACGTATTCGCCGATGTCCACCGAGGCCACCACGGATGTGGTGGCGGGAAGGGTGGCGATGCGCTCGGCCAAAGCCTGGCTGCCGATGTGCCAGGCGCTGGGGCCCATCGCGACGGCAGCGGTGATCGCGGCGTGGTCCAGCCGCATGGTGAACTCGCGGGTGGTGCGGTCGGCCAGGGTGAAGTGGGCGCTCAGTTTCTCGTCAAGGCGCTGCTGTTTGTCCTCGTCCACCCGCAGCAGGCCCAGCGCCGACACCAGCCCGCCGAGATGTTCCGGGGCAGGGGTCACGACCAGCAGCCTGCCGCCGGGGCGCAGGACGCGGGCGAGTTCGGGCGGGTTGCGGGGGGCGAACACGTTCAACACCACGTCGGCGGCGTCCGAGCGGACCGGCAGGCGGGACCACGCGTCGCACACCACCGCCGCCATCCGGGGATGGGCCTTGGCGGCTCGGCGGGCGGCGTACTTGGACAAATCCAGGGCCAGGCCTACGCGCCGTGTGGGTTCCAGCGCGGCGGCGAGGTAGTAGCCGGGGCCTGCGCCCAGGTCGACGGCGCAGCCCTCACCGGGAACCGCGGCGACGCGGGCGGCGAGGTCCGCGGCGATGGGTGCGTAGTGGCCCGCGTCCAGGAAGTCTGCCCTGGCGGCCACCATGGCGGCGGTGTCCGCCGTGCCCAGGGCGGCGTTGCCTGCCAGCAGGCTCACATAGCCTTGGCGGGCGATGTCGAAGACGTGGCCTCGGGCGCACCGCATGCTCCCGCTCGCCTGTTCCAGGCCCTCCGAGCAGAGCGGGCAGGCCAGAAACCGCTGAGCTGCTGCGAGCACCGGACCTCCGTTGACGAAGCCCTCACAGTAGTGGTGCCCCGCGATCGGGGTGCCGGGCACCACTGCCGTTCGGCGACGTGTTCAGGCTCGGTACGCGTGGCGACCGCTGCTCTCGCCCCACAGCGGGTCGGCGAGGAAGAAATTCGATTCGTTCGCGGGCAGCGTGACGGAATGCGCCGGGAACCAGTCGTCGGGTTCCGCGGAATGCGCGGGCAGCGCGCGGCGAGGGGGTTCCCCGATCAGCGCGCCGACCGGGATGCGACCGCTGCCGTCATCGGCGTGCCGCCCGTAGCTGCCGTCGTCCTCCGATACAAACCACGGAGAACTGTCGTTCATCAGCGGGCCCATGGCTGCTCCCTACCGTGTGCCCTCGTACATGAGGTCGGGTCCGCCGGGCTCCCGCCGGCTTCTCCAGTGAGACACTGTGTCCTACCAACGACGCTGCTCCGGCATGGTTACCGGTGTTTACGGTGGCCTTATGAATGAGTCGCAGCTCACCCTGTCCGGCCGGGTCTTCTCCTTCACGGACACCGGTGGCGATGGGCCGCCCGTCCTCGCCTTGCACGGGCATTTCGGACGCGCCGCCCAATTCGCGCCGTTGGCGACCGCGTTGGGGAACCGTTATCGGCTGGTCGCGTTGGACCAGCGGGGACACGGCCGTTCCGAACACGGCGGCGAATTCACGCCGTCCGCCTATGTGGAGGACGCGGTCGAATTCCTCCGGCAGCTGGGACTCGTACCCGCCGTGCTGCTCGGCCATTCCATGGGCGGCGTCATCGCCCAACTGGTGGCCGCGCGTTATCCGCGGCTGGTCCGCGCACTGATCGTCGAAGAGGGACCGGCCGTGGTGGCGCCGCCCATCCTCGACGTGACCGGCTGGCCGCGACGCTTTCCCGGCGAACCGGACCTGCGGGCACACCTGGCCCGGACCGTCGGGACGGCCGCCGACTACTTCGCGGCCAGCGCGGTGCGGCGGGAGGACGGCTGGGGCTTCCTGTTCGACTACGACGACCTGATGGCCTCACAACGCGCTTTGCTCGGCGACTGGTGGACCGAATGGCTGGGCTCGTCCTGCCCGGCTCTGCTGTTGCACGGCACCGACAGCCCCATCCTGCCCACCGATTTGGCCCGCGGCATGGCGGATCGGCGTCACCGAACGGTGATGCGAGAGTTCTCCGGCTGCGGCCACTGGCTGCACACCGACGACCCGGAGGGCTACGCTGCCGCCATCGCCGATTTTCTCGCCGATCTCTGACGCGCGCCACCCGCACCCGGGGCAGTCAGACCCGCCGTCCAAGGTATGCCGCGATGCGGTCGGCCGCGGTGGCGTTCGCGGGTGCGGGCTGTTCGGGGTCGATGGGCACGTTCTCGGTGCGCGGGACGTCGTCGATCCACTTCTTCCACACCGCCAGCGAATGCTCCGCCAGGTCCGGTGCGATGTCGGTGGACCGGCCGGTGGCCTTGGCCAGGTCCCAGGTGTGGATAAGCTGCTCGTTGACCACGTGCTGGACCATGTCCTCGCCGCTGACTGGTCCCCAGGGTGCCTGGAACTCCTCGGTCAGCAGCCCTGGCCGGTGGAAGGCGCGGCGCGCCGCGGCCACCGAGGAGCGGACCGCCTCGGTGGGATTCCCACCGAGGTAGTCCGCGTCCCGGTCGATCGGCTCGCGGCGTTCCGCGAACTCGGCGTAGAGCAGGTTGATCACCACGAAGTGGTTGATCAGCTGCCGGACCGACCACTGCGTGCACGGGGTCGGCAGGTCGTAGTGGGCGGGGGTGAGTTGGTCGAGGATCTTCGACTGTTCGTCGCTGATGCGGTCGAAGGAATCAAGGACGTTCATCCGGTACCTCCTTGGCGACCAGCCTGCCCGCACCCATCGACATTTATTGGTCCTGCAAACGCTTCTCCAGATCGCGCAGGTCCTTGCCGAGGTTCGCGCGGACCATCATGCCCATCAGCGGCCCGGCGACCCGGTAGTAGCCGCTGCTCTCGCCCTGCACGCGGATCGTGGCGAGCGTGCCGTCGGGGTGCGGTTCGAAGCTGTAGGTCACGTGCATGTCCATCGGGCCCGCCACCGATTCCATGTCCAGCAGGTGGGTGGGCTCGTAGCGGGTCACCTTGAGCACGTAGTCGATGCGCTTGTTCATGAAGTAGGCCGTTCTGGTGACCTCGGCGCCCTCACCGAACCCGCCGGTCTCGGACTCCCTGGTGAGGCTGGCCTCGGTGATCCCCTGGGTCCACTCGTGGTCGTGTCGCCAGTCCATCGCGTACTCCGCGACCTTGTCGACAGGCTGTTTGATCACGCGTTCGGCACGTACGTCGATCGCCATGAGGATCTCCTTCCCTGCGGAAGTGTCCAGAATGGCATTTCTCACACGCTCACGTTGGAGACATCCCCAATGTGGGGATCTATCACCTGGCTGAGTCAGTGATGGATCACTTGCGCGGACCACGGCACAAGGCACGCCGCCCTGCTGATTTATTGCTTCTATTACTTCAGTGTTAACTGAATTTAACTGGTCACCGTTGACTAAGTGAGCGAACAAGTCAAAAGATCGGCCTTGAGGGCGAGCGACAGCTGGAGCGCCGGGTTCGCGGCGGACGGGGACGTGGACAGGGGAGTGCCCGAACAGGTTCAGCAGGACACGGCCACGCCCTCCGGTTTGCTGCCGACCGCGACGGTGTTGACGGGGTTGTTCGTCTTGGCGTCGATGATGGTCATGCTGTTGCTGGACGTGTTGGTGATGTAGACGAAGCTGTTGTCGGGGGCCGCGGCCGAACCCTCCGGTTGGTCGCCCGCGGCGACGTTGGCCAGCGTGCCTTCCGCGTCGTCGTCGATCACCGACACGGTGTCCTCCAGGGTGTTGGCCACATAGCCGAAGCCGTCCGGTGTGATCGACACACCGAGCGGGCCGGACCCCACCTGGATGGTCTCGGTCGGTTCGTTGCTCGGAATGTCGATCACGGTGATCGTGTTATCCCCGCTGTTGGAGACATAGGCCTTGTCGCCCTCGTGGTTGATGGCGATCCCCGAGGGGGACTGGCCGACGGGGATCGTCTCGGTCGGTTCGTTGGTCGAGGTGTCGATGACGGTCACGTTGGCCGAGCCGCTGTTGGTGACGTAGACGTATTGGCCGTCGGGGGTCACCATCGGGGTATGTGGCAGCCGCCCGACCGGGATCGTCCCCACCGGCTCGTTGCTTGCCACGTCAATCACGGTGACCGTGTCCGAGCCGTTGTTGGTCACGTAGGCGTTGCTGCCATTGGCCGTCGCGCCGAAGGGATTGGCGCCGACCGGCACGGTCGCCACGACCGAGGAACTGCGGATGTCGATCACCGAAACCGTGTTGGAGGATTCATTGGCGACATAAACACTGTTCCCGCAACGCGACAATCCCACTCCGGTCGGATATTTCCCGACCGGAATCGTGGCCACAACTTGGCCCAGTCGAGGTGTATAGACAGAAACGTTGTTCGAACCGCTGTTCGCCACGAACACTTTGATCCTGTCCGGCCAGCGTTCGGCGATGGCCGCAGGGTACGACCAGGTCATGGCTGCCAGCAAGCCGAGTACAACCCCCAGGAACAGTGCTTTCCGGCATGCCAACATGTGCTCTCAACTCCTCGACCGGGGCGGCGGACCGAAATGCAGTCGGGGTCATTTCGGCCAGCCCACGTGCGGTGGTAACAAGTGGGTCATGATTGGGTCACTGCGGAATCACAATAGGCCGTAGTTGCGGGAGCAACAGTCCGAAAACCCTAAAGGGGATAAGTTGCTGGAAAGCGCATACCAGATGAAATCACGAACGAGTGCTACCGGGAACCGTTTGCGCTATTCACGCTGTAACGGTCCGCAGTTCTTACCCTGAGCTCCGTGATTGAGCGCTAGGCTCGGATCGGCTTTCATCGATCCAAACCACATGTCCGTGTGGACCCCGCCACCCACTCCATGTCCACGCCGGGTAACACCGAACCGTAGGACTGAGCTCTCAGCGTTACCACCAAGAGGCGAACCGTCCGTGACCGGAAGATCATCTCGATTCCCACCCCGGAGCCTGCGTGCAGGTGGAAGCCGAGGCCACGCAGGACGGATCGTCTGCCGTAGGCGTGGTGGAGGTCGCTCGCCCGGAGCGCGGGGGTCACCGGCTCACAGCCTCGCGGTCGGGTTTGAATGTGGGGCCGCATCCGTGACGGTGCAGTGGATAGCCATGATCGATTGAGCTTGCAGCATGTGGCTGACCGGCAATTGCCCGACCCGTTGATGCAAGATCACGCGTTGCGGTGGGGGAGTGGGTCCGGTTCCTCGATCGAGTGCTGCTCGGCCGGACCGGGTGTCTCAGGCCGACATCGATCCCGGTGTCTCGCAGTGTCCGGCCAGTTCGTCCAGGGAGAGCCCCAGTACGCCTGCCAGGGCGCTGATGGTGAAGAACGCGGGGGTGGCGATCCGACCTGTCTCGATCTTGCGGAGGGTCTCGGCCGACATGCCTGCGGCGGTGGCGATCTGCACCATGCTCCGTTCACCCCGGGCGGTGCGCAGGATGGCGCCCAGCCGTTCGCCCCGTTCCCGGTCCAGCATGCTCAGTGGAGGCCTCACCATGCCTGTGATACTAATACCGGTATAAGAATTGGGCAGGAGGGGCACTTCGTGGTCGAGCTGAAAACCGAGGCCGAACTGGTCGCCATGCGTGAGGCGGGCCGGGTGGTGGCCAACGCCTTGGCCGCCGCACGGCGGGCGGCGGCGCCGGGCGTGTCGCTGCGAGAACTCGACGAGGTGGCGCACTCGGTGATGCGGGAGGCAGGCGGCAAGCCCTCGTTCCTCGGCTACCAGCCGAGTTTCGCGGACACGCCGTTCACCGGAGTCATCTGCACCTCGGTCAACGAAGTCATCGTGCACGGGCCGCCCGGCCCGTACCGGCTGCGTGAGGGCGACCTGCTCAGCGTGGACTGCGGCGTGGAACTCGACGGATGGCACGGGGACTCCGCGATCACCTTCCCCATCGGTGCCGTGGACGAGAACGATCTGGAGCTCATCGACAACACGCGACTGGGGCTGGAGGCGGGCATCGCGGCGGCCACGGTGGACGCCAGGATCGGCGACATCTCCGCCGCGATCGCCGCGGTGGGGCGGTCCCGCGGCTACGGCATCCCGCACAGCTTCGGCGGCCACGGCATCGGCCGCGCACTGCACGAGGACCCGCCAGTTCCCAACGAGGGCACGCCCGGCAAGGGGATGCGGCTGCGTCCCGGCCTGGTGGTGGCGATCGAGCCGATGTTCATCGCGGGCGGCTTCGACGTGTTCATCACCGAGCCGGACGGCTGGTCGCTGCGCACCGTGGACCGCAGCCGGGCGGCGCACTTCGAGCACACCGTGGCGATCACCGAGGCGGGTCCGGCGATTCTCACGCTGCCCTGACATCGGTGCCAGGATGGGGCGGGAGCATCGAGGGAGAAGAGGCGGCGATGGGTGACGAGGCGCTGTGGACGCTGATCCACGAGAGCAACCGCGGGGTGCTGGTGGCTCTGAAGCGGGACGGGCGGCCGCAACTGTCCAACGTGTCCTACGCGGTGGACGGGGACACCGTGCGGGTGTCCACGACCGAGGACCGGGTCAAGGTGCGCAACCTGCGGCGTGATCCGCGGGCGAGTCTGTATGTGACGTCGGCGGACTTCTGGACCTACGCGGTCGGGGAAGGCACCGCCGAGTTGTCGGCGGTGACCACCGATCCGCGGGATGCGGCCGCGGAGGAATTGGTGGCGCTGTACCGGTCGATCGCGGGGGAGCACCCGGACTGGGACGAGTACCGCGCGGCCATGATCTCGGAGAAGCGGCTGGTCGTGCGTGTGCGGCTGGAACGCGTTTACGGCTGGTCCGCCGGGGGATGAGCGACCAGCGCGAGCACTGGCGGGGTATCTACCGGGACAACCCCGACATGTACGGGCTCGCGCCCAGCGCGGCCGCGAGCCACGCCATCGAACTGTTCGCCGCCCGCGGTGTCCGCGGTGTGCTGGAACTCGGGGCCGGTCAGGGTCGGGACACGCTGCCGTTCCTGCGCGCGGGGTTGAGCGTGCAGGCCACCGACTATGTCGCCGAGGGGCTGGAGGCGATCCGGGTGCGGGCCGCGGCGGAGGGGCTCGAGGGCGGGCTGACGGTGGCGCGGCACGATATCCGCGAGCCGATCCCGTTGCCGGATGCGAGTGTGGACGCGGTGTATTCGCACATGCTGCTGTGCATGGATCTGAGCACGGCGCAGTTGGAGGCGATCTCGGCGGAGATCACCAGGGTGCTGCGGCCGGGTGGCTGGCATGTCTACGCGGTGCGGCACACCGGGGATGCCCATTTCGGTGTCGGCGTCGACCACGGGGACGACCGGTGGGAGAGCGGCGGGTTCGTGGTGCACTTCTTCGACCGGGCGCTGGTGGACCGGCTGTCGGCGGGCACGGAGTTGGTGGAGATCGCCGACTGCGAGGAGGGCGCGTTGCCGCGCAGGTTGTGGCGGGTCACTCTGCGGAAGCCTTCGTGACGAAGGCGTCGATGCCGTCCAGGACGCGTTGCAGGCCGAACTCGAAGTTGTTCACGAACTCGTCGAACGCGCCGCTCTCCCACATCTCGGTCAACGTCGGGTAGACCACGTCGACGACCTGGTCCCAGTACCACATCCGGTCGCCCCACCACTGGTCGTCGGAGATGCCGGTTTTCTTCTCGGTCTGGGTGGCCTCCACGGCCTCGCGAGCCGCGCCTTGGATGTAGCCGGTGACGACGCTGGCCAGGGGGACCACCTGGGCGGGCGGCAGGCCCGTGGCCTTGGTCGCGGTGAGCAGCGCGTCGTAGCAGGCCAGTTCGTTGGGGCCGAGCAGCCTGCGGCGACCGGTGTCCACGGACAGCATCCAGGGGTGGCGGTGGTACTGGTCCCACTGCTGGCGGGCGAAGGATTCCAGGC
This sequence comes from Actinorectispora metalli, assembly GCF_056323685.1. NCBI lineage: Bacteria > Bacillati > Actinomycetota > Actinomycetes > Pseudonocardiales > Pseudonocardiaceae > Actinorectispora > Actinorectispora metalli. The sequence continues at coordinate 923,040 of NZ_JBREYE010000002.1, forward strand.
GTTCACGCCAGGTGCCCGAGTCCTCGAAGGTCAGTTCGGTGGCGACGGTATCGAGCATGGCGCCGACCAGTTCGGTCTTTCCCGGCACGTAGCGGTACAGCGTCATGGTGCCGACGCCGAGTTTGTCCGCGACGCGGCGCATGGACAGGCCGTCGACTCCCTCGCTGTCGGCGATCTCGATCGACGCGCGCACGATCCGCGCGAGGTCCAAGCCGGGTTTGGGGCCGCGGGTCGCCGGTTCCCTCGGGCGCCACAGCAGCTCCATGGCGCGCTTCTCGGCGTCGGTGTTCCCGCTGTTGTCAGTCATGGTGGTCCTCATGATATAACTGCGTGCGCTGTACGTGGTACAGTGTACTCAGTTGTTTTGGGGAAGGGGGATCGGATGGAGTACGCGGTACTTGCCGAAGACCTGCGCAAGCGGTTCGGCAAGACCAAGGCACTGGACGGACTCGACCTGGCGGTGCCAACGGGCACCGTCTGCGGGCTGCTGGGGCCCAACGGTGCGGGCAAGACGACGGCGGTGCGCATCCTGAGCACGCTGCTGCGCGCCGACGGCGGCCGGGCCGAGGTGGCGGGTCTCGACGTCGCGCGGCACGCCGCGGAGGTGCGGTTCCGCATCGGGCTGACCGGGCAGAGCCCGGCGGTGGACGAGGCGCTCACCGGCAGGGAGAACCTCGTGATGTTCGGCAGGCTCTACCACCTCGGTGCCCGCGGCGCCCGCCGTCGCGCCGAGGAACTGCTGGCGCAGTTCAACCTCGTCGACGCGGCGGGCAAGAAGCTCAAGACCTACTCCGGTGGCATGCGGCGGCGCCTGGACCTGGCCGCCGGGTTCATCATGGCCCCGCAGGTGCTGTTCCTGGACGAACCCACCACCGGGCTCGACCCTCGGCACCGCAACGAGGTGTGGGAGTCGGTCTGCGCGCTGGTCTCCGGCGGCACCACGGTGGTGCTCACCTCGCATTACCTCGACGAGGTCGACCGGTTGGCCGACCACATCTCGGTGATCGACCACGGGAAGGTGATCGCCGAGGGCAGCCCGGCGCAACTGAAGTCCAAGCTGCACGGCAACCGCATCGACGTGCAGCTCTACCGCGCCGCCGACCTGGAGACCGCGGCGGCGGTGCTGCGCCGGGTCTGCGCCGCCGAACCGGAGACCGACGCCGACACCCACACGGTCAGCGCGCCGGTGCAGGACCTGGTGTCCACCCTGGCCGAGGTGCTCGCCGCGCTGAACGCGGCGGAGATCGCGGTGCAGGACATCGGGCTGCGCAGACCCACCCTGGATGAGGTGTTCCTCAACCTCACCGGTCACCGCGCCGACGACGCCGAGGCGGAGGTGGCGGCATGACCACCATCGCGGCACCACGGGGTGCGTCGAAGCTCCGGTGGGCATTGGCCGACACCTGGACGATCGCCTACCGCGACCTGCTGCACTGGGTGCGGGAACCGGCGCGGGTGGTGTGGGCGCTGGGTTTCCCGATCGTCATGGTGGTGATGTACGGGTTCATCTTCGGCAGCGCCATGGTCGTGCACGGCGGCGGCGACTACCGCGAGTTCCTCATGCCGGGCATGTTCGGCATGGCCATGATGTTCGGCATCGGCAACACCATGGTCGGGGTGGTCACCGACACCGCGCGTGGGGTGACCGACCGGTTCCGGTCGATGCCGATGGCGCCCTCGGCGGTGGTGGCGGGCCGCAGCGTGGCCGACATGATCAACTCGGTGCTGGACCTGCTCGTGCTGGTGCTGTGCGGGCTCGCGGTGGGTTGGCGGTTCCACCACGGTCTCGGTTCGGCGTTGGCCGCGTTCCTGTTGCTGTTGCTGCTGCGGTTCGCGTTCATCTGGGTGGGCATCTACCTCGGGCTCGTCTCGCCGAGCCCGGAGACGGCCAACAACATGTACGGCCTGCTGTTCCCGATCACGATGCTCGCCAACACCTTCGCCGCGCCGGAGCAGATGCCGGGCTGGCTGGGCACCATCGCCGAGTGGAACCCGCTGTCGGCCACGGTGTCCGCGGCGCGGGAGCTGTTCGGCAATCCGGGGTTCGGCGGCGATTCCTGGGTGGCGCAGAACTCGATGCTGATGGCGCTGCTGTGGCCCGCGCTGCTGGTGGCGATCTTCATGCCGCTGTCGATCCGTCGCTATCAGCGGCTCAGCCGCTGATCCGTCCAACGATGAAGGAGAGAAGTTTGATTCTGGTAACCGGGGCAACGGGCTCGGTCGGCCGCCGAGTGGTCGACCAGCTTGTGGCCAAGGGCGAGAAGGTGCGGGCGACCTCCCGCAATCCGGAGGCGGCCCGCCTGCCCTCCGGTGTCGAGGTGGTGCGGGGTGACCTCGAAGCTCCGGAGAGCCTGACGCAGGCGCTGTCCGGAGTGGACAGGCTGTACCTGTTCCCCGCCTTCGGCACAGCCGAGGAGGTCGTGGCGGTGGCCAAGGCGGCCGGGGTGCGGAGGGTGGTGACGCTGTCCTCCGACGCCGTCACCAGGGGCACCGACACCGCCGAGCACCGCGCGGTGGAGGAGGCGGTGGAGCAGTCGGGTCTGGAGTGGACGCATCTGCGGCCCGGTGAGTTCGCGGGCAACAAGGGCATGTGGGCGCCGGGGGTGAAGGCGGGCGTGGTCCGCCTGGCCTACCCGGATGTGGCGGGCGTTCCGGTGCACGAGGAGGACATCGCCGCGGTGGGGGTCGCGGCGCTGACCGAGGACGGACACCAGGGCAAGGCCTACACGCTCACCGGCCCGGAGCCCATCACTCACCGGGAGCAGGTCGCCGCGATCGGGGCGGCGCTGGGCGCGCCGTTGCGGGTCGAGCAGGTGAGCCACGACGAGGAACGCCAGGAGTTGATGGCCCTGGGCATCCCGGACTGGGCGGTCGACCACATCATGGGCTACTTCGTCCGCTGGGCCACCGACCCGCCCGCACCCACGACCACGGTCGCGGAGGTCCTCGGGCGCCCGGCCCACGGCTTCGCGCGGTGGGCGCGGGACAACGTGACGATGTTCCGCTAGGAGAAGGCCCGGTGGGTGGCGCTGCCGCCGCCCACCGGGCTTTCAGTTCGTGAACAGCTGCGTCACGCGGGTGATCAGCTGGTACAGGCCGTAGGCGAAGGGGAGGCCCACCCACAGCCAGGCGAAGACCATCAACGCACGGTCAGACATGGGCGCCTCCGCTCAGGGCGGGCTTCGGTGCGGGTTCGTGGAAGCGTTCGTGCACCGGTCGCACCAGTTCGTTGGCGATAAAGCCGACGACCAGCAGCGCGGTGACGATGTAGAGGGAGTTGGTGTAGAGCGCGGGCCCGGTCTTGCCCGCGGCCTTCTCCGCGTCGGCGACCGCGTTGACGATCAGCGGCCCGAGGACACCCGCGAGTGACCACGCGGTGAGCAGGCGGCCGTGGATGGCGCCGACCTGGTAGGTGCCGAACAGGTCCTTGAGGTAGGCGGGGACGGTGGCGAAACCACCGCCGTAGAAGGACAGGATCACCATGGCGCACACCACGAACAGCGGTTTGGAGGTGCTGCCCAGCAGGGCGATCGCCAGGTAGAGCAGCGCGCCGACGCCCAGGTACACGCGGTAGATGTTCTTGCGCCCGATGACATCGGAGGCCGACGACCACACGAACCGGCCGATCATGTTGGTCAGCGACAGCAGCGCAACGAACCCCGCGGCGGCCGCGACGCCGACGGCGGCGGTGGTGCCCGCGAAGAAGTCCCTGATCATGGGCGCGGCTTTCTCCAGGATGCCGATGCCCGCGGTCACGTTGAAGCACAGCACCACCCACAGGCACCAGAACTGCGGGGTGCGGATCGCGTTGCGGGCCGAGACGTTCGCGGTGGTGATCAGCCGGGCCGTGCGTGTCACCGGTTGCCACCCGGCGGGTCGCCAGCCGTCGGCGGGCACCCGGACCAGCAGCACCCCCACCGACATGAACACCGCATACGCCAGGCCGTGCACCAGGAAGGTCTTGGCGATGCCGGTGGTGTCGCGGCCGAAGCCCTCCAGCATCGCCGCCGACCAGGGGGAGGCGATCAACGCGCCGCCGCCGAAGCCCATGATGGCGATGCCGGTGGCCATGCCGGGCCGGTCCGGGAACCACTTGATCAGCGTGGACACCGGGGAGATGTAGCCGATGCCCAGGCCGATGCCGCCGACGAAGCCGTAGCCGAGTACGACCAGCCAGTACTGGGCGGTGTAGACGCCCAGCGCGGCGAGCAGGAAGCCTGAGCAGAAGCAGACGGTGGAGACGAACATCGCCCAGCGGGGTCCGTTGCGTTCCACCAGCGGCCCACCGAAGGCAGCGGACAGGCCCAACATGACGATGCCCAATTGGAACGGCAGCGCGCTGGCCGTCCCGGACAGGCCCAGGGAACCTTCCAGCGGCGGTTTGAACACGCTCCACGCGTAGGCCTGCCCGATGGCCAGGTGCACCGACAGGGCGGCGGGCGGCACCAGCCACCGGCTCCAGCCCGGCGGTGCGACGATGCGGGACCGGCCGAGAAAACCGTCCATCCAGTACCTCCCCCTGCTGTGCGAAGAGACGAGTTCACCACAGCGGAGGGGATTGTCCACCAGCTAGTTTCTGCGGGGTGGAAGGGGCAGCGGCAACGCGGGCAGCCCGTCGATGCTCACGGCGTTGTGGCTTTTCGACTCGCAGTACTCGGCGAACTGCTCATCGGTCTTCTTCCCGAAATACTGCGCGTGGATCGTCCGGTCCGCCCGGTAGTCCATCAGCGGCACCGCGTACCCGCAGGTGTCGCTGACCAGCTTCGCCCGCACCACGATCACCGCCCGAAGGGCGGGTCCGTCGGCGTCGCCGAAGCGTCCGACCAACTCCGCCCAGCGCGGGTCGTCGCGGAACACCGGCTCTCCGGTGCCGTGTACCCGCACGATCCTGGGCGGCCCGTCGAAGGCGCACCACATGACGGTGATCCGCCCGTTCTCCCGCAGGTGCGCGATGGTCTCGGCGTGGCTGCCGCCGAAGTCCAGGTAGGCCACGGTCAGCTCATCGAGCACGACCAGCGTTCCCGAGCGACCCTTGGGGGAGAGATTGACGTGCCCATCCCCGGTCAGCGGTGCGGTGGCGACAAAGAAAGGGGCTGTGCCTCGATGAACTCCCGAAGCCGCCCGTCGATCCGCTCGTACACCTTCCCCATGGCTCGACCCTACGGACCGGGCCTGCCGCGGAGCCGGTGAACAACGACACATGCAGACCTTCCTGCCCTACCCCGACTTCGCCGCCAGCGCCGCCGTCCTCGATCCGCGGCGGCTGGGCAAGCAGCGCGTGGAGACCCTCCAGGTGCTGCGCGCGCTCACCGTCCCCGGGTACGGCTGGCGCCACCACCCGGCCGCGAAGATGTGGACCGGCTACCCGGAGGCCCTGGTCCGCTATGGGCTGGAGGTCTGCCGCACCTGGACCGCGACCGGCCGCGCCGACACCTGCGCGGTCAGCATGACCGCCGAGGTCGGCCTCACCCCGCGCAGCCAGGCCGAACTGGCGGCGGCGGGCGAACTGCCGCCGTGGCTGGGTGACGAGGCGCTGCACCGCAGCCACCGCTCGGCGCTGCTGCGCAAGGACCCCGCCTTCTACCGGCCGGTCTTCGGCGACGAGCACCCCGACGACCTGCCGTATGTGTGGCCGTCCTCCGACCGCTAGGACCGCAGCTCCAGCCGCGGCACACCGGGTGCGTCGAAGCCGAGGATCTGGGCGTAGAAGGACAGTTCCGCCTGCAGCGCGGCGATGATGTTCTCCGCGCGCCGGAACCCGTGTTGTTCGCCTTCGAATGGCACGTAGGCGTGCTGGATGCCGGTGCCGTCCAACGCTTTGACGAACCGCTCGGTCTGCTCGGCGGGGCAGATCTCGTCCTCGAGGCCCTGCAGCAGCAGGATCGGACCGGCCAGCTTGTCCACCCGGTTGCTGGGCGAACGGTCGAGGTAGCGCTGCCGGGTCTCCGGGAGGGGGCCGACCAGGCTGTCCAGGTAGCGGGACTCGAAGTCGTGGGTTTCGCCGTTGGCCCAGCCGTGCAGGTCCAGGATGGGGAACTGCGCCGTGCCGCAGCGGTAGGTCCGCACCGTGGTCAGCGATGCCGCCGTGGTCCAGCCACCGGCGCTGCCGCCGCGGATGGCCATCCGCTCGGCGTCCACCACGCCGTCGGCGGCCAGTGACTCGGCGACCGCGGCGCAGTCGTGAACGTCCACCACGCCCCAGTTCTCCCGCAACCGCTCCCGGAAGGCCCTGCCGTAGCCGGTGGAGCCGCCGTAGTTGACCGCGGCGACGGCGAAACCACGGCTGGTGAAGAACACGATCTCCGCGTCCAGGGTGCCCAGCACATGCGAGGTGGGGCCGCCGTGCACATGCACCAGCAGCGGCGGCAACTCGCCATCGGGCGCGGCGAAGTCGGGATTGTGCGGCGGGTACAGGAACACCGGCACCTGCGCGCCGTCCGGCGAGGTGACCGTGAGCTCCCGCGGCGTCGGCAGGTAGGCCGGGTCGGGCAGGCTCTCGGGTCGGGTGCTCAGCGTGGTGGTGTCACCGCCCGCCAGGTCCACGCGCAAGACCGCGGGATGCTGGGTGGGGCCCATGCCGATGCCCGCCACGACGGTGCCGTCGGTGCCGAGGTCGAACCGCCACACCGGTGGTACCCCGGGCACGTTGGTGACGGTGCCGTCGGTTTCGTCCAGCACGGCGAGTCCGCCGCGGCGGTTCACCAAGTGCCTGCCGCCGCCCAGCGGCACGAAGAACCGGGCGCCGTTGACCCACAGCGCGCCGCCGAACTCCTCGGCCAGCGGCGCCAGGTTGGTGCGGGTGCCGTCGAGGCCGACGCGGTGCAGGTTCCACCAGCCGCTCGGGTCGGTCACGGCGTAGAGCGCGTCGGGGGAGGCCCATTCGAACTGGCAGACCGATTCGGTCTCGCCGCCGGTCAGCACGCGGTGCTCGCCCAGCATGCCGTCGTCTCCGACGGCGGCGACGCAGAGTTCGGTGCCGTCCCACGGCATCTGCGGGTGATTCCAGCCGATCCACGCCGCGTGCCCGCCGTCGGGGCTCAGCTTCGGGGCGGTCAGGAAGTGGTGGCTCGCGGCCAGCACCCGCACCGTCGCGGTGCCGTCGACGGGCACGGCCACCAGGTCGCGGCGGACGTCGGCGCGGCCGCTGCCGGTCACCGTCTCCCGAACGCACCACACCTCGGTGCCCTGCGGCCCGGCCACCAGGTCGCCGTAGCGCACGCCGTGGTGTTCGGCGGGTGCCGGGGTGATCGGGCGGGGCTGCCCGTCCGGCTCCGCGACGTAGATGCGCTGGTCGTCCCAGTGGGTGAAGGCGAACCGCGCACCGCCCAACAGCGTCCACGGCCTGCCGCCGTACTCGTGCAGCCGGTTGCGGACGTTCCACGGCGCGGCCAGCACCTCGCTGGTCCCTGCCTCGGTGTGCCGCAGCAGGGCGAGTCGCCCGCCCTCGGCGGGACGGCTCTCGGTCCACCAGACCTGTCCGTCGGCTACATCCACCCAAAACGGCCGGGAACCGGCCGCGGCGACCTGCTCGGCGCCGATAGGTGACTCCCAGGCTCCATACGGTGCGATCTTCACCACGCCTGCGAGCGTACCTGCGCCCGCAATAGCCGTTAACTCAATCCACAGTGGACTCGGCGCGCAGCGAGTAGCGCGGCAGCGTGTCCGGGGTGGGGCGGGCGGCGTCGGTCTTCTTCGTGCGGCGCAGGCGGCCGAACCAGCCGGAGCGCTCGGGTTCGTCGTCGAAGTCGGGAAGATCCCGCAGTGTCTCCCTGGCGCGGACGACGATCACGCACCGCTCACACCGCGCGGCCTTGCCCGCGTGGCGGCCGCTGGAGACGGTCAGGCGGGCACCGCAGAGCGCCTCGACCGCTTCGATGATGGCCGGGATGGGGCCGGTGTCCTCGACGGTGTCGTGATCGGTGAGGAACTCCGCCACGAGCACATCGCCACCGCCGTCCTCGGCCACGGCATGTTCTCGCTCATCGAACTCGCTTCGGACCCACTTGGCCACCTGCTGTGCCTCCATCCCCATCGCGACCGGACCCAGTCTCAACGACTCCGACGCCGTACTCGTTGCGCCGCGGTGGCGCAACGGTGAACCGTAGGGTGCGGAACGTGACCGGCGCGAGGTATCGCGGCGTGAATCACATACCGTTCGGCCTAGCGATCAACGCCTACCGTAGTGGCGTGGGCCCAATTTCCTCGGGATAGCCCTGCTTCGGCGTTGGCCGTCCTCTAGGGTCGGTAGTGCTATGGCCCGTGTCATTCATGTCTTCCGCCAGCCCGAACGGTTCATCGCCGGAACCGTCGGGCAGCCAGGCGAGCGCACCTTTTATCTGCAGGCGGTCGAGGAAGCAAGGACCGTCAGCGTGATGCTGGAGAAACAGCAGGTGGCCGTGCTCGCGGACCGTATCGGCGCGCTCCTCGAGGAGGTGGCGCGCCGGTTCGGCGCCGAGGTGCCGCCGCCGACCGCCCCCGAGGGCACCGTGGACACCGAGCCGCTGGAGGTGCCCGTCGAGGAAGAGTTCCGCGTCGGCACCATGGGCTTGGGCTGGGACGCCGACACCCGCGCCGTGGTGATCGAGTTGCTGGCGACCACCGAGGAGGAGATCGACGAATCGGTCGTCCTCGACGACACCGAGGAAGGCCCCGACGCCGTGCGGGTCTTCCTGACCCCGCTGCAGGCCCGCGCGTTCGCCGAACGCGCCGAGCGCGTGGTCGCCGCCGGGCGCAAGCCCTGTCCGCTGTGCAGCGAGCCGCTGGACTCCGAGGGCCACATCTGCCCGCGGCAGAACGGCTACCGGCGCAGCGAGACCCCCGAGACCTAAGCTGGTCTCGTGGGGGTACGGCTGAGTGACGACGCGGCGGGCGAGCTTTTGCGCAGCGGTGAGATCGAGGTGCAGGGCAGGCTGGTCGACGCCTCCAACGCGACCCTGTTCTGCACGATCACCGGCAACGGCCTGGAAGCCGAGTGCGTGTACAAGCCGGTCCGTGGTGAGCGTCCGCTGTGGGACTTTCCCGACGGCACGCTCGCGGGCCGCGAGGTCGCGACCTACCTGATCAGCGAGGCCGCCGGGCTCGGGTTGGTGCCGCCGACGGTGTTGCGGGACGGGCCGTTCGGTGCAGGCATGGTTCAGCTGTGGGTGGACACCGACGAGGATTCCGCGCTGGTCGACGTGGTGCCGCCCGCGGAGGTGCCCGACGGGTGGCGCACGGTCCTGCGGGCCCATGACCGCCACGGCAGCCCGGCGCTGCTGGTGCACGCCGACGACCCGGCGATCCGACGGCTGGCCGCCCTGGACATCGTGATCAACAACGCCGACCGCAAGGGCGGGCACGTGCTGCGCTCCCGCGACGGCACGGTCTACGGCGTCGACCACGGGGTGTGTTTGAACTCCGAGGACAAGCTGCGGACCGTGCTGTGGGGCTGGCTGGGCGAGGCGCTGCCCGCCGACTGCATCGATCTGCTGGAGCGGCTGCGGGCCGGGTTGCACGACGGTCTCGGCGAGAAGCTGGCCGAGCACCTGACCAAGAAGGAGCTGCAGGCCTTCGACGACCGCATCGCCCGGTTCCTCGCCGAGGGCAGGTTCCCCGCCCCGGGCGGGGAGTGGCCCGCGATTCCGTGGCCGGTGTTCTAGCCCCGGATCGCGTGCTCGACGAAGCGGCCGCAGGCGTGGAATCCCAGCCGCTCGTACACCGGTTCGCCCTCGGGTGAGGCTTGGAGGACGGCGGTGTCGTAACCGGCGTCGATGGCGGTGCGCAGGCAGGCCAGGGTGATCGCGCCGCCGAATCCGCGGCGCCGCCGCGCGGCGAGGGTGGCGATGTTGTAGATGCCCGCGACGTCGGCGTGCAGGAACACCTCGGCCGAGCAGACCGGTTCGCCGCGGTGGTAGCCCAGTAGATAGCGGGCCGGGCACTCGGGGGACAGGACCGCGGTGCCCGCCTCGGTGAAGAAGCGGCGCACGGTGGCCGCGGGCGGGTCCCACAGCGCCGCGAGCACCGTGGCGTAGTCGGCCAACTCGCCCGTGGTGCGCACCTGCCGGATCTCCAGGCCCTCGGGCGGCGGCTGGTCGGGGATGTGGTCCAGCCGGGCCCACATCGCGGCTTCGGACTCCGTGACGGGCAACCCCGCGCGGGTCAGCCGCGCCGACAGGTCGGGCGGGGTCGATGCGGGGCCGACCCACCAGGAGTAGGGCCGCCCGGTCGCGGTCAGCACACCGACGGTCTCGGCGATCCGGGTGTCGGCGGTCGCCGCGGTGAAGCGGGCGGTCGCGACGATGTTGAACGTGTCGTCGTGCAGCCCGCTGTCGCCGATGACGAGGTCGTCGGTCTCGGTGACGGTCATCCCGGGCCGGTCGCGGTGCAGGTGGCAGGCGTGCTCGGCGAGGTTGCGCTCCATGCGGTCGAGCACGTCGGCGATCTTGGTGTCCACCGGAGCACACCTACCACGCCGGGTGCCGCGACGCGCTCGATTTTCGTCGGCGACGCTTCGGGGTGCATGGTCGCGCGGCACGCAGGATCGGCGGCGGATGTGCCGGCCGGAGGGACGCCGCGACGCGAAGGGAACCCGACTCCTTGTCGATTTGTCGACAAATCACCTTATTGATTTATGGACAAAGGGTCATCTCGCCTACTCAGTGATCATCTCATGAACCGCCGGTAATCGTTATCCCTCGATCGGGTCTGGCATTCTGGGGGCTATGACCTCGGTGGTTCCCGCGCGGCGCTGGCCGCGGTCCTTCTCCGACCGGCTCACCGCGCCGCTGCCCTCGGCGCGCGAGGCGCTGAAGCTGCTGCGCTCCGGCGGCCTGCGGCCCGATCTCGCCGAGGCGGCGAACATCCCGGTCGCCGAGCAGGACCTGCCGCCGGTGAACCCGGGCCAGACCGGCATCACCTGGGCAGGCCACGCGTCGTTCGTGCTGCGCACCGGCGGACGCTGCGTGCTGGCCGACCCGGTGTGGTCGCGCCGCATCCCCGGCGTCCGCCCCCGCCTGACCCCGGTCGGCGTCCCGTGGTCCGCGCTGCCGCCGGTGGACGCCGTGGTGATCAGCCACAACCACTACGACCACCTCGACGCCCCCACCCTGGCCCGGCTGCCTCGCGACACCGCCCTCCTGGTGCCCGCGGGCCTGGGCGAATGGTGCAGGCGCCGCCGGTTCGGCAACGTCATCGAACTGGACTGGTGGGAGTCCGCCGAGGTCGGCGGGCTGCGCTTCGACTTCGTGCCCGCCCACCACTGGAGCAGGCGCGGCCTGTTCGACTCCTGCCGCAGCCTCTGGGGCGGCTGGATCATCACCGCCCCCGACCAGACCCGCCTCTTCCACGCCGGCGACACCGGCTACGGCCACTGGTTCACCGAGATCGGCGCCCGCTACCCGGGCATCGACGTCGCGATGCTGCCCATCGGCGCCTACGAGCCGCGGGCCTTCCTCAAGGACGTCCACATGAACCCCGAGGAGGCCGTGCGGGCCGCGGCCGACGTCGGTGCGGCGAAGCTGGCGCCGATGCACTGGGGCACCTTCGCCCTCTCCGCCGAACCGGTACTGGAACCGCTGCGCCGGGCCCGCCAGGCCTGGGCGGAGGCGGGCCGTGCCCCGGAGGACCTGCTGGACCTCGCCGTCGGCGCGTCCGCCCTGCTCAGCCGCTGACGGCGCCCTGGGGATTCTCGGTCAGCCGCGTCACGACACGGCTGCTCTCGTCGGCGGTGAGGTCGATGTCGAAGACCTCCGCCAGCACACCCGGCACCTCCGCGGGCGCCAGGACACGGGTCTGCGAGGCCCAGTCCGAGGTGGTGTCGGTCAACTCGGTGTTGCGCAACTGGATGCGGCGCTTGCCGTTGGGGCGGGCGGCCACCAGGTTGTTGCGGAAGCCCGAGGTGGGCCAGTTCGTGGTGACGAAGTTCGCGTGCCGGTACTCGATGCGGTCGGTGGGCACCATCGGCACCTGGTACATCACCTCCCAGCGCTGCCCGTCGTGGAACAGCAGCCGCCAATACCACCGGTCGACCCACTCGACGCGGTACCGCCAGCCGTCCTGCTCGACCTCGGCGCCGTCCTCCAGCGGCACCGGCTCGTGCGGGCTGACTCCGCCGAACCCCACATCGGAGATCCACTGCTGCTCCCCGAAACGCACCAGGCTCACCATGTGGGTGCGGCCCATCTCCCACGGCTGCTTGCCGCCGATGAGTACCTTGCCCAGCAGCCGGGTCAGGGAGAAGCCCATCCTCGTCAGCGCCGCCGAGTAGAGCAGGTTCTGCTCGTAGCAATAGCCGCCGCGGCGCCGACCCACCAGCTTCGCCTGAAGGTCGGGCAGTTCCAGGCTGACCGGGTCGTGCAGGAAGGACGTCACGCTGTCGAAGCTGATCGCCTCCTGATGCGAGCGCTGCAACAACCGCAGACCCGCGAGATCCGGTTGTGGCGCAGCCGCTATGCCGATTCTCGCCAGATAGGCGGACAGGTCCAAGGTGTCGATCTGCCACTGGTCGTCGTCCATGTCCCCTCCAGACAGTCGCCGTCGACTGGTCACCCCGATCAACGGGAATAGATCGTGACGTCATGCCTGTTGTGAGCCACGGAACACCTCCAGAGCCCCCTCACGAGCGGATTAGAGTCAGGCGTATGCAAACCTGGTCGTCGGTACCGGTGCCGAGGCTTCCCGGCACCCCCCGTCCGCTGCGGTTGTTCGACACCGCGACCGCGGAGATCCGTCCCACCACCCCCGGCCCCACCGCCCGGCTGTATGTCTGCGGCATCACGCCGTATGACGCCACCCACCTCGGGCACGCGGCGACGTACCTGGCGTTCGACCTGGTGCAGCGGATCTGGTTGGACAACGGTCACGACCTCAACTACGTGCAGAACATCACCGACATCGACGACCCGCTGCTGGAGCGCGCCGAGCGCGACCGGGAGGACTGGGTCGTGCTGGGCATGCGGGAGACGGCGCTGTTCCGGGAGGACATGGAGGCGCTGCGGGTGCTGTCCCCGCACGACTACGTCGGCGCGGTGGAGTCGATCCCGGAGATCGTCGAGGCCATCGGCAAGCTGATGGCCTCCGGCGCGGCTTACCGGGTCGACGACGAGCGCTACCCCGACATCTACTTCGACCACAGCGCCACCGGCCGGTTCGGGTATGAGTCCAACTACGACGAGCCGACAATGCTGCGGTTCTTCGCCGAGCGCGGCGGCGACCCCGACCGCGCGGGCAAGCGGCATCCGCTGGACGCGCTGCTGTGGCGGATGGCCCGCGACGGCGAGCCCTCCTGGGAGTCCGAGCACGGCGCGGGCCGCCCGGGCTGGCACGTGGAGTGTTCGGCCATCGCGCTCAACCGGCTGGGCATGGGCTTCGACGTCCAGGGCGGCGGATCGGATTTGGTGTTCCCGCACCACGAATACAGCGCGGCGCACGCCGAATCGCTGACCGGCGAGCACCCCTTCGCCCGGCACTACAGCCACGCGGGCATGATCGCCCTCAACGGCGAGAAGATGTCGAAGTCCAAGGGCAACCTGGTGTTCGTCTCCCGCCTGCGCGCCGACCGGGTCGACCCGATGGCGGTGCGGCTGGCGCTGTTCGCCGGGCACTACCGCACCGACCGCGCCTGGACCGACGACCTGCTCGGCACCGCCCAGGCCCGGCTGGCGAAGTGGCGGGAGGCCGTGTCGCTGGATGCCGGGCCGGATGCCGAGAGCCTGCTGGTGCGGCTGCGGGATCACCTCTCCGACGATCTCGACACCCCCCGGGCGCTGGCCGCGGTGGACGCCTGGGCCGAGGAGGCGCTGACCAGGTCCGGCCGGGACTCCGCCGCCCCCGCGCTGGTGCGGTCCGGGGTGGACGCGCTGCTCGGCGTCGACCTGTGACGGTCACCCTCTGTTGATGTTTCATGTGAATCAGTGACTACACGTGTGGTACTCCCGCTGTCCGCGCTGGTCAGCGGGGGTTCACCACCGCTGTGGCGGACCGGGACGCACCGCGTTCCGGACAGCGACTCGTTCCAGCCGACCTGATCGCGCCGGAACGCCGGCACCAGCACCGCCCCGATCAAAACGACCAGCACGATCGGCAGCGCCAGCAACACCAGGATCTGCACCGACTCCAGGCTGACGAACCGGCGGGCGTCCACCCCGGAGACCCGCAGCAGCACCGCCGCGGCCACCGGCAACAGAACCAGGTAGCCGAACAGCCCGAACAGGCCCAGCGCCTCCCGCAGCGCGATCCGGCCCAGCCCGGCGGGCCGGTCGTCGGCGGTGCGGACCCGGAACCGCAGCAGCCACCCACCGGGGGTGAACCCGCCGGTCAGCCACGGCAGCCCCACCCGCACACCCAGCGCGGCGGCCACCACCAGCAGACCGCCCTCCGCCACGCTCACCTCACCGAGCACGGCGTACCCGGCGAAGATCAGGACCACCCAGGCGATGAAGTCCAGCACCAGCGCACCCAGCCTGCGCGGCACGCTCACCACCCCCGGCAGCACCATCGACTCCGCGGCGGGCAGCAGCCTCGGCACCACCAGGATCGCCGGTGCGATCAACCACCCCAGCGCCGCGCCGCCGGTGTTGGCGATCAAATCGTCGACGTCGAAGATCCGGTACGGGCACGGGTACATGCCCCAGTTGCCGGTGAGCTGGGTGAGTTCGAACAGCAGCGACACCGCCGCCCCGCCGCCGACCGCCCACGCCCAGCCCCGCCGGAACGCGCGGCGCACGAACACCCCGAACGGCACGAACAGGGCGATGTTGAAGGCGAAGGAGAAGAACGCCTTCGTGCCCAGCGCCGCCCCCACGCCGTGCAGACCGTGCTTGGTCATCTCGGTGCGGATGTCACCGACCCACTGGAACGGCCGCCGCTGCGTGACCTGCTGGTCGATGCACACCGTCGCCGGGTCGGGCAGCGGCATGAACACCAGCGCCACCGCCACCAGCCCGTAGAGCAGCCCCGCGTACAGGATCAGCGAGCGGCGCGGCTCGACCCGGCCGAAGCGGGCGTAGTGCCAGCAGATCACCGGCAGGAACAGCAGGGCGCCGACGGCGAGGAACACCAGCAGGCCGGTGCGCAGGGAAGTGAGATGAGCGGCGGAGAGCACGGGGAAGAGTTTTCCGCCCGCACCCGGGCGCTCGCGTCATCCGGCGGGCTCATCCTCCGGGTCAGCCTCCAGGCTGAGCGCGGTCAGCCCCTGGTCCAACGGGTCGCGGCCGCGCATATCCGGCACGCTCACCAGCAGGATGAACCAGCCCGCCGCCAGCAGCGCCGAGAGCACCAGGGCGATCATCCAGCCCGACTCCAGCGCCGTGTAGCGGTGCGAGGCCGCGAGCGCGCCGTAGACGTCGGGCGGCTGGGCCAGCGACGGCGCCACCGCGCCCGGGGTGTCCTTGGCGGGCAGCGTCTCGGGCAAAAACGTCGTCGACCTGGGAGTGAACGGCGTCGGCTCCCGGTAGACCCTGGCCTTGGCCGGGGACTCGGCGGCGGGTGCGACCGGGCGGGCCGGGGTGCGGGTGACCACCGGGGGCGGGGCAGGCCGGGTGGTCAGCGGGGGAGGGGTGAACGTCGGCCACGGCGGCGGCGGTGGTGGGGGCCAGGGCAGGATGCCGATGCCGTACTGCGACTCGCACGGCGGGCCGGTCGGGGCAACCCCGTAGGGGTCGCCCTGCGAGTCGGCGAAGCTCGCCGTGGGCTCGGCGCCCGGGTGCGGGCAGGGTGCGGTGGAACTCGGCGGTGCGGCCGGGTGGTCGCCCGGGTCGGCGCCTGCGATGGCGCCGGGGAGCAGCAGGCCGAGACCGCACATCAGCGGTACGACCGCCGCGAGCACTCGGCGGGTCATGAAGGGCTCCGGATAAGCAGGGGACCGGGACCGTCCTCACTCTTTCGGGTGAGGTCTCTGGTTGAAGCGTGAGCGCCATGTTAAGTCCGCGCAAGGTTCGTGACGCACGTGCGACCGGCGTCATGGATCCACCCGAATCTAAACCACAGGTAAACCCCGGCTCTACAGTCGCAGATGACAGTTTTGGCCGATACGCGCGCGTCCGGTCACACATTCTGAAAAGAGTGAAACCCCGCTCCTATAGTGACTCTTCGCAGTCTTCGCGGAGGCCCTTCTTTGGTGATCGAATCCCCGGCGCATGCCCCTCGCACCGCGCATCCGGCCGTCGTGGTGGCCGCGGTGTCCGCCGGTGGAGTCCTCGGCGCGCTGGCCCGACACGGCCTGGGGCAGGTGTGGCCGCACCAGCCGGGCGGCTGGCCGTGGGCGACCTGGCTGATCAACGTCGGCGGCTGCGTGTTGATCGGTGCGATGATGACGCTGCTCGCCCGGCGACCCCGGCCACCGCTGCTGCGGCCCTTCCTCGGCACCGGGGTGCTCGGCGGCTTCACCACCTTCTCCGCCGCCATGACCGACGCGCGGGCCCTGATCGAAGCGGGCACACCGGGCATCGGCCTGCTCTACCTGCTGGGCACCGCCGCGGCCGCCCTCGCGGGCGTGGTCGCGGGCTCGGCGCTGGCGCGGCTCGCGGCGCGGAGCCGCTCATGACCGTGCTGCTGGTCGCGGCGGGCGCCGCCGTGGGCGCACCCGCCCGCTACCTGCTCGACCGCGCCGTGGCCGCCCGGCTGGGTGCGGCGTTTCCGTGGGGCACCCTGCTGGTCAACGTGGCGGGCTCGCTGCTGCTCGGCATTCTGCTCGCCATGCCCGCGAGCGGTGGGTGGACCGCGCTGCTGGGCACCGGGTTCTGCGGGGCGCTGACCACGTACTCGACGTTCGGCTACGACACCGTGTGCCTGCTGCGGGACGGCGCGCGGACCCGGGCGACGGTGAACGTGGCCGTGAGTCTCACCGCCGGGCTGGCAGCGGCCTACGCAGGCGTGCTGATCGCGTCGTCACTGCGCTGAATCCAGGGCGTGGATGTCCACAGGGGACAGTTCCAGCTCCGCGGCCGCGGCCGAGTCGCGGATCGTCTCCGGGCGGGATGCCCCGGGAATGGGGATCACCACCGGCGACTTGGCCAGCATCCACGCCAGGCACACCCGCTGCGGGCTGACGCCGTGACGGGCCGCGATGTCGGCGAACACCGCGTGCCGGGAACCGAGCGCGCCCGCCTCGCCCATGCCGCCCAGCGGCGACCACGGCAGGAACGCGATGCCCAACTCGTCGCACAAACGCAGTTCCGGCTCGCTGCTGCGGAAGGCGGGGGAGAACTGGTTCTGCACCGAGGCCAGCCGCCCGCCCAGGATCTCGTTGGCCTCCTTGATCTGCTCCGGGTCGAAGTTCGACACCCCGGCGTAGCGGATCTTGCCCTGCTCCAGCAGGTCCGCCAGGGCCCCCACCGAATCGGCGACCGGCACCCGAGGGTCGGGGCGGTGGAACTGGTAGAGCCCGATGGCCTCCACCCCCAGCCTGCGCAGCGAGTCCTCACAGGCGCGCATTAGGTACTCGGGCCGCCCGTCGACCCTCCATTCGCCGTTGGGGCCGCGGGTATGCCCACCCTTGGTGGCCACCAGCACCTCCGGCCCACCCGCGACGCGCAGGGCCTCGGCGAGCAGTTCCTCGTTGTGCCCGAAGTCGCTGTCGTCGTGGGAGTAGGCATCTGCGGCGTCGATCACCGTCACCCCCGCCTCCAGCGCCGCCCGCACGGTCTCGATCGCCTGCTGCCGGTCCGGGCGCCGCACCACCGACAGCGGCATGGCGCCGAAACCGATCGCCGACACCTCGACCTGCCCGATCTTGCGCACCTGCATGCCAACCCTCCCGGTGAAACCGCACGAATAAACCGAATTGTCGGGGCCATGGCCTAGCGTGGCGGGAGCACCACCACAAGGGGGAAACACCATGACCGATCCTGGTCCCGACGAGACCATGAACCGTATCGGCGCGGCGATGATGCTGCAGGGCAGCGACCCGCCCGCGGCCCGGGAAAGCCTGCTGGCGATCTGGGCCGAGGTGGGCGGCGACGGTGATCCACTCTACCGCTGCACCCTCGGCCACTACCTGGCGGATTTGCACGAGGACCCGGCGCGGAAGCTGCACTGGGACCAGGTGGCGCTGGACGCCGCGGGTGAGCTCACCGAGGAGCGCCTGCACCGGCTGCACCCGGGCATGAGCCTGCGCGGGTTCTACCCGTCGCTGCACGCCAACCTCGCCGAGGACCACCTGCTGCTCGGCGACCGCGACCGGGCCCGCCACCACTTGGCGTTGGCCAAGGACTGTCTCGACGCCCTGGACGAGGATGCCTACGGCGACATCGTCCGCGCCTACATCGCCAAGTTGGAGTCGGCGCTCGACACCGCCGACACCCCTGCCCCCTAGCACGCGGCACCGGCCGCCGGAGGGTCCCGGCGGCCGGTGCGATGGTCACACCCGCGGCCGCTCCGGACCACGTGCCCGCTCCCGCCGCGGGATACGCCGGGCTGCGTAGGCGAGGCCCGCCGTGACGAACGCGGCGGCGACCAGCAGAGCGCTGACCCACAGCGGTGAGCGTTGCCCGAACCCCGCGGCGATGGTGAGACCGCCGGCGCCACCGCATTTCGGTGCCGCGAAGGGACGGCCCTGGGAGGTATCCGAGCAGGCCCGGTGGGGGTGAACCTCAACCTGAGGTTCACCCCCACCGGTGTGGTGGTCAGGCGGGTTCGTAGCGGGACATGCAGACCATGTCCGCCTCGAAACCCTTCGACGCCCAGAAGGCCTTGCCCTTGTCGTCGTCGGCGCAGATCTCCAGCCGCATGATGTGCGCGCCGCGCTCCCGAAGCCACGCCAACGCGGCATCGGCCAACGCGCCGCCGATGCCGATCCTGCGGGCCACCGGCACCACGAAGCAGTTCTCGATCTCGCCGACCGCTCCGGGCAGCAGGCCGTCGCCGACGGCCAAGGTGCCGTTCGCGAAACCCACGATGCGGCCATCGCACAGGGCGACCAGGCAGAACGAGCGGTCGTGCCACGCGCAGGCGCTGAGCATGTTCGCGATCCGCCGCAGCCCCTCGGGCGCGAGCGGACCGCCGTCGGGAATCTCGCGGCACATGCGGTCCCACAGCAGCGCCACCGCCGGACCCTCGTCCTCGCGGATCCGCCGTATCTCCATCATCGGTGTCTTCTCCTCGTCTCGGTCGTGGACGTGCCTGATCGACGCGAGACGCGGAGGAGGTGCTCGGGAGTTCTAATGTCGATGTGACATGCCTGCCAGGCTAGCCGGCCGGTTCACCGAGGGTCGAGGGAATTTCCCGTCGGCGACGGCTGCGGCGGCACCGTGGCGTTGGAGTGCGGTGGCACGGTCGTGCTCGTCTCCGACGACGTGGTCGTGGGCGAGGGCGAACCCGTCGAGGTGGGTTTCGAAGTGCCTGTGGAGGTGGTGGGTCTGCTGGGCAGGGTCACCGTGGTGGGCCTGCCGTCCGGGTCGGTGAACACCGTGGTGCGGGGCGCAGCGTCCTGCACGGTCTTCACCGGAACCACGGCGGGCGGTGCCGAAGCCGAGACCGGGACGGACGGGCCGGGCGTCGCCGAGGTGGCCGACTCCGTCGGCGCCTGCCCCGGGTCGCCGTGGCCGGAGCGCGGGTTGGCGTACTGGCTGGAGACGGTGGCGATGGAGGCGAACAGGGTGGCGGTGACGATCGCCGTCCCACCCACCATCACGACGAAGTTGGGTCTGCGCCCCGGCAGACCTGCTCGACGGGAACGGGACGGGGCATCGGGGGCGGGCCGCCAGCCGGGATCGACCGACCGACCGGTCATACCCGCCTCCCCGCTTTACCCGAAATCGCCCTTCAAGACGATAGCCCGAACCTATGCTTCTCCTGCTCGTGTCACCCTAACGAGCGGATGGACCAGCGGTTACTGCCGATCACCCCGCCAAGATCACCTTACTGGCTGTGGTCGAAAGCACAGCAGGGGGACGGTCGACTTGTGCGGCGGGCCCGCGGCGGGTATCCGGTGACGGTGGACATCGCCGACGGCTTCACCATGGGCGTGGAGGAGGAGTTCCTCCTCGTGGACCCCGACAACGGCCAAACCGTGCCCAGAGCGCGGCAGGTGCTCGACGCGACACCCGAGGTCGAGCGCACGGAATTCCAGACCGAGTTCATCCGCAGCCAGGTCGAGGCCGCCACCGGGCCCTGCACGTCGCTGGAGGAGCTGCGGGGCATGCTGCTGCGGGCGCGCGGCGCACTGGCCGCGGCGGCCAAGGCCAACGGCTGTGCGTTGATCTCGGTGGGGCTGCCCGTCATCGACGCCGTCACCCCGCCGACCACTCTGGACCAGCGCTACCAGAAGATCGCCCAGATGTATGCGTGGGTGCTGCGTGACTACGAGTCCTGCGGCTGCCACGTCCACATCGGAGTCTCCGACCGGCACACCGCGGTCGCCGTGCTCAACCACCTGCGCCCCTGGCTGCCCACGCTGCTCGCGCTGTCGGGCAACTCGCCGTTCGACCAGGGCCGCGACACCCGCTACGCAAGCTGGCGCATGATGCGGATGGTCCGCCTGCCCAACGTGGGCGTGCCGCCCTGGTTCGCCTCGCTCGCCGACTACGACAGCAGCATCACGCGGCTGGTCGACAGCGGGGCGCTGCCCGACGACCGGATGACGACCTGGCTGGCGCGGCTGTCCACCCATGTGCCCACCGTCGAGTTCCGCGCCGCGGACGCGGCGACCACCGTGGAGGAGGCGGTGCTGCAGGCGGCGCTGTCGCGGGCGCTGGTCCGCACCGCACTCGATGAACTCGCCGCGGGACGGGAAGCCGCCTTCGGCGACGATCAGCTTTCCGCGGCCGCCGTGTGGTCCGCCGCCCGCCACGGCCTGCGCGGCAACGCCGTGCACCCGGTGCACCACACCACCGTCGACGCCGTCGACCTGGTGTGGGAAATGCTGGACTGGGTGCGGCCCGCGTTGGAGGACACCGGCGACCTGCCGCTGGTGCACAAATACCTGGACTGGCTGCTGACCGAAGGCACCGGCAGCGTGCGGCAACTCCGCGCCGCCGACCGGGGTCTGCCCGCGGTGGTCGACATGCTCGCCGAGGCCACCTACCCGGCGTGATCGTCGCGGCGCTGGGTAACCCCGGACGTGTGAACATCGCACCTTTGCCCGAGCCCCGTGGCCCCCTGTCGGAGGCCGTCGTGGCGGCGCTGACCGCCGAACCCGCCGACCGGCCCTACCCCGCGGTGCGGGCCGAGCCGTTCGGCGAGGACCTCGCGCTGGCCCTGTACTCCTGCTACGAGCTGCACTACCAGGGCTTCGCTGGCGTGGACGCCGGGTGGGAGTGGCAGCCGGAACTGCTGCGGTTCCGGGCGGCCATGGAACGGGTCTTCCTGTCGGCGCTGCGCGAGGAGGTCAAAGGCGGCAGCGATCTCGACGCCGAACTGGAGGCGCTGCTGATCGAACACGTCCCCGGCGGCGGTGTGTCCCACCACCTGCGCGATGACGCCGAGTGGTGGCAGGTGCGGGAGTACTTCGTGCAGCGCTCGGTCTACCACCTCAAGGAGGCCGACCCGCAGGCCTGGGCCATCCCGCGGCTGACCGGCAAAGCCAAGGCCGCGCTGGTGGCGGTGGAGTTCGACGAGTACGGCGGCGGCCGCGCCGAACGCATGCACTCCCAGCTCTGGGCGGATTTGATGGCGGGCGCCGGACTGTGCCCGGACTACCTGCACTACCTCGACGACGTGCCCGCCGAACCGCTGGCGCTGGTCAACATGATGTCGATGTTCGGGCTGCACCGGTCGCTGCGCGGCGCGCTGGTGGGCCAGTTCGCCTCCGTGGAGATCACCAGTTCCCCCAGCGTGACCCGGGTGGCGCAGGCGCTGCGGCGGCTGGGCGCGCACCCGGCGTGTGTGGAGTTCTACACCGAGCACATCGAGGCCGACGCCGTGCACGAGCAGGTGATGCGTCACGATGTGATCGGGGATCTGGTGGCGCGGGAGCCGGAGTTGACGGCGGACGTGGTGTTCGGCATCCAGGCCACCGAGGTGCTTGACGCGCGGCTGGCCGAGCGGATGCTCGGCTCGTGGCGGCGCGGTCAGTCCTCGCTGCGCACCCGCTGACGGTGGCTGGTGTCGCAGAACGGGTAGCGCTTGCTGCGACGGCAGGCGCACAGCGCCACCAGGAACCGGTCGGAGACCACGGTGTTGCCGTCGGGGTCGGTCACCTCGACCGGCCCCTCGATGAGGATGGGGCCGCCGGGCACCCTGGTGACGCGGCGATCCTGCTGCTCAGCCTGCCGGATCGGGTCGGTCACCGCGGATCACCACCAACTCCTCGTGCCGCTGCCCGGGCTCGATGAGCCCACGCTCCTCCAACATCGGCGCCCGCGCGGTGAGCACGGGCCCGAACGGTTCGATGTGCCGGGCGACCACCGAGGCCTTCAGCCCGCCGTCGCGCAGTCGGTCCAGGGTGTCCTCCGCGCCGCAGAGCCCGGAGTGGACCATCAGCAGGGTGCCGCCGACGGCGAGCATGTCCGGGGCGTTGACGCACAGGGTGTCGACCAGGGTCCGGCCGTCCAGCCCGCCGTCCCAGGCGCGGGCGGACCCGTCGGTGGGCAGGTCGGGTTCCGCGCTGGGCACATAGGGCGGGTTGGCCAGGATCAGGTCGAATTCCTGGCCCACCACCGCGCGGTAGCCGTCGCCGCGCAGCACCCGCACGGGCAGGCCGCGCAGGAAGGTGTTGAGGCGGGCGGCGAACACCGCGCGCCGGGACACGTCCATCGCCGTGACCTCGGCGGCACCCGCCTTGAATGCGGCCACGGACAACGCACCGGTGCCGGTGCCGATGTCGAGCACACGGGCGCCCGCGGGGATCGCCGCGGTGCGCAGCGCGTCGATGAGCAACCAGGTATCAGCCTGTGGCGGGTAGACGCCGGGAGGTCTCAGCAATATCACTGATAGGACGTACCTCGTCTGTGGTGGATCAAACTCGGAGGATGAGGGCGGGGCCCGCGGGGTAGCCCGGGCGGGACAGGGAGGTGAGCAGGGGTTGTTCGGCACGATCGCGCGGTGGCGTTCGGCACGGGCACTGCACCCGATAGGGGTGCTGTGCGGGGGGCGGCTGGTGCCGCCGGAGCGGGTGCGTCATCCCCTGACGGATCTGCTGTTGGCGCCCGGCGTCTCGGAGCGGGTGGTGGTGCGCCTGTCCAAGGGCGGCGGCCTGCCGCGGTCCTACCCGGACGTCCTGGGCCTGGCGATGCGGGTGGACCACCCGGACACCCCGGGCGGGCTGTTCGACCTGCTGCTGGCCTCCAGCGGGGTGAGCATGGCGACCCGCTGGCTGCCGCTGCCCAGCAGGCACTGGTGCAACGCCGCCTACAGCAGCCTGCTGCCGTTCCGCTTCGAGGGACGCCTCTACCACCTGGGCGCGGTGCCCGACCGGCCCGGCCGCAAGCCGATCGGCTCGGTGGCCGCGGTGTGGGAGGCGGTGGCGACCGACGGCCTGTCCTTCACGGTGCTGGCGGCGCCGGTGTTCGGGGGCTGGCGCGAGGTGGCGCGGCTGGAGGTGCTCGCGCCGGTGGCCAACCAGCACAACCCGGCGATCGCCTTCGACCCGATCCGCAACGTGCACCCGGCGCTGACGCCGGTGCCGGAGTGGATCGGCGAGATCCGGCGCCGCGCCTACGCCCGCTCCCGCCTGGGTCGCCGCGCTTTGGCGCGTGATCTGGGCAATTCGCCGGATCTGTGGACCTGGTGACGTCTCTTCTGCGCCGTAGCGCACATTCCTGTGAACCGTGCGGGCTCGGATTGTCGTTTGAGTAGGTGACCGCGGCGTTGGAGCGCGCATGCGGAGGCAATTCTCCAGATCAGCCCACCCAAAGGAGCACCCTCATGGGTCGTCACAGCCTTGACACCGGCAGGCGCGGCCGCCACCGCGCGCAATCCGCTTCGACGAACCCCCTGCGTATCGCGATCGGCAGCACCATGGTGGTGGGAGCGTTCCTGCTGCCCGCCGCCCCGGCCATGGCCGCCCCCGCCCAGCCCGCCCCTGCCCCCATCGACGGGGGCCTGTTCGAGCAGCTTCTGAACCGGGCCGTCGCCACCGCGGGCGGCATCAACTGCGGGGCGCAGGCGGGCTTCACCGGCATCCAGAACGGCACCGCCCAGGGCAACGAGGTCGTCGGCGCCGACCTCGGGAAGAAGGCGGGCGGCGCCGCGGGCGAGGCAGGCGGTTCGGCGCTGGCCAGCGCGCTGGTCGGCGCGTTCGCCGGTGAGAACGGCGGAGACGCCGCCGCCGAGGCGGGCAAGATCGGTGGCCAGATCGGCCGAGTCCTCGGCGAGCAGGGCGGTGTCCTCGGCGGTGCCGCCGCGGGCGGCGCCTTCGACGGTGGCCGCGACGCGTTCGAGAACAACGGCAACGGGGCCTGCCAGCAGCAAGCCGGCTGACCCCACCCCCACGGATGCGGCATTCGCCCCGAGCGGATGCCGCACCCGTCCGTTTCGAGCCCCGTGGGCGGCGACCGGTGGCATGCGGTCGCCGCCCACGGGTTTTATCTCGGCCCTCCGGTGCGGACGTGCCCGGGATGGCCTCAGGACTCCCGGGCGGACCACCAGTCCTGGCCGGGGGCCGACAGCGTGGCGATCGGGTCGTAGTAGGGATAGCGCCGGTCGAGGGCGTCGGCGTCGTCGACCTCGATGCCGGTGCGGTAGTTCTTCGTCCAGTACGAGATGCCCAACTCGCGGTCGTACTCGCTGACCTGGTGCACCCAGCGTTTCCCGACATAGGGGACGTCGCAGATGATCCGCGGGGTGGCGTAGCCGGGCAGGTAGCCCATGATCGCGTGCTGGAGTTCCTGCGCCTCCCACACCGCCAGCCGCCAGTGTTCGGCGTTGGGGATCATGTCGCACATGTAGAAGTAGTACGGGAGGATGTTCGCCTCGCCCTGGAGCGCGAAGCACAGGTCCAGCAGCGCGTCCGGGGTGGCGTTCACGCCGCGCATCAGGACGCCCTGGTTGCGGACGTCGCGCACCCCCACCCCGAGCACCGCGCGGGCGGCTTCGGCGACCAGCGGGGTGACCGACTGGGCGTGGTTGACGTGGGTGTGGATCGCCAGGTTCACCCCGCGGCGGACCGCGGTGCGGGCCACCCGCTCCAGGCCTTCGACGACCTTGGGCTGGAGCCAGTGCTGCGGCAGGCCCGCGAGCGCCTTGGTCGCCAGCCGGATGTCGCGGACGGTCTCGATGTCGAGCAGGCGCATCAGGAACGCCTCCAGCTGGTGCCAGGGCACGTTGGCGACGTCACCGCCGGAGACCACCACATCGCGCACACCGGGGGTGCGCTTGAGGTAGTCGATCATCGCGTCCTGGCGGTCCACCGGCTTGAGGTCGAGCTTGTGCTTGGCGACCTGCGGGGTGGAGTTGCCGACCAGGTCCATGCGCGTGCAGTGGCCGCAGTACTGCGGGCAGGTGGACAGCAACTCGGCGAGCACCTTCGTCGGATAGCGGTGCGTCAGGCCCTCCACCACCCACATCTCCGCCTCGTGCAGGGAGTCGCGTTCGGAGTGCGGGTGGCTGGGCCAGCGCCGATCGCGATCGCTGCGCACGGGCAGCATGTACCGGCGGATGGGGTCGGCGTAGAACGCGGCGGTGAACGACTCGGGCTCGGTGGGCGCCTCGGTGCCGGGCAGCCCGGCCTGGTGTACGGCCATCGTGTTGAGCATCTGCGGCGGGATGAGCATCGACATGGTGGCCATCTCGCGCTGATCGTTCTGCAGATCGTCGTAGAACCGCTCCTCGAGCAGGTCCCCCATCAGGGCGCGAAGCTGGCGCAGGTTGCGGACGCAGTGCACGCGCTGCCACTGGGCATCCCGCCACTGGGCGTCGGTGACATCCCGCCAGCCGGGGAACCGGCGCCAGTCCGGTTCGACGAGTTCCCGGCGGGAGTACTCGTAGGGCTGGTGGAAGGCCTCCGCGACGGCGTCCGCCACCGTGCCGGCCGCCTCATGGACTGCGGTCATCTTTGCTCCTCGCCCTCAAGGTCGCGTAAAGATATGCTGCCATACGGGCACGGAACCGTAAATCTTCCGTTTGCCCGCTCTGTGGGCAGGGTGGGCGACGAGCGTGGCCGCAGCGGCTTTGAGCTGCCCGGATACCGGTGTCCGCACTGCTGCGGTCGCACCGGGTCGCCGTGCCGACCCGCATCGCGACGGCCCTTCGCCGGGTCGTATCCCGCCGCCGGAATGGACGTGGTCGGCGTGTACCTCGCCGGCACGGGCTCCACTCCTCGGGCCGGTCTCATTCCGCCGCGCGGACGAGGGGCTAGGCCGCCTCGGTCGCAGGCCGCCGCGACGCCAGGCGGCGGATCGACAGGCGCGGCACCGGGCCGCCGGGCGGCCGCGGCTCGGTTCGGGTGGCGGACAGCAGCGACACGGCGACGAGGGTCGCGAGCGCGCAGGCGGTACCCGCGGCGTTGAGGGCGCTACCGGGGCCGAGGTGTTCGCACAGCCTGCCCAGCAGCGGACCGCCCACCGCACCCCCACCGGCGCTGACCATGCCGTAGGCCGAGAGCACGCGGCCGCGCATGTCCTCATCGGTGTCCAGCTGCACGCGGGCGCTGGTGGTGGTGTCGATCAGCACCGAGCCCGCCGCGATCGGCAGCAGCACCACCGCGAACACCGCCAACCAGGTCGCGGTGCCCGCCAAGGCCTGCAACGCGCTGGACACCGCCGCGGCGATCACCAGCACCCGCACGCTCAGCTCCCGCAACCGGGCCGCCAGCAGCCCGCCCGCGACCGTGCCGACGGCGAACACCGTGGACAGCACCGCGAAACCCGCCGCACCCGAGCCCAGCGGGCCGTTGCTCATCGCGGCCATCGTGACCTGGTAGTTGCGGCCAAGGCAGGACAGCACGAAACCCAGGCCGAGCAGGATCAGCAGCCTGCGGTCACCGGCGACGTAGCGCAGCCCGGCGCGCACCCCCGACCGCCCGAGCGGGCTCACGGCCAGGGGGTGCAGGTCGCGGGTGCGGATCGACCACAGCGCCAGGATCACCGCGCCGAAGCTGAGCGCGTTGAGCGCGAACAGGGCGGGCACCCCGGTGAGGCCGATGAGCACCCCGGCCAGGCTCATGCCCAGGATGCGGCCGGAGGAGTTGACCACCGACCCGAGCGCCAGCGCGTTGCCGAGGTCGCCGCGCCCGGCGACCTGGCCTGCCAATCGCCCCAACGCCGGACCCTCGAACACGGTGACCAGCCCGGACGCGACCGTCAGGGCATACACCCAGGCCAGGTCGGCGTGGCCGAGCGCGATGACGGCCAACCCGGCCGACAGCAGCGCGTGCAGCGACTGGGTGAGGGTGAGCAGCGGCCGGGCGGGCAGCCGGTCGGCCAGGGCACCCGCCCATGGGCCGAGCAGCAGCATCGGCGCGGCGTGCGCCAGGATCGACAGGCCGACCGCGGTGGGGGAGCCGGTGGCCGACATGATCAGCCAGTTCAGGCCGAGGGCCTGCATCCAGGTTCCGGTCACCGAAACGAGGTCGGAGGCCGCCCAAAGCCGGTAGTTGCGGTGCGCCAGGGCGCGCAACATCGGCGGCAGAGATCGCCGCACGGGGCAGTTCCTTTCGCTGGGGGATCGCCGGCGGGAACAGGGCGGACCGCGGCCGGGCACAGGTGCGGGAACGTCGACGTTCCGGGTCGAAAGCCCACCGCAGCCGAGTGGCGAGCGCTTACCTCGGGCGGCGCCTCGCTGGCCGTCGTGCGACACCGGGGCGGGGAACTTTCGCGTGGGGACGCTGGCTTCTGCTGGTCACGGAGAGCGAGCTGCAAGGGGTGGGGAGAGAAAAACCCCACTTCAGGTAACACTTCTCGCCGCGTGCGAGCGGGAACTCGGCGTAACCGCGAAGCGTTGACAGGGCAGTTCCGCTTCGGCGAAGGAGGCCTTCCGGCATGCCGATCCTGCTTGTTCTCGTCCTCGCGGCGGTCGCCGAGATCGTGGTGCTGGTCGCGGTCGGCGACGCCATCGGGCTGCTGCCCACGATCGGGCTGCTCATCGCCGCCTCGCTGCTGGGCGGCGTCCTGCTGCGCAGGGAGGGACGTCGGGCCTTCGTCGAGCTTCGCGACGCGGTGAACAGCCGCCGCCCGCCGCAGCGCGAGGTCGCCGACGGCGCGCTGATCGTGGCCGGTGGGGTGCTGATGGTGCTGCCGGGTCTGATCAGCGACGTGGTCGGCCTGCTGTTGCTGCTGCCGCCCACCCGCGCGATCATCCGCCGCCGCCTGGCCCGCCGGGCCGAGGTCCACGCCCGGCAGGCCGGAATCCGCAGGACACCGGCCCCATCGGACCCCACGGTGATCGAGGGAGAGGTCCTCCATATCGAGGAGCAACGCTGAGAGGCGTTGCCCGACCCGCCAGTTTTGCGTAAAGATATGCTGCGATAGCGGCCTATTTACGTAAATCTTTCGGGAGTGCTTGTGGTGGCGGCAGGAGTTACGGGTGGTACCGGGCTGTCACGCTACGGACTGCACCGGGTGCTGGAACCCGCCGGTGTGCTGCCGCAGCAGGCCTGGCGGCTGCACCCCGACCCGCCCATCGGCCCCGACGAGGTGCTTGTCGACGTCGAATGCCTCAACCTCGACGCCGCCTCCTTCCGCCAACTCCGCGAGGAACACGGTGACCGGGTTCCCGAGGTCGTCGCCGAGATCATCACCGGCCGCGGCAAGATGCAGAACCCCGTCACCGGCTCCGGCGGCATGCTGCTGGGCACCGTCGCCGAGGTCGGCCCCGACTCCCCACTCGGCCTCACCGTCGGCGACCGCATCGCCACCCTGGTCTCCCTCACCCTGACCCCGCTGCGCATCACCGACCTGTCCGGTTGGGACGGACACGGCGAGCAGGTGCCCTGCCGCGGTCAGGCGATCCTGTTCGGACGCTCCATCGCCGCCGTGCTGCCCGAGGACCTGCCCGCCGCGCTCGCCCTGTCCGCCTTGGACGTCTGCGGCGCCCCGGCCCTGACCCGCCGCGTGGTGCGCCGCAAAGAAGCCGAACTGGGCCGCGCCCCCGCCGTGGCGGTACTCGGCGGCGGCGGCAAGTCCGGCTCGCTGTCGCTGGTGGCCGCCCTGGAAGCAGGCGCCCACCGCGTGGTCGCGCTGGTCCCCACCGAGCGGGAAGCCGCCGCCGTACGCGAGGCGGGCCTGTCCGACGAGGTCGTGATCGCCGACGCCCGCAACCCCGTCGCCGTCGCCGAGGCCATCGGCGAGCAGGTCGACGTGACCGTGGTGTGCGTGGACGTCGCGGGCTGCGAGCACGGCGCGATCCTGGCCACCGCCGATGGCGGCACGATCATCTTCTTCTCCATGGCCACCTCCTTCTCCGCCGCCGCACTCGGCGCCGAAGGCCTGGCCGCCGACATCGAGATGCTCATCGGCAACGGCTACGTACCGGGACACGCCGAGTACGCCCTGAGCCTGCTCCGCGACCACGCGGGCGTGCGCGCGCTGTTTGAATCACGGGCGTGACCACGATGAACACCACGCTGCTGCTGGGCGGCCGCATCCACTCACCCGCCAACCCCGACGCCACCGCGATGGCCGTCGCCGACGGCACCGTCGTCTGGCTGGGCACCGACCACGTCGGCACCGCCCTCTACGGCGAGGCGGACACCGTGCACCTGGACGGCGCGTTCGTCGCGCCCGCCTTCGTCGACGCCCACGTGCACGCCACCTCCGCCGGGCTGCTGCTCGACGGCCTCGACCTCACCCACAGCCGCTCCCTGCGCCAATGCCTGGACCTCATCGCCACCCACGTCCGGCACCGCCCCGGCAGCCTCGTCTGGGGGCACGGCTGGGATGAGACGAAGTGGCCCGAGGGCCGCCCACCCACCCGAGGCGAACTCGACGCCGCCGCGGGCGACACCCCGGTGTATCTGTCCAGAGTGGACGTCCACTCCGCACTCGTGTCCACCGCGCTGCTGACCCGCACCCCCGGCGCCGCCGCGGCCGACGGCTACTGCGATCAGGGCCCGCTGACCAAACAGGCCCACCACGCGGTGCGCACCGAAGCCACCACCGCCCTCACCGCGAGCCAACGCAGGCAAGCCCAGCACGCGTTCCTGCGGCACGCCGCCGCCCACGGCGTGGTGAGCGTGCACGAATGCGCGGGCCCCGACATCTCCGGCGCCGACGACCTCGCCGCCCTGCTCCGCCTGGCCGCCGACCCGGCACTGCCCGACGTGGTGGGCTACTGGGGCGAGCCCGGCGCCTACGACCTGGTCGAACGCCTCGGCCTGGCCGGGCTCGCGGGCGACCTGTTCGTCGACGGCGCGCTCGGCTCCCGCACCGCCGCGCTGCGCGAGCCCTACACCGACGCCCCCCACACCTGCGGCGCGTCCTACCTCGACGCCGACGGTATCGCCGAGCACCTCGCCGAAGCCACCGCCAAGGGCGTGCAGGCCGGGTTCCACGTCATCGGCGACGCCGCCGTGCAAGCCCTGGTGGAGGGCTTCGCCCAAGCCGCCGACACCGTCGGCACCCAAGCATTGGCAGGCGCCCGACACCGCGTCGAGCACCTGGAGATGATCGACGCCGAGCAAGCCAAGCGGTTGGCCGCCTGGGGTGT
Source organism: Actinorectispora metalli (assembly GCF_056323685.1). Classification (NCBI taxonomy): domain Bacteria; kingdom Bacillati; phylum Actinomycetota; class Actinomycetes; order Pseudonocardiales; family Pseudonocardiaceae; genus Actinorectispora; species Actinorectispora metalli. The sequence goes on from NZ_JBREYE010000002.1 coordinate 953,535, forward strand.
GATCGCCTCCGTGCAGCCCGTCTTCGACGCATTCTGGGGCGGCCCGGACGGCATGTACGCCCAGCGCCTCGGACCGCAGCGCGGCACCGCGCTCAACCCGTTCGCCACCCTCGCCTCCACGGGCATCACGCTGGCGCTGGGCTCCGACGCTCCCGTCACCCCGGTCGGGCCGTGGCAGGCCGTGCGGGCCGCCGTGCACCACCGCACCGACGGGGCCGGTATCTCCCCGCGCGCCGCTTTCACCGCCCACACTCGCGGCGCCTGGCGCGCCGGTGGCGCCGCCGACCCGCTCGCGGGCGTGCTGGTGCCGGGGGCGCCCGCCCACTACGCGGTGTGGCAGACCGGCGAGCTCCAGGCGTCCACATCGGACAGTCGCGTGCAGCGCTGGTCCACCGACCCCCGCTCCGGTGTGCCGCCGCTGCCCGATCTGACCGCCGACTTGCCCCGCTGCCTGCGCACCGTGCTGGGCGGCACCGTGATCCACGATGTGGAGGGAGCGCTCGGGTGACCCTGCTGAACCTGGATCCGGCCTTGGTGGGGCAGGCCCGCCGACTCGCCGAGCGGGCCGCCACCCCGGTCGTGCGGCTGGCGCGGGCCCACACCACCGTCGCGGTGGAACGCGCCACGCTGCGACTGGCCGGGATCACCGGCGCCGACTCCACCCACCGGGCCGGGGACGTGCCGTGGGTGAACCGCGTCGTGGACACCATCCGCGAGCATTGCGGCCTCGAACAGGGCGCGGTGCTGCCCGCCTTCGACGCCCTGCGCCGCCACAACCTCACCGATCTCACCGAGTTGGCCGAGGCCACCGCCGCGGGCATCGTCCAGTTCAGCCACCCCACCGGAAAAGACCGCACCGCCGCCGCCCGGGCCGCGAAGTCCGCGGTGGCCAAAGGCATCCGCACCGTCGACCGCAACCGCGTCCAACGCGACCGGCTCGTCGCCAAACACGGCGACCCGGCGATGCGGCCGTGGATCTACCTCATCGTCGCCACCGGCGACATCGACGAGGACGTCGTCCAGGCCTGCAACGCCGCCCGCGCAGGGGCCGACGTGATCGCCGTGATCCGCTCCACGGGCCAATCGCTGCTGGACTACGTGCCAGAAGGCGCCACCCACCACGGGTTCGCGGGCACCTACGCCACCCAGGAGAACTTCCGCATCATGCGGGCCGCCCTGGACGAGGTGTCCGCCGAGGTCGGCCGCTACGTGCGGCTCACCAACTACGCCTCCGGGCTGTGCATGCCCGAGATCGCGGTGCTGGCCGGGTTGCAGCGGCTGGACATGATGCTCAACGACTCCATGTACGGCATCCTCTTCCGCGACATCAACCCCATCCGCACCTTCGTCGACCAGCGGTTCTCCCGACAGGTCCACGCACGCGCCGGGATCATCATCAACACCGGCGAGGACAACTACCTCACCACCGACGACGCCGTCGACTCCGCGCACACCGTCACCGTCTCCCAGCTGCTCAACGAATACTTCGCCCACGAGGCCGGGCTGCCCGACGAGCTGATCGGCCTCGGCCACGCCTTCGAGATCAACCCCGACCTGCCCGAGTCATTCCGGCTGGAACTCGCCCACGCCCTGCTGGCCCGCGAACTGTTCCCCGACGCGCCCTTGAAGTGGATGCCGCCCACCAAACACATGACCGGCGATGTGTTCCGCGGGTTCCTGCTCGACGGGTTCTTCAACCTCGCGGGCGTCCTCACCGGACAGTCCATCCTGCTCGTCGGGATGATGACCGAGGCCGTGGTCACCCCGTTCCTCTCCGACCGCGACCTCGCGGTCGCCAACGTCAAATACGTCCGCAACGCCGCGGGCAACCTGCACGAGGACTTCCGCCCAGCCCCGGACGGCTTCATCGTCAAACGCGCCCACCAGGTCCTCGGCGAAGCCATCGACCTGCTGGAACGCATTGTCGAGGACGACACCGGCGAACAACCCGGCCTGCTCTCGGCCATCGCCGACGGCACCTTCGGCCTCATGAAACGCCCGCCTCACGGCGGAAAGGGCGCCGACGGCGTCATCGAGAAAACCGACGGCTACCTCAACCCCGCCGTGGACCTGCTGGAGATGACCCGATGACCCACATCCGGCCCTACGGCGACACCACCGGCGACGGCATGGTGCAGATGTCGTTCACCCTGCCCGTCCCGTGTGGACCCAAAGGCGACGGCGCCGCGCTGCAACTGGCCGCCAAGATGGGCATGGAGCCCGCGATGGTCGTGCACTCGCACTCCATCGGCGGCCGGTTCACCTTCTTCGTCGTCTACGGCTCCGTCACCCACCTCGTCGACACCGACGCCGTCACCGTCGTCGAGCGCGACTACCCGCTGCTCACCCCCACCGATGTCAATAACACCGTGAAGAAGACCCTGCGCCGCAAGCTGACCGTGGTCGGCGCCTGCATTGGCACCGACGCCCACACCGTCGGCATCGACGCCATCCTCAACATCAAGGGCTTCGCGGGCGAAAAAGGCCTCGAGTACTACCGCGAACTGCGGGTGGTCAACCTCGGCGCCCAGGTCGCCGTGCCCGACCTGGTCAAACGCGCCCGCGCGGAGAAAGCCGACGCCGTGCTGGTCTCCCAGGTCGTCACCCAACGCGACGCGCACCTGCACAACACCCGCGAAATGGCCGCCGCGTTCCGCGAAGCCATGGGCGAACGCCGACCCCTGCTGGTCGCGGGCGGACCCCGATTTGATCCACTGATGGCCGAGGAACTGGGGGTTGACCGGCTCTTCGGCCGCGGCACCACACCCGGCGAGGTCGCCAGCTACCTGGTCCACGCCATCACCACGAAACAGCAGGTCGCCGCGTGAGCCGCGACCTCGTCGAAGCGGAGGCTCCGTGAGCGCAGCACTGGTCGAAGGCTTCGCGGTCACCCACCGCCGATATGTGCCGCACTCCCACGCCCACTACGGCGGCAACCTCGTCGACGGCGCCTACACACTGGCGATGTTCGGCGATGTGGCCACCGAACTGTGCATCCGCACCGACGGCGACGAAGGCCTGTTCGCGGGCTACTCGACCGTGGAGTTCCTGGCCCCCCTGCACGCGGGCGACGTGCTGGAGGCCACGGCCACCATCACCCGGGTGGGCCGACGCTCCCGCACACTGGCCTTCGAGGCCCGCGTGGTCTGCCGCGCCGCTCCCGGCCGCAGCCCGTCCTCGGCCGATGTGCTCGACCCGCCGGTGGTCATCACCCGCGCCGAAGGCACCGTCGTCGTCCCGCCGCAAACCGCGAACTGACCTCGGCCCCACCCGTCGCAGCGCCTCCACGTCCTTCCAGCACAGTGTCTTCTCACGCATGTCCGGCGCGACCCGGCATGCTGGAGGGCATGGGCGAGCGGTTTGCGGCGGCAGTGCGGGAACACACCCGACGCCTCGTCGCACTCGACGCGGAGTACGGCGGCGCCCCGTTGGCCGATGCCGCGGTGGCGCTGTTCCGCGAGGCGCGCGGCACCGCACACGGCAGCGACCACACCGCGGCCGTCGCCGAGCTTGGCGAGGTGGCCGCGTGGCTGCTGTTCGACGCGGTACGACCCGGTGAAGCGCGGGGGATCAACCGGGAGGCCGTGGCGCTGGCGCGATCGGCGGGGGATAAGGGGATGGAGCTGTTCATCCTCGGCAACCAGAGCCTGATCGACACCCATCACCACCGCCCCCGCCACGCCCTGCGCATCGCCGACGGCGTACTGGCACACCGCAGGCTCCCGCCCCGACTCACCGTCCTGTTCGCCCTCCGGCGGGCCCGTGCGCTGGCCGCCCTCGGCGCCGAGGACCCGGCCGTCCGTGAATTCGGGCGGGCACGGTCGCTGTTCCAGGACGGCATCCACCGCCGCGATCCACAGTGGACGTGGTGGATCGACGACCGGGAACTCGCCTGGCACCACGGCATGCTGGCCGCCTCCGCAGGCGACTGGCCGCGGGCGATCCCCGGCCTGGAACTCGCCGCGGCACTCACCCCCGCCGACGGCAGGGGCTTCTACCTGCACCACGCCTACCTGCTGCGGGCACTGGTCGCGGCCCGCTCCTGGACACAGGCCGAGCAGGTCGCCCGCGCCTTGGTCCCGATGGCCGGGCAGATCGGCTGCGGACGAGCCGAACACCTGCTGCTCGCCTCGTACCGGCAGGCACGACCGCCCTCGACCGCCGGGCAGCTGCTGAGGTACCTGGCTAGTCGTTGTAGCGATACAGGTCGTGCTCCCGCATCAGGGAGATGACCTTCTCCGCATAGCCGGGGTCGGTGGCGTAGGCACGGGCGATCTCGGTGGCGAAGCGGTCGGGCTCGTCGGTGAACTCGAACGCGGGCTCGTACGCGTGGTGGCTGGTCAGCAGACGACCGTAGTCGCGGAACGAATCCGCCTGCGACCGATACACCCGGAAATGCGCGAACGTCGGATGACAATCGGGCGTGCATTCCGTGGTCTCGTATTCCGCGCAGCCTTCGGCGATGGGGCCGGGGGAGTCGCGGGAAACGCATTTGAAGCCGAAAAAGTTGCGGTGCGCGACGGTGAGCCTGCTGCGGCCCCAATTCGATTCCAGAATCGCCTGCGCGATACCCACCGAAGCGGGGATCTCGGCGCGGGAGTCGACCACCCGCGCGTCCCGGGCGATCTCGTCGATGAACGACTGCTTGCTCTCCGCTCGGTCCGTCGGCCGGGACAGGGCGGCTGTTCTGTTGTCCTGCTGCGTCTTCGCATCCGTCAGCTGTACGGCCGTGAGGCCCTGCGCCGTCGCGGTGAGCGCTGTCGCGAGAGCGACGAGAACCGCGAATATCATCGTCATGGGAATCTTGCGGAACAACACGGCGATCCTTTCGCAGGGGTGCAAGGGGAATCGCATACCGATTCCAACCCGGTACCCCCGGTATTACCAGGCTGCCGTTCGGCTCAATTCACCCGTGCTCGTGCCTGATCCGAACGGCGTCCGCTGAAAGGTGGTCGGGTATAAGTCAGGAGGCCTGGCGGCCCTGGAAACGCTCCAGCAGGTCCACCGGATCGTCGGAGATGTGCAGCGCGTCCCGGTAGTGCCCGCGTAAGAAGCCCTGCTCCTCCATCCGCTCCAGCAGGGTGATCAGCGGCTCGAAATAACCCGCGACGTCCAGCAGACCGACCGGTTTGCGGTGGATCCCCAGGCCCGCCCAGGTCCAGATCTCGAAGAACTCCTCCAACGTGCCCGGACCGCCGGGCAGCGTCAGGAACGCATCCGACAGCTGCGCCATCAGCGCCTTGCGCTCGTGCATGTCGGCGACCACATGCTGCTCGGTGAGGCTCTGGTGGGCCAACTCCTTGCGCATCAGCGCCCGCGGGATCACCCCGAACGCCTCACCACCGGCCTCCAACACCGCGTCGGCGACCGTGCCCATCAGGCCGACGCTGGCACCGCCGTACACCAGCCCGATGCCGCGCTCGGCGAGCAGCGTGCCGAGTTTGCGGGCGCCCTGGGTGTACTCCTCCGACCGGCCGCTGCTTGATCCACAGAAGACACAGATGCGCACGCCACCGAGCATACGGATTCACGCCCGCGGAAAGGGGCTTCACTTCGGCGCCACCCACCCCACCCGTACGCTGATCGGGTGGCAACGACCGCCGCCGAGGCGGCAGCACCAGAGCGGCCCCCGGCCCGCGTGCACAGGCTGCTGCGCTGGTGGCGGCCGGTGGCCGCGCTCACGGCCGGACTGCTGCTCTACGCAAGCTTCCCACCGAGATCACTCTGGTGGCTGGCTCCCGTGGGTTTCGCCCTTCTCGGTCTCGCCCTGCACGGCCGCCGCGCCCGCACCGGCTTCGGCTACGGGCTGCTGACGGGCCTCGGGTTCTTCCTGCCGCTGCTGTGGTGGGTCGGCACCTACGTCGGCATCCACGCCTCCCTCGCCCTGGGCGCCCTGCAGGCGCTGTTCGTCGGCGCCGCGGGCGCGGGCATCGCCGCCACCAGCAGGCTGCCCGGCGCCCCGGTGTTCGCCGCCGCCCTGTGGGTGGCGGGAGAGGCGCTCCGCGGCCGCATCCCGTTCCGCGGCTTCCCCTGGGGCAAGATCGCCTTCGGCCAGCCCGAGGGCGCGTTCCTGCCGCTGGCCTCCGTCGGCGGGGTCGCGTTGCTCGGTTTCGCGGTCGCCCTCACCGGCTTCGGCCTGGCCGCCGCGATCCACGCCCCGCGCACCGCCCGCGGCCTGGTGTTGCCCGCCGCGGCCGTCCTGCTGCCGCTGGCCGCCGCGCTCGCCGTACCCATGGCGGCCTCGGGGGGCCCGACCGTCACCGCCGCCGTGGTGCAGGGCAACGTGCCCCGGATGGGCCTGGAGTTCAACGCCCAACGGCGAGCCGTGCTGGACAACCACGCCCGCCGCACCGAGCAACTCGCCGCCGACGTCGCCGCGGGCACGGTGCCGCAGCCTCAACTGGTGATCTGGCCGGAGAACTCCGTCGACATCGACCCCTACCGCAACCCCGACGCCGCCGCGGCCATCGACCGCGCCGCCAAGGCCGTCAAGGCCCCCATCGCCGTCGGCGCGGTCCTCGCCCCCCAACTGCTCAGCGACAAGGGGCCGGTGCAGAAGACCCGCAACACCGTCATCCTCTGGGACCCCGACCGCGGACCCACCGACACCTACACCAAGCGCCACCTCCAGCCCTTCGGCGAAGTGATCCCGATGCGCGAGGTGGTGCGGATCTTCAGCCCCGAGGTGGACCGGGTCACCTGGGAGTTCCAGCCCGGTGACAAACCCGGCGTATTGCGCATGGGGCCGGCCGTGGTGGGGGTCGCGACCTGCTACGAAGTAGCCTTCGACTACATCGTGAGCGACGTCGTGGCCGGTGGCGCCCAGCTGCTCGCGGTACCCACCAACAATGCCACCTTCGGGTTCACCGAGATGACCTACCAGCAGCAGGCCATGTCCCGGGTGCGTGCCGTCGAGCACGACCGGACAGTGCTGATCTCCGCGACCAGCGGGGTGAGCGCGATCATCCAACCGGATGGCCGAGTCACCCAGCGCACCGCGCTGTTCACCCCCGACGCACTGGTCGCGCAGGTGCCGCTGAGGACGACCACTACGCTGGCCACACGGCTGGGCGCAACACCTGAATGGGCGATTGTTGCCCTCGGTCTGGCCGGTCTGGTCTTCGGCGCCGTGCGACGCAGGGTCCCCGGAACGCCACCGCCAGCAGGACAGTAGGAGGAAGTAGCAGCATGTCGGACAAGCGGGACACCAGCGGCGATCACCTGGCCGAGCTGGGTCAGGTCTTGGTGGTGATCCCGACGTACAACGAGCGGGACAACCTCGAGCCGATCATCAAGCGGCTGCACGCGGCACTGCCCGCCGTGCACACCCTGGTGGTGGACGACGGCAGCCCCGACGGCACCGGTGAACTCGCGGACACACTGGCCTCGGCCGACGACCGCGTCCACGTCATGCACCGCACCGAGAAGGCCGGGCTGGGCGCGGCCTACATCGCGGGCTTCAACTGGGCGCTGGAGCGCGACTACGGCGTCATCGTGGAGATGGACGCCGACGGCTCGCACGCGCCCGAGGACCTGCCGCGGCTGCTGGACGCGGTCACGCCGGGCGGCGGGGGAGCGGACCTGGTGATCGGCTCCCGGTACGTGCCCGGCGGCAAGGTGGTCAACTGGCCGCTCAAGCGCCTGGTGCTCTCCCGCGGCGCGAGCCTGTACTGCAAGATCCTGCTTGGCGCCGGGATCAACGACATCACGGCGGGCTTTCGCGCCTACAAGGCCGAGGTGCTGCGCGCGATCAACCTGGCCGAGGTGGAGTCGCAGGGCTACTGCTTCCAGATCGACCTGGCCTGGCGTTCCGTGCGGGCCGGTTACCGTGCCGTGGAGGTGCCGATCACGTTCACCGAGCGGGAGATCGGCGTGTCCAAGATGCACGGCAGCATCGTCCGCGAGGCGATCCTCAACGTCGCCCAGTGGGGCCTGCGGCACCGCGCCAACCAGGTCGGCAGGCTCTTCGGCCGCAAGTGAGGCTCGCCGCGGCCCGGCACCGGCCCACCGGTGTGGCCTAGCATTGGCCTGTCCTTCGCAAGATCACCTCTGGAGTGCATTAATGACGTCTGTCCTGCTCACGACCAACCACGGCGACATCACGCTGGAACTGGACGCCGACAAGGCGCCCAAGTCGGTCGAGAACTTCGTGAACTATGTGAAGGCAGGCCACTACGACGGCACGGTCTTCCACCGTGTCATCCCCAACTTCATGGTGCAGGGCGGTGGTTTCGCGCCCGGCATGAAGCAGAAGCCCACCCAGGCGCCGATTCAGAACGAGGCCGCCAACGGCCTGCGCAACCGCCACTACACCGTCGCGATGGCCCGCACCAGCGACCCGCACTCGGCGACGGCCCAGTTCTTCATCAACACCTCCGACAACGACTTCCTGGACCACACCTCGCCCAGTCCCTCGGGCTGGGGTTACGCCGTCTTCGGCAAGGTCACCGCGGGCACCGAGGTGGTGGACAAGATCGCCGCCGTCAAGACCGGCAACAAGGGCGGCCACCAGGACGTCCCCGTCGAGGACGTCGTCATCGAAAAGGCCACCCTGGCCTGACCCCGTTCCCCGGGGTGAGCCTGCCTCCACCCAGGAAGCGCGCTCACCCCGGAAAACGGTCCCTCCCCGCCGCGGAGTAGCGCAGCGGGTTTCAGCCGTGGATGTAGCGGCTGCGCCTCTATCGGCACCGCCGGGGTTTGACCCACAGCTCCGCTAGTGGACCGACGCTGCCGTGGCGTCGTCGTGCCTGTTCCACGGCATTCCGCTGCGCGCACGGCCCTGAACTCAGGTGCCGGTTCCTCCTCCCACATTGGAACAACCCGCCAGAGGCGTGGCAGACAAACCCCGCACCGAGCGCGGGATGACCAAGGTCGCGTGGGCATCGACGAGATCGCGGCTGATCTGCTAGATCGATGCAACATCAGCGTCGCACTTGATCTGCCTGCCCGGCCGCAGCATTCGCCGCCCAAAGATGATCTGTGGGTCAGCGCAACCCCGGCGGTGCCGTCTGTTCGGCGAGGGCTGGTGGTCTTGCCCGCTCGGCGTCGCGTCCTGCCGCGAAAGCGCGACACGCCTGTCGGCCGGCGTTGCCCACGATCCGCCCCACCACCTGCCAGGCTCGATTTGGGGGCGTCCAGGCTCGAAAACACCCTGGGCCGTCATCACGTCGTCCTAGGGGTGCATGATGTCGCCGCAGGACGACATCATGACCGCGCAGGGGAGCGCGGCGATGCGGCGGGTATGCGAGATCAGGTGAAACAGGCGACGGCCGCCCGGCTGGGGGTCCCGGGCGGCCGTCTGGTCTGTGGTGCGTCAGGCTGTGCGGCTGCTGCGGCCGCGGATCTGCTCCAACCTCTCGGTGAGCAGCTCCTCCAGCTCCGGAATGGTGCGCCGCTCCAGCAACATGTCCCAGTGGGTACGCGGGGACTTGGTCTTCTTCTGCTCCGGCTCGCTGCCGTCGATCATCTTGGACTCGGTGCCGTGCAGGCGGCAGTCCCAGTTGGTCGGCAGCTCGGCGTCGTCGGAGAAGAGGACCTCGAAGTCGTGGCCCTTGGGGCAGGCGTATTGCACGGACCGGCGCGGCGCGAGGTCGTGGTTCCGATCGGTCTCGTAGCTGATCGCTCCGAGCCGGCTACCACGCAGAACGCGGTCGGCCATGGCTGAGTCCTTTCGCTCGGCTCGGGGCTTGCAGCCCCGGAGTTTCGCTTACCGAGTGCAACGATCGTGGCGGGATCGTTGTTCCCGGGTTGTCCCTGTTGGTCGCTTTCGGTGAGCTCGTTCACGCCTCAACCATGAGCTCCCAACTAGGGGATGCAATCGCGGCAAGTTCGTGACGCGTTATCGGCCTGGTAACCAGCAACCACACCCGTTCGGCCTAGTATCGAAGCATAGCGTTGTCAGTTCGGGTGCGGGATACCCTGTATTCAGCTATTGCGAACCTGCCCCACCTAGGTTAACAGGAGTAACCACCTGTTCGCGGTAACCGACGGTAGCGAAAGTCTGGCCTACGGTCAGACACTCTACGTATCGGTAACCTGGGGTGCAGTGTTGATCACCCTGTGGATGGACAACGGGCTCAATAGCGACAGGTAGTCTGCCTACCCCACGCTCGGGGTAGTGACCAAAAGCACCCTGCGTTAAACCCGAGTTTGATCTCGATTCAATATCGATCATGCTGCCTCTAGGGTGAGCATGTGCACGCAGAAGCCCTCGCCTTCGCCGGTGTCGCCGCCCTCGTAACGATCAGTCCTGGCCCCGACAGTCTGCTGATCCTGCGCACCGCCGCGACCGCCAATCGGCGTACGGGTTTCCTGGCGTGGGCGGGTGCCTGCACCGGGTGCGTGGTGTGGGCGGTGGCCACCGCGGTGGGCCTGTCCGCGCTGCTGCACGCCTCGGAACTCGGCTACCAGGTGTTGCGTATCGGCGGCGCGGTGTACCTGGTGTGGATGGGGGCGCGGGCGATCTGGGACAGCCGGTCCGCGGCCGCTGTCGAGACGTCGGCCACACCCGGCGGGGGCGCCACGTTCGGGACGGGCTTGGCGACCAACCTGCTCAACCCGAAGGTGGGGTTGTTCTACCTCAGTCTGCTGCCGCAGTTCATTCCCGCGGGCTTCGATGTGCTCGGCGGTTCGCTGCTGCTGGTCGGCATCCACCTGGCGGAGAGCGCGGTCTGGGCGTGCGTGCTGGTCTTCGGCGCGCACGCGATCCGTCATCGCCTGGCCCGCCCGAGGATCCGAGCATGGCTGGAGCGCGTCACCGGCGGCGTGTTCATCGCCTTCGGCGCCAAGGTCGCCGCCGACTCCTGATTTTCGCCAGACGCCCGCGCCGCGGCGGCTTCGGTCCCGGAAAGCCCATCATGTCGCCCCGCGGCGTCATGATGTCGCCCCAGGAGAGCATGGTGTCGTCCTGGGAGGTTTTCGGGTCGAGGCGCCCCCGAATCGAAGCCTAGTGCGGGGCGACGGTGTCGGTGTGGTCCGCAACGCCCGGGCTCCGGGTCGCACCGAGATCGCGGGCCGCCGGGTTCCGCGCCGTGCCCTGGCGGGAAGGTCAGCCGGCTTTGGGTGTCGGCGGTGTGGCGGCGATTGCGCAGGCCGTTGGCGGACCCTGCTCCGGATCGGCGCCGATCGTGCGCAGCCCGGCGTCCATGATCCGCAGCCGCCTGTCCGCCTGGTCGGGCCGGGGGACGGGTGGTCAGAGGATGGCGGGTTCGGGGTTGCCCGCCTCGCGGATGGCGCGGCGGACCGGGACCAGCGAGACCAGGATGATCCCGACGATGAAGAACGCCGACAGGGCCACGATGCCCAGGCGGAAGGAACCGGTGGCCTGGCCGATGCCCGCGAACACCAGGGGGCCCAGCCACGAGGTGGAGCGTTCGCCGATCTCGTAGAGGGAGAAGTACTGGGCTTCGCGGCCGGTGGGGACCATCTGGCTGAACAGGGAACGCGACAGGGCGTTCGTGCCGCCCAGGACCAGGCCGATGCCGACAGCCACGCCGTAGAACTGGTATTCCTCGCCGACCTCGAGGAAGTAGGCGAAGCAGATCACGGCGATCCAGACGACCAGGCTGATCAGAATCGTCTTCTTCGCGCCGAGACGCTTGGCGATCGCGCCGTGCAGCAGGCCACCGAAGAACGCGATGAACTGCACGATCAGGATGGTCGCGATCAACACGTCCTGGGGCAGCTTCAGCTCCAGGCTGCCGTACTGGGCGGCGACCTGGGTCACCGTGGTGATGCCGTCGGTGTAGACGAGGTAGGCGCCGAGGAAGCCCAGCGTCAACGGAAACGCCTTCGCGCCGCGCAGCGTCCGCCCCAGTTCACCGAAGCCGCCGCGCAACAGCGAACCCTCCCGGACCTCCCGCGGACCGCGGTGGCGATACAGGCGGCGCAGCGGGACCAGGGTGAAACCCGCCCACCAGATGCCGGTGAGCAGGAAGCACAGCCGCACCGCCTCGCTTTCGGCCAGCCCCAACGCGTCGTGGGCCACAAACAGCACCAGTTGACCCGCCAGCAGCGAACCGGAGCCCAGGTAACCGAACGCCCAACCCCACGCCGAGACCCTGTCCCGCTCATCCGGGCCCGCGATCTCGGGCAGCACCGAGTAGTACACGACGATCGAGGCCGCATAGCCGGTGTTCGCCAGGATCAGCAGCAGCGCGCCGAGCTCCCAATCGGTACCGGTGATCAACGCCATCAGCATGGTGCCCGCGGAACCGATGAAGGCGAAGAGCCCCAACAGGAAACGCTTGTTCTGGGTGCGGTCGGCGATCGCGCCGGTGATCGGCAGCACCAACACCAGCAACACGGTCGCGATCGACAGCAGGTAGCCCCACAGCGACCCGGCGGGGAAGTACACGCCGAACAGCGAGATGTCGCAGCCCACCAAGGCGCTGTCGGCGCACGGGGTGGGGCCGTTGCGGGCGGTGTCGAGCTTGGCGTCCTGCTGGGCCGCCGAGGTCAGATACAGCGCCATGAACACGGTGATGATCGAGGTGGGGAACACCGAGTTCGCCCAGTCGTACCAGGCCCAGCCCCGCTGCTCGCGCCGCCGCTGCGCCTCATCCGGCGCCTGCTGCCGATCCACATCGTCCATGGGCTAGCTCCCCGACTCCCGCACCCACCGTGATCCGGGCGGACTGTAGCGCCTCCACGCAGCGATTACGGGCACGGGATGGCCGCGAAGTCGATATTCGAGTAGTACTACTCAGCGCTGGAGAGCTCGGCCCACTGCTTGCGGCCGCGCAGCACCTCCCGCAGCACGTCGGGCCGGTCGGTCACCACCCCGTCCACCCCGACATCCAGCAGCGCGGTCATCTCCTCGGCCGCATCGACGGTCCACACATGCACCTCGATGCCCAACCGGTGCGCGGCCCGCACCGTCCGCGGCTGCACGACCGTCAGCGACCCCCGCCGCACCGGCACCTGCGCCAGCGTGCCCGCGATACCGCCCCGCCACGGCAGGGCGGGCAGCCACGCCGACGCCCACCACAGGCCCGCCGACCGCGGCCCCATCGACGTCAGCAGCGCCGGGCCCGCCAGCCTGCGCAGCCGCGCCAGCCTGCGCTCGCTGAACGAGGCAAGGCACACCCGGTCGAAGGCGTTCATCCGGCGCAGAGCCGCCAGCGTCGGCTCGACCGCCGAATCGGCCTTGACGTCGATGTTGAGCAGCACCGACGGCAACTCCTCCAGCACGTCCTCGAGCCTGCTGATCGGCTCCCGCCCGGCGATCTTCGCGCCTCTCACCGCCGACCACGGCTGCGCGGCCACCGCACCCGCCCCGTCGGTGGTGCGGTCCAACTCGGCGTCGTGGTGCACCACCACCACACCGTCGGCGGTGGCGTGCACATCGGTCTCCACGTACCGGAAGCCCTCCTCCACGGCACGCCGGAACGCCGCCAGCGAGTTCTCCATGCCCGCCAACTCACCGATATGCCAACCGCGGTGCGCGAACGCCCGGGGATAAGGCCCGGCCAGATAGGGGTGCGTCACCGGGACCACTGGTCTGCCGACGGAACTCACCCGCCCAGTTTGTCATCCCGCGATAACACGCGAGTGGATATTCGATGACCGCCACCCTGCCAGTTGCCGACATCCCACCCGGCGTGCCTGCATCGCCCGGCGCGGCGGCGACGATAGCGTCACGCCATGCAGGTGACGTCCAACGGCGCCGCCCTCAGCCGGGGCAAGCCCCGACTGTGCGGCTGGTGCGGCCGCAGACTGCCCGACGAGGGCAAGGTCGGGCGCCGCCGCCAGTACTGCGGCCAGCCATGCAGGCAACGCGCCTACGAGCGGCGATCCGCCATCGCCCGCGGGGGGCTGCCCGAAGACGCCGTCGTGCTGTCCTCCGCCGAACTCGCCGACCTGCAGGACCGGCTGTTCCAGCTGCGGTGCGCCGCCGAGGACGTGGCCACCGCCGTCGACGACGGCGCCGACGGCCACGAGTTGCGCCAAATGGCCCTGCAGGTGGCGGCAGCGGCCCAAGGGCTGGAGAAAGTACGCTGATTTCGCAATTAACGTGTTAGCCCTGGATTGTTTGTCGTTCATTAGGCCAAAATGGGTAAAACGCCGGTCCGATCGGGTGGGTGGGCATGACTCACCTGGCCAACCGTGCGTTAATCGGCTGCTGGTTTGCCAGCCAGCCTGCGCAGGCGTGATCACGACGCCGGCAGCAAGGAGGAGCGGGTGACCGAAGACGGTGCTCTGCACCGAAAAGTACTGCGCCTGGCGGACGTCGGGTTCGGCCTCACCGACGACACTGGCAAGCTCCGCTGGGTCAACCAGTCGATGGCGGAGTTGCTCGGCCTCCCCGCCGAGCAGGCGATCGGCCATTCGCTTCCCGCGTTGCTCCCCGGCGTCCCCGAACTTCCCGACCGCGACATCGCCGTGGTCTCCCCACCCGTCCACGAGCACAACCACCGGTGGCTGGAGATCAGCTGCACCGCCATGGACGGCGAACTGCTCTACCGCGCCGTGGACGTCACCGCCTGGCGCGACCGCGAACTCGAAGTCGCCCAGGAGACCTACGCGCTGCGCCGGGCACAGGTGCTGGGCCGGATGGGCAACTGGGAATGGTTCATCGCCGACGACAGGGTCGTCTGGTCGGACGCCCTGATCGAGATGTTCGGCCTGCCCTACGACGTCGAACTGGACTACGCCAAATACGCCTCCTTCGTCCACCCCGACGACTTGCGCAAGCTGGAAAGCTCAGTACGGCGCGCCATCCGCACCGGCGACCGCTTCCACTACGTGCACCGCGGAGTCCTCGCCGACGGCAACAGCGAACGTGTCTTCGAATGCTTCGGCGAGGTGATCCGCGATGAGCACGGCCGCCCCGAGCGCCTGGTCGGCACCCTGCACGACATCACCCAGGTCCACCACGTCCAGACCGAGCTGCGCAAGATGGCCGAGGAGGACCCGCTCACCGGGCTGCCCAACCGCCGCGCGCTCACCCGGGAACTGGAGCGTCAGCTCGCCTCCTGCTCCGACGGCGCCCTGCTGCTGCTGGACCTGGACAACTTCAAAGACGTCAACGACCTGCGCGGGCACGCCGTCGGCGACCGCGTCATGCGCACCCTGGCAGGCACCCTCCTGGGCGAGCTGACCGAGGGCAACATGATCGGCAGGCTGGGCGGCGACGAGTTCGCCGTCGTGCTGCCCGGCGTGAGCATCTGCGAGGCCGAGGTCGTCGGCCGCAAGCTGGGCGCCGCGATCGAGGGTCTGCCCGTCGTGGCGGGCGGAGCGGCCACCCGCATGACGGTCAGCATCGGCCTGGCGCCGTTCTCCAGCGGCACCGGCTGGGAAACCGTCCTCGCCAACGCCGACCTCGCCCTCTACGCCTCCAAAAACGCGGGCCGCAACCGCGTCACCGTCTACGACCCCGCCCACTACGCCGACACCGCCAAACGCGTCTCCGTGCTCGACCGCGTTCGCTTCGCCCTGGAACGCGGCGGACTGAACCTGCACGCCATGCCCATGGTCAACCTCCACACCGGCGCCACCCTCGGCTACGAACTGCTGCTGCGCCTCGAGGACGGCCAACAGCCACCGTGCAGCCCCGGCGAATTCCTGCCCGCCGCCGAACGCACCGACCTCGTCCTGGCCATCGACCGGTGGGTGCTCGAGCAGGCCATCGACGCCCTCACCGACCCCGGCGCCCCCGACCTGTGGTTCAACGTCAACGTCTCCGGCCGCACCCTGGAAGACGTCGACTTCGGCGACTTCGTCCTCGACCGCCTCCGCTCCAGCGGCGTCGCCCCCGGCCGCCTCGGCCTGGAAATCACCGAAACCGCCGCCATGACCAACCTCGACGCCGCCCGCACCCTGTCCCTGCAACTGCGCTCGGCGGGCTGCCGCATCGCCCTGGACGACTTCGGCTCCGGCTTCGGCTCCTTCGTCCACCTCAAACACCTGCCCATCACCGGCCTGAAGATCGACGGAGAATTCGTCCGCGGCATCGACAGCAGCACCCGCGATGCCGTACTCGTCCGCGGCATCATGGAAATCGCCCGTGGTCTAGGCCTTTCGGCCGTGGCCGAATGGGTGGAGCGGCCCTCCCAGGTCGACGCACTCGCCCGCCTCGGAGTCCGTGTCGCCCAAGGCTTCTACCTCGGCAAACCCCGCCCACTGCGGACCCTGCTGATGCGCGCGGACGACACCGTCTAACCCGACTTGACCATGGCGCGACCACCCCCGCGCGCCCTACTGTCGTGCATTCGTCAGCACTCCATCGCACGGCAGGGGAATGATCATGGGGTTCGACGTGTTGGTGCCTCGACCGGTGACCGCGGAGCCGACACCCGGCCGCTGCACCCTCGACAGCACGAGCACCCTCGCCTTCGACCAGACCACCGCCCGCGCAGCGGCCTGGCTGCGCCGCGAGGTCGGCGCCGCCACCGGACTCCCGCTGGAGAGCGCCGCGGATGCCAGCATCGCCTTCCGCCGCGGCGACACCCCCGCCGAGGGCTACCGCATCACCATCACCCCCGAACGCACCCTGGTGGAAGCCGCCGACGAACCCGGCGCCCTGTACGCCGCCCAGACCCTGCGTCAACTCCTCGGCCCCGACGCCTACCGCGCCAGCCCCATCGGCAAAGGCCCGTGGGAGCTGCCCTGCGGCCGCATCGCCGACCAGCCCCGCTTCGGCTGGCGCGGCGCCCTGCTCGACGTCGCCCGCCACTTCATGCCCAAGGCGGGCGTGCTGCGCTTCATCGACCTGCTCGCCATGCACAAACTCAACGTGCTGCACCTGCACCTCACCGACGACCAGGGCTGGCGCATCGAAATCCCCGACTACCCCCGCCTCACCGAGATCGGCGCCTGGCGCGCGGGTTCACTCATGGGCACCGGCCCCGAAGGCACCCCCGACCACGACGGACGACCCCACGGCGGCTACTACACCTCCGACGACCTCCGCGAGATCGTCACCTACGCCCACCACCGCGGGATCACCGTCGTCCCCGAAATCGACGTGCCCGGCCACAGCCAGGCCGCCATCGCCGCCTACCCCGAACTCGGCAACCTCGGCGAACAACTCCCGGTGCTGACCTGGTGGGGCGTGAGCCACAACATCCTCAACGTCACCGACCACACCCTCGACTTCTACCGCCGCGTCCTCGACCACATCGTGCAGATCTTTCCCTCACCGCTGATCTGCCTCGGCGGCGACGAGGTCCCCACCACCCAATGGCGCACCGACCCCCGCGCCCAGCAACGCATGCGTGACCTCGGCCTCACCACCGAACGGCAACTGCACGGCTGGTTCGTCGCCCAACTCGGCGAGCACCTGCGCAAACTCGGCCGCCGCGCCATCGCCTGGGACGACCTGATCGACGCAGGCCCCCTGGCCGAAGGCACCGTGCTCGCCTCCTGGCGCGGCGAACAGGCAGGCGTGGTCGCCGCGGGCGAAGGCCACGACGTGATCATGTGCCCCGAGCAGCACGTCTACCTCGACCACCGCGCCGCCGACCACCCCGACGAACCCATCCCCGTCGGGTTCCTCACCACCGTGGACTCCGTCTACAGCTACGAACCCATCCCCGCGGGCATGCCCACCGACACGGCCCCGCGGGTGCTGGGCACCCAGGCCCACGTGTGGACCGAGCACCTGCACGACGCGCGCCGCGTCGACTACGCCGCCTTCCCCCGCCTGTCCGCCTTCGCCGAAGTCGCCTGGAGCCCCCAGCACACCCGCGACCTGACCGACTTCCACCGCCGCCTCACCGACCACCACCTACCCCGCCTCGACGCCCTCGCCGTCGAATACCGCCCCCTCGACGGCCCCCACCCCTGGCAGACCCGCCCGACCATGCCCGGCAGGCCCCGCGATTAGTAGCAGGCCCGCCGAACTCTGCCTGTGTGGGCTACATGCAGCAGCTAGAGCGTGGGGGAGTGTTTGCGGGACACTCTCCGCCATGAGTTGGCGCATGGTGTTCCTGGATCGGCCTCCGCTGAAGATCCCGGTTGCCCTGGGACTGTCCGATAGGGCCGATCACTACACCGACCTGCCCCCGACTCCACCCGGCATCGACGGGCTACCCGTGCCCAACACCGTCGAAGACATCCGCAAACTTCTCCCGCCGTCTCTGCACCCCATCCTGATCGAAGCCGCGACTACCTCGGAAGCCGAGGATCTGCTGCACGTCGTGCGTGCCTGGGGCTTTTTCGTCCTGGAACTGCACGACTCCGAGTCGCAGCGCGTCATCCGCGCCGTGGAAGAGGGCCGCGACGACGAACTCGATCCCCAGCCGTACGAGCCCATGTCCGAGGAAGAGCGCGCGGCCGCGCTTGCAGAGCCGGTGACCAAGTGCTGGTGCGACCGCGAGTTTGAAAACGGTCGCGAGGTGATCTGGATACAGGAGGAGGATGGCAATGACCTACAGCATCCGCTGGGAACCGGAGCCACAGAAGGTGTTGAGTGGCGCGACACCAGCCATGCGGTCCGAGATTGAGGCTGATGTGGGGCGGCGCGCGGTGTTCGCGGCGAACGTTTCCTGCGGCAAACACACCCTCCACGAGATCGACCGGCCCAGCTTCCGCGCCCGCTACACAATTCGACACGACGAGCACCGCCTGACCGTCACCAGCCTGAGAATTGATGCCAGATAGAGCCTGTGGGCGTGGGCAGATGCGTGGCAACCATCGCGCTGCGGGCGCCCCCGTTGAGCGCTGAGGACGCCTGCACCTGCCCGACCTACGTCTTGCGCGCAACCAGGTGCGGCCGCAGCACCGTCTCCGTGGCGTGCGGTCCCGCCCGGTCGCCGCTCCACCTCGAACCCGCATCGCCAACTGCTCGGCGGCACGCGATCGGAGCTCCCGAACGCCTCCCGCCAGGTGAACCGAAGACCCGGGTGCTCCTGCCTCTCCACCGCACTTGGCAGCCAACCGCTCCCGGACCATCTCGGCGTGGCCGACGGCGATGGCGTCATAGGCTGCGCGCGAGTGCGCCAGGGAGTCGATCAGGCCGGGCACTAACGCGCGGGAAGCCGCGGCCGGGACTTAATCAACAGCGGCTTGAAACAATCTCCGTCAGCCGTCACCCGGTCCAGCACGTCGCCGGCGGTGAAGTACAAATCACCCGGCTCCCGGCAGTCCGCGACCTCGTCCCAGGTGATCGGCGTCGACACCGTCGGATGCTCCCTGGCCCGCAGCGAATACGGTGCCACCGTCGTCTTCGCCGGGTTGTTCTGACTCCAGTCGATGAAGATCTTCCCGCCCCGTGCCGCCTTCGCCATCGTCGCCGTCACCCGCGACGGATCCTCCGCCGCCAACCGCTGCGCGATCGCCTTCGCGTACTCGCTGGTGTGCTCCGGGCGCGAGGTGGTGATGGGGGAGTAGAGCTGCATCCCCTTCGAACCACTGGTCTTCGCGCACGCCTCCAACCCGTCCTCGCGCAGCGCCTCCCGAATCCGCAACGCCACCCGGCAGCAATCCACGATGTCCGCGGGCGCCCCGGGATCCAGGTCGAACACCAGCAGATCCGGCGAACGCCGCCCACCGCGTGGACCCACCGTCCACTGCGGAATGTGCAACTCCAACGCCGCCAGATTCGCCGCCCACACCAACGACGGCAGGTCATCGAGAATCGCGAAGTCCGCGGTCTCGGCGCCCTTCGCGCTGCCCGGCGTCGGCAACCGCTCCGTGCGCACCCACTCCGGCGAATGCCGCGACACGTTCTTCTCGAAGAACGACTGCCCGTCCACCCCATCCGGGTAGCGCCGAAACGTCGCCGCCCGGTCCCGCAGATGCGGGAGCATCACGGGCGCGATCTTGACGTAGTAGTCGATGACCTCCGCCTTGGTGAACCCCGCCACCGGAAACAGCACCTTGTCCAGATTGGACAGCCGCAGCCGCTGCCCGTCGACATCCACGCTCACAGTCTTAGACGCCATCGAAGCGGACCTCCTCCGGGGACTTGTCCGGCCGCAACCCACGCCACGAGGGCGCCCGCATCCTGCCCTCGCGGGTCCACTCCCGGAACGTCACCTCACCGACCAGCGACGGTGTCACCCACTGCGCCACCCGCGCCACATCCCGCGGCACCTCAGCGAACGGGCTGCTCTTGCGCTCCAGCTTCCGCAGCCGCGCAGTGAGGTGCTCCAGCATCCGGTCACTGAAACCGGTGCCGACCAGCCCCACGAACCGAAGACCCTCCTCGGCGGGCACACCCACGATCAGCGAGCCGATCACCCCCGTCCGCCTGCCCTCACCGGGCCGCCAGCCGCCGACCACCACCTCCTGGGCACGCAGATGCGCCACCTTCACCCAGTCCGCCGACCGCCTGCCCGGGTTGTATTGCGAGGTCAGCCGCTTCGCCACAATGCCCTCCAGGCCCTGCTTGCGACTCACCTCCAACACCGCAGCACCACCACCGGTGTAGCCACGCGGGGTGTGCCAGAACCGGCCCGTGAGCTCCAGCCCCTCCAACAACTCCCGCCGCCGCGCGTACGGCAACGCCAGCAGGGACTCCCCATCCAGGTACAACAGGTCGAACGCCAGATACGTCACCGGGTCCGAATTCGCCAGCTTCCGCGCCTGGGCGGAGTTGCCGACATGCATCCGGTGCTGCAACGCACCGAAGTCGGGGCGGCCGTCCCGGATGATCACGATCTCACCGTCCAACACCGCCTCCGTGGACCCCAACTGCTCCCCGATACCCGACAACTCGGGGTAGGTGCGCGTGACGTCGTTGCCCGAACGGGCGTTGATCCGGGCCCGTCCACCCTGGACGGTCACCACCGCCCGAACACCGTCCCACTTGAACTCATACGCCCACTGGTCGTCCTCGGCCAGATCCGGCAACGTGCCCAAGGTGGCCAACATCGGCAACACCGACTCCGGCAGCGGATCACGATCGGGTTTGAGCGGTGCATCCGAACGCCGCACCAACCACCCCCCACCAGCCCGGTGCGCGCTGCTGTTCTTCGGCGCGGACTTCTCATTGCGATCGGTGCGGAAAAACGTGTACCTGCCCTGGATACGAGCGCCGTGGAACACCACCTGCACTTCATCCGCCGACCACTTCAACGTCTCATAGCGCCCGCTGTCCCAGATGAACATCGTCCCGCCGCCGTACTCGCCCTTGGGGATCTCACCCTCGAACTCGGCGTACTCCAGCGGATGGTCCTCGGTCGGCACCGCCAGCCGCATCACCCCCGGCTCCGTGGGCAGCCCCTTGGGGACCGCCCACGACACCAGCACCCCGCCCCGCTCCAACCGCACATCCCAGTGCAGCCGCCGCGCGTGATGCTCCTGGATGACGAAGGAGTCATCGTTGCCCTGCGGCGCCGCGGAGTCCGGCACCGGCTCCGGCGTGCGCCGCGGGTCCCGTTTCCGGCGGTACTCCCGCAGCGGCTCCGTCATCTCCGCCCCCAGCTCATGCGGTCTTCCTGCGGCTCCTTGGTTTCTTCGCCTGCCCCTTCTTCGGCGCGGGCTTGCCGCGGGAGGCCTTCGCGGCCTCCACACTGCGCTCCAGCGCGGTCATCAGGTCGACCACCTCACCGGTGTCCGCCGCGGCGGGCTTCTCCGGCAGCGCCGCACCCTCCGCCTTGGCCTCGATGACCTGCTGGAGAGCATCACGGTAGTCGTCGCGGAACTCCGACGGATCGAACGTGTCCGTCATGTTCTCGATGAGCGAGTCGGCCATCGCCAACTCCTGCGGCCGCACGGTGATCTCCTGCCGCAGGAACTCGAACTCCGGCACCCGGATCTCATCGGGCCACAGCATCATGTGCAGCACCAGCACGTCGTCGCGCACCCGCACCATCGCCAACGTCTCCCGCTGCCGCAGCGTGATCTTCACGATCGCGATGCGGTCGGCCTGCGCCAACGCGTCCCGCAGCAGCACATACGGCCGCGAAGCCGCCTTGTCCGGCTCCAGGTAGTAGCTGCGCTGCAGGTAGATCGGATCCACCTCGGCCACCGGCACGAACTCCAGCACCTCGATGGCGCGGTCGGTCTTGATCGGAAGCTGGTCGAAGTCCTGCTGGTCCAGCGTCACCAGCCTGCCGTCATCAAGCTCATAGCCCTTGATGATGTCCGCGTAGGCGACCTCCTCGCCGCAGACCTCACACACCCGCTTGTAGCGGATCCGGCCATTGTCGCTCCGGTGGACCTGGTGGAACCGGAAATCATGCTCCTCGGTGGCCGCATACAGGCGCACGGCGATGTTGACCAGCCCAAAGGAGATCGCTCCTCGCCACATCGCACGCATGCCATCTGGGTACCTCCCCGGTCATAGCACCGCATCCCGTGTCACCCAAACGGAGTAGTTAGGAGCGAGTCGACACCTGGGCAAATGAAATTCAACGCAGGGGAGTAGTTCCGAAGAACTATATATGTAATCGTTTCGTGATTGGGGACCAGTGCCGCCGGGGCTATCCACCGCACGCATTCGCCCGCGTATTATGAAAACGTGCTGAAGGTCGAGGAGCTGACTCGGCGGTTTGGGGGGCACACCGTACTCGACGGCGTGAGCTTCTCCCTTCCCGCAGGTCAAGCATGCGCCGTCATCGGTCCCAACGGATCAGGAAAGACCACCCTGCTGCGCTGCATCGCAGGCATCGATCTCCCCGACGAAGGTGAAGTATCTTTCGGGGATCGCCGAATGGACGAAACGGACCCCACAATTCGAGCCGCCGTCGCCTCCGTACTCGACGACCTCGAGTTCTTTCCCGACCTCTCCATCACCGAACACCTCGAACTCTTCGCCAGAGCCCACGGCACCCCCGACCCCACCGACCTGGTCGCCGCCGTCCTCGACGAACTCAACCTCACCGGCGCGGCCGACCAACTCCCCGTCACCCTCTCCAGCGGCCAACTCCGCCGAACCGCGCTCGCATCCTGCCTGGTCCGGCCACGAAAACTGCTCCTGCTCGACGAACCGGAACAACGCCTGGACACCGCGGGCCGCGCCTGGCTCACCCAACGCCTCCAAGCCGAGAAAGCCGCGGGCACCGCCGTCCTGTTCGCCTCCCACGACGAACGCATCGTCGACGCCGTTGCCGACAGCACCATCGAGGTCGGCTCATGACCGTGCTCGCCGAACCCGAGCCACCCACCCCCACAGCCCGCCAACTGCGCACCGACCTGCGCCGACTCCGCAAACAACACCACCAACGAAGCACCGCTCAACGCGCGGGAGAGCTCTACCAACTCGCTCTCTACGCCTTCATCGGCGGCGGCCTCATCACCCAGGCCCTCCGCCGCTCCGTGGACGCCCCACCCATCATCCACTCGCCGATGCTCGACTGGCTTGTCATGCCCGCCCTCACCCTGCTCACCGGCCTCGCCCTCCACCTCCTGCTCAGCCTCGGACCACTCGTCGCCACCCCCGCCACCCACAGCTGGCTGCTGGCCACGCCCGCCGACCGCCACGACCTCCTCGTCGGCACCTTCAGAACCACCCTCGCGATCGGCGCCCTCGCCGGAGCCGCCGTCACCACCGCCCTCATCGCCGCACTCGGCCCGAGCGCCGCCGCCCTGATCTGGGCCGCCACCCTCGGCGCCAGCACCGGCGCCGCACTCGTCGCCCTCGGCGTACTCGGCCAAACCAGCACCTGGGCCCACCGCGCCACCATGCTGCTCTCCCGCGTCCTGGTCACCCTTGCCGTGCTGCAAACCGTCGTCCTGGTCGTACTCGGAAACCTCGGCCGCTCACTGGCCCCACCCCAGGTCCTGCCCGCGGGCATCGCGGTCCTCCTGCTGCCCGCACTGGCCTACACGGTCTTCACCGCCCTCCGCGGACTCGGCCGACTCCCACGCGGAGCCCTGAGCAGGGGAGCGGACCTCGTCCTCGCGGGCAAGGTCACCGCGGGCTGGCTCGACCCCAGCTTCCTCACCGCCGCGCTGTCCCTGCGCCGCTGGCGAGCCGTCGGCACCGTCCACTCCCGCCGCATCGGCGGCACCCGCCTGATCGCGCTGCTGCGCGCCGACCTGATGCGTCTGCGCCGCTACCGACCCGAACTGGCCATCGCGACCTGCCTGCTCGTCCTGCCCTACGCCGTCGGTCTCCTGCTGCCACCCACCTGGATACCGGTGACCGCACTCATCGCAGGCTACTTCTCCATCTCACCGCTGGCCGTCGGCCTCCGCAAAGTCGCAGCCTCCAAGGCACTGCGCAGAACCCTCGGCCTCGCCGACCTGCCCATGAAACTGATCCACCTGATCGTCCCCGGCGCAGCGGCCGTGGTGTGGATCGCCCTCGCGCTGCCCGCCGTCGCCTCGGTCAGCCTCGCGCAGGTCATCACACTGCCGCTGAGCCTGCTGCTGATGATCTACGCGATGGCCACCAAGCCGATGATCAGCTACGGCGGCGCCAGCGTGGACACCCCGTTCGGCCTGATACAGCCCAGCATGCTGATCCAACTCCTGCGCGGCCCCGGCCTCATGCTGTGCCTGGTCGCCGTCCAGCTGATGCTCGCCTAACGCAACGCGCGGTAGGTGCGGTTCGCCGCCGCGGCGCTGCGCTGGTCCCTGCTGGTCGCATCGATGTAATTCTGGCTGGTCGCCAACGAGGCGTGTCCCAGCAACCGCATGATCTCCACCGCCGTCGCCCCATCCTCGGCGAGCCGTGTGGCGAAGGTGTGCCGCAACGCGTGCAGGTTCGCCCCCGCGGGCACCCGGTCATGCAACCCCGCGGCCCGGTAACAGCTCTTCACCAGGTAATCCAACGCACCCCGCCCGATCGGCTCACCCTGCCGATCCAGCAGCAGCACCGCACTGGGTCCACTGTGGAGCCCGGGGAACCGCCTGCGGCAGGAGTCCAGGTAGCGCGTGACGATCTCGGCCATCGGTTCCTCGATGGGGATCGAGCGGTCCCGACTGCCCTTGCCCCGCACATGCAGCCGCCGCTCACCCGGTCGCCCGGCCAAACAACCCAAGGTGAGCGCCCGCATCTCGGCCGACCGCAGCCCCGCCACCAACCCGAGCGCCAACACCAGCACATCCCGCTCCGGCCAAGGATCCCGCGCCCGACTCACCCCCGCCGTCACCGCCTCCAACAACTGCTCCGGCGTCTCCTCACCCCGCAACGGCTTGGGACTCAGCGCAGGCGCCTTCGGCCGCGCCACCGCCCCCATCGGATTCCCCTCCAACAGCCCCTCGACTACGCAGAACGTCAGAAACTGATTCCACGTCGACCAGGCCCGCAACACCGAGGACTTGGCATGACAGTCCGCGAACCGTCCGAACGCCGCCCGCAACCCAGCCGCCCCAAGGTCACCCAGACACAGGTCGGGCAGGGGAGTGGCCAACCCATCGGCCAGCAGTCCATTGATCCCAGCCAGATCCCGCCGATAGGCAGCGGTGGTGTGCGGCGAATCCTTCCGCGGCCGCCTCGCAGCAAAGAACGCATCCTGAGCCTCGATCAACTGCATGTGGATCTTGTACCGCCCACCCCTGACATTCCCGCCGCGGGCCCGCCCATCTCCAGTGATCAACTAGGAGATTCATGCATAATCAGCATTATGCATGAAATGCGCCCATCGATGCCGACCTCCACATTCCGGGGGACCGCACTGCGGCCATTCCGCTGATTCATTTCCGACCAGCGTTCCGAACCCGATCCGCCCAACATCAATCCTTGGCTCGAGCACCGCAACGCCGAACAGCACACCAAGCAACCGGACGATCCAAGCCGACCTCGCGGCTTGATCAACTTACGAAAACCGGACTCCCGCAACAAAACCAGCTGCTCTGGGCCATCCAGCCATCCCACCTAGTTATGTCACGGTGACGAATCTATCGGGACTAGCCGAACCCTCGGAGTAATGGAGACTCACTCATATTGGACCTGATTTTAGGCAGCAGAAAATAACTCGGATTCGCTTCCTAGTGGGTCCCCCCGCCCTCCCAGGGGGCAACGCCCTGCGCCAGTCTATCGGCTATGACCCTTCTGGCGAGGGCCTCTGGGAAATCTGTGGATAGCTTCGCTGCTGTGGATAACACGTCGAGATTCGGGGTTGTAGACCCCTCTCGAGTGATCTTGCGTGGTACGGGCGATTGGCCGATAACCTACATTATGTTAAGTTAGGTCTTCGAGGGGCCTCCCCACATCGGGAGGCGCCGGTGTTTGTCTCAACGAAGCTGGCCAATCTCCAGCGGCCAGGTTGGCTGAGACAGCCTGTGTCTGAGAGGCTCCCCTGCCGTGTTCTTGCGGGGCACCGGGATGTCATTTCCGGTGCCCCGCAACCTCAGTCAAGCTGGAGACAACTCGCGATCAACTTCGGTGCATCGCCAGGCGATGGTCTACCGGCCACTTCAATGGAGATAGGGCAGCCGGTGTGTTGCAGCGGTGTCGGCCGATTCGGGTTGTTGGCTTTGGTGAGGTCCGGACTAAGGCCTCTTGGCTGGGCAGGCCTTCTCGTCACGTCTGTGCCAGCTGGATGCGAAGGGTGGCACGCGGGTGCTGACGGCTTTCTCGGCGATCAGATCGGGCCCATGTCGGCGGACAGCCAGTGTTCCGGCCGCATGTAGATGGCGATGTGTTCGCCCAGGTGCGCTTGTTCGTACTCCACGAAGGCGGCGGCTTTCTCTGGCGGCAGGTACCGCGTGGCCATCTCCAGCGAATGCTCGTGGCTGCCTGGGGCGGTTCTGACCACCGGGCCTTCCGCCGACACGTAGCGGACGGTTGGCTCGGTCCGTTGCACCATCAGGCTGAAGCGGCCCGCGGCGTTGATCGCGCGTGCCTTTCGGGAACCGGCGGGCGTGCTCACCCACAGGTCTCCCCCTGGGGTGTACTGGTACCAGATGGGGATGGTCAGCGGTGCGCGATCGGGCTTCTCGATCACTGACAGCGCTCCGATGTGGGGTTCTGCCAGGAACTGTTCACGTTCTTCTTTCGACAGCGCCATGCGCCTAAGGCTACGCAACAGGTCTGACAATGGCCGTTTCAGCTGGTGCGGGTGTGGCTGTGGTTCGGTAGGGGTCGTTGGGAGCAGTTCTGGCGGTTGGAGGCGGTGTGGGACGGACCAAGCCGGGTGGGCAGCGTCGGGCCGAGTTGTTGGACGCGGCTGAGGAGTTGGTGCTGCGGAAAGGCATCGACTCCCTCACCGTGGATGACGTGACCGTGGGTGCGGGGGTGGCGAAGGGGACGTTTTACCTGCACTTCGCCAGCAAGTCCGAGTTGGTGGACGGGCTGCGCAACCGATATGTGGAGCGGTTCGTGGCTCGGCAGCGGGAGGCCGCTGGCGCGGTCGATGGGGTTGAGCGGGTCGAGCGGTGGGTGTTGGCGGGCATCGCGGAGTATGTGGGCGACGTTCGGCTGCATGACGTGTTGTTTCACCACACGGAGCGGCCTGAGCAGCCGACGAGCAACCATGCCATCGATGCGTTGCGGGATCTGATCGCGGACCTTGACGCCGAGGTGCCCGATCCCCTGGCGACGGCGATCATCCTGTACCACGCGATGCACGGCACTGCTGATCATCTGCTCCACTCCCCTGGCGACCAGGACCGGATGGCCGCCGAGATCCGCAGGCTCTGCCGCGGACTGATTCCCACGAACTGATCTTCGACCTATGCCGGTGTGGGCATAGGTTCTGACATTCGAACGCCGAATTAGGCGCGCCTGCCTGAGTTCCGATCACGTCCGGTGGTCGCGGGCGCGGCGTGATCACCGGGACCGGACGGCGTGGAGGAAAAGTTCGGGTTCGGGTTGGGCGTTGGGGGTTGGTGGGGTGTATTCGAGGATGGAGTCGGTGATGATGGTGAATCCGGCGTTGCCGAGGTGGCGGCGGTAGTCGTCGCGGGTGAAGCTGGAGACGATGATGGGTTCGCCCATGAAGTCGACGGGCACGTTGTCGGCCTCGCCCGGCACGGTGGCCAGGGCGAGGCGGCCGCCGGGTTTGAGCCAGCCCGCGATCCGGGCGAGGCTGTGTTTGATCTCGGCCTGGCTGATTTGCAGGAGCGAGAAGAACGCGCAGACGGCGTCCCAGGATTCGGGGCGGGTGCTGAAGGTGCGGACGTCGTCGAGGATGAAGGTCGCGGCGGGGACCTTTGTGCGGGCGATGTCGACCATTCGGGGTGAGACGTCGATGCCGGTGACCTGGAAGCCCGCTTCGGTGAGTTGTCGGGCCGTGGGGACGCCGGTCGCGCTGCCGATGTCGAGGACGGTGGCGCCGGGTGGCAGTTCGGTGCGGAGCCATGTGATGGCTTGGAACCTGCCGGGGGCTTGGCCGAATTCCGCTTCGTAGCGTTCGCCGATCTTGTCGAAGACGGCGGCGGCGGAAGTGTCGGGATCGGGCCTGTTCATGTGGTGATCCTAGGCGCTCCCCTGTCCCCCTGGGCGGTTCTGGGCGATCTGAGGGTGATCGCGCCAGAACCGCGAGGGGGCTCAGCTGTTCTGGGGTTGGCCTGCTCCGTCGCGGTTGGGGGGAACGCCTTGCTGCTGGCCGCCGCGTGGGCCGGTGTTGCGTCGTCCGGTGTTTTCGCTGACGGTGTCGGCGGTGGCGGTGTCGCCGTTGGGGGTCGCGGTGATGGTGACCGTTTTTCCTGGGGTGATGCTTGCGGCGCCGCCTTGGGCGGCGAAGACGGTGTCGGCGTCGATGAGGTAGGTCTTGGTGTAGCCGTCTTCGCTGGTGGCGGAGAGTGCGGTGGTGTTGATCTCGGTGATCTTGCCGACCTGCATGGTGGAGGTGGTGTAGCCGCCTTTGCCGTCGGCGACGGTGAAGTCGCCGTGGAGGGCGTCGGGCATGAAGGCTGCGGGACCGGCCATGACGAGGCCGCCTCCGCCGCCGGGACCGCGTTGGAGGGCGGCGCCTGCCGGGCCGCTCGCGGCGTAGACGGCGAGGCCGCCTGCGGCGATGACCGCCACCGCGACGGCGACGGTGGCCACGGTCTTGCGGGTGGTCCATCCGGTGCCGGTCCTGGCGGGAAGCGCCTCTCCCCAGGCGGGCTGGGCTGCGATGCGGTCGGTCTGCTCGGCTGCTCCGGTGTGCCAGTGAGGCGGTGCTGCGGATGTCGGCTGTCCGGGCGCGGGCGGCGGCGGGGCGGCCTCCCCCGCGGGTGCTTCGGCGGGTGGTGCCGGTTGGTGGGGCTGGGGGTCCGGTTTCTGGGCCGGGTTGTCGGTCATCGTGGTCCTCCCAGGTGGCGTTGTCGTGGAGTCCACGCTGCCCGCGGTTGCTGTGCGGGTGCTGTGTGGCTGGTTTGCGGTCCCTTTGAAGACGTGGACCGGCCGTAATCGGACACAGCTGATACACAGGGAACCCACAGGTCGGCCATATAGGTGCAGGCCACGATGGAGGCATGCATGCCGTGAACTCGCGACCGGAACTACGCAGGCCGGATGGGCAGCCGGTCCGGGTGCTCGTGGTGGACGATGAGCCGACGCTCGCCGAGTTGGTGACGCTGGCGCTGCGGTATGAGGGCTGGGAGGTGCGCAGCGCCGCGGACGGGGTGAGCGCGGTGCGGGAGGCGCGGGAGTTCCGGCCGGACGCGGTCGTGCTGGACGTGATGTTGCCGGACTTCGACGGGCTTGAGGTGTTGCGGCGGATGCGGGCGGAGAGCCCGCGGCTGCCGGTGCTGTTCCTGACCGCGAAGGATGCTTTGGAGGATCGGCTGGGTGGGCTCACCGCTGGGGGCGATGACTATGTGACCAAGCCGTTCAGTGTGGAGGAGGTCGTGCTGCGGTTGCGGGGTCTGCTGCGGCGGACCGGGGTGACCGAGGCGAGCGCGGGTGCGTCGTTGGTGGTGGGTGATCTGACGTTGGATGAGGATTCGCGTGAGGTGTTCCGGGCGGGTGAGTCGATTCAGCTGACCGCCAAGGAGTTCGAGCTGTTGCGGTTCATGATGCGCAATCCGCGGCGCGTGCTGAGCAAGGTGCAGATCCTTGACCGGGTGTGGAACTACGACTTCGGTGGGCAGGCCAACATCGTCGAGCTGTACATCTCGTATCTGCGGAAGAAGATCGATGCTGGGCGGCAGCCGATGATCCACACCATGCGGGGCGCGGGGTATGTCCTTCGACCGGCGGCCTAGCGATTCGACCCAGCGCGATCGGACCCGGCGAGGTTGGGCGCAGCGCAGTTGGACGTTGCGGTCCCGGTTGATCGCGGGTCAGCTCGCTCTGTTGTCCGGGGTGTGTCTGATCATCGTGGTGGTCTCGGTGGTGGGGCTGGAGTCGTTTCTGATCGGTCAGCTTGATTCGCAGTTGGCGGCGTCGGGCAGTCGGGCGCGGCTGTTCATCAAGACTCCCGACGGGACGATCACCGGTCCCCCGCCGCGGCCTCCCGTCGTCGAGACCGCGCGTGCTCCGCTGGACGCACCTGGGCAGGGTGTCGGCACGATCAACGCGTTGATCATGGGCGATGTGCTGTGGGACGCGGGCAGGCTCAAGCCGAGCGATGGGGCGCGTGAGCAGCTGTACGGGCCGCCGTTGCTCACGCTGATGCAGCTGCCCAGGGACGGCAAACCGTACACGCGTGATCTTGGGGAGTACGGCTCGTATCGGTTGAGTGCGCAGCGCATGCCCAACGACATGGTGATCGTGACCGGTTTGCCGTTGGAGCAGGTGAGCAGCACGGTGATGGGTGTGGCGTGGATTCTGGGCGCGGTGTCGTTGAGCGCGGTGGTGATGACGGGTTTGGCCGGGGTGTGGATCATCCGGCGGTCGTTGCGGCCGTTGAACCGGGTGGCGGCGACGGCGAGCAGTGTGGCGGAGTTGCCGCTGGACCGCGGTGAGGTGGCGTTGGCGGTGCGGGTGCCCGAGCAGGACACCGATCCGGACACCGAGGTCGGCAAGGTCGGGGCGGCGTTGAACCGCATGCTGGGGCATATCGGGGAGGCGTTGAACGCGCGGCATGCGAGCGAGATGCGGGTGCGGTTGTTCGTGGCGGACGCCAGCCATGAACTGCGCACTCCCCTGGCGGCGATCCGCGGGTATGCGGAGTTGGCCGAGCGGCACCGTGCCGAGGTGCCGCCGGAGGTGGCGCACGCGGTCGGGCGGGTGCATGTGGCGGCGGGCCGCATGACGGCGCTGGTGGAGGATTTGTTGCTGTTGGCGCGGCTGGACGGTGGGCGTCCGCTGGAGCGGGCGAAGGTGGATGTGTCGCGGCTGGTGATCGACGCGGTCAGCGATGCGACGGTGGCGGGGCCTGCGCACCAGTGGCAGATCGAGTTGCCGAAGGAGCCTGTTTTCGCGGTCGGTGATCCGCTGCGGTTGCACCAGGTGGTGGCCAACCTGCTCACCAATGGGCGCACGCACACCCCGCCGGGGACGACCGTGACGACCGGGGTGTCCACCGAGGACGGCCAGGTGGTGATCGCGGTGACCGATGACGGGCCGGGTGTGCCGGTGGAGTTGCAGCCGGAGGTGTTCGAGCGGTTCGCCCGCGGGGACACCTCGCGGTCGCGGGCGGCGGGCAGCACCGGGCTGGGGTTGGCGATCGTGGCGGCCGTGGTGGCGGCCCATGGCGGGTCGGTGGAGTTGGCCAGCATGCCGGGTCGGACGCGGTTCACGGTGCGGTTGCCCGCACACAGTTGACGCACAGCGGCGGCACATGGGGCACCCAGCCGCGGCGTCGAGTGTCGTGGTCATGACAGCGACCTCTGTTGCGGCGCGTGACCGGCGCCCTGTCCTTACCGTGGGCCCCTCCCCTGTCCTTGATGTTGTGGTCCCTGTCCACAACGAGGAGCGTGACCTGGAGCCCTGTGTTCGCAGGCTGCGCGCGTATTTGTCGGAGCAGTTCCCCTATTCGTATCGGATCACGGTGGCCGACAACGCCAGCACCGACGGCACCTGGGTGGTGGCGCAGGCGCTGGCCGCGGAGTTCGGCGAGGTCACCGCCGTGCATGTGGCGGAGAAGGGCCGTGGGCGGGCCCTGCACGCGGTGTGGCTGGCCTCGGATGCCGGGGTGCTGGCCTACATGGATGTGGATTTGTCCACGGATCTGGCGGCGTTGGGACCGCTGGTGGCGCCGCTGATCTCCGGGCATTCGGATGTGGCGATCGGTAGCAGGCTGGCGCGGGGCGCGCGGGTGGTGCGTGGGGCGAAACGGGAGTTGATCTCGCGGTGCTACAACGTGCTGCTGCGGGGTGTGTTGTCGGTGCGGTTCTCCGACGCCCAGTGCGGGTTCAAGGCGATCCGGGCGGATGTGGCGCACGGTCTGCTGCCGCATGTGGTGGACACGGCGTGGTTTTTCGACACCGAGTTGCTGGTGTTGGCGCAGGAGGCGGGGGTGCGGATTCACGAGGTGCCGGTGGATTGGGTGGACGATCCGGACAGCCGGGTGGAACTGGTGGCCACGGCGGTGGCGGATCTGCGCGGGATCGTGCGGCTGGGGCGGACGCTGGCCACCGGTGGGGTGCCGATGGCGCAGCTTCGCAGCCAGTTGGGGCGCTCGCCGATCGAGGTGCCCACCCCGGGTGTGCAGAGCGGGCTGCTGCGGCAGTTGGTGCGGTTCGCGGCGGTCGGGGTGGCGAGCACGCTGGCGTATCTGGTGCTGTTCACGCTGCTGCGGGGCGGGATGAGTGCGCAGGCGGCGAATTTCGTGGCGTTGTTGGTATGCGCGGTCGCCAATACGGCGGCGAACCGGCGGATCACGTTCGGGGTGCGGGGCTCCTCGGGGGTGGCGCGGCACCAGTTCGAGGGTCTGGTGGTGTTCGCGTTGGGCTTGGCGTTGACCAGCGGGTCGCTGGCGGTGTTGCACGCGGTGGCGGTACCGGGTCGCGGGGTGGAGTTGGTGGTGTTGATCGTGGCGAACCTGGCGGCGACGGTGCTGCGGTTTTTGTTGCTGCGTGGCTGGGTGTTCAACCCGAAGCGGGTGTCCTGACGGTGATGGAGCGCATGATGACGAGGCCGCGCTGGGAGCGCCCGGCGGTGGTGGCGCTGTTGGTGGTGACCGCGGTGCTGTATCTGTGGGATCTGGGTTCGCTGGGTGTGGCGAACAGCTACTACGCGGAGGCGGCGCAGGCGGGCGCGCAGAGTTGGAAGGCGTTGTTCTTCGGTTCGCTGGACGCGGGCAATGTGATCACTGTGGACAAGCCGCCCGCAGCGTTGTGGCTGATGGGGCTGTCGGGGCAGGTGTTCGGGTATTCGTCGTGGAGCATGCTGGCGCCGCAGGCCCTGTGCGGGGTGGCGGCGGTGGGGCTGCTTTATGCGGCGGTGCGTCGTTGGTCGGGGCCGGTGGCGGGTGTGCTGGCGGGTGCCGGGTTGGCGTTGACGCCGGTGGCGGCATTGATGTTCCGGTACAACAATCCTGATGCGTTGCTGGTGTTGTTGCTGGTTGCGGGCGCGTATTGCGTGGTGCGGGCGGTGGAGGCCGCGAGTCCGTGGTGGCTGGCGTTGGCGGGTGTCGCGGTCGGGTTGGGGTTTCTCACCAAGATGCTGCAGGCGTTTTTGGTGCTGCCCGCGTTCGCGTTGGTGTATCTGATCGCGGCGCCGACCGGGCTCGGGCGCAGGTTTGTGCATCTGGGTGGGGCGTTGGTGGCGTTGGTGGTGTCGGCCGGTTGGTATGTGGCGGTGGTGGACCTGTGGCCCGCGGGTGACCGGCCCTACATCGGCGGGTCGCAGGACAACACGGTGCTGGAGTTGGCGCTGGGCTACAACGGGCTGGGCCGGATCTTCGGCGGCGCGGGCAACCCCTCCTTGGGCGGGGGCGGCGGCGGTATGGAGGTGGTGGGTGGCGGTCCGGGCGGCGGTGGTTTCGGCGGCAGCGCCGGTCTCGAGCGGATGTTCAACCCCTCGTGGGGCATGGAGATCTCCTGGCTGCTGCCCGCGGCGTTGATCGGGCTGGTCGCCGGGCTGTGGTTCACCCGCCGCGCGCCGCGCACAGACCGGTCTCGCGCGGCGTTGGTGTTGTGGGGCGGGTGGCTGCTGGTGACCGCGTTGGTGTTCAGCTTTATGCAGGGCATCGTGCACGAGTACTACGCGGTGGCGTTGGCGCCCGCGGTCGCCGCGGTGGTGGCGGTGTCGGGTCGTGAGCTGTGGCGGGGCAGGCACACGGTGGGCGCCCGGCTGGTGTTGGCGGTGATGGTCGCGGTGACGGCGATGTGGTCGTTCATCCTGCTCACCCGCGTCGAGTGGTGGCTGCCGTGGTTGCGGTGGACGGTGCTGGCGGTGGGTCTGCTCGCCGCCGCGGCGATCGCGTTGGGCAGCCGGGCGGCTGCGGCGTTGGCGGTGGCGACGGTGTTGGCAGGGGTGGCGGGCACCGGGGCGACGACGGTGGTGACGGCGGCGGAGGCGCATCGCGGTGGTGTCCCGCTCTCCGGCCCGGCCGCGACCGACCCGGCCGGCGGTGATCCGGGGCGGATGCTTGGTGAGCGGGAGTCGGTGAGTCCGCGGTTGGCCGAGATGCTGAAGGCGACCACCGAGACGTGGGCCGCGGCGGCGGTCGGCTCCCACGGCGCCGGTCCGCTGCAGTTGGCGAGCGGGCGACCGGTGATCCCGATCGGGGGGTTCACCGGGTCCGATCCGGCACCCACCGTGGAGCAGTTTCAGCGCTACGTCGCCGAGGGTCGGGTGCGGTACTTCGTCGCGGGTGGCGGCATGGGCGGCATGCGTGGCCCGCGCGGCAACAGCGACATCGCCGCCTGGGTGGAGCAGAACTTCACCCCCACGACCGTCGACGGGTGGACCGTGTACGACCTGACGAAGCGATGAGTTTCGCCGCTCCTCGTGGTCCAACCATCAAGGTGACGATCACGAGGAGCGGACATGGGCAAGGTCTATACCGGGGCGAGCATGTCGTTGGACGGCTACATCTCCGGGCCGGGCGAGACGGGCTTCGAGCACCTGTTCCAGTGGTACGGCAACGGTGAGGTCGTCGTGCCCACCACGCACGAGGAGTTGACGCTGCGGCTGTCGGAGGTGAGCGCGGCGCACTGGCGGCGCCTAGTGGCGGAGACCGGGGCGTTGGTGGTGGGTCGCAAGCTGTTCGACTCCACCTCCGGCTGGGACGGCAACCACCCGATCGGGAGACCGGTCGTGGTGCTCACCCACCGGGTTCCGGACGGGTGGCCCCGCGAGGACGCCGAGTTCACCTTCGTCACCGACGGCATCGAGGCCGCGGTCGCGACGGCACGGGAGATCGCGGGTGGGAAGAACGTGGGGGTCAACGGCGGCACCATCGCCCGGCAGTGCCTCAACGCCGGGCTGTTGGATGAGATCTGGGTGGATCTGGTGCCGGTGCTGCTCGGCGGCGGTACCTCGTTCTTTGACGAGTTGACCGGTGCGCCGGTCACGTTGGAGGGCCCGTTGTCGGTGCGGCAGGGCAACAACGTGACCCACCTGAGTTACCGGGTCCGGTATTCCTGAAAGACGTCCACGTCGATGAGAGCAAGGCGAAACGGGTTTGCTTCCCGCTGGGAGCGGTGCCTGGCGGGAGGTGGGCCGCGCGACGAGCCAGTCACTTGGGGTCGGAGCCAGCGTGGCCGGTGGTCGGTCCTGGCTGCTCCCCCGGGGTGATCGGGGGACCGGCCCTGGGCTTGTCGATGGGTCGACCAGCCCAGGCGACGGCGGGCGCTTTGTGCCACGGGTAATGCGTCTCTGCCGCAGGCCACACCCATTCGCCGTCGGTGTGGAAGTAAGAAATCATGCCGGGCATCGGCGACCAATGGGCGTTTCTTTTCGTAGGGGCCGACTTGGGTCTCGAAGTGGTGCGGACAACCGTTGTGTGGGTGAGACGTCTGACGGTCATGGGTGAGGTTCGGCATCTGGAATGGGACGGGCTGTTCAATGCGCGTGATCTCGGGGGCCTGCCGACGGTTGACGGACGCGCCACCCGGTGGCGGTCGGTGGTGCGGTCCGAGGCGCCGTATCGGCTGACGCGAGCCGGGTGGGCGGCGCTGCGGGACTACGGCGTGCGCACCGTCGTCGACATCCGCGATGAAGGTGAGCCGCTGGACACCGATCTCTGTCCGGCAGGTGTGACGGCGGTGCCTGTGCCGTTGGAGGACCGCTCCGACACCGAGTTCTGGCAGCGGTGGGACCCGCTGTGCGGGACTCCCCTGTACTACCGGCCGCTGCTGGCACGCGCGCCCGAGCGGGTCGCGGCGGTGCCGCGGGCCTTCGCGGCGAGTGAACCTGGCGGAGTGCTGGTGCACTGCGCCGCGGGTCGGGACCGCACCGGGCTGATCACCGCGCTGCTGCTGTCGCTGGCCGGGGTCGCGCCGGAGACCATCGTGGCCGATCACGCGCTCAGCGGTGCGCGGCTGCGGCCGTTGTTCGCCGAGTTGGGCCTCGCCGATCAGGAGGCCGCGATCGAGAAGTTGCTGGCGGTGGAGAAGACCACCGCGGCGCAGGCGCTGCTGGCTGCCCTGGACGGGTTCGACACCGCGGCCTACCTGCGTTCGGCAGGTCTGAGCGAGTCCGAGCTGACCGCGTTGCGGGACCGGTTGCTGGGGTGATGTGGAATCACAACATCCACTACCACCGGCTGGTGCACCAGGCGATACCGCCCGATGCCGTGCGGGCGTTGGACGTCGGCTGCGGTGAAGGCGTCCTGGCTCGCGAACTGCGCCGCAGCGTGCCGGAGGTGACGGCGATCGATGTGGACGCGCCGAGTATCGACCTCGCCCGCGGCCACGGCGGCGCCATCGACTACATCGTCGCGGACTTCCTCCGGCATCCCCTGCCGTCCGCATCGTTCGACGTGGTCGCTTCCGTGGCGGCGCTGCATCACATGGACGCCCGCCTGGCGTTGCTGCGCATGCGGGAACTGCTGCGGCCCGGCGGCAGCCTCGTCGTGGTGGGCGTGGCCCGCGGCAGCTATCCGGCGGACCTCCCCCGCGAGTTCGCCGCGGCCGCCGCACATCGCTATCACCGGCTGCGCAGGGGCTTTTGGCAGCACTCGGCGCCGGTCTGCTGGCCACCACCGCACACCTACGCCGACATCCGGGCCCTCGCCGCCGAGGTCTTGCCGGGCGTGCGCTACCGGCGGCGCCTGTTGTGGCGCTACTCCTTGACCTGGACCAAGCCCGGCATCGAATCCACACCCCGCTGACGTCGCGCGTTCCGCGCCATCCCTGCTCGGGAGCCTGCGGTGCGTTGCCGCTCGGACACCAAGCAACCCGTGCAGGGCAGGCACGCGATGGCTCCGACCGCGCACGGGGACGCTCGCGAAGCGGCAGTCAGCCTGGACCCGGCGCTGCCGCCGCGCCGCACATAAGGGCGCCATGCCCGCGGCCCGACTCCTGTCGGATCAGGGCCGATCGGCCGCAGAGCCGGTCGGGGTCACGTCACACGGGCTGCAGTGCCGTGAACGGCCGGTCGGGCAACTCCACGGCGATCGCGTCGCCCGGACGCACCACGCCACCGGTCACGACGATGCCCATCACGCCCGCCTTGCGGACCAGGTTGCCCTCGGTGTCACGGTCAAGGACAGCGGCCATCAAACCCTGTTGAAATCGGTCGAGTTGGACGCAGGGGTTGCGCAGCCCGGTCACCTCCACCACGGCTGTGGTGCCGATCCGCAGTCGCGTGCCGGTGGGCAGGGCCAGCAGATCCAGGCCCGCTGTGGTGATGTTCTCCCCCATGTCCCCCGGTCCGACCTGGTACCCGGCCGCGCGGAGTTCCTCGTGGAGCTCGCTGTGGATCAGGTGGACCTGCCGAAGATTGGGCTGGTGGGGATCGCGGGCAACCCTCGACCTGTGCTTCACCGTTACCCCTTGGTGGGCGTCGCCCTCCACACCCAGACCGGCCAGCAGCCGGATCTCCTGCCGCGCGGGCTTGCTGAAGGCGTGCGTCTCGTCGCGGCTCACGGCCAACACTGCACCCACTGTGACCTCCCCGGTGGCGGCGAACGTTGCCGACTGTTCAGCTTGACCCACCCGCCACACCTACAGGGAGCCGACGTGATCAACGGCATGCACGCACTCATCTACTCCGACGACCCCGACCGCACCCGGGCGTTCCTGCGGGATGTGCTGGAACTGCCCGCCGTGGACGCGGGCGACGGATGGCTGATCTTCGGGTTGCCGCCCGCCGAGGTCGGTGTGCACCCGGTGTCCAAGGAGTTCCCGGGCACACCCGGCCTGCACGAGTTGTACCTGATGTGCGATGACGTCCGGCGGACCGTCGCGGACTTGGAGGCCCGTGGTGTGGAGTTCACCGAGCCGGTCACCGACGAGGGCTACGGGCTGATGACCCGCTTCGCGGTGCCCGGCGCGGGTGAGATCGGGCTGTACGAGCCGCGGCACCCGCTGGCGGTCACCCCCACCGAGCCACCCCGCGGCTCGGCGTGATCGGGGCGCAGGTCATGGGGTGAGGGTCGCGGCGACCACTTTCAGGTCGGCCACCAAGCCCTCGTACATGGCGTCGCGGTCATCGGCGCGCAGCACCGCCGAGGGGTGGATGGTGGCGATCACGGTGGGCCGCGGTGTCGGGTGGTCGGCGTCCAGTTCCGGTGCGGGCATCGGTGTGCCGCGTACCTCGGTGACGCGGAACGACGAACCGAACAGTGCCTTGCCCGCCGAGGCGCCGAGGCAGACCAGCACCTCCGGTTGCAGCAGCCGCAGTTCGGCTGCGAGCCAGGGGCGGCAAGCGACGATCTCGGTCTGGTTGGGCGGCTTGTGGATGCGGCGCTTGCCGCGCTCCGCGCGGGCGAACTTGAAGTGTTTCACCGCGTTGGTGACATAGGTGCGGTCGCGGTCGATGCCCGCGTCGACGAGCGCGCGATCCAGCAGTTTGCCCGCGGGCCCCACGAACGGCTCGCCTCGGCGGTCCTCGGAGTCACCGGGCTGCTCCCCCAGCAACACCACCCTGGCGTGCGGATCGCCCTCGCCGAACACGGTCTGGGTGGCGTCGGCGTACAGGGGGCAGCCGCGGCAGCCCGCGGCGGCGGCACGCAGGGCGTTGAGGTCGGCGTCCTCGGGAACGAAGGGCTCCGCGGTGGGGCGGGTCTTCGGCATGTCAACCGAGGCTACCGGCCGTCCGCTACCCCCGCCCGGCGAGACGACAATGGCTTCGTGAATTCGTCACCGGCTTTGTTCCGCAAATGTCGGGAATTCATGAGCACTACAAATTCTCGGTGACAAAACCATGTCGCGAGGCCCTTTCAGGATAAGTAAGCTGGGAGCTGTGCACGGCGACAAGCGTCGAGCATGGTGCCGTCACCGCCGTGAAATGGGCTGATACCGGGGGGGTGGGCCCGACGGGGACGACACCATTACGTTGATTCTGGGGGGAATCGAACGTGGACAACATCACCCGTATTGACACCGGGACGAAGAAATCTGTCGAAGTTCTGTCGACGACCCGGGTGGCATCGGACCAGCAATTCGGTATCTGGCGGGATCTCGTTCGCATGTCGGGTGGCCCGGCCAGGGTGCTGCGACCCGACAGCGGACCGTTCGACGGCACCATCACCCGGTGCGACCTCGGCGCATTGCGAGCCACTCTGGTCGAAGCCGACGCCCACATCATCTGGCGCGACGACCGGATGGCCGCGCAGAACGACACCGAAAGCCTCGGGCTCTGCCTGATCGAACACGGCGCCGCCGAGGTGGCCCAGGACGGCAGGCGCGTCACCGCGCGCCCCGGTGATCTGGTGGCCTTCGACAACTCCCGCGCGCACACGCTGGTCACGCCGGGGCGCACCCGGCTGATCATGCTCACCCTGCCGCGGCACGTCGCGGGCCTCGGCGATCAGCAGCGCCACCGCCTGCTGCCCAGTTCGCCTTGGCCCACCGACCGCGGAGTCGGTGCGCTGCTGCGCAGACTGCTCGACGGTCTGGCCGCGCACCTCAAAGAGCTCGACGTCGCCGCGGCCGACCAGGTCGGACAGAGCATCGCGAGCCTGGTCGCCACCCTGGTCGCCGAGCACGTTCCGCTGCCCGAGGCGGGCAACGCCCGGCATGCGTTGTTGCGGCGCATCCAGGCGCACGCCTGCGAACACCTGGGAGATCCCGCCCTGGACCCGGCCTCGCTGGCCCGCACCCACCACATCTCGGTGCGCTACCTGCAGCTGCTGTTCCACGAATGCGGCACCTCCCCTGCCCGCTGGATCCGCGAGGCCAGGCTGGCTCGCTGCCACCAGGACCTGATGAACCCGCGCCTGGCGCACCTGACGGTGGCCGCGATCGGCAGACGGTGGGGTCTGACCGGGGCGTCCCACCTGAGCAGGCTGTTTCGCCAGGCCTACGGCTTCTCCCCAACGGACTGCCGCCGCGGCGGCGCCACGTTCGCACCGGGAGAGCACCGGCCCGACGGTCGTCCGCCGCTTCACCACATCGCCGCCGCCAGCTGACCACACCCAGCCGACGGTATTCGCCGCTTCCCGCCGCGCACCGGGACGGCGCCGGGATGGTGCGCTCGGGTGCCTATCCCGTGCGCCCGAGGGCGAATCAAGCCGGTGGGGGTGTCTACGCAAAGCCCGGAGGGTGCCACTTCGACCTCGCAGTGGCACCGACAAGCCGCGAATTGAGGCCAATCGGACCGTGATTGGCACCGTCGCGGCGCCGCTGCGGAGCCGATCGAGGGGACATCGGCTCCGACGGCCTCGACCAAAGGTGTCCGCGCCACCGAAAGCCGGACACCGGCACACCTCGCATCGTCATGTTCTGAGGGGAACAGATGTGGCATACATCCGCGCTGCGCGAGCAGCAGTCCGATCCGCGATACAACATTCCCAACGATCTGCTGACCGGTGAGGCCTACCTGCGCAGCCTGCGCGACGGACGCGACGTGTTCGTCGACGGCACCCGGGTGGCCGACGTCGCGACCCACGCCGCGTTCCGGCACGCCGCCTACTCGGCGGCGCACGGCTACGACCTGCTCCACGAGCCCGCGCACCGCGACACCCTGACCGCGATCGACCGCCACACCGGCCATCGCGTCCCGCGAACGCTGGCGTCGGCGCCCGCCGGCGGGCGAACATCGGAGCGGGACGCAGACCAAGCCCGTTCCGGGGCAGACCATTCCGGCCACCGCACGAATCCGCGCCCGATGGAACCGAGTTCCACCGCAGCGACACCGACAGCCGGGCCGAGCAGCCCAATCGGTGCCGTCAACGATGAGCCGGGGAATCGCGAGGGTTCACTCTCGGGCCCGGACCCCACCGCGGACGACGTGTCGGCGGATCGAAACCCCGAGGCGCCAACGCGCCCGAACGACACGACACGCGAAGTGCCGGTAGGCCCGGACCAACCGGTAGGCGAGATGGAGTGGGATCGGGACGACGTAGGCGAGATGTCGGCAACACCGAATTCCATCGCCGACGAGATGTCGGTGGAAGCCGGCCATGCGGCGCGCACGGAGTCGGTGGACCCGGACCACACCACGGACCTGATGTCGGCAACCCACGACCGCGCCTGCGCCGAAGCAGTCGCGGTCCCTGCCGGTGATCACGTGTCCCCGCCGTCCGACCTGATTTTCTCCCAGTCACAAGCAGCCGAGCACACGGCCCACGCCGCCGGAGGCGCGGCGAGTCGGGTGCCGGATCACCTGGCGGGATTTCTGGTCGGGCTCGCGGTGAACCACGCGCTGTATGAGCCGTTCGCGGACGCCGCGCGTGAGTGGCACCGGCGCTGCGCCACCCAGGGCTTGGCGATCAGCGTCGCCATCGCCGACCCGCCGCCGCGGCTCGGCGCGGGTTCGGGCGAAGGGCGTGCGGGGTCGCTTCGGGCGGTGGCCGAGCGCGACGCGGGGATCGTGGTGTCGGGTACCAAGGCGGTGGATGTCGAGGCGGCGGTGAGCCACGTGGCGCTGGTCGGGCCCGCGAGTCTGCCCGCCGATGCCGCCGCGGATGAGGCGGTGCTGTTCATGCTGCCGCTCAACGCCCGTGGGGTCCGGATCGACTGTCACCTAAGTCAGAGCCGCGCGGAATTGGTGCTGGACCGGGTTTTCGTGCCCTGGGAGAACGTGCTCGTGTACCGGAACGTGGAGAAGGTCAACAGGTGGCTGGTCGAATCGGGTCTGCTCCGCGGCGGGAACCGGCCGTACGGCAGGTGGCGGTCCGATGCGGAAACGGCCGCGGCGAGTTGATGCCCGTGACGGAGCAGGGGCCATCGGAGTGAGGCTCCTCGGTATGGGTCGGTGGCGACCGGATCAAGCGTCCGCGTCATCAGGCTTCGCCCTCCCCATGCCGCTCGGCCTCCCGCGCGAGTAGCCGGCAGTCCGCGTCACGGTCTCGGCGATGGACCGAGAGTAAAGCCGAGGAGCATCAAGGTCACCCTGCCCGGGGTGGCGGAGGAGAGCAGGGCGGCCGTCAAGCCATGGCCGCCCTGGTCGACTCGTCGGTTCTGCGGGCAGGTCAGCCGCTGATGTGGAAGCCGCCTGAACGCAGGCCCATCATCGGCGCGGGGGCCGAGCACGGAGGCAGTTCTTCCTGCGCGACCGGGCCGGTGGTACCGAACTGGGTGGGTGTGCCGCCGATGCTGATGCCAACGCGTTTGCCGCGCCAGTCGGCCAGTTCGGGGTGGGTGTCGTGGATGATCGCGGAGACGACAGCGGATCGGCCGGTGACCTTGACGCAGTCGACGGTCGCCTCGGCCCAGACCGCGATGTCCGGTACGGCGAAGTAGTGGGAGATCCGGACGGTTCCCCACGCGCGGGATGTCCCCGGGGTCGAGACGGAATGAGCGTTCATCCTGAGGCGTACGTCGTCTTCCTGGGTGATGTAGTCGAGGCGGGCCGCGCCGATCACCGCCGAGTGGCGCGCGGGTGCCGTTTCGGCCTGGGCGGCGGGGACGCCGATCACCGCGAGGGCCGCGGCGGCCACCCCCGCGGCCGCCATGCTGCGAAATGCTGATCTCATCGGATCTCCTTGAGAAACTCGGGCTGAGTCGTCTATCCCGAAGATCCCTTCAGAGGACGCGGTGCCGCCTCGCTCTCGCGGATGAGTCTGCTACCGCCTGAGGCGGAAACGCCTATGCGCGAGGCCGGTCGTGCGACGGCACAACCGGAAACGACGCGTCCGTTGCACCGACGACCCGAGCGCCGAACGGTATGCCTTCCTTCGGGTGGACCGAAGCCGAAACCACCGCTGATCGCAGCCGAACGGCACTAGCGCGGTTCAAGCTTGTGCGGGGTCATCGGCACGTCGGTGGCCCCGCACAGGTCGGCTCTTGGGTTCAGAGGCGGCAGGAGCGGATGTCGGAGGCCAACACGGCCTTGGCGCCGATCGCCGCGAGGCGGTCCATGATCAGGTTCGCCTCCTTGCGGGGCACCATCGCGCGCACCGCGACCCAGTTCTCGTGGGCCAGCGGCGCCACCGTGGGCGACTGATGGCCGGGGGTCAACGCGATGGCCCGCTCCAGCAGTTCGCGGGGGCAGTCGTAGTCCAGCATCAGGTACTGCTGGGCGAACGCCACACCCTGCAACCGGCCCGCCAACTGCGCCTTCTCCGGGGTGTCCGCCGAGCCCTTGCCCTCGATGAGGATGGCCTCCGACACGCAGATCGGCTCGCCGAAGGCCACCAGGCCATGCTGGCGCAGCGTTCGGCCGGAACCGACCACGTCGGCGATCAGGTCCGCGACGCCGAGTTGGATGGAGATCTCCACCGCCCCGTCCAGCCTGATCACCGTGGCCTCCAGACCGCCGTGTTCGGCCAGGTGGGTGCGCACCAGGCGCGGGTAGGCGGTGGCGATGCGCTTGCCCGCCAAATCCTCCAGCGTCCACTCGCGACCCGCGGGTCCGGCGAAGCGGAACGTGGAGCCGCCGAAGCCCAAGGCGAGCCGTTCACCGACCTCCGCGCCGGACTCGGCCGCCAGATCGCGGCCGGTGATGCCCAAATCCAGCTCCCCCGAGCCCACATAGATCGCGAT
This sequence comes from Actinorectispora metalli, assembly GCF_056323685.1. Lineage (NCBI taxonomy): Bacteria > Bacillati > Actinomycetota > Actinomycetes > Pseudonocardiales > Pseudonocardiaceae > Actinorectispora > Actinorectispora metalli. Next base: position 997,227 of record NZ_JBREYE010000002.1, read on the forward strand.
GTCCTTGGGGCGCAGGAAGAAGAACTCCACCTCGTTGACGTTGTCGATGACGGTCAGGTCGCGGCTCTCATGGCGTTGCCGGTAGCCCGCCTCGGCGAGCATCTCGGAGGCGGCCTCCGCCAATGCGCCCTTGTTCGGCACGGCAACGCGCAGCATGGTTTCTCCTGACCTACAGGTAGCGGTAGACGTCGTCCAGCTTCAGGCCGCGACCGAGCATCAGCACCTGGACGCGGTAGAGCAGCTGGGAGATCTCCTCGGCGAGCCGCTCGTCGGACTCGTGCTCCGCGGCGATCCAGACCTCGCCTGCCTCTTCGAGCACCTTCTTGCCTTGCGCGTGTACGCCCGCGTCCAGCGCGGCGACCGTCCCCGAACCTTCCGGTCGGGTCTGGGCGCGCTCGGCAAGCTCGGCGAACAGTCCGTCGAACGTTTTCACAGGTCCCGATCCTGCCAGGTAGGTGCGTCGCTGCCACAATGAGGTAGTCACGATCACTCCGGGGGGACTCATGGCAGACCTGGCCACGACGGCCGAGGGCTTCATCGACATGGCGCACCGCATCGTCTGGTGCACGATGGCGACCGTCGACAAGTCCGGGCGGCCGCGCTCTCGCGTCGTGCACCCGATCTGGGAATGGGACGACGGTGCGCTCACCGGCTGGGTCGGCACCATCGCCACCCCGGTCAAACGCGCGCACTTCGGGCTGCACCCGCATGCCTCGATGAGCTACTGGTCGCCGGAGCACGACAGCGCCGTCGCCGAATGCGAGGCCGAACTGGTCTACGACGACGAGGTCCGCACCCGGTTGTGGAACCTCTACAAGTCCACCCCGGAGCCGCTGGGCTACGACCCGGGCGGTATCGGCGTGCCCGGCTGGGACAGCCCCACCGCGGAGGCGTTCACGGCGCTGCGCCTGCGCCCGTGGCGGTTGCGGGTGTTCCCCGGTTCCCTGATGCAGGGCAAGGGCGGCGAGATCCTCACCTGGCAACAGTGAGCACGCGCCTGAGGGTCTGGATCGACTCCTGGCAGCAGCAATGCTGCGGGCAGCGCGTCGAGGTCGGCACGCCGATCGGCTGGACCCTCACCGCGCCCGGCCTCGACTACCTGACCGCGGTGCTCGGCGCCGAGAACGCCGCGACGGTCACCCACGCCGAGGACCACCACGGCGAGGCGGCGGACCTGCCGATCACCACCGGTGTGGTGACGTGGATCGACGCCGTTCTGTGCCGCTACGAACCGCGCCCGGGCGGTCTGTACCCGAAACCCGGGACGGCGGTGGTGCGGGCTATGTGTCTGGCCGACGGGTGGGTGTCGGAAACCGAGGACCTCCACTTCGTCGGATACCTGATCGACCTGCGACTCCCCGACGAGGACCCGGCCCGACCGCCCGGGGCGCAGGCGACTTGAGTCGGTCACCGAACCGGCCGCCATCAGCCCGTCGACATCCCGGTCGTGGATCATCGGGTGATGAATCCGCGTGGGGCGCGGTCGACACTCGAAACGTCTTCGGGGGACCAGTGCAACCCGCGCCGAGCGGCTGCACCCGCCCGGCCACCGTGCTCGTGGTGATCGCGCAGGCGAGCCGCGAGGTCACGGGTTCGCGCTGAACCGTCAGGCGCCGGCTGCGGGGTGGTGGCCTGCGAGGTCGGCCAGCAGGTCGGCGTCCACGCCGACCAGGGATTCGCGGAAGATGCGGCGCTCACCCGAGGGGACCGGGACCTCGCACGGGACCACCAGCACCGTGCAGCCCGCCGCGACGGCGGAGGCCACGCCGGTCGGCGAGTCCTCGATGGCCACGCAGTCGACGGTGGACACGCCCAGCAACGTCGCGGCCCTGAGGTAGGGGTCGGGCAGGGGCTTGTGGTTGCCGTCGACCTCGTCGCCGCAGACCGTGGCGGTGAAGAACTCGCGGCCGATGGTGTCCAGGCAGATCTCCGTGAGCCTGCGCTCGGTGGAGGTCACCAGCGCCATCGGCAGGCCCGAGGACTGGACGGCGCGCAACGCCTCCTGGGCGCCGGGACGCCAGGGCAGCCCGGCCCGGAACAGCTCGGCGGTGCGCTCCATCAACCACGACATCGCCTCGGCCATGCGTGCCGGGTCGTGGGGCAGGCCGACCTCGTCGAAGAGCATGCGGATCGTCGTCACATTGTTCGAGCCGACCATGGCGGCCCTGGTGGCGGCGGATAACCGGCCGCCGAGACGCTCCGTGAGCTCACCCAGCGGGATGTCCCAGATCTTCTCGGAATCGATCAGCGTGCCGTCCATGTCCCACAGCACCGCTGCCGGGAAACGGCCGTCCTGGCTGGACGGTCGGGTCACAGTTGCTCCTAGATGTCGAAGTACTTCGCCTCGGGGTGGCAGGCGGGGAACGCGTCGGTGGACTGCTCGGGGATGTCACATTCGGACAGGTTCGCCGGGGCGCGACCGCACAGGCAGGCCTCCATCGTGTCCGTGCTCGCCTCCGGACAGCCGCGGCGCACGGCCTCCGGGCGGGTGACGGTCAAGATCTCGTCGCGGTCCGCCTGCCCGGTGAAATCGGGCAGGCCGGGTGGAAACGACCGGAACGTCGAGCGCGCGGCGCCGTCGGCGGCCACGACACGCGCTTCCAGGGCGTTCAGCAGCGGCGGAGTCGAGCGTTCCGACATGCCTACAGCCTACGGACTCGCTCCTGCCCGTTTGGTCGTAGGCTTGCGCAGTGACCGATCCCGACCTGCACCGCGAACCGGACGACACCGATTCCGTCGAGCTGCCCACGCTCAAGGATCCGGTGTTGATAGCGGCGTTCGAAGGCTGGAACGACGCCGGCGACGCGGCGAGTACCGCGGTGGAACATCTCCAGTTGAGCTGGGATGCCACTCCCCTGGCCGAGATCGACCCCGACGACTACTACGACTTCCAGGTCTCCCGCCCGACCGTGCGGATGATCGAAGGCATCACCCGCCGCATCGAATGGCCCACCACCCGCCTGTCGGTGTGCCGCCCTCCCGGTTCGGAGAACGACCTGGTCCTCGTGCACGGCATCGAGCCGAACATGCGGTGGCGGGCGTTCTGCGCCGAACTGCTGTCCTACGTCGATCAGCTGGGCATCACCACCGTCATCACCCTCGGCGCGCTGCTCGCCGACACCCCGCACACCCGGCCGGTGCCGGTGACCGGTACCTCCTACGACGCCGAGTCGGCAGCCCGGTTCGGCCTGGAACGCTCCCGCTACGAGGGGCCGACCGGGATCGTCGGGGTGTTCCAGGACTCCTGTGTGAAGGCGGGTATCCCGGCGATCTCGTTCTGGGCTGCCGTGCCGCACTATGTCTCCCAGCCGCCCGCCCCGAAAGCCACCCTGGCGCTGCTGCACAAGGTCGAGGACGTACTCGACCTCGAGGTGCCGCTGGGCGCGCTGCCCGAGCAGGCCGAGGAGTGGGAACGCACCGTCAGCGAGATGGCCGACCAGGACGAAGAGGTCAGCGAGTACGTGCGGTCGCTGGAGGAACGCGGCGACTCCAACATCCAGCTGACCGAGGCCAGCGGCGACGCCATCGCCGCGGAGTTCGAGCGGTACCTGCGGCGGCGCGGCCACGGGGGACCAGGGCGTGGCCCAGGCAACTACTGAGCACGGGGCGGGCAGGCTACGGCTGGCCGCGCTGTACGCGGGCGGATTCCTCGGGCCGTTCGGCGGCGGCATGGTCGCCAGCATGCTGCCCGAACTGGGTGGTGCCTTCGGCATCTCCGCAGGCGACGCCGCGACCTCGCTGACCGCCTACCTGGTGCCCTTCGCCGCGTTCATGCTGGTCTCCGGCACGTTCGGGGAACGCTGGGGCGCGCGGCGCACCGTGCGGCTGGCGTTCGCGCTGTACGTGCTGGGGTCGCTGGCGTGTGTGTTCGCCGACTCCTGGACCCTGTTCCTGGCCGCTCGCGGCGTGCAGGGCGTGGCGAACGCGTTCACCACGCCGCTGCTGATGGCCGCGATCGCGGCAAGCGTGCCCCGGGAGCGGCTGGGCCGCTCGATCGGCATGTTCGGCGCCATGCAGGCCGCCGGGCAGACCTCCAGCCCCCTGATCGGCGGGCTCGCGGCCGAGGCATCCTGGCAGTGGGCATTCGTCGGCTCCGCGGTGGCCGCGGCGCTGCTCGGCGCGGTGGGCCTGCCCGCCGCCCCCGACAAGCCCGATGCGCCTCGGCCGAGGCTGCGGCAGGCGCTGACCCCGACCGTGCTGCGCGCCGGGCTGGTGGTGCTGGTCTGCTGGGGCTGCCTGGGCGGGGTGTCCTACCTGGTGGCGCTGCGGCTGGGCGATGCGTTCGGCATGGGCGCGGCCGAACGCGGGACGCTGCTGGTCGGGTTCGGCATCGCGGGCATGCTCAGTTCACGCCTGATCGGACATGCCGTCGACCGGTTCGGGCCGCGACGCTGTGTATGGGTCGGTGCCCTGGTCGGGGCAGTGCTGATGGCCTCGATCGGGGTGATGCCGTACGCCTCCGGGGTCGCGGTGCTGTGGGCGTTGGCGGGCCTGGCGAACCAGACGGTGTCGGTCAGCGTGCCCACGCTGGTGCTGTCGACCGCTTCCGGCAACCGCGGCGGATCGATGTCGGTGGTGCAATCGCTGCGTTTTACCGGCGGCGCGCTGTCCCCGCTGATCTTCGTGCCGCTGTACGAATACAACCCGCTCGGTGCGTTCCTGACCGCCGCGGCATTGGCGATCGCGGTCTCCCCTATCATCCCCGCAGACACACGCCACACGAATAAGTGACGCGAGCCTCACTCTTTCGTATGGTTACGCCATTGTGGCAGCCCATGGCGGATGTGGGCGTTCGATGCAGGTCGGCGCCCGATCCCGAACAGGCAGGTGAGCTGATGCGCGGCAAGCGATCATCCGGACGGCACCGGGACGGCGATCACGCGAGGATGGTGCCGCTGCTGGGCGCCGCCGCGCTGACGGCGACGGCCTTCGCGTCCATCGCCACGATAGTCGCCGCACCAGACCACACGCCTGCGCGAACGGGTGCTACCCCGTTTCCCGCGGGCACCAGGGTGGCGGGCCTGCCGCCGCTGATCTCCGACACCCAGCAGCCGACCCCGGGCGCGAGCAGCCACGTGCTGCCGCTGACCACGGAACAGCCGCTGAACACCCCGCCGACGCAGGTCACGCTGCCGTGGTCGTCCACCACCGTCGTGCTGCCGCCCACCGTGGGGCCGCCGACCAGGCCCAGCGGTAGCCCGACGACGCCGCCCAGTTCGCAGCCCACCCCGCCCACGACCCGGCCGACGGATCCGACCACTCCCCCGACCACGAGTCCGAGTCCGACGCCGCCCACCACCCAGCCGACTCCCCCGACCTCCACTCCGGAGCCGACGACCCCGACCACGACGTCGCCTCCTCGTCCCACCACCACCTCCACCCCGACGCCCACCAGCACCACCACGCGCTGACCCCGCCGGGCCGAGCCTCACCACCGCCCGCATCGGGCGCCGCCTGCCGTGGGCAAACGCAGCCGCTGCCTCGTGGACGGTCTTTCCGTGGCAACCCCGCGTGCTGCCTTCCGCGGCGACGTACCGGGATCGGTGCGCAGCGGCGCAGGATGCCGAGGCCGACGGTCTTGTAGGTGGCGATCGGGTCGGGCATCGGCAGCGACCTACGGTGTGCCCCGAGTGGACGTTGCCGTTGGGCCTGGCCGCCGACAGGCGTAACCGACCTGTGCCGGTGCGAGTCGGCGGTCCGCGTTGAGCACGACCCCACAGCGCCAATCTCCAGCACCGAGTCGTAGAGCAGGTTGATCGCGGCGACGTCGCCGATCCACGGGGCCAGATCGAACTGCGAGAACAGCGTCGCTCCGATCGATGGGCATGCAAACCGCGACCGCCTTGCGGCAGGCCAGGATCGCGATGATCGGCAGCTCCCAGCGTCGACAGAATAACGCCACATAGTCACCGGGGCCGATACCGAGCCGCGAGATGCGGCGTGCCAATCGATTGGCACGCCAGTTGTGTTCCTCGAAGGCAGTTCCCGGTCACCGCAGACCACAGTGAACTGATGCGGGGCTTGTCCACCTGCGATTCGACAGCTCGTGAAGACACAGCTCATCGCTGCTTTCCGAAGTGGTGACGACGTGCCCACCGGAATTGTCATTTGCCGTCTCCGGGTCGCACCGAAAGCCACAGGCCCAGCGGCTCGTTGCCGCGGTGGCGGGCGCCCTGCGGGCGATAGCACCCCCAGGCATGCCATTGGATTCTGCCGGCGCGTTAGGCGATACCTACTATTGTAGAGAGCCGTGTGCGGTATCGCGTCCACGTATAGGTGGAACTCTTCGCCCATAGTTTAGGTAATTTTCTTTAGTCAGATCGACATCGTTGATATTTTGAATCACGCCGCGATGTGTCAATTGCGGTACTGTTCGGGATGTTTTTTGGGGGCGCCGCCAGCGAGGAGCGACAACAAATGAGCTTGGTTTCTTCTGTTATGTCGACCGCCGCACCGCAGGCGCCCGGTCAGCCCTATGAATACCGCAGACGCGAGTTGGTGGAGCCCGATTGGCGGCGCCTTCCGGGTTGGAGTCGTGTCACGGAGGCCGAGTGGCGGGACGCCCAGTGGCAGCGGGTGCACTGCGTGCGCAATCCCCGCCAGCTCAAGGCAGCGGTCGGTGACCTGATCGGGGAGGCGTTCTACGAGGATCTCGTGGCCGACCAGCGGGACACAGCCACGATGGCGCTGCTGCTGACACCCCAGATGCTCAACACCATGGCCGTCGACTCGGACGAGGCGTTCTACGCCGACCCGATCCGCCGCTACATGCTGCCCGTCCGGTCCGACCGCGACCCGGAATGGCCGAGCCACCCCCACGCCGAGCGGGATTCACTGCACGAGGCCGAGATGTGGGTCGTCGAGGGGCTGACCCACCGCTACCCCACCAAGGTGCTCGCCGAACTGATCTCGACCTGCCCGCAGTACTGCGGGCACTGCACCCGCATGGACCTCGTCGGCACCTCCACCCCCCAGGTCGACAAGCACCGCCTGCGCCTCAAACCCGCCGACCGCCAGGACGCGATGATCGCCTACCTGCGCGCGGCCCCCGGCGTGCGCGATGTGGTGGTCTCCGGCGGAGACGTGGCGAATGTGCCGTGGCCGCAACTGGAAACCTTCGTCACGCGGCTGCTGAACATCGACCACATTCGCGACATCCGCCTCGCCAGCAAGGCACTCGCCGGGCTGCCCCAACACTGGCTGCAATCCCAGGTCGTGCACGGCCTCCAGCGGCTGGCCACCCTGGCGGAGCGCCGCGGCGTGAACCTGGCGATCCACACCCACGTCAACCACGCCCAGTCCGTCACCCCGCTGGTCGCCGAAGCCGCCCGCACCGCGCTGGAGGTCGGCATCCGCGACGTCCGCAACCAGGGCGTGCTCATGCGCGGCGTCAACGCCACCCCCGAAGCCTTGCTCGACCTCTGCTTCGCACTCCAAGGCGAGGCGAACATCCTGCCCTACTACTTCTACATGTGCGACATGATCCCCAACGCCGAACACTGGCGCGTCGCCCTCTGGGAAGCGCAGGACCTGCAACACGCGATCATGGGCTACCTCCCCGGCTACGCCACCCCCCGCATCGTCTGCGACGTCCCCTACGTCGGAAAACGCTGGGTACACCAGGTCGGCGAATACAACCGCGAACGCGGCATCTCGTACTGGACCAAGAACTACCGCACCAGCATCGAGACCGAGGACCCCGACGTCCTCGACCGCCGCTACACCTACTACGACCCCATCGCCACCCTCCCCCCGTCCGGACGCACGTGGTGGACCACCCACCACTCCTGACTCCCCGCAAACGCCCCCGCTCCCGGCCCACACACCGCGGATCTCCCAGGAGCGCGTGATGACGCCCCAGGACGACATCGTGCGCTCCTGGGGCGTCATGGTGCGGTTTCAGGGCGATCGCCCGCCGTCGCAACACCAGCCGGTCGGGTGATTCCGTAGCTGGGCCGCCCCTCGGATGAGCCTGTTCGTCGGGACTCCCCGCCGAGGTCGACACGCCGGATCGCTGATGTTCACGCGAAGCACAAGCCCGATCGCGCTGCGGTCGCCATGCGGCAGCAGCGCCTGACGGGGGTCGGCTCAGGCCGGGACGGTCACCCGGAGCGGGACGTTGATCCGGTTGAACGCGTTGATCACCGCGTTCAGGATCACGATGTGGGCCAGCTCCGTCTCGTCGAAGTGCTTCACAAGCCCGGCCCACACCTCGTCGCTCACGCCGTCGTCGCCGAAGCGGGTGGCGGCCTCGGTGAACGCCAGCACCGCCCGCTCCCCCTCGGTGAACAACGTCGACTCCCGCCACACCGCCACGTGGTGCATGCGGTCCTCGGTGTCGCCGCGGCGGCGGGCGTCCTTGACGTGCATGTCCACGCAGAACGTGCAGCCGTTGAGCTGCGAGGCGCGGATCTTGATCAGTTCCTGGACCTTCCAGTCCAGCGGCCCCTGCGCCACTTCCTTGTTCGCCTCGACGAAGGCGTTGATCGCGCCGGTGAGAAGCTTGGGGTTGTCGAGTCGCTGTGTCATTCGTGCTGCCCTTTCAGTCGGTCTCGCCAGGGAGACGACGCAGCAGAGCGGCCTGTGACAACTTCTTCGGATTGACCTGGCGGCGGATCGCGATGATCCGCCCGTCACGCACCTCCACGGTCTCCACACCCTGAAGTCGCGAACCCTCGCCCAGCAGCAGATGCCCCGGCTCGCCGTTGACCTCGGCGGGCTCCAGCAGGTACGGGCCGTAGATCCGAGCGACCCGCAGCAGCACCATCGCCGCCCGTTCCGCGCCCACGATCGGCTTCCGCGCCGCGTTGACCTCCCCGCCGCCATCGGTGGTGATCACCACATCGGGGTGCAGCAGCGTGATCAGCGCCTGGTAGTCGCCATCCCGGTGCGCGGTCCGGAACGCCGCCAGCAGCGCCTCCTTCTCCCGCCGCGATGCCGCCGACGCGGTGTGGGCGCGGCCGACGGTGCGCTGCGCGCGGGACACCAGCTGTCTGCACGCCGCCTCGGACTTGCCGAGCACCTCCGCAAGCTGGGCATACGGCACCTCGAAGGCCTGCCGCAACACGAACGCCACCCGTTCGGCCGGGTTGAGGTGCTCCAGCACCACCAGCATCGCGGTGGTCACCGTGTCGTCCACCAGCACGGAGGTGCCCGCGTCCGGGCCGGTCAGCAGCGGTTCGGGCAGCCACGGGCCGATATAGGACTCGCGGCGGGCCCTGGCCGAGGTCAGCACGTCGTAGGAGCGGCGCGCGGCCACCGTCACCAGCCAGGCCCGCAGGTCCCGCACCTCGTCCAACTCCGCCTGCGCGGCGCGCAGCCACACGTCCTGCACCACGTCCTCGGCGTCGGCGACGCTGCCGAGGAGCCGGTAGGCCACGCCGAACACGGCTGAGCGGTGCTCCTCCCACTGCGCGTCCAGCAGCGTGCGCGATGTGGTCACGGCTTGTCTCCCCAGGTCCACGGTGCTGTCAACCCATTCCAGCACGAGTGTCGGGGCGTGCTGTCAGAATTCGCGGTGTGAGCTGCGAGATCCTGACTACGCGGGCGCTGAACCGGGCGCTGCTGGCCCGCCAGTGGCTGCTGCGGCGCGCCGAGCTTTCCGCGGCCGAGCTGATCGAGCACCTGGTCGGCATGCAGGCGCAGGTGGCGACCTCGCCCTATGTCGGGCTGTGGTCGCGGCTGGCAGGCTTCACACCCGCTGCGTTGGGCGAGTTGCTCACCGGGCGGGAGGTCGTCCGCGGCACGCTCTTGCGCGCCACCATCCACCTGGTCACCGCCGCCGACTATCGGGCGCTGCGGCCGTTCGTGCAGCCGGGGCTGAACCGCGACGTGTTCGGCAACATCACCTACGGCAAGCAGCGCCTTGCCGGCCTGGACGCCGAGGCGCTGCTCGCCGCCGGGCGGGCGCTGCTGACCCAGCCCCGCACCGCCGCGCAGCTGCGTACCCTGCTCGGTCCACAGTGGCCGGACCGCGACCCCGCCTCGCTGGCCTACGCGGTGCGCAATCTGCTGCCGGTGATGCATGTGCCGCCGCGCGGGTTGTGGCGGACCAGCGGGCCGGTGGCCCTGCAGTCGCTGGAGTCCTGGCTCGGCGGCGACGTGGATGCCGAGGCCGACGTCGAACGGATCGTGCTGCGCTACCTCGCGGCGTTCGGGCCCGCGACGGTCGCCGACTTCACGGCCTGGTCGGGGGTGCGCGGGCAGCGGGAGGTGTTCGAGCGGCTGCGGCCGCGGCTGCGGATCTTCCGCGACGAGAACGACCGCGAGCTGTTCGACCTGCCCGACGCGCCGCGACCCGACCCGGAGACTCCCGCGCCGCCGCGGTTTCTGCCCGAGTTCGACAACCTGTTGCTCTCCCATGCCGACCGAAGCCGGGTGATCTCCGAGGACAACCGCAGGCGGCTCAACCCCGCCGGGCTGATCCGCGGCTCCATCCTCATCGACGGGTTCTTCGCGGGCACCTGGCAGGTCCACGATGCGTCGCTGACGATCCGCCCGTTCGGGCGACTGTCCACGAAGGACAAAGCCGAGCTGGTCGCCGAGGGTGAACGCCTGCTGAGCTGGACCGATCCGGGTGCGGTGTCGTCGGTGATTTTCGAACCGTAAACGTGTCACAGTAGAGAGGTGAGTGATCAGCAGGCGGCGGAGGCCGAGGTCGAAGAGCTACACCGCGTCATCCAAGGCTGGCTCGACGGCGGGCTGGACCCCTCGGCGGGCAACTTCGCGAGGTTCGCCGACCAACAGGCCGAGGACTTCACCCTCTGCGGACCCGACGGCCAATATCTGACCAAGCCTCAGGTCGTCGAGAGCTTCCACCCCACCTACGGCTCCGCGCCCGGCCTGGACATCACCATCCGCAACGTCCAGGTCATCGAGGCCACCGCCGACATCATCGTCGCGAGCTACGAGGAATGGCAGCGCACCCCGACCACCGGCAGCGGCAGGCAGAGCACCGTGGTGTTCCGCCGCGACCCGAAGGCCCGCAACGGCCTGCTCTGGCGCTACCTGCACGAGACGTGGATCGAACCGCCCGGCACCGCGATCCAACACGACTGACACCACGCGATCAGTCGGGCATCGTGTCGAGATGCCGTTCCAGGGCGTCCAGGCGGGAGTTCCACAGTTCGCGGTAGGGGGCCAGCCAATCGTCCAGTTCCACCAGGGGCTCCAGGCGCAGGCGGTACCAGCGGCGCTGGGCGTCCTGGCGGACCTCGACCAGACCCGCCTCGCGCAGCACCTTGAGGTGCTTGGACACCGCGGGCTGGGTGAGCGTCAACCGTTCGACCAACTCGCCCACCGGGCGCTCCCCGGTGCGCAGCAGGTCGAGAATATCCCGCCGCCGCGGTTCGGCCAGCACCTCGAACGTAGTTGCCATGCCGGAAATATAGCCATCCAGGTATCTACACTGTCAAGCTGCCGTACGGCATACGGTAGGGTCTGATCATGGCGGAATACAGCGGGAGCGGTGACCCCGCGCGCAGCCTCGCGCTCCTGTGGCGCACCGGCGACCGGCCGAGCAGGCGCGGCAAACCCGAACTCACCGTGGACCGCATCGTGCGAGCGGGCATCGACATCGCCGACGCCGAAGGGCTCGGGGCACTGTCGATGCGCAGGGTCGCCGAACGCCTGGGGGTGGGCACGATGTCGCTGTACACCCACGTGCCCGGCAAGTCCGAACTGCTCGACGTCATGCTCGACACCGTCTACGGCGAACTGCCCGCGCCCGCCTCGGAGCAACTGCCGTGGCGGGCGCGGCTGGAGCGGATCGCACACGAGAACTGGGCGCTGTATCTGCGGCATCCGTGGCTGTTACAGGTCGCGGTGAGCAGGCCGGTGCTGGGTCCCCATGTGACGGCCAAGTACGAAAACGAGTTGCGGACCCTGTCCGGCATCGGGCTCACCGACCTCGAGATGGACTCGGTGCTGACGCTGATCCTGGGCTTCGTCCACGGCGCCGTGCGCGGCGCGGTGGAGTCCGCGCAGGCCGAACAACGCACCGGTATGACCGATGAGCAGTGGTGGCAGGCGCACGCGCCGTACCTGGCCACGATCATGGACCCAGCCCGCTACCCCACCGCCTCCCGCGTCGGCAGCGCGGTCGGTGAGGCACGAGGCTCGGCCTACGACCCGCGGCACGCCTTCGAGTTCGGGCTGGCGCGCATCCTCGACGGCATCGGGGTGCTCATCACTGGCCGCCCGGCCCACTCCGAGGACGCTTCCTAGTCCATGGCGAGCCAAGCCCGGATCTCCCGACGCAGCAGGAGCTTGGTGTCCTCCGGGGCGAACGAGGCGTCGACACCGGCCGCGGCCAACTCGGCCAGCTCGTGGTCGGTGCAGCCGAACACCTCCCGCACCCGCTGATACTCCGCCAGCAGCCCGGTGCCGATGACCGCGGGGATGTCTGCGTTGATCGTGACCGCCAGCCCGGCCTCCCGCAGCCGCGGCAGCGGATGCTCGGCAGGCGAGGGCACCAACCCGAGGGCCACATTGGACGATGGGCACACCTCCAGCGGGATGCCCCGCTCCCGCACCTGCGCCACCAGTCGCGGATCGTCCAGAATCCGGATGCCGTGGCCCAACCGCTCGGCGCGGCCGATCCCGATGGCCTCGGCGATGCTGTCGGCGCCGCAGGTCTCCCCCGCGTGGTGCACCAGGTGCAGGCCCGCGTCCCGCGCGCGGTCCAGCACCTCGGCGAAGGGCGACAGCGGATACCGCTCGTCCCCGGCCAGCCCGACGGCGATCACCGGGTCGTGGCCCGCGGCAAGCTCGACAGTCCGCTCCAGGCGCCGGACCGAGCGGCGGCGGGAGTGGTCGAGCAGCACCCGGGTGTCGATACCGAACCGGCGCCCGCCCTCGGCCAACCCGGCCAGCACCGCCGCCAGCGGCAGGTGCAGGTCGCCCAGCCGTTCGCCGTGGGAGGCGGCGGTGAAGCTGACCTCGGCGTACCGGACGCCCTGAGCGGCCTCGTCCTCACAGAACTCCACCGCGATGCGGGTGAAGTCCTCCGGCCTGCGCAGACATCCCCGAATCAGCGACCCGAAGTCGCCGAACGCCCGGAACCCGCCGAACACCGCGGGGCCTGGCTGCGGCCGCTGCTCGGGCGGGATGCCGTTGGCGTCCGCGATCTCCGCCAGGGTCTGCCACCGCACCGTGCTCTCCAGGTGCACATGCAGGTGCGCCTTGGGCAGCCGGGCAAGATCACGCATGCCGCCACGGTAATCGAGACGGTGTCCGGACCGAACCGGATTTCAGGCCGGGTCCGCCGGTGCGGGCGGGTCGGCGCGCTGGGTCAGCAGCTGGTCGAGTTGGCGTTCGGCGCGTTCCGCGCGGGCCAACGTCTGGGCCCGAGCCTCGTCCAAGGCCTGGATGCGTTCCGCGGCGGCGGCTTTCGCCTCCGCGACCGCGGCCTCCGACTGCTCGCGCGCGGCCCGCAACTCGGCGCGCAGCGCGGTGGCCTCCTCGGCGGCGGCCTGGCGCAGCGCCGCGAGCTCGTCCAAAGCCTGCCTGCGTTCCTCCCGAGCCGCGGCCAACTCCGCCCGCACCGCGGCAAGGTCCTCGCGAGCCGCGGCCACCGTCTGCTCGGCCGTCCGTGAAGCCTGTTCCGCCTGGGACACCGCGACATCACGTTCGGTTCGCAAGGCGGCGACCTGCTCGCCGGTGTCTTGGCGGACCTGTTCGATCTCCTTCGCGGCGGCCCGCCGTGCCGCCTCGGCGGCGGCCACCGCCTCCGAACGCGCCTGATCGACCTGCGCGGAGGCCTCGCGGCGGGCCGCGGCGACGGCGACCTCCGCCTCATTGCGGGCAGCCGTGACCGCCTCCTCGGCCTCCCGGCGGGCCTGCGCCGCGGATGCCGCCGCGGCATCGCGGGCGGCGAACGCCGCGGCGGCATCCGTCTCCGCGCGGTCCGCGGCGATGGCTGCATCGTCGGCCGCGGCGCTCGCCTCGGCCGCGGCCTGCTCGGCTGCGGTCCGACGCTGGTCGGCGGCCACCACCGCGGACTCGGCCTCGGCGATACGCGTGGCCGCCTCCGCCTGCGCGGCCTGGATCTGGGCCTCGGCGGCGCTGAGATCACCGAGGGTGCGCAACTCGGCCAGCGCCGAGGTCACGGTCTGCCCCAACTGCTCGGACAGCACCTGGAAACGCTGGGCGAGGTCGTTGGCCCGAAGCCTGGCATCCGATACGGGACCGGACAGTTTCGTCACCGTGACGCTGGCTGTCGGGGTGACCGCACCCTGCTGGAGACGCTGTCTTTCGCGCCAGGCGCGCCACCGGGTGTGGTCGGCGAGGTCGCAGTACTCCGATGGGCGACCCGGTCCGCCGCCGCGCACGACGGGGCGGTCGCAGCCGGGATAGTTGCAGACGGGGACGTCCTCGGTGATCGACACCTGGGACAGCGTAATCAGCAACCCGGTGCCGCCGCGGACGCGGTCGAGGTCTCGGGCGCGGCGGGCACGGTCAACAGCGTCGAGGTCGTCGGCCGCACCGGTGGCTTGCTGCTCTTGGTCGTCGGGGTCGGCCGCGTGGTGGTGGCCGAGGCGTACATGTACACGCCGGTCTCCTGGAACCGGCCCGGTTCCAGGGACACCCCCGCCACCTCGGTGACGTTGCCCGCGGTGTCGGTGAGCCGGACCGCGAAAGGCCCCTTCCCGATGCCGCTCTGGGCGATCCAGGCGTTGTAGGCGGCGTGCTGCAGCGAGACCCACGCGGTGCCCGTGCGCATCTCGACCTTGCGTAGCGGATTGCCGTGGTTGTCCGGGATCAGCGCCAGCCAGTGCGCGGAGGAGCCCTGCTGGATCGTGAACGACAGCGGACCCGGCAGCTGGGGGTCGCGCACCGCCCGATAGTTGACGGCGACCACGCCGCCCACCGGGTCGGCGACGCGGTCATAGGCCGCCCGGCTCAGATCGACGCGCCCGACCTCGCATTCGGGACACTGGTCGACCACCTTCACCCGCACGCTGCCGCGCGGGCCTTTCACCTCCAGGTAGGCGCCGCAGGCCGCGGCGTCGGCGTACTCCCGCGGGGACACCGCGGCGTAGAGATCATCGGCGGGCGGTGCGTGATAGGAGCAGTTGCCGCCGCCGCTGCGCAGCGTGTACACCGTCGCCGTGCCTTGGCGGGCGATGCCGCTGAGGAGGTCTGCCGGTGTAGCGCAGGCTCGTGAGGTCGTGGCCTGCGCCAACACCACAACCATGGTGGTCAGCAGCGCGCCGCCCACCAGACCGAACAAGATCCATTCGATGCGGCGTAACCCAAAACGCCCAGGAAGTGCCATCAGCCTCTTCGATCGCCGGACGAACACGGACCCCCGACTGAGCACTCGGCGGACGATTCTGCTGTCTTGGGACAGTCGGGGCAAGCCCCCGGCGAGAAGTCCGTGGCAGCGGGTTCGGGCAAACGGCGGGCGATAACGGCGGCGAGCAATGGCCCGGCGATCAGCGTGGCCAGCGCCGACCGGAGTGAGGTCGCACCCGCCATTGCCCCGATTGCCGGAGCGGTGAGACCTCCGACACTCACCGCCAGCCCCAGCGTCACCCCGCTCGCGGTGCCGACGCGGTTGGGCAGATAGTCCTGGCCGAGCGTGATGTGCAACGAGAACGGCAGATAGAGAGCGATCCCGGCCGCCGCGATGCACGCATACATCAACGGCCCCGGCACGAACACCACGCCCGCCACGGCGGGAACCGCGGCAGCGTAAGCCCAGCGCAGCGCGCGGAGACGACCCCACCGCAAGGCCAGCCGCCCACCCAGCACGGTGCCGACCGCGCCTCCCGCGAACAACAACAGCAACGCCACTCCCCCGGTCGCCGGGCCGCCACCCGCACGCTGCTGGGCGTAGAGCCCGACGAACGTGCTGAGTCCGATGTAGACGATGGAACGAAGCACCACGACGGTGGTGAGGCGCAGGAACCGCGGCCAGTCGTCCACACCCGGCTCCGAGGACCGCGCGGCCGTGCCGGTTCCGGCCGGTGCGACGACCGCGGTCAGCACCGCGCCGATCAGCGCGGGCAGCAACAGCAGCGGCGCGGCCGCCAGGCCACCGATCGCGAGCACGGGTGTGACCAGAACCGGGGCGAGCGCGAAACCCAGGGTGCCGCCCAGGGAAAACCAGCTCATGCCCACCGGACCGCTCGACGCCGCACGCGCCAGCCGGGCCGCCTCCGGGTGGTAGGCCGCCACGCCGAGGCCGGACACCGCGACCGCCGCGCACGCCAGCGGGTAGGCCTCGGCCCACCCGATGGCCGCGACACCGAGACCGGCGGTGATCATCGCGAGTGGTACCAGCCAGCGGTGGGACCCGCGGTCGGTGAGAACGCCGAACACGGGTTGGACGACCGAGGACAGCAGGGTCGCGGCCAAGGCGATACCGGCGACCTGAAGGTAGTCGTACTGCCGCTCGGCCACCAGGAACGGCACCAATGCGGGCACCGCGCCTTGATAGACGTCCACACAGGCGTGGCCGATGGACAGCAACAGGATCCGACGATTGCGCATGCCCCGATCGTCGAACAGGCCCACCTGTCGGGCTTCCGATAAAGTGACAAGTGATGTCGACTATCCGCCACCTGCCGCAGGCACCCACCACGGTGCGGGTACTCGCCGCCGGCTCCGGGGTCGACGCGCACCGACATGACGATCACCAGATCATCTACGCCGCCCGCGGCGTGCCGTCGGTGACGACGGACGGCGGAACGTGGATCGCGCCCGCGAACCGGGCGATCTGGGTGCCCGCGGGCTGCGTTCACGCGCACCGTGCCTACGGCGAGACGGAATTGCACCTGGTGGGGCTGCGCGCCAACCCGCTTGGCCTGCGCACCCCGCAGGTGCTGTCGGTCAGCGCGCTGCTGCGTGAGCTGATCCTCGCCTACACCGGCCACACCGAGGACTCCCCGCAGCGGCGGCGGCTCCGGGCGGTCCTGCTGGACCAACTCCGCCAGTCACCGCGGCAGCCGATTCACCTTCCCGCGCCGAGGGATTCGCGGCTGGTGGCCGTGTGCGCCGCGTTGGACGCCGACCCCGCCGACCACCGCACCCTGGCCGAACTGGGCGCGCGGGCCGGGGCGGGTGAGCGGACGCTGACGCGGTTGTTCCGGGCCGAACTGGGTATGACCTTCCCACAGTGGCGCACGCAGCTTCGGCTGTGTCATGCGCTGCGTCTGCTGGCGGAGGACCTGCCCGTGACGGTAGTCGCGCATCGATGCGGATGGGCCTCCGCCAGCGCCTTCATCGACGTATTCCGCCGCGCCTTCGGCCACACCCCGGGCAGCTACCGCTGAGCCCAGCGGCCCGGGCGGGTCAGCGTCGGCGGCAACCGGGTCGCCGCGTCGCCCTTGGCGGACTCGACCTGCGGCTGGGTCAGGAAGATCGCGCCGGTCAGGTCGGCACCACGCAGGTCGGCGTCGCGGAGATCCGCCCCGATGAGGTCCGCGATCCGCAGGTCCGCCCCACGGAGGTCGGCGCCGATCAGATAGGCGCCGCGCAGGTTCGCTCCCCGCAGGTCGCTGCCGTTGAGCTTGGCGCCGATGAGGTCCGCGCCGCGGTGGTTCCTCGGCCGCCGGACACCCGCCCGCACCAGCTCGCTGGTCCGCAGCAGCAACTCGTTGACCCGCTGCCGGTGTGCCGCCACGTCCAACCGGCGAAGCTCCTCGACGCTGCCGTGGGTGAGGCGCTCGATATCCGCCGCCGCGCGGCCCAGTTCGGCCCGCAACGCCGGGGCGCGTGAGTGTGCCTCGGCGAGGTACCAGAGCAGTTCGTGCAGCTGCCGCATGATCGGGAAGACCGCGAACATCTGACCGGCGACCTGCGGGGACTCCCGCCAGTCGCGGCCGTCGAAGGTGCGCTGAGAGACCTTCTGACCCGCCCCGAAGCAATCGAAGACGGTGCAACCCTGGAAGCCACGCTGCCGCAGGTCGCGGTGGATCCCGCACCGGAAGTCCGGCTCGAGGTTCGGGCACGGCCGCCCGGCCTCCTTGTCCAGCGCGAAGTCCGCGGAGGCGGCGAAGGGCAGCGCGACACAACACAGGCCGAAGCAGCTCCCGCAGTCCGCTCGCAGCCTGAGGTCCGCCACGCTGATCAGCTGCTTCCCCGACACCCTGAACAGCCTATACGCCGGCCCACAGGCCGCAGCGGTGCGCGGTCCACCCGTACTTCTGCGCGTCGCCGGTTCGGTAGCGCCGTGATCAGATGGCGTTGATCGCCCCCGGGGCGCGTTCGGCGCGGCTGAGCGCCCGCACGATCGCGGTGGCGCCGTGCCTGCGCACGGCCAGCCGGGTCAGCAGGTCCACGACGGTGTCGACGACGCCCTGCGGGAACTCCGGTGTCGCGATGCCCACGCTTGCGGCCAGGTCGTCGGAGTGCACGACGATCTCCATCATGCGGGTGCGCATCAGGTCGTCCAACCGAAGCGACCACGGCCCCCAGAACGGGATGCGCGTCGGCCTGCCCGGCTCGTCGGCGGTGGCCGCGAGTTCGGTGATGGCCCTGTCGACCCGGTCCGCCAGCACCGTGGGCCCGTCGGCGCCGATGGCGTCGCCGCCCGCGCGGATGCGGACGTTGATGTCGTCGTCCAGGGAGGAATCGATCCACCCCGCCTGGCCGTAGTGCTCCAGCAGGGAGATGGTCCGCTCCTGCGGCACCGGCCCCGACAGGATGTCCGGCAGGGCCAGCACCTGGTAGGCCAGGTGACCGGCGAGGCCGCCGACGCTGAACTCCGGCAGCGCGCTCGGCCCACTCCAGGCCCGCTCCACCGCGGGCTCACGCAGCAGCGTCACCGCCACGCGGGCGGCGGCCAGAAAGTCGTCCCTGACACCCGTCATGCCTGTACTCCCCCAGCTTCGAGACTCGACTGAGGACAGGCTGCCACAGAGTCGGCAGGACAGGCCGTTCCGATTATCGGACAATCGATCACGAGTGGGGCATGCCGGGCGGGGTCAGGGGGTGGGCCAGTTCCGGAGGACCGCGTCGAGCGCGTCCAGCGCCTTGGCCCAGGAGGCGTCCGCCGCGCGGGGAGTGTGGCGGAACCCGCCTGCGGTCTCCAGGCTGACGTATCCGTGGAAGGTGCTGTGCAGCAGTCGCACCGCGTCCGTCTCATCCGGCTCCGGCAGGTGATAGCCGCGCAGCACCGCCCGCGTCATCGCCGAGTGCCTGCCCGCCGCGCTCGCGGCCGCCGTCTCCGGGTCGAGTTCGGTCCGCGAACTCGCGGCGTAGCGCCCAGGATGCCGCTTCGCGTAGTCGCGGTAGGCGTTGGCGAAGGCCACCAGCGCGTCTTTGCCCGACCTGCCTGCCAACGCTTCGGCAGCCAGGTCGGCGAGTTCCGCCAGCGCCAGGACGGCGACGCGGACCCGCAGGTCCTGCGCGCTGGTGATGTGGGAGTACAGGCTCGCGTCCTTGACGCCGAACCTGCGCGCCAGCGCGGAGACCGTCACGTTCTCGAAGCCGATCTCGTCGGCCAACTCCGCCGCCGCCCGCACCAGGCGTTCGATGGTCACCCCCGCTCGCGCCACACCCCATCCTTCCTAGGCCTATTAGCCGTTTGCCTAATGGTCCTAGGCAAACTAGTTTCGCACACATGACACCGGACACCGACTGGATCGCCACCCCCATCGAACCGTGGATCGTCCGTGGCGCCCTCGAACTGGAACGCACCGAGCACGGCGTGTTGCCGCACCGGCTGCCCGCCGCGGCCCGCAAGCAGTTCCCCGATGAGTACCTGTCCAGGGTGGAAACCCAGCCCTCCGGTGTCCGCCTGGTCTTCCGCACCCACGCCACCGCCATCGAACTGGACGTGCTCCCCTCCAAGACGGTCTACCGGGGTGTCCCACC
Organism: Actinorectispora metalli; assembly: GCF_056323685.1. Classification (NCBI taxonomy): domain Bacteria; kingdom Bacillati; phylum Actinomycetota; class Actinomycetes; order Pseudonocardiales; family Pseudonocardiaceae; genus Actinorectispora; species Actinorectispora metalli. The sequence continues at coordinate 1,017,051 of NZ_JBREYE010000002.1, forward strand.
ACTGCCCGACGGCGTGTACGACCTGCTCGTCGACGGCGAGTTGATCGCCCAGTCCGGTGTGGCGGGCGGCAACCTCCTCACCATCGACATGGCCACCCAGTCCGTGGACACCCGCCCCGGCTCACCCGGCACGCTCCGGTTCACCGCGCTGCCCGCGGGCGCGAAGGACGTCGAGATCTGGCTGCCGCAGAGCGAGATCACCGAGCTGATCATGCTGCGCACCGACGCCCCGGTCGAGGTCGTACCCGACCGCGGCCGTCGGGTATGGCTGCACCACGGCAGTTCGATCAGCCACGGCTCCACCGCCGCGAGTCCCACCGCGACCTGGCCCGCGCTGGCCGCCGCCCGAGGCGGGGTGGAGCTGATCAACCTGGGCCTGAGTGGCAACGGCCTGCTCGACCCGTTCACCGCGCGTGCCATGCGGGACACTCCCGCGGACCTGATCAGCGTCAAGATCGGCATCAACCTGGTCAACGCCGACCTGATGCGGCTGCGTGGCTTCACCGCCGCGGTGCACGGCTTCCTCGACACCATCCGCGACGGCCATCCCGACACGCCGCTGCTGGTCGTCTCCCCCATCCTCTGCCCGATCTTCGAGGACACCCCCGGACCCGGCGCACCGGAGTTCGAGGACGGCGAGGTGCGCTTCCTGGCCCTCGGCGACCCGTCGGATCGCAGGGGCGGGCGGCTGACGCTCAGCGTCATCAGGGCCGCGCTGTCCCACATCACCGAGCGACGGGCAGCCGACGACCCGAACCTGCACTATCTCGACGGGCGCCTGCTCTACGGCGAGGCCGACCTCGACGAGCTGCCGCTGCCCGATCGGCTGCACCCGAGCGCGGAAGGCCACCGCCGCATCGGCGAACGCTTCGCCGAGCACGCTTTCGGCGACGGCGGCCCGCTGGCACTCAAGTCCGACCAGGCCTGAGCACCTCCAGGTGGCCGACCCTGGCGAGGAGATCGCTTCCCGCCCCGCCGGTCAGGACCGTGCCTCGGTGGTCGGAGTGGTGGACACCGAGCCGGAGCGATCCGGTGGAGGGGTGCGGCGATGGATGATCGCCTGCCCACCCTGGTCGGGCGCGTAGGTGACGCCGCGGAAGTGGCGTCGCTCGGCCGGGTCGGTGGTCGGCAGCAGCGAGACCTCACGCAGCAGGGTGCGCAGCACGACCTTCATCTCCATGGTCGCGAACGCGGCACCGGTGCACCGCCGGTGCCCGCCGCCGAACGGGATCCACTCGTACAGATCCGGTTTGGCATCGACAAAGCGGTACGGGTCGAAGGTGCCCGCGTTGGGAAAGACGCGGTCATCGGCGTGAATCGAGCCGATGTTGACGATCACCGAGTAGCCCCTGGGCAGCGTCCACCGACCCAGCCGCATGCTGTCCGCCCGGATCTGGCGGATGACCTGGACGACGACCGGGCGGGTGCGCTGTACCTCCAGCAGGGTCGCGTCCAGCAGCGCGCTGCCGCCCGCGTCGACCTCCGCGACCAAATCGCGCAACACGGAAGGATGCCTGCGCAGCCGCTCCACCGCCCACGCCAGACTGGTCGCGGTCGTTTCGTGCCCGGCGGCCAGCACGGTGAGCAGCTCGTCGGCGATCTTGGTGCGGCTCATGGCGGAGCCGTCGTCGTAGCGGCTCTGCACCATCAGCGCGAGCACATCGTCCCGAGCGTCCAGCCGCTCATCGGCGACGGCCCGATCGATCAGCCGGTCCACGATCGCGTCGTACTCCCGACGCATCGCCTCGGCACGCCCCCACGGGCTCCAGCGCCCCAGGCTGATCGGGGGAACAGGGAGCGGAGCCAGCCGCGAGCCGAGCGTCACGATCTCCGGCAGCAACTCGCGCAGCCGGGTGAACTCATCGCCCTCCGCCCCGAAGACCGCGCGCAGAATCACGTTGAGCGTGATCCGCATCGTCGACGGCATGGTCGCGAACGGCCGGCCCTGCGGCCAGGACGCCAGCTCCCGCACCGTCTCGTCCTCGACGATCCGCTCGTAGGCGGCCAGCCGTCTGCCGTGGAACGGCGGCACCAGCAGCTTGCGCTCCTTGCGGTGCTCCTCACCGGACAACGCGAAAATCGAGCCCGGCCCCAATACTCGGCCGAGATTCACCTGATGCCTGTCCGCTATCTCGGCGCTGGTCTGGAAAAGCTGCTTGATCTCGGCTGGATCGCTGATGATCACACATTTGCCGAATAAGGGGATATCGGCGGTGAACGCGTCGCCGTAGCGCTGGTGAAGCCTGCGCATCATCCGCCCTCGGCCGGTCAACGCCTGGATGCCCTGCATGAACCGCGGCAGGGAGGGGCCAGGTGGAAGTACGGCGACCGTCATCGAAATGCCCCCTCGCAGGCTGGTACGTGCACTTACCGACGGACGGTACGCTCGCATACCAAGCGGTGCAAGGCCGAAAGGATAAGATGGTCTCCGTGACGACAGCCCAGCACAGGAACCCCGCCGAGACCGCGGGGGACGTGGAATCCGACGGGTTCCGACAAAGGCTGCTTGCCGCCCTCGCCGAGGCCATCTCCGACGTCGGCTACCGCCACACCACCGTCGCCGACATCGTCCGACGCGCCCGCACGTCCCTGCGCACCTTCTACGCGCACTTCCCCAACAAGGACGCCTGCCTGGTCGCCTTGATCACGGACTCCAACACGGAGCTGATCAGGCAGATCATCGCGGCCGTCGACCCGAACGGCCCGTGGGAGGCGCAGGTGCGCAACGCGATCGAGGCATGGATCGCGCGGGCCGAATCCGAGCCCGCCATCATCCTGAGCTGGATCCGCGACGTGCCCGCGCTCGGCCCCCTTGGCCACCAACTGAAGCGCGACACGATCGAAGCCTTCGTCACCATGATCCAGACGCTGAGCAACACCGAAGGCTGGCGCGCCGCCACCGGCGGCACGGCGGTGTCCCGCCAAATGGCGATCCTCCTGCTCGGCGGGCTCCGAGAGCTCATCGCCAGCACCGTCGAAGACGGCGGCCACGTCCGCGAGATCACCGACACCGCGGTGCAAGCCACCGTCGCACTCGTCCGCACGCAATTGCCCGAGTAAGCCGACCGGACACCGCCGCCTCATCCGTGCGGACGGACTTCCTTCTCCTCGAGAGCGGGATTGGACGACGGCGGAAACCTGCCGCGGGCCGCCGGGAGGCGCTGGGCAGAGCCGGTAGACGGATGATCTCGACCGGTGGCCAGGGTGCCGGCGTCCTGGCCGTGATCATCGCCGGAGTGTCGGCGGCGTCGCATATCCACGGTGCACGTGGGTGGTGTCGGCACGTGAGCGTCCGACGTGTCGCGGGCTCTCAGGTCGGGCGCGGACGCTACAGCAGCCCGATCACCAGCGCCATGGCGAGAAACAGCACCAGCTGATAGCTGCTGTTGATCAGGGTCAGCTTCGGAGGTTTCAGCTCGAAGGCATTGTGCTGGAGGAGCGTGGTCGCCGAAAACGTCAACCACGCCACGAGGCCGACCAGCAGAGCAGGCCACACCGACTCGTCATCAGTCTCCGCAGCGCTTTCCCGGCAGGGCGGGCCACCACGCCCGCGTCCGATCCTCGCTAGCCGACAGCTGCACCCTTTCGCTGACACGCGAGTTGCCGACGTCAGGAACCCGGACGCACCTAGTCTCCGCCTGTTCGGGCTGTCCCCTCTGCTGACGATTTCGCGCAGATCCACGCCCAGAGTTACCGCTGCCGCCCTCAGATTCTGACCCCCGATAAGTGAACATTATCGGCGGTCAGCTCGTGCGATCTTCTTCATATCGTTTCGTTGATAACGTTATTATCAAACGAAACAAAAGGGCCCCGGAGACGCGGGGTCTCCGGGGCCTTGGGCGAACGGGTGGGTCAGAGGGTCTCGGGGAGGTTGAAGGCAGGGAAGACGGCCGGCGAGAAGGTCATCACCTCGGCCACTTCCCCGTTCTCGACCGTCAACACGTCCAAAGACAGGGCCTTGAACTCGGTCTCGCCGGGGGTGCGGACGTAGTTCGCCGCGGCGGGCTGGCGGTTGGCCCAGGTGGCGACGAGACGGAACTCGCCCATTGCGCACGGCCCTTCCATGACCTGCGCCCAGCTGTCGATGATCGCGTGGCGGCCGTGGTACCACAACGTCTCCGGCGGCATGCTGAAGATGGCGTCCTCCCGCAACATGCTGCGCAAGCCCGCGATATCGGCCTGCTCGGCTGCCTCGATGAAACGCTGCAGCACCGCGCGTTCCTCCTCGCTGGGCGAGGACTCGGCCGACCAGTCCGTCCTGCGCTGCGGGAGGTGGGCCTTGAGCGTCTCGCGGGCCCGCTGGAGCGCGCTGTTCGCCGACGCCACCGTCATGCCCAGCGCGGTGGCGGTCTCCTTCGCCGACCAGCCCAGCACATCGCGGCCCAGCAGCACCGCGCGCTGCTTCGGCGGCAGGTGCTGCACCGCGATCAGGAAGGCCAGTTCGATGGTCTCCCGCGCCACCACCGCCGCATCAGGCTCATCCGCCGCGGGTGCTACGGGCTCCAGCAGGTGGTCGGGGTAGGGCTGGATGTAGAGCACCTCCGTGGCGGGACCGGCGGGCAGGCCCGCGTCCACTGCCTCGGCCGCGCCGCGAGCCTGTGGCCTGCGGGGATTGCGGTCAAGGAAGTCCAGGCAGGCGTTGGTGGCGATGCGGTACAGCCAGGTGCGGAAGGTCGAGCGGCCCTCGAACCCTCCCCTGCCCCGCCAGGCGCGCAGGAACGTCTCCTGCACCAGGTCCTCGGAGTCGTCGAAGGACCCCAGCATCCGGTAGCAATGCACCTGCAACTCGCGGCGATAGCCCTCCACCAACCCGGTGAACGCCGACTCGTCGCCCGCCTTGGCGGCCTCGACCGCGGTGGTGTCCTCGATGCGCGTGCTCACGATGAGCCTCCTGTGATGTCCGGAGTGACACTGTCGGGCATTGAGACGGAAGGCGCCACGAAAACTCATCTCTGCGCAGGTCAGAGGTATCCGGTCTCGATTTCCCTATCGGCGAAGCGGTCGGTGGCGGCCACGATGGCGCGCACCGTGTCGGGATGGAGGCTGTGGCCCGCGCCGTCGATGATCCGCAACTCGGCCCGCTTCCAGGCCGCCGCGAGCTTCCACGGGGTGCCCAACAGATTGCCCAGGTCCAGGCTGCCTTGGATCAACTCGCCGGGGATGTCCCGCAGCAGGTCCATCGAATCCAGCAGCGGGCTCGCCAGGAAGTGGTCGTTGCTCCAGTAGTGGGTGACCAGCCGCGCGAAGGCGAGCCGGAACACCGGATCGTCATAGCGCGGGGCTCCGGGGGCGAAGGCGTCCTCCCAGTCGCACCAGTCTCGCGCGGCCCGCTCCCGCACCGCGGGGTCGGGATCGCTGAGCAGCCTGGCGTAGCCGGTGGCCAGGTCACCGTCGCGATCCGACTCGGGCACGCCGTCGCGGAAGCGCTGCCAGGCCTCGGGGAAGTACATGCCCAAGCCCCGGGTCAGCAGGTCGACCTCGGCCGCGGTGCCGGTGGCCAGGCCGGTCAGCACGAGTTCGCTGACCCGGTGCGGGTAGCGCTGGGCGTAGGCCAGGGCGAGCACCGAACCCCAGGAGCCGCCGAACACCAGCCAGTAGTCGACACCGAGATGCTCGCGCAGCCGCTCGATGTCGGCGATGAGGTGGTCGGTGTCGTTATGCGCCAGGGTGTAGTCGTGCTCCGAGGCGTGCGGCGTGCTCTGCCCGCAGCCGCGTTGGTCGAACTGCGCGATGAGGTACTTCTCCGGGTCGAACAGCCTGCGGGTGGCGGCCGAGTGACCCGAGCCGGGGCCGCCGTGCAGGACGAGAGCGCCCTTGCCCAGCATGGCGCCGGAGGCTTCCCAATAGATGTGGTGGCCGTCGCCGACGTCGAGCAGTCCGCCCTCGTACGGCTCGATCTCCGGGTAGAGCCCGCTCATGCGGCCCGACCCTACCCGGAAGATCTCCCGCGAACTCAGTCCATCCAGGGGATTTGCGTCGAGCGGTAGTAGTTGACGCCCAGTTCCTTCCACCGGGGTCCCTGGGTCGCCACCCGCTTCCTGAACTCCTCCCAATCGTGGCTCGCCCACGGCGACCAGCCCAGTTCGGCGATCGCGGGCAGCCGGGGGAACGCCATGAACTCCAGATCGGCGCTGGTGGCCAGGGTCTCCGTCCACAGCGGAGCCTCCACGCCCAGCACCGAGGACTCGCCGACGCCTTCCAGATGCGCACCGGGGTTCCAGTTGTAGGCGGTGTCCACCTCGATGTAGCCGGCCCAGCTCAGGCCCAGCGGGGTGTTGCGGTGGTACTTCATGTCCAGATAGGCCTTGTTGGCAGGCGACATCAGCACCTTGGCGCCGCGGGCCGCCGCGGCGGCCACGTCGGGGGCCTTCGTGCCGGTGCCCCAGAACTGCGGGACGGCCGAGGTCTCGGGCGCAGGCTTGGCGGAGACGAACTCGTGCCAGCCCATCACGCGCTTGCCGTGCTTGCCGACCAGCGGCAGCACCTTGGTCATGAACGTGTTGTAGTCGGCCTCCGGCGTGGAGTGCGCCTCGTCGCCGCCGATGTGCAGGAACGGCCCCGGTGTCAGCGGCGCCAGTTCGGCGATCACGTCCTCGACGAACTTGTAGGTCAGGTCCTTCGAGATGCACAGCGAGCTGAATCCGACCTCGGTGCCGGTGTAGAGCGGCGGGGCGACGCCGTTGCAGTTGAGCTCGGCGTAGGAGGCGAGGGCGGCATTGGTGTGACCGGGCATGTCGATCTCCGGTACGACCGTGATCTGCCGCGACTGCGCGTAGGCCACCAACTCGCGGTACTGCTCCTGGGTGTAGTAGCCGCCCTTGCCGCCGCCGACCTGGGTGCTACCGCCGTAGGTCGCCAGCCGCGGCCAGCTCTTGATCTCGATGCGCCAACCCTGGTCGTCGCTGAGGTGCAGGTGCAGGTAGTTGATCTTGTACAGGGCAAGCTGGTCGACGTAGCGCTTGACCTGATCGACGGTGAAGAAGTGCCGCGAGACATCCAGGTGCGCGCCGCGGTAGGCGAAGCGCGGGCGGTCCAGGACACGCACGCCGGGCACCACCCATGCCTTGCGCTGCGCGGACTTGCGCTCGATCTCCTGGGGCAGCAGCTGGCGCAGCGTCTGCACGCCGCCGAAGAGGCCTGCCGCGGTCCGTGCCTTGATGCGCACGCCGAGGGGGCTGGTCTCCAGCTGGTAGCCCTGCTCGCCGACGCTCGGGTCGGCGCCGGTCAGCGTCAGCACGATGCCCAGCTGCCGGGAACCGCCGTGGCGCACCGGCAACGCGTAGCCCGTCGACGGGCGCAGCAGCTGCGCCAGGTAGTCGCCGACGCCCGCCGCAGCGGGATCGGTGTTGATCACGGTGTGCTCGGTGATGCGATACGCCGCGCCGGGCGCCGCGCGCAGTTGGGCGGGAGCGGGCACCACCCGGTTCAAGTCGGGCGAGACCCGGGTCGGCGCGGCCTGCGCCGTGACGCCCAGGACGGTGCCGCTGATGAGAAGCAGCGCGGCCACCAGCCGCGCGAGGCGTGTTGCCATGATCGATCCTTCCGGCGCAGGGTGCGCGCAGGGGCGCTGCCGAGATCTGTCGTGTTACACGCTGGCAAGTTTGTCGCCTGCGGTCTAGACCAGTAGCCGAGAAAATTCAGTTACGGGTCACCCAGGCCGCTAACTGGGCGCGCGAGGTGAAGCCGAGTTTGCCGAGAATGTTGTCGACGTGCGTTTCGGCGGTGCGCTGCGCGATGAACAGTTTCGTCGCGATCTCCTTGTTCGTGAGGCCTTCGGCGACCAGCGCGGCGATCTGCGTTTCGCGCTTGGTCAGCTGCGGGGAGACTTCGGCCGTGACCGTCTCGCCCAGCACGTACGACACGGCCTGCTCGCGGGACATCGCCGTGCCCGCGCGGTAATGCTTCTTGTACGCCTTCTCCCCCAGCGCCTCGAAGGCCTGCACGCCGTACTCGGCGAACTTCGCGGTGAACAGCCCGAACCGCCACGGCTTGGCGCCCAGCGAGTGCCACATCGTGACGGCGATGCCGAACAGGGTGGCGGCGCGCTCCAGCCGTCCGCCGCGGACCGCGATGCCGCCGAGTGAGTGCACCGCGAACGCCTCGGCCGACCTGTTGCTCAGCACCTGCTGGAGCCTGAAGGCCGCCAGCCCCGCCTTCTCGGCGGCGTCGACGTCGCCATAGAACAGCTCGATCATGCCCAGCGCCCACAGTCCCCAGGAGCGCCAGAAGATCTCGCCGATGGCCTCGCCCGCGGCGATGTGCTCCTGGATGATCGCCCTGCCCTGCTCGAAGTCGCCGGTCACTGCGGTGGCCAGGCCGTGCAGGAAGCCCGCGTAACCCTCGCCGTGCGGCACGCCGTTGGCGCGGAACACCGTGAGCGCGTCGGCGAACTCCTGCCGCGCCAGGCTCTCCCGCTCGGTGAACAGGTGGGCCAGGCCCCACCCCACCTTCACGAACGCCGACGAGGTGTCCTCGTCCAGCTCGCCCGCGCCCGCCAAGGCCTCGGTGCCCGCCTCGATGTCGCCCTGCAGCAGGGCGCACCAGGCGATCAGCCGCTGCGCGAAGACCCGTTCCGGTGCCTCCGGCGGCGCGGCGGCCAGTTCCCTGGCCACCCACATCCGGGCTTCCTTGAGGTAGCCCCGCACTGTCCAGTACACGTCGAGCCGGTTGGCCATCCGCAGCCCGGTGACGGCCTCGCCGGGCACGGTCGCGCAGAAGTCCAGCGCCACCCGGATGTTGGCGTGGTCGCGCGCCACGCGGCGCACCCAAGCGACCTGCTCGCCGCCGATGAACGCCGCCTCGTAGCGGGCGGTGACAGCCGCGTACCAGTCACGGTGCAGGCGGGCGACCCGCTGCTGGTCGTCCAGCTGGACGATCCGGTCGTTGCCGTACTCCCGCAAGGTTTCCAACATGCGGTAGCGCACCTGGCCGTCTTGCTCCTCGGCGCCCAGGAGCGATTTGTCGACCAGACCGTAGACCTGCTCGAACACCTCGTCGCGCCGCACGCCGTTTCCGCCGCAGACCTGCTCGGCGGCATCGAGGTCGAAGCCGCCGGAGAACACCGAGGCTCGGGCCAGCACGAGCCGTTCGGCCGGGGAGCACAGCTCATAGCTCCAGTCGATCAACGCGCGAAGGGTCTGCTGCCGGTGCGGGCCGAGCCGGTTGCCCCTGGTGAGCAGTGACAGCCGGTCGTTCAGGCGCTGCCTGATCTGCGGCAGCGACAGCGAGCGCAGCCGCACCGCGGCAAGCTCGATGGCCAGCGGCAGACCCTCCAGGTCACGGCAGAGGGCGGCGATGTCGAGGTAGTTCTCCTCGGTGACGGCGAAGGACGGCAGCACCGACCGCGCACGGTCGGTGAACAGCTGCGGCGCCTCGTACTGCTGGAGGTCGGCGGGCGAGCCGACGTCCCCGGGGATCGACAGCGGCGGCACGGGCAGCAGCCGCTCACCGTCGGCGAACAGGGACTGTCTGCTCGTGGTGAGCACGGTCAGCTGGGGGCAGGCGGTGACCAGGGCGGCGACGAACACGGCGCACGCCTCGACCAGGTGCTCGCAGTTGTCGAGCACCAGCAGGAAGCGACGTTCCCGCAGGTACTCGGTGATCACCTCCAGCGGCGGGCGCTCCGACTGGTCGTAGAGGCCGAGCGCGGCGGCGACGGTGTTGGGCAGCAGGTCGGCGTTGCGCAGCTCGGCAAGCTCGATGAAAGCGACCCCGTCCTCGTACTCCGAGGCGACGGCGGAGGTGATCTTCTTGGCGAGCCGGGTCTTGCCGACGCCGCCGACGCCGGTCAGCGTGACCAGCCGGTGCCTGCTCAGCAGCGCACGAGCCTCGCCAAGCTCCTCCCGGCGGCCGATGTAGCTGGTCAGCTCCGCCAAGCCCTGCTTCGTCAAGGCCGTCACAACCGCCGAGTGTAATCCCGGCCGCCAATCGGCTCAGCGCGGCGTGATCGCCGTCCCGCCCGTCCCGACGTGGGAGGATGTCGCACCGTGACGGCTGCCGACGATCTTGCGCTGCCCGCTCCGGTGCGTGCGGCGCTGGAGCGGAGCACCCGGAGCGTGCTCGTCAACGCCGAGCAGCTGGCCGAGGTGCGGGAGCGCTACGCGGCCGAGCAGACGCAGGCGCTGGGCCGGTACCTGTCGGCGGCGCAGTCGCCCAACACGATCCGGGCCTATCAGAGCGACTGGTTGGCCTGGACCGCGTGGTGCCGGGCGGAGGGACGGCAGGCGCTGCCCGCGGACCCACTGGACCTCGCCGTGTACCTCGCGGCGGCCGCCGACACCGTGCGGGAACAGCCGGACGGCACGCTGGTGCCTGCCTTCGGCACGGCGTCGCTGGACCGCAAGGCCGCCGCCATCGCCGCGGTGCACGCCGCGAACGGGCTGCCTTCGCCCACCCGCTCCGACCTCGTTCGGCTGACGCTGCGCGGTATCCGCCGCAGCCGGGGCGGCACGCCGCGGCGGAAGCGGCCGATCCTGCTGCACACGCTGGAACAGCTGCTGGCCCAGCTGCCCGAGACCGGGGCGGCGCGCAGGCGGGACCGGCTGTTGTTGCTGATGGGCTTCGCGGGAGCGTTGCGGAGAAGCGAGATCGCGGCGCTGCGGGTGCGGGACGTCGAGGTGTGCACGGATGTCGCCACCGGGGAGCCGCTGCTGCTGGTGTCGCTGGGTGCGACCAAGACCGATCCCACCGGGCGCCGTCAACAGCAGGTGGCGCTGCCCCGCGGTGAGCGTCCGCAGACCTGCCCGGTGTGTGCGTTCGCGTCCTGGGTGGAGGTGCTGGACGGCGCCGATGCCGGCGCCGAGACCGCGTTGCACCGCTGCCATGGCTACGGCGGCACCCGCCTGGCCGACCGAGCGCTGTTCCCGCCGGTTGACCGGCACGGCCGGATCGGCGCGGCCGCGATGTCGGGAAGGGCGGTCGCGGAGTTGGTCAAGCGGTACGCCGAACGGGCCGGGCTGGACCCGGCGCTGTTCGGGGGACATTCGCTGCGGGCCGGGTTTGCCACCCAGGCCGCGCTGGGTGGGGCGGGCGATCGGGAGATCATGCGGCAGGGACGCTGGTCCAATCCGCAGACCGTGCACCGCTACATCCGCACCGCCAACCCGCTGGAGGACAACGCCGTCACCAAACTGGGTCTTTGACAACGCCTGTGCTGCCCGGCTGAGGACTGTCGGCTCACCCACCGGGTGGCCATATGACGATCGCTGTTTTCGCGCTGCTCGCCGCGCTGACCCGACCAACTCACCCGGACAACCTGCGGGAGCGCGGTCCGGCCCCGCATTGGGGCCGGACCGCACGGCTCAGCCTGCGGGCGGCGGGAACTTCTCGTTGAACCAGTTCTGCCAGGCCGCGGTGCGTTCCTTGGCGTCGACGTCGACGCCATACCAGTAGTGGCAGGCGATGACCATGCCCCAGGCGTCCGAGCCCTCGCCGCCGATGCGGTGCAGACCGTGCTCGGAGCGGATGCCGACCATCGCCTTGTCCCGCAGGTCCATCACGCCGGTGATGGTCTCCAGGCCCTCGCCGCTGATCGTCACCTCGTCGCCGACCGCCAGCGAGGAACGCAGGCCGAGGTCGCGTTCGAAGATCTCCCAGACGGCGTCGGCTGCCAGCGAGGTCATGCCCATGACCAGCACGTTCGTCACCGGCTTCGGGGCGAAGTAGGCGAAGTACTGCGACAGGTTGAAGAAGAAGTTGTCCCAACCCCTGCTGTGGTACTCGGTCTCCCACTCCTCGCCCTGGATGCCGTCCTGGACCAGCCGCAGCACGGTGCTGCCGCCCTCGCGGCCCTCGACGAGGAACTCCAGCGTCTCCCCCGGCCCCTCCTTGGCTCCGAAGACGATGCGCCTGCCGGGCTCCACCGCCAGCACCCGGCCGTCGGCGGAGTTGCCGGAGCCGAAGTCGGCGTTGGCTATACCGGTCTCGTGGTCCACTTCGTGCGGCACGAACCAGGTCGAGATGCCCGGGCCGGTCGAGATCGCCTCCCACACCTGCTCGGGGGTCGCGGTGAGCACGACCTCCTTCTCCAACCGCCTGCCTTCACTCATCAGCACTCTCCTTGCCCGCTTTGACTATCGGATGCAGCGCCACGACGATCCGGTGCGGACGGCCGCCCTCGGCGTTCTCGTCGTGGTATTTCGACACCAGCGAGGTCACGGCCCGCGTGAGTTCCTCGGCGAAGGCCGCCCGCTCCGTCGCGGAGGCGAAGCGGACCTCGCCGTCGATGGCGAAGGTGGCCAGCCGCTTGCGTGCCTTGGCGGCGCCCACGATCAGGTCACCCACGTCCCGCACCAGCCGGGCCGCCACCGCGAGCAGCCAGCGCGCCGACAGCCGGTCCGGTGCCCGTTCGGGATCGGGTTCCACGCTGCTCAGCACCCGGGGCGAGATCACGTAGGACGATGCGGTGGCGCGCAGCAGCCGCTCGGTGCAGTTGCCCTTGCGCCGTTCCTCCACCAACTCGACCAGGCCATGTCGCTCCAGCGCCCGCAGGTGGTAGTTGACCTTCTGCCGGGGCAGCCCGATGCGCTGGGCGAGAGTTGTCGCCGACCCGGGTTCTGCCAACTCCGCCAGGAGCCTGGCTCGCACCGGGTCCAGCGACGCCTCCGCCGCGGCCGGATCGTCGATCACTGCCACCTCATGCATGAGCTCACCGTTTCACCGACAACTTTATTTGTCAAGACAGCTTTTGCTGTCCTAAGCGGGTGTATTTGTCGGCCCCACGCCGTAGCGTGTGCTCACCTCGACAACGTGGGAAAAGGGAGTAAACGATGTCCGCCACTGGGGAACTCGCCGAGATCATGGAAATGCTCCGCGAGCAGCGGAACGCGCTGCTGATCACCATGCGCAACCTCGACGACGAGCAGGCCGCCAAGCGCACCACGGTCAGCGAGCTGACCCTGGGCGGACTGATGAAGCACGTGGCCATCTGCGAGCGGTCCTGGCTGCACGTGCTGACCGAGCAGCCGGGTGCCCCGGAGCGGATGTTCGACTGGAGTCAGTACACCCTGGCCGGTGAGAAGCTGGCGGATCTGATCGCCGAGTACCACGCCGTCGCCGCCGCCACCGAAGAAGCCACCCAGGGACTGACGGACCTCGACAAGAAGGTGCGGCTGCCCGACGCGCCGTGGTGGCCGGAACCGGTGTTCTGGTCCAAGCGCCGCATCCTGCTGCACCTGATCCGCGAGACCTCCCAGCACGCCGGGCACGCCGACATCATCCGCGAGAGCCTGGACGGCGCGAACACCACGATGCAGATGGCCGCCGACGCGGGCATGGAGATCTAGTCGGCGATGGTGAGCACCAGCTTGCCGCGGGTGCGGAAGGTCCTGCTCCGCCGGTGTGCCGCCGCGGCCTCGGCCAGCGGGTAGACCGTGTCGATCACCGACCGCACCCGCCCGGAGGCCAACAGCTCACCGACGGCCGCCAGGTCGTGTGCACGCGGCTTGACGATGACCAGTGAGGAGCGCCTGCCACCAGTGACCCGGGAGGTCAGCGCTTCCGCCAAGGCTCGGGCGCTCGGCACGGTCGTGATGTACCTGCCGCCGCGGACCAGCACCGCGCGGCAGGTCCGCAGGCTCTCCCGGCCCATCGCGTCGAACACGAGGTCCTGGCCGCGGACCACGTCGGTGAAGCGTTCGCTGGTGTAGTCGACCACGTGCTCCGCGCCCAGTTCGCGGACGAACGCGGTGTTGGCACCGCTGCACACCGCGGTCACCTCGGCACCGGCGTGCCGGCCAAGCTGCACCGCGTAGTGCCCGACGCCGCCCGAGGCGCCGACCACGGTCACCCGCCTGCCCTGTCCGACAGCGGCCAGGTCGAACAGCGCCTGCCACGCGGTCATTGCCGCCACCGGCGCGGCCGCGGCGTCCACGTGGCTGACAGAGCTTGGTTTGCGGGCCACGCAGGACGCCTTCACCGCGATGTACTCGGCGTAGCCGCCCATTCGGCCCAGTTCGTGCTGCATGGCGAACACCTCGTCGCCGGGGCGCAGACCCTCGACTCGGCTGCCCGCCTCGACGACCACGCCCGAGACGTCGCTGCCCGGGATGATCGGCAACTTGCCGACCAGGTGCCTGCCGACGTAGGTGCCTTCCCGCAGCATCCAGTCCCGCGGGTTGACCGCCGCCGCGTGGACCTTGATCAGCACCTGGTCCGGACGGACCGCGGGTACCGGGCGGTCGCCGTAGACCAGCACCTCCGGTCCGCCGAAGCGGTCGAAGTACACCGCGCGCATGCGCCCTCCCCTGTGGTCGTGATGGCATGCCCAAGGTAGGTGCGGCGGTGCCTGCGCGGGTGTCGAGGGTGGCCGTCCGCGGTCAGAACGCGTAGCGGAAGTCCTGGAACATGCGGCGCCAGACCGGGATGGCGTGCGCGAGGCGATACACGAGGCGGTAGCCGCGCGTGGGGACCAGCTCTCGGTACCGGGTGAAAGGCACCTGTTCGACCAGACGCAGGCGCGGGTTCCAGCGCTCGAGCACTCGCCCGTCGCGGATGCCCCAGGTGAAGTGCTTGACCAGGCGTGGCATCCAGGGCGCCATCGCGTCGAAGATCACCTCACCCGTGGTGAAGTGCGCGGTCAGGCGGGTGAGCAGGTGGCGGACCTCGGACTCGGTGAGATAGGGCAGCAGGCCCTCGGCGATGACCAGGGTGGGGCGGTCGGCAGGGATCTGTTCCACCCAGCCCTCCTCGGTGACCGAGGAACCGATCATGCGGTAGCCCGCCCGTTCGGGGTACAGCCTGCGGCGGACCTCGATGACCTTGGGCACGTCCAGGTCGAACCAGCGCACCGAGGCGGGCGGGTCCAACCGGAGCATCCGGCTGTCCAGGCCACAGCCCAGTTGCATGACGGTGGCATCCGGGTGGCGAGACAGGAAGTCCTTGCTCCACTCGTCGAGTTGCCTGGCGCGCAGGGCGACCAGGAACTGGCTGCTCTCCGGCCGGACGCGCCGGTGCAGCGCCGCGAAGTCGTAGTCGAGGCGCTGAACGGCCTCCGCGGCGTGGTGATCGCCCAGGATCGGGCGTGCCAGCCTGCTTTCCCAGGCGCGCAGGTACAGCGTGCCCAGCATCGTCCAGGTGATTCCCTCGTCGTCCAGGCCGCGGACGTCAATCTTGGCCGTGCTCATCCCCGCTCCTTTCCCTCCGATATTCCTCCCAACGCCGGATCACCTGACCGACATCGAACTCGCCGAACGCGAAGAACTCCCGCGACTCTTCGAGCAGCTTCCGCTGTCGCGGGCGGTCCGGGCCGACCACGGACAGGCCGAAGTCCAGCGTCGCCACCCCGAGTCGGACCCCGGCCGACTGTGCCCGCAGCACCTGGGTCCAGCCGCCCGGCGTGATCCGATACCGGTACTGGCGGTTGGGGGCGGGCAGGCGTTCGATCATCCCGGCCGTCTCCAACAGCCGCGTGACCGTGCTGATCGACGTCTTGCTCACGTCCAGCGCCGTCGCCAACTCGGTAAGGGTCAGTTCCGGCGGTTCGCAGATCATCAGCAGGCCGTAGACCCGGCCCATGGTCCGCGGGCCGCCGAGGCGCTCCATGACCAGACCCATCCGGTCGACGAACTCGCTCTCCTCGGGGCTCACGACTTCCAGCGTACAGATCGTCAAGTTCGAACTTGACGATCTGTACGAAATCTTGAGGTGCGGCCGGTCATCGATGGTGGAGATGAATCGTTTCCACGCATTCGCCCGAAAAGTAGTGATCGTCTGCGTACAGTCGGTGAGCGTGGAGCTCAACAACTGGGTCGGCGTCGTCGGCCTGATCTTCTTCTCGATCGGCGTGGTCGGCGCGGTGCTGCCCAGCCTGAGCACGCTGGTGCGCCGCAACGGCCACACCTCCGCGTTGTCGAAGAAGGTGCTGGACGACGTCGCGCCGGAGAACGAGTCGCGGGAGTCCAGCCAGGACGAGGCGGAGATGCGCCGACGCCTGGTCCGAGTGCACCACGAGACCGCCTTGAGCGAGAGCCGCGGGAGTTCCCGGCTGGCCGCGGGTGCGGCCACCGCGGGGTTCGTGACCATCCTGAGCTCGGTGGTCATGTTCACCGTCCAAGGCGGCGACGTCGCCTGGATCGGGGCAACCGGCGGCGCCGTCTGCGAGGCCGTGGCCGCGTTGTTCTTCGTCGAGGCCCGCGCCAAACGACAGCACGCGGCGCTGATGTTCGACCGGCTGACCGCGGAGATGTTCGCCGCCAACATCTCCGACCGCGCGGAGCGGGAGCGCCTCTACGCCCAGATGGCGCTACAGATCCTGGCGGGCCCGGGGCAGGCGCCGGAGATACCGGCCGATCCATCCGAAATCAACTCGTTGTGAAACCTGGCTGCGGTGCGGCTTTTCCCTGCGTGACCGCTCGGCCACGATGAGTCGTTCAGTGTGACAAGGGGGAACCAGTGCGACCGATCCTGCCGTTCGTGCGCCGCTGGCGCGGGCTTTTCCTCGGCGCGGCCATCTTTGGGGCGCTGATGCTGATCGCCTACCTGGTGATCCCGGTGGAGCAGGTGAAGGGCACCGCCCTGGCGGACTGCGAGCGGCGCACCGACCTCACCATCGCGGCTTCACCGGAGAAGAGCGCGTTGATGGGCCGCCTCGCCGAGGACTACAACTCGGGCAGGCGGAAGGGCAACCACCAGTGCGGTTCGGTGAAGATCGTCGACACGCACAGCACCACCAAGTACGGCATCGCCTGCGGCTGGAACGACGAGCGGGACGGACCCCGGCCGGATGTGTGGAACCCCGCGGCCCGCACCTGGTTCTCCCTGGTCGAGGTGGTCAACGCCCGCCAGTGCGCCCGCACCGCCCCGGCGCTCACACCGGAGACCGCCAAGAACGCGCCCTCGATCGCCCAGTCCCCCTTGGTGATCGCGATGCCCGAGCCGATGGCCAAGGCGCTGGGCTGGCCGCGCGGCGACTTCAGCCTCGGCTGGAAGGACATCTTCACCCTCGCCACCGACCCCAAGGGCTGGGCGGCCAAGGGCCACCGGGAGTGGGGGCCGTTCCGGCTGGGCAAGACCAACCCGTCGATGTCCACCTCCGGCCTGCACGCCACCGCCGCGATCTACACCGCCGCGACCGGCGCCAGCACCGAACTGTCCATCGAGGACCTCCGCCGCCCGGTCGTCACCGACTTCGTCGGCAACATCGAGCGCGCCGCCGTGCACTACGGCGACACCACGCTGACCTTCCTGCGGAACTTCTACAACGCCGACCAGGCCGAGGAGGGCGCGGGCCTGCGCTACATCAGCGCGGTCGCGGTCGAGGAGAAGTCGGTGCTGGACTTCAACCGCGGCCAGCCCGACGGCAGGCGCACCGCCGAGGCGAAACCGCCGCGTACCAAGCTGGTGAGCATCCTGCCCAGCGATGGCACCGTGGTGTCGGAAAGCCCGTACGCGATCCTGGACGCCCCGTGGGTGGACGCCCGCAAACGCGCGGTGGCCGAGGACTTCCGCGATTTCCTCCTGCACCCCGATCAGCAGAACGCCTTCCTCGACGAGGGATTCCGGTCCGCCAAGGGCGAGACGGGTCCACAGGCACAGGATCAGCGCATCGACACCGACACCGCGTTCCCCCGCACCCCGCTGCCGAAGAAGGAAGTGATCACCGAGCTGCTCCAGGCCTGGAAGGAGCAGCGCAAGCGCGCCACCGTGCTGGTGGTGGTCGACGTCTCGGACTCGATGGGCAACGACGTCGGCGTCGACGGCCTGACCAGGCTCCAACTCGCCGTGCTCGCCGCGAAATCCGAGACCGCGTTGAACCATCTCACCGGCGACGACCGGCTCGGACTGTGGTCGTTCACCAGCGAGTCCGCGGTCGGACCGCAGCCCTACCGGAAGCTGGTGTCACCCGCACCGGTGGCACAGGTGCGGGATGCCTACATCCACCAGCTCGACAAACTCGTGCCCGAACGGGGGACGGCGTTGTTCGCCACGTTGAAAGCCGCCGTCGACGAACTGACCGCACACGCCGACCCCAACCGCATCACCGCCGTCGTCGTGCTCAGCGACGGCAAGAACGAACACACCGACAACGACCTGGCAGGTCTGCTCGGCAAACTCCGCACCGCGGCCGCCGGCCATTCGGTGCGGGTCTTCCCGATCGCCTACGCCAAGGACTACGAGGAGGAAAGCAACTACCGGGTGCTGGCCGACATCGCCAACGCCTCCACCTCCTCGGTGTACGACGCGAAGAACCCCCGTTCGCTGGAGAAGGTGCTCGAGCAGGTGCTGTCCAACTTCTAGCGTGTGATCCTTCAGGCGAACGCTTGCCGGGAGGGCCCGTGGAGCAGTGGTTGGAAACCATCCCGCCGTTGGCGGTGTATCTGGTCGTCGGGCTCGTCGTCGGTGTGGAGAGCGTCGGCGTCCCGCTGCCCGGCGAGGTGGTGCTGGTCGCGGGCGCGCTGATGGCCTCCCACCACGATGGCGTCAACCCGGTCTGGCTGGGTGCGGTGGCCAGTGCGGGCGCGATCCTCGGCGACAATGTCGGCTACCTGATCGGGCGCCGCGGCGGGGACCGGGTGTTCGGGTGGGCGGGTCGCCGATTCCCGAAGCACTTCGGTCCCGACCGCATCGACCGCGCCAAGGCGCTGTTCGCCCGCCACGGCATGTGGGCGGTGTTCTTTGGTCGCTTCGTCGCGCTGCTGCGCATCCTCTCCGGTCCGCTGGCCGGTTCGCTGCGCATGAGCTACGGCCGGTTCCTGCTCGCCAACGCGCTCGGCGGGGTGGTCTGGGCCGGTATGACCACCGCCGCCGTGTACTTCCTCGGCGTGGCCGCCGAGCGGTGGCTCGCGCGTTTCTCCTGGCTGGGGCTGCTCCTGGTGTTGGCGGCCGCGCTCGTCGGCGGGCTGATCGTGAAGAAGCGGCTCGGCTAGAACGCGGGGCGCCGGTCCTCGCCACCTCCGCCGCCGTATTCGGTGAGCGGAATGCGGTCATAGGTGGCCGCGTCGAGGTTGTCGACCTGCCCGCTGGCCAGCGCCGACAGGATGCCGTCCAGCCCGATGTTGACCGTCCTGGTGAACAGCTCGCGGTGCTTCTGCCCCAGCGTCTGGGTCTGGCCGCGCACCTCGAACAACACCGCGCCGCTGCCGTTGATGGCGAAGGAGGCCAACCCGGTGCCGGGCAGGTTCACCGTCTGGTCGTACAGGCTGATGTTGCCGTACTCGGGACGCTGGTTCGCCGCGCCCTGCAACGCGTTGTAGGCGGCCACGTTCAGCTGCTTGGAGTACTTGTACCGGTAGGCGTCGGGCTGGGCGAGGAACTTGCCGGACAGGCTCATCGTGACGAACCGGTCGGTGCCGGCGACCTTGTAGCAGGCGCCCTGGTGGTGCAGGTCGATGTAGGTGTCGACGGTGCCGAACTCCCGCTTGAGCCCGCGGTAGACGTCACGCACGGCCTGGGTCTCCGGGCTGAGGAACCAGCCGGGCTTGTCGGAGGCGCCGGGGAGGTCCTCGGCTCGCGGCGTGTAGGCCAGGTTCGGGTTGTAGTCGCGGTTGATGTCGAAGCCGGGGCGCTTGGAGTAGTCGTCGCCCTGCCGCGGGGTCGTGTAGTAGTTCCATGCGGGCTTGGCGCCCGCGAGCTGCGGGTAGCGAGCGGTGACCTCGTCCCAGTTGAGGTCGTTGCCGCGGCGGTCGAGTTCGGCGGCGTCGGGGTTCATCTTGGGTATCGCGACCACGGTGAGCTCGG
Source organism: Actinorectispora metalli (assembly GCF_056323685.1). Classification (NCBI taxonomy): domain Bacteria; kingdom Bacillati; phylum Actinomycetota; class Actinomycetes; order Pseudonocardiales; family Pseudonocardiaceae; genus Actinorectispora; species Actinorectispora metalli. The sequence goes on from NZ_JBREYE010000002.1 coordinate 1,036,725, forward strand.
TGCGCAGCTTCTTCGCCTTGGCCGTGGTGGAGGTGCCCAGGTAGTCGAGCAGGCGCAGGATCGCGTCCGTGCCGGTCTTCTCGTTGCCGTGGATCTCGCTGGTGATGAACACGACCTTGCGGCCGGTGCCGACCCTGGCGGCCTGCAACAGCCTGCCGCGGTTGGAACGGCCCACCTGCTCGACCTTGACCCGTCCCGCGCTGACCTTCTCGATGCGCGCGAGCTCGGTGAGCAGTTCCTGGTAGTTGGTGAACTCGTTGATCGGCAGGTCCTGGGGCGCCTCGCTGCACACCTCGGCGGCGAGCGCGTCGGTGGCCAGCGGGGCGGTGAGCAGCGTGGTGGCGGTCAACAGCGAGGCGAGCAGGGCGAGGTGACGCAAACCGAACCTCCTTCATCGCAGGTCACTGGAGAGTCAACCGTTGGTGTCGCGGCGATAACAACGGCCGTTCGGAGCCACTCCGGTGATTGCTCATGCGGATTCGCCGATGTGAGGCGCGGATTTTGGCGAAATACGTTTCACTTTCCGCTATGCGAATCCGATTCGCCCTCCTGGCCGTGATCGGCCTCGTCCTTGCGCTCACCCCGCCCGCGACCGCGAACCCCAGCGGGTACACCGCGGGCTATGTCGTCTACGACCGCTCCGACGGGCGGATCACCGCCTCCCACCGGGCCGACATGAAGTTCCGCTCGGCGTCGATCGTGAAACTCCTGATCGCGATCGACTACCTGCACCGTCTCGAGGACAAGGAGATCCCGGCGGAGGACCTCGCCCGGCTGGTGCCCATGCTGCGCAGCAGCAACGACGACGCGGCCAGCGAGCTGTGGGTGCTCAACGGGTGGGTCCAGATCGTCGAGCGGATGGTCGTCCACCTCAAGCTGGAGCACACCGCTCCCCCGGAGAAACCCGGCATGTGGGGCTACACGGCGATCAGCCCATCGGACACCGTGAAGGTGTACAGACACATCCTGGAGGAGGCGCCCGCCCGCACCAGGAACTTCATCATGACGCACCTACACGCGGCGACCCGCTGCGCCGATGACGGCTGGGACCAGTACTTCGGCATTCCGCGCGCCACCATCCCGCCGTGGGCGATCAAGCAGGGCTGGTCCGGCTTCGGCGAGCCAAGTCCCGCCCAGCGCTGCGTGAAGCCCCCGGCCTACGCCTCGCGGATGCGGCTGACCGGCGTCGGCCCCGGTGACATCGACATCACCCGCGCCGCCATGCACACCACCGGCACCGTGGGCAGACACGACGACAAGATCGTCGCGGTGTTCACCCTCCAACCCAAGGGAGTGTCCTGGGAGCGCGCCGGGATGACGGTGACGCTGCTGACCGCGGGCCTGCTGTGGGGGCACCCTCACGGGGTGCCGGTGGAACCGCCGATCGCCGCGTCGGACTGAGAGCCGGTGCCCTTCCGCTCGCGGATCAGGTCCGTGACGTCCCCGCCCGTGTCGTTGACGCGCAGCACGAACGGGCGCGTCTCGGTATAGCGGATCACGCTGAACGAACAGGGCTCCACCACGATGCGCTGGAACGCGTCCAGGTGCATGCCGAACGCGTCCGCGAGCACCGCCTTGATCACGTCACCATGCGAGCAGGCCACCCAGATCGCCTCGTGCCCGTGGGCGGCGGCGATCTTGGCGTCGTGTTCGCGGATCGCGGCGACCGCGCGGGACTGCACATCGGCCAAGCCCTCGCCGCCGGGGAACACCGCGCCGCTGGGGTGCTGCTGCACGACCTTCCACAGCGGTTCCTTGAGCAGGTCGGCGATGGCCTTGCCGGTCCACTCGCCGTAGTCCACCTCGGCCAGCCGCGGCTCGAACAGCGGCTCGAGGTCGAAGTGGTCGACCAGCGGCTGCACCGTCTGCTGACAGCGTTGCAAGGGTGAGCTGACCAGCGCGGCAGGCGTCAGCCTGCCCAGCCGGGCGACCAGCGTTTCCAGCTGTTTGCGTCCGGCGTCGTCGAGGTCGACCCCCGGGGTGCGCCCGGCGAGCAGCCCGCCGCCATTGGCGACCGAACGTGCGTGCCGGAGCAATACGACCGTTGCCACGGAAACGAGAGTAGCCGCAAAGCGTGCGCGGCAGCCGTGGGGTGAGCGGCGGGCGCCGCTCACCCCACGACGCTCAGGTCGCGGTGATGGTGCCCGCGGCCAGCAGACCGAAGATGCCGAGGCCGAGCAGGATTCGGTACCAGACGAACACGTACACGCTGTGCTTGGCCACGAACCGCAGCAGCCAGGCGATGCAGGCGTAGCCGACGACGAAGGAGATCACGGTGGCCACGATCATCTGCGCCACCGAGGGCTCCACGCCCGTGGTGTGCTCCGGGTTGAACACCCGAGGCAGGCTGAACACACCGGCCGCCACCACGGCGGGGATGGCCAGCAGGAACGAGTACCGAGTGGCGACCTCACGCTTGAGGCCGATGGCCAGCCCCGCGGTGATGGTGCCGCCGGACCGCGAGACACCCGGGATCAGCGCCATGGCCTGGGCGAAGCCCATCAGGACGCCGTCCTTCATGGTCATGTTCTCCAGCGCCCGCTGCTGCGGGCCGAACCGCTCGGCCAGGCCGAGCAGGATGCCGAACACCACCAGTGTGGTGGCGATCAGCCAGAGGTTGCGGGCCGAGGTCTCGATGTAGTCCTTGAACAGGAAGCCCAGGATGCCGATCGGCAGTGTGCCGATGATGACGTACCAGGACATCTTGTAGTCGAAGGTCGAGCGCACCTCGGCGCTGGTGAAGCCGCGGAACCAGGTCATCGTGAGGCGCCCGATGTCCTTGGCGAAGTAGATCAACACGGCAGCCTCGGTGCCGAGTTGGGTCACCGCGGTGAACGACGCGCCCGCGTCGGAGCCGAAGAACAGCTCCGAGACGATGCGCAGATGTCCCGATGACGAGATGGGCAGGAATTCGGTCAACCCCTGGACGAGTCCGAGTACCAGGGCCTGCAACCAGGTCATGCGTTATGCCACTCCTGACGGCTTCGGTGCGTGGCCGCACTCTAGCGACCAGGCCACAGGCGTCTGCGTGGGGTGTTTCGTGCGCGAAAGTCGAAAATCCTGGCATGTGCGTGGCGATCATGCTTGCCGGCGCACCGGGTTTTAGTCTTTGTGGGTGCAGCAACGTCAACTCGGCCGCAGCGGACTCCGGGTGTCGCGTCTCGCCCTGGGCACGATGACCTGGGGCCGGGACACCGACGCCGAGGAGGCGGCCATCCAACTGGTCGCCTTCGTCGACAGCGGTGGCACGCTCGTCGACACCGCCGACGTCTACGCCGACGGCGAGGCCGAGCGCATGCTGGGATCAATGTTCGCCAACGTCGTGACCAGGGATGATGTGGTGCTGGCGAGCAAGGCCGTCGCCCGCCGCCACGACGGGCCGTTCGGCGGCGGCGCCTCCCGCGGCGCGCTGCTCTCAGCCCTGGACGGCTCCCTGCGCAGGCTCGGCGTCGAGCACCTCGACCTGTGGCAACTGCACGCCTGGGACCCGTCGGTGCCGCTCGATGAGACCCTCGCGGCACTGGACACCGCCGTGACCAGCGGCAAGGTGCGGTACTGCGGGGTGTCCAACTACAGCGGCTGGCAGCTGGCCACCGCCGCCGCGCAGCGCACGGTCCCGCTGGTGTCGGCGCAGATGGAGTACTCGCTGCTGGAACGCGGCATCGAGCGCGAGGTCGCGCCCGCCGCGGCGCACCACGGCCTCGGCCTGCTGGCCTGGGCGCCGCTGGCCCGCGGCGTGCTGACCGGCAAATACCGCAACGCCACGCCCGCGGACTCGCGCGGCGCCACCCCGCACTACGCCCCCTACGTCGACCACCACCGCACCGAACGCGCCTCCCGGATCGTGCAGGCCGTCTGCACCGCGGCCGAAGGCCTTGGCACCTCGCCGCTGTCGGTGGCGCTGGCCTGGGTCCGCGACCGCCCCGGCGTGGTGGCGCCGGTGGTCGGCGCCCGCGACTCCGCCCAACTCGCGGCGTCGCTGGACACCGAGGAGCTTGAGCTACCCGAGGCGATCCGCGCGGCGCTGGACGATGTGAGCCATCTCGAACTGGGCTATCCCGAACGCCCCTTCGGCTGAGAATCTCAGCACGCAGGGAAAGCTCCGAACAGGTCTTCTCCGGCCGGGTTGCGTGACCCCGGCGGGGAGAAGGGGCATGCTGGACAGATACCCAGACGCCGGTCGTGGAAACACCGGATGTCCGGGGTGACGAGGAGGTCGGTTTTGCGTCGACTGGCTGTGGTGGTGCTCGCCGGGATCGTGGGTCTGGCGGGGTGTTCCACCGGGCAGGACAGCGGCGAGGAGGATGGCGCCGGTGACGACCGCCCGGCGGCGACGGCAGCGCCATCGCCGCTCGCGGCCCAGCCCGCCGGTTCCGTGCGGCAGCTACCCCCGTCCACCGCGGCCGTGGTGGACGGCGCGACGCTGGCCGTGGCCGCCGACAGCCCGCCACGCGTGCTGTTGTTCTCGCTGACCGACCTCGCCGCCGAGCCCCGCACCATCGCGTTGCCAGGTGTCGCCGAGCAGCTCATCGCCCGCGGCGGCACGCTGTTCGCGCCGATCCCGACCGCGGCCAAGGTCCTGCGCATCACGATCACCGACGGCGCGGTGAACACCATCGACACCCAGGGACAACCGGTCGGCGCCGCGGTCGTCGGCGAGAAGACCGTGCTGGCGCTGGGCGACACCGTCGAGGTCGTCGGCGCGGGCCGCGCCGAGGGCCTCAAAGGCGCCGCCGTGGTGTTGCCCGGCAACGGCGACAGCGCCGTGGTCGTCGACCGCCGCCATTCCACCGTCACCGAGGTCGACCTGACCACCCGGCAGGCGACCTCCACGCTGCGCGCGGGCGAGGGCGCGGTCAACGGCGTGAAGGACCGCTACGGCCGGGTGCTCGCCGTCGACGTGCGGGGCGGGGAGTTCCTCGCCTTCTCCACCGGACCGCTGATCATGCGGCAGCGCTACCCGCTGCCCGGCGGCCCGTACGCGATCGCCTACGACCAGGCACGCGACCTGGCCTGGGTGACGCTGACCGAGCGCAACGAGCTTGTCGCCTTCGACGTGGCGGGCGGAGAGCCGGTCGAGAAGTTCCGCTTCCCCACCGTGGGTCAGCCGAACGCGGTGGCGGTGGACGAAAGCAGTGGGCGGGTGTTCGTGGCATCCGCACGAGGTGAAGGGCTACAGGTGGTGCAGCCATGAACGATGGGGTGATCGACGGCGACTGGGAGTACCGGCCACTGCGACTGCCTGCCGGGGTTTCCCGGGTGACGACGGCGATGCAGCTGGCCATCCACGCCGAGTTCACGGGCTGGGAGCTGTCCCGTGTCCGGCTCTACTCCGACGGCAGCCGCAAGGTGTGGCTGCGCCGCAAGCGCACCGCACTCGGTGTGGCGGCGGCGATGCCGTAGGCGTGAAACGCTGATCGCGCACCTGGAGCACGGGGAATGCACCAGGCGCGAGGGTGGTTGACGGTCACAACGGGACACTCAGGGGGCACAGCGTGATCACCCGACGCAACTTCATCGCCTTGGCGGGCACCGCCGCGGTCGCCACCGCCTGCGGCTCCAACACCGGCCGCGGCGGCTCCTCCGACGGGCTCACCCAGTGGTACCACGCCTATGGTGAGGACGGCGTCCAGCAAGCCGTCGAGCGCTTCGCCGCCGAGTACACGAAGACGCCGGTGCGGGTCCAGTGGAACCCCGGCGACTACGACTCCAAGATCGCCACCGCCCTCCAGAACAGCGCCGTCCCCGACGTGTTCGAGGCCGACAAGATCAAAATCGACTGGGCCCGCGCCGGCTCGGTCGCCCCGCTGGATGACATGATCGCCGCGGTGAAGGACGACTTCAACCCGGTCGTGCTGGCCGCGCACACCTTCGAGGGCAAGGTCTACGGCATCCCGCAGGCCGTCGACACCCAGGTCCTGTACTACCGCAAGAGCCTGCTCCAGCAGGCGGGCCTCCAACCGCCGTCCACGGTGGACGAGTTGGTCGCGGCCGCCCGCGCGCTCACCCGCGACGGGATGAAGGGTCTGTTCGCGGGCAACGACGGCGGAGTCGCGGTGCTGACCGGCCCGCTGCTGTGGTCGGCCGGTCTCGACCAGCTCACGCAACGGGACGGTCGCTACGTGGTGGGCTTCGACGACCCCCGGGCCGCCGCCGCGATCGGCAAGCTCCGCGAGCTCAACGCATCCGGCAGCCTGCTGCTGGGCTCCCCCGCCGACTGGGCCGACGCCAGCGCCTTCACCCAGGGGTATGCGGCCATGCAGTGGACCGGCCTGTGGAACATGCCCAAGATCACCGCCAAGTTCGGCGACGACGTCGGCGTGCTCCCCTTCCCGAAGCTCGACGGCGACGGCCTCGCCTCGGTCCCGGTCGGCGCGTTCGGCGCCATGGTCAACGCCCGCGGCCGCGTCGACGAGGCGAAGGACTTCGTGCGCTGGCTGTGGATCGACCAGGTGGACCACCAGGTCGAGTTCGTCACCAAGTACGGCTTCCACATCCCGGCCCGCAAGAGCCAACTGACCCGCTCCGCCAACCTCACCAGCGGCCCCGCCGCCGACGTCGTGCGGTACGTCACCGATCATGGTCGGCTCAGCGACGGCCCGGCGTGGACCCCGGCCATGAGCACCGCGTTGTCCGACGCGGTGAGCAAGGCGGTCAAGGAAGGCGACGATCCGACGGTGCCCCTGCGCGCGGCGGTGCAGACGGTCAACGGTGAGCTGAAGCGCCTGTTCGGCTGAGCCGATGCGGACCGCGCGCTCGTTCTGGCTGTTCGTCGGCCCCTTCCTGGCCGGCCTGCTGATCTTCGTGTACCTGCCCATCGGCTGGAGCGTGGTCCTCAGCCTGTTCGAGGCCTACAACACCGTCACCCCCACGGTGTTCGTCGGCCTGCGCAACTACCTCGACCTGCTCGGCAACCCCGCCTTCACCGACAGCCTCGGCACCTTCACCCTGTTCGCGGTGTTCGTCGTTCCCCTGACGTTCGTGCTGTCGCTGGGCCTTGCGCTGCTGGTCAACCAGGTGCGGGTGGCGCGGGCGTTCTTCCGCTCCGCCTTCTTCCTGCCCACCGCGTGCTCCTACGTGGTGGCCGCGCTGATCTGGAAGATGTCCATCTTCAACGGCCTCGACTACGGCTTGGCCAACACCATCCTCGGCGCCTTCGGCGTCGACGCCGTGGCCTGGACCGGCACCGTGGACCCGCCGCTGTACTGGGTCGTGCTGATCACCCTGCGCCTGTGGTTGCAGCTGGGGTTCTACATGATCCTGTTCATCGCGGGCCTGCAACGCATCCCGCAGCAGCTGTACGAGGCGGCGTGGATCGACGGCGCCACCCCCGGCTGGCAGACCTTCCGCCACGTGACCTGGCCCCTGTTGCGCGCCACCTCGGCCGCGGTCGTGCTGCTCTGCCTGATCAACGCCTACCAGGCCTTCGACGAGTTCTACAACGTCCTCGGCAATACCAGGAACTACCCACCCTACGGCCGCCCACCCCTGGTGTACCTGTACTACACCGCGCTCGGCAGCGGCGGCCAAGACCTCGGCCACGGCAGCGCGGGCGCCATCATCCTGGCCCTGATCATCGCGATCGTGACCGTGGCGCAGGCCAAGTTGTTCCGCACCGGCAGCCTGGCAGGTGACCGTGCTTAGATCGGGTATCCGCCTGGTGGCGCTGGTGATCGCCGCGCTGCTGTTCCTGCTGCCGTTCTACCTGCTGCTGCGCAACGGCCTGGCCTCCGAGGACGAGATCACCGCCCGCTCGTGGACCCTGTTCCCTCGGGAGATCCGCTGGCAGAACTTCACCGAGCTGTTCACCTCCACCGCCGCCCCCGTACTGAACAGCCTGGTCAACTCCACCCTGGTCTCGGTGCTCCAGACCGCGGGCCAGCTGCTGCTGTGCTCGATGGCGGGCTACGGCCTCGCGCGGATTCCCTACCGGCACGCCGACAAGGTGTTCTACGCCGTCCTCGCGACGCTGATGATCCCGCTGTCGGTGACGTTCGTGCCCACCTTCGTCGTGGTCTCCAGCCTCGGCTGGGTCAGCGACCTGCGCGGCCTGATCATCCCCGGCCTGTTCAGCGGCTTCACCACCTTCCTGTTCCGCCAGTACTTCCTGGCCTTCCCCCGCGAACTGGAGGACGCCGCCCGCGTCGACGGCCTCGGCTACTGGGGCACCTTCTGGCGCATCGTGGTCCCCAACTCCGGCGCCTTCTTCGCCGCCCTCGCCGTGATCAACTTCATCGCCGCCTGGAACGCGTTCCTGTGGCCGCTCATCGTCGCCCAGGATTCCTCCGCCTTCACCATCCAGGTCGCCCTGTCCACGTTCCTCAACGACCAGAACCCCCGCCTGCCCCTGCTCTTCCTCGGCGCCGCCGTCTCGATCGTCCCACCCCTGCTGATCTTCGCCTTCCTCCAGCGCTACCTCATCCGCGGCGTCACCGAAACCGGCATCAAGGGATAGGCGGCTGGGCCGATTTTGCTGATGATCAGGCCTAATGTGCAGTTCTGAGCGCTCGACTGGCGTGCGTTTTCCAGCCGTGTTCGGATGGGGCGCATGGAGATCTTGGAGGCCTTCGACATCGCGTTGGAGGAGTTCGACCGCAGGGTGCGGCAGATCGAGAACGACCAGTGGAACCGTTCGACTCCATGTGCGGAGTGGACGGTGCGCGACCTGGTCAACCACCTGACCGGCGAGCACCTGTGGGCGCCGTGGCTGCTGCGCGGCGCCACCCTGGAGGAGGTCGGCGACCGCTACAGCGGCGACGTGCTCGACGACGACCCGGTCTCGAGGTGGGAGTTCGCCGCCCGCGAGTCCCGGCAGGCCTTCCACGCGCTGGGCGCGCTGGACCACGAGGTGAACGTCAGCAGCGGCCGGATGCCCGCCGAGGACTACGCCTGGCAGATGATCACGGATCTGACCGTGCACAGCTGGGACCTGGCCCGCGGCATCGACGCCGCGACCGCCCTCGACGACCACCTCGTCACCGACGTCTACCGGCGCATCAAGCCCGAGATCGAGAACTGGCAGGACAGCAGCATCTTCGACCCGCCCGTCGAGGTCCCCGCGAACTCCGACACGCAGACCAAGCTCATCGCCCTGGTCGGACGGCGTCCCTAGACGCCGCGGACCAGCTTCGCGATGGCCGCGGTCACCTCGTCGGCCCGCTCCAGCGGCAGCATGTGCCCGGCCTTGGGCAGCACGACGGCCTCTCCCCCGCCCGTGGCGCTGACGATGATCTCCGCATGCGCCTCGGGGCACAGCTTGTCGTCGTCACCGACGATCGCGGCGACCGGGATGCCGGAGTCCTTCACCACCCGCAGAGCCGCGATCCGGTCGTAGCGGTCGAACGCGGGACGGAACATCGCCATTGTGTCGGGCCAGTTCGACCACACCATGTCCGCGGTGAGCTTCACGTCGGCGGCGGAGGGCTTGTCGCCCAACAGCCACCATTTCAGGCCCGCGGTCTTGGCGGGGGTGATCGCTGTGCGTACTGCCTTGACGATCTTGCGGCCGAAGATGCTTTCCAGGTCCTGTACGAGCTTGCCCAGCGGCTGTGGCCACTTCAGCGAGGACTCGGCCAGCTTCTTGGCCGCGGTGGCGACGAACAGCAGACCGCCGACACGCTGCTTGAGCAGCCGCGGCCGACGTTCGGATAGCGCCATCAGGGCCATACCGCCCATGGAGTAGCCGACCACGACCACCTTGCCCTCGGGTGCCAACCGCTCGATGACCTCAGCCAAGTCGTCACCGAGCTGCTCGATGGTGGCGGTCTCCTCGGTGGCGGGTCCCGACGCACCATGGCCGCGGTGGTCGTAGGTGATGATCCGCACCGGCTGGCCCACCGCGTCGGGCAGCGCTTGGACCTGCTTGTGCCAGACGCGGTGGTCGAAGGCGAAACCATGCGCGAGGACGACCGTGACGGGCGCCTCGGCGTCACCGGTGATCTGCACGTTCAGACTGGTGCCGTCCTGCAACACGAACTCGGGAGGTCCGGCATTCGGCGTATCGGGCATGGGTCCGGATTCTGGCATGCGACGAATATATTTCCCAGACCCCCGATCGACGCGATGAACGCCACTTCCCGCCTCGGCTTGCTCACCTGGATGAGCAAGCCGACGGTGTAGACCTAACACGATGCGCGTGTGTGCTGAATATCCGAGCGTGCACGGTTACAGACAACGCCGCGCGCCCCGTGCCACACTGAAGCACGCTCCGCGAAACCCTGGTGGAGCAAGCATTGGGCGACCGTGTTACCCCCACGAGGCCCAAGCCCCTGTTGGAGTTCGCCGACCAGCGAACTGGAGGCCGCTGGTCGGCGGATTCCCAGGACGTCAGCAGTTCTGCAAAAAGCGATCCAGCACCCGCACCCCGAACCGCAGCGCGTCCACCGGCACCCGCTCATCCACCCCGTGGAACAACGCGCTGAAGTCCAGGTCGGCGGGCAGCTGCAGCGGGGCGAACCCGAAGCACCGAATGCCCAGCCTGCTGAAGGCCTTGGCGTCCGTACCGCCGGAGAGCATGTAGGGAAGCATCTTCGCGCCGGGGTCCTCGGCCAGGATCGAGGCCGACATCATGTCCACCAGGTGCCCGTCGAAGGTCGTCTCCACCGCGGGCAGGTCCGCGATCCACTCCCGCTCCACATCCGGCCCCAGGATCCCGTCCAGCTCCCGCTCGAACGCCGCCTTGCGCCCCGGCAACACTCGGCAGTCCACCACGGCCTCCGCCGTGGAGGGGATGACGTTGGCCTTGTACCCGGCGTTGAGCATCGTCGGGTTGGCGGTGTCCCGAAGCGTGGCCCCGACGATCCTGGCCACGTTGCCCAGTTTGGCGACCGACCCCTCCAGGTCGTCCTCGGGGAACTCCAGCCCCGTCAACTCGCTCATCGCGGCCAGGTACTCCCGAACGGAGTCGGTCAGCACAATCGGAAACCGATGCCGTCCCAGCCGCGCCACGGCTTCCGACAGCTGGGTGACCGCGTTGTCCTCGTGCAGCATCGAGCCATGCCCCGCGCGGGCCCGAACCCGCAGCCGCAACCAGGCGATCCCCTTCTCCGCGGTCTCGATCATGTAGGCCCGGACGCCGTCCTTCACGGTGACGGAGAAGCCACCGACCTCCCCGATCGCCTCCGTGCACCCCTCGAACAGCTCCGGCCGGTTGTCGGCCAACCACTGCGACCCGAAATACCCGCCCGCCTCCTCGTCAGCGAGGAACGCGAACACCAGATCCCGCGGCGGAACGATCCCGTCCCGCTTGAAACGCCGGGCCACGGCCAACGTCATCGCGACCATGTCCTTCATGTCGACCGCGCCGCGCCCCCAGACATACCCGTCCTGGACCGCCCCCGAAAACGGATGCACCGACCACTCCGAGGCGTCGGCAGGCACCACATCAAGGTGCCCATGCACCAACAGCGCCCCCCGGCTGGAGTCAGCACCGGGCAGCCGGGCGAACACGTTGCCGCGGCCCTTCCCACCGGATTCGAGGTAGGTGACCTCATAACCGACGTCGGAAAGCCGCTCGGCCACATACTCGGCGGCCGCCCGCTCCCCCACCACGGTGCCCTGTTCCCCGGTGTTCGTGCTGTCGATGCGGATCAGCTCACTGGCGATCCCCACCACCTCACCGACTGCGGTCTCGACTCCGGCCTGCCGATACGTCATGTTCGGGTTCACGCCCCTTTCCTACCATCGCGCACCCGCTACCCCCCGTTCGCCGTACTCCATGAACGGAATGAACAGAACTGTTTTCATGACCGAATCGGTGACCCCAGCCCTGCCCCCGCCCACCATGACCCGATCCGGCATCAACGCCGATGTTCGGGCGAAGGGCTGCACATGCGGAAACTCCGATTGGCGGCGGCGGTATTCCTGCTGCTCACCTCGTGCGGCGCCCCCGCCGCCCAGTTCCCGTCCAGCACCCTGTACGTGATGGTGCCCGCGTCCCCCGGAGGCGGCTGGGACCTCACCGGCCGCGCCGTCCAAGAAGCCATCGAGGACGCCAAACTCACCGACCAACAGGTCGAGCTCTACCACGTCTCCGGCCTAGCAGGCATGCTCGGCCTCTCCGAACTGGCAGACCACCGCGGCAACCCTCACCAACTCATGGTCACCGGCCTGGTGATGGTAGGCGGCATCGTGGTCAACAAAGCGGACGTCAACCTGACCCAAACCACCCCCATAGCCACCCTGACCGCCGAACCCGAAGCAATCCTCGTCCCGGCGAAATCCAAGTACACGACCCTGCAACAGCTGATCACCGACTGGCGAGCCGACCCCACCGCGATGAAGTGGGGCGGCGGCTCCCTCGGCGGCACCGACCACATCCTGGTAGGCCTCCTCGCCGAGGCCGCCCGCATCAACCCCACCGCCGTCAACTACGCGGAGTACGCAGGCGGCGGCGAAACCAAGCAAGCCCTCATGAACGGCACCATCCCCGTCGCCGTAGGCGGCGCCAGCGAATACAAGGACCTCCTGGACACCGGAAAAGCCCGCCTCCTCGCCTACTCCGGCGGCCCCCAAACCCCCACCATCAAAGACGCAGGCTACGACGTAGAACTCATGAACTGGCGCGGCCTGGTAGCCCCACCCGACCTAACCCCACCCCAACGCACCGCGTTAACCACCCTGATCGACCGCATGCACAAATCCGCCCCCTGGCAACGCACCGTAGCCGCCCACAACTGGCAAGACTTCTACAAGTCCGGCCCCGAAGCCACCACCTTCATAGCCTCCGAAACCACCCGCATCCAAACCATCCTCCACCGCTCCGGCATAGGCTGACCACCCCGATTTGGGCCCCCCAAAGTCGATCAGCTACGCTATCCAGGCACAACAACCCGCAGGTCCGAGTGGCGGAATGGCAGACGCGCTAGCTTGAGGTGCTAGTCCCCGTTTAAGGGGGTGGGGGTTCAAGTCCCCCCTCGGACACACTCGCTAAACACACGCGGAGAGGTCGTCACGTCGACGAACTCTTTTTGTTTGTCATAACGCAGCTCAAGCCGCAGCTCCGCGTACAGCTTCTCCAGCCGCTCAGGCTTCGCCTGCTTGATCACCGCCCCAACGTCACCGAGCGAGTCGATCATGGCGTAAACCTCGGCTTCGCTCAGCGTGCTCGGGGCAGGCGCACCGCTCAACTCCGCCTGCGCCGCTGCGCGCTGCGCCTCGGCGTCGTTGATCGCCTCGACCACCGCGGGATCAACTCCCGCAGCGATGGCGTCCTGGAACCGCCGTAGCCGCGCCTCGGCGTCCACAAGCCGCCTCTTAGCGGCCTCGGCGCTCGCCGTGCTCGCGGTACCTGCTTGAGAGGCCACCAGCGCAGCCACTGTCTGATCAAGGTTTTCACGGGTGAACAGCCGCCCGATCCACTCGTTGAGCGGCGGAAGCAGGTCAGCTTCCCGCAGGTTGACCGTTCGAGGGTGATCAGCCAGAGCAGGCGATCCGGGAGCCAGCGAACGCGCCAGACACCGGTAGTAGGTGTCATGTCCGCGAATGATCGCCCCGTGCATTTTCCGTGTGCAGTACCCACACCGGACCAAGCCCCGAAGCAGATACGCACGCGTGCCGCTGCTCCGCGTCCGCTCCAGCTTCGCTCGCCCTCGCATGCCACCCGCCGCACGCGACTTGCGCAGGAACTGAGCCTGCGTGAAATCCTCCACGCTCACGATGGCCGGATGGGCAGGTTGGCGCGACCGAACGATCTGCCCCGAACCGGACCGCCGGAACCTCGTCACGTGCCCCGCCGCCACATCATCCGGGTCCAGCAAGGTCTCGTGCTTGGTCCACCGGCCGAAGATCGCGTATCCCGTGTACCGCGGATTCTCCAAGATCGCCCGAACTGTGCTGCCCTGCCAGCCGTCCGCAAGCCGATGCCGGTTCTGGTCCGGTCGCCGCGCTGAGGGGCACGGTATGCCGTCCCTGTTCAGCCCGTTCGCGATAGCCCGGTCCCCCATCCCGTACTGGTACTCGGCGAAGATCCGGCGTACCACCTCGGCGGAGGGCTCATCGACCGCCAGCACGCGCAGCCTGAAACCCTCTGCCGCCTTCCGGGGGTTTGGGATGCGGTCCTCCGTCGACAACCACATACCCGTATGGCGCCCTCCCGCCCTGGTGCCGCCCCTCGCTGAGCACCTGAGCATCCATGGCCGCGCGAACCCGAGCCTGCACATGCTGACGCTCCGACTCGCTCATCCCGCCCAGCACGCTCATCAGCATCTTGTGCGAGGGGTTCCGAGGATCGAACTTCCCGCCCAACTCCGGTACCCAGGCGTCGACGCCGTACGCGGCGAGCCGGGGCGCGATCAAAGAGAACTGGTTGCCGAACCAGCACCGCGTGCCTTCACCAACGACGATCGCATCCCAACCCCGGAGAGGGTCTTTCAGCGCGGCCAGCAACCGCTGACCTTCCCGCCGCCGCTCCCACGGCACCGACCGCGACTGACCGATATCGAAGTACTCCGCCACCACCACGCCGCCGAGAGGCTCCACGAACTTCCGCGCGTTGCCCAACTGCCAACCCAGCGACGTTTCAGGATCTTGGTTGTCCTCGGTCGAGCACCGCCCGTAGAAGGCCACCGGCCCAATCGCCACGTCAGCCGCTTCGATGACTTCGACGCCTAGCAGGTCATCCAAGGTCGCCCATGGGTCTCGGCTGATTTCAACAGTCATCTGATCTCCTTCTCGGAGGTCCGTCGACGACCGGAACCTCAGTCAGCTCGACCAGTATGGCAGCCAGTATGCAACTAACCTCCCTTGTCAACCGAGGAATCTCCTCCGGAACGCGGACTTCGATCTCGGCCCAACCCGGCTCCTGCTCGCTCATGACTGCTCGTCTCCGAGGTCAGCCTGCGAGCCGATTTCATCAGAAACGCGCTGCACAGCGTCGCGAATCTCCGCCGTCAGGTAGCCGCGGACACGCCGCACACCGTCGCCGTCCTCGGCCGACACGTACTGCCGTGTCGGTCGACAGCCCAGCTCGCCCATCTGCCGCGCGAACGCGGTGGCCTCCACTTCGAGCGCTTCGACCAGCTCAGCGGTAGGCACGAAGTCGCGCCCGCCCCGGTCGAGATCCTCGCCGAGGTGTTCCACGACCGCCGCCAACGGTTCCGGCAGCTCAACCACCTCACCGGTTGCCAAATTGGCAACGTTCGCCGCGCCTGATCCCAGCGCCTTGACCACACTGGCGGCATCAATGGCGCGGCGGGTGTCGTCGCCGGCCGCGTGACCGGCCAACGTTCCGGCAGACTCCCGCAGCGCACGGCCGCGAGCGCAGATCTCCCGCCAGTCAGAGTTCGGCATGAAATAGGTCCGCACGGTTAGCGCGAGCATGTCCGCGCCTGCGTCCGTCTCACCGTCCGGCCGCAGGATGCCGACCCCCTTGTGACTCGGCAGCAGCGTCGAAGCGTCGTACCCACGCGTGTTCATCTGCTCGCCCAGCACGATGTTGGAATCGC
The DNA here is from genome assembly GCF_056323685.1 of Actinorectispora metalli. NCBI lineage: Bacteria > Bacillati > Actinomycetota > Actinomycetes > Pseudonocardiales > Pseudonocardiaceae > Actinorectispora > Actinorectispora metalli. The sequence goes on from NZ_JBREYE010000002.1 coordinate 1,052,168, forward strand.
GCCAGTCCATCACCCGCAGCGCGAACCGCGAGCCAAGCACCGCCCGCAGGCGCGACGGGATCGTGTTCGAGTCCGGCCGCTGAGTGGCCAGGATGACGATGATCCCCGCCGCCGGTCCCTTCCAAACCAGGTACGTCAGCAGATCGGCGATGTACTCGCCGAGGGTCATCTTCTTCCCACCGACCTGCTCACGGGTCAGGTTCTCCAAGAACACCTGAACCTCATCGATGATCACCGCCGTGATCGGCATCCCAAGTTGTGTATCCCGCGAGATCGTCGGCGTGATCTTCGATTCCGGGCAGATCTCGTCATCCAAAGTGGACATCCGCATGTACCGCGCCTGGACCTCGGCGACCAGCTCCACGAGGTAATCCCGGACCGCCTCGGCGTCTTCGAGCTGATCACCACAGACGTAGCGGTAGGCAACCTGCTCGGCAGCCTCCCAGTCCTTTCCGCCCTTGCCGTCGAAGACGTACAGCCGCGTGAATGGGTCCAGAATCAAACCGCCCGCTGCCAGCCGAGTAGCGAAGGTCTTGCCCTGCCGCGGGATCGCGCCGACCAAGAGCGACGTCCACACGAGCGGTAGATCAATCCGCCGGTTCCGCGCGTCCCGGCCGAAAGGCACTGGCCGCCATGCATCCCAGTGCTGAACGTCAAGCAGCGGTGTCCGCATCGGCGGAGCCGTGTATGGGTCTTCGTCCGCCACCCACAGAAATACCCGCCCAGCGTGTCCGCCTCGGCCGCGCACCCGCTCCACGATGAGCTGAACCTCATCGACCGCGAGCGCCGAGGCGAGCGCATCCCGATGCTTGATCACGTCTGCGGCCTTCCGCGTCGCCGGAAGGTCAACCGTGATCGCCCAGCCATCGCCAACGCGAGCAGCTCGCTCCACCAGTCGCAGCGCCTCGTCCTTGCCGATCAGCTTCGCGTCCCGGAACGCGTCTACCAACACCTGTGGGTCCATGGTCCACGTCAGCGTCCGCGGACCGGCGAGCACGGCTTTCCGACCCGGTGAACCGTCCTTCTGCCGCCCAGCGAAGGCGAGCACCACCGAGGCAACCGCCGCAGCAGCCCACAGCACCAGCTCGCCGTAGAGCAGGTTCGCCAAGACCACCGCGCCAAGTACGACCGCCGACACGATCCCGGTCACCCGCCACCGGAACAGGGTCAGCTCGCGGATCTCCACGAACTTGTCCGCAAGCTTCTCCGACTGCTCAGCGGCCTCGCGATAGTCGAGCACCCGCACCCACCGGCGCCACATCCGAACGACGACCACCAGGCCGCGCCCCACCGCACCGAGGTACCGGAACGGCGACCGCAACAACCACTCGACGGCATCCATCGCCGCCTCCCCGGCAGCCTGCCGCGACTTCAGCGCACCAGGCACCCGCCGTGAACGCTCCCACCAACTCCGCACCCGACGCCCGACCGGTTGCCGCGCAGCTATCGGCTGCTCGTCAACCAGCTCCCCGTCGTACACGGGGTCGGCGCGGACAACTTCCCGCGACGCCACAGGCACCGGCAGACCGTCCATGTCCGAAGCCCCGTTCATGAACGCACCCCGCCCTCGGCGAGCAACGCGGCGGCGAGCCGGGAGGACAGCCCACGCGAGCACCCGGTCGCTTCGCGCACCCACGCTGGAGTTACGACCACATCCGGCGTCCGTGCAGCTCGCGCCGAGGCCAAGTAGTCCGCGAAGGACGTCCGCGGCGCCTTCTGCGGCTCATCGGCAGCAATCGGCTCCGCCTCCCGCTCCCCCGCGTTCATGAACGTCGCGTCGACCGCCATGCCGAGTTTCTCCCGGAGATCGGTCACCGCCTCGGCAGCCACGAACACGACCAACGGAGGCACCGAGTGCAACACCACCAGCGCGGCCGAGCCAGCCGTGAACGCCGACCAGGTGTTCATGACGTAGGTGGCCGCGAGTGTGAACCACTTCGCGTCCGCACCCACCCGCCCATCCGAACGCCGTATCGAGCGGTCACCTGCTCCGCCCGCAGGATGGCCAGCAGCACCAGCGACACCATCGGGTCGAGCAGCCACGCCGCAGACCAGGCCAACGACCACGCAACCGAGCCAGCCGCCGCGAACTGCTGGACGTTGGTCATGGTGAACGCCAACCCGAGCAGGATGCCGGTCCAGCACAGTCGGTCCACCTGCACCGCCACCCGAGCCACCGGCTCCGACCCACCCGGCCGGGCAGGCGGCCGAAGCCGCCCACCCTTCGCCGATCCGTTCATCGTCGATCACCGCCCCGCCGCTGCTGGGGAATGTCGTACGTCGTCACCGTCAACGCCTTGGTGAGCGTGTAGGCCGCGAACAGCGCAGGCAGCCCCAGCACCGCGAGCAGCGCCCACTTACTGCCGCCATAGCTGATCACCACCCACTGCACGCAGACGATCAGCGCAGCATTGAAGCCAACGCGTCCGGCCAGCGACATCAAGTGAGCACCGCTCCGAGCAGCGGCAGCCGCCGCCTTTGCCCGGCGAGCACCCGCCCGCCATGCCCAGAACAAGACGAGCAGCACACCCACCCCCGCCATGAGCTGAGTAGGAGTCAGGCTGACCGCGTTCATGAACGCTCACCTCCCTCACGGGAGCGCCGTTCACGCCAGACCTGAAACAACGCGCGTCGGTCCTCTTCGGACAGACCGCCGCACGCACCTACCGTGTGCTCACCAGCGGCTCGCAGTTCCAATTCCAAACACTCATCGAGCACCGGGCAGCCCGCGCAGATCCGCGCGGCCAACTCCCGATCGGTCATAACCTCGTCCTGCCACGGCGGCTGCTCATCGAGCACCCAAGAGCAGGTTCCGTCCCGCAGCACCAGGCCGAGCAGCACGGCGTCGGGTACCAGTCGCAGCCGGTCCAGCCGCCGAGCAATGTCAATCAGCCAAGACTCGTCGCCGGAGGTCATACGCCACCCCCGGGAGTCCCGCGTTGTTCGGAGGGCACCCCGAGCAGTCGAGCAAGCGCGCTCGCGGGAATCACGACCGCACCGTTACGAGGAACCGCAGGCAGCGTTCCAACTCGAATCGCTCGCGAGACAGCCGCAGGCGAGACGTTGAGAATCCAGGCGACCTCCCGCACGGAGTAGAAAGCAGGCCGCAGTGATTTGCTATTGCGAATACACATGAGTAGAGTCCTTCGATCATGAAAATGCTGATTTCAGCGATTTTCGATTGATTTCGGCTCAAGAAAGACGTGGGGAATCACCAGCGCGACCAAGCCGCGCCGTGTCAGCACGATGAATTGCCAGAAACCGCTAATCTCGGCGCCGAGGCGGAGCGCGGAGGAATAGGTGACGGAAGATTGGGCAGCAGTCTCGAAGGCAATCAACCAGCGCGTGAGCGAGCTCGGTTGGCGTCAGCGCGAACTCGCTGAGCGCTCGCACGTCTCGCTGGCCATCGTCCGCGAGATCCAGCACAACACCGTCGAACGCCGCCGCAGCCCGCGGACCCTGGAGTCCCTGTCGCTCACCCTCGGCTGGCACCCGCAACACCTGCAATCCGTGCTGCACGGCCAAGAACCACCAGCCCCCGACGATCCGGTGATCGACGGCCGCAACGCGGTCTGGGCTCGCCTGGACACCCTCGAAGAGCGCCTGGTCGAGATCACGGAAGCCCTCAACGGCCTCAAATCCGATCTCGCAACTGTGATCGAACATGTCCGCAAGTCCCGGTAGTACCGAGGTTTTCCGGCTGCTGAAGCGGCTGTTTTCCATGGCTCCAATTCCAGCCGGAAAGCAGCTGACAAACCATGCACGACCAGCGCATATCCACTGCACAACCAGTGCACCTTCAATGCAAATCCCAATTCCGGGGGCCACGGAATGAGATTGCTGGACGGCTGGACAGGCAAAACCGCGTGTGCACTACAAGCGGCGCTCCGCATGAGCAACGAGGCGTTCGCCGACCACTTGGATGTCAGCACCCGCGCAGTCGCGAACTGGCACCAGAAACCCGACCTCCGCCCGAAGTCGGACATTCAGCAACTGCTCGATACCGCCCTGGAACGCGCATCCGCCTCGGCGAAGGAGCGCTTCGAGAAGCTCGCCGCTGACGCCCTCGACATCGCCCCTGACCCCGGAAGCAGCGCCAGCGTGCAACACGACCAGGCCGCAGCCGAGGCGGCAGCCCGCAGGCTCAACGACGACCCCAACATCGGCGCTGCCCTGGGCTGGCTGGACGAACACGCCGGTTGGCCAACAGGCACCGCCTTTCGCGATGTGGCGTCCCGCATAGCAAGGCTCGACCTCGGCGAACTGTTGGAGCGCGGTCGCCGCCGAGGCCGAATCAACCAACGCGAGGTCGCCGAGGCACTCGCCGAGTACTACGCAGATCGCCCCGTGTCCCACGGTCTGTACGGCGCCCACTACGAGGGCGACAACGAGGTCTCCACCAGCATCCTGACCCGCCCAGAGTGGTTGGACCTCGAATGCACACTGGCGCCGGCGACCGACCGCATCAAGCTCACGCCCAGGCTGACGAACGGCCACATCCTGGACGAGCAGGCCGCGGGCTTGGCGGCTCAACGCATCGCCGAAACCCTCGCGCTAGGCATTCGCTTCGTGGATATGCCGCTCTACCGTCTCCGCGAGATCAACCCGAGCAAGGGCATGCTCAGCGGCTCAGCAGAGGTGGGCCACTTCCTGCACTACGCCCTGACCGTCGACCTGCTCGAAGGCGAGCTGATAGACGCTCTAGCCACAGGAACCCCGCCCCGACCGGGCAGCCTCCCCCTGCGAAACCACCACCTACCCGACGCCGCGTCGGTGCTCGACCTCCGCAACCGCCTCTGCGGCGGCGGAGCTCTAGCCCTCTGCGCCATCGCCCGCCCCGAAAACCCCTTGACCGGCGCAGGGGACTACCTCCTGCTGGTCCAGGAACGATCCGGTCACGTCGTCAACGCCGCTGGCCGCCTGGCCGTGATCCCCAAAGGCTTCCACCAGCCGCTGACAGACTTCCGCGCCGACCTCCAAATCGGCGGCACAATCCGCCGAGAAATGGAAGAAGAACTCTTCGGCCGAAACGACATAGACACCACAGTCGGTGCACTCCGAGCAGCCGACCCCATGCACCCCGCGAGGCTCTCCGAACCCATGCGCTGGCTCATGGAACGTCCCGGCCGCCTCAGAATGGAATGCACAGCCTTCGGCCTCAATGTGGTCAGCGGCAACTACGAGTTCGCCTCGCTTGTCGTGGTAGAAGACGAAGATTTCTGGTACCGCTTCGGCGGCCAAATAGAAGCAAACTGGGAAACAGCATCAATCCGCCAATACTCCAGCCTGGACCGCGAGCTGCTGACCGAACTGATCAGTGATGTAACCTGGAGCAACGAAGGACTGTTCGCGTTCCTCCAAGGACTGCGGCGACTGATCCAAATCGGCGGCATCCGGGTCGACCTACCGGCGATCGAATGGAAGGTAAGTTAGTTGAGCAATTGGCACTACGGAAACGCCGCTGACGACGGTCGCGACACCCGCGGATGGCTGCTCGGCCATTTCATCGACCCATCGGAAGGCATCCGCTTCACGAAGGATGTCGAAGTCAAGTGGGGCATCCACCCGGCCGGGGACAAGCGTCCCGAGTGGACATCAGACGACCAGCGCACGACCATGGTCCTGTTGGTACAGGGCAACTTCCGCGTCGACCTGACCGAAGGCCCCGCAGCCCTGACCCGCCAAGGCGACTACGCGGTCTGGGGTCCAGGCATCGATCATTCATGGGAGGCCATCGAGGACTCCGTAGTGATCACTGTGCGTTGGCCATCAGCGTCCTGATCAGGCCTTCACCTCCCACTCGATAATCGGCAGTTTCACGCGGCTTCCGCCGATCTCCCCCAATCGCCGAACGCCCTGGAGAAAGGCAAACAACCCTTCATTACTCCACGATTCGTCATGGGCAAGGTCACCCAACATCTGGCAGTCCAAGCTGGAGTAGACGCGTAGCCCAGACGATTCCCAGTTCGCTTCAATCTGCCCGCCGAAACGAGTCCAAAACTCGTCGTCCTCGATGACGGCCAGTGAAGCGAACTCATAGTTTCCACTCACAAGATTCAGGCCGAAACCGGTGCACTCCAACCTGAGACGACCGGGTTTCCCCATCAGCCACCGCATCGGCTCGGACAGCCTGCTCGGGTGCATCGGCGCGGCAATGCGAGGATCATTTATCGTGCAGTCAACCTCAACACGACCGAAAAGCTCCTCCTCCATTTCCCGCCGCAATGTGGCGCCCACTCGCGCGTCAACCCGCAAATCGTTCAGCGGCTCGTGGAAGCTCTTCGGAATGACTGCAAGCTGACCGGATGCATTGAGAACGTGGCCTGACCGTTCTTGCACCAAAAGCGCGTAGTCAGCCGGTCCCCGGTAAGGATCAGACGGCCGGGCAACCGCACACAGCGCAAGCACACCACCCGCACACAACCGACCAGACAGGTCGAGCACAGAAGCCGCGTCCGGCAGATACCTATCCCTCAGCGGCAGGCCACCAGGCAGCACCTCGGCATCGGCAACGACGGCATCGGCCAACTCGCTTTCAAGCAGGTCCATCGTCAAGGCGTACTCAACGAACGGAACCAACCCGACTGTTCCCCGGATGGCATCCGCCGCGAGGTCGATATCGAGCAGCCGATACAGCGGACCATCGGTAAGCCGCACATTCAGCGCAGCCGCCTCAACAAGCCGCTCTACCGCATGGCGGGTGCTGACGTCCCCGCGAGCAGCCTGACGCCGTTGCTCCCCGCTGAGCAGAGCGAGCTGGTCGTTATCCGCCGTCAGCGGGCAGGCCACGTCCAGCCACTCCGGCCGGGTGACAATGCTGGTTCCGATCTCCCGACCCCGGTGCCGAACGCAGTAGGCCCCGTACCCCGGCGCCCAGTCCCGGTAGTAGCCAGCGAGAGCCTGTGACAGCCGACTCCGGCCAACCTTTGTCCTCCACGCCTGCCGATCGAGCAACTCGGTTGAGTCGACGGTCCTCACGCGGGATCTGACATCTCGTTGAGTCGTCCCCGGCAGCCAACCAGCACACTCGTCAAGCCACCCGAACGCACCACCAAGGGCAGCGCTCCGGCAGTCGGTCGAGTCGCCCGCAGGGGTTGGAACCTTCCCGTTCCTCGGTTGCGAAAGCAGTTCGTCCATATCGACGCCAAGAATGCGTTCGAGCAGCCGCGCGGTTGCCGGCCGTACAGCACCGAGCGGCTTCCCGTTGGGACCGCACCCGGCGATCAATCGCTGTAGATGCCGCACGCTGAGCGTTGCGGGTTCCCCATGCTCACGCGCGAACACCTCGGCGTACTCGGCGAACTCTTCGAGAGTCAGCCGCCGCTCTTTGATCTTCTGTTCGAGCACTGTTCGGAACGTGCGCATCGGTGCCTCTTCCCGCCCGCGCTAGGGAATCTCTTCCATGTCGTCAGCATGTCGTGCCTACGGCGTTCCGCTGACCGAATGCTGATGAAAGCATGATTTCAGTTTGACACAGACCACTGCCGAAGAGGTCAGTCAAACCGTCCGGCGGCGGGGGACAGCTTCCGCGTCCGCCTCAACCCGCCCCGGACCGTCCGAACTTCGGCCGGGCGTCGCGCCCCCCGACCGCGGCGCCCGGCCGATCCGCTCCTGGCCGAGGCTCGGACTCCGGACCGTCAGCTCCCCCGGAGTCCGCACGGGGACCGGCGCGTTGTGGTCGCAGGCGACGGCCTCCCCTCCGCGCCGGTCCCACACCCAAAACCGCAACGGGTCTGCCGGTTCACGATCGATCGTGAACCGGCAGACCCGTTCTGTGTCCCTAGACGCGACTGACCGGCAACTCCGAGGAACGCGGCCGGGGCACCCGAACAAGGCAGCCGAAGCACGGCATGCCTTCGATCTCCTGAAGGACGTGGACCTCGGCAAAGTCGAGCACATCCCCACACAATGCCGTCGGCACAGCAGGTACCGAGCCGTCGACCAGCACAGGCACGATGTGCACGACGCGCCGGCTCTCGCCGACGACACCCTTCCGCAGCCGCACCAAGAGCAGCGGAAGCGAGCGGTCAGCCATAAAGCCACCTGACCAAGCGAGCGAACCGACCAGGCTGGCCATGCCGCCGCCGCTCCAGATCGCGCAGCGTCGCCCGCGCACGCAGAAACGCGACGCACCGAGGGCAACAAGACCAGGGCTCTTCGGTCATCGGCGCGCTGATGACTATCGCCCCGCAGACCGCGGCGTACTCCCCCACCCCGCCAGCCATCCCGATGACCATCTCTTCATCGGTCACCGCATGCTCAACAAAGTCAGCCGCGTTCGTGATCCAAACCGTCCAGAGACGCGCGACCAGTCCGGTCCCAACATCAGGCACGATCCACACCCCTCCGAACGCCGGCAACAAGCCGAAAATCAGCTTGGTGTCGGCACGGAATTAGCGGAACGACCTACACACGCCACAACCGCGACATAAGCACAGTGGGAGCCGTAGAGGCCTGATCAGGTAGGCAGCAATGAGCGACAGGTCCACCGTCCCCTTCTGGACGGTCGCTTAAGCCTCTCGAACGCCTCTACAGGACACCCAGGACACGGTCCGCTCGACCGTCCCGACATCGAACTAGCGGCCAACATGCAGGTCAAGAGGCCAATCGGCCGTCCCTTACTAGGTGTCCCCGCGGGCCAGGCATCCGGGCCGTGTGGGACGGTCTCAACGGCAACGCTCCATCTGCCAAGCGGCGTGGCCAAGCAGTTTGCTCCACCGTCCGGTTCATTGTGGATGATGCCATCGCCAGCATGCGGATCGACGGGAAACGAACCGTGTGAGACTACCAATGAGTTCAGAGTAAGCAGTGACTTTGACGCTGGCCCAATTGCGGCGGAAGCGCCCAATCCCGCTTCGCCCTCTGCCGCATGCCACCCCGCCGCTCGCTGTGACCGGGGTGCACGTGTTGGCACGACCGAACGATCTACGCCAGACCATACCCACAAAAAATCACTTGGCCAGCAGCTACGTCGTCCAAGTCTGTCCCAGCAGGATCTCGTGCTTGGTCCAGCAGCCGGAGATCGCATATCCCGTTCACCGTGGCTTCTCAGATCCGCTGAACCGTGCTGGGGTCTGCCAAGCCCCGGCCAGCCGATCCCGGTCCTGAAACACAACTGTTATTTCAAGGTTGTCGTCACATGCTCCAGATTTGACCGCTAGTGTCTCGGCACCTGCGCTAGGTCTGCGATTACCTCCGATAGAACCTTGAGAAAGTCTGAAGACGCCAATACCTGGTCTGGGTCAGGGAACGAAGTTTCACCTGTTGGATGCGCTATGCCGTTCCGCTCCTTCATCAATGCCTCCAGCCGAGTTTTAGCTTCGACTGTGCAGTCCTTATCCGCGCCCTTGCAAAGATATGCTTTAAGGCGAGCCTGTTTGCCTAGTTCTGTCCAAGCGTCTGTGATGTTGACGCGCTTAAGTACATCCGCCAGAGTGCCGGGATTCATATTCGCGTCCGTGATGCCGAGCACCTTGGACGTGATTGATACCCCAGGTACGTCCCGTGCTGGGTCCAAGTTACTTGATAGATTGACCAGCAGTTGCTCAGCCTCAGGTAGAGTATACCCGAATCTTCCTGGATTTAGCGCAACCTCCAGTGTCTTGGTGCGCAGCTCGTTTCGCAGCCGTTCCGGCAATTCTCTATACGATGAGACTTTAGCCGCCATATCCTCGGCCAAATTGATCACTAGCTCACGAACAAAGTATTCGAATCGTCCGCAGATATACAACAGGATTGATCCCGAAAGTAACGGAAGATCGGTTCGAACCTGCGGTGCGGCACTTGCCAAGTCGATTGCTTCCGGCCACGGAACTTTAGCTTCCCGAACTTCCACGGGTGCAGAGCTTCCCGCAAAACGACGAAACTCTTTTATGAGCAGGAGCAAGTCGCGAGTTCGCTGAAGGTCTTCGTGAAACTCGCTCAAGGCGAAGCCTACTGATGTCATTCGGCGGTTACTTGCTTCCTGTGTGGAGGATTTTAGTCGCAAGTTCAACACGTTGATGGATAGCATCAATCGTATTACCGCGACCCACCAGGATTTCGTAGTCGTCGCCGTCTTCCAGGGCGTTTTTGAGTGCAGCTCGAATGTGTGACACGTTAGCTTCTATATCGATCTCAGGATGCTGGCTTAGAGCAATCATGAGTGCGTCATACAACGGCCGACTGAGACGCTTCGTATTGAGCCGGAATGTTGTATCCCCAAACACTCCTTTCAAGCGTGTGAGGCACGTTTGAAATTGTTCTGACATGGCTTCGGCGGTTTTCGCATCCACAGACGCATTCGACTCCATGTAGCGATCTAGAATTGATCGGAGCGAGCCCTTTCTATTATAGGTAATCGCATCACGGAGGGCAAAGAAACGTAGCACCAACTCTGCATCCGCCAGGGAGGCGAACAAAGGATTGCGCAGAAGTTCCTCCGTCGGCTCCCGCTCTTCGCCTTCGACGTGAGGAGGAATCCCCCATATCTCCGTGAAAGGGCTGGAGCGGGCCAGTCTGATAAGAAGCGCGTTGAAACTTCCTGGATAAAGCGCGTTCCGCAGCTCTTGAGGATTGAGCCTGGTCCCACCTGTATTCAGGCGATCAAAAAGGACATGGCGAACATCGAGCCCATCTTCTGTCTTTTCTTTTGTTTCAGCAAGAAGGACGACAGCCGGCAGACTTCGCCGAAGCAGGCCTTTTTGCAAGACTGGCGGCAATTTGCTGAAACGCATGCGGTTAAGCTCTTGCCAATATTCAAGGCCGCTTAGCGCGTACTCGTCTGATAGAAACGCGTTAATAGCTTCAAGTCGCTGACGGCCGTCAATCACTTCATACTCATTGTAATCCCGCTCGAACAAGAATATCGGCGGAACCGGAATATTCAACAAAAACGATTCGATGAGCAAAGACTTTTTTTTATTGGACCAGCGAAGTCGTCGCTGATACGAGGGACTCGTATCTATCAGCTCCTTCCCCGGTTGCAATGCATGGCGCAAATAATCTAGCTGATAATCTTTAGTTTCGCGAACTACGCGGAGTTGACTTACCGCGTACTTTTGTTCGGGATCTATAGTCCCACTGTCACGAGATGGTTCGCCATCTTCACTTTCTTGCTCGAACCATTCCTCTACATCCTCGGTTGCAATCTCGACTGGACTCGCGCTCATTGGCTCAGCATAGCTCGACTAGACCATGGAGTCGAACAACACGTTACGATGGATACGCCATGGTTTCCGCGTCCGGCTTTACAGGAAGAGGCTCCGAAGCAGGACCGCCTCGGAGCTTACCGTTACAACCGTGACCGAAGATGTGCATTGCTCGTGTTTTGCGATCCCGTGGGCACGTCCGATGACCCCTCCTCTATGGCTCAAGAGCAGCGAGTCTTCTACATGCTCCGCCAGCGTCGGGAGAACCAGGCGTGCGGTTGATGCTCCAGGTTCATGTCAGCAGGACTTGAAATCCTTGTTAGTGGCGAGCGCTATGGCTGTCGCGAGTGGTGACAATTCTGTGCTGCGCTTGGACGACGTCTTGGAGTTGGGCGGGAGTGAGCCACTGGGTGCCGCGGTGGATCATGCGGTGGCAGTTTGCACACAACAGCACGAGATCCTCCAGCCGGGTGGTTGTTTCACCAGATGCATGGAGAGGGACGACGTGGTGGCACTCGGCGTAGCCCGCCCCGCGGGGGCCGTAGGTACATTCGAAGTCGAATCCGCACACCTCGCATTCCAGGCAGCCGCGCTCAGCGAGAACCGCTTTGATCTTGCGCCTGCGCAGGCGTGGGTCACGCTCGCGGCGTAGGTGCCTGCGCTCCAGCAACCGGCCCTCCGATACCGCGTCTTCATCATTCGCCAGCTGGTCATCGTCCGGAAGGTTCGCGAACTCTCCAGTGCGAACGCCGGACCGTAGTAGGTCGGCGATCGCGTGCATCTCCTCGGGGCGTTCCAGGAACGCGGTCAGTACCTCTAGGTCCAGCTTTCCGCCGTTTGTCGGCCGTCGCTGCGAGTCAGGGTGACGTGTCGCGATATCGGCCATCTTCCGGCGCACGCTGTCCGGGCTGCGGAACCTCAGCCCTCGCACCGGGGACGGATGAATGGGCAGCGCCTGCAACAGCTCGGACAACTCCACCACCGATGGGTGCTCCGATGACAGCTCACGCCACCCATTGCAGGCGACCAGGGCGCAAGCCAGAACCAGTTCGTCCCACGCCCACGCCGGATCACGCAACGGCCGGACGCCAGCCGCGTCCCCTTCGCCGGTCAAGGCGGTCATCTCCAACACCTCAGACGCCTGGCCATCCTTGAAAAACCGGCCGAGCAACGCGTGCACTACCTCGGCTCGGGCAGTCTCGTCCGTGCGAAGCAGGTTATAGACGTCGGCAGGCAGACCGCCCAGCGGATTGTGCTCCCTGAGCCACGTCAACGGCACCGACCCATGCGCACGGGGAACGGAGTCGACTGCGTCCGGCAACTCCCACCACCCGGTGCCCTTTAAGGCGAGGAACGGGTACTCGGGCGTCGGCCTGCTGCCCGGACGCCCCAGTGCAACAAACAACGGCCGCAACTGCTCCTGCGCTTCCGCCCAGCGGACCAGCCGCGACAAACCTCGCCTCGCCCTGCCGATAGCCCACAACAACAGAATCGCCTGATGCCTCACCGGTTGATCTGGAGGACCAGCCGGATTCAGCCTCCCTACCGCGGCCACCAGATCTCCGCTTGCCACCACGTCTCGTGCCTCCCTCTGCACCCCAAACCCGCAGCTTAAGACGCAGACACGACAGACTTCGGGCGACGCGCCCCAAACGAACACGACTCGCAGTCTGGTAGGGACGCTAGAGCCAGCGTTCAAGCGCGTTCAGCGAGAGCAAGCCGTGTGGTTAGTGTGCAACTCCCCCCTCGGACACAGCCACCCGGGAGATTTCCCGGCAACATCGAGCCCCAGTTGCTCCGCTGGCCCTTGCGCCAGATTCTTTGATCATGTATTGGGCTGGCCCTGCTTGTCGTCTGCGGGGTGGCGCTCATGACCGCCCTCCCGGCTGCCCCTATCGCCGCGTCCGGTGTGCGGAGGGTCCGGCCGCTGCCGCTGGGTGAGTTGGGTGCGTTATCTGACTCAATAGAGATGGTCTACGGCATGGGCCGCATGGACCGCGACGGCCGTATCGGCGACCGGGCGGTCATCGAGGCCCTGCGGTGGCCCGCCGGTATCCGGCTGACCCTCACCGCCGTGGCCGGTTCCGTCGTGGTGCGTCCCGACCGGACGGGGGTGTTCGTGCTGCCGTCCAAGCCGTGTGTCGCGATCCCCGCGCCCGTCCGCTCCCGCTGCAACCTCATCGCCGGGGACCGGCTGCTGCTCGCGGCCGCGCCGGAGCACGGGGTGCTGGTCCTGCACACCATGGCCGCACTCGACGCCATGCTCGCCCACCACCACGCCTGGCTGTGGGGAGGCGACCAGCGATGACAACTTCTCCCGCGCTTCCGCCACCCCAGCCCGCCGAGATCGAGGCCGCCCGGCTGCTGCTGGCCCGGATGGGACTGACGCCCAACGACCTTCTCCAGGAACCAACACCGCTCAAACAGATACCCACCTTCCGGGAGTACATCCCCGCGGTCTCCGCAGGCGTCGGTGTCGGCGCCCGCAAGGCCTACGGCCCGTACTGGAACCGCATCCTCCAACACTGGGCCGACAAGCGCCTCGACGAACCCACCGCCTCCGACATCCGCCAACTGGCCGAACTGCTCAAAACCCGGGTCGTGATCCGCCGCAACGCCCGCGGCGGGCGCAGCGCCACCGAACACCTCATCGGCGCCCTGCGCTGCCTCTACCGCCACGCCGAAGACGACCAACTGATCAGCAAAGAAGCCAACCCGGCCCGCAAGGTCCCGAAACCACCCCGGCGGCGATCCACCCGACGGGCATTGCCCGCCAACCGACTGGCGGAAATCAACCACACCGCCGCGACCACCGGCAACGACCCGGCCCTGGACTGCCTCCTCCTCCGGCTCCACACCGAAACCGCCTGCCGTCGCGGCGGCGCACTCGCACTCACCTACCCCGACCTCGATCAGACCCAATGCCTGATTCGGCTCACCGAGAAGAACGGCACCGTCCGCTGGCAGCCGGTCTCCCCCACCCTCATGGCCCACCTCGTCCACCACGCCGACACCCGCGGCGCCGCCCGAGACGGCGGGCAACTCCTCCGCTACACCAGCGGCAAACCCATCACCCGCCGACGCTACGACCACCTCTGGGAACGCCTCGGACAACACCTCCCCTGGGTGGCCACCCAACAGGTCAGCACCCACTGGATCCGCTACACCACCCTCACCTTCGTCGAACGCAACTTCGGCTACGCCACCGCCCGCGAATACGCAGGCCACAGCGACAACAAAGACGCAGGCACCACCGGAACCTACGTCCGAGCCAACCTCACCGAACTCGCCCACGCCCTCTCCGCGCTCACCGGCGAACAACACCCTCTCGCCACTGATGAAACCGACTTGCTGTGAGGAGAAGCCATGTCTGAACAGAATGCTCCCCACCCGGAATCCGTGGCGTGGCCTCTCCCACCCGACGAGCTGCGGTTTTCACGGGATACACCAATGATCCCGATGATGTCGAGGAGTGGCCGAACACGCTCTCCATCGAAACCACCGAGGCAGCGCGGGGATCGGAGCCTGTTGCTCTGATACTGGTCGACACCAACTACAAAGCGACCCGCCCCGGCCCGCACCCTGTGTGGCTGACTCGCACCGACGCCATACGCGCTGCCGCCGCGTTACTGGAGAAGGTGTTGGAAGGCTATGACGACCAGTCAGTCGATGTCCCCGCTGCCGCCGACATGCTGCAGCAGCTTCTCACCATCGACAGCGTGCTGATCGATCTGCGGCAACAGCTGCAAATCGACGTCATCCCCGACATCGAAACCGCGGACTCGGACAGCAACGCCGAGCCGTGAGCTATCGCATCGCCAGCTCCGTGGACGACCACAGCAGCCCAGGGGCCAGCCTCCATCGCTCGTCCCAGTACGACCAATCGCCAACTACGCCGCCGACTGTGGCCCGCCACAGCCAGGCTGTGAACCGCAGCGTATGAAGGACCCGACACCGCGTTGCCGCAGCACCTGTGCCAACCGCTCCAGCCCCAGCCCTTCACGATCGTCCGTGGTCAATCCCAAAAGGAAACTCGGAAGTGGAGACTCCTCGCCCGCCGCCCTTTGGTACATACGGGCGAGGGCAGTGCACACAGTCTCTTGGCTGATGCCCATTCGAGCCGCAATAGCCGACTGGGAACGTTCGGCTTCGGTCAGCCGGTCGTACGGCGGTAGTCCTGCGTATTGCACCAGAACGAGCCGGCTCTGGTCGTCCAGTTGCAAAGCGTCGAGAACCAGTTGCCACCCAGAGAGCCCGATCCTCTCGTCAACCTGGTGTAGCTCGGATTCGCTGGGATCGACATCCGCACGGTCGTGCATAGCAGGCTGAACGGCTCGGTCGGCCCCGGTCTCGTTGTCCCCAACGGTGAGGTCGAGACCCAATCCTGTTCGGCCACGGTGGGGCCGGGTGGTCCGCTCATCGGCAAGGTCGCCTTGGCTGAAGGTGGCGCCGGGATAAGCCAACATCTCCTCATCGGTCGGCTCACGTCCCCAAGCGCTGCGCAGAGCGGTCCGGATGGCAGCGATCCGGTTGAACGTTTGTTGCCTGCGAGTGGGCACCGAAACCTGGTAAAGAGAGCCGGCCAGTTCTCGGCGGATGTGTTCTTCGATCCACTGGCGGAGGTACTGAGGGCCGGATCGTCTCTTCTCGTCGTAGGCCCAAATGCCTTGGGCAACTGCGGCCCTGGCCGTGTTGAACATATCGGCGAGGTCCGCCACTGCTGTCCGCTCCCGTCGTCGCGCCAGATACAGCACGACGCTGCGGACGAGTGGTTCGGCGAGAATGACAAGGTGTTGGGTCGCGATGTCTCCGGCCCTGCGGCGTGCCACCAGTCGATGGCGAGTCCGCGGGTCCGATGTCTGACTTAGACAGTGTTCCCAACTCAACCCGGATGCCAGTTTGGAACGAGTCACGAACTGGGGCGGCTTGAGGCGTCCGTTCTGCCATTGAGCTGCGTGCCGGCCGATATACAGGATGAGAAACGCCCGTCGGCCAGCCACAGCGACCGGGGCGAGTTCGGCGAGGGCATTCGTGTCGAGCCGAGTGTGTTTTGAACAGAGATCCTTCACCTCTCGGATGCTGAATGACGAAATCCTCGACTTCTTCATCGAATCGGACAACGAACTCACCACTCACGAACTGGGCTACTGATCAGGAATGCGTACCCAAAGTTGACCGTCGAATCACACGCCGCGAGAATAGACGATCAAACGATCTCGGCCATCCCGCTTGGCTTGCAGCAGTGCGCTATCGGCACGGAGCAACAGTTGCTCAAGAGAAACCGGATGGCTCACTGTCGACATCGCGACTCCAACGGAGACCGTCAATCGTGATATGGAGACAGGACTGCCCGATACCGACAGCACTGGAACCGTCAGTTTCCTGACCTCGGCCTGCACCCTTCGAGCCAGCCTCATCGCGCCGTGCACGTCGGAGTCAGCGAGAAGCAGCAGGAACTCATCGCCGCCATGCCCACCGTAACGGCCGACAACATCTGCAGAGCGGACCCCGGCGGCGATCACCCCTGCCAAAGCCTTAAGCACAGTGTCGCCAGCCTGGTGGCCATGCTGATTGTTGATCAGACGAAAGCGGTCGACATCGATGACAAGGAGAGCCATCGGCCGCGCAGCCCGTGTGCGACACAACCGCAACGCCTGCTCATCCCAGGCCCACCGGTCCAGGAGGCCGGTCAACTTGTCCGTCGACCGGTACTCCAGCGGTTGCCTGCATGTGGGGCACATGGCCCGGTCGACGCGGTCCGTGACTTCGAAGAGCATTGTTTACCCCTTGCCCTACACCGTCATGTCCACCATCCGGGGGGAAGGTGTCCACATCAGTTGAAGGTGTGGCATAAGCCACATTAGGCTCAGGGAGGACTAACACTCAACCGTTATGGGCGACTACACACTATCGGGTGTCCACATCAGTAAAAGTGCTGGTGGAAGGGGAGGCATGGCCAAGCGTCCAATCGAGGCCGGCAGCTTCTCGCGGAAGCTGAACCACCTGTTCGCCACGATGAAGGGCGAGGACGGCCAGGAGTTCAGCAACGAGCAGGTCGCCGCCGGGTGCCGCCGGGCAGGCCACCAGATCTCCCAGAGTTACGTGTGGCTGCTGAGGCAGGGACAGAAGGACAACCCAGGGTTTCGGCACATCCAAGCCTTGGCGGACTTCTTCGGTGTACCCGCGGCGTACTTCTTCGATGAGGAAACGACCGACCGAGTCGATCAACAGCTGGAGGAGCTCCGCGCTGAGCGGGCCCGTCTGGCCGACCTCGCCAACAGCAGCGAGGCTCGGGTCATGGCGATGCGGGCAGAGGAGCTCTCACCCGAAGGACGCCGCCAGGTGATGGGGCTGCTTGACGTGGTTCACCGCCTGGAACAGGCGGCGCGCGCAGGCGAGGTGAAGGACTAGCCGAAGAGCACCCGGACCCAAGCGCATTCCGATTTTTCTCCGGGCGTTCACCGCGAGGAGGAGCGAGCATGGAGGAACGAGAACTCAGGCGTCGCTGCCGACGACTACTTCGCGAGCTTGATATCCAGCCACCACTCGACGTGGTCGAACTGTGCCGTCGAGTCGGTGAGCAACGCGGCAGGCCAATCCGTCTGGTGCCTCATCCCATCGAAGTCCCCGGGCCATTCGGGCTGTGGATCTTCACAGACAAGGTCGACTACATCCTCTACCAGCAGGAAACCAGCAAGCCTCACCAAGACCACATCATCCTGCACGAACTGGGACACATCCTCGCCGACCACCACAGCGACGAGCCGGACGACGACCTACTCCGCGACATCTACCCGGACCTGAAACCCGATGCGGTCCGTCGAGCCCTGCGACGCACGGGCTACGACGCCGAGCACGAACGCGAAGCCGAAACGGTCGCGACCATCATTCTCGAATGGGCCAGCGTGCTGGACTCCGTCGCCGTCCCAAGTCCAGGCGATCTTGGTGTCCGACGCATGGAACAGGCGTTGAGCGATCGCCGAGGTTGGCTGTGATTCACCTGACCCTGGTCGTCGGCCTCGTGTTGGGGTTCGGCTGGAAGCTGGTGCACTTGGTGCGGGCGCCGTACGACCGTGCCCTTCGTCTTGTCGTCGCTGCCCTTGGCCTGCTCGCGGCAGGAAACATCCTGGGCATTCCGCAGGTCAAAGCCGCATTGACCCCATACATCTCGGCAGGCGTGATCAAAGTCGGGCTGAACATCCTGGTCTTCGCGGGCTTGTACCTGCTGCTCCTGTTCTTCCTCATCGCCTCCGACGAGGAAAGATCTCGCCGCGTAGCCCGTCGAGAAGCGGTCGTGCTGGCGCTGGTGCTGGCCATCCTCACACTTGCCATGCTGGCAACACCGGCGGTAGATCGCGGGCACACGCTGACGACTCCGAAGATCACACAGTTGCCAATCGCAGCCTTCTACCTCGTGAGCGAGCTTTACACCGTCTATTTGCTGGCCATGACCGCAGCATGGGCGGTCCGCTACGCCAAAACCACTGGCCGATGGCTCTCCTGGGGCCTCCGGCTGATGACCGCCGGTCTGCTCGGCTTGGCTGCCACCAGCGTGGTACGAGTCGTCTATGTGGGGGTTCGCTACTCGGGAGGAACCTGGAACAAGACCGTCACCCACGCCAATTGGGGCGTGTCGACCTTGGCCGAACTGCTGATCGTGGCTGGGATGTCGCTTCCTGCGGCCGCCCAGATGGTCGCTGCGGCGCGGCTCTGGTTCCACCATCGAAACCTCTACCGTCAGCTCGGTCCGCTGTGGACGCTGTTGAACGACGCCTACCCGCAATACCGGTTGAACCGAGACATCCACCCCCGCTGGTGGGAGCAGCTTGGACTTTTCCGGATTCACCGGCTCTTCTACCGCCGATTCATCGAATGCAGGGATGGGCTGGTTCGGTTGAGCCCCCGTCTCAGACACACCGCCGAAGAACACGACCTCGACACCAGCCCGCCAGACGTGCTCGCCATCCACATACGGCGGGCGCTGCAACTTGTCCCGCCATCAGACCACGATGAGCGGCCCCAGCCTGCCGCTCGCGTCGCTGTTGCCTACAGCGGCGATCTCTCCACCGATGTCCGGCAACTCGTCGCTCTCTCCCAGGCGCTCGGCGCCCAAATGGACAACGGGAAATCCGGTTCATGAGTGTGCTGATTTCGGCTGGGCAGGTCATCCTTGGCCCCGCTCGAAACCGCATTCTCGATGGGGCAGTCCTAATTACGGACGACGTGATCACCGCCGCTGGACCGAGAGCTGAAGTGCACGCAGCGGCGCCAACCGACACCATTCATCTGGCCTACCCGCAAGGCACGTTGCTGCCAGGACTGATCAACAGCCATGTCCACCTCGCGCTCGACGCGGGGCGAGACCCGATGACCTCCATACACCACATCAGCCGGGAACAACTGCTCCTGTCCATCGCAGGCCGAGCCCAACAGCTACTGGACGCAGGCGTCACCACCGTCAGGGACCTCGGCGACAAGGACGGCCTCACCGTTCACGTCCGCGACGCCATCGCCCGAGGACACCTCGCCGGCCCACGCATCCTCACCGCGGGGGTCTCGCTCACGGTGCCCGACGGTCACTGGTCCTCGCTTGGAGCACACATCCGCACCAACACAGACATCGACGACCACATCGGTCGCAATGCCGAGTTGGGAGCTGACTGGATCAACGTAATGGCCTCCGGCGGTGCCACTACACCTCACGGCCCCAGAATGTGGGACGCACAGTTCACCCTCGATCAGCTCCAGCTCATCGTTGACCGGGCCCGCCGGCACGGATTGCGGGTCGCGGTCCACGCCCACGCAACCACCGCCATCGCCGACGCCGTTGAGGTCGGGGTCGACACCATCGAGCACTGCACCTTCCTCGGCCCCGAATACACCTTCCAGTTCGACGAACAGCTCGCCCAACAACTCGCCGTGAAAGGCATCCCGGTCTGCCCGGCACTGAGCAGAAGCTGGCGCCGCCTCGCTGTCCAACACGGCGAGGATAAAGCCCGTGTGCTGCGCAGCCGCGTTCGCCGGCTACACGAACTCGGGGTCACCATCATCGCGGGAACCGACTCGGGTCAACGCAACGCGATCTTCACCGACATGGTCGGCGCCCTGGAAATGTACGCCGACGTCGGCCTTACCAACGAAGACATCATCGACACCGCCACCATCAACGCCGCCAAAGCACTCGGCCTCGCAGACACGACGGGCAGACTCACCACTGGCTACCACGCCGACCTCCTGGTCCTCGATGGCAACCCGCTCGACAACATCCACGCACTTGCCCAAGTACAGATCGTCTTTCTCCGAGGCAAGCCACACCAACCCAATTTGACGTTCCGCGCAGGGGTAGATAGCTGGTGGGTCTAATGAGCCGACGCTCAGGGAGTTGCGGACTGCGTTCGCCGTCGTGAAGCCGATCCAGCCGCTCGGGTAATCACTCCAAACGCGCACTGGGTGGGCCTCCGAATCGGAGGCCCACCCAAACGTTACAGCATATTCAACACGGCGCGATGGCTTTTCTCGTCAATACTCCAGGTACTCCCGCGCCCAGCTCCATTCGTCACCGGACTCCAGGAGAAAGTTTATCGCATTGACTACGCACTCGTTCAGCGTTGGTGCGTCCATGCGGAAGAATCGCTCGCCAAATGGATCTCCGGAGATCAGCAAACTCCAGTGATCGGCTTCGCGCACGCCGTCGTATTTGAGGAGAACGATCGCGCCGGTGCTTCCGATTCGATTCATGAACCCTTCGAGGTCCACAGTGGATTCCTTTCTAGTAGCCGCGTAGCGCACGAGCGATCTCGTCGACGGTTTGCAGTTTACCCTTGGCCGCTTCGTGGATGACGTGCTCGAGCCTGTTGTACGTAGGTGTGGTGATCTTGTTGCGGAGCATGAGCAGCTCGACAACGGCGTGTGCGGTCCGATGGTTGCCGTCCCTGAACATGTGGCCGCCCCCTGCGATGTCCCGGATCACGACGGCCATCTTCTCCCAGAACCCCTCGTATCGGGCCATGTTCGCGAGCATGTTTTCGGGAGAGCCGTTGTAGAGAAGGTGGTGAGGATCGATTTTCTTGTTTATCGCTATCACTTCTTGCGGGGCTATGCCGACTTTGAGTCCTCCGAGGCCGCACAGCCCGTTGGTGTTATGCGTGAGTACTGGTGTCGTTCCCGCTAGTACGTAGAAGGTGTGTATGTCGCTGACGGTCAGGTTGTAGACGGTTTGGTTCGCCCTATAGTGACGCAGGGATGTGACGATCGCCTGTTCGCCGCTGAGAGAATACAGGCGGTCGCCGACATGGAGCTCCTTGGCTTCCACCCATTCTTGGGCGTTGGCCGACCAGAACGGGTGTCTGCCGGTTGCGCGGATGGTCCCCGTGTCTTGTCCTGCGCTGACCTTGATGTCGACGAGCTCCTTGGAGCCTTGGCCGACGATGACTCGGGTGACCGGCTTGGCCTGGGTGTTTCCGGTGGCGGGATCGGTTGCGGTGACTTGGTCGCCTACCTTGATGTCTTTGATCGGCTTGGTGGTCCCGTCAGCCATTTGCACGGACATTTCTGGAGTAAAGCTGTTGCAGCCCGCCCAAGCGGCTGTGCGTGCGTCTTGCGCGATCAGCTGTGCCAGCCTCGCCCGAGCGGCGGCCGACTCGATTGTGGCGGCTTCGAGTTGGGCCGTGATTCTGGCGGCGGTCAATGCTGCGGTGGTGCTGGCAGCGCCTGCCGCCAGCCAGGGGGTAATTGCCGCTCCCTCGGGGGTGGCGGCGAGAGCGAACGCCCCGCAGGGTTCCAGAACCGCGCAGAGCAGACCGGCGACGAAGGCTACCAGCGTGTTGAGTGCGACCTGGCTTTGTTGGCGGGCATATTCCCAGTCGATGAATGACAAGCCGAGGGGGTCGAATTCGGGGCTGAGTACTCCGGCGAGACAGTTTCGGTGGAGCAGACTGCCCCTTTGGCCTGCGTAGAGGCTGTGACAGAGCTTGCCGCGTTCGTAGGCCGTGGTGACTTGTTGCTCATAGGTGGCGGTGACCAGGTTGACGCAGTCTTCTCGTTTGCCAGCGTCGTTCTTGTACTTCGCCGCGCATTCGTTGGCCCATCTGACTTTTTGGTCTGCGGCCTCTTGTTCGGCCTTAACTTTGGCGATGTTCAGTGCCTCGTCGCGAGCCTGCGCGGCGGCGGCTGCGTCCTTGTGCGCTGCCATCGCCGAGTCATATGCGCGCCGCGCGGAGGCGTACGCGTCGCGGGCAAAGCCCGCAGCCTGTGAGGCCGATGCCCAAGCCCAGTTGGCGGAGCGTTGGGCTTGGCGGGCGGATTCGTTGGCGGAGTCCGCCGCTTGCCGGGCGGTGTTGGCTGAGGCCGCGGCACGTTGGGCCTGTTGTTCGGCTTGTGTGGCTGAGTTTCGGGCCTGCTTGGCGTAGTCGATGGCCTGGTTGGCGGAGTCCTGGGCTTGTTTAGCGTATCCAGCGGCTTCGGCGGCGGCCCCGCGGGCGGTCGCGGCGGCCGCTTGCGCTTCGGCGGCGTCCTTGGCCGCGGTGGATGCCGAAGTCGCGGCTTGCGAGACGTAGGCGGCGACTTGAGCGTTGTGAGCGGCCGCGTCCTGATCTCGCTGCGCGGTGACGTGCTGGCCGGTTTCGACGAACTGGCGGATCACTGCGGGCGAGCCTTTGAGTACCGCCTGGGCCATGGCTTTGAGCTCGGGCCCGCTGCCGGGATTGGCGATGATCTGGTTGACCTTGATGCGGTCGTCGCGTTCGGCGGCGATGTACTGGCGCTGGTCAAGGAACTCCCGATAGGCGGCACCGGTCTTGGTGTCGAGGGCTTTCTGGGCGGCGTCGACCACGGTCGTGTTGCCGGCTTCCCGCGCGGCTGCCATGGCCTGGTTCACGCGGATGCGGTCGTCAGTGTCCCTGCGTGGGTAGTCGCGGGTTTCGAGAAACTTGCGCACATCGGCGTCGGAGCCCGCCAGCGCGGCCTCGGCGGCCTTGCGCATGTTCTCTGTTCCGGCGTCGGCGAGGTTGCGGAGGATGACTCGATCATCCTGTCCTGCAGCGATGTCCAGGCCTTTGCGAACGAAGTCGGCGACCTCGGCGTCGGAGCCGGACAAGGCGTCGCGAGCTGCGATCTTGGTCCACGGGCCCCCGGTTTGAGCAAGCCTCACCGCGATCTGCCTGCCCTTGGCGGCGACGACCGCGAGATCGGTGTCGGGCGTGGTCGCCTCCGCAAGCAGCCGCTTGGTGTCCTCATCTCGCTTGGCCGCTTGAGATGCGTCCCATGCCACCGACGCCTGCTGCTTCTTGGATGACTCCAATGCTTGCTCGGCAGCTTCGCCGGCCTGTTCGGCGCGCAGCGCGAGTTGCTCTTCGTCGGCCTTACGGGCGGCGTCGTAAACCATGCGAGCCTGTGTGGCGGCGTCGTTTGCGGTCTTCGCCGCCTCGCTGGCGGCGTTGGCGTGGGCAGTGGCTTTCCTTGCGGCGTCGGCGGCATTCCCGGCGTGCTCGGCGGCCTCGTCTGCCGCGATGGCGGCGGCGAGGGCGTCCTGAGCTGCCCGGTTGGCGGCTGCGCGGGACTGGTAGGCCGCCTCGGCAGCCTGATTGGCGAAGGTCTGCGCGGCGTTGGCGGCGCGATTGGCCCGCGCCGCTTCCGCTCTGGCCTTGGCAGCGGCGGAGCGGGCGGTAGCGGCGTCGGCGCCGGCCTGCTGAGCGTAATCACCGGCATTGGCGGCAGCAGTGGCTGCCTGGGCGGCTTGGTTGCCAGCATCCCGCGCGGCACCTGCGGCCGCACTGGCGTTTTTTGCCGCGTCTCCTGCAATCCCAGCGGCGTCCGCCGCGAGTCGGGCACCTTCGGCAACGTCACGGGCCGCTTGGGCGGCTTGGCGGGCGGATGCGGCGGCCTTGGCGTCGGTTGCCGCGGCGGCTGCCGCACGGTAGGCGTTCGCGGCGGCCTGTCCTGCCTTGGACGCAGCGGAGGCAGCCCGCGAGGCGGCGCTCGCGGCGATCTTGGCGGCACGGCTGGCCGCATTCGCGGCGCCGATCGCCTCCTGTGCGGCCCGCGCGGCGCGGATGGCGGCGTCAGCGGCGCGGTTTGCCGCGGCGGCCGCCTCGGAAGCGTTGTTCTTGGCGCTTTCTGTCGCCTTGGCCGCGATTTCGGCCGCCTCGCGGGCAAGAGCCGCTTCCCTGACGGCAAGGTCAGCGGCTTCCTTGGAGGCTTGAGTTTCCCGTGCTGCCTGCTCGCCTGCCTGCTTGGCGATCCCGGCCAGCTCGGCGACGGTGGCGGTTTCCTGATCACGTGCCTGGGCCGCGGCCTGGTCGTGGTCGAGGAACTGGTCGTAGGCCTCTTGGGTGCCCGCGTCGAGTGCCCGCTGAGCGAATTTGCGAACCTCGGGGCCACCGGCTGCCATGATCTGGTTCACCCGGATCCGGAGATCCCTCTCCGTGGGGACGCGCCATCCTGAACGAAGGAACTCCTCGTATGCGTCAACGGTTCCCGCGTCGAGAGCTTTCTGTGCGGCCTTGCGGAGTTCATCGCCACCGCCGGCCATCATCTGGTTGATGCGGATGCGCTGATCACGTTCCCATGGGGTACGCCAGCCCGTATCCAAGAACTGGCGCAGCGCGCCCTCGTCGGTGGAGTCCAAGGCCTTCTGCGCCGCGTCCTTGATGGCCACCCCACCGTTAGCCATCATCTGGTTGACGCTGATCCGATCATCCCGCGGAGCGGCCTTCAGTTGGCCGGACTCCAGAAACGCGACAACATCGGCATCGGAACCAAGCAGCGCCTTCTCCGCAGCGGCGTGGACCACGGGACCGCCGGACAACCACAGCGCCACAACCCCGGCACGGTCTGGACCGGGGCTTACGGAAGGCGTGCCGGAATCGTCGGCAGCTCCGGTGATAGGTACGCCAACTAGGCCTGTGACGAGGCTGACGACGAGTACCACGATCACCGCCATGCGCCTTCGGGCGGCGTCGATTAACGTTTTGTCCACGCGGTGGACACCTCATTTCCCCTTTATGTGTGCAGATCCCCGTAACTTCAACCACGGCCGTCGAATACGTGTGATCCGGGAACGCGCACGCCCATCGAGCCATCGGATTTGTACATCGCGAATACCGCAAGGACAAACACTGAAAGCCGAGTAGACTCCGATTGGAGTAAACGATCCCGCCGAACAACCCCCACCTGTGCCAATTCTCACCCGAGACCAATTTCTTGTAACACTACAACGTTACTCATTCGTTATGACGCGAGCTCGTCTTTCTTGTAGGCCAAAGCTAGGGTCGGCTGGCTTCATTCGGGGGCCACCTATGCGGATTGCACGCATTTGGGTGGATGCTGACGGAAAGAGGGGATTGTGAAGCGACTTTTTTGGCCTGTCATCGCTGGCGTTGTGCTGGTGTCTGCCGCCGGGTTTGGCGTCATGGCCCAGGCTGGGCCTGCGGCTGACGAGCAGCCAGCCGCCATCGAGAATTACGCCTACCCAGGTGCCGAAAAGATCTTCGCCGACCACGGGGTGCGGCTGATCTCCGGCGACGGGCACCTGCTGTTCACCGACTGTGCGACACCTCCGACTGGGTCGATCGGGGTAATCGAGGTGCAGACATCCGAATCCATCGGCCCCGACCAGAAGGGAATTATCTGCTTCAAGGTTCTGGGTGCGAGCGGTTATTTGAGCCTGAAGGTGCCCGGGGTGTTCGAAATCCGTGGTGACGGACAACGTCCGGGAACCGGGCACAAGTTGCGGGCCGAGCTCACTACCGACAAGGGCGAGCGCAGCAGCGTGGATGTCGACCCAAGTGGTTCGACACAGGTTGGTGTGGGGGCGAAGCCGGGCAATCCGCCGACCACGTTGCTCGAACTGCGCGCTTCGTCCTGACCCGCAACCTCGCAGAGGAGAACACCAGTCGTGGCAACACCACGTCGCACCAGAGCCAGGCTCACCTTCCCCTTGGCCGCGATGGCCATCGCCGTCGCGTTCACCGCCGTACCCGCCGAGGCCGTCAGTAACGGCGTCCCCGCCACCGCGGACGTCTACCGGTTCATCGCCAAGATCGATGTCGGGCCGCGTAGCTGTACCGGCGCGCTGATCGACCCGGAGTGGGTGCTGACCGCCAACTCCTGCTTCCCCGAGAACAATGGCCAAGGCGGCGCGCCCAAGGCGCCCGCCACGGCCAAGATCGGACGGACGAACCTCACCGGCAGCGGCGGGCACACGGTGAAGATCGTTAACCTGGTCAGCAGGCCCGACCGCAACATCGCCCTGGCTAGGCTTGCCTCCCCGGTCACAGGCATCCCGACGCCGACCATCAGCACCAAGGCGCCGAGCGCGGGCGAGATCCTCAAGGCCGCCGGTTGGGGCCGTACCCACAACGAATGGGTACCCGACCAGCTGCACTCGGCGTCCTTCACCGTGGAGTCGGTCGCCGACACGACCTTCTCCATCCTCGGGGCAAGCTCCGAGGCCGCGATCTGCAAGGGCGACACCGGTGGCCCCGCATTCCGCGAAACCAACGGCGCCATCGAACTGGTCGCCGTGACGAGCACGTCCTGGCAACACAGCTGTCTCGCCGAGACCGAAACCCGCAAGGGCGCCACGGAGACCAGGGCCGACAACCTCGGTGACTGGCTCGAACCACAAATGACCGCTCTGACCGCGACCCCAGCGACGCAGCATGCGATCAACCTCAACTGGGTGTCCATCGCCTCGAAGCGCTACACGGCCTTCCGCGTCTACGGTTCGACCGCTCCTGACGTTCCCATCGGGGCATCCACTCTGCTCAACACCACGACGAGTCCCAGCTTCATCCATGCCGGTCTGCCCGCCCGGCAGAAGTGGCATTACCGCGTCGTGCCGGTCAACGCGTCCGGACAGGCAGGACCGGCATCGACCACTGCATCGGCAACCGTCAAGGCGCCCAATGTCTCCGACTTCAACGCCGACGGTCGGGAGGACATCGCCTCCTCCTACGACTACAGCGACGGACGGACCGCCCTGTTCACCTTCGACGGAACAACCGACGGCATCGGCAAGCCCAGCGTCAAATGGGACAGTGGCCCCAAGCAATGGGACGCCGCCCGAACCAGGTTCCTCGCCGGGGACTTCAACGGCGATGGCCGCGGCGATGTCGCCGCGTTCTACAGCTACCCGAACGCCCAGACCAAACTGTGGATCTGGTATGCATCGCCCGAGGGGTTCACCACCCCGGTCGTGAAGTGGGACAGCGGCGTCGGAGGCTGGGACACCAACCGGAGCCAGTTCGTCACCGGTGACTTCAACGGCGATGGCCGCGCCGACATCACCGGCATCTACCAGTACCCCGACGCACAGACCAAAGCCTGGCTGTTCGCCGGCACGAGTGATGGGTTCACCCCACCCGCCTTGAGATGGGACAGCGGCACCCAGCAATGGGACGCTACTCGTAGCAAGTTTGTCGCCGGTGACTTCAACGGCGACGGTCGGGCGGACCTCAGCGCCTTCTACCAATACCCCAACGAACAAACCAAAGCCTGGCTGTTCACATTCACCAGCACCCCAGAGGGCTTCACCAGCCCCACCGCGAAGTGGGACAGCGGAACCGGAGGATGGGACTTCTACCGGAGTGCTTTCCTCGCAGGGGACTTCAACGGCGACGGCCGCACCGACATCACCGGAATCTACCAATACCCGGACAACCGCACCGGAATATGGGTCTTCATCGGCACCGCTGATGGCATCAGCGCACCCACACAGAAGTGGGACAGCGGTAACCACCAATGGGACATGGCCCGGAGCAAGTTCGCCGCCGGAGACTTCAACGGCGACGGCCGCGCAGACCTCAGCGCCTTCTACCAATACCCCAACGAACAAACCAAGATTTGGATGTTCAACGGCACCACGGGTGGATTCACCACACCCACCATCAAATGGGACAGTGGCATCGGTAATTGGGACTTCACCCGAGCAACTCCAGCACGAGCCTCCAACTAGTTCCTCGCTAAGACAACTCGGTGGAGTCTGGCCGCTCGGACCTGGTCCTATGTGGTCAGGCTCCATTCCGTGGCGATAGTGTTGCCGGTATGCGTTTCCCAGCTTTGTGGGCGCCTCAGCGAACCGCCTTCTGTCATCGGCACCGCCACCCTCAACGCCGCCGAAGCACTCGGCCTCGCCGACACCACCGGCAGACTCAATAGTGGCCACCACGCCGACTTCCTGGTGGTTGACGGCAACCGCTCGGCAACATCCGCCCTTGCCCGGGTACTGATCGTCTTCCTCCAAGGCATGCCACACCAACCAATGTGACGCTTCGCCCACCAGCCTGCAGCTGGTGGATCTAGTTCGGAGGCTGCATGAAATTTTCGCTGGCATGACCGGCCGAACCAAGTTCCTCACTAAGGATTTCCGAGCGCATCGGCCAGTTCTATCGGACATTCGCAACCTCAAACGCTGGGACGGCCGAAACCCGGAAATCACGGCTCCGGAGTCGGCACCCAGGTTCGGGAAGCAAAGTCGACAGTGAAGTAGCCGCCCCGCAGCTCACCGCCGACGATGTTGCCGTAGTCGCGGCCGTCCGGTCCCCAGGCAACGGTCTCGAAGGGCGGACCCGTCGGCGTCCCATCTCGACGCACGGTCACCGTCTCCCGGGTGTCGCCGTAGCGGACGTCGAAGAGCAGTTCCCAAGTGCACCAGCACGTACTGGTGCCCGCCGTCAGTTCGAAGCCCTTCGGCTCGCCGTTGTCGAGGTAGAGCGTGCGGCGGTCGAAGTAGGCTCCCTCCAACTCGCCTGTCTCGCCGTCGATGAGCTGCGGTCTGCTTCTCGGGTCGTCCAGGTCGGCGAACAGCCGCTCCACCGGCTCGCCGCCCTGCGGCGGCCCGAACAGCAGCGTGCCGGTAGGCGGGGACTTGCGGGACAGCACCCGAATCCGCATGTCGGACACCGTAATCCGCTCCCGACGGTGTCCGGTGATCGTCACCAACCACCGGGAGTCCTCGCGGCAGACCTGGTCGCCGGATTTCGTCAGCGGGCACAGGCTGGAGACCCGGATGCCACCTACTTTGCGCATGCGCTCCTCGGCCCGCGCCTGGTGCAGCAGCACGTCTTCGTCCTCCGGGCCACCGGTGAGGAGAAAGTCAAGCACCTCGTCCGCGTAGCGGAGCTGCTCCCGGTCGAGAGCCTCCTCGAACACCCAGGTCCAGCCATCGTCATTGGACAGCCGCCGAACCTCGGCGACTAGTGGCGGTTTCTTCGCAAGTTGGGTGTCCTGGGCCTGGTTCGCGCCGCTCTGAGCGGCCGCTCCCTGCGTTCCTGAGCTCTTCAGAGTGGTGTGGTTGCCATACCAAACCCCGAGGAATACCAGCAGGAGCGGTACGACGACCGCCGCGAGCCATGCGAACCAGCGCCGATGTTCCGGCTTCTCCGGCGCGGCCTGGAAGTCCGGCCGGCCAGCCACCCTGATCGTTCGGTTTCGTCTCACGCGCGCTCCACAACGGGCATCCGCCAACGGGAAGACACCTAATAATCCCATTCCCGCGAGTGAGAGTCCGTCAAAACAGCGGAAAGTGGCAACTTCCTGCAATACCGGGTACTTCCGACCCCCAGAAGCGGCACCCCTGGAAGGAGCTGTCGCACAGTCGGCGCCTGCCGTGACGTGCTCCCCAACGCTCGGCAGGCAGCACCGCACCATTCGTTCCCCGGCGCGGACGTCGGAGAGCTGGTCAAGCGAGACGAAGACTGAAATAGGGCTTTGATCTCATTTATCGCCTCATTCTCCTGAAGGGTGCGTGGATAAGCTGTTGAGCAGGTCTCCCGCGTGCGCGCAATCTCCTTTCCTGGAGGCGTGTACTGCGTCGGGTGCTGCGCGCCTGCGGTCGACCTGCTTGTCGGAGGTATATCCACGCACCCTTCGACGAGAAAGCAGTCGTGTGATGAAAATTCAGATCAAGACGTTTGAGCCTGCTGGAATTCCGGCGGAGCCTTTGGTATTTACTGCGCCTTACGGTGTGCTTGTTGATGCGTTGGTCGCGACATCGATCCCGTTGAACTGTCAGCCCGTTCCGCCTGTCCTTGGCGGGGTTTTGCTTGAGGGCCGCGGTGATCATGTTGTCCTCAGCACCACGGATTACCTGACGTCGATGAGTGTTCGTATCCCGGATGTTGCGTGCGGGATCGGTGGTCGTGTTCTGGTGGAGCATCGGGAGTTCCGCAAGCTGGTCGAGGCTGCGGTGAAGGGCGTCAGAAAGGCCGATGTGGCGCGGATGCCGGTCGCAGTGGACGCGTCCAATCCGAATGCTCCGGTATTGGCCATCGCCGGGTACACGGTCCCGCTGACTGCCCTTCCGATCGAGGACTACCCGAACCTCCCGTCCACGCCGCCGGCTGTGGCAGTCACGGGTCGGGAGCGTTTCACGATGGCGTTGAAGCAGGTGGTTCCGGCTGTCGGCCGGGATGACATTGTCCCTCAGTTGTGTGGGGTGAACCTGGACATTCTCGACACCGGAGTCGGCCTTGCTGCATCTGACCGGCGGCGTGCTGCGGTCGCGCCGGTGCCCGCGGTGTCCTGTGTGCCGGCCTTGGTGAAGGGGGTAGTGCTGGATCGGCTTGTGCTGTCCCGTCTCGTCAAGTGTTGGTCTTGTTCGGAGTTGGAGATCGGGTGGGAGCCGCCGTTGAAATACGGACCGCCGCAGATGTCCTTGTCAACGGAACCCCACACCCATCCCAAACGGAGCCGTTCCCGGGCGCTGGACCCCAGCAGGTGATCATCGGAGGCTCAAGCGTCACAAACGTCTCGTCGGTCTGGACCGGGCAGTTGGAAGTCCTCAAGCCCACGCCGATGAAGTCGAACATCGCAAAGGTCGCCGTCAGCTGCAAGTAGCCGACCGCTCACTGCAGCAGCGCTCTCCGGCCACCGACGTGCCCGGACTGCGCCAACTCGTCGCGGCCTCACCCAGACTCGCCGCCCCAGCCTGGCGCGAGCAGGTGAGCGGGCTGCGCACCACCCCGCCATTCCTGGTGTCCCGCTACTGGCTGGACACCCAGAGCACCGCGACCTCTTCGCCGCCACCGTGGGTTTCGACACGCTCGTCAACGTCAGCGTCCTCGACCACTACGAGCGCGAAACCCGCGCCTGGGCCGCCCGCACCACCGGCTCGGTGGTCGAGGCACAGGGCTACGCCCTGCCCGAGGACACCACCGATGCCGCCGCCCAGCACCCGCTACGCGCGGACCTCCACCGCGACATCATCAGGGTTGAGCAGCGTTTCGTGCTTGGTCCAGCGGCCGAACACCGCGTATCCCGTGTACCGGGGATTCTCCAAGCACATCGCGGTACACGCCTGCCTGATGGTTGGGCTCGTCGAAGGCGAACGCACGGGCGGCGGACGGATCGGGCAGGTCGAGGATGTGCACACTGCCGGTAGGTGTCTCGCCATCGCGAGCGAGGGTCGGACCGCGCGCGATCATGCACGCCGCGAACCGGTCATATAGGACCAGTGTTTCTCCAGCAACGCTTGCCGTAGCGCAAGGGAGTCGGACCGATCCCGGTGATAGCAAAAGAACTCCATGCCCACAGTCTCCGCCGCCGCATCCGATACGTGATCAGGTGCTCGGGCCGGCCCTGCCGCTCATCGGCATGTGGGTGTGCTGCTCTCGTGGTGGAGCTAGGTGCCGGAGGCCATGTAGGCAGCGAGGATGTAGTTGGCGTGGCGGTCGAGGTTGTTGCGTGCTCGGTCGTAGCGCATGGTGGTGCGGGTCGGCGTGGCGGGCGGCGATCTGGACGTCGCGGAGGTCGACTCCGGCGTCGAGCATGGCGGTGACGAAGGTGTGCCACAGCATGTGGGGATGCATCCTGGGCAGCCGGACGATCGAGTTTGAGCCGGGACGAACCGATGAACACCAAGCCATCCCGCCTGCCTGCCGTAGCTAGCCGGTTGCGGGAACTCGCACGGGCGGTTCTGAGGGGGCGGGGCCCGGCAATGGGCTCCCGCTACCCGACCAGCGCTTAGGAGCCAGCATCTCGGCCCGATCCTGTAAACCGGTTTCCACCAGATGTGCGACCACGACCGGCAGCGGCATCCGGTAGTCCGGTGCCGCACAGCAGCACAGGGCGGTGTCGATGAGCGCGTCGAAGGTGCCGGGCGGGAGGTAGACAGGGACCAGGTCCAGTCGGTCGCTGGGGTGATCACTGTGAGGTTGCTGGGTCATCGTCCCACCGCTCCTCCACGACGAGGCTCGTCGTGGTCACGGCGTCCGCCTTCACCGATCAGGTGGTCCTGTTCATTGAAAGGTCCTCCAGCGCCAAATAGGTGTTCAGTCAGACCACGGTTCTTTCGCCCGACCAACATCCTGCTGCCGATTCGCCAACTGGTCGTCAGCAGTCAGGGCACTCTTGTTCGTACCGAGCGCATTACCGCGTCGTCGGGAACGATCAATTGTCAATGGGGGCCATTGTGGAAACGGTTTTCGACAGCGCTGAGTTGCCCGCCGGTGACCGTGTCGAGGCGTGGGCGGAGATCACGTCCCAGGCATTGGTGACCACGAAGTTTGAAAACCTGGAGCCGACCACCTTCACTGCTCGCCTGCGCTCCATGCAGTTGGGGGCCGCCCAGCTCACCGTGATTTCACACGCGTCGTTGGTGTCTCGCCGGACGCCCAAGCTGATCCGGCAGTCGGATCCCGAGCAATACCAGATCTCCCTCATACGCCGCGGGCGCCACTGCCTCGAACAGGCCAGGACCAGGGCTCACATCGAGCCCGGCCGGCTGGTCTTCTACGACAGCTCACGCCCCTTCGACGCCACCGTAGACACCGGTCAGACCAACGCGGAATCGATGCTGCTGCAATTCCCGAGACAGTTGCTGCCGCTGCCGGAAGCCAAGATCACCCGACTGCTGGCGGTGCCACTCCCCACGACGACGGGCGTCGGCCGTCTTTTCGCCCAGTTCCTGACCACCCTGGCCGGTGAGCACGGGAGCTGCACTCCGCGTGACACGACTCGGCTGGACAACATCGTCCTCGAGTTAGCCACCGCCGTGCTGGCCCAACATCTCGATGACGACACGGCCATCCCGCCGCGGTCACCACAGCGCATCCTGTTCCTGCGCATCACATCCTTTATCAATCGACACCTAGGAAACACGGAGCTGGGACCGGTCATGATCGCAGCGACCCACCACATATCGCTGCGGTACCTGCACCGGATATTCCAGCGCCACAACACATCCGTCGGCGCCTACATCAAACGCCGGCGCCTGGACCTGTGCCGACGCGATCTGGCAGATCCCGGCCTGCACCACCTCACCATCCACGCGATCGCGAGCCGGTGGGGATTCCCCGACCCAGCCCGGTTCAGCCGCACCTTCCGCACTGAAGTGGGCATGCCACCCAGCCAATACCGCACCACCACACAACCGCCCGATGACCAGGCGCAACGTTGAGTCACCGACGATGTTGCCGGGTGAGCGGATCAGGGTGGCCACCGACCGACGAGGAGAAGACCAACCGCATACGAGGAAGCCAGCCCCGATCACCTGCAACGCGTAAAGCCTGGTGAACGCCCGGTCGAACCCTTCATAGCGTGGCTGGACTGGGTAGTGGAAGCGGCGGCGCGCGCCGCTTGTGGGACGGGTGCCGGTGCCTCGGATCGAGGACCGGCTCTCGGCTTGCGGCCGGAAAGAGCCGTGCGCGGAGAGCCAACACCAGCGCAGCTCAGGCCAACGAAGTCCCGGCGAGACTCAATATGCTGAACTTGTCGCGGATCCCGGTTCGCGAAATGAGCCACGATGACCTCGAATTCAAGCGACATCGAGTGGGGGAACAAAGTCAAGAACCTGTCACGCAATTTTCAAGGAAACTGGCGAGATGCCATGATGGCCGTCCGTGCGCAGGAAACATCGACGCGCGGCGGTTCGGGGAAATTGAATAAATACACGAGGGGAGAAAATGATACCGATGAAGAGGACCATCGCAGTGGCGGTCACGGTTGTGGCGTCACTCGCGCCATTGGCCGCAGTGGCAAAGCCGTCCGTGGACAGCGCAGCCGCGACGCCCGCGACTGTGAAGACGGTGGTCTCGCCTGCCGACAGCGCGTTCCGGACACAGGCCGCGCCCATGGCCTCCGGCGGCACGCTCGTCGTCGACCAACCCGCCTTATCGCCTGACGTCGCCGCGTGCTCGTGGGGGGCTAACCCGCCCCACCTTGGCACTCGTACGGTCGCCGCCACTGTCTGGTCATCCGGTTGCCCGGGAGCGAGGCAGTTCCACGGCATCCTCCAGCGCAAGAGGGCATTGGGCTGGGACGACCTGGATGAGAGGTCGTGGAATGGCAGCAACGCATTCTCCCTTTCCAAGGGATGCACCGCCGGCACGACCTTCACCTACCGCAGCTACGTGACCAACGGCGCAGGCACCCAAAAATACAGCCCCCAACGCCGATTCACGTGCCGCTGAGCGTGTACCCATTGCCGCCACGACAAGCCGGCCGGACTGCTTTCCGGCCAAGTACGGCCTGGAAACAGTGGAATGCTTTAGCGTCAGGGAATAGTTAATCGCGCGCTGCGGGAACGATCCTGTAATGCCGAGTATCCGTACGGCCGCACTGGAATCGGGATTTTTGCCTGCCAGGCCGTGCTGAGGCTTCCGGTGAACCGGACGACCGGTGGACCGAGGTACAGACCAACCTCCGTCAGGGCAATGAAAAGGACAGCCTAGGACGCGTCAATCGGCAAAGCCGGTCCCCGTTCATACCGCGGTCCCGGTTTCGCATGACCATCACGGGCGCGGCTCAAGCGCCCGCCGAACAACAACCTGAAGGAGAATTCTTTGTCCACCATCACAAGAACCCTTTGCGCGCTGGCGGCCGGGATCATCATGATCCTGGCCGCCCCGGCGGCGCAGGCGGACAAGCCCACAGCCGAAGGCATCCCACAAGCGGGTCAGTCCGCCTGCACCATCATCATCTACGGCAAGCCCATCGATCGGTACTGCGGCACCAGCGGCGACCAACACGATTGGGGCAACGGCAACATCGAGTACTTCATCATCGGCTGGGATCTCCAGATCTGGCACATCTGGAGGGGCGCAGACGCCTGGGAAACCCTCGGCGGGCAGGCACTGGCCGACCCTGACAACGGAGTCGCCGTGCTCACCAGCCCGAGATTCGGTCTCATCACCATCGGAGCCGACCGCGAAGGCTGGTGCATCTACCGCGGCAACGGCGACTGGGCAGGCGGCTGGCAACGCTGCTGACCGCCAACCCGTAAGCGCACGCGGTCCCGGCTGGTCATCCCCGCCCAGCCCGGACCGCGAACAGACCGCGCAACGAGCCACCGCCCTTGGCCTCCGATGGGTGGATCGCGCAGAAGAAGGCCGAGGCGGGTGCCGTCGAGTTCGGTGATATAGGTGGCACCCGCGTGGCACTGCTGCGCGCGGTGACGGATGTGGGCTTCGCCGACCTGACGAGAACGTGAGGGCGGCGGGGTGCGCAGGTCGGCTGGGAGGCCCGGTTGGCTGCGCAGATGCAGATTTCCTCGACTTCGCCTTGGGCGAGTCGCACCTGTACGCCTTCCTGATGACCAACCGGCGGCCACACGCCAGGCAGTTCCCGGGTGACTTCCTCGACGGCGGATCGCCCACGTTCACGCCCGCGGTCGAGGCCATCGAGCAGGGCATGCGCGAGGGCGGCCTGCGCCCGGACGGGCGCTGACGCTCACCGCACACACCCAAGGCCTGGTCCAGCTCTACCTCGGCGGCCGGATCAGTCTGTCCGAACAGGACTTCCGCGCATTGTGCGAACGAACCGGACGGAGAATCCTCGATGGACTCAAAGCCTGAGCGGGTGAGGGTGCGCCGGGCCGTCGCCCGCGGGGTGGCCGGGTTGTTGGTGCTGTTCGTCGCGGGCACCTTCGGTGTCTCGTGGTGGGCGGCGAGCCGCCAGATCACACCGGACCACGGGCGGCACACCGAGACCGTGCTCATGATGCGGGACACCGCAGCCGGGAAGAACGTGGTGATCACCGCCAACACCGAAACCGCCCGGGCACGCGGGACCTATTGGCTGTCCTGGGACGGCGCGGCCGCGAGAATGGGCGACATCGTGGCCGGCTCACCGGACTCGGTCGAGCGGCCGCTGCTCGACGGCGCGCTTCCCACGGTCGGGACGGCCGTGTCCGTGGCCTCGGCCATGCCCTCGGACCCGAAGACCGCGCTCGGCCTGGACTACTCGGAGGTCATGGTGCCCACCGAGTTGGGCCCGGCCCCGGCCTGGCACATTCCCGCCGCCGGGCAGGCGAGCCCGACGTGGGTGATCGCCGTGCACGGCCAGCACGGCCGCCGCAAGGCGGTCATGCCGGTCGCGCCGGTCTTCCACCGGCTCGGGCTTGCGGTGCTCGCGATCACCTACCGCAACGACGAGGGCGCTCCGTCCTCTCCGGACGGACTGCTGCACCTCGGCGGTTCCGAGTGGCGGGACGTCGAGGCCGCTGTCCGCTACGCACAGGGCCGCGGCGCCGGGAAGGTGGTGCTCTACGGCGCCTCGAACGGCGGCCAGATCGCGGGCCAGTTCCTCGCACGCTCGCCGCTGGCGAGCGCCGTGGCCGCGCTGCTGCTGGACTCCCCCACCACCAGCATGCGCAGGGTCTCCGAGTACGTGGGCGGCGAGCGCAACGGGGCACCCTGGTTCGTGGTCCGACTCACCGACAAGATCATGCAGTGGCGCACCGGCGTGGACTTCGACCGGCTCGACCTGATCAACCACCCACCTGCCGCCGCACCACCGACGCTCCTCATCCAGGGCGACACCGA
Source organism: Actinorectispora metalli (assembly GCF_056323685.1). NCBI lineage: Bacteria > Bacillati > Actinomycetota > Actinomycetes > Pseudonocardiales > Pseudonocardiaceae > Actinorectispora > Actinorectispora metalli. The sequence goes on from NZ_JBREYE010000002.1 coordinate 1,089,057, forward strand.
CACCCAGGTACCGGTGCAGATGAACCGGGACTTCTTCTCCACAACCAAGGCCAGGGGCCGGCCGATACTGTACGAAGAGTTCCCCGGCGCGGAGCACGTGCGGTCGTGGAACTCCGACCCGCCCCGCTACGAGAAAGCGGTCGCGGATTTCCTCACCCGCACCGGACTCGGCCCCCACTGACACAACGGACCGTCTTGCCGAAACCGCACGCGACTCAACTCTGCATGTCAATTCGTCTCAACGGCACGGGCGCGATGCAGCGCAAGATCGGAGCGGAAGCGCCCCTTGCCGCAGGCGGCACCTGGAAACCTGACAGCCACAACACCATCAAAACCGAGACTCCTCACCGACCAACAATCCGCGGACCACGTCTCGTGACAGCCGAACGAGCCACCAACAGCACGCTCCGCGATGTCATCGCGGAGTCGTCATTGGAGCTGGATCAGGCGCGGGAGGAAATCACCGAGCTCGGCTCAGTCACCCGACCGCCCTCCGGCCCGCTCCCACAGACGCCCCGACCGCATGACCACTTGCGCCAGTCGGCTCATCACCGTCGACCGACGCCCGGCAGGAATCGGCCGACCTGTGGGGTCTATCCCATGATCGGTCGACGAGGGACAGTTTGCTGTGGGCGTTGGTGCCCGGTATGCGGGTGAAGTCGCTCCAGCGGATGCCGTCGTCGTAGACGCTGTAGTGCAGGTATCGTCGGTCCTTAGAGCTTTTGACCGCGCAGTACAGCCAGCCCTTGTGGTCGGCCAGCGCCGCGCCGTACGAGGTGATGAAGGAGTTCACCCGGGACTGGCGTCCAGCTGGGGCCCTTGATGTGCTTGCGGTAGTGCATGACCGGCACGAAGGGGCGCTGCAGTCGGGCAGGGCGACCGCAAGTAGCGGCGGTGGAAGCCTCCCGAATCCCATCTCTGCACTTCACCGGGCTGGTTCCGGCAGGAGCGACATGCGCCAGGTCGTGCATGCAATGTTCATGGGGTCCGCTCAGCCACAATCCCGGGCCACCTTGAACGGCACCTCGCCCAACCACTCCGTAGGTACGCTCGGGTCCAGCCGGATCGCCTCCAGCGGCAAGAGTTGCCGGACCAGCAACTCCTTGAAGTACCGGTTCCCGCTGACCACCTCCAGCGTGCAACTCGCCCCGTAGCCGCCGGATCACCAGCGCAGCACCAGGTGAAGTGTGCCGGGGGCGGTGTGTCCGGCGCCGAAGCCGCAGGAGCGGACGCCGAGTTTCAGCGAGGACGCCCAGCGCACGCCGTTCGGCGGGAACGCCTCGTCCAGCAGGACGGTAACCGGGTCCGGCTCGGGCGGGGTCCAAGGAAGCCGCCCATCCGGTGACGGAGCTATCGCTTCGGCCCGGTCCTGCAAACCAGGTTCAACCAGAGGGCAAACACCACCTCCAGCCGCATCTGGTGGCCGAAGGCCGCGGAGCAGCGCAGGGCGGTGTCGAGGAGGGCGTCGAAGGTACTGGGCTGGAGGTAGATGGGGACCAGTTCGGGCCGGTCGGCGTGCGGGGGCTGCGTCATCCTCCAGTCTTACGGCTTTGCCACCGGGACAAGCCAGTCGCCCCTTTGCATGGTCTGAAAACTGCGCGGGCCGACCCCCGGCGTTGGGGGTCGAACCCCCTATGGGGAGGGCTGCGGAACCATAGAGTTCTGGAAACCAGGGCCTCCGAAAACCGTCACCCGGGCTCGCGACTACCTCGGCGACCGTCGAAGTGTCACTGCGCGGTTCGCGCTCCCCCGGAACGCCGGGATCGCCGTTTGCATTGGTCACGCCAGGAGGGCCGCCGATGTCGGGGTTGGTTGGGCGGTGACACATGTCAGTTTGACCCCTGCTCGGTCCCCCCTCCTCGAGAACATATATGCATTATTGGCGAGACCCCCAATTAACGTCAGAGTGTCACGCTCGCCGCGGTCGACCGGGAACTACGGGCGTTCGTCATCGACCGGTATTCCGACGAACAGCACGCCGCCGCGATCGACGCGGCACGCGCGCAGGTTGCCGACCGTCTCGCGGAGGTTCAGGCCGAGATCCGCGAGTGCGAGAAGATCGAGAAAGCCCTATCGGCAAAGCTCGGACAGCGACGGATCACCCTGGACGCCTACGAAGCAGCCGTCGAACCGCTCACTGCCGATCTGGCGCGTCTGCGGGCGGAAGAAGAGTCATTGACGATCGGATCACCCACCGGACCGACACAGGCACTGACCGAGCAGGAAGCCGCCGACCGGTGGGATAAAGCGACCAACGCCGAGAAGCGCGGCATGCTGCAACAGGCTTTGAGCCGTGACCGGATCTATCTATGACCTGCCAGTGCCACCACGCGCCACCGGTTCGACATCGACCGGCTACGGCCGGAGACTCCCGAACAGCGAGCGAAGAGGCTGGGCAAGGCAACCACGCCTTAGAGCCCCCGTGCCGAGGAGGAAAGGGCATCAGCAGCTATGGGAACCGACCGGGAACACGCTGCGCCAATGGGTGTGCACGATGATCTCGGCGACCGACCGTGCACACCCGTTGTGCGGTGTTCCCGCTAGTTCAGGTCGAGGTAGCTGATTACATCTAGCTTTCCGAAGCCGAGCTCGGGGTATTCCCCGGCACCGCGATTCGCACCCCAGAAGAGTCTGCCGTCAGAGCTGATCCCGCTCATGACTGTCGTATCCAGGGACTTCATGCTGGCAGCGGTGAATTCGCTGGAATGCCCGCTGAAGAGCATGCGATTCTCGTCAAGATTGGTGGCGGCGAGTTCCCCGCCGAAGTGGGGCTTGGACCAGATGCACATGTTGTTCGTCGAGCCCAGCCGGCAGTCATCGGTGGCGGCGGGTTGATACTGGACAACCTTGCCTCCCTCACCCGGCGAGGCTTCACGAGTCGGTGTGATGCCGACGTTCTTCACCTTGTAGCCCGCAGCGGCCTGCCATGGGCCACAGTCGTTCTTGGTGCCTTGCTCGTCGACGCAGGTGGTCTTGGTGGCCGCCTCCAGGTCCATCCCCTCGGTCGCACTACCGAGTGCGGAGGGGTTCCAGAACTGCTGGACGAAACTGTCCCCTCCGAAGTCGGGTCGAATCGTGCCAGCATCCGGGTATGTCATCAGGAGACGCATTCCCCCAGTGTCGGTCACCAGGAGCAGGACTGAATTTTTTGCCATTTTGAGGCTGGAAACGTGGAAGTTGGTGTCGAACGCACGACCAACCGTACGGCTGCTCACCTTGAGCATTTTTCCGGTGAAGTTCGGTCCGGACCACACGCACAAGGCTTCGCTGTTGTCGATGTCGCACTGTTCCCGGGCCGGGTCCGTGGCCTGCGCGCTGGTTCCCGCGAGCGTGAGCGCGATGATCGCGATAGCAGCAGAGAAGATACTCTTCCGCATAAAATGTCTCCTATCAAATTAGGCGGCAGGGATTCGCCACCTGAGACACAGGCAACACTACCAACACTCGTTTCAGGAGTATATATTCGGAAGACAACGCGAAATAAACTTTTAGCGTCTTTAAAAATTTTAGCGTCTTTAGTAAACTGAATGAAATGGGTTCTATCAGGCTGCATTATCCCAGTCGAACAAGTGCACTCCCCGCACTCACGGGGATGAGCCGGAATTCACGCTCACCGGGTCCAACGGCTTGGCGTGCTCCCGCACTCGCGGGGATGAGCCGGTTCAAGAGGCACGCTCACGCTGCTGCCTGCTGTGCTCCCCACACTCGCGGGGATGAGCCCACGCTGGACAAGCTGGGCCAGGCGGGCGCCGAGTGCTTCTCGCGCCCGCAGGGATGGTCCTTGTTCGGCTTCCACCGTCCGCAGCCGTAGGCGGGCCGAACGAACCCCGAACAGCCGAAGCCAGGCGGGAGTGCACGAACGAGTGGAATGCGGACGCGGGCTCTGGTCCAGCCGCTACGCCTGCTGTTCGCTGGCTTTACCGCGATAGCGGGGTTCGGCCGACTCAGGAGTGACAGATGAAGCTACACATGTGGTCGCTGTGCGCCGTCTCTGTGCTGGCCATGCTGGCCTCCACTACGACGGCGGCACAGGCCATTCCCGCTGCGCCGCCGAACTGCTCCCTCGGCCACCTCTGTGCATACGACTGGAAGAACTACGAAGGAGCCGTTCAGACCTTCGGAACGCGTGAGTTCAAGGTATTGGACCCTCCGGCGTACTCCTTCTACAACAACAGCGATGCATGGGCGTGGATCTACCCGCAGTGGGATTGTGTTGGCGAGCCGGATGGGCCCATCGCACCACATTCCGGCCTGGCGAATACCTACATCAATTGTGCATGGGCGCCGGAGGACTGAAGGCGGGTATGCCGCACCTGGGCGTTTGTCCACCACGCGACCAGCGCGGCCCGACGCGCGGGGGAATCGACGGCTGCCAGCAGACTGGGGATCAGCGTCGGCAGAAGTACACCCTGTGCTCCATAGTCGGCCCGGGGCCGAAGCACACGGGTGAGGCGGTCTACATCGGCGACGAGTTCCTCCCAGGGCCTGGGCGGAGCGTCGGGCCTTTCGCCGACCGTCCAACCTTCGAGCACACCGACAGCGGAGCCATCAGCGCGTGCGCAGCTGAATCGGCGAGGCCAAACCGAACTTGCCCCGATCGTGTACCCAGGACACATTCTCATGAGACGGCTATCCGACAACCCGATCACGACAACGGCGGCTACCAGGGCCGGCTGGAGCGGACATCGCACCTACGCGGGCCAATCGATCCTGCCAGAATGAGATCCTCGGGTCCGTCGCAGCAGCGCTGAGGATCGTCGCCGTCATCCGGGGCCGGTGCGCGGAGCCATCAGCCCGCGCGCCGGCTCCGCCCCTCTCGTCTGCGGTGGCTTCGCTGGTAATGGCGTCAGGGCAGGTCGTCGAGCAGATTCAGGTCGGGTGGCACCAGGGTGGTGGACAGCACCAGTTCGCGGATCAGGTTGTCGTTCAGGGTGTTGCCCACTGGTTCGCCGACCTCCTCGCGGAGCAGGCCGTGCACGCCTGCGGCCGATAGGCGGGCCCGGACGTCGCTGACCATGTGCTCGACTCGTTTGACACCCCAGTTCGCCTCGGGCTGGAGTTCGGCGAGCATCAGGGCGGCCTGCTGGCGGGAGATCGGTTGTGGGTTGGCGTCGTGCAGCAGGTAGCGCTGTCCCAGCACGACCAGCACCAACCGCTCATCCGGCGTCAGCCGCCACCGCCTGGGCTGCTGGGTGACCGCGTCGCAAGAGGTGGTCGGTCCGCGGCCGTCCTCGTCGGCGACGTAGAGCTCGAGCAGGTGCTCGCGGTCCCGGGAGCCGCGGATGAACAGCGGCGTGTACCCGGTGGGCAGCGGCATCGGCTCCTCGTCGCGGAACAGCCACTGCGTTTTGGGCAACCGGATCGGCAACCTGCCGAGGTTCATGATCCACCAGTGGTCCTGCCGCCGGACCAGCACGCCGTGCGTCCGGCTGACCCTCGGGTCCGTCTCGCCGACGCAGAGGTCGACCTCAGGCCGGTTGCGGCCGAACCGGATCTCGCGTCCCTCAACCGGACCGGCGGTGATCCTCCCGGCGAGGCTGAGCGCGGTGACCGTGCCCGCGGCGGTGGGCGGCACACCCCGAGCGAGGCTTTCGCGGTCCATGCCTACCTCCTCTGCTCCCTGCTGAGGTGCAGTGTGGCCGAGCTCCGCGGGACCCCTCCCCTGTTCACTGCGGCAAGCGGCCCGCGGCCGCCTGCGCCAAGCCGATCGCTCGTGGGCAGTACTGGGGCTCCGCCCCGGGGCCTTTGACCGTCAGCAACATCACGTCGATCGTGACGGCCGATGGCCGGTCCGGTGGCCGGTGGGGCAGCAGGACGGTGCAGGCGTCGGGTTGGGGGTCGATGTGCGCCTCGCGGCCGGGGAAGTCGATCCGGGTGCCCTCGATCGGTGCCGTGCTGGAGTGCTGGTCGTAGCGCAACGCGACCTCGACGTTGTCGGCCGTGCTGAACCACGTGCAACGCCACCCGCCGAAGCCCTGCGCGCCGCCGCCCGCGTCGATCGCGGGGTAGGCGGCGGCCAGCGCGGCGTGGTCCAACAGGGTGCAGGCGTCGATGTGGGCCAGCGAACCCGCGGGCAGAGGAGCATCACGGCGCGGCAGCGGGCCGCGCTCGAGCACCTCGCGCACCGTCTCCCTGGCCGCCTCGGCAATGGGACAGCGCTGCTCGCGGGGTTGGGGCCCCTTCGCCGAGACCAGGATGCCGTGCCGCTCGTCCACGGTCACCGCCCTGGGGCACTCCTCTTCGTCCGGAGGTCCCTCGTCCTCGTACGGACTGCCGACCACGGGGTGCCGCTTGAGCCGCAGCAACTGCACCTCGACGTCCACCGATCCGGCCTTGCCCGCCTCCAGATTGAGGATCACGTCGCAGCGGTTGAAGTTCCCCGACTCGGGATGCAGCCAGGCGGACATCCGGAAGCGCTCGCCCAGCGCCTTCGCGTCGAGCAGGGCGCACGGCGCGACGGTGCGCTCGTCACCGATGAGGTCCGACGCCGGTTCGGATCGCCACAGCACGGGCACCAGCGCCGCGGCCAGCACCACCACCGCGAGCGCGGTCGCGGCGGACACCACGGTGCGGCGGCGACGCCACCAGCGCGGGCGGAGGGCGGCAGGCATGGGGACACCCCGTTGCCCGCCGGTGATGTCCTCGAGCCGCTGCCGCACCTGCTCGGCGGTGGGCCGCTGATCCGGCCGCGCCGACAGCATCTCGCTCAGCAGCGGAGCCAGCGGGCCTGCTCGAGACGGCTGCCGGATCTCGCCCCGGCGGGCCCGATCGAGCAGTTCCACCGGTTCGCCGGTGCCGAAAGGAGCGCTGCCTTCGAGAGCGGCGAACATGGTGGCGCCGAGCGAAAACACATCCGAGGCCTCGTCACCCGGGCGACCGGCCGCCACCTCAGGTGCGGCATAGGCGGGGGTTCCGCTGACGCTGCCGTCGTGGGTCCAGGTGTTCTCCCGCCAAACAGAAATCCCGAAGTCCGTGAGCTTGGCCAGATCCTGGTCGGTGACCAGGACGTTGCCCGGCTTCACGTCCCGGTGCACGATCTTGCGCTCGTGCAGGGCGGCCAGCGCGGCCGCGATCTGCGCCCCCACCTTCGCCACCCAGGCGGGCGGCAGCGGGCCTCGCTTGGCCAGCACCTGGTCCAGGCTGTCCGCGGGCAGGAACTCCATCACCAGCCAGCAGCCGTCGGCTTCCACCGCGTCGAACACCGAGATCGCGTTGGGGTGGTGCACCTGCGCCGCGGTCTCGGCCTCCCGGCGGAACCTGATCCGATCGGCTTCGCTGATCATCACGTGCGGCCGCTTGAGCGCCACCCTGCGCTTGAGCTTCCGGTCGAAGGCTGTCCAGACCATCCCGCCGGACCCGGAACCGCGGGCGTCCTCCAACTCGTAACGCCCCTCGATCACATCCCCCGTGCGCACGCTCCGCAGCTTAGCGATCCCCTTGTGCTACTGAAGCCTTTCCCTGAAATCCCTTGACGGGACCGAATCAGCGGTGCGTCACGGTGAGCCCGTAGACGACGACCTGGCCGAAGTTGCCCGCGTCGCAGGGCGCGGATTTGCCGCAGTTGGCCTGCGTGTACGCACCGGCCTTGAAATAGGCGCCGCTGAAGGTAGCCGGGAGCGTCGCCTTGTACACGCCGTTGTGGAAGGCCTCGATCCGGCCGTCGCGCACCACGAACTTGGCCTGGAAGCGGGTGCCGAGCACGTAGTGGTCATCGATCAGGACGTGGTGCGGGTTGTCCCCGTCGGTGACGTAGAGCTTGCCGGCTTCGAGCCGGAAGACGGTCACATCGTCCTTGCCGTCGTGGATCTGGCCCGCCACCACGTGCGGCTTGTCGTTGGGCAGGTGCGTGATCGCCTGGTCGATGACCATGGTGTGCGTCCCCGAGGTCGGCGACCAGTGGGCGGGTTCGGTGCCGCCGCGCGTCATCTCCTGCAGCTCGGAGCGGGGGTAGCTGCTGTTCGGGGTCGTCACGCCGTTGACGGCACTGCGGAACCGAACGCCCTGGCAGCCCTCGGTGGGCACGAACCACGGGTCCAGCGCGTACCGCTTCAGCCGGGGCTGTTCGACATCCAGCGGCTGGTTGCCGGGCTGTTCCGGGTCGTCGACCGGCAGGGTGATCTTCCAGTTCCTCAGGTCGAGCACCTGTGCGGGCCGGGTGCACCACCCCGCATCGCCGGGGTCTCGGCCGCCGGCGTGCGCAGCGAGGATCAGCCCGATCGAGAGCACGCAGGCGGCAGTACCCGCGGCCAATCTGTTTGCTCGCATCATGTTCCCATCGTGTCGAGGCCGCGTGTCGAAGACGAAAGCTATGTTCCCGTTCGCGGGACCGGTCCCCTCGCGACCCGCCAGCGTGACTTCGGTTGATTCGTGTTCGACTGAAGTGAGGTCCGATGAGACGAACTCTTGGGACGATCCTGGCGGTGATGACCGCGGTGGGCGTCTCGGCCGTGTCCTACCCGGCCGCGTCCGCGGCGGGCGACCCGCTGGACATCGCGGGGGTCTCCGCCAGCGCCGATGACGGCAACGTCCCGGCCAACACCATCGACAACGACCTGAGCACCCGTTGGTCCGCCGAGGGCGACGGGGTGTGGATCCGCTACGACCTCGGCTCGAAGAAGACCGTCGGCTCGGTGTCCATCGCCTGGCACAAGGGCGACACGAGGAAGGACACCGTCGACGTCCAACTCTCCGACGACGGGTCGTCCTGGCGAACCGTGTTGGAGCGCAAGACCAGCAGCGGCACCACCCTGCAGGCGCAGAGCTACGACTTCAACGACGGCACCGCCCGGTATGTGCGCATCGTCGGCCACGGCAACACGGCCAACGGCTGGACCAGCATCACCGAGACCGCGATCAGTGGCGCCGACGACGGAGGCGGCGGCTGTCAGTACCCGGCTGACGTGCTCGACCTGACCAACTGGTACCTCGGCCTGCCCATCGGGCAGCCCGAGAAACCGACCAACATCGAACAGCCGGAACTCGCGAAGTACTCGATCGACCCCTGGTTCACCACGACCCCGGACTGCACGGCGGTTCGGTTCCGCGCCGCCGTCAACGGCGTCACGACCAGCGGCTCCAACTACCCGCGCTCGGAGCTGCGCGAGATGACGAACTCCGGCAAGGACAAGGCGAGCTGGTCGTCGACCTCGGGTACCCACACGATGGTGATCGACCAGGCCATCACCGCGCTGCCCGAAGAGCGGCCGCGCATCGTGGTGGGCCAGATCCACGGCGGCTCCGACGATGTTTCGGTGTTCCGGTTGGAGGGCACCAAGCTCTGGATCACCAACGACGACGCCAAGCACCACCTGGTGACCGAAAACTATGTGCTGGGCACGCCGTTCCAGGCGAAGTTCGTGGTGGCGGACGGCCAGATCAAGGCCTACTACAACGGCGTGCTCCAGACCACCATCTCGAGGAACTTCTCCGGCGCCTACTTCAAAGCGGGCGCCTACACCCAGGCCAACTGCGAGAACTCCTCACCGTGCGCCGAGAGCAACTACGGCGAGGTGAAGATCCACGGGCTGACCGTCACCCACGACGACCAGGCGGCCGACCGGACGCAGACCGCGGTGCGGCACGGCTGGGGTGATCCACTGCCGATCTCCGACGAGTTCGACCACACCGGTCCGGTCGACCCCACGAAGTGGGCGGTGCCCACCGGTGACGTCGGCGGCACCGCCGGGTGCTGGGCAGGCCACGCCGGGAACGGCCGCCGCTGCGCGAAGAACAGCACCGTGGCGGACGGTCTGCTCACCATGCGGGGCGAGGCCAACGGCGACACGGGGTGGCTCAGGCAGAAGCGCGACGCCCAATACGGCAGGTGGGAGATCCGGTCCCGCTCCCGCAACACCGGCACAGACGGCGGGCTCTACCACCCGCTGCACCTAATCTGGCCGACCGAGGGGAACCGGCTGGAGAACGGGGAGTACGACTGGGTCGAGTACTCCAACCCGGACGCGCAGTGCCTCACGGCGTTCCTGCACTATCCGAAAAGCCCGACGGACAAAAAGGAACGCCGCGACCTCTGCCCGCTGGACATGACGCAGTGGCACAACTTCGCCTTCGAGTGGACGGAGCGGGCGCTGGTCGGCTACGTCGACGGTGTCGAGTGGTTCCGGTTGTCCGGTGGCGCGAACGCCGACCGCGGGGACATCCAGTCCATGCCGTCGGGGCACCTCAACATCCAACTCGACAACTTCACCGGCGCGGGCGGCCTGCGTCCCGCCGTGTTCGAGGTCGACTGGGTCCGCGTCTACCGCTAAGACACCACGGTCATCGGTGCGGGCGCTTCCCGCCGAAGTGCCCGCACCGACTCGTGGACCAGGATCAGTTCGGGGTGATCAGCAGGGTGACGGTGCGGTTGCGGGCGGGGTCGCCGTCGGGGTGCGGGACGGCGGTCTGCTCCGCCGTGGTCGCGGTGAACGCCGAGAGCGGCAGCCCGCCGGCGGCCGCGAGGGGGGCCAGGGCCAGCCTTCGCAGTACGTGACCTGGCCGGGTCTGGTCGAGGATGGCGGCGGTCAGGCCGTGCATCCGCGAGAACGGCGCGGGCTACCGCGTGCAGGGGTGCTGACGCGACCTGCGGGATCGCCACAGTGCGCGGCCACGTCCCTACACCCCGTGGTCGACTGCTGGGGTAAGACGTCGGCAGAGCTCAACTAGATTGAGGCGTTGTCCAGGAGGTGCGGGATGTTCCGTCGTTCGAAGCGCCGGCATGCGGACGAGATACGGGCGAAGTTCCTCGCCAACCGGGAGAAAGTGCGGGCCTGGGTGGCCGCTTGGCACTGCCCCGAGATCGACTGGCCCGAGGTTCCCCCGACCCCTTTTCCCGGGATCACAGGTGGCGAGCAGGCCTGGCTCAAGCACGCGCCCGGCATGCCTGAGTACCGGTGGTTGCTGCACGCCACACCGCTGACGGAAGGAGTCACCTCCGTCAGCGGCATATGGTGGTTCGGCCGAGAGCACGAGTTCGACCGGTTGGAGATCCAGACCAGAACCTACGCCGATGCCGCCTACCTGGCCGAGATGTTGACCCTCGGGGTCCACGCCGGGGCGTTGAAGGGGTGGGAGGAAGCAGACGCGCGATCCGTCTACGACTGGTTGTTCGAAGGACTCGACATCCGGCCTATGGACGACGCCGTGCGAGGGAACAGGCGGCAGGGGTTCGTTCTCCTCGAGTTCGTTCGGTTCCCGCACAGCCGCACCGCGATCGACGTTCGCGTGACCGAGCGGCAGACCAGCACCGCCCTCGACGGGACGCCGTTGGACGGCAACGCCAAGCCGATCTCGCGGTGACCGCTCAAGCGCAGTTGTACTCGTTCGTCGATCACCCGAGATGACGTGCCCAAGAACATGTTCGCCTCGAAGTTCGGGGCCGTGCACTGAGGGCGTGCCCCCCGTTGGCCAGTCGGCACCTAATCAGCCAGCGAACCGCAGGCCCGGGAATGTCAGCGATGAAGCGTCATCACTGCCAACGTCCAGAGCGACCTACCCGCGCGGCACCGACACGACGTGGCGCCTACAACTGGCACCTGGTGACGTATCCCGGGTCAGCGCTTGACGCCTCACATCAGCTTCGGGATTTCCGGGCCTATCCGCGGGAATCATCTTGTCAGATAATGGCGTGTTTCTGACAAATCTCGATTCCGGTCCTGCGGGAACAGGTCGCGGGAGGACACCCCTTTCGAGCGTGTTATCTGACAAAGGCAGGGAAGTCGCTCCGAATGGCTTCCCCGCGACATCTCGCCGCCGTCGCCCCCAACCCCGAGTCGGACACCTCGCCGCTGGGGGCGCCCTCTCCAGCACCGCCTCGTTCGTGCACGCCTCGTCCCCCACTTCACCATCGCCTCACGTGGTGCAGGCGCGTGCTGGGCAGTCGGCTTCGCGCTTGTGCCGGGTCGTTGAAGGCACAACCGCCGAGGGCGAGCACACATCCGAGCAACCACGCGGTTCCGATACGCATAAAGCACTTCCGAAATGCTGCCGATCAATCGTTGACGGGCAAGGGCTCGCCCGAGTTCACGGATCGGCAGCAGATTGTCATCGGGGAACGGCAGTCAATACTGAGAAGGGTCCGGCCGGTGTGGGCTCCAGCTGTGTTTACATAGGCGTCCCTGGAGAACCACAAGCATTCTCCTAGTACCAGTACTGATTGTTGCCGCCGGTGCAACTCCAGGTGCCCACCTTGGCGCCGTTGGCGGTCGACCAGCCGAGGGTCTCCAGGCACAGTCCGTAGACGGATTTGAAGCGCCAGGTCTTGTTGCTTGAACTGCCGCTGGAGGTCCAGAGGGTGGTGTATCGGTACTCGGGGTGGTCACAACGAAGCTGCTTCGCCACGGTGCCGGTGCTCTTGCTGTACGCGTACAGACAGAGCCCACTGTGGATGTTGCGCAGTTGGTACGTCGATCCGGAGGTGCGGATGAATTCCCATCGTTGGTTGTTTCCTCCGTGACAGTCCCACTGGCCCGCGTCGGCATCAGACGCCGTGGACCACCCTAGGATTTCCAGGCATTTTTTGCTGTGCCGGTTGATGACCTTGTAGACAGCGTTGGTCCCGGCCGAGTCAACCCGCACGATTTCGCTTCCTCGTACTGAGTCTTGCTTCGTCTGCCCGATTGCGGGGACGGCGGGAGAGAACATCAGTGCGCCGCTGAGGAGGGCAAGTGTCAACGCTCTGATCGCTTTGGTGATCCCTACAGTCGACACTGTCATGATCCACTCACTTCCGAATAGAGGATGAACTGACGGTGGTCATGGTGGTGCAGCCCCGCTGGGACCGGTCCCGTTCCGCGCCCCTTCGTGCCGTGGTGAGGGGTAACAGCTCGCCGAACGGAAAGGACAGGTTCAGTCCGTCGCGGGAGACAAGGTACGTCGACTGCCTCGCCAGAAGCTCAGCCGTGCTAGCTCGGGATGTCGAGGCGCCTTCGGGGCTGGTGCGGGCCGTCGAGTTCGATTCGGGCGGATCCGACTCGGAGCAGAATCTCGCCGAAGCATGTGCCTGTGGGTGTGGCCTCTGCATTCGGGATACCTATGCCGGAGACGGTGAGCAGATCTGCCATCTCCTCCGAGTAGCCGCTTCTCCAGGCAAGTCGTGCCGAGCAGTTCGGCGTACTGACGAGTTGCTCGGTGGACGCGGTAGCGACGCGCTCGTAGTCATCGCGGGTGTAAGGGTGCCTAGGCGAGATGCTGTGTAGCTTGTCCCACGCAACTACTCCGCCGACCGTCAGTGGATCCAGCTGTACACCCGACCATTCTATTACCGACATCGCGGTTCACTTCGAGTGACCGTCGGTTGCGGTGGCGCCGGAGCCGACCACCGCGGAAGCTTCGGCCAGAGCACCTTGCAGCACTGAGTGGGCGTCGGACACGGCTGCCTCATTGTCCGCCAGCCAGCTTCGGATGATGCGATGGACCGCTTCAGAGCGACGTTCGTGCAGCTGGGCGCTGATCCGACACCTGGCATCCGTGACCGCAATTGTCTTCTCGTCATTTACAGCGCTCTGCCGGCCGCCTGCCGGGTAGTACGTCTTGGCCAGAGCGAGGGCATCCGCGGGAGTGGCAACACTGTAGCCCTTCGCCGTCGTGCACTGCGAATAGGAACCATACGCGGCGCGAACGTCCGGATCACCGTCTGCGGAGGAAGCCCGCCGCTGCACCAGTTCGGGAAGGTAGAAGACGATGAGGAAGTCGCGCACCGAGCCATAGAGCCGCTGCCGGGCAGTTCCCCGGCAGCCCGCCGACGGGTTCGGAGATCCAGGCGACCATCCGTTTGACCATGTCGCTGATGCTGGTCCAGCTGTCGGGGTCGCTGAGCAGCACGGCGAAGGAGTTCCGGTCGAGACGGGCGACGGTGGTGCCGGGTATCCCGGAGATCGCGCCGATGATGCGGGGTGCTGTGGTGCGGACCACGGCGTCGCCGACGCTGTGGCCGAGGGTGTGGATGATGTCGGGCAGTTCGTCGAGTCGGATGACGCACAGCCCGACCGGGGTGTCGGCCGACGCTGTGGCCAGGGTGGCGTCGGCGCGGTGGAGAAAGTGACGGCGGTTGGGCAGGTCGGTGAGTTCGTCGAACTGGGTTCGGTGATTGACCTGTTGGTGCCAGAGGTGGAACTGGTTGAGGCTTTCCAGGACCAGGTCCATGGTCCCCGGGATACGTGATCGCCAGCCACGATGTCGATGATCAACGCTTCCGGTCAGGCCAGCCAAATTCGGTGCCTACACACGAGGTACCCGCCGAGGTCAGGGGCCAGCTCGAATTGGTGTTTTGCTGACTCCGACCGCAGTGCGAGCGCACGGGCTCGACGGCAACGCTGAAGCCGAGCCGGCCTTCGCGCAGGGCCACGATCCCGTCAGCGACATGCCGGGAGTAGCGGGGCTCCGCTGTTGTCGACGACCCACTGCTCCTCGCACGCCGTCTCCAGTTGTGGGTGTGTTGGTGGTGGCCGGTCAGAAGGTGATGACCAGGCGCCCTCGGATGCCTCCTGCTTCGAGTGCTTCGTGGAGCGCTTGTATCTGCTCGGCCGGATAGGTTCCGGCCACGCGCAGGGACAGCACCCCGTTGTCGGCCTGGTCCCGCAATGCCTGGAGTTTTGCGGTGTTCTTGTAATAGGTCGTGACGATGGGGGTCACCCAGCGCACACCGCGTTCGGTGGAGCCTGTGTGGAAACGCAGTGAGGCGATGACTCCGCCGTCGCGGACGGCGCCGGTGACCGCGTCGGTGAGCACGGCGGCGTCGACGACGCCGTCTACACCGTCGGGCACGAGGGCACGCACGTGTTCGGCGAAATCCGCTCCGCGGGGTATGACGTGGTCGGCGCCGAATCCTTCGACCAGGTGCCGGTCCTGGTCCGCGGCGTCGGCGATGACGGTGAGCCCGTCGGCCTTGGCCAGTTCGATGGCGTAGCCGCCGACCGCGCCTGCGGAGCCGGTGACCGCGATGGTCGCACCGGGGGGCAGGTCCATCAGGTCCAGGGCGAGTCTGCTGGTCAAGGCGTTCATCAGCAGCGTGGAGGCTTCGGCGAGGCTTGCTTTCCGGGGCGCGAGGACCACCGATTCCTGGTCGACGACGAGGTACTCGGCCTGCGCACCGTTCTGCACCGGCCGGACCACGGCAATGACCTGGGATCCTCGCGCCAGCTCCGGGCGCACGCCCGCACCCACCTCGTCGATCACACCCGCCGCATCGAACCCGATGACGTAGTGCGGCGATGGCGGGAACATCTCGGGCCGCATCCGGGCTGAGGCCCCCGACCGTTGTGAGGCGTCGGTGGGATTCGTGCTGGCGGCGTGCACCTTGATCCGTACCTGGCCGGGTCCGGCGTGTGGTTCCGGGAGATCCAGAACACGCATCGCCTCGGGTCCGCCGAACTCGGTAAAACCAACAGCCTTCACAATCTGGTCCTTTCGACACCCACACCGTGGGCGATGCCTGTTCCGGGGGAAGTTAGAAGGTGAGTACGGGGCGTCCGCGGACGCCGCCTGCGGCGAGGTAGCGGTGTGCCTCGGCTGCTTGGTCGGCGGGGAAGGTTTTGGCGACCCGCAGGCTGAGCACGCCCGATTCGGCTTGGTCGCGCAGCCGGGTGAGCGTCTCGGTGTCGGTGAACCGGTCGCCGACCATGGGGGACGACCAGCGCACACCGCGTTCAGTGCTGCCGCTGTGCCTGTTGACCGAGGCGATGGTTCCGCCATCCCGCACAGCCGGTGCGACGGCGTCGTCGAGCCCTGCCGTGTCGATCACGCCGTCGGCCCCGTCCGGCCGGACTTGGCGCACGCGGTCGGCGAACCCAGGGCCGCGGTCCACGACGTGGTCGGCGCCGAGGCCTGCCACCAGGTCGCGGTCCCGGTCGGCGGCATCGGCGATCACCGTCAATCCATCGGCTCGGGCCAGTTGGACGGCGTAGCCGCCGACGGCGCCGGCCGCGCCGGTGATCGCCACCGTCGCACCGGGCGCGAGGTGCAGCGTGTCCAGGGCCATCCGGGCGGTCAACGCGTTCATCAGCAGGGTGGACGCCGCGATCAAGTCCGCGCCCACCGGGGCGCGCACCACTGATTCCGCCGGGGCCACCACGTACTCGGCCTGGCCCCTTCGGTCTTGCGTGCCGGCAGGACCGCGATCACCTCCGTGCCCACGGCCAACTCCGGCCGCACGCCCTCGCCTACCGCATCCACCACACCAGCCGCGTCCAGCCCCACCACATAGACATCGGAAACCGGAAACAGGTCCGGGAAACGCTTCGGGGCGGCGCCGGACCGGATCTTCAGATCCGCCGGGTTGACATCGGCAGCGACCTTGATCCGCACCTGGCCCGGACCCGGCTGCGGTTGGGGCAACTCCAGGATCCGCATCACCTCGGGTCCGCCGAACTCCGTGAAACCGACCGCTCTCATGGTTCCTCCCGTGCCGCACCGTGGCCCACAGCGAGCCACAACCAATATGACACTCCGAGAGTGACACATAAGGCGGCAAAGTGCTACTCCGTCGGTTACACTTCACGCGGACGGGCAGGAAGGAGGCCGGACATGCCGGATCTGCGGTTTCCCGTGCTTCTCGACGTCATGATGCTGCTCGCAGCCGCCGGTCAGGACAGCCGCCCGGTGCGCAGCTCCTCCGAACTCGCCGAGGCGCTGGACATCAACCCCGTACTCGTCCGGCGCCTCACCGCCCCGCTGATCCACGCCGGTCTGGTCACCTCGACCCACGGCCGCCACGGCGGCCTGCGACTGGCAAAACCACCCGACCGCATCACGCTGCGCGACATCTACCTGGCCGCCGTGGGCGACAAACCGATGTGGGACAACCGGCGAGCCGAGTGCCAGAGCAACCTCAACGCCGGACGCGGCCGCGAGTTCTTCACCCGGATACAAAACCAAGCCGAACAGGCGGTCCTGCAGGTCCTGGACAGCCACACCCTCGCGAGCTGTTGCGAAAACATCCTCGGAACCGCGAACGCACCAGCGGACTCACGCGGGCGCAACAGGAAGTAACCTCCGGGAAAGGTCGTTCTGCCGTACCAGGAGCTGACCGTTGGCAGTGATCTGGTCGTGGGACTTGGGTTCGGCCGTCTGGTTGGCCGGCGCCGGCCCATTGGGGCCGACCGCGGGGCGCTCTGCGGCGTAGAGCCAGGCCTGGAACAGGCTGTCGAGGTCCGTGCCGGCGATCCGTTCGGCGTGTTCGATGAAGTCGGCTGTGGCCGGTGCCCTGTCGAGCTCCTGCTCGACAGCCCAGGTGCGCATGATGTTGAAGAACATGTCGTCGCCGACCGCGGTGCGAAGGGCCTGCAGCGTCAGCGCGCCTCTGGTGTAGACCGGGAATGCCGAGTTGCTGTCCGGGTCGGGGTTGGCAGGTGGCTGCCGCCAGTCCGGATGATCCGCGGGGAACCGATCGTAGTAGTACTGGGCGAGCTCGGCCGCGGTGCCGAGGCCTTCGTGTTCCGACCAGAGGAATTCCGCGTAGGTGGCGAATCCCTCCGACATCCATCGGGTATCGAGGCTGATCGGGTGCACCGCGTTGCCGTACCACTGGTGTGCGTTCTCATGGGCGACCATCGACGCGTTCGCGCCACTCTGAAAATAGCTGCCCGCATAAATCGGCCGGGTTGCTGTCGCGACCACGTTGAAGAACGCCGAGTCCACCACACCGCCCTGCGCGTTGTACGGATACGGGCCGAACCAGTTCGACAGGGACCGGACAATTTCCGGAGTCCGCTCGACCGAAGCGAGAGCCGGAGCGCGGAGATCACCGAGATCGGTGCTGTAGGCGGTGACCACGGGCTGACCCGTCGGACCGGTCGAGGTTCGCAGCTCGTACTGGCCGATCGCGAGCAGCGCCAGCGCGCTGACCTGCGGCGTGTCGCCCCGCCAGTACCATTGGTCACCGCCGGGTACCGGAAGAGCGCCGTGCTGCAGCGTGCCGTTGGCCACGGCCTCGACCCCCCGAGGAACGATGATCGACACGTCGAAGGTCGCTTTGTCCGCCGCGTCGAAGGAACTCGGGTACCACCAAGGAGAACTGACGACAGCCACGGCCCCGGTCGGGGAATGCCGCCATCCCCAGCCGTGCTCACCACTAGGGGGATAGTCGGCCGGGTTGTCACGGTAGCGGACCACGATGAGCAAGTCGGTGCCGTCCGCGATCGGCGTTGTGGGGTTCACTGTGAGCCGGCCGTCTTTGGTGGGAACCCGGCCAGTTCGTTGTTCACCGAGACCGACGAGACCGCGAGCAGGAGATGGAGGTCGAACTGCGACAACTTGCGGGTGGCGGTGGCCAGAATGGTGGCGACACCGGACAAAGTCTCCGGGTCCGATTGATAACGCAGATTGACGGCGTAATGCGTGACGTTGATGCCATCGTCAGTGGTCGATGCGACGGCAGTCGCTGCCGTCGCATCGACCGTCGTACTGAACAGGAGCAAGACGAGCAGCGCCGCCACGCCAGCGCGGGCCCCATGTAGTCTCCGTGTCATCCCTGAACCTTCTGGCAAGTAACTCAAGGGGGTGGTCGACCAAGAAAGCCTTCGACAATCGGTTAAGCGAATAATGTTTGGTTCATGAGGCCGCCGCCTCTTTCGGTCGCTCGACGAGCAGGCCGCCTGGCTTGTTGACTCGAACGTTTTGCCTACGGGCCACGCCACCGCAGGACAGCTTTCCGACCCATCGAGTTCGAACTCATCCGATGTGCCACGAAGATCGGAACCGCAGGTGCACGGTCAATCCGCTTGACACCACGGCGGTTTGATTTCCGCAGTTGTGTGGATCCAATCCTGGTAAGCGGCCACGTCTACGTAAGTGGACAGGTGCTGCTTTGTGTCTGTGTTGGTGATGGCTGAATGAGCCACGCCTGCCAGGCGCCAGCTATCGGAGGTCCTGATCAGGCCGGGCCCGCCTGAATCTCCGTGGCCCGCACCGCGGCTGGGATCGCGCAGGCAAATGGACTGCACACCCGGCCGGTCGCAGGTGCCCACCGGGAGTTCGACCTGTCGCAAGAGGCTCGGGGGTTCACAGCCTTCCTCACCGCAGGTGTAGCCCCATCCCAGCAGCCGCAGTGGCGTGCCGGTGCTGGGTGTCCCAGGCGCGAGCCGGATCGGTCGGGCCGTGACCGGATGGTCCAGCTTGACAAGAGCCAGGTCGACCCCGGAGATCGTGTGCGTGTCAGGATCGAAGCGTGCGTCAGGATGGGGATGGATTTCGGCCGCCGCGGCGAGGGCACCGCCCTGAGTCCGGTCGAGGCTACCGATTCTGACCCGGAACTCAGTGTCGTACACAGTGCAATGGAAGGCAGTCAGAACCCATTGCGGGGCAACGAGAGTTCCTCCGCATACGGGTGTGCCATCATCGGTCTGCAAGGACGCCATCCATGGGACAGGCCTATCGGCCTCCGTGCCGCCCATGATCGCCTGCGCTTGCGCAGGCGCCAGGGTCAGGCCGATCATCACAAGCAGGCTCGTCCCCCATGACAGCGTGCGCGCTCGCATACGACGGCCGGATTGCCGGACCCGGTATTTGCCGGGGTTCGACTGGGTGCCGCGAGTGATCACCGAGACTCCTTTGGGGTGAATATCGGAATGTTTCCCGATCACAAACCGTGAAAGGCCGAGTCGAACTCATCGACCGACATTGATGACGACGACGATGAATCCCTTTGATAGAACCGAGAACAGGATCGCACTTCGGTAATTCACCGTATCGGCCCGCGGTTGTGTCTGGTGTTTGAATCGGACGACGAGCTCATACACGCTTCATACACGCCCTGTGGTATTTGTGTCGGTCGTGCGAGTGCTGGTGGTCGAGGACGAGGAGTACATGGCGCGAGTTCTCGAGATCGGACTGCGGAGAGAGGCGATCTCGGCCGATGTCGTGCACGACGGTACAACCGCATTGGAATGGCTGACCGTCAACGACTACGACGCGGTGGTCCTCGATCGCGACCTGCCGGGGGTGCACGGCGACGAGGTCTGCCGCAGGCTGGTCACGCTCAAACCGGACTGCCGCATCCTCATGCTGACCGCCGCAGGTCGCCTCGGTGACAAGGTCGAGGGGCTCGGTCTGGGCGCCGACGACTACCTGGCCAAGCCTTTCGACTTCCCGGAACTGATCGCCCGGTTGCGCGCGCTGTACCGTCGCAGCCCTCAGGCTTACCCTCCCGTGCTGACCTTCGCAGGCATTACCTTCGACACCCACCGTCGCCGGGTCACCCGCACAGGCCGGGAAGTACGGCTGGCCCCCAAGGAACTCGCCGTCCTGGAACTGCTGATGCGCGCCGACGGTGGTGTCCTGTCCGCCGAGTATCTGCTGGAGAAGGCGTGGGACGACCACGCCGATCCCTTCACCAACGCGGTCCGGCTCGTCATTCACACCCTGCGCAAGAAGCTGGGCGATCCGCAACTCGTCCACACCGCGATCAGTGCCGGGTATTACCTGGGCACTCCGACATGAGCAGGACACTCAGCATCAGGGTCCGTCTGTTCCTGGGCTTCGCCGCCGCACTGGTCACCTCGGGCATGCTGATGGTCGTCATCATCTACGTCGGTATCCGTTTTCTCCCGACCTATGAACTGGGCGCCCCCGCCACCGGCCCGCCGATCGACCCTATGCCGGGCCCCACCGTCGCTTCCCCTGATCTGATCTCACCGGCGCCGTCGGGCCAGGTCGTACCAGGACGGTCTGTCACCATCGCGCTGCGCAGCAAACAGGACGTCTGGGGCATGGTGCTCGCCACCTCGATCGCCGGATTGCTCCTGGTGACCGCGGTCGGACTGGCCGCCGGGTGGATCATCACGCGGCGCTTGCTCGCGCCGCTGCACGCCATCAGCCGGGCCGCCGCCAACGCCGGCGCCGGAGCCCTGCACTACCGCATCAACGCCGCAGGCCCCGCCGATGAGCTCAAGGAACTCGCCGACACCTTCGACGCCATGCTCACCCGCCTCCAGGAGTCGTTCGCCGCCCACCAACGATTCGCCGCCAACGCCTCCCACGAGCTACTGACCCCGTTGGCAACCACCCGCAGCATTCTCCAAGTGGCCATGAACGGCAGTTCCGGCGCGGAACTCGCCGAACTCGCGCCGATGCTCGCCGAGACCAACGAACGCAACATCACCATCGTCACCGCGCTGCTCCGGCTGGCCGCCGCCGAACACGCGGAACCCGATCCCGAACCGGTCGACCTCGCGGCACTCCTCGCCCTCGCCGTCACCGAACGGGCATCCCTGGCAGCGGCCAAGGAAGTCGATCTCAACGTCGCACAGAGCCCGGAATGCCGGGTCAACGGCAACGCGTCACTCCTGCGACAGCTCGTACTCAACCTGCTCGACAACGCCCTCGTCCACAACACGCCCGGTGGGTCGGTACACGCCGCGATCCACCAGAACGACACAGTGGCTTCGGACGGCATGGTGACCTTGAAGATCGAAAACACCGGACCCACCGTCGACCCGAAGGCCACCGACCGCCTCTTCGAACCCTTCTACCGCCCGCAACCACGGATCAGCGGCAACCGCCCCGGACACGGACTGGGGCTGGCGATCGCGCGCTCCATCGTCCTGGCCCATCGCGGCAACGTCACCGCCGACGCCAACATCGGCGGAGGACTCACCATCCGGGTCACCCTTCCACTCGCCCCGCCACACCTGAGCTGAGCGAGGAAGAACGAGAGTTCGTTCTCCTGAACCGGCATCCCTCGGCCAACCACATCACCACGATCGGATCAGTCCGCGTGGCATGTTTCCTGCTTGCCGCGCGGGCACCTGGTTTGATTCAGCATTGGTCCAATCCAGCAGAAGATCTCGCCGTGGCGTGGTACTGACGTACAGGGCGGCCGGAAGGGCGCCGCTTTGCGGCGGCGAGGCTCGTTGTCACTGGCGGTTGGTGGTCAGGTCGGCTTCGAGGGATTCGAGGCTGCGGTTGCGGGTCTCGGGGAATTTGATGAGCAAGCCGAGGATGAGCCCGACGGTCATCACGGCGGCCAAGAGGAGGGTCATGTCGCGCCAACCAAGGGCTGCCAGTAGTGGCGGGAAGGCGAGCACGGCGATGAAGCCGCCTGCCTTGCCGCTGGCTGAGGACAGGCTTTGCGCGGTGCCGCGGACCAGGGTCGGGAACGGCTCCACCGACAGCGGGAAGAGCGCCATCGCCAGCAATTGCAGTGGTAGCGCGGAGATGAGGATCATCGTGAACATCAGGACCGCGTCGCCGCTGCTGATCGCGGCCAGGCCGAAGGTGAGGGCGGTGGGGATGGCCCAGCACCACAGGATGATCCGGCGGCGGCCAATCCGGTCCAGGTAGTAGACCCCGGCCAGCGCGGCGAGGGTGTTCACCACGTTCACCGCGGTGCCCAGCCACAGCGACACGGTCACTCCGGACAGGCCGATCTCCTTGAGGAAAGTCGGCGTGTAGAGGTTGTAGCCCGCCCCGCGGATGGTCACCAGGAACCAGAACAGGCAGGAGAACGCCAGCGCGGCGCGAACGCCGGGTCCCCACAGCGCCTGCCAGGTCCGCACCGGCGCCGCGGGGTTGGTTGCCATCGGCTCGGAGGTAGGGGCGCGGTTGTGGGCACGGGCCCATCGGGTGCTCTCCGGCACCCGCTGCCGCATGATCATCACGATCGCCGCGATGACGATGGCGCTGGCGAGCATCCACCGCCAGGACTGGGCACCCAGCAGCGCGTACAGGCCGACTCCGACCAGGCCGGAGGCCGCGGCACCGCCGAACCAGAAGACCTGCATCATGCCGGTCAGCGTGCCGCGTTTGTTGGCGGGCGCGGCCTCGGCGATCAGGGTGGTGCTCACCGGCAGGTCGGCTCCGATGCCCAGGCCGACAATCGCACGGCCCGCGATGAGCATCAGCGGGGTGACCGCGAGCGCGGAGACCAGCGAGCCGATCACGAACAGGACCAGCACGAAGGCGAACGCGCCTCGGCGGCCGATGCGGTCGGTGACACGTCCGAAGACGAGTGCGCCGACGACCATCCCGGCGAAGGCGATCGCGCCGACCCAACCCACCTCCCCCGCGGTCAGGCCGAGCTCGACCTTGATGAACAGCAACGCTCCGGCGATGATCATCAAGTCGTAGCCGTCGAGGAACGCGCCGAGCAACGCCACCAGGATGGTGTAGTTCGCGCGCGGTTGGTCGGCCGTCGGTGTCGTCACCGCGGGCGCGGACAAGTCAGTCACGAATGGACCTCCGATCGTTCTCCACGTCCTCGAACCACGCGCTCAGCTCCGCTTCCATCCGGGAGACGATGTCGGGATGCAGGGACGACAGGTCGTGCTTCTCGCCAGGGTCGGCGAGCAGGTCGAACAGGAATGAGCGCTCTTGGTCCTCGCCGACGCGCGGTTCGGGCAGTTCCAGGGGCGTCGCCTCGACCAACCGGTCGTAGCGCTCGGGATGGCGTTTGACGTCCTGGTCCAGCCGCAGTTCGGCGGCGGGCAGGCTCATTGCGGCGTCCAGCGCGGGCCGCACCAGCTTCCACCGGCCGTCGCGCATCGCGGCGTTGCAGTGGCCCAGCGGACGCAGCCGGTTCCACTGCCAGAAGCGGGCGGGTTGGGCGGCAGATGCCTGGCCACGCAGGGCGTCGCCGATGTCGATGCCGTCGAGTTTGGCTCCCTCGGGCAGTTCGGCGCCCGCGATCGCGGCCAGGGTGGGGAACCAGTCGGTGAAGTGGACGAACGTGTCCGACTCCGCCCCCGCGGGTAGGCCGTCCGGCCAGCTGAGGATCATCGGTAGCCGGATGCCGCCCTCGCTGACCAGCATCTTGCCGCCCGCGAACCCGCAGTTGTGGCGGACAGTGCAGGACTCCCCCACCCCGTCGAGCTGGGGACCGTTGTCGCTGGAGAACAGCAGCAGCGTGTTGTCGGCGATGCCGAGAGCGGCCAACTCGTCCCGGAGCGCGGCGATACCGCGGTCCATTTGGTGGATCATCGCGTAGATGGTGGCGACGGCGCGGCTGCGGCCGGGCGTGCTGAACTCCTCGATCAGCGCTTCCGGCGCCTGGAACGGGAAATGCGGCGCGGTGTAGCCGACGTGCAGGAAGAAGGGCTCTGCCCGGTGCCTGCGGACGAAGTCGACGGCCTCGGCGGTGATGACGTCGGTCAGGTGCCGCCCGTCCGAGCCGAAGGCGGTTCCGTTGCGTTCCAGCCGCCAGTCCCAGTAGTCCTGCCAGCCGCCGCGGAAACCGGTGAACTCCGCGAAACCCCGCTGGTTCGGGTGGTACCGGGCGTCGAACGCGCCGTTGTGCCACTTGCCGACCAGCCCGGTGCGGTAGCCCGCGGCCGCCAGCGACTCGGCGAGCGTGTGCTCGCGGAGAGCCAGGCGGTCCAGGCCGCGGGCCTCGAGGGTGTCCACGACCCCGGTCCGGTGCGGGTAGCGGCCGGTGAGCAGGGCCGCCCGCGCGGGCGCGCAGACCGGTGATGCCGAGTAGTGCTGAGTCAGCGCGAGGCCTTCGGCGCACAACTGATCCAACGCCGTGGTGCGCGAGGCCCCGCCGTTGAACCGGCCGAAATCGCCGTAACCCATATCGTCGGCGAGTACCAGGACGATGTTCGGTCGGTGCACAGTGGACATGGCGGGAACACTAGGAACCGCGCCTGCCTGATCGCTACCACTGCGCTGCTCTCGTGTGATAGGCCGTGTCTATCGCGTTCGGCACGCGTCAAGCGCAGGTCACGGACCGGCCGCGGCGCAGGCCGAAGGGCTGCTAGCAGTACCGCCACCGCTCCGATCACGGTTCGGTCAAGAGCACGACCAGTGTGCGAGGGCCGTGCACACCTTCGACGCGGGCGAGTTCGATGTCGCTGGTGGCCGACGGCCCGCTGATCCAGGTGGTCGGGCGGGTGGCGTCCAGGCGCGCGAGTGCCTCCGGCACCGTGGCCACGATCTGATCCGCGCGGACGACGCAGAGGTGCAGGTCGGGTATGAGTGTCAGCGCTCGCCTGCCTTGGGCGTGGCCGGTGTCGAGCACGATGGTGCCGGTCTCGGCGATGGCGAGCGCGCACCCGGTGACCACGCCCGTCGCCTCGGCGAGCGTGGCCACGCTCAGCGGCGGGTCGTCCCGCAAGGCCCGCGGCGCCCACGTCAGGGGCACGTCGGCCGGTGTCACCACGGGGCCGTCCAAGCCCAGTCGCGCGACCTGCTCGGCGACGGCGACGCCGATATCGGACTCCGCAGTTCGCACCACGGTGGCGCGGTAGTCGGCCACCCGCTCGGCGAACAGCGTCACCAGGTCGACCGCGTCATGGCCCGGCGCCTCGCTCGCGACCTGATGCGCCACGGGCGGTGCGGGCTCCACTGTGGACAGGGCGGCGCGGACTCTGCTGAGGATGTCGTCGCGGGCGGTCATGAGCTCCTCCCGGTGCGCCGCGCCCAGGTCCGGAACGACTCGGCGGGCGGCGTGGGGATGTCGCGGTCGTTGGTCCACGCGGAGAGCGGGCCAGGCAGCCTGCCGATGCGGCCACGCCGTCCGAGCAGCCGACCGGCCACCGCGGCCAGTCGCTGTGCGGCGGCCAGCAGCCGTGGTGTGCGCAGCGTCCAGCGCGCGAGGGCCATCACCGCGCGCTCCGCGGAAGCCCCCTTGGCCCGCACGGCCTGCGCACGGAGGTGGACCAGGGCCTGCGGGATGTCGATCATCACCGGGCACACCTCGTAGCAGGCGCCGCACAGGGTGGAGGCGAACGGCAGCGTCGGGGAGACGGCATCGGCGGTGATGCCCCGCAGTTGAGGGGTGAGGATGGCCCCGATGGGGCCGGGGTAGACCGATCCATAGGCGTGGCCGCCGGTCCGCTCATAAACCGGGCAGACGTTGAGGCAGGCCGAGCAGCGGATGCAACGCAGCGCTTGGCGGCCGATCTCGTCGGCCAGCGCGTCGGTGCGACCGTTGTCCAGCAGCACCAGGTGGAACTCCCGGGGTCCGTCGCCGGGGGTGATGCCGCGCCAGGTGGATGTGTAGGGGTTCATCCGCTCCCCAGTGGACGATCGCGGCAGCAGTTGCAGCATCACCTCCAGGTCCTGCCAGGTGGGCACGAGCTTTTCGATGCCGACGACGCTGATGAGCACCTCGGGCAGGGTCAGGCACATCCGCCCGTTTCCTTCCGACTCCACCACCACCAGGGTGCCGGAATCGGCGACGGCGAAGTTCGCGCCGGAGATCGCGACCTTGGCGGTGAGGAACTTCCGCCGCAGGTGCACGCGGGCCGCGGCGGCCAGCGCCACGGGGTCGTCGGTCAGATCGGGCGGCACGCTGGGCATCTCGCGGCGGAAGATCTCCAGGATCTCCTTGCGGTTGCGGTGTATCGCGGGCACCAGGATGTGGGAGGGGCGGTCGTGTCCCAGTTGGACGATCAGCTCGGCCAGGTCGGTCTCGTGGGCGGTGATCCCGGCGGCGGCCAGCGCCTCGTTCAGCTCGATCTCCTGGGTGGCCATCGACTTGACCTTGATCACCTCGTCGGCGCCCGCGGCGCGCACCAGTCCGGTGACGATGCGGTTGGCCTCGGCGGCGTCGCGCGCCCAGTGCACGACACCGCCCGCGGCGGTGACGTTGCGCTCCAGCTCGACGAGGTAGCGGTCCAAGTTGGACAGTGTGTGGTCCTTGATCGCCTTGCCCGCCGACCGCAGTCGCTGCCAGTCGGCGCGCTCGGCGACGACGGCGTCCCGTTTGGCGCGGATCGTCGTGGTGGCCATGCGCAGGTTGGCGCGCAGTGTGTCATCGGCCAGCGCCTGGCGGGCCGCGGTGGGAAAGGGCGGCATGCCAAGCCAGGTTCCGCTCATGGCCGCGCCGCCAGGATCTCGGCCAGGTGCATGACGCGGATGTCCTTTCGGCCGCGTGAGATGAGGCCGCCGAGGTGCAGCAGGCAGGAGTTGTCGGCCGCGGTGAGCACCTCGGCGCCGGTGTCCAGCACGTTGGCGACCTTGTCGACGCCGATGGCCACGGAGACATCGGGATTCTTCATGGCGAAGGTGCCGCCGAACCCGCAGCACTCCGCGGCACCGGGCAGGTCGACCAGCTCGATGCCGCGCACCGCGCGCAGCAGTCGCAGGGGCCGGTCGCCCAAGCCCAGCATTCGCAGCCCGTGACAGGTGGGGTGGTAGGTGACCCGGTGCGGGAAGTAGGCGCCGACATCGGTCACCCGCGCGACGTCGGTCAGGAACTCGGTGAACTCATACACCCTGGGCACCAGCTCCGCGACCGCCGTGGCCAGCCCGCGGTCACCGGAGATCTCGGCGGCGCGGGCGTGGTACTCGCGGACCATGCTCACGCAGGACGCCGAGGGCGCCACCACGGCGTCGGCGTCGGCGAAGACCTCGGTGAAGGCTCTCACCAGCGGCACGCTGTCCCGCTGGTAGCCGGTGTTGAAATGCAGCTGCCCACAGCAGCTCTGCGCGGCGGGAAACTCCACCTGATGCCCGAGGCGCTCCAGCACGGCGACCACGGCCCGCCCGGTCGAGGCGAACATGACGTCGTTGACGCAGGTGATGAACAGGGCGACCCTCATCGGCGCTTCTCCACGGTTATCCTCTCCAAACATCGGATCTTTGAGAGGGGCTGGCGTGCCTGTCACCGACGAGGCCATCCAGAAGATCAAGGCGATGATCGTCGGCGGCGAGCTCGGGCCCGGTTCGAAGCTGCCTCGTGAAGCCGACCTCGCACAGCGGCTGGGGCTGTCCCGGAGTTCGCTGCGGGAGGCCGTCAAGGCGCTGTCGATGATCAGGGTGCTGGATGTGCGCCAGGGCGATGGTACCTACGTCACCAGTCTGGCGCCGGATTTGCTGCTCGACGCCGTTGGCTTCGTGGTGGACTTCCATCAGGACGACACGGTGTTGCACTTCCTGGAGGTCCGCGGTGTCCTGGAACCCGCGGCGACCGCGCTGGCGGCCACCAGGATGTCCGAGGAGCAGGTCGCCGAGCTGCGCGACATCCTGGACGAGGTCGGTGAGGCGCCGAGTGTGGAGGCGCTGGTGGCCAACGACCTGAAGTTCCACGGCCACATCGCCGCGAGCTCGGGCAACGCCGTGCTGTGCTCGCTGATCGAAGGCCTGTCCGGGCCCACCACCAGGGCCAGGGTGTGGCGGGGTCTGACGCAGGAGGGTGCGGTGTGGCGCACCAGGGAACAGCACGAGGCGATCTACGAGGCCATCGCCTCCCGCCAACCCGCTCTCGCCCATGCCTGCGCGACGGTGCACATCGCCGGGCTCGAACGGTGGCTGCGCAGCACCCTCGGCCCGCGCGGCTCGGTGCTGCCCTCGGGCGCGGGTGATCACGGGTCGAGCCGGTAGACGCGGCGGGCGGTGCCGCCCAGCACGGCGGCGCGTTCGGCAGCGGTGCAGCCCTGGAGGAGTTGGGCGGTCAACGCGCGCACGACGTGGTAGCCCCCGGCCAGCTCGCACACCGGCCAGTCGGAGCCGAACATCACCCGGTCCGCGCCGAAGCAGGACAGCACGTGCTCGGCATAGGGGCGCAGCGACTCGGTCGTCCAGTTCCGCCACGGCGCCTCGGTGACCAGGCCGGACAGCTTGCACACCACGTTGGGGCAGGCCCCGAGATCCCGCAACCAGGACGCCCACGGCCGCCACTCCCCCGCCCCGATCGCCGGTTTGCCCGCGTGGTCCAACACGAACGTCACCTCCGGCAGCCTGCGCGCACAAGCCAGCGCCGCCTGCCGCTGCGGGGCACGCACCAGCAGGTCGTAGGGCAGACCGCGGGCGGCGAGCCCGTGCAGGGAGCGGAGCACGTCGGCGCGCAGCAGCCACTCGGGGTCGGGCTCCCGCTCGACCTGATGCCGCACGCCGACCAGCAGGCGGTCCTCGTCGGCGGTGGGCTCGGCCGCGGTCAGATCGGCCCAGCCGACCACGCCCGCGATCAGCCCGCCGGAGCCCCGCGCGGTCGCCAGGAACTGTCGCGTCTCCTCCAGTGTGGACACCGTCTGCACCAGCACGGTGCGCACCTCGGGTCCGACCAGCGCCGCGAGATCCCGCGTCGTGTAGGCGCGGCGGATCGGGTCGAACGCCGCGCCGGTCATCCACGGGTACTCACGGGCGGCCGGGTCCCACAGGTGGTGGTGTGCGTCGATGATCATGAGCGGATCAGCCCGGCTTCGGTGAGATCGCTCCACAGCGAATCCGGGACCGGCGCGTGGTACAGGGCCGCGTTGCGCGCCGACTGGGCTGTGTCCTGGCAGCCCACGACGACGGAGGCGACCGCGGGATGCCGGGCGGCGAAGGCGATGGCGGCCTGGGGCAGGCTCACCCCGTGTCGGCGACAGTGCTCGGCGATCCGCACCGCGGCGTTCCGGATCGTGTCCGGGGCCTGGACGTAGTCGTAGGTCGAGCCGGGTTCCTCGGTGGCCAGCAGTCCGCTGTTGAACACCCCGGCGGCGAGCACCGCGACGCCGCGTCGCAGGCAGGTCGGGAACAGCGCATCGGCGGCGGACTGGTCGAGCAGGGTGTAGCGGCCCGCCACCATCACCACGTCCACCTCGGTCTCGGCGACCAGCGCGGCGGGCAGCCGCCACTGGTTCATGCCGACGCCGATGGCTCCGACCACGCCCTGGGCCCGCAGTTCGTGCAGCGCGGGGTAGGCCTCCCCGACGGCGGTCTCCCAGTGGTCGTCGGGGTCGTGCAGCAACACGATGTCGATCCGGTCGACGCCCAGGCGGGCCAGGCTGTCGTCCAGGCAGCGACGCACACCGTCGGCGCTGAAGTCCCAGCGCCGCACGTGGTCCGCGGGCACGTCGAAGCCTTCGGGGTCGCGACCCGCCGGGTTCACCGCGGGCTCCAACAGCCTGCCGACCTTGGTCGACAGGACGTACTCCCGGCGCGGGCGGTCGGCCAGTATCGCGCCCAGCCTGCGTTCGGAGAGACCGAGGCCGTAGTGCGGAGCGGTGTCGAAATACCGCACGCCTGCCTCCCAGGCGGCGTCGACCGCGCCGCGGGCCTGCTCGTCGCTGACGGCGCGGTACAGGTTGCCGATGCCCGCGCCGCCGAGGCCGAGGCCGGTGACGGTCACCTCGGAGCGGCCGAGGCGGACGGTTTTCACGGCAGCTCCCACACCAGGGGAATGCGTTCGCTCGCACCGGAGGCGTCGTTGGTCACCTCGAGTAGCTCGCCCATCCGCGCCTGCCACTCCGCGTTGACCGGACTGCCGGCGAGCTTTCGGCACATCAGCGGATAGTCCTCGACCTCCACCTCGTGGAACAACTCGAGGCCGCTGCGCCAGATCCGCCATCGGCGCACGCCCGCTTCCCGCAGGGCGGTCTCGAGTTCGGCCGGAATCACCGCGTGCGCCCGTTCGTAGTCGTCTTCTCGCCCCGGTTTGAGTCGGGTGTGCAGCGCGATCCGTTCCATGGTCGGGGCTTGCCCTTTCTGCGAGTGCGGTCAGCTTGTCGGTCGCAGGCGCAGGCCGTGCATGCCGCCGTCGACGGCGAGCACGGTGCCGGTGATGGCCGAAGCCGACGGGTCGGCCAGGAACGCGATGGCCGCCGCGATTTCCTCGGCGGTCACCAGCCTTCCGGTGGGCTGGCGGGCCCGCAGGGCGCGGAGTTCGCCTTCGGGGTTCGGCGCCGAGTCGAGCAGCCTGCGCACCCAGGGCGTGTCCGCGGTGCCGGGGTTGACGCAGTTGACCCGGATGCCCTCGGCGATGTGGTCGGCGGCCATCGCCAGCGTCAGGGACTGCACAGCGCCTTTGCTCGCGCTGTAGAGCGCCCGGTCGGGCAGGCCCGCGGTGGCGGCGATGGAGCAGGTGTTGACGATCGACGCCGCGGACGAGTCCCGCAGGTGCGGCAGTGCGGCCCTGGTCACGCGGACGATGCCCAGCACGTTGACGTCCAGGACCCGCCGCCAGGTCTCCAGCGTTCCGGCCTCGATGGTGCCCTGCGCGCCGATGCCGGCGTTGTTGACGAGGATGTCGATGCCGCCCATCGACTCCGCGGCCCGCTCGACCGCCGTGGCCACCGAGCGCGGGTCGGTGACGTCGGCCTGGATACCCCGCAGCGGCGGCATCACCGCCGCGGGGTCGAGGTCGAGGCAGCACACCGCCGCGCCGCGCTCGGCGAGCAGCGTGGCCGTGGCCAGCCCGATGCCGGAGCCGCCGCCGGTGACGATAGCCCGGAGCCCGGTCGGCGGTCTGCTCATGACGTGGACCTCAACTCGGTCCACACCGGCCCGTTCGGGTAGGCGTACCGGGCAAGCGATTCGGGGCGGATGGTCGCGCCGAACCCCGGCGCGGTGGGTGCGCGGTAGCGTCCATTGTGGATCTGGACGGGGTCGACGAAGTGCTCGTGCAGGTGGTCGACATACTCGATCACGCGGTCCTGCGACGACCCGGACACCGCGATGTAATCGAACATCGACAGGTGCTGTACCAGTTCGCACAGCCCGACACCGCCCGCGTGCGGGCACACCGGCACGCCGAACTTGGCCGCGAGCAGCAGGATCGCGATGTTCTCGTTGACCCCGGCGACCCGTGCCGCGTCCAGTTGCAGAAACGACAGCGCACCGGCCTGAAGGAGTTGTTTGAACACGATGCGGTTCTGCACGTGCTCTCCGGTGGCCACCTTCACCGGAGCGATGGCCCTGGCGATGGTGGCGTGGCCGAGCACATCGTCGGGGCTGGTGGGCTCCTCCACCCACCAGGGATCGAACGGAGCCAATTCCCGAACCCAGCCGATGGCGTCGCTGACATCCCAGCGCTGGTTGGCGTCCACCGCGATGCGGATCGCGGGGCCGACGGTCTCCCGCGCGATGCGCATACGTCGGATGTCGTCGGCAAGGTCGGCGCCGACCTTGAGCTTGATCTGCGTGAACCCGTCCAGCACGGCTTGCCTGCACAGGCGGCGCAGGGTGTCGTCGTCGTAGCCGAGCCAGCCCGGCGAGGTCGTGTAGGCGGGATAGCCGCGCTCGAGCAACTCGGCCTTGCGCGCCGACCTGCCGGGTTCGGCCCTCCGCAGGATCTCCAGCGCCTGTCCCCTGGTCAGCGCGTCGGACAGATAGCGGAAGTCGACCAGGTCGACGATCTGTTCGGGGTCGAGATCGGCCAGCAGGGACCACAGTGGCCGGTTCGCGCGCTTGGACTTGAGATCCCACAGGGCGTTGACCACCGCCGAGACGGCCATGTGCAGCACACCCTTCTCCGGGCCGAGCCACCTCAGCTGGGAGTCGTGCACCATGTCCTTCCACACCGACCCGAGATCGTCCAGTGTCTCGTCCAGCCGCCGTCCGACCACTGAGGACCGGAGCGCGTCGATGGCCTTGGCCTGGATGTCGTTGCCCCGGCCGATCGTGAAGGCGAACCCGTGCCCTTCGATCCCGTCCTCGGCGTCGGTGCCGATCACGACGTAGGCCGCGGAGTAGTCGGGGTCGGGGTTCATCGCGTCCGAGCCCGCCAACTCCAGCGAGGTCGGGAAGCGGATGTCGTGGATGTCCAGTCCGGTGATGTGCGCGATCACGCCTGCCCCACTTCCTGCCGCTGTCCGCCGAGGCCGTCGATCTCCACCCGCATCACGTCGCCCGCCCGCAGGTAGGGCTGGGGATCGGGGTGGCCGAGAGCGACACCGGCGGGGGTTCCGGTGTTGATGACATCCCCCGGTCGGAGAACCATGAACTGGGAGACGTAGCGGACGATCTCGGCCACCCCGAAGAGCATGTTGTTGGTGGAGCCGTGCTGGCGGAGAACGCCGTTGACCCACAGCCGCATGCCCAGCCGGTGCGGGTCGGGCACCTCGTCGGCGGTGACCAGCCACGGCCCCATCGGGTTGAAGGTCTCGCATGACTTGCCCTTGTCCCACTGCCCGCCGCGCTCCAGCTGGAACTCGCGTTCGGAGACGTCGTTGCTGATCGCGTACCCGGCGATGCAGGCCATCGCCTGCTGGTGGTTGTCCAGGTACCGGGCGGTGCGGCCGATCACGACGGCGAGTTCGACCTCCCAGTCGGTCTTGACGCTGCCCCTGGGGATGAGCACCCGGTCGTATGCGCCGACCACCGTGTCGGGTGCCTTCATGAACAGCACCGGCTCGGCGGGCGTCTCCGCACCGGTCTCGGCGGCGTGGTCCACGTAGTTCAGCCCGACGCAGACGACCTTTCCCGGCTGGGCGATCGGAGGCCCGATCCGCAGGCCCGCGGGCACCTCCGGCAGGCCACCGGCCACCACGGCGGCCCGAGCGCGGGCGGTGCCATCGCCTGCCAAGAACTCGCCGTCGATATCGGGCACCACCGTCGACAGATCGAGCAGGCGCCCCGACTCGTCCACCACGGCGGGACGCTCCTCGCCCGCCGGGCCCACCCGAAGCAGTCTCACCGCGTCGCCCTCCAAACATCTGATGTATGGGAGGACCTTATGGAGACGAGTCGGAAGTGCTCAAGGAAACGTGCGATAGGCGTCGGCTATAGATCGGATGGGCACTGTGATCAGGACGCGGAAAGACAGGCAAGGAACGCGTCGACGGCGGGCGTGTGGTGATGCCAGCGGCGGTAGGCGACGTGGAGTTGGGCGGTGATGTCCTCCGGGCGCAGCGGCACGATGACGACGCCTTCGCGGCGGAGGGAGGCGTTGGACATCGCCTGCACGCACACACCCACTCCCGCGGCCACCAAGGCCAGTTGCGCGACGAGGCTGTCGCCGATGCCCTCGATCACGGGCGTGAACCCGTGTGCGTGGCAGGCATCGGTGAGCAGGTCGTGGAAGGACGGCCCGAGGTGGCGGGGCCAGCTGACGAAGGTCTCCTCGGCCAGTTCGGCCAGCCGTAACTCGGTGCGGCCCGCGAACGGGTGGTCGGCGGGCAGATACACCAGGAATGGCTCGTCGAAGAGTTTGCGGGTAACGATCGCGCGGTCGCCTGCGACCTGGCGGAGCACGGCGACGTCCAGCGTGCCGTCCAGCAGTCCCCGCTCCTGCGACGAGCTGTCGCTGAAATGCCGCAGCTCAACGGTGACCTTCGAGTTCGCCTCGCGCATGCGGCTAATGATGTCGGGCAGCGGCCCGTTCAAGCCCGCACCGAGCGTGCCGACGATCAGCCGCCCGAGCCTGCCCGCCTTCAGATCGTGCACGGCGCCTGCCGCCCGCTCGGCCTCGGCCAGGGTGCGCTGCGCGCCGCGCAGCAGGATCTCACCCGCCTCGGTCAGGGTGACCTGCCTGCTCGTGCGGTTGACCAGAGTGGCCCGCAGCTCCGTTTCGAGCAGGTGCAACTGCTGGCTCAGCGACGGCTGGGCGATGCCCAACCGCTGCGCCGCCCGTCCGAAGTGAAGCTCCTGCGCGAGGACGACGAACGATCGCAACTGCCGCAGATCCATCGGCGGAACCTATCCTGAGAGGCGGGAGCCAAGGTCGCCATCGCAGCACCGGCGGATAACGATAGGGCCGCACCGCACCCCCGCCTCTAGGCTCTGATCAGCACGTACAGCACGCCAACGGTTCCGGTCGCCGCGGTGAGCGAGGTGATCAGCGCCGCGAGCAGGCCACCGGTGGGACCGTCCCCTCGGGACAAGCCCGCCAGAGTCCTGCGGTGACGGTGCCACGCGCCGATGAGGCAGAGGGCCCCGAGTGGCGCGAGGACAACGCAGGACGCCAGCGCCAGCAGTGGATTGTGTTCGGCGACGAGTCTGGAGACGGTCAACGCCAGCGTGATCAGCGCGAGGCAGGTGCGCAGCCACGATAGGGCGGTGCGCTCGGGTTGGAGACCGGCGTCCCACGGTCCTGCGTTCACCACAGCACCAGCGCGAAGGCCAGCACGCCAACCCCCGCCAGGCCCACGCCCAGCAGGATGGCCATCCACGGCGCGGGCAACGGCCGGGACAGCCGCAACGCGCGCTCGGTGACAGCCCAGTGCCGCAGCGCCCCGAGGCCGCAGGCCACACCGGTGAGGATGAGCGTCAGCGCCAGACCGGACGTCAGCCCGCCATCCGGGAGCAGTGCCCGCACGCCGACACCGGCCGCGATGGACGCCATCGACGTGCGCAGCCAGGCGAGCAGCGTCCGCTCGTTGGCCAGCGAGAACCGCGGATCGGGCTCGTGACCGACGCCGTAGACGCTTCGCGGCCTGCGCCCCGACATCGCGGTTCAGTCCTGCCCGGCGTCGCTGGCGCAGCGGAACCCCGTGTTGCCGGTGCTGCTCTCGGGCGTGTTCCGGCTTCGTGCCGCGACGCGGTACCGGTTGCAGTAGGTGCGGTGACAGAGGTAGGAGCCGCCCCTGGTGACCCTGCCCGCCCCCGCGCGGGTCGGGTCGGGGTCGGTGCGCCACCGGTCGACGCACCACTCCCAGACATTGCCTGCCACGTCGAACACCCCGAAGTCGTTCGGTGGGTAAGCGCCGACCGGCGAGGTGCCGTGGTAGCCGTCCTCCGCCGAGTTGGAGGTGGGGAACCGCCCCTGCCAGATGTTGCAGCGGTGAACCCCGCCCGGGGTGAGTTCGTCGCCCCATGGGTAGCGCCGCTGGACCAACCCGCCCCGGGCGGCGTACTCCCACTCGGCCTCGGTGGGCAGGCGTTTGCCCGCCCACCGCGCGAAGGCCCGCGCATCGTGCCAGGACACGTGCACGACGGGGTGATCACCGCGGCCGTCCACATCGCTGCCCGGTCCCTCCGGCGCCCGCCAGCAGGCCTGCCGGACCTCACACCACCACGGTGCGCCCTCCACCCGCTGCGCGGTCCGGCGCAGATGGGCGGGAAGGAACCCGGCGAAGACGAACGACCACCCGCACCGCTCGGCGTCGGTGACATGGCCGGTGTCGGCGACGAACGCGGCGAACCGGGCGTTGGTCACCGGATAGGCGTCGATGGCGAACGGCGAGAGCACGACCCGACGCACCGGGCCCTCTCCGTCGGCGGGAAACCCTGTCCTGTCGTCACAGCCCATGAGGAACTCGCCACCCGGCAACAGCACCATGCCGCCTGCTTCGGTGTCCGCCATCCGCCCTGCCGTCGACCCGGACGCCTTACCGGCTCTCGGCACCGGCGAACCGCTGGACGGGGCGCAACAGGCCGCCGAGCGCGAGGCATGCGTCATCCGGGCTTCTCCGAACAGAGTCCGTCAGGGTGTGTCACGACGGTAAGGACGGCACGGCGGGCGATGCGACGCTCTCGTGACTCTCGTTCGATCGTTTCTCGCTATCGACCGCACCCATCGCGATCGTGATCACGGCCTGCTCGAGGATTCATAGGCGCCCTCTATCCAATGAGAGCGTCGGTGTGGTGGCCATCACGTCGGTCGATTCCTACTGTTCTGCGAGTGCGCCCCGTCGATTCGAGGATCGAACCGCCCTCGCCGACCACGTGAGACCACGACGACGTCCAGCGCCACTCACGCGCTCCGCTGCCCTGAGTGGGAGCGCCGCGAACACGGGAGACAACCATGCCGGACCGTCGCACCATCCTCAAAGCAGCCTGTGCCGGGGCGCTCTCGCTCACCGCCGCACGCGCCGCGAACGCATCAGTGCCGAAGGGACACGCGCAGAGCAGCAGTTCGCATTGGACGACCGTGCCGTTGTACGGGCACACGTACAAGCCGACGGACTTCACCATCGGTGAAGTGGACCTGCTGGCGAATCGCTATCCGATGATCACCCTGGAAAAAGCGCAGGGTCTGCAAACCCACGGCAGCGCCGAGGCAGGCAGCGCCGTCGCGTACGGGCAGCTCAAGAAGAGCAACTCCTCGACGAAGGTCTTCTACTACTGGAACGCCGCGATCGTGTGGCTGAACAACTACGAGTCGCTGAAGAACGGCTTGGACCGAAGCTGGATCGTGCACCAGCGCAACGGGGAGCCCTGGATGCCGGTGACCGACGTGACACGGGGCTACGACACCTCCAATCCCGATCTGCGCGCCTGGTGGGTGCAGCAGGTCGTCAATCAGGTGAAGAAGGTCGGCTACGACGGCGTCTTCGTCGACGCCGTCGCCCGGTACAACACCAAGAAAGATGAATTGGTGAACCTGGTCGGAGCGACGAAGGCCGAAGCCATCGTCAAAGGCCAGAAAGCGATGGTCTCCCAACTGCGCAGGGCCCTCGGGACACTCGGCTCCAGCAAAACGGTCCTGTACAACGGCATCCGCTACATCCCCGACGTCTGGGACGGCACCGGCGGGTATCTGGACATCACCGACGGCGCGATGATGGAGCACTACGGCATTCACGAGCAGACCTCACCCGCGTCGATGGCCGGTGACATCAAGCTCGCCCGAAGCGTCGACAGCAAAGGCAAAATGGTCGCGTTCTGCGGCAAGTGGAATTCGGGAATGGCCAGCCCACCGGCCGAGCCCCCCACGAACTGGCCCGCCAACATCACCTTCTCGCTGGCATCGTTCCTCTGCGCGGCAGGGCCGAACTCCTTCTTCCACTACGGCAAAAGCTTCAGGTACGACGGCGGCGCACTCATGAACTTCCCCGAGCTCAACCGCTCACTCGGCAACCCCTTGGGTGCGGCCGTCCAGAACGGACGCAAATACACCCGCGAGTTCGAGCACGCCCGCGTATCACTCGATCTGAACAACATCGACACGGCACGCATCGAATGGGACTGACCAGGGTCCGCAAGTGACCATGGCCGCACCCGCCTCGCTTGATCGGCTGTGACGACCTCATCGCGAACGATCGCTCCTACATGGTGCAACTGCGCCAGGTCACCGAGCTGAAATGACCTCGTCCGGCTACTTCGTTCGTCGGCCAAGGCGAGGCCTCCAGGAACTTCCGGTCAGCAGGCGCCACATTGGCGCACTCAAGGACCAGCTCCTCCTGTGCCGTCGATGAGCCTGCCGGGCGCCCCGTAGGCAAGATTTCAGCACGGCAGGCAGGTCGCGCATTCAACCTGTCTTGTGAGGACACTGTTTGTGTAGCTGCTCAGTTTGGCGGGTTGCCCTGGTGTGGCGCCGGGGCAACCCGACCGAAACCCTTGAGCTCGCCGCTGCTCATCGCAGCCCTCTCCTAGCTGGCAGCTCGCAGGCGCTGTCATCGGCGAACACACTCAGATCGAAGCCGCCGCCGTGGTGACCGCCGGAACCTGCCCTTTTCACAGCCTGCTCGTCGGTGACCTCGCCCGAGTCATCCCACCTCGCCAACGCTGAAACTCGATGGAAACCGGGCCGCGTAGTATTGCCGATATGAAAATCCTCTGCCTTTGGACAGGAGATTTTCACGTTTCTGACGGTATTGTGGATGACCATCATTCAGAAGATCAGGTTACTTCCTTACAGGGAGGCCTACCGAAACTGAATGAGCCGTCGGGGTTGTGCTGCCAACCTTCGGTCCACACCTGACCTCCGCCCGATGAGGGCCGGCCAAGGCGCGAGGGTCGGCTGGGATCGGTGACGTTCCATAAGTGAACGGATGGACCGCGACAGCCGGGTGTCCGACCGCTCGGTCATCGAAGCCCTGCGGCGGCCCACCAACCTCGACGCAGGCCGACAGTGAGACCACTGGATCACCCTCGCCGCCGCCTACCGCGAAACCTTCCACATCACCAACCACACCCACGAACCCATCGGACCCAACCCAACGGAAGCTACGAGCATGGCGGGTTGCAGGGGAGATCGAGGCCGACATAATGCTCCCATTCAGCCATGTGCTGGTTGCCCATCGCCTGGAAAAGCAAGGCATGTCCGAACGCGTAGGCCTCGAAACGAATTTCCCGCTCATTCTCGCCAGGCTGGGCGGCGCGAGGGTCGTCCGACGTCATCGCCCGTTGAAGTGGTGAGCTTCACCCGCATCGACATCAGGTTGGTGACCAAACACCCGGCATCGGCGTGCGATCTGCCGCTTCCAGTCGTCCCCGGGTGATCGACCTGACCGCTGGGCCACCCTGCTTCCATCTCCACGTTGCTGTCCAGCTTCGGACCGTAAGAAGGCTCTGACGAAGCTAGTGATCCTGCTGCAAATGGGCTCGAACCGCGCAACCCAGCGCTCGCCACGCCCTGGCAGCAAAGGGCAGCGAACGACGCTCGTCCGATCACGACCCAGGCCCCTGTCCTTCCAAGTGCACCTTGCCATGTGGGGACACCCAGGCCTGGCGAGGCCGCGCTAGCGCTCGCCGAGGAGGCAACCGGCTGCGGCTGGGGGGCTTGCGGCCACCCGAAGCACATTGCGCACCATATCCGGATCATCGCTGATGGGATGGCCGACAGCGGGCGGATTGAAGGTCACCACATCCAACTGGTTCGCCGTGGTCAGGATGCGTTGCCGCACAGGCTTTGCTTCGTGTCATGCGCCGGACCGCGCTCCTATTGACACCAAATGAATGTCGTGTTTGTGACAGATCGTCCCCTTTAGGCCAGTAGGCTCAAGGTGTTACTCCAGACCTCGGTGACGTCGGTGTTCGCGGTGGACGCGAATGCAGGCGATGAGCCGAGGTTTTTTGCGTGGATGAGTTAAACGCAGACGGCGTCCCCAGCGGCGTTGCGGACCGTTCGCGCATCTCCTCCCGCTCGCAGTCCGCGCGGGTCCTTCTATGTGTTCAAGGAAAGAAGGCGTCATGAGACGCATTCACCTCATTGTCAAGGCCTTGCTAGGGGCCACCGTCGTGACAGCGGGAATGACAGCACTCACCCCCGCGGCGCAGGCCATCACCATTCCCGTGGCGTGCGGCGAGAACGCGCTCGTCGCGGCGGTCAACCTCGCCAACTCCACGGCGGCCAAGGACACCCTGGTGCTGGCATCGGGCTGCACCTACGGCATGTCCACCAGCCACGGCAGCGCGGCCAACGGCCAGGAAGCGCTGCCGGTCATCACCACGCCCATCGAGATGATCGGCCCGGCGACCATCACCCGCACCTCGTTGCTGCCCTTCCGCATCATGGAGGTCAGCACGACCGGAAACCTCACCCTCACCACCTCGGTCGCGATCACCAACGGCAGCGCCGTCGGTGACGGTGGCGGCATCCTGAACTTCGGTGCCGTGACCCTCACTGTGAGCAGCCTCAGCGGCAACATCGCGACCGGCGCAGGCGGCGGCCTGGCCAACGCCGACACCCCGTCAGGCAAAGCCCCAGCGGCGACCTTCACCAGAAGCCCGGTGTCCGACAACACCGCGGTGGGTCGAGGCGGAGGCATCTACAACGGCCTCCGAGGCACCCTGACCACCACCGGTGTCTCCGGCAGCCCGATGTTCATCAACGGCAACACCGGTTCGCAGGGCGGTGGCATCGCGGCGATCAACTCCACCGCCACCACGCTCACCCAGACCGCCGTGACCTCGAACCTGGCGCTGCTCACCGCAGGGGGCGTCTACCGCCTCGGCGGCACCATGACCACCACCAACTCCCCAATCACCGCGAACCTCACGAACAACTGCGTCGGCAGCGTCCCCGCGGTTCCCAACTGCACCGGCTGAACACAACCCACACAACATCTCGACGCCGACCAGTCGACAACCGGGCCGCCCACAGGGGGCGGCCCGGTTCTCACTGCACACTCCGACAGGCTCGAACGGCGGTAGCTCCGTGGACCGAGCCGGTCTTATTTTCTGTCTGAGCGCTATTGCAGCGTGGAAGTGAGGCTGCGCCCGGGCCCCGCGCGGTCAGTGGATGCTCCGATTATCGGAGTGCGCGTACCAAACGTCGGGGCATTGCGCCGATGTCATCCGGAGCCGAAGGGGCGATCCATCACGATGGTGTGGCGTGGTTTTACCCGCGGGCTATGAAGGATGCGATGCGGGCGGTGCTGATCCGTGTCTGCCGAATGGTCGGTCTGGACGCTGGTGATGCCGAGCTGATCCGGTTGGTCAACAACGCGGTATACCGGCTGGACAAACATCCTGTCGTGGTCCGGATCACGCTCGTCGCCGGCCTGGGATACCGGGCCAGGGCGGCCGTGACGGCCGCGGGTTTGTTGGCCACGCACCAGGTTCCCGCGGTGCGGCTGGTGCCGGGCATAAGCCAGCCGGTGTTCTTCGGCGGGCACGCGGCCACGTTTTGGCAGCAGGTCACGCAGACGGCGGCCCAGCCCACCGCCGCCGAACTCGGCGTACTTCTCACGCGAATGCACCGGCTCTCCCCCGCGTACGCGACGCTGCCACGGTGGAACCCCATCTCCGACCTGCGCGCCAGGATCGCCGCAGGCAGAACTTGGGCTCCCGGCGACGCGGATCTGCTGTCCCAGCACTGCGACGCGGTTGAGGACAAGCTGCATGCACTGCGCTTCCGGTTGCCCACGAGGGTGATCCACGGCGACGCGCACCTGGGCAATCTGCTCACCTCCCCGCACGGGACACTGCTGTGCGACCTGGACACCACCTGCATCGGACCCGCCGAATGGGACCTGGTGCCCATCGCGGTGGCTCAACGCCGGTTCCCCGACGCCGTCGACACGCACCGCCAGCTTGCCCAGGCTTACGGATACGACATCACCAGTTGGGACGGATTTCCCGTGCTGCGCGAAATCCGGGAACTCAAACTTGCCGCCGTCGGTCTGCCCCTGGCCCACCACAATTCCGCCATCAGTGACGAGCTTCGCCGCAGACTCCACACCATCCGCACCCACGACACCACCGCGCAGTGGTCCCGCTACCGGTAAGCCTCTCGCGCCTGGTGTCCCCTACTCCCAGGTTGCTACGCCCCAGCCGGGGCGGTTGGAGGAACCGCCGGCCTGTATATGCCGGGTAATTCGGGACTATGCGAACCGCTGTGTGTGAGCGGATCGCCGAGTTGCAGGTGACGGTCGGGGAGGGCCGAGTATGGAGGCGTTTCGGCACCATCGGCCGATCTCGCTTCCGATCTCGCCGCCGAGGTCGGAGTTCGCCCGGCGGCGACCGTGTCCGGGCTGGCGGCGGTGAGGTGACGTTGGGGTTGAACAGGGACTGTCGCCGTCACGCGGCGGTGATGCCTTGGGGAGCAGGGTGGGGTCATCTGAGGGATGAGCATGGAGGACAAGATGAGAAAGCGCACGTACTACCCGTTACTGGTGGCCGGGTTGCTGGTCATGGGCGGGCTCACCGGCGCAACCACCGCCTCCGCCGCAGCCCCTTGCACTGTGGGCCCCGGAGTGACACAGACCGACACGACGGTCACCGGATCCGGTGGGAATGACACGATCGACTGCACCAACGCGAATCCCGGAAAGACCATCAACGGCAATGGCGGCAACGACACCATTACCGGAACGGCTTTCATCGACAACCTCAACGGTAATACCGGGAACGACACTCTTACCGGTGGCGTCGGCAACGACGTACTGAGCGGTGGCCTCGGTATGGACACCCTGAGCGGCAGCGCAGGAAACGACACGCTGAGCGGCCCCGGCACCGACCTCGCGGTGGACACGCTCAACGGTGGCACCGAAACCGACTCCTGCGGACCGGTTGGCGTACCGCCGGACGTCCGCAGCAGCTGCGAATCGTAGAGACCACTGCCTCCAGCGTGTCCACTCGATCCGCCGCTTGAGGACACCACGGAGGCCCGGGCGCTCACGACTTGTCGGCACGACTTGAGCGCACCGGACGCGATAGGCGGCCAGGTCCCGGACAGGGGGACCTGGCCGTTTTCGGCGCGGGCCGCACCTGTTTCCCGCATTCGTGAGTTGCGTCGTGCGGCTATTGCGAGGATGGTTGTAATCGGACATTTTCCTCCACGGCTCCCCCGGACCCTGGGAGTGGACTCCGGTTGGGGCGCGATCTGCGCTTGTGGCCGCTCGTCACTTCACAGGGGAACAGGTAACGCGAGTTATGTTCATAATCTCCGAATTCATCGGTGTACCCGCACGCGGACACGGGCTGTGACGCTCTTAGCGCCGCCGGAAACCCGCTCTTCGCCATCCGCGGCGGGGAGGGTCGCGGGGGCGACCCTGCGCGTTGAGCTGCTCGACGGGTTCGGGCTCTCGGCCGGAGACGACGCCGTGCAGGTGTCCGCAGGCTCGGAACGCTTGCTGGCTTTCGTGGCACTGCACCGGCGAGCGGTCGGACGGCTGCTCGTTGCCGGGACCTTGTGGTCGGAGGTGTCCGAGGACCGGGCATACGCGACGTTGCGTTCCGCCTTGAGCCGCATGTCGCGAGCCAGCCGCAAGACGCTGCGGGTCACGCCGCTCAGTCTGGAACTGAGCCGGAATGTGGCAGTTGATCTGCGCGACGCGCGTGCCCTCGCCCACCGGCTCATCGGAGCCGCCCCATCCGCCGACATCGATCTCGGCTCGGCGGCGACAGCAAGCCTCTCCCTCGAACTCCTGCCGCTCTGGTACGACGACTGGGTGCTGTTCGAGGCGGAGGACTGGCGCCAGCTACGCCTCCACGCCCTGGAGGCACTCGTCGGCCGCCTCATCGATGTCAGGCGATTCGGCGATGCGACGGTGGCCGCGGGCGCGGCGGTGAACGCCGATCCGCTCCGCGAGAGCGCGCAGGCTGCGCTGATTCGCGTCCACCTCGCCGAGGGAAACCAATCCGAGGCCCTTCGTTCGTTCGGCCGGTTCAGCCGTCTCCTCCAAGCCGACCTTGGCCTGGCACCCTCACCGCGGCTCCGAGCATTGGTCGCCGACCTCGGTGCGGTGCCGCCCCGCTCCTGTCGCCTGGAGCGACGTCACGCGCCGGTGACGGCATCGGGAACAGAGTGGAGTCATCTGGGGGACAAGCAATCGAGGTAACAATGAGAACGCCCACTCTGTATCCGCTATTGGTGGCAGGCACCCTGATCATGGGCGGCCTCACCGCCGCCACCGCTGCCTCCGCCTCCACGCCTTGTGTCGTCGGACCCGGAGTGACGCAGACCGCTTCGACCGTCACCGGCTCCGGCGCGAACGACACGATCGACTGCACCAGCTCGGACGGCGGGAAGACCATCCACGGCCTCGGCGGTGACGACACCATCACTGGTACGCCGTACATCGACACCATCTACGGGGACGCAGGCGACGACACGGTCACCGGCGGCGTCGGCAACGATGTCCTGAGCGGTGGACTCGGCTCCGACACGCTGAGCGGCAGCGCGGGCAACGACGACCTGAGTGGCCCCGGCGACGACATCGCGGTGGACACGCTCAATGGTGGCGACGACACCGATTCCTGCGGACCGGTGGGCACACCGCCGGACAACCGCAACGGCTGCGAGTCATAGAAACCCTTCCCTGCCCCCATACCGGCCCACGCCGGCAGGGGTTGCCCAATCCCGCACGCTCGGGTCTTGTCGGCACACCCTGAGCGCCACGGAAGCAAGCAGCGGCCCGGTCCCGGACAAGGGGACTGGGCCGCTCCTTGCGCAGGCCGACGACACGCTTCGCGCCCAATTCTTGGACCCAACGCGCCATCATAAGAACCGCTGGCCCCAGATTAACCATGAGGCATGGTCGCCGTCTTCACTCCGTTTACTTTTTTGGGTTCTGAGCCTCCTTTACTGAATGCGATCTCCGACTTATCAGTTTTGCGCAACGGAAGCCGCGCGGAGATCCATCCTGGACGGAGGTGAGGAATCTTCGCTAGAAGACGCGCCGGTGCCTGTGGTTGCCGACCATGTGGCAGGAGCGACCCGATTCGTCGCATCGCAGCGCGAGCAGCAGGTTGGTGGCACCAAAGCTCAGGTGAGAGGGCTTTCTCGGGCGGCCTTCCCGTGATCATTCTCGACGCACCGAGCGACTTGGGCCAGTCGTCAAGACCACCGGGCCGCTGCCCGCAGAGCCACCGGAAAACGTGAATAGGCCTCAGATGGATAAGGCTGCTCGGCCTCGACCAGGCTTTTTCCAGGCCTTTGCTCATCCAGGTACATGCCAGTTTCCGTACTTATGTACCCATCACCGAATCGTTACGACCGCACCTGAAAGGCACTTCTTTCCCCTGCCCCGGGTACCGTACTGTACCTCGGGTATTGTCCAGTTTACGAACATCCCTGGTCAGAAAGATCACTGATCCTTGCTAAGTGAAAGGCCGGAAAATGTCCGAGAGAAAACGCCGCAGTCCCCAATCGCGGAAACAGGCCGTGGCGCTGGTCGCCGCGGCGAGCGCGGTGCTGACCATGGTGCTGGCTTCGGCGCCAGCGCAGG
This sequence comes from Actinorectispora metalli, assembly GCF_056323685.1. Classification (NCBI taxonomy): domain Bacteria; kingdom Bacillati; phylum Actinomycetota; class Actinomycetes; order Pseudonocardiales; family Pseudonocardiaceae; genus Actinorectispora; species Actinorectispora metalli. The sequence continues at coordinate 1,133,966 of NZ_JBREYE010000002.1, forward strand.
CGATCCCGCCTGCCGAGGTGCCGCCTGTCGGCGCGGACGCGGGCAGGTTCGGCCTGCCCATCCACTGCGACATCACGCTGCCGGACATGGGTGACATCAAGATCTACGACCTGGACACCTGGGTCGACATCGAGGGCGTGGCGCCCACCCAGCTGGGGCCGGGGCAGCAGTTCTTCCTGACCCAGGGCAAGGGCGGCATGGTCTTCCCCAAGGAGCTGACCTCGCTGGCCGGGCCGTTCGGCATCGACCGCGCCGACGCCACGATCACCGATATGAGCATCGGCGCGAAGAACGCCACGCCGGATACGTACAACATCGCCGAGAAACCGATCGAGCTCAAGGACATCAAGATCACCGCGGGTAAGGATCTGCATGTCGCGGTGCCCACCGACGGCAGCACGTTCCCGGACATCGGCCCGTACACCTCGCCGGATTCCGGGGTGGTGACCTTGCAGTTCCGCAGTGCGCTGGTGCACGTGACGTTGAAGTCTCCGATGATGGCGTTGAAGCTCAAGGCCAGCTGCAAGCCCAAGGCGGGCAACTCGCTGCTGTCCATGGCAGTGGGCGGTCCCAAGGGCCAGCCACCGCTGGCGTTCCACAACGTGCCGATGAACTTCCCGAAGATCAGCTCCAACACGCAGGTCGGCATCATCCACTCGCCCTACACCTGCACCGCGCAGAACTTCCCTGGCCAGTACAAGGCCAGCATCGCGGTCGGAGCACGCACCCCGCTGTCGGTTCCCCGCGGCGGCGAGATCGTGTTCACCGAATCATCCGCCGCCGTCGTCATCCCGGCGGAAACGGTGAACAAGATGATGGACCTGGGCTTCAACAAGGGCAAGGCCAAGACGACTGAGCTCAACCTGCTGGCCAGGGGCGGCACGCCCGAGGTGGTCAACGTCGGCAAGGACTTCGAGATCCCGGAGCAGACCCTGCAGCGGGACAAGGCCCTGGTGATCCCCGTGCCCTACGACGGAAGCACCCTGGAAGTCGGACACTGGAAGCCCACCGGGGACTCCTCCACCGTGACGATCTCCCTGGGCACCGCGGCCATCGAGTTCCTCGTCGAGGGCCTGCCCCCGATCAAGGTCACCTGTGAGGCGCCCTCGCCAGAGGTGATCCTGCTCGACGCGCCCGTCACCGGCTGACCGAATAAATGGAGGAAGCCGGCTGCGGTCCTGGCACGCCCCGCAGCCGGCCTTTCGGGTTCAGCAGAGAACACCACCGCCCAGCCACACATGCCTGCCCCGCCTCGCGGAATGAAGGCAACATGGCGTCGGCACGTGGAAGGCAGGACGTTCTACGTCGCGACGGACAGTTCGGGGCGGACCAAGGACCCGTCCGGCAAGCCCACCGACAGGCTGGACAACCCGGGCTCCATTGTGGAGTTCCGGTACTCGGGCTAGAGCCGGTTGCTGCGCAGTCCCCAACTGCCGCGGTAGGTCCGACCGGGCTCCAGCACGATCAGGCCGTCGCCGCTGTTGAAGGCGTTGGGCGCGGCGGTCATCGGTTCGATGGACACCCCCGCGCGCTTGGGCCTGCCTGCCGGTGCGCCGTCGTCGGTGTAGACCTGAAGGAAGCGGTGGGTCTCATCGGCCCACACCTGGATCTCATGGCCGTCCGCGGTCTTCAACGCGGCCGTCGCGATCCCGTCCGTGCGCTGCAGATCGGTGTAGCAGACGTCGAGCCGTGTGTCGGCGATGAGCTTCTCGGTCCGGAAGTCGTAGCCGGACCCGGTGACCGCGGTCTTGCCGACGGGAATGAGGCGGTCGTCGTTGGTCAGGTAGGAGTTCGCGGGCACGGTCAGCCTGCCCGCATCGGCGTTTGGGGCGACCCGCAGGTAGGGGTGGTAGCCCGCGCCGAACGGAGCGGCCTGTTTGCCCGCGTTGCGGGCGGTCAGCGTGACCTGGACGCCGTCGGTGCGCAGCAGATACTCGAGCTGGAAAGCCAGCCTGAACGGGTAACCGTACTGCGGGTGCAGAACGTAGTTCAGCACAACACGATCGCGGTGGAGCCGGACCGGCGTCCACGGCACGAAGCCGACCAACCCGTGGATGGCGTGGCCACTCCAGTGCTCGCTGACCGGCGTCTGGTGTTCGGCCCCGCCGAAGGTGTAGGTGGCGCTGTCGATCCGGTTCGCCCAGGGCAGCAGCACCTTCCCGAGGTAGCTGTCCCCCACTTCGTCCGCGTCGTGCGTGAGCAGCAGTTCGCTGTCGTCGATACGCCACGAGCGCAGCGTCGCCCCGACCTCGCCCACCACCAGCCGCTGCCGCCCGGCCGAGAGCCGGAACTGCCGTCCGGTGGCCGCGGACAAGCCGTCCTGCGCGCCTGCGGAAGGGGGAACAGCCAGCGCCGCAACGGTCCCGGCGGCCGCGACCAACGCACCGCGGCGGGATAGATCGGTCATGCCACCGACCCTAGCGAATCGGAAACGCCTTCCACCGCGGAATCGCCATCACGTCATAGGTGTAGCGCCTTCCGGTGCGGCGGCCGACTGGTGCGTTGGTCATGAGCATGTGTCCCATGCGCTACTAGATGACTGATCCTAGTGGATCTTGCCGGGCAGTCGGCGCTCAGACTCGAGAAGTGGGTGTCCAAGATCAGTATGTGACGACTGGCCTAGACACCCTCCTCACCGCACTCACCGGATGGCCATGCACGAGGGGTTGCACACCCTCACAGGCTGCGGCGACCAGCTGCGTCGCCGAAAGCGTGGAGACCACTGCGCGGTTCCACGTCCGGTGTGGTCAGGCATTCAGAGCGGACAGGTTCGCCACGCGAAGTGGTAGGTGGCCGAATCCAGCGCCAACAAGCTGGTCGTGGTCGCCGGGTCGGATGTGCCTGCCTGCACCCGCAATTCGGTGTTGAGGTTGAGGTTTCCCGGCTGGTCACACAGCGTGTGGACGATGGGCTCGATATCGGCGCCCACCTGCCATTCATCGTCTAGCAGACCACGGAAGTTGTGCACCGTGGGCGGAGGTGCAGGCTGCCCCGCGAAGTAGTACGCCCCTCGCAGCACGCCGTTCGCCCCGGTCTCCATCCCCGCGAAACCGCGGGCGTCGATCCGCCCGATGCCGTAGCTGAAGCCCTTGGGAACACCCACCTTCAGGTTGAGCTGGCAGTTCTTGCGCCAGTCCGTCGGCTTGGAGCTGACTCCCACCTTGACCACGAATTCGTGGTAGGTCACCGTGAAGGAGGTCTTGTCCGGAGACAAGGCAATGTCCACGCCTCCCGGCGGACACCCTGACCCGTTGAGGGTGACCAGTCCGATGGTGATCTGGTCAGGTGGCGGCACCGGCCCTGCAACGGCGGTCGGCGCAAGCAGCGCTGCCATGACAGCGCCGATGACAACATTGAGCATGGTTGTCTCCTCATCCCAGGAAAGTCGGATTCGATCGTGTGCGCGCATACGGGAAACCCCGGCCAGTAAAGACGTGGCGTAGCGCCGGCGGTAGCGCCATCGGCGCGACTTTCACACCGTGCATGAGTAGCGCTGTGGGTGTGCGTGCGACGCGTCGCAGTCCAGCGGGATGGCACGAATCCCGTCCTGGCCGCCGTCTGGTCGGCGGGCACGCGGTGACGGCAGATCGCTTCAGCCGCGGCGGAGGCCCGCTTGGCGTCGACGAGCTTGGTCGTGATGCGCAGGAACGCCTATCGAGCTCACTGAGCCTGAAGGCTTTCGGTGCACGACATGATGTCAATCGCGCGGTACTTCGCAGCAATCGGCGCGATTGGTGGGAGGCGATCCCGACCTCGCTGTCACTGGTGCCAGGTGCTCGGTGAGTTTCTCAGAGCAGCGAGTCGATGTGTGTGGCCAGTTCCGCTGGTGAAGCGTGTGCCCACACTTCGGCGGGGTGAGCCGGGGGGGGAATGGGAGCCACAGCGCGGTCGGTCGGGCGCGTACGGTCGTCTGGTCGCCAGGAGACAGGGCGGTCCCGGGTCGCAATGCCGGTGGCTACTTGCGCGAACAACTCGGCGCCACGTACCTCTCGACCGGTTTGACGTTTGACCATGGGTCGGTCGAGTTGGACGGGAAGGCAACGTCGGTCGGTACTCCGCCTGCCGACTTCGCCGACGCTCTCTTGGGGAGCGTCGGGCTCGAGGGCTTCTTGCTCGACCTCCGGGGCGAGGATTCAGCAGCGGCGCGTGCTGTTGCCGACGCTCCAGCCAAACTGCGGTTGCCCGGACCACGTTTCGATCCCACCTGGCCTGCCAGCACGTCCGGCGGGACGCTGTCCGAGTTCTTCGACGTCGTGCTGCATGTTCGTGAAGTCTCGCCGACCACGCAGCCGCATTGATCACCAGGAGTCCGCATCTCCTGCGCCCCGTCGGTACAGGTCGAAGTTGGGAGGTGTGGCTAAGTCCTAGCGCTCGAGTGGCTTGAATATCGGTTGTCGACTCGGTGCTTTCGGAATCTATGTGAACTTGTCTCGGGAATGTTGACGGCAATGGCACAGTTGGGAGCCACTTTGCGATGCGGATTTGTGTCCGGAGTATGGTCCGCTTATACCCGGATGGGCGACGTCAAGCCGGGCGATGGTGGCGATTGACAAAGAGGGTTGCCGTGTTGGACGAAGTTTTGGCGGCGTTGGCTTCTGCTGGTGCGAGTGCACTGGGGACTGCGATAGGAACCAGTGCCTGGGGTGAGGTGCGTTCCGGGTTCGCGCGGCTGTTCGGGCAGGGGGACAGTAGGCGCGCTGCGCTCGCGGAAGCGCGGCTGGATACGACTGCGGCCGCGGTGGCTCATGCCGGGGACTTGGGCGAGGCCAGAAGTCGGGAAGAGTCGATGTGGCGCACACGGTTGGCCGATCTGCTGGAGGAATATCCGCAGGCAGGCGATGAGCTGAGGGTGCTGGTCGAATCGTTCGGGGCGCGATTCGGCGGTGGAACAGGAATTTCCCAGGTCAACATCGCACGAGATCGGGCGACGGTAAACGCGGTGCAGGGCGGCCACCAGCACAATTACAACGGCGCTGGTCACGTTTCTGGTAGATGATGGGCGAACGCACTTTTCGGCGAGCCGACGTCTCCGCAGTGCGGCAGCACAATCGACAAGTCAATATGGCGACCACGGTAAACGCCGTGCAGGGCGGCGATCAGTACGTCTACAACCATGGTCCGGAAAGCCGATTCCATCTCCAGTCCTTGTCGGACATCGGCAGGCCAGACGTATCCGAGCTGCGACGCCAGCCCAGTCAACTTCTGAGCGCTCGCAACCAGGTAGTCGACTTCACCGGCAGAGAGCCGGAACTGGACCAGCTCAGGCGGTGGCGGAGAGCGGCGCACAGGCATAGCGCTCTCCTGGTTCACGCACCGGGTGGCCAAGGAAAGACCCGGCTCGCGGCTGAGTTCGCGGTTCGTTCGATGGCGGCGAACTGGACAGTCGCATTCGCTCACCGCGGGTCCGAGGCCGAGGCGCCGATCGACCCGGCAGAGAACGCGAGCAGGCCGAAGGGGCTGCTGGTCATCGTGGACTACGCGGAGCGCTGGCCGCGGGAGAACTTGCTCGCCCTGTTCAAGGATGGCCAGCTCCGTCGGGACAGGCCTACCCGCATCCTGCTGCTCGCGCGGTCCGCGCGCTGGTGGGGGCTGCTGCGTCATCAGTTGTACAAGCTCGGAATCCACGTCGGGGCCTACCGGCTCACCGAGCTCTCGGCGAGTCTGGCTTCCCGCCGCCAGGTCTTCGAAACCGCACGGGAGGGTTTCGCCTCCGCGCTCGGTGTCGACGCGGATATGGCCGAGCCTGCGGGCTCCCTGGCGGACCCCAGCTATCGGTCGGTGCTGACCATCCACATGGCCGCGTTGGCGGCGGTCGACGCCTGCGATCGCAATCGGCAGCCGCCCGCCCATCCCGGTGCGCTGGCGAGCTATCTGCTGGACCGGGAGATCGACCATTGGGCGTCGCTGCGGGAAGCCGCGGTGATCGAGAGCCGCCCGCAGGCGATCAAGCGGGCGGCACTGGTGGCGACCTTGACCGGGCCGATGACCTATGACGAGGGGGTGCGGCTGGTCCAGCGGGTCGGGCTGGCTGCCAACGAGATCGACGCCGCCCTGATATTGAGCGACCACGGCACGTGTTATCCGCCGGTCGACGAGGGAACGGTTCTCGAGCCGCTGTCTCCGGACAGGTTGGGCGAGGATTTCGTGGCGGAGTGTTTGCCTGGTGCGCCGCCGAGCGACGCGGGCGGGGCGGTGCTGGCCGATCCGTGGAGTACTCACGCCCTGTCGCGGATACTCGTTCCCGCAGGCGTGCAGGAGCTTCCGCGGTCGCGGTGCGGGCAGACGGTCACCGTTCTCGCCGAGACCGGCAAGCGCTGGTCGCACGTCCGGCAGCAATTGCACACCCTGCTGCACAGCGATCCGGCCCTGGTGTTCACCGCGGGCGGCGCCGCGCTGATGACGATCGCCGACATCGCCGACGTCCATCTGCTGGAGGCAATCGAGAAGAGGTTGCCCGACCGTCACGTGGAATTCGACGCGGCGGCCGCGCGGATCGTGCAGCGGTTGACCAAGCACCGGCTGGAGCGCACAGACTGTCCCGCGACCCAGGCGCATCTGCGCACCGTGCTCGCTCAGCGGCTGGGCAATGCGGGCGCCTACGACCAGGCGCTGAAGGTGATCGTTCCCGCCGTCCGCAGTCTCCGGCGCCTGGCCGAACGCTCCCCCGACCTGTACGAGGCAGGCCTCGCGCAGTCGCTGCACAGTCTCGGCACCTATTTCGCAGGCACGGGGCGGAAAGCGGAGGCGCTGGCGGCCACGGACGAAGCGGTGTCCATCCGCAGGCGTCTCGTCGCGGACAACCCCGCCGTGCACGAGCCCGGGCTGGCGTCCTCGTTGAACAACCTCGCCTCCGACCTGTCCAACCTGGACTGGCGGGAGGCCGCATACGCGTCCACCGACCGGGCCGTCGCCATCTGGGAACGGTTGGCCGTGGACAATCCCGCGTTGTACGAGCCCTGCCTCGCGGCGTCGTTGAACAATCTGGGCAGCCACCTCGCTTCGATCGGACGCCTGCAGGACGCTCTTGTCGCCGCCGAGAAGTCGGCGGCCATCTACCAACGGCTGGTTGCCGATCGGCCTGCTGTTTTCCTGCCGGATCTCGCGGGTTCCCTGCACAACGTCGGTCTGTACTCCTCGGAACTCGGAGACCTGGCGCATGCGCTGACCGCCACCAAAGAGGCGGTCGTCATCCGCGAGAAGCTCGCCGGGACAAATCCCGCCGTCCACGACTCGGATCTCGCTCTGTCAGTGCACAACATGGCGGTCATGCACTCTCAGCTTGGCCAGGAAACCCTGGCTCTCGCTTGGGGGAACAAGGCTCTTGACCTGTATGAGCGACTGCTGACGGTCGACCGCTCGGCGTACTACCCGCTCTTCGCACGAGCTCTGCACAACCAGGCGACCTACCTCGCACAGGCCGGATTCGCGAAAGAGGCATTCGACGCCTCCCGGCAGACCGTGGACATCCGGAGCAGGCTGGTCGAGTCCTGCCTCGTCGAGTACGAGGACCTCCTGGGCTCGGTGTTCAAGCGACTGGGCGTGCAGCTGCCCGGCTTCCGGCGACCGGGAACCACAGGTGTCTCATCCGATGAGCGGATCCGCGGTCTGCAGCTGTCCGTGGACGCGATTTGCGCCGTCGAACCGACCGCCGCCGAGCAGTCGGCGAAAAACCTGGCCGCCCGCCTCGCGCGGACGGCTCGGCTCAACGCGGCGCTGGCCGCGGCAGACCCGGCGGCAGCGGCCCAGTTGAAGGCCGCCGCGGCCGAACTCGCCGTGGGTGAGGCGCAGCTTGCCCGATCGCTGAGTGATCACAGCACCCACCTCGCCGGTGTCGGCCGGGTCGCCGAAGCGCTTTCCGCCGCTGAACAGGCCGCGGAAAGCTATCGGCGGCTCGCCGCTGTCGACCCGGAGACGCATCGGTGGGAGCTGTTCTCGGCGCTGGCCAAGCTGGGTCTACGCCTCGTCGAGAAGGGACAACGAGAAGAGGCCCTCGCTTCGACGCGGTGCGCGGTGCTGGTGGCGCATCAATTCGTGAGCGGTTCTGCCCCGTCGGCGCACTGGGCGGGTCTGCTCAGTGCCTTCGCCTGGGTTCGCAGGGTGGCTGCGCTTGAGCTCGATGCCGCCTTCGTGGCAAGCCAACACGCGGTGGCCGCATACGGCAGCCTCATGCGTGCCGAATCGACGGCATTCGCCCACGAACTGTGCGCGGCGATGGACACGCTCGCGCAGCTGTCAGCGGAACTGGGCCGGACCGACACCGCGGCGACCACTCGCCGGGCGGTGGCCGAGATCAGGGAACGGTGCAGGGCCGCCAACAGCCCGTCCCACGCTCCTGTCCTCGCCTCGGCGTCCTCCATGCGCGGGGTGTGGCTGGCGGATGTGGGCGACCAGTTCGACACGGCGCTGTTCCTGCGGCCGGTGATGCACGTTTGATCACACCGACCGGCTGCTGGAACACCTGACCGGCGCATCCGCGGGATGACCGTCGGGAAGGAACGAGCCCGGCCGATCGCTGGATCGGCCGGGCTCGTCGGTGGGCTTGATCAGGCGAGGTCGAACCGGTCGAGGTCCATGACCTTGGTCCAGGCCGCGACGAAGTCGGCCACGAACTTCTCGCGGGCGTCTTCGCTGGCGTAGACCTCCGCGAGGGCCCGCAGTTGGGAGTTGGAGCCGAAGATGAGGTCGACCGCGGTGGCGGTCCACTTCACCTCGTCGGTGGCCGAATCGCGGATCTCGTACACGTTCTCGTCGGACTCCGACGCCTTCCACCGGGTACCCGGCGAGAGCAGGTTGGCGAAGAAGTCGTTGGTGAGCACGCCGGGCCGGTCGGTGAGAACGCCGTGGCGGCTGCCGCCGACGTTCGCCCCGAGGGAGCGCAGGCCGCCGACGAGGACGGTCATCTCGGGTGCGGTCAGGTCGAGCATGTAGGCGCGCTCGACGAGCAGCACCTCCGGCTGGAGCTTCTCCCCGGCACGCAGGTAGTTGCGGAACCCGTCGGCGCGGGGCTCGAGGACCCGGAACGACTCGACGTCGGTCTGCTCCTGGCCTGCGTCGGTGCGGCCGGGGTGGAACGGCACGGTCACCTCGACGCCCGCCTCGCGCGCCGCCTTCTCGACGGCGGCCGAGCCCGCCAGCACGATCAGGTCGGCGAGGGAGATCTTGGCGCCGCCCGCTTCGTTGAACTCGCGCTGGACGCCCTCGAGGATCTCCAGGACCTGCGCCAGCTGCTCGGGCTGGTTGACCTCCCAGCTGCGCTGGGGCTCGAGGCGGATCCGCGCGCCGTTGGCGCCGCCGCGCTTGTCGGTGGACCGGAAGCTCGCGGCGGAGGCCCACGCGGTGGTGATCAGCTGCGCGGTCGTGAGGCCGGAGTCGAGGACCTTCGCCTTGAGGGCGGCGATGTCGTTGTCGCCGACGAGGTCGTGGTCGACGGCGGGCACCGGGTCCTGCCACAGCTGGGGCTCGGGGACCCACGGTCCCAGGAAGCGGCTGACCGGACCCATGTCACGGTGCAGCAGCTTGTACCAGGCCTTGGCGAACGCCAGCGCGAATTCGTCGGGGTTTTCCAGGAAGCGGCGGGAGATCTTCTCGTAGGCCGGGTCGACGCGCAGCGACAGGTCGGTCGTGAGCATCGTCGGCTTGTGCTTCTTGGACGGGTCGTGGGCGTCCGGGATGATCGCCTCGGCGTCCTTGGCGACCCACTGCTTTGCGCCGCCGGGGCTGGTGGTGAGCTCCCACTCGTAGCCGAAGAGGATCTCGAAGAAGCGGTTGCTCCACTGCGTCGGCACATCGGTCCACGTCACCTCGAGACCGCTGGTGATCGTGTCGGGGCCCTTGCCGCTGCCGTAGGTGCTCAACCAGCCAAGGCCCTGCGCCTCCAGTTGGGCGCCCTCGGGCTCCGGGCCGACGTGGTCGTCGGCGACCCCGGCGCCGTGGGTCTTGCCGAAGGTGTGGCCGCCCGCGATGAGGGCGACGGTCTCCTCGTCGTTCATCGCCATCCTGGCGAAGGTCTCCCGGATGAAGTGGGCCGCCTCGGCCGGGTTCGCGTTGCCGCGCGGTCCCTCGGGGTTGACGTAGATGAGTCCCATCTCGGTGGCGCCGACCTCGGGCACCATTTCCCTGTCGGAGGCGTAGCGCGAGTCACCCAGCCAGGCGTCCTCCGGGCCCCAGAAGATCTCCTCGGGCTCCCAGACGTCCTCGCGGCCGAAACCGAAACCGAAGGTCTTGAAGCCCATCGACTCCAGGGCGACGTTGCCCGCGAGCACGAGCAGGTCGGCCCAGGAGATCTTCTGGCCGTACTTCTGCTTGACCGGCCACAGCAGCCGGCGCGCCTTGTCGAGGTTGGCGTTGTCCGGCCAGCTGTTGAGCGGGGCGAAACGCTGACCGCCGTCGCCCGCGCCGCCGCGGCCGTCGTGGATGCGGTAGGTACCAGCGGCGTGCCAGCTCATCCGGATCATCAGGCCGCCGTAGTGACCGAAGTCCGCGGGCCACCAGTCCTGCGAGGTGGTGAGGACCTCGGCGATGTCACGCTTGAGGGCCTCCACGTCGAGGGTGGAGAACTCCTTGGCGTAGCTGAAGCTCTCCCCCAGCGGGTTGCCCTTCGACGAGTGCGCGTGCAGCACCGAGAGGTCAAGCTGGTTGGGCCACCAGTCCCGGTTCGTGCGCGGACGCCCACCCGTCTTGGGGGTCGGCGAGTCGATCGCGGGGTTCTCGCTCTCGCTGCCGTGGGCGGTCACCGAGTCGTGCACGACCGGGCAGCCTGCCGCCGCCTTCTGGTCCACGCCCTGCGCGCTGGAGGTGGGCGTTGTGTCGCTCATCTGCTTCCTTCCGAGCTGGCAATCATTCGGGAACGCGGTTGGCCGAGCAGTCGGGGCAGGTACCCCAATAGACGACCTCCGCCTCGTCCAGCACGTAGCCGTGATTTTCCGAGGCGGTGAGACAGGGTGTGTGGCCGACGGCGCAGTCGACGTCCGCGATCGCGCCGCAGGAGCGGCACACGACGTGGTGGTGGTTGTCGCCGACCCGGGACTCATAGCGGGCGGTGGCGCCCGCGGGCTGAATGCGCCGCACCAGACCGGCGTCGGTGAGCGCCCGCAGCACGTCGTAGATCGCTTGGTGGGACACCGTCGGGTGATCGACTCGTACCAACGAGATCACCGACTCGGTGTCGATGTGCGGGTGGTCGCTGAGCGCAGCGAGCACCGCCAAGCGGGGCCGGGTCACGCGCAACGAGACCGATCGCAGCTGCGCCTCGAAATCGGAGGTCACACGACGAACCCTAGGCCTTTTCTGGAATAAATCAAGTCTAGGCGAGGGCGCGTCGCCGCCGCGGACACCTTCCACCGCGGTCCGGGCGGCGCGGCCCTCAGCGGGAACGGCGGGCGTTGAGGCGGGCGGCCTGCCGCGTGAGGTGGCCGCGTTCGGCGAGGTTGGGGGCCTTGTCGGCCGCCTCGGCGTACAGCTGTGCCGCCGTCGTCAGGTCGCCGTCGCGCTCGTGGAGGTATGCCGCCACCGCGGCGTGGCGGGGCAGCGAGTCTTCCAGCACCGCGAGCGCAGCCAGCCCGGCGCGCGGCCCGTCGGCCTCACCTACGGCCACCGCGCGGTTGAGCCGGACGACCGGGCTGTCGGTCAGGCGCGCGAGTTCGTCGTACCACTCGACGATCTGCACCCAGTCGGTCTCCTCGGCGGTGGGCGCGTCGGCGTGGAGTGCCGCGATGGCGGCCTGGGCCTGGAACTCGCCGAGCCGGTCGCGGGCCAGCGCCGCCTGCAGGATCTCGACGCCCTCGGCGATCGACGCGGTGTCCCACCGGCCGCGGTCCTGGTCGGCGAGCGGCACCAGGCTGCCGTCGGGCGCGGTCCTGCTGGCGCGCCGGGCGTGGTGGAGCAGCATGAGGGCGAGCAGGCCCGCCACCTCGGGGTGGTCGATCGCCGCCGCAAGCAGGCGGGTGAGGCGGATGGCCTCGGCGGCGAGGTCGACGTCGCCGGAGTAGCCCTCGTTGAACACCAGGTAGAGGACGCGCAGCACGGTGGCGACATCGCCGGGCTGGTCGAACCGCACGCCGGAGACGGTGCGTTTGGCCCGGCTGATGCGCTGCGCCATGGTCGCCTCGGGCACCAGGTAGGCCTCGGCGATCTGACGGGTGGTCAGCCCGCCCACGGCGCGCAGCGTGAGCGCCACCGCGGACGACGGCGTCAGCGACGGGTGGGCGCACAGGAAGTAGAGCTGCAGCGTGTCGTCCACCGACGGCGCGGGCCCTGGCGGCGGCTCCTCGTCGAGGAGGTCCTCACGCCTGCGGCGCGCGGCGTCCGCCCGGGTCGCGTCGAGGAACCGGCGCCAGGCGACGGTGACCAGCCAGCCCTTCGGGTCCCGCGGCGGGTCGGCGGGCCAGACGCGGACCGCCTCGACGAGCGCGTCCTGCACGGCGTCCTCGGCCGCCGCGAAGTCGGCTCCGCGGCGGACGAGGATTCCGAGCACGCTCGGCGTGAGGCTCCGGAGCAGGGCCTCGTTCAGCTGAGAGGTCATTCCGTGATGGTGGGCGACACGCCGTAGAACGGGCGCACCTCGAGCCACTCGTGGATCGGCTTCCCGCCCGCTCCGGGGGCGGCCGACAGCTCCCCGGCCAACTCGATGGCACGCTCGTAGCTGTCGACGTCGATCACCATCCAGCCCGCGATGAGGTCCTTGGTCTCGGCGAATGGTCCGTCGGTGACCGGCGGGCGCCCCTCGCCGTCGTACCGGACGAACGTCCCCTCGGGGGAAAGCGCCTGACCGTCGACGAACTCTCCGGTGCCCTCGAGCCGCTTGGCGAAATCGCTCATGTACTGCATGTGCGCCGAGATCTCCTCCGGCGTCCACTGGTCCATGGGCACGTCGTTGACCGCGGCCGGGGCGCCGCGGTAGTGCTTGAGCAGCAGGTACTTAGCCATGGTGGGTATCTCCTCGGTACTGGTGCGCCCATCTTGGTCGCTTTCACCACGGGGACGGAGCCGGGCCCCGGTTCTCGACATCGCCGTCGGAGAATTTTCGAACTTTGTAGAAGAGCCTCGGTGGGCCGCCGGTCAGGCGGCTGGTTCGCGGGCTGGGACTCCCGAGCGTCTGCGCCGGACGTGGTGCGCGATGGCGACAGCGACGCCGGTGGCGACGAGGAGTGCGGTGATGGCGGGGCTCATGTCTTTCGACAGACTCGGCGCGCTGTTCGGCCCGACTACCCAGAGCGCTCCACCTGGGGCGCCACTTTCCGCGTGCAGTTCCGCGGCCGCCGCCCGCAACGCTGCTTCGGTTTCCATCAGGGGGGCCATCGATCGGCCACGTGAGGTCGTCAGGGAACGACGCGGGGAGGAACTGACCGTCCCGTCCAGTTCGTTGTCTTCGACCCCGAACCCGGCATCTACGGTTTCGCGTGGGACTGCACCGCACCCGCGCGGCATGAATTTCCGCACCAGCGTTTCTCACTGCAAGTGTCGACAACTGTTGATACTTGTGTAGGCAATTCCGCTCCGGCGCCCATTTGGGCTTCAGGCCCCCGCGACCGTGTCGTTATGTGTATTTCGAAGGTTCCACCACGGGTTCCGCTCCTACCCTCGCCGGAATTCCAGGCATGAACATTTTCGCGGAGAATTGACAACGAAGGTAATCATGCGCGTGTCTTCGGGCCGGTCCCTACTTCGGCATTCGCCACCGTGTTGACTGCCGGCCCGGCAGCGGCCGCCGACCCCGCTTATCAGCTGGTATCCACGCCAGAATGCGAGGCCGGGTGCATTTGCGGCTGGAAGCAGGCGAACCATGGAGGAATCGGATGGGGGGTGTATTTCGAACCCGCCGGCCAGTACTGCGAGCAGACAAAGCCGTCCGCCATGGAAATGGACTACGCCCATTCAATGATCAACGACATCGGACATGACACCATTCTCTACCCCGAGGAGAACTGTCAGGTCGAAACGTTCACGTGACTCACGGCCGACGCGAACTCACTCGGCAACCGTGGCTCGGTTGCCGCGTGCGCACAGGCTCCTGAGGAACCAGAGATGGTCCTACACGACAATGGGGAATGCGTCGCCTGGACAGGGCGAGCAGGGTTTGCCGAGACGCTCCAGCAGGCGGTGGCCGCTCGCGGCCTGAGCCTGCGCCAATTGCGCAATCGGCTGCTGGTGCGCGGCATCGATGTCAGCGTCGCGACCCCCGGGCCACTGGCGCAAGGGACGCAGGCAACCGGAGCGGGAGACGTCCCGGCACAGCGTCGAGATTCTCGAGCAGATCCTCTCCCTGGTGCCGGGAACCCTGATCGGCAAGATCGGGTCTCCCCTGCCCCGCGGCCGACCCGGAGAGCCTGCCCGGTGAACCGGCAGGTGAGGTGACGGCCTTGTGCTGACCGTGAGGTCTCGATACCCGCGTGAGGGGGCGTGGTGGCCCACGCCCCCTCATCAGGGCTTGCCTGTCAGAAGGCTGCTTCGCTGAGCACGACCCCGCTGGGGGCCTCACTCATCGTGGTCAGGCTTGCGTAGTTGCGCTCGACCGCGGCTGCTTCCTGGGCGTTGGGGTTGACGCTGCTGCAACTGACTCCGCCCGTGGAGCCGGACATCAGCGACGAACAGGGACCGGGCTTGACGTCGGGCAGCCCGAGGCTGTGGCCCGTTTCGTGGGCCGCGATCCGGACGACGTTGTAGCCCTGGGTCACCGCTTGGCGACCGAACCACCATGTGACGCTGCCGCTGGGACGGACCGGCCCGAGGGTCGCGCGTGGCCAGCCGTTGTCGGCGACAACCCGGATGTTCGCCCGCTGGCCGGGAGTGGCCTTCACGATGCGGACGTTTTTGACGTTGGTGTTCCAGACTTCCATTCCTTTAGCCACCGCGTCCTTGAACTCAGCGGCCTGGCTGTCGTCGTAGGTAAGGGTGATCACCTGCTGCCGGGGCTCGGCAGCCGCGGCGGTGGGAACCGCCACGGCGGCGAGCGGCAGCGTCAGGGCGACACCGGCGATCACTCCGGTAAGTCTGCGTCGAAACATGACTTGTTCCTCGCATTCGATGTGCTGCAGGGATAGCCGCCCGTGTGAGCACAGGGTGCTCGCGCGGACGCCGTGACCGGGATGTTATGACCCGTTCGGCAAATCAAAAACCGCCGATTGTCGCAAGACCGGGCGCCGTGGGATGTGCCATCCGAGCCTGTCCCGCACATAAGTGATTTCAGGTAACGACGGGCCTTCGACACATGCCGTCCGGGCCGGACTTCGAGCGCATGCCGCAAGTGAAGCGTCCTCGAATAGCAGATCTGGTGCGGAGGACGAGGCGCGTGTTCGCTGTGCGAACTATCCATCGAACGCAGTTGCGAATGCCCCCGCATCGGGAAGAAATTGAACAGTGATCAGTCCCGCCGGGCAACCCTGTGTCGCGCCGTCGTTCCCGACCGATCCAGTGCCGCCAGGGACGGTTCGCTCCGCGCAAGAGGGGCCTCCATGATCGGCATCGGGGTCATGGGAACACCCATGGTCGCCGTCCGAGGGACCAGCGCCGCGTTGACAATTAAAAGTTCAACTTTCCCACGGAAGCGCATTGGTTTTCACCGGGTTGGCGGTACCGGGGCAAGTCGATTCACGGAAAGTGAGGGGTTGCCGTGAAAGGGGGCGGGAGTTATGGCGGATTGCTATGGGCATAGGGTCGTAACTCGCTCTCGATCCTTCCACAGATTTCCCACAGATAGCGGGGCTAATCCTTAGCCCGTTTGCCTGAATCCGGCGTGATTCGGGATTGCCCGGGCGAGCGCGGCGATAAGGGGCACCTTGCACAGGATTGCGGTTCGGCTAAGGTTTCCGCACGTGCAATCAAACCCCGCCTTGCGGCAGTCCTGCCGTTAATTCAGATCCAGGCCGGCATGTGGAGGGCTAGACATCCATGAGCAACCCCGACGACAGGACTCCGTTGCACGACAACTACGGTCCGGAGGCGCGGTACGCGGTGGAGCGCGAGGCCGAGCTGCCGACGGCGGCGTGGGAGCGTGAGGTCGCGCGTGGCCTCGAACTCGGACTGCCGGGTGCCGACTCGATTGTCGACAAACGCATTCCGACATTCTCCCGGGGAGAACTGCCGCACTTCGCAGGAATCAATACCTTCCTTAAAGCGCCCTATGTCGAAGATGTCCGAACCTGTGGCGAGTACGACGTCGTGGTGCTCGGCGCGCCGTTCGACGGCGGCACCACCTACCGTTCCGGCACCCGATTCGGACCGCAGGGCATCCGCAAGATCTCCGCACTGTACGGGCCGTACAGTTTCGAACTCGGCGTCGACCTGCGGGAGTCCATCACCATTGCCGATGTCGGGGATGTCTTCACGATTCCCGCCAATATCGAGAAGACGTTCGACCAGATCTCCAAGGCGGTCAGTCACGTCTACGGATCGGGCGCGTTTCCCGTGGTGCTCGGCGGCGACCACTCCATCGGCTATCCCACCGTGCGCGGGGTGGCGGAGCACCTGACCGGAAATCTGGGGATCATCCACTTCGATCGGCACGTCGACACCCAGGAAACCGATCTCGACGAGCGGATGCACACCACGCCGTGGTTCCACGCCACCGACATCCCGCGGGTGCCGCCGAAGAACCTGGTGCAGATCGGCATCGGCGGCTGGCAGGCGCCTCGTCCCGGTGTGAAGGTGGGCCGGGAGCGCGGCACCACGATCATGACCGTCACCGACTGCGTCGAGATGGGCATCGAGGCCGCCGCCGAACGCGCGCTCGAGGTGGCCTGGGATGGTGCCGACGCGGTGTGGCTCAGCTTCGACGTCGACTGCCTTGACGCGGCCTTCGTGCCCGGCACCGGCTGGCCGGAGCCCGGCGGTTTCCTCCCCCGCGAGGTGCTGAAGTTCATCCAGCTCATCGCCGAACGACCGCTCGCGGGCATGGAAGTCGTCGAGTGCTCGCCCCCCTACGACAACGCCGAGATCACCTCGCTGATCGCGACACGCGTCATCTGCGACACCTTGGGCTGCCTCGTCCGCGCAGGTCACCTCCCCCGCTCCCGACCCTAGAGGCCCCGAGGGGATCACCCGCCCCGAAACCTCTGCACACAGGAGAAACACCGTGATTCCCCGGCTCCGCAACAGATTCCTGACGGCTGCTCTGTGCATACTCGCCCTCATCGGCACCGCGACGCTGTCCGCCTGCGATTCGGCGTCCTCCGCCTCGGGCAAGATCAAGCTCGGCTTCAGCGCCTGGCCGGGCTGGTTCCCCTGGCAGGTGGCGCAGGAGAAGGGGTTCTTCGCCAAGCACAAGGTCGACGTGGAGCTCAAGTACTTCGACAACTACACCGACAGCATCAACGCGCTGTCCAGCGGCGTGATCGACGGGAACAGCCAGACGCTCAACGACACACTCGCCTCGGTCAGCGGCGGGGCGCAGCAGCGGGTCGTGCTGGTCAATGACAACTCCACCGGCAACGACCAGGTGATCGCCAGGGAGGGCATCGGCAGCGTCGCCGAGTTGCGCGGCAAGTCCGTCGCCGTCGAACAGGGCGCGGTGGACCACTACCTGCTGCTGCTGGCCCTCCAGCAGGCCGGACTCACGGAGAAGGACATCCAGCTCGTCCCGATGGCCACCGATGCCGCGGCGGCGGCGTTTGTCGCAGGCCGGGTGGATGCCGTCGCGGCGTTCGCGCCGTTCACCACCAAGGCCCTGGAACGCCCGGGTTCCCGCGCGATTGCGACCTCGGCGGAGTTCCCCGGCGCCATCCCCGACCACCTCGCGGTCACCAAGGAGCTGGTCGAGCAGCGTCCGCAGGACGTGCAGGCGCTGGTGAACACCTGGTTCGAGACCGTGCGCTGGATCAAGGAGAACCGGGACGCCGCCGTCGACGTCATGGCCAAGCGTGCCGGGGTGAGCGCCGAGGAGTACCGCGCCTACGACGCGGGCACCACCATCTTCACCAGGCAGCAGAACCTGGACGCCTTCAAGCCCGGCACCACCCCCGCCTATCTCAACCACCAGGCGGTGCTGGCCTCGGACTTCATGCTCGGCTCCGGGCTGGTCGCCAAGCGGCCCGAGCTGGACGGGCTGTTCGACGACCGGTTCGTGAAAGCGGTCCCGGAGTGAGCATGTCGACAATGGACGCTCCGGAGCACACCGTGGGTGCTCGGCGGGCCCGTTCGGAGTGGCCGAAACTGCCGCGCAGGCGCGGCTGGCGGGCCTCCTCGCTGCTGCCCATCCGCGACGCCGTCCCGGTACGCACCTACTGGGCGCTGATGCTGTTGTCCCTGGTGGGGCCGCTGCTGGCGTGGCTGGTAATCGGTGCGACCGGGGTGGTTCCCGAGACGTTCCTGCCCTCCCCCGCCGCGGTCGTCGCTGCGGGCGCGGACATGATCGAATCGGGTGAGCTGCCCACCGACCTGTGGGCCACCACCCGGCGGGTGCTGCTGGGCTTCGGCCTCGCGGTGCTGGTCTCGGTGCCGCTGGGCATCCTGATGGGCACCTTCCACGCGGGCCAGGCCCTGTTCGAACCGGTGATCGGCCTGCTGCGCTACCTGCCCGCCACCGCCTTCGTGCCGCTGCTGATCATCTGGCTCGGCATCGGCGAACCGTCCAAGATCGCCGTGCTTTTCCTCGGCACCTTCTTCTTCAACACCCTGATGACCGCCGATGTGGTGCGCGGTGTGCCGCGCAGGCTCATCGACGTGTCCTTCACCCTCGGCGCCAGCCGCGGCGAGGTCGTGCGCCGGGTGATCGTCCCGCACTCGGTGCCGGGCATCATCGACGCGATCCGCGTCAACGTCGCCGCTGCCTGGAACTTCGTCGTGGTGGCCGAGCTGATCAACGCCACCGAGGGGCTCGGCTACCGGATCGTGCGCTCACAGCGGTTCCTGCAGACCGACAAGATCTTCGCGGTGCTCATCGTGATCGGGCTGGCGGGGCTGCTGATCGACGTGGCGCTGCGGTCGCTGCGGATGCGGGTCGGGCGGTGGACGGGATGACCGGGCTGCTCGAACTGTGCGGGGTGGCCAAGGACTACCCGGTGCCCGGCGGGACCGTGCGGGCCTTGGACGCGGTCGACCTTCGCCTCTCGCGCGGGGAGTTCGTCTGCGTGGTCGGCGCGAGCGGGTCCGGGAAGTCCACGCTGCTGTCCATGGTGGCGGGGCTGACCAGCCCGAGCACGGGTCGCATCCTGCTCGACGGCACGCCCGTCGCCGGACCCGGCCCGGACCGCGGGCTGGTGTTCCAGGACGGGGCGCTGTACCCGTGGCTGAACGTCGAACGCAACATCGGGTTCGGGCTGTCGCTGCTGCCGCTGTCCAGCAGGGAACGCGCCGAGCGGGTGGAGTGGTACCTGGCCGAGACCGGGCTCGGCGAGCTGCGCCGCTCGCTGCCAGGGCAGCTGTCCGGCGGGCAGCGGCAACGGGTCGCGCTGGCGCGGGCGCTGGCCTGCGAGCCGGAGGTGCTGCTGCTGGACGAGCCGTTCGGCGCGCTGGACGTACAGACCAAAGAGGACATGCAGGTGCTGCTGCGCCAGATCTGGCGGGACACCGGCACCACCGTGCTGATGGTGACCCACGATGTGGACGAGGCGGTGTTCCTGGCGCAGCGGGTCATCGTGCTGGCCTGCGATCCCGGCCGGGTGGCCGCCGACGAGCAGGTCCCGCTGCCCGCGAGCCGCGACCTGGATGTCAAGCGCTCCCCCGAGTTCCTGTCCATGCGGGCCGCCATCGAGGACCTGGTCCGGGCACAGCATCGAGGGGTGTCATGAGGTTGTCGGGACGGGCGAGGGTGGCGTCGCTCGTGGTGCTCGCCGTGCTCACCATGGTGCCCGCGGGCTATGTGTTCAACCAGTTCTGGCGGTCCACGGCCGAGGCGAGCGCGTTCAACGAGGCGCAGCGGGCGGGCATCGGCTACCTGCGGCCGCTCACCACGCTGCTGTCCACATTGGTCAACGCGCAGTCGACCGCGGTTCGGGGCCTGCCGGTGGAGGCCGGGTCGGTGCGGCAGGCCATCGGCGAGGTCAACCGCGCGGACCGGCAGTTCGGCGAGGCCATCGGCGTCGGCGGGCGGTGGGCGGAGTTGCCGGGACAGATCGAGGCGGCGCTGCGGCAGCCGGAGTCCGGGCCGGAGACGCGCGGTGCCTACGAGGCGCCGATCAGCTTGACCCGGGCGCTGTTCACGCGGGTCGGGGACGGTTCGGCCGTGGTGCGCGACCCCGGTCAGGAGGTCGCCTACCTGACCGAGGTGACGGTGACGGACCTGCCGGGCATCCTGGTCGACTCGGGCGAGTTGCTCGCGGTCGCGCACGCCATCCCGCCGCGCGCACCGCGCACCCCGACCGTGGCCGAGCCGAGGGTCGCGGTGCTGGTGGACCGGATCGGCTCCGCCGCGCAGTCCATCCGCGGCGGTCAGCGCACGGCCTTGGGGCTGCTCAGGCCACTGGACGAGTTCACCGCTGCCGCCGACGGGCTGGTGCAGGCAGGCACCGCGGAGCTGTCCACGGCTCAGGCCCGCGACACGCTGGACGCCGCGAGGACGCGGCTGGACCAGGCGGCCGTCGGGTTGGGCAAGGCCGCGCTGGACGCGTTGGACACCACGCTGTCCGGGCGCGCGGCGGAAGTGGCCGCGCAGCAACGCAATGCGGTGATCGGGGTGCTGCTCGCGGTGATCACGGGCGCGGCGTTGGTGGCGCTGCGGCTGCACGGCAGACGAGGGCCCGCGCCCGCGGCGGCCCCCGGGCGGGAACGAGAGCGGGAGCCCCATGTCGTTGGATAAGCTCGGAATCCGGGGCAAACTCAACCTGCTCCTGCTCCTCCCCCTCACCGCGTTGGTGCTGGTGGCGGTGCCGTTCGTGGTCAGCGAGGCCGACAACGCCGGGTCCGCGGGCGCGACCGCGCGCACCGCGCATCAGGCGAGGCTGCTCGGTGGGCTGGTGTGGGAGCTTCAACGCGAGCGGCTGGTCACCGCCCACTATCTGGCGTCGCCGACGGCGGGCAAGACGGAGGTGCTGCTCGCCCAGCAGACCGTCTCCGACACCGCCGCGTCGGTGCGGGCGGCGCTGGGCGAGGACACCTCGGACGAGTTGGACTCGGCGTTGACCCGAATCGGCAGCCTCGACCAGCTTCGGCAGGCCGCGCTGCGGCGCGGGGTGTCGATCGACAGCCTGGCCAGGACCTATCACGCCGTCATCGAGTTCGCGATCGACGCACTGCGGATGGTCACGCAGAAGACCAGTGATGCCCAGGGCACCCGGTCGCTGACCGCGCTGGACGCGCTGCTGCGCGCGAACGAACGGAACTCGACCCGGGGCATGGCGTTGATCGCCACCGCGGTGAACCCCTCGACCGGCCTGCCGATCCGCGAGGACGCGGCGGCCCAGGCGGGCATGTTCACCGAACAGTTCGTCCAGCAGGCCGAGGTCGAGCATGCCGCGCTGGTCGTGCTGGTGGAGCAGGGTGAGACCGCGCGGCGCATCGACGGGCTGACCAACCAGAGCGGCCCGGTCACCGGCTCCTATCTGAACGACGTGTTCGGCGCGGTCGAGTCCCAGGCGGTGCTGCGCCGCGCGGTGCAGGACCAGGTCACCAGCCAGATCTCCGAGGCCGCCGCCGACCGCGCCGCCGCGGCCCGCGCCGCGGCCTGGACCGTGGGGATCGGCGCGGCCCTGCTGTTGGTGCTGGTCGTCGGGCTGGTGGTGTTGGTGAGCCGGTCGATCGCCCGCCCGCTGCGGCAGTTGACGGCCGCCGCCACCACGGTCGCCGACGTCGCCGACACCGAGTTGACGCGGGTCAGCGACTCCGAGCACCTGACCGGGCAGGTGCCGCGGTTGGGCTCGATCGCGGTGGGCGCGGGCCATGAGGTCGGGGCGCTCGCCACGGCGTTCAACCGGTTGCAGACCACCGCCGCGCAGCTGCTGGAACGGCAGATCGTGGTGCGGCGCAACGTGAGTCTGATGTTCGCCAACGTCGCGCAGCGCACGCAGAACCTGGTCGGACGGCAGCTGACCATCGTCGACGAGCTGGAACGCAACGAGCAGGACCCCGCGTTGCTGGCGGGCCTCTACCGGCTGGACCACCTGTCCACCCGGTTGCGCCGCAACGCGGAGAACCTGCTCGTCGTCGCCGGGGTCCGGGACGACGCCAAGATCAGCAAGCCGGAGCCGATCGCCACCATGCTGCGCGCGGCATTGGCCGAGATCGAGGACTACCAACGGGTTCGCTTCGGCGCGCTCGATGAGGTGACGGTGGCGTCCTCTGCCAGCGCCGACCTGGTGCTGGTCTTCGCCGAACTGCTGGAGAACGCCACCTCGTTCTCGCCGCCGTCGACCACCGTGGAGGTCACCACGGGCTTCGACGGCCAGAGCCGCTGTGTGGTGCGCATCGTGGACCACGGCATCGGCATGAAGCCCGAACAGCTCGCCGAGGAGAACCGGCGGCTGGTCGAGCGGGAGCGGCTGGACATCGCGCCGACCAGCCTGCTCGGCCTGTTCGTGGTCGGTCGCCTCGCGCGCAGGCACGGGCTTTCGGTCGAGCTGTCGGACACCGAGGGCGGTGGGGTCACCGCCACGGTGACCGTCCCGTCGGCGCTGCTGCACCGGGTCGAACGCATGCCGAGCCCGCGCCCCCGCGAGAGCGCGCCGAGCAGTCCCCTGCCGGTGCCGCCGGTGCCGACCCTGTCCATCCCCGCCGCCGAATCCGGCGAGCCCTTCCCCTGGTTCGCCCTGCCCGCCCTCACCGCGCCCGCGAGCACCCCCGCGCTGCCGCCCGCACGCGTCAAGGAGACGGAGAGCCGGGGAGAGCTGCGGCGCAGGGTGCCGGGCGCGCAGCTTCCCGGCAGCCCCCGCACACCCGAGCGGGAACCCGCCCGCGCGCACGACACGGCGGCGGCGCAGGAGTCGATGGCGGGCTATCAGGCGGCGATCGCCAAGGCGGCCAACGAACCCGCGCGTGGCGGGCTGGTTCGCCGGGTGCCCGGCGCGTATCTCGCGCCCGGCCTGCGGCCACCCACGAGCGTGCTCGCGGCGCCATCCAACGGCGGCTGGCGGGAGCGGGATCCAGAGGCGGAACGAAACGCGTTTGATGGCCTGGCCAGGGGCATGGCGGCGATCAAACCGGCAGGGGCCTGCGCGGTCAGCGAAGCCGCGGCAGGTCGTGATCATCCAACGGGAGAGAACTCACCATGAGCACGCCGACATCCGGCATCAGCGTCGCGGCCCAGAACTTCAACTGGCTGGTCAGCCGCTTCACGCAGAACACCTCGGGGGCGATCGCCGCCATCGCGGTGTCCTCCGACGGCCTGCTGATCGCCACCTCATCGGAGCTGGAACGCTCCAACGCCGACCGTCTCGCCGCGATCTCCTCGGCGATCCTCAGCCTGGCCAACGGGGTCGCCGAATGCCATCCGCTCGGCGACCCCGACAAGGTGGTCATCGAGTTGACCGACGGCTACCTGCTGGTCTGCACGATCAGCATCGGCTGTGCGCTGGGCGTGCTCGCCACCAAGGAGTCCAGCCTCGGCACGATCGCCTACGAGATGGCGGTGTTCGCCAACCGCGCCAGTGCGGTGCTCACGCCCGCGTTGATCGAGGAACTCAAGCTGATGGTCGGTACCTGATCGGGGAGGAAACATGGAGCGGGAGCCTCAAGTCTCACCGCTGCGGCCGTATCTGATCACCTCGGGGCGGGCCGAGCCGGTCGACCGGTCGCTGGAGATGGAGACCCAGATCCAGACGCGGGAAGCGGCACGCGCCGCGCTGGCCAGGCTCGACTTCGAACTCCGCGACATCGTCGAGTTGTGCCGCAGCACGAAGTCCGTCGCCGAGATCGCCGCCACCCTCGGGCTGCACCTCGGTGTCGCCCGCGTGCTCGTGGCCGACCTCGCCGCGAACGGCTACGTCGACGTGGTGCGGCCGACCGCCCGCCTGTCGCAAGACCAGAACATGCTGGAAAGGGTCATCCGTGGACTCGAAACAATCTGCTAGCCGCAGGCCGCCGACCCCGGTGAAGATCGTCATCGCGGGCGGCTTCGGCGTCGGCAAAACCACGGCGGTGGGCGCCATCTCCGAGATCCTGCCACTCACCACCGAGGCGGCCATGACCACGCTGTCGGCCGACGTCGACGGCACCGGGCACGTCCCGGACAAGACCACCACAACGGTGGCGCTGGACTTCGGCTGCCTGACCCTGGACGAGGACATCAAGCTGTACCTGTTCGGCACACCCGGCCAGGACCGGTTCGGGTTCATGTGGCGCGATCTGGTGCAGGGCGCGCTGGGCGCCCTGGTCATCGTCGACACCCGGCGCGCCGACGACTGTTACCCCGCCGTGGACTACTTCGAGAAGGCGGGCCTTCCGTTCGTGGTCGGCGTCAACCTGTTCAACGGCACGCTGCAGCACGACCTGGACGACGTGCGGTGGGCGCTGGCGATCGGCGAGGACGTCCCGCTGATCACCTTCGACGCCCGCGACCGGCGCTCCGTGCGGGACGCCCTGCTCGCCGTGCTGCACAACACCCTCGACCGCGTCCGAAGCACTGCGGGCTGAGGTCAGGTGGCGGGCGCCGCCGCGGGAGCGGGTGCCCGACGGACGAACAGCGCCGCGATCAACGCGAGCACACCGACCACCCCGCCGATGATGAACGCGGTACGCAGCCCGTTGGCGTCCGGGATGCCCGCCGGGTTCGTGCTGGCCAGGGTCGCCGCGCTGACGAAGACCGCGGTGCCGAACGCGCCCGCCACCTGCTGGAGCGTGGACAGGATCGCGCTGCCGTGCGAGTAGAGGTGTTCGGGCAGCGCGCCGAGCGATTCCGTCATCAGCGGGGTCATCATGAAACCGAGGCCCGCCATGAGCAGGATGTGGATCGCGACGACCGCGGCCAGCGACGAGTCCGGTCCGAGGGTGGCGAACAGCCACAGCGACACCGCCATGGCCAGCGCGCCGGGGATCACCAGCGGTCGGGGGCCGAAGCGGTCGAACAGCGCCCCGACCGGGCGGCCGAGGAGCCCGAGCACCAAGCCGCCGGGCAGCACGACAAGGCCGCTGACGAACGTGCTGGTGTGCAGCACGGTCTGCAGGAACAGCGGCAGCGTGATCGTCGCCGCACCCAGCAGGGTCACGAACAGCAGTCCGGTCAGGACCAGCGCGATGACGAAGCCGCGGTGGTTGAAGGCCCGCAGGTCGAGCAACGCCTTGTCCTCGCGTTGCAGCCGGATCTGGCGCCAGACGAACACCGCGAGCGCGGCCAGGCCCACGACGATCGGGACCCACGTCGGCAGCGGTTGGTGACCGCCGGACTCGCCGGAGATGGACAGGCCGTAGAGCAGCCCGCCGAAGCCGATCATGGACAGCAGCACCGAGGGCAGGTCCAGCGGCACCGAGCGGGTCTGGGATGCCAAGCGGAACCACATCACGCCCGCGGCCAGCGCGGCCAACGCCAGCGGGAGCACGATCCAGAACATCCAGCGCCAGCCCAGCGAGGACAGCACCGCGCCGCCGATGGTCGGCCCGATCGCGGGGGCGACGGCGATGACGATGGTGATCGTGCCCATCGTCGCGCCGCGCCGCTCCGGCGGCACCAGCCGCATGATCGAGGTCATCAGCAGCGGGATCATCACCGCGGTGCCGCAGGCCTGCACGACCCGGCCGACCAGCAGCATCCCGAAACCGGGCGCCAGCGCGCTGATCAGCGTGCCGATGCTGAACAGGGTCAGCGAGGCCAGGAAGACCTGGCGTGGTGTGAACCGTTCGAGCAGGTAGCCCGTGGTCGGGATGACCACGGCCATCGCGAGCAGGAACCCGCTGGTCAGCCACTGCACCGTGGTGGTCGTGACGTCGAGGTCGACGGTGAGGTCCCGCAACGCGACACTGAGGATCGTCTCGTTGAGGATCATCACGAACGCCGAGACAACCAGCACGCCGATCAGCAGACCCGACCGCAACGGCGGCGCCTCACGATCAGGGGCGAGCACGGCGGTGGCGGGAGCAGACATGGACGGGCACCTCACGAGAATCGGGGAAGACGCCTTCCAACGGCGTCATCTGGAAAACGCGTGTCGTCCAAGATTCATTTCAGCAACTCGCCAAGCCACTGAAAACGGCATAGGTCGACATCACGGCGGAACACACCGCGCCCACATGCATGTCAGAGATGTGACAAACCTGCTCGTCGGAGCACCGCTCGGAGACCCGTCCGCGCGGCGCGGGCGTAGGCTGATTCTACCTGGCCCAGGCGGCTGTGGCCGTCAACCGGCAGTCGATCTGGTCGCTACACTCGGCCCGGTGTTCCGTCGTATCGCCATCGTCAACCGTGGTGAGGCCGCGATGCGGCTCATTCACGCCGTCCGAGACCTGGCCGCGGAGACCGCGACGCCGATCGAGACCGTCGCCCTGCACACCGACGTCGACCGCGCCGCCACCTTCGTGCGCGAGGCGGACGCCGCCTACG
This sequence comes from Actinorectispora metalli, assembly GCF_056323685.1. Classification (NCBI taxonomy): domain Bacteria; kingdom Bacillati; phylum Actinomycetota; class Actinomycetes; order Pseudonocardiales; family Pseudonocardiaceae; genus Actinorectispora; species Actinorectispora metalli. The sequence continues at coordinate 1,160,361 of NZ_JBREYE010000002.1, forward strand.
ACCTCGGTCCCGCGTCCGCGCGCCCCTACCTCGACCTGAAGGCGCTGGAGCGCGCCCTGGTGGAGACCAAGGCCGACGCCGCGTGGGTCGGCTGGGGCTTCGTGGCGGAGGACCCGGCGTTCGCGGAACTGTGCGCGGAGATCGGCATCACCTTCGTCGGGCCGAGCGCGGAGGCCATGCGCAGGCTCGGCGACAAGATCGGCGCGAAGCTGATCGCCGAGGAGGTCGGGGTGCCGGTCGCGCCCTGGAGCCGGGGTGCGGTCGAAACCCTGGACGCGGCCCTGGCGGCCGCCACCGAGATCGGCTACCCGTTGATGTTGAAGGCCGCCGCGGGCGGCGGTGGGCGCGGCATCCGGGTGATCACGAACCCGGCCGAGCTTGCCGATGCCTACGAGCGCACCAGCCAGGAGGCCGCGCGGGCCTTCGGCAGCGGCGTCGTGTTCCTGGAGCGCCTGATCACCGGGGCTCGGCACGTCGAGGTCCAGGTCATCGCCGACGGCCAGGGCACCGCCTGGGCCCTGGGCGTCCGGGACTGCTCGGTGCAGCGGCGCAACCAGAAGGTCGTCGAGGAGTCGGCGTCGCCGGTGCTCAGCCCCGAGCAGGCGGCCGAGCTTAAGGCCTCGGCGGAGCGACTGGCCCTGTCGGTCGGCTACCGCGGTGCGGCGACGGTCGAGTTCCTCTACCACCCCGGCGACAAGCTGTTCGCGTTCCTCGAGGTCAACACCCGCCTGCAGGTCGAGCACCCGATCACCGAGGCGACCACCGGATTCGACCTGGTCAAGGCGCAACTGCACGTGGCAGCAGGTGGCAGGCTCGACGGCAGGCCGCCGGTGGAGCGCGGGCACGCCATCGAGGCCCGGCTCAACGCCGAGGACCCCGACCGCGACTTCGCCCCCTCCCCCGGCCGCATCGCGCGGCTGGACCTGCCCGCCGGGGCCGGTATCCGGGTGGACACCGGGGTCAGCGCGGGCGATGTCATCCCCGCCGACTTCGACTCGATGATCGCGAAGATCATCGCCTACGGCCGGGACCGCGACGAGGCGCTCGGCAGGCTGCGCCGGGCGATGGCGCAGACCACGGTGATCATCGAGGGCGGCGCGACGAACAAGAGCTTCGTGCTCGACCTGCTGGACCGGCCCGAGGTGATCGACGGCAGCGCGGACACCGGCTGGATCGACCGCGTCCGCGGCCAGGGCGAGCTTGTCTCGCACCGCCACTCCGCCGTCGCGCTGGCTGCCGCCGCCATCGAGGCCTACGAAGAAGAGGAACGCGCCGAACGGCTGCGGCTGCTGTCCACGGCCTTCGGCGGACGCCCGCAGGTGCGGCACGAGAGCGGCCGACCGCTGGACCTCAAGCTGCGCGGCATCGCCTACCGCGTACGCGTCGCCCGGGTCGGCGCCCACCGCTTCCGCGTGGGCATCGAAGCGGGTGGCCACTCGCACACCGCCGATGTCGAACTCGACCGCTTCGACCGGCACACCGGGCGGATCACCGTCAACGGCACCCGGTACCGCCTGCTCACCGGCACCCACGGCCCCATCCACCTGATCGAGGTGGACGGCGTGACGCACCGCGTCGGCCGCGACGAGGGCGGCGTCCTCCGCTCCCCCATGCCCGCGCTGGTCGTCGCCACCCCGCTGGAGGTCGGCGACGAGGTCGAAGCGGGTGCGCCGGTGCTGGTGCTCGAGAGCATGAAGATGGAGAACGTGCTGCGGGCGCCGTTCAAGGCGCGCCTGAAGGAGCGCGTGGTCTCCGTCGGCAGCCAGGTGGAGACCGGTGCGCCGCTGCTGCGGCTGGAGCCGCTCACCGGCGCCGAGGACACCTCGACCGTCGAGCCCGTCGAGCTTGACCTGCCCGCCGCCCTCCAGGACGTCCCCGCCCGCGAGCGTGTCGCCCGCGGTTTGGAGGACCTGCGCAGCCTGCTGCTCGGCTTCGACGTCGACCCCCACGACGAAGGCCGCGTGCTCGAGGACTACCTCGCCGCGCGCCGGTCGGCTACCGGCCGATCGGTGGGCAAGGAGCTGGAACTCGTCGATGTGTTCGCCGACCTCGCCGAGCTGAGCCGCAACCTGCCGGTGGGCGGTGAACTCGGCGGCGACGGGCATGTGCACAGCGCCCGCGAGCACTTCCACACCTACCTGCAGAGCCTCGACGTCGAGCGGGCCGGGCTGCCCGAGGCGTTCCAGGCCAAACTCGCCACGGCACTGCGGCACTACGGGGTCACCGAACTGGAACGCACCCCGGAACTCGACGCCGCGGTGTTCCGGATCTTCCTCGCCCAGCAGCGCGCGTCCGCCGACGCCGCGGTCATCGCGACGCTACTGCGCACCTGGCTGCGGGAGCCGCCGCCGGAGGAGACGCTGCGCGAACCCGCGGGTCTGACGCTGGAGCGGCTGGTGGCCGCGACACAGGTCCGCTTCCCCGTGGTCGCCGACCTCGCCCGCGGCGTGGTGTTCGCCTGGTTCGCCCAGCCGCTGCTGCGCCGCAACCGCGCCCGCGTATACGCCGACGTCCGCAGGCACCTGCGTCACCTCGACGCGCACCCGGACGCGCCGGACCGCGCCGAGCGCATCGCCGAGATGGTGCGCAGCACCGAGCCGCTGGTGCGGCTGCTCGGTCAGCGGCTGGGCCGCGACAACCTGGACAACGCGGTGATGCTGGAGGTGCTGACCCGGCGTTACTACGGAAACAAGGGCCTCACCGCCGTGCGCACCCGCGAGGTCGCGGGCTGCACGTTCGTGGTCGCCGAACGCGGTGACGACCACCCTCGCCCCAGTGTGGTCTCCGCCGCGGTGAGCTTCGATGAGCTCGGCAGCGTGCTGCACGGGTTGGCCGAACTCGCGATCGGTGAGCCCGCGATCGACGCCGACATCTACCTCGCCTGGGAGGGACAGCCGGAGGACTCGGCCGAGGCAGCGGCCGCGCTGCACGAGGTCGTCGGCGCGCACCCGCTGCCGAACCAGGTCCGCAGACTCACCGCCACCGTCGCGGGCAGCCGCGGCGCGGTGATGCACCACCACTTCACCTTCCGCCCGTCGGGCGACGGCATGGTCGAGGAGCGGCTGATCCGCGGCCTGCACCCCTACATCGCGCAGCGGATGCAGCTGGAACGGCTGCACAAGTTCGACCTCGCTCGGCTGCCGTCCTCCGACGAGGAGGTCTACCTCTTCCGGTGCGTAGCCAGGGAGAATCCGTCCGACGAGCGCCTGGTGGCGTTCGCGCAGGTGCGCGACCTGACCGAGCTGCGGGAGCACGACGGCAGGCTGGTCGCGCTGCCCACCGCCGAGGACGTCATCGCCATCTGCCTGGACTCGATCCGCCGCGCCCAGGCGCAGCGACCGGCGGGCAAGCGCTTCAACACCAACCGGATCGTGATCTACGTCTGGCCGCCCGCCGAGCTCACCCGGCGGGAACTGGACCGGCTCGCCGCGCGTGTGCTGCCGACGACCGCGGGCGCCGGGCTGGAGGAGATCCTGCTGATCGCGCGGCGCCGCGACCGGCACACCGGTGCGCTGACCAAGACCACCGTGCGGGTCCGCTTCGACGCCACCGGCGGCACCGAGTTGACCGTCGGCGCACCGTCGGAGGAGCCGGTCGAGCCACTGGACGACTACCGGCAGAAGGTGCTGCGCGCCAGCAGCCGCAACACCGTGTACCCGTACGAGCTCACCGGCCTGCTCGGTGACTTCGTCGAACACGACCTCGACGACAACCACGCGCTGGTCCCCGTCGACCGGCCCAAGGGGCGCAACACCGCGGCGATCGTCGCGGGCGTGGTCACCACCCCGACCCGGCGATACCCGGAGGGCGTCACCAGGGTCCTGCTGCTCGGCGATCCGACGAAGTCGCTCGGCGCGCTGTCGGAGCCGGAGTGCCGTCGCGTGATCGCCGCGCTGGACCTGGCCGAGCGGATGCGGGTGCCGCTGGAGTGGTTCGCGTTGTCCGCCGGTGCCCGCATCTCCATGCGGTCGGGTACCGAGAACATGGACTGGGTCGCCGCGGCGCTCAAGCGGATCGTCGAGTTCACCCAGGACGGCGGCGAGATCAACATCGTGGTCGCGGGCATCAACGTCGGCGCGCAGCCGTACTGGAACGCCGAGGCGACGATGCTCATGCACACCAAGGGCATCCTGGTGATGACGCCGGATTCGGCGATGGTGCTCACCGGCAAGCAGTCACTGGACTTCTCCGGTGGCGTGTCGGCCGAGGACAACTTCGGCATCGGCGGCTACGACCGCGTGATGGGCCCGAACGGGCAGGCGCAGTACTGGGCGCCCAACCTGGCCGCCGCACGCGATGTGCTGATGTCGCACTACGACCACACCTACGTCGCGCCGCAGGAGGACGCGCCGCGGCGGGCGAAGACGAACGACCCGGTCGACCGCGACGTCTCCGGGTTCCCGCATGCGGTGGTGGGCAGCGACTTCACCACCGTCGGCGAGATCTTCTCCGCCGAGGCCAACCCGGATCGCAAGAAGGCCTTCGACATCCGCACCGTGATGCGCGCGCTGTCCGATCAGGACCATCCGGTGCTGGAGCGCTGGGCGGGCATGGCCGATGCGGACACCGCCGTGGTGCAGGACGTGCACCTCGGCGGGCGGTCGGTGTGCCTGGTCGGCATCGAGTCCCGGTCGGTGCCGCGGCGGGGCTTCCCGCCCACCGACGGACCGGACACCTACACCGCGGGCACGTTGTTCCCGCGGTCGTCGAAGAAGGTGGCGCGGGCGATCAACGCGGCAAGCGGCAACCGGCCGCTGGTGGTGCTGGCCAACCTGTCGGGCTTCGACGGTTCGCCTGAGTCGATGCGGAAGCTGCAGTTGGAGTACGGCGCCGAGATCGGTCGGGCGGTGGTGAACTTCCGGGGGCCGATCGTGTTCTGCGTGATCTCCCGATATCACGGCGGCGCGTTCGTGGTGTTCTCGAAGGCGTTGAACCCCAACATGACCGTGCTGGCGCTGGAGGGTTCGTTCGCTTCGGTGCTCGGCGGCGCGCCCGCCGCAGCGGTGGTGTTCTCCGGCGAGGTCAACGCGCGGACCGCGGCCGACCCGCGAGTGCGGGATCTGGAGGCTCGGGTCGCGGCGGCCGCAGGCGCCGACCGTGCCGTGTTGACCGCGGAGCTGGACGAGCTTCGCGCGTCGGTCCGCGCGGACAAGCTCGGTGAGGTGGCCGCGGAGTTCGACGGGGTGCACAACATCCAGCGCGCCGTGGAGGTCGGCTCCGTGGACGCCGTGATCCGGGCCGCCGAACTCCGCCCTCGCATCATCGAGGCCATCGAGTCCCGACTGGGCTAGAGGTTCAGCGGGGGAAGGCTGCCGGAGGGCTGCGGTACTCCCCCGCTCTGGGACCGGCCGTCCCAAGGCGCCGGTTCAGGCTGTCCCTCGGAGCGGTAGAGCTCGTCGATGAGGACGGCGAAGCGGTCGGTGATCACCCGTCGCCGCAGCTTCATGGTCGGGGTCAGCTCGCCGCTGTCGGGGGTCCACGGCCGCCCGAGAACCCGGTAGCGCTTGATTTGCTCCGGCCTGGCCAGCTTGTCGTTGGTTGCCCTGACGACTTGGTCCAGTTCGGCCAGTACCGCGGGGTGCGCGGCCAGGTCGGCGAGGGTGTCGGCGTCGATGCCGTTGGCGTGTGCCCAGGCTGGGGCTGCCTCCTCGTCCAGTGCGATGAGCGCGGTGAGGTAGGGGCGGCGGTCGCCGATCGCGGCCGCGTGGCCGACCAGGGGGTGTGCGCGCAGCAGGCCCTCGATCCGCGCGGGTGAGATGTTCTTGCCGCTGGAGGAGATGATCAGTTCCTTCTTGCGGTCGGTGATGGTGAGGTAGCCGTCGGCGGTGAGGGTGCCGACGTCGCCGGTGGCCAGCCAACCCCCGCCGTCGACCGCAGGTTCCACGGTGCCGTCGGGTTGGAGGTAGCCGAGGCACACCAGTGGGCCGTTGACCAGGATCTCGCCGTCCTCGGCCAGCTTCACCCGCATGCCGGGGTTGGGCAGGCCCACGGTGCCCGGCCGGAACCGCTGCGGGGTGTTGATGGTCGAGGTTCCGGTGGTTTCGGTCATGCCCCAGACCTCGAGCACCTCGATGCCCAGGCCCGCGAGGTGGTAGAGCGCCTCGACGGGGATCGGCGCGGCTCCGCTGCCCGGCCAGATCAGGTTGTCCAGTCCCAGCATCGCCCGGATCGGGCGGAGCACGGTGCGGTCCGCCTCGGCCACCTGGTCGGCCAGGTCCTCGGGAACGGGCCGGTCCTCGGCCCGCAGACGGTAGGCGCGCAGGGTGAGCGCGTGCGCCTGCTCGAACGCCGCCCGGTGCTCCGCGGGCAGGGCGGCTGTGATCGCGCCCAGCGCGGTGATCAGCTTTTCCCATACTCGCGGCACCCCGAAGAAGGACGCGGGCCGCACGTCGCGCAGCGCCGTCACGAGTTGGGCGGGGTCCGCGCAGATGTGGGTGTGCCCGGCGCGGAAGATCGGCACGTAGATGCCGAGTACGCGTTCGGCGATGTGCGCGAGCGGCAGGTAGGACACCGTGGGTCCGTGCGCCGGGGTCGGCACGAGGGCGTCCAGGGTGGCGGCCTGGTAGAGCACGTTGGTGTGGCTGAGCAACACGCCCTTCGGGTCGCCGGTGGTGCCCGAGGTATAGAGCAAGGTCACCGGCTGCTCGGGGGTGACCGCCTGCCACAGGTCGGCGAACAGCCCTGGCTGCGCCCGGTGCCGTTCCCGGCCCGCTTCGAGTACCGCGGACCACGAGCGGAACCGGTCATCGGAGCCGGGGACCGCGTCTTCGTCGAGCACCAGCACCGTGCGCAGGTCGGGCAGGTCGGGCAGGATCGGTCGCCAACGGTCGAGTTCGGCGGCTCCGCCCAGCACCAGCAGCGGGGCTTTGCTGTGCCTGCCGAGGTACCGGAGTTGGTCCGGGCTCAGCGTCGAGTAGGCGGTGCACGGCACCGCGCCGAGGTGCACGGCGGCGAGGTCGGTGATCCAGTGCTCCGGCCGGGCCGACATCATGATCAGCATCCGGTCGCCGGGTCGCACACCCGATTCGGCGAGGCCGAGGGTCAGCGCCGCGATCTCCTCGCGCAGCCGCGCCCAGGTCAGCGTGACCGGGTGGGATTCGTCCACTGTGGTCAGGGCCGGGAGGGTGCCGAACCCGGTGGCGTTGCGGTGCAGGAGCATCGGGACGGTCACGCCCGCGACGGTCCGCGCGCAGTCTTCCTCGATCGTCATTGCCCACCTCGTCATTGCCGTGTCCGGGTCGGGTCAGTCCCGCGGTGTGGTCGGTTCGAGCATGGGCACAAGGAACTGTCGGGCCACCGCGCGTAGCTGCTCGTCGTCGTCGAGGTCGATCACCCGGCTGGGGCTGACCAGGAAGGACGAGGACAGCCGGGTCATGACTTCGGCGACAAGCTCGACGTCGACCTCGGCGGAGACGTTGCCCGCGTGTTGTTCCTGGCGGAGTTGGCCCGCGACGAACCGTTGGACCGTCGAGAGGGTCCGACCGCCGTCGTTGATCATGGAGGGGATGAGTAGACCCGGTTCGGCGGCGATCAGGCCGCCGATCAGCGGGTTTCCCCGGATGGCCTTGAGGGAGCTGACGAAGCCCAGCACGACTCGGTCGGCGATGGTCTCGCCCTCGCGGATGTCGATGAGGAACTGGTCGAAGTAGCGGCGGAACTCGCGTCGCACGACCTGTTCGACCAGCGCGTCCTTGGTGGTGAACCGGCGGTAGGCCGTGATGCGGGAAACCCCGGCGCGGCGGGCGACGTCCTCCATGGTGGACCGCTTGATGCCCATGCGGCAGAACTGCTCGTATGCGGCGTCGAGCAGCCGGTTGGTGATCTCGTCGTTGTCCTCGGCCTGTTCGACTGCCTCGGCGAACGCGCGTTCCAGCAATGACTCCGAGCCCGCGGTCGTCATCAGGACGGACAGTACGGATTCCACAATCGGCCTTTCCGGGCGCACTCGGGAAAACGCGGCCGCTCCCGCGTGAAACGAATGTGCTCAGTGTGTCGTCGGATCGGAAATTCTTGCCGTGACTGCTCTTGGGGTCTGGTGTTGCCGTCGGGAGCGTGGTCTGATGATACGCGGTTGCGTTACGTGTATCACAGTATCAATCAGGGGGTCCCGGACTCAAGGAGAAGTCACGAGCATGAATGAGCTCAGTCGACGCGAAATGTTGATCGTGAGTGGTGGCGCGACGTTGGGAGCGCTGGGTGCGGTGGGAACGGCGATGCCTGCCCAGGCCCGGCCGCTGCCCGCCTGGACGTGGGGTCCGAGCGGCTCGGTGGCGGGCGCCGGGAAGGGTGTCGATCCTCGCTGGGTGTGGGATCCCGAGGCCGATCCGGTGGTCGCCTCGCTGTTCAAGCGCGGGCAGGTGGCCGAGGTGAACCGGCTGCTGCGCACCTGGAGGCGCAATGATCAGCCCTTACCCGCGGGGCTGCCCGCGGAACTGCGGGCGTTCATGGAGCAGGCGCGTCGGCTGCCGCCGTGGGCCGACCAGGCCAAATTGGACCGGGCCGCGGGATTCATGCAGGCCAAGGGGCGGTTCGTCAACCTGTTGAACGCCTTGGGCGGCGGCATGCTGAGCACCGCGATCCCCAATGAGGCCCGCGCGGTCTACTACTCCAAGGGCGGTGCGGACATGAAGGACCGCGTCGCCAAGACCGCCAAGCTGGGGTACGACGTCGGGGAGTTGAACGCCTACCAACCCGACGGGCACATCGTGGTGAGCGCGGTGAAGACCCGACTGGTGCACGCCGCCGTTCGGCACCTGCTGCCGCAGTCCCCGCACTGGAACCAGTCCGGCCGCGACATCCCGATCAGCCAGCGAGACATGCTGGTCACCTGGCACACCCTGCCCACCTACACCATGCGCAAGCTGACCGAGTGGCAGGTCGCGGTCACCCCCGCCCACGCCGAGGCCTACCTGCACGTCTGGCAGGTGACCGCCCATATGCTCGGCATCCAGGACCAGTACATCCCGGCCACCTGGGAGGCGGCCGACGCCCAGTCCGCGCAGATCCTGGACCCGGCCATGGGCCCCACCCGCGAGGGTGTCGAACTGACCGACATCCTGCTCACGATGCTCGCCGAGCAGACCAGCCCCGGCGGCGCGGACCGGCCGATGGCCAACGCGCTGGCCCGCTACCTCGTCGGCGACCAGGTCGCCGATTGGGACGGCATTCCCCGCGAACCGACCTGGGATCCGCTGGTCCGCGCCGCGTTCCCGAAACTGGTGGCCTTCCACGAACAGCTCATTCCGCTGCCGCTGGTGCCGCAGGTCGCCTGGGTCCTCGATGAGGCCATCCGGCAATACATCCTGCTGTACCTCTCCGGAGGGCAGGAGATCCACATCGAAATCCCCGACACGAACCGCCCTTCCTGATTCTCACCATGTCCCGGTTCGGTGAAAGGACGCCGAATGGCAAGTCCCGCCGAGAAAGCACCAGGAATCGACCGCCGCCGGTTTCTGACATTCCTGGTGGCCGCCCCGGTGCTGACCGTGGCGGTCGATCTGGCCGCCACCGGGACCGCGGGCGCCGTCGTCGCATCCCCGCCCTCGCCCGCCGAGATCCTCGACCTCGGCGACCTGGGCATCCTGATGGGCCTGCCCACGGCGCACATGCTGGTCATCGAGGTGGACCAGGACGGCACCGTGCGGCTGCGGCTGCCGCGGGCCGAAGTCGGGCAGGGCATCACCATCGCCGTGGCGATGCTGATCGCCGAGGAACTGGACACTCCACTCGGGACCGTGGTCGTGACCCTGGCCGATGCCCGTCCCGAACTGCTGTTCAACCAGCTCACCGGCAGTTCCAACTCGATCAGGTCGCTGTACGGCCCGGTCCGCCACGCCGCGGCGACCGTCCGCGCCCGGATGGTCGCCGCGGCGGGCGAGCACTGGAACCTGCCGCCCGGTGAGCTGACCACCCGGGACGGGGCGGTCATCGCGGGCGGCGGACACCGCGCGACCTACGGCGCGCTCGCCGCCGCCGCGGCCGATCCCACCCTCAGCACCGGGCCGGTCGCGCCGAAACCGGAGTCGGAGCACACCCTGATCGGCACACCCACCTCGCGGGTGGACGCGCGTGCCATGGTGACCGGCAGGCTGCGCTACACCCTCGACACCGACGTACCCGGCGCACTGCCCACCATGCTGCGCCGCCCGCCGACGATCAACGGCACGGTCCGCTCGGTGAACAACCGCGCCGCCGTGCTCGCCATGCCGGGCGTGCTGGCGGTGACCGTCATCCCGACCGGTGTCGCCGTCACCGCCGAAACCTTCGGCCAGGCACTCGATGCCAAGACCGCCCTCGACGTCACCTGGCACCCCGGCACCGTGGACCGCCTGTCCGATCCGGACATCCGCGCGCTGCTCCGGACCGCGGCACCACCGTTCCCACCGCTACCCCCGCCGGTTCACCACCTGGATGTCGAATTCGACTTCGCGTTCGTCAGCCACGCCCCGCTGGAAACCAACTGCGCCATCGCCGACGTGCGATCCGACCGGGCCGAGATCTGGGCCGGGTTGAAAAGCCCGATCCTGGTGCAGCAGACCATCGCGGGTGCGCTCGGCCTGCCGGTGGAGCGGGTCCGGGTGCACGTGACCCAAGGCGGCGGATCGTTCGGCCGCCGCCTGTTCTTCGACGCCGCCTTCGAGGCCGCCCAGGTCTCCCAAGCACTGCGTCGACCGGTCAAGCTGATGTGGAGCCGGATCGACGACATGCGCCACGGCCGAGCCCGCCCGGCCAGCCACCACAAGATCCGCGCCACCATGGCGCTGGGACAGGTCCTCACCTTCGAACACCGGGTCGCCAGTGTGGAAACCGACTTCCGTCACGGCATCGGCGAGATCCTCACCTCCGCGGTCACCCACCTGCCGATCGCGGGCAACCTCACCTTCGCCCAGACCCTGTTCGCCACCACCATCCACTCCCCCTACCACTTCGGCGTCACCACCCACCAGCTCAGCGAAGTGCCCCTGCGCATGCACACCGGCAGCTTCCGCTCGGTCTACTCGGCCAACACCCGAGGCGCCGAGGAGATCGTGGTCGACCTGATCGCCGCCGAACTCGGCAAAGACCCGGTGGCGTTTCGCCGCGAGTTCCTCAAAACGGACCGGCAACGCGCGGTACTCGACACCGTCGCCTCGGTCGGCAAGTGGGGCAGGCCCATGCCCCGAGGCCGCGCGCAAGGCGTCGCCGTCCACGACGAATACAAGTCCTGCACCGCGTGCCTGGTCGAAATCGACGCCAGGAAACTCGGCGAACCCCGCGTCACCAAGGCCGTCATCGCCGTCGACGTCGGCCGCCCCATCAACCCCCGTGGTTTGCAGGCGCAGATGCTCGGCGGACTCACCGACGCCATCTCCACCACCCTGCGCGCGGGCCTGCACATCGACAACGGCCTGCCGCTGGAAGGCAGCTACTCCCAGTTCCACTACGCGCGCCAGAAAGACACGCCCACCGACATCACCATCATCGTCATGCCCGCCAACGGCGAACCCGGCGGCGCGGGCGAACTCGGCCTGCCCGCCGCGGTGGGAGCCATCGCCAACGCCTACCGCCGCGCCACCGGCGTCGTCCCCCACACCTTCCCCATCGGCTTCCCCGTCGACTTCGAGCCCTTCCCCCGCTGAGGACCCCGTCATGCCCGTCTACACCTTCACCGTCAACGGCACCCCCGTCACCGTCGAAGCACCCGCCGACATGCCCCTGCTGTGGGTGCTCCGCGACAAACTCGGCATCCACGGCCCCAAATACGGCTGCGGCATCAACGTCTGCAAAGCCTGCACCAGCCACCTCGATGGCAAGGCCGTCAACCCCTGTGTCGTGCCCGTCGCCGAAGCCGCGGGCCGAACGGTCACCACCATCGAAGGCCTCGCCGACAGCGACACGCTGCACCCCGTCCAACAAGCCTGGCTGGACCACGACGTCGCCCAATGCGGCTACTGCCAGCCAGGACAGATCATGGCCGCGGTAGCCCTGCTCAACCAGACACCCAACCCCACCGAAGCCGACCTCGACGCCATCGACAACGTCTGCCGCTGCGGCACCTACGCCCGCATCCGCCAGGCCATCAAGAGCGCGGCCGCGAACATGTGACCCCACATCCGGATCGGCTCTGACCGAGACGGGCGACATAGGGGCCTCGGTTGTCCGGGTCGGGCTCGTTGAAGCTGCTGCCAGCGGCCAGCAGACCGCCACCGGGCACGCCTGCGATCCGGTGGAGGCTGTGGCCCTCGGCGAGCGGCAGCGTCGGACCGGTGTGCTGCCAGGCTTGGCCGTCCCACCGCAGCAGCTCGGCCTTCCAGCTGCCCGCCCACAATTCGGAGCAGTTCACCGTCAGGCTGTGGATGCCCTCGCCGGTGGGCATCGGAGTGGTGATCCACATCCGGCCATCCCACCGCAGCACATAGGGGCCGCTGCTTTTCACAGTGCCGTCGGAGCCGTAGGTGGTTCGGTGGCCTGCCACCCAGATATCGGACCCGTGCGCTTGGACGAGCGTCGTCGTGACGCTCTCTCCCTCACCCACGGGTGGGGTGGCCTGCCGCAGCCAGGAGCTGCCGTCCCAGCGCAACACCAGCGGCAGGCGGTTCCGCTCGTCGCCGAGGTAGCCCACGGCCCACACATCGTCCGAGGTGACCGCGTGCACGCCGGTCAACCGCGAGGTGCCCGCGGGTACCGGCACGTTCTGTTCCTGCCAGGCACTGCCGTCCCAGCGCAGTGCCAGTGCGGCGGAGCCGGAACCGGTGTCGCTGCCGCGCCCGCCGACCGCCCACGCCGTGTTGTCCACGGCGCTGATGTCATCGAGGTAGAGCCTGCGTTCCGGGGTGTTCTGCAAGTGCATCGCAATCCAGGCGCCGCCGTCCCAGCGATAGACGACGCCGCCCGCCCTCGACGCGCTCGCCCGCATATTGCTTGCCACCCACACAGTGCCCTCCGCCGTGGTGGACGCCGCAGCAGGGGTCTCCTGGCCACCCACCGCAGGCGTGGGTCCGTTCCGCCAAGCCGTTCCGTCCCAGTGGAAAGCCTGTGGCTGATCACCGGTCTTGGTGTTGCGGTATCCGAACGCCCACGCGTCGGCAGGGCCGTTGGCAACCAGGGCTTGGATGCCTGCGCGGTCACCCGCCTGTTGCCGTCCGAATGGAAATGACACCTCCCACGACGGAGAGGCGAACGCCGGTGTCGAGGCGAGGGCAAGCGTCACGACGCCGATCGTGGCCGCGACATTCGCTGCGATGCGCATACGTCGGTGATACCGCAGACACACACCCAGCTCAGACGACCGACCGGCCCAACCGGGAACGAACGGGAAAGTCCCATCGGTCTTATCGAGATCGTCATGCGAGTTGTACGCCGCAACTTTGGCGAGCATCCGACACAAGAGCAACCGCATCCATTGAGGACAGATTCCACTCCCTGAGTGCCCTGAATTTGCATAACCCGAACAGCCCTATAAGCGCTGGCCCGAACGGGTAGAGCCGAAAAGATGTGTGTATGGCGCACGCCCGATCTGCTAGTGATTGAGCAGCCATCGATGCTCCATCCGCGTCGACGTTAGCGGGCGTCGCCCCCGGTTACCGCCGTTCATCGGAAAGGTATTCCCATGCCCATACCGACAGAGCCCATCGGCAGCATTCCCCGACCCCGAGAACTCGTCGACGCGATCACCGCGTCGGAGGGCATCAGCACTCAGCGCTTGGACGAACTGCACGAGCAGGCGCTCGTGGACACACTGCGCCGGTTCGAGCAGACCGGATCGGAGGTGATCACCGACGGTGAACAGACCAAACCGAGTTTCGCCACCTATCCGGTGCACGGCTCCGAGCACCTCGGTTCCGGCGGAGTCACCATCCCCTTCGCCGACGGCCACACCCGGCAGCTTCCCGTGCTGATCGCGGGACCGTTTCGGTACCAGACCCACGCCGACACCTATCTCAAGGCAGCACAGCGGCACACCTCCGTGCCGCTCAAGCAGGCCGTGATCGCCCCGTCGGCGCTGAGCCTGCTGTACCCGGAAGGTGGCCTGCCCGACTATCCGCGTGAAGCGTTCCTCGATGACCTGATCGACGGCTGCGAACAGGACATCCGCCGCTGCCTGGACGCGGGCGCCGCCAGTGTCCAACTCGACTTCACCGAGGGGCGGCTGTCGATCAAACTGGACCCGTCGAAGTCCCTGCTGCGGGACTTCGTGGATCTCAACAACCGCGTGCTGCAGCGGTTCTCCGAGCAGGACCGACGCCGGATCGGGGTGCACACCTGTCCCGGCGGGGACCTCGACTCGGTGCACAGCCTCGATGTGGACTACACCGAACTCCTGCCCGAGCTGTTCCGCTTGGAGGCGGGCGCCTTCTACCTGCAGTTGGCCAGCGAATCCGACCGCGGCCGGGTGCTGGAGGCGGTGGCCGGGAACCTGCCCTCGGGCAGCCGCGTCTTCGTCGGCGTCACCGACCCGATCGACCCGAGGGTGGAGACCCCGGAGGAGGTCCGCGACCGCGTGCTGGAGGCCGCGAAACACATCCCGGCGGACCAGCTGGGAACCTGTGACGACTGCGGGTTCTCGCCGTTCGCCGACGACACCTCGACCTCGAGGGACACCGCGTTCGCGAAGATCACAGCCAGGGTGACGGGGACGCGGCTCGCCGCGGAGGCACTCGGGATCTGACGCCCGTCAGTCCCGGACACCACGGTCGACCGACTGCCTGAGCGCCAGGCTCGAGCTCGGGCAGCCAGTTACAGAGCACGCAGGTCGCGCCGCCTCCGGGCGGCGCGACCTGAATCCAACGCGCCCCCTCGAAGGACACACCACCGCGGCCTCAAAGCCCCAACGCGGCGACGAGTTCAGTCAGCGCACCGCCCAACGCCCGCTGGATACGCGCTGTCGCATAGGGATCGCCTCGGGTCTCACCGTCGTTGACGATGAACACCGGCTTGCCCGCCTTGTGTGCGTGCCGAACGAACCGCAGACCCGACATGACCGTCAGCGAGGAACCCAACACCAGCAACGACCGCGCGTCGTCCACCAGCCGATAACACTCCTCGACCCTCGGCTTGGGGACGTTCTCGCCGAAGAACACGACATCCGGTTTGAGCACACCGGTCACACAGTCGAGACAGTCGACAAGGCTGAACCCGGCCACCACCTCATCGGCGAGATCGGAGTCCCCGTCGGGGTTGATCCGCGTGGCCGACGCATCGAAGCCCGGGTTGACGGAGCGGAGCCTGCGGTCCAACTCGATCCTGGGGCTGGTTCGCCCGCAGCGCAGACAGATCACCCGGTCCAGGCTGCCGTGCAGTTCCACCACGTCCGGGGTACCCGCGGCCTGGTGCAGGCCGTCGACGTTCTGAGTGATCACGCCCGAGACAAACCCCTGCTCGCGCAGTGCCGCGACCGCCCGGTGGCCCGCATTGGGCTGGGCGCGAGCGATGGTGCGCCAACCGACGTGACTGCGCGCCCAGTAGCGGCGGCGGTAGGACTGCCCGGACACGAACTCGTCGTAGGTCATCGGGGTGTGCTTGCGCAGACTGCCCGCCGCACCCCGATAGTCCGGGATACCCGATTCGGTGGACAGCCCGGCGCCGCTGAGCACCACCACATCACGCGCCGCGACCGCCTCGATCACCACGTCCAGGCTCATCGTCGGCGCCGCGGCCGGGCCCGCGGGCGTCCAGCTCAACGTCGGCCTGATCCGCACCCGATCAGTCTACGTGCGGCTCCAGCGCTTCCCGGAGCACCAGCGGAGGTCACGAACCGGACAAAGTTGTGCTCGGTCACATCAAACCCGCCGTCGCGGGTATCGCTTCGAGTATGGCCCGGTACGGAATCCATGCCTCCCATGAACAACTACACCCCCGCGCACTCCTCGACGCCGTGGCACACGCGGAGCAGGCGGGCTTTCACGCCGCGATGTGTTCCGACCACTTCTCGCCCTGGAGCACACGACAGGGCCACTCCGGGTTCGCCTGGTCCTGGCTTGGCGCCGCACTCCAGGCCACCACCTTGCCGTTCGGCGTGGTCAACGCCCCCGGCCAGCGATACCACCCCGCCGTGATCGCCCAGGCCATCGCCACCCTGACCGCCATGTTCCCCGACCGGTTCTGGGCCGCGCTGGGCACCGGCGAAGCCAGCAACGAGCACATCACCGGCGGCGGCTGGCCGCGCAAGGACATCCGAGCCAACCGCCTGCTCGAATGCGTCGAGGTGATCAGGGCACTGCTGGCAGGCGAGGAAGTAAGCCACGACGGCCTCGTCACCGTCGACCGCGCCCGCCTGTGGACCCTGCCCGACCAACCCCCGCCCCTCATCGGAGCCGCGGTCAGCGTCGACACCGCACGCTGGTGCGCGCAGTGGGCCGACGGCCTGATCACCGTTGGCGCACCCCTGGAACACCTGCGGCGCGTCGCGGACGCGTACCGGGACGCGGGCGGACGCGGCAGGCTGGCGTTGCAGGTCCACCTGAGCTGGGCCAAAGACGACGACACCGCCCGCCACATCGCCTATGACCAGTGGCGGAGCAATGTCTTCACCCCACCGATCCCCTGGGACCTGGAAACCGCGGCCCACTTCGACGCGCTCGCCGAATTCGTCACGCCCGACGACACCGCCAAAGCCGTCAACGTCTCCGCTGAACTCGGCGAGCACACCGCCTGGCTGTGGTCCTACGCCGAACTCGGCTTCGACGAGATCTACCTGCACCACGTCGGACAGCAGCAGGACCAGTTCATCACCGCGTTCGGCGAATCGGTGCTCCCCCAACTCGCGGAGGCGACCTGATGGAACTGACCCGCACCGCCGACCTCTGGTGGAAAACCGCGATCGTCTACTGCCTCGACGTGGAAACCTTCAACGACGGCAACGGCGACGGGCACGGCGACTTCCGCGGCCTGACCCAACGCATCGACTACCTCGACCGGCTCGGCGTCACCTGCGTGTGGCTGATGCCGTTCTACCCCTCCCCCGACCGCGACGACGGCTACGACATCACCGACTTCTACAACGTCGACCCACGTCTGGGCACCCTCGGCGACTTCGTGGAATTCGTCCGCACCGCACGCGATCGCGGCATCCGCGTGATCACCGACCTCGTCGTCAACCACACCTCGGACAAGCACCCCTGGTTCCAAGACGCCCGCAGCAGCAGACAATCCCCGTACCGGGACTGGTACGTGTGGCAGGACGAACCGCCGCCGGGCGCGGAGAAAGGCGTGATCTTCCCCGACGAGGAAACCAGCCTCTGGACCTACGACGAGGAAGCGGGCCAGTACTACCTGCACCGGTTCTACAAGCACCAGCCCGACCTCAACGTCGCCAACCCCGCGGTCCGCGACGAGATCGCCAGGGTCATGGGCTTCTGGCTGGAGCTGGGACTGTCCGGCTTCCGCGTTGACGGCGTGCCGTTCCTCCTGGAAACCCAGGGCAGCGACGACGCCGCCTGCCTGCCCGATCCCCACGACTACCTCGCCGACCTGCGCGCCTTCCTCGGCCGCCGCGCCGGGGACGCGGTCATGCTCGGCGAAGTCAACCTGCCCTACCCGGAGACCATGCGCTTCTTCGGCGGCAGCGACGACGTGGCCGACGAGCTCACCATGTGCTTCGACTTCATCGGCATGCAGAAGCTCTACCTCTCGCTCGCCCGCGGCGACGCCGGTCCGCTCGCCGAGTCCCTCCGCGAGCGCCCCCTGCCGCCCCGCGACGGCCACTGGGCGACCTTCGTGCGCAACCACGACGAGCTCACCCTGGACAAGCTCACCGACGACGAACGCCAAGAGGTGTTCGACGCCTTCGGCCCGGACAAGGACATGCAGCTCTACGGCCGCGGCCTGCGCCGACGCCTACCCACGATGATGGGCGGCGACCAGCGTCGGATCCGCCTGACGTACAGCCTGCTGTACTCGCTGCCCGGGTGCCCGGTCCTGTTCTACGGCGAGGAGATCGGCATGGCCGAGGACCTGCGCGCCGAAGGACGACTCGCCGTGCGCACCCCCATGCAGTGGACCGCGGCCCGCAACGCGGGCTTCTCCACCGCCGACCCGGCGGACCTGCCCGGACCGATCCCCGACGGAGACTTCGGCCCGGAGCATGTCAACGTCGCCGCCCAGGAACGCGACCCCGACTCGCTGCTGAACTGGATCCGGCTGCTGATCCACCGCTACCGCGAATGCCCGGAACTGGCATGGGGCCGCTACACCATCCTCGACACCGGAGAACCCTCCGTACTGGCCCACCGCTGCGACATCGAGGGAACCGTCATCGTGCTGCACAACCTGGCCGACGGCACCACCACCGCCGACCTCACCCTGGACGACCTCGAGGGACCGCATGTCCTCACCGACGTCTTCACCCACACCGAGACATCGCTGTCGAACGGCAAGATGACGCTGGAGCTGGGCCCCTACGACTGCCGGTGGCTGCGGCTGACCCCCGTCGACACCCCTCGATAAGGACGTGCGACCCACCCCCAGGATGGGTCGCACGAGTCGAGCGTCGGGTTCACCGACGAACGCGGTGGATCAGATGGGTTCGAGGCACTTGCGGGGCACCATGCTGCCCGTCCTGGTCTGTTTCCACAGGCTGCCCGAGCCGCAATCAGGGTAATAACCTCCCACCACACTCCCGCAGGAGAGATCAATGTAGATATACCCTTGCGGACGGTGTTGCCCGGAAGGACGCTCGCGTACGCCTTGTGGCGCCCATACCCGGTAATCGCAGAGCTCTGCCTGCACCTGACTTCGAGCGAACGTCGATTTCGAGGTCGCGGCCGACGGCACCGCGAAGACCAAAGGCGCCGTCAACATGACCGCTGCGATCACGGTAGCGGCTGCGGTGAAGATCTTTCTACGCATGGCGATGCCTTTCCTGGTACGGCTTCACGTCACTGGTTGCGGCCGGGCGGTCACCCGATCGACTGTGCGGACCCAGTCGTACTCGGCCACTCGGTTCGCGTCTTGAACTAATGGGAACCAGACGCCGATTGGAATCGGTCTGCCCAATAGGAAATTGCGCGCTCAATCGGCCTCGCATTCGCGGTGCGGCTGAGCGTCCACCAGCTCGACCGGTGTGACGCCTGCGAGGGCGCGAAACTCGCGCGTGAGATGTGCTTGGTCGCTGTAGCCGGTCACCTGGGCGAGCCGGGCTAGTGACGGGCGCGGCCCCGGCCGCAGCAGCAGTTGCAAGGTGTACTGGAACCGGATCACCCTCGCGGCCATCTTGGGCGTCAGCCCGATCTGCTCACGGAACCGCGTCAGCAGATGCCTACGGGTCCAGCCCGCCTCGCCCGCCAGCCGCGCAATCGGCACACCGCCGTTGGACCGGCACAACTGCTGCCAGGCCCACACCACCTGCGGCGCGGGTCGCGGGCCTGCCGCGATCCGATCGGCGAGCACGTCATCCAGCACCGAGAACCGTTCCGCCCACTCCGACGCATTCGCCAGCCTGGCCACGAGCTGTTCGGCCTTCCACCCCCACACATCGGCCAGATCCACCACCGAATCCGTCAGTTCCCACAGCGGCACACCCAGCAGCCGATACGCCCCGTGAGGCGACAGCTCCACCAACACCCCTTCCCCGTCGACCCGCTCCAATCCCGCGGAGCGTGTGCGCATGCCGTACGCGGCCCCCACCGGCGCGGTGTGCGAGCCGACAAGCCGCGGGCGGACACCCAGACTGAGGTCCAGGTTCAGCCGCGTCGACGGCACCAAACGCAACAACGCCGACCCGCCCTTCTCATTTCGATAACCCCGGTAATTGTGCGCATAGCCCGCCAAGACATTCCGCGGAATTCCGGTCGCGGATTTCATCGAGCCGTCTCCCCTGCTGATCCGCTCGACCACGAATCCGCACTGCGCAGCCCTTGATCGCCTTCCGACCACAGTGATCCCTCCCCTGACACTTGGCCAAGGCCATCGTCAGAAATCGGGATTGCTCCGTCGTCACATGAGGAGCGGCTTCTCACTGCGTTTCGCGCCGTACCCACGCTGCGCCCGGCGTCGTACACGCGACGCGCAAACACGGCCTATATCAGGTTTCACGCACCCCGAGCTGTCAACGAATTGAAAGGACGACAACCTCAGTTGAGCCCGGTTCTCATTTGTTCAAGACCAACGCCAAGCGGCCGAGTACGACTGGATCCCGCATGACCGAGCAATGGAAATCGCCGGAAATGAAGGGAAACACCATGGTTCAACGCATTTTCGCCACAGTCGTCACCATGTTGGCCGCGCTCGCGTTCACCACCGCGCCTGCAATCGCCGCGTCCGCACCGGTCTCGGACACAGTCACCCAGCAAAGCCAGGTCATCCACGGCAGCGACGGCGCAGACTCCGAAGCACAGGCCAACTGCAGCTACAGCACGAGAACCCACGTCAACATCCACAGCAACCCCGACCGGAGTTCTGCCATCAACGGCTCAATCGCGGCTGGAAAGCCGATCTACAACGTCACCTGCGGCAATGTGACCGGAGGCAACTACGGCTCCTGCGGCGGCGGCAACCTCTGGAAGTACATCGGGTCCGGCTTCGTCGCGACCAAGTGCCTCAAGCGCCTCTGACGACCATCCCCGCCTGAACTCCCCGGCTCGACGGACCCCGACCCGTCGACGGCACGGCCCACTCCACCCGGAGTGGGCCATGTCGTCGACCGGACTTGCAAGAATTACGGAATTTCATATGCTCGATCTCATGATCGAAGGAGTAGCGAAGCGGCTCGCCGCGCTGGAGGAGCGGGTCGCCCGGCTGGAGGGCGCCACCAGCGGCCCGGACCCCGAGACGTTCTGGGCGCTACACGGCCTTCGTGACCGACTCTCCGAGCAGACCGGCGGCGTGCTGTTCACCGGATCGGTGAACCTGCCAACCGGGGAGCACTACGAATGGCAGCAGGGCGCCCGCACCGAAGCCCTACTCGACCTGGGCTGGGCCGACTCGAGCGCATCTTTCGCCGCGCTCGGCCACCCGATCCGACTGCAACTGCTCCAGCACATCCTCACCGGCACCCACTCGGTCACCGACCTTCAAGAACTCGACTCGGTCGGCACCACCGGCCAGCTTTACCACCACCTCAAACAACTGGTCGCCGCTGGCTGGCTGCACACCTCCAGCCGAGGCCGCTACCAGGTGCCAGGCCACCGCGTCGTGCCGCTTTTCGTGCTGCTCGCCGCGATCCATCCGCCAATGCCGCTGTAATTACGAAAAACTGGAGGGAACATGCGCGCACTGAACCGGAGAACTGTGCTCGGCGGCGTGGCCGCGGGCACCATGGCCGCCCTGCTGCCGACCGCACGCGCGGACGCGGCCACGGATCCGAAATCACTCGTCGAGGAGACGCTGCGAAAAGGACTGGCTCAAGGCATCCCGGGCCTGACAATCGGTGCGTTCGACCGCGACGGAGAGTACGTGGCGGGCGCCGGGACGCTGGCAGGCCCGGGCTCGCAGACCCCCAACGGCGGATCGATCTTCCAGATCGGCTCGATCACCAAAACGTTCACCGCACTCGCACTCGCCGAGGCCCAGCGCCGCCGTCACCTCCGCCTAGACGATCGGCTCGCCGACCACCTCGACGCGCGGTTCCCGGTGCCGTCCCTGGGCAGCGGCGGGATCACGCTGCGCCACCTCGCCACCCATGCCTCCGGGCTGCCGTCGATCCCACCGAACCTGACCACCACCCCCGGCTTCGACCCGCACGATCCCTACGCCCACTACACCGAACAGAACCTGATCGACGGGCTGCGCGAAACAAGACTCCAGTACAAGCCTGGCACCGACTACGCCTACTCCAATCTGGCGTTCGGACTGCTCGGCCGGGCCCTGGCCCAACCTTTCGGCGGTGACTACGAGGCACTTGTTCGCACCCGGATCGCCCGCCCACTCGACCTGACGGACACCACGTCCCGGCTCAGCGCCGACCAACGCACCCGGAAGGCCACCGGCCACAACAGCGACGTCGCCAAGGTGCCCGACTGGCGCCTCCCCGAATTCGCGGGCGCCGGCGTGCTCTACGGAACCGCCCGTGATCTGCTGCGCTACCTGCACGCCATGCTGGGCGACGCGCCCGCATACCTGCGGCCATCGATCCGCCTGGTCCAGCACCCGCATCTCGCGCCACCCAACCATGCGCCGCTGCGCGTCGGCCTCGGCTGGCACGTGATGCCGCTGCCCACCAGCAAACGCGCCATGGTGTGGCACAACGGCGGAACCGGCGGCTTCAACTCGTTCGCCGCGATCTCGCCAAGCACCCGCACCGGCGTCGCGGTGCTCGCGAACATGTCTCGCGCGGACGCGTTGGTCGACCAACTGGGAGTCACCCTGCTGGACAGCCTTGACGCCGTTCGCCGCTAACCCAAAGCGCTCCGCACGGATTGACGACCCTCTCCCCGCTTCGTGGCGTTGTGAACTTGAGGTCGGACCTTTCGGATGCTTACGGTCTTCCCAGGTTGTTTTCAGTTAACACTGAAGTAATCGAGTGAGTCGAAATAATGAGGCAAAGAGGAGCCCTATGGAAGATCAGAGCCATCCGGAGGTTGTATCCGCCGAGGTTCGGGAGCGTGTCACCGCCAGCTTCGAGCGGCAGGGGCTGATGCGTCATCTCGGTGCACGCCTGGTGGAGATCACGCCCGGATGCGTCCACATCGTGCTGCCCGCCCGGCCCGAGGTGACCCAGCAGCACGGCTACTTCCACGCGGGCGCAACCAGCGCCATCGCGGACAGCGCGGGCGGCTATGCCGCGTTCACCCTGTTCCCCGCCGACACGGATGTGCTCACCGTGGAATACAAGATCAACCTGCTGGCCCCGGCCATCGGTGATCACCTCCACGCGGTGGGAACGGTGCTGAAGTGCGGGCGGACCCTCACCGTGTGCAGACTCGAGGTGTTCGGTGTGCAGGATGCGCAGCGGTCCCTCGTCGCGGCGGGACAGCAGACCCTGATCCGCCTACAGGACCGAACCGAGCAGTGAGACTCCCCCCGGCAGCGGCAGAAACAGCGGTGGGGAGCGCGGGACAGGCCCACGCTCCCCACTCGCTCGCCGGGCATAGAGCCGCGCCGGCATTACGGAAGGAAGCGGCTATCGCGGTTGCGGCAGTTACGACAGCGGACCGGTCTGCTGCTCGATCCACGTCTTGTAGTGCGGCACCTTGTTGTAGACCGACGGCGCCGAGGCGCACCGCGGGATCAAGCCGCCAAGGCGGCTGGTGGTGCCGCCGAGTTCCCAGCGGCCGTTGACCTTGACCACCAGCGGGCCACCGGAGTCACCGAAGCAGGCGCCCTTGGCGGACCGCTCCCCCACGCACAACTCCGTCTTGGCGTCCTGGAACAGACAGCCGGTCACGAGCGTGGTGTCCAACTCCTGCAACTGCTCCGGCGGCTGCCCACAACCACGCTCCGGGCAGGTCAGACCGTGCCCCATGATCCGGACCGGCGTGGCGGTCTTCAGCGGGTCAGCGGTGATGCCGATGGGGGCCGAGGTCGAGGGCTTGGCCAGCTTGATCAGAGCGAAGTCCGCACCCAGGACCGCGTCGACGCCACCCGGGCCAGGCACCAGTTGCTCGATCCTGATTTCCTCGCCGGTGGTCAACGTGGTCCCGCCAACGCGCACCGAGTCCGGGTTGGCCCTGGTGATGCAGTGTTTGGCGGTGGCCAGCCACTGCGGGGCGATCAACGCCGCACCACAGCGGAACTTCCCGCCTTCGAACAGCTTTGTGTAGAACGAATAGTTCTCCGACGCGGGCCTTCCACCGATGATCAACGGTTCCGCGGCACCTGCGGGGCTCGCGGGCAATACCAAGGCCGCGGCCAGTAAGCCTGCGGCGGAAACCAAAGTGCGCAACCGCATGGTCCGTCCCTTCTCCGTACCGTTATCGGGCGGGGAAAGGCTGTCCCGCGGCCTGCGTGCGCTGCATCGGCAAAATCACGTAGAGACATACGTAGAGGACACGGCCCGCCGGTTGACGCACCACCGAAAAGGCGCGCTGACCTGCTGGGCAGTCCGGAGTCGACGTCCACAGCCAGCCAAAATCCAACAGCCACCGCAGGCGAGAGCCGCAGATTGTTGAGTATCCGGGCGGAGTTTTGGCCGCCGCCCGGTGTTCATCGACGCATGGGCACGGCGTGTGTCGCGGCCGCGAGGTCCTCCCGGCGTACGCGGTCGTCACAGTTGTCGGCGAGGATCGCGACCTGCTCCGCCGCGGGGAGTCGCTGCCACTGCGGAGACAGTGGGCCACGGTGGCCCGGGTAGGCCGGTTCGTCGGTCGTCACGACCAGCTTCTCGGCGACCGCTCCCCTGGCCGAGATCCGGCCGTTCACCGAGCCCGACCACTGCCGAACACCATAGAACGACGAGTGGGGGCCGGGATCGATCCACTGCGAGACCAGCAGTTGAGCGCTGCCCAGCGTCGAGTAGGGATGGACGACAGGAGCGTAGAGATTCCTCGCCTGGGCCGACGTCACCTGGGTCCTCGGCGCCGTCCACAGGCCCGTCGGATAGGGCGCGGTCTGGGTCACCGCACCGCGGCCTCCATTGAGGAACGACAACACCGCCCGGCCCTCGATGACCTGGGCCGAGATCTCGCCGATCGCCTCGAACGGGCTGGGCGCCGCGATGATCGGCGTCGACGGGCCGTGCGGCCGCCAGTCCCAATGCCCCGAGTTGTCGGCTCCCCAGAACGTGTACTGGCTACGCTCCCACATCTTGTCCCACGGCACCCGCATCAGGTGGATGCCGCCGCCATTCCACCGGCCCTCGTTCGTGCCGTAGATGTAGACCCAGTCCTCACTCGGCCACATGATCATGGAGTTGTTCTGGAAATGCGACCAGAGGCCCTCGTTCCAGAAGTCCATGTTCTCCTGGTTGGTCTCCACGTTCCAGGTGCGCGTCCAGTGCTCGGCGTGGGTCTCGGTCGAGGTCCACTGCCGGGAATACCAGGTGCGCCAGCTGCCGCCCGCACTCGGTGTCCCGCCCTCTTCCCTGATCGCCCAGTCACGCACGCCGAAGGTGGTCATGATGTAGCGGCCGTCGGGCAGGTGGATCAGGTCGTTGGGGATTTCGGTGAAGACCTGTCCGGGCACATTCCGTGCGGTTTCCGCATCGACATGGGTGTAGGGAATCATCTCCTTGGCCCGATCGCCGCCGATGCAGTTGTCCCAGCGAATTCCGTTGTGGATGTCCGGATTGGACTGACGCAGCCCGACAGGCGACCGCCACCCGGTGCTGTTCTGCGGCACGGGCTGGTCGAAGGTGTCACCGAAGATCGAGATGCAGTAGCCGTGGTTGGTCCGCGCGGTGAAGCCGAGATCGGTGCCGCGGAAGCCGAACCGCGCGGTCTCCTCCCCCGTCAGATCCTTGACGTAACCCGCGTTGACCATCGCACGGGAACCGGCAGGGACCTTGGCCATCGCGGGAGCGTTGCCCAGTCCCCCGAGCAGACCGCCCGCACCAAGCAAGGCCCCCGCCGCACCCTTGAGAAACGTCGACCGGCTCACTCGCGACGCCTCGCCCCCATGGGCCGCTGCACTGGTTTCCTCGCCGTGTCGCATACCGCTCCTCAAGACAGTTCGACTCCCCGGGTCACCTCGACGTTATCGACCGCCGATGAAATCCCAATGAAACGCCAGATCGCGCCTGCACATCTAATAGAAATTGCCGAAGGCGGCGATGAATCGGCGGTAGCGCAGCTAGTCCACGGCACTGATGGTTGATCCCGTCACCAGCCAGTCGCTGGTCCAGCTCCGATGAGCCGAACGCCAGGGCTACCAGCTGTGGGTCCGGCACAAGGCGGGAGGTGGATCCGTCGCGTGCAGCGAAAGCAGGCTCAGCACCGTGGCGTGGTCCTGGAACCTCAGGTCCAACCGGTCGCGCCACAGCACTGTGCGCCAGACCGCGCGGACAGGGTTCTTGTCGTGCTGGGAAACCTGGATCACGGAGTCACGCGCGCCTGCAGTCATCGTTCCCCTCGCGGCCGGTGGCTGGACTCCCGATGTGTACTGCGAACCGGTTGTTCGGCACCGGAAACGCAGACCGGACAACCAACGTCCGAAGAACAGCCGCGGACCGACGGTGGTCCGCAGATGTCCGAAATCGGCTGCCGTTCCCCGACGGTTCGGCGGACGTCGCATATGGCGCTCGCCCGGAAGGTCGTCACGGACTCGGCCGCTCTGGCCCGGACGGACCTCGGTGACGCTCCGGAATGTGGTGATTGACGAACGGATAATTAAGAGAAATACCGCTCAGGTGTCGCGCTGAGTAACCGTGGCGGAAAGCCGCCTGGTCAGGCCGGGATCGGCGCTTACCTTGGGTGGCCGAAGAATCCAGCTTTAAGGTTCAGAGCTCGTGACCATCTTGTATCAGGCAGATGGCGGTTTTACGTTGGACACGCGCCGTCAGCGAGGACGATCTGCCCCCTCTGCGTGACCAAAATCTAGGAGGGGCCCTCTCATGGATTCACGCACCCGTGGCGAGGTGGCGGAGCGATCGCCCGCGGGCAGTCGAGTGGCCACCGTCGCCGGCCCGCGCGCCGGTCTGGTGGCCTCCAACGGACACACCGTCGCCATCGACAACCCCGCGGGCCGCGCGGGGAAGCAGGCACGAATCCAACGTGCTTATCCGCACCAGCCCGCAGCGATCAAGGTGTTGCTGGCCAACGACGAACTGCTGATCTGCACCGCGTTGGCGGTGCTGCTGGGCAGGGAGTCGGATATCGAGGTGGTGGCGAAGGTCGAGGACGGCCGCGATGTCGTGGGCACCGCGTTGGCCTACCGGCCGGACGTCGCGGTGGTCGATATGGACGTGCCCACCCTGGACGGGTTCGCGGTCACCACGGAGATGGCATCGCGGGTGCCGACCTGCAAGGTGGTGATGCTGACCGGCAGGGTCTCCCCCAACCTGCGCCGCGCGTTGACCGTCGGGGTGAAGGGCGTCCTGCCGCGCGGCTCCTCCGGGTGCGCGTTGGCCGAGGTGATCAGGAAGGTGCACGCGGGCGGCCGCTACGTCGATCCCGATCTGGCCGCCGACGCACTGGCCGCACCCCAGTGTCCCCTGTCGCCGCGGGAACTGGAGGCGATTCGGCTCGCCGAGAGCGGCGAGCCGATCGCCATGGTGGCGCGGCGGATGCGGCTGTCCGCCAGCACTGTACGCAACTACCTCGCCACGGTGGTGCGCAAGCTCGGTGTGCGGACCCGCTCCGAGGCGTACCACCTGGTCGTGAAGAACGGCTGGCTGTGAACCCACGGTTGGAACCCGGCCCGCGGGCCGGGCAGCGGCGGGTGCTCCGCCGCTGCCCGACGTCCCCTGGCGAGCAGCGCGAGGGCGATCACCAGTGCCGCGAGTTCCTCACCGGTCGGCTGCCCTCTGACGATGCGGATGTCGGACATCGCGTCACATCGGGGGGTTGCCGTGCACGCGCCGGATCTCCGGCGGCAGCTTGGTCTGCAACATCGCCAGTGCGCGAGCCAGCGTCGCCCGAGTCTCACGGGGATCGATGACATCATCCACCAGGCCGCGTTCAGCCGCGTGGAACGGCTGTACCAGGGTCTTCCGGTAGTGCTCGACCGCCTGCTGCCGCGCGGCGGCCGGGTCCGCGGCGGTCGCCAACTGCTTGCGGAAGATCACGTTCGCGGCTCCCTCCGCGCCCATCACCGCAATCTCGTTGGTCGGCCAGGCGAACGACAGGTCGGCGCCGATGGACCGGGAGTCCATCACGATGTAGGCCCCGCCGTAGGCCTTGCGCAGGATCACCTGGATACGCGGCACCGCGGCGGCGCAGTAGGCGTACAGCAGCTTCGCGCCGTGCCGGATGATCCCGCCGTGCTCCTGGGCGGTTCCCGGCAGGAAACCGGGCACGTCGACCAGGGTGACCAGCGGGATGTTGAAGGCGTCGCAGGTCTGGACGAACCGCGAGGCCTTCTCGGCCGCGGCGATGTCGATCACCCCGGCGGAGCACATCGGCTGGTTGGCGATGACGCCGACCACCTGGCCCGTGATGCTTCCCAACGCGCAGATGATGTTCTGCGCCCAACCCTGGTGGCATTCCAGGAACTCGCCGTCGTCCAGCACTTCCTTGATCACCGCGCGCATGTCGTAGGGCCGGTTCGCCGAAGCGGGCACCAGGTCCAACAGGGCGGGGGTGGGACGGTCGTGCGGGTCGTCGGTGAGCACCGCGGGCGGGCGCTCGCAGTTGTTCGACGGCAGCATCGAGACCAGGTAACGCACATCAGTCAGGCAGGGCGCTTCGTCGTCGTAGACGAACGTGGCCATCCCCGAGGAGCCCGCGTGCACATCGGCTCCGCCCAACTGCTCGTGCGTGACCTGCTCGCCGGTCACCGCCGCGACCACGTCCGGTCCGGTCACGAACATCTGCCCGATGTCGCGGACCAGGAACACGAAGTCGGTCAGCGCGGGCGAGTACACCGCACCGCCCGCGCACGGCCCGAGCACGACGCTGATCTGCGGAATCACTCCCGAAGCGCGCACATTGCGCTGGAAGATGCCGCCGTAGCCCGCGAGGCCGGTCACGCCTTCCTGAATACGGGCTCCCGCGCCGTCGTTGAGGCTGATCAGCGGGGCGCCGGTGTTCAACGCCAGGTCCATCACCTTGTGGATCTTCTGTGCGTGTGCCTCGCCGAGTGAGCCGCCGAACACCCGGAAATCGTGTGCGTACACGAACACCGTGCGCCCGTGGATCGTGCCCCATCCGGTGACGACCCCGTCGCCGAGCGGCCGGTTGTCCGCCATGCCGAACTCGGTGGCGCGGTGCCTGCGGAACGGTTCGATCTCGACGAAGCTGCCCCTGTCCAGCAGAATGTTCAGCCGTTCGCGCACGTTAAGCTTGCCGCGGGCGTGCTGCCGTGCCGTCGCCTGCAGTCCTGGCCCATGCAGCACCTTGTCCCGCCGGGCTTTCAGCTCACCGAGCCGAGCGCTCATCGCGTTGCCGTTCCCGCTCTCCACAGGCGGCAGGTCGACGGTGGTCAGGGGTCTGTCGTTCATCGTGGTCATGCTCGATGCCGTCCTTGTCGTTGCTCGGGTCGTCGCTCAGGAGTCCCATACCGGGCCGAATGCGGGGATGCCGCGCTGTTCAAGCTCGAACACGACCCGCCAGGTGACCTTCTGGTTCGCGATGCAGATGACCGCCTCGGCGCCGGTGTGCAGGTAGGCGGCGTAGGCCAGCTTGACCATGTCGGGCTTGCCGAGTTCGTCGGTGTTCCAGATGGTCGCGTCCGGCCGGGCTTCGAGGATCTCGTCCACCAGCGCGTCGCCATAGGTCTTTCGGGGGCTGCGCGTCGCCCACACCAGGTGGCCCGGCACCTCCTTGGTCAGCAGATGTGCCAGCATCGGCCCGATCCCGCTGCCGGTGGCCACGTACACCACCTTGTGGAACAGCATGCGGACGTTGGCCATGCCCGCGGTCGGGATGCCGCGGACCCACACGTGGCTCGGCGGGTTGTCGATGAACTCCGACGTCCAGTCCCCCGCTCGGGACACCGCCATCCGGTAGCCGCTCGCGTAGGAGCTTGCCGCGCCGGGGATGTTGGCGAAGTAGTGCCAGCCCAGCAGCGGGTGGCGGCTGATGGGCCGCACCGAGCCGATGAAGGGCTGCACCCCGCGGTGGCGGAACCCGACTATCGCGACGTGGGAGGACGGCCGCTTCACGGTGATGGGAACGCGGCGCAGCCGCATCCACGGCAGCGCCGCCGAGAACGTGGTGGCCACGAGGATCCACACGGTCGCGGAGTTGAACAGCGCGGTCGCCACCGAATCGTCGCCGCGCCTGCTGATCGCGAACACCACCGTGTTCACCCACACCAGCACCAGCGCACCCCAGCCGAAGAACCGGTGGGTGGCCTCGAAGCGGTCGTGCGCGACGGTCCGCAGTCGCGGGTGCGCCATCACGATCATCCCGACGAACAGGACGACGAGCGCGTAGGCCAGCACGATGTTGGCGATCCCCAGCGGGGAGTCCAGCGCGGCATCGTGGGTCAGCGCGCCGGCGAACACGATGTACCAGGCCGTTCCCGCGATGGCGCCGCCGACGTGCAGCCCGCCGAAGTGGTAGACCTTCGCGAGGAACCAGCGGACCCGCAGTGGCCAGGTCAGCGGCGGACGGGTCGCCAGCCAGCAGATGAGGTTGATGACGTACTGCTGGCGCAGGATGATCGCCAAGGCGAGGTTGGCCTGGGCCGTGGTGGCGATGGCGACCAGGTTCACCTGGTCCCCGCTCAGCCACTGCAGGCCGAACAGCAGGAAAACCAGGATGTTCGTCGAGACGATCAGCACCGCTAATCGGTTGTAGTGCATGAACTGCGGATGCTTGAGCAATTTTCGGATGCCGGTGATCGGCGGGGGCAAATTCACATTGTCCGGTGAAATCCGCGTCCTGGTGGGGAGATAGTCGGTTCCGCCCTGTGCTGGAACCTCGGTGAGTAATTTTTGGATCATGTGTCCAGCCTCAGCAGGCGGACGCACAATTCATATCCTCACCTTGCGAGCTGCCGCCGTGTGGATATCACAACCAAGCCGAGCGAATGACACGGCATGATTGTGGCGAAAGGCGCACGATGATCGAGACAGACCCCGATTCCGAGATCTTCACATGGGGTCCACGATTCGGAAAAGGCCCGGCGAGGTCGTTCGAACCGCGGCTCAGCCGTCGGAATTCTCGTCGGGGTTCCAATCGAGCAGACGCACCTTGCTCACCGACTGGACATGCCTGCGCATGGCAGCGGCGGCGGCCTTCCCGTCACCGCGGTGGATGGCATCGGCAATCTTGCGGTGCTGGGCGAGCGAGCGAGCGGGCCTGCCCGGCTGGCGCAGCGACTCGGTGCGGCTCTCGGCGACCTGCTCGGAGATGGAGCGCATGAACTCGGCGAGCAACGGGCTGTGCGCGGCGTCGGCGACCGCGGCGTGAAACCGGCGATCGCCTTCGACGCCGTAGTCCCCCTCATCGATTTCCCGCGCCATATACGCCAGCGCATCGTCGATCGCCACCCGCTCGGCGGGGGTGCTGCGCTCGGCGGCCAGCCTCGCCAGGGTGGTCTCCAGCGCCTCCCTGGCATCGAGCACATCCGGTAGTCGCCGCCTGCGTTCCACCAGCTCGGACAACGGCTCGACGTCGAGGTTGTCGGTGCGCAGGTACATGCCGCCGCCGTGTCGCACGTCGAGCAGGCCCTGGACCTCGAGTACCACCACGGCCTGCTTCACCGACGCGCGGCTGACCCCCAGCCGCTCGGCGAGCTCACGCTCGGCGGGCAGGCGGTCCCCCGCGCTGAGCCCTGCCTGGCTGGCGAACTGCCGAATCCGCTCAACGACCTTCTCATAAAGACGCTGGCGGGCGACCGGGCGAAGAAGGTTGCTCCGGTTGCTCACTGGTCAAGTCTAGCGCGGGTCAGTGGTTCATCCACTGGGCCAACTCAGGGTTGACGTCCAGACGTTATGAGTGGGAAAGTGGCTGGACCACTGAACCACTGCCAGTGGAGCGGAGGGGGCGACGACGGCGCAGTTGGTCGCAATTCCGGCCACGGCGGTGATTGGTTCCTTGGGGCGACGACCTGTCGCCTGGAAGGGGCGCGCGGGCATTTGCCTGCGCGCTGGCGGGTGATGCCCGGCCGGCGACCAGAACACCTATTCATGAGAAGTGGCTGACCCTGCAGCCCTACCAATGGGTGGAGGCGCGATGACGGCCCACGTGGTCGCGGTTGTCGTATTAACTGTCTTGTTCATTGTGGCGACGGCATTGCCGATCAATATGGGCGCACTGGCTTTCGCGGGCGCATTCATTGTCGGTGCGCTCGTCGTCGGTCTGGATGGCAAGGAGATCTTCGAAGGGTTTCCCGGCGATATTTTCGTGGTGCTGGTCGGTGTCACCTATCTGTTCGCGCTGGCCAGGGCGAACGGCACGACCGATTGGCTGATCGCGGCCGCGATGCGGCTGGTCGGCGGACGCATAGCGGCCATTCCCTGGGTGATGTTCGCGATCGCCGCGATCCTCACCGCCATCGGTGCGGTCAGCCCGGCGGCGGTGGCGATCGTGGCACCGATCGCGCTCGGCCTCGCCGCGCAGCACGGCATCAGCCCGCTGATGATGGGCGCGATGGTCGTGCACGGAGCCCAGGCGGGCGGCCTGTCGCCGATCAGCATCTACGGTTCGATCGTCAACACGCTCGTCGAGCGCAACGGTCTGCCCGGCAACGAGATCGTGTTATTCCTGGCGGGCCTCGGCGTGAACCTGGTCATCGCGGTGGTGTTGTTCCTCGTCCTCGGCGGTCTCAGGCGGCGCAAGCGGCCTGGCGATCCGGTCGAGGCGACCGAGGCGGTCGAGGCTGCCGACACCTCGCCGTTGCCGAGGCCCGACCTCATGCAGATCGCCACCCTGGCCGGGGTGGTCTTCATCGTGGTCGGCACCCTGGCGCTGGACTTGGACCTGGGGCTCACCGCGATCACGGTCGCGGTGGTGCTCAGCATCATCCGACCCGCACACAGCCGGGCCGCGGTCGAGCACGTCACCTGGCCCACCGTGCTGCTGATCTGCGGGGTGCTGACCTATGTCGCGCTGCTGGAGCGAATCGGCACGATCGACCTCGTCGGGCGGTCGGTGAGCCGCATCGCCATCCCTATCCTCGCCGCGCTGCTGCTCTGCTACGTCGGCGCGGTCGTGTCGGCATTCGCCTCCTCGGTCGGCCTCCTCGGCGCCCTCGTCCCGCTGGCCGTGCCGTTCCTGGCGCTCGGCACCGTCGGGCCGGTCGGCATGATCGCCGCGCTGGCGGTCTCCGCCACCGTCGTCGACGTCAGCCCGTTCTCCACCAATGGAGCGCTGGTG
Organism: Actinorectispora metalli; assembly: GCF_056323685.1. NCBI lineage: Bacteria > Bacillati > Actinomycetota > Actinomycetes > Pseudonocardiales > Pseudonocardiaceae > Actinorectispora > Actinorectispora metalli. Next base: position 1,193,135 of record NZ_JBREYE010000002.1, read on the forward strand.
CTGGCCAACGGCAAGGGGATCGACCGAGACCGCTTCTTCCGGCAACTGCTCGTCTACGGCGGGATCGTGGTGGCGGTCGCGCCGGTCGCCGTCTGGCTGCTCTTCGTGGTTCCGAATTTGGGTTGAGGGGAGAAACCTGATGCTTGATCATGTGATCAGTGGCGGCGACCGCGTCGCGCTGCGCTTCACCGACGCCACACTGACCTACCGGGAACTCGGTGCCCTCGCGGCCCGGCTGGCGCACCGGATCGCGGGGTGTCGGCGGATCGCGGTGCACGCCACCCCGTCACCGCAGACCTGCGTCGCGGTGGTGGCCGCGATCGCGGCGGGCGTGCCGGTGGTGCCGCTGAACCCCGCGCTCGGTCCCCGCGAACTCGCGCACATCCTCGACGACAGCGAACCGGACCTGGTGCTGCGGGAGTCCGATATCGACCTCACCAAAGCCGCCACTCCCCCGCTGCCCACCGTCCGCCTGGACGGGGAGGCGCCCGCCCTGATCATCTACACCTCCGGCACGACCGGCCCGCCGAAGGGCGTCACGCTGCCGCGCCGGGCGCTCACCAGCAACCTCGACGCGATCGCCAAGGCATGGGCGTGGACGGCCGATGACGTGCTGGTGCATGCCCTTCCGCTGTACCACGTGCACGGTCTGATCCTCGGTGTGCTCGGTCCGCTGCGACGCGGCGGCACCGTGCGGCACCTCGGCAGGTTTTCCACCGACGCGGTGGCCGCGGAGTTCGACGAGCACGCGACGATGCTGTTCGGCGTGCCGATGATGTACCACCGCCTCGCCGCCGACGTCGAGCGTGATCCGGCGCTGGCGAGGGCGATCAGCCGGGCGCGGGTCCTGGTGTCCGGCTCCGCGGCGCTGCCCGCGACCGTGCACAACCGGATCGCCCGCGCCACCGGGCAGCGGATCGTCGAGCGGTACGGCATGAGCGAGACGCTGATGAACTGCAGCGTTCGCGTCTCGGGTGAGCGCCGACCGGCCACGGTCGGACCGCCGGTGGACGGTGTGTCGCTGCGCATCGTCGACGGTGCGGGCAGGTCCGTCGCGGACGGTGAGATCGGCGAGATCGAGGTGTCGGGGCCGAACCTGTTCCTTGGCTACCTCAACCGACCCGAGGCCACCGCCGAGGTGCTGCGACGCAACTGGTTCCGCACCGGTGACCTGGCCAGCGTGGACCACGACGGGTACGTGCGCATCGTCGGCAGGCGGGCCACCGACCTGATCAAGAGCGCCGGGTTCAGGATCGGGGCGGGCGAGGTGGAGAACGTGTTGCTGGAGCACCCGCAGGTGGCCGAGGTCGCGGTGACCGGGGAGCCCGACGAGGAGCGGGGCGAGCGGGTGGTGGCCTGGGTGGTGCCCGCCCCGGGGCTGCTGCCCTCCGCCGACGAGTTGAGCGCCCACGTCGCGCGCCTGCTCGCACCGCACAAGCGACCCCGCGTGGTGCGCTTCCTGGACGCCCTGCCGCGCAACGAGATGGGCAAGGTGACCAAGCGGGCGCTCCGCGGTGAGCACCGAGCACCGCCGACACCGGGGCGCCCCTGATCGGACCGGAGGAAGCCGGCGGGTGCGAGCCCGCCGGCTTCGTGGCCGATCAGGGGAACAGCTCGACCGGGGTGCCGCAGCCGCGGGCCGTGCGCACCCGCTGGATCTCGGCGAGCAGTTCGGGCTGTCGCACGAGTTCGTTCAGGTAGCCGGTGTCCGGCTCCATGCCCGCGACGTTGGTGGTGAGGTATCGCCACGAGCGCCCCCACAGGGACAGCACGGTTTCCTGCCACTGCGGGCTCTTGATCAGGTAGTCGTACTGGGCGGGGTGCTCCACGCGGATCTTCGCGATGTATCGCTGCGTCCACCAGAGGTAGGTCAGCAGTGCGTGCCGGTCGCTGAAGCGGCCCGTGCTGTTGCCGTTCTGCAGGTAGTACCGCACGGCCAGCGAGTTGATGTACTGGTTCCACTCCTCGACCAGCATGTTGAAGCCCTGGTCGCCGGATTGGAAGCGGGAGTCGGCCGGGTCGCCGTTGAGGTAGGTCTCGGCGTAGTTCCGGTCGCTGCCGTGGGTGCCCGAGCCGAACTCCCGGCTGGTGGTGATCGTGCCCCGCTCGGCGGGCGGGCGCTTCTTATTCTCGGCGTCGGCCAGCAGCAGCGAACGCGCCATCGAGTACATCGGGCTGTTCGACGTGGTGCCCTTGCCGTGCATGCCCGGTGCGGTGAACGCGACATCCGACCCGCTCTTGCTCCGGGTCACGAAGTACCAGTTCTGCGGCTGGGTCTTGTCGATGCCGTGACCGACCTCGTGCACCACCATGCCCAACTGGCTCAGCACCTGAGCCGCGGTGTCCTTGCGCCGCAGCCACTTGTCGACGGCGGGTTTGCCCCCCGCGATGTCGATTATCCGCTTGCCGGTCGGGTACCGCCGGGACAGGACGCCGTCGATGAACGCCATGTAGTTCGCCGAGTTGTAGCCGTTGACGAGGTCTTGGATGCTCTTGAACTGCTCGGGCAGGGTGAACTCCTCGATGTCGAGGACGAACTTTCCGTCAGCGCAGTTCCGGTCGACAACCACCTGATTGCCGGACGACGGACGAGGGGAACTCGCCGCGGCTGTCGGACCGGCGCAGAGCATGACCAGCGCGACCCCGAGTGCCAGTGACCTTTTCATGGGTCCTCCGTGATGGATCGGCGTCGACAGGGTTCGACGCCGCAACCAGAAGATGACAGCGGGCACCGCCGCTGTCACCACCGATCGTCGGTCTTTCCTGCTCCCGGCCGTGCCGTACGGCAAAGATTCAGTTCGAGGGCGGGTGAGTCGAACTCGTGGAGCCAGTCGTGGAAGGCGTCCTCGAGTGGTGGCAGCTCACGCAGTTCGCCGAGTTGGAATCCGCGGGTCATGTTGGCCCAGACCAAGCCGAAGTCGGCGGGGTCGACCGCGTGTGGTCGGTTCGGGAGGTGGCGGATGGCGTAGCAGAGGGCGTTCTTGTTCTCCTGCTCCCACGAATACGTTGCCCCAGTCACCTGCGGTGCCTTTCGGTTTCGAGGTCTGAACGCGGACGGGACGGTGCCTACCGCATGGTTTCCGGGTGGGTGGGCACCAGCAGCTCGGGTTGGGTGACCGCTTGGACGTCGGCGATGCCGACGCCCGGGGCGAGTTCGCGGAGCACCGGCCCGTCGGCGGTGATGTCGACGACGGCGAGGTCGGTGATCACCCGATGCACCACCCGGCGGCCGGTGGCGGGCAACGAGCAGGTGTGCACGAGCTTGGCGGAGCCGTCCTTGGCGGTGTGCTCCATCAACACGATGACCTTGCGGGCGCCGTGCACCAGGTCCATGGCGCCGCCCATGCCCTTGATCATCTTGCCAGGGATCATCCAGTTGGCGAGGTCACCGTCGGCGGAGACCTGCATCGCGCCGAGCACGGCGGCGTCGATGTGCCCGCCGCGGATCATCCCGAAGGACAGCGCGGAGTCGAAGAACGAGGCCCCCGCCGACACGGTGACGGTCTCCTTGCCCGCGTTGATCAGGTCCGGGTGCTCTTCGCCATCGACCGGGTATGGGCCGACGCCGAGGATGCCGTTCTCCGACTGCAGCACGACATGTTTGCCCTCCGGGAGGTGGTCGGCCACCAGGGTCGGCAGGCCGATGCCGAGGTTGACGTAGCCGCCGTCGGGCAGTTCACGGGCGGCGCGGGCGGCCATCTGTTCGCGAGTGAGGCTCATCGGGCGGTCACCTCGGCAAGGTTGCGGTGGCGGGTTTCGGTCGCGGCCAGCACCCCGGCCGTGGAGATGACGGCGGCGGCAACCACGTACAGCGCGACCGGGGTTGGGCTGCCATAGCGGGCGAGCAGCGCGGTGGCGATCAAGGGGGCCAGCGAACCGGCGATGATCGAGGTGACCTGGTATCCGATGGAGGTGCCGCTGTAGCGGACGCTGGTGTCGAACTGCTCGGCGAAGAACGCCGCCTGCGGCCCGTACATCGCGGCGTGTGCGATGAGTCCACCGACCACGGCGAGGGTGATCAGCCATCCGTTCCTGGTGTCGAGCAGGGGGAAGAACACCATGGCCCACAGGCCCATTCCGATGGTGCCCGCCAGGTAGACGGGGCGGCGCCCGACGCGGTCGGACAGCGCGCCGAACGCGGGGATCGCGGCCAGGTGCGCCACGTTGGCCACCAGCAGGGCGTTAAGCACGATGCCCTTGTCCAGCTTGAGGTGGGTGGTGACGTAGGTGAGCACGAACGCGGTGATCACGTAGTAGGAGATGTTCTCCACCATCCGCGCCGAGATACAGATGCCGATCTGCTTGGGGTAGCGGCGAATCGCCTCCAGTGCGGGCGCCTTCGGGGTGGTGCCTTCGGCTTCGGCCTTGGCGCGAGCCTCGGTGAACACGGGTGCGTCCTCGATGGAGGAGCGAATCCAGTAACCCAGGATGATCAGCACCGCCGAGAGCAGGAACGGAATGCGCCAACCCCAGTCCAGGAACGCCTGGTCGGACATGGTGGCCGCCAGCACGGCCAGCACCGCGGTGGCCAGCAGGTTGCCCACCGGCACCCCCGCCTGCGGCCACGATGCCCAGAACCCGCGGCGCTCCGGTGAGCCGTGCTCGGTGACCAGCAGCACCGCGCCGCCCCACTCGCCTCCGATGGCGAAGCCCTGCACCAGGCGCAGGGTGGTCAACAGGACCGCCGCCCACACGCCGATGCTCGCGTAGGTGGGCAGCAGTCCGATCGCGGCTGTCGCCACACCCATCATGACCAGGCTGACCATGAGCAGCTTCTTGCGGCCGATGCGGTCGCCGAAGTGCCCGAACACCACACCGCCGAGCGGGCGGGCGAGGAAGCCGAGTGCGTAGGTCAGGAACGCCAGCATGGTGCCGACCAGCGGGTCGCTCTGCGGGAAGAACAGCTTGTTGAACACCAGCGCGGCGGCCGAGCCGTAGAGGAAGAAGTCGTACCACTCCACGGCGGTACCGACGAGGCTAGCGGCCAGCACCCGGCCGATGCGGGTCTGTGGTGGGGCGGTGGTGGTCGTCATTCGGGGCTCCCGGGTTGTTACTGGGCGGTCCAACCGCCGTCGAGGGTCAATGCGGCCCCGGTGATGAACGAGGCGTGCTCCGAGCACAGGTAGGTGACCAGCTCGGCCACCTCATCCGGCTCGATCAGGCGTTTGATCGGGGTGCGGCTCAGCAGGACGCGGTCGAGCACCTCGTTCTCGGACAGCCCGTGGTGTTCGGCCTGCGCCGCGAGTTGGCGCTCCACCAGCGGGGTTCGCACGTAGCCGGGGTTGACGCAGTTGGAGGTGACGCCGTGCTCGGCGCCCTCCACGGCCAGCACCTTGGACAGCCCCTCAAGGCCGTGTTTGGCTGCGACGTAGGCGGACTTGTACGCCGAGGCACGCAGTCCGTGCACCGAGGAGATGTTGATGATGCGACCCCAGCGTCGTGCGTACATATGCGGCAGCGTGCGCCGCACGATCCGGAACGGGGCTTCCAGCATCACCCGCAGCATGAGCGCGAACCGCTCGGGCGGGAAGTCCTGCACCGGCGCGACGTGCTGGAGACCCGCGCCGTTGACCACGATGTCGGCGGAAACGTCGAGTTGCTCGACGGCGTCCGGATCGGCGAGGTCGATCTCGCAGGCCTCGCCGCCGACCTCACCCGCCAGTTCCTTGGCCGCCGCCCCGTCGTAGTCCAGGACGACCAGCCGGGCGCCCGCGGCGTGCAGCCGCCGAACGCAGGCGCGTCCGATACCGCCCGCGCCACCCGTGACCAACGCGGTTCGTCCGGCCAGGTCGACCGGGAACAAACCGGAATAGGCGATGTGCATGCCGCGAAACGCTAGGCGCGAACCCAGCGGTGGCCAATGTGCCCAGCTACATAATTGCGGCGCGGGTATGTGTGTGCATACATTGCCCATAGTTCTTCCGCTGAGCAGGGTTGACGTCCACGTGACCTCTCAAAGGACGGGACATGATGGACAAGCTGGTCTCCACCACCGCGGCCGTAGCCGACATCCTGGACGGCGCGAGCCTGGCCGTCGGCGGGTTCGGGCTGTGCGGCATCCCGATGGAGCTGATCAGAGCCCTGCACCAGCGGGGTGTCGACGGGCTGCGGGTGGTGTCGAACAACTGCGGGGTCGAGGACTTCGGGCTTGGCGTTCTGCTCGCCGATCACCGCATCGCCAAGATGACCAGCTCCTACGTCGGAGAGAACAAGGAGTTCGCCCGGCAGTTCCTGGCGGGCGAGTTGGAGGTCGAACTGGTGCCGCAGGGCACCCTGGCCGAGCGCCTGCGGGCAGGTGGGGCGGGCATTCCCGCCTTCTACACGGCCACCGGGGTCGGCACCCAGGTCGCCGACGGCGGCATCCCCCTCCGCTACGCCGCCGACGGCACCGTGGAGTCCGTCTCCGACGCCAAGGAGATTCGGGACTTCACCCTGTCGGGGCAGCCACGGCAGTTCGTGCTGGAACACGCCATCACCTGCGACTACGCCCTGGTCCACGCCGCGCGAGGGGATCGCGACGGCAACCTGGTGTTCTCCCGGTCCGCGCGCAACTTCAACCCGCTGTGCGCCATGGCGGGGCGGGTCACGATCGCCGAGGTCGAGGAACTGGTCGAGCCTGGGGAGCTGGACCCCGACGAGGTGCAGCTGCCCGGTGTGTTCGTGCAACGTGTCGTGCGGGTGGGGGCCGAGGTGGAGAAGCGCATCGAGCGACGCACCGTGCGTGCCGCCATGCGATGAGAGGATGACGCGAGTGGAAGAAGACGTCGCGTTTCGACTGCTTGAGCTGCTCGCGGGCGGCGCGGGCAGCGACGAGCTGGCGCGGATCGCGGCGGAGGACCCCGGCTCAGGTGCGGCGGTGAAACTCGCCTTGCGGATCAACGCCACGGTGCGCGGGCACCGGCGGCGCGAGGCGGAGCTGTCCGCGTTGTTCGACACGGCGGACGACCTGGCGAGGTTGCGTGACCCGGACGAGGTGCTGCGGTCCATCGTGCACCGGGCACGCAGGCTGCTCGGGGTCGACCTGTCGTATCTGACGCTGAACGACCCCGACGCGGGGATCACCTACATGCGGGTCAGCGAGGGCGCGGTGTCCAAGCTGTTTCCGCAGGTGAAGATGAAGATGGGCGTTGGCCTTGGCGGTCTGGTCGCGCAGACGGCGCGGCCGTACACCACGGTCGACTACCTGTCCGACGAGCACTTCCAGCACACCGGGCCGGTGGACGAGATCGTCCGCGACGAGGGGCTGACCGCGCTGCTGGCCGTGCCCCTCGCGGTGGGCGAGACCGTCATCGGCGTGCTGTACGCCGCGGAACGCACCCCGCGCGAGTTCACCCCCGACGAGGTCGCGCTGCTGTCCTCGCTGGCAGACCACGCCGCCGTCGCGATGGACAACGCGCGGCTGCTCGCCGAGATCAGCGCGCACAGCCAGTCCATGCAGCGCGCCGAGGAAGCCCACGACCGGCTGATGGACCTGGTGCTGCGCGGCGAGGACCTCTCCGCCGTCGCGGCCGCGGTGGCCGGTGTGCTGCACGGCGGCATCGGCATGTACGCCGTCGACGGTGCCGAACTCGCCCACGCCGGGTTGCCCACCACGCCTCCCGACCCGCGGGCCGTCGCCGTTTCGCAGCACACCGGTCGAGCCACCCGCACCCCGGCAGGCTGGGTGTGCGCGGTGCAGGCCGGGCCGGAACTGCTCGGCAGCGTCGTGCTCAACACCGACGCCGATCTGACCGACGCGGACCGGCGGCTGTACGAACGCGCCGCCGTCGTCACCGCGCTGCTGCTCCTGCTGCGGCACTCGGCGGCGAAGGCCGAAGACGAGGTCCGCGGTGAACTGCTCACCGACCTGCTCACCGCCCCCGACCGCAATCCGGCCGCGCTCATCGACCGCGGCAAGCGCCTCGGTGTGGACCTCACCGCCTCCTACGCGGTGCTGGTCGCCCACGCGGGCGAGGTCCCACGGCGGCCGTTGGCGGCCGCGGCGGCCCAGTTCGCGACCTTGAGCGGCATCCACGCCGAGCAGGTCGTGCTGCTGGCCCCCACCGACACGCCGGGACCGCTGGCCGCCCGTATCGCCACCGCCCTCAGCGCCAAGGCGGGCCGTCCCGTCACGGTCGCCGCCGCGGGCCCCGGCAGCGGACCCGCGGGCCTGGCCTCGGCGTACGCCGAGGCGGTTCGCTGCCTGCGCGCCCTGCTGCGGCTGGGCCGCGAGGGCACGGGCGCGTCGATGGCCGAGTTGGGCTTCATCGGCCTGGTGCTCGCGGAGCGCGCCGACCACAGCTCGTTCATCCGGCAGACCCTCGGGCCGATCTTCGACTACGACCGGGACCGCGGCACCGAGCTGATCCGCACCCTGGAGGCCTACTTCGCCAGCGGCGGAAACCTGCCGCGCGCCAAGGACCTCCTGCACGTCCACGTCAACACCGTCGGCCAGCGCCTCGACCGCATCGGCAGGCTGCTTGGTCCGGACTGGCAGTCACCGGACCGGATGCTGGAGATCCAGCTCGCGCTCCGCCTGCACGCGCTTCAGGCGGGCTGACGACCGTGGGGACGGGTGCAGGTGAAGCTGCCCGCCGAGTCGGGGTCGCCAATACCGTCGTACCTGGGCCAGCCAGGGTACTGGCACAGCGGCCGGGTGCGTTTCGCGTTCTTGTCGGCCACCACCGGGCGGGACGGTGACCGGCCGCGCTCCACCCAGTTCTCCAGTGCGCCAACGGAATCCCAGCCTGCGGCGAACGGGGTGTCGATGTTGACGTGGTTGGCGCCCGGCACGAGGTAGAACCGGGCGAACCGATCGACAGCGTGGCCTCCCATGGTGTTCCGCACTCGCTCGAAGTACTCCGCGGTGGAGCGGTGGCTGACCAACTCGTCCGCGGTGCCGTGCAGCAGCAACAGCTTCCCGCCCGCTCGGGCGAAGGGCCGCAGGTCGGCGTTGTTGACGTCCTGTAGGGCCGACAGTTCGCTGATGCGCCGCTGCCAGCCGCCGGGCCGCCGCGGATCGATCGTCAGCGAGTCGAAGTTCGGGTCCCTGGTGACGAAGTACCTCGCCCACTGCTCCCAGAACTGCACGCCGTACCCGCCGGTCTTCGGCATCGGATTGGCGGGGGCCGCGGTGCCCATGCCGAGCAGCGGCGTGGACAGGTCGGCGCCGGACAGGAACGGGAATCCGGGGTAGCCCCGTTCGCCGCCGGCGAGCCGGTGCTGCCATCGCAGTGGGGAGGACATCGCCGTGACGGCGTGAATCTGCCGGTCGGAGAGGCAGAAATCGCCGCGATCGGTGCCACCCGCGCACCGCAGTGACCTCGGATCGAACCGACAGCCGGATTCGTGGGAGATAATGCCGTCGCTGATCCCGTCGCCGCCGTCGCAGGCTTTCAGCACGCTCTGGTAGAGCAGCTTTTGCTTCGCCGGGTTCGGAAACGCACCGGGCTGGGACAACAGCCGCGCCTGGTGGCCGAAGAACAGGTCCAGGCTCGCCGCGTTCCAGGCCGGATACACCGAGATCACGCCGTCGAAGTCGGCAGGCCAGCGTTGTGCCGCCGCCAGCCCCTCACGTCCACCGGTGGAACCGCCCGCGAAGTAGCTGTGCGCAGGCCTGTCGCCGTATCGCTGGGCGATCAGGAACACGGCGGCATCGCGGGTCTTCTTCACCGCGTCGCCCGCGAAGTTGCGCAGCGCCTCGTCGTTGACCGCGAACGAGCCGTCCAGCGACCTCGTCGGCTGGAAGTCGGGTGCGGCCTGGTGCCCCGAATCGCTCGCGAAGGTGGCGTATCCCCTGCCCAGCGGCGTCGGGGCGTCGGCGGGGCCGTACGGGACGTTGCCCGCGACATCGGGAATGGTGCCGTTGTACCCACCGCCGCCGAACATCATCGCCTTGCGGTTCCACTCGGTCGGCAGGGCTACCCGCAGTGTGATGTCGGGTGCGGCCGGGTCCACCGGATGGATCGCCGCATCGACCAGGCAGTGCTCGCCCACCGCCACCGTTGGGGCGATGAGACGTACCCCCGACACCTCCCCGCCCCGACTCGGCAGCCCGATCACGGCGGCAGGGATCTTCACTCCGCTGAGGTCCCCGCAGCGGACTCCGACCGGGGCCGCGGCTGACATCGGCGGCGCCACAGCGGTCATGAGCACCACGGCCGAGGCAAGGGCGACAGCGTTTTTCATTCGATCCCTCCGCATCCCCGGCATTGACACCGTATTTTCGATGTCTTTTGCGGAGTGGAGCAATAGCGCTCAACACACTGCCCGCGGCGGCTTTGTATGGGAATCCACGTTGACCGCTTCCATGGCGCTTTCTACCGTCGGCCGGCGCGGCGCGCACATGCATCGGCCGCGAGCATCCCGTCACTCGAAACGAAGGACAATCATGGCGCGATTCGGCATCATCGGTGCCGGGCTGATGGGACACGGCATCGCCGTGGCTCTCGCCCGGGGCGGCCACCATATTCACATCTACGATCCGGTTCCCGCCACATTGGCAGACCTCGACATCCGCGTTGAAAAGGCCCTTCAGCTGTGCGGCGCGTCAGAGGAGGCGAGCAAGCAGACCGAGAGCCGCATCAGCCCCACTTCCGATCTGCACGACGCCCTGGATCAGGCCGACATCGTCGTCGAAGCAGTGCCGGAACAGTTGACGGTCAAGCAGGATGTGCTGGCAGCCGCGGAAGCCGTGGTGTCCTCGGAGACCCCGGTGTGGTCGAACACCTCCGTCCTGTCCATCACCGACATCGCGGGTGCGATGCGGCAGCCCGAACGGCTCGTCGGTGTGCACTGGTGGAACCCGCCGCACCTCATCCCGCTGGTGGAGGTCGCGCCCGGCGCCGCGACCACGCCGCGGCTGGTGTCCGAGGCAGAAGAACTGGTCGGCGCTTTGGGCAAGACCACCGTCCGCCTGCACCGCGACATCCCCGGTTTCATCGGCAACCGCCTCCAATTCGCGCTGGTCAGAGAAGCTCTGCACCTGATCGAGGAAGGCGTGTGTGGCCCCGAGACGATCGATACAGTTGTCCGGTCGAGCTTCGGGCTGCGGCTGGCGGCGGTGGGGCCCATGGAGAACGCCGACTACATCGGCCTTGACCTCACCCGATCCATCTTGACCAACCTCGCTCCGCACCTGTCCACCACCGACGGCCCGTTCTCCTGCCTGGACAAACTCCTCGCCGACGGCCACCGCGGACGCGCGTCCGGCAGCGGACTGCTCCCCTGGCCCCTGGACCGAGGCGACGACGTCGCCCGTCGACTCATCGACGGCATCCGTCGCAACCTGCCGCCGAGCCAGGCGACGCCTTCCTGAAGGCAGGGCGTGCGAGCCTGCCGGGCACCGCTCGCACGCCCCCGCCGAATTTTCGCGCCGACTCATGGTTACTCGCGACATATCGGGCCTACCCACAATGTGGTCGGGCCACATAGCGCCGGCTGTTCCCATTTCGTAGCATCGAGGAAACGCTATGAGCCAGATCACGTCACGCTAGTCGCGTTGTTCCCTGCTTCCATACTTGCACCCCTGCCATGGGAGGCCCTGCCTTGTTTCCCAAACGAATTGTTCCGCTCATGACCGCGGTATTGACGGTATTGGCGATCGCCGCAATCTCCTTGGTCGCATTTCCGCGAGATGCCCGCGCGGCCACCCTCCAGGAGGTCACCGGTTTCGGGTCGAACCCTGGCAATCTGCAGCTGTTCCGCTATGTACCCGACGGGCTCGCGCCCGGCCGCCCGGTCGTGCTGGCGCTGCACGGCTGTAAGCAGAACGCCGCGAATTACGCCAGAGACACCGGATGGATGAGCTTGGCCGACCGATTGCGGTTCGCGGTGGTGTTTCCGCAGCAGCGGTCGGTCAACAACGCCAACTCCTGCTTCAACTGGTTCGAGACCGGCGACACCGCACGGGATTCGGGCGAGACGTTGTCGATCAAACAGATGGTCGACCACACCAAACGCACCGCAGGGTCGACGTCGGCCTACATCAGCGGTCTGTCCGCGGGCGGTGCGATGTCCGCGGTCATGCTCGCCGCCTATCCCGATGTGTTCGCGGGCGGCGGTGTGATCGCGGGCCTGCCCTACCGATGCGCCACCTCGGTGGGCTCGGCGTTCGGCTGCATGAACCCCGGCACCGACCTCACCCCCGCCCAGTGGGGCGACCGGGTGCGGTCGGCCGCTCCGTCGCACACCGGCCCCCGGCCCAAGGTGTCCATCTGGCACGGAACCTCCGACACCACCGTGGTGCCGCGCAACGGCACGGAACTCCTCGAGCAGTGGACCGACGTGCATCGCACCGATCTCACCCCTGAGGTGAGCGACACGGTCTCGGGCTACCCGCACCGGGTCTACGGCGATGTCGTCGAGTACTTCGAGATCACCGGCATGGGACACGGTCAGCCTGTCCACCCGGGAACGGGACCGGCCCAGTGCGGACAGGCGGGTGCCTTCGTGCTGGACGTCAACATCTGCTCGCCCCACCACCTGACCCGGTTCTGGGGTATCACCGCCGACACCACCCCGACCGGCACCACTACACCGACCACCGCGCCGCCGCCGTACACCGACACCGTCGCCGGAACGGCCGTGGATCACTACGTGGCGGCGCGCCTCACCGTGGAGCGGTACAACACCCTCGGCGGCCGCTACGGCTACAACACCGCGTTTCCGCTCTACCGCTGCGAAGCAGGGTGGACCGACAAGTCCGACTGCTCGTCGAGCTAGCAACACTCCGCGGACCGGACCGGACGGTCACCACGGCGCGGCGGGGGTGTGCACCCGCCGCGCCGTGCATCGTCCGACCATGCGATCCGCATGGTCCGACGGTGTCAGTGCGCGGGTTGGTTTTGCCTGGTGGGGCACAGAACCTGAATTCATGAGTATTGCTGCTGATGACATCAAGGACACGCGGTTCCGTTGGCGGGTGTGGGTGCGGCGCTGGCCGATCGCGCTCGGGTTGGTCCTCGGTATCGCCGAATTGCTCGATTCGAAACCATGGCAGCCCGGTGGTGTGCCCACCTGGTTGCTGCCCGCCGTGGCGTTGATGTACCTGGTGTTCAGCCTGGCCCGCCGGGAGGCGGAGAACCGATGGGCGCCCGTCGTGCAGATCGCGGGGGTGGTGCTGTTCGGGCTGGTCGCGATCGTGGCAATGGCGGTGGAGCCCGAGGTGGGGCGCTACCTGGTGGCGGCGGGTTGGCTGGGGCATGCAGGCTGGGACTTCGTCCACCACCGTCGGAACCTGGTTGTGCCGCGCAAGCTCGCGGAGTTCTGCTTCGTCTACGACGTGCTGCTCGCGGTGGCGGTGCTGGCGGCGCCAAGTCTGTGACGGCGACCGTCGCGCCGCGGCGGGTACCAGGAGGCGGCCGCATAACATGCCGAGGTGCGGATGGACTCCGAGGCCCCGGTGCGGGATCGCAGGTTGCGCCGGGCGCGGACGGCCACGCTGGCTTCGCTCGGCGCGGCCCTGTCGACCACCGTGCTGATGCCGGGCATCGGCCTGCGGTTCGAGCCCAGTCCGATGTGGGTCGTGCTCGGCGCCCTCGGCATCCTCGCGGTGGCGGTCACGCAGGCCGCCGCGCTGTACGCCACGCTCACCCCCTGGCTGACCGACCTCACCCGGCGCAGGCTGGTCGGAGCCTTCGCGGCGGCATCGCTGCTCTCGGTGCCGCTGGTCGGACCGGTCGGCGCGCAGCAGTGGGCGACCTGGGCGTGGCTCGGCGCCTCCATCGCCGGTTCGCTTCCCATGCTCGCCCGCGGGCTGACCAGCGGGTTGGCGACACTCGCGACGCTCGTCGCCGCCGTGGGCGTGGCATGGTGGACGGACGGCTCGATCGTGCAGTACGCCGTGATCACCCTCGGAATCGGACTGGCGGTCGCCATGATGGGTGTACTGCCGATCCGGCTGTGGGAGCTGCTGGCGCAAGCGGAGGCGGGGCGGGCGGCGCAGGGCCGGTTGGCTGCCGCGGAGGAGCGGCTGCGGTTCGCCAGAGACGTCCACGATGTGCTCGGGCACAGCCTGTCGGTGATCGCCCTCAAGGCGGAACTCGCCGCCCGGCTGGCCCCCACCGACGCGGAACGGGCGGCACACGAAGCGGCCGAGGCGCAGCGGCTCGCCGGTACCGCGCTGGCGGAGGTGCGGCGGGCGGTGCACGGCTATCGCACGATCGATCTGCGCGACCGGCTCGCCGCGATCGAGCAGGTGCTGCGGTCATCGGGCGTGCGCTGCACCGTCACCCTTCCCGCCACCGAGTTGCCCTCGGAGCTCGCCGCGCAACTCGCCGCGGTGCTCAGCGAGGCTACGACCAACGTGCTGCGGCACAGCGCGGCCACCTGGTGCACCATCGACATCACACACGACGGCGAGAGAGCACGCATGAAGGTGATCAACGACGGCGCCGCCGGGCGAGGCCCCGACCCGCACAGCTTCGGCCTGCGAGGAATGGCGGACCGCCTGGCGGAGGGCGGCGGCGGACTGCGCACCGGCGAGAACAACGGTGTGTTCACCCTTGAGGCCACCGTGCGGGCACCGTCGTGATCAAAGTCCTTCTCGCCGACGACGAGGACCTCATCCGGACGGCACTGGCCGCGCTGCTCGAATTGGAAGCCGACCTCGAGGTGGTCGCCCAAGCATCAGACGGGCAGGGCGCCATCGCCGCCGCGCTGGCGCATCGACCCGATGTCGCGGTGGTCGATCTGGAGATGCCGGGGCCGGGCGGGCTGGCGGTGGCCGCCGAACTGGCAGGCGCGCTGCCGTCCTGCGCGGTGGTCATCCTCACCGGCCACGGCAGGCCGCAGCACCTCCAACGTGCGTTGACCGCGGGCGCCAAGGGCTTCGTGCCCAAGGGCGCGCCGGGCGGCACCCTCGCCGATGTGATCAGGCGGGTACACGGCGGTGCCAGATATGTCGATCCGGCGCTGGCGGCCGACGCGCTGACGGCGCCCACCTGCCCCCTCACCCCGCGGGAGCTCGATGTCCTGCGCCTTGCCGAGCACGATGTGCCCGTCTCGGTCATCGCCAAGCAAACGCACCTGTCCGCGGGCACGGTCCGCAACTACCTCGCCAACGCGATGAACAAGCTCGGTGTTGCCAGCCGCTCCGAGGCTTTCCGAACCGCCCATGACAATGGCTGGCTGTAGCCGGAGCAATGACCTTTGCCTCCGGGTCGTTGGCGTCGGCCGCCGCCCGTGTTCTGATGACGCGGACCGGAGGGGCGGAAAGCGGCATTGACATCACGCACATTTCTCATCGGCGGCGATCTCGGCGTGCGGCGGTTGGGGTTCGGGGCCATGCGGCTGCCCACCTCACCCGAACCGGATCGCAAGGCGGCCATCGCCGTCGCCCGCCGCGCTGTCGAGCTGGGCGTCACGCTGATCGACACCGCGCACCTGTACGGCTGGGGAGCCAACGAGGAGTTGCTGGCCGAAGCGCTTCATCCCTATCCCGACGACCTGTTGGTCACGACCAAGGTGGGGGTCGCGCCACCGGAATCCGGCCGCGACGCGCGGCTCTGCGGCGAGCCTGACTTTCTGCGGTACCAGGTACACGAGGGGCTGCGCAGGCTCCGGAAGGACCGGTTGGAGTTGCTCCAACTGCACCGAATCGATCCGGAAGTGCCGCTGCCCGACCAGTTGGGGGCGCTGCGTGAGCTCCAGGACGAGGGCAAGATCGGGCACATCGGGCTGTCCGAGATCACCGTCGGCGAACTGGCGGAGGCACGGAAGCTCATCGACGTGGTGAGCGTGCAGAACCGCTACAGCGTGCTCGACCGGGAACACGAAGCCGTGCTCGACGCCTGCACCGAGGCGGGCATCGCGTTCCTGCCGTGGCGGCCGGTTCACCCCGCGGCCACCCAGGCAGCGGACGAGATCGCCGCGGTGGCGGCCGAACTCGGCGCAACGGCGGCGCAGATCGCGCTCGCCTGGCTGCTGCACCGGTCACCGGTGGTACTGCCGATCCCGGGCACCGCCTCGATCAGCCACCTCGAGGAGAACGTCGCCGCGGGCGAACTGCGACTGAGCGAGGATCAGCTGCGGCGACTCGACCGGATCGCGGCCCCCTGAGCCGTGCGTCGTGGCTGGCGAAACTCCCCGATCCCCGCGGAGATCGTGGGCTAGATTTCTTCTTCTTGGACTTTTAAGCAACGGTGTTCGCGAACACGGCGCTCAGAAGAGGCTCCTGCGCAATGACGTCATATTCGCTCAGTTGCGCCGCCCGGATCGGTCAGGCAGGCCGCGAGCTTCATCGGATGGCGGCACGCCCCGCACGGCGCGCGAGAGTCCGCGGTCTGCGTCCGCGGGGTTGAGCGCGGAGGGTGGGAGACACCCCCTGCAAGCCTCCCACCCCGCGCTGGACGGATGCCGATCTTGTTCCGCATCCCCTGTTTGCCCCACTGCGGCCGGGAATAGGATCGGAACTCGGCGGGCCCGTGGTGACCAGTGTCGGACTGCCCGCGCGGGGGCGGGAGAGGTATTCCGTATCCCTCGCCGTCCGCCCGAGGATACTGCGGCTGAACAGGAGGAATGCCGTGCCGGATGCGACGCGGTTCGCCGATGAACTCCGTCGCTGCCGAACGGAACGCCGGCTGTCGCTGGCCGATCTCTCCCGGCTCACGCATTACAGCAAGGGCTATCTGAGCAATGTCGAGAACGGCCGGAAACCCGCCACGGCGGAGCTGGCCCAGCGGCTGGACCGGGCGCTCCGGGCCAATGGCGCGCTGGCCGATCTCGCCCCGGCGGGCATGGATCACGCGCACTGCCCCTATCCCGGACTGGCCGCATTCGGATCGGACGAGGCGAAATGGTTCTTCGGGCGGGAGCGCCTGACCGGGGCGCTGGTCGGCAGGCTCGCCGAATCGCTCTCCGGTGAACTTCCGCTGGTGGTACTCGGCGCCTCCGGGGTGGGCAAGTCCTCACTGGTGAACGCGGGCCTGCTGCCCGCGCTGGCGGCAGGCGCGCTGCCCGTCGCGGGTGCCGCGGGCTGGCCGGTGCTGGCGATGACGCCGACCGAGCACCCGATGGACGCCTTCGCCAACGCGGCGGGCGGTCTGGTCGGCGACCCGACACCAGGGCTGCGGGCGAGTCTTCGGTCGATGATGGAGATCCGCGACGCCCGCCTGGTCATCGTCATCGACCAGTTCGAGGAACTGTTCACGCTGTGCACCGACGAGCGGGAGCGGCGGGAGTTTCTGAGCCTGCTGTTCGACCTGTGTAGACGGCCGCCGAGCGGCGGTGCCGCGGCGGTGGCGGTGCTCGGCGTGCGAGCCGACTTCTACGACCGCTGCCTGGCCTACCCGCAACTGCTGCGGGCCGTGCAGGACAACCAGTTCGCCGTCGGCGCCATGCGGCGGGACGAGTTGGTGCGGGCGATCACCGGACCGGCGGAGGCCGCCAAGCTCGACGTGGAGCCCGGTCTGGTGGACGTGCTGCTGGCCGACCTCGGTGTCGGCGACGACCACGAGGACTGGCAGGCGGGCTATGAACCCGGCGTGCTGCCGCTGCTGGCGCATGCCCTGCTGGCGACCTGGCAGCAGCGGTCCGAAAGCAGGCTGACCGTGGCCGGATACCGGCTGACGGGCGGCATCCACGGCGCCGTCGGCGCCACCGCGGAACGCGTGTACGACCGGCTGGACACTACGGCGCGAACCGAGGCGCGCCGGATGCTGCTGAGTCTGGTGCGGGTCGGCGACGAGGGCGGCGACACCCGCAGGCGCGCGAACCGCGACGAGCTTGTCGGCTCCTCCGCGCCCGCGGCGGTGGCGCTGGAGGCATTCACCGCGGCCCGGCTGCTCACCCTGGACCGGGACACCGTCGACATCTCCCACGAGGCGCTGCTGCGTGCCTGGCCGAGGCTGCGCGGCTGGATCGACAGCGACCGCGCGGGACTGCGGATGCGGCAGCAGTTGGACACCGCCGCCGAGGCGTGGGAGGCCGAGGACCGCCACCCCAGCGCGCTGTACCAGGGCCCTCGGCTGGCCGCGGCGCGGGAACTCGCCGACCATCCGGCGCTGACCACGCAGGCACGCGAGTTCCTGGCCGCTTCGCTGCACCGCGAACAGCAGGAGCAGGACGCGGCCCGCAGGCGAACCCGGCGGCTGCGTGCTCTGGTCGCGGGCCTCACCACGCTCTCCCTGCTCGCCGCGGTCGCCACGGTGTGGGCGGTCCGAGCCGAGCAGTCCAGGACCGACCAGCGCAATCTGGCGCTGGCCCGCAAGGTCGCGGCCGAGGCGCCGACGCTGTCGGCGACCGACCCGAACCTGGCCCGCAGGCTCAGCGCGGCCGCCTACCGGCTGGCCGCCAACAGCGACACCCGCAGCAGCCTGCTGAGCGTCTACTCCTCGCCGCACGCGCAGCGGCTGGATCACCCGGACACCGTCACCTCGGTGACCTTCAACCCCGACGGGCGACTGCTCGCGACGTCCGATGTGGACGGCCGGGCCCGACTGTGGGACACCGGAGCGGAAAACGCCGCTGCCCCGCTGGCCGTCCTGCCGGGCCACACCGGCCCGGTCAACGCGGTGGCCTTCCACCCCGGCGGTCGGCTGCTGGTGTCGGTGAGCGGGGACCGCACGGCCAGGCTGTGGGACCTCACCGATCCCCGCCATCCGGGCACGCTGGCCGTCCTGCCGCATGCGGCCGACACCCTCGCGGTGGCCGTGAGCCCCGACGGCAGCACCGTTGCCACCGCGGACGCGGGCGGCGCGCTGCGGCTGTGGGACATCCGCAACACCCGCTCCCCCACGCGGGTCGCCGAGGTCGGCACCGCACTCGCGACGTCGGTGGCGTTCGCCGCAGGCGGACGCCAAGTGGTGACCGGCGGTTCCGACGGCGCACTGCGGTTGTGGGACACCGCCGCCGCCCGCGAGCCGGTCGCGGTGTCCGGCCCGGACGGCCACAGTGGACCGGTGGCCGCCGTTGCGGCAAGCCCGGACGGGCGGAGGCTGGCCACCGTCGGTGCGGACAAGACGCTGCGCCTGTGGGAGACGGACGCGGCGCGGCTGACCGCGGTGGGAACGGCACAGGCCCACGCCGAGCCGCTGCACGCGGTGGCGTTCAGCCCGGACGGCAAGGCGGTGCTGACCGGCAGCGCCGACCACACCGCCCGGCTCTGGGACGTCACCCGGGCCGACCGGCCGGTGGTGCTGTCGGTGTTCAGCGGACACACCGAAGCCGTGCTGGGTGTCGCCTTCAGCCCGGACGGGCGTCGGGTGGCGACGGGAAGCTGGGACAACGCGACCCGGCTGTGGAGCATGCCGATGCCCACGCTGGCAGGCCACACCGATCTCGTGGTGGCCGCGGCGTTCCGCGGCGACGGGGGGTTGCTGGCCACCGCGAGCTGGGATCACACCGTGCGGCTGTGGGACACCTCCGCGCCGGGGCAGCCCTACGTGTTGGGGGTGATCCCCCATGACGTCCAGCTGCGTTCGGTGGCGATCAGCGAGGACGGCCGCACCGTCATCACCGGCGCCGCCGACGGGATGGCACGGCTGTGGGACATCGGTGATCCGCAGGCCCCGAGCCTGCGGGGCACGATCGGCCACGGCGCCGGGGTGCGCAGCGCGGTGCTCAGCCCCGACGGGCGAACGCTGGCCACCGCGGGCGACGATGGCATCGCCCGGCTGTGGGACGTGTCGGACCCGCGGCAGCCGCGTCGGCTGGCCGAGCTCACCGGCCACACCGACCGCATCTACACCACGGCGTTCAGTCCCGACGGGCGGACGCTGGCCACCGCGAGCTACGACCGCTCGGCCCGGCTGTGGGACGTCACCAACCCCGAGCGGGCGAGCGTCACTGCGGTGCTCACCGGCCATGAGCAGGCGGTGCGGTGGGTGCGGTTCAGCCCGGACAGCCGTGTGCTGGCCACCGCGAGCTGGGATCGCACCGCGCGGCTGTGGGATGTCGCCGACCGCGGCGAACCCGTCCACCTGTCGACCCTGACCGGGCACACCGAGGCGGTGTTCGCGGCCGTGTTCACCAGCGACGGACGCAGGCTCGCCACCGTCGGCGACGACCGCGGCGCCCGCCTGTGGGACATCGGCGATCCACGCGATCCGCGGCTGTCCGCGGTGCTGACCGGGCACGCGGACGCGGTGTACGGCGTGGCGTTCCATCCCCGCGGTGACATCCTCGCCACCGGCAGCCGCGACACGACGGTCCGCCTGTGGGACACCGATCCCGACACGGTGATCGACCGGATCTGCCGGACCGGTGTCGGCACCCTGGGCAGGCAGGAATGGGAACGCCACCTACCCGATGTCGAGTACCGCTCGTCCTGCGGGTGAGACCCCGCTTCGGTGGCCTGAGAGTTCAGGCCACCGAAGCCTTGAGGTGTGTCAGTGCTTGCCCTTGAGTTCGCGGGCCACGCTCGCGGCGATCTCCGGCAGCAGCGCCCGCACCGCCTCGGTGATCTGCGCGGCGTCGGCCTTGGCCTTGTTCTCCAACTCGGTCAGCCGCGCGCTCAGCGCGTCCAACCGCTGGACGACCACCTCGTCGGAGGCGTCACTCCAGGCCAGTACGGACCGCAGCGTGGTCGGCTGACCCGCCCTCGGGTCGTCGGCGGGCAAGCCCTGCCGCGTGATCGGGGCGTTCAGCAGTTCCTCAACCGTCATATCGTCCTCCCCTACGGCCGCCGCGTCCCTCCGGTACTCGGCGAGATTGATGGTCTTGCCCGGCGCGAATCCCGGGTCCCACTTCCCGGTGATCGAGGTTTCGGCGTGACCGCGCGTCCACTCCATGTTCGGCCGGTTGAACACGTGCTTGATCGCCGCGCCGAACACACAGGCCGAGCGGTACTGCGCCGCGCTCATCGGCCGGTCCCCCGCGTAGTCGATCTCCAGCCCGATCACCCGCTTGTTGAACAGGGAGGTGACCGGCAGCGGCCCCATGGATCGGCCGCCGGAGGCGCCCGCGTGGTTGGCCGGGTGCGCCGCGATGAAGTGCAGCGTGCCGTCGAAGCAGCCCTGGATGTTGCACAGCGGCCCGGGCAGATCCCGCCTGCCCCGGATCAGCATATTCCGGGTGGGCGCCGGGTTGGCCTCCGACGACGGGGTGGCGGTGTGGTGGATGATGCCGCCGACGTAGGCCGCCGACTGCCCGTTGCCCTGCCGTTCCCAGCCTGGCTGGAAGGTCACGTTGACCCCGGCGTTGCGGGCGAAGTCGGCGATCCGCAACATGACCTCGACGGCGTTCATCCGGCCACCGCCCGCAATTCGGCGGGGATGTCCGCCCACGGGTCGTGGTCGTCGTCCAGGTACGGCGCGGACGCCGCGGCGTCCAGCCGCCCGATCAGCAGCACCCCGTCCGGCTTCGGATGACGTTCGACGACAACGTTGTCAGCGTGCGTCGCCGGATCGTCGTCGGAATCCGCGATGGCGGCAAGATGATCGCGGATCGCCCTCGCGGTTCGCTCCTCCGCCGCCGCGTTGTCAGCGGGCACGAACCGGGAAAAGATCAGCATGAGGCCCCCCTCCTCGCTATCGATTGACCCCCAGCGGAGTCTGAACAGCTCGGGGCCGTACCGGAAGAGGCGGGCCGTATCCCATTGGCGAACGGTGTCGGGATACCCCCTCCGACCAGCGCATCCGGCTATGCCGAATGTCCGAGGGGCGAGTGGTTTCCAGGCCGGATCTGTCTGGCGGCTGAGGCATTCGCCGTCAGCGGGGCACGGTGGTGAACGGGGCGAACAGCTCGTCGAGGGTGTAGAGGCGGCCGTTCTTCATCACCATCCGGACGCCTGCCAGGCGGCTGATGTCCTTCGACGGATCGCCGTCGATGATCACCAGGTCGGCGAGCTTGCCCGGTTCGACGCTGCCGAGGTCGCGGCCGACGCCGAGTTGACTCGCGGCGGCCATGGTCGCGGTCCGCAGGGTCTGGTACGGGGACAGGCCGTGTTTGGCCATCGCGCGCAGGTTGAGATGCAGGCTGATCGCGGTGATGTCCAGCGGCGCGTCCGTCCCGGCCACCACGGTGCCGCCCGCGGCCAGGATCCGGTTGATCACGGCGACCTCCCGGCGGGCCATTTCGGCGTTGCCGTCGAGGAATCCGCACGGCCCGGTGCCCAGGGCGCAGCGGATCTTGGCGCGCAGCACCTCCCGCTGCGTCGCGGTGAACAGGACGCGCACCCGCGGGTCGTCGATGATGTCGGGGTCGTCCGCCAGCAGCGCGCCCGCGCTGAACAGGGTGGTGCTGACCGCCATCCCGCTCTGGCCCAGCAGCTGGATGACGTCGTCGTAGACGGCGCCGAGCGCGGAGTTGGGCGCCCAGCCGAACCCCCACCTGGTCGGCCCGGCCAAGTGTTCCTGCATGTCAACGCCGTGCGCGACAGCCGGGTACAGGTAGTGCGAGGTGACCGGGATGCCCATGGCGTGCGCGACGCGGGTGACCTCGGCCTGCCAGTCGTCCGGGAACCGCTGGTAGGTCTTGACCAGGTCGTAGTCCAGCTCCCGCACCCGAGACAGCTCCAGCGCCAGCTGCTCGCGGGAGGCGATCTGCCGGGCGAACTCCCACGACAGGCGCGGGCCCTCGAACATCTCACCGGTCATGAAGAACCGCGGCCCCACCCTGGCGCCCGCGGCAAGCGCCTCGCGGTCCTCCACCGCCCGGTAGGCGGGGTCACCGGTGGAGCGGGTGGTGGTGATGCCGAAGGACAGCAGCAGGCGGCCCTGCCGGTCGCCGAACGCCTTGAACCGCATGTGCTGGTGGTGGTGCATGTCGATCAGGCCGGGGATGACCGTCGCGGCGGAGGCGTCCACGACCCTGCCCTCCGCACGCGGCCGATGCCGTTCGACGCGCTCGATCCGGTTGCCCGCCACCACGATGTCCACATCGGCGTGGGGCTCAGGACTACGCCCGTCCCACAGCAGACCGGCGTGGATCACGCAGCGGCCGCCCGGACGGTCCTGCCGGAAGGTCAGGCCCTGGGTGACCTCCCGCGACCAGGAGCCGTCCAGGGCGATCAGGCGCAGCCGTCCGTTGTGCAGGTACAGCAGGGACTGCGAATCCCCGTGCCAGCTCGGCGCGTCAGCGGAGTGCGAGGTGAGCCGACGCGGCGGCCCCGCGGGCGTTCCGTCAGGCCACACCGGCAGCAGGTGGAGCGTCCCCCGCATCGTGAAGGCCAACCACCTGCCGTCGGGCGACCACACCGGCCCGTCATCGCCGCGGGCGGACAGCGAGCCGAAGGGTTCGGGTTCGACGGTCCGCGTCCGGCCGGTGGCCACGGTAACGAGTTGGATCAGGTTGCGCTGGTTGGCGGAGACCGCGAGGGCCACTGTCGCGCCGTCCGCCGACCAGCTCACCCTGCCGGGCGCGTTCTGCGGGCCGAGCAGCTTGGTCACCGTGCCGTCGGTCAGGTCGACGGTGAACACCTGGTACTGCTCGTCCTGGAATGCCAGAACCTGGTCGCCGGGAGCCCAGGCGGGGCCGAACCGCGCACCGGCCAGGTCGGTCACCCGCCGTTCCAGGCCCGTGTCGAGGTCGAGCACGTGGATGGCGGTGGTGCCCGCCTTGTCGGAGGCGTAGGCGATCCGCCTGCCGTCGTGCGACCAGGCTGGGTCGGTCTTCAGGTAGGGGCCGTCGGTGAGTGCGCGCGCAGCACCGCCGATGGGCAGCAGCCACAGGTTGTTCAGCGCGGTGAAGACCACCGAGCGGCCGTCGGGCGACAGCGCCGGGGCGGCGATTCCGCGCACCGGCTGCTCGCGGTCGGTGTCGAAGTCGTACCGCTTGCGGGGATACCGGTCGCGGATGAGGGTGAAGGTGGCCGAGAACGGCACGATTCGGGTTGTGTTCGCCCCGATCCGGCTGACCGCGATCCGACCGCCCGCCCCGTAGGCCAGTTCGTCCGGGGCAAGCCAGGCGGCGGGGAACGGGAACACGGTGTCCTGGTTGCCGACCGGTGTCTCGGTGCCCGGTTCGGCCGACACCATGAGCCGTTGCGCCCGGTCGCGCAGGCGGATGAACGCGATCCGGCGACCGTCCGGCGACCACGACGGGGCCGAGACAGCGCCGGGGGCCGCCGGGACCAGTGTGCGCACCTCGCCGGTTTCCAGGTCGACACTCTCGATCGCGTTGCCGCGCACGAAGGCGATGTGTCGGCCGTCCGGTGACCAGGTCGGCTGGGTCTGCGCCTCGGGCGCCGAGGTGATCCGCCGCAGCTCACCCGAGGACACCTCCACTGTCCAGATGTCGGTCGAGCCCTCCCGCGCCGAGGCGAACGCGAGCCTGCCGCCATCGGGCGCCCAGGCAGGTTGCAGGTCGTCGTATTCGCCGCGGGTCAGCTGTCGGGTGTGCCGCCCATCGATGTCGACAGTCCACAGGTGGAACACCCCGTCGACAAAGGACTGGACCGCGACCGTCCTGCCATCAGGTGCGGCCGCGGGCCAGAAGGGGCTCAGGAAATCATCGCTGAATGGCGTCGCCGCTCCCCCGGCCATGGGCACCGAGAACAGCTTTCCCTGCACGTTCACCACCATTCTGGTCTGCCCTGGAGCCGCCGTCACGGCCAGATTGGTGCCTTCCCGCGCTGTCACGCGGATTTCTCCGCCGCGCACCGCATCACCCTCGACAGGCAGCGCATCAGCGGCGGTACCCGCAGGTAGCGAGGCCAGCACGGGGGACAGCGTCATACCGACGAACTGACGGCGGTTCAGCGGAGTCATCGCAACCGTTCCTCGAAAGCGCAGGCTGTTTCTGCGGACAGTCGGTGAACGTACTGATCGCGCAACCGATTCGGGCAGCCCCGGGAGGACCATTTCCGGGAGCCTTTTTTTGCCGTTCTTGAGAAGGCACCGCCGAATACCGGATATCGCTGGGCTTTCCTGTGCGGCGGTTATCCGTCACGCCCGGCGGGGCTGTGGTCTCCGCCGGGTCAGCGTCCGGTCCAGGAGGCCTTGGTCTTGGCCAGGAAAGCGTGGATGCCGAGTCGGAAGTCGTCGCTTCCGTAGACCCGCTCCACGATGTCGTCGCAGTCGGCCACCGACGCGGTGCGCAGCCTGCGGACGGTCTCCTTGGCCGCCCACATCGTCAGCGGCGCGTGCCCGGCCAGCCTGCTCACCACCTCGGCGAGGTGGGTGTCGAGTTCCTCGGGTGGCGTGACCTGGCTGAGGAAGCCCGCGGCGTCGGCCTCCGCCGCGGTGAGCAGCTTCGCCTGGAGCAGCAGGTCCAGCGTGCGGGCCGGGCCGAGGTGGTGCATGAGCAGGGACGTGGTGTCGGCGGACAGGCAGTTGCCGAGGGTGCGGGCGACCGGCACGCCGAAGCGGGCGGTGTCGTCGGCGACCCGCAGGTCGCAGGCCGCGGCGATGGCCAGGCCGCCGCCGATGCAGTGGCCCCGGATCGCCGCGACGGTCGGCACCCGCACGACGGCCAGCCGGGACAGCACCCTGCTGATCCGCTGTTCGTAGGCGACCCCGTCGGCGCCGTCGGTGAACTCGGCGAACTGGGCGATGTCGGTGCCCGCCACAAAGGCCCGCCCGCCCGCGCCGCGCAGCACCATCACCCGCAGGTCCGGCTCGGTGTCGGCCCGCTCGCACGCCTCGTACAGGCCCTCGTACATGGCCCAGGTCATGGCGTTGTGCTGGTCAGGGCGGTTGAACAGCACCTCGAGCACCGGCCCGTCCCTGGTCACCATCAGCTCCACGCGCTGCCTCCCTTGACGATCCCATCGCGCAGCAGTTCGTCGATCTCGCCGCGGCCGAAGCCCGCTTCGGCCAGGACCGCCGCCGTGTGTTCGCCCAACGGCGGGCCTGCACCGTCACGACGAGTGGGGGTGTCGGACAGGCGCATCGGGGAGCCGACCTGGCGGACGCCGGGAAGCTCGGGATGCGGTGCGTCCCAGAAGAATCCGCGCTCGCTCAGGTGCGGGTCGGTGAAGACCTGCTCGACGTCGTTGATCGGCGCGCACGGCACACCCGCGGCCTCGAGGACCGCGACAAGGTCCGCGGTGGTCCGGCCGGAGGTGACCCGCTCTATCGCCGGGATCAATTCGTGCCGCAGGCCGTGGCGGTCGTGTGCGTCGGCGAAGCGGGGGTCGGTGAGCAGTTCGGTGAGGCCCAGCGCCGTGCAGAACGCCTGCCAGGTGCGCGGGGTGACCGCGCCGACGGTGACCCAGCCATCCTGAGTGGACAGCGCCTGGTAGGGGGCGGTGCTCTGGTGCGCGGACCCGAGCGGGCGGGCCACCTCGCCCGCACCCCAGTACTTGGCGGCCTCCCAGACCGCCAGCGACACACCCGATTCCAGCAGCGAGACGTCCAGGAACTGGCCGCGCCCGGTGTGCTCCCTGGCGCGCAGCGCCGCGGTGACGCCGAGCGCGACGTACAGGGCGCAGACCAGATCGCAGATCGGCACCCCCACCTTCACCGGGTCGCCATCGGGCGTGCCGGTGACGCTCATCAGCCCAGACCTGGCCTGCGCCATGATGTCGAGGCCCGGCAGCGACGCCAGCGGCCCGTCCTGGCCCCACCCCGACGCGGAGGCGTACACCAGCCTCGGGTTCTCCGCCGCCAGCACCTCGTAGCCGAGCCCGAGCCGGGTCAGCACGCCGGGCCGGAGGTTTTCCACCAGCACATCCGACCGCGCGGCGAGACGCCGAAGCACCTGCACCCCGCGTGGGGTCTTGAGGTCGACCGCGATGGAGCGTTTGTTGCGATTGATCCTGGTGAACGGCGAGCTGTTGCCGTCGGCGAACGGGCCGATGGCGCGCACCGGGTCGCCGCCGTCCGGGTTCTCCACCTTGATCACATCGGCGCCGAGGTCGGCAAGCTGGGTGGTCGCGAACGGTCCCGCGAGGAAGTTGCCGATCTCGATCACACGGATACCGGTCAGCGGGGCGGGTGTCATGGCATGCCGACCTTACGCTCAGTCCAACATCGCCGCCGCCGGATGCGGCTCGGTCTCGGCGTCGGCCAGCTCCTCGAACTCGACGATCCCGTCGATCTCCAGGCCCATCGCGATGTTCGTCACGCGCTCCAGGATCACCTCCACCACCACCGGCACCCGGAACTCCGCCATCAGCTTGACCGCGTCCTCGAACGCCTCCGGAAGCTCCCCCGCCGCGCGGACCCGGATGGCTTTGCAGCCAAGTCCCTCGGCGACCTTGACGTGGTCGACGCCGTAGCCCTCCAACTCGGGCGAGTTGATGTTGTCGAAGGCCAGCTGCACGTGGTAGTCCATGTCGAAGGCCCGCTGCGCCTGCCGGATCAGGCCGAGGTAGGAGTTGTTCACCAGCACCTGGATGTAGGGCAGGTTGAACTGCGCGCCGACGGCCAGCTCTTCGATCATGAACTGGAAGTCGTAGTCGCCGGACAGCGCGACCACGGTGGCATCGGGGTCGGCGACGCACACGCCGAGCGCGGCGGGCACGGTCCACCCGAGGGGTCCGGCCTGCCCGCAGTTGATCCAGTGCCGTGGCCGGTACACGTGCAGGAACTGCGCGCCCGCGATCTGCGACAGGCCGATGGTGGACACATACCGCACGTCGCGGCCGAACGCGCGGTTCATCTCCCGGTACACGCGCTGCGGCTTCACCGGCACCGCGTCGAAGTCGGTGCGACGGTGCAGGCTCGCCTTCCGGGCGAGGCACTCCTCGACCCATTCGGAGCGGTCCGGCAGCAGACCCGCCCGCTTGCGCTCCCGAGCCACCTCCACCAGCAGGCGCAGCGCGGCGCCCGCATCGGAGACGATGCCGTAGTCGGGCGCGAACACCCGGCCGATCTGGGTGGGTTCGATGTCGATGTGCACGAACGTGCGGCCGCGGGTGTAGGTCTCCAGGCCGCCGGTGTGCCGGTTGGCCCACCGGTTGCCGATGCCCAACACGAAGTCCGAGGCGAGCAGCGTCGCGTTGCCGTAGCGGTGCGAGGTCTGCAACCCGACCATGCCCGCCATCAGCCGGTGGTCGTCGGGGATCGCGCCCCAGCCCATCAGGGTGGGGATCACCGGCACGTCCAGCAGTTCCGCCAATTCGACCAGCGGCTCGTCGGCGTCGGCGTTGATGACCCCGCCGCCCGCCACGATCAGCGGGCGTTCGGCGGCGCACAGCATGTCCAGCGCCTTCTCCACCTGCGCCCTGCTCGCGGTGGGCTTGTACACCGGCAGCGGCTGGTAGGTGTCGATGTCGAACTCGATCTCGGCGAGTTGGACGTCCACCGGCAGGTCGATGAGCACCGGGCCGGGCCTGCCGGAGCGCATGAGGTGGAAGGCCTGCTGGAACGCGCCGGGCACCTGGGCGGGTTCCAGCACCGTCATGGCCATTTTGGTGACCGGCGCGGCGATGGCGGTGATGTCGACGGCCTGGAAGTCCTCTTTGTGCAGCCGCGCGACCGGGGCCTGGCCGGTGATGCACAGGATCGGGATGGAGTCCGCCCACGCCGAGTACAGCCCGGTGATCATGTCGGTGCCTGCCGGTCCGGAGGTGCCGACGCACACGCCGATATTGCCCGCCTTGGTCCGGGTGTAGCCCTCCGCCATGTGGGAGGCGCCTTCGACGTGGCGGGCCAGGATGTGGCGGATGCCGCCGTGGGCGCGCATCGCGGAGTAGAACGGGTTGATGGCCGCGCCGGGCAGGCCGAAGGTCTGGGTGGCGTTCTCACGCTCCAGGATCAGCACAGCCGCGTCGACCGTTCGCATACGTGCCATGACGATTGCTCCCTAGCGGTCGGTGCCGGAAAGCCGCTCGATGAGCAGCATCAACGCGGAATGGTCCAAGCCTCCGTGGCCCTGTGCGCGCAGTGCGCCGATGAGCTGGGCGGCCACGGCACCCAGCGGGATCGCCACCCCGGCCTCGCGGGCCGCGGTGGTGACGATGCCCATGTCCTTGTGGTGCAGGTCGATGCGGAACCCCGGCCGGAACTCGCCCGCGAGCATGCCCGCGGCCTTGCGGTCCAGGACGCGGTTGCCCGCCAGCCCGCCCGCGAGGACCTTCACGGCGGCTTCGGTGTCGACGCCGTGGGCGCGCAGGAAGACCAGCGCCTCGGCGACCAGCCCGATGGTGCCCGCCACGATGAGCTGGTTGGCGGCCTTGACGGTCTGCCCGGAACCGGCAGGTCCGACGTGCACCACGGTGGCGCCGACGGCGTCGAGTACCGGTCGGGCCGCCTCGAAGTCGGCGGCGTTCCCGCCGACCATGATGGACAGCGTGCCTTCGATGGCGCCTGCCTCGCCGCCGGAGACCGGCGCGTCCAGCGCCCGCAGTCCCCGGTCGGCCGCGGCGGCGGCCAACCGCACGCTGACGTCGGGGCGGATGGTGCTGGTGTCGATCCACAGTGCACCGTCGGGTGCGTGGGCGAGGATGTCCGCCGCGACCGCATCCACGTCGGGCGAGTCGGGCAACATCGTGATCACGACGTCGGCGTCGCGCACGGCCTCGGCGGCACTCGCCGCCGCGCGGCCACCCTGTTCGACCAGCTGATCGGTCTTGGCCTTGGTGCGGGCGTAGCCGATCACGTCGAAGTCCGCCTTGACGAGGTTCGCGGCCATGGGCGCACCCATGATGCCGAGGCCGATCACTGCGACGGTGGTCATGCACTGCTCCTTGTCCCGGTGTGCCATGCGAACGGGTCGGCGGCGGTCGCCTGGTACTCCAGGCCGATCGGCCCCCGGTAGCCCGCACGCTCGAGTGCGGCGAGCCAGCGTTCGATCGGCAGTCCGCCGGTTCCCGGCTCGCCGCGCCCTGGTGCGTCGGCGATCTGGACGCCGCCGATGCGTGCGGAGTGGGTGGCGATCACGGCGTCCACGTCGTCGCCGTTCACCGCCAGGTGGTAGAGGTCGGCCAGCAGCGCCAGGTTCGACGCGTCGGGCGCTCGGTCGATCGCGGCGAGTGCGTCGGCGGCGGTCTTGAGCGGGTACCGGTCGGCGCCGCTGAGCGGCTCGACCAGCACTGTTCCGTCCACACCGGACGCCGCGAAGGCCAGGTTCTCGGCGGCGAGTTCGTCCTGCGCCTGCGCGGAAACACCGTCCACGCGGTTGCCGTAGAGCGCGTTGAAGGCGCGGCAGCCGAGCCTTCGGCCGATCTCGGCGACCACCGGCACGTTGTCGCGGAACTCCGCCGCTCGATCCGGCCAGGACAGCAGGCCGCGGTCGCCGCCGGGCATGTCGCCAGCGGCGAAGTTCAGTCCGGTGAGCGCGACGCCCGCGTCCTGGACGGCGGTGACGAAGGCGTCGACCTCCCGATCAGCGGGCACCGCGGTCTCGAAAGGCCACCAGAACTCGACCGCGTCGAAGCCTGCGGCGCGGGCGGCGGCGGGGCGTTGCAGCAGGGGCAGATCGGTCAGCAGGATCGAGCAGTTCACCGTGTAGCGCTCGGGCGGCTCCTTCATCGGGGTTGTCCTTCCAGCGCCGCCCGCACCAGCTCCACCGGATGCCATGCGGTGCGCTGCGCGCCGTGGAAGATCTGCTGTCGGCAGGACACGCCGGTCGCGGCGATCACCGTGCTGTCCGGTTCGGCCGCCAGCGCGGGGAACAGGCGGTCCTGCCCGATACGCAGGGACAGCTCGTAGTGCTCGGACTCGAACCCGAACGACCCGGCCATCCCGCAACAGCCCGCGTCAAGCTCGACCACCTCGACGCCGGGAATCCTGCGCAGCAGCGCCAGCGTCGCGGCGGTGCCGACCTCGGCCTTCTGGTGGCAGTGGCCGTGGTAGAGCACCCTGCTGCCCGCGGGCCAGGAGTCGGCGCTCAGCCGCAGCCTGCCGTTGTCGATGGCGTCGGTGAGCAGTTCCTCGACCTGTCGCACACGGCCCGCGACCGCGGGCACCCGAGGGTCGTCGGGGAGCATCGCGGCGAACTCGTCGCGCAAGGTGAACAGGCAGGATGGCTCACAGCCCACGATCGGTGTGTCCACACCGGACACCGCGTCGATGAGTCCGCGCGCCTTGGCTTTCGCGTCGTCCACCAGGCCTTTGGACAGGCTCGCCCGGCCGCAGCAGCCGCCGCTGACCAGGTCCACGCCCCAGCCGGCACGCTCCAGCAGTTCGATCGCGGCCTGGCCGATGTGCGGTTCGGTGTAGGTGGCGAAGGAGTCGGCCAGGAACATCACCGACCGCTCCCCCGCCGCGGCCGGTCGACGGCGGAACCAGCGCACCAGGTTGGCACGCCGGAACACCGGCAGCGGCCGGGCCGCGGCGATGCCGACCGTGCGTTCCATCAGCCTGCGCAGCAGCGGGATGCGGCCCGGCAGGTTGGACAACGGCGCGGTGAGCGAGCCGATCCGGTTGAGCGTGCGGATGGAGCCGAAAAGGCGGGACCGCAGCGGCACCCCGTGCAGGTCGTGGTGGTGCGACAGCGTTTCGGCCTTCAGCGTGGCGAGGTCCACGCTCATCGGGCATTCGCTCTTGCAGGCCTTGCACATCAGGCAGAGGTCCAGGATCTCGTGCAGCCGCTCATCGCCCAGCGCCGTCCGCGGGTCCGGTTCGGACAGCGCCATCACCAGGGCGTTGGCCCGTCCTCGGGTGGCGTGCTCCTCTTGGCGGGTGGCGATGTAGGACGGGCACATCGCGCCGGTGGTGCTCTTGCGGCACAGCCCGATGTTCATGCAGCGGTCGGCCGCACCCCGCATGCCGCCGAGCACCTCGAATTGCAGCCTGGTCTCAAATGGCCGCGCGGGTGGCAGCGCCGCGTCGCGGAGGTTGTCGGTCATCGGCGGCGCGTCGACGATCTTGCCGGGGTTCAGCACGCCGTCCGGGTCGAAGATCCGCTTGACCGAGCGCATCGCCTCGTACAGTTCGTCGCCGAAGATCTCCCGGTTGAACTCGCTGCGCGCCAGGCCGTCGCCGTGCTCGCTGGAGTTGACGCCGCCGAACTCGGCGACCAGGTCCTTCACCTGCTCGGCGACCGTCCGCATCCGGCGCACCTCGGCCGGATCGGCGAGGTCGACGAACGGTCGGATGTGCAGGCAGCCCACCGAGCAGTGACCGTAGAAGCCTGCCGTCATCCCGTGGCTGTCCAGGATCTCCTTGAAGCGGCGGGTGTACTCGGTCAGGTGTTTGGGCTCGACCGCGGTGTCTTCCACGAACGCCAGCGGCCGCCGGGTGCCCTCACCGGCCGCCATCAGGAGGCCGAGGCTGGACTTGCGCACCTTGAGCAGCGCGGTCTGCTGGGCGGGCGTGACCGCGCGCAGCGTGTGATAGCCGTGCGAGTTGCGCCGCCACACTTCGGTGAGGTGGTCCAAGCGCGCGATGAGTTCGGCCTCGTCGTCACCTGTGAACGACACGAACAGCAATGCGTCCGGGTCGCCGTGCAGGATGTCACCGAGTTCGGCGTACTCGATCTTCTGCCGGGACAGGTCCAAAATGGTGCGGTCCATCAACTCGACCTGCGCCGGTTCGCAGGCCAGCGCGTCCTCGGTGGCGGCGATCGCGGCGGCGGTGGAGGTGAAGTGCCCCACCGCGTACACCGTGCGGCGCGGCTTGGGCACCAGGTCCACCAACGCGTGGGTAGCCACCACCAAGGTGCCCTCGGCGCCGACCACGAATTTGGCCAGGTCGAAGTCGGGACCGGCGGTCAGCCGGTCCAGGCGGTAGCCGCAGGCCCGCCGCCAGAACGGGGGGAAGCCGGTGGCGATAGCGGAGGCGTTGGCGCGCACCAACTCCGGTAGCTCCCGGTACAGCCGACCTTCCAGTGTGGACGCTTGCGCCCGCACCGCACGTTCGGCCTCGGTCACGGGTTCCAGCCGGGCGCGGGAGCCGTCGGAGAGCACCACGTCCAGCGCCCGCACGTGGTCGATGGTCATGCCGTAGGTGAGCGACCCGCTGCCCGCGGAGTTGTTGCCGATCATCCCGCCGATCGTGGCGCGATTGCTGGTCGAGGTGTCCGGTCCGAACATCAGTCCGTGCGGGGCGGCGGCCCGGTTCAACTCGTCCTGCACCACCCCCACCTCGACGTAGGCGGTGCGGGCCTCGGCGTCGATCTCCAGGATGCGGTTGAGGTGCCGGGAAAGGTCCAGCACCAGCCCATCGCCGACGGTCTGGCCCGCCAGGCTCGTACCCGCCCCGCGCGGAGTGACCGACACACCGGCCGCCGCCGCGGCGCGCACCGCGGTCGCGACATCCTCGGCGTGGCGTGGGAAGGCCACGCCCGCCGGGGTGATCGCGTACATGCTGGCGTCGCGGGAGAACAGGTGGCGGGTGTAGTCGTCGAACCGCACCTCGCCGTCCAGACCGCCGAGGCCGTCGCGCAGTGCGCTCTCGGGTGCGGCCATCACGGTTCCTGGAGGCGGCTGAGGGCGGCGTCGAGGCCGCGCGGGTCGATCGGCACGCCCGCCAGCGTCAGACCCATCTGCACGCCCGCCAACGTGCCTGCCAGCGTCAGGTCGTTGAAGTCGCCCAGGTGCCCGATGCGGAACACGCGCCCGGCCAGCCTGCCGAGACCGGCGCCCAGCGACATGTCGAAGCGGTCCAGGATCACCGCGCGCACCTTGTCGGCGTCGTGTTCTTCGGGCAGCAGCACCGCGGTGAGCGAGGAAGAGTGCTCACGCTCGTCGGCGCAGAGCACCTCCAGGCCCCAGCCGGTGACCGCGGCGCGGGTGGCCTCGGCATGCCGGGTGTGGCGGGCGAACACGGCGGGCAGCCCCTCGGCCGCCAGCAGGCGCAGTGCCTCCCGCAGGCCGTAGAGCAGGTTGGTGGCCGGGGTGTAGGGGAAGAAGCCGCGCTCGTTGGCGGCCAGGATCGGCTCCCAGTTCCAGAACGACCTCGGCAGTGTGGCGGTGCGCGAGGCGTCCAGCGCTTTGCGGCTGATCGCGTTGAAGCTCAGCCCCGGCGGCAGCATCAGGCCCTTCTGGGAGCCGGCCACCGTCACGTCGACCCCCCACTCGTCGTGTCGGTAGTCGATGGAGGCCAATGAGGAGATGGTGTCCACCAGCAGCAGCGCGGGGTGGTTCGCGCCGTCGATGGCCGCCCGCACCTCGGGGATGCGGCTGGTGACACCGGTCGAGGTCTCATTGTGCACCACGCAGACGGCCTTGATCGCGTGTTCGCGGTCCTGGGCGAGGCGGTCGGCGACGGCCTCGGGGCTCGCGCCGTGCCGCCAGTCGCCGGGCACGAAGTCCACGGTCAGCCCGAGGCCGGTCGCCATCTCCTGCCACAGCGTGGCGAAGTGGCCGGTCTCGAAGCACAGCACCCGATCGCCGGGGCTGAGCGTGTTGACCAGCGCCGCCTCCCACGCCCCCGTACCGGAAGCCGGATAGATCACGACCGGCTGCTCGGTGCCGAACACGGGCTTCAGCGCGGCGAGCACCGACGTGGCCAACTCCGCGAAATCGGGGCCCCGGTGGTCGATCGTGGGTGCCGAGATGGCCCGCAGCACCGACTCGGGGACGTTCGTCGGGCCCGGGATCTGGAGGAAGTGACGACCCGCGGCGAAACTCATGACCGACCCTCGATTTCCGTATCGTGGAATCTAACTACCGCTATACGAACTCTAGCCCGGGTTCGGTCGAACGTCGAGAGCCCTTGACGACACATGTGACTCACACCATACTCCCTCTAGACGAAATAAAGTTTCCACAATACGGAATAGCACCGGTTTAATCCTGCGGAACCTGGAAGTGCCGTATGTCGATTCAGATCGTCACCATCGTCGTGCTGGCGGCCGTATTCCTGCTGGCCACGACCCTTTCGGTGCACATGGGCGCGCTGGCGCTCGTCGCCGCGTTCCTGGTCGGCACCCTGGTGCTCGGCGAATCGAAGGACACGATCGTCAGCGGATTTCCCGGCGACCTCTTCGTGATCCTGGTCGGCGTCACCTATCTGTTCGCCATCGCCCGCGCCAACGGCACCGTGGACTGGCTTGTCCAAGCGGCCGTGCGCGCGGTGCGGGGCCGGGTGGCGCTCATTCCCTGGGTGATGTTCGGGGTCACCGCCCTGCTCACCGCCGTTGGCGCGGTCGTGCCCGCCGCGGTGGCGATCATCGCCCCGGTGGGCATGGGCTTCGCCGCCCGCTGCCGGATCAACCCGCTGCTGATGGGGCTGCTGATCATCAACGGCGGCAGCGCGGGCGGGTTCTCGCCGATCTCCATCTTCGGCAGCATCGTCAACGGGGTGGTGGATCGCAGCGGCCTGGCAGGCGATCCGATCATGCTCTTCCTCGGCTCGTTCGCGTTCAACCTGGTGCTCAGCATGATCGTCTTTGCCGCCTTCGGCGGGCGGGACCTGATGCGGCGCGGCTGTGAGGACCTGAACGCACCCACCGAGGTCGACAGCGGCGGGACCACCGCGGTCCTCGCTCCCCCGGCGGTGATCACCCTGAACCGCAGCCGCATCGTCACGCTGGTGGGACTGGCCGTGCTCGCCGTCGGCGCGCTCGCCTTCGGCTTGGACGTCGGGTTCACCGCACTCGGCGTCGCGGTGGTGCTCACGCTGCTCTCCCCCGAGGCGGCGAAGGACGCCGTGGGCAGGATCGCCTGGCCGACCGTGCTGCTGATCTGCGGCATCGTCACCTATGTCGGGCTCATGGAGCGGGTCGGGACGATCGATTTCCTCGGCAGGCAGGTGGTGGGCATCGGCATCCCGCTGCTCGCGGCGTTCGTGATCTGCCTGATCGGCGCCGCCGTCTCCGCCTTCGCCTCCACGACCGGCATCCTCGGCGCCCTCATCCCGCTGGCCGTCCCGTTCCTGCTCACCGGGCAACTCGGCGTGGTCGGGCTGATCGTCGCGCTGTCGGTCTCCTCGTCGGTGGTCGACTCCTCACCGTTCTCCACCAGCGGCGCGCTGGTGGTGGCCAACTCGGTGGAATCGCAGCGTGACCACATGTTCAAGAGCCTGATGCGCTGGGGCCTGAGCATGGTGGTCCTCACCCCAATCGCGACCTGGCTGGTGTTCATCGCCCCGGGCTGGCTATAGTTTCTGCATCCTGGACTTATACTTCTGCCATCCGGAAAATGACGGAAGGCGACCGATATGTCCCGTCCCGCGGGCTCGGCAGGCGGTGTCCAGTCACTGGAGCGGGCGTTCGGTCTGCTCGAGCTGATGGCCGACGGCGGTGGTGAGATGCCGCTGAGCAAGCTCGCCGAGCGCTCCGGGCTGCCGCTGCCCACCATCCACCGCATTGTCCGAACCTTGGTGGCGGCGGGTTACGCACGTCAGCTTCCCTCCCGCAGCTACGCGCTGGGGCCGCGGCTGGTCGCGCTCGGCGAGAGCGCCTCGCGCATGCTCGGCACCTGGGCCCGGCCCGTGTTGTCCGACCTGGTGGAGGCCGTCGGCGAGACGGCCAACATGGCGATGATCGACGGCGACCGCGCGGTCTACGTCGCCCAGGTGCCGTCGCGGCACTCGATGCGGATGTTCACCGAGGTCGGCAGGCGGGTCTACCTGCACTGCACGGGTGTCGGCAAGGCGCTGCTCGCGCAACTGCCGCCGCCCGCCGCGCGTGAGCTGGTGCTGCGGGCGGGCATGCCCGCCCAGACCGAACGATCCATCACCGATCCCGACGCGCTCGAACGCGAACTGGACCGCGTGCGGGATCAGGGCTACGCACTGGACGACGCGGAGCAGGAGACCGGGGTGCGTTGCCTCGCCGTGGCGGTCACGGGCGCGCCGACACCCACCGCGATCTCGGTGTCCGGCCCGGAGGGCAGGATCGCGCCGGAGTCCATCGATCGCGTCGTCGCGCACCTTCAGGCCGCCGTGCCGCGCCTCGTCCACGCGCTCGCCTGACGCCGATCCTCTGGAAGGATCATGTCGTGTCTCTCGGAGAAGAAGTGGCGGAGTTGGCCGCGCGCTACGGCTTGCGGCCCCTGCCGGTGGAGGGTGGCCTGTTCCGGCGCACCTGGGCGGGGCCGGTCGATGCCGACGGGCGCCCCGCGGGGTCGGCGATCATCGCCTTGTTCTCCGTGCGGGATGGGCTGTTCTCCGCGATGCACCGGCTGCCGATCGACGAGGTGTGGCACTTCTACCGCGGTGATCCGCTGGAATTGCTGCTGCTCGATCCGGACGGCGGCGCCCGCGTGGAGGTACTGGGACCCGAGCAGGTCCAACTCCTCGTCCCGGCGGGCACGTGGATGGGCGCGCAGGTCGCCGCGGGCGGGCGGTGGACGCTGTGCGGCACGACCATGGCGCCGGGGTTCATCGACGCCGACTACGAGGGCGGCGACGCGGACCGGCTGAGCGCCGAGTACCCGGAAGCGGCCGACCGGATTCGGGCGCTGTGCCGCCCGGATGCTCCGCTGCGGATGCCCGTGGAGAGCTGATGCGGGACAGCGCACTTCCAGATCTCACCGGCTCGGTCGCCCTGGTGACCGGCGCGAGCGGCACCGTGGGCCGAGGCATCGCCCTCCGGTTCGCGCAGGCAGGCGCCGATGTCGTCGTCCACTACCGCCACGACCGCACCGCCGCCACAGCCGTGGTGGACAGCGTCGAGGCGGCTGGTCGGCGGGCGTTGGCGTTGGGCGCCGACCTCGCCGACGAGGATGCGTGTTCACGACTGGTGGCGGACGCGGCGGCCTGGACGGGCAGGCTGGACGCGCTGGTCAACAACGCGGGCATCCAACCCGTGCAGGAGCTGGCCTCGATGTCCGTCGCCGACTGGAAGGCGGTGGTCGACCTGAACCTGACCAGCGCGTTCTCCTGCACCCAGGCCGCGGTGCCGGTGATGCGGAGCAGCGGCGGCAGCATCACCCACATCGCGTCCATCGAGGCAAGCCGACCCGCCCCGGGGCATGCCCACTACTGCGCGGCGAAGGCCGCTCTGGTCATGCACGCCCGCAGCGCCGCACTCGAGTACGGCCCGCTGGGCATCCGGGTCAACACCGTCTCCCCTGGGCTCATCGACCGCCGACGCCTCGCGGAGGACTGGCCGGACGGAGTGCGGCGATGGCACCAGGCCGCACCGCTGGGACGGCTGGGCACGCCCGCCGATATCGGCAACGCCTGCGTCTTCCTCGCCTCCCCGATGGCCGCCTGGATCACCGGGCACGACCTGGTGATTGACGGCGGAGTCGGCGCCCGCCCCACCTGGTGAACAACTTCTGAGCCTCCGCACGTGGAGCAGTGGCTATTTTCGGGCACCCCATGGTCAGGAAGGCGGTGGATCGTGACCTCAGAGGTGGATCAGGCGAAGATCGACAGGTTCGCCCCGGTGCTCGCGTTGTTCGACAAGAACGGTGACGGCGTGATCTCGGTGGCCGATGTGCGGGCCTTCGCCAAGAGCATGAGTCAGGCAGGCGGGGCCGACGAGCGGGCCGAGGCGAAGATGCTGGGCGCCTACGAGCGGTGGTGGGAGCTGATCGCCCGCGAAACCCACCGCGATGTCGAGGGCCGGGTCCGGGCGGCGGACTTCGCCGCTGCCTCCCACCGAGGTGCGTTCACCACACCGGAGTTTCTCGACGCCGTGGACGACAGCGTGGACGCGCTGTTCGAGACCGTGAGCGGCAGCGGTTATCTGTCCAAGGACGAGTGGTCCAGGGTCTACGCGAGCGCGATGCCGAGAGACGTGGCCGACCGGGGCTTCGATCACCTCGACACCGACGGCGACGGGCGGATCACCCGCCAGGAGTTCAAGTGCGCGTTGATCGCCCTGTTCAACCAGGACGACTCCGCCCCCGGTACCCGGATGTTCGGCTGAGCGGAACTTATACTGCCCACCCGGCATGTTTCTGGGGAGTCGTGGTGGCAGTAGGCAGGGACGAGTTCTTTCGCATCGTGGACACGCTGGTCGACGTGGAGCACGCGAAGGGCGAGCGGTACAGCTCGTTCAGCGTGCGCGGCAAGCGGTTCGGCTACTACTGGCCGGGCACCCACACCGCGGGGCTGAAGCAGACCTGGTCCGAGCAGCAGGCATTGGTGGCCGAGCGGCCCGCGGTATTCGAGGAACAGTTCACCTCAGGTGGCTTCGGCTGGGTGGTCGTACAACTGGACGGCATCGACGCCGACGAACTATCCGAGCTGGTCTTCGAGGCGTGGCGGCTGTCCGCACCCGAGGAATTGGCCGAGCAAAGCGCGCAGCCTGCCCCGTAAAACGATCAAATCAGTGTGTCCGGTGATTCGCACACAACCCGTGACAGCAGTATGCAGAGAATTGCCGGATACAACATCCAGCCTAATCTCCCGTAGGAGTACCACCTTTCCCAGGTACACTGTTCGACTCTCGGACATTCCTGCGCCACCAGCGTTGGCGGTTGTTCAGATACGGAACGCAGACGTTAATCACCAGAGGCTCGGCGTGCACAGTTAATACCGCTGTTACTATTGATAATGATGTAGTAATGAATGCCTCCCATTGGTGGAAAAGTCCCCGAAGGCGTCGCACAGCCAGGCCTCGGAGTGGTCACGATGGGATTTCAGCGAGCCACTTCCCCAGTTTGCGTGGTTGAGTGGGCGACGTCTTTTCGGGGCGAATGCTTGCAGGTTTTTCAGAGGTGCCGCAGGTAGGAGGCGGCTGACTGAAAATGTTTTCCGAGTCGGGAACTCGTTTTCCTTGTGCGTGTGGGAGCGCATTCCCGCATCACCGTATCCGGCGCATCGGTCTATGCCTTGCGCAACCCGAGTGCGGTTTGCGGGACTGATTTCAGGGAGTTTTTCTGGTGGGAAAATCTGTCGAGAATGCGAAAGCCGGTCCGGTGGCGGGCACCGAGCACGGGCTGGCGGAGGTGCTGGCGGGAGTACTCAAAACCGAACGGGTATCGGTCGACGGCAACTTCTTCGACGACCTCGGGGCCGACTCGCTGGTCATGGCCCATTTCTGCGCGCGGGTCAGGAAACGGGCCGACCTGCCTTCGGTGTCCATGAAAGATGTCTACCGACACCCGACGATCAACAGCCTGGCCGCCGCACTCGGCGACACCACACCCACGGCGCAGGCCCCTCCCGCGTCGGTGTCGGTCGAGCGGCTCCCGCCCGTGGGCACTCCCCGGTACCTGCTCTGCGGAGCGCTTCAGCTACTGGTCTTCCTCGCCTATTCCTCGCTGGCCGCGCTGGTCGTGCTCGGCGGGTATCGGTGGGTGGCCGCGGCCTCGGGAGTGCTCGACATCTACCTGCGCTCGGTCTTGGCGGCGGCCCTGGGCTTCGCGGGCATGTGCCTGCTGCCGATCCTCGCCAAGTGGGTGCTCATCGGCCGGTGGACACCGCGTCAGATCCGCATCTGGAGTCCGGCCTACGTCCGGTTCTGGGCGGTCAGGACGCTGGTCATGCTGAACCCGCTGGTGCTGTTCGCGGGCTCGCCGCTGTACGTGCTGTACCTGCGGGCGCTGGGCGCGAAGATCGGCCGGGACGTGGTGATCCTTTCCCGGCACGCACCCGTGTGCTCGGATCTGCTGACCGTCGGCGACGGCACGGTCGTCCGCAAAGACTCGTTCCTCTCCTGCTACCGGGCGCAGGCGGGTCTGATTCAGACCGGGCCGGTGACCCTCGGCCGCGATGTGCTCGTCAGTGAGGCCACCGTCCTCGACATCGAAACCGTGATGGGCGACGGCGCCCAACTCGGCCACGCCTCCGCGCTGCACGCAGGCCAGTCCGTGCCTGCCGGGGAACGGTGGCACGGCTCCCCCGCCCAGCGCGCCGACACCGACTACCGCACGGTCGCCCCGGCTGCCTGCGGCCCGCTCCGCAAGATCACCTACAGCGCCGCGCAACTGCTGTGGACGGTGGCGGTGTACCTGCCGCTGACCATCGGCGGAGTGCACCTGCTGCTCACCGAGTTCCCGTCGTTGGCCGCGTTCCTGACCGCCGACCCGACCGCGTTCACAAGCTGGGCGCTGTACCGGGACGCACTGGTGGTGTCCCTCGTGCTCTTCTTCGGCGCCCGGCTCCTCGGGCTGCTGATCGCCGTCACCGTGCCGAGGGTGCTCAACCTCTTCTTCAGTCCGGATCGGGTGTACGCCCTGTATGGCTTCCACTACGGCGTTCACCGGGCGATCGGCAGGCTGACCAACAGCAAGTTCCTGATGCGCCTGTTCGGCGACAGCTCCGCCGTCGTGCACTACCTGCGCTGGCTGGGCTACGACCAGTCCCGGATCGTGCAGACCGGGACGAACTTCGGCACCGAACTCAAGCAGGACACGCCCTTCTTGAGCGTCATCGGCAGCGGAACGATGGTCTGCGACGGACTGTCGCTCATCAACACCGAGTACTCCAACACCTCGTTCCGGGTGTGCCGCACGGCGATTGGGGCCGACAACTTCCTCGGCAACCGGATCGCCATCCCGCCGCGGAGCAGGGTGGGCGCCAACTGCCTCATCGGCACCAAGGCCATGGTGCCAGTCGACGGCCCGGTCCGCCACGACGTCGGCATCCTGGGCTCGCCGAGCTTCGAGATCCCGCGGTCGGTCGACCGCGACGCCGCGTTCGACCACCTCAAGACCGACGGCGAACTGCACCGCGGCCTCGCCGCGAAGAACCGCCATAACGCCGTCACCGTCGTGTTGTTCCTGCTCGTGCGCTGGCTGAACGTGTTCGGCGCGACCCTGCTCGCCTGGGGTGTCGCTGCCTTCCACGGGACCGCGGGCCTGTGGACGGTCGCGCTGCTGCCGATGCTGACGCTGCTGTTCAGCGTCGTCCTGCTGGTGGCCGCGGAACGCGCCAGTATGCGGTTCCGGCCGCTGACTCCGCGGTTCTGCTCGATCTACCAGCCGTATCTGTGGCAGCACGAACGCTTCTGGAAGCTGCACGCCGCCGAGTTGCCGCTGCTGAACGGAACCCCGTTCAAATCGCTGTTGTGGCGGGCCATGGGC
Source organism: Actinorectispora metalli (assembly GCF_056323685.1). Lineage (NCBI taxonomy): Bacteria > Bacillati > Actinomycetota > Actinomycetes > Pseudonocardiales > Pseudonocardiaceae > Actinorectispora > Actinorectispora metalli. The sequence goes on from NZ_JBREYE010000002.1 coordinate 1,234,749, forward strand.
GCGCGGATCGGGCGGCGGTTCTTCGACGACGGCTCCGCCATGCCGGAACGCTCGCTGGTCACGGTCGGAGACGACTGCATCCTCAACGCGGGCACCACGATCCAGTGCCACTCGCTGGAGGACGGCACGTTCAAGTCCGACCGCACCGTGCTCGGCGCGGGCTGCACGGTCGGCGTCGGCGCCTTCGTGCACTACGGCGTGACGGTCGGCGACGGCGTCGTCCTCGCGGCCGATTCCTTCCTGATGAAGGGCGAGGAGGTCCCGCCCAACGAGCGGTGGGGCGGCAACCCCGCCCGCAAGCTGCCGTCCGCCGGACAGGCCCCGGCCGCGGCGACACCATCCGAGAAATTCGCTTTGAGTGGGGGAAAGACCCGATGACACCGACAGAACAGCAAACGCAGACAGCACAGGAGGATCGGGAGTTCTGGCGCGGGGTGCTCGCCGCGGGCGGTTTCACCGCGATCCCGCGGTGGACGGCGGAGGAGGTGGTGGGCACCGGCGAACACGAGACGGTGATCTCCGCCGATCTGACGGCCGCGCTGCGCGGCCGGGCGGAGGAACTGTCGGTACCGCTGCGCACGGTGTTGCTGGCCGCACACGCGAAGGTGCTCGCGGCACTGTCCGGCGAACGCGAGGTCATCACCGGGTACGTGGCGGAGCCGGGTGGCAGGGCGCTGCCGTGCAGGCTCGGCACCGAAGCAGGCTCCTGGCGGGAACTGGTGCTGGCAGTCGACCGTGTCGAGTCGGACATCCAGGCGCACAGCGGCTTTCGGGTCCACGAACTTGCCCGCGAGCCGGGCTTGGCCGGGCCGTGGTTCGAGACCGTGTTCGACCCCGCCTGCCGCGGACGCCTGCCCGAAAGCGGTGTGCTTGCGGTGGGGATCGCGCATACCTCGGGCGGGCTGGCCCTGCGGCTGCGGTACCGGACCGAGGTCCTCGACGCGCGCTGCGCGAGCCGGGTTGCCGGGTACCACCGCACCGCGCTCGCCCTGCTCGCCGCCGATCCGGCCGCGGACCACCGGCGGCAGAGCCTGCTGTCCGCCGAGGAACTCCGCTTCCAGATCGAAGGCCTGGCGGGCCCCCGCCGGGAGTTGCCGGACCGCCGGTTCCACGAGCTGTTCGAGGAGCAGACGCGGAACAGGCCGGATGCCGTCGCCGCGGTGCACGGCGACCGGACGTGGACCTACGGGGAGCTCAACGCCCGCGCCAACCGGCTGGGGCGGGCGCTGCTGGCGCGCGGGCTGCGCTGCGAAGACGTGGTCGCGGTGGTGACCGAACGCAACCTGGACTGGGCCGCCGCGGTGCTGGCGATCCTCAAGGCGGGCGGCGTGTACCTGCCGATCGAACCGCACTTCCCCGCCGACCGCATCCAGCGCACGCTGGCCCGCGCCGCCTGCACGCTGGTGCTGACCGAACCGGACAGCACCGCCACCCTCGACCAGGCCCTCGGCTCGCTGCCGGGCACGGCCAAGCTGGTGATCGGCGAGGCCTACGCCGAAGACCACACCGACGACAACCTCGGCATCGAGGTCGGTGCGGACCAACTCGCCTACATCTACTTCACCTCCGGCTCCACCGGCGAGCCCAAGGGCGCCATGTGCGAGCACGCGGGCATGCTCAACCACCTCTACGCCAAGATCGACGATCTGCGCATCGGCGCGGCGGACGTGGTCGCCCAGACCGCGCCGCAGTGCTTCGACATCTCGCTGTGGCAGTTGGTCGCCGCGCTCGTGGTCGGCGGCCGCACCCTGCTGGTCGAGCAGGACGCCATCCTGGACGTCGACAGGTTCGTCGACCGCATCGCGGACGGCGGGGTCTCGGTCCTCCAGCTCGTGCCGTCCTACCTGGAGGTCGTGCTGTCCTGTTTGGACCGGCATCCGCACGAACTGCCGAGCCTACGGTGCGTGTCGGTGACCGGTGAGGCGCTGAAAAAGGAGCTGGCGCAGCGGTGGTTCGCGGCCAGGCCCGGGGTCACGCTCGTCAACGCCTACGGTCTGACCGAGACCTCGGATGACACCAACCACGAGGTGATGGACCGACCACCCGCGGGCGACCGGGTTCCGCTCGGCCGGTGCGTCAACAACGTGCACGTCTACATCGTGGACGAACGGCTCGCGCCGGTACCGCTCGGCGCCCCCGGCGAGATCGTCTTCTCCGGGGTCTGCGTCGGCCGCGGCTACGTCAACGACCCCAAGCGCACCCGGCTGTCCTTCCTGCCCGATCCGCACCGCGCGGGCGAACGGCTCTACCGCAGCGGTGACCACGGGCGCTGGCGCCCGGACGGCAAGCTGGAGTTCCTGGGCCGCCGCGACAGCCAGGTCAAGATCCGCGGCTTCCGCATCGAGATCGGCGAGGTCGAGAACGCGCTGCTGCGCGTGCCCGGTATCCGCGACGGTGCGGTGGTCGTCGCCGAGCGGCCCGATCGGAGCAGATACCTGGCGGCGTTCTACGCGGCGGCGGAACCGATCGCGACGCCGGTGCTCAAAGACCGGCTGGGCGAATCGCTGCCCGAGTACATGGTCCCCTCGGCGCTGCACTGGCGGGAAACCCTGCCGCTGACCGCCAACAGCAAAATCGACAAAAGGGCATTGCGTGCCCTCGCGGCCGATCTCGACAAGGACGCGGGCGAGGGCAACTACGCCGCGCCCAGCACCCCCACCGAGCGGAGACTGGCCGCCGCCTGGGCCGCGGTGCTGGGCGTCCCGGCCCCCGCGATCGGCCGCCGGGACCACTTCTTCGACCGGGGCGGCACCTCACTGTCGGCGGTGCGACTGGCGATCACCCTCGACCGCGCGGTGTCCCTCAAGGACATCACCCGCAACCCGGTCCTCGCCGACCTGGCGGGCCACCTCGACAACGCGAGCCGTCCACCGGCCGAATCACCGGTTTCCTCTTGAGTCGCGAACCGAAAGGGAGAAATGATGTTGTCCTCACCGTCAGCGCTCGCGCTTGACGTCGACGTGCGGCCCGGATCGCCTCCGGTGCTGTGGGCCGAAACCGCCGACGACGCGCCAGGCTGGGCAGCCCGCCACCGGGCGCCGCTGCGTGCCCTGGTGGCGGCCCAAGGCTGCGTGCTGGTCCGCGGACTCGGACTCCGCGACCCGGACCAGACGGGTGCGGTGTTCCGGCACCTGGGCACCGGGTTGATGACCGAGCGGGAAGCCTTCGCCCCGCGCGGCACCTACGGCGGCGGCGTGTACTCCTCCACGAAGTGGCCGCCGAACCAGCAGATGTGCCCGCACCACGAGCTGAGCTACACCCTGGAGTTTCCCGGCCTGATGCTGTTCGCCTGCCTCCAGGCGCCCGTTGAGGGCGGTGCCACCCCGCTGGCCGACTCGCCCACGGTGCTGGACGCCCTGCCGACCGATCTGGTCGAGCGGTTCGAGCGGGAGGGCTGGCTGCTCGTCCGCAACTACAGCGAGGACGTGGGTGCCTCCTATGCCGAGGCCTTCGGCACCGAGGACAAGGCGGCGGTGGAGAAGTACTGCCGGGACAACGCGATCGCCTGCGAGTGGCTGCCCGACGGCACGCTGCGCACCAGGCAGCGCCGCAGCGCGGTGATCCGTCACCCGGTCACGGGCAGGCGCTGCTGGTTCAACCAGATCGCGTTCCTCAACGAGTGGACGATCGACCCGGAGATCCGTGACTACCTGATCGAGGTCTACGGCGCCGACGGCCTGCCGTTCACCACCCGGTTCGGCGGCGGCGATCCGATCGGCGAGGACATCGTGCGGCTGATCAACCAGGTGTACGAGGACCACACCGTCCGCGAACCGTGGCAGACGGGAGACCTGATGCTGGTCGACAACCTCCGCACCGCACACGGCCGCGAGCCCTTCGACGGCCCCCGCCAAATGCTGGTGGGAATGTCCGACGCGGTGCGCCTGGCTGACTGCACGCCGACCTCGGCGGTGAGCGCGGAATGACCGCAGGCGTACCGTCGTTCGCGGTCATCCCCGGTGCCCAGGTCCAGCAGGCGCTCCAAGGCCGCGAGACCCAGGTGATGTCAGTGGTCGAGGCCGCCTACCTCCTGCACGGCGCGGGTGACTCGGTGAACCCGCCGTCGTACTTCCTGCGGTTCCCGGACCGGCCCTCGTCGCGGATCATCGCGCTGCCCGCCTCGCTCGGCGGGGACGTTCGGGTGGACGGGCTGAAGTGGATCTCCAGCTTTCCGGAGAACGTGGCCGCCGGTATCCCGCGGGCTTCGGCGGTGCTGATCCTCAACGACCACGACACCGGTTACCCGTTCGCCTGCCTGGAAAGCTCCATCATCAGCGCCACCAGGACGGCCGCGTTCGCCGCGCTGGCCGCCGACCGGCTCACCATTCGACGCCGACCTCGCAGCGTCGGGTTCTTCGGGGTCGGCCTGATCGCCCGTTACATCCACACCTTCCTGGCGGGCACCGGCTGGTCCTTCGATGAGATCGGCGTGCACGACCTGTCCGCGGCGCACGCGGCGGGCTTTCGGGGGTACCTGGAACAGTCCGACGCCGGCGGGCGGATCACCGTGCACGACAGCGCAGAGCAGCTGATCAGGTCCAGCGAACTGGTGGTGTTCGCGACCGTCGCGGGCAGCCCGCACGTGACGGATCCGTCCTGGTTCGCGCACAACCCGTTGGTGCTGCATGTGTCGCTGCGCGACCTGGCACCGGAGGTGCTGCTCGCCTCGACCAACCTCGTCGACGACGTTGAGCACTGTCTGAAGGCCGACACCTCGCCGCACCTGGTCGAGCAGCTCACCGGCAACCGGGACTTCCTGCACGGCACGCTCGGCGACGTGGTGACCGGCCGGGTGGGTGTGCCGACGGACCGGCCGGTGGTGTTCTCGCCGTTCGGGCTCGGGGTGCTCGACCTCGCGGTCGGCAAGTACGTCTACGACGAGGTGGCCCGCGGGGGCGGGCTGGCCACCGTCGACAACTTCTTTTCCGAGCTGCGTCGGTACGGATGAGCAGCGCAACAGCGAGGGGGTCATCGTGCCAGTCATATCCGCTCCGCACTCGTTCAACGAGGACGAGCTTTACGTCGACCTTCGGTCGCACTTCGGGCACCCGCTCTACCTGAAGTGCGAGGGCTTCAACTTCGCGGGCTCGATCAAGTTGAAGGCCGCCACGGAGATGGTGGAAGCCGCCGAGCGGGACGGGCTGCTGACCCGCGAGTCGGTGCTCGTGGAGTCCTCATCGGGCAACCTGGGCGTGGCGCTCAGCATGATCGCGGCGGCCAAGGGCTATCGGTTCCTGTGCGTCACCGATTCCCGCTGCAACCTCTCCACGCGGCGGCTGATGGAGGCGCTGGGCAGCGAGGTGCACGTGATCACGGCCGCGAACCCCGACCGCGGCGGCGGGTTCCTCGGCGCGAGACTGGATTACGTGCGGGGGTTGTGCGCCGCGGACCACCGCTATGTGTGGTTCAACCAGTACAGCAATCCGGGCAACTGGCGGGCGCACTACCGCAGAACCGCACCCGCCATCGCCCGCCAGTTCCCGCACCTGGACGTGTTGTTCATCGGGGCGGGCACCACCGGCACCCTGATGGGCTGCGCCCGGTACTTCCAAACCTGGCACCGGCCGGTGCGGGTGGTGGCCGTGGACAGCGTCGGCTCGGTGACCTTCGGCGGCCCGCCCGGCCGCCGGATGATCCCGGGTCTTGGCACCAGCGTCCGCCCGGCGCTGCTGGACGAGTCCTTTGTGGACGAGGTGGTGCACGTGGCGGAGGCGGACACCGTCCGCGCCTGCCACCGGCTGGCCAGGCGCGGGTTCCTTTTCGGCGGCTCCACCGGCACCGTGGTGAGCGGCGCGGTGGAGTGGCTGGCCAGGGACGGCAGGTCCGATCTCACCGCGGTGGCGATCGCCCCGGATCTTGGCGAGCGTTACCTGGACACCATCTACCAGAGCAACTGGCTGCGCGATCTCTACGGGGAGGACATCCTCGATGGCGACGCGCTGACCGCGGGCTCACGCCGGTCCTGATCCAAACGCGGCGAAACGGGGTTGGCGGCACCACTTGGATGCCACCAACCCCGCTGCCGACCTGATCAGGTCAGGCGGCGGGCATCATGACCTTGTCGATCACGAAGACTGTGGCGTTGGCGGTGGGGATGTTGCCGCACAGGACCTTCGCGTCGTTGACGGTCACGTTGTCACCGGAGCCGGACACCTTCAGCGTGCCACCCTGCACCGTGGTGAGGGTGCCGGAGGAGAGGACGCCGTCCTTGTCCATGCGCTCGGGCACGACGTGGTAGGTCAGGATGCTGGTGAGCTTGGCCTTGTCGGCCAGCACCGCGTTGAGGGCTTCCGGGCCCAAGGCCTCGAAGGCCGGGTCGTACGGCGCGAACACGGTGTACTTGGCGTCGGTCTTGTTCAGCGTGTCGACCAGGCCCGCGGCCTTGACGGCGGCGACCAGCTTGGTCAGCAGCGGGTTGTTGCTCGCCGCGGTGGCCACCGGGTCATTGACCATGCCGTCCAGGGAGCCCTCGTTGGTGCCCTCCTTCGGCAGGCTCGCGCAGCCCGCGCCGAACACGTCGCCGGTCTGGGTGACGCCGTTGCCCATCGCCTTACTGGTGGTGGTCGGGGCAGCGCTGGAGGTGTTGCTGTCGTTGCTCGGCTGCTCGCTGTTGCTGCAGGCAGCAAGCGAGATCACGGCGGCCGTGAGTGCGCCGATCGCTGCCAGTCGCCGGGTCTTGCGCATGGGGGTAGCTCCTTTGTGGACTGTTCCGCTCTGTCATGGGGGATTCGGCGCTAATGCCTGCCCGGATTGGTCGATCGGGAAAAGATTTCTCAGCGGGTGGCGTTGAACACGATCGAGTGCCAGCCGCTGGCGCCGTCCGGGATGGGTTCGGCGCGCTCGCTGGTCTGGGTGTAGCCGCCGCGGTCGGTGGCCCGGACCTCGAGGGTGTGGCTGCCGGGGCTGACGTCGAGTTCGGCGCGCCACATGCGCCAGGTGTCGATGTTGACCTCGGTGCTCAGCGTCGCGGGCCGCCACGGCCCTTCGTCGACGCGGATCTCCACCTTGTCGACCCCGGTGTGCTGGGCCCAGGCGACACCGGCCACGACGAGCTTGCCCGCGGGCAGCTTCTCGAACGGCTTGGGCCGGTCGATGCGGGACATCGTCTTGATCGGCGCCTTCTTCGCCCACTTGCGCTTGGCCCAGTAGGAGTCGAACGCGTCGAAGGTGGTGAGCTCGGCGTCGACCAGCCATTTGGTGGCGGAGACGAACCCGTACAGCCCCGGCACCACCATGCGCACCGGGAAGCCGTGCTCGGCGGGCAGCGGCTCACCGTTCATGCCGATGGCCAGCAGGGCGCCGCTGTCCGGCTTCATGATCGTCTCGACCGGTGTTCCGCAGGTCCAGCCGTCGCTGCTGCGGGTGGCGAGTTGGTCGGAGCCGGGTCGCACGCCTGCCTCGGTGAGGATGTCGCGGAGGGAGACCCCGATGAAGTTGGTGGTGGAGATGTAGGGCCCGCCGACCTCGTTGGACACGCAGCACAGGCTGATGGTGCGCTCCACCAGCGGGCGTTTCAGCAGGTCGTCGTAGGTGAGGACGAGTTCGCGGTCGACCATGCCGTGCACCCGCAGCCGCCAGTCCCGCGCCGCCAGCCGCGGCACCGACAAGGCGGTGTCGACGCGGTAGAAGCCGCTGTTGGGGGTGATGAACGTCGGGGTGCCGTCCGCGGCGAAGTCCGCGCCCGCCGGGATGGGCGGCGCGGTCGTGTCGGGGTTGAGGCGGATGGAGCGGCGGGAGGCCTCTACGTCGACCCGGCCTCCGATGAGCTGCCCCGCCACTCCGGCGATACCCGCGCCCGCGGCGACCGCGCCGGAGGTGACCAGGAACCGCCTGCGTCCGAGTCCGGACACCGTCCAGTCCACGGTCTTGGTGGCGCCTGCGCGGAGGGCGAGCCGGTGCAGCCGTCGGAAGGCAGCCACCCCGACCACCAGGCTCGCCACCGGCGCGAGCAGCGCGAGGACGCCGAGCGTGGGCCGGGCGAGCACCGCGGCGACACCGAGCAGCCCCACCAGCGCGGCCAATACCGTGCCCGGCAGCGGACTGCGTCGCGACAGCAGGCCCGCGCCCACCGCCGCGGCGGCAATGGCCACCGCCATGCCTGCCAGCAGCACCAGCTTGTCGTCCTCGCCGAAGGTGCGGATGGCGAAGTCCTTCACCGGGTGCGGGGTGAGGTCGATGGCGGTGTTGCCGACCGCGAGGAACGGCGAGGCGAACGGGTCGATGGCCGCGGCTACCAAGTGGCCCACCGCCAAGGCTGCGGCGACGGAGACAAGACCCACCACGGCGGCCGCCCAGAGCGGCAGCCGTCGCGGGTTTGGCGAGTCGTTCGGTGTGGGGTTCACAAGGGGTATTCGCCGCAGACGGCGCCGGGGATTGGTCCCGTCTGCCAGGTACCGAAGTCACTCACGCGCCGCCGGGCGTTGCCCGCGGCCAGCCCGCCCTCCCCGGGCCGCTCACGCCAACGGCAGTGTCACCAGCACCGGGGTGGTGGGCACGGGTGACCCGCCGCGTGGTTCGACGGTGAGTCCGATGCCCTCTGTCCCGGTGATGCCCTCGGCCAGCAGCGGCTTGGGCTGGGCGCCGGCGGCCAGCAGCCCAGCGGAGCGCGGGCCGTCGCCGTTGATCACCCACAGCTGGTAGGTGCGGTCGGCGGGCAGCGCGGGCAGGCCGTCGGCAAGGAACAGCGCCTTGCGTTTGCCCGGTGACACCACCGCCGTGCCGGTGCCACCGCCGGTGACCGCCCCGCGGACCAGCTTGGCGTCGGGCGCCGACAGCAGGTCGGCGACCCGGTCGTAGTCGGCGTTGACCTGTTCCAAGGCCCGCAGGTCACGTTGGAGCTGGCGGGTGTTCTCCACGCTCTGGACGCCCAGCATCACCGCGACGACGATGCCCGCGGCGGCAGCCAGCGCGGTCGCCCGGCGCAGCCACACCACCTTCCCCGATGCCGACGGCGCGACCCGTTCTGGAGTCTCGGGCGGCAGCTGCCGGGTCCGGGACACCGTCGCGAGCACCCGCGACCGCAGCTGCTCCGAGGGCTCCACCTTCGGCATCGCGCCGGCGAGCACCGCGGTGGTCTCCCGCAGTTCGGCGACCTCCTGGGTGCAGGCGGCACAGTCCGCGAGGTGCTTCTCGAAGCCCGCGCGTTCGACCTCGGAGAGGGCGTCGACCGCGTACGCCCCGGTCAGCGTGTGGATCTCCGCCTGTGTGGAGTCGTGGTTCATCGGGTCACCCCCAAGCAATCCCGCAGCCTGATCAGGCCGTCCCGCATCCTGGTCTTGACCGTGCCCAGCGGGACGTCGAGCAGCGCCGCGACCTCCGGATAGGTGTAGGCCTGGTAGTACGCCAGCAGTACCGACTCCCGCTGCAGGTCGGTCAGCGAGGACAGACACCGCCGGACCTGCTGCTGTTCCAAGCGCTGTGAGACCTGTTCGCTGACCTCGTCGAAGGGCGGCGCCAGGTCCAGGTTCGCGGCGCGGTCCTCGCGCTGCGCCGAGGCCTGGGCGGAGCGGACCCGGTCCACCGCGCGGCGGTGGGCGATGGTCATCAGCCACGCCATCGCGCTGCCGCGGCCGCGGTCGTACCGGCTCGCGGAGCGCCACACCTCCACCAGCACCTCCTGGGTCACCTCCTCCGACTGCGCGTGGTCCCGCACCACCCGGCGCACCAGCCCCAGCACCGAGCCCGCCACCAGGTCGTACAGCCGCTCGAAAGCGGGCTCGTCCCCGCGGGCCACCCTGCCCAGCAGGTCCTCCGCGGTCTCGGCTTCTCCCCCATGATCGGGTACAGCCAGCAGCTTGTGCTCACGTTTGGGCATGGCGTCCCTTCCCGTCGGCCGCACCGACCTGTATTCGCAGCGAAGCCTGGATCGGATTGGTCGGCAAGCGGAAGCGCGCCCGCACACAGCAGTGGGGCGCGCTCCCGCGGGTCGTGCGGACTATCGGGTGGCGCCGACGCGTCGCGTCGCGCGGTCGGCGGCCAAGCCGACGGCCAGCAGCAGGATCGCGCTGGCGAAGTGCAGTCCGTGGTCGGCGAGGTTGAGGGCCAGAATGTTCAGCGAGCTTCCGCCGATGACCACACCCAGCACCCCGACCAGCAGGTACACCGCGCCGACGATGGTGTTCACGGCCTTGGACGCCGCGGCGCCTGCCGCCGCTCCCGCGATCAGGCCGCCGCCCACCAACAGGTGCACCACGTTGTGCAGGCCGTTGACCGCGAAGAGGCCGAGCAGGTGGCCCCCGTGCTCCCCCGCGAACGAGTGGTCACCGGAGACGGTGAAGCCCAGCAGCCCCACGAGTACATACACCGCGCCGAACCCGAATCCGACCAGCTGGTTGACAGTCCGCGACATGAATCCTCCTCGAAACAGCTCACCTTTCACAGCTGCTTCGGGGCCGGACTCCGCTCGGATTGGTGCGATCGGCGAATTGTCAGTGCCGGGCGGCGCGCTGGGTGCCGAACGCGGTGAGGAAGTGGTCGCGGAACTCGCTCATCGGCCACACCGGGGCGTCGGCGCCGGGTTTGAGGCCGGGGGTCCAGTTCCAGGGCGCGACGCGGTCCAGGACCGCGGGGTCGCGGGCCAGGATGGTGATGGGGACGTCGCGGCCCGCGTTGCTGCCGGTCACGGCCTGGACGGGCTGGTGGTCGCCGAGGAAGACCAGGACGAGGTTGTCGTCGCCGTGGTGTTCGACGTAGCCGATGAGGCTGTCCAGGGAGTACTCGATCGAACGACCGTAGTCCGCGCGGACCTGGGCGGGCGCCCTGGCGAAGATCGCGTTGGCCGCCTCGATGCCCGAGGGCATGGCCCCGAACGCGGTGCCGTCGCCGACGGCGTTCCAGTCGATCATGCTGGGGGTGGGTGTCCACGGGGCGTGGCTGGTGAGCAGCGGGATGGTGGCCATCACCGGCGCGTGGCCGGGGGCGCGTTCGGCGTGGTGGAACGCCGAGAGGGTGTACTGGTCGGGGATGGCGGAGAAGCCGAAGCGGGGGCCGCGGTAACCGAGGTCGTTCACCGTATAGATGCGGTCGTAGCCGAAGAAGCGGCCTTCCGGCCAGTCCCGGGTGATGCCGGGCATGGCACCCACCGAACGCCACGCTGCCCGCTGGAACGCCTTGGGCAGGGTGAGGCGGTCGCCGCCGACGAGGCTGCGGTAGCGCTGCTGGTTGTCGATCCGCAGGCCCGACAGCAGGGTGGCCTGCGCCAGCCAGCTTCCGCCGCCGGCGGTGGGCGAGGTGAGGTAGGCGCTGCGGGCGCCGTAGCCTGCTTCGGCGAGGCGGCGGGTTCCGGTGTCCAGGGCGGCGCCGATGCGGGGCGCGAGGTCGGGGTGGTCGATGGCGCTGCGGCCGTAGCTTTCGACGAAGGAGACGATCACGTCCTTGCCGCGCAGCGCGGGCAGCAGCTGCTCGGCGGGGGTGTCGCGGAAGGGGTCCACGGCGGCTTCCGCGGCGAACCGCTGCTCGTCCTGCAACCCCGAGTACACCTGGTTGGCGCGGGCGTAGAGCAGCGCGGCGGCGCTGTCGGAGGACACCGGGGCACCCGCGCAGGTGATCCATGCGACGGTCAGCACCGCGACGGCGCGGACGGCGACCTGCCGGTGCCGCACCACGACGCTGCTCAGCCGCAGCACGGACAGGGCCATCAGCACGACGACAGCGGCGGCCAGCAGCAGCGCGGCGTCCACGGAACCGTCGGCGCCCGCCTGGCCGAAGGTGACCTTGAGGAAGTCCACCGCGGGCCCCAGCAGCGGCCAGTCGAACAGCAGGTCAAAAGGGCGGGAGAGCACCGCAGACGAGCCCATGTCCAGCAGCTTGACCAGCAGCAGCACCCCCAACGCCACCCCGGCCACCGCGGCGGCGGGGCGCCGTGCCTTGGCGGGCAGCACGAGCACCAGCAGGACGCCGAGCAGGCCCTCCAGCGGGATGCGCACGAACGCTCCCGGCGTGAAGCGGCCGAAGTCGTTGGGTGCGAGGAGGGCGAACAGGACGAACAGGCCCGCCAGCACGGTGACCGACCATGCGGCGACGCGACGCCACGGTGTGTCGTTCTTCGCGGTCGTCTGCCTTGCCTGCGGCTGGGTGAGGAACGACAATCCGGAAGGCCTTCCGTGCTCGTGGGGGCTGACCGTGACTACGCGGGGCGGGCACCGGCGGTTCAGGCCTGCGTGTCGGATGAGGAAGAAACCGATCGATCGTGACTCGCCCTTACGTTCTGCTGAGCGTCGCCGTCAGCCTGGACGGCTATATCGATGACAGCAGCACCGAGCGGTTTTTGCTTTCCAATGCCGAGGATTTCGACCGGGTGGATCAGGTGCGGGCGGAGTCCGACGCGATTCTCATCGGCGCCGAAACGGTCCGCAGGGACAATCCGCGCCTGCTGGTCAACAGTGCGCAGCGACGCGAGAACCGGGTGGCGCGGGGCTTGCCCGAGTATCCGCTGAAAGTCACACTGACCAGCACCGGAAAGCTCGATCCCGGCTTGCAGTTCTGGCATCACGGCGGGCACAAGCTCGTCTACACCACCGATTCCGGCCTGCCCACCGCGGCAACGACGCTGGACGGGTTGGCCGAGGTCGTCTCGCTGGGCGCCGACATTGTTTTCGAGACACTCCTGGACGATCTCGGCGATCGCGGGGTGAGCAGGCTCATGGTGGAGGGCGGCGGCCGAATTCACACCGCTTTCCTGTCAACGGGTTTGGCCGACGAACTCCACGTGGCCATTGCCCCGCTGCTCATCGGGCAGGCCGACGCGCCGCGTTTCCTGTATCCCGCCGCGTTTCCCGGCGGCCCCGCTCGGCGTTTCCACCTGGATGAGGTGCTCAAGGTCGGCGATGTCGCGGTGCTGCGGTACCTGCCGAAAAGGTGATCACCGCACCAGCGCGCGGATCGTGTCCCGCCGGAACCACGCGACCACCAGCGCCAGCACGAACAGGATCGCGGGCAGTTGGGCATCGCCCTTGGCCAACAGGAAAAGCTCCGTGCCGACGGCACCGGCCATGACGCCCGCGAGTCCGAGCGCGGCCAGGCCGCACAGGCGCGGGATCAGCAGCCCGATCGCACCCGCGATCTCCAGGACGCCGGTGACATACCGCAGCCACTGCCCGAAGCCGATCTCGTCGAACTTGCGCACCACACCGTCGCCGAAGAGCAGGTAGCCGCTGTAGATGAAGTACGCGGCGAGCAGAAGCTGGAGAACCCACAGGGCGACGTTGCCGATGCGGGCCGCTGTCGAGTCAGACACGGGCCGATCCTTCCACCACGACGACACGGGAACGCCACAGCCACGCGACATCCCGACCGAAGGACCACAGCAGCGCGGCAAGCGCGGCACCCACCAGCACGACCGCGTGCGGGACGACGCCCGCGGCGGCGACCACCAGTACCACGCCCTGCACCGCGGCGATGATCTTGCGCGCCACCCGCGGCGGCAGGTCGGCCCGCAGCCAGGTCAGCGTCCACGACGCGGCAACGAAGACGTAGCGGATCACCCCGATGACCAGCACCCAGGCGCCGAGTTGGGTGGCGACGTAGGCGCTGAGGACGAGGATGAGGAACGCGTCGACCTCCATGTCGAACCGCGCGCCCAGCGGCGACGCGGTGCCGGTGCGCCGGGCGACCTGGCCGTCCACGAAATCCAGCACCAGCGCGACCGCGGCGAGGCTCACCACCACCAGCGCGGGCACCGCGGCGCCGGGCCGGTCGGCCACCAGCGCGGCGACCCCGCCGACGAGCAGTCCCCGTGCCAGCGTCACGCGGTCGGCCGGTCCGAGGGAGAGGGCGCCGTGGCGCCGCATCGCCGTGCCGAGCAGCGCCCAGGTGGCCAGGGCGTACACGGTTCCGGTGAGCCAGCCCAGCGGGCCGAGTCCCACCGTGCCGCCCAGCACGCCAAGCAGGAGGATCTGGAGACCTGCCCAGACCGCCTGCTCGGGGACGGCAGGCGCCGTGGTGTGCTGCAGTGTGATCATCGCGCCCCTCGTGGCTGTGGTGAAGTTTTCGGAGGTTGTAGATGACACGCTCGGCAAGGGCCCTTTGGTTCATCTCAGCGGGAAAAGGTGAGCTACGCACGGTCACAGTTCGATCACCGGCCCAGGACGAGGTGCTGGTGCGCACGCTGTACTCGGCGGTCAGCCGAGGCACCGAGACCCTCGTTCTGCGAGGTGAGGTGCCGGAAAGCCAGCACGAGACGATGCGCGCCCCGTTCCAGGAGGGCGACTTCCCGTGGCCGGTGAAGTACGGCTACCTCAACGTCGGTGTCGTGGAGGAAGGCCCGGCGCCGCTGCTGGGCCGCACGGTGTTCTGCCTCTACCCCCACCAGACCCGCTACGTCGTGCCCGTGAGCGCCGTGACACCCGTTCCGGAGCGGGTGCCCGCCGAGCGCGCGGTGCTGGCGGGAACCGTGGAGACCGCCGTGAACGCCGTGTGGGACGCGGCGCCGCTGATCGGTGACCGCATCGCGGTCGTCGGCGCGGGCATGGTCGGGGCGAGCGTCGCCGCGGTGCTGGCCCGCTTCCCCGGGGTCCGCCTCCAACTCGTCGACGCCGACCCGTCCCGGGCGGCGCTGGCCGACGCGCTGGGCGTCGGCTTCGCGCTCCCCGCCGACGCCCTGGGCGGCTGCGATGTGGTGGTGCACGCCAGCGCCTCCGAGCAGGGCCTCACGCGGTCGCTGGAGCTGCTGGCACCGGAGGGCAGGGTGATCGAGCTCAGCTGGTACGGCGACCGCCGGGTCGCGCTGCCGCTTGGCGAGTTCTTCCACTCCCGCAGGCTCACCCTGCGCAGCAGCCAGGTCGGCACCGTCGCCCGCCCCGACCGGGATTTCGCCGACCGGATGGCGCTGGCGCTGGAGCTGCTCGCCGACCCGGTGTTCGACGCGTTGATCACCGGGGACAGCGACTTCGACGACCTGCCCGAGGTGATGCCCAGGCTGGCGAGCGGTGCGCTGCCCGCGCTGTGCCACCGCATTGACTACGGTCGCGCCCATGACCGGTGACCTGTTCCCGCCCACCACGACCGTCGACGTCCAGCGCATCGGAGCGCGGGTGGCGGTGCTGCCGGTGGGCAGCTTCGAGCAGCACGGCCCGTACCTGCCGCTGGTGACCGACACGGTGATCGCCTGCACGATCGCGGCCGAAGTCGCCGCGGCCTACCCGGTGCGGCTGCTGCCGCCGATCACGATCTCCTGCTCCCACGAGCACGCCGACTGGCCGGGCACGGTGAGCATCTCGGCGCGCACCCTGTACTCGGTGATCACCGACATCGCCGAGTCCCTGCGGCACTCGGGCGTGGAGCACTTGGTGCTGGTCAACGGGCACGGCGGGAACTATGTGCTGTCCAACATCGTGCAGGAGTCCCGCGGCCGGATGGCGCTGTTTCCCGGCTCCCAGGACTGGAAGGCCGCCCGCACCGCCGCGGGCATGGAAACCTCGTCGTTCAGCGATATGCACGCAGGCGAGTTGGAGACCTCGGTACTGCTGCACGCGCACCCGCACCTGGTCAAACCGGGCTACGACACCGCCGACCACACCGCGGAGGAACGCCCGCACCTGCTGACGCGAGGCCTGGCCGCCTACACCGCTTCCGGGGTGATCGGCCGCCCGTCGCTAGCGTCAGCGGGCAAGGGCAAGGACCTGCTCGCCGCGCTGGTCGACGCCTTCGCCGACCACCTCGCCCTGTTCGACGGCGCGGCGGCCACGAAGGAGGACGACGGCGCCGGGCAGGCTCGCGATGAGGGCGAGCACGCCGTAGACGACGCCGGTGGTGAGCCCCTGCGCCGCGCCTAGCCCGGCCGCGCCGAACGCCACCGCCAGAAACGCTTCCCGCGGACCCCAGCCGCCGATGTTCACCGGCACCGCCATCACCAGCAGCGCCAACACGATCAGCGGGACAAGCTGCGCAAACGACGCCGTGGACCCTGCGGTGCGGGCGGCGACCAGGAACAACACCACATGGCCGAGCACGGTCGCCGCGGACAGCCCCACCACGCGGGGCAGCGCGTACCGGGACAGCAGCCCGAACCGCGCGTCGACCCACGTGCTGCGCAGGGCGCGGCGGACCACCGTGGTGCAGACGATCGCGACCGCACCGGCGAGCACCGCCAGCCCTGTGAGCACCGCGTCCCGGCCGACGGTGAACCCGAGCGGCACCGGCCGCGTGACCAGCACGCCGACGCCGATGGCGATCAGGACGACCTGCCCCGCGAAGCGTTCGAAGACCACGGCACGCACCCCACGGCCGAGGTCTCCGGCCTCGCGCCCGTGGTTGACGGCGCGGTGCACGTCACCGAGCACGCCCGCGGGCAGCACGGCGTTGAGCAGCAGCGACCGGTAGTAGTCCGACACGGCCGCTCTTAGCGGCAGCGGCAAGCCGAGACCGCGGGCGACCACGCACCACCGCGCGGCGCTGAGCACCGTGGTGAGCAGCCCGATACCCAGCGCGGCCAGCGCCGACCACACGCTGATGGCGCGCAGACCGTCCAGGAAGGCACCGGTGCCCAGCCGCAGCCCGAGGGCCACCAGGATGCCGACCGCCAGCAGGAGCCGCAGCCACGGCCACAGGCGCCGTATCACGGCAACGCCAGCAGGTCGACGTGCCCGACCACTGCGCGCACGTCGCCGTCGAGCCGTCGCCGCAGGTAGGCGGGCGCCTCGGCGGCGAGCGCGGGTTCCTGCTCGCAGGCCGCACCCACCCAGCCGCGCAGCCACTCCCCCGTCAATTCGGCCTCATCCGGCCCCAACCGCCATGGGCTGGGCCGCGTCACAACCTTGGCGCCGACGTCCTCGAACGCCTCAATGGCGACGTCGACGGCATCCGGCCCGAGCAGGCGACGCCCGTCGACGGTGCGGCGCTGGTGGGCGTTGAAGGCCGCGGCGAAGTCGGCGTCCAGCGGTTCGGCGGGGTCGAGTTCGACCCGTCCCGCCACCGACAGCGTCAGCAGAGCCGGACACTCGACGCAGGCCGCCGCCAGTCCGTGCACCTCCTCGGCGGTGAGCAGGTCCAGCAGCGCCGACGCGGTCACCAGCGAGGTGCCCGCCAGGTCATCCGCGCGCAGGGCCGTGAGGTCGCCCTGCCGTGTCTCCACGGTGACGCCTAGCCCGCTCATCGACGCACCGGCCAGGTCGAGCAGCCTTGGGTCGCGGTCGTGCAGCACCCAGTGCTGCGGACAGTCCAGCTTGGCGGAGAGCCACCGCCCCATTGATCCCGTTCCACAACCCAGATCACGGATGACCAAGGGGGTTCGGTTCACCAGACTTTCGCGCAGCGGCTCGAGCAACTCCGCCGAGCGGGCCTCGCCGTCGGCCTTCTCCCGCAGCGCCAGCCATTCCGGTGCGAAGCTCATCCCGCCACCCTAGCCAGCACCGCGTTCAGCTTCCGTGCGGAATCGTCCCAGGTGGGCAACGTCGCGCGGCGCTTCCGCGCCGAGTCCCGCAGGTGCCGCCGCAGCCCCTCGTCGCCCAGCCAGCGCCGCAGTGCCGCGCCGAGCGCCTCACCGTCACCTGGGGGCACCACCAGTCCGGGCGTGTTCCCGTCGGGGTCGACGCCGACCGTGTCCGGCACGGTCGCCAGCACCGGGATGCCGCGGGCGAGCGCCTCGGCGAGGACCATGCCGTAGGTCTCCCCCCGCGACGGCAGCACCACCAGGTCGGCCGCGGCGAAGGCCGATTCCAGCGCCTGGCCGGTGAGCGGGCCGCGGAACCGTATCCGCTCCCCGAGGCCATGCCGCCGGACCTGCTCCACCAGCCGCGCCACATGGTCGGGGTCGCGCCGCAGCGGCCCGACGAACTCACACCTCCACGGCAGGTCGATGTCCGCCAGCGCGGCCACGAGCAGGTCGTGGCCCTTGCGCAGCGTCACCGACGCGACGCACAGCAGCATCGAACCGCCATCGGTGCCCGCGGCGAGGGGCGCCGGGTCGGTGCCGGGCACGACGGTGTGCACCTGCGGCAGCCCGTGGTGAGCGGCGATCCTGCGCGCCGCCGCCGGACCGCTCGCCACCACGGCCGCCGCCGCACGCAGCGTGACACGCTCGGCGGCATCCAACTCGGCGGCCAGCGCGGGCGGCAGCCCGGTCTCCTCCGCCAGCGGCAGGTGCACCAGCACCACCAGCCGCAACCGAGTCGCGTGCGGCGTGATCACCTCGGGCACACCGCAGGCCACAAGCCCGTCCAGCAGCACAACCGCCCCGTCGGGAATCCCGGCCAGCGCCCCGTCCAGCGCCGCGCGAGCAGCCGGGTCCGGGCGCGGCCACGCCCCGGGCAGCGCGACCTCGCGAAGCGGCACGCCCAGCGCGGTCAGGGCCTGGCAGAGACGGCGGTCATAGACGTTGCCGCCGCTGGGCACGCTCGGGTCGTCCACATCCCCGGGCAGGATGACGTGCAGGGTCACAGGGCGCGCTCGTAGGAGGCCCACGCCACATGTGACTCGTGCAGGGTGACCTCGATCCCGGTGAGGCCCCTGGCACCCTCGCCCAGCGCACCCGCGTGCACCCGGTCGGCGAGGCGGTCCGCGACGACCTTGGCGAGGAACTCGGTTGACGTGTTGACCCCGGCGAAGGCAGGTTCATCGTCGAGGTTGCGGTAGTTCAGGTCGGCCAGCACGGCGCCCAGCTCCTTCGTGGCCAGCCCGATGTCGACCACGAGGTTGTCGGCGTCGAGTTCGGCCCGATTGAACCGAGCGTCCACTACGAACGTTGCACCGTGTAAGCGTTGGGCCGGACCGAAGACCTCGCCGCGGAAACTGTGAGCGATCATCACATGATCGCGAACGGTGATGCTGAACAGGGTGACCTCCACCGAGTTACGGTTACGACTTCCGGCCGAGCGTAATGCCTGGTGACGAGGGGAATGCATGCACGAACACGCCATTGGTCACGAAGACATCGCGGAGTCCGATCTGGTGACGCGCCGCGGCACGTTCCGCGCCGTCGCGTTCCGGGACGGTCTCGACGGGCACGAGCACATGGCTCTGGTCTTCGGCAACAGGAGCATCCGGGACAATGTGCTCGTCCGCGTGCACTCGGAGTGCATGACGGGAGACATCTTCCGCGCGATGCGCTGTGAGTGCGGTGACCAACTCGACGCCTCCCTGGACCGCATTGTCGCCGAGGGCAGCGGAGTGCTGGTGTACCTCCGCGGCCACGAGGGCCGCGGCATCGGCTTGGTCGCGAAGGTGCGCACCCACGTCCTCCAGGACGAGCAGGGCCTGGACACCCTGGACTCGGCGACCACGCTGGGCCTGCCGGTCGACATCCGCGACTACGGCCCGGCCGCCAAGGTGCTCAAGTACCTGCGGGTTCGGTCGGTGCGGCTGATGTCGAACAATCCGGACAAGGTTCGCGCGCTGGAGGCCAACGGCATCCAGGTGTCGGCGCGGGTGCCGCTGCTGGTTCCGGCCAACGACCACAACGTCAACTACCTGACCGCAAAGCGTGACCGCCTCGGCCATGACCTGCCGCAGGTCGACACGTTCTCGGTGGCCACGTGAGTCAGCGGCACGGCGGGGTGTAGGGGATGCCCGCGAAGTAGCGGTCCCAGTCCTGCCTGCTGATCGGTTCGCGCAGCAGGCCGCAGATCCGGGACGCCACCCGCGCGGGGTCGGTGTCCCATAGCCGCACCGAGTGATCGTGCGCCGCGGTCGCCAAGGTGTGGCCGTCGGGGCTGAACGCCACGGCGTACACCGCGGCCTCGTGTTCGGCCAGCACGGCCGCCGTGCTCGGGTTCGCCGGGTCGGCGACGTCCCACAGCCGCACGGTGCGGTCATCGCTGGTGGTGGCCAACCGCCGCCCGTCCGGGCTGAAGGCCACGCCGAACACGGTCGCGGTGTGCCCGGCCAATGTGGACAGGTGCCTCGGGTTGCGCGGGTCGGCTGTGTCCCAGAGCCGCACGGTCCGGTCCCAACTGGTGGTCACCAGCACATCGGCGTTGGGGCTGAACAGGATCGAGCGGACCGCTTGGCCATGCCCGGTGACCGTCCCGACATGAACGGGATTACGCGGGTCGCGGATGTCCCACAACCGGGCGGTGCCGTCCCAGCTCGCGGTGGCCAACAGGGTGCCGTCGCGGCTGAACGCCACAGACCTCACGGTGTCGGCGTGCCCGGCCAGGGTGCTCAGCACCACGGGCCGGTTCGGGTCGCTGACATCCCACAGCCGCGCCGTGCGGTCGTCGCTGGTGGTGGCCAGCACTCGGCTGTCCGGGCGGAACGCGACCCAACGGACGATGCCGGTGTGGCCGGTGAGTGGCGGCAGCGGCGTGTTGTCGGCCAGGTTCCACAGCCGGGCGGTGTGATCCCAGCTCGCGGTGGCCAACAGCTTGCCGTCGCCGCTGAACGCGGTCGAGCGGATGGTGTCGGTGTGCCCGGTCAGCGTGGCAACCGGCCGCGGTTCCCGCGGGTCGGTGACATCGCGCAGCCGCACAGTGCGGTCGTCGCTGGTGCTGGCCAGCCGCGTGCCGTCGGGGCTGAACGCCACCGCGAACACCGCCTTGGCGTGGTCGGTGAGCATCGGGCCGGGGATCTCCCACACCCGCGCGGTGTTGTCCGCGCTCGCGCTGGCCAGCGACCGCCCGTGGGGGGTGAAAGCCAGCGAGGTGATGTTGTCGCTGTGTCCGGACAGATCCGTCCGCGGCTCGGGTCGGACCGGGTCGGTGATGTCCCACAGGCGGATCGTGCGGTCGTCGCTGGCGGTGGCAAGTTGTGTGCCGTCCGGACTGACCGCCACCACCCGGATCGGCTCCAGGTGACCGGTGATCGCGGCGATCTCCCGCACCCGCCGCGGGTCGGCGAGGTCGTGGATGCGGATGACGTGGTCCTCCCCCGCCGTGATCAGCAGCCTGCCATCGGGGCTGAACGCCGCAGTCAGGGCGGGACCACGCAGGCTGTGCAGCAACACAGGCGCGCCAGGGGTGCTCAGATCCCACAGCGCCACTTGGTGATCGCGTCCCACCGTCGCCAGCCTGGAGCCGCCGAACGCGAGGGCGAGCACCGCGTCGGTGTGGCCGGGCAGCGTCGCGGCGACCGCGGGCCGGGAGGTGTCGGCGAGGTCCCAGAGCACCACCGTGCGGTCGTCGCCCGCGGTAGCCAGGAACCGGCCGCCGGGGGCGAATGCCAGCGTCCGCACCGGCTGCGTGTGCCGGTTCAGCGTGTTCAGCAGTTTCGGGTTGGTGCGGTCGGAGACATCCCACAGCCGCACGGTCCGGTCCTGCCCCGCGGTGGCGAGCAGCCTCCCGTCGGGGCTGAACCCGGTGGCCAGCACCGGTTCGGCATGTCCCGAGACGGTGCTCAGCGTTCTGGGCGTCCGCTCAAGGTCCAGCAGGCGCACGACCCGGTTGGGGCTGGTGGTGGCCATGGTCTTGCCGTCGGGGCTCAGTGACATCGCCGCGGCGAGATCGGTGGAGTCGGTGATGATGTCGGCGTGCGGCAGCGCCCCGCTGGCGAGCAGACTGCTGGTCGCCTCCACGGTCGGCGCGAGCCGGTACGCGGCGAGGCTGAGCTGGGCGGCGAGCATCGGGTTGGCCGACCGCAGGGTGGCCACCTCCCCCGCCACCTTCCGCGAGATGGCGAGATTGCGTTGCTCCACCGCGGTGTTGCGGGTGTGCACGGCATAGGTGGTGGCGGCGACACCCAGCAGGAACAACACGGTGACCGCCGCGAGCAGCCTGCGCAGCCGCCGGGTGCCGCGGTGTTCCTCCCGCCTGCTGCCATCCAGGAACGCCCGCTCGACGGGGGTCAGCTCACCGGGATGACGCGCCGCCCAGTCCGCGGCGACCGCGAGGGCCGCACCCCGGTGCAGCAGCGCCCGGTCCCGCCCGCGGCTCTCCCACGCCTCCGCAGCCTCGGTGAGCTGCTGACGCGTCCGCAGTCCACCGCGGTCGGCGTCGATCCAGCCCCGCAGCCGCGGCCAGGCCCGCAGCAGCGCCTCGTGGGTGATCTCCACGGTGTCCTGGTCGAAGGTGATCAGCCGCGCCGCCGCGAACGCCCCCAGCGCGGCCTCGGTGCACGCGGAAATCGGCCCGGTGTGCAGGCGGATGCGGCGCCGGGTGTCGCGGCCCTCGCGGTCGATGCGCACCAGCCGCAGCAGCAACGCCCGCGCAGCCTCCCGACCCTCGGCGTCCAGGCTGGTGTAGACGCGTTCGGCGGTGGTGCACACCGCGCCGTGGATGCCGCCGGTGAGCTGGTATCCCACCACGGTCAGCCGGTTGTCTTCCCGCTGCTGCCACGTGGACAGCAACGCGTGCGACAGCAGCGGCAGGGCGCCCGGCTCGTACCGGGCGGGCATGCTGTGGTCCGCGCCGGGCACCCCCAGGTCGCGCACCAGCAGCTCGACCAGTCCCGGCTCGAAGTCCAGCCGCGCGGCCCGCGCGGGTCCGGTGATCGCCTCGACGAGCTCGTCGTGGCTCATCGCGGTGACCGCGAACTGGTTGTCCTGCACCGGGTCGACCAGCTCCGGGTACTCCAGGCACCGCCCGTAGAAATCGGCGCGCACGCCGAGCACGACCACCGCCAGCTGCCGGTGCGCCGCCTCGCTCAGTGCGCGGATGAACGCGGCGCGGTCGGTGTCGTTCTCGCACAAGGTGAACAGCTCCTCGAACTGGTCCACCACCAGGAGCAGCCGCCGATCGGCCGAGCCCAGCGCGGCCCGCAGCTCACCGGCCCAGCAGCCCGCGCGAATCGCCGAGGTGAGGTCGTTCTCGGCGGCCGACAGCAGCGTCGCGGCCCCCTCGGCCAGCGCCGCCACCGGGTTGGCGGTGGGCGTCAGCTCCAACACCGGCCAGGACTCCGAGCCTGCCGCCGGAAGCGCTCCCCGCGCCACGGCGGGCAGCAGACCCGCCCGCAACAGCGACGACTTCCCCGCCCCCGAGGCACCGAACACCACCAGCGGACCCTTGCCCTGTAGGCAGTCCGCGACGCGGCCCAGCAGCGCGGCGGTGGCCCGTTCCCGCCCGAAGAACCACCGCGCGTCGTCCGGGCTGAACGCCTCCAGCCCGCGGTAGGGGCAGCCCGGCGCCTGCTCGGTATCCACCGCGAGCCTGGCCAGCGCCCCGCCCGCGTCGAGGGCGTCGTCGAGTCTTCGCGCGAAGTCGGCGCTCGGTGGTTTGCGCCGGTTCTCGACGTTGCCCAGGTACCCCTTGCTGTAGTGCGTCATCCGCGACAAATCGGCCAGCGACAGACTTCTGGCGGTGCGAAGACGACGAAGTTCCGTAGCGAAACACGACTCGTTTGCCACAGCAGTTCCCCCCTGCCCAGCAACCCTTTTCCCCGGTGGCAGCGAAGATCCACACCTGGCGCGCCCCCACAGCACGCCGTTCCCCCAGGTGAATCCCGCAGCCCCGAGAGCGTATCGATACCGGCATGACCCATTCGAGTGAATACGTGGCGTCGCCTGCCCATCCGCTGTCTCCGCTGGCAGGCACCCGTATCCCTGACCTGCCGCCGGAGGGATACGGGAGACCACTGCCGCGATTGGTGATCGTTGCGAAGACTTTGCCACGTCGACCGGACGGGTCGACCGGATGGAAGCCGCCGAGACAGTCCCCGAGTTCATGGTGTCGCCCGCTCATTGGGGGGCGGGTGGATACCGACCTCGGCGGCTTCATCCGCCATCCCGCGACGTGCGGTTGCTCACCGCGCGGTGGATTCGGCTCGACGCGGGGGTACGGACTCGGCAAGGTCAATATCAGACCCTGCGATCGGTTGGAGTCCGCGGATGAGTTCGTTCGGTGCCTGGACCCGGGCCGAGGACCTGCCCGCGTTCGCCTACACCGCGGGGCCGGTCGAGTGGGACCCAATCCTCGACCCGCCCACCACGCAGCACCGCGTGCATATGGGCAACCGCAGGATCACCCTGGTCGCGGGCAGCGACGGCCTCAGCAGCCTATGGGACGAGCACACCGGCTGCCTGTGGCTGGCGGAGAACACCGGCGTGAGCCGCCTCGGCCTGCTGTCGACGGAGGCACCGGAGAGCACTCTGTTCGGGCCGACGTTCTCTCGGGTGCGGGCAGGCAACGAGGACGCCGAGTTGGAGCGCACCGTGCTGTGCCCGGAGGGCAAGGCACCGTGGGTGCTGGTCCGCGTCGAGGTCGTCAACCGCGGCTCCGAGCCGCTGCTCGGCACGCTGACCGAGGAGTGGGAAGTCCGGCCCCGACTGGTCGACCTCGAATTCGGTCCGTCCCGCGACCGACCGCCGACCGGCCTGCCCACGCTCCTGCTGGAAAGCTCCGAGGGTCGGCGCATCACCGCCGACACCGGCCCCCTGTCGCTGGCTGTCGGTATAGAGGTGCCCGCGGGCGCGACGCAGACCGTCTGGTTCCGCTGCGGCCTGGACGACGGCACCGACTTCGCCGACCCCGAATCCTGCTACACCTCAAGCCTCGCGGCCCTGCGGGAACGACTGCCGGAAGCGACAGCCGAGCGAGCACCCGAGGCCGCCGCCGAGGTGCCGTGGCATGCGGCGCTGCTCACCGGAGCCGCCTGCGCCGACGGGTTGCTGGGCGGACACACCCTGGACCAAGGCTCTGCGTACTCGTTCCGGCACGGCTTCAACGGCGCCGCCCGCGACCCGCTCCAGCACGCGCTGCCGCTGGTGTACCTCGAACCCGATCTCGCGCTGTCGGTGCTGCGCAACACCTGCGCCTGGGGCAGCCCCGACGGCGACCTCCCCTACGCCCTGGACGGGCACAAGAATCCGTGGACCAAACGGTTCCGCCCCTCGGACCAGCAGATCTGGTCCCTGTGGCTCGCAGCGGAGTACGCCATCGCCACCGGCGACCTCGCCGCGTTCGCCGCCGAAGTGCCCTACCACCCGACCCACGGCGCGGACCCGGTCCCGCTCGGTGAGCACCTGCGCCGCCAGTTCCGCTTCCTCCGCGACGAGGTGGGCGTCGGCGAACACGGCCACATCCGGCTCCTCAACGCCGACTGGAACGACTTCGTCCTCGAAGAGGTCGACATCGACCGCGACGCCATGATCGAACGTGGGGAATCCGTGCTCAACTCCGCCCTCGCCGCCTGGGTGCTGCCCGTCTACGCCGCCCTCGCCGACCGCCTCGGCGACACCGCCACCGCCGCCGAGGCCCGCGGCTGGGCCGCGGTCCTGCGCGACCGGGTGGCGGCCGAGTGGAACGGCCGCTGGTTTCGCCGCGCCCACGGCCCCGGCATCGACCCGGTCGGCGAGAAGGACCTGTGGTTGGAAGTCCAGCCCTGGGCGATCCTGTGCGGCGCCACCACGCCCGCCCAGGCGCGCACGCTGCTGGAGACCATCGACGACACCTGCCGGGCGGGCTCCCCGCTGGGCGCCCGCGTCCGCTGGCCCGACCCCGACGGCGAGCGGGGCTCGGTATGGCCGTCGGTGAACCTGCCGCTGATCTGGGCCGCCGCCCACCACCACCCCGACCTGGCCTGGGACGAGCTGCGTCGGATGAGCCTGCACGCGCACACCAAGGCCTATCCGCACATCTGGTCGGGCACCGTGTCCGGCCCGGACTCCTACCTCCCGCCCGAGCACGAGCGTCCCGGCGAGACCTGGGCGGTGGCCCTGCTGGGGGTGGCGATGCAGGCCTACCCGGTGGCGAACCTGCACAGCCACTCCCAGCCGCTGCTGGCCTACCTGCGGATGCTCGGTGTCGAACCCACCGCCGAAGGCAGGCTGCGCTGCGGCAGCGGCGCCTTCCGCAGCCCCGTTCTCACCCTCCGCCCCGATGGCTCCGGCAGCCTGCGCAGTACCGGTACCGTCGAGTTGCTGACCGACCACGGCCCGGTCACCGGAGCAGGCGAGATCAGCTGGAGTTGACCTTCGTCCGCGCCTTAGACACACCGCGACTCCGGACGTTGCGCCCGTGTGACGCAACGCACAGTCCGACGGAGACCCTGCTCACAGGCCGTCAACCTTGATCACGCTGCGACGTCGGCGCGCGAGCCTCGCCCGTGTGAGTTACAGGGCGATATCACCGCCAGGTCAGGCGGGAAGTTGACCTTCACCCACCCCCGACGCAGCTCCCTTATGTCACGGTGACGATTACGTCTAGTCGCGAACTTGAACGGTCTTGCACTCGTTTGGACTAGCGAAAATGCCGACGTATGGTCGCCGACGACTACGAGGAGTGATCATTGTCGTCTGGTAGACACGCACTGAAGGCAGAGCCACGCAAGCGGCTGGTACTCGGCGCACTGGGTGCGCTGACCCTGGGAGCGATCGTCGTCGGGGTTCCGGCCGCAGACGCCTCCCAGCACCCCAGCCTCGATGGGCAGGACGTCAGGCTGGTCGCCGGGATGCCCACCGAGGTGTCCGCCGCGGAGGCGGCCAAGCTGATGAACAGCGCGGTGCTGACTCAGCAGCGGCTGGCCGCCGAGGAAGCCGTCCGAGCCGAGCAGGCCCGCCAGGAGGAGGAAGCCCGCCTGAAGGCGGAGGAGGCGGCCAAACCCAAGCCCGAGTTCGTCGCCCCCACCCACGGCGTGGTCACCTCCGGCTTCGGCGCCCGCTGGGGCACCACCCACTTCGGCCTGGACATCGCCAACAGCATCGGCACCCCGATCTACTCGGTCGCCGACGGCGTCGTCGTCGAGGCGGGCCCCGCCAGCGGCTTCGGCCTGTGGGTGCGCGTGCAGCACACCGACGGCACGGTCACCGTCTACGGCCACGTCAACCGCGCCCTGGTCACCGAGGGCCAGCAGGTCGCCGCGGGCGAGACCATCGCCGAGATCGGCAACCGCGGCCAGTCCACCGGCCCGCACCTCCACCTGGAGGTCTGGACCCCCGACGGCGGCAAGATCAACCCCATGCCGTGGCTGCAACAGCGCGGAGTCTCCATCCCCGAATAATCGGTCCACCCTTCTCGGGAGACACAAAGCACATTTGTATAACGACGCGCGTCTCCCATGAGAAGGGCGAGCTTCGCTTCGGATTACGTTGTTGCGCAAGCAATCAGGACACTTGGCGGACGCGGCCACAGCCTTGGAGACCTGCACCGACGGTCTCCACCCCACGGCAGAAGGCCCACAACGTGATGTCCCACAAGGTCATCGGTGCCACTTTGCCAAACCCTGGTCGAATTCGCTTGTCCTGCGGTAGCTTCATTAAGGGATCAGACACGTATTTGTCACCGGGGGCAGAGTGGAGCAGCACGAGGACTACGAGGTCCTTCTCGACGAGCAGCGGAAGCGGTTGGCCGCGGTTCGAGCAGGTGACGTCGTTCCCGCTGCCGAGGAGCAAGAGTCGGTCGGCGTAGCAGGCGCAGGCGCTGTCCGCGTGGTGGTTCGGTCTCGGCGCATCGCATCAGTGCAGCTCGACCGCGGTCTGCTCACCCAGCCGCGACCGCAGATCTCCGCCGTGGTGCGAGAAGCCACCAACGCCGCGTTGGCGCAGGCGCGAGTGGATGCGCCCGCCGCGGGCGATCCCGGTCCGGATCTGGCCGCTCTGGGCGCCCAGCTGGCGCAGTTCACGCAGCAAAGCGGTGAGACGCTGCGCCGCTTCCAGGACGCGCTGGACGCGTCGATGGCCAAGGTCGCGGACAAGACCGGCATCCGAGGCGACACCTCGACCCAGCACGTGGACTTCCTGTTCCAAGACGCCCTCGACGTGGTCCGTTCCGCCCAGTCGAGCCTGGCAACCGACCCGGCGCCCCCGGTCATCGGCGAAGGCCGCGATGAAGCGAACGAAGTCGTCGCGACCATCGCCGACGGCGACCTCACCGCCTTGGAGCTCACCGCCGTCGCGGCCCAGCTCCCCCCTGCCGAGTTGGCGGCAGCCGTGAAGGAAGCGGTCAACGGCGCCCTGGCCGACTGGGAACAGAAGAACGCGGCGACCGACCGCCCCGCACCCGATCCGGATGCGTTGCAGAAACTCAGCAGGCAGGCCGAGGCGCTGCGGGAACAGAGCATGCAGCACCTGCGCGCCTACACGACCAGCATCACCAACATCATGCGCAGCATCGACTGACCGACCCTACGAAAGGGAGAGCCCGTGTCTGGGGGCATGAGCTTCATCGCGGAGGAGATCAGCGGCTCCGCGGAACAGCTGTTAGGGACTTCGGAGGAACTGGCCGGGAAGGTCTCGTCCTTCCGGTCACAGGTCGAAGCCCTCGGTGACGCCTTCGGCGGCGACGACCTCGGTTCGGTGCTGGGGATGATCTACCAGGCGATTTCCGGCGCCGCGTTCGAATCGTTCGAGGACAACGCCGACGGCCTGACCGAGATCGGCGAAAACCTCAAGGCCATGGCCGACAACTACGCGGGCGCCGAGACCTCGGTCAAGGAGTCGTTCCAGGGGCTGCTCGGAGGCCTGTCATGACCACCGGCATCATGCTGCCGCCGGAACTGTCCGGCCTGCTGAACACCCTCGGCTTCAACTGGCCCGCCAGCGACGAGGGCAAGATCTTCGACCTGGCAGGCCACTGGTCCTCCTTCGGCGACCAACTCGGCCCCGCCGCCGCCGACGCCGATGGTCTGGCGCAGCGCGTCCTTGGCATGAACACCGGTGAAGCGATGGACAGCTTCCAGCAGTTCTGGGCCGACGGCGAGGCACCCAAGCAGAACCTCGAAGACGGCTCGACCGCCTCCACGCTCATCGGTACCGGACTGTATGTCTGCGCAGGCGTCGTGGTCGCGTTGAAGATCGCCGTCGTCGTCCAGCTCACGGTGCTGGCCATCCAGATCGCCCAGGCCATCGCCACCGCGGTCCCCACCTTCGGAGCCTCGCTCCTGGAGATCCCCATCTTCAAGGAAATCACCGGCCTCCTGCTCGACCAGGCCCTCGACCTCGCGATCAACTCGGTGCTCAATGGCTAAGCGGCGTGGGGGCGGCGGCGGGCGGGCGCCCAAGATCGATGTCAACGCGGGCATCTTCACCCCGGTCGGCAAAAGCCTCCGCAAGAGCAAGCGCCCCAAGGGCAAAGGCGCGGGCGGGAAGGCCGACCCCAAGAAGCCGAAGCCGACTCCCGGCGAGTGGAAGAACAAGCTGAGCGACAAAGACCGCGCCAGCTACGACCGCATCCAGAAGGCGACCAACGACGCCGCCAACCGCCCGGCCGCCGACATCCGCGCACGACTCAGCCCTGCACAAATTCGGCGGGGCCAAGAGGAACCGTGGCGCCGCAGCCAGTACGTCGGCACCGATATCGAGAAGAAGGTCGCCGAAGACCTCGGCCGCCTCGATGACAACGTCAAGCACCAGGGTGCCTCGAAGCCAGGCCAGTCGGTTCCGGACTTCACCATCGGTGACGGACACGATGTGGACGTCACGGGCGGCAGCAAGTCCTCGATCGACAAGCATATGAAGCGCGACTATTATGATCACCCGGACCAGATCATCACCTATCCGTCGATACCGCAGTCCAAGCTCAAGGAAATTTTCGAATAGGGCGACCGAATGAAGGAATACACCAAAGAGACCTTCGAATACCGGAGGATATTCGGGTCGCCGCAGAGGTTGAGCGATGCCCAGTTCACCCGGTGCAAGTTCGAAGGCGGGGTGCTCGGCCAAGACGACGATCCGGGCTTCGACTTCGTCGTCTCGAACATCACGCTGTCCAACTGCCGCACCGGAAACGTGGTAATCCATGGAATCCACTTCCAGGACATCACCGTCGACGGGCTCGCCGCCCCCTCGTCCGTCCGATTCGAGGCATGCGTATTCGAACGGGTCGTCCTGCGCGGCAATATGATGCACTTCATCGCGAGCCCCGCGTCCACCTCGCTTTCGCAAGCCCTGCGGGACGAATTCCGCTCCGCGGCGGCCGAAATGTATTCAAAGGTCGACTGGGCGCTCGATATCACCGAGGCGAAGTTCGCCGACTCCGAACTCTTCGACATCCCCGGTCATCTCGTCCGCCGCGATCCGGAGACCCAGTTCCTGATCCACAAGGACCGCGCCGCCGAGGCCACCAAGGATGAGCTGCCCATCTATGCACAGCTCGTCCTGGAACGTGTCCTCGCCGGCCCGTACGACTCAGTGGTGGCCGCGGCCCCCACCAGGTCGAAGAACTTCGCCGAGTACCGGGACGAGCTACTCGTGCTCCGGGACCGCGGCATCGCCGAGTGAGGAGCACGCTGCGTGACTAGACTGACCATCCGCAACTGCCGTATCGGCGACGGGAAACCATGATCACCGACGTGTTCAGCGCCGCACCCGCTTCCCTGCCCGCCTACCGCGAGGCCGGGTTTCCTGACCCGCAGTCCTTCGGCTTTCCCACCGTGCGGGCACGCGGGCTCGACCCGGCCGCCCTGGCGGTACTCGACGTGCTGCTGTCGCATACGTCCATCGAGGAAGCCCTGGACACGGCGGTGTCCACCCCCGTCGAGCAGCCCAACCTCTACACCGCGCCCGTCGTCACCACCCTCAGCGAACGCACCATCCGCCTGCTGCCCGCCGTCGGCGACCAGAATCTCGACGCGCTGGCCACCGACTGGAGCCAGTTCCCCGAGCTGGAAGGCATTTCCGCCCTCTCGCTGCGCACCTGGCTTGGCGAGGTCCAAGCCCTCTGCAAGGCGACCGTGACCAATCAGCACCTGATCTTCGTCTGGAACTGCCTGTGATCACGCCACTGCGCCTCAACGCCGCCCGCCAACACCCGTGGCTCCGCGCCGCCTACTACCACGAGGACATGGTCGACCAGATCCTCAGCAACCCCGTCGTGGCAGGCGACAGCAACATCACGGTGACGGCGAAACGGGGCAACCGCGACCTGGAGAGCCCCGACGCCGCACTCGGCGGCACCGCGGCCCTCGACGTCGTTCCCAACACCCCGGTCAGTAGGGACGCCCACCTCAACCGAGCGGGCATCACCGACCCCCAGCAGCTCCTCACCTACCCGCCCGCCGCGGACGGTCTGCTGACCGAGGTTTTCGCCGAAGACCAGCAGTAGCCGCTACGGCGCCTGCTCCGGCGGAAGGTCGTGCGGGCAGGTCGGGGCACCCAGGGACCGAGCCAAACGCCAGGCCGGGTACTGGCCCGCGATGACTTCACGGGGCAGGCTGTTCAGGGTCAGCAGCATGTCCCCCGCCGCCAGGGTCTGTCGGCGCATGCGTTCGTGATCGATGGCGGATTCGCCGAACGAGGGCGCCCACAGCGACCACGGCCCGGAGATCGTGGCCAGGGTGGGAATCAGGTGCCCGTGGAACAGCCCACCGATGCCGCCGAAGGAACAGTTCGGCGGAACCCGCACGGGATTGGGCAGGTCACCGCCGGGAAGGAAGTACGTGCGGTCCACGCCGCGCCGAGTGGTCGCCTCGATGGCGGTGGTCGCGAACAGCGGATTGCCGAAGAACCACGCCGTGTTCTCGGCCGCGCCGGTCAGCTTGAGGTCGCGGCCCGGCCCATCGGTACGCGGTGCGGGCAGAATCTCGCGGGTGCCAAGGTGCTCGATGGCCATCGCGAACGCCACCGTGCCCTTGTCGTACTCGGCGTCCAGTTGCCGGGCGCGGAACTCGGTACCCTCCGCGGGCCGGTGCAGGTGGCCGGTCGCGAAGACGAACTCCAGGGTGCGCGGCCTGCACCGCAGCGGCTGCCGCGCGAAGTAGTCCGCCAGCGCCAGCAGCGCCGCGTTGCCGTTCTCCTGCACCCAGGTGTTGCCGTCGGTGTTGGTGTCCACTACGACCCGTTCCGCGCTGCGACCGGGCAGAGTCGCGATCAGCGACCGCGTGTCGGCGGCATCCCGGCGCGCCGACACCGACACCTTCACCTGCTTGCCGACCGACTGCTTGAGCTGCTGGGCCTCATCCACACCCA
Source organism: Actinorectispora metalli (assembly GCF_056323685.1). Lineage (NCBI taxonomy): Bacteria > Bacillati > Actinomycetota > Actinomycetes > Pseudonocardiales > Pseudonocardiaceae > Actinorectispora > Actinorectispora metalli. Next base: position 1,266,451 of record NZ_JBREYE010000002.1, read on the forward strand.
CGAACACCCCAGGCACCCGGTAGTGCGTACCCAAGTGCGGGTCCCAGTAGCCCCGCACCTGCTCGCGGGGAAAGTCGAACGCCACGATCAGCCCGGCGGCACCCGCCAGCCCGGCGTCGGTGAGGTCCTTGTTGAGGGCGGGCTCGGCGAAGTACCCCCGGTCCACCTCGGGGAAGTCCCGCATCACGACCTTGCCCCGCGCGTTCGCCGCGGTGATCGACTCGGTCAGCGGCAGGTGCACCAACTCTCCCGCGCTGCCCTGCGACGGCAGGCTGTAGGGAATGGCCCCCGCCACCGGCACCACCCGAACCGCTCCCCCAGCCTCGACGACACCGAGGCCGCCCGCCTTCTCCAGGTCGCCGCCCTCCGGCTGCCACCGCTGGATCTTGAACGTCTGCGACTCCACCCGGAACCCGGGCATCCGCTCGACGCTGTCCTCCACCCAGTCGATCATGCGCTCATGCGCCGGACTCCCGGTCGACCGCAACCCGAAGCTCGCGACCTTCGCGTCGAGCTCCCGAAGCTGCGCGGCATTCGCGAACACCCGCTCATCGATCACCGGCGAGCACCCGCCCAACACAGCGGCACCACCAGCGGGCACAGCCATAACGGACAGCAGCACACAACCCAGACCTGCGGCGATCAGCCGCCGATGCCGTGAAGCGGACACTCGATCCCCCATCCACGTGGAATCTGCATCGTCGCACCACTGAACACACAATGGGAGGACACGAGCGGACAAGTCCGTGGATTCGTACGCGCGTGCGAACTCCGCAGCGGCAGAATATAAGGATGAACGCGAGCGCACACAGCTGCGCCGGGCCGGAACTCATTGCCAAACTCCAGTTTCCGGACAAATTGTGGACTCGCCGAGAGCTCCTGGTCCGCCCCTCACCGGTACCCGCCAAACCCGGCGTCTACGGCTGGCAGTTCACCGTTCCGCTGGTCGGCGAACTGGAAGCCAACCGTCTCCTCTATGTCGGCATCGCTCCGAAGCCCCGCGGAACCCGGACGCTGCGTCCTCGACTCCGCGACCATCTCAACGGCAACGCGTCGTCATCTACCTTGCGCCTCACCCTGGGCTGTCTACTGGAACTCCCACTTCGTAGGGTCGGCAGCTCCGAGCGTCTGATCTTCGCCGAGGGCGGTGAGAAGGAGCTATCGGACTGGATGGACACCCATGCCAGGGTTTCGTGGTATGTGTGTCCCGAGCCGTGGTTGGTGGAATCGGCTGCCATCAATCAGGTCGATCTGCCGCTTAATCTGGATCAGAATCGGCACCACCCCTTCCACGAGCGGCTGAGTGCGATTCGGCGGGCCGCGAGGGCGAAAGCGAGGGCGCTTCCCGTCCTGTGAGCAGGGCATACGCTTTCCTTGTGCCCTCTTGTCGGGGATTTGCTTGTAGTTGACGGCGCTGTCATCTCGGGCAACCCGCCGCGCTTAGTTTCGCTTCGTGAACCCCTCAACCGCGCAGGCATCCGTGCTGGTGGACGAGCTGATCCGGAGCGGAGTCCGGGACGCCGTGCTGTGTCCCGGCTCGCGCAATGCGCCGCTGGCATTCGCGTTGCACGCGGCCGACCGGGATGCCCGGCTGCGGCTGCATGTGCGGATTGACGAACGCAGCGCCGGGTACTTGGCGGTGGGGCTGGCGATGCGCTCCGGGCGGCCGGTACCGGTGGTCTGCACCTCGGGCACGGCGGCGGCGAACCTGCATCCCGCCGTGTTGGAGGCCTCCTACAGCGGCGTCCCACTGATCGTGATCACCGCCGACCGGCCGATCGAGGTGTACGGGACCGGCGCCAGCCAGACGATCGACCAGCACGGCCTGTACGGGTCGGCGACGCGTTCGTCGGTGGTGTTGCCGGTCGCCGAGCCGCGGGCTGGGCAGCAGGCGCTGTGGCGGTCGGCGGTCGACCGGGTGGTGGCGAAGGCGACGGGCGCGGTGTCCGGGCCTGCGGGGCCGGTGCATGTCAATGTGCCGTTCCGCGAGCCGCTGGTACCGGATGGCTCGGCGAACTGGTTCGAACGTTTGTGCGGTCGACCGGACGGCGTGTCGTGGACGCGAATCGCCGCGTATCGGGAAGAATTGGACCCGCTGCCGGTGGACCCGGACGCACCGACCCTGATACTCGGCGGGCAGGGTGGGGCGGGGGTCGTGCCTGCGGGGTTGCCGGTCGTGGCCGAACCGGGGTCTCCGCTGTGGGACCGGTCGCTAAGAGCGGGCGTGTGGTTGCTGGCCGAGGCGCTGTCGGGTTCGGCGCCGGAGCTGCTGCCACGTCAAGTAATCGTGGTGGGCAGGCCGACTCTGCATCGAGTCGTGCAGCAGTTGTTGGGCGATAAGCGCATTGACGTGTTCGCCGCACCGGGACCATCCCGCCTGTTGTGGACGGACACGGTCGGCTCCGTGCGCGCGGTGGGCGCACTGCCGGACGATTGGTCACCGACGGCGGATTTCGCGGAACATTGGCGGCGGGCGGACGACGCGGTTGCGGCAGGGCTGGACGCCGCGCTCGATCAGGCGACATCAGGTACGGGTACCGGTCCATCGCTGGCGCGCGCGGTGGTGGACGGGTTGCCCAGCGGGGCGATGTTGTTCGCTGGGCCGTCGAGTCCGGTGCGGGATCTGGCGTTGATGGCGCGGCCACGGGGCGATGTGACGGTGTTGGGCAACAGGGGTGTCGCGGGAATCGATGGGGTGGTGTCGGCGGCGGTCGGTGCCGCGCTGGTGCATGGCGGTCCGTCGTATGCGTTGTTGGGTGATCTGACGTTTCGCCATGACGTGAATGGATTGTTGGCAGGTCCGCAGGAGCCGCGGCCGGACCTGACCATCGTGGTGGCCAACGATGATGGAGGGAGTGTGTTCACGCTGCTGGAACAGGGCGCTCCGGAGTACGCGCACGCCTTCGAGCGCCTCTTCGGCACGCCACACGGAACGGATATCGGCGCCCTGTGCCAGGCCAACGGGGTCGCCCACACACTGGTGACGAATTCGGCGGAGTTGCTCGCAGCGCTGTCGGCGGGCGCAGAACCCGGCTCGGGCCTGCGAGTGGTGGAGGTCCCGATCGACAGATCCGGTCGCCGCGCATTGCACCGGACGCTCAAGAACGCGGTATCAGAACGCATTGCGAATGTCGGACTCCTGGCGGCCTTCAACTGACGGACTTGTCCCCTGGGACAAGCCCGCCATCCAATCCGGCACAGTTGCCCGAAACGGGGATTTCCTTGTCCCCGGGGCTCGTATGGTGGATAGCCATGGAAGATCGAGACCCAACGATCCGTAGTCGAAAACTCGGGGATGGCCTGCGGAGCGCCATGGAAGAGGCGGACCTCACCGCAGCGAAGATCGCGCGCCACCTCAAGTGGGGCCAAGGCCGTGTCTCCAAGCTGCTCAACGGCAAGCGGGGCGGCAGTGCGAAAGATGTGATCGCATTCTTGGCTGTCTGTGGAGTAGGAGGCGGCACGGAATTTGACCGCCTGGTTGGTTTGGCAGGCTCACTCTCCGAGCGGAACTGGTGGCACAAGTTCAACCCTCGGAAGCAGGAGCAGCTAAAGACACTCAAGGAGTACGAAGAAACAGCAATTCGGTATACCGATGTTCAACCTCTACTCATTCCGGGTTTGCTTCAGACTCCGAGATATACCCACGCTGTCATGAAAAGCTGGCGCAGGCTTACGGACGACGAAATCGAACAGCGAGTGGCCGCAAGGCTTGCCCGGCAAAAGGTTCTGGATCGAATCTGGAGTTGTGAATTCCGCTTTATTATCACCGAGCCGGTGCTACGTGCACGCGTAGGTGGTCGCGCTGTGATGTCCAACCAGTTGCATCATGTGTTGCGAATGTCAGTTCGACAGAACATCAGTGTGCGGGTGATCCCCGATGATGTCGGAGCCCATCCGGCTAGTGCTGGCGCCTTCATCCTGATGGAGTTCAAGGACTTCGGCCCAATCATCTACCCCGACAGCCAAACAGGTTGTGTGTTCATCGACGATCCCGCCGAGATCGACGCCCATCGGCACGCCATCGAAGTGCTGGACGACATCGCCCTGAACGCACAGAAATCCAGAGAGTTCATCGCCGAGTTCGCGAGCGGAGTCGCAACCAAGGATGCGCCCCGCGCATGCTCAGACGCCTAGCCGATACCTATTGCGCCATGGCCAAGCAGAGGCTCGTGAGTGCACAGTTGCGTTAGAACGCAACTCCGCACTCACGAGGCTGGACTGGAAGATCCGGACGGGCCGATTCTCGCCTTCCGACGCTCCGGATGGCAGGCGTTTCTCGCAGCTATCGCCCCAGGTCAGGCCTCACAAGTGGGTGGGTGGAACCGAACAACTCAATCACGGGCCCACGCGGCTTCAGCTGGCAAGCACCGCTTCGATGATGCTGCATGGCGAGTCGGTGGGGATCAGACGCTGCATATGAAAGCCAGCCTCGGCCAGCAGGTGACGGTACTCCTCGGCCGTGCGTTCGCGGCCGCTGGTGAGGGTGAGCATCACCAAGTCCAGCATCTTGCCGACGTGCGGCTCGTCGCCTGCGGGGAGCACCTTCTCGACAATGAGCAGTCTGCTCCTCGGCGTCATCGCGGCGGCGCAGGTGCGGAGAATGCGTATGCAGTCCTCGTCGTCCCAGTCATGCAGGATTCTCGACATCAGGTAAGCGTCCGCGCCTGCCGGGATGCGCTCGAAGAAGTTTCCTGCGCGGACCTGGCAGCGGTGGGTCGTGCCCGCTTCTGCGATTCGCGCTCGGGCGTGTTCGGTTACCTCGGCGCGGTCGAACACCGTGCCCACCAGGTGGGGGTGCTCATTCAGGACTGCCAACAACAGGGTGCCGATGCCGCCACCGATATCCACCACGTTGCCTGCCCACGAAAAGTCATAAGCACGGGCGACAGCCGGGGGCTCAGTGGCGCCGGTGGCGATCATCATGCGGTTGAACGACGCCGCGACCTGCGGTTGCTGGGCCAGGTGGTCGAAGAACGCCACGCCATAAGCGAGTTCTGGCCCAGTGCGACCTGAACTGATGCGGTCCCCCAACACCGCCAGGCAGTTCCACACTGTCGGACCCTGCATGGTGAGGATCAGGTCGCGGGTGCCGCTGGGATGGCCTTCCTCCAGCATCCGGCCCGTCTCGGTCAGGGAGTAGGTCTGGCCAACGCCGACCACCTCGGGGCGGTCGGTGCGGAGCAAGCCGGTGCTCGCGACCGCACGCAAGATCTGGTGCAGCGGCGCGGGTTCGACGCCAAGTTTTGCGGCCAGGTCGGCGCATGACTTCGGCCCCGACACCAGCACATCGGCGATGCCCAACTCGGCGACCACGTACAGCGCTCGTGCCAGGAACGCCGCGTGCATGGTGTCCACGACGACCGTGGGGGCCGGTGGTGGCTGCTGCATGGCGCCTCCCTCGAAACCTCGCTGATCAGCCGCCCAGCGCGGTGCGCATGGCGCTGAACTTGGCATGGGTCTCCTGCACCTCGGCGTCCGGGTCGGAGCCCGCTACCAGCCCGCCGCCCGCGAACAGCCGGGCCTGCCGCCCGGAAAGCTGCGCGCATCGCAGTGCGAGGCCGAACTCCCCGTCGCCGGTCGCGTCGATCCAGCCGATCGGTGCGGCGTAGCGGCCTCGGTCCAGGCCTGCTCCGCCCTCCAACTCGGCGATCACCCGCACGGCGTCCACGCGGGGAGTTCCGCCGACGGCTGCGGTGGGGTGGACCTGCCCGGCTAGTTCCAGCAGCGACGGCTGGCGCGGGTCGAGTACTCCGCGCACATCGGTGGCCAAGTGCGCGACGTTGCGCAGCCGCAACACGAACGGCCCGTCGGTGTCCAAGCGGGAGCAGTGTGGGCTGAGCTGCGCCACCAGCGACTCCACCGCGAGGCGGTGCTCCCGCAGATAGGTGGGCGACTCCAGGAGGTTCTGATCGGCCCGCCAGCTCGTGCCTGCCAATACCTGAGAGCTGACTTCGCCTTGGTAACGCCGCAGCAGCAGTTCGGGAGTGGCGCCGACGAGGCCCTGCACGGCGAAGGCCCAACACGACGGGTACTTCTCGGCGAGCCTGCGCAGCACGAAGCGCGCGTCGATCGGGTCGGCGGCCTCGGCGAGCAGGTCGCGGGCCAGCACCACCTTGTCGAGGCCGGCGCGCTTCGCACCCATGCGGTCGACGGCCTCGGCGACGGCTTGTCGCCAGCGGCCGGTGGGCAGGCTGCCTTCCCGCCAGCGCAGGGGGCCGGGTTCCGCCACCGGTCGGCTGGTGCCCAGGGAGCCGAGGCGGTGGCCGCTGATTTCGGTGATCCAGGTGCGGCCGTCGCGGCGGCCGACGATGACTCGGGGGACGATCAGGACCGATTGGCCGGGGTCGTCGGCGAAGGCGAAGCTGGCGAAGGCGAGCAGGCCGCTGCCGGGTAGGCCGACCTCGTCCTCGACGTCGATGGTGGCGGCCACCTGCCGCCAGGCGGCGTCGGCGGCGCGGAAGCGGGTCGCGCCTCGGGTGGCGATGCGGAACGCCTCGCCCCAGCCGACCAGGCCCTCTCCCCCACGCACCCAGGACAGCACGCGCTGCGGGCTGGGCAGCATGTCCAGCAGGGGCTCGTCGGTGTCGATCTCTCGGGTGTGGGCTCGGAGTCTGGTGGGGTTGCGCTCGGTGCGCAGCGCTGTGGTCGTCATGGGTGTCCCCGGGGCTAGATCAGCTCGGTGATGTTGGGCTGCACACCCAGCAGCGCCCGGCCGAACAGTTCGTTGTTGGTGGCGGGGCTGGCCACGCCGTGGCGGGCGGCGGTGTGCAGATCGCGCAGGTAGACGCTCAGCGGATTGGACTCCGCGAACGCGGCGGCGCCGTGGGCGGAGATCAGGGTGTCCACGATCTCCAGGCACTGCTTCACGGCGTGGCCGGTGTGCAGGCGGACCCTGGCGCGGGTCAGGTAGTCGGGGTACGTGTCCGCCGCGGCGTGGCCGTCGATGGTGTCGGCGGCGTTGCGCGCGAGCAGGCGGACCACGTCCAGCTTGGCGGCGCTCTCGGCGACGGCCAACTGGAACGCGGTGGATTCCGCCTGCACCGCGTAGTCGGTGAAGGCGATGCCGCGCTTGCCCGCCTGCTCCACGACGAAGTCCAGCGCGGCCTCGGCCATACCGAGGTAGGGGGCGATCATGAACGCGGCCAGTGTCGGGAAGAACGCCGACCGGTAGCGGGGGGTGGCGGGTTCGTTCGGGTAGCGGCCCGCGACGGCGTGGCGGGCGGACAGCACGCGGTGTTCGGGAACGAACACGTCGTCGCCGATGAGCAGGTTGCTGCCGGTGGCGCGCATGCCCACCGTGAACCAGGTGTCCTCGACTCGCAGTTCGCTCAGTGGGACCAGTGCGAAACCGGGGCCGCGGTTCTCGCCGTCGGCGTCCACCATGGGGAAGCCGAGGATGGCCCACTGCGCGTGGAGACAGCCCGAGGCGGGCGCCCACCGGCCGGTGAGCCGCCAGCCGCCGTCGACGCGGCGGGCGGTGGATTTGGGGGTGAATACCGCGCACACGCGGGTGTCGGGGCCTGCGGAGTAGAGCTCCGACTGGGCGGCGACCGGGTAGAGGCCGGTGATCCAACTCGCGGAGCCGAGGATCATCACGACCCAGGCCGCTGAGGGGTCGGCCTTCGCGATCTCGGCGGTGGCGTCGATCGCGGTGCGCAGTCCGCATTCCAGCCCGCCGAATCGGGCGGGCACGAATAGGCGGAACAGGCCCGCGCTTTCCAGCATGGTGACCGTCTCGCCGGTCAGGCGGCGCAGTTCGTCACCCATCGCCCGCTGGTCTTCGAGCAGCGGGCGCAGCGCCGTTGCGCGCTCGACGACGTCGGGTGCCTGCATCGATCTCCTCCCAAGAGGACGGATGGGTTGCGACCTGCGGGAGGGCGAACTTGCTCTGTCAACGACCGAGGTGGCCCGCCGGCCACGGGACGGCGGGCCACCTCACACCTTGATCGCGGCTGACGATCAGGTGAGGCCGTCTTTAAGCATCTCGAGGTGGATTTCCACGTAGCCCTGCGGGTCGCCGAGGATGACGGCAGGCTCGTCCAGGAGGGACTTGCCCTCGTGGTGCTCGATCCAGTGGTGAGAAATCGCGCTGACCAGGTTGGTGACCGGGTCCTCGCCGCCGTGGGTGGGGTGGGCCTCGGCCGCGGAAGCGTTGCCCGCACCGAGCAGCGACAGCGCGATGAACGGCGCCGCCAGTGCGGCCACCCGACCGACCCGACGCGCCGCGCCGGTGGATTCGCTGGAGGCGGAGTGGTTCTTGTTCAAGATGGCTCCTCTATCTGAGGGGTACACGGTGATGCACTTCTCCGGTCCGCGCATGCGAACTCGTCCGGTTTCATTCGGCAGAGATTCTCCGGGCGAGAACATCTCGGTGGTTCGTGCATGAGGAAAGTCAAGCACCCGACTATTGCCCATGATGTCGCTTCTTTTGCTTATCTGTAACAGAACCATCTCGCGCAACCGAGAGCGCGGTCACACCAATGCGCGGGGAATTGGTGCAGCCCATCACGGAAATTCGCACACGGCGATCAGGAAATGTTGATGCGCGTGAGCGACTTCGATTGCCCGGAGTGCTCAACGGTCCTCAGAGGACGGTTACTACCTCGTCGTAATCCAACCGCGGCAGGCGGTCGAACCACGGGTCAACGCCCGGCTTGCCCACGTTGACCACCAGCACGATGTGGTTGCTGCCGCCGGAGAAGAACTCCCGATCGATGCCCACGGGATCGAAACCGATCATCGGCCCCGCGGCCAGCCCGGCGGCGCGGATGGCCAGGATCGCGTATCCGGCCTGCAAGGTCGCGTTGTAGTCGGCGGCCTGCGCGCGGACCTCGGGGTCGGCGAACATCTCCCGCATCTCCGGCGCGAACGGCAACAGCCGAGGCATATAGGCGTCGAAATCGCGATCGGCCGCCAGCAGCAGGGTGACCGGCGCGGATGCGGTCTTCGCCCGGTTGCCCTCGGCCATATGCGGCAGCAGCCGCGCCTTGGCTTCCGGGCTGCGCACCGCGGCGATCCGAAGCGGTTGCGTATTGGCGGAGGTAGGCGCCCATTTCAGGAGGTCGTAAATGCCCTCCAGCTGCGCATCGGTGACCGGCTCGTCGCTGAAACTGTTGGCCGTGCGCGCCTGGCGGAACAACAGATCCTGCGCCTCTTGCGACAGCGGCAGAATGCCCGTTTCGGTCGAAGTCACGTTGATTCGCCCTCCTATGCTGGTGCGCCCGAGTGCACCAGAACTTTGGTTGCGCCATATGACATCGACGTTCCGATGTTGCTAAGTGCTCCTCACCCTGTCTCGGCCAATCGGGCCGCGGGCGCGATCAGCTTGTAGCCCTGATACCGAATGGTCCGAATGACCTGCCGGTAGGCGGGGCCGAACTTGTCGCGCAGCCGCAGCACATGCACGTCCACCGTGCGCTCACCACAGCTTTCGTTGCCCGCCCACACCGCGTGCAGCAACTCATGCCGCGTCACCGGCTCCCCCGCGTGCTGCGCGAGATAACGCAGCAGCTCGAACTCCCGGTGGCTCAGGGCGATCTTCCGCCCACCGATCAACGCCGTGTAGGTGTGCTCGTCCAGCACCAAATCCCCCACCACCAGCGCCCCCGACGCCGTCACCCCGTCCACGACCCGCGGTCGCAACAGCCGCAACCTGGCATCCACCTCCGCGGGCCCCGCCGTCTCCAACACCAACTGGTCGATCCGAGCCTGCGACCAGTCGCTGCCCAGGCTGTCCTCGGCCACCACCGCCACCAGCGGCATGAACATCCGCGTCGCCCGAATTCGCTGACACAGCCTGGCTGCGTTCGTGGGTTGGGTGCGGGCGTCTACCAACACCGCGTCGTAGGGCTCACCGCCGATCAGCGAACCCGTCACCGGCGGTTCCCGGTGAACGTCATGCGCCAACAACGACAGGGCGGGCAATATCCGAAACGGGTCCACAGCCACGGTGAGTACCAGCAAACGCACGTTGCCTCCCCCCGAAGGGGTCACCCGGACGCGCATTCAGACGATTGACCACGCCGGTACGCTGGATTTTCCAGCGCGCACGCAGCCAATCAGCGCAACATGTGCGTCTCGTTAGTCGCGCATTTCCACCGCGGAACGTGATTCCACACCCCGTCCGCCATACGACCGTGAGTGGTGGGTAACGGGCAATTAATAATCGTTCGCGATCGGCCGACGCCGCCTGTCAACTCGCAAGGGCTTTGGCGTTGCGTTGGACGGTCCAATCGGCGTGGTCGCAGAGTGCGCAGGTCTGACCGTAGAACTCGGCGCGGGCGGATTCATCGCCCGCCAGGTGGTAGCGGAACCACGCCGTGGCCGGGCCGCGGAAGCGACCGCCGTGCATGACGGGCTCGAAATGGTCGGCGCGCTTGAGGGCACCGAAGACCGCGGGCACGTGCTCGGCACCGCGGAAGTAACTGCCGACCGTGCTGGACGGCACCAGTTGATCGTTGTCGCCCGCCAGGAAGAACACCGGTCCGTGCAAACCCTGGGTCGGGCCATCGGGACCGGGCTGGAACGGAATCACGGTGTCCACGCGCTCATCGGCCGCGGCGTTGAGAGCGCCCATGCCGCCCTGCGAGTGGCCCGCGGCCCCGATGTGGTCCAGGTCGACCTTGCCGAACAGCGGGTCGCCCTGCCATTTGTTGCGGTTCGCGAGGATGTCGATGCCCAGCCGCAGGTCGAGCCCGGTGCCGGCCATCGGGGTGTTCGCCGCAGCGACGATGAACCCGTGGCTGGCGAAGTGCCGCAGAAGCTCGTCGTAGAACGCGGGAACGGCGCCGGTGCCATTGCCCCAGAGGATCACCGGGAACTTCCCGTCCGGCTGCTGCGGGACGTAGAAGGTGTGCGTCGGGAACAGCTGCACGGCTACCGCATGCGGGCCGGGCCGATCCCAGCCTGGCGCGGTGGCCGCGCTGGCCGGAGTGTTGAGGAAGGCGATCAACGCGATGGCAACCAGCGCGACACGACGCACGGCGGGCCCTTTCCGAACAAGTTACTTCAGAGTAGGTTGTGTGCTTCACATGATGTGGCACACATCAGCGTCCCCCCGCTGGGATTCGTCCAGACTTGGAGGCCGGGAGTCTGTGATGGGTAACAGACCGTTCGTCACGGTCGCGCCGCTCGACCGCATGCTGGTCGACGACCTGCCCGACTTGGTGCCCGCCGTCCTTTCCCGGCTGACCGAGCAGCTGCCGGTCTACCGCCAGCTGCCGGGAGAGGAGCTGGCAGGCGACATCGCCAGGGTGGTCGAGCACAGCATCAGGCTGTTCGCCCAGGTGATCGCCACCGGCCAGTATCCCGACGACGCCGAATTCGCCGCACTCCGCGAGTCGGCGGCGCGACGGGCCGAGGAAGGCGTGCCCCTTGAGGTCGTCCTCACCGCCTACCACCTCGGGATCGGCGTGTGCTGGGACGCGATGCGCGCCCGGACCACCGAGGAGGACATGGAGGCCCTGCTGGACATCTACGCGCTGCAACTCGGGTTCCTTCAGCGCGTCAGTGCCGCCGTGACCGTCGGGTATCTCGCCGAGGAGAAGGTGATCTTCGGCGAGCAGCACGTGGCGCGACACAGCCTGCTGTCCGCCCTGCTCGACGGCGAGCCCGCCGACGAGGCCGCACGCCGCATGGAGCTTCCGCTGCCCGCGGCATACCTGGTGTTGGCGCTACACATCGCGCCGCATCCCGACGAGCTGTCCGTCACCGTCGACCCCGCCGTCGCCGCCCGGCGCAAACTGCGCAGGCTCCGCACCGAGTTGGACTGGCAGGCCCGCGGGGCCGTGTTGTCCACCCTGTCGCCCGAAGGCGGGCTGGTGCTGCTCCCCGTGGACAAGGCCGACGCGGATTGGCCTCGGCTCCGGGAGCTTCGGGATCGGATGAGCCGCGCCGCGGGCGCGGAGATCACCGCGGGCGCGGCGTCCACCAAGCCCGACGGCGTGCCCGCCGCGGCCAAGCTGGCGCGCGAAGTGCTGGAGGTGGCGTTGGCCCATCGCCGGGCGCCCGAGGTGTACCGGCTGGACGATCTGCTGCTGGAGTACCAGCTCACCAGGCCCAGCGCCGCACGCGATGAACTGGCGCGGTTGTTCCGCCCGGTGGCCGAGCAACCGGAACTGCTGGACACCCTGCGCACCTACCTGGACAGCGGCCTGAACCGGCGCCAGACCGCGGGCCTGCTGCACATCCACCCCAACACGGTGGACTACCGCCTGCGCAAGATCGCCTCACTCACCCGGCTGGACACCACACGGGCCGCCGACCTCCCCCGCCTGATCGCCGCACTGGCGGCCTACGAGTCGACCCCCGCCGACTGAGGGCTCAGTCGGCGAGTACCTGTTCGCGCAAGATGTCGGCGTGTCCGCAGTGGTGGGCCAGCTCCCGCAGAACTTGCAGGTACACCCATCGGAGCGTGCGCGGTCCGGCCCGGTGGCCGGTCACGACGGCGTCCAGTGGCAGGTCCGCGACCGCCGCCCGAGCCGTGGCGCAAGCTTCCCGGTGGGCTGCCGTGACCGAGGCGACGGTGTCCTCATCGGAGAGCCGGAAGGAGTCCTCCGGACTCCGCACCAGGCCGAGCTCCTGGCGGGACGTGCCGCCGACGCACTCCTCAAACCACACCCGCTGCATCCACGTGACGTGCTTGAGCAGCCCGAGCAGCGTCGTCGCCGACGAGACGAGCCTGCGGCGGGCCCGCTTCTCGGTGAGACCGTGGAGAGTCAACTCGATGGCATCGCGATATTCCTCGATGAACGCTTCGAGCTGGGTGCGTTCATCGTCCAGCGGCACATCGAACGAACCCATCAGGTCTCCCATCACAAGTTTCTGAGACCAGGTCTCAAGCGCTAAACGCCGCAGAGCCGTTCCAGATGGGTGCGGACGATCTCGTGCGCTGTCTGCGGATCACAGCGCCCGATGAGGTTGTGGACGGTGAGGCCGTCGACCAGCGCGAGCAACGCGGTGGCCTCCCGGTCGGGGTCGACCTCCGCCGGAATCTGGCCCGCGTCCCGGGCCATCAGGATCACGGCGGCAATCAGGTCGTGGCCGCCCTGATAATGCCTGCGCAGCTCCTCCGCCAGGTCGGGCGCCACCACGGCACGGGCCAGGAACGCGATCCACACCTGAGCCTCATCGAGGTAGGCCTCCTCGGTGAGCAGCAACTCGCCCGCGACCCGCTGCAGGAACAGCCGGGCGGGATAGCCGTACTCGACGTCCACGAGGTGCTTCTCGATGCGCTGCCCGAGCAGGTGAAGGGTGTGCTCGAACGCGGCCTTGACCATGTCGTTCTTGGTGCGGAACTGACGCTGCACGAAACCAAGCGAGGTCCCTGCCTCGGCGGCGACGGTGCGCATGCTGACCGCGTCCAAGCCCTCGCGGCGGGTGATGCGCAGCAGTGCCTCCAGCACCTCTCGCCTGCGCTGCTCACCAACGGTCACCCCCTTAGGATACCCACGCGATACGATACGATCGTATCGATCGTTCGGTAGAGGGGGATGACCATGGCGAAGCAGGATACGAAGATCTACGACTTGTTCCAGGTCTTGGCGCTGGTGGCGGGCGTCCCGCTGGGCCTGCTGCCGCTCGGCCAGCGGATCTTCGACGCCCGCCAGGGCGGGCTGTACAACTTCCTGTTCGGCCGCTTCGAGTTGGAAGGCGTGGCGACCTACCTGGCGCCGATCGCGATCATCGCGCTCTTCTTCGGCGTGATCGTGGCCCTGGATCTCAAGAAGAAGCGAGTTGCCTGAAAGCAGCTCCGCCGCAACCGGCCGCGTGACCGCCACCAGCCTTGCGGACGCCCGGCACGCGGCCACATGCCACTGAGCCCATTTGTCCTTGCTGTCAGCGCCGTAGGCGCTTCATCCCCATCGGAAGGTGACCATTTCTCGGCGGGGTTTATTTCAATCTACACTGAAGCATTTGAGCTGACTAAGCACGCTGCCGTGCTCGAACCCTCGGGCTGCTCGCCAGCAGCAACGAGGGCTAATTGGTCAAGAGGCGGGGATGGGCCTGGCCGTGTCTTCAGATAGGAGAGTGGGTGGAGGCAGGGGCCTCCACCCACTCGGCAGGGCTAGTAGGTCAGCTGCACTTCTTCCAAGTGACCTGGTATCGGTTGCCCGCGTCGATGTCCGGGCGCTTCATCGAGATAAAGCTGAAGGTCTTGGACTCGCCCGTAATGCGGAGTTCCGTATTGATGTTCAGATTGCGGGATTCACCGCAAGGCACATAAAGGACCTGCGAAGGTTCTTTCTGGTCGACCACCGACCAGCGCTCGTTGACCGGACCCTTGAACGGGTGCGAGATGCGGTCCGAGTGGCTCATTCCCGCGTAGTAGTACGCCGCGGACTGCGTCGCGGTCACGCCATCGGGCAGCGACACCATTCCCTGATAGGTGGCCCGGGAGATGCCGTAGGTGTAACCGGCGGGGTAGGTCACCTTGAGGTTGACCTGGCAGTTCTTCCTGCGGTCCAAGGGATCTGTGTTCGGTCCGATCTGAGCCTGGTAGGAGGTGTAGCCGATACGGAACCCGTCCCCCTCCGAGGTGGCCTCGACCGATCCCGCCGGGCAGCCGCTTCCGTTGACGGTGACGATCTGGACCTCCAGCTTCGGTTCGGGCACGGCATCCGGCGGCGCCGCGACAAGCGAAAAAACCAGCCCGGCGATGTTCAGCAGACTCAGCATCTGTGGTTCTCCTGATAAAAGTCCGATACGAATGCGTTTCGCGGCCGCCCAACAATTCAGGAAGTCTGCATCAATTCCCGGGCAGTACAAGACGCTCCACAAAATTCACGTCCGCACCAAAAGAGGAAAGGCCATTCCACGGCGTCGGCGCGACACGCGGCCGCAACCGCGCCCGCGGACCAGGCGGCTAAACCGCGTGGATGGGGATGTCGGCCACCGCAAGCTCGGTGACCGGAGTGCCATCGGACCAGCGGCCGAGGGAGCGGTGCTCGGGCGTGCCGTTCAGGCCGTACCGGCAATCCGCTCCGAAGTTGGCGCACGACTGGATGGCGTCCCATATCTTCCAGAACGCGTAGAAGTCATAGGCGTCGGTCTCGGACCCGTCGCCGCGCGCCCCCACCGAACCGTGCGTCGCCCGCAAAGGCGGAGTGCCGTGATCGTCACTGCGCATCAAGACGAAATCCTTGTTGCCATTGGCGATGTGAATGAATCTCGGAAATACGGTGTAGCAGCCTCGATCCGGATTCTCCGATGCGTATTCGATGCTGATGTGACAGCTCACCTTCGTGGCGGCCGGAATGCCCGCCATTGACAGGTCGAACTGATCACCGGTCTGGCCGCCGTGCGGCTCGTACAGGTACAGCGAACGCGGCACCGGGGCGCCCAGCGCCTCGTGCTGGTTGGCCAGGTTGGCGGCGATCATGCCACCGAAGGAGAACCCGAAGTAGCCGACGCGACCCAGTTGCGGCTGCACCCGGGCGGGGTCCGCCTGGAGCCAGGCTAGACCGCCTTTCACCCCCGCGTTCGCGGAATGCACCGGAAGCGGCATCACGGGCAGCGGGTCCAGAATGCCGGTCTGCCAGCGCGGATAGACGACGATATGACCCTTGCGCACGGTGTGTTCGACGAACTGGCGCATGGTCTCGTAACCCTCGAACTCGCCGTAACCATGCAGCATGATCGACACCGGCGCGGAGGCTGGTCGAGGGTCCGAGGGCTGGAAGACGAACCAGGCGCTGTTGCCGGTGCCGCCCGCCTCGACGGTGAAGCCCGCATGCGGGTAGTTCGAGCCACCGGGGCCGGTGTCGGGCTGGGCAGGCTGCGTGATCGCGACAGCGTGGGCCGCCTGCCCGGACAGGGCGATCAATATCGTGGCGAGAGTGATTACCATCCACCTCATCGGACCGAGGGGATGAAATGGACGTATCGTCATGGATGCTCTTTCGTCGCTGCCCTGTAAATCGATGATTTAAGGCGCAACGACATTCGTCAACTACATGTCGACATCCCTGACAGAACCATCGCTCCAGTTCTGTGACTGGAGTTACGGTGGACCCCGCGGGGAACGCGCCGGGGTCCACACCCACGCCCTCGGCTTTCTGGGTGGTTTCACGACGCTTTCCCTGCTATGCCCGGAGTCGCGTGTATGTAATGTCGGGCAGTCGTACCTGGTCAGGTAACGCCGACCGCAGCCGCCAGTGAGGTACGGTACCGTTCTTCACTCGCCCGTATGGGCCGCGGCGCTGGTCCGGAAGGTCGAGCCACACCCGTGGGAGGCGCCCATGCCCCGCACCACCGTTCCGGCCACGGACACGCTGGTCGCCGATCTCGTGGCCCGATTCGACTTCGAGGGAGTGGCGCGGCGCATCGTCGATGACCACCTGCCCGACATCCCCAGCTACGCCCGGATGCCGGACGGCATGCTGAGGGGCCAGGTTCTCGAAGTCATCCGGCACAACCTGGAACTGTTCGTGCGGTGCCTGCTGGATGATCGAGAGCCCACCGAGCCCGAACTCGCGGCACTGCGCGAGTCGGCGATGCAGCGCGGCCGGGAGGGCGTGCCACTGCAGGACATGCTGCACGGCTACCGCCTCGGGGCACGGGTGGCCTGGCAGTCGCTGGCCGAGCAGGCGGTCACCGACGAGCAGCGGCGGGTGCTGTTGGAGGTGGCCGACCGCATCATGAAGTACGTGGACCGCGTGTCCTCCGCGGTCGCCCAGTCCTATATGGACGAGCGCGAGCAGCTGGTGTCGGAGCGGGAACGCTGGGCGCGGGCGCTGATGGACGGCCTGCTCGACCCCGGGACCGGCGCCGACGAACTACGGCGCCTCTCGGAGAAGACCGGGCTGCGACTGGTGGACCGGTACCGCCCCTTCGTGCTTTCCCTTCCCGACGCACCGACCCGCGAGCACGCGCATCTGGCCATCGAGTTCCGCTCACGCGGCATCCTCGCGTTGACCGAGGGCAACCGGGTGGCGGGTTTGGCGCCCGCCGGTGTCGACGAGTCGAACCTGCTGCGGCCGGGCGCTGTGCTCGCCATCACCGAACCCACCGATCGCCACGGCCTGGGCGCAGGTCTGGACTGCGTGCGGCTGCGCGTCGAGACGGCCCGGCGGATGGGCCGCAGAGGTGTCATCGGCGAGGGCGACCTGCTGCCCGAGTTGCTGCTCAGCCGCTCCCCCAAGTTGGCGGCGGATCTGCGCAGCAGGGTGCTCGGCCCGCTGGAGGAGTACGCCCAGCGCCGCTCCCCCGAGCTTCTGCAAACCCTGGCGGTCTTCGTCGACTGCGGCCTGGACCGCCGCGACACCGCGGCCAAGCTGTCGGTGCACGCCAACACCCTCGACTACCGCCTGCGCCGCATCGAACAACTCACCGGCCTGCGCTTGGGCGACCCCGACGACCTCACCATGACCGTCCTGGCGCTGAAGCAACGCAGGCTCACCCAGCCGTAGATCGTGATCACGCCGCGAGCTGAACGATCTCGTTGCGGGCCAATGGGATCAGCCCGACGGGTTTTTCAATCTCCTCACCCTGAGGCTCGGCCGTGCATAGGATGCCTTCGTGCAGCAGCCTTCCGATCTTGAGACGGTCCGCGAGTCCTACGACCGGTGCGCCGATGCCTATGTGGAGCTCTGCGTTGGCCGGTTGGAGGCGGAGCCGTGGCTACGGGCCATGCTCGCCGCGTTCGCCGAGTCCGTCCGCGGGCTCGGCCCGGTCTTGGACGTCGGCTGCGGACCCGGCATCGTCACCGCGCACCTCACCGAGCTAGGCCTGGATGCCTCGGGCGTCGACCTGTCGCCGCGGATGGTCGAGCACGCCCGCAGGCAGTACCCGGACCTGCGGTTCTCCGTGGCCTCGGCGACCGAACTCGACCTCGCGCCCGCCTCGCTCGGCGGCGTGCTCGGCTGGTGGTCGCTGTTCAACCTCCCGAGGGAGGCACTGCCCGGCGTGCTGAAAACCTTCGCCGAGGCGCTCGTCCCCGGCGGTCAGGCGCTGATCGGCACGCACGTCGGCGACGGCGACGTCCCGCGCACCCAGGGGTACGGCGGCTTGCCGGTGTCCTGGACGACCCACCTGTACCGCCCCGAGCAGTTGGCCGGGATGCTGGTCGAGGCTGGCCTCGAGGCGGTCGCCGAGTTGCGGCTGCCCGCGCAGCCGCCGTCGATGCGCCCGCAGGTCGTGCTCGCCGCGCGGCGCCCGGCCTGACCCGCACGCGCGACCTTGGCAAGCGGTAGTGGGCTTCCGCGCGGTTAGGCACACTCGGCCGGACTTGTGACGAACCACGAGGAAACGACGCCGAAATACCGATAGGACCCGATGCGATCCGGGTCACAGCTCCATCAGGATGACTTTCACCCTTTCTGAGCGGTAACAAGTGGTGAAAGGCGTGTTCATGGTTTCGCGTCTTCGAGTGTTTCTCCTGGCTGGCGCGGTTTTGGTGTCGACCGCCGTGCCTGCGGCCGCGGATGATCCGGTCGCCGAGGCGAAGGCGTTGGCCGGGAGTGTGCAGGGGGCGAATGACTGGGATTGCGCGCCGACGGCGGAGCATCCCGAGCCTGTTGTGCTTGTGCACGGCACTTTTGCCAGTTCCGCGGAGAACTGGGCGGCGCTCGCGCCTCGCCTGACCGAGGCGGGCTACTGCGTGTTCGCGCTGGACTACGGCAATCGCGGCACCGCGCTCATGGAGACGTCGGCGGCGCAGCTCAAGACGTTCGTGACGGGGGTGCTCGCCGCCACCGGTGCGGGCAAGGCCGACCTCGTGGGGCACAGCCAGGGCGGTCTGATGCCCCGCCACTACCTGCGTTTCCTCGGTGGCACCGGGCAGATCGACGAACTCGTCGCCCTCGGCGCGCCGCACTCGGGCACCACCGGGGCGCCCTCGTTCGCCGGGGGTGTGGTCGCCCAGTTCGCGCCGGGGTCAGAGTTCATCACGCGCGTGAACGAGGGCGGCATGGTGGACGGCGACGTCTCCTACACCAACATCATCAGCCGCTACGACCAGGCAGTGACGCCGTACACGACGGGGCGCATGGCCGGTCCGGCCGACCGCGTCACCAACGTGACTCTCCAGGACGCCTGCCCGCTGCTGCTGGTCGGGCACGGGCTCCTCGCCGTCGACCCCGTCACCTGGCAATGGGTGCGCGACGCGCTTGACCGCCGAGGTCCGGCGGACCCCACGCTTCGACCCTCCTGTCGACCCCTGTAACGAAAGGCAGTCCCTTGCGCGTGCCAACCCGAATCCGTCCCCTAGCCGCAGCGGTGCTCGCGGCGGCGGTCGCCGCGGTGACGCTGTCCGCATCGCAGCCCGCGATCGGCGCCGCCGAGACGATCCCGGTACCCGACAAGGACCCGTTCTACGCCCAGCCCAGCCCGTTTCCCGAGGTGGCGCCGGGGGCCGTGCTGCGGTCCCGGCCGGTGACCGTCACCGGGCTTGGCCTGCCGATCCCGGTGAAGTCCTGGCAGATCCTCTACGCGTCCAGGGACGCCAAGGGCAAGCCGGTCGCGGACGCGGCCACCGTCCTGGTGCCCGGCACCCCGTACCAGGGTGGGCCGCGTCCCCTGCTGTCGTACCAGACGGCCGAGGACAGCCTGGCAACGCACTGCGCGCCGTCGTACAAGTTGCGGATCGGCACCGAGCCGGAACTGGCGCTGATGAGCCCCGCGTTGCTCAAGGGCTGGGCGGTGGTGGTTCCGGACTACGAGGGACCGCAGTCCCAGTACGGCGCGGGCGTCAAGTCCGGTCGGTCCGTGCTCGACAGCATCCGCGCCACCTTGCGCTTCGGCGAGGCGGGCTTGGACGCGAAGGCACCGGTGGGTCTGATGGGCTACTCAGGCGGTGCCCTCGCCACCGGCTGGGCGGCTGAACTCCAGCCCGGCTACGCCCCCGACCTCACCCTGACAGCTGTCGCCGAGGGCGGCACGCCCGCCGACCCGGAGGCCGCGTTCCGGCGCATGGACGGCACCGCCGCGTCGGGCCTGGCGCTGGCCGCCGCGGTCGGCGTGTCCAGGGCGTATCCGGAAATGAACCTCGAAGGCGTGCTCAACGCCCGGGGCAAGGACGCCATCGCCAGGATCGGGAACATGTGCGTCGGTGAGGCGGCGGCGAGTTTCGCCTTCACGAAGCTCAGCGACATCAGCACCGTGCCGGACCCGTTGGGGCTGCCCCACATCCAGAAGATCCTGGCGGCCAACACGATGGGCAAGCACGCGCCCAAGGCCTCGATCTACAACTACCACTCGGTCTTTGACCAGCTCATCCCGGTGGCGGGCGCGGACAAGCTCGTGGCCGGCTACTGCGCCGCGGGAGTGAAGGTCACCAAGTACCGCGATGTGCTCAGCGAGCACGGCGTCCTGGCCGTCACCGGCGCCCCCGCCGCGATCGGCTTCCTGGAGGCCCGGTTCGCGGGCCGGAACGTGCCCACCACCTGCTGATCACCCACACGAAAGAAGGAGGCGCCGTGCCGGGCAGGCTCATGGTCGAATTGCACGCGTTGGCCACCGTCACCAAAGCGGGACTGCTCGGCCCTGCCTCGCCGGGCAGGCTGCTGGCGATGCTCCGCGCGTTGAAGGCCTACGGCACGCTCGGCGGCGCGATCACGGTCGCCGCGCTGCGGCACGGCAACCGGCCAGGCCTGGTCGACGAACTGGGCACGCTCGGTTTCGAGGACCTGGACCGCCGCTCCAACGCGCTCGCCAACGCCTGGCGGGCCAAGGGCATCGCCGAGGGAACCGCGGTGGGCATCCTGTGCCGCAACCACCGCGGGCTCCTCGACGCGTTGTTCGCCACCGCGAAGCTGGGCACCCGGGCGTTGTTCCTCAACACCGACTTCGCCGGCCCGCAGGCGGAGGAGGTGTGTGCCCGCGAGGGCGTTGAGGTGCTGGTGTACGACGAGGAGTTCGCCTCGGTCGTGGCAGGCGTGGACGCTCCCAAGGGCAGGTTCGTGGCGTGGTCGGACAACCCGCGGGCGTCCACTCTGGAGTTCCTGGTCAACGGCGGCGACCCCGCTCCCCCGCCCGCGCCTGCCCGTCCGGGTGCGCTGGTGGTGCTCACCAGCGGCACCACCGGCACACCCAAGGGAGCCCAGCGCAGTCAGCCGCGAGGGCTGGCCATTCCCGGCGCGGTGCTGTCGAAGATCCCGTTCCGGTCCCGCCAGTCCACCTACATCGCGCCGCCGATCTTCCACGGTCTGGGCCTGCTCACCACGAGCATCAGCATGGCGCTGGGCAGCACGGTGATCACGCGCAGGCGGTTCGACCCCGGACAGGTGCTCGCGGACCTCGCCGAACACCGCTGCACCGGCTTGGTCGTCGTGCCGATCATGCTCAAGCGCCTCCTCGACACGGGCGCAGCGGGCCACGACCTGTCGGCGCTGCGCATCATCACCACCGGCGGCGCCCAGCTTGGCGGCGCGCTGGCCGAGCAGGCCATGGACGCCTTCGGCGACGTCGTCTACAACCTGTACGGCTCCACCGAGGCCGCCTACGCCACCATCGCCACTCCGGAGGACCTGCGCGTCGAGCCCGCCTGCGTCGGCCGCCCGCCGTTCGGCACGGTGGTGGACATCCTCGACAACGACGGCTCCCCGGTACCCGCCGGCACCACCGGGCGGGTGTTCGTCGGGAATCCCAGCCAGTTCACCGGCTACACGGGCGGCGGCACCAAGCAGATCATCCGCGGCCGCATGTCCACCGGCGACGTCGGCCATGTCGACGCCGCGGGCAGGCTGTTCATCGACGGCCGGGACGACGACATGATCGTCTCCGGTGGTGAGAACGTCTTCCCCGGTGAGGTCGCCGACCTGCTCGCGGCGCACTCGGCCATCGCCGATGTCGCGGTGATCGGCGTCCCCGACGACGACTTCGGTCAAGCGTTGCGTGCCTTCGTGGTCCGCAAGGAGGGCCGCGACCTCAGTGCCGACGCGGTGCGGCAATACGTCAAGGACAACCTCGCCAGGTTCAAGGTGCCGCGCACAGTGGTGTTCCTGGACGCGCTCCCCCGCAACCCGTCGGGGAAGGTCCGGGTCCGCAAACTCGCGGCAGCCGATCCCGCGGGGTAGCGCCGCAATTCGTACTGCCCCGTTCGGGCGCACGACTGTCGAAAATGTTGTTGTGCGGTACAGCAGACATGCTGTGGGTCATCAACCGCCCGGCATGGCCTACCGGATGGGCGTAGCGGCTGACACGGTGGAGGGGGTGTTGTCAATTCGGCAACGAAGATCCACTCTTGGCCAATACCGTGGCGCGATGCATTCCAATCGGCCGGTTATGCGGCTGGATCTGGACGATCTCCTCAACGAGATCTACTTGCGTGGCTGGACGATTCACGTTTTCGGGTCTAAGGAAGCCCCGAAGCTGGTCGCAGCCGTGGTGAACAGGACGGGGTGCGCCGATGTGCTTATTCTCCGTGGGCCCGAGGACTCGTCGGGCTACCGTGTTCTGTTGACGCCACAAACGAATGTGTTCGCACCGACCTGGGTGCTCTGGAAGTACCACGGTCCGCCGCAATGGACCCTTCGGATGATTCTCACCCTCGATCCACCGGGACATCCGAATGCACCGCGGACCCCGATCGTTGCCGACGCGTCGTGCGGGTTCCCGGACGTGTTGGGCAAGCCCCTCATCATCCGCCCTCCGGCAACTGGGCCGTAACAGTCAACGGCGGCGGGCCGATAGCTCGCCGCCGTTATCGCGTCGACCAATTCCACCGCTCACTCCGAGAATTTCGGTTGACCGCCCGGTGATCATTGGCGGCGTGGACTGGGTAAAGCCTTTCTTCGACACCGTCGTCCCCTGGTGGGGCCACCTCGAACCACAGGACACCGACCGCGGACGGGCGGCCGACATCGAGCGGCTGGCCGGACCCGGCCCGAAACGGGTGCTCGAACTGGGTGCGGGCGACGGCGGCACCGCCGCCGCGACCGCCGACCTCGGCCACCACGTCACCGCAATCGAACTGAGCTCCGCCCGCGCCGAGGCGGCCCGCCGCCACACCGAAGCCCGCGACCTCACCGTCGTCGAAGGCGACTTCTACCTCGCCGACGTCGGCACCGGCTTCGACTGCGTCACCTACTGGAACGGCTTCGGCATCGGGACCGACGCCGACCAGCGCCGCCTGCTGCGCCGCGTCCGCGACACCTGGCTCACCCCAACCGGCTGCATGATCCTCGACGTGTTCAGCCCATTCAAATGGGCCAGGGTCGCAGGCGAGTTGGAACACGGCCGGTACAACGTCGACCTGGCCAACTTCAACGACTACGACCCGGTGGCCAATCGCTTCCTCGACCGCTGGTGGCCGATCGGCGAGGAGTCCAGGGCCTTGGAGCAGTTCGCCCGCTGCTACACCCCGGCCGATCTGCTCCTGCTGCTGGAAGGCACTGGGCTGCGCGCCGAGCGGATGGAACGCGACGGCGAACAGCTGGATTTCCACCGCCGCTACGGCAGCACGGACAAGTTGTGGGACGCCTGGGAATACCGCGTCCTGCTGGTGCCGGACTAGGCCGAGTCCAGGAGTCCGGGCAGCACCCGGCGCAGAACGGCAGGCCGTGGGCGTGCCGCTGATCAGGGCACGCACTCCCGGTCAACCGAACGACACCGAACATTCAGCCCAGCTCGGGTTCGTCGACCACCGCGATCGAGCGCGCCGTGCCGGGATGCAGTTCCAACACGACCACCTCGTTCTCGCCAACGCGCAGCACCGGGCGCGGCAGGTAGAGCGTGCGCTGCGGGCCGATCCGCCAGAAGCGGCCGAGGCAGAACCCGTTCACCCACACCACGCCCTTGTGCCAGCTCTCAAGGGACAGGAACGCATCCGCGGGTTTCTCGACGTGCAGGGTGCCGCCAAAGAACGCGGGTCCGTAGCCGCGCGGACCGCGCTCCCAGGGCAGGTCTGGTAGCTCGGTCAGCGGCAGGCCGATGGTCTCCCAGCCGTGGACGTACTGCCGTTCGTGCAGCACGCCGCCGAGGACGCCTTTGCGTTCGCCAAGCTGAGGGCCGTAGTTGATTCGGCCCATCGCCTCCACCAGCAGTTCGACCCTGGTGCCTTCGGGTAGGGCGGCGATCTCGACGGACTCCTCGCTCAGCTCGTCCTCGATGCCCGCGCGGGAGAACACGGCTTCCTCCACGCCGTCCACCCAGAGCTGCGCCCGGTCCCGAACCTCACGGGCGCGCAGCGGTGCGGGCGGGCGGGGGCCGGACAGCACGGCGCGGTGCAGCAGCAGCCCTTGGTGCTGGCCAAGCTCCTCGAAGGACGGCAGGTGTCCGGTGTGGACGTGCTGGGCGCCCAGCACGTCGAGCACGTCGAACAGACGCAGGGCCTTGGGCAGCGGGACCTCTCCCGCAGGCAGCAGTGGCTTCGACTCGGGGATCGGCGGCAGGTCGGTGTAGCGCTGGAGGACTTCACGGTAGGCGTGGAACTTCGGGGTTGGCCTGCCCGCCTCGTCGATGGGCGCGTCGTAGTCGTAGGAGGTGACGGTCGGGCTGTAGGCGCCGTCGTGCAGTTCGCCCGCGGCGTTGGCGCCCGCCCAGAAGCCGAAGTTGGTGCCGCCGTGGGCCATGTAGAGGTTCACCGAGGCGCCCATGCCGAGGATCTCCTCCAACGCCTTCGCGGCGTCGGCGGGATCGCGGGTGATGTGGCTGCTGCCCCAGTGGTCGAACCAGCCGTTCCAGAACTCCATGCAGAACAGCGGGTCGTCCGGGCGGTGTTTGCGCAGCTCGGCGAACTGTTCCTCGGCGCCGCTGCCGAAGTTGGCGGTGGCCAGCACGCCGGGTACGCAGCCGCCGGTGAGGAACACCGCGGTCGCGCCGTCGGAGGTGAACAGCGGGACGTCGATGCCGCGGCGGACGAGCCCGTCCCGCAGGTGTCCCAGGTAGGCGGCGTCGCTGCCGTAGGAGCCGTACTCGTTCTCCACCTGGACCATCGTGACGTTGCCGCCGCGGCTGCTCTGGTGCTCGGCGATGCGCGGGATCAGCACGTCGAACCAGCGGTCCACCGCCGCCAGGTACGCCGGGTGCGTGCACCGCAGCGGCACGTCCAGCCAATGTGGGAGACCGCCGTTCTCCCACTCCGCGCAGATGTAGGGGCCGGGTCGCACGATCGCGTCGAGCCCGGCTTCGGCGGCCAGCCGCAGGAAGCGGTCCAGGTCGCCGAAGCCGTCGAAGGTGTACTCCCCCGGGCTGGGCTCGTGCAGGTTCCAGGGGACGTAGGTCTCGACCGTGTTCAGCCCCATGGCGCGGAGCATGGCCAGCCGCTCGCCCCACTGCCCGGGATGCACCCGGAAGTAATGCAGCGCGCCGGACAGGATGCGGTGCGGACGGCCGTCACGGGTAAAGCCGTCGGCGCTGAACTCGATCATGGTGCCTTTCGGGTTTAACGGCCCTGCAGTGATTTCACGTTGTCACCGAAGGTCCAGTTCTTGGAGCCGTCCCAGTTGATGGACCAGGTCATGAGGCCCTTCAGCCCGCCCCGGTAGTGGTTCCAGGCCTGGGCCACCGTGGATGGTGGCATGTGACCGCCGCCCGCTCCAGGCTGCGCGGGCAATCCGGGTGCCTGCTTGTCGTAGGGCACCCGGATCGTGGTGCCCTGGACCACCAAGCCCTTGTTCAGGCAGTCGGTCTGCGCGGTGAAGCCCTGCACCGTGCCCGCCTGGTAGGAGTCGCCCGCACAGCCGTACATGCTGCCGTTGTAGTACTGCATGTTCAGCCACCACAGCCTGCCGTTGTCGGCGTACTTCTTGACGATCGGCAGGTAGGCGCCCCAGATCGAGCCGTAGGTGACGCTGCCACCGGTGACGTACGCGGTTTCCGGCGCCATGGTGAGCCCGAAGTTGCTCGGCATCGCGGCGAGCACGCCGTCGATGATCCGGATCAGGTTGGCCTGCGACGGCGAGTTTTGGTTGATGTTCCCGCCGCTGGTCAGGCCGGTTTCGATGTCGACGTCGAGGCCGTCGAAGTTGTACTTCTTCAGGATCGGCACGATGGTGGCGACGAACCGGTCGGCGACCGCGGTCGAGCTCAGGTCCATACCGGCGGCAGCGCCGCCGATGGACATCAGGATCGTCGCGCCATCGGCCTTGGCCTGGCACATCTCGGCCGGGGTCGCGACCTTGACGTCTTTGTCCATGCCGTCCTCCCACAGCGCTGTGCCGTCGGAGAGGATCACCGGGAAGGCCGCGTTGATCACGTTGTAGCCGTGCTGGCGGATCCTCGGATCGGTGATGGGGGTCCAGCCGAACGGCGGGTGCACGCCGTTGGCGGCGCCGTCCCAGTTCTCCCAATAGCCTTGGAGCACCTTGCCCGCCGGTTTCGACTTCACCGGACAGGTGTCCGCCTGCGCGGCGGGCGGGTCTGCTTGGGCGGCGGGGGTGGTCAGGGTCAGGGCCAGCAAGATCGCCACGAGCGCAGGGATGCGGGCAGCCATCGTCGGCCTCCTTCGCAGGGTTCGCGTGAAGGGCAGGCGGCGGCCTTCCTGCTTTATCTCATCTTCGGCAGGCCAGGGCAACCAGCGGCGAGCAGCTCACGTCCCAGTTCCGCGTTGGCCGGCGAGCACAGCAGTTCGTAGCGGCTCGCCACGACCCGGCCCGCGGGCGGGACGTCGTTCAGGCCGCTGAGGCAGCCCCAGCCGACCGCGACGAGGAGCGCGCCGAAGGCCGCGCCCGTCAGCAGACCCGTCACGATCACCGGCAGCGCGGGGCCGCGAACGGCGAACATCGTCAGCAGCAGACCGAAGAGCAGTCCGAACCAGCCACCGGCCACCCCGCCCAGCGCCGTCACTCGGCCCACGGTGAGCCGAGCGCCGACCCGGTCGACGATCACCGGGTCCACCCCCAGGATGGTCACGTCGTGCACGGGGAAGCCCTGCTCGGCGAGGTGGTCCAGGGCGCGCTGGGCATCGAGGTGGCGGGAGTAGGAGCCGATCGACCGATCAACGGGTCGAGCGGTGGGCTCCGCGGGTGCGAGCAGAGCCATGGTCATGTCGATCACCTCCGGGGGTCGGAAGACGGTTTTCGCGGGCTCCATCGAGACGACGAACCCGCGCGTTAACGAGTTCCCGCAATCGACTCACCTATCGGGTGATCAGCGCCTTCAGCACGTCGTAGGTGGGCTGGATGATGCTGTGGCGGAGGGTGGGCCGGACGTTCGCGAGCACCGCAAGGGCGGTCCCGGTGCCGGGGCAGAACCCGACGAACGCGGTGAAGCCGGTGGTGGCCCCGCCGTGGAAGTACACGTCGTGACCGCCAAGCGGGCGCACGTTCCACACCAGGGCCATGCGGTCGCCGTCCGCCTCGCAGCGGGGGCGGCCAGCCTCCCACAACGAGGCGGCGAGGGCGGTCTCCTCGGGACGCAGCCAGGCCCGGAGGTACCTCAGAAGATCGCGAGCGCTGGACCGGAGCACGCCCGCACCGGGTAGGCCGGGGATCAGGAAGGCAGGCACGGCACGGCCCCGGCGGTGTCCGATCACCTCGCCGGGACGGGCCGACGTGTCGGTCATGCCCAGCGGAGCGCAGACCCGACCCACCACCAGGTCGTCGTAGCGCTCACCCACCGCTTCGGCGAGCAGCCTGCCCAACAGTCCGACACCGAAGTTGGAGTAACGAACACCGCTGCCGCGAGGACGGCAGCGGCGGACCGCCGACAGGAGATGCCGGTCGGTGTAGTGCGCGTAGGGATTCGTGCGCCACCGGGGCAGTGCCCGGAGGTAGAGGTTGGTAGGCAGCCTGGGCAGTCCGGCCGTGTGCGTGGCCAGTTGCACGAGGCTGATCTCCGGGCGGCAGGCAGGACGGAAGTCCGCGGGCAGGTAGCGGGTGATCGGGTCGTCCAAGGCGATCTCGCCCCGATCCGCCATCTCCGCGAGCAGCAGCGCGGTGAAGGTCTTGGTCACCGATCCGATCTCGAACGCACTGGACTCCTCGACCGGTCGGCCGCCCCGACAGGTGGTCCCGCGACAGGCGGTCGCCTCCTCCGAGCCGCTGATCGCCGCCACCGCGATCGCGGTGGCACCGGACGGAACGGACAGCAGCGGGTCCAGCCTGCCGACCAGGCTCATGGCGAGAGGCGGCCCGGATGCAGCAGCCGGGACAGCGCCAACGTGCCCGCCATGGCCGCCACCACCGTGGGATGCCGGTGGTCGTGGTACACCTCCTCCGGGTCCGCCGACAGCTCTTCCCCGTTGCGGGGCAACAGGCCGTCGGGTCGCTGGGCCTCGGCCAGCTGCTCCCAGGCCTCGGGCGAGCACACCGGCTCGGGCAGGCAGCAGTCGACGATGAGCAGCTCGCCGACCAGGTCCCATTCCCGCATCTCCAGCCAGACATCGACCCAGACCGGCAGCCAGACGCGCAGGTAGTCGCGGATCGGCGCGGGCAGCCGGTCGGGCAGGGCCGCCCAGTCGGTCAGGTGGAACACCGTGTGGGTCGCGCAGTAGGCACCCATCCAGTCGATGGCCCAGGGTTCGGGAGTGGCCCCCAGCCAGGTCGCGGCACCCAGCGCCGCCCAGTCGGTGTCCACCTCTAGCCCGGCGATGACGGCCGCGTTGGC
Source organism: Actinorectispora metalli (assembly GCF_056323685.1). NCBI lineage: Bacteria > Bacillati > Actinomycetota > Actinomycetes > Pseudonocardiales > Pseudonocardiaceae > Actinorectispora > Actinorectispora metalli. The sequence continues at coordinate 1,294,936 of NZ_JBREYE010000002.1, forward strand.
CACCGCCAACCGCCGGTTGGGCACCACCTCGTACGCGTTGACGCTGCGCAGTTCATGCAGGTGCGCCAGCAGCCGGTCGAGCGCCTGGTTGCGGTAGCCGGTCCTGACGAAGTGCGCGTACAGCTCCAACGGGTCGGTCATCAGCGGGAACCTGAGCTGCCGCTCGTAGAACAGGTCCCCGTCCCACACCTGCTGCCAGGCGAAGGCGATCAGCTCCTCGGCCGCCCGCGTCCCTGCGGGCCCGGCGACGCCTTCGCGCAGGACCAGCGAGGCGGCCAGCACGCTCTCTCCCAGTGGCTTGTAGCCGCGGTCCGGATCGGCGAGGTCCGCGGTGGTATCCGGCGGCAACGCACCCAGTTCCCGGTGTCGGTGCAGCCAGTCGATGGCCCGGGAGGTGAGCTGATGCGCGGTGCGGGCGAGGGCGTCGGTCATCGGTCGCTCCCGGTGCACAGGTGTTGGGCGATGCCCACGTCCAGCGCCACCCGCGGGTCGCTGCCGCCCACCAGGGCGAGGTGGTCCACCAGCCGCCGCGGCTCCAACGGAAGCCTGCTGCCCTGGCTTTCCAGCAGCACCAGCCACCGCGCGCTGCCTGCGGCGATCGGGTAGTCGCGGCGCAGGGCCGCCCTGGTCGCACCGCGCGCGAGCGCGATGGCATTGTCCTGTGCCATGCGCAGGATCGGGCCGTCCAGACCCGGCAGGGCGAGCGAGGCCAACTGCGCCAGCCGCTCCGTGACCGCGCGCCAATCCGGATCGTCCGCCCACCCGGGCGGTTCGCCGGGGGAAGGCAGTTCGGCGATGGTCGCCAGCGCCCAGTCCCGCCACCGCATGACCCGGCCGGTGGTCGAGTCGTCGGCGACCGTGGGGAAGAGCGCGAGAGATTCGGCGAACAGATCGACCTCGGTGACGGTCAACGGGACCCGCCAGCGCAGATGTGGGGTCAGGGCGTCGACGCCGACCACCCGCAGGGCAGCCAGAACCGCCGTGCGGCCGCCGACCTCGGCGGGGAAGTCCGACAGCACACCGATGTCCTGCCCGCCCCGAAGGGCGAGCAGGACACGGTTGCATAGTTCGCCGACCACTCGCGCGTAATCCGCACGCACCGAGGCCGCTTCGGTCATCGTGTGCACGCCTCCTGTTATTGCCGCGAACGTGGCTACTTCGGCTTCTGCGGCGACAGGACGAGCAGCACCAGGACCCCCGCGGGCTGCGCGGGCAGCGGAGCGTCGCTGATCGGGGCTTCGTGACGCACGGACATGTCGAGCACGGCGGCTCGGTCGATTTCACCCGACCGTCCGGTCGTGACCTGTTGCACGGTGTGAGCCAGTCCCATGCGGATGCACCTCCATCGACTGGATTGCGCTTACCAGTTCAGGGTTGCCGGGCACCGGCGCGGCCAGTCGACGTGGTGACCGATCCACTCCAACGAGCGAGGGTGCGTGCCCCGAGAGGGGCTAGTCCGTCACGGCGAGGCGTGCACTGAGGGCCACGAAGGCCCCCGCGAACGTGCGGCGTAGCCAGGTGAGCACGCGGGGGCGGGTGATGACATGAGTGCGCAGGGCCGCGGCGAAGCGGCCGTAGCCGACGAACACCACGAACGTCAGCGCCATGAACACCGCGCTGAGCTCAACCATGTGCAGCAGGGCGTTAGGCTCGCCCGCGGTGACGAACTGCGGCAGGAACGCGAAGAAGAAGATGGTCAGCTTCGGGTTGAGGATGTTGATCAGGACACCGGTCGTGATGACGCGGGTGGCCGATTGCGGCGTGGTGTCCTGGTCCACGGTCAAAGCGTTTTTGTCCCGCCACGTCATCCAGGCCATGTACAGCAGGTAGGCCACACCCAGGTATTTCAGCACCTGGAAGGCCAGCGCGCTGGTGTGCAGCAGCGCGGCGAGACCGGTGATGGCCGCGACCATGTGCGGGACGATCCCCAGCGTGCAGCCGACCGCCGCGATCACGCTTGCCCGCGTGCCCCGGGCGAGGCCTGCGGCCATCGTGTAGAGCACGCCCGTGCCCGGTGTGGCGACCATGATCAGCGAGGTCACCAGAAACTCGACGCTCACGAGATCTCCCCAGTGTCGGTGCGCAGGTGCCGCTCAGGACTGTTTGTAGTCCGTCCGGCCGCCTGCCGGTAATGCCTGATCGCCGAATCGTGACCTGCTGTCAGCCCGCGGCGGACTCGATGCCGTCGAGGAGCACCTCCAGGCTCAGGTCCAGGGTGTCCCAGGCCGACTGCTCCATGTAGGAGGTGGCTGCCGGGTCGGGTTCGAAGGCGCCTTCCCGCTCCAGCTTCGTGAGCAGCGGGAAGCGCTCGCCGAAGTCCGGCGCTACTTTCTCCAACACCGCCGACCGCGAGTACCACCAGTCCTCCTCGGACATGCCGGTCTCGGCAACCGCCAGCCGAGAGTCGGCGGCCAGCTGCGCGGCCCCCCGCACCAGCTGGGTCAGCGCGCCGATGACCGTTGAGCACAGCCGCGCCGACAGGCCCGCGGCGTCCAGGATGCGGACCAGGGTCTCCATCATGGCGAACTCGTTCGGTCCCAGCACCGGGCGCGCCTGGGACACCTGGAGCACCCACGGGTGCCGCAGGTAGAAGTCCCACACGTCCGCGGCCCACACCGACACCGCCGCGCGCCAGCCTTCGCCGAGGTCGTACTCGGTGGGTAGTTCGGCCAGCGCCTGGTCGTACATGAGATCCACCAGTTCGCTCTTGCCGGGAACATAGGTGTAGAGCGCCATCGCGGTACGGCCCAGCCGTTCGCCGACCGCACGCATGGACAGGCCCGCCATGCCGTGCTTGTCGGCGATGGCCGTGGCGGTGGCCACGATCTCCTCGATGGTCAGGCCCTGGCGCGGGCCCGGTCTGGTGCCCTCGGGTTCGGCCGTCCGCCACAGCAGCGCCATCGTGCGTTCCGCATCGCCCTGGGCGGCGAACACCACCACCTTGCATCTCCTTACGCCATAAAGTAGCCTCGCGAGGCTCGTCTCTTTACGCCATAAAGTATCAGGAGAGCAAACATGGGGGAAGCATCCGCCGGTTCCGTGCGGGCCGCGGACAGTCATGACGTCATCCAGGTGCGCGGGGCCAGGGAGAACAACCTGACCGGCGTGTCGCTCGACATTCCCAAGCGCCATCTCACGGTGTTCACCGGCGTTTCCGGCTCCGGCAAGTCCTCGCTGGTGTTCGGCACGATCGCCGCCGAATCGCAGCGGCTGATCAACGAGACCTACACCGCGTTCATCCAGTCCTTCATGCCCAGCCTCGGCCGCCCCGACGTGGACTCCCTGCACAACCTGAGCGCCGCGATCGTGGTGGACCAGGAGCGGATGGGCGCCAACTCGCGGTCAACGGTGGGCACCGCGACCGACGCGCACACCATGCTGCGGATCATCTTCAGCCGCCTCGGCCAGCCGCATGCGGGCACGTCGACGGCGTTCAGCTTCAACAGCCCCGAGGGCATGTGCCCCGAATGCGAGGGCCTCGGCCGGGTCTCCGCCATCGACGTCGACGAGCTTGTCGACAAGGAGCTCTCGCTCAACGAGGGCGCCATCACCGCGCCCGGGTTCACCGTCGGCTCCTGGTACTGGCAGACGCTGGCGCACTCCGGCTTCTACGACCCGGACACCAAGCTGAAGGACTTCACCGCGCAGCAGTGGGAGGACTTCCTCCACCGGCCGCAGTGCAAGGTCAAGGTGGGCACGCACAACATCACCTACGAGGGTCTGTTGGTGAAGGTGCAGCGGCTGTTCCTGTCCAAGGACCGCGAGACCATGCAGAACCAGCTCAAGTCGTTCGTGGACCGGGCGGTCACCTTCCGGGACTGCGCGGCCTGCGGCGGAGCGCGCCTCAACCCGGCCGCGCTGGCCTCGAAGGTCAACGGGCACAACATCGCCGAGTGCTCCGCAATGCAGATCAGCGATCTGGCGGTGTGGATGCGCGGCATCTCCGACCCCTCGGTCGCACCGCTGGTCACGACCCTGAGCCACACCCTGGATTCGCTGGTGGAGATCGGCCTTGGCTACCTCAGCCTTGACCGCGAATCCGGCACCCTCTCCGGCGGGGAGGCGCAGCGGGTGAAGATGGTGCGTCACCTCGGCTCCAGCCTCACCGACGTCACCTACGTCTTCGACGAGCCGACCGTCGGCCTGCACCCGCACGACATCCAGCGCATGAACGAACTGCTGCTCCTGCTGCGGGACAAGGGCAACACCGTGCTCGTCGTCGAGCACAAGCCGGAGACCATCGAGATCGCCGACCACGTTGTCGACCTCGGCCCCGGCGCGGGTGGCAACGGCGGGCGGATCTGCTACACCGGCGACGTCGCGGGCCTGCGCCGCTCGGACTCCCTCACCGGCCGCTACCTCGACCACCGGGCAACGCTGCGGGCCAACGCCCGCGAGCACCGCGGCTACCTGCCGATCGTCGGCGCGAACACCCACAACCTCAAGGACGTCAGCGTCGACATCCCGCTGGGCGTGCTCACCGTCGTGACCGGGGTGGCCGGTTCGGGCAAAAGCTCGCTCATCCACGGCGCCCTGCCCGGCAGGCCCGGCGTGGTCGTCGCCGACCAGTCCCCCGTCCGCGGTTCCCGCCGCAGCAACCCCGCCACCTACACCGGCCTGCTGGACCCGATCCGCACCGCCTTCGCCAAGGCCAACAGCGTGAAGGCGGCGCTGTTCAGCGCGAACTCCGAGGGCGCCTGCACCAACTGCAAGGGCATCGGCCTCGTCTACACCGACCTGGCCATGATGGCGGGCGTCGCGTCGGTGTGCGAGCAGTGCGAAGGCAAGCGCTTCACCCCCGAGGTGCTGGCCTACACCCTGCGCGGCAAGAACATCAGCGAGGTGCTGGCCATGTCGGTGGCGGAGGCGAAGGAGTTCTTCACCACCGGCCCTGCCAGGGCCATCCTGGGCAGGCTGTCCGACGTCGGCCTTGGCTACCTCGGTCTGGGCCAGCCGCTGACCACGCTGTCCGGCGGTGAACGCCAGCGGCTCAAGCTCGCGATCCACATGGCGGAGAAGGCGGCCACCTATGTGCTGGACGAGCCGACCACCGGCCTGCACCTGGCCGACGTCGACCAACTCCTCACGCTGCTGGACCGGCTGGTGGACGGCGGCAACACGGTGATCGTCATCGAGCACCACCAGGCCGTGATGGCGCATGCCGACTGGATCATCGACCTCGGCCCCGGCGCGGGCCACGACGGCGGACAGGTGGTCTTCACCGGCACACCCGCCGAGCTGGTGGAGAAGGGCGACTCGCTGACCGCCCAACACCTGCGCAAGTACCTGGCCGCATAAGGCGGGGAGGGGTTCCGGTGCGGCCGCTGGGGGTCCGCACCGGAACCCCTCTCACGATCGTGGCTGCTACTTGAGCATCATGCTGCCCTGGTGGCCCGCGGAGATCGCGGTGACGCCCGAGCCTGCCTCGGGAGGCATGTTGGTGAGGGCCTTGGCCAGGCCCCAAGCGACCACCTTGCCGCCGGGGAGCAGGGCGATGCTGTGCACGCTGCCCGCGGAGATCGCGGTGGCGCCTTGGGCGGCGGCGGGCACGGTGGCCTGGTCGTCCTCGTTGTTGCCCCAACCGATCACGGTGCCGTCGCCTTTGAGCGCCAGGCTGTGCTGCCAGCCCGCGGAGATCGCGACCACGCCGGACCGCGCCGTCTCGGGCACGGTCGACTGGCCGTACTTGTTGGAGCCCCAGGCCAGGACGCGACCGTTCTTCAGCGCCAGGCTGTGGTCACCGCCCGCCGAGACCGCGCTGATCCCACTGCGGGCTTCCGGCGGCACCTCGGTCTCCAGGCCCCAGGAGACCACCGTGCCATTGGTCTTGAGCGCGAGGTTGTGGAATCCGTTGGCGGAGATCGACGCGACTCCCGATTTCGCTTCGGCGGGCACCTCGGTTTCGCCGAACATCGAACTTCCCCAGGCGATCACACCGCCGTTTCGGAGGGTGAGCAGATGGCCATATCCGGAGGCGACCGCCGTTGCGGGTATCGCGGTGGCGGGCACGGTGAGTTGTTTGTAGTAGTTGTTCCCCCAGACCACCACGCTGCCGTCGTTCTTGAGCGCGATTGTCTGGTTGAATCCGGACTGCACGGATACCACGCCCGATTTCAGTCCGAGGCGCTCCAGATCCTTGTCCAGCACGATGCGCTGGTTCCACAGCGGCTGCCCGGCCATCCACACCCGGCCCGGCCCGTCGGCGGCCGCCTGAACAGGCGCGATCTTCGCCGCCCGCACCGGTCCCGGAGCGGCCGCGGCCACCCCTACCAGCATCATCAGCCCGCCCAGGGCAGCAAAGACCGCCCGCACCTTCCGCATGCCGGGACTGTACGTCACGCTCCACCGAACCCGCCTGGAAGCGGCCGATTTTCATAGCTTGCCTACAAACCGGCGGGTTTGCGTTGCAGGGTGCCTATAACATTTTCTGATCACATTCAGCCGTTTGGACGTGGCTAAAATTGAGCCCTTGTCGGTTGCTTTACTCGGTCGTAACGTACTAGCCGGTAACCCCGGTTGCCGCGAATTCTCTTTTGTCCCGGACAATCGGACGGGACGAATTCGGTTTTACCCTGCAAACGTCAGAGTTCGTTGACCGGCTGAGGGCCTCCGGGTAATGGAGTTGATTTCATTGAAGAATCGCAGACTGTTGAGGGTCGCGGCGCGTGTCGCGGCAGTCGGACTGGTAGCCGGATTGGTCGGCGGTCTCACCACCGGCACCGCCATGGCGAAGGACATCGTCTACGAGACGAAGACCCCGCTCGCCTACACCTGCAACTACCCGCTGATCGGCGAGGGCAGCCTGTCCCTGCACGCCCGCGCCATCGGGCCCGACGAGGTCGCCGCGGGCAGCAAGAACACCATCCGCGAGCTCACGGTCAAGGCGACCGTGCCCGCAGAGGTCGCCGAGCTGATCTACAACCTGGCAGGCGTTGACAAGATCCGCGGCTTCGGCGACGCCGACATCAAGGCCACCGGCGGCACGCTGGACTCAACGCGGGCCAAGGACATCCGCATCCCCGAGCAGACCTACAGCGGGACCGGCGACTTCGTGGTGAACGCCCATCAGGACGCGGGCACCTTCATCCCGACCGCCACCGCTGGCCCGGCACCGGGGCCGCTGTCGATCGACCTGGACAACCAGTTCGTGGTGCGCGTGGACTTCCACTTCATGAACGCGACCCCGGAGTGGCAGGCGCAGGAGCCGTTCTACTGCACGCTCAATCCCGGACAGAACACCCGGTTGGGCAGCGCGACGATCGTCTGATCGCGCGCATCCCACGGCGCTCCGGCCACCCGGCCGGGGCGCCCTCGGCCTTTCACACCACCAGACGTTGAAGGGGAGGCGCCGGTGATCCGGTCCCGGTCGTTGCTGACGGTCATCGCGGTGCTGTCCGTCGGGCTGACCGGCGCGGGCTCGGCCGCACCCGGCCCTGGTCCGGTCGAACCGGACGTGGCTCCGCCGGTATCGGTGGCCAGGGTGCTGGGATTCGACTGCGTGCCGAGCGGGTCAGCCGACCGGTACCGGGTCACGGTGTCGATCTCCACCACCGCGCCCTCGTGGGTGCGCATCGGCGAGCCGGTGCGGCTCGGGGAGATCTCCACCGCCTTCACGATGCCCGCCGAACTCGCGCAGGGCAGTGCGCGGGTCGGCGGTCGGGTGGCGTTTGGCCTCGTCTCCCGCCAGGCCGAACGCACCACCGAGCTCAAGTCCGAACTCCCCCTCACCGTGGCCGACGTGCCCGCGGAGGGGCCGCTGACGGTGGCGGGCTCCGGGTCGGTCGGACCGGCCGAGACAGCCGGGGAGGGCGAGGTGCGGTTCACCGTGCTGCCGCCGGTCGTGACGTTGACGCTCCAGCAGAACGAACGCACTCCCGCGAGCGAGGTGACGCTGGCCTGCGAGCTCGCGGCGGGTGATTCACTGCTGGTGACCGTGCCGGTGATCAGCAGACAGACGACCCCGCCCACCGAACCCGAACCGCCGCAAGAACAGCCGGGGCTGCCGGAGACCTTCGCCGCGGCGCGCAACGTCATCTACTTCACCGGGCAGACCGTCACCGGCAAGTCCACGGTCGTGAAGGCGGGCGCGACGATCTCGCTCGGGCCGGGCATGGCGGCGCGACTGTCGACCGTCTTTGGCGGCGTCGGCCAGCCCAGCCCGCTGTACGCCGACGCGGCGCTGCCGAAGGCGCAGACGCCGTTCTACGGGTTCGGCTTCATGCCGACCTCCGGGACCGCCGAATTCCTGCCGCCCGGCGATCCCGGCGGCAAGATGACCGCGATCGTCGGCACCGTCAAGGTCGGCGTATTGGAGATCATGCGCACGCAGATGGTGTTGAAGCTCAGCCAGGTGCAGGTGAACGGGGTGCCGCTGGACGTCGGTCCCAACTGCCGGACCGCGGAGCCGATCAAGGTCGCGATGGCCAGCGTGAAGGGCGGAAGCTGGACCGCGACCGGCGGCGGCCCGGTCGGCACCGACCCCAAGTCTCCGAACGAGGAACTGCGCGGGTTCACCATTCCGCCGTTCACCGGCTGCGGGGTGACCGAGACGCTCGACCCGCTGCTCACCGGACTGGTGTCCGGGCCGGGAAACCAGATCGAGCTCATGTTGAAGCCGATCACCCAAGAGCGGTGACCGGCTTCAATTCACTCCGTGCGGATTACGGCTGGGTCGGCTTGCCCAGCTGGAGCGTGATGGTGTTTCCGGGACCGGAGACCTGAGAGCTCAGCAACGGCCCGAAGATCGTACAATTGGCGAAATCGGGAATTTCGTAGGATCCCGCAAGAGTGCCGCCGTTGAAAACGGTGAAACTGCCCTGGGACTTCAGGTCCATGACAACCGGCTTCTCGGTCTTGCACTCATTGCCGACCGGCACGTAGAAGATTCCGGCGACCCAGATATTGCTGAGTTCGATGTACACGGTCGAGCGGGCGTTGACCACACCCTGCGCGATGGTGCCGGTGACCGGACCGGTCGGGGTGATCGTCACCGTTGCCTTGGCCGGAATCGCTCCCATCACCTTGAACTCGGCCTGCGTCGGCGGCAGGCTGAGCGTTCCGGTCAGGTCTCCCCCGCCGGGTTTCGTCACGACCTTGGATTTCATAGTCCCAGGTCCGACCTTCATTGTGCTGTTGTTCTTCTTGATCATCGTGCTCCCGGAGACCGGGTAGGTCACGTTGATCTCGGCAGCCGATGCCGGTACGGCGGCGAGCATGCCCGCCGCCAGCATCGTCACGGTTCCCGCAATCAATTTCGATGTGCCCCGCATGGGCGTTCCTCGATTCACAGAAAACGCAGGGACGGGAAGTTACCCGCCGGTACGTTAAAACCCGCATGTCCGATCCGCAACGCGTCCGTTTGCCACCAGGGCCTGCCGGGACAGGTTTTACTAGCCAACCTACAAAGTTTTCACATTCACTTGCAGGAAGGCTTCAAAACGGTGTGGCTACCGGCGGGTACGGCATAGTTCCCCACCCGTCCTCATTGTGATTCGCACACATCCCAAGTTACCGTTCAGTTGGGAAAGTCATCCAGGTATTGATACGCCATTGGGAATAACGAATTCCGACGTGTGGCACACAAACCGGAGGTGCGGTGAGGACCGGAACGGCTCGGACGCTGGTGCACCCGGCCGCCCAGGCGATCAGACAGATCGGGCGGCTGTACGCGTTGATGCTGGAAGTCTGCCGGTACATGTTCAAGCGGCCCTTCCAGTTCCGCGAGTTCGCCCAGCAGTTCTGGTTCATCGCCAGCGTCTCGATCCTGCCCACCGCGCTGGTCGCGATCCCGTTCGGCGCGGTGGTCGCGCTGCATGTGGGCTCGCTGACCGCGCAGATCGGCGCGCAGTCCTTCACCGGCGCCGCCAGCACGCTGGCGATCGTCCAGCAGGCCAGCCCTATCGTCACCGCCCTGCTTATCGCGGGCGCGGGCGGCTCGGCGATGTGCGCCGACCTCGGCTCGCGCACTATCCGCGAGGAGATCGCGGCGATGGAGGTGCTCGGCGTCTCCCCCATCCACCGGCTCATCGTGCCGAGGGTGCTGGCCGCGATGGCGGTCGCGGTGTTCCTCAACGGCATGGTCAGCGTGGTCGGGGTGCTGGGCGGCTACTTCTTCAACGTGGCCATGCAGGGCGGCACCCCCGGCGCCTACCTGGCCAGCTTCTCCGCGCTGGCGCAGCTTCCCGACCTGTGGATCAGCGAGTTGAAGGCGCTCATCTTCGGCTTCGTGGCGGGCATCGTCGCCTCCTACCGCGGCCTGCATCCCGGCGGCGGACCCAAGGGCGTCGGCGACGCGGTGAACCAGTCGGTGGTGATCACCTTCCTGCTGCTGTTCCTGCTGAACCTGATCATGTCCACGCTGTACCTGCAACTAGTGCCGCCGAAGGGGCTGTGATGGTCACCTATCCCCGCCGCGCGGCGCAGGCGGTCGACCGCCGACTGTCCTTCCTGGACATGCTCGGCGAGCAGATCTTCTTCTACGTCAGAGCACTGGCGCTGGTGCCGCGCGCGCTGCGCCACTACATGCGGGAGATCACCCGGCTGCTGGCGGAGGTCAGTTTCGGCAGCGGAGCGCTGGCGGTCATCGGCGGCACCATCGGCGTGATGGTCGGGATGACGGTGTTCACCGGCTCGGTGGTGGGCTTGCAGGGCTACGCCGCGATGAACCAGGTCGGCACCTCCGCCTTCGCAGGGTTCATCTCCGCCTACGTCAACACCCGCGAGATCGCGCCGCTGGTCGCAGGGTTGGCGCTGTCGGCGACGGTGGGCTGCGGCTTCACCGCGCAGCTTGGCGCGATGCGGATCTCGGAGGAAATCGACGCGCTGGAGGTGATGGCGGTGCCCAGCGTGCCCTACCTGGTGACCACCAGGATCATCGCCGGTTTCGTCGCGGTCATCCCGCTCTACGCGGTAGGGCTGCTGACCTCCTACCTGGCATCCCGCCAGGTCACGGTGTGGTTCTTCAGCCAATCCGCGGGCACCTACGACCACTACTTCACGCTGTTCCTGCCACCGGAGGACGTGTTGTGGTCCTTCGGAAAGGTGCTCATCTTCAGCGTCGTGGTGATCATGACGCACTGCTTCTACGGCTACCGCGCCACTGGCGGCCCGGCGGGTGTCGGGGTGGCCGTCGGCCGGGCGGTGCGCACCGCGATCGTGTCAGTGGCGTTGATGGACTTCTTCCTCAGCCTCGCTATCTGGGGCGCTACCACGACGGTGAAGGTCGCGGGATGAGCCGCAAGCTGCGTGTTCGGCTCGCCGGGCTGGCGTTCCTGCTGGTCATGGCGTCGCTGATCACGCTGTCGGTGAAGGTGTACAACAAGGATTTCGTTTCGGCGGTGCCGGTCACGCTGCACGCCGACCGGGCGGGCAACCAGCTTCGGGTCACCGGCGAGGTGAAGGCCCGCGGCGTGGTGGTCGGCGAGGTGCGGGGCATCCGCAGCACGGGCGCCGGTGCGGAGATCGAGCTTGCGCTGGACCCTGCCAAGACGGACCGGCTGCCCAAGGACGTCTCGGCGCTGCTCATCCCCAAGACGCTGTTCGGCGAACGCTACGTCCAACTGTCCATTCCGGACGGTGCCGACGCCGCCCCGCTGGTGGCGGGCGATGAGATCAGCCAGGACCGGTCAGCGAACGCGATCGAGCTGGAACGCGTGTGGGCGGACCTGCTGCCCGTACTGCGGGCGGTGCAGCCGCAGAAGCTGGCGGCGGCGCTGACCGCGGTGGCCACCGGCCTGCACGGCCGCGGCGAACAGCTGGGGAACACGCTGGTCACCGCGGGCGACTACCTGGGGCAGCTCAACCCGAACCTGCCGCGGCTGCGGGAGAACGTGCGTGAGCTGGCGCGGGTAAGCGAGTTGTACGGGGACATCGCCCCGGATGTGCTGGACGCGCTGACCGACGCGTCGGTCACGATGCGCACGGTCACCGAGAAGCGCGGCGAACTGGCGCCGCTGTACGACCGGGTCACCTCCTCGGGCGCGGATCTGGCGGCGTTCCTGCGCAACAACTCCGCCAACCTCATCCAGCTCACCGGAGCGAGCCGGGAGACGCTGGAGCTCACGGCGCGCTACTCCCCCAGCTTCCCGTGCACGCTCAAGGCGCTCAACGATCTGCGGCCCGCGGTCGACCGCATGCTGGGCAAGGGCTCCGACAAGCCGGGCATGCAGGTCGAGGTGCTGGTCACGCCCGACAGCGGCAAGTACCTGCCGGGCAAGGACACGCCCGTCTACAACGCGACCGGCGGACCACGCTGCTATCCCAGCGGCGTCCCGCCCGGCGCCGGGGTGCCGGTGTCCACAGCAAACAACATCGCGAACTCCCCGCAGGAGCGGGAGCTGCTGGCCACGCTGCTGCGGCCGTCTATGGGCGAGATCCCGGACTGGAGCAGCACCCTGATCGGACCGCTGTACCGGGGGACGGAGGTGACGCTGCGATGAGGAGCATCGCGCCGTCGGTGGTCAAGAGCCTGATCTTCGTGGTGGTCACGGCGCTGGCCACCACCGCGCTGGCGATCTCCATCAGCGGCGGCGGGGTGGGCGACGCCGCGACCTACAGCGCCCGGTTCACCGACGTGACCTCGCTGCAACCCGGCGACGACGTGCGGATCTCGGGCGTGCGGGTGGGCGAGGTCGAGAAGCTGGAGATCGTGAACCAGAACCTGGCCAGGGTGGAGTTCTCGGTGTCCCACGACCGCACGCTGCCCGCCGATGTCGGCGCGGTGATCCGCTACCGCAACATGGTCGGCCAGCGATACCTGGCGCTGGACCGCGGCAAGGGTTCGGGCGGGGAGTTCAAACCCGGCTCAGAGATCCCGCTCGAACGCACCGCGCCCGCGTTGGACCTGACAGACCTGTTCAACGGGTTCAAGCCGCTGTTCCAGGCGCTGTCTCCCGACGACGTGAACTCGCTGGCCACCGAGATCGTGCAGGTGTTGCAGGGCGAGTCCGGCACGGTGGAGAGCCTGCTCGCGCACACCGCGTCGCTGACGTCGACGCTGGCGGACCGGGACAAGGTGATCGGCTCGGTGATCACCAACCTCAACACCGTGCTGGAGACCATAAACTCCAAGGGCGATGCGTTGTCCAGGCTGATCAGCACCCTGCGGCAGCTGGTGTCCGGGCTGGCCGAGGACCGGCTGGCCATCGGTGAGGCGGTGGAGGGCCTCGGCGAGCTGTCGACCGCCACCGCGGGGCTGCTGGAGTCGGCGCGGCCGCCGCTGAAGGACAGCATCGCCGGGCTCGGGGCGCTGTCGCAGAACCTCGCCGCCACTCCCGACCTGGAGCGCTTCCTGACGCTGCTGCCGTTGAAGACCAACGCGATCGGCCGAACCACGAGCTACGGATCGTGGATGAACCTCTACCTCTGCGAGGCGGTCGTGAAGCCGCCCGCGCCTCCGGGCACCCCGGTGCCGCCCTCGGCGAGGTGCGCGCGATGAAGTCCTTCAACGAACGCAGCCCGCTGCTGCTCGGCACGATCGGCACCCTGGTGCTGGCCGCGGTGCTGGCGCTGACCTTCTACTCCAGCGACCTGCCCGTCATCGGCTCCGGCACCACCTATCAGGCCGAGTTCGGGGAGGCCGCGGGCCTCTCGCCCGAGGACGAGGTGCGGGTCGCGGGCATCAAGGTCGGTCAGGTGGAGGAGATCGAACTGGTCGACGAGCACGTGCTGGTGAGCTTCCGGGTCAGCGACGCGTGGATCGGCAACAAGACCTCCGCGGAGATCCGCATCCGCACCCTGCTGGGCCGCAAGTTCCTCGCCCTGCATCCGCTCGGCGACGGCGAACAAGACCCGGACCAGCCGATTCCCCGCAGCCGCACGGTCACGCCGTATGACGTGACGGAGGCGTTCAACGGGCTGGCCAACACGATCGGCGCCATCGACACGGCGAAACTGGCGGAAAGCTTCCGGACGATGTCGGAGACGTTCAAGGGCACCCCGCAGCACGTCCGCAAGGCGTTCGACGGGCTGTCCGCGCTGTCGAAGACGGTGGCCTCCCGCGACGACCAACTCGCCGCGCTGCTGCGCAACGCCCGCGCCGTGAGCGGCACGCTGGCGGGCGCCAACGGCGATGTGGAGAAGCTGCTCGGCGACGGGAACCTGCTGTTGGCCGAGCTGAACAACCGCCGCGACGCGATCCGCAAGCTGCTGGTCGGCACGAAGGAGCTTGGCAAGGAGCTGTCCGCGCTGGTGGCGGACAACGTCCGACAGCTGAAACCGGCGCTGACCAGCCTGGACGCGGTGACGGCGATCCTTCAGCGGCAGGCGGGCAACCTCGACCGAAGCCTGGAACTGGCCGGTCCGTACTTCCGCGCCGCGAACAACACCCTCGGCAACGGGCGGTGGATCGAGACGTACATGTGCGGCCTGATCAAGGCCAACACCAACCCCTGCGTGGTGCCGCGATGAGACTACGAACGAAGCTCCTCGGTATCGGCCTGGCGCTCGCCGTGCTCACGGCGGGCGGCCTGTGGTGGGCCTTCGCGGGCAACGGGGAGAAGGAGATCACCGCGTACTTCAACCGCACCGTCGGTGTCTACACCGGTTCCAACGTGCGGGTGCTGGGCGTCCCCATCGGGGAGGTCACCTCGGTGACGCCCAAGGGCGAGCAGGTCGAGGTCCGGATGCTGATCGACCCCGACATCGCCATCGCCGCCGACACCGGCGCGGTGGTGGTCGCGCCGAGCGTTGTCGCCGACCGGTACGTGCAGCTGGGCAAGTTCGCCCGCGGCGGCCCGGTGCTCGCCGACGGCGCGGTCATCCCCGCGAACCGCACCGCGACCCCGGTGGAGCTGGACGAGCTGTACGCGAGTCTGGACACCCTCACCCGCGCACTCGGACCGGACGGCGCGAACGCCGAAGGCGCGTTGAGCGAACTGCTCGACACGGGCGCGGCGAACCTGGCGGGCAACGGGGAGGCGTTCAACTCCTCGGTGCGCAACCTCGCCGACCTGGCCCGCACGCTCAGCGACTCCCGCGAGGATCTGTTCGGCACCATCGACGAGTTGCGGAAGTTCACCGACATGCTGGCCAACAACGACGGCCAGGTGCGGCTGGCGAACCAGCAGTTGGCCACCGTCGCCGGGAACCTCGCCGCGGACCGGGAGGAGCTGGCCACGGCCCTGCACACGCTGGGCGTGGCGCTGGGCGAGATCCAGGGCTTCATCAAGGACAACCGCGGTCTGGTGAAGTCCAATGTGGACAAGCTGGCGAAGACCACCCAGCAGTTGGTGGACCGTCGAGCGCAGGTCGGGGAGATGCTGGACACCGCTCCGCTGGCGCTGACCAACCTGTTGGGCAGCTACGACCCGAAGACGCAGACCCTCCAGGGGCGGCCGGACATCCTGGAGTACTACCCGGTACTGGGCGGGGGTGCGAAGTGAGGCGGACGCTGGCGCTCGCGATGAGTGCGCTGCTGCTGGCGGGCTGCGCGTCGAGCGAGTTCACCGGCCTCTACGACGTGCCGTTGCCCGGCGGTGCTGATCTGGGGGCGGCGCCGTACGGGGTGACGGTGCAGTTCGCGGACGTGTTGGACCTGGTGCCGCAGGCGGCGGTGAAGGTCAACGACGTCGCGGTGGGCCGGGTGGCCGCGATCGGGCTTGGCGCAGACGGGTGGACCGCCGAGGCGCGGCTGTCCGTGAACGGTAATGTCGTGCTGCCCGCCAACGCCGTGGCGAAGCTGCGCCAGTCCAGTCTGTTGGGCGAGAAGTTCATCGAGCTCGCACCGCCCAAGTCCGACCCGGCCGCCGATCGGCTGCGGGACGGCGCGCTGATCGGCCTGTCCCGGACCGAGCGCAACACCGAGGTCGAAGAGGTGCTCGGCGCGTTGTCGATGCTGCTCAACGGCGGCGGCATCGGACAGCTCCAGACGATCAGCCAGGAGCTGACCAAGGTCATGCGCGGCAACGAGACCGAACTACGCGCATTTCTGACCAATGTGGACACTTTGGTGACCGATCTGGACGGCCAGCGGGACCAGATCACCGCCGCGATCGACGGTCTGGATCGCCTGTCGACGAGGCTGGCGGAGCGGCGCGAGCAGATTTCCGGTGCCCTCACCGACCTCTCCCCCGGCTTCAAGACGCTCGCCGACCAGCGGCAGGCGCTGGTGGCGATGCTCGACTCGCTGGACAAGCTGTCCACGGTGGCGGTCGATGTGATCAGCAAGAGCCGGGAGGACCTGGTCGCCGACCTGACCGCGCTCGCGCCGATCCTGCGCAGGCTGGCCGAGGCGGGCCGCAACCTGCCGCAGGCGCTGGAGATCCTGCCGACGTTCCCGTTCACCGACGCCGTCCTCGACGGGGTGCGAGGCGACTACCTGAACGTGTTCCTGTCGGTCACCGCGGCGCCCGGGATGCCGCTGCCCGATCAACCCCCGCTTCCCCTGCCGCTCGCCGGAGGCCGCTGATGCTGAGCGTGAGAGTGCGCATCCAGGTGCTGGCGTTCGTGGTGATCGCCCTCGCCGCGGTCACCATCGTCGGCGGCAAGTACGCGGGCCTCAACCGGCTGGTCGGCGCGTCCGGCTACACGGTTCGCCTGCAACTCGCCGACGCCAGCGGGCTGTTCACCAACGGTGAGGTCACCTACCGCGGCGTCACGGTCGGCCGGGTCGGCGAGCTCCGGCTCACCGAGGACGGTATGGAGGCCGACCTCGCCATCGCGGCAGGCGCACCGCACATTCCCACCAATCTGCGGGCGGTGGTGGCCAACCGGTCGGCGGTCGGCGAGCAGTACGTCGACCTCCAGCCCCGCACCGAGCACGGCCCGTTCCTGGCGGACGGGGCGGTGATCCCGAAGGAGAACACCGCGCTCCCGCTGCCGGTGTCGACCGTGCTGGGCAGCCTCAGCGACCTGAACGCCTCCGTGCCCACCGATTCGCTGAAGACGGTCGTCGACGAGTTGGACGCGGCGCTGCGCGGCACCGGACCGCAGCTTCAGCTGCTGCTGGACTCGGCCGCCGCTTTCACGCAGACCGCGCAGCAGAACCTCCCGCAGACCATCGAGCTGATCGACGACGGGGCGACGGTGCTGAAAACCCAGGCCGACTCCTCCGCCCAGTGGCGGGAGTTCAGCCACAGCGCGAAGCTGTTCGCCGGCGCCTTGGCCGACGCGGACGGCGATCTGCGGCGGCTGATCGCCACCACCCCGGAGGCCGCCACGCAGATCTCCGGGCTGCTGCGGGACACCAACCCCAGCCTCGCGGTCCTGCTGGCGAACCTGCTCACGACGGCGAACCTGCTGGCGGTGCGGCAGGCCGGGATCGAGCAGTTCCTGGTCATGGCGCCCCGCGCGGTGGCGGCGGTGTCGACCGCCATCCGGCCAGAGACCGGCAAGCTCGCGCTCACCCTCAACTTCAACAATCCCCCGCCGTGCGTCCAGGGCTACGAGGTCACGCCGATCCGCCCGCCGACCGATCTCACGCCGCTTCCGCTGAACCTGGCGGTGGGGTGCACGTTGCCGGCCGGAAATCCCTCGCTGGTGCGCGGCTCGCAACACGCGCCGCATCAGCCCATCCCGCCCGCCGCGACCCCAGGTGCGGGCCTCGCCCCGGTGGCCACGCTGGAGTCGACGACGATGGAGGAACTGCTGTGGCTCCGCAACTGACCCGTCTGCGGTGGGCGATCGTGCTGTCCGTCCTCGCCACCATGTTCGCAGGCTCTGCGGGCTGGGCGTGGTGGGACGCCGCCAACGACGACGGCCTCGCCCAGGCTCGGGCACGCAGCGAGGTGCTGTCCGTGGCCCGCACCCAGGTCGCGGTGCTCACCAGCCTCGACCATCGCAGGGTGGATGCGGGCGTCGCGCAGTGGCTGGAGTCCTCCACCGGCACCCTGCACGACCAACTCGCCCGCAGCGACAAGGCGCTGCTCGCGAGCGCGGGCACCGTCGCCTCAGGCAAGGTTCTCGACGCCGCCGTCAGCGACCTCGACGTCCGCGCGGGCACCGCCCGGCTGCTGGCCGCCGTGGAGATCACGGTGGCCAAGGAGAACACCGCGCCCGCCACCAAGCGCAACCGCTTCGCCGCCCAGCTCACCCGCACCGAAGCCGGGTGGAAGCTGAGCGCCCTCGACCAGCTTCCGGTGGGTGCCTCATGACCCTCGTCCAGGACGACACGACGGTGTCCACTCCCGCGCCCGCTCGTCCGGCACGCGTGCCCTGGCTGCTGTTCGCCCTGGCGGCGCTGCTTACGGCGTTCGGCGTGTTCGCGACGTTCGCCGCCCAGTCGGCCCGGTCCTTCGAGGGCGCGGACAACCGCGCCTTGGTCGATGCCGCCGCCACCGCGGAGGTCCGCTCGTCGGTCGGCGCGTCCTTGAACAAGGTGTTCACCTACTCCCACGGGCGAACCGAAGCGACCTCGCAGGCCGCCGCCGACGTGCTCCGCGGCGCCGCTCTCGAGTCCTACAACCGCCTGTTCGCCCAGGTCCGTTCGCTGGCGCCGCAACAGAAACTCGTGCTGACCAGCCGAGTGTCGGACTCCGCTGTGCAGTCCCTCTCCGGCGATCGCGCCACGCTGCTGGTCTTCCTCGACCAGTCGGCCGTCCGCGACGGCGGTTCGGCCACGGCCGCCGTGGCGATCCTGTCCGTCGACGCCGCCATGGAAAACGGGCGCTGGGTGATCACCGACCTGCGGCCCCGGTAATTCTCAGCCGCGCAGGACCAGTTCCAGTTCGAAGCGTCCCGCCGGGTTGTCCAAGAGGCTTCCGAACCGGGCGTGCAATTGGCGGACCCGGTACCGCACGGTTTGAGGATGCACAGCAAGGCTGGTGGCGGCTTCCAGCATGCTTCCCCTGGCGTCCAACCAGGCGCGCAGTGTTTCCAGCATTCGATCGCGCTGCTTCTCCGTCAGCTCGGCCAACGGCGCCAACAGTCTTCGGCGCAGCTCGTCCAACAGCTCCTGATCGGAATGCAGCAGCAACGCGGAAAGGTGCTCCTCCGCGCGGATGACGGGGCGCCCCGGCAATACGCCGTCGGCGACCAGATCCAGTGCACGTCGCGCCCACCGCAGCGAGCCCGCCGCGGATTCCAGCGCGACGCACGGGCCGATGCCCAGTTGCGCAGCGGGCAGCGCGGTCCGCAGCGCCGCCAAGCGAGCCTCGTGCACCTTGCCCGGCACGAGCAGCAACGGCTCGGCAACGTCGAGGTCGGCGAGCACATCCGGGTCCAGGGCCTGCGCACGTAGATCACCCATGCCAGGCAGTGGTTGGACGGCCACCAGCGACACCTGGGCGGGCACCACCCAGCCGGTGCGCCGCGCCAACTCGGCGACGGTGCGCGCGGGCGGCGGGGGTGTCTGGAGGATCAGCGGCAGCAGCCGCCTGCGCCAGCCGTCGAGGGCATCGGAGGTGGAGGCCTTGGCCTCCAGGTAGCCGTCCAAGGCGACCGAGGCGAGTTCGTCCATGTAGGCGAGCATCGCGTCGGCAAGCTGCGACATCACCGGCGAGGACAGACCGCTGCGGCGGCCGACGCGCATGATGCGGCGCCAAGCGACCCTGGCGCCGACCCGGTACGCGGCCTGCAGGGTGTCCAGGCTGCGGCCCGCGCGCATCTCGGAGCGGCCCAGCTGGTTGTGCACCTCATGGGCTTCCTCCTTGCCGATCGCGGGGTCGGCGATGCGGCGCACGAACAGGGTCACCGTGTGCTCGATGGCCACCTTGACGGCATTGCCGTGGGAGCCGCCGAGAACCTGGGAGTAGGTGGGGATCGCCGTCCGTATCTCGTCCAGCATCTCGGTGGCCAGACCCGGCAGTTCGGGGCGCAGCACCTCCGCGAGACGGCGCGGCAACACGGCAGGGGATGGATCGACGACCATGGTGACTCCTCTGCTCCAGGAGATCGCCCATTGCAGGGTGGGTGACACAAGGCACATCGCACGAGCGCCTCAATATATGTCACCTGGCCGCCAAAAAAGTGAAGGGACTTCGCTTCGGTGGATAAATAGTCCGTTATTTCCCATACCCGCCGCACAACTGCGCCATAGAGGCGCGGTGCGATGCCTGCTTTTGACCGCAATGGATCGACAGAGCTGAACGAATAGGCCGAATGGGAAGATCCGCCCACACCAATCACGCGGCTATAACGGACATAACTCCGAGCGCCGTCTTTCAGCGAAGCGGCGCCCAGTTCCGTCGGTCGGCGGGATCGCCCGCCAACCGCACCAGTTCTGTCAGCGCGATACCGCGTTGGTCGTCGGAGCTCACTACCTGATAGCCGTAGTGCCTGATCCCGCTGTCCCGTGGCGCACCGCCGACGATCGGGCCGCGCTGGATTCCCACGATCACTCGGTCGCCGTCGCCGTCCTCGCCGAACACCAGCAGCGCCGCCGACACCGGATCGCTGTTCGTGCCGTGCGGGAGGATGACTCCCGCCAGGTGCTCGGTGGTTTGCAGCGTGAACGGCACCTTCACCTCGGTGTCCGCGGGCTCGACGCTCTGCGCCACCCGGTGCACGCGGTCCCTGGCTTCCTCGTCCGCATCGAACACCTGGGCCTTGGCCCATGCGTCGCGGCCCCACTCCCAGGCCAGTTCCGTGCCCGATGGCGACCACACCGCGCGCTTGCCGTGCACGTCGGGCGCCTGGTGCCAACTGGAGTCCGGTGTCAGCCTGCCCCGCGCGTACAGCGTGATCGTGGCCCTGCCGGGCGGCAGCGTGGTGCCGGGCTCCGGCCCCAACTCCACCCGTTGGCGGTAGCGGCCGGTCTCGTAGCTGACCGGCGTGTATCCGCCCGCCGACCCGACGCTGAACGCCTGCCGCCGCACGTCGAACTCGGTCGGCGCGCCCGCGGGGCTGATCACCACGGCGGGCAGCACGCCTGCCGCGACGGCCGTGAACGCGGCTACGACGGTGGTGCCGAACCACTGGCGGAAGCGGCGCCTGCGGGTGCCCTCGGCCACCGCGCGCCGCACGTCGACGGTCGTGGTGCTGCCGGGCTGGGCGTCGCGCAGGGGCGCGAGCAGCCGCGCGGTCTCGCGGTCGATGTCCATTCCGCTACTCCCTTCCCACGGTCACGGCCGCCCCGAGCCGACGCCGCAGCGCGGCCAGCCCCGATGCGGTCTGGCTTTTGACGTTTCCCTCGGAGCACCCGAGCAGTTCCGCTACCTCCGTGACGGGCAGGTCCAGCAGGAACCGCAGCACGAGCACCGCCCGCGCCCGCGGCGGCACGCTGGACAGCGCCCGGTGCACCACCAACCGGGTCTCCACCTCGGGGCCGTCCGGTGCGGGCGAGTCGACGGGTTCGTCGACGAGCCGGACGCGGCGGGCCCAGCCGAGCCGCTGCTCGCTGAGGAAGGTGCGGACCAGCATTGTCCGCACATAGCCGTCCCGGTTCTCGACGCCGCTGATCTTGCGCCAGTGCACGTACAGCTTGGTGATCGTCTCCTGGACCAGGTCGTCGGCCCGGTGGTTGTCGCCGCACAGCAGGAAGGCGGTGCGGCGCAGCGACGGCAGCCGCGCCGTCACGTAGTCGGTGTACTGCTGCTCCTCGGCTGCGCGCACCTGCCACCTCCCCCTCGTCCTTCACCCCGGTAACGCGCCCAGCACGCGTCCACGTTGTGTGACCCGCGCCATATACTCTGCCGGTGCCGAACCTCCAGCGCGCCTACGACGGCTCCACGGTGCTTTTCCGCTTCCTGTCCGAGCTTGGCTGGGGTGAGCTGGTCAACCTCGGCTACTTCCCGCTGTCGAAGCTGCACCTGCTGCCGCGCGGCCTGGACCTGTTCCAGCGCGAACTGGTGGACCGCTCGCTGAGCCTGCTGTCCGCCCGCCCCGGTCATCGTGTCCTGGACGCGGCCTGCGGTCGCGGCTACACCACCTCGGAACTCGCCCGCCGAGGCTGCGACGCCCTCGGCGTTGACCTGCTGGAGTACCAGATCGCCCAGGCCAGGGACCGCTTCCCCGGGGTGGAGTACCGGGTCGGCGACGTCACCGCGCTCGACGTGGAGCCCGGCTCGTTCGACCGGGTGCACTGCCTGGAGGCGGCGTTCCACTTCGGTTCGGAGGGCCGCCGCGACTTCCTCGCCGAGAGCTTCCGGGTGCTGCGGCCCGGCGGCAGGTTGGTGCTGGTGGACATCGTCTGGGCGGACGAGCACCCCGAACGCATCCACGCCTACGACCCGGCGCACCTGGTGCGGGACATGTGGTGCTTCGAGGAGTTCGAGCCGCTGCGCCGCTACCGCCGGACCGCGGCCGAGGTCGGTTTCCGCGAGCGCGCCGTGCTGGACTGGACGACGCCGGTGATCACCCGCGCGGGCCGCATCGGCGCGCTGGGCAGCCGTGTCGGGGACTCGGCGTTGGGCCGGAAGCTGCTCACCTCGTTGCGCCCCGGGCTCGCGGGCTTCTCCCCCACCGACTGGCGGGTGCTCACGGAGTTCATGCGCGTCCACAACTCGATGCGGCCAGACATCCGGTACGCGGCGCTGGTGCTGGACAAGGCTGCGTGAACGGGCGGCAGGCATTACTTTCGCCTCATGGCTGAGGCGGTGGAGATCGAGGTCGGGGACCGGACCGTGCGGGTGTCCAGCCCGGACCGGGTGTACTTCCCCGCCCGCGGCGAGACCAAGCTGGACCTGGTGCGGTACTACCTGGCGGTTGGCGACGGAATCGTCCGCGCGCTGCGGGAGCGGCCCTGCATGCTGCACCGCTTCCCGTCCGGTGTGGCGGGCGAGAAGGTGCACCAGAAGCGGGTGCCCGCGGGCGCCCCGCCGTGGCTGGAGACCGTGCGGGTGTTCTTCCCCCGGTACAAGCGCCAGGCCGACGAGCTGTGCGTGACCGAGTTGGCGCAGGTCATCTGGGCGGTGCAGATGTCCACTGTGGAGTTCCACCCGTGGAACTCCCGCCGGGCCGACACCGAGCGGCCCGATGAGTGGCGCATCGACCTCGACCCCATGCCCGACTGCGATTTCGCCAGGGTGCGGCGGGTGGCGCATGTGGTGCACGAGGTGTTGGACGAGTTGGGCGCGGTGGGCTGGCCGAAGACCTCCGGCGGTCACGGCCTGCACGTCTACGTGCGGGTCAAGCCCGAGCACGGCTTCGCCGAGGTGCGCCGCGCGGCGCTGGCGTTCGCCCGCGAGGTGGAGCGCCGCGCCCCGGACGACGTGACCACCGCCTGGTGGCGCAAGGACCGCGACCCCACCAAGGTCTTCGTGGACTACAACCAGAACACCCGCGACCACACCATCGCCAGCGCCTACTCGGTGCGCGGCGTCCCCGAGGCGACGGTGTCCACGCCGATCACCTGGGACGAGGTCGACGATGTCGCCCCGCAGGACTGCACGATCGCGACCGTGCCTGCCCGCTTCGCCAAGCTCGGCGACCTGCACGAGGGCATCGACGAGGCGGTATACACCTTGGACACCCTGTTGGAGTGGGCGGACCGGGACGGGCTTGAGTAGTCACGGTTGGAAGCCGCGGACCACGACGTCGGCGATGTTGTCGATGTAGGGGATGTACTCGGCGGGGTCGGTGAACGCGACGATCGGGAACAGCTGGGAGCCGCCGGACAACGGCCACCAGCCGATCCAGTCCAGGAAGACCCGGTCGGCGAATTCGGCGACGGTGCGCGTCTCCCAGGTCTGATAGGTGAACTCCCGTGGTTCGGCGATGCCGCCGTCCGGGGTGAGCACGACGTACGGGGTCCGAGGCGCCTGCAACGCGGTCCACTCGCCAGAGGACGGCATGGGCGGCTTCGTGACGGTCGGCGGTTTAGCGGTCAGCGCGGACCAGTCGAACTCGATGCGCATGCCACGCACCCGTTCTTTCTTCGGCGGCAGCGGATCGACCAAGGCGGCGGTCCCGCGGGCGGCCTTCGCGGCCGTGACGATCCGCTGAGCGGCCGCGGCTCTGGCCTGCACATTGCGCTGGGTCTCCAGCCAAGCGTTCAGCCACCGGTCCGCCATCTCGTTGAACGCCTTGGCAACCGTGTCCGCCACCCGCTGCGGGTCCTTGGCTCGGGCCAGGATCTCCGCGGCGAACCTGCCGGGAGCGGACAGCTCCCAACGCCAGACGTGGCGGTTGTAGTCGGTCAGCCCGTAGTGGTTCTTCTCCGCGATGCGGTAGCCATGCTCGAACCGGGTCGGTGGACCGTGGTGGGTCTGGGTGCCCGCGGCCAGGTACACGTCCGGCAGGTAGGCCCCGGCGATCGAGGGGAAGGTGACCGGCCAGCCCCAGACGGTGTGCGGGCCCATGATCGCGCCGCCCGATTCCGCCCGGATGCCGTGCTGACCGATCTCCTCCAGTGTCGCCTCGGCGGCCTCGATGGCGGCGACGATCACCGCGACCGCCGCCTGGGAATCCGCCAACTCAGCCGCGCGGCTTCTCGAAGTGCTGGTAGTCGATCGGCACTGTCCAATAGCCGCCCCACTCCCAGCCGCGGCGCTGGAACGAGCGCACGGTGGAGTCGTCGGCGTGGATCAGGCCCGGATCGGTGCGGGTCCGGTCGACGTAGGGCGCGCCGTTGGGCGGGTACACAGCGCCGGACTTCGAGATGTAGGGGTTCTGCACCGGGTTGATGTCGATGGCACGGCCATAGGAGTGGTTGGACCATGCCGTGCCGCCGGTGATCGGGCGGCAGTTGAACGCCGAGGTGTTGTTGGCCGCCATCGACTTGTCGTCGTCGGCGTCGTACTTCTCCACGGTCTCCATCCGCTCGATGGGATACCGCGCCGCGTACAACTCGCCGAAGATTTCCGCCACCTCGCGGGCGACCGTCGCGTCCACCACGAGTTCACCGCGGTGCACGTGGCCGTCGAAACCGATCCGGCTCAGGTTGACCAGCCGAAGCTGGTCGGCGCCCATCGGGCAGCCCTCCCGCCAGCTTTTGCCCAGCCGCTCGGTGCTGACCGGGCGGATGATCGCCACATACGGCGGCAGCCCCTCCGGACCCGCCGACGTGATCTTCTGCTCGGTGCCTGCCTGCGGCCCACCGAGTACCAATGCCCCCGCCGCGATGACCAGCGCGGCGGCTCCCCTCAGAATGCGCATGTCCCACAGCATGCACCAGTAGCGTGGGCGCATGCAGCTTTATGTCCATCGGTTCGGTGCCGGTCCCCCCGTCGTGTTGGTACACGGCGGCGTGCTCGGCGGCCGGGAGGCGTGGCGGGCGCAGCGCCCGCTCACCGAACGCTGGTCACTGCTCGCCGTCGACCGGCCGGGCCACGGCCGCTCGCCCGCGGCCCGGCAGGACTTCGAGTCGGAATCGGTGCTGGTCGCCGACCAGTTGCTCACCGAGCCCGTGCATCTCGTCGGGTACTCCTACGGCGGAATCGTCGCGATGCTCGCGGCGGCGCGGCGCCCTGAGAACGTGCGTTCGCTGGCGGTCGTCGAACCACCCGCCACCTCGGTGGCCTGCGGGGTTCCCGTCGTGGACGCCTACGCCGCCGAAGTCCGTGCACTGGTGACGGCCGTCGATCTCCCACCAGTTGAGGCCCTACGGCGGTTCTTCGCGGTGATCGGGGTGCCGGTGGAGGTCGACGAACCGCTGCCCGAGCCGCTGGACAAGGGCATTCGACAGTTGCAGGGCGCCCGCCCGCCGGACGAGGCCGAACTGCCGCTGTCCGCGTTGCGGGACTTGCGAATGCTGGCGATCACCGGTGGTCACCTGGAGCCGTACGAACTCATCTGCGACGCGATCGCCCGCGAGACGGGCGCACAGCGGGCGGTCTGTTCGGGCCGGGCCCATTTGGTGCCGGAGACAGGCGAGCCGTTCAACCAACTGCTGGAACGATTCTGGCTCGACGGCTCTTGACAGCGTCGCCACGTGCTGAGGATTCTGACGCCCCCTGCACAAAAATGATTGGAAACCCTGAACTCCAATCATAAATACTCACGGAGCGTGCCCATGCGCACATTCTCTGCCGCCGTGATGGCGATGGTCCTGCTACTGGTCACCGCGACTCCCTCCTCGGCGGGCGACACTCCCGGCACCTATTCCCACTTCACCTTCGACAACGTCTCCGGTCTCAACGACGTGGCCTACACGATCACCGTGCAGACCGATCCCGGCGACGCCTCCCAGGTCTACTGGTCCAACCAGGTCTCGTTCACCAACGGCCGCGGCGGTTACGCGGGCATGCAGACCAACGCCCGATCCGAGCGCCTGTTCCTGTTCTCCATCTGGGACACCACCGAGGCCAAGGCAGGCTCGCAAGGAAGCTGGTGCGAGCGGTTCGGCGGTGAAGGCGAAGGCATGAGCTGCCGGATGTGGCACGACTGGTCGGCGGGCCAGTCCTACCGGTTCCACTACGTCGCCGAGGGCGACGGCTGGATCGGCCTGACCGTCAGCAGCGGCGGCACCTCGTTCAAGCTCGGCAGCATCCGGGCGGGCGCCAACCAGCTGAGCCCCACCAGCGTCAGCTGGGTCGAGTACTACCGCTGGAGCGACCCGAAGACCTCCTGCGCCGCCGAGCCTTACTCCAAGGCCCGCTTCGACACACCCACCGGCAACAACGGCTCGCTGCGGGCCAAAATCAGCAGCACCAGCACCACCAAAACCTGCTCCGACAAGGCCCGCGTCACCACCGGCACCGACCACGCCGTGCACGAGAACGCCCTCGGCAACTCGGTGATGGGCAGGCTGACATCGGGCGATGGCCGCTGCGCCGACCTCAGCGGCAGCAACACCGCCAACGGCACCGCGGTGGCGCCGTACTCCTGCCACAACGGCCGCAACCAGACCTGGGTGCACGCCTTTGACGGCACGATCCGCTCCGCCCTCTACCCCTGCCTGGACGCCACCGACACCGGAGCGGTCGTCGCGTGGTCCTGCCACGCGGGCACCAACCAGCGCTGGCGCGTCGACAACGGCGCCTTGGTCAACGAGGCGACAGGCAAGTGCCTGACCGCGTCCGGCGACGCACTGACCGTCGCGACCTGCAACGGCTCCGCCGCCCAGCGCTGGAGCATCCCGGCCCGAATCGGCTGATCACGAGAGCAGCTCGGCGGTCTTTTCCGGCCGCCGAGCTGCTTCACGTGGCGATCAGCCTGCGACGCCGATGTTCAGCTCGGCGACCGCCGTCCATGGATTGCCCGCGACCTCGGAGAGGGCTCGGAGCCGAACGAAGCGGGCGGCTCGGGGTGCGAATGTCGCGGCCTGTTCCGTCGTGGTGTTGGTGAAGGTGCCCTTGGCCACGGCCGTCCAGGCCACGCCATCGGCCGAGGTGAGCACCTCGTACCCGGCGATCCGTCCGTTGGTCCGGTCCTGGCGCGGCAGGTAGTACAGCGCCGCCACGTTCTGGGACGTGCCGAGGTCGATGTCGATCTCATGCGGCATCGGTGCGGCACCGTCGTACCACTTGGTGTGCCAGAAGGTGCCCGCGTTGCCGTCCAGCACATTGGTACCGGGTGTCGTCTCGGCTGCGGTCTCCGCGGAGTCCACTCTGGCCACCTTCAGCGCGGACTGCGCCAGGCGGGTCACCGGACCACCGGGTGCTTGGCCGAGGTCGTCCACGATCAGATCGTCGACCACCAGGTCGTCCTGGTTGTGGCCCACCTCGGCGGTGAGCTTCCGGACACCGATCCAGGCGTGTTGGTCAGCGGTGAAGGTGTGCGTGAACGTGGTCGGCTTGCTCGCCTTGGCGAACTTCACCGACGCGGTCTCGGCGGCGCCGGTGCCGACGACGAACGCGTACTGGTCGGCGAAGGCGGCCTCATAGGTCAAGCTCACCTTGTACTGCTTGCCCGGCGTGAACCGCAGTGTGCCCGGCACCGTGCGGTAGATCAGGCGTTGCCGCTCGTTGTGCGACTTCAGCGAGTTCACCCCGGTCAGCACGTCATCGACCAGCTTGGCCTTGCCGCGGATATCGACCCAGCCGGCCTGCGTGTACGGCGCATTGCGTTGCGCGAGGTGCGTTCGCACGCCGACCACACCGCCCGCGGGCACGAACGGACCCCAGCCCGCGTCCACGTTCTCGAAGTCCTCCACGAAGTGGTGGCCACCGGTCGGAGTTCGTCCCGATCGGACCACCCGGACATCATCGAAATGGACCGTGCCCGATCCCGCCGCGGCGGACAGCGACAGCGTCGCAGTGGACTGGCCTGCGGGCACGTCGAACAGCACCTTCATGCGCTGCATGGTGGAGCCGTTCTTCTCACTTGCCTCATCGGACTGGGCCAGGCCCGACCAGTCGGCGTGGACCGAAGCGCCGTTGACGCTCAGGCTCGCCTTGCGGCCGGTCGGCGTGGACACCCAGACCGACGCCGAGTAGGTGCCCGGGGCCAAGCCCGTGAGTTGCTGCGATACGGTCGACGGCGTTCCGATGGTCAGCTCGGACTGGCCAAAGCTGTTGCGGGTCACCGAGGCGCCGGTGCCGCTGACGGTCCAGGCGTCGAGGTTGCCCGCGTAGAAGCCGGGGTCCTTCAGCGGGGTGCCCTCGCCCCACCTCACGTCGGCGACGGCGGGTGCCGCTCCATTGTGGACGATGTAGGGGACACCCGCGGTCGCGTTGATGGTGACCCTGCCGTTCGACACGGGAAGGTCGGAGACGAAGACGCGGCCCTGGTCGGTGAGGCGGTACAGCTTCGGCGCTCTCCAGCCCGCTGGCAGCGTCCACGTGCTGGCGCCACCGGTTCCGTTCCAGTGGTACAGCTTGCCGTCCCGTGGGATCAGGTACCGGTTGCCATCCAGCACCAGCCTGCCGTTGTCGGTGATCCTACGGGTGTCGCCGGATTTCGTCACGGTGATGCCGTTGGCGAGGGAGACGGAGTCGTCTGCCCAGCGGGTGATCGGCGCGGACTGGAGGTATTTCGTCGGGAGGTTCACGGCGAACGTGGTGGTCAGGAACTTGGTGAAGTCCTTCTTGCTCTGCCAGCCCTCGTAGGCGGTGATCTCGGCGCCGCCCAGCAGGGGGTGGCGGGCGATCCAGTTGTCCTTGGCGTGGTTGGCGACGAACCGGGCAAGCTGGGAGTTGGTGCCCTTGGTGTCGGAGCCGCCGTAGTCCACGTCGGTCGCCCAGTGGGTCCACAGCGCCTCGTGGGTCAGCGCGGCCGGGAACTCGGTGGCGATCTGGTAGCCGAGGCCGGTGATCTCCCTGGTCAGCTTCCGGGACAGTTGGCCGCTTTCGTACCAGACGTCGACGTAGAGGAAGTCCAGGTCGGGTGCGGCGGCCTTCAGCGACTGGAGCCTTCGCAGGCGGTCGCCGGACTGGCCGTCTTTGCGCTTGTCGACGACATAGGACTGGTCGAGCCAGTCCCAGCCGGTTCCGGTGTGCTTGGCCGGGTCGAAGGTCCGGGAGACGGCGTATTCCTCCTGGGCGTTGACGTGCACGCCGAAGTCGGCGTTGTAGGCCTTGCCCTTGCTCAGCAGCGTCCGCAGGTCATCGACCCCGCCCTGTTTGGCGCCGACCAGGCCGTAGTCCATGTGGGCGGAATCGTGGCCCTCCGAGCCGTAGCCCTTGAGCAGCACGAACTGCCCGAGGCCATCGGTGGCCAGGTTGACGCGCTTGGTCTCGTCGAGGGTCTGCAAGAACGGGTGGGTGGCGCTGGAGGCGAAGTTGAACGGGATGCGCTGCACCACGCGGTCCGCGGTGTTCTCCCAGCCCTTCGGCGGCGTCCAGATGTCGCGGTAGGCGACCGCGGCGTCCTGCCAGTCCACGGCGTTGTCGGCGTTGCGGTCGCGGGTGATCGCGACCCGCGCGTAGGGCAGCGGTTCGGTGTCGGTGTCCGCGGCACCTGCCGCCCGGTAGGTCCAGCCGCCCGCCCACAGGCCTGCCCGTCGGTAGCCGCTCTTGGCCACCACCTGCCTGGACAGCCGGTCGCCTTCGGCGGCCTTCTGCTCACCGCCGCCGCTGGGATAGTCGCGGTAGGCGTTGGAGTCGATGGCGGCGGCCAGGGTGCCGGTGTTCACGAACGCCAGCATCGCCCCCGTGGGGGCGTTGTCCACCGCGGTGCTGCCGGTGATCGCGGTGAAGGTGTCGCCGGTGCCGGTGGTCGCGGTGTGCATCTTCGCGGTCGCCAGCGCGGCGCCGGTCTGGTTGCTGCGCACCGACACCAGGTTGTGGCCGGGAATGGACAGGCTGTGCACCCGCAGGTTCGCGGTGTCCGCGATGCGGGTCACGCGGAACTCCACTGTGGACCCGGCCACGGCCAGTGTCGCGTCGATGGTGACACCGGAGAAGGCCAGGCTGTAGTCGACGCGGTCGGCGGCGGTCCTCGAGGTGACGGTCGGGGTGTGGGTGGTGCCGTTGACGACGAGTTGGCTCAACGGGTCCTCGTTGCCGTGCAGTACGGCACCGCTTGCCTTCTCGGTGTAGTTGATGACGCGTGGGAAGTCGGGGTCCACGCTCACGGACAGGGTGGGGGAAGCGATCGTGACCGGCGTACCGGCCGCGGCGACAGACGGCGTCGTGAGACCGCCTGCCAGCACGGCCAGCGCCAGCAGCAAGTGACCACGCACGGAGATTCTCCTATGAGTTCCGCGACGAGCAGGGGACGCAGGGCACCGCCGGTAAGGGCACCGCGGCGCCTGCTTTCATGGGTCCTTGAATTAGTTCGAGTAACGTTTTAACTAAGTTCGCCCATGTTACAAGCCCGTGCTCGGGCGCGCGGTAACGATGAACTAACGTCAAACCGGGCAAACATCATCAGCGGGAGGCATCGGTGACGGGCAATGGGACAGCCGCCAGCCGGGCATCCATCAGGCGGACCAACCTCGGCCTGATCCTGCGCCACCTGCGTGCCGCCGGACCCCGCTCACGCACGGCCATCGCGACCGACCTGGGCCTGCCCAAGGCCACCGTCTCCGGGTTGATCGGCGAACTGGTCGACCGCGACCTGGTGCGCGAGGGCGGCCCCGATCGAGCGGGCGCCATCGGCCGCCCGCAGTTATCCGTCGAACTGCACGGCAACGGCATCTGCGGCCTGGGCCTGGAGATCGGCGTCGGCCACATCAGTGCGATCGCGGTGAACCTGCGCGGCGAGGTGCTGCTGGACCGCAGGCACCCCGCGGACGTGCGGGACCTCGGCCCGGAGGCGGTGCTGGATGAGGTCGCGGCGATTGTCGCGGACTGCGGGCACGCCCTCGGCCGCGTGCGGCCGGTCGGGATCAGCATCGCCGCTCCCGGCGAGATCAACGCGGGCCGGGTGATGTTCGCGTCC
Organism: Actinorectispora metalli; assembly: GCF_056323685.1. Lineage (NCBI taxonomy): Bacteria > Bacillati > Actinomycetota > Actinomycetes > Pseudonocardiales > Pseudonocardiaceae > Actinorectispora > Actinorectispora metalli. The sequence goes on from NZ_JBREYE010000002.1 coordinate 1,326,013, forward strand.
AATCTGGACTGGACCGGGGTGCCGGTGCTGGACGGTCTCCGCGAGCGCCTCGGTTCGGACACTCCCCCGCTGCACCTGGACAACGACGCGCGGCTGGGCGCGATGGCCGAGTACGCCATCGCGGGACCGGCGGGCATCCACAACCTGATCTACCTCACTGGTGAGGTCGGCATCGGCGCCGGTCTGGTGCTGGACGGCCGGTTGTTCCGCGGCGCGACGGGGTTCGCGGGCGAGGTCGGCCACATGCCGCTGAACCCCGACCCTCGGCCCTGCGCCTGCGGTCGCACCGGGTGCTGGGAGACGTTGGTCGGGCTGCCCGCATTCCTGCGGCACACGGCGGACCCCGACGACCCGGTCCATGACCCCGCCGTCGATCTGGGCGAGCGGGTGGCCGAGTTGCGGCGGCGTGCGGAGCTTGGCGATGAGCGGACGCTGGCGGCGCTGGACCGGATCACCCGCGGCCTCGGATTGGGCCTCGGCGTGCTGGTCGACCTGCTCAACCCGAGCGCGGTGGTCCTCGGCGGGTACTTCGCGCTCCTCGGCGACCGGCTCGCCGACGCGGTGCGCGGCATCGTCGCCGACCGCGTGATGGCACCGAATTCGGCGGGCTGTCAGGTGATGCTGTCGACCCTGGGGCTCACCGCGGCGGCCCGCGGCGCGGCGCACGCCGCCTTGGAGTCCGTGTTCGAGAACCCCACCGCGGTGGGCTGACCTACGAACGCCGAACGACTGGCGTTTATTCTCCGACACCCGCAGGATGACCGTTTTTCGCGCACCGTGTTTCGCTGAATTCCGTTTGAGAAAACGGAGGAGCCATGCGAAAAACAATTCTCGGCGCCCTGCTGCCCGCCGTACTCGCAGCCCTGCTTGCCACCCCCACCACCTCGGCCACCGCGGTGGAGTCCGCCCCCGACCCGATCACCGCCTGCGTCCTGCCCGCAGGCGGTTTCCTGTCGGAGGGCCCGACGAACTGGGCCAACTTCCCCCGCCCACAGGGCAAGGTCAAGGCGGCCATGCTGTTCGTCGACTTCCCCAACGCACCCGCCACTACGACCATCGACGCGGAACTCGGCCGGTTCTCCCCCGCCGCCGAGGACTGGTACGCGGCAAGCTCATTCGGCAAGTACGACCTCGACATCGTCCCGCTGCGCCGCTGGCTGCGCGTGTCCTCAGCACTGTCCGACTACGCGGCACAGGCACCGATGGGCGACAGCGACATCACTTCCGACCCCGGCCTGCTCAGCGTGTTCACCAACGCCATCCGCGCGGCCGACCCGCACTACGATTTCTCGCAGACCGACATTGTTTTCGTCGTACCATCCCGCAATTCCGGATACACGCGGTCATATGCGTCCTTCGAACGCATTTCCGCGGACGGCAACACCATTCTCACCGAGTCGGTACTGGCCTCGGACCGCTACAGCTGGGGCTACAAGCTGCTCAACCACGAGGGCGGCCACACCATCAGCCTGCCCGACCTCTACGGCGGACCCGGCGGCCACGGCTACATCGGCGGCTGGGACCTGATGGGCCTGATCAGCGGGCCGTCCCCCGACCACTTCGCCTGGCACAAGTGGAAGCTGGGCTGGCTCGACAACACCCAACTCAACTGCGTGGCCACCCGCAACACCACCAGCGAGCACACCATCACCCCGGTGGAAACGGCCACCGGCACCAAGGCCGTGGTCGTGCGGTACGGGCAATCCACCGCCTATGTCGCCGAGGTGCGGCAGAAGACCGGTCTGGACTCCGCCGCCTGCGACACCGGGGTGCTGGTCTACCGGGTGGACTCTCGCGCCGGTTCGGGCGCGATCCGCGTCATGGACGCCCACCCGAACACGAGTGCGTGCGGCAACGCGTTGAACGACGCCGCCTACGACCTGGGCACCGGTGAGGTGGCGACGTTCACCGACACCGCGAACCAGGTGCGCATCCAGGTCCTGAGCAAGTCCGGCAGCGACTACACCGTCCGGGCGACCCTGGGAACAACACGGTGAACCGCCTGTTCCTGGCCGCCGCGCTCGGGCTGGCCGTATTGATGCCCGTCCAACCCGCCGCGGCGCAGGCCGACCCCTCGGCCTGCGCGATCACCTCACCGCCAGAAGGCTGGCCCGGCGGCGGGATACCCGGCTACAACACGCGCCTGCACATGGGCCACAACAACGACTGGACGAACCAGCCGCGGCCGATCGGCGAGGTCAAGGCGATCATGCTGTTCGTCGACTTCCCCAACGCGGGTGCCGCGGGCAGCACCCAGGAGTACTACGACTTCCTGGTGCCGGGCTCCACGAAGTTCTTTCACACCGTCTCCTATGGACGGTTTCGCCTCACCGTGGACGCGCCGCGCAAGTGGTACCGGATGTCCCAACGCGACAGCGACTACGACCTCGGCTACATCGTGAAGCCCGAGGTCCAGTCCCGCTACATCGCCGAGGCGGTGCGCCTGGCCGATGCGGAGGTGGACTTCAGCCAGTACCAGCTGATCTACGTGGTGCCCACCCGGAATGCCCGCGCGATCCCGTTCTCGCCGGAGTGGAACGACTACGCGAGCACCGTCACCGCCGACGGCAAGCTGTTCAAGAACGGTGTGACGTTCGGGCAGGACGCATGGCGGTGGGGCTACAAGATCCTCAACCACGAGACCGGTCACGACATTGGCCTGCCGGAGAACTACAACGCCACCGGCAACGGCCCGCTGTACCGCTTCACCGGCGGCTGGGACGTGATGGGCAAGATCAGCGGCGCCGGACCGGACCTGTTCGCCTGGGAGAAGTGGAAACTGGGCTGGCTGGACGACACCCAGGTCGCCTGCGTGACCGGCACCCAGACCGTGGCATTGAGCCCGGTGGAAACACCGGGCGGGGTGAAGCTGGCCATCGTCCGAACCGGCCGGTACACCGCGTGGATCGCCGAAGCCCGGTCCCGTACGGGCGTCGACTCAAGCGCCTGCGACGCGGGGGTGCTGATCTACCGGTTGGACGCCTCGATCGCCAACGGCGCGGGGCCGATCCGAGTCCGGGACGCGCATCCCAACACAAGCTGCGCGGGCGACCCGCTCAACGACGCTCCCTTCAGCCAAGGCCCCGGCGAAGTGCCGGTGTTCTCCGACCCCGTCACCGGCACCCGCATCGAAGTCACGACCGCGCCCTACACGGTGCGAGTCAGCCGCGGGTGAAGACAGGTCGGGAGGTGGATTCGGTGCGCTGAACGGCAGGCGGCACTGTGGCCATAGCGAAGTGCGACCGACCGCTCGTCGCACCGGCCGACGACGCCGCAGTACGTCTGCCGCGGCGAGCGGTCGGTCGCACTTCGGTGATAGGGAAGCCGAGCGACCGCTCATCGCCCCGCCGAGATCGAGGAATCAGGAGGTCGGGTGGTAGCGGCCGTTGAGGCGGCCGAGTTTGAGCGCCAGGTGGAGGCAGAGGCGCTCGCCGCCGTCTTTCAGGTCGGTGGCGGCCAGTTCCTCCACACGGCGGAGGCGGTAGTAGAGGGAGGTCCGGTGCAGGTAGAGCTGCCGGGAAGTGGCGTCGGCGTTACCCGCCAGGTCGAGGTAGCGCTCCAGGGTTTCCAGGAGTGGGAGCGCGCTTTCGTCCGGGAAGAGGCGTTCGAGGCCTGGGTGGACGCTCAGGTCGGCGAGGTCCTCGGTGGGCAGTTGGGCCAGCGTGCGGTACACGCCAAGGCCCGCCCACGGCACGACTTGGGCGGCGCCGGGAAGGCGGGCGGCCACCCGGGCGGCCCGCAGGGCTTCCTGGTAGGAGCAGGCGGCGTCGGCAAGGCTCGGCCGCGGGGTGCCGATGCCGATCACCAGGTCGCCCGCGGTGTCGCGGAGGTGGGCGGCGGCTTCCCGCTCGGATGTTCTGCCCGCCGCGAGGAGCAGCAGCCCGTGGTCGTAGCGGACCAGCGGGAGCGCGGCGCGGGGGCCGAGCCAGCGGGCGGTGGCGGTCAGCGCCCGGTTCAGGGTCGGCGCGTCGTGGAGTTCGGGTGACTGCCGGGGCAGCGCCACCAGGGCGGTGACCTGCCTGGTGGCGTCGAAGGCGCCGTCCTCGATGAGCGTCCGCGCCGCGGCGGCCCTCGACGCGGGGTCTTCGAGCACCAGTCGACGGACCGCGTCCTGCTGACGCCGCCGCACGTCGCGGCCCTCCGCGTCCTCCTTATACAGCTCCTCGGCGAGTTCCGCGCCAAGGTCGGCTGCCACGTCGATCTCGGCGTCGGTCATATCGAAGTCGATGAACCACAGGTAGCCGAGCAGTTCGCCATGGTGCCGCAGCGGAACGCAGACCCGCCCGAGCAGGTTGAGCTCGGGGCACGGCGGGGTGCGCAGCGGGGAGGTCGCGGTCCGGATGCCGTGCCTGCGGAACCAGTCGATCACATCGGGCGTGGTGTGGCGGCTCAGGATCGACTGCCGCCGCACCTCGTCCATCGGTTCCAGCTGCTTGCTGTACACGATGACGCGCTGCTGCCGGTCCTCGACCAGCACAGGGCGGTGCAGCCGGGAGGCGAGGCTGTCCACGGAACCTTGCAGGATGGTGTCCATTCTTGCTCCCCAGGCGAAGGCAGGGTTCTTGCATGGGGTGACCGGTTGAATTTTGCCTATGCTTAAATTCCTGTCAAGTGGCGTTGAAGGTTGGCATGGGCGACAAGCAGGAGCGGGCGCTGCGCGTCGGCGCCGAGATCCGGCGGCTGCGCAAACAGCGGCGGATCACCCTCAAGGAGATGGCCGCCGCCACCGGGCTGTCGATCGGTTTCCTGTCACTCGCCGAGCGCGGCCATTCCGCCATGTCGGTCAACGCGTTGTGCCGGGTGTGCGAGGTGCTGGCAGTCCCCATCAGCAAGGTCTTCGCCGGACCTGCCACCGTGGACGAGCGCTTCCGCCAACCGCACATCACGCGCGCCGACGGCCCCGGCCGCGCGGTGCTGGAGGCGAACCACCGCTACTACAAGGTGCTCTCGCAGCCCCGCCCCGATCGCAGGCTGGAACCCACCCTGATCACCCTCACCCCGTCGACCACGATCCCGGTGCCCTACTCGCACGAGGGCGAGGAGTTCATGTTCGTGGTGTCCGGCGAGATCGTGTTGATGGCGGACGGCCGCGACTACCCGCTGCGCACCCACGACGCCGCGCACCTGCAATCCGGCGTGCCGCACGAAATCCGCAACGACACCACGGAACCGGCGGTGCTGCTGATGGTGCACTCCGAGATCTTGGTTCCGTAGCCGCCGCGATCGCCGACCGCGAACGGCTGGACATCGAGGACGTGGACCTACCGCCGCTGAGGCAGCGAATCAGCAAGCCGGTTGAGGTGGCCGACCAGATCGTTGGCGCCCGCGGGCGCATAGGTGATGTCGTCGCACCCGTCGGAGGCCCGGCGGCTGGTGATCGAGAAACGGCCGAGGTCGTTGTCGAACCAGGCCAGTTCGGGTGACTGCGCACGTCGGCCCAGCGGATCGCGGCTCGCGATCCCGAACTGCCCCATGCGAAGCCGTGGCCGCGCGAGCAGTTCGCCCGCGTACTGGAGGTCGGCTTCGGTGCGGGTCTTGGGGCGGTCCAGGTAGGAGCCCTCGTGTTCCGAGCGCCGCTGCGACACGGTGACAGCTCGGGCGCGAGCCGGTGGAGCGGCGGGCAGCAGGCCGACCATGGCGGGGAACAGCTCACCGCGCGGGATCTGCTCCAGCCGAAGCCCTTCCCGCGACCAACTCCCGAGCACCGCGAATCCGCCGGTAGCCGCGGCGCGGGCGGTGAGCAGCTGCTCGGCGCTCGCATCGAGCGCCGCCATCGCGGTGACCGCGATCTCCGAACGCGCCAACAGACCGAGCGCCTCCTCAAGTTCCGGTTCGGGACGCCCATTGTAAAACAGCTTCCGCGACGTCAGTTCCGCGAATACCGCATTGCGTATATTTGAGCGCTCATCATAAGTTCTACCGAGGTGCGGGAATTCGAAGGGAAAGGGATAGCTGCCCAACCTGCAGTGTTCCCACAGGATGTCGACGGCAGCGGGCGACAACGTGATCGAGAGGTTCACGGACTCCTCCGAAAGAAAGGGCGCGGCCCCGAATCCTTTGCGGAGGGGTCGGGGCCGCGCTATTCAGTTATGAGTTCTCAACCGCCGATGACCGGCGGAATGGTCTGCGGGAGATCGCCGACGATTTCATTTCCGTGGTCCTCGTTGACCAGGTAGCTGGGCGTGCGGTGTTCCTTGTCGTCGTCGCCGCGACCGCCGCCCGCACCCATACCGCCCATGCCACCGGCACCTGCCGCGCCCGCACCGCCACGACCACCGGCCGCGCCGCGCTGACCGCCCGGCCCGTCGGGGTCCAGCATGCCCGCGCCGCCCGCAGGACCGAACGCCCTGTTCGCGCCCGCACCGCCAGCGCCGAGTCCGCCGGAACCGCCCAGCCCACCGGCACCGCCGGGGCCGAAGCCGCCACGCATGCCGCCAAGCCCCGGACCACCTCCGCCACCGGGCCGACCGCCACCGGGACCGGTACCGGCGCCGGGCGGAGTGCCCGTGGGCGGCCGCAGCGGGAGACCGCCTTGCGGTGGCGGACGCTGGCCCACCGGGGGCGGGATGAGGCCGGGCGGATTTGGTCCCAGCCCAGGCGGATTGGGACCGACACCGGGCGGCAGGCTCGGAGGCTGCGGTGACGGGATGACCGGTGCGACCGATTGGGACGGCGCCCACTGGGAGTTCGTGCCACCGGGCGAAGTACCGCCGGGTGAGGACCCACCTGCGGGTCCGAGCCCGCCGAAGTCACGCCCGCCCGAGCCACCGGTACCGCCTGGGCCGCCGCTGTAGCCGCTGTCGAAGCCGCCGCTCCGCCCGGTGCCGTCCATGGCGGGCGGCGGCGCGAACGAGGGCGACTTGGCGGTCGCATCGTTGAGGCCACTCTCGTAGGTGGTCATCACCCGAGCGGCCTCTTCGTGCTTGGCCTGCTTCTCCTCGAACTTCTGCTGCACTTCCTTCACAGCGCCGAAGAGCTGCACCGGATTGCGCGCCTGCATCAGATCGAGCATCGCGTCTTTGGTGCTGTAGTTGACCGGCTCGGGCATCGCGCTCTTGGCAGCACCCGCCGCATCGGCCTGCTCCGCCATCCGGTTGCCCGAGTATTGAGCGGCCTGCCCCGTCTGCCCCATCCAGGTGCCGAGCGAGGACATGTAGGTCCGAGCGGCCTCGCCTGCTTGACCCTTCCACCCCGACTCGCTCTTCGTCGAAGCCTGCTGCACAAGCTGATCGAACTCGACCATCTTGTTGCCCAACTTCGTCCAGGCCCGCCCCATATCGTGGACCTGCCCGGACTCGATCGGGTCCACCATGCCTTTGAGGGCGGTGTGGTCGTATCCCATGTAATGGGTGCCCGGGGAACCGGGAACATTGCGGTACTGGAGGCCATCACCAAGCTGCTGTGCTTGCGTCTGCGAATACTGATGCGCGGCACGCGATCCATCGACCATGCCCAGGATCGGAGCCATGAAGCCACCCTCGGCCTTGGCCGCGTCGATGGCCTGCTGCATGATCCTTCGCTCGGCATCCTCGCTGTATTCGACCGGCTGCGGCACCGGCTCCCCTGACGCCCCCACGCCGGGTCTGTTCCCAGGACTAGTCATGACGACCCCCGATATCCCTAAGGAAGCTTCTTCTCAACGACTTCCACTGCCTGCTGGGCAAGCTGACAGGCACGCGCGGTGTCGGACCCACTCACGACCACAGCGGTACGGACGCTGGACGAAGTGCCGACATCAAGAATGAACTGGCACAGCCCGGTTCCTGTGCTGTCTTCGATCTTCACACCCTTGTGACTGCCGACCGTCGCATCGGACTTCCGGCCATCCTCAAGGTTCAAATCTTTGATCGCTTCATCGTCGCGGATCCCTACACTCACCAAGTGGCTACCAGACACCTGCCACTTACATTCGCGGATGCTCTGCATGTCACTCGGCGCTGCAGTCGGTAGGCCCAGCTGCTCTTCTTCTGCAGGAGATATCAGCTTGCACGGATCCAGCGTCTTCGTGGAGGAAGCCGGACTGCTGGACGGCGTGGTGGTCGCCGTAGCAACAGGATCAGCACCACCGTCGGAACACCCTGCAAGCAGCACAGATGCAAGCAGAGTCACCAAGACCAAAGGTAGTTTCACGCTTTCCTCACGTTTCATTTGCCAGCACGAGCGATTCCTGCCGCACCATCACCATCAGAACCCCGATAGTTCGCCATGGCCGTGTTGATTGCGGACTTCACCTGCGGTAACAGCGAACGCAGCTCTGTCAGCGCCTGCTCAAACGACCTGTCGCCAGCGGCCACATCGTTGTTGATGGCACGCGAGCGATCCGCCGCCGGGCTGGTGCCCAGCCGAGCCTTCTGCTTGATCATGTCCATCTGGTTTTGCATCTCGAGCAACCCATCTTCAAGCGCGGTGAAAGCCTTGGCGAGCTGGGTTCCGACCTCTTGGTTGACTGTGAACTGGCCTGAATTGGCAGCAGTGATGAGACCTTGGGTTTCGGCTGACTTGGCTCTCATGGCTGCGGCGTCCATCGGCACCGAGGTCATCGGATCTCGTTCCCTCCCTTAACGATTCCGGTCTCGTACGCTAGCAGCGACGCCGTAGCGGCATGGCCGATTACGGCATTCGATCAAAGATCACCCGGTCAGCGCAGCGACCCGCTGACGGAATTCCGAAACGCCTGCGACTTTCTCGTGCTTGGCCGCTGCCTGACTCGTCTGACGCAGGCGGACGCGGACTCGTTCCGAGGACAGCGAAGAAGCCATCTCAATCACCCGATTGCCCACCGCGAGGCCCTCAGCGGGGTCGCCATAGGGGAAGTGGGCAGTTGCCAGGTATCCCAGGCTATGAGCCCGACCGCGCACCCGTCCCGGTGGCGTCGCCGCGATTGCAGAGGTCATCTCGGTTATCGACCTAGATGCATAGGATTGATCGTGCTTTGCGAGAGCACCATGACATAGCGATAGATATGAGTTGACCCAAAACTCGTTGCCCCGGTGTCGAGACCGTTCCGTCGAATTCTGCGGATCGAAAGCTTCCGTGTGGTCGATACCTCGACCGATCGAGTGCAAGGCATCGCGAGTACGACCGAGTTCCCCCAAACCGCGTGCCTCGTAGAACGCGAGATCCGCCATCGCTCCGTGCGAAGGCATACGGCTCAACTCGAACAGTCTGCCGAAGCCCGCGATCCGAACGGTCTCGTCTGGTCTGCCCAGTTGAAACGCCTGCGAGCAGAGGCGATGCAAGACCTCAACCGTGAGTTCCGGAGCGTCGGGGTGATCCGATTCCCGAGCCAAGTCGAGTGCCAGCGCCGACAATCGCCGCACTTCGGCATGTTCGCCGGAGTCGTAGGCAGTCTGTGCGGCCAGTCCGGCCACATCTGCGGAAGCGAACATCAGCCTTTTCCGGACGGGCTCCGCACCGCTGGAGCGGCGAAGCGCCAGCACGGAATCGAGGTGTGCCGCCACAACGCCACGCATCGAGCCGCCTCCCGACGCACGCTCCCACAGATGAAGCTGCTGAGTGACGTCCATGATCCGGTCAACGTCGCTCATCCCAATCCGCGCCGGAGGTGTGTTCGAAGGCCGAAACACCGCTTCATGGATGTCGACGAACTCCCGAAAGTGTGGTGGGAGGCCTGCCGTGAGGGAGCCCATCACGGCTGTGAGGAACACTCGGCGATCCATCCAGTCCACCTCCGCGACGGCACGCCCAGCACGCGTGCCGCTACTCACAGTACCGGGATGCGCAAACCCCAAGATGGCTGGCGTGATGCGTAGTTCGCGGGCTACTCGGGCGATGACCTTGACGCTCAACAGGTTCTGTTTGCCGCACTCGACGGCGCTGATCTTGGCTTGGGTCAGTTCCAGGTAGAAGCCCAGTTCCTGTTGGCTCATGCCGGACAGTGCCCGGACCGCCTTGAACACCGGGCCGAAGTCGTACCTGGCCAGTGCCTCCAGCAGGGCCGGGGCCTCGTAGAAGGCGGGCGGGGGCGGGAAGCCGATTCGGCGGGCTGCCGTGCGAGAACACGGAGAGCAGATCGCCGCGTTCCCCTGTCGCAGGATTGCGCCGCAGCGGGCGCAACGCTCAGTCACGAGCCATCACCATACGCAACCGCTCGGACTGGACTGTCGGATCTGTCGATTCGCTCACCGAAAGTGCTAACGGCGGCGATATACCGAGTCGGGATATCCCGATCAGGGCTTTCGGCGCATATCAGCAGGCTGGCCTGGGGTTCCGAACCCTGGGGCATGGACAACTACGATCCGGAACCGATGCGTGGGTTCGCGCAGGAATATGTCGACACCTTGGGCTGGCCCGTGACGTACAACGGGTGGCTGGTGAGCATGCCCGTCGGGGAAATCGCTCAGCTCATCGTGGCGCCCGAGAAACCGTCGCGGATCGCGGCGACCTTTCTGCGGCGCTTTTTCGACGGCCGAACAGGGCCGGTGATCGAGACCTACCAGTACTGGGCGTTCTTCATCACCCCGACGGAACCGTTCTCCGCCAACCTGACCAATGCCATGACCTGGCATGAGATCTACCACGTGGACCGAGGGCGCATCGACCTTCCGCCCAGCCATGTGCTGACCGGGCCGCTGGCCTGGGCGGTTCCGCCGGTGCCCGAGGACGTCTTCCTGCCGCCGCATTTCGCGGTGCTGGCCGCCTTGTTCAGGGCCACCTACCGCTCATGACTCGTCCAGGCGCACCAGGCGCTCGATGCGGCGGGCGGCCAGGTACTTGGGGTCGGTGCTGCGGCTTTCCTTGACCACGGCCGGACGGATGCCGCGGTCGATGAGCCTCGCGAAGGCCTTCAGGACCGGGATGCCAGGGGTCATGGAATCGGGGAGGACCAGCGCCACCGGGCGGGGCAGGATCTCCGGTGGGTGGTGGTCGAATTCCTTGGCCAGGCGCGCGACCACGTCGCCGATGGGCTTTCGGGTGCGGTCGTTCGTGTAGAGGCCGAGGTCGTATTCGAGTGGGTTGAAGCCGGTCAGGCGGGGGTTGAGATCGTGGGAGCACCACCAGGAGATGCCGTAGAACTCGCCGCAGCTTGCCATGTTGCGGATGGAGCGCTCGGTCCACTCCGGGATCAGGGCGGCGTCCATCCACTTGGTGGAGACGCCCGTTTCCTCGATCCATACCTGGCGGCGCAGGTCGGTGTGGAAGGCTTTGATCACCTCGATGAAGTACTCCGAGTAGTGCAGCGACGGGGTGGAGAGCGGGCCGAAGTCCTGGATCACGCGGGTCCAGCCCGCCCAGGTGTGGCAGGCGGTGGCGGTGCCGCTGGTGGCCAGGCCGTCGCGGCTGAAGTAGTCGTTGTTGAGCCACGGGTAGTGGTCGATGCCGGAGACGTGCAGCTTGCCGGGGGCGACCCGCTCGCAGGTCGCGAACAGGGTGTTGTGCCAGGCGTCGCCCTCGGCGGGGGTCACCTTCATGCCCAGCGGGATGCCCGCCCAGTGCACCTCGTTGGACAGGTCGAAGCCGAGGAAGCGGCGGTGCCCGGCGATGCGTTCGCCCATCGCCTCCAGCAGGGCGTGTTGGGCACGGAGGGCGTCGGGGTCGGTGAAGAAGTTGCGGACCTTGCCGTTGCCGTTGTCGATCAGCCAGGGCGGGACGAACAGGAAGCCGCTGACCGCGCCGTTGAACACCGTGACCGAGACGTCCAGGGCGAAGCCGTCGGCGAGGTCGAGCATCTCCTCCAGGCGGTCCGGCATCTCGGTGCGCACATAGGAGGCGTTGGGCTGGAATTCCGGCCACAGGCACATGATGCGGATGTGGTCCATGCCGAGGCGGGCGATGTCGGCCAGGTCGGCGGTGATCGAGCGGGCGTCCCAGTCGGCCCAGCTGTACCACCAGTTGCGGCTCGGGACGTAGTTCACGCCCAGCCGCACCCGGCGCTTCGGGCGGGCCGCCGCGGGCACGGCCATGGCGGCGGGTAAGGCGGGCGCGAGCATGGCCCCGCGCAGCACTGTTCGCCGACTCGGGTTCATCGCGCCTCCTGCGTGACAACGTTGTCATCAACTGGCTCCATGGAACGGCACGGCGTGGTGGGCGGGCAAGAGACCGTAAGGCGCAGGCGGGATTGACCCGATAGGTCTACGCCGGGTGAAGGCTTTGCCCCTGGGACAACCGATAGCGTGCAGGCATGGATCGAACGGACCGCCGCCAAGAGGTGGGCTTGGCACTGCGCAAACACCGGGAGCGATCCGATCTCAGCCGGGAGGAGTTGGGCACCAGGCTCGGCTGGCCGCAGCCCGAACTGGTGGGCCAGCTGGAGGAGGGCCGGGCCATCGGCAGCGAGGTGCGGCTCATCCAGTACCTGGCGATCTGCCGCGCCTCCGCCAAGGAGATGCGGCGCATCATCCACCTGGGGCAGCAGGACAATCCGCCGGAGCCCGGTCAGAGCGTCGATGAGCCGCTGCGCAAGCTGATCGATCTGCAGACCACCGCCAACACCATCTCCGAACTCGGCCTGATGATCATGCCGAACCTGTTGCAGACCGAGGACTACGCGCGTGAACTGCTGGTCAACGCATGGGTGGAGGTGCCGGGGCCCGAGCACAAGGTGCAGGCGCGGATGCAGCGGCAGACGCTGCTGAACCAGTCCCTCGGCCCCATCTGCACCTTCTTCGTGCACGAGATCGCGCTGCACACGCGGGCGGGCAGCAACGAGTTGATGCGCGACCAGCTGCGGCACCTGCTGGACTGGGCCGACCACCCACAGTGTGTGATCAGGGTGGTGCCGCGCACCGCGGGCTTCGTCGCCGGGATGACCAGGGCGTTCGAGATGATCAGAGGGGACCGCGGGGAGGTGGTCTTCCTGGACATCATGGCCGCGCCGACCTATCTGAACGACGCCGAAACGATCCGCGTCTACAACTACGCGAGCGAGGCGCTCACCGAGGCGTCGCTGGAGCGTGAAGTCGCCGAGGACCTGATCAACACCCTGATCGAGGAGTACGACACGCCGGGCATGATGGTGGACAAGATGACCTGGTACGGCGAGCCGCCGCGCCGCCGCCGCGCGCCTTAACGCGTCAACGCGAATCCCCGCTTGTCGAGCCACGTTCCGTAGCGGCACCACGCCGTGTCACAGCAAGCAATAGTCGTGGCGCACCGTGGATCGTGGCCGCGCGAAGCCACTGTCCCGCACCCAAGCCCACCATGTTCTCGCTCGACGCCTACCGGCCGCTGACGCTCGACGCACACCTCATGTGCCGCCCCGTCCGGTCCGCGTAGGGGCCGACCGGCGAAACATCAGCCGGTGCCCTTCCTCATGGTGGTGACGGTGAGCTGGTTGCTCGGAAGCTGGTCGCCGCTGCAACCGGTGGTCTCGAACTCGACGAACTTCGACTCAGTCTCCTGCGGCGGGTAGATCCGCACGCCGCGCACCGGTGTCGGCTTGCAGGTCGCCGCGTCGAAGTTGCCGGTGTTGACGAAACCGACGACCGCGTGGGCGGACTGGCCCTTGTTCAGCAGGATCGCCTCGCCCTTGGTGCCCTCGCGGAACGCGGCGGGTCCGACCTGCTGGCCGTCGGCACCGGTCACATAGGACACTCCGGGGAAGCCTTGGATCTCGCACTGCCGGTCAGCGGTGTTGGTGAAGATCAGCGGTCGGTAGTAGGTGCCCGCCGCGCCGTCTCCTGTGCCGAGGGAAAGTTGCAGATTCGCGGACCGGCACAGCTTGTCGTCCGGCGGTTTCACCGGCTGCGGCACCGAGACCCCCGTGGGGCTCGAGGTCGCGGGCGGCGGCGTGTCGACGGTGGATGAGCCGGTGGCGACGGGAGGTTGCGCCTCTCCCCCGCAGCCCGCCAAGGCGGCGAGCGCCACCGTGAGAACGACCCTGGACAACGACATTTTCTGCCTCCCCGCCTGGGCTGGACGTGTATCCCTTCCCAATGCGGGTTACCCGCTGCCCCCGCAAAACATATCGACGCTATTGCGGGGGCGGCGGTTTTCTCACTCGATCAGCCGGAATCGACGTTGATCATTCGCCTACGGTGGCCCGTTCGGTGCCGTGGTGCGTGCCGAGCTTGTCGGTGACGGTGAAGGTCGCCTTGATCGGGGTGCCGGGCTTCGTCCCTTGCGGCAGCGAGGCATTGCAGACCCAGTGGCCGAACCAGTTCTGCCACTTGTCCCGCTCCCCGGTGCCCAAACCGACGCACTGGTGGATCTTCCGGTCGCCGACCTGAAGTCGCGCGGAACCATCCGTCATCTCGGCAGCCGAAGCCCATTCCGGCAGCGGCCCGCCGATGCGCAGCGTCACTCCACCCCAACTCGTGCCACACAGCGTCACGCTGTTCGCGCCGAACGCCCGAGGTTCCGAGCAGCCGGATTCCGTGGCCACCGCGGGGGTGACGGCGGATGCCGAGACACCCGCGATCACCGAGGCGGTGAATAGAGCCGCGACGAGTCTTCTCACTGTTATGTCCTGTTCTCTGCGAGGGTCGCTTCACAGAGAATCCTTTCGGGCACGCGCACATATTTCGCACACCTCGAAAACGTCGAACGTCTGTCAAATCAGTCCGGGTTGCGGTAGACGCGGGCGATGCGGTGCCACCAGCGGGTTCTGGCCGAAACCCGCTGCGGGGCCGCGATTTTCGGGGTCGGGCGGCGGGATTCCCGCCATTCGGCTAGCACCTCGTCGGTGTCGACGGGGGCGACGGTGATGGCGGGGCCGACCGGGGCCAGGTTCCAGTCGGCGATCTCCTTGTTCAGCTTGTCGATGACGGCGCGCACCGCCTTCTCCGAGGTGAGCGGGCGCAGGGTGGCGGCAAGCTCCTCGATCTCGCGGCGCAGGCGCAGCGGGGTGGGCAGCATCGAGGTGGTGGACAGCTTCTCGCGGCGGACGTAGTTCTTGAGCCACCAGTGCTCTTCATCCGGTCCGTCCAGGCCGGGCAGCGGCTTGCCCTTTCCGGGCAGGTCGTCGAAATCGCCCCGTTCCTGGGCCAGCCGAATCTGCTTGTCCACCCAGCTTTCGAAGCTCACCCCGGGTGGTTTGCGCTCCGTCATGACTCCATTGTGCCGAAATCTCACCCGTAAAGGGCGTCGATGCGGTCCTCGTACTTCGCCGCGACCACATTGCGGCGGATCTTCATGGTCGGGGTGAGTTCGCCGCCCTCCTGGGAGAAGTCGGCGTCGAGCAGGGCGAACGCCCGGATGCGCTCGGGTGGGGCGTACTTGGCGTTGGCCTCGGCGAGAACCTCCTCGATGAGCCGGTGCACCCGGGGATGCTCGGCCAGCGCCGACAGGTCGGTGGGCAGGCCCTCGGCGGTGGCCCAGGGCACGATCTCCTCGGCGTCCAGGGTGATCAACGCGACCGGGTGCGGGCGCCGGTCCCCCACCATCACCGCGTGCGAGATCCACCGGGAGCGGCGCAGGTCGTTCTCCAGGTTGGCGGGCGTGAGGTTCTTGCCGCCGGAGCAGATGATGATGTCCTTCTTGCGGCCGGTGATGTGCAGATAGCCGTCCTCGTCCACCCGGCCGAGGTCGCCGGTGGCCAGCCAGCCGTCCACAAGGGACTCTCCGGTGGCCTGCTCGTTGGCGTAGTAGCCGAGGAACACGGCGGGGCCTCGGGTGAGGATCTCGCCGTCCTCGGCGATGCGCACCTCCATCGACGGCACCGGGCGGCCCACCGAGCCGAGCCGGGTGGCCGCCGGGGTGTTCAGCGAGGTCAGCCCGGTGTTCTCGGTCATGCCGTACCCCTCGTACACGGGCACGCCGCAGCGGTGGAAGAACTCCAGCACCTCCATGGCGATCGGCGCGGCCCCGCACAGCACGTACCGCAGCCGTCCGCCGGTGGCGGCGCGCACCAGTTCGGGCAGGCGCGCCTCCATCTCGGTGCCGAACAGGCCCGAGACGCGGGTGTAGACCTTCTCCAGCAGCCGCGGCACCGTGACCAGCACCGTGGGCTTGACCTCCGCCAACTCGGTGGCGACCGCGCGGATGTCGCCGCCGAAGTAGGCGACGGTGGCGCCCTGGCTCAGCATGACCGCGGTGGACATCCGCGCCAGCAGGTGCGCGAGCGGGAGGTAGAGGTAGAACACGTCGCCTTCGCCGTCCTCGAACTCGGCGCGGATCGCCTCCAACAGGGCATTCCAGTTGGCGAAGCTGATCATGCAGCCCTTGGGGTTTCCGGTCGTTCCGGAGGTATAGGACAGCGTGGACAGCTGGGCGGGGTCGATGGCCTCGCTGCGCCGCAGCACCTCCGCGACCTCGTCGGGTCCGCCTCGCTTGCGCAGCGCGGCCAGGGTCAACTCCGCCGAGTCATCGATGGACACCACGTGGGCCAGCGCGGGCAGCCTGTCGCGTATCTCGGCGACGCGGGCCAGGTGCTCGGCGGTCTCGCAGATGACCACGGTGGACCCGGAGTCGCCGAGCACCCATTCGCATTCGCCCGCGGAGTTGGTCGGATAGACGGGCACCACGACCGCGCCGATGGCGAAGACCGCGTACTCGCAGAGCGTCCACTCGGGGCGGGTCTCGGAGATGATCGCGACCCGGTCCCCTGGTTGGACGCCGAGGGTGACCAGGCCCGCCGCCACCTCGGTCACGATCTCGGCGAAGTCCGCGTAGGAGATGTCCTGCCAGCCGTCGTCGCCCTTGTACCGCAGCGCGGGGGCCGCGGTGAAGGTCCGACCGGCCCAGGAGGCCAGCCCGCCGAGGGTGGCCGGACCGGTTTCGACGTGCTGGATGCCCATGCGGATACTCCATTTGTAAGTCGTCGATAGTCCGCACCGGCCGCTTCGTTGCGACGTGCAGAGTGCGAGGCGAGCATAAGTAAGCGCTCGTTAGCCTGACAAGGCTCGCATTAGGATGGGCTGGTGACAACGGTGCAGGCCCGCCCCCGCGACCGCAAGGCGCAGATCATCGCGGCCGCCGCGGAGGCCTTTCACCGCTCCGGTTTCCACGCCGTCACCATGGAGGAGATCGCCGGTTCGGTCGGGATCACCGTCGGCGCCCTCTACCGGCACTTCCGCGGCAAACAGGACTTGCTGGAACGCGCGGTGCTGGACGGCGGCCTGGACATGTTCGCCGCCAGCCAACAGCCGGACCTGGACTCGATGCTGCGGGGGCTGGCCACCGCGATCCTGGACCGCCGCGACATCAGCGGGCTGTGGCAGCGTGAGGCCCGTCACCTGCCCGCCGAGCGGCGTGACCAGCTGCGCATGCTGTTCGCTCGGATGGGCGCCGAGATCGGCCGCACCCTGCGTCAGGCCCGCCCCGAGCTCTCCGCCGCGGACGCCGACCTGTTGGTGTGGGCGGTGCTGCCGGTGTTCGGCAGTCCCGCCTTCCACGACCTCGACCTGCCCCGACCTGGCTTCGACCACCTCATGCACGGCTTGGGCACGGCGCTCTGCCGCGTCTCGCCCTCGGCCGCCGCGCCCGCTCCGGCCGCGCGGCCCGCGGGTCTGCCGAGGGCGTCTCGGCGGGAGGCGCTGCTCGCGGCGGCCGCCCGGCTGTTCCACCGGCGCGGCTATGTCGCCGTCGGCGTCGATGACCTTGGCGCGGCGGTCGGCATCGCGGGCCCCAGCGTCTACCACCACTTCGGCGCCAAGTCGGAATTGTTGGCGGAGGTGCTCACCCGGACCGTGGCGGGTCTTCAGCTGACCGCGTCTCGGGCCTTGTCCGCCGCCGACACCTCGCGCGACGGCCTGCGCCTGCTGGTCGCGGGTTATGCGGAGTTCACGCTCGCGCACCGCGACCTGATCGGCACCCTGATCAGCGAGGTGCCGCACCTCCCCCAACAGCAGCGCGACGCCGTCGCCCAGTCCCATCGCGACTTCACCGAGGAATGGGTCCGCCTGCTCACCGCCGAACGCCCCGACCTCACCGGCAACGAACCGCTCGTCATCGTCAACGCCGTCCTCACGATGATCAACGACGTGGCACGCACCCGGCACCTCCAGTCCCGCCCCGCCTTGGCGGAAGAGCTCACCGAACTGGGCCTCGCGGTCCTGTTCGCAGCGTGATCAGTACTGCTGGGCGAGGATCTCCTGGGCGTCTGCCAAATCGGCCTCGGTGGGGTCGTCGTCCTGGCTCATGGTGAGGCGCCAGTAGCCGGTGAAGTCGATCGAGCGCTTGTCGACCCCGCGGTCGGTGACCAGGTGGCGGCGCAGGGCACGGACCGTGCCCGCCTCGCCGCCGAGCCAGGCGAACACCATGCCGGGCGGGAACTCGGCGGTGCGT
The DNA here is from genome assembly GCF_056323685.1 of Actinorectispora metalli. Taxonomy (NCBI): domain Bacteria; kingdom Bacillati; phylum Actinomycetota; class Actinomycetes; order Pseudonocardiales; family Pseudonocardiaceae; genus Actinorectispora; species Actinorectispora metalli. The sequence goes on from NZ_JBREYE010000002.1 coordinate 1,344,199, forward strand.
AGCGCGTCCAGGAGCAGGCTGCTGCGGCCGGGGGCGATCGGGCCGCGGTGCAGCCAGTGGACCGTGACCTCACCGTCGGTGGTGAAGCGCAGTTCCTCTGCGCCGTCCGTCACCTCGAGGTAGGCGGTCGCGCGGGTGCCGTGCGGGAGGGACTCGATCACGGTGGCGATGGCCGGGATGGCGGATTCGTCGCCCGCGAGCAGAACCCAGTCGGCGTTGCGGACCGAGGTGGACAGCGGGGTGCGGCGGGAAAATTCGGCGGACGGGCCGAAGATGCCGATGCGGTCACCTGGCTTGGCCTGCTGTGCCCAGCGGGTGGCCGGCCCGGCGGCACCGTGCAGGGCGAAGTCCACGTCGGCCTCCGCGGCCTCGGTCCGGCGGGCGCGGATGGTGTAGCTGCGCATCCACGGGCGCAGATCCTCGGGCATGGCGGTGTAGGCCCGGTACCAACTCCAGGCGTCACCCTCGGCGTCCGGCAACACCGGCTCGGTCTGGCCTGGTTTGGGGAAGAACAGCTTCACCTGCTGGTCCGGTTCGTCCGAGGTGAGGCTGCCGAGGTGGCCGCCCGCGAAGGTGATGCGAGCGGTGTGCGGGGTGATTCGTCGAACTCCGGTCACCGTGATCAGCGATAGCACTGAACCCCCATTCGTCGTGGTCGGCTGACACGTCTAGCAAAAAATTCCGCGGATTTGTCAATAGGGGATTTCAGACGGCATAACCCCGGAACGCGGTGGTCAGGTCGGTCAGGAGCTTGGCGAAAAGCTGGTAGCTGTACGGGGTTTCGCTGTTGTACGGAATGAGCCGACCCGCTTGGACCGCGGGCAGGCGGGACCAGGTTGGGCTGGTGGTGAGGTCCTGTGGGAGCAGGGCGCCGTAGCGGTTGTCGTACATGATGATGTCCGCCGGGTACTTGTCGACGTTTTCCCAGCTCAGCTGCTCGTAGTAGCCGGTGGCATCGGAGTTGTCCGGGGTGACCAGCGGCAGGCCCATGGCGGCCATGTGCTTGATGGTGGGCAGCATCGCCGGGTTGGTCACGTACAACGCGTCCTTGGCGGCGGCGACCACCAGCACCTTCTTGCCCCGCAGCGCCGTGGCCGCGGCGGCGAACTCGGTGTTGGCCTTCTCGTAGGCGGCTTTGGCGGCCACCACCGCGGGGGCGTTGAGGTCGGCGCCGAGCGCCTCGGCGAGCTTGGCGAACTTCGCGATGCCGTCGGGCATGGCGACACCCTTGAGCATCAGGCCTGCGCTGGGGGCGGCCTTGTCGATCTGGCCTGCCTGCTCCTTGGGGACGTACCAGAGTTCGTCCGCCACGTACATGACGCTGACCAGCAGATCGGGCTGGAGCGCGACGAAGCGGTCGTAGTTGAACTCGCCCCACACGTTGCCCAGGGAGGTGACGGTGCCGATGTCCACCGAGCCGACCTGCGGGTCGGGTTTGCCGTCGGGGAGCTTGGACGGGCCGACCACGGCGACGGGTTTGATGCCGAAGTCCCAGAGCGCTGCCGCGGCCGTGACCTGGGCGACGATCTTCGTGGGGCGGGCGCCGGAGAGCTTGCGGCCGCGGTCGTCGGTGAACTCCCAGCCGGTGCCGCCAGAGGCGCCGTCCTCCCGGTAGCCGCAGGCGGTGGCCGCGCCGAGCACGGCGGCGCCGAGCAGCAGGGAACGACGCGAAAGACGAACGTGATTCATGCCATTAGGTTAGCCTGCCTTAACCTGTGCGCATGGTGATGATCGCCTCCCCGCCACGAAGATCGGCGCTGTTCGGAGCGCTGCTGGTGCTGGCCGCGACGGTGCTGCTGTCGATCGCGGTCGGCTCGAACCGGCTTTCCCTTGACGCCGTCCTGCACGGGCTGTTCGCCTATGACGGCAGCTACGACGACGCCGTGATCAGGGACGATCGGCTGCCGCGCACCTTGCTGGGGCTGGCCGTGGGGATGGCGCTGGGACTGGCCGGGGCGCTCATGCAGTCCGTCACCCGCAACCCCATCGCCGACCCCGGGCTGCTCGGGATCAACCACGGTGCCGCGGTGCTGATCGTGGCGGCCTCGGCCCTGTTCGGCATAACCGCACCCGATCAACTGGTGTGGTTCGCCTTCGCGGGCGCGCTGGGCGGGACTTTCCTGGTGTACGCCGTGGGCGGGGTGCGGGACGCGGTCAGCCCGATCCGTCTCGCGCTGGCGGGGGTGGCGATCCAGGCGCTGTTCGTCGGGCTGAACCAGGGCATGCAGGTGATCAACACCCACAACCTGGACCAGATGCGGTTCTGGCTGGTCGGCTCGCTGGCCAACCGCTCACCCGAGCAGCTCACCGGGTTGCTGCCGTTCTTCGTCGTCGGCGTCGTGGTGGCCGTGGTGCTGGGGCGCGGGCTCAACGCGGTGGCGCTGGGCGAGGACGCGGCGCGGGGGCTGGGCGCCAATCCCGCGGTGACGCGGCTGGGCAGTGTGCTGGCGGTGGGGCTGCTGAGCGCGGTGGCCACCGCCGCCTGCGGGCCGATCGCGTTCATCGGACTGATGATCCCGCACCTGGCGCGCCTGCTGGTGGGTCAGGACGAGCGGTGGGTGCTGGGCATGTCGCTGCTGCTCGGGCCGGTGCTGCTGCTGGTGTGCGATGTGGCGGGCCGGGTCGCCGGATCGCCGGGCGAGATCGGGGTGGGGATCATGGCCGACGTCGTGGGCGGGCTGGCGTTCGTGCTGGTCGTCCGCAGGCTGGCGGTGTCGCGATGAGCAGGTCACTGTGGACGATCCTGGGCCTGCTGCTGGCGGCCTGCCTCGGTGTGGTGCTCTCCGTGGGCACCGGCGAGTTTCGGCTCAGCCCCGCGGAGGTGCTGGCCACGCTGTCCGGCGAGGGCACCAAGGCGCAGTACCTGGTGGTGATGGGGCGGCTGCCGCGGGCGCTGGTGGGTCTGCTGGTGGGGGCGGCGCTCGGGCTGGCGGGGGCGGTGTTCCAGTCGCTGACCCGCAACCCGCTGGGCAGCCCCGACATCATCGGTTTCACCACCGGATCGGCCACCGGCGGGGTCGCGGCGATTCTGCTGCTCGGCGCCTCCCCCGCGTTGATCGCGGCGGGTGCGCTGACCAGCGGGCTGCTGACCGCGTTGATCGTGACGGCACTGTGCGCCCCGCACGGGTTGCGCGGCGGGCGGATCGTGTTGTTCGGCATCGCCATCGGCTCGGTGCTGGCGGGGGTGAACGCGTTCCTGCTCAGCAAGGCGCGCACCGAGAGCGCCGCGCAGGCCACCACCTGGCTGGTGGGCAACCTGGCGGGCCGTGACTGGACGTACCTGGTGACGATTGGTGCCGCGATGGCAGTGCTGGTGCCGATGGTGCTGGCGGGGTCGCGACCGATGCGGATGCTGGAGATGGGCGATGACCTCGCGATGGGCCTGGGCGTCGGCGTGCACCGCCTGCGGCCCGCGTTGTTCGGGCTGGCCACCGGCCTGACCGCGGTGGCCGTCGCGGCGGCGGGACCGATCCCGTTCGTGGCACTGGCCGCTCCACGGCTGGCCCGCGGCCTCACCAAAGCGCCCGGCCCCAACCTCATCGCCTCGATGTGCCTCGGCGGGGTGCTGGTCGTCTCCGCCGACTACACGGGTCAGCGCATCCTCGCCGCGTCCCTGCTGCCGGTGGGCGTGGTCGCGGCGGCGCTCGGCGGGCTGTACCTGGTCGGCATGCTGCTGCGGCAAAGGCTGGCCAGGCCTTGAACTTTCGGTGCCACCTCTGAGCAGGCGGCGCGGCCTCGGCTGATCAGACCAGCAGCGCCGAGTTCTCCCGGACCAGGCAGGGGGACTTGGGGTCGAAGGACCAGTCCGGGATCAGGTATCGCATCGCGACCGAGTCGTCGCGACCGGACAGCCCGTGCTCCAGGTACAGCTCGTGGGCTTCGGCCACGCGTGACTCGTCCAGTTCGACCGAGACCCACCACCTCGGCCTGGCGCCGCATTTCGCGATGGAGATCCACCTCCACTTCGCCGCCGCCTATCCGAGCGAGCCGTGGGTGGAGCACTTCGAATGGCTGGAGCCGCTGTTCACCGAGCGGCTGGAGATCCGCGACGGACGCATGCTGGTGCCGAACCGCCCCGGTCTGAGCATCACGCTCACCGACCAGGCGCGCGCGAGGACCGTCGACTCCTGCGAATTCACCGATTCGTGAACGGCCGCACGGGTTTCGACCGCCGGTAACACCTGCCAGAGGTAGGAAACCCGCCGGAAAAGGTGACTGCCCAACGGAATTCGGCCATGTCAGCCTGTTCGCGCCACACCGCACCACAGGCGATTGGACCCATCATGGGCTTCTTCCCCGTCACAGTGGGGGAAATTCCCCCCGCACTCCTCCCCCGTACAAGCGCAGCCACCCAACGATTCCCGACCGAGGAACAGGCCCCGACGATTCCGCGTCGGGCCGACGATTTCCCGGACAACACCGACGACTACTTCGACAACTGAGCGATCCCGGCAAGGCAATGCCGTCCCGTTGCGGCACGGGACGGCATTCCCCTGTGCTCAGCGCCCGTCCGGTCCGGGCACCTCGAGCGCCTTGGCGTTGCGGGCAACCTCGCTCCAGGCCTTGTCGGCACACAGGCCGCAAGCCTTGCCGAAGAAGACTCCCCTGGCGCGTTCGTCACCGGCCAGGTGGAACCGGAACCACGCGGTGCTCGGGCCGCGGTAGCCACCCGCATCGCCCAACGGCACGAAGTGGCCCGCGCCCGCCAGTTCGCCGTAGATCGCGACCACGTGGGAGGCGCCTTCGTAGAAGGCCTTCACGCCCGCGGGGGTGACGATCGCGTCGTTCTCACCGGAGACGATGAAGCTGGGACCGCGCAGGATCTTCGGGCTGGGCTTGGGACCGGGCTGGATCGGCACGGTGGTGTCCACCCGCGGGTCCGCACCCGCGTTGATGGTGCCCTGACCGCCCTGCGAATGTCCCGAGGCGCCGATGCGGTCGAGGTCGACCTTGCCCTGGAAGGGGCCTGCCTCCTGGTTCAACTTGGCGAGCAGGTCGATGCCCGCCCGCATCTGGACCCCGCTGCCCGCCTGGGTGGTCTTGGCCGCGGCGACGATCAGGCCGTGACTCGCCCAGTGCCGCAGCAGTGCGTTGTACATCGACGGCGTGGCGAAGGTGCCGTTGCCCCAGATGACCACGGGATGCTTCGTGAGCGTGGCGGGGTGGTAGACGACGTGGTCGGGGAAGTCCTGTACCGCCACCTGGTGCGGGCCGGGTGCAGCCCAGTCGACGGCGGCGGGGGCGGCGGTTCCGACGGGCGCGACGGTCAGCCCCAGCAGCAGGATCGCCGCGGCCAGAGGTAATCGCCAGGTCCGGGTCATATTCGCTCTCCTCGGATAGCGTCATCCCCCAGGCCACCCCACCCTGACAGACGCGAATAATCCTCGGAACTGCCTGGCGCATATACGACGGAACCCACACAAAGGGCCGTGAGTGATTTGTTGGATAACTACGAACAAATCACTCACGGCCCCATCGCACGTTACTTGTCGAGCACCTCGGGGTTGAGCGGGGTGCGGGGGCGCTCGCCCGCGATGGCGGCGAAGAGATTGTCCACCGCGAGCAGGCCCATGGCGATGCGGGTGCCGACGGTGGCGCTGCCGAGGTGCGGTAGCAGGGTGACGGAGTCCAGGTCGAGCAGGGCCTCCTCGACCTGCGGCTCCCGCTCGTAGACGTCCAGGCCCGCGGCGAAGATCTCGCCCGCGCGCAGCGCCTCGGCCAGCGCGGCCTCGTCGACGATCGGGCCGCGGGCGGTGTTGACCAGGACCGCGGTGCGCTTCATCTTGCGGAAGGTCTCGGCGCCGAACAGGTGGCGGGTCTCCGGGGTGAGCGGGGCGTGCACCGAGACCACATCGGCCTGGGCGAGCAACTCGTCCAGCGTGAGGTACTCGGCGCCAAGGCGCTGCTCGACCTCGGCGGGCAGGCGGAAGGCGTCGGAGTAGACGATCCGCATGCCGAAGCCCGCGGCCCGGCGGGCGGCGGCCTGGCCGATGCGGCCGCAGCCCACGATGCCGAAGGTCTTGCCGAACAGGTCGTGGCCCAGCATCATCTGCGGGTCCCAGATCCACGGGGTGCGGGCGCGCAGGAAGCGGTCGCCCTCGGCGACCTTGCGGATGCTCGCCAGCACCAGCGCCCACGCCAGGTCGGCGGTGGCCTCGGTCAGCACGTCGGGCGTGTTGGTGACGAGGATGCCGCGGCGGGTGCACTCGGGCACGTCGATGTTGTCGAAGCCGACCGCGTGGTTGGCGACGACCTTCAGCCGAGGGCCCGCGGCGTCCAGCAGTTCGGCGTCGACCTTCTCGGTCAGCAGTGTGAGCAGGCCGTCCTTGTCCTTGGCGCGGCGCAGCAACTCCTCGCGGGGCATGGCCTCCGGCGAACGCTCCCAGAGGTCCAGTTCGCAGCGCCCCTCCAGCGCCCGCATGGCCTCGGGCACCAGTTCGCGGGTGAGCAGCACATGGGGCAGATCAGCCATGGGAAACCTCGCTCACCAGCGTCTCGAATGCCGACAGCGCGGCCCGGATGTTCTCGGTGGAGTTGGCGTAGGAGAACCGCAGGTAGCCCTCCCCGTGGTCGCCGAACGCGGTGCCCGGCAGCGCGGCCACCCCGGCCTGCTCCAGCAGCAGGTCGGACAGCTTCTGCGCGGGCATGCCCAGTTCGGTGATGTTGGCGAAAGAGTAGAACGCACCGCCCGGCCGCAGCGCGGACACGCCGGGAATGGCGTTGAGGCCGTCGGTGATCACCTCGCTGCGCTCGGCGAAGGCGGTCCGCATCCGGTCCACCTCGTCCCACGGGCCCTCCAGCGCCGCGATAGCGGCGTGCTGGCTGAACGCCGAGGTGCAGGACACGGAGTTGATCACCAGTCTGCTGATCGGCTCGACCAGTGCGGGCGGGAACACGCCGTAGCCCAGCCGCCAGCCGGTCATGGCGAAGGTCTTGGACCAGCCGTCCAGCAGGATCGTGCGCTCCGCCATGCCGGGCACGTCCAGCACGCTCTCGTGCACGCCGTCGTACTGCAGCGCCCAGTACACCTCGTCGGAGAGCACCGTGAGGTTGCGCTCGATGGCCAGTTCGGCGATCGCCCGCACCTGCTCCTTGGTCAGCGAGGAGCCACAGGGGTTGTGCGGGGAGTTCAGGATCAGCAGCTTCGTCCGGTCGGTGACCAGTGAGGCAAGCTCGTCGGGGTCGATGTTGAAGCCGTTGGACTCCCGCAGCGGGATGGGCACCGCGGTGGCGCCCGCGAACCGCGCGATGGAGGCGTACATCGGGAAGCCGGGGTCGGGGTAGAGCACCTCGTCGCCTTCCTCGCACAGCGCGAGGATGGTGAAGAACATGATCGGCTTGGCGCCGGGGGTCACGATCACCTGGCCGGGCTCGGCGGTCATCCGGCCGGTCCGGTCCAAAAACCCGGCGATCGACTCGCGCAATTCCGGAATGCCGGGGGCGGGCACGTAGTGGGTGTGGCCCTTGCTCACCGCTTCCTGGGCGGCGGCCACGATATGGGCTGGGGTGTCGAAGTCCGGCTCGCCGATCTCCAGGTGGATGATCTGCCTCCCGGTCTTCTCCAAGGCCTTCGCCTTGGCCAATACCTCGAAGGCGGATTCGGTTCCGAGACGTTGCATTCGACTGGCAAGCTGCACTGCGCTCCCTTTCAGCTCCATTGCCGAAGACCTGCGAAAACAGCATTGCAAGCCGCAGCCCAGGTCACCAGGGCTATGGCCAGATCAAAGTTTCGTCAATTTGACAGAATTGACCAACCCACTGAACGGGTGGCCTCTTTAACTTTAACTCTCAAACTACGGACATTTGACCGTTTTATGCCCCGACAGTCATCGCCGATCCCTGCGCCGCCGCGCACAGCGTCTCCGCGCCGTCCTCGGCCACCGCCCGGATCTCGCACCGGCAGGTGGCCCGCCTGCGCCCGGCACTCACCACCGAAGCCTCGGCCCGCAGCCGCACACCGTCTCCGGGCCGCAGGTAGTCGATGGCGAACCCGCTGGTGAGGATCGCTGGCCCCAGCGCGGCGCCCGCCGCGAAGGTCAGCGCGTTGTCGGCGAGGTAGGCCAGCACGCCACCGTGCACATACCCGTTCTGCTGCCGCAACTCCTCGCGGATGTCCAGCTCCAGCGTGGCCGCGCCGTCTCCGAACGCGGTGAGCCGGGCCCCGAGCAGCACGCTGAACGGCTGCGCAGCCAGCCCCTGCTGTGCGGTTGTCAGATCCAGCTGCATTCTGCTCCCCCATGGTGCTCACTTCACTAGTGAATTGATGATGGCAACCCGGGCGAAGGGGTGTCAACATCGTCTCCATGACCCAGGACCACCGCCTGTATTTCCTGCTGCAGCGCGCGGCGCACCAGCTGCGCGTGATCGCGGACCGGCGGTGCCTGGACGCGGCGGGGATCACCACCGCGCAGTTGGGCACCCTGTTCGCCTTGGCCGAGCGGCCGGGGCTGCGGCAGCAGGAACTCGCCGCCGAGCTCGGCCAGCGGGAGTCGGCGATCACCGCGATGGTCGGACGGCTGGTGGACGGCGGATGGGTGGCCAAGTCCGCGCATCCCAGCGAGCACCGGGCCGTGGTGCTCGAGCTGACCGCGAAAGGCACCAGGACACTCGCCGACGTCCGGCCCGTGATCACGGAGTTCAACCGCGAGTTGCGCGCGTTGCTCGGTGATGCCGGGTTCGCGGAGACCTCCGCCGCGCTGCGCACCCTCGTCGACTGGCAGCCCTAGCCGTTGTTGATGCGGTCGACCAGTTCGCGGGACAGCGAGTCGGGCATGACGTTGGCGAAGTCGTCGTGGTCGGAGAAGGGGCTGTGCTTGGCCGAGGGGAAGCCGTCCACCGCGAATGCCCTGGCCCGCATGGCGTCGTCGGGGATGTCGTAGCGCAGCGTGATGCGCAGCTGCGGGATCGGCACGAAGCCGGGCGGACAGAAGCCGTTGCGCTGGGCGAAGGTCACGTGGGATCGGTGGTTGGCGCTGTCGGTGTTGCGGCCGTCCCAGCAGCTTGGAAAGTCGTGCACGCGCAGCAGGCTGCTGCCCGCGGGGCACACCGCGTACTTGTTGGAGATGCGGTTCTCGAAACCGGTGCAGGTCCAGGACGCGCGGGCGAAGGTCGGGCCGTTCTCGTTGACCTTGGCATCGCCGTAGAGGATCTTGAGGAAGCGGGGCATCTGCCGCACCTTCTGCACCGGGCTGCCACGCCACTCGATTCTGGCCACCGCCGCCTTCACCACGGCGCCGACGTTGTGGCTCAGGTCGGGGTCCGGGTCGGAGGAGCCCCGGTTGTTGAGCCGCATCACCGGCCAGAAGTAGGCGGACTGGTCGCCGCGTTCACAGGTGGTGCCCGCCGAGGAGAGGCTGAAGTCGTCGGAGAACGCGTCCGTTGACAGGTTGCCCACGTAGTCGTGCAGGTGCTCGGCACCGTTGAACTTGCCGGGGGCGGCGATGAAGTTGTCGCCGTTGTGGTGGTTGTTGAGGTTGGTCCCGCAGTCGATGACCACGGTGCCCCGAGAGGCGTTCGGCCCCGGCTGGACCGTCCTGATCACCGCGGCCTGCGAGATCGGGATGAAATCGCCAGGGAAAGGGCCGAGCGAACTGGCGTGGGTGGTCGGCGCGGAGAACGCGGTAGCGGGTTCTCCGACGGCCATCACGATGATCACCAGGAATACCGCGCACAATCTGTTCACGCCGACCACCCTTTCCGCTAGCTGACCGCGATCGTGGCCAATGCGAGGTCCTGTCCCTCCGCGACGACACACGGCAGGTCGAATGTGCCGAGGTCGGTTTCGGAGCCGTCCGCGCGGCGCGGGGTGACAGTGCCGTTGAACTGCTGCCCGATGGCGAAGGAGATCTCGCCTGGCTTCTTCACGCTGAGGCCCGGAATCGGGCCGGTCACGTTGACGACGGTCTCGCCTTCGGCGGGAACCTTCGTCTTGGGAATGACGAGGCCGTTGAGCGTGACGCCGAGTTCGGTGTCGATGACCTTGACGTCGACATCGGTCGACCCGGTGCCTTCGACGGAATCGGCGCCGATCAGGCGCATCGCGTTCGACACATCCGCGTCAATGGTGACCGCGGTGAGAAAGTCGGTGGGCTGAATCTTTTCGCCTACCTTTCCCGAGTCGGGGAAGGTGATTTTCACCAGCGCCTTGACCGGCTTCTGCCCGATCAGCGGGAACGTGCAGTTGAACGTCACCGGCTTCTCCACGGCCGCGGTGGCCCGCACCGGTGCCTGGGGCGCTGCCGCGGCGACGGTGGCGGCCAGTACGGCCATGCCGAGCGCGGCCAGGGCCGCGGCGCCGCGCAGGGCACCGGAAATGCGCAGAGTTGTGGGCATGCCAATCTCCTCAGACGAAAACCACCAGGTGAAATTCCTTCACGTTCGGCGTGAACGCTACTTTCGGCGCCGCACGCCTCGCAAGGCAGGCAACGAATTGCGGCTATCCGGGTTGCGCGATCCAGCACGTCTTGTCAGGACGGCACAAACGGCGGTGGCCGTTACGCCTTCCCTTACGGATCCGGCCTGGAGTAAAGCGTGTAAACGGCGGTTTCCGCCGCAATCGAATACGTGTCGCGGCAATCGCCTAAATCGGGCGCGGGCCGAACTCGGCGGGGTCGAAGCATGAAAATGTCTGTGACCACTTTACGACTGGCACAGGCGTCCAAGGTTTCTACGGTGTCGACCGTCACTGTGTTCAAGCTGACCCGTTACCAAGGCATGGCCGACGTTCCCCAGTTTGCCGATTTCAGTGCTGTTCTCGGCGGAAGGACGATCATGTTGGTTGACCGGGAATCCCCGGCCGGCACAGCCGCTGTCCAGTCACGACACGTCAGCCGACGCCCCAGGGCGATCCGGCAGAACAACGGCGCGGCGAGCAGGGCGACCCAGCTGTGGGCCTCGCTGCCCCGAGAGCTGGTGCCGCAGTATCGGGCGCACTCCGCCCGGATGGTCCGGGACATGGTGCAGGAGATCCAACGGGCGGTACCGGAGTACGGCCGGATCGAGCACTACCGCAGGACGATGGTAGCCACGGTGGAGGGCGCGATCGCGCATGTGCTCGGCAACGTGGGCAACCCCAACCAGTGCCAGGACAAGTGGGCGGAGCTCATCCAGAAGCTGGGCAGCGCCGAGTACGAGGCGGGCCGCTCGCTGGAGCCGTTGCGCACCGCCTGTCGGATCGGCGGGCGGGTGGCCTGGCGGCACGCGGTGGCCATCGCCAAGTACACCGGCGCCTCCGCCGACCTCCTGTTCCTCATCGGTGAGGCGATCTTCACCTATATCGAGGAGCTCAACTCCCTGGCCGTTGACGGCTATTCCTCGGCAGAGGCGAAGGCCGCGGCATCCCGGGAACGCAGGCGGCGGCAGCTGTTGGAGACGCTGCTCGCCGAGCCCGCGGCCGCGCCGGAGGCGCTCGCCCAGTTGGCCGAGGAGACCCAGTGGGCGCTGCCGGAGCGGGTGACCGCAGTAGCGCTGGAGTCCCGCGGCGGCCGGAGCGCGGAGCGACTGCCGGACACCGTGCTGGCCGATCTGGACCACCCGGAGCCCTATCTGCTGGTCCCGGACCTCGACCAACTCAAGCAGCTGGGCAAGTTGCTGCCCGGCTGGTGGCTGGCCACCGGACCGGAGATGCCGCTGGCCGAGGCGCCGACCTCACTGCGGCTGGCTCGCCGGGCACTGGGCCTGGTGCGGCGCGGGATCATCCAGGAGATGCCGGTGGTCCGGTGCACCGACCACTTCGTCACCATGTGGCTGTTCTCCGACGAGTCGCTCACCAGCCAGGTCTCCCAGCGCTGTCTGGCTCCGCTGGCGGCGCTGTCGATGAACCAGCGCAAGCGGCTGGCGGAGACGCTGCTGTCCTGGCTGGAGAACCGGGGCAGCGCGCCCGAGGTCAGCAAGAGCCTCGGCGTGCACCCGCAGACCGTGCGGTACCGGATGCACCAGATCGAGGACCTGTTCGGCGACCGCCTGAACAACCCCGACGATCGTCTGGAGCTCGAGATCGCCCTCCGGGCACAGCGCCTGCTCGCCTCGAACCTGGGGCAAGCAGTCCGGAGGTAGAAAACGAAGGTGGGGCGGCTCGACCGAGCCGCCCCACCTTCGCGTTCACGGACTACTTCTTGAGCTTGAGCTCCACCTTGAGCGTGTTGTCCGGCCCGGAGGCCAGCATCGACACGATCGGGGTGACAATGCCGCAGTTGGCGAAGCCACCGATATCGAATTTCGACTCGATGATGCCACCCTTGGTCGGGTCGAAAGCACTACCGGAAACCAGCGGAATGTTCAACGGCTCGGACAGGCCGCAGTCATTTCCGGCAGGCACCGGGAAAACAAATCCCGCCCGGACGTTGCTGAGTCGGATATTCATCCCCAGCGTGGCGGTGACCTTACCGTCCTTCAGGTTGCCCTTGACCGGACCGACGGGAATGAATTCCACATCGGAGGAGACCGGCATGAAGAGGAACGCGTTGAACGCCGCGGTCGACGGCGGAAGCTCCAGGTCGCCGGTGAAGTCACCGGTCTTCAGGTCGATGTTGGCCACCAGTCTGCCAGGCCCGAGTGCCATGTCGGCGTTGGGTTTGGCCAGGTGGGTGCTACCGATGATCTCGTAGGTGAATTGGGCGGGCGCGGCATTGGCCGTCCCTGCGAAGCCGGTTATCGCCGCTCCGAGTGCGGTCACCATAACCGAGGCAATCGTCATACGCCGAAATCTGCTCGGCCGGTATGTGGATTTGTTCACGGGTGTCCTCCTGTTTCACAATACCGACTGGCCGAAACGAAAATCGGACTTTTCGCACGGCGAGGTACCGAGGACAACTTTATGGTTCCGTAACCAGGCGACACAACGGCGCGAAATGTAGCCGGTGAATACACCACCATTCTTAGTGGCGCGGCTCGAAAATGACGGTCATCTTGTCATGGCGCATCAACGCCAACAGCCACCTGCCGCGAATGCGTGCGGCAGGTGGCTGTCCGGGCGCCGTCCCGGCGAAGCGTCGAGTAGCGGTCGAGCAGCTAGTGAGGGGCTGCCGACGGGCTAAGCCGGGCGGCGGAGGTGCCGAGGCCGGTCGGAGCAAGGGTGAACGCCTCGCGGAGCAGGCCTTCGTGGTGACGCTTGAGCTCGTTCTCCCGGTAGCGCCTGCACTGGACGTGCCACTCCATGATCCCGGCCATCCAGTCCTTGAGCTTCTCGGCATGCCGGTTCAGCGCGGCGCGGGACTCCTCGTCCAGTCCGAAGTCCTCGAACAGCTTGGGCAGGTCGTTGGCCACGATGTGCTCGAACTGCTGCATGCGCTGGGTCATCAGCCGGTTGACGATGTCGCGGGCCTGGATGCGGTCGATGTCGAGGAACCTCTCCACGACCAGCACCATGTTGTGCACCTCGAGCTCGTACTTGATCTCCTTCTGGTAGGAGAAGACGTCGTTGGTGAAGCAGGCGTAGTCCTGGGCGGCGGTCTCCATCTCGCGGATGGTGCGGTGGTGGAAAATCTCCGGGTCGAGGACGTCGAAGTCGGCCAGTTTGCGCAGCGACATGGTCATATCTGACCCGAAGGTCTTGCGGCGCATCTCCACGTAGTCGACGGGGTCCGGCACCCGGTTCTCCGACTGGTTGGCGACCTCCCACACCCAGGCCTCGGCCATGTCCTCGACCGCCTTGCGGAACACCCGCCGCGCCTCGCGGCTCATCGGCCCCGCGGTGCGCCGCCACAGATCGGCCAGCCCCCGCTCCATGGGCCCGACCGGCTCGGGCATCGGCTCATCGTCGAGCGGCATGAACAGCGAGAACCGCTCGGTGGTGGCCATCGCCGCGGGCACGTTGCGGGCGAGGCCGAAGACGAACGGGTAGTAGTCGTCGCCGTAGGTGCCCCAGGACAGCCAGTCCCCGGTCAGGAACAGCTCCTCCTTGGACGCCTCGTTGTGGATCATCGCGCCGCAGTGCACGAGGTCGAAGACCTGGAAGCGGCGGGCGTCCCACACCGGCCGCGCCGCGCCGGGCGGCGTGTCGAAGAAGCCCATGTCGCGGGCCCATTCCTCGGTGTAGCGGCGGGCCTCGTCCAGGTGCGGGCTGGTCTTGAACGGATACGGCAGGTAGAAGTCGGGCAGCGGCAGCGGACCGGTGTCCTGGAACGGGATGTAGCCGTGCGCGCGCCAGCGTTCCCGCAGGCCCAGGTTCTCCGGGCCGACCCGCATCGCGGAGGTGCCGATTCCGTCGCGGGCGCCCATGCCGGGGTGCGTGCCGACGGCCTCGGCGTTCATGTAGCGGCTGGAGCGGACATGCCATTCGTGGCCGCCCGCCTGCCAATCCTGCAGGCCCTTGACGTAGGCGCCGACGGCCAATGCCTCCGGCAACGGAGTGCCGGTGCTCGCCAGCAGCGTGGGCACCTCGGTCAGTGCGGTGTTCTCGAACTGCTGCAACCGCGAGGTCAGCAGCTGGTTGGTGAGCTCGGCGGCGTCCTGAGTGGAGCAGTCGAAGAACCGCTCGAACACCAGGACCGCGTTGGAGTTCTCGCCCTCCTCCCGCACCTCGCGCTGGTAGGAGAAGATGTCGTTGCGCAGGTGGATGCCGTCGGCGAAGGTGTCGGTGAGCACCTGTAGCGGCCGGGTGGCGGCCAGCGCGTCGGGCACCTCGGCGCCAACGGCGTACTCCACCAGGTTCGCCGACCAGGGCGCCCCGCCGACGCGGCGGCGCATCTGGATGTACTCGATCGGGTTGGCGATGCGCCCGATGTCGATGTTCACCAACTCCCACATGGACTCGACCATGAGGTTGTGGGTGCTGCGGATGAACCGCTCCCGCCACTGGTCGGACATGGCCGGGACGGTGCGCGCCCACAGGTCCTTCAGGCCCGCCTCGGCCGGGTTGGTCACCTTCGGCGACCGCCCGCCCCTGCGGGTCATGAACCGCTCCAGCCGGTTCAGATAGGCCTGCCCGCCCTTGAGGTCGCGGGTGTGCTTGTACATCTCGAGGAAGTGGTCGTCGAAGAAGAAGACCCACACGTACCAGTCGGTGATCAGATCAAGGGTGGGGCCGTCGCAGTCCGGGTGGGTGTAGCCGCACATCAGGCCGTAGTCCATCGCGGCGAGAGCGTCCTCGGTCCACACCACGCCGCCGCCCGGCGCCGGGTAGTCGAGCATGCCCATCTCGCGGGCCCATTCCATGGTGTGCGCGCGGGAGCGCTCCACGTTCGGGTTCAGGCGGGCGGGATAGGGCATGTAGAAATCGGGCAGCGTGAACGCCTGCATGAGCGCGCCTACTCCTTGTGAGCCGACTCGGTCCAAAGCCGGAAGGTCGAGTCAGTTGGGCTGATCGTCGTGGCCACGGAGGTACTGCAGGGCAGTTGTCAGCCTGCTGCGCAGGGACGCAAGTGGTCAATGACCCGATCGGGATGGACCGGACGGCCGGGCGGTCACTCAGGGGCGTCTTCGCTGCTCACTTCACGCACCGCCGCCACCAGCGCGGCGCCGAGCGCCGGGTGGCAGACGATGAGATCCGGCAGATAGGGGTCGGCGTTGTTGTAGACCAGGGGTGAGCCGTCCAGTCTGGACGCGTGGAAGCCCGCTGCCCTGGCGACCGCGACGGGGGCGGCGCTGTCCCACTCGTACTGTCCGCCCGCGTGGAGGTAGGCGTCCACCTCGCCGGTGATCACGGCGGCAGTCTTGGCGCCCGCGGAGCCGATGTGCACCACCTCGAAATCCAGGAGCCTCGCCAAGCCTGCGAGCACCGCGGGCGGTCGGGTGCGGCTGACCGCGATCCGTACGGGTGTGGCGTGTGTCGGCGCGGGTGCAGGCGGATTGTCGGTGCACAGCACGACCTGGCGGGCGGGCAGCCCCAGTGCCCCGGCGGTCAGGTCGCCGTTCTCCCAGAGCGCGATGTGCACCGCCCAGTCCCGCCTGCCTGCCTCGCTGTACTCACGGGTGCCGTCCAAGGGGTCGACGATCCACACCCGCCGCGCGTCGAGCCGCGCCGCGGAGTCGGCTCCCTCTTCGGACAGCACCGCGTCACCGGGGCGGTGCTCGGCGAGCGCACCCACGATGAACTCGTGTGCCGCGCGGTCGGCGATACGGCCAAGCTCGGGGCCAGGCGGGTGCGCATGCCGCAGGTCCAGCAACAGATCTCCGGCGACCGCGGCGAGGTTTCCGGCCAGTGCGTGATCGTCGCCCATGGTCCTATCGTTCCAGTTCCGCCTCCGCCTTTTCGATCGCCTCGAACTCCTCCTCTGGGGCGTCGGCCACCAGGCGGTGGCGGCTGTACAGCCAGAAGTAGCCGATGGCGACGCAGAAGATGCCCGCGGTGATCGCGGCGGCCACCTCGTCGACGAAGAACGTCGCCACCACCGCGGCCACCGCGAGCACCAGCGCGATGGAGGTGGTGACGAGACCGCCGGGCGTCCGGTATGGACGGTCCAGTTCCGGCTCGCGGATGCGGAGCACGATGTGCGCCAGCATCATCAGCACATAGGAGACGGTCGCCCCGAAGACGGCGATGTTGATCAGCAGCGCGCCGTCCCTGGTGATGGCGGCCAGCGTGAAGCCGATCCCGGCGGGGACCAGCAGGGCGAGGTACGGGGTCTTGCGGGAACCGGTGACGGACAACCAGCGCGGGAAGTACCCGGCGCGGCTCAGCGCGAAGAGTTGACGTGAGTAGGCGTAGATGATGGAGAAGAAGCTCGCGACCAGGCCCGCCAGGCCGACGTAGTTGACGAAGGCCGCGAGCCTGCCGTCGCCAAGCGCGGTGCGCAGGGCGAGCGGCAGCGGGTTGTCGGAGGACCGGATGGTTTCCGCGCCCGCGCCGCCGGGGGCGGTCACCACGATGAGTGCGGCGAAGGCGAGAAGCACGAGCATCGCGGCGATGATGCCGCGGGGCATGTCCCGCTTGGGGTCGCGGGCTTCCTCCGCGGCCAGCGGGACGCCCTCGATGGCCAGGAAGAACCAGATGCCGTAGACCAGCGCGGCCAGGATGCCGGTGACGCCGAACGGCAGGAACGCGCTGGCGCCCGCGGCGTCGGTGGGGGCGATGGTCAGCAGGTTGTCGATGCGGAAGTGCGGGATCATCGCGACCACGAAGACGATGAGGCCGACGACGGCGATGCCGGTGATGACGAACATCAGCCGCAGCGCCTCGCCAACGCCCCACAGGTGGATGCCGACGAAGATCGCGTAGCAGGCGAGGTAGACGGGCCAGCCGTTTGTGAGTCCGAAGAGACCCAGTGCTTCGACGTAGCCGCCGATGAACACGGAGATCGCGGCGGGGGCGATGGCGTACTCGATGAGGATGGCCGTGCCGGTGGCGAACCCGCCCAGCGGGCCCAAGGCTCGGCGGGCGAAGCCGTAGCCCGCGCCCGCGACCGGGATGGCGGAGGCCAGCTCGGCGAGGCCGAACACCATGCAGGTGTACATGGTGGCCATCAGGATGGTGGCGATCAGCAGCCCGCCGAAGCCACCGACGTTCAGGCCGAAGTTCCAGCCGGCGAAGTCACCGGAGATGACGTAGGAGACACCGAGCCCGGCCAGCAGGACCCAGCCCGCCGCGCCCCGTTTCAACTGGCGTCGCTCCAGGTACCCGGCATCGACGCGCTCGTACTCCGCTCCCCCGACCTGCAGCTTGTCCGTCGCCACCGATCACTCCTCGCCTCGCAGGGTTGCCCCGGATGCTCTCATTTCTCCCAATGGGCTGTCCTTAGTCCATTGGCGTTCGTTTGTCCGCAGGCATCGCTAGGCTCGGCTGGGGAAAGGGCGTGCGGATGACGTTGAGTCACACGGTGACCGGCCACGGTGAACCGGTGGTGTTGATCCACGGCGGTTCCACCGACAGCAGGACCTCGACCGCGGAGGTCCCGGCCTTGGCGCGACGCCACCGGGTGCTGAACTACGACCTGCGAGGCCAGGGCTCTTCGGACACACCGACCGCGGAGTTCAGCCACCACGAGGACCTCCGCGTCTTGACGGCGGCCCTCGGAATGGACAGGGCCACCCTGGTCGGGCACTCGATGGGCGCCAGGATCGCGGTGGACTACGCCCTGACCCACCCGCACCGGGTGGCCGCGCTGGTGCTGGTGGCCCCGGTGCTCAGCGGGATGACCTTCCGCGACCCGTTCGTCACCGAGCACCTGCGGAGGCTGGGCGAGGCCAGGGCGGCGGGCGACGAGGCGGGGGTGGTGGAGAACATCCTGCGGATGTGGGTGGACGGCCCTCACCGGCCACCGGAGGAGGTGGACTCCGAGGTGCGGGCGCGCAGCCGGGAGATGATCGCGGACACCGTGCGAATCCACGGGCGGGCAGGCCAGTTCTCGACCGAACTCGACGCCGTCACCCGACTCCAGGAACTGGACGCCGACACGCTGGTGCTGGTGCTGGTGGGCAGCGTGGACAACGCCGATGTGCATGCCATGGTGGAACTGCTGATCCACGACGCCCCGAACGCCCGCAAGGTCACCTTCGACGATGCGGGCCACATGCTGAACCTGGAGCGGCCCGCGGAGTTCAGCCGCGAGGTGCGGGAGTTCCTTGCCCGCTAGCTGCGCGTAGCCGGTGATCTTGATGCGCAGGGCGGTGGCCACCGGCTCGCGGTAGGTCCCGTCGTGTCCTCAAGTCGGAGTCGTGATGAGGGGTCACTCGCGGCGCCGCAAGAGTGCTGATGTGTCAGGTCAATCCGGCCGTGTCATCAGGGACAACCTCGGCGCGGCCAGCGCGGCTGGTGCCTTGAGCGTGCTTGGCCACGAACTCGGAGATCGTGGAGGCGATCAGCGACGGGTTCTCCAACATCGGCACGTGCCCCACGCCGGGCAGCACGGTCCGCTCGGCTGAGGCGGGCAGCAGTTCCTGGAACATCCGCCCGTACACCCGCGGCGGCAGCAGCACGTCACGCTCGCACAGGGCGAGCAGCGTCGGCGCCTTCACCAGGTCGAGGCCGGTGATGCCGCCGTCGCGCAGCCCCGACCACAGGGTGCCCAGGTACGCCGGACAGTTCGTGGACGCCCGCAGCAGCCGCAGCGCGACCTCCGGGCTGACCGCGGCGCCGTTGACCACCAGCGCGCGCAGCACCTGCTGCTGGATGAAGCGCCTGGTGAGGATGCGGTCGCCGAGCAGGCGGCCGATCACCGCGGCCGGGAAGCGGAGCAGGAACCAGAGGCCGATGCGGGTGGAGGCCAGCGAGATCTGACGCCAACCGCCCGCTGGGGCGATGGCGGTGACGGACCGGGCGCGGCCCCGGCGTTCCAGTTCGAACGCGACCCAGCCGCCCAGGGAGTTGCCGACGATATGCGCGGTGTCCCAGCCCGCCTCGTCCATGACACGTTCCAGCGCGTCGGCGTAGTTGCGGATGTTGACCTCGCGGAAGCGGGTCTTCGGGCCGCCCCAGTGCCCGGCCATGGTCGCGGCGATGACCTCGTGGTTCGGCGCGAGTTCTTCGATGACGCGGTCCCACACGTGGTGGGACAGGGAGAAGGCGTGGATCAGCAGCACCGGCTCGCCGCTGCCGGTCCGCACCATCGGAGTGGCTGTCACCCGCATGATCACCTCCACGAGGTTACTGCGGGTAAGTTACTCGACAGTTCGTTTCGTGTCGAGAGCGCCCGGACGGGCGGGTCCGGGCGCCTCGGCTCATCGGCTCCTCGGTCAGCGCCGCACTCCATCCCCGTTGCCGTCGTCAGGGAAACAGAGCAACAGACTCAAATAGCTGTTCATCTCAAGCCCGGGCCGCTCGGGTTCGGCGTCCAGCTCCTGTAGTGCTAAAACCTGCTCCATCTTGGTTTCTTTCCGTTGGGATCACCGAGGCCGGGCGCGGTTCGCGCCCGGTCGCTTGGTAGGGGACCTGTGGGAGTCCAGCAGCGGGAGAAACTCGCATTCCCGGTCGTGCACGGTGGCCAGTGCCAGCACCACGCCCGCGGCGCCGGTGGCCAGATCCATGGACAGCCGGTGCAATCCGTCGCCCGCGAAGGCGAGACCGCCTCCGTAGTCGATGGCGGGCATGACGCAGCGCGCGTTGAAGAACCCGTGGCGGCCGCTGCCCGCGGTGAACAGGTATGTCGCGGGCATGCAGGACATCGGCCGCAGCCTGGAGTCCTGCGCGACGCCGACCCAGTGGACCCGGTACGTCAACGCCCACCGCAAATGGCTCTACGGCGTGGCGTGGCAGATCGGCAACCGAGCCCGGGACCGGATGCCCCCGCTCAACGAGTACACCTCGATGCGGCTGTGCAGCTGCGGCGGACCGCCGACGCTGGCCATGCTGGAGATCGCCAACGATGCCGAGGTGCCCGCCAAGGAGTTCGACTCGCCGCAGGTCCGCGCGGTCACCGAGATGGCCACACTCGTCGCGGCTTGGGACAACGACCTGCATTCCTACCGCAAGGAGGCCGACCTCGACCACGCCGACCAGAACCTGGTGAACGTGTTGATCGCGGAGTTCGGCTGGAGCCTCGAGCACGCGGTGTTCGAGGCGTTCGCGCTGCGCGACCAGGTGATGGACATGTTCCTACGGCTGCGCGAGCGCATCGCCAACCGGCGGGTGAGCCGCGCCCTGCGCATGTACCTGGCCTGCCTCGGCCACGCCATCCGCGGCAACATCGACTGGGCGCTGAAGGCCCCCCGCTACACCAGCTACACCGACCCCGAGTTCAAACCGGCCCCGAACCGGCGGGCGCCTCGGGCTGCACCACCACACCGACGGTGTCCGAGGGCGCCACTCTCCCCATCCCGGCCATCGCCTCCTGGTGGGACGTCATGGACGCCTGACCCTGGAGAGCCGCGCCGTGGCGGCTCCCCAGGGCGCCGGGCTCAGATGCCCGAGGTCTGGCGGATCCAGGCGCGGCCGGAGGCCACGCTGGCGTACCACTGGTTCCCGCTGCAGTTGGCAGTGGAGGCAACGCCGACGATGGTGTTGTTGTACATCTGCGGACCGCCGGAGTCGCCCTTCCATGCGTAGCCGTTCTGGCCTCGGCTGGCCAGCGCGGGACCGTTGTAGGCGTCCTGGCCGATGCTGGTGAAGGTCACGTTCGCGCGCTTGAGCTGGCGGGGCAGGGTGCCGTTGCAGTTCTCGCCGCCCCAGCCGTAGATCTGGTTGGTGGAGTTGCGCGGCGGATCCTGGCTGGCCAGCGCGGCGGGGGTGGCGCTGACGGTGGTGGACAGGCGCAGCAGTGCGAGGTCGCCCCGGCTGTAGCCGTGGGTGCTCGCGACGCTGGCCTGCTGGCCTTGCTCCTTGACCACGTTGCCAACCCGGACGCTCATGTTGGAGCCGAGGCAGTGTCGGGCGGTGAGCACCCACTGGGTGCCGATCACGCTGCCGGAGCAGGTGAAGCGGCCGTTGATGTAGACGGCCGCGGCCCAGGGCGCGGAGGCGACGTTCTCTCCGCCCACGATGTAGGGCTGGATGTCGTCGGAGGCGATGGCGGGGGCAGGGCCGACCATGTTCAGGGTCGTGCCCAACACGATGCCGCTGATGGCGGCGAACAGTGTGCGACGCACAGAGACTCCCTTCCCGGCCGCAGGCAAGGTCGCGGTCGGAAATGTCTTTGTTTTGCAGGGATTTTCACGGTAGACCCGCCACCAGAGGACGCGGGTGGCGGTTTTGGGACTACCGGCGCGCGGGCTGGGAGTTTCGGCACCTGTCGAAAGCGGGCGGCCGGACTCGCGACAACAGGCTGGTGCTCTCCCCCGCCCACCCGTGATTCGTTGGGTTTTCGCCTGCTCCATCCCTGCTGCAAGGAGAAAGCGATGAGATTCCTCGATCGGCTCGGCGGCGCGGTTGTGGCCGCCTCGGTCGTCGTACTCGGGCTGACCGCACCGTCCGCCACCGCCATACCCACCTCCACCAACGACACGATCGCCACGGTCGCCGCGCTGCCGGAGATTCCGGCCGAGAACCTGATGGTGCACCTGCGGGCGTTCCAGTCCATCGCGGACCGCAACGGCGGCAACCGGACACACGGCCGACCCGGCTACAAGGCATCCGTGGACTACGTGAAGTCCACCCTGGAAGCCGCGGGCTACAAGACGGTGCTCCAGTCGTTCACCTACAACGGCGCGACAAGCTGGAACCTGACCGCCGACTGGCCGGTCGGCGACCCGAACCAGATCATCTTCCTCGGCGGTCACCTCGACGGCGTGGCCGCGGGCCCTGGCATCAACGACAACGCCACCGGTTCGGCCGCGGTGTTGGAGACCGCGCTGACCACGGCGAAGTCCAACCTGAAAACCACCAAGCGGCTGCGGTTCGGCTGGTGGGGCACCGAGGAGCAGGGGCTGGTCGGCTCCCGGTATCACACCAACAACCTGCCGCAGTCCGAGCGCGCCAAGATCAAGGCGTACCTGAACTTCGACATGGTGGGCGCGAAGGCCACCACCACCTGGAATGTCTACAACTCGACGGCGAGTATCCGGGACACCTTCGTGGAGTACTTCCGGAGCAAGAACATCCCGTACCGGCTGAGCAACGTGGCGGGCAACTCCGACCACGCGTCGTTCCAGCGGATCGGGGTGCCGATCGGCGGCATCTCCAGCGGTAACGACCCCTGCTACCACTCGCGCTGCGACAACATCAACAACATCGCGGCGAAGGTGATGGGCGTGAGCACCAACGCGGCCGCCTACACCGGCTGGAAGCTGGCAGGCGCCACCGCTCCCCCCGTCCACCTGCCCGCGGCGGCCTGACCTGGCGCTTCGGTTGAGTCGTGAGTGCGGGGTCGCCGTGAAACGCGACTCCGCACTCACGAGTCCCCAGAAGGGAATGAACATGGTTCGTACCACGAGCCGCCTGGTCGTGGCGGGGCTCCTCATCGCAGGACACGCGGTGGCGCCGGTCGCCTCCGCCGCGCCCGATGCTGGCGCCGTCGCGGAGCGGGTCTTCGTCGAGACCACAGTGGACAGTGACCGCAATGGCCGCCCGGACCGGGTGGCCATCGACATCAGCCGCCCATCGGGCAGCACGAAGGTGCCGGTGATCTTCGAGCATAGCCCGTACCGTTCGGGCCTCGGCCCGGTGCCCCGGCACCAGGTCAATGTGGATCGGCTGCCGCAGGAGGGCCTGTTCCCCCGCAGCCTGTCTCAGCCCGAGCCGGGCACCGCCGCGAAGGCGATGGCACCGGACTGGATGGTGGACTATTTCGTGCCGCGCGGCTATGCCGTCGTGCACGGCCACAGCATCGGCACCGGAGCCTCCGAGGGCTGCCCCACCAGCGGCGATGCCAAGGAGACGCTGAGCACCACGGCGGTGGTCGACTGGCTCAACGGCCGCGCCAAGGCCTTCGACTCCGGCGGGCGGCCGGTGACGGCGACCTGGAGCACCGGCAAGGTCGGCATGACCGGGGTGTCCTACAACGGCACGCTGCCCAATATGGCCGCGACCACCGGTGTTGACGGTCTGCGCACGATCGTGCCGGTCGCCGCGTTGTCCAACTGGTACGACTACTACCGCGCCAACGGTTTGGTCGTCGCGCCCGGCGGCTGGCAGGGCGAGGACACCGACGGCCTGGCCAAGGGCGTGGTGACCCGCAGCGGCTGCGACGACGAGATCGCCGAATTGACCCGCGGCCAGGACCGGGTGACCGGTGACTACACCAAGTTCTGGGCCGACCGCGACTACACCAGGCTGGCGGGCCAGGTGAAGGCCAGCGTGTTCGTGGTGCACGGCCATTCGGACTGGAACGTCAAGGGCAAGCAGTACTCGCAGTGGTGGGAGGCGCTGCGCCAACACAATGTGCCGCGCAAGATCTGGCTGCACCGCGGCGGTCACGGTCCGCCGTCCCGCAGCGACTACCAGTCGACGCTGCTGCGCTGGTTCGACTACTGGCTCAAGGGCACCGACAACGGCATCATGCGCGAGCCGATGGCGCAGGTGCAGCACGCCGACGGCAACTGGCGGACGATGGCCGACTGGCCGGACCCCGCCGCCCGTCAGGTGACCTACCACCTGGGCACCGACTCGGCCACCGCCCCCGGTCGCCTCGCCCCCGCGCAGGCAGGCGGCGCCGATCAGTCCTTTGTGGACCAGGGCCGCAGCACCGCGGCGGGCAACCTGGTGTCCGGTCCGGACGCCGCGAACGCGGCCCGGCTGGTGTACCGCTCGGACCCGTTGCCGACCGCGAAACGGCTGTCCGGCACGGTGACCGTCGACCTCCGGGTCGCGATCGAGAACCGCAACGACGCCAACCTCACCGCCCTGCTGGTCGACTACGGCCCCGCGGGCAGCAGCGCGGCCCCGGTGATCGTCACCCGAGGCTGGCTGGACCCGCAAAATCGCAACTCCGTCACCGCGGGCGAGAAGGTGACCCAGGGCCAGACCTATGCCATGCGCTTCGACATGCAGCCCAAGGACCACGTTTTCGCCGCGGGCAGACGGATCGGGCTGGTGGTGATCTCCACCGACTACGACTACACCCTCCGCCCGTTGGCGGGTTCCCGCCTGCGCCTCACCCCGACGGGAAGCACGGTGACCATTCCGCTCGCGGGCTGATCACCGGGGCCACCGGTCCGGGGCCGCGGAATACCGCCGCCCCGGACCGGTTCTCGGTTGACGGACGGATGTTAAGCGTGGCGAGATCGGCTCACCATGCCGCCGGGTTCGGCCGTGTGGTCACAGACTCGAGGTAGAAGGCGGAATGCAGGAGTGTCACCCTGGTGGCGCTGTCCGATCGCATCGGTTCCAAACTCACCGGCGAGATGGGCTTGACTCCCCCCCCCCCCCGCTGGTCGGTTCGGCCACGGCAAGGCGGGCCATCGGTGCGGTCACTGGGGTGCCCGGTGCGCATTTCCTGCGAATCTCGATCGGCGTGAACGGTTCAGCGTGAGCGACGGGTTGGTGCTGCCCGGCGGCATCTCCGAGAAACATGCGGAAGCAGCGCAAGGGGATCACCGGGACCGCGGGCCATCGGTTTGACAGAGGTTGACAGGACGGGTCGCGGGGCTGCTTCCGGCGGGTGACAGCACCTACCGTGGGCGGTCCCTGCGTGTGAAACCCGGCGAGGTCAGCTGTGCTCGAGAACGCCGCCTCCCTGCCCGATGACACCCTGGCGACGGTGCGTCAGGCGATTGCCAGCCTCAACGCCGTACTGGCGCCCATACCCCCTCGTCGCGAAGCCGGGGAGGCCGCGCTGGTTCGGATGCTGCTCGGCGAGGATGAGCCCGGGCGGTTACGGGCGGCGCGTCGGCTCGCCGACAGCCATCCCCGGCTGGGGGCGACGCCTGTGGTGGCGTTGGTGGTGGCCGGGATTTCGCTGGAAAGGGGCCAATTCTCCGGATTGGCCCTCGAATTGGCACCGGATGCCGTGGAATTGGCCTGCCCGAGCGTGATCGTGCAGACCTGGGCCGACACCTGCCCACGGATGCTCGCCGAGCGGTGGACGGACTCGCCGGAGGTGGTCGTCGGCATCGGGGAGCCGCGGCGGCGGCTGCACAGCGTGCGGGAAAGCTACCGGGAAGCCTTGGCCGCGGCGAGGATCGGGGCCAGGTTGCCGGAGTCGGGTCGGGTCGTGCGGTGGCAGGAGTTGGGGATCTACCGGATGTTCGCCGACCTCCCGGCCGCGACGCTGGCCACCGCGAGCGTGCACCCCGAGTTGGAGCGGCTGTTCGGCGACCAGGCCAACCAGTCGCTGCTGCGTACGCTGGAGACCTATCTGGACCTCGCGGGAAATGTGCCTGCCGCGGCCGAGCGGCTGCATCTGCATCGGGCGTCGCTGTACTACCGGCTGCGTCGGATCGAGCGGCTGGCCGGCGCCGACCTCAAGGACGGCAGCCAGCGGCTCTGCCTGCATCTGGCGCTGAAGCTGGGTCGCCTCACCGGCCGGTATCCCCGGCGCTCACCGGATTGAGGCGTCCAGCGCCGCACTGCCGTCCTCACACATCGACCGCAGGTGTTCCCGGTTCGATGGGTTCGAACCGTCCCCCTTGGCGGAGAGGGAGAGGGGGGAGGGAAGCCCTTGCCGGCAGGCGGTCGCCCGGTTGTTGCATCCCGTCCACAACTGATTCGGCGAACTGCGACGGCGGCCGGCTGCTGATGCCGGTACTCGTCGCGGACGGTGAATGCGCTCAAACAGATCGCGCGGCGGTCTTCCCCGAAGTGCGGATCGACGCGGGAGGCCAAGCGCAGCTGCTCCTGGAACGACTGCTCGACAACAGGTTCTGCACTACGGCCCGATCCTCCTGTCGCTCACTCGTCCTTCTTCACGTCGTGCTTGGCGCTCACCGGACTGAACGGTTCAGCGCAGGAAGAGTCGTCCAGGCACCGACCGTGCCTGCGCCACCGGCTCACAACCGGTTCGGCGACCGGCAGCGGCGTCGTGGGCATCGGCCGGGCGCTCAGGGGTGTTGCTGGGCGATGGTGGCGTCCACCGAACGGGGGGACAGGATGTCGTCCAGGACCATCACGGCGCAGGCCGAGACCGCGGCGGTATCGTCGGAGAGGGCGGGTTCGATGAGCAGGCTGCGGGTGGCCATGGCGTTGGCGCGCTGGTAGATCAGCTCTCGCATGCCCGCCATCAGGGGGTCGTGCGCTTGGGCGAGGTCACCGCCGACGATGATCAGCGCCGGGTTGAGCAGGTTCACCGCCGCGGCCACGACCTCCCCGATCCGGCGGCCCGCCTCGCGGACCAGGCGCAGCGCCTCGGGGTCGCCCGCGCGGACCAGTTCGGCGACGGCCTTGGCGTCGGGGGCCGGGCGGCCGAGGTCGGTCAGCGTGCGGGCGAGTGCCCAGCCGCCCGCGACCGCTTCCAGGCAGCCGGTGTTGCCGCAGCGGCAGACCACCTCGGACGCCGCCAGCTTGATGTGGCCGATCTCGCCGGAGGCGCCCAGTGCGCCACGTTGCAGGCGGCCGCCCGCGATGATGCCCGCGCCGATTCCGGTTGAGGCCTTGACGACCAGGACGTCGTCGACGCCGGGATGGCGGCGGTGTTCGGACAGCGCGAGCACGTTGACGTCGTTGTCGACCATGACCGGGACCGGGAAGCGACGGGTGAAGAACTCCGGCACCGCGATGTTCTCCCAATCCGGGTGCAGCGGCGGCTGGACGCCCCGGCCGGTGCGGACGTCCACCGCCTCGGGCACGCTGACGCCGATGCCGCGGACCTTCGCGTCGGCGTGGCCGGTGTCGGCGAGCAGGGTGTCCAGGTGTTTGACGGCCGAGGTCATGACGGCGCCGGGGCCGTCGTGGAAGTCGACGGTCAGATCGGTTTCGGCGAGCACCGCGCCGTGCAGGTCACAGACGGCCAGTTGGGCGCGGCTGGCGCCGATCGCGGCGGCCAGCACGATGCCGCCCTCGGCATTGAAGTCCAGGCGCATGGGCGGGCGGCCGCCGGTCGACTCGGCCTCGGCCCGCTCCACCACCAAGCCCTGGTCGAGAAGCTGGGTCAACCGCAGCGAGACGGCGGTGCGGGACAGCCCGGTGAGGCGGCCGATGTCGGCTCTTGTGGTCGCATCGCCGTTCCTGATCAGCCGAAACACCTCACCGGCCGATGCGACCGGCGTCCATGACGGTCGTCTCGCCAACCCGTTCACCTGAATTTCACTCGGTTATGACTCGTTCATGCACCATACCGTTGTGCTTATGTTTTTAAAGTACCTAAGTTTGCTTGATAGAGTGACGAAGTATCTCTAACGTGGTACTTGACGAAGCAGAACTGGTCTATAAGGAGACGCCCCATGCCGGTCGCGCCACTGGTCGCGCCCTGCGACATCGTTGTTTTCGGCGGCACCGGGGACCTGGCGAGGCGCAAGCTGCTGCCCGCCCTCTACCTGCGCGATCGGGACGGCCAGCTCACACCGGACTCGCGGATCATCGCCGTCTCACGGGCGGGTCTTGACGACGCGGGCTACCGCGACAAGGTGACGTCCGAGCTGCTGGACTTCGTGCCCGCGGACACCATCACCCCCGAGGCGACCGACCGTTTCCTGGCGCGGCTGCACCACGTGACGATCGACGTGGCCGAACCCAACAGCTGGTCGGAACTCACCGCACTGCTCGACGCGCCGGGCAAGGTGCGGGTGTTCTACCTGTCCACCGCGCCCCGGCTGTTCGGGCCGATCTGCGCTGGGCTGCAAAGCAACGGGCTGGTCACCGAGGAGTCGCGGGTCGTACTGGAGAAGCCGATCGGCCACGACCTCGAATCCGCACGGCGCATCAACGACCAGGTCGGCGAGGTGTTCACCGAGCAGCAGATCTTCCGCATCGACCACTACCTCGGCAAGGAAACGGTGCAGAACCTGCTGGTGCTGCGCTTCGCCAACGCCCTGCTGGAGCCACTGTGGAACTCCAGTCAGATCGACCACGTGCAGATCACCGTGAGCGAGTCGATCGGCGCGGGCGGCCGGGCGGGCTACTACGACACCGCGGGCGCGCTGCGGGACATGGTGCAGAACCACCTGCTCCAATTGCTGTGCCTGGTCGCGATGGAGCCACCCAACCAGCTTGGCCGGGAGGCCGTCCGCGACGAGAAGCTCAAGGTGCTCCAGGCGCTGCGCCCGATGACCGGCGGCGAGGTCCGCGGCCGCGTGGTGCGCGGGCAGTACGTCGCCGGGCTGGTCGGCGGCAAGCCGGTACCCGGCTACCGCGACGAGCTTGAGGGCCACGTCAGCCATACCGAGACGTTCGTGGCGCTCAAGGCAGAGATCCAGAACTGGCGGTGGGCCGGGGTGCCGTTCTACCTGCGCAGCGGAAAGCGGCTGGACCGGCACGCATCCGAGATCGTGGTGCAGTTCCGGCAGGTGCCGCACTCGATCTTCCCCGGCATCGGCGATTCCTCGATCGCCCCCAACCGGCTGGTGTTGCGGCTCCAGCCCGATGAGGGCGTGCGGCTGCACCTGGTCACCAAGGAGCCGGGGCCCGGTGGCGTGCGGCTGCGGCAGGTGCCGTTGAACCTGAGCTTCGCCGAGACCTTCGGCGCCCGGCTGCCCGACGCCTACGAGCGGCTGCTGATGGACGTGGTGCGCGGCAACCCCACCCTGTTCATGCGCCGCGACGAGGTGGAGGCCGCCTGGGAGTGGACCGAGCCGATCCTCGCCGCCTGGGCCGAGTCCGGCCTTGTCCCTCAACGTTATGCGGCGGGCACCAGCGGTCCCACCGCCGCCACCGCACTGATCGAACGCGACGGCCGAACCTGGCACGAGGAGGAGCTTCCGTGACCCTGCACCCCACGATCGCCGCGGTGACCGAACGGATCACCGCGCGGAGTGTGGAACACCGGTTCGACTACCTGGCGCGCATCCGCGCCGCCGCGGCCACCGGCCCCGCCCGGGGCTCGCTTGGCTGCGCCAACCTCGCCCACGGCGTCGCCGCCTGCGCGCCCGGCGACAAGCTGATCCTCGGCGCCGCGGTCAAGCCCAACGTGGCGATCGTGTCGGCCTACAACGACATGCTCTCTGCCCACCAGCCCTTCGAGGACTTCCCCCGCCTGCTGAAGAGGGCGGTCGGCGAGGCGGGCGGGGTCGCGCAGTTCGCGGGCGGCGTGCCCGCCATGTGCGATGGCATCACCCAGGGCCGCGCGGGCATGGAGCTGTCGCTGTTCAGCCGCGATCTGATCGCCATGTCCACCGCGGTCGCGCTCTCCCACGACATGTTCGATGCCGCGCTGCTGCTGGGCGTTTGCGACAAGATCGTGCCGGGGCTGGTGATCGGCGCGTTGTCCTTCGGGCACCTGCCGGTCATCCTGGTGCCCGCCGGGCCGATGACCTCCGGGCTGCCCAACGCCGAGAAGGCCCGCGTGCGTCAGCTGCACGCCGAGGGCCGGATCGGGCGGGACGAACTGCTGGCCGCCGAGTCCGCCTCCTACCACGGGCCCGGTACCTGCACCTTCTACGGCACCGCGAACTCCAATCAGCTGTTGATGGAGGTCATGGGCCTGCACCTGCCCGGCGCCAGCTTCGTCAACCCCGGCACCCCGCTGCGGCAGGCGCTGACCGATGCCGCGGGCCGCCGCGTCGTGGGCCTCACCGCGCTGGGCGGCGAGTACACCCCGATCGGCGAGCTTGTCGACGAACGCGCTGTCGTCAACGGCGTGGTCGCGCTGCTGGCCACCGGCGGGTCCACCAACCACACCCTGCACCTGGTGGCGATGGCCGCGGCGGCCGGGATCACGGTGACCTGGCAGGACTTCGCTGAGCTGTCCGAGGTGGTGCCGCTACTCACCCGGATCTACCCCAACGGCACCGCGGACGTGAACCACTTCCACGCCGCGGGCGGCATGGCGTTCCTCATCGGCGATCTGGTCGACGCGGGCCTGCTGCACGGCGACGCCCGCACTGTCGGCGGCGGCACCCTGGAGAACTACCGCACCGAGCCCGCGCTGGACGGCGACCGTCTCGTGTGGAGGGACGGCCCGCGGGAGAGCCTGGACAAGGACGTGCTGCGCGGCACCGCCGATCCGTTCTCGCTCACCGGTGGTCTGCGGCTGCTCACCGGGAACCTGGGGCAGGCGGTCATCAAGACCTCCGCCGTCAAGCCCGAGCACCGGACCGTGCGTGCCCCGGCCAGGGTGTTCGACGACCAAGCCGAGTTCCTGACCGCGTTCCGCGCGGGCGAGCTGAACCAGGACTTCGTCGCGGTGCTGCGTCACCAGGGACCCAGGGCCAACGGCATGCCGGAGTTGCACAAGCTCACCCCCGCGCTGGGCTCGTTGCAGGACAGGGGCTTCGCGGTCGCGATCGTCACGGACGGCCGGATGTCCGGCGCTTCCGGGAAGGTGCCCGCCGCCATCCACCTCACCCCCGAGGCCGCCGCGGGCGGACCGCTGGCCCGCGTCCGCGATGGCGACCCACTGGAACTCGATGCCGAGACTGGCACCCTGCGCGTCCTGGTGGACGACGCCGAATTCGCCGCTCGCCCTGTCGAGGCCCCCAGCCTGTCCCCGCAAACCGGCACCGGCCGCGAGCTGTTCGCCTCGTTCCGGCACGCCGTCGGCCCCGCCGACCGCGGCGCCAGCGTTTTCTCGTCCTGACCCGGCCCTGATGGAGAGGACCCGCAAGTGACCAGTCCGTTGGACGTCTCCCCCGTCATCCCGGTGGTTGTGCTGTCGGAGGTCGAGCACGCCGTCCCGCTGGCGGGGGCGCTGCGAGACGGTGGGGTGCGGATCATCGAGATCACGTTGCGCACGGCCGCCGCGCTGGGCGGCGTCGAGCGGATCGCGGCGCAGCTGCCCGATGTACTCGTCGGGCTGGGCACGATCACCTCGGCGGAGCAGGTGACACAGGCCGTGGATGCGGGTGCACGATTCCTGGTGAGCCCGGGGTGCACACCGTCGTTGCTGGACGCGATGCAGGACAGTGGACTGCCGTTCCTGGCGGGGGTGTCCACCCTGTCGGAAATGCTGGGACTTCTCGAGCGCGGAATCACCGAGGCGAAGTTCTTCCCCGCCGAGGCGGTCGGCGGGGCGGCGTTCCTCAAGGCCGCCCACGGGCCGCTCCCCCAGCTCAGGTTCTGCCCGACCGGCGGCATCACGCAGGCGACCGCGCAGAAGTACCTGGCACTGCCCAACGTCGGCTGCGTCGGCGGCTCCTGGCTCACCCCTGCGGACGCGATGGCAGCCGAGGACTGGGCTCGCATCGCCGGACTGGCAGCAGAGGCGGCCAAGCTCGGCTGACCGCCAGGAGGTGCGTCTCGGCGGACCTGATCCGAGCGGCGCCTGCGCCACGGTCGCGGCGCCAAGACGGCGGTTCGCCGTTCGGCCGCGGAAGGTCTAGGCCATCTCAGTGAAGATGTTTGTTGTGGGTCGAAACAAAACCTAACGTGGGTCCGGCGTTTTGTCCCTTCGCTCCCACGGAGGCCCTGCATGACGTTTCCACCGATTCGACTCGCGGCGCTGGGCATCACCCTGGTCACGGTGCTCGCGACCGTTGTGCCCGCAGAGGCGCACCGCCCGACTGTGAAGGACCGCGTCGAGCAGTTGCTGGCGCGGATGTCCCTTGAGGACAAGGTCGGGCAGATGACCCAGGCCGAGCGCAGCGCGGTGGCGGCCAACCCGGCCGATATCGCCACCTACCGGCTGGGTTCCCTGCTTTCCGGCGGCGGCAGCGCACCCAACCCGAACACCCCGCAGTCCTGGGCGGACATGTACGACGGCTTCCAGCGCGCCGCGCTGACCAGTCCGCTGAAGATCCCGCTGATCTACGGCATCGACGCCGTGCACGGCCACAACAACGTGCACGGCGCGACGATCTTCCCGCACAACATCGGACTCGGCGCCACCCGCGATCCCGCGCTGGTGCGACGCATCGGCGGGGCGGTGGCCAAGGAGATCGCGGGCACCGGCATCGACTGGGACTTCGCGCCGTGCCTGTGCGTGGCCCGCAACGACCGGTGGGGGCGCACCTACGAGTCGTTCGGCGAGGTCCCGGAGTTGGCGAGCGCGATGAGCGGCATCGTGACCGGGCTGCAGGGCAAGGCGCTGGACCGCCCGGCCTCGGTGCTGGCCACCGCCAAGCACTATGTGGGCGACGGCGGCACCACGGGCGGCAAGGACCAGGGCGACACGCAGGTCGACGAGGGCGAGTTGCGGGCGATCCACCTCCCGCCGTTCAAGTCCGCGATCGAACGCGGCGTCGGGTCGGTGATGATCTCCTACAGCAGTTGGAACGCGGTCAAACTGCACAGCCACCGCTACCTGATCACCGACGTGCTCAAGGGCGAACTGGGCTTCACCGGGTTCGTGGTCTCCGACTGGCAGGGCATCGACAAGATCGACGGCCAGGAGGGCTTCACGCCCGAGGAGGTCCGCACCGCGATCAACGCGGGCATCGACATGGTGATGGTGCCGTACGACTACCGGAAGTTCATCGCCATCCTGCTCGACGAGGTGCGCTCCGGCCGGGTCCCGATGTCCCGCATCGACGACGCCAACCGCCGCATCCTGACCAAGAAATTCCAGCTCGGCCTGTTCGAGCGGCCCTTCACCGACCGGTCATTCACCGCGACCATCGGCTCCGCCGAGCACCGAGCGCTGGCCCGGCAGGCGGTCCGCGAGTCTCAAGTGCTGCTGAAGAACGACGGCCGGGTGCTGCCGCTGTCCAAGACGGGCAAGATCTTCGTGGCTGGCAAGTCCGCCGACGACATCGGCAACCAGAGCGGCGGCTGGACCATCTCCTGGCAGGGTTCCAGCGGACCGATCACGCCCGGCACCACGATCTTGCAGGGCATGCGGGCGCTCAACCCGAACATCACCTACGAGCGCGGCGGCAACGGCATGGACGCAAGCTACGACGTGGCGGTGGCGGTGATCGGCGAGAAGCCCTACGCCGAGTACGAGGGCGACCGGCCCGGCGAGATGGGCCTGGACGCCGAGGACCTGGCCACGCTGGCGAAGGTGAAGGCGGCGGGCAAACCGGTCGTGGTGGTGCTGGTGTCCGGCAGGCCGCTGGACATCGCCGCCCAGTTGCCGGAGTGGAACGCACTGCTCGCGGCCTGGCTGCCGGGCACCGAGGGCCAGGGCGTCGCCGACGTCCTCTTCGGCGACACCCGACCGACCGGCAAGCTGCCGGTCACGTGGATGCGGTCGGCGACCCAACAACCCATCAACACCGGCGACGGCAAGGCCGCGTTGTTCCCGTTCGGCCACGGCCTCACCTACGGCAGGCGCTGAGCAAGCGGTGCCCCTGCGCGATCGCGCAGGGGCACCCACTCAAGGCCGTGCGTCAGACGCGGTCGGCTTCCTTTTCGGCGACCGTGAACGACATGACGCGAATGTCCTTCTGGTTGGGAACGGCGAGCCCGCCATTCTCATTTTCGTTCTCGTTCTCGTTCTCGCCTTCCTCGTTCTCGTTCTCCTCGCCCTCTTCGTGGCAGTTCGGCGTGGCGAAGAGGGTGGCGTCGCCGCCATCGACGGAGGACTTGCCCGCGGGCAC
The DNA here is from genome assembly GCF_056323685.1 of Actinorectispora metalli. Classification (NCBI taxonomy): domain Bacteria; kingdom Bacillati; phylum Actinomycetota; class Actinomycetes; order Pseudonocardiales; family Pseudonocardiaceae; genus Actinorectispora; species Actinorectispora metalli. The sequence goes on from NZ_JBREYE010000002.1 coordinate 1,378,009, forward strand.
CAGGGCAGGTGACTTCACCTTGTAGCACTCATCGGCCTTCAGGCCGGTGAAGGTGAACGTAGTGGGAGTGGGGCCCTCCACCGCGGTGAAGGTCAGGGTGATCCCCTCGGCATGGGCGGCGCCCGCGGCCGCGGGCAGAACCGCCGCAGTCACGGCGAGTGCGGCCAATACGGAACGAAAACGATTTCGCATTTGAGACGGCTCACTTCCCGGCTTTTCCGCTCGCGACAACACCATCGCGACCCAAGCGGACAAACCGCCTACCAGGAATAGCCGCCGAATTCGGGCCAGGCCAGACCGCGGGAAACCCTTTACCCGTCGGTGAGGCGAGACCACGCCGACGCCACATAGCGCTAAGTCTCGACCACGCTCCAGTCAACTTGTTGCTGCGCCACGCAATGAGCAGTGTTACTCCTCGATCGCCCCGCCCACCGCCCGCAGGTGCTCGCGGAAGGTCAGGTCCGGGTTTTCCCGGCGCGCGGCGAGAAAGTCGTCGAATCGCACCTGGCTCCGCAGTGGCTCACCGCCGCGGATCCGGTCCGCCTGCCGCCGCTCGGTGTCCCGGATCGACTCCGCCAGCGCCACGACCTCGCCGACGCGGTCGGCAGGCACGAACACCACGCCGTCGTCATCGCCGAACACCACGTCTTCCCGACCTACCGTCCACTCCCCCACCGCGGCCCGCTCCAAGGCGCCATCGGGCCGAACGTCGAGGCTGAGCGGACCGGTGGGAATCGAGCCGAGGCTGAACACCGGCAGCCCGATCGCCCGGATGTCCGCGGTGTCCCGGTGGAGCCCCCAGATCACGACACCCGACAGCCCCGCCGCCCGCGCCTCCAGCGCCACCAGATCCCCGACACAGCTCTCATCCCGACGCCCTCCGTTGTCCACCACCAACACGTCACCGGCTTCGGCACCCTCGAAGGCCTCCAGGAAGACGTCCACGCTGCCCACATGCCGAGCGGGCACGACCCGACCTGCCACCCGACCACCGGGCTCCACCGCCCGCAGCGAAACACACCGCACCGGCACCTGAGCCCGAATGCACCCATCGGCGATGTGCGCCGTGGTCAACGCGGAGAACCGCCGCGACAGCTCGTCGTGATCCACCCAACCCACTCCTTCGTGAGATCCCGGACCATCATGGCGGGGACGGCCGTGGTGCCGCGGTCAGGTAGCGGCTGACCAACTCCCCCTCCACGTACAGGTCAACGCGTCGCCAGCGCGGCCATTCCCGCTCGGTGGGGCCGTCCTTGGACCGCCGGAACGCTTCGAGCGAGGGGTACTTCTCCGGATCGGGCAGCCCGCCACCGGTGACCGGGATGCCCGAGATGATGAGCTGGCCTTCCGCCTTGGCGGGGTACTCGCCGTGCGAGACGCCGAGGGAGGGCGGACGGTGGCTGAACGCTCCCAGCGCGTCGGCCATCGCCTGCGCCGCTGCTCTCACCCGGTCCTCGGCGAGCTGGTCGTTCAGCGGCTCCCGCCCCTCCGGCGAGGTGAAGCCGAGCAGCATCGGGGCGGGCCCCTCCGCGTCGAGCACGGCCCTGATCTCGGCCAGGTCCCGTTCGAAGCGCATCCGCCCGGTGCTGTCGCCGGGCTCGTCCGCGTCGAGGTTGGCCGAGTAGTACTGGAACATCGCCGACGCCCTGGCATCCAGCGACTTCTTCTCGTCCGCGAACTCCGGGCGGGTCGCGCCGCGATACGGCTTGTCGCGAAGCTGGTCCAGCGTCGCGATGACCCCGACGCTCATGCCGATGCGGAAGCCGGTCAGCTCGTAGGACTGCGGCACGAAGTCCTCCCACCAGCTCTTCACCAGCAGGTTGCCCCAGTTGGACGGCGGTTTGAGCAGCGAGAGACCGTCCTTGTCCACGATCGCGGTCATCCAGCCGTGGTCGGGAACACGCAACTGCCACAGCGAGCTGTCGACGAGGCTGGACGAGATGATGTTGCCCGCCTTGACCTTGCCGATGACCGTGGAGGCGACGGTGAGCAGCGAGCCGCCGAAGTCCACCGGCGATTCGAGGTCGAGCTCGGAGCGGAAATCGACGCTGCCAAGGTCGAGGTTCTTGGTCTTGAACGGCTCGCGCTTGGTCGCCGCCTGCACCTCCTCCAGCGTCATCTCCTTGATGTCGATGTGCTTTTCCCGCGCGACATCCTTGAGCTTGGGCTTGGTCTCGAAGCCGTGCTCGATCGACAGGCCCGCGTCCATCCTGCCGAGGACCGCCCACATCCCGGTGAACGCCTTCTTCCAGGCCACCTGCTCCGGCGGCTCGGTCTCGGGCCTGCCGTACTTGTCGTAGATCCGCTCGCCCTTGTCGTTGAGCTTGAACCTGAGCTTGAACTTCTCGATGTCCACCTTCGCGAGGAAGACGCCGAGCCTGGCCGCCAGCACCGTGTGCTGCTTCCCGACATCGTGGAAGGTCAACCGGTACAGAAACGTCGCCTCGGCGCCGACCCCCAGCGCGCGGATGGCCTCCTGCACCCGCTGGGTCGGCATGGCGGTCTCATGTGCCTTGTCGGCGAACTTGACCTCATCGGCCAGCACCTCGTGCAGCCACTGGTAGTAGGTGCGGCTCGTGCCGCCGAGGTCCAGCACGTGCGTGTGCCCGTACATCGCCATCACGCCCAGCAGCCGGGTCCGCCACGGCTCCTCCAGCCCGAACTGGAGCAGCTTGGCGATGCGGGCGCGGGTCGCCGTCCTGCGCTGGTCCTCGCCACGGTCCAGTTCCCGCTTCCACGCCTCCAGTTCGACGTCGAGGCGCGGCTTGACGAGCACCGCGTCCGGGCCGACGCGCTCACTGGTGAGCAGCGAGAGCCGTTCCGTCTCGACACCGGTCGGGACCGGACGGCTCTGGTCGATGAGCACCTGGGTGCGCAGCGGTTCCGGCAGTTTGCCGATCAGCCGCCGTGGCCACCGCACCACGGAGGAGACCCACCTCAGCCGCAGGGTGGGGCCACCGCGCTCGAAGTTCAGCAGCAGCCGGGGCTGCCGTCCGGGGACGTACTGGAGGAAGCCCTGCCCGCGGAACCCTTTCACCAGCTCGGGCCCGTCCGCAAGCCACGGGTCCAGTGGGTTGAACCGGTCGGTGGCGGCCGCATCCAGCGGGTTGGGCGGCCCCGGCCGCGACTCGGCGATGAACCAGCCGACCGGGATCAGGCCCACCTTCTCGACCAGGTTGGCCCCGCTGCGGTCCACCGCGAAGGCCCGCGCCACGCCGTGCGTCCAGTCCGTTCGGCCCCGCACCGGCACCGACCGGAACCCGGCCAGTCCGGTGGGCGGGCGGCTGAACCAGATCGCCAGCGCGCCGCCGACCTGGTTGATCTGCACCAGCAGTGGGCACACCGGGTTGTCCCGGTCACCGTCGGCCTCCCAGAACCCGGTCAGGTCGGGCAGGAACCGGCGGTTGCGCGGCGGGGCTGGCACCCTCGGCGATGGGGTCGCCGAGGGTGCCGTCACCAACCGCGGCAGCGGCCGAGCGGGCGTGGCAGGCGGCTCGATGCGTGGTGGCTGGATGGGTGCCATCGCCGGTCAGACCTGCTGGCCGGTCTTGGGGTCGTACTTGACCTCGACCACGGCGACCTGGTCGGTGGGCAGCACCTCGATCCACTGGTCGAAGACCTCGTAGCCGTCCTCGCTCTCGGCCTTGAAGCCCTTGTCCAGCGGGTCGAAGCCCTTCTCGTACACCATGTCGGGGCGCAGGTAGTTCAGCGTGACGCCCGGCTCCAGCCGTTCGGAGACGACCTCTTGGCCGTCGGCGTGCTTGGCGGTCACGGTGATCGCCACGTAGCGCAGCACGTCCCGGATGGTCAGCTGGGACGGGTCGAGGGTGCGGTAGCGGGTCACCAGCGCCGGATCGGTCCACGGATACTCGCGCAGCCTCTTGAGGATCTGGGCGTTCTCCCCCGCCGACGCGGGCTGGTAGAGGTCGTCCAACCCGTCGGAGCCCTCGATGCTGGGGTCGGACAGCCACTTCAGCGCGGCCAGCTCCTTGCCGGGGCGGATGGGCACCACGGCCTTGACCCAGGGCGCGTTGAGGAAGGCGTTGCGCTGGTGGTCGCCGTCGAGCTGCATCAGCCAGCCCAGCGAGGAACCCATCCGGGCGGGCGCGGAGTCGGCGGTGATGAAGTAGTTGTCCCTGCGCTGCATGTCCTCGTTGCTCGCCCAGCCGACCGTGTGCCGGTCGAGGCTGGTCGGGCTGTTGCGGATCACGCGCTCCACGGCCATTTTCATGGCGGGGTCGCGCACCGGGATGCCGCCCGGGGTCTCCAGCTTGGGGTTGCCGAGCCGGTCCAGTTCCGGGGCGAAGCTCGGATGGGCCTCGTGCAGGCGCGGCCGCCACCACTCCGGCGCGACGAAGTACAGCATCGCCTCCACGTCGAAGATCGAGCTGATCAGCTCCGAAAGCTTGTGCAGCACCACCGGCTGCGTCGGGGTGCGGCCGTTGACCGTCATCAGCTGCTCCAGCAGCCTTCGGTAGACCACGACCCGCTCCTCCTCGCGGAGCACGTCGTAGTCCCGCACCTGGATCTTGCTCGCCGCGGCGACCCGCTCGGCGGCGGCCTTGAGGTAGGCCTCGCGCTGCTTCTGGTCCAGTTCGAGGTCGCGCTTGGCCGCCAACAGCTTGTTCTGGTCGGCGATCTGCTTGAGCTTGTCCGCGGTGGGCCGGTAGGTCACCGGAACGGTGAACGCGAACAGCTCGTTCCTCTTGCCGTGCGCGTCGTAGATGTAGACCGACAGCGCGGGCTGCCTCGGCTCCGGAACGCCTTCTGGCGCCTCCTCCTTCTTCCGGTTCAGCTTGAGCTTCACCGTGGCGGCCTCCGCCGTCCACCGCGGCTCGCCGACCTTCAGCGGCTCGTAGCCGTCCCTCGGGCTCAGCTCGACGTCGGCGATCCAAAGGCCGAGCCCCGAGCCGCCCACCGGGCGGATGTAGCCGCTGAAGGGATAGCCGAAGCGGACGTTGACGTCCTCGGTGTACTCCTCCGGCACCGGCAGCTCGTTGGCGGGCGCGACCGCGGTGGCGTCCGGCGGCGCGGCGATGTGCACCAGCTTGGACAGGCCCAGCGCGGCGCCCGCGTCGTCGACGAAGGACTGCCAGCAGAGCTGGGTGCCCAGGTCCTGCACCTGCACCCCGACCCTGCGCATCTTGCGGCGCAGCTCGTAGTTGAGCAGTTTGTCGGTGGTGTTCTGCAGGACGTACCGGCGGCTGGTCGAGTCGGTGGTCTCGGTGACGGTGCGGAACGTGGTCTTGAAGCTGCGCTTGATCTCGGTGCTGATCCGCTCGCTCTGCTGGCGCATCTGCTTGTGCGCCTGTTCCCTGGCCTGCTTCTGGGTGTTGCTCAGGTCCATGGTCGCGGTCTCGTTGGCGTCGCCCCAGACCCAGCGCTGGTTGGAGGACACCGAGAAGCCCAGCTTGGTGCTCTGCTCGTTCTCCTGCTTGATCGCGGTGGAGACCTCGTCCTCGACGCTGCTCTCGCGTTCCCGCTGCTCGGTGATCTCCTGGCTCTCCTCCACGGTGCGCTCGACCAGGGTGCGCCGCGTGGTGGCTTCGATCAGCTCGACGGTGCCGCCGGGGCTGAGCCAGACGTGCTGGACCGGCGGGCCGAGGAAGGTGTCGAACTCGAAGAAGTACTGGCGGAACAGGTGCACGATGCCGATCGGCGAGAGACTGACCCGGTTGACCGCCTCCGCCCGGTTGAGGTTCGCCAGCGGGTCCAGCATCTGCTGGATGCCGCGGTACTGCTGGGCGTCCACCACCGGTTGGGCGGGCGGGGTGAACAGATCGGCCAGCGTCGGCATCAGGTTCTGCTCGGCGAGGTAGTTGAGCAGACCCGCGACCAGGGATTCCTTGGCCGCCATGGTCGTGATCAGCACTTGGCGCTTGGCACCGTCCGGTTCGACCGCCGCGGCGCGGGTGAACAACTCCGGCGCGACCTGGGTGGCCAGCACGGCGTCCAGGTTCTCCCGCTTCAGCATCGGCAGCCAGGTCGCCGGGTCGCGCAGGTCCTTGTTCTTGACCTGCGCGTGGACCAGGTCGGCGAGCACCGAGACGATCAGGGGGCTGTACGGCTTGAGGACCGGCGTGCTGCCCGTCTTCAGCACCAGCGAGTCGGCCGCGGCGGCCTCCAAGGTCTCCGCCGCCTCGCCCGCCAGGTGAATGCCGCCGTCGCCCTTCACATAGGTGGCCTGCGGGGCGACAACCTGGGACACCGTGGCGAGCAAGGCGTCGTCGGCGCGTTGCAGGCCTTCGATGAACCGAGCCACCGTGCGCTGCGAACGCCAGCCCAGTAACGGCTGGATCAGACCGAAGGACTCGCTGGCGTAGGGCAGCGTGTATTTGAACTTCTCGAGGTTGGGTGGTCTGTTGGTCATGCTGATCCGGCCCCCGTCGTGCCTGTGGGGCGGCGCTCCCGTGCCGCCGTGAACGGCTGGCCGAGCGCCCGCCGCACCGCGATGTCTACCGTCGCGGTGTTGTCCGTTCCCGGAACACCGCGACGGACAAACAACCGCCGTACATCAGCGGACCTCCTCTGCCCCTTGCCCTAGCGCCGTCAGGCGCTTCAGCCACCTCCACACATTCGGCTCGGCGGACCGATTGTTTTCATTCATCACTGAAGCCATTGTTTGCACGAAATAATGGGGTGAAAGAAGACGCGGCGGGGCCGGACAGGGCGACCCCGCCGCGTCAGTGAACTCAGCAGACCCGAACGGTCGCCTCAGAAGACGAGTTCACAGTCGACGGTCACGTCGAAGGTGTTCTGGCAGCGGTCATCGGCGCCCGCTCCCCCGTTGGCGGTGTCGGTGGTGGCGCCGCCCGCGTCCAGCAACACGTCCTCACCCGCGCCGAGGCAGGCCACGTCGTTCCCCGCGAGACCCAGCACCATCGTCGCCCGCAAGAGTGACGAACACGTCCCGGCCCGCGGTACCGACCAGTACATCGTCCCCCGCGCCGCCGACCTGCGTGGCGGTCAGCCGTTGCAGGTCTCCGGCGCCGCGTGGGCATATGTCGGCACTGCCATTCCACCGAAAGCCAGCGCGATTGTTCCCGCCAATCGAGCAGCCTTGACAATTCTTTTCACTATTACCTCCCACATCGATTTTTTCCGCCGACGTGGGCATGCTGTCGGGTGCGCGTCCCGCAGGGAAGCGCTTGCGGCATCCACGGATCGTCCAGGTCTGGCCAGGTCCAGGACGAGGGGATCAGTCTAGGTATGCTTGGCCGGACAATGCTGCGCCTGCCGTGTGAAATTCGGTAACGGCGAAGCCACGACAATACAATTCAATTCCTGGCATTGCGCCTCCGGGCCAAATCACCCGGAGGGGGTTGTTGAGGTGGCAGGCGAAGTGGGTATACGCCAGGGTGGTTCGACTGCGAAGGGAGACCTCATGTCGGCTGTGCGCCGTCAGACCTGGATCTGGGGTGCCGCCGCTGGCGGCTTCATCCTGTTCATCCTCGGCCTGGTTTTCGACCAGGGCTGGCTGATCGGGTTCGGGATCGTCGCGCTGGTCTGCGTGCTGCTCGCGTGGACGCTGACCCTCCGACGCCCCGAGGAGAACGAAACGTTCGGCTGAAGCCGGTTTTGTCCAAACCGGATCGGGCTACCTCCCAGGCGGGAGCGCCGATTCGGGAGTTGACGCATGGCAGACCGCTGGTATCGCAACACGGTGATCTACTCGCTCGACATCTCGGCCTTCCAAGACTCCGACGATGACGGGCTCGGCGATATCCGCGGTCTGGTCAGCAGGCTGGACTACCTCTCCCGGCTGGGCGTCGGCACCATCTGGCTGGGGCCGGTGCACCCCTCGCCGCGGCAGGACGGCGGGTACGACGTCACCGACTACTACTCGATCGACCCCAAGTTCGGCAGCCTCGGCGACTTCTCCGAGTTGCTCAACGAAGCCGACGAGCGGGGCCTGCGGATCATGTTGGACCTGGTGGTCAACCACACCAGCGACCAGCACCCGTGGTTCCGCTCCGCCCGCAAGAGCAGGCACTCGCCCTACCGCGACTGGTACGTCTGGTCCGACACCGAACCCGCCGACCGCTGGGCGGGCAGTGTGTTTCCCGGGGTGGAGAAGGAGACCTGGACCTTCGACAAGAAGGCCGACGCCTGGTACCGGCACCGTTTCTACCGCTTCCAACCCGAGCTCAATACCGACAACCCCGAGGTGCGCGAGGAGATCCGCAAGATCATCGGGTTCTGGATGCGACTGGGTGTCGCGGGCTTCCGGATCGACGCCGCCCCGTTCCTGATCGAGACGCACGATCCCGATGATGAGGAGATCAAGCACGATTTCGGGCTGCTGCGGGAGATCCGCGAAACCCTGTCCTGGCGACGCGCGGACGCGGTGCTGCTGGCTGAGGCCAACGTCGAGAACGGTGAACTGCTGGAGTACTTCGGGGAGGCCGACGGCGAGGCCAGCCGGGTGATGATGGTCTTCGCGTTCCGCCTGAACCAAGCCATCATGCTGGCGCTGGCCAGGCAGGACGCCACTCCCATCCGCGACATCCTGCACCAGCTTCCGGAACTGCCGCGGCACGCGCAGTGGGCGACGTTCCTGCGCAACCACGACGAGGTGGATCTCGGGCGGCTGACCGAGGAGGAACGCGCCGACGTCTTCGCCGAGTTCGGCCCAGAACCCGAAATGCAGCTGTACGACAGGGGAATCCGCCGCCGGATGGCCACCATGCTGGGCGGCGACCGCAAGCGCATCGAGATGGCCTACAGCCTGCAGCTGACCATGCCCGGCACCCCGGTGCTGCGCTACGGCGACGAGATCGGCATGGGCGAGGACCTGTCGCTGCCCGAGCGGGAGGCGATCCGCACGGTCATGCAGTGGTCCAATACCCGCAACGCGGGGTTCTCCCGCGCACCCGAAGGCAGCCTCACGGCGCCGCCGATCGCCGAGGGCCCCTACGGGTTCCCCGCGGTCAACGTCACCGACCAGCGCCTAGATCCACACAGCCTGCTCACCTGGTTCGAGCGCATCCTGCACACCCGCCGCGAATGCGAGGAGATCGGCACCGGCGAGCACACGATCATCACCGGCGACAACCCACAGGTGCTGATGCACACCGCGAACAGCGACCGCGGCAGCATCCTGTTCCTGCACAACCTCGGCACCCAGCCCTGCGTCTGCTCACCGGGCAAGGCACTGGCCGCGGACAGCACCCCGCTCAACCTCGCGGGCGACTCCGACTACGGCAATGAGGTCGACCTGGACGACCTGAAGCTCAACGGGTACGGCTACCGCTGGATCAGGCTGCACCGCTCGCCCTGAACCAGACCGCGGCGTCCTCCGGCAGCGCGCCGTCCTCCAGTGCGGCGCTGGCCAACAGCACCTCCGCGCCCGCAGGCAGCGGGAACGGCGTGGCGGCGAAGTTCACCGCGCAGCACAGGTCCGGTTCACGGGCGAACAGCAACACCTCCGGCGGGCTGTCCAGCCACCTCATCGTGCCGTCGCCGAACGCCGGGTGTTCGCGGCGCAGCCGCAGCGCGGAGCGGTACAGCTCGAGCATGGAACGCGGGTCGCCGGTCTGCACCTGCGCCGTGTAGTCCTTCCACTCGGCGGGCTGCGGCAGCCACGGGCGGCTGCCGTCGGGTCCGTAGCCGAACGGCGGTTCCTCCCCGGACCACGGGATCGGCACCCGACAGCCGTCGCGGCCCCGCACGGTCCGCCCGGAGCGCTCCCAGGTCGGGTCTTGGAGCAGTTCGACCGGCAGGTCCTCGACCTCCCACAGGCCAAGCTCCTCGCCCTGGTACACATACGCCCCGCCGGGCAGCGCGAACATCAGCAGCGCCGCCGCCCTGGCCCGCCGCAGACCGCACTCCAGGTCCACCGGCTCCGGCAATTCGCTGCGCGGACCGTGGCCGCTGGTGTGCTCGTCCCGGCCGTAGCGGGTGACATGCCTGGTCACGTCGTGGTTGGACAGCACCCAGGTGGCGGGAGCGCCAACGCCATGCAGTGCCTCGATGCTGGTGTCGATGACCTGCCGCAGCCGCTCGGGGTGCCATGAGCAGCGCAGGAAGTCGAAGTTGAACGCGGTATGCAGTTCGTCGGCGCGCACGTAGCGGGCCAGCCTGCTCGGCTTGGCCACCCACGCCTCGGCAACGAAGATCCGCTCCCCCGGGTAGCCGTCGACCACTCGCCGCCATTCGCGGTAGACCTCGTGCACCTCATCGCGGTCCCAGTGCGGGTGGTCGGCACGGCTGGGCGGCTCCATCACGTCCTCGTGGTGGGCGCCGATATCGGGCAGGGCGGGGTCCTTGAGCAAGCCGTGCGCCACGTCGATGCGGAAGCCGTCCACGCCGCGGTCCAGCCAGAACCGCAGGATGTCCAGGAACTCCGCCCGCACCTCGGGGTGCTGCCAGTTCAGGTCGGGCTGCTCGGGCGCGAACAGGTGCAGGTACCACTGGCCGTCGGCCACCCGCGTCCACGCGGGCCCGCCGAACACGCTGCACCAGTCGTTCGGCGGCTCCTCCCCCGCCTGTCCACGGCCCGGCCGGAAGATGTACCGCTCGCGCTCCGGAGCGCCCGGTCCCGCCTCGAGCGCACGCTGGAACCAGGCGTGCCGGTCGGAGGTGTGGTTGGGCACCAGGTCGATGATCACCCGCAGGTCGCAGCGGTGTGCCTCGGCGATGAACTCCTCGGCTGCGGCGAGGGTGCCGAACTCGGGCTGGATGGCCCGGTAGTCGGAGACGTCGTAGCCGCCGTCGGCCATCGGCGATGGATACCAGGGGGTGATCCAGACCGCGTCCACGCCGAGTGCCCGCAGGTACGGCAGCCGGGACCGGATGCCCTGGATGTCGCCGGTGCCGTCACCATCGGAATCGGCGAAGCTGCGGATGTAGACCTGGAAGATCACCGCGCTGCGCCACCACGAAGTCATGTTCTTGACGTAACCATGTCCGGCCGCGGCAAAACCAGCGCAAGTACCCGACCGGCGAGCGGGTATTCCCCGGTCATGGACCTCACGCCGCTGCTGGAGACCATCGGATCGGCCCGATACGTGCTGCTGGGCGAGGCGACCCACGGCACCGCGGAGTTTTACCGGCACCGGGCCGCCATCACCCGCCGCCTGATCGAGGAACGCGGCTTCTCCTTCGTCGCGGTGGAGGGCGACTGGCCGGACTGCGAGGCGGTGAACCGGGCTGTGACGGCCGGTGTCGAGGACCCGCGGGAGGCGCTGCTGCGCTTCGACCGCTGGCCGCGGTGGATGTGGGCCAACGAGGAGGTCGCCGAGTTCGCCCGGTGGCTGCGTGAGCACAACCGCGGCGGGCTCGGCCGCCCGGTCGGCTTTCACGGCCTCGACGTGTACAGCCTGTGGGATTCGCTGCGCGCGGTGCTGGAATACCTTCGGACGCGTGCCCCGCAACACCTGGACACGGCGCTGGACGCCTACCTGTGCTTCCAGCCCTACGACCGCGACCCGCAGAACTACGCGATGGCGACCCGGCTGGTGCCGCAGGGCTGCGAGCGGGAGGTCGTCGACCTGCTCACCGCGATGCTGGGCGAGGACTTCGACGCCGTGCAGAACGCCGAGGCGGTGGCGGGCGCGGAGCGCTACTACCGGGCGATGATGCAGGGCGGCCCGGAGTCCTGGAACATCCGCGACCACCACATGGCCGACACCCTCGACCGGCTGGTGGAGCACTACGGCCCGGAAGCCAGGGCGGTGGTCTGGGCGCACAACACCCATATCGGCGATGCCCGCGCGACCGATATGGCCGCGGCCGGGATGGTCAACCTCGGCCAGTTGATGCGGGAACGCCATTCCGGTGACGGCGTGGTGTGCGTCGGTTTCGGCAGCTACCAGGGCACGGTCACCGCGGCGCCGTACTGGGGCGGCCCCGTGTGGGAGATGGAACTGCCGCCTGCCCGCCCGGGCAGCCTGGAGGCCGCGTTGCACGAGGCGGCGCCCGACACCGACACCCTGTACGTGCGGCTTGAGGACACGCGGGTGGTGGGCCACCGCGCCGTCGGCGTGGTCTACAACCCCGACGCCGAGCGGCGCGGCAACTACGTGCCGACGGTGCCCGCCCGCCGTTATCACGCCTTCGTGCACTGCGACCGCACCACGGCGTTGACGCCGCTGCACGCGGTGGAGGAACCCGCCGCCGAGTTGGAGACCTTCCCGAGCGGGCTTTAGCGGCGCCGTAGGCGCTCCTCGTCGGCGGAACCGCTCAGACCAGGCGGAGCCGCAGTTCCTCGAGGAAGTCGGGATCGGATTCCCGAACCACACCCAGGTCGATGTCATGCGGAAGCGCGGCGTTGGGCTCGCGGTCCAGCAGGTACTTGACACCCTCCCTGGCGATGCGGTCCTCCTCCCGACCAGGCAGATTCAGCTCGTCGACGAGTTCCTCGGTGAGGACCACCCGGTGGTGGGTCGTCTGGTCACCCTCGACCACCTCCGCGGCGAACTCGCCGTTCGACATTTCCCGCACCAGGATTTCCTCGCGCACAGCACCTCTCCCCTTCCGTCCGGCAATCCGACTGCGGCATACCCGGCGGGTGGAAGGAGAAACCGGTGAGTACTCATTCCGAATACTAGATACTGGCCGCAATGGTCAATTACTGTGCGTAATTATCGAAAGACCGTACTGAGGGATGGACCGGTTTTGCCCTGGGGGACATACTGAATTCGCCCTTCCTTGGTTATGTCTTCACCTTCCCGGCCGATCACGCTCTCCCTCGGAGCTGCCCGGCGGCCAGGTCGCGGGGAATTGCCGGATTCCCCGCGACCATGGCGTCTCACCGGTATCACATTTCGAGACAGTCTTTGCTGCATTCCGGGGAATACCCTGCCTACCGGCCTCGATACGCCGCTACCGTCGGAAGACGGGGAGGCGGTGCCAAATGAGGTTCCGGTCAAGGGAGGCAGCCGCGGGCCGGGTGTTCGCGGTGAGCGGGGTCAACACGGTGTCGTTCGCGATTCTTGTCGCGGACGAACTCAAACCCGGATTGCTGGGTTTCGCGGTCGAGCGAATGGACGCGGCGACGGGCCGCGGCGGTTTCATGTCCGGATTCAAGGTGTTCAAGTCGGTGGTACCGGAACCGAAGTCCGGTCCCGCGGTGAGCACCCTGGACCATCCGGTGCAGAGCTTCGTGTGGGACGACTTCACCGCGAAGCCCGACCACGAATACGTCTACCGGTTCCACCCGCTGACCGGCGTGCCCGGTGACCTCAAGCGCGCAGGCCGCCCGCTCTCGGTGAAGGTCCGCACCGAGCCGCTGTTCACCACCGGCGAGCACGATGTGTTCTTCAACCGCGGCGTCGCCAGCAGTCAAGCCTACGAGCGCAAGTTCGGCACCAAGCGCATCGCCGACCTGCCGCCGGAGAAGCGGGAGCAGGCCCTGGCCTGGCTGAGTCGCGACCTCGACGACGCGATGCTGAAGTTTATCGGCGACTGCCTGCCGGGCGACCAACTGCTGGGCTGCTTCTACGAGTTCCGCTACCCGCCGGTCGCCGAGGCGCTCAAGCAGGCCGTGGACCGCGGCGTCGACGTGCGGCTCATCGTGGACGGCAAGGTCAACCAGTTCACCGACAAGGACGGCGTCTTCCACCCCAGCTTCCCGCGCGAGGAGAACCTCAAGCTCGTCGCGGCTGCCGGTCTGACCGCCAACGTGACCCTGCGCCAGGCACGCAAGTCCAATATCCAGCACAACAAGTTCATGGTGCGGGTCATCGGCGGGGAACCGCTCGAGGTGTGGACGGGCTCCACCAACCTCTCCCTCGGCGGCATCCACGGCCAGACCAACGTGGGGCACTGGGTCCGGGACACCGCGACGGCCTCGCTCTACGCGAAGTATTGGGAGCTACTGGCCGAGGACCCCGGCGGGCTGGCAGGCGACGCGAACCCGGAGAAGACCCGCAAGAACCGGGCGCTCCGCGAGGCCGTGCTCGCGCTGTCCCCGGTGCCCGCGGACCTGGCGGGCATCCCCGTCGGCATCACGACCGCGTTCAGCCCCCGCCCGGACGCGACGGTGCTGGACTCCTACGCGCGGCTGCTGGACTCGGCACAAGACCAGGCGTGCATCACGCTGGCATTCGGCATCAACCCGGTGTTCAAGGACCTGCTCAAGGACAACACCGACGCGAACCACCTGGTGTTCATGCTGCTGGAGAAGGAAGACCGCCCGAACCGGCGCGGCACGGCGCCGTTCATCCGGGTCAACGCCGCGAACAACGTCTACAAGGCGTGGGGCTCGTTCCTCCAGGACCCGGTGTACCAGTGGGTGCGGGAGACCAACGCCAAACAGCTCCAGCTCAACACCCACGTCGCCTACATCCACTCCAAGTTCATGCTGGTGGACCCGCTGTCGGCCGATCCGATCGTGGTCACCGGGTCGGCCAACTTCAGCGCGGCGTCCACCAAGGAGAACGACGAGAACATGCTGCTCATCCGCGGTTCGCTGCGGGTGGCCGACATCTACCTCACCGAGTTCAACCGGCTGTTCAACCACTACTACTACCGCAGCGTCACCGAGCAGCTTCGGCACCGGCGCCAGGCCAACCAGCCCAGTCTGTTCCTGACCGAGGACGACAGCTGGCAGCAGCGCTACGCCCCCGGCACCTTCCGCGCCAAACGCCTGCGGCTGTTCGCGAACATGGCGGGCTTCTAAGGGGAATTCCACACCGACCTGGTCCACTGTGGACAGGCCGGGTTGTGCCTATGCTGAGTTTGGCCGCCCATCCGCACGCAGGGGGTACCTGGTGAAGCTCAGCCTGCACTACTGGAACTTCTCGAAGCCCGATGACCCGAGCCGGATCGCGCCCACTCTTGGTGCGACGGCACGGATCGCCGAACAGTCCGGGGTGGACTCGTTCACCGTGATGGATCACTTCTTCCAGATGCAGACGGGCCGGTCCAGCGCCGACGAGCCCATGCTGGAGTCGTACACGGCGCTGGGCTACCTGGCCGCGGTGACCGAGCGGATGACACTGGGCGTGCTGGTCACCGGCGTGATGTACCGGCACCCCGGGCTGCTCGCCAAGATCGTCACCACCGTGGACGTGCTGTCCGGCGGGCGGTCCTTCTTCGGGATCGGCGCCTCCTGGTACGAGCGGGAGCAGCGCGGCCTCGGCGTGCCGGTGGTGCCGGTGGCCGAGCGCTTCGAGCGGCTGGAGGAGACGATCCGGATCGTCAAGCAGATGTGGAGCGCCGACAACGGCCCGTATGAGGGCAGGCACTACCGGCTGGCCGAGACGCTGTGCGTACCCGCGCCGATCAGCAGGCCGCATCCGCCGATCATGGTCGGCGGCGGTGGGGAGCGGAAGACGCTGCTGCTGGCCGCCCGCTACGCCGACGCCTGCAACCTGTTCGCCACCGGCACCGAGGAAGTGGCGCACAAGCTGAACGTGCTCCGCCGACACTGTGCCGCGGAGGGCACCGACTACGACGCCATCACCAAGACCGCCGTGTACACCAAGCCGGTGCTCGACGACGTGGACGGCTTCCTGGCGGCGGCGCGGGAGTACGCCGCGCTCGGCATCGAGGTCTTCGACCTGATGCCCGACCGCGACCCGGTCGAGTTCGCCGAGCGGATCGGCGAACTCGTGCCCCGGCTGTCGGAGATCGGCGGCTGAGTGGACCTGGAGGACCTCCGGCTGGCGGTGTACGCCGCGTTCGCCGCCACCGGCTCCCCGCCCGACCTCGGCGACTCCGCGGAGGTGCGCTCCGGGCTGCGCAGGTTGGCCGCGGACCGGCACCTCGTGCTGGACGCCGAGGACCGGATCGTCATGGCGCACCCGTTCTCCGCGGTGCCGCTGGGGTTCTCCGTGATGGGACGGCGAACGCTGTGGTGGGGCGGCTGCGCGTGGGACTCCTTCGCGCTGCCCCACCTGCTGCCCGCCGAAGGCGAGGTGCTGATCGCGACGCGCTGCCCGGCCTGCTCGGCCGCGCACGCCTGGAACGTCGGCGCCCAGTCCCCACCCGCGGGTACACAGGTGGCGCACTTCCTGGTGCCGGTGGCCCGGATGTGGGACGACGTGGTCCACACGTGTGCCCACCAGCGGATCTTCTGCTCCCCCGGCTGTGTGGACAGTTGGCTGGCCGCCACCGGGAACGAGCGGGGTCACCTGATGGACCTGTCGACGCTGTGGTGGCTGGCGAGCGGCTGGTACCGGGGACGGCTCGAACGCGGCTACCAGCGCCGCGAGCCCGCCGAGGCGGGCGACTACCTGCGCGGCGTGGGGCTCATCGGCGCGTTCTGGGGCCTCGGGTAGCTAGGCCATGTCCAGCCAGGAGTAGCGGCGTTCGGGACGGCCCGCAGCCTGGTAGCGCAGGCGCACGTCGGCGCGGCCGGTGTCCACGAAGTGCTCAAGGTAGCGGCGGGCGCTGGCGCGGGACAGGCCTGCGCGCTCGGCGCATTCGGTGGCGGACAGGTCCGTCTCCGACTCGCGCAGCACGCGGGCGACCAGGTCGGCGGTCTGCCCGGTCAGGCCCTTGGGCAGTTCGGTCTTGCCGGGGCGCAGGGCGCCGAACAGGCGGTCCACGTCCTGCTGCGCCACCTCGGTGGGGCCTGCCAGGCGGTGGTGGGCGCTCGCGTAGCGCTCCAGGCGTTCCCGCAGGGCGTCGAAGGTGAACGGCTTGATCAGGTAGTTGACCACGCCGCCGCGCAGGGCGGTGCGCACGGTGGCCAGGTCGCGGGCGGCGGTGATGACCACGACGTCCACCGGCTCGGCGCCCTCGCGGAGGCGTTGGAGCACCTCCAAGCCGGACATGTCGGGCAGGTAGATGTCCAGCAGCACCAGGTCGGGGCGCAGTTTGCGGACCGCGTCGATGGCGGCGGAGCCGGTGTGCACCGCGCCCGCCACCGCGAAGCCCGGCACCTTGGCCACGAAGCCCGCGTGCACCTTGGCGACCATGAAGTCGTCGTCCACCACCAGCACCCGGATCACGGCGCCTCCCCGACCGGAAGCCGCGCGGTGAACACCGGGCCGTTCACGGCGACGTCGCCGCCGCGGCGGGTGCAGATCAGCCTGGTCAACGCCAACCCGACGCCGCGGCTGCCCTCCTTGGTGCTGTAGCCGCGGCGGAAGACGTCCTCGGCGAAGCCCGCGGGCACGCCGGGGCCGGAGTCGGTCACCCGCACCATCACCTCGTTCCCGGCCGCGCGCACCTCGACCTCGAACCAGCCGGTCCCGCTCAGTGCTTCCAACGCGTTGTCGATCAGGTTTCCGATCACCGTAACCAAGTCGGCGGTCAGATCCTCGTCCAACACGGGCAGCGCCGACTCGGGCGCGATGCGCATCGTCACGCCCTGCTCGGTGGCGAGACTGGCCTTGGCGATCAGCAGCGCCGCCAGCGCCGGGTCGGCGATCCGGTCGGTGACCCGCGTGGTCAGCTCCTCATGTGCGCGGCTCGCGCGGCTGACGTAGCGGACGACCTCCTCGTACTCCCCCAGCTCGATCAGCCCGGCGATGGTGTGCAGGCGGTTGGAGAACTCGTGGGCCTGGGCCCGCAGCGTCTCGGTGGCGTTGCGGCTGACGTCCAGCTCGCGTTGCAACGCGGTGAGCTCGGTGCGATCTCGCAGGGTGATCACCGCGCCCACCGGCCTGCCGCGCACGTCCACCGGCATCCGGTTGAGCACCAGCACCCGGTCGCCGCGCAGCACCACCTGGTCGGGGCCTTCGACGCGGCCGGTCAGCACCTCCAGCAGCAGCGGCTCCAGCCCGAGGTCGTTCAGCGGGCGGCCCACCGCGTCGGGAGGCAGGTTCAGGAGGCGGACCGCCTCGTCGTTGGCGAGGGTGACCCGGTGCGCGGGGCTCACACCGAGGACGCCCTCGCGGATGCCGTGCAGCATCGCGACCCGGCGCTCCACCAGATCGGTGATCTCGCTCGGCTCCAGGCCCAGCGTCTGGCGCTTGACCCGCCGGGCCAGCAGCAGCGAACCGGCCAGCCCGAGCGCGCCGCCCAGCAGCAGGTAGGTCAGCAGGTTGGGGGTGGCCGAGGCCAGCTGCTCGAGCGGCGTCGGGTAGCGGCGGCCCGCGATGACCAGGCCGATGACGGCGCCGTTGTCGGCCAGCACCGGGCTGTGCGCGGCCAGCGACTTGCTGCCGTCGTCGACGATGCCGACCCACGCCCTGCCCTGCCGCACCGGACTGTCGCCAAGCGTCGCGGGATGGCCTGCCTCCGCGCCCGTGTGCAGCACGCCTGCCGGGTCGGCGATCAACACGTAGGAGGCGCCGGAGCCGCTGCGGGCGGCCTCGGCGAAGGCGGCCAGCGCCTGGTTGCCCGCGGGATCGGTGACGGCCACCCGCACACCGGGGTTCGCGGCGACGCTCTCGGCGACGGCCAGCAGCCGCCTGCCCTCGTCGCGGCGGAACGAGGCGTCGGCCTGCGCCAGCGACACCCCGGCGACGGCGCACACCACGAGCAGCACGATGCCCAACTGGAGCATCAGGAACCGCCCGGCCAGGGTGAGCCTTGGGCGCATTCGCCACCTCCGTCTCGTCCGCCCAGAGTAGGTTGAGGCGCATGCGTCGCCTGGTCACGGTGCTGTCAGTGTTGAGCATGGTGCTGCTGCCCGCCGGGTGCGGCAGCGCGCAGCCACACCTGGACGGCCTGCGGATCATGGTGCCGAACGCCCCGGGCTCCGGGTTCGACGGCACAGCGCGCACCCTGGCCAAGACCTGGAACGACACCGGCATCGTGCGCGACGCCGAGGTGTTCAACCTGACCGGCGCCCGCGGCACGCTCGGATTGCACCGGCTGGCCGCCGAGCGCGGCAATCCGCGGCTGGTCATGGTCATGGGCCTGGGCACCGTCGGCGCACAGGCGGCGCAGCAATCCTCGGTGACGGTCCGGGACACCACGCCGATCGGGCGGCTGATCAGCGAGCCCGGCATCCTCGTGGTGCCCGGCGACTCGGCCTACCGGACGGTGGGCGAGTTGATCGCGGCGTGGCGGGCCGACCCCGCCCTCCGGGTGGGCATCGGTTCGCAGCCCGGCGGCCCCGACCAGCTTGCGCTGGGCCTGATCGCCAAGGCGGCGGGCATCCCGTCGGTCTCCTCGTCCAGCTACGACGGCGGCAGCGAATTGCTGGCGGCGCTGCTCGGGCACCAGGTCGCGTTCGGAGTGTCCGGATTGGACGAGTACACCGAGCAGATCAGCTCCGGGCAGCTGCGGGCGCTGGCCGTCACCACCCCGGAACGGGTGCCCACCCAGCCCGTGCCCACTTTCCGCGAGGCGGGCATCGACGTGGTGTTCGCCAACTGGCGCGGCATCGTCGCGCCGCCCGGCCTGGCACCCGCCGACACCGACGCCCTGCGCGAGGCCGTGCGGCGGCTGCAGGACAGCCCCCAGTGGACGCAGACGCTCGCCAAGAACGGCTGGACCGACGCCAGGCTGGACGGACCCGAGTTCGGCACCTTCCTTCAGGAGGAGACCCGGCGGGTGGACGGGTAAGTTCACGATCGTGGCGGAAGGCAAGGATCGGCGCCGGGCGTTGCTGGAGGCGACCTGCCGGGTGATCGCACAGCGCGGCGTTCGCGGGCTGCGGGTGGAAGAGGTCGCGCAGGAGGCCGGGGCGTCCACGACGCTCATCTACTACTACTTCACCAACCGCAAGGGTCTGCTGGCGGCGGCGATGGAGTTCGTGCACGACCGGGCGACCGCCTACACCACCGCTCCCAGCCGCACCGGCCGCGAGCAGCTGCTGAGCACGCTGCTGCGGGAGTTCCAGAACACCAAGGCCGTGCGGGAGAACTCCACGGTCTGGGGTGAGCTGCGGGCCTCGGCGGTGTTCGACCCGACGCTGCGGTCCATGGTCAAGGAAGCCACCGCGCGGTGGGTCACCGACCTGGAGTGGATGATCCAGGAGGGCCAAGCCGACGGCAGCATCCCGGCGGACGTGGACCCGCACGCCACCGCGCTGCGCTGCACCGCCCTTGTGGAGGGCATGTCCAACCGCTGGCTGGCCCGCCTCATCGACACGCCGACCGTGCACCGCTTGCTGCGCGAGGCCGTCGACCGCGAACTCGCAAGTCGCTGAACAGGCACTTCTCTGGTTCAACACTGAACTGATTTGACTAAATTTTCAGTACGGAGCTAGCGTCTGCGGGGTAACGACAAGGGAGGCTCTGATGAGCGGGTACTCGCGCAGGCAGCTGTTACGGGCAGGTGGGGCGCTGGCGCTCCTCGGCGCCGCGCCGGCGTGCGGGAACGAGCTGAAGGAGCAGCCGGGGATGAGCACAGCAGGCGCGCCGGGCGGGTACCGGATGCCCGAGGAGTCGCAGCGCCACGAGCGGACGCTCATGTGCTGGCCGGTGCGGACCTCGGTGTGGGGCGAGGACTTCCTGCCCGGCGTCCAGCGCGATGTCGCCGCCATCGCCAAGGCCATCGCCGAGTTCGAGCCGGTAGTGCTCTGTGCCGCACCGCGGCACCTGGAGCAGGCCAAAGCCGCGACCGGCGGCGCGGCCGAGGTGGTGCCGATCGCCACCGACGACCTGTGGGCGCGCGATACCGGACCCACGTTCGTGCTCGGCCCCGACGGGCTGGCGGGCGTCGACCTGAACTTCAACGCCTGGGGCAACAAGGCGCAGGACCACGGTGAGGACGCCAGGCTCGCCCAGCGGGTGCTGGACCACTACGGCATCAAGCGCATCCCGGCGCCGCTGGTCGGCGAGGGTGGCTGCCTGGAGGTCGACGGTGAGGGCACCCTGTTGGCCACGGAGAGCTCACTGGTCAACGACAACCGCAATCCGGGTTGGTCCAAGGAGCGGGTCGAGCAGTCGCTGAAGCAGCTGTTCGGGCTGGAGAAGGTGATCTGGTTCCCGGGGGTGCGCGGCCAGGACATCACCGACGCCCACGTGGACTCGCTGGCCCGCTTCGCCCGGCCCGGCGTTGTCGTGCTGGACAAGGCACCCGCGGGCAGCGAGCCGGATGTGTGGAGCCGCAGCGCGGACGAGGCCAGGCGCATCCTGCAATCCGAAACGGACGCCCGCGGGCGGAAGCTGAAGATCGTCGAACTGCCCTCGGCGGAGCCCGATGTGGAGGACGAGAACTTCCTGGCGTCCTATGTGAACTACTACGTCTGCAACGGCGGCGTGATCGCACCGAAGTTCGGCGACAACCCCGCCGACGACCGGGCCTCGGGCATCCTGCGGGACCTGTACCCGGGACGGCGGATCGTGCAGGTGGACATCACGTCGATGGCCCACGGCGGCGGCGGCATCCACTGCGCGACCCAGCAGCAGCCCGCCGTCTAAGCCGCTCTGTGCCCAAGCTCGACTGAGGCCGGGGCCGCCCGCGCGGGCGGCCCCGGAACCGGTCAGGCCGTGTACTGGACGATCACGTCCACCCAGTAGTTGCTGGCATCGAAACTGTTGGTGGGGAAGCTGCCCGACGGGCCGTAGGTGAAGACCCCGTTCCCGCCGCTGGACGCGCTGGACGGTGCCGACAGGTTCCCGCTGGTGTGGGTGGCGCCGAAGAAGTTGACGCTGGCCGAGTACCGCGTACCACCGGTGTGGTACGACACCACATAGGTGGTGTTGGCGGTCAGGGACACCGGCGACGACAGGTTCACCGTCTGCCATCCGCTGGCCGACTCGCCCGTGAAGGTGGCGGTGGCGAGCAGCGTGCCGGAACTCGTCCACAGGCGCGCGACGTGCGTGCCGGTGTTCTGCGGCCCCTTGTAGAAGCGGACCGCGGTGGCCAGTCCGGCCACGGTGGTCCGGAACTTCATGCCCAACTCGACCGGGTTGGTGTCGTTACCGGTGATCGTCGCAGGGGTGGAGCTGTCCGTGAACAGCTGCTGGGTGGTGACTCCGGTGGGGGTCTGCACGATCGGGTCGACCCAGTAGTTCGTGGCGTTGAACGTCTGGTTCGGGAACGTCCCCGCCCCGCCGTAGGCGAAGACGCCGTTGCCGCCGACGGAACCGCTTGACGGTGCCTGTAGCGGGCCGTTGGTGAAGGTGCCTGCGAAGAAGTTCGAGTTGGCCGAGTAGAAACCGAGGCTGTGGTACGAGGCGATGTAGGTGGTGTTCGCGGTCATCGTCACCGGCGACGCGAAGTTCACCGACTGCCAGCCGCTCGCCGTCTCGTTCGTGTAGGTGGCCGAGGCCAGCAGGCTGCCCGAGGCGGACCACAGGTTCGCCACATGCGTGCCGATGTTCTGCGGCCCCTTGTAGAAGCGGACCCCGGTGATCTTGCCAGCCACCGTGGAGCGGAATTTCACGCCCAGTTCGACGTCGGTGGAGTCGTTGACGGTCACCGTCGCGGGGACGTCGGACGGGGCGAACAGGGTGCGTGTGGTCAGCGGCGGGTTCACCGTGAGGGAGACCGTCGCCGAAGCGTTGCCGCCCTGGCCGTTGGTGATCGAGTACTGGAAGCTCGCCGCCCCGGAGTAGTTCGTGGTCGGCACGAACGACACGACCTGGGTTCCCGCGTTGTAGCTCACGGTGCCACCCGAGGGGTTGCTCACGCCCGTGATGCTGAGCGGGAAGCCGTTCGGGTCGGTGTCGTTGGCCAACAGCGTGGCGGCCGGGATGTTGCGGGTCGTGTTGTGGTCGACGACGATTCCGCTGTCATTGGTCGCGGTCGGCGTGGTGCCGCCGCCACCGGTCCGCTCGAAGACCACGTCCACCCAGTAGTTGGTGGACTGGAAGGTGTCGGTCGGGAAGACCCCGCCCGCGCCGTAGCGGTACACGCCGTTGGCGCCCGCCAAAGCGGTGATCGCCCCGGCGGTGCGTTCGTTGGCGTAGTACATCTGCGTTGCCGAGTAGTGCGATGGCGCGTGGTAGGTCGCGACATAGGTCTGGCCGACGGTCAGCGTCACCGGGGTGGTGAAGTTGACCTGCTGCCACCCGCTCGCGGTCTCTCCGGTGAAGTTGGCCTCGGCGAGCAGGGCGCCTGCCGCGTTCCACAGCCGGGCCTTGTGGGCGCCGGTGTTGAACTTGTTCTTGTAGAACTTCACGCCGCGCACCCGGCCCGGCACGTTGGCCTTGAACTTGACCCCGACCTCCGCCGCGCTCAGGTCGAAGCTGGTGACGGTGAATGGGACGTCGGCGGGTGTGAACAGGCTGACCAGCGTCGATGGGGTCACCGTGACGGTGACGCCCGCGCCGGGATTGCCGATGTTGAGGCTGTCGTCGATGGCCCTGGCCTTGATGTTGTAGTCGCCGGGGGTCAGCGGCCACCAGTCGTAGCTCCAACTGGTCGTCCCGTTGGCCATTCGCCAGGTGGTCCCGCCGTCGGTGGAGACCTCCACCGCGGCGACCCGGCCGCCCACGTCGCTCGCGGTGCCCGTGATCGTCAGCTTCTCCTGCTGCTGGGCATTGGAGCCGTTGAGCGGCGCGGAGATCGAGGCGGTGGGTGGGGTGGTGTCGGTGGAGGCGGCGCCGACGACCAGGTTCGGCTGCCGGGTCAGCGGCTGCACGCCCATATCGGCGAACAGGTTGACCATCACCTGCTGCGTAACCGGGTCCTCCGGCGTCGGGTTGGCGGGCCCGCTGTTGGAGTAGTCGTGGTTGATGTCCAGGGCGAAGGTCCAGAACACGGTGCCCGCGCCGAACACCAGCGCGCCGCTGGGCGCGCGGTACAGGCTCATCTTGTGGGTGGCCGGGAAGGCCGCGGTGGCCCGCCCGTAGTCCACCAGGTACTTCAGCACGTCGATCGTCGTGGACGACAGGTGGATCAGGCCCGCGGGCCGGAAATGCGGGGAGGACTCGTTCCACTCGTAGCCGAGCATGCCGTTGACCATGGTGTACGTCGAGCCGGACGAAATGTTCGCGACCGGCGTGTTGCGCCAGAACCGGAGCCGGGAGTAGGCGAAGGGCACCTTGATGCTGTCGCTGCGGTGCGAGTCGACCTGGAAGATCTGACCGGTCAGGGTCTGCTCGGGGCGGCCGCCGTCCGACGGCGGGGTGAAGCTGGGGTCGCGCCAGGTGCCGGTCCACTGCGGGCTGGGGTCGATCTTCTCGCCTGCCCTGGTCTCCTTGTAGCAGACCAGCGTGCGGTTGGGCACGCCGTTGACGTCGGCCTCCCAGCGGGTCTTCCAGTAGACCTCGTTGCCGCTGAGGAACATCAGGTGCACGCCTGCGTCGCGGGCGGCCTCTACGTTGGCGCGCTGGTCGCCGGACCAGTACTCGTCGTGGCCGACGGAGAGGTAAACCTTGTGGTTGGTCAGCGTCGCGTTGCCGGGGCCGACGTCGACGCCCGAGACATAGGTGACGTCATAGCCGTTGCGCTCCAGCCAGCGGATCGCCGGGTACTCGGCGCTGAACAGGAAGTCCTGCGGCCCCGAGTCGGTGCCGACCCCGTCGCGGGTGACGATCGGGCGGTTGTAGCTGACCTTGAACGCCCGGTTGTTGATGGTGTCGGGATTGCCGTCGCCGTAGAGGCTGGGGCCGCCCCAGCCGTTGTAGGCGTGCCAGGTGGTGTCCGCGGTCTGGAACACGATGTCCCGCGGGGTGCCGTCGTCGCGCACGATGAACGGGATGTGGCTCTCCCCCGCCACCCCGTCCTGCCGGACCAGCTTGGCGAGGTAGACCCCGGAGACGGCATCGGACGGCACCGCCCAGGTGGCCGTGACCTGCCAGTTTCCCGCGTCGAGCAGTTTGGTGGCCGGATCGAAGATGGCAGGCGGCTGCAACGAGGTGCCGGTGCGCTGCATCGTGTGCACCTTGCGGGCACCGAGGCCTCCGTACCAGCCCATCCGGTAGATGTCGATCCGCCAGTTGGCCGCACCGCAGTCGATCTTGAACTCGACCGTGGTGCCCCGGTTGACGCTCATGCGGGTGGCGAAGCCTTCGATACTCGTGGATGAACCCGCCGCGAGTTCCCATTCCGACTGGGGATTCCCGGGCTTCTGGTTTTCCAGCACGATGGGATTCAAGACCGTCGCCTCCTGCTTCTGGCGGCCGCAGCGCCGCATAGTCAACTACCTGGAGGAATTTCAACCGAGCGGTCTTGCAGGTTTCTTGCTTCCCTTGTCAGTCAAGGGAATGCAGGCAAACAGGACGTAGCGCCCCCGACGCCCGACGAAAGCAAAAATTCCCCCACAATGCTCCCGATAAAGCACCCTCGCCACAGACGGTACCTACGAGAATGCGACTTCTAGATAAGCGAGGGATTTCAAATCCGCATCGGCGGGGCAGTTTTTTCGATGGAAACGCTTACCGGACTTTGTCATGCGCGTGAGCACTCCGGTGCCCGCTCTCTGTTACCACCGTCTTGCTTTTGGGGGTTCCAGAACCCTAATGGGTGAACTGTGGCGGTCGTAGCGTGACCGCCCGATGACCTGCGCGTTGTCCTCAGTGCACCTTGCCACGGGGAGGACGCCATGTTGACGAGCACACGACCGCAACCGCAGGTCGCACCCACCGCGCCGAGCGGCCAGGTCAGGGGCTTCGGCTCCATGCCGCGCGAGTTGGCGCTGCGATTCCGCCCGCACGTCGCCCGGATGGCCAGGGACATGGTCACGGAGATCCAGCAGGCCGTACCCGCCTACTCCGCGCCGCTGGAGACCAAGTACGGAAAGTCCGTCGTGCAGGCCGTGGAGCAGGCCGTCCTGCACGCCATCGAGAAGTCGTGCAACCGCAACGCCCGCGAGGAGCAGTGGGCGGCGTTCTTCCGCGAACTCGGCAAGGTCGAGTTCCGCGAGGGCCGCACCATGGACGCCTGGCAGAGCGCCTGCCGCATCGGCGGCCGGGTCGCCTGGCGGCACCTGTCCGCCTTCGCGCGCACCGCGGGAGCCTCCCCCGACCTGCTGTGCACCTACGCGGAGGCGATCTTCACCTACGTCGAGGAGCTGTCCGCGCTGGCGGTGGAGGGCTACAACGACGCCCGCAACCGCGCCGCGGGCACCCGCGAGCGCCGCCGCAAGAAGCTGCTGGAGCTGCTGCTGTCCGGCAGGCCCGCCTCGGCCAAGACGCTGGAGGAGCTTGCCGCAGGTGCGCAGTGGGAGCTGCCCGAGCGCATCACAGTCGTGGCGCTGGAGCAGCGTGACAACCAGCACCAGCTTCCGACGCCGAGTCTGCACGACGACGTGCTGATGGACCTGGAGGGCGCCGAGCCCTACCTGGTCACCGCGAAGCCGGAGCATCACCTCCGGGACCTCGGCGACAAGCTTCAGGGCTGGCGTGCCGTGATCGGCCCCAGCGTGCCGTTGCAGGAGGGCCTGGTCTCGCTGCGCCGCGCCCGGCACACGCTCAGCCTGGTGCAGCGCGGGGTGCTGCCGGACCTGCCGGTCACCGACTGCGCGGACCACCTGTCCACGCTGTGGCTGCTCAACGACGAGTTCCTGGTCGCCGAACTGGCCGGACGCTGTCTCGAGCCGCTGAACGGGCTGACCGTCAAGCAGCGCGAGCGGATGGCCGAGACGCTGCTGGCCTGGCTGGAGACCCGCGGCGGCGCCCCGGAGATCGGCAAACTGTTGGGGATCCACCCCCAGACGGTCCGCTACCGGATGCACCAGCTTGAGGAGCTGTTCGGCGACCGCCTCAACGACCCCGACCACCGCCTGCAACTGGAAATCACCCTCCGCGCCCGGCGCCTGCTCGCCAGCACCAAGGCCGACCAGGCGGGTTGACCGCCCCCAACGACCCCGACCCACCACGAAGGTCCGTGAGCACGCCGCCCCCGAGGCGCACTCACGGACCTTCCGCCGTCCCAGGCGCACCCGACACGGCGGTCAGGTCAGGTGTTGAGGAGTGGGTTGCGGTAGTTGTGGGTGGCGTCGAAGCGGGAGAGCAGGTATGGGCCCGACTGCTGGGGTGGGTAGCGGGGGGTTTCGCCGGGGGCGAGGCAACTCGGCAGGGGGCGGATCTCGGCGTGGAAGGGCGGGGTGACGAACAGCGGGATCGAGTAGCGGTCCGTGTGGGGCGGATTAACCACCCGGTGCGGGTTGGACACCCAGCGGTCGTTGGTCCACATCGACATCAGATCGCCGAGATTCACCACCAGCGCGTCGGCGGGCACCCCCACGTCGATCCAGGTGCCGTCGCGGCGCATCACCTGGAGGCCGCCGATGCCGTCATCGGCCAGCACCGTGACGGTGCCGTAGTCGGTGTGGGCGCCGCAGCCGAGTTGGCCCGGGCCGGGGCTCAGCGTCTCCTGCGGCGGATAGTGGATCAGCCGCAGGTGGTACATCGTCTCGCCGCCGGGCAACGTGATGATGTGGTCGTCCGGCAGGCCCAGCGCCCTGGCCATGGCGCGCTGGACGCGTTCGGCGGCCTCGATGGCCTGGATGCGGTAGGTCGTCAGCGCCGCGCGGAAGCCCGGCAGGTCCGGTAGCTGGTTGGGCCCGAACAGCGGGGTGCCCGCCAGCACCTCGGGGTGGTCTGGGCCGTGCTCGCCGCCGGTGTCCAGCGTTTCCTTCAGGTCGCCCGCGGAGCCGTCGAGCACCTCGGTCTCCATGCCGACATAGCCGCGGTGCGCCGCCGACTTGTCGATCGCGATGGCCTGCTTGTCCGCCTGCGGCAGTGCGAAGAACTCGCGGGCGGCGGCCAGCATCGCCGACTTCACGTCATCGTCCAGCCCGTGGCCGGTGATCAGGAAGAACCCGATGTCCCGGCAGGTTTCGTCGATCAACGCGGCGACCTCGTCGCCGTCGCGGCCGGACCTGCGGCCGGACGCGAAGGGGCTCACGTCGATGATCGGTAGCTTGTCCATCGAACCTCCTGCGCTGGTCATCGGTTTCCACCCTCGCCGAGGTCACCGCGGTCCGGCCAGGCGAGGCGGGTCGCGAAGTCCTGGACCGCGGCCTCGGCGTCGTCCAGGGAGCTCATGCCGACCGCGTCCATGGGCAGCGTCAGCAGGGTGAAGACGAGGCCGTTGAAGAACAGGAACACCTGCTGGACCTTCCGCGGCCCGAGGGTCACGCCCGCGGCCGCGTACATGTGCTCGACCGCCGCCATGATCCAGCCCGCGGTCTCGGCGAGGGTGGCCCGCAGCTCGGGGCGGCGGGTGCCCTCCAGGAACAGCTCCAGCAGAGCCTGCTGGCGCGAGCGGCCGACCGTCAGGATGTGCCGGGCGAGCTTCCCCAACTGGGCAGGCAGTTCGTCCGCGCCGACGACCTCCGCCGAGTTTGCCGCCATCTCCGCCAGCTGGATCTCCTTGGCGCGCTCCACCACCCCGGTCAGCAGCGCCTCCCGCGTGCGGAAGTAGCGGGAGGTGGTACCCGGCGGCTGCACGGCCTCGATGTCCACCGCACGGTGGGTGAGGCCGCGCGAGCCGTCGCGGGCAAGTACCTCGATCGCGGCGTCGGCGAGTTGTCGGCGCCGTGCCGGGTTGGGTGGCGGCATGGGTATCAGCCTGACAGGGCCGCCGAGGACGGCGATCCGCACCAGTTCCGAAGCGCCTCGGTCACCTCGGCCTCCGACCAGCGTTGGGACTCCCAGGCCACATAGCCGTCGGGCCGCACCAGCACCGCGCCCGCGTCCTCTTCAGCCTCCACGATCGCGGTGGTGACCCGCGTCGACCACTGCTCCGCCAGCCGCGGGGCGACTCCGAGCAGGACGAACTTGCCCGCATGCAGCAGCTCGTAGAGCCGTCCCCGGTCGGTCCGCACATCGGGCATGCGCTGCCCTGCCTTGCCCTGGCCGGGGTAGGCGATACCGAGACCGGTCATCCGGCCGGTGAGCACCTTGCGCGCCGCGGGCACGGTGACGATGCTGCGGATCGCCAGCCCGCGCAGCTTCCGGCGCAGCCACGACCTGCCCAGCACGATGTCGTTCAACGCGTCGGTCATGCGCAGCACCGCCGCTCCGACCGGGTGGCGCTCCTCCTCGTAGCTGTCCAGCAGGTCGTCCCCCGCCCAGCCGTGCAACACGGCGGCCAGCTTCCAGCCCAGGTTCACCGCGTCCTGGATGCCGGTGTTCATGCCCTGGCCGCCGATCGGCGAGTGCACATGTGCCGCGTCGCCCGCCAGGAACACCCGTCCCACCCGGTAGCTTTCGGCCTGGCGGCGTTCGCTGAGGAACCGCGACATCCAGCGCGGCTCGCCCATGCCGAAGTCCTCCCCCGCGATCCGGTCGAAGGCGTCCGCCAGTTCGGCCCTGGTAATGGGAGTGTCCAGCGGCACGTCCTCCCGCCGCCGGTCCCAGGCGATGGCCCGAAACCAGGAGTCGCCGAAGGGCACGATCAACACCACACCGTCCGGGCTGTTACGGGCGAACAGGGTTTCGTCCGGGGCCGACCTCAGCTGCACATCGGCCAGCATGATGTGCGTGGCGTACTGCTTGCCGATGAACTCCACGCCCGCCAGCCCGCGCACCGCGCTATGCGCCCCATCGCAGCCCATGAGGTAGGACGCGCGATCGATCCGCCTGCCGTCGTCCATGGCGACCCCCAGTGATACGCCATCGACGTCCTGGTCGAAGCCGACCAACTCGGCCCCGCGGACGATCTCCACCCCCAGTTCGCGGGCGCGGGCCTCCAGCAGCTTCTCGGTGCCGCTCTGCGGGACGATCAGCACCATCGGGTACCGGCTGTCCAACTCGTTGAGCGGCAGCACGGCCCCGGGCATGGGCTGTGCCTCCCGGATCTGGACGCCGTGCCGGACGAGTTCGTCGCCGAGACCCCGTGCGTCGAGAAGCTCCAGCGTCCGCGCGTGCACCGCGAACGCCCTGGTGATGTTCGGTTCCTTCGCCCGCCGCTCGTACACCCGGCAACGCACCCCCGCCAACGCCAGCTCACAGGCCAGCATCAGACCGGTGGGGCCCGCCCCGACGACCGCGACGTCCACATCAGTGCCGATGTCGGTCATCTTGCCTCCGATCTTGTCTTTTTCATCGCTCCATGAATAAGCTACACCCGGTGCGCTACAGATGTAGCGAATATTGCTGGAGAGTGGCGGAATTCGTGCGAACAGGTGACTCAGGGCAGAACCAGCACCTGACCGATGGCGATTCGGTCGGGGTTGGCGATGCGCGGGTTGACGGCCAGGATCGCCTGCACCTTGGTGCCGTGGGCGGCGGCGATGCCGGAGAGCGTGTCGCCCACCCGCACCGTGTAGGTCCGGCCGCCGGGCACCCTGATGACCTGACCGACGCGGATGTGGTTGGCGTTGATGATCTTGTTGATCCTGGCCAGTTCGGCCACGGTGGTGCGGTGCCGCTGCGCGATCACCGACAGGGTGTCGCCCGGCCGCACCGTGTAGTCCACCCAGGACGGGCTGGGCGGCGGGGTCGGCGCCCCGCCGTTGCCGTTGGTCAGGCCGCCGACGCCGCGGCCGTTGAGGGTGACGTTGCGGTCCACGAAGCCGGGGATGCCGGGCACCTTGCCCTGGTCGGTGTGCTGGTGCAGCCCCAGCCTGCGGTGCTGGAAGCCGCCGGTGTTGCCGGGGTCGCCGTTGTACAGGGCGAGGTGCAGGGTGACCGAGTCGTCCGCCCACTCGTCGGGACGCAGCACGTCCTGGTAGAAGGACCGGTTGGCGTAGACGTCGACCGGCGCCAGCCCGGTCTCCGCCCGATACACCCTGATCCACTCGGAGACGAAGGCGTTCGCGCCCTGCGCGTTCCAGGCGATCTTGTCGCGAGGCGAGTTCTCGACATCGAGCAGCATCATCAGCGAGGACGGCTCCAGCAGACCCAGCCGCCGGGCCTCGGACAGGTAGTAGGCGACGTTCAGCCGGACGGAGATCCGCGGATCGGCGAAGTGGTAGCCGCCGACCGCAACGCCTGCCGCCCTGGCGCCGCCGACCTGTCCGTCCCGCTTGGGGTTGCGGAAGTAGTCGCCCTGGGTCAGCTTGACCCAGCTGCCGGTGATGTTGTTGCCGCGGACCGCGTTCCAGTCACTGACATCGTTGTGACCGGAAACGTCGATCAGGTAGTCCATCGTCTCCCCCTCGTCGACCGTCGCCACACTCAAGCTCCGTTCGCACTGTCTACTGCGAATGGGTTGTTTGGTTCCGTAATGCACACGACGGACAAACAACAGCCGTATAACCTGCTGCCCGCGGGCACGTTCGAGTGGGGACTTGGGAGCGTCCGCGGGGGATAAAAGGGGGATTGGGGTGCCACGACCGGAACGGCCGCTGGCGTCGGAGGGCAGTGCCCTGTTGGCGTTCGCGGCGGACTTGAGGCTGCTCAGAGAAAAAGCCGGAAAGCCCACCTACCGACAGCTCAGCAACGCCGCCCACTACTCCGTCACGGTGCTCTCCGAGGCCGCGGGCGGCCGCAAACTGCCCAGCCTCGCCGTGACACTGGCCTATGTGACCGCCTGCGGCGGCGACTCGGAGGAATGGCGTGGCCGGTGGCACGCGGTGGCCGCCGAATTGGCCTTCGCCAGCATGCCCGAGGTGGAGGCGGGCGATCGCCGTCCGCCGTACCTCGGGCTGAACGCGTTCCAGACCGGCGACGCCGACCGGTTCTTCGGCCGGGAACGACTCGTCGACCACCTTGTGGAGCGGGTGCGCGGGCAGCGGCTGCTCGGCGTGTTCGGCGCCTCGGGCTCCGGCAAGTCCTCGCTGCTCAGGGCGGGCCTGGTGGCCAGGTTGGGACGCCGCCAACCGACCATGGTCATCACGCCGGGCCCGCGGCCGCGGGAGGAATGCGCGCTGCAACTGGCGGTGCTGACCGACAGCCCGGTGGCCGAGGTGCGCGCGGAGTTGGCGGACAGCCCGTCGAATCTGCACCTCTACATCCGCAAGGCGCTGGTGGGCAGGCAGGAGGACACCGACCTGCTGCTGGTCGTGGACCAGTTCGAGGAAGTCTTCACTCTTTGCGGTGATGAAGGGGAACGGACCTGGTTCGTCGAGGCGCTCGTCGCCGCCACCGGCTGCGACACAAGCCGGGTCCGCGTCGTGCTCGGCGTACGCGCCGACTTCTACGGCCACTGCGGGCAGTACCCGGAGTTGGTCGAGGCGCTCCAGGACGGCCAGGTGCTGGTCGGTCCGATGAGCGCCGAGGAACTGCGGCAGGCGATCACCAAACCCGCCGTGATGGAAGGCTGCGTGATCGAGTCGGCGTTGGTCTCGCGGCTCATCGCCGAGGCCTCCGGGCAGCCCGCGGCGCTGCCGCTGGTGTCGCACGCGCTGCTGGAGACCTGGCGCAGGCGGCGGGGCACCCGGCTCACCGTGGAGGGCTACGAGGAGGCGGGCGGCATCCAGCACGCCATCGCCCGCAGCGCGGAGGACGTCTACACCGGGCTGGACGCCGCGGGCCAGGCCGTGGCGCAGCAGGTGTTCCTGCGGCTCACCGCGCTCGGCGAGGGCACCGAGGACACCAAACGCCGGATCAATACCGAGAGCCTGGACCTCGACAACCCGGCCACCGGCGCGGTCTTGGAGAAGCTTGGCCGCGCCAGGCTGGTCACGCTGGACCACGGCAGCGTGGAGATCACCCACGAGGCGTTGATCCGGTGCTGGCCGCGGCTGCGGGACTGGCTGTCCGACGATCGGGAGGGGCTGCGGCTGCACCGCCAGCTCACCGAGGCCACCGATGCGTGGGAGGCGCTGGATGAGGACTCCGGCACCCTGTACCGGGGTGTTCGGCTGGCGCTGGCCAGGGACTGGGTCGCGGTCAACCGAACCGCGTTGACCCCACGCGAGCAGCGGTTCCTCGCGGCCAGCCTGTCGGGCGAGGCGAGGGAGCAGGCCGCCGCCAGGGGCAGGGCGCGGCGGCTGCGGCAGGTGGTCGTGCTGCTCACCACGCTGCTGCTGGTGGCGGCGGGGTCGGTGGCCTACGCGGTGCACTCGCGGCGGACGGTCGCCGACGAGCGCAACGTCGCCATCGCCCGCAAGGCGGCGGACCAGGCCGCGGCGCTGCGGGACACGAATCCGGAGCTGTCGCTGCAACTCGGGCTGGCCGCCTACCGGCTGGCTCCGCTGCCCGAAACCAGGGACCGTCTGCTGTCCTCGTTCGCCGAGCCCTACGGCACCCTGCTCGGCGGGCACACCAGTGATGTGCCGTCGCTGGCGTACAACCCGAAGCGGCCGCTGCTGGCCACCGCGAGCTGGGACCGCACCACGAAGCTGTGGGATGTCAGCGATGTGCACAATCCGCGGGAGCTGACCACGCTGCACCTGCCGGAGAACCAGAAGGCGGTCACGTTCTCCCCCGACGGCCGGTTGCTGGCCACCGTCGGGGACACCAGAGCCATGCTGTGGGATCTCACCGATCCGTCCCGTCCCGAGCGGCTGTCCACCTTCACCAACAGCACCTCCACGGTCGGCGCGGTCGTGTGGGCGCCGGACGGGCGCACGGCGATCACCGGCAACGGGGACAAGTCGCTGAGCGGCTGGGATCTCTCCGATCCGCGCGTTCCCCGTCCGCTGTGGACGGTCCCGGCCCATGACGACGTCGTCAACTCCGTCGAGTTCAGCCGGGACGGCAGAACGTTGCTCACCTCGGGCGGGCACACGGCGCAGCTGTGGGATCTCGGGGAATCGGCGGGTTCCGGGCAGCCCCGGCCGCTGAGCACGATGACCGGCCACAGTGGAGTCGTGGTGGCGGCCACCCTAAGTCCGGACGGGCACACCGTGGCCACCGCGAGTTGGGATCACGATGTTCGGCTGTGGGACGTCACGAACCCGGCGCGGCCGCAGGGCGTCGCCAAGCTGTCCGGCCACAACGCGCTGGTGTGGTCGGTGGCGTTCAGCCCGGACGGTCGGACCTTGGCCTCCAACGGTGGCGGCAAGGTGCGGCTCTGGGACGTCACCGATCCGCCGCACGCCCGTGGCCTGACCAGCTTCCCCGGCGGGGTCTACACGGTGGCCTACAGCCCC
Organism: Actinorectispora metalli; assembly: GCF_056323685.1. Taxonomy (NCBI): domain Bacteria; kingdom Bacillati; phylum Actinomycetota; class Actinomycetes; order Pseudonocardiales; family Pseudonocardiaceae; genus Actinorectispora; species Actinorectispora metalli. The sequence continues at coordinate 1,411,679 of NZ_JBREYE010000002.1, forward strand.
GATGGCAACACCATCGCCGCGACGAGCGGCAGGGGAGCCCGGTTGCAGGACCTCCGCGAAATGCCGTTGTTCGGCCACCACGACGTGGTGAGCTCCGCCGTGTTCAGCCCCGACGGCAGGATGCTGGCCAGCGGTAGTTGGGACCACGCCGTGCGGCTGTGGGATGTCTCCGACCCCAGGTACCGGCGTCCACTCGCGACACTCACCGAACCGACCAACTTCGTCCGGTCGGTGGCGCTGAGCAGCGACGGCAGGCTGCTGGCCGCGTCCTCCGACGATGGCAGGGCGTACCTCTACGACGTGTCCGATCCCCGACAGCCGCGACATCTCGCCACGGTCAGCCACAACGAGGCCTACCAACTGGTGTCCGCGGTGTTCAGCCCCGACAGCAGGCTGCTGGCGACCGGCAGTTTCCGCCATGCCGTGCTGTGGGACGTGTCCAACCCGGCCGCACCCGTGGAGTTGGCGCGCCTGCGCGGTCACGAGCACCAGCTGTGGGCGGTGGCGTTCAGCCCGGACGGCAAGATGCTGGCCACCACCGCCGGACTCGACACCAAGTCCCTGCTGTGGGATGTCAGCGACCCCCGCAAGCCGACGCAGATCGATTTCCCGTACAGCGGCACTGATGTGTTTCCCGCCAGGCCGTTCAGCCCGGATGGGAAGCTGCTCGCCACGGTGGTCAACCAGAAGTCGGTGCGCCTGCTCGACATCAGCGATATCCGCAACCCCCGCCAGGTGGGGATGCTCGCGGGCTACCCGGAGGTCGTCTACTCGGTGTCCTTCGGGCCCCACGGCAGGCAACTGGCCACCGGCAGTGCGGACCGCGTGGTCCGCCTGTGGGACATCGCCGATCCCGCCAACCCCGAGGTGCTGGCGAACTTCACCGGGCACACCTCGGACGTTCCCTCGGTGATGTTCAGCCCCGATGGCCACACCCTGGCCAGCGCGAGCAACGACTACACCGTGCGGACGTGGGAGACGAACCTCGACCAGGTCGCCGCCCGGATCTGCCAGGTCAGCCAACGCGCCATCTCGCTCCAGGACTGGGGTCAGCATTTCCCCGGCCTGCCCTACCGACCCCCCTGTCGATGATCGCAGGCGGGCCGCCCGCGATCCGGCGGGCGGCCCGTCGACCCCCACGGCAGGCTTTCGAGGACCTGCGACGAACGGTCCTGACGACTTCGCTCCACCCAAACGTTGCAGTGCCGTTCGGCGCACGGCGATCTACCGTCGGTGAGCAAGGCTGTTCCCCAGGCGATAAGCGACCGATACGCATGACATGGACAACCCGGACATACCGATCCGTGTCGAGCTTCCAGCCGACCTGTGGGAAGACGACGCCGTGCGCTCGGCGCTCGCCGTGCGGGACATTCACACGATCTACCGATACCTCAAGACGAGGGGCTTCTCTCAGCGGCATATCGCCGATCTCACCGGACAGTCGCAGTCCGAGGTCAGCGAAATTATCAAGAAGGCCCGGCCGGTTTACCAATACGACGTCTTGGACCGCATTGCCACTGGCCTGCGTATCCCGCACGCGCTCATGGGTCTCGGCTATCCACCGGATGCCGACCCCCGGGTTCTTCCGGTTTCCTCGGACGAGGACGACGACGTGAACCGGCGACAGGTCCTCCGCGCAACCGGGATCGCGGTTCTCGGCAACGATTTCGGCCTCGACTGGGGTGAACGCGGAACTCATCTGGAGCAACGCCCGGATCACATCGGTCTGACAGATGTGCGTCATATCGAGGCAACAACGTCAGCACTCAGGGCGCAGGACTTCAGTAATGGCGGTATGGGCGTGCTCGGGGCGGCGCGTGGGCATGTCCAGACAATCCGGCAATTGCTGGCCTCACGGTGTGCGACGGAAGTGCGATGGCGCCTGATGTATGCCCTCGCGGACGCACACCAGTTCGCGGGGTACGCGGCTGCCGACTCGGGCCGCACCGGCGCGGCATACCGCCACTACCGCCAAGCACTCTCGGTGGCAAAGGAACTGGGCGACAGCGGATTGATGGCCTTCATCGTCTATTCGATCGGACGGCTCGAGTTCGAACAACACCAGGCCGCAGCTGCTGTCAAGGCGTTCCAACTCGCCCTCCTGCCTGCGGACACCGCGAGCGATAGGCAGCTGATAGCTTTGATCAACTCCGCGATGACGTCCGCATACGCGATGCTGGGCGAACCGGACGCTGCCAAACGGTCGTTGGGCGTGGCCCGCAAGAACTTGTTGAAGAAGCCACGACCGAGCAGCTGGACAGGACTCGTCGATGAGGGCAACCTGGTTATCGTTGAGGCCGTCATGCACCAGTTCCTACCTGGCGGAAACCTCGAGCAGGCCATCAACCTGGGCAAGCAGGCGTGCCGCCTGATACCCCCTGAGCAGGGCGTGACTCACGCCTTCCTCAACATCCACAACTCGGTATGCATGCTCCGCCACGGCGAGATCATCCAAGGTCATCGGCTGGCGATCGAAACGATCGAACAGTGCAGCGCACTGGGCTCACGCCGTGCTTTGCAACGCCTCAGCAGGATACGAGCAGCGGCAAAGCCACGGCCCAATGACGAATGCCGAGAAATCGTGCACCGGATCGATCAGCTGAACGGGGTCAGAGTTGCCTGATCCGGTCGATGGTGGCGGTTTCCTCCGGGTCTTCCGCCGGGGTCTCCAGGAACGCGTTCACGCACTCGACCGCGACCGTCGGGGCGAGGCGTTTCAGACTCAGGGTCAGGACGTTCGCGTCGTTCCAGAGGCGGGCGTTCCTGGCGATCCACGGCTCCCAGGCCTGCGCCGCGCGCACGCCTTTGACCTTGTTCGCGGCGATGGCGGTTCCCGTTCCGGTCCAGCACATCAGGACGCCATAGTCGGCCTCACCCTCGGCGACCGCTTCGCCGACGTTGCGGGAGAACTCCGGCCAGCTGGTGCTGTCCAATACGCGCACCTCGCCTAGTTCGCGCAGGCGGTCGAGGACCGCCTGCGTGCACTCGTTGGAGTCATCGGCGCCGAAAACGATCCTCATGCCGGTCCTCTCAGGCGAGCCTCGCGTGCATCTCCCACACCAGGATCTCCGCCGGGGCGACCGCTGTCACGCGGTGCCCACCCACTCCGGTGAAGCGGACCGCGTCCCCCGAGGCCAGTTCGCCCGCGCCTTCGAGCACGACCGTGCCGCGCGGCACGAACAGGTGCAGCATTGGCGCCTCTGGGAGCTGCACCGACTCGCCCGGCTGCAAGCGTGCGGCGTGTAGTGCGGCGTACCGGTTGTGGATGCGGATGGCTGTATCGCCCTCGTGCTGGGGCATGCCGGAGGCCACCGGGGCGAGCTTTCCGGAGAGCTCCGCGTCCGGGATTTCCAGCTGCTCGTAGCCGGGTGCGATGCCGGGCTCGTCGGGCACCACCCACATCTGCACGAAGTGGACGGGGTCCTCGGCCGAACCCGGCTGGAGGCGCCAGGCGTCGTTCTTCTCCGAGTGGAGAATCCCCGTGCCCGCGCTCATCCGCTGCGCCAGGCCTGGGTAGATCAGGCCGGAGTGGCCCTCGGAGTCCTGGTGGACCAGGGAACCGCGGAGCACCCAGGTGACGATCTCCATGTCCCGGTGCGGATGGGTCTCGAAGCCGGTGCCGGGCGCCACCACATCGTCGTTGTTGACCAGCAGCAGGCCGTGGTGGGTGTTGGCCGGGTCGTAGTGCCGCCCGAAGGAGAAGGAGTGCTTCGAGTCCAGCCAGTCCAGCTTGGTGGCCACCCGGTCGGCGGCCCGTCGAATGTCCACACTCATGAGCAGTCCTTCCCTTCGCGGGAGCGTAGTGTCAGGGAGTCTTGATCGCCGAGATCTCGAACTCCAGCACGATCTTGTCGCCCACCAGGACGCCACCGGTCTCCAGGGCGGCGTTCCAGGTGATGCCGAAGTCCTTCCGGCTGATGGCGGTCGAGCCCTCCAGGCCGATGCGGGTGTTGCCGAACGGGTCCTGGGCGGTGCCCTCGTAGCTGAACGGGACGGTGACCTGCTTGGTCACGCCCTTGATGGTCAGGTCGCCGGTCACGTCGAAGGTGTTCTCGCCGGTCTGGGCGATCTCGGTCGAGGTGAAGGTGATCCTCGGGTGCTCGGCGATCGACAGGAAGTCGTTACCGCGAAGGTGGGCGTCGCGGTCGGCGTTGCGGGTGTCGATGCTGTCCACGTTGATCGTCACCTGCACCGAGGACGCGCCGGGGTTCTCCCCGTTGATGTTCGCGGTGCCGGTGAAGTCGTTGAACGCACCGCGCACCTTGGTCACCATCGCGTGACGCGCGACGAAACCGATCCGGCTGTGGGCGGTGTCGAGGGTGTACTCGCCGGTCAGCGGGGTGTAATCGACGGCGGTGGTCATGTCGGTCCTCCAAGTAGTTGACGTGTCACCATGCACTCTACCCAAGGATGGTGATGTGTCAACTATTCCCGTAGACTGCGGATATGACTCGATGGCTTGACGAGCGGGAACAACGCGCCTGGCGGGCGTACCTGGCGATGAACGCACAGCTCAACGCCCGGCTCGCCCGGCAGATGCAGGCCGACTCCGGGCTGTCGATCACCGACTTCGAGGTGCTGGTGCACCTCACCGACCGGCCGGACGACCGGGCGCGAGTGGTCGAGCTCGCGCGGGAGCTCCAGTGGGAGAAAAGCAGGCTCTCCCACCATCTCGGCCGGATGCAGCGCCGGGGGCTGGTGGACCGGCAGGAGTGCCCCTCGGACGCGCGGGGCGCGTTCATCGTGGTCACCGCCGCGGGCCGGAAGGCCATCGAAGAGGCGGCGCCGATGCATGTGGAGGCCGTCCGCGAGCTGTTCCTGGACCACATCACGCCGGAACAACTCGACACGCTCGGCACTCTCGCGGAGCGGGTGCTGTCCCGGTTGGAAGACCGGGAATGAGCAACCTCGGCCTCCGGGCGGCGTTCAGCGACGACGGTGCGGACCTGGTGAGCGCCGCGCTCCAGGTGGTGGGTCCGCTGCTGGGCATGATGCTGTCCGATGACCCGGCGGAGGTGTGTCGGACGCGAGACCCGGGGTAGCCGGTAAGAGATTGCCGAGTAAACCCCGGGAGGAAACGTGTCCGAGACCGTTGCCGACTACGTGCTCAAGCGCCTGCGGGAATGGGGCGTCGAGCAGGTGTTCGCCTATCCGGGTGATGGCATCAACGGCCTGGTGACAGCCTTCGGGCGGGCCGAGAACAAGCCGCGGTTCGTGCAGTCGCGGCATGAGGAGATGTCGGCGTTCCAGGCCGTGGGGTACGCGAAGTTCAGCGGGCGGGTCGGGGTGTGCATGGCCACCTCGGGTCCGGGCGCGATCCACCTGCTCAACGGGCTGTACGACGCGAAGCTGGACCACGTGCCGGTCGTCGCGATCGTGGGGCAGACCGCGCGCAGCGCCATGGGCGGCAGCTACCAGCAGGAGGTGGACCTGCAGAGCCTGTTCAAGGACGTGGCCTCCGAGTACCTCGTCGAGGTGAACGTCTCCGAGCAGTTGCCCAACGCGCTGGACCGCGCGATCCGGTCCGCCGAGGCGGCCAGGGCGCCCACCGCGGTGATCATTCCGGCGGACTTGCAGGAAGAGGAGTACACGCCGCCGCAGCACGAGTTCAAGCACGTGCCGTCCAGCCCGCCCAGTCACCCCCTGACCACTCTCACCCCCGTCGACGAGGAGATCGGCCGGGCCGCTGAGGTGATCAACGCCGGTGAGAAGGTGGCGATACTCGTCGGGCAGGGCGCACGGGGCGCGGCCGAGGAGGTCAAGCAGCTTGCCGAGATCACCGGCGCGGGCATCGCGAAGGCGTTGCTTGGCAAGGACGTGCTGCCCGACGACCTGCCGTATGTGACGGGGTCGATCGGGCTGCTGGGTACCCGGCCAAGTTGGGAGCTCATGCGGGACTGCGACACGCTGCTGATCATCGGCTCGAACTTCCCGTACACGCAGTTCCTGCCGGAGTACGGGCAGGCCCGCGCGGTGCAGATCGACATCGACGGCCGGTTCATCGGCATGCGCTACCCCACCGAGGTCAACCTCCTCGGCGACGCGAAGGCCACCGTCGGGGCGCTGCTGCCGCGCCTGACCCGCAAACCGGACCGGTCCTGGCGGGACGCCATCGAGGCGAACGTGGCCGAGTGGTGGGAGACCCTGGACCGGCAGGCGCAGGTCAGCGCCGACCCGGTGAACCCGATGCGGATCGTGTCGGAGCTGTCGGAGCGGATACCGGAGGACGCGCTGGTCACCGCGGACTCGGGGTCGGCGGCCAACTGGTACGCGCGGAACCTGAAGTTGCGCGGGCGGATGCGTGGCACCCTCTCCGGCACGCTGGCCACCATGGGGCCTGCGGTGCCGTATGCGATCGGGGCGAAATTCGCGCACCCGGACCGCCCGGTGGTGGCGTTGGTCGGCGACGGCGCGATGCAGATGAACGGGCTCGCCGAGTTGATCACCATCGCGCGGTACTACGAGTTGTGGGCGGACCCGCGGTGCGTGGTGTGCGTGTTCCACAACAACGACCTCAACCAGGTCACCTGGGAACTGCGGGCGATGGGCGGGGCACCGAAGTTCACCGAGTCGCAGGTGCTGCCGGATGTGGACTACGCGGCCTTTGCCCGCGGTATCGGGCTGGAGGGCATCGGGGTGGACTCCCCCGACGACCTTGGCGGCGCCTGGGATCGGGTGCTGCGGGCGGATCGGCCCGCGGTGCTGGATGTGCGCTGCGATCCGAACGTGCCGCCGATCCCGCCGCACGCCACGTTCGAACAGGTCAAGTCCACCACCGAGTCGATCCTGCGCGGTGATCCGGAGGCCTGGCAGATGATCACCCAGGGCGTGAAGACCAAGGTGCAGGAGTTCCTGCGTTGACCAGGTGCGTCGTGCGCTCCGCGAGCGCACGACGCACCTCACCGTCAGCAGCGGCGCGCCTTGAGCGCGGCGTCGAGTTCTCGGTGGCACTGCGGGTTCTGCTGCCACCAGCGTCGGTAGGTGGGGTTCTCGGCGATCTGGCGGCGGTAGATCCACGCCAACACCCGGTACAGCAGCGGGTTGTGGCGCGCGGGCGGCGTATCGGCGCAGGCCGCCAGTACCAGCTGTACCGACATCGGGTCGCCCGCGATCGGCTTGGTGACGCAGCCCGCCGCGGGCAGGTGGGTGGCCGGTACCAAGGCCACCGCACCCAGGGCGAGTGCCTCGCGGGTCTCGGAGCCGGTGCCGAGGTGGTGCAGTTTCGGGGTGAAACCCGCCTCGCGAGCACGAACACGCAGCGTGGCGGCGTGTTCAGCGGAGACCAGCCATTCGCGTTCGGCCAGCGCGACGAGCGGAATGCGCTCCCAGCGGGACAGCGGGTCCGATGCGGCCAGCGAGACGAACACCGGCTCCGTGACCAGCCTGCGCACCAGGAAGCCGGGTGCGGTGATGCGGGCGTCGCGGGCCAGCAGCGCCAGGTGCAGTTCGCCCGAGAGCAGCAGGCGGGCCAGGTGGTCCGAAGAGGCGGTGCTCTCCAGGACGAAGCCCGCGTCCGGCAGCACCGACTCCCACTCGCGCACGACGTCGGCGAGGAACGGCTGCGGCACCGAGCCGAAGCGGATCTTGCCGATGCTGGTGGCGGCGCTGATCCGGCCGAACAAGGCGTCCAGGTTCGCCAGGATGGGGCGGGCGTCGGAGATGATCACCTGGCCGAGGCTGGTCGGCTTGCTGCCGAGGTGGCTGCGCAGGAACAGCTTGCCACCGACCAGCCGCTCCACCTGCTGGAGTTGCAGGGACAGCGCGGGTTGGCTCAGGCCGAGCCGCACGGCGGCTCTGCCGAGGCTGCCCTCGTCGGCGATCGCCACAACGGTGCGCAGGTGCCGCAGTTCAAGCTCGCTCATCGACATCAACTCTGCGGCCGATGAGCGAGCCCGAACAATGCCGAAACCCTAGGTACAGCTACCCAATTATTGCTCTCAGCAGGCGCCGAGGTCCTTCCACCGCGAGTTGCCCGCGGCGGGCGGGCTGTTGTAGGAGGCCCAGGTGGCCTGCCACTGGCGGCCCTGGTGAGACACCTTGTCGCCGGACCAGTAGATCCGGTTGGCCTGCCACGCCGCCGCGGTGCAGCCCGGTGCGGGCGTGGTCGTCGGCGGCTGGGTGGTGCTGGTGGGCGGGGTCGTGGTGGGTGGGGTGGTGCTCGTCGGCGGCGTGGTGGTCGGGGTGCTGCCGATCTGCTGCATCAGCAGGTCGTACTGCGCGTTGACCCTGGCGTACACGCCGTACTTGTCGGGCCGGGCGCAGCCGTGGCCCCAGGACACGATGCCGATCAGCTTGCCGCCCGCGACCAGCGGCCCGCCGGAGTCGCCCTGGCAGGAGTCCTTGCCGCCGTCCTTGAACCCGGCGCAGACCATGTTGGCCTTCTCGTAGTACTGGCCGTACGCCGTCGTGCAGTCGGCGTCGCTCACCAGCGGCACGGTGACCTTCATCAGGTAGCGGGAGCCCGCGTTGGCGCCCTCGCGCAGGTCACCCCAGCCCAGCACGGTGGAGTTGGTGCCCGCCGCGTACAGGTTGCCGTCCTGCGGGCCCGCCAGCGGCAGGGTCTTGTAGTCCAGGTTGGACGACAGGGTGAGCACCGAGTAGTCGTTGATCTCGTTCTCGGCGGTGCTCTTGTACTGCGGGTGCACCCAGATCTTGGACACCTTCGCGGAGTGTCCCGCGGTGCTCTGCCGGTCCTCGCGGCCCGCGTACACGGTGAAGGCGCTCGCGCTCTGGCCGGAGGTGCAGTGCGCGGCGGTGACGACCTTGTTGGGCGCCACCAGCGTCCCGCCGCACCAGCCTCGGCCGTTGCGCATGACGTCCACGGTCCACGGGTGGTCGGCGATGCTCGCCCGCTCCCCGCCCACGATGTAGGGCTGCACCGGCTTCACCGGTTCGTCAGGAACGGCGCCCGCGACGCTCACCGCGGACACCACGGCGACGGCAGCCGCGATCAGCGCGCCGGCCAGGGCACCGGCCCGTTGTCTTGTCAACATGTGTTTTCCTCGATCTCCCTCGCGTCATTCCCTCAACAAGCAGGGGAAAGGTGAATGACCTGTATGCGGAGCATGCGTGTCCACTTCGGAAGTCGCCCATCCCAATCGGACATAACGCGGTGCTATGTCCGATGGGCAAAAGTGGCGAGTTCGCGATAGGCGGTGTTGCCCGCCATGAGCTCGTGGTGGGTGCCCGCCGCGGTGATCTCGCCGCGGTCCAGCACGAGGATCTTCGCGGCGTCCCGCACTGTGGACAGGCGGTGCGCGATGACCAGCAGTGCGCATTCGCGGGAGACCTTCTCGATGGTGTCGGTGAGTGCCGCCTCGCTGACGGTGTCCAGGTTGGACGTCGGTTCGTCCAGCAGCAGCAGCTTCGGCCGGGCCAGCAGCGCGCGGCCGATCGCGATGCGCTGCCGCTCCCCGCCGGAGACGTTCACGCCGTGCTCGCCGACCTGGGTGTCCAGCCCGCGCGGTAGCTGATCGAGCAGACCGCCGAGGTTGACCAGGCCGATCACCCGCGCCAGTTCGTCCTCGGAGGCGTCCGGGTTGGCGTAGGTGAGGTTGTCGCGAATGCTGCCATGCAGCAGCGGCGCGTTCTGCTCCACGGTGCCGACCATCGCGCGGCAGGCCGCGCGGCCCAGGGCGTCGGCGGGTTGGCCGTCGAAGAGGATGACCCCGGCCGTCGGGTCGTAGAAGCGGTTGACCAGCGCGAAGATCGTGGACTTCCCACCGCCGGACGGGCCGACCAGCGCGATGTGCGCGCAGTGCGGCACCTCGAAGGACACCCCGCGGAGCACCGGGCGGTTCTCATAGCCGAAGGAGACGTCGCGGAACTCCAGCAGCGTCGGCCTGCGGGTGGGCAGCGGGTCGAGGTGGGCGTGCTCGCATTCGACGTCGAAGCGCAGCGCCTCGTCGACCCGGTGCAGTGCGCCGGAGGCCTGCTGGACGACGGTGGCGGTGTCGAAGAGGACGCCGATCGGCGCGGCCAGGTACATGGCGTACATCAGCATCGCGATCAGGTCGCCGATGGGCATGGTGCCGCGGGCGACGCCGAGCCCGCCGACGAACAGCACCAGCAGGAACGCGCCGATGCCCGCCAGTTCGCCCGCGGGTGCGGCCAGCGCGGACAGCCGGGCCACCCGCACGCCCGAGCGGTAGGAAGTCTGGGCGGCGGCGCCGATGCGGGCCTGTTCGCGGGGTTCGGCCCGGCAGGTGCGCACGGTGCGGATCGCGGTGAGGGCGCGTTCCAGGTCGGAGGTCATCTCCCCGACCGCGGCCTGCGCCTGCTCGGTGGCGGCGCGGATGCCGCGCAGGTTGCGGGCCACCGCCAGCGTGGTGACCAGCAGGATCAGGGCGACCAGTCCGAACAGGGCGGGGTCCAGCCAGATCATCAGCGCCACCGCGCCGAGCCCGGAGATCACCGCCTGCGCGCTGCCGGTGACGGCGCGGACCACGATGCTGCGCAAGAGGGTGGTGTCGGTGACCGTGCGGGAGATCAGGTCGCCGACGCGGCTGCGCTCCAGCAGCGGGATCGGCAACCACAGCAGCCTGCCGACGAGCCGGGTGCGCAACCGCAGCACCACACCTTCGCCCGCGCGTTCCAGCAGGTACTGGGCGACGGCGAACAACACCAGCTGCCCCGCGATCAACGCGGCCATGACGACGGCGAACCCCACCACCGGGCGCCCGTCGCCGACCCGTTCGATCAGGGCGCGCGCGGCCAGCGGATGCGCCAGTGCGCAGGCCGAGCTCAGCACGGTCAGGGCCGCGGCGATGCCCAGGACCCTGCGGTCCTGACGCATCAGGCGCAGCAGCCCGCGGAGGGTGCTCACGTGCCGACGCTGATGAGCTTGGCGAAGCTGCCGGTGTCGCCGGTCTCCCCCACCGGGACGCCGTCGGCCTCGACCCAGGCGTGCGCGCCGAACGGCGGTTGGGTGCGGACGCCGACGCACCAGGTGGGCACGGTGCCGGACAGCCTGCACAGCAGTACGACCGCCAGTGAGCGGGGCAGGCAGCCGTACCAGCCCGCGCAGTGCGCGCTCACCGCGACGACCTCGGCCCGTACCCGGCCTGTCTGGGCGGGGTCGGCGGGTGCCGCGCCGCGGCCGATCCTGGCGACCACCGCCTTGAGTCTGCGTGGCGGCAGGACCGCCAGCAGCCGGGCCACCGTGACCGCGACGCCGACCACCCGGCGGCGGCCCCACGCAGGCCTCGCCGCCTTGTCGGGCAGGACCATCTCGCTCATGACGGCTCCGCCAGCCCGGCTTCACGCATGCCGCGGACCAGCGCGTCCACATCGGCCTGCGCCTCCTCGGCGGAGACCTCGTAGCCGCCCACGAGCGCGGCCACCGCCTGCTGCGGGGTACCGCCGTCGCAGAGGGTGCGGATGATCACCACGGCGGACGGGTTGAGCTGGAAGTACTGTCCGGTCCGCTCATCCAGCAGGACCGCGCCGTAGTCGGTTTCGGCGAGGCTGATGTCAGCGCGCAGCCGCAGGCTCATGGTTCCTCCCATTCACAGGCTCGAGTTCCAGTCCGCGCAGCCACAACTCGCATTCGACGGTGGGCAGCAGCGCCCCGTCGTCCAGTTCCGGCGAGTAGGGGCTGGCGCACAGCTCACGCAGTCGCTTCTCCGCGACGAGTCCCAGCCGCCCCAGCCGGGAGTCGTCCCACAGCGACACCAACTCGTCGCGGTGTCGGCGCAGCCCGGCGGCGACGTCCCGGGAGCCTTCGCCCTTGGTGCGCCGGGCGAGGACGGCGGCGGGCACGATGCCGCGCATCGCCGCGCCCAGCAGCGGCTTGTAGGCGAAGGGCGTGACCCGGTCCTCCGGCCGCAGCGCGAGGCAGACGTCGACCACGCGGTCGTCGAAGAACGGCGCGGCCACCGGAAGGATGCCCGCGGCGAGTTGGTCGAGGCCGCGGATCATGCGGGCGCCGTCGCGCAGGAAGTACAGGTCGACATGCCTGCCGGGCGTGGCGGCCAGCGGAGTTCCCGCCCGGCCGCGGATGGTGTCGCCGATCGCGGCCACCGCGTCCTGGGTGAACCAGGATCGGCGCGGCGGCGCCACTCCCCAGCCCAGCAACGGTGTCCGCGGGTCGGGGGTGCCGGTCAGGTCGGCGGCTCGCCGCAGCCAGCGGTGGTAGGGGCGGCGATCGGCGAGTTGCCGCAGCACCGCCCCCAGCGGCCAGGCCCGCAGCGCGCGGTAGCCCGCCAGCGCGCGAATCGCCGCGGGCCGGGGCAGCCGGTTCCGGAGCAGGCCGGTGGGGCCGGTGAGCACCTGGTCGCCGCCGTAGCCGGTCAGGTGCAACCGGGAGCCGAGGCCCTGGCACCACGACAGCATCGTCAGCATGCGGTCCTGGTGGCTGAGCACGATGGACGGCTCATCCAGGCGCCGCCGCGGGGCCGACACCCCGGCGTGGACCAGCGGCAGTTCGGCGCCGGGGAGCACGTCATGGGTGACGCCGGGCAGCGACGCGGCCAGCAGCAGCGCCCAGCCGAAGTCGTCGTTGTGGGAGTCCACGGCCTGCACGGTGTGCGCGATGAGCCGCGCATCGCCCTGGGCGGCAAGGCAGGTGATGGCGGCGGAGTCCAGCCCGCCGGACAGTTCGCTGGTCACCACGCCGCCCGCCGCGGTGCGGGCCGCGACGGCGGCGGTGAGTTCGGTACGCAGCGCGCGGCCGCATTCGGCGAGTCCCAGCGTCGCGGGGGGCGGGGTCCAGCGGCGCACCGTGCGGCAGGTCCTGCCGTCGGCATCCACGATCAGGCAATGGTCCTGCGCAACCGCGGCAACCTGGCGGAACAGCGGCTCGTCGGCCAACGGATGCGGCACCGGCTCCAGCAGCCTGCACGCCAGCACTTCGGGGTCGACGTCGGTGCCGAGCAGATCGGCGCGGTCCGCTGCGACCACCACCTCGCCCAGCGAGCGGTAGAACACGCGTCGGAGGCCTGCCAGGGTGCCCTGTACCCGCAGCCTGCCCCCGACGCGGGCGATGAGGTGGAAACTGCCTGCCATCGAAGCGGTCAGCCGGTCGACATCGTCGAGGTCACGCATCCGCGCGGCGGCTCGGCGGAGTTCGGGCCGGGTGAGTGAACAAGTGCCGATCACGGCGATCGTGGTGTCCCCCACGGTGGCCTCGATCGAGGAGGACCAGCGGCCGACCAGGAACGGGCGTCCGGAGGGGTGGTTCAGTCGGTCGGGAAGGGAAAGTGGGACCGCGGCGAGCGCGGTCTCGGAGTCGGGGAAGACCATGAGTTGGTGCCCGCCGCAGTCCCACATCAGGCGTCCTCGTCTCAGCAGTAGCTGCGGCCGCCGATGGAGTCCCGGCCGTAGCAACCGCTGGCCGCGGTCACGGCGCGGAACCCACCGCGGGCCACCAGCATCGGGCGCTCGTAGGTCTTCTTCATGGTGTGTTCTCCCAATCTCTTCGGTTCTCCCCGGCAGGGTTGGCGGGGAGGCAGGGCGGAGGCGGACGCGGTCAGGCCGAGGTCGCGGCCTCGGTGGACCGCCGCCGCTTCCGGCCGATCACGGTGGTGCCGTAGAGCAGCGCGGCGAGCACCGTCACCGCGCCGATGAATCCCCACACGCCGAGCGCCATCAGGTGGTCGGCGACCCAGTTCGGTCCGCTGAGCAGCACCTGACTCAGCGAGGCGACGACCGGGTTGGTGACCTCCGGGTCGTACTGGACCCAGGTCTGGAGGAATCCGAAGAACGTCGTGTAGACGCCCATGACGAGGATCAACGCGCCGCCGAGGTAGGGCGCCCAGCGGCTGGCTGTGCGCAGTCCGCCGACCATCGCGTTCTGCGCCAGGGCGACCGCCAGTGAGGCGGCGGCGATGACGAGGCCCATGCCGATGGTGAACGCCACGAACACGGCCAGGCCGCCGAGGAACGATTCGGCCTGGAACGCCGCGGCGACCACACCCAGGAATGGCGGCAGGGAGCAGCCCAGCGCGGCGAAGGTGTAGGCGATGCCGAACAGGAGCATGGAGCGGAACGACATGGTCAGCTTGTTGCCGACCAGGAACTTCGGCATCGGGATCTTGAGCGCGCGGCCGGACAGGAACCAGGCGCCCAGCCCGAGCATGAGGACGCCGAGCACCATCAGCACGCCGCTTTCGACCATGCGCCACTTGGACTCGCTGAGCAGGCCCGCGGCCAGCGGCACGATCACGAGGCCCACCAGCAGGTTGACCAGGCCGAAGCCCAGCGTCACCGCGCCGGTGAAGGCGAACGCCCTGCCGATGGCCGTGCCGCGGCTCGCGTCGCCGCCGGAGACCAGCGCGGTGAGATACAGCGGAAGCAGGCCGAACGCACAGGGGCTGAATCCGACCATCAGGCCCGCGCCGATGGCAACGGCCAGCAATGAGGCATCGCCGAACATAGTGAAACCATTCCGTCGCAGGGAAATTGAAAATGCAGGGGACCGATCAACGGTTCGAGACTATTCACCGAATTGCGATCGGGGCAACAGACGGTTTTTTGGTGATTTTTAGTGCTAGCCCGTGAATTCCTGGAGTTCGAGGTGTTCGGCGAGCAGCGCCGTCACGACGCCCGAGCGGGAACGCACCCCGAGTTTGCGGAGGATCTGCGACATGTGGCGTTCCACGGTGCGCGGCGAGAGGTGCAGGCGTTCGGCGATGTCGTTGTTGGACGCGCCGTCCGCGGCGAGTTGGGCGACCTCAAGCTCACGGGGCGACAGCCGGTCGCCGTAGCCGGGGCGGCCCCTGGTCTGCGGCAGCGCCTGCCGTTCCCGCAGGTGCTGCCTGCACTGCGCGGCCCACAAGTTCGCGCCGAGTTCGGTGAACCCCCGCAGCGCCGCGAACAGATCCGCCGAGCCGTCCTCGCCGAGGTCGTAGCGCAGCGTGCCGCGATCAAGGCGCAGCCGTGCGCGGTACTGCGGGCGCGGGCACACCGCCAACGCGTCCTCGGCACGTTGGTAGGCCACCAGTGCGGCGGGGATGTTCCCTCTCGCGCGGGCCAGTGTCGCCTCGCACAGCGCGAGCGACACCTCGGCCGCGGGCGCTTGGCAGCCCGCGATGCCGTTGCGGAACCGTTCGACCACGTCGCGGGCGCTGTCGGGAAGGTCCGCGCGGAGGTAGAGGTCGACGGCGATGGGTGCGACCTCGCCTGCCCACACCCAGTTGCCGGTGACATCCACGATCTCCAGGGCGTGCCGCAGGCGGTTGAGCGCCGACGGCTGCACGCCCCGCAGCCAGTACAGCTCGGCGAGCAGCGCCGACCCGGTGGCCGCGACCGGGCCGGTGCCGACATCCGGGTCCACGCCCGTGAGCTGCTCGGTTGCCTCCTCGATGCGACCCGCGGCCAACGCGAGCGCCCCGATGACCAGTCGGCTTTCCACGCTGTGAGGCTGGTCGGCATACCGCTCGCACACCTCCGCGGCGCGGACGGCAAGGCCCTGCCAGCGGCCGGACAGCCAGTCCAGCACGACCGAGCAGACCTTGAAGGAGAACTCGCTGAAGGGCACGTTGAAGGTGGCGAGTTCCGCGGCGCGGTCGAGGTAGCGGCGGGTCAGGTCGTAGTCGCCGAGCCAGTTGGCACTGTCGACGATGTTCACGCAGCCTCGGTAGTACTGCGTGCCGATTTCCTCGTTGGGCGGTGCCTCGAGGAACCGCCTGCCGACCTCCCAGCCGCGGGCCTGTCCGCTGGACAACAGCGCCGCCGCCACGTTGACCTCGGCATAGGTGCGCACCACCGGATCGGCGACGGTCTCGATGGCCCGTTCCGTCTCGGCCAGCCAGCGCTGGTGCACACCGATCTGGCGGCGGCCCAGGTTGGGGCGGGCCAGCAGGGACAAGGCCATCACCGCCAGGTCCGGACGCTCGTCCAGTTCCTTGACGGCGCGTTCCAGTTCGCAGTAGCCGTGGCGGTAATCGCCCGCGTGCATGAGCAGCAGGATCGCCAGTTGGAGCCGAAGCTCTCCCCTGACCTCGGTGCAGATCCGCGGGTTGACCAGGATGCGGCGCAGCACCTCCACCGTCTCGTCGTACTCCAGGCCCTGCACCGCTGCGCGGCCCAGCTTGGCCGCGATCCGCGCGGTGTCGGGCTCGGTTTCGTCGGAGTCGGCGAACAGGTCCCGCAGCAGCCGAACCCCGGTCGCGGTGTCCCCCATGGCCAACGCCCGGTCCGCGCCCAGTTCGGTGTGCCGCCGCCAGCCCGCGCGGTCCCCCTGGCAGCGCCGGTGCCGCGCGATCAACACGTGCGGCACCTGCGGGCTCTGGGACAGCAGGTCCGCCGCCCGCGCATGCATGGCGCGTCGTTCCGGTGAGGGAATGCCCTGGTAGACGGCGTCCAAGGCGAGAGCGTGGCGGAACTCGTAGCGGTCGGTGCCGTGATCGCGGAGCAGCCCGCTGCGCAGCGCGTCGACCAGAGCTTTCGGGCCGCCGATGCCCAGCGCCGCCAGCGAGGTGAGCTGCTGCTCGGTGGAGGGCGTGCCCAGCACCGCGGCGGCGTGCAGCACTCGGCGGGCGGCGGGTCCGAGGCGGTGGATGCGTTCGGCGATGGCGGCGCGGAAACCGGAGGGCACCGGCAGTTCGTCCAGGGCACGCGCCAGATCGGGCTGATCGGCGCCGGCGCCCAGCCGGACCAGCAGCGCGCGGAGCACCTCCTCGATGGCGAACGGCACCCCGCCGGTGCGCTCGTGCAGCACCTCGGTCGCGGCCCGGCCCAGGTCGGCGCCGAACCGCGCCCTGACCAGCTCACGCACGTCCTCGGGGCGCAGTGCCCGCAACAGGACGCTGGTCGTGGTGCCGCCGCCGGTGACCGCACGCTCGGGACCGGCACCGGCGACCTCGGCGTCGAGGCCGTCGGAGCGGTAGCTCAGTACCAGCGCGAGGTGCTCGGGCAGGCAGCCGCTGAGGAACGTCACGAAGTCGGCGGTGGCGTCGTCGGCCCAGTGCAGATCGTCGAGCACCAGCACGGTGGGACAGCAGGCCAGCGCCTCACGCACCGCGCGGAACAGGCGGTGGCGTTCGGCGCGGGAGTCGGACAGCGGGTCCAGCGCGGGCGGGAGGACGGCGTCGAGTTCGGGCAGCAGCGGGCGCAGCGCGCCGAGCAGCGGATTTCCGGTGCTTGCCCACCGCGGGGACAGGCCGGTGCGCAGGGCGTCCAGCACCGGTCCGAGCGGGAAGGGCTCCTTCACCAGGTGGCATTTGCCGACCAAGGCCTGCCTGCCGTGCAGGGCGGGCTGGGCCAATAGCTCACGCAGCAGGCGGGTCTTGCCGATGCCCGCCTCGCCCTGCAGGTGCACGACGGCAGGCGGGTTGAGGACGGCGCGCAGGACATCGCGGACCTCCCGGCTGCGCCCGATCATCACGTGCGCGCCGTGGGACGTGTCCGAATAATGCCCGTTGATCCCCATTGTCACAAGATAATATCTAATTGGTCGCATCGCGACAACAAAGAATTGCTTATGGGTCGCGGTTATACAACGGATTCTCCATTCATAGAAATCATCAGAACGTTAATGAATTCGCTCGGAGGTCCGGCCGGATCGCGCCGGCCGGACCCCGAGTTCCTCAGCGCTTCGTGCCGTGCTCGGCGACCTGCTTGTCGACCCACGCCTTGAGCGCTTCCGCGCCGTCCCAGCCCACGGTGCGGTCCTTCTCGGCGCGAGCCTTGAAGGACATCAGGGTCGGGACGTACTTGAAGTCGTGCAGCTTGGCCAGCTCCGGGTTCTTCCGGGTGTCGACCTCGGCCAGCAGCCACTTGCCGCCGTTGGCTTTGGCCAACTTCTCCAACTCGGGCTTGAGCAGGTCGCAGGCGCCGCAACCCACATATCCGAAGTAGAAGATGACCAGCTTGTCGTCGGACTGCGCCATCACGTTGTCGTAGACGGTCCGGCTGTCGACCACCACGATGTTCTCGTCCGCAGGCGTACCCACGCCGCCGTGGGCGCGGACCTGCGCGTCGATCCAGGCCTTCAGCTCCGCGGGATCGCCGCTGTAGCCGAGTTCACGGGCCTTCTCGGCGCGGTTCTTGAAGCTGATCAGCGTCGGGGTGCCCTTGATGTTGTGCCGCCGCGTGATCTCACGCTGCTGCCTGGTGTCAACCTCTGCCAACAGCCACTTGCCGCCGTTGGCCTTCGCCAGCCGCTCGATCTCCGGCTTGAGCTTTCGACACGGCGGGCAGCCCTCGTGCCCGAAGTAGAAGATGACCAGCTTGGTGTCGGACTGCGCCACCACCTGGTTGTAATTGCTCGCGGTGACCACCACGATGTTCTCGTTGGCAACGGCGGGCGCGGCGGCCGATGTGCCCGCGAACAGGCCCATGGCCAGCGCCGCGATCCCGAGCACAATGCCCAGGGCGCGCGAAATACCCCTTATCACTGTCATTTCCTTCCGGACAGGGCCGAGGAAATTCCCGACCACGGTGCAGGGTCCGCACAGTCGGTCGCAGGAATGGACTGTCTCGATGCGGATCCGGTTACGTCCCAATCCTGGCGATTGGAGAACTCTTCGACAATGGGAAATGGGCGGGGTGTTTTACAGTGAGTTCCAGGCTTTTTCACCACGCCCAGTGAATGCCCGCCATTCCCTGTCCGATGTTCTTGGCGAAAACATGGGTGCCGTCGGAGGCGATGGGCAGCCGCCGCGAACCCAGCTCGACAGCCGCGCCCAGGGTGGTCCAACACCGCACGGGCACCGCGTCGGGATGGAACCGTACCTGGAGCAGATAGTGCTGGGCGGGCTGCTGGACGCAGTGCACGAACTGCCGGGCGGGCTCGGTCGGCCGCCAGCTCAGGTCGTAGGTCAGCACCGCGGTCTCCCCCACCTGGAGGGTGGCCTCCAAGTCGATGGCGGCCAGCAGCAGCCGGGCCTCGTGGTTCACCGCGATGTCGCCGAGCAGGCCGCCCTCGGCGGCGGCGATCAGCGGCGGCCC
The DNA here is from genome assembly GCF_056323685.1 of Actinorectispora metalli. NCBI lineage: Bacteria > Bacillati > Actinomycetota > Actinomycetes > Pseudonocardiales > Pseudonocardiaceae > Actinorectispora > Actinorectispora metalli. The sequence goes on from NZ_JBREYE010000002.1 coordinate 1,430,570, forward strand.
CGCGTCGGTGTCGTCCCAGCGGTGCAGGACGACGCATTTGGTCAGGCCACCGACCTCCGAGCGGATCACGTTGTGCGCGCGGGTGACGCGGTGCATCCGGTGCTCATCCACGCGGTGCCGCAGGTGCACGCTGTCGAAGCTGAGCTGGTGGGTTTCCGGCTCGGCGCCAAGCTCGGCCAGCAGGTCGCGCAGCAGGCAGGCATGCCGGGTCTCCAGCCCCAACGCGTGCGATAGCTGCGTGATGGACGGTTTCCGGCCGCGAGGTCTGCGCGGACCCAGCGTGGCGGCGAGCGAGTGCGGTGCGAGGCCGAGGATCTCCTCCAAAGCGCGCACCGCGCGCATGGACTCGGGACGTTCCGGCCGGGTGACGCCTCGGCGCCAGCAGCTGAGGGTGGCGACGCTGATGGGTATGCCGCGCTGACCGAGCTTGCGCTGGATGCTTTGCAGCGTGAGGCCGGTCTGATCGAGCGCCGCGGACAGCAGTGCGGGGAACCCGGCGACCCGCTGGGCAGGGACGACGGGGCGGGCAGCAGCGACGATGGTCATGGTGTGGACCATCCGCCACGCACCGGCCCGGCTCAATGCGTGCGGGCACCCAACAAAACCCTGCGCACCCCCCATTTATTGGGTATGGGCATTCCAACCCGGGCCGGGGGCCGCATTGTGGTCGGCACACACAGGCTTCGGGAGGCTGGAGTTGCACGAGCTGATCATTGTGGGTTCAGGCCCCGCCGGTTACACGGCGGCGGTGTACGCGGCGCGCGCCCAGTTGGCGCCGCTGGTCTTCGAGGGCACCCAGTACGGCGGTGCGCTGATGACCACCACCGAGGTGGAGAACTACCCGGGTTTCCGCGAGGGGATCATGGGCCCCGACCTGATGGCGGAGATGCGGGCGCAGGCCGAGCGGTTCGGAGCGGACCTCCGCGCCACGGACGTCGATTCGGTGGACCTCACCGGCGAGGTCAAGACCGTCACCGCCAACGGGGTGACCCATGAGGCGCGTGCGGTGATCCTGGCGATGGGCGCCGCGCCGCGCTACCAGAACATCCCGGGCGAGCTGGAACTGCTGGGACGAGGGGTGTCCTCGTGCGCCACCTGCGACGGCTTCTTCTTCCGCGACCAGGACATCGCCGTTGTCGGCGGCGGGGACTCGGCGATGGAGGAGGCCACCTTCCTCACCCGCTTCGCCCGCAGCGTGACGGTGATCCACCGGCGCGAGCAGTTCCGCGCCTCCCGCATCATGCTGGAACGGGCGCGGGCCAATCCCAAGATCCGCTGGTGCACGGGCGCCGTGATGACCGAGGTGCTCGGCGAGGACAAGGTCACCGGAGCGCGTCTGCGCAAGGCGGACGGCACGGATTTCGCCGTGGATGTCACCGGGGTGTTCGTCGCGATCGGCCACGTTCCGCGCAGCGAGTTGGTCAAGGGCCAGGTCGAGACCGACGACGACGGCTACGTGCTGGTCCGGTCGCCCACCACCGCCACGAACCTGGCGGGCGTGTTCGCCGCGGGCGACCTGGTGGACCGCACCTACCGGCAGGCCATCACGGCGGCGGGCTCCGGCTGCGCCGCCGCCATCGACGCCGAGCGCCTGCTCGCCGAACACCACTGAGGGAGTTTCCATGGCAGGCAACACAAAAGCGGTCACCGACTCCTCGTTCGCCGAGGAGGTGCTGCGCAGCGAGAAGCCGGTGCTGGTGGATTTCTGGGCGACCTGGTGCGGCCCGTGCAAGATGGTCGCCCCGGTTCTGGAGCAGATCGCGGCCGAGCACGCCGACAAGCTGACGGTCGCGAAGGTGGACATCGACACCAGCCCCACCATCGCCAGGGACTACCAGATCATGTCGGTGCCGACGCTGCTGTTGTTCCAGGACGGGAAGGTCGTGAAGCAGATCGTGGGCGCGAAGTCGAAACAGGCACTGCTCGCCGACCTGGCGCAGGTCATCTGACCGGGAGCAGGGCGCGGACCCGGTCGGCGGCGGCCTGCCGGATCAAGGACTCGCCGGGCTCCCAATCGATTGCTGTTCCGGCCCGATGGTGATCACGGTTGATTCGATGGCAGGCTTGCCCTGCTCAGCCCACTGCCGGAACGCCCCCTCGACTTCGCTCCACAGCCGACGCGGCCCGTACTGGCGGACCTCCCTCGGCCCGGCGCCGTCGTCGTAGATCGCCACAGCCCACGAGTCGCCGGCGGGATCGCGAAGCCATAGCCCGTGGTGTCGCCGGCCTCCGGCTGGAGGCTGGTGTTCCCACACACAGCTGGGTACGCGGGTGCCGATGGCCCATCGGACATCGTGGGTTTCCGCGACCCTCCAGGGCTTCAGCCTGGTCCAGGATTGCTCGCCGTCGTTGGGGTCCGGGTGGTCGAGATCCCGATCGGGGGTGCGGTGACTGCGGAGCGCCATGAACCCCACGCGTCCGATGGGAACCCCTCGCGCGGTGCCTTCCTGGTCCACGGTGAACCGCACGAGCGGCGCCGCGCCACCGAAGTCGGTGCGCATCGGGACCACCATCACCGCGCCGGGCCGCAGCTGCGCGATCCAGTCGTAGGGCAATTCGCCCGCGCGGACCGCCGCGGTGGCGATCAGGCGGTCGTATGGAGCGTTGGTCGGGTGGCCCTTGGTGCCGTCGCCCACGACGACCTCGACCGGGAACCCGGCGGTGTGCAGGGCGGAACGGGCCGCCGCGGCGAGGTCGGGGTCGATTTCGACCGTGGTCACGTTCTCCGGGCCGGTGCGGACGGCGAGCAGGGCGGCGTTGTAGCCGCTGCCTGCCCCGATCTCCAGCACTCGGTGACCGGGGTGGATGTCGAGGGCGGCGAGCATGCGCAATACGAGGTCGGGTTTGCTCGCGGAGCTGGTACAGAGCTCACCATCGGTCGCGGGCCAGACGGTCCGGCCGTCATCGAACTGGAGCAGGATCGGCACGTTCGAGTACGCGGCCTCAAACCAGCGGTCGGGGTGCTGCTCGCGGTCCACTGGCTGGGGATTGCCGTGGTCGTCGTCCACCCAGATTTGGGCGGGCAGGAAATGCTCCCGCCGTACCGCGTGGAACGCCTGCCGCCACTCGCCGGGCAGCAGGTTCGCCCCGTCGAGTTCGGCGACGAGCCGATCAATCGTCGTCATCGGCATCTGTTTCCGTCGCCGGGCGCGCGTTCTGCTCGAACGCCTTGGGGTCCAGGTTCGCCGCGGTATCGGGGTGGACGTCGCCGTCCCGGTCCGGGGTGTGCTTGCCCATCGGTGCCTCCGGTTGGTGTCGTTCGCACCACACAGCACACCATCATGATCAAGACCGGGCAAGGGCCGAGCCGGGTGGGCGCGGGCCTCCTCCTCAACCTGGTGACACCCGCCATCCAGCTTGGCCTCCCTGGCGGGTGTAGGCCCACCGGTATTGAGCGGGTGCCCTATAAAGGTGACTTCAGGAATGGGGGTCGGCGTGGGTGAACCAGACAATTCGGCATTCGTGGGGAGCATCGAGCTTCCCGATGGTGTGCGAGTGCGGGGACGGGGGCTGCGCCGGGGACTGCCTGCCGGGCCTGCGCCGGAATTCGGCCTTTACCTGGGTTCTCCCCGGCTGCGCCGTCGTCACGAGCCGTCGCTTGGGTGGCCGCATGAATGGGTTCGGTGGGCGGATTTCTGGGTGCCGTCCGATTTCGAGGCCGCGGCTGCCGCGATTCGCCGGGTGCACCGGCTCGCCGGTTCCGGACAGCGGGTGGAAATCGCCTGCGGCGGCGGGGTCGGCAGGACCGGGACCGTTATCGCCTGCCTTGCCATCCTGAGTGGACTTCCGGCTGATGAGGTAATTGCCTGGACTCGCGCTCATCATCACCGGCACGCTGTCGAAACGCCGTGGCAGCGGCGCTGGATAACGCGCTTCGGCACCACCGTCCGAGCGTAGACAGTGCGCACAAGGGAGCCTGCGGTGTACGCAGTGGACCGAGTTCCGCCCTGGCCCCAACTGGTGGTGGGCGGACTCCAGCACACCGCCGCCATGTACGCGGGCGCGGTGGCGCCGCCGCTGATCATCGCAGGCGCAGTGGGGCTGGACACCCGGGAGCAGTTGCTGCTGATCAGCGCCTGTCTGCTGACGGCGGGTGCGGCGACGCTGCTCCAGACCCTGGGCCTGTGGCGGTTCGGCGCCAGGCTCCCGCTGGTCAACGGGGCGACCTTCGCCGGGGTGGCGCCGATGCTGGCAATCGCCGAGCAGCACAAGGACGGCGATGCGCTCGCGGTGATCTACGGCGCGGTGCTCATCGGCGCCGCCGTCATGGTTCTCGCGGCTCCCTTCTTCAGCCGGATCGTGCGGTTCTTCCCGCCACTGGTGACCGGCACCGTGATCACCTTGATCGGGCTGTCCCTGCTACCGGTGGCGACTCGGTGGATAGCGGGCAGCACGGGAACTCCCCGCCCGACCGACCTCCTGTTGGCGGCGGCCACGCTGCTCGCCATCCTGATCGCCCACCGGTACCTGACGGGTTTCGCCACGAGGGCCGCGCTGCTGATCGGCATCGTCACCGGAACGCTGTTGGCCTGGCCGCTGGGCGAGATCGCCACACTGGGGGACATGCCGGTGCTCACCACCGTGACCCCATTCCACTTCGGCGCACCGCGATTCGACTGGGCCGCGGTCATCTCGATGGTCATCGTGATGCTGGTGATCATGGCCGAGAGCACCGCGAGCATTCTCGCCCTCGGCGAGATCACCGGGAAACCCGCGACCTCGCGAACCATCGCCGACGGCCTGCGCGCGGATGGGCTGGCCTCCGCCGCGGGCAGCCTGGTCGGCGGCTTTCCGTGCACGGCGTTCGCGCAGAACGTCGGGCTCGTCGCGCTCACGGGGATGGTCAGCCGCTATGTGGTCACGGTCTGCGGCGGCATCCTCGTCTTGCTGGGGATCTTCCCGGTGATCGGCGGCGTCATCGCGCTCGTCCCGCAGGCCGTCCTGGGCGGAGCGGGTGTGGTGTTGTTCGGCAGCGTGGCCGTCAGCGGTATCAAGATCCTCGCCCACGACGCGTTGGACAGCCCCGTGAACGGCACCATCGCCGCCGCGTCGCTCGGGCTCGGCCTGATCCCCATCGCGCTGCCCACCTTCTACGACCGGTTTCCCGCCACCACCCAGACCGTGCTGGAATCGGGCATCAGCGTCGGCTGCATCGCCGCCGTGCTGCTCAACCTCGTCTTCGGCCGTCGCTTGGCCGCGCCGAGCCTGGACCCGCCGGAGAAGGAACCCACCCCGTGCTGACCGACCTGGACCACCTGACCAGCCGAGGCTGGCAGGCGTTGACGACGGTCCCGGTGGACGGCTGGCTGGCGCGCCTGTCGTCCGGGGTCACCAAGCGGGCGAACTCGGTCCTCCCGAGCGCCGCACCGCCCGATGTCGACGCCGCGATCGGCAAGGTCGAGCGCCTCTACCGGGAGCAGGGTCTGGCGCCGGCGTTCCAGGTCAGCCCGGCGACCCGACCCCGCGGTCTGGCCGCCGCCCTCGCCGAACGCGGCTATCGGGAGCACTCCCCCACGCTTGTCCGGACGGCCACCATCCCGGAGTCCTTGAGCAGGCTGACGGCAGCGGCCGACGTGACGATCAAGGACCAGCCCGACGACGGCTGGTTCGATCTGTGGTGGCGGCTCGACGGCCGCGGCGGCGATCGGGAAGCCGATATCGCCCGCCGCATCCTGCTGGCGACGCCGAGCCTGTACGCGAGCATCGAGGACAATGGCACCGCCGCCGTCGCGAGACTGGCGCTGGTCGACGGCTGGGCAGGCGTCTACTGCATGGGGGTCCGGCCCGACGCCCGCCGCCGCGGCTACGGCGCCGCGATCCTGCGCGCCCTTCTCGCGGCGGTGTCGACACGGGGGATTCAGCGGGCCTGGCTCCAGGTCGTGGCGGCGAACGAGTCCGCGAACAGGCTCTACAGCAGGGCTTCTTTCAGGAATATGTCGGAGTACCGGTATTGGGTGCTGCCCGACCAATGATTTGCCGCCGGTTCGTTCGTCTTCATGACTGACACGTCAGGAACGAACCGAGGAGCGACATGAGCCTGCCGCAGGTGGTATCCCGCGACGAGTGGGTGGCCGCGCGCAAAGAGCTGCTGGTCAAGGAGAAGGAACTTACCCGGGCCCGAGACGCCCTCAGCGCCGAGCGGCGGCGCCTGCCGATGGTGCGGGTCGACAAGGACTACGTGTTCGAAGGCACGGACGGAAAGGCGAGTCTGGCGGAGCTGTTCGACGGCCGCAGCCAGCTGATCGTCTGCCACTTCATGTTCGACCCCGACTGGGAGGCGGGCTGCGGAAGCTGCACGGCGGGCGCGGACGAGATGTCCGACGGCAAGCTCGCGCACCTGCACGTCCGCGACACCACGCTGGCGTACGTCTCCCGGGCGCCCATCGACAAGATCGAGGCGTACAAGGCGAGCCGCGGCTGGACCTTCCCCTGGTACTCCGCCTACGGCAGCGACTTCAACTACGACTACCACGTCACCCTCGACGAGTCCGTCGCCCCGGTGACCTACAACTACCGCACCGCCGCCGAGTGGGACGCCATGGGCATCCCCTTCTACACCGGGGGCTCCCTGGAACGGCACGGCCTGAGCTGCTTCCTCCGTGACGGCGAGGACATCTACCACACGTACTCGATGTACGGTCGCGGCGCGGAGACGGTGGGTGGCTCCTATTACTATCTGGACCTCACCGCGCTGGGCAGGCAGGAAGCCTGGGAGGAGCCCAAGGGCCGCGCCGCCGCCAACCGCGACCCCCATCCCGACTTCGCACCCTGATCAGCTAGTGAGGACGGCCCGATCGCCCCGGTACCGGTTGGCGTCCAGCCGGGTCACCACCTCGGTGACCCGCGCGTCGATGCCGTGCAGGTCGAGCGCCCGAGCGACGGAGACCCGGTGGTGGCCGTCGCGCACGAAATGCAGGTCGCCGATCCGGTACACGTCGATCGGCGGGATGGGTTCGCCGCGTCGGTGCGCCAGGGCCAGCCGCTGCCACCGCTCGCGTACCCGGGTCGAGGTGGGCCGGAACCGGCGGTCGAATTCGTGCCCGCGGTCCACGCTGCCGACGATCGAGTCCAGCCGGATCGGGCGTAGTCCGAGGTGCCGTTCGCTCACCCGGCCCAGGGCGGCGACCACGTCGTCGTAGCGCAGCATGGCGTTGACGTCGGCAGGCTCCCGGCGCAGCCAGGCGGCCAGCCGGGACAGCACCTGTCGACGCCGAACTCGGATGAAGTCGTTTTCGGCGTCCGCGAGAGGGAAGCCGGTATCGCCGCGCATTACCCGGATGACGTCGCGGTCAGGACCGGCAGGCCGAGGTCCGCGGCGGAACTCGCGGGGTAGGTCGTGGCGGTGCAGAACACCTCCGCGTACCGGACGTCGACCTGCCCGCCCCGCAGCGCTGCCTGGGTGCGCATCACGTCCAGGAAGTCGGACCCTCTGCGTTGGCGCCGGGAGTCGTTCTGGCTGACGTGCTCGGCGAGCATGGCCTCCTTGTGCCGCATGGTCGCGGTGACATCGATCCACACCTCCGGGATCGGCGCGCCCTCGGCCATGAGGGTGTCCATGAAGAACAGGTGCGGCACCCGGCTGGTCGGGGGGTGCACGGTGACCAGCGCGGGCTCCCGGGCCAGCAGCCGGGCGGCCTTGGCGAGTTGTCCGACGGCTCGGTGATCCGGGTGGTAGTCCTCGGGATGGTGGGCGAAGACGATGTCGGGTTGGGTCTGACGCAGCACGTCGACGACCAGCAGTCTGGTTTCGCGGCTGTCGAACAGGAATCCGTCCGGTTGGCCGACCCAGATCAGCTTCGCGCCGAGCACGCGGGTCGCACGCTCGGCCTCTGCTCGCCGGACCTGCGCCGTTTCGGTGCGGGAAAGGTGCCGGGAGCCGAGTTCGCCGTTGGTGAGCACCGCGATGGTGACCTCGGCGCCCTGGGCGATGTAGTGCGCGAGGGTGCCCGCGCACAGCAATTCGACGTCGTCGGGGTGTGCGCCTATCGCAAGAACACGCATGGGATGTCTCCTGGGTTCAGCGCCGAGTGGCGGCATCGGAGATGACCTGGGCCGCGCTGTGGAGTTGGCTGTCGGTGAGGAAGCGCCGCAGTACGCGGTCATGGCCGTTTTGGCCAAGCGAATCGGCGTAATGACCATCCGAGATGAGCCGGTCGATCGCCTGGCCGAAGCCTTCCAAGTCGGTCGGTCGGGAAATCAGCAAACCGGTCTCGCCATCTTCGACCTGGTCTCGGATTCCGCCGACCGGCGAGGCCACCACGGGCTTTCCCTTCCAGGAGGCTTCGGCGACGGTGAGACCGAAGCCTTCGGCGAGGCTTTTCTGGACGATCACCGTGGAATGGCGCTGGATCGCGTTGATGACGAGGTTGTGTTCGACACGGTTCGCGGTGGACACCTGGATGAGGTGCACGTGGTCGCGTTGCGTGGGACTGAGTCGCGACCAGACATCCACGCATTCTCGAAACACCTTGTCCCCATTCGGGTCGTGCGTGGTTTGCGGGCCCACCAATGCCAGATAGGTGTCCAACTCGCGATCGGTGTGGTCGACGAACGCCCGGATTACGCCGGGGATGTCCTTGACCCGGTCCCATCGCGAGACCTGGGTGACCAACGGAGCCTTCGCCGGTATCGGCTCGCCGCCGCGAACCACGGTGGCGGGGTGCCGGACGAGCAGGTCGCTGTAGGTGTGCAGGCCGATCGTGCTGGTCTTGGGTGGCCGGATCACCCCAGCGCTGGCCGCGAGATGTGCCGGGTCCACGTTGTGTCCGAGCGGGAGGTTCTTGATGGCCAGCGGATCGATGGACGGTCGGATGACGTAGCTCCGACCCGCCCGCAGGTCCGGTGGCAGCATCCCCGGGTAGGACGAAATGGTGGCGTGCGCGGCCGACACATACGGTCGCAGGAACTCCCGTCCGTACCGAGCCGCCTCGTTGTCCTGTGCCAGCCCGAGGTGCACTCGCCAGATGACCGTGTACCCGGCCTCGCGCAGAAAGGGCACCAGCCCGGCGGCTTGGTGGTCGTGGACGACGATCGGCGCCGACCGGTCGGCGGAGGCGATGACGCGGGCCGCGTTGGCACGGCACACGGCCTCGTACCTGGCCCGGTGGCGATGCAGGTCCTCCCCCGCCGACGACGGCGCGATGCCGCACAGGCAGTAGGAGAGCGTTTTGACGAACGCCTTGAATTCGGGATCGGTGTCGAGGGTGACCCAGCGGGAGGAAATGCCCTCGGCTTGTAGATAGGGCAGGTTGGCGCGCAGCAGGTCGGCCACTCCTCCGCGGGTCGGGTTGTCGCTGACGTGCCAGACCGCTCGGCCTGCCAGGTGCTTCCGCGCGGTCTGCAACGCGGCGCGGACCTCGGCAATCCGTGCGGCCCCCACCACGGGTTCCAACCGGGAGATCGGTGTGTCCGCAAGCGAGACCGGCGTGAGCGTCCCGGGGGCAACCGGCGCCGGTTCCGTGGTCCGGGTAGCGAGCAGAGTGGTCAGCACGGCGGTGGCGACAGCCACGATCGGCAACACGACCAGGGCCAGCCTCAGGGTGAAGTCGGAGGCGAGGAAGCCGATCAAGGCGGGTCCGGCGAGGAGGGCGAAGTACCCGATGGTCGACACCCCGGCGACGGCCAGCCCCGATGACACGGTCGTGACACGGCCTGCTGCGCTGATCACCAGCGGGAACGACGCCGCGATCCCCACCCCGGCGATCGCGAAAGCGGTCACGACGACGGCCGGGTGCGGAGCCAACAGGCCGAGCACCAGCGCCCCGGCGGTCACCAACGCGCCTGCGCGGACGGTGGAAGCCGGCCCGAACCGGGCGGCGACCCGATCGCCTGCGAGCCTCCCGCAGGTCATCGCCAGGGCGAACGCCGTGTAGCCCGCCCCGGCCATGCCAGGGGAGGCATGCAGCGTTTCGGCCAGGTACACGCTGGTCCAGTCCGTCATCACCCCTTCGATGAGCAGGACGCAGAAGGCCACGCCGCCCAAGAGGAGCACTTGCGGCGGAAGCCGAAGGGTGAACGGGAACCGGCCTGCGGGCTCGCTGTGAGTCGTGTCGGGCTGCAACCTCGCACCCGCCACCACAGCGAGGATCACGAACACCACTGACGTGCCGAGGAACTGCGAGCGCGGTGTGATCGCCGCCGCCGCGGCGAGAGTTCCGACCGAGGCGCCCGCCAGCGTCCCGATGCTGTAGACGCCGTGAAAAGACGCGAGAACGCGTCGGCCCGCGCTCCGCTCGTACGCCAAGGCGTGCGCGTTCATCGCGACGTCCAAGGTGCCGACCGTCGCGCCGAGTACGAACAACGCGGCGGTCAGTGTCAGCAGTGAATCCGCGCCCATCAGCAGCATCAGCGCCGCCGCATAGCCCAACGCGGCGAGTCTGGACACCAATCGGCTACCGAATTTGCTCACCAACGCGCCCGCTGTCGGCATCGCGGGCAGCGAACCCAGCGCCACTCCGAGCAGGGCGATGCCCATCTGCGCTTCGGAAAGGCCGAGTTCCGACTTGATCTGCGGAATGCGCGGCGCCCAACTCGCCAGGATGAAACCATTGAGGAAGAACACGGAGTAGAGCGCCGGTCTCCCCGGGACACGCCGCGTCGTGCTCGTACCGGCTTGTTCGTCAGTTCTCGTTGACAACACCGCGCCGCTCTTTCCCGTGTCGGAAAACAGGATCACCAGGGCGGGCAATGTCGCGCGGCAGTGGCGCGATGAATCTTTCCGGCATGTTTCAGAACTCCCCCGTGAATGCCAATCTGGCGCCGTGAGCCTTCAGCACAACGGCATGGCATCGGGAGAGTTCGCCGTATCCCTTGCATGGGGGCGACCCGGATACGGCACATGAACTGGGAAAACTGTTTTCCGCCAAACAACAGGCGCGTTGTCAGTCGGCCATCAGCGTCCGGATGGCGGGCGGTATTTCCGTCAGGGGGCGAGTGCCGACCAAAGCATCCGCATCGGGTGTCCCTGCCAGCAGGCGGCGGGCCTGGTTGGCGGGCAGCAGGTTGAACCAGCGGAGGGCGTGGGCGTTCAAACCGTTCTCGGTGAGGTCGCCGTAGACCCGGAACCGGGCGATGCCGCCGTCAGGGTGGATCTCCAACCGCACATGGGTCACCGGGCGGGGATTGGGGACGCGGAAGCGGTAGGTGGTGTCGGGATGGCCGGGGGTGCGGTTCAGCAGCGGGAACCAGGAGTCGGGGTCGTTCACATCGGACGTGGTGCCGTCCGCGCCTTGAACGACGACGCTGTCGGGATAGTTGCCCTTGTAATGGGTGGTCGCCAACTCCACCACCTTCGGGATGCCGGGGGCGCCGAGCGCGACCACCGCCCAGTCGTGGCCGGGGCCGCGGCGGCGTGCGGTTTCCCAGCCGTCGCCCATGAAACGGGACTCGCCGGGTTGCAGCATGTTGTCCGGCGGGGAGTAGAAACTGTCGCTGCACGCGACGACGCGGCCGCCGTTGCGCGCGGCGACGAGGTCCAGCGGAAGGCCGATGAGGTCGCGGGGATCGAGCAGCGGCTCACCGTGCACCCGAAGCCGGGCCACACCGCCATCGGGGAAGATGTTGAGGCGCACGTGGGTGATCCGCACCTCCGCAGGCACCTCGAACTCGTTGCGGGTGTCCCCCGCCAGCGGGCTCCGCGGCACCAACTCGACCCATGCCGCGGCGGCCAACTCGGCTTCGGTGGGGTAGCCCTCGATGCCCGCTCCCTCGACCGCGGCGCTTTCCGGGTAGTTGCCCTTGAACCACGCCGTGTCCACGACGACGCGGTGCGGCACGCCGGGGACGCCGAGGCGGATGATCGCCCAGTCGTGCCCGTCGTCGCGGCGGCGCCGGGTCTCCCAGCCGTCGTACTCCTGCCCTTTGGGGGTGAACGTCAGCGGCCGGAACGCCGGGTCCTCGGGTTTGATCAGGTTCTCCCTTGCCGCGAAGAACTCGTCGTTGGCGGCGATCACCGACCCGCCGAACAGGCGGCTCGCCAGGTCCGGCAGGTCCCGGCTCATGCGCTTCCCCTTCGCAGCAACTCGCCCGCTGCCTGCTCGGAACCCCGCAGCCACACGCGTTCCACGGTCCCGAACAACTCGGCGCCCGCGTAGGGCGTCACCGGATGCCGGTGGTGCAGCCGCGCCGGGTCGACCGTGAACGCGGCGTCGGCGTCGAAGGCGATCAGGTGCGCGAGCTTTCCCGCCGCCAACGACCCGCGGTCGGCGAGACCGACCAGTCGGGCCGGGGCGGCGGCCATCCAGCCGACCACCGTGGACAGCGAGTGGCCGCGGCGTCGGGCCTCGGTCCACACCACGGGCAGCCCCAATTGGAGCGAGGAAATCCCGCCCCACGCGTCGGCGAAGCCGCCCTGTTTCAGCTCGGCCGGGCACGGCGAGTGGTCCGACACCACGCAATCCAGCAGGCCGTCGGCGAGTGCGGTCCACAGCAGGTCGGCGTTGGCGGCCTCGCGGATGGGCGGGGCGCATTTGAACTCGGTGCGGCCGTCGGTAATCTGCTCGGCGGTCAGCGAAAGGTAGTGCGGGCAGGTCTCCGCGGTGATCCTGGCGCCGCTCTGCTTGGCCCACGCCAGCAGCGGAAGCGCACCGCCCGCCGACAGGTGCAGCACGTGGGTGCGGTTCCCCGCGGCCAGCGCAAGCCCGGCGAGCCTGCAAATGGCGGACTCCTCCGCGCCGGGCGGCCGGGAGGCGAGGAACTCCGGATAGCCGCCACCCGTCGGTTCGGTGAGCCGCGCCGGTTCCTCCGCGTGCACGATGAGCAGCGCGTCCAGACCGGCGAGGACCTCCATCACCTCGATGACCTCCGGCCAACTCAGCGGCGGGAACTCGGCAACGCCGGAGGGCGAGGTGAAGCACTTGAACCCGAAGACGCCCGCCGCGTGCAGCCCAGCCAACTGGTCCAGGTTGCCGGGCACGGCGCCGCCCCAGAACCCCACGTCCACCGAACACTGTCCGGCGGCGGCCGCGCGTTTCGTCTCCAGCGCTTCGACGTCCACAGTGGACGGGATGCTGTTCAGCGGCATGTCGATGACGGTGGTGATCCCGCCCGCGCGGGCCGCGGCGGTGGCCGTCGCGAAACCCTCCCAGGAGGTCCGGCCTGGCTCGTTGACATGCACGTGCGAGTCCACCAGCCCCGGCAGCAGGGCCACCGTGTCGAGGTCCACGTCGACCCCGGCGGACAGCCGCTCGTCGTACTCCGCGACCAGCACGATCCGGTCCCCGGCGACCCCGATCGCGGCGGGGCGCTCACCGTCGGGCAGCACCGCCCGGCGAGAGCGCACGACCAGGTCAAGCTCCATCGGCCCAGGCCAAGCCGGGCTCGGAGGCGCCTTCGCGCAGGACGGTGCCCTCGATCAGCCCGTAGGGGCGGTCGGCGGCGAAGAACACCTCGCCGGGGTTGTCCAGCTCGAACGGGGTCAGGTCGACCAGGAAGTGGTGCTTGTTCGGCAGGGACAGCCGCACCTCGGCGACCTCGGGGCAGTCGGCGAGCACCCGCTCCCCCATCGCGTACAGCGTCTGTTGCAGGGACAGGCTGTGCGTCCCGGCGAACGCCGACAACAACGCCGCATGCGCGTCCGCATAGGACTGTCCATAGTCGACGTCCGCTGTGGAGTGTCGCCAGCGGGCGTCCACGGCGGTGGCCAGGATGCGGTCGCTTGCCTCGGGCAACGTCGTGTACCGGTCCTTGACGAAGCCGTGGAACTCCGAGCCGGTGGTGTTGAGCAGCACCAGGTCGGTGATGCCGGAGACCACCCACGCCTGGTCGCCGTCGTAGGTGACGACCGCGGTCCGGTCACCGCCGCCGGTCCGGGCGAAGGAGTGGTGCGCGGGGTGCCCGTCGACGGTGAGCCGTTCCCAGGAGTGCTGGGCGATGCCGACCCTGGCCCGGTGGATGGGGCCTTGGTTGTCCACGAAGTGCCGGGCCAGCCGCAGCCCGAAATCCTCGATCTCGCCGATGCCGTCGCGGGCGAAGGCGAACACCGTGTTCTTCTGCGAGTCGGTGGGCAGCACGTGGGAGTTGTCGCCGGTCAGGTGCGTGTCCGCCAGGTCACCGGCCAGGGCGGTGGTCACCGTCAGGTCGGTGATGCGATGCCGGTCGGGGCCGCGGTCGACGCGCACCAGCCGGGTCTCGGCCTTGCCGTACTGGTTGGCACCCAGCACAACTCCCATGCTCAGCTCCCTCGATACGTCGAGTACGCGAACGGGCTGAGCAGCAGCGGCACATGGTGGTGCTCAGCGGGGTCGGTGATCCGGAAGGCGATCCGCACCTCGGGGAAGAACGCCTTCGGCCCCAGGTAGCCGCCGGTGTCGAACACGAGTTGGTACGTCCCGGCGGGCGGGTCCACCTCGGGTCGCCACCGGCCGTCGTCGTCGGTGCTGCCCTCGGCGAGGGTCGAACCGTCGAGGTGTTCCAGCCGAACGGACACGCCGCGGGCGGGTTGGCCACGAGCGGCGTCCAGGACATGTGTCGACAGGCTCATCCGACCAGCTTCCCCAGTCGCAGGTCCACGATGCCCGCCAACTCGCGGCGGACCTCGGCACGTTCGTCGGCGGGCGAGTTGCCCAGCCGCCTGCGCAGTTCGGCGAGCACCGCGTCGGTGTCGAGGCCGGTCGCGCAGATCAGGAAGACGTGCCCGAACCGCTCCTCGTACTCGGCGTTGAGCTTGCGCAGTTCGTCCTGGTCACCGCCCTGGGCCGCGGCCTGCTCACCCCGTGACCAGCGGGCCGCGGTGTCCTCGCCGCCGGCGCGCTGCCCGATCCGCGGATGGCCCTCCAGGGCGGTGAGCACCGCGGGCCAGTCCAGCCGGTGCAGCGCCGCGACGCCGTCCCTGCGCAACGCGGCGGCGTCCGAGTAGGGGCGCCCGTCGGCGACCTGCTCGGCCCAGCCCCGCTCCGCACAGCAGTCCAGCAGCGCGGTAACCAGCTCATCCCGCCCGACGGTGTTGAACGACAGCACCCGGCAAGTACACACAGTCGGAGCCTCGCCCGCATAGCGAGAAACGTCCGAACCTCCGGCCCCGCCCACCGGCCCGCCTTTGGAGAAACCTCCAGACGGCTAGGGGATCTTGCGCAGGGTCACGTCCATCGACGGAGCCCAGTTCACACCGTCGGTGCTGGACTCGTGGCGGGCGACCTGGGTCATGCCGTTGTCGGTCATCGTCACTGTGCACCGCGTCCGGTCCCCGATCCACCGGAACACGTCGCCCTCGATCTCCAGCCGAGAGCGGTGGACGTTGCCGAAGCTGTCGTGGAACGTGGAGGAGTATGCCTCGCCGTCCACGCCGATGATCTCGACGCCGCCGACGCTCGTGTCGCCGATCCTGCCGAAGGCCGAGTGGACGATGAAGAACCCGCCGGGCGCCCACTCGTAGACATCGCTGGTGAGGATCTGCACCGACGGGACCTCATCGGTCGCGATCGTGTGGCCTTCGTTGATCCAGTTACCGATGAGCACCGCGAGCGCTTCGTGGCGGCTGTCGCGGACCGGCGCTGCCCGGTCGGTGTGCTGAAGGCCCGCGGCGACTGTGACAACGCGGGCGGATTCGGCCTGGGACATGAAACTCCTTCTGCTGCCCAGCGGCGTCCACATCACCCTCCGCTGATGCGGTTGGGAGCGGCCTTCCGCGGGTCTGCTGTCAGCCTTGGCTGAATCCCTGCGCTACGCGCTCCAGCCGCTCCCGGTAGCTCTCCCACCACGCCTGATCGGTGGGCGGCAGGTTCTCGTTGCCCTTCAGCAGGCCCGCTGCCCCGTCGATGAGTTCCCGGACGATGTCGGCGTGCCCGGCGTGCCGGTGAGTCTCGGCGATCACGTGCACGAGGATGCGGTGCAGCGTCACATCACGGTGCTCGGCGTTCCACCACGGCACCTGGCCGGGCGCGTCCAGGGCCAGCGCGTCGATCGTCGCGTCGGCGTGTGCCCAGGCTCGGCGGTAGAAATCGACGATGTCCTCGCGTGACTCGTCGGCGGTCGCCCACATGTCCGCG
Source organism: Actinorectispora metalli (assembly GCF_056323685.1). Lineage (NCBI taxonomy): Bacteria > Bacillati > Actinomycetota > Actinomycetes > Pseudonocardiales > Pseudonocardiaceae > Actinorectispora > Actinorectispora metalli. The sequence goes on from NZ_JBREYE010000002.1 coordinate 1,446,553, forward strand.
TTCGGTTCCGCGTCGTCGTCGAGCCACGGCAGCGGCTGGTCGAACGGCCGCCCGAAGACCTCGCCGAAGTACCCCACTTCCATGCTGGCCACGTGTTTGACCAAGCCCAACAGGTTCGTTCCCGTCGGCGTCACGGGGCGGCGGATGTCGTACTCCGACAGCCCGTCGAGCTTCCACAGCAGGGCTTCGCGACCTGTCCGCAGGTAGAGATGGAGATCAGCCTTTTCGATCACACCCGGCAGTCTGCCACCCGCCACCGACAATCAGCCCGGCCCAGGATCAGCGACCGAGCGGTCCCATTCGATGTGGTGCCGAGTAAGCCAGTCGGCCGTGCCCCGCGGCGGACGGCGAAGCACAACGGGCAGCACTAGGTCCCGCAAAAACCGCTTGAACGGCCCCGGCACGGCGGTGTTGCCCATCTTGGCGCTCGTCTCCACCAGCCGCTCCACCCGCTCCCGGCGCAACCGCTCATACGCCTCGAAAGCACCACCCGGCACATCCCGAAGGCACTGGGCCAGCACGACGGCATCCTCGATGGCCATCGAGGCCCCCTGCCCAGCGTTGGGCGCCGCGACATGAGCGGCATCGCCGATGATCACCATCGACTTCGTGTGCCAGGTCGGGACGGTGGCCAGGTCATAGGAATTGGAGGCCACGATTTCCTCGCTGGCCCGCACTATCCCCGACGCAGGTCCCCTGTCCCGGGCGAACAGCTCCGCGAGCCGGTCCTTCCACTGCGTCCCGGCAAGCTCCCGCTTCCCCAACTCGTCGCCGGGCGCATTGGCGAACCACCAGGTCTCCCCGGTCGGCGCGGTCGTATACCCGAAGAACGCCCGCCGCCCATAGATCATCGCGTAGCTCTCCGGCTCGGTGCCGCTCGCCTTCGAGGCATAGCCGCAGACCGTGTTGTGCCCGGTGAAGCGCGGTTTAGGCGCCGAAGCATCGATGATGGTGCGCGTCGTCGAGTGGATGCCGTCCGCGCCGATCAGAATGTCGGCCTCCGCGCTGGACCCGTCCTGGAACGACGCGATCACCCGGCCGTTGGGCCGCGTCGCCGCCCCGGTCAGCCGCTTGCCGTGCTCCAGCACAATGCCGCGGTCCGCCGCTTCCCGGTGCAGGACGCGGTACAACTCCGCCCTGCGCAGGGTGCGCGGACCTTCCACCCCGGCTTTGCCGATCGGCATCACCCCGAGGTGTTTGCCGGTGCCGCTGTAGAGGTGCAGGTTGTTGGCGGCGAAGGAGTTGTCCGCCACCATCCGCCGCGCGTCGATGGCGTCCAGCGCGTCCAACCCGTTGTTCATCAGCGTGAGGAAGGCACCGACGTCATCCGCCCCGGTGGGATAGGCCTCGTAGATGGTGGCCGTGATGCCCGCCTTCCGCAGGGCCATCGCCGTCACCGCGCCCGCAATGCCTCCACCGATGATCAACGCCGTTGTCATGAGTTCCCCGCACCCTCGACAGATCTGACCCCTCTTACGAGGTTAGCCGCGGGCGGGGACGCTAATCGGGGTGGTTGCCGATCGGGTCGAACTGATGGACAAATCGAGGCGAAGCCGGGAATCGAACCCGGGTGCGAGGCTTTGCAGGCCCCTGCCTAAACCACTCAGCCACATCGCCATGAGGAACTGCGCATCAACGTCTACGACCGAATGGATCGGTCGGACGGAGGGGGCGGGGCTACGAACAGATGGCGCTGGCCTGCCTGCGCAGGTCCACTTCGATGCGCCCTACGAGGCGCTGGCCACCGGTCATGGTCACGAGACTTCCACTCCCGAGTTCGCGGTGTCAACCGTGTTCTGCGTCCCACCCGTGATCACGCCGCGGCTCGTTCGCGGTCGCGCTTGGCGACTTCTTCGCGGACGATCGGGATCACGTAGCGGCCGAAGTCGATCGCGTCGTCGAGGATGTCGTAGCCGCGTGCCGACAGGATCTCCACGCCGAGGTCGTAGTAGTCCAACAGCGCCTGCGCGACCGTTTCCGGGGTGCCGACCAGCGCGTTGGAGTTGCCTGCGCCGCCGGTGGCCGCCGCGGTGGGTGTCCACAGTGCACGGTCGAATCGCTCGCCCTGCTGCGCGAGGGCGAGCAGGCGCTGGGAGCCGGTGTTCTCCGGGTCGCGCAGTGGGTGGCGACGGGACACGGGTGCCCCTTCGTTGCGGGCCTTGATCGCCGCGAGTGTCCGGTAGGCCTTCTCCCAGGCCAGTTCCTCGGTGGGGGCGATGATCGGGCGGAACGCGACCTGGATCTTGGGCTGGTCGGTTCTGCCCGCTGCCCGGACCGCGGCGCGGACCGACTCGATCTGCTTCGCGGTTTCGGCGAGGGACTCGCCCCAGAGGCAGTAGATGTCGGCCTCGGCGCCGCCCGCGGCGTAGGCGGCGGGTGATGAGCCGCCGAAGGACACCAGCGGGCGGGGCTGCTGGACGGGGAAGATGTCGCTGACGAAGTCGGCGAAGCGGTAGTGGGTGCCCTCGTGGTCGAAGGGTTCGCGCGAGGTCCAGGCGCGCTTGACGATCTGGATGTACTCCCGGGTGCGCGTGTAGCGCTCGTCCTTGCTCAGGTAGTCGCCCTCGCGCTGCTGCTCGTGGTCGTTGCCGCCGGTGATGAAGTGCACCGTCAGGCGGCCGTCGCTGATCTGGTCGAGGGTGGCGAAGGTCTTCGCGGCGAACGTCGGGTAGGAGACGTTGGGGCGGTGGGCGAGCAGGATCTGCAGGGTGTCCAGTGTGGCGGCGACGTAGGCGGCGGCCTGCGCGGGTTCGGGGGAGCCCGAGCCGTAGGCGAACAGGACACGGTCCCAGCCGTTGTCCTCGTGGGCGCGGGCCAGTCGCAGGGTGTACGCCTTGTCGAAGGCCGCGCCGGAACGCGCGGCGATTTCCGATCCGTCGTTGGTTCCGCCGATGCCGAGAAATTCCACGGGCATGCCGAGTAGACCTTTCTCAAATACGTAACCTGATTACGGGAATGTTGCGCGTGAGGAGCCCGGAGGCATAACCACCAGCGGCGGAAGGCCCACGTCTGTCGACGTCAAGGGGTGGGCGGCGCCGCGGGAGAAGTCAGCGCGGACAGGAGCTTGACCACACCCGACCGAAGTCGATGTGGTCGCGGGTGACCAGCACGAGTGTGCCCACGCCTTCAGTGGACCAGGGGCTGCATGTCGGCGTCAACACCTTACTTTGGACGACTATTCCCAACACACGTCCTTGACTTTTCGGCAGCTATCCGGCTTATCTGGATGCATCGTCGTGTTGAGGGGCACGGCGCGCGTGATGAGCAATTGATCAGCCCGCAACGATTTCAGACGAAAAGGCTATTCATGCGCTCCTCTCCCGATCTGCTCGCAATTCCTTCGCAGGGTCCGCTGGTGGTCGCGATCATCGGCGCGGGACCGCGCGGCACGGGTCTGCTGGAACGCCTCGCGGCGAACCTGCCCGAGTTGCTGCCGGACCGTTCCGTGCGGTTCGAGATGGTCGACCCCTACCCCGCGGGCGCGGGCCGGGTGTGGCGGCATGCGATGTCGCCGCTGCTGCGGATGAACTCGATGGCCGAGGACGTCACGATGTTCACCGACGACAGCGTGGTCTGCGAGGGCCCGATCCGGCCCGGCCCGTCGCTGTTCGACTGGGCCGCCGCCGTGCGCGCGGGCACCCTGCCGTTCGCGGTGGAACCCGATGTGGTGCCTGAGTTGCATGCCCTCACCGGCCGGTCGTTCGCCACCCGCAGACTGCAAAGCCAGTACCTGACCTGGGTATTCGAGCACGTACGGGAGCGCCTGCCCGGCAACGCGAGCGTGCGGGTGCACCGGAGCACTGCCACCAGAGTCACCGGCACGCCCGAGTCGAGGCAGCGGGTGTGGCTGGCCGATGAGGACCAGCCGCTGCTCGCCGACCTGGTGGTGCTCACGCAAGGCCACCTGGACACCGGCCTGCCGGACTCGCTGGCGCCGCTCGCGTCCTTCGCCGCCGAGCGCGGGCTGTACTACCTGCCGCCCGCCTACTCCTCCGATGTGGACCTTTCGGGCATCAAGCCCGGCACCGACGTCATCATGCGGGGCTTCGGGCTCGGGTTCATCGATCTGATGGTGCTGCTCACCGAGGGCCGCGGCGGGCGGTATGTGAGCGGGCCGAAAGGGTTGGAGTACCGGGCATCGGGTGCCGAGCCTCGGCTGCACGTCGGCTCGCGGCGCGGTGTGCCGTACCACTCCAAGACCGGCTACCGCCTGCGGGGACCGCTGCCGCCGCTGCCCCGGTTCTTCCACGCCGACCGCCTCACCGGCCCGCTGGACTTCCGCTCCGACGTGTGGCCGCTGATGGCCAAGGAGATCGCCTGGGGCCACTACCACGAGTTGATCACCGGGCACCCGGGCCGGGTGCGGACCGACCTGCCGACGTTCGCCGCCCGGTTCGCGCCGCTGGACTTCGCAGGCCCGGAGATGCGGGCGCTGATCGAGTGGGCGGTCCCACGGGAGGAGGACCGCATCGACTTGGCGGCGCTGGACCGCCCGCTGGCGGGCTGGCGGTTCCCCGATGCCGAGTCACTACAGGAACATCTGCGCAGCCACATCAGGGCGGATGTGGACCGCCGCTCCTCGGCGACGCACAGCGCCGACCTCGGTGCGTTCACGGCGCTGCTGTCGGTGTACGGGCAGCTTGGGCGGCTGCGGCCCGCGCTGACGGGCGCGTCGCTGCGTGAGGTGGACGGCTGGTGGTCCGGCTACTTCAACTCCCTCGCCAGCGGCCCGCCGCCACACCGGTTGGAGCAACTTCTCGCGCTGTCCCGCGCGGGCATCGTGCGGTTCATCGGTGCCGATATGTGGGTGGAGCCCGATGTCGAGCACGGTGTGTTCGTCGCGGGCAGCCCGAGCGCGCCGGACACCGTCCGCGCCACCGCGCTGGTGGAGGCCCGGCTGCCCGCTGACGCGATTCTGTCCACACAGGACAGCGTGCTGCGTGCGCTGCTGGACGCGGGCGAGGCGGTGGAGGAGGTGCCCGTTGGAGCAGGCGGCACCGGACTGCTCCAAGTCGCCGCGTCGGACAGCCGGATCACCGACGCCCGCGGCAGGCCGCATCCGCGGCGGTTCGCGGTGGGCGCCTTCACCAGCAACCGCAGCTACGCCGCGTTCGCCCGCCCCCGCACCAATGCGCCCGCGTTCCGCCAGAACGACGCGGTGGCCCGCAGCATGCTGACGTTCCTCGCCGCGTCCACCCCCACCGCCCGCGAGGTAATAACGACAAAGGTCGTATAGACCACGCGACTTTGATTGCACCCAATCACGCAATTTTCCGACTGTTGCTCCCCGTCCGGTTGCTGTCGAATTGGGCGATCCACCATGGTCTGCATTGGGGGAACCAGCGTGATCAACCGACGTGTGCTCGGCGGCGCCGCTGCCGCCCTGTCCCTGCTGCTGTTATGCAGCACCCTGGCCGCGGCCGGTCCGCCGAAGGCCGACTGGCCCACGTGGACGAAGGACCTGTCCGGCTCCCGCCACAACGCCGCCGAACGGCAGCTGACCCCGGCCACGGTCGGCAAACTGAAGCTCAAGTGGGCCTTCGCCTACCCCAAGGAGGAGCTCGACGCGCCCCGCAGTCAGCCCGCCGTGGTCGATGACACGGTGTACTTCGGCGCCACCGACGGCAAGTTCCATGCGCGGGATGCCAGGTCCGGCGCGAAGCGCTGGGAATTCAACCTGTCCACGGTGGACCCCGAGGTGAAGGAGCGAACGCCCCGCAACGGTCCCGCCGTAGTCGGCGGCAAGGTGTACTTCGGCGACACCCGCGGCTACCTGTACGCGCTGGACCAGCGCACCGGCAAGCTCCTCTGGTCCAACCGCCTGGACCCCAACCCCATCACGTTCCTCACCAGCTCGCCGATCGTCTTCGGCGGAAAGGTGTACGTCGGCGTGTCCAGCGGGGACAACGCGGGCGATGAGCACAGCGCCTGCTGCACCTTCCGCGGCCACCTCGACGCCCTCGACGCCCACACCGGCAAGCTCGCCTGGCGTTACTACACCGTGCCCGAGGCGAAGCGGGTCGGCAACTGGCCCAGCGGGGCACCCAAATTCGAGCCTTCCGGTGCGGCCGTGTGGAGCTCCCCGGTGATCGACCCCGCGTCCAAGACCGTGTTCGTCGGCACCGGCCAGAACTACACCGGCAGCGCCGGTGACTTCGACTCGCTGCTGGCCCTGGACACCGCGACCGGTGCGGTGCGGTGGAAGCAGCAGGTCACCAAGGCCGACACCTGGCGGCTGATCTGTGTCATGCCGAACGCGCCGCCCGGCCACTGCCCCGGCATCAACGACGGCACGGCGCTGGACTACGACCTGGGCGCCACCGCCAACATCTTCACGGCGAAGGGCAGAAAGATGGTCGGCATCGGCCAGAAGAGCGGCGTCTACCACGTGTTCGACGCGGCCACAGGCGAGGTCGTGTGGCGGCGGCAGCTCTCGACGCCGCAGCCCAACATCGGTCTGACCGGTATCCAGTGGGGCACCAGCTACGACGGCAAGGCCCTGTACATCGCGACCTGGCGAGCCGACCCCGGCACCCTGCACGCCCTGGACCCGGCGACCGGCGACCTGCTGTGGAAGACGCCGACGCCGTCCAACGGCTGCGACTGGGGCGGCGCGGCCAAGTACAAGGACCTCTGCGAGTTGGCCATGGCGCCCGCGGTCACCACCAGCCCGGGTCTGGTCTTCGAGGGCGGCGGGGACGGCAAGATGCGGGCGTTCTCCGCGCGCAACGGCAAGGTGCTGTGGGAGTACGACACCATGCAGGACGTGCAGGGCGTCAACGGCCTACCGGGCCGCGGCGGCTCGGTGTCCGGCGGCGGCGGCGCGGTGGTCGCCAACGGCATGGTCTACGTCCAGTCCGGCTACTGGCTGCCCGCCTATCCCAACGACCGAGGCCACGTAATGCTCGCCTTCGGCCTGTAGTACCGCACTGTGGCCGTCCGGCCCCCTGCCGGACGGCCACCGGTCACGGCGTCCACAGCATGCCCCGCGCGCTGGCCACCACCAGGCGCGGGGCGCTGCGCGCGTCCGGGCTGGGCAGGAAGATCAACGCGTCGACCCCCTCGGCGAGGCCCCTGCGGCGTTCCCACACGATCGCGGGCGGATCGCCGCTGTTGGCCGGGTGGGACGGCGAGCCACCCGGTGGGTTCGGCGGCACCGCCGACGTGGTCGACGCGGCAGGCCGACGTGACATCCCGGTCACCGTCGTCTGGCCCGAAGGAGCGGCCCGAAGCCAGCTACTCCTTCGACTGGTCCTGGCTGAGCCAGCGCTCGGGCTTCATGCGGATCAGCAGGCTGTTCGGGGTGATGTAGTCGTCGGCCGTGGCCTCGGCGCGGTCGGCAGGCAGGTAGCGGGTGCCAATGCTGACGACGGTCTCCCGGGGAACGGGTTCCACCCACTCCACGACCGGGCCCTCCACCGTGACGTACTTGTAGGGCGGCTCCGCAAACTGGACGCAGAGGCTGAAGCGCCCCGCCTCCCGGATCAGCCGCTCCTTGAGCGAACCCCGATCGGTCCACACAAGCACCTCGCCGCCGGGCTCGTAGTCGTACCAGACCGGCACGGCCAGCGGCGCGCGCCCGGGTCGGTCGACGGCGATGATCCCGACGTGGGGTTGGGCCAGGAACTCCTGGCGCTCCTCAACGGACATGGTGGTCGCGGACATGCGCTTTCCCCTCCAGGTTGTGCGTGATCGTCACAACGCCGACACGTCGGCGCGTGATTCCCCACCCTGGCAGTTTGACAGCGGTACACTCGGGCCAGCGGTCAAGCCGCGGGTGAGCACCACCCGTGGCAGGGTCCACTACGCGCAGTTAACGACCCTCGCTGCAACCACTGGACTCAAATTGGTTACCGTTGCGGATGGCGACTGGAAAAACACCGGTAATTGGGATGGAGAATGGTCCCCTAGCCACATCGTTGCTATCCGGTAATAAAGTGCACAACAGGAAGGACGTGTTCGTGCCGCGCGCGAACCAACTCGTCGAGCGGTGGTGGGCCCTCTCTCGGGAGGAGTTGGCCGAAGAGATTCGGCACACCGTCCGCAGTTCCGGGGCAGAGACACAGAAGACCTGGGAGGCAGTGCTTACCGACCAGAAGCTTGCCGCCAGGGTCCGAGGCATCCTCTCCTCGCTTCGCACCCAGATGAAAACCCACCGCGACGCCGCGATGTGGGAGGTCTGGATCGCCAAGGCCCGGCGTGCACTCACGCCGCCGGACCCGGACCAGGCAAAACCGGAGGTCCCTGCCCCGGCGGAGGCCGAGGAGACCGCCGTGCTGCCGATCATCACGGACAACGGCCACGCCGCCGAGGTGACGGAGATCTCAGAGTCATCACTGCGTCAGGAACAACCGAAGAAGGCGGCCCCCGCACCAATCCCAGCGGTATTCTTCAGCGCCGCCGACAGGGCGACCGGCTGAAGCTGAACCCGTAGCCCCGGCCGCATGGAGGAGGGGCGTATGCCGCACTCACGTGCGCGCAAGATCGTTGTCGTTCCGGTGTTGGTCACCGTCCTGACCAATGACGACAACGACGTGGCGAGCCTGGATGCCGTCATCGCGGGCGCCATCGCCAACCACACGGAATGGCCGATGACGGCCGAGGTCGCCCCGCTGGAATCCCCCATTCCTCGACCGGTGACGCTCGCCGTCGATCCGCGCCCCAAGCGTCGGATCGTCACCTACGCAATGGTGCTGCACGCCTCCGGCGCCAAGAAGCGCCCGCCCACCGGCGAGCTGATCGCCATGGCCGAGGCCGCGGCCAAGAAAGCACTGCGAAGCCGCAAGGCCAAGGTCTCACTGCTGAGGGCCAACACCGTCGAGGAATTGGCCGCCTGCTGGCAGAGCATCGTCGGCAATCCCCGCTACGAACCCGAGGATTTCAACCCGGTCTGACCGGCCGCGTGGAGCATCGCCACCGGAAGTACGCGAGTACACCGTTTGGACGCCTTCTCGGCTAAGACACCTGGTTTCGGCGTTGCGCCCAGTCGGATCGGTTCAGTTCGTACTCGACCTCGCCCAGTTCGGTGCCTGGAATGGGGTCGTCGAAGTGGAGGTGGAAGGTGCGGACATAGCGGAGTCCGGCCTTTTCCATCACGCGCCTTGACCTCGAATTGACCGCCATGGTGGTGGCGAAAATGCGGCGGAGGTTGAAGTCGGCGAAGCCCACGTCGACCAGTGCCCGCGCCCCCTCGGTGGCGTAGCCCTTTCCCCAGACGCGGGTCTTCAGGCGGTAGCCGAGATCAGCCTCGTCCGGCGGGCCGTCTGCCTGGCGGTCCAGCGAGAACCAGCCGATGAACTCCGAGGTCGCCGCTTCTTCCGCGGCCCATTTACCGTGGTGGGGATAGCGCTCGTAGTCGGCCAAGAGCCTCGGCAGGATGACGTGCTCCATCTCATCCCGCGGCGTCGGCTGGCCGCCGGTGAGGTAGTGCATCACCTCGGGGTCGCTGTCCAACTCGACCAGGTTGTCGACATCGGCTGCGGTGAAACGGCGCAGCACCAGTCGGGGAGTCCGGAGAAACACATCCACAGCGTCGGATCAGATCAGTCACCGCGGTCCGGCGCCAACCGAATTACCCGGCGGCGGCGCAGCACGGCGCCGACGATCGCGCCGTAGGCGAGGTGGTCGGCCAACTGCGGGCCGAGCGGCAGCGCCCTGATCCGGGGAAAGCGGCGGCCCAGACACAGGTCCAGCACACCGATGGCCAGGCCCGTCAGCGATCCCCACACCACGGGGCGGCGTTGGGGCAGCAGCAGCGACAGCACGACCGCCCAGCCGAGCGAGAGCCCGAAGTGCACCGGCACGGCGGCTGCGACCAACACCGGGCGCCGGGACTCGGCGGGCAGCACCAGTGATCCCGCCGCGACGGTGGCCGCGGCGGGATCGGCGCGTGTCACGATGGCGTGCACTGTCGAGGGCAATCCACTCAACACGCCTGCGACGGCCCCGGCCAGGACCCCGTCGCGGACACGTGGTGCGAGCGGGTGACGGACTTCAGATGCCACGCTCACCCGCCCTTCTCACAACTCAGTCATCGTCCATGTCACGCACGAACCAGTGCTGGTTCTGGCTGGCGCCTCGGCACCAGTACAACTGCACCCTGGTCCCGTTCCCGAATCCGTTCCGGGCATCGGCGTCCAGGCACAGATCCTGCCGCGCACCGTTGCGGAAGTGCATGCCGTCTCGCCACCATTGCTGATGCGCGCCGCCGTTGCACCGCCACAACACCACGTCACCGCCGGGCTGTCTGCTGAAACCGTCCAGGCAGAGATTGCCGCGCTTGATCTCACCGGTGTGGCGGACCAGGTCCCAGCGCTGGTTGTCGTTACCGTGGCAATTCCACAGATGGACCTTGAACTGCCCGGTGCCGTGGAGGTATTCCCGGCTGTCGTCCAGACACAGTCCGCGAATTCCGCTTTCGATCATCTCGTGGTCTTCGGCACCTGCCGAAGTGGCAGGAAGCAGGCCGAGAGCAGCGACAACCGCCGCCAGAAGCACAGTCTTGATCCTCATCGAGATCACTTTCCTCCGTAAACGGGAAGCGCATGCCGGAGGAAGAGTACGCGTGATCTCGATTCGATAAACTACCGCTCACGGAATGCACACAGATGAGGATATTCGCTTCACCTTCATGGGGACGCGAGTAGCGGTTATCGAGCAGTCAGTCCCGGCGGCGGATTCGCATTACCGCCAATGCGGCGGAGAGAATCACCAGCACCAGGGCACCGCCACCGAGCAGCAGCGTGGTGGTCACGTCGCGCTTCTCGGATTTCGCGAATCCCACCGGCTGGGTGTCTTCCGACACGGGAGCGGGAATGGTGGTGACGGAGGGAGAGGGAGTCGGCGATGGCGCGGCCGATGGCGACACCGGCGGTTTCGCCGCCGCACCGCCACCCGTTCCCGCCGCGGCGCGGAAAACCACGTCGGAGCAGGAGTAGTAGGTGTCGGGAGTGCTGGAGTTCTGCCAGACCGTGTAGATCAGGTGCCGACCGGATTTGCCTGCGGGCAGCTTGCCGTTCACCACGTAGGCCTCCTCCCGCACCGGCGGGTTGTCCACCACCAGGAACGGCTTGGCGTCCAGGTCCGACCACCGCAGCGGCCGCGACGGGTCGTAGCCGTCGCGGGTGGCGAACAGCCGGAACTGGCCCTGGTGCGGGATCGTGGTGCGATACCGCAGAGTAAAGCTCGAACCGGCGGTCAAGGTCGTGCTCGGCCAGTCCGAGCGGGGCAGGTCGAGACCGCGGAACTTGGCGATGCCCGCGCTGCACAGCTTGCCGTCGGGAATGACCTCGCGGTCCCGTCCATCCACATTCGGCACGCGGATGAAGTCCCACTCGCGCATCGCGCCGGGCGTGCTCGCGGCGATGGCCGCCTGGCACGCCGGGGTCTGCGCCTGGTTGCCGCCCTCGGTGCCGCAGGCGAAGGACCGGCTGATCGGCGATAGCGGCGCGCCATGCGCGAACGCCTCACCCGCCGCGGCGACCAGCAGTGCCAGACTCACCAGAACCACCCGGTGCACGCGCATTCCGCAAGACCTCCTCGCCGCGACTACCCGGTACTACGCAGCCGAGCGGCGAAGTCGTTCACCGGGCACGAGTCGATAACGGATTGGTACTCCGCGTCATAAGACCGTCCAATGGGTGAACAGCGCAGACAAATCCGCAGCGTAAGGCGGGTTTCGAGGCGTTTCCGAATCGAAATGTGCTATGCCCGAATGGGATGTATCCGACGAGAGAATGGTCCAGCAACCCTCGGAGCACCCTGCTCAAGAGGAGAACCACCGTGTCATCACGACGCCGTACCCTGCTGGCGCTCGGCGCCACAGCGATCACAGTGGGAGCGTTGCTGGCCACGACGTGGCCCAGCACCGCGGCCAACCCGCCCGCCAAGGGGCCCGCCTATGTGTACCGGGTGCCCGCGCCACTCGGCGAACCCGCCCAGAAGCTGCTCGGCCGCGGCTTCGACGTCCTGGAACAGCGCCAGGGCAACGACCTGTTCGTGCTCGGCGACAGCGACACCGGGAACAAGCTGCGCGAGGCAGGTTACGCCGCCACCGTCGACCAGGTGCTGGAAGCTCCCAAGTGGGCGCCGCCCGGCAAGCGCTCCCAGCCCTCGGTGCTGACCGCGGAGGACGTGAACGAGACCTACTACGGCGGCTACCGCACGATCAACGCGCAGTACGCCCACCTGGACCAGGTCGCCGCGAACTACTCGAGCCTGGCCACGGTCGTGGACTACGGCGACTCCTGGCGCAAGTCCCAGGGCAACGGCGGCTACGACCTGAAGGCCATCTGCATCACGAAGAAGCAGTCCGGCGACTGCGCGCGGAACCCGAACTCGGCCAAGCCGCGGTTCTTCGTCATGGGCCAGTTGCACGCCCGTGAGATCACCACCGGCGATATGGCCTGGCGCTGGATCGACCATCTCACCGCGGGCTACGGCAGCGACAGCGAGGTGACCGCGCTGCTGGACTCCACCGAGATCTGGGTGGTGCCGATCGCCAACCCCGACGGGGTGAACATCGTCCAGCAGAACGGCACCTCCCCCGCGCTGCACCGCAAGAACGCCAACACCAGCAACGGTTCGAACTGCTCTGGCACCAGCTCCAGCCACTACGGCATCGACCTCAACCGCAACACCAACTCGCACTGGGGCGAGTCGGGCACCTCCAGCAACGTGTGCGACCAGACGTACAAGGGGCCGCAGGCCAACTCCGAAGTGGAGACCAGGGCGCTCCAGCAGCTGTGGCGTGACCTCTACCCGGACAAGCGCGGCACCGGCAACGCAGCCGCGCCCGCCGACACCAAGGGTGTCGTGGTCAGCATGCACAGCTACTCGAACCTGGTGCTGTTCCCGTGGGGTTACTCCACAACGGACAGTGGCAACGACGCGCCGCTGCGCGCGATGGCGCGGGACATGGCCAACCTGGCGGGCGGCTGGCAGTACGGCCAGCCCGGCGAGGTGCTCTACAACGCCTCCGGTGCCACCGACGACTGGGTCTACGACGACCTCGGCGTGGCCAGCTTCGTGTGGGAGATCGGCTCGGGCAGCGGTAGCTGCGGCGGCTTCCTGCCCTCGTACTCCTGCCAGAACAGCACGCACTGGCCGAAGGTCAAGCCGATGCTGATGTACGCGGCCAAGAAGGCGGCCAACCCCTACGGCGGCGCGGGCGGCACCACCACCCCGCCGACCACGACCACCACGCCGCCGTCGGGAACCTGCTCACGGGCCGCCTACGACGGTTCGCTGAACTCCGGCGCCGTGGCCTACCAGCCGAACGGGAGCTACTACCAGAGCACGGTGTCGGGCACCCACCGCGGCTGCCTCACCGGACCGTCCGGTTCGGACTTCGACCTGTACCTCCAGAAGTGGAACGGCTCGGCTTGGTCGAAGGTCGCCGAGGGCACCACGAACGCGGCCAACGAAACCGTGTCCTACAACGGAACCGCGGGCTACTACCGCTGGCAGGTGCACGCCTACAGCGGGACCGGCGGCTACCGGCTGGGCGTTGACCACCCGTAGCGAATTTCCCGATACCGCAAAGAATAACCAGTGAAAGCTTGACGCCGGAACCCCCCGACAGGCGTCGAGAGAAGGGGCCGACAGGGCGACCTGTCGGCCCCTTACCCTGTGTTCGCGAACGGCGCAGGGCGGCACCCCGAGTGACGGTGCCCGCCCGCCACTGTTGGCCTAACGAAACGGTACGCGGTGCACCCGTTTCCGGTGCCGCTGCGCATACGTCGCCCTTCTGTTGGTATTGTTGAGTGAAGCGGGTGTTTTCTCGGCTACTTTAAGTCCCACAATATGCACTCGATTAGGTGTTCTGCCTACGCATCATTCGGGATTTCCGAGCACTCAAGGCCACCCATTCGGTTGACTTACTCAGCAACGACGGTCGGTGCTAGCTTCGCAGTTGTCAGCGACAGTACATAGTCCTCCACGGCAACAAACCGGCACTATTCAGAATTTCTGGATCAGTGTGCCTCAATTAACCGGGCGTGCCCCGCGCAGGGGTCCAGCACGCACCGGGATTCCGGGCGTTCTCATTTCGCATCTCTATTGGCGCGCAAGAAAGTGATTGGCGGGAACGGTTGTGACTGTAACCGAATCGGCATCGGCGTCAGCCGAATTTAGCACTAACGGTGAGCGCTCACGTCTGAGCTTGAGCACCACCGCGGCGCGGAATCTGGCGACCACGACCAAGTCCGTTCCGCAGATGCAGGGCATCACCTCCCGGTGGCTGTTGAAAGTGCTCCCCTGGGTGGAGGCCAAGGGGGGTGCCTACCGGGTCAACCGCAGGCTGAGCTACGCCGTGGGTGATGGCAGGGTCACCTTCACCAACATCGGCGCCGACATCAGGGTCATTCCGCGCGAGCTGTGCGAACTGCCCATGCTGCGTGACTTCGATGACGACGAGGTGCTCAACGCACTCGCGGAGCGGTTCGAGCAGCAGGAGTTCCAACCTGGGGATGTGATCGCGGAAGAGGGGTCGCCCGCGGACAAGATCTTCCTGATCGCACACGGCAAGATCGAGCGGATCGGCAAGGGCAAGTACGGCGGGCAAACGGTGCTCGACGTGCTCGCCGACGGTGATCATTTCAGCTATCGGGCGATCCTGGAATCGTCGGACCACTGGACCTTCACCGCGAAGGCGGCCACCCCTGGCACCGTGCTGGTGCTCGAGCAGAGCGCGTTTGAGGAGATGATCGACCGGTCGGATGTGCTGCGGGAGCACATCGAGCGGTTCACCGCGAGCCCGAGCCGCGCCCAGGACGAGCACGGTGAGGCCGCGATCGACCTGGCGGCGGGCCATGAGCAGGAAGACGAGGTGCCGGGCACGTTCGTCGACTACGAGGTCACCCCGCGCGAGTACGAGCTCAGCGTCGCGCAGACGGTGCTGCGGGTCTCCACCCGGATCGCCGACCTCTACAACGAGCCGATGGACCAGGTCGAACAGCAGCTGCGGCTGACCATCGAGGCCCTGCGCGAACGCCAGGAACACGAGCTGGTCAACAACAAGGAATTCGGCCTGCTGCACAACGCGGACCTGTCGCAGCGCATCCACTCCCACTCCGGCGCTCCCACTCCGGACGACTTCGACGAGTTGCTGGCGAAGGTCTGGAAGGACCCGAGCGTGCTGCTGGCGCACCCGAGGACCATCGCGGCCTTCGGCAGGCAGTGCACCAAGCGCGGCATCTACCCGACCAGCATCGACCTCAACGGCCACAAGGTGCCGTCCTGGCGCGGTGTGCCGCTGCTGCCGTGCAGCAAGATCCCGATCAGCGACCACCGGACCAGCTCGGTCATCCTGATGCGGACCGGCGAGTCGCAACAGGGCGTCATCGGTCTGCACCAGACCGGGATTCCCGACGAATACCAGCCCGGCCTCTCGGTGCGATTCATGGGAATCAACGAGAAGGCGATCATCTCCTATCTCGTCAGCGCCTACTACTCCGCCGCGGTTCTCGTGCCGGACGCTCTCGCGATCCTCGAGAACGTGGAACTCGGCAAGGACGGCTGAGTAATTCTCATGTCCCAGCCGTATCAGTTGCCCGACTTCTACATGCCGTATGCGGCACGGGTGAATCCGCATATGGAAGCGGCTCGCGCGCACACGAAGACGTGGGCGCGCGAGATGGGCATCCTCGACGCGGAGGTCGACGGCAAGCTCGTCTGGACCGAGGAGCAGTTCGACGCCGACGACTACGGGTTCCTGTGTGCGTACACCCATCCGGACGCGCCACCGGAGGAACTGAACACGGTGACCGACTGGTACGTCTGGGTGTTCATCTTCGACGACTACTTCCTGGAGGCCTTCAAGAAGACCGGCGATATGGCCGGCGCCAAGCACCACCTCGACCGGCTCCGACTGTTCATGCCGATGGACGGCGGGGAGACACCGGAGCCGGTCAACCCGGTGGAGCGCGGACTGGGCGACCTGTGGGCCAGGACCATCCCGGCGATGTCGATGGACTGGCGCAGGCGCTACACCGACAGCACCGAGAAGCTGCTGCACGACTGCGTGTGGGAGCTTGCGAACATCAACTCCGGCCGGGTGCCGAACCCCATCGAGTACATCGAGATGCGCCGCAGGGTCGGCGGCGCACCGTGGTCGGCGAACCTCGTGGAGTACTCGATCGGGGCCGAGGTGCCCGCCTCCGTGGCGGGCACCCGCCCGATGCGGGTGCTGCGCGACACCTTCGCCGACGGCGTGCACCTGCGTAACGACCTGTTCTCCTACCAGCGGGAAACCGAGCAAGAAGGGGAGATCAACAACGGCGTCCTGGTCATGGAGCGCTACTTCGACCTGGACAAGCAGGCGGCGGCGGACCTCACCAACGACGTGCTGACCTCTCGCCTACGCCAGTTCGAGAACACCGCGTTGACCGAGATGCCCGCGATGTTCCTCGAGCATGGGTTGGACCCCGCCGCGCAGCGGCAGACCGTGCGTTACGTGCAGGGGTTGCAGGACTGGCAGTCCGGCGGCCACGAGTGGCACCTGACCGCGGGCCGCTACATGAACAAGGGCGACGTCAAGACCATCCGACCAGGACGGTTCTTCGGCGGTCCGGTGGGGTTCGGCGCCTCGGCGGCGATCGTCGGCGTCGGCCGCGGCGGAAAGCCCGTCGCGCGCCCGGTCGAGCACCTGGACGCCGTGCCCGATTTCCACATGCCCTTCCAGGCCAGGGTGAACCCCCGGGTCGATCAGGCGCGCAACCACTCGAAGCGGTGGGCGACCGAAATGGGCCTGGTCGTGGGCTCGGGGATCTGGGACGAGGCGGGGTTCGACGCCGCGGATTACGCGTTGTTCGCCGCGCTCACGCACCCAGACCTGAGCGCACCGGCGTTGGAGCTTGTCAGCGACTGGCACCTGTTCGGCTGGTTCGTCGACGACTTCTTCGTCGAACGGTTCAAACGGCCGCGGGACATGGCGGGTGCCAAAGCGTTCGCGGCGAGCTTCCAGGCCTTCATGCCCGCGGACGGGCAACCCGCGGCGCCGACCAACCCGGTGGAACGCGGGCTCGCCGACCTGTGGACCAGGACCGCACCGCACCTCAACGGGGACCAGCGCTCCGCCATCACCGCAGCGGTGACCAACTGGATCGAGAGCTTCCTGTGGGAGCTGTCGAACCTGGTCCAGGGGCGGATCCCCGACCCCGTGGACTACGTGGAGATGCGGCGCAGAACCTCCGCGAGCGACCTTTCGCTCATGCTCGCGCAACTCACCCTCGGACAGGAGGTACCACCGGAGATCCACCAGAGCAGAACCATGCAGGCACTCACCAAGGCGTGGTCGGACATCGGCCCGCTGCGCAACGACATCGTCTCCTACAACCGGGAGATCGAGTTCGAGGGTGAGATCAACAACGGCGTACTGGTCGTCCAGAACTTCTTCGACACGGACCTGGCCCACGCGGTGAACGTGCTCAACGACCTCACCGCGTCCCGGCTGCGCGAGTTCCAGCAGATCGCGGAGAACGAGCTACCCGTGCTGCACGAGGAGTTCTCGCTGAACGCCAAGGCCCGCAAGCACCTCGACCGCTACGTCGAGGCGCTGCGCACCTGGGTGGCAGGCCACGACGAATGGAAGGGCCGCACCGGCCGATACGCCAACACCGGCAGCAAGGTTCAGGCAGTGGAACCACGGGTGCTGCGCGGTCCGACCGGAATCGGCACCGAGCTCGCACGACGTTTCCGGGCACCGGCGACCGCTACTGCCTGAACGCACGACAGCACTTCACGCACGACAGATAGGCGGACATTGTGACCACCACCGAGCAGCCAGACATCAACGTGCAGGACCGGCCGCGGCAGAGCCTTTCCACGCGGGCCGCGCGCAACCTCGCCTCCACCACCAAGTCGGCTCCGCAGAACCAGGAGATCACGCCACGGTGGCTGGTCCGCATGCTGCCGTGGGTGGAGACGAAGGGTGGCACCTTCCGGGTCAACCAACGGGCGACCTACACCCTCGGCGACGGGCTGATCACCTTCACCAACGTCGGCGATGACATCCGCGTCGTCCCGCTGGAGCTCCAGGAGCTGGGCATTCTCCGCGGTTTCGACGACCCGGACGTGCTCGGCGCCATCGCCGACCGCTTCCAGCAGCGCGAGTACGAACCCGGTGACGTCATCGCGGAGTTCGGCAGCCCGACCGACTCGCTGATCCTCATCGCACACGGCAAGGTGAACAAGCTGGGCACCGGACAGTACGGCGACACCGTCGTGGTGGACACGATGGCCGACGGCGAGTACTTCGGCACCCGCGAGCTGTACGACGACTCGGCGCTGTGGGAGCACACATACAAGGCCGTCACCCCGCTGAAGGTGCTGACGCTGTCCAAACAGGACTTCGAGCGGGTGAGCAGCCAGTCCGAGGCGCTCCAGGAACATGTCCAGCGCTACGTGAACATGCCGAAGAAGAAGTCCAACAAGCACGGCGAAGCCGAGATCGAGCTGACCTCGGGGCACGAGCAGGAAGCCGACATCGGCGGCACGTTCGTCGACTACGAGGTCACGCCCCGGGAGTACGAGCTGAGCGTGGCGCAGACCGTGCTGCGCATCCACACCCGCGTCGCCGACCTGTACAACGGCCCGTTCAACCAGGTCGAGGAGCAGCTGCGGCTGACCGTCGACGCGCTGCTGGAGCGCAGGGAGCACGAGCTGCTCAACAACACCAACTTCGGCCTGCTGCACAACTGCGACCTCAAGTCGCGCATCCACACCCGCACCGGCCCGGTCACCCCTGACGATATGGACGAGCTGGTCAGCCGCCGCCGCAAGACCAAGTTCATCCTCGCCCACCCGCGCACCATCGCGTCGTTCGGACGGGAGTGCAGCAAGCGCGGCATCTACCCGGACGCGATGGACATCGAGGGCACCAAGGTCACCACCTGGCGCGGCATCCCGATATTGCCCAGCAACAAGATCCCGATCAGCGACCAGGGCACCAGCTCGGTCCTTGCCATGCGTACCGGGCTGGAGGACGAGGGCGTCATCGGCCTGCACCAGACGGGCCTGCCGGACGAGATCCAGCCGGGCGTCAACGCCAGGTTCATGGGTGTCGACGACAAGGGCATCATGTCCTACCTGGTCAGCGCCTACCACGCCGCCGCGATCATGGTCCCCGACGCCCTCGGCGTACTCGAGAACGTCGAAATCGGACGCTGAGGAGCAGGCGATGACGACCACTCCGGTCAGCACGACCGGCCGTGGTGCAGCCGAACTGCTGGCATGGAGCCGGCGCATGGTGGACCCCGCGCTGCGCGCGGCGGTGGACACCCTGCCCGGCTCCATGCGGCAGATCACCGGCTACCACTTCGGCTGGTGGGACGCCAACGGTGAGCCGACCAGCGGCGAAGGCGGCAAGGTACTGCGGCCCGCACTCGTGCTCCTGTGCGCCCGGTTGGCGGGGCGGGAGCCCGAGGTCGCGGTGCCCGCCGCGGTGGCGGTGGAGCTCGTGCACAACTTCTCGCTGTTGCACGACGACGTGATGGACAAGGACACCACCCGGCGGCACCGGCCCACCGCATGGGCGGTGTACGGCGTCGGTGCGGCGATCCTGGCGGGTGACGCGCTGCAGAACCTGGCCTGCGAGGTGCTGGCCGACAGCGCCGTACCCGAGGCCCAGGACGGCATGCGGATGCTGTCGACCGCGGTGATCGCGCTGATCGACGGGCAGGCCAAGGACCTGTCGTTCGAGGAGCGCGACGACGTCACCCTCGACGAATGCACGCTGATGGCCCAGGCCAAGACGGGGGCGCTGCTCGGCGGCGCCTGCGCGCTCGGCGGACTGTTCGGCGGTGCGGGCGAACAGCAGATCCGGCACCTGAAGGCCTTCGGCTCCACGCTGGGCTTGGCGTTCCAGCACGCCGACGACCTGTTGGGCATCTGGGGCGACCCCGCCGTGACCGGCAAGTCGGTGTACTCCGACCTCACCAGTCGCAAGAAGTCCCTCCCCGTGGTGGCCGCGCTGACGGCGAACACGCCTGTCGCGTCCACGCTGGCTTCGCTGTACCGAGGGAGCCGCCCGCTCACCGGTCCCGAACTGGCGCACATCGCTCAGCTGGTGGAGCGGGCAGGCGGTCGGGAGTGGACCCGTCGGCGGGCCGATGAGCTGTTCGCGACCTGTCTGGACGAGCTTCGGGCCGCCGCGGCCCTCGCACCTTCGAGCGAATCAACCCCTGCTCATCCGGCGGAGACCGTGGCGGAGCTGGAAACCTTGGCCAGGTTGGCTGCTCGACGCGATCACTGATGGAGGCGTCTCATGCTCTGGGAAGCCCTTTTGGCGATCGGCGGCACCGCCGCCGTCAGCATCCTGGCGGCGTTTCTCATTCACCGGCTGGTCAACTACGAGCATCGGGAGCGGTACAACGACGTCGGCGGACACTTCTTCGCCGCCGTCGGCGCGTTCTACGCCATTCTGGTGGCGTTCGTGGTGGTCGCCGTATGGGAAGACCTCCAGACCGCCAAGGACAACACCTATGTCGAGGCCAATGCGATACCTGGGCTGTATTTCGCGTCGACCGATTTCTCCGAGAAGGACAAGGCCGCGTTCCAGCGTATCTCGGTGGAGTACGCCACGGCGGTGATCGTGGACGAGTGGCCGAGGCTGGCGCACGGCGAGGCCAGCCCCAGGGTGGAGGCGGTCTCGAAGGAGATGCGGCGGGCCATCGTGTCGATGGACGTGGAGACGTCCCGACAGGAGGGCCTGTACAGCGCGATGATCGAGCGGGTCAACACGATCAGCAGCGCCCGAAGAGACCGGCTCAACGACGCCGAGCCCTCCATTCCGAACTTCTTCTGGTGGGGCCTGATCTTCGGCGGCTGTCTGGTGATCGGCTTCGCGCTGTTCTTCGGGGTGCCGAAATTCCTGCCGCACGCGCTGATGATCGGAGTACTGGCCGTTCTCGTGAGCGCGTCGCTGTATTTCACCTACATCATGGACCACGCGTATAGCGGCGAGATCAGTGTGCAACCCGATGCGTTCAAGACCGCCTTGGTGCAAATGGGCAAGACACCACCGGAATAAGGAGATACCGATGCCGAACAATGCTCGCCGCTGGCGACGGCTCGCGGGTGCCTGCGCGCTGATCGCCGTGCTGCCCATTGCGACGGCAAGCGCGGCCCCCACCACCTCGCAGCAGGAACCGATCGTGGTTGTCGGCAAGCGCGCCGTGCTGAGCCTGCCGGAGGCACCGACGCCGGGGGTCAGCTTCGTCGGCGGCGGTGATCTGGTGGACGAGAAGGGCGCCAAGCTCGGCCAGGGATACTCCGGCTGTGTGGTGGCCAAGGTCGAGATACCCAACATCATCGCGCAGTGCCACACCACCTTCCGCATCGACGCGGGCGGGCGGATCGGCAAGGGCGAGATCCACATGTCGTCCTTGCGCACCTACGAGGGCATCAAGGGCTTCAAGGACGGACCAATGGCGGTCGTTGGCGGCACCGGCGACTACAAGAACGCCCGCGGCGAGGCGACGACGGCCAAGTCCGGCACCGGCACCCCCGTCGACCCGATCAGCTACAAGTGGACCATCACCCTGACGCCCTAGGAGAGCACGTGACCTCACCGGTCCAGACGGACAACCTCACCAGGGTGTTCGCGTTGTTCGACCGCAACTCCGACGGGCGGATCTCGTTGGAGGACTTCTACGTCATCGCGCGGAACGTGTGCAACGCGATCGGCGCGGCGGACGGCACGAAGAGCAGGACGAAGTTCATCGGCGTTTTCGAGCGCTGGTGGGAGATGTTCGCCGCCGCCGCGGACGCCGACCGGGACGGTGAGATCGGCCCAGACGAGCTGATCACCGCCGCGAGGCAAGGCCTGATGTCGACCGCGGCGTTCACCGACGCCACCAACGACGCGGTGGACGCGATCTTCGACGCGCTGGACAAAGACGACAGCGGATCACTGTCCGCGGACGAGTGGGCGCGGATCTACACCGGTGTCGACCTTCCACGGGAGGTCGCCGACGAAAGCTTCGACCGGATCGACACCGACGGCGACGGGGAGATCTCCCGCTGGGAGGCCAAATCCGCCGTCAATGCCCTATGGACGAGTTCCGACCGAGCGGCACCGGGTTCCAACCTGTTCGGTTGAGCACCGGGTGAACGTATGGGTGCCGCTGCCCGCGGCACCCACCATTTCGTCGCCGGGAACACCCGGCGCGTCGATGTTCGGCTGATCACCGTCATTGAGAAGAATGGGGCACACGCATGACATCACAGTTGCAGGCCGACAACTTCACCAAGGTATTCGCGGTATTCGACAAGGACGGCGATGGCAACATCACCGCCGAGGACTTTCGCATCATGGGCCGACAGGTCGGCGAGAGCGTGACCACCGAGACTCTGCACCGGGAGAACATCCTCAACTCTCTCACCGAGTGGTGGGACTTCTTCGCGATGGCCACCGACAAGAACGACGACGGCAAGGTCAGCCGCACCGAACTGGCCGCGGCGGCCGAGCGCGGAGCGCTCACCTCACCGGAATTCCTGGCCGTGGTGGATTCCTCGGTGGAGGCGGTATTCCGCGCACTCGACCTGAATTCCGACGGGTCCATCAGCAGGGATGAGCTGATCAAGGCCTTCCAGGGCGGCGGTGTCTCGGCAGACATCGCAGGTCAGGCGTTCGACCAGCTTGACACCGACGGCGACGGGCAGATCACGTTGCAGGAGTACCAGGCAGGCGTCCGAACGCTGTTCACGTCATCCGACGCGGCTGCTCCCGGCGCCTCGATGCTGGGCTGATCACCCCATGAGCGGTGCGCTTGAGCCGGTTGCTTCGGCATCCTGATCCAACTCAGGCGCACCGCGCACCCGGGCATCACGCTGGGTTGATCACCAGGGAGTTTCGTCATGACGACCCAGTTGCAGGCCGACAACCTCTCGAAGGTCTTCGCACTTTTCGACCGGGACGGTGACGGCGTGATCCGCGCCGAGGACTTCCACGACCTGGCCGACCGCATCAGCGACAGCATCGGCGTCGATCCGGAGTCCCCACACCGCACCGCCCTGCACGCGGCGTTCGCCCAGCGGTGGCGGGTGCTGAGTGGCAGCACGACCACCGACGGGGACGGCATCCTCACGCTGCCCGCGCTGATGCGCGCGGCGGAGCACGGCCTGCTCTCCTCCCAGGAGTTCCTCGACACCTTGAGCGCCTCGGCGGATGCCGTCTTCGACGCCCTCGACCGCGAGCACACAGGCTTCCTGCACCGCGAGCAGTTCGAGCGGATCTATCACGCCTGGGACGGTGGCCCGGAGATCGCAGGCCAGGCCTTCGACCAACTCGACTCCGACGAGGACGGCCGCATCACCCGCGAGGAATACGAGGCAGGCTCCCGAGCACTGTTCATCAGCTCCGACCCCACCGCCCCCGGCACGTCACTCCTGGGCTGAGTGTCCTTAGCGCTCAAGCCTCCCAAGTGCGAAGATCGCCCTGGATCGGGGCGGCGGGGGCGCGACGGTTGTCGATGACGACCAGCGATGGGCCGGTGTCGTCGTGGCGCCATTGGCCTGCGGCCAACGGGACGGTGGCGACTCCCGGTGCGTGGGAGGCGGTCCAGTCCAGGGGGCCTGCGATGGTGTCGAGGCGGGTCTGGGTGAGACGCCTGCGCACCGTTTCGCGGTCAGGATTATCGGCCACCGCGTGGATGGCGGCTTCCAGGAGTGCGTGGGCCAGGCCGAGTGGGGGCAGCCACGGGCGGTTGGTGTCGCGTTCGTAGGCCGTGGCCAGGGCCTCCGGGGTCGTGGTGTCCACACTGGACTGGTATTGGTGGTGGGGGGTCCAGGCGACGACGGTGGCGACGTCGCGCAGGGCGGGGTGGTCCATGCCGAAGGGGTAGGCCAGCCAGCGGGAGCAGGTGACCAGTCGGGGGCGGTGGGAGGCCGACTGGGTGAGGAAGCGGGCCAGGTCGGTGGTTTCGGCGGCGCTGCTGACGATGTCGATGTTCGCCGCGCGGAAGGCGGCGAGGTGGTGGTCGAAGCGGGTTGCGGGCTCGGGGTAGCCGCCGGGGTCGGTGAGGTGGTAGCCCTCGGTGGCGGGGAGGAAGCCTTGGGCGGGGTCGCGGAGGGCCGCGCCTTGGGGGCCGTCGTTCCAGAGCAGGCCGACGCGGGTGCCGACCTGGGACCACAGATCGGTGAAGGTGCGGGCGATGTCGTCGAGGCCCCAGCAGAAGTGGAAGGTCCAGTCGTAGGTGCGTTTCGGTGCCCGGTAGACCTGCCAGGGCAGGGCTGTGGACACACAGGGCAGCGCCAGGCGCTCGCATTCCGCCGTCAGGGCCGGAAGCACGCGGGTACCGCCCAGCGCGACCGCCACGCTCGTATCCGCGGCGACCAGGTGACGGACCGCCTCGCGGGCGCCGTCGGCGGTGGACCGGCTGTCCACCACGGTGATCCGAACGTGCGGGCAGCTGGCGGCGATGCGGTGCGCGACGTACTCGACGGGCTCGCCGAGCGGGCGCAGCCGACCGGTGTGAGCCAGGATTACGCCGATTGATGGCCGCTGATACACCCGAAAAGAGTAGCGATCGGAATTATCCGATTTGCGCCCGGTCGGGGTGGGGCTGGCGGGTGCCGGTCTCCAGCAATCCGAGGCGGCCCACCTGCAGGCCTGCTTGGAAGCGGGTACGGGAGCGGAGCCTGCCGAGCAGCCGCTGCACCTGGCGTTGCACGGTGCGCAGGCCGACGCCCATCTCGCGGGCGATGGACTTGTCGGTCAGGCCCGCCGCGAGCAGGGTGACCAGCCGCAGGTCCACCGGCGCCGCCGAGCGGTCGTGGATCAGTTCCACCAGCGGGACGGCGGCCTGCCACCAGGACTCGTAGGCGAGGATGAGCGTGGTCAGCAGCGTGGAGCCGCGTACGAGCAGCACATCGGAGACCTCTCCGCCGACGGCCACCGGCAGCAGCGCCCAGCGGCGGTCCACGATGACCGTTTCCAGTGGAATGTTGGAGACCACCCGGATGGCCTCGCCGCCGCGGCTGCGGCGCAGGAGTTCGACGGTGCGGTCGCTGCGGCCCAGGGCGCTGCGGTCGATCATGGTCCGGCGGGCGACGCCCGCCCCGCAGCCGGTGAGCGGGCCGTGGTCGGCGCCGAGCAACCAGATCTCGCGCCGCGCCGCCCGGTGCACAAGCTCCCAGTAGGCGTTGACCTCCGATCGGGTCAGCAACCGCACCGCGGCGGCGAATTCATCCATGACCGGCTCTCTCCGACTAGGCGGTAACACGCCAGTCACGCTAAAGCGTTCCGGGCGTTGCCGATGTGGAGTGTCAAATGATGTCAACACGGCCGCGGACCGGGAATTGCTCCGCGAACTCGCGCACCCTGGGCACCCCGCCCCACCGTCCGACCAGCCGTCCGTGCAGGCCACGCAGCTCCTCGCTGATCAACGTGGTCCGCATGGTGATCGCGTCCGCGACGACCAGCCCGGCGGCGTTGACGGCGGCGTCGAGTTCGCCGAGACAGGCGTAGGAGTCGGCCAGCCGCAACCCCAGCAACACCTGACTCGGCCGCATCCGGCTCGGCACGTTGACCACCGCGGCCTCCGCCGAGCGCAGCGCCCGGCTCGCGATGCCGCGGTCCCCGGTGCGGACGGCGATGTCCCGCAGACCCGCGGCGATGGCGGACTCGGTGTAGGCGTAACCCTCGGCGCCGCACAGCCAGGGCGCGGCGACCGGATCGGGAGCGCAGCGCTCGTGGAACTCCCGCACGCGGCGGATGTGGAGGTTCACCGCGTCCCGGTTGCCGTCGATGGCGTGGGCCCGGACCAGGTAGGTCTCGGCGAGCACCTGCGCCCACGATTCGCCGAGGCCCGCGCCACGGATGGCCTCCGCGTAGCCGATGGCGCAGGGGCCGTCGCCTTCGAGACGCGCCACCAGGCTCATGCGCGCCAGGCATTCGCAGGTCGCGACGACATTGCCGGAGGCGCGGCCCCAGTCGACCCCGCGGCCGAACCACAGGGTGCCCAGCCCGTACTGGCCGCGTTCGACCCGCATCCAGCCCGCCAGCAGGGCGTACTGAGCGGCGAGCGAGCTAAGGGCGGTGGCGATGGAGTCGCTGGAGGCGTTGATGCACTGGGTGATCACTTGGAGGCACCACTCCACGGAGACCACCAGGTTGGCGGCGCCCGCCTCGAGGTGGTTCTTGATCAGTCCCGCGAGCAGCGCGGCGAAAGCGTGCACAAGGTGCTCGTCGGCCACGGCCGCGCCGCCCGCGGCGAAGGACGGCAGCAGCACATCGGCGGAGAGCGTGGCGCGACAGCCCGCGAGGCCGTGCACCGGGCAGGTCACCCCGTAGGCGGGCAGCCGCAGACCGGCGGGCACGGGCAGGTCCAGGATCGGGATGCGCTCGCCGAAGCCGTGCAGGGTGCTGGTCGGGGCGCCGACCTCGGCTTGCTGGATGGCCGATGGCTCGTCGCCTCGGCGGCTGCGGGCCTCCACGACCTGCGGCCACAGCGCGGCGAGGTCGCCGCCCGCGCACAGCACCTGGTCAGCCTTGGACACCAGGTCACGCGGCGGCCAGCGGTCGCCGGACTCGATCTTGCTGATCGAGGTGTGGTCGTACCCGAGCTTGCGGCCAAGCTGCCGCTGGCTCATCCCGGCGGACTCCCGCCAGTAGCGGAGCCGTTCACCGAATCCCGTCGCTCGGCAACGGGAGGAGACATCGTTCTCTGACATCGCTTTTGCCGCCCTCCCGCTCAGCATCGTAGGAACTGAGCCGTGGCGGTTTACCGCCGAGTGGAGCTTTTTCATGTTTTTGGCTACTTAGTTTTTGTGCCCCAGCTGCGGCGCTCCCTGCCGCACGCAGCCAGGAGGTACCGACATGCGAGTGTCACCCCTGCTCGCGGGCATCCTCATGCTCGCCGCAACTACAGCGACCACCCCTGCGGTCGCCACCGAAGATTCCTCCGTCGACACCCTTGCCTACTGGACAACCGAGCGCATGACTCACGCTATGCCGGAAGGAACACACTTCGGCGCAGTTGAGACGGCCGAATCGAGGGCCGAACTGAGCCGCGTCCCGAGGCCCTACACCGAACCCGGCGTGCGAGTGCACGGCAAGGTGTTCTACACCAAGAGCAACGGCGCCAACAGCTGGTGCTCGGCCAGCGTGGTGACCGCTCCGAACAAGAGCCTGGTGTGGTCGGCCGGGCACTGCCTGGCAGGCACCAGGAACGTGATGTTCGTGCCCGCCTTCAACTCCGCGGGCAACAACGACGCCCCCTACGGCCGCTGGGCCGCCCGCAAGGTGGCAACCAGCTCGAACGACCACGCCGTGGCGGTCATGTCGCCCCTGGACGGCAAGCTCCTGGAAGACGTGGTCGGCGCCAACGGCATCAGGTTCACCGGCCCGATCAACGGCCGAACCACCATCTGGGGCTACCCCGCCGCAAGGATCTGGACCGGTCGCGACATGACGTATTGCAACCAGCCCACATCCAGCAGCGGCAGCAGCACCCGAACCCCCTGCGACACCGAAGGCGGCTCCAGCGGCGGCGGCTACATCACCGGCTCTACCACTCCCCTGGGCCTCGGCTACCTGTGGGCCAACCATTCCGCAGGCTCCGGCGCCACTGCGATAGGCGTGGTTTTCGGCTCCGCAGCAAAACAGCTCTACGACGCCAACTCTAGAATCTGAGCACTCAAGCGCCGAACGGCACGCAACAACTTCGCTATACCCGAAGGGTGCAGTGCCGTTCGGCGCAAACCCGTCTACCGTCAGTGCGCGGGCCTGTTCCCTACGTGACAGACGGTCGATACGAATGACATGGACAACCCCGACAACCCACCACGCATCGAACTTTCCGCGGACATATGGGAAGACGAATCGGTGCACCCCGCTCTCGTTGCACGCGATGTCCCCGCGATATACCGGTATCTCAAGTCGAAGGGCTTCTCACAGCGCGGGATCGGGGACCTCACCGGCCAGGCGCAGTCGGAGATCAGCGAGATCATCAAGGCCAACCGCCAGATCGTCAACTACGCGGTATTCGAACGCATTGCGACCCGGCTTCGAATCCCCTACGACCTCGTTGGCCTCGCCTACCGACCAAGTCTCGATCCTCGGCAACACGCCGTGTTCTCTCCGGAGGATGCGGACGTGAACCGGCGGCAGCTATTCAACGGAGCGGTGGCGGCCGCACTTGGGCGGGAGTTCGACTTCGACTGGGGTGAGCGCACTACCTCCCTCAACGAAGGCCCCACACGAATCGGGGCTGCCGATGTGCGGCATATCGAATCGACGACTTCGGCGCTCCGCGCCCAGGATTTCCTGCATGGTGGTGGAGGCGTCTTCGGTGCGGCTCAGGGCCATGTTCGAACAGCCCAGGGGCTGTTGTCCGCGCAATGCGATGAGGGGACGCGCAGGCGCCTGCTGTATGCACTGGTCAACGCCCACCAGGTCGCAGGCTACATAGCGGCGGACATCGGCCGGGACGGCGCCGCCTACCACCACTACCGGCTCGCCTTGCAGTTCGCCCGGGAGTTGCACGACAACGGGCTGATCAGCTTCGTCCTGTTCACCGTCGGCCGCTTTGAGCTCGACCACAAGCACACCGGAGACGCCATTCGCGTCTTCCAGCTCGCTTCGCTGCCTGCCGAATCCTGCGGCGATCGTGCTCTGCACGCGATGCTCGGCACCTCGTTGACGATCGCCTATGCCCAGATCGGGCATAAGGTCCTCGCCCGCAAATCACTGGATGACAGCAGGCGCCAACTGCCTGCGAAGTCCACCACGACCACCTGGGCCAACTTCTTCGATGAGTCCGATCTGCTGTTCGCCGAATCATCGATGCACTGCCATCTTCCCGATGGGAAGCTCGATCGAGCGCTCAGTCTGGATCAGCAGGCCTTCCGCCAGCTACCCGAGAAGAAGACCCGCTTGCGGACCTTCACCAACATCCACATCGCTTCGCTGATGCTGCAAACCGGTGAGATTATCCAAGGCCATCGCCTGGCAACTCAGACCATCGCCGACTGCGGTCGACTCCGCTCCTTCCGTGCGCTGCGGCGCTTGAACCGCCTCCGCGACGCGGCCAAGCCCCTGCCGAACGACGAATGCCAGGAGATCGTCCACCTCATCGACCAACTGCGCGGTCCCGCCCCGGCGAGCCGCAATACCGGCACCTCAAGCGCCTAAGCGGTGAATCGGGGGCGACCATCAGAGTGGGGCGATGCGTTGCTTGAGCAGGCAGAACTCGTTGCCTTCCGGATCGGCGAGGACGTGCCAGTCCGCCTCCGCGGGCTGACCGATGTCGACGAGTTTCGCCCCTGCGGCCAGGAGGCGCTCAAGCTCGGCGTTCTGATCGCGGTCGGTGGGGTTGACGTCGATGTGCAGCCGGGTGTGCCCGTTCGTCGGCTCGTCGTCGCGGATGATGAAGATCGTCGGCTGCGGGCCGCCGAACCCTTCGCGCGGACCTATCTCGATCCAGATCTCCGCTTCGCGACCTAGCTCTACGAAGTCCAGGACCTCGCACCAGAACCGGGCCAGCACCTCGGGGTCGTGGCACTTGAGCACGAGCTCACCGATCCGGCATGCCATTGACGAAACCTACTCTCAGCAGTGAGAACAATGTCGCGACCATATCGGGGCGAGGCGAGCGCGGTCGAACGATTTCCCATGCAGAGCGCCTGCTACAGGCGTTGATACATCACATGCAGACCGACATATCCCTTGACCGGGTGGTGGAAGGCTTCGGGGATGGTCGTCAGGATCTCGAAGCCCAGCGAGCGCCAGAGTGCCACCGCGCGGGTGTTCGTCTCGACCACCGCGTTGAACTGTATGGCGCGGAAACCGTCGGCGCGGGCCTGCTCGATGACCTGTTCACACAGCGCGCGGGCGATGCCCTTGCCCGTGTGTTCCGGGCTGACCATGAAACCGGCGTTGGCCACGTGTGAACCCGGGCCGGACTGGTTGGGATGCATCTCCGCCGTGCCGAGCACGGTGCCCGCCTCGTCGACCGCCACGAACGTGCGGCCGGGGAGGGAGTGCATCCACATCGAGCGGGCGCGGTCCTCGCTGACATCGCGGTCCCACGTGAATGTGTCGCCTGCGGCCACGATCTCACGCAAGAACGGCCAGATCTGGGGCCAGTCCCCCGGCTCGGCTTCTCGAATCAGCATGTCGCCAGCTTCGCATCACCCGGATGGCGCAGGCCAACCGATTTCGAGGGCGTCGAAAAAAGATCGACACGGGTACCATAACGCCCACAAACGACACGCGGCCTGAATCGGATCATGGGGAATCACGAAAAGCTGCTGCGGGCGCTCGGTTTGGACGAGCACGCCGAGGCTGTGTACCGGCTGATGATCAGCCGGCGCTCCGGCACGGCGGCCGACATCGCAGCCCAGCTGGCCGTCCCCGAACAGCGGGTCCGCACCTCGCTGCGCACGCTGGCCGGGTTGAACCTGGTGCGGGACTCCATCGACCGGCCCGGCGAGCTCAGGCCGGTCAGTCCGGAAATCGGACTGCGCCTGTTGCTGCGAAGACAGCAGGCCGAACTGCTCCGAAAGCAGCACGAGTTCGCCGAAGCGCAACTCGCCATTGGCGAGCTGACCGCCGAATACGCCGAGCTCTCCGCCGATGGAACGCGTCATCAAGCCGAGAACCTGGAAGGCATCGACGCCATTCAGCA
Organism: Actinorectispora metalli; assembly: GCF_056323685.1. Classification (NCBI taxonomy): domain Bacteria; kingdom Bacillati; phylum Actinomycetota; class Actinomycetes; order Pseudonocardiales; family Pseudonocardiaceae; genus Actinorectispora; species Actinorectispora metalli. The sequence continues at coordinate 1,477,182 of NZ_JBREYE010000002.1, forward strand.
GCGGCTCGAGCAATTGGCTGAAAATGCGCGAACCGAGTGCCTTTCCCTGATGCCGGGTGGTGCGCATTCCGAGGCCAGTCTCCGCGCCAGCAAACCGCTGGACGCGTCCCTTCTGTCCCGCGGTGTCGCGGTTCGCACGATTTACCTGGACAGCATTCGCAATGATCCCGCCACCCGGCACTACGCGCAGTGGCTCGCCACTATGGGCGGCGAGGTCCGCACCGCGCCCACCCTGCCGCTGCGCATGGTGTTGTTCGACCGCGAGACGGTGCTCATTCCCATCGACCCCGAGAACACCCGCCGCGGCGCCGTCCAGCTGTGGGGACCCGGCTTCATCGCCGCGATGACCGCGCTGTTCCAGCAGGTCTGGAACTCCGCTCAGCCCTTGGAACCGGTGGTGACGCGCACCGATCCGGACAGCGTGACCGAGCAGGAACGCGAGTTGCTGAACCTGCTGGCCTGCGGGATCACCGATGACGCCGCGGGCAAGCGGCTCGGGGTGTCGCTGCGCACGGTCCGGCGGATGATGTCCGACCTGACCACCCGGCTCGGCGCACGCAGCCGCTTCGAGGCGGGCGTGCGTGCCTGTGAGCGGGGCTGGCTGGACAACCGTTGCGAATCTCCGTAAATCGGCAATCGCCGCAAACAGTTTATTTCGTGGGTCTGCGGCGATATGCCGATTTCACCTCACATTAATCCCAGCCAGCGCCGTCGCCGTCGCCGCCACCAGGACCCTGTGCGCACACAAAAATAGCGATCAGCTGCTGCATGATTCCCCCAACGCGACAATCAACAATACCCACGAACCCATTGGTCGTGACATTCCGATGTTTACAGGTGTCACCGTAGGGGTGCAAGACAATCCGCGCGCAGGGCAGCGTTCGGCATAACCCACAGCCACCGAGGCGGCACGGTTCGTGTCAGCCGAGGAGTCGGAAGTACAGGCACACAGTGGGTTCGTCCATCCGCACCTGGTGACCCTCGCCCGCCCAGAATCCGATGTGGGCCTCCCGCCAGTGCTCGATCGAGCGAAAGCCCTCGCCCTCGGTTTGTGCGAACTCCCAGGCGACCTTCTCGAACGGCACGATCTCGACCCTGGTCACCTCGATGCGCGCCAGCGGTGCGCCGTCGTTGTCCAGCAGCACAAGCCGCTCGCCGACGTGCTCGACCTCCTCGCCCTCGCGTTCGTAGTCGAAACCGAGCAGGCCCGCCGTGGCCCGCTTCTTCCCCGCGAGGACCAGGCCGTTGAGCTCATCACGCTGCGCACCCGGGGAACCCAGTTCCACGGTGCGGAGTCCATCGACACGCGGCCACATGACGGCGAGGCTACTGTGGCGGCGGGGTGCCCATGAAAGAGATTTCCCAGCCTGAGCCACCACGCGGCCTGCGCCGTCTGCTGCTGCGCGCACCGATCCTGCTCTACCGCTGCGGCTTGGGCGGCCTGCTGGGCAGCCGCTTCGTCCACCTCACCCATGTCGGCAGGCGAACAGGCCGGCCCCGGCAGGTGGTACTGGAGACGGTCGAGCACACCGAGCACAGCTGCACGGTGCCTTCCGGCTTCGGGACCCGCTCCGACTGGTTCCGCAACGTCCGCGCCAACCCGGACGTCACCGTACAGATCGGCCACCGCAAACTTCGCGCGGTCGCCGAGCGTGTTCCGATGGAGGAGGGCGCGCGGCTGATGGTGCGCTACGGCGCCGCCCAGCCCAAGCTCGCCCGGCGCCTGAGCCGGTACCTCGGGTTCGAAGTCGACGGGACCCCCGCGGATTTCGCCGCGGTCGGCGAACACATCCCCTTCGTCCGGCTGGAGTTCCAGTCCCGTTAGCCGAGACGGACCGACCGCGCCGAGGTCGGCGGGCCGGCCCGTCGGGACTTTCGCGGGCTTAGACCAAGACTTCCTCGTGCACCCGGTCCGGGACTCTGTCCACGGTGGCGGGCTGCTCAGGCACCTTGGGTTCGTCCAGCAGCGGGCCTGCCTGGTCGACCAGTAGCTGCAATGTGCGGAGTTGGGTGGAGACCTGGTCGCGGACCGTGTTCAGTTCGGCGATCTCGGCCTTGGCCTTCGCCATGATGCGTTCGGCGTGTTCCTCGGCGTCGGCGATCAGCTGGTCCGCCTTGGCCTTGGCGGCGGTCTCCTGTTCGGCGATGGAGCGGTTGGCTTCCTCGCGGCGCTGACGCATCGCCATCTCGAAGTCGCTTTCGATCTGGGCGCGCTGGTTGTCCGCCTGCTCGTCCAGCTCTCGGCGGCGCTGGGCGGCCTGCCGCGTCATCTGCTCCACCTGAACCCGCGACTGCCGCATCATGTCGCGCTGCTCGGCCTCCATCTCGCGGCGGCGGGTGTCGAACTCGGTCAGCAGCCGCTCGTGCCGCTCCCGCAGTCTCGCCGCACCCTGCTGGGCGGCCCGCCAGCACTGGTCCGCGGCGATGCGGGCGCGTTCGGTGATCTCGGAAGCCTCGTCCTCGGCAAGCTCGACCATACGACGCAGCCGGTCGGGCAACGCCGAGGTGTCGATCGGGCGGCGGCAGACCTGGTCCAGGTGTTTCTTGAGGCGGGCGTTCTCGGAGCGAAGACTCTCGACCTGGCGGGTAATACCCTCGGCACGGGACACCGCGGAGTCCCGGTCCGCGGTCAGCAATCTGAGCTCGGCCTCCATGGCCGCGACATACTGCTGCACCTGTTCTCGGTCGTACCCGCGCCATTCCTGATCGAAGTCGGTTCGCAGAGGTACCAGTTCGTCACGGTTGTCCGCGACCGTCATGTCTTCACCACCTTCGTCCCCAGGTCACACAGGCATCTAACGCGGGACGCCACGTAAGCGTTCACCTGTATGACGGACTTCTAATAGGTGAGGTTGCCCGCATCAAGGTGGATCACACGTCTGCCGCGGCTTTCGTCGTGGCGTGTGTGCGCCCCACGTGCCGGTACAGGAGTTTTCGCAGCAGCCACTCGGCGGGACCGCGAAGATCACGCCGTTCCAATCCATACGCCGCGATTACGGTCAGCAGCCAGACCCCCAACGCGAATAACGCCATCGTGGCGCTGCTCAGGTGAGCGCCGAGCCCCAACCCCCAGGCGGCAAGCACCGGGGAGAAGAGCAGCGAGTGGGTCAGGTAGCAGGACAGCGACCGCTTGCCCACCGCGGCCACCGCCGTGACGGGAAGGCTCCTGCGGGTGCCGAGCCAGTGCGCCACCAGCCCGAACACCGCGACGTAGCCGAGTCCCGACGCGACACCGGTGAGGTCCTGGAGTTCACGCAGCGCGCCTGCCTCGGACACGGCCTGCGGTGGCACGGCGATCAGCCCCACGTGGGCCAGCGCGGCGGGCAGCGAGCCCAGCCAGCCGATCGGGATGCCGATCAGCGCGGTCCAGCGCAGCAGCGGCAGATGGCTGCCCGGTGCCTCCAGCACCCGACGCCGGGCCGCCCAGAAGCCCAGCAGCATGACGGCGAAGTTGGGCAAGCCAAGCACCCCGCCAACGAACGCCACGAACAGCCAGGTGGTCATCCTGGTGACCGACGCGGTCAGCGGATCGGTCTCGCCTGCGGCGTAGTACACGGTGGACGGCTCGGTGGTCGCCGTGCCCAGCGCGGCCAGGTCACCGGTGACCACCGCCCGGATCGCGGGCAGCGCCAAAACCACGGTCGCGGCGAGGAAGATCAGCGCCCAGACCAGCACTGTCTTGTCCTTGCGGCGGATGAACAGCCAGCCGATGATCAGGCTCGCGACGCCGTAGGCGCTGAGGATGTCCCCCGCCATCAGCAGCGCGGCGTGCGCGAACCCGAACACGATCAGCCACAGGCTGCGGCGGCGCAGCAGGCCGACGGCCTTCTTCTCGCTGGTGCCCGCGCTGGTCTGGCGGCGGAACAACTGCATCATCCCGTAGCCGAACAGGAACGCGAACAGCGGATACGTCCGCATGTCCAGCACCAGGATCATCAGGAACTGGGTGATCCGGTCGGCGATGCCGCCCTCCACCGGATGCCAGCCGGATGCGCCGTGCCGCTGGGCGTAGAGGTGGAAGGCGGTGTTGGACAACACGATCAGCAGGAGCATGACGCCGCGCGCCAGGTCCGGTGCCAGGGAACGTTCGCTGGAACGAACCGCGCCGCGGGCGAGGGTCGTCATCATGCCTTGTTCTCCGGGACGCGGTCGGACACGGCGAGCACCACGAAGCCCAGCACCGCCAAGCCCGCGCTCGCGAAGATCTCATACCCGTCCAGGAACGGGATTCGGTCGATCAGGAACAGCTTGCCCCACAGGTCGACGCCGAGACTGTTGATCACGCCGCCGATCCCCTGGAGGATCACGGTCACGCCGAGAATCTGGATGAGAGTGCGCATGCCCAAACGCTAGGAATCCCGGTCGTCCGTGGTCATCGGTCTTCGGGCTGCGACGAGGCCACCAAGGGCTGCGCGGCGGGGAGGCGTCCGCGACCAAAGTATCGACCACCGTCGACTTAGGGCAGCCGTTCGGATGCGGGGTCCGCGGGTAGGTTGACCTGCATGGAGGCACGGCGCAGCAGGCGTGACTGGTGGGTCGACACCGGCGTGTTCCTGTTCGCGGTGGTCTTCGGCCTGATCACCGCGATGGATCGCATCGGCCAGACGCACATCCCGCAGTGGGTGCTGGTCACCGACCAGCTGCTCGGAGCGGGGGCCTGTGCCGCGGTGTGGCTGCGGCGCCGCTGGCCCGTGCAGTTGACGCTGGTCCTCGTCGCGCTGTCGACATTCTCCGAGTTCATCGCCGGTGCCACCATCATCGGGCTGTTCACCGTCGCCGTGCACCGCCCGATCAAGGTCACCGCCGCGGTGACCGCCGCCGCGATGCTGACCACCCCGATCTACGCGTACCTGCGGCCGGAGCCCGACGCGCCCGCCTTCCTGATCATGCTGCTGGGCATCAGCGTCTACACCGCGGCGGTCGGCTGGGGCCTGTACATCCGCAACCGGCGCCAACTGGTGCTGCGCGCCGAGACGGAGGCCCGGCTGCGCACCGAACAGGCGCAACTCAACGCCCGCGAGGAGATCGCCCGCGAGATGCACGACGTGCTCGGCCACCGGCTGTCGCTGCTGAGCGTGCACGCCGGCGCGCTGGAGTACCGGCCCGATGCCTCGCCCGCCGAGATCGCGCAGGCCGCGCAGGTGATCCGGGCCTCCGCCCACCAAGCGTTGCAAGACCTGCGCGAGGTCATCGGCGTGCTCCGCGCGCCCGTCGGCGAACTCCCCCAGCCCAGCCTCGCCGACCTGCCGGCGCTGATCGGCGAGTCGACCGCCGCGGGCATGGCGGTCGAGGTGCGCGACACCCTCGCTGGCTCCGCCCCCGACACGGTGGGCCGCGCCGCGTACCGGATCGTGCAGGAGGGACTGACCAACGCCCGCAAGCACTCCCCCGACGCGCCGGTGACGGTGTCGCTGGGCGGTGGTCCGGGCGACGGCCTCACCGTCGAGGTGCGCAATCCCTGTCCGCCCGGCCCACCCGGTGACGGCCGGGGCCTGGTCGGCCTCGCGGAGCGGGCCGGTCTGGCGGGCGGGCGGCTGCGACACGCGCGGGAGTCCGGCGAGTTCGTGTTGGCGGCCTGGCTACCCTGGCCGCCGTGACCATCCGCGTGCTCATCGTCGACGACGATCCGCTGCTGCGCGCGGGCCTGGCCATGATGCTCGGCGGGGCCTCCGATATCGCGGTGGTGGCGCAGGCCGGGGACGGCGCCGAGGTCGGCGCGCTGGTCGCCGAGCATGCCCCCGACGTGGTGCTGATGGACATCCGCATGCCGGGCACCGATGGCCTGCGCGCCACCGAGACGCTGCGCTCCCGGTCGGATGCGCCCGAGGTGATCATCCTGACCACCTTCGACGCCGACGCGCACGTGCTGCGGGCGCTGCGAGCCGGGGCCGCGGGGTTCCTGCTCAAGGACACGCCGCCCGGCGAGATCGTGGAGGCGGTGCGGCGGGTGGCGACCGGCTCGCCGGTGCTGTCGCCTGCCATCACGCGCAAGCTGATGGACCGGGTCGCGGAGTCCGATCAGGACCAGCGGGTGCGCGCGGCGCGGGACCGGCTGGCGCTGCTCAATGACCGAGAGCGGGAGGTGGCGATGGCGGTGGGCGCGGGCAAGTCCAACGCCGAGATCGCGGCGTCCATCTACCTCAGCGTGCCCACGGTGAAGACGCACATCTCGCGGATTCTGACGAAGCTGGACCTGAACAACCGGGTGCAGATCGCGCTGCTGGTGCACGACGCCGACCTGCTCTCGTGAGCGGGCCACGAGCTGTGAAGGCGTGCCGACGGCATTGGCGGCACGCCTGACGATCAACTCGCCTTGCGCATCTCGTCGTTGACGAGGAGCCTGCGGGCGCGCAGGGCGATCTCCATCTGAAGGCGCTCGCCGGGGTCGTTCAGCTTGTCGCCGAACAGCTCCTCAAGCTGGTGCATCCTGTACCGCACAGTCTGGGGGTGCACGCCTAGGCGTTTGCCGATCTCGGGTGCCGAGCCGCGGGTTTCCAGCCAGGCCAGCAGCGTCTCGGCCATCCGCTCGCGCTGCTTGACCGTCAGCTCGACCAGCGGCTCGAGACATCGGCGGGACAGCTCGGCGACCAGGAACTCGTCGGCGAGCAGCCACAGCGTGGACAGGTGCTCCGAGCAGTGTGTGACCGGCTTGTCGGGCAGGATTCGGCGCTGCACCAGCCCCAGCGTGCGGCGGGCCCAGCGCAGCGACACCGATGCCTCCGACAGCGCCACCGGCGGACCGATGACCGCGCGCCAGCCCTGGAGTTCCTCCTGAAGCCTGCGCAGGTGCTCCTCGGGCTTCGCGGTGAGCAGGCAGGGTTCGGCGCCCTCCAGGTCCATCAGCACGTCCTCGTGCAGACCCGGCGTCGGCAGCTGGTTTTGGTTGTCCCGCTGTTCCAGAGCGACCACGGTCACCCGCTCCGGAAGCTGCCACTGGGCGCCCAGCGCCAGGTCGGCCAGCACCTGTGGCGAAGCGGGCTGGTCGGCCAGCAGCAGCTCCAGCAGCCGCTTGCGGCGGCGCTCCCTGGTGCCCGCGGCCCTCGCCTGGGCCTTGTTGTAGCCCTCGACCGCCAGCGCGGACAGCTCGTCCACGTAGGTGAAGATGGCCTCGGCCACGATGCACAGCAGGTCGGGCGAGGTGCCGACGCTGCGGCCGAACGCGCTGATGTGCCGCCAGGCGACTCGGCCGCCCACCCGGCAGGCGGTCTGCCAGCTGTCCATGGTCCGTCCCTCACGGAACTCGACCTTGCCCATGTAGCGGAAGAACTTCGCCCACTCGTCCTGCTTGACGTTGACGTTGCCGATGTTGTCGATGGCGTGCAGGATCGCCTGCTCGACACCGGCGATGACGACCTTGCCGTACTGGCTCTCCAGCGGCTTGGCGTACTCGGGGACGGCCTTCTGGATCTCCTCGACCATGTCCTTGGCCATCCGGCCCGCGTGCACCCGGAACCGCTGGGCCAGATCCTTCGGGACCGAGGCCCACAGCCTCGTCGCCGGGCTGAGCGCCACACTCGCGGCGGCACCGCCCGCGGGCGGCGGGCCGCTGCGGGCGGGCCGTAACCCCGTTTGGGTGTGCCCGTTCGTGCGGGTCGCGCCTTGACCTGTCAACATGATCGTCCTTTCCGCGCGAGGAGCGAAAATGTCGGTAGCCCCCAGACCGCTTTTGTGACTTCGACCATAACTTGTTAACGACGCTGGTCATAGGGTCGTAACGAATAGCCCCAAAAGTGACGCCGAAAAGGGGCGAAACGGCATCTTCGTCGCCCATGGATGACAGCCTGGGCCAGGCAGGATGTCAACGGCGTTACAAATTTTGAGCCTTGATCGCCGCTACTCGTTTCTGATCAGCTTCAGCACGAGGTCGTCCATGTCGGCGTTTGCCGGTTTGGTGTTCGTCACGAAGTCAACGAGAAGCCGTGCAAAGCGCTCAGGATCCGCGCAGTGCGGGAAGTGGCCCGCTTCGGCGAAGACCTCCAACTCGCTGCCCGCCAACAACTGCGAACCGCGGTAACCATGGCCGACGGGGATGATCCGGTCCTTCGCGCCCCACACGATGAGCACCGGACCCAGATCGGATGCCAGGTACAGCCGGTCGACCGCACTGACCCGCTGACCGCGCAGGTCGATCACGCTGCGGACCGTCTTCAGGAACGCCGAGCGGCGTTTCCCGTCGGCCAGCGAGGCTACGTGCATGCCCAACTCGACCAGTTCGCTGGAGAAGGTGGCACCCAAACTCTTGGCCAGCGCGCCGAGGCTGTTGCCGAGCCCGAGGGTGAGCCGGTTGACGGCCAAGGCCAGCACGATCTCGGAGCCGGGGATGGTCGCGGCCCGCAGCGCGATGCTCACGGCGGTGCCCAGGCCTCCCGAGTCCACCAGCATGCCGCGGTTGACCATCTCCGGGAACTGGTAGGTGAACTGCATGACCACGCCGCCGCCCAGCGAGTGGCCGACCAGGGTCGCCTTGCGGTGGCCGAGCCGCAGCAGCAGGTCGCGCACGGAGCAGGCGTAGGCGCCGATCGAGTAGTCGGTGCGCGGCTTGGAGGACTCGCCGTGCCCGAGCATGTCGGGGGCGATCACCCGCCGGTTGAACCGCAGCCGTTCCAACTCGGCCAGGGTGGACCGCCAGGTCTGCGCGCTGCCCGCGACACCGTGCAGCAGCACGACGACGCGGTCGTCCGGGTCCTCCGCCTCGGGCACACCCTCGTCGGGAAGGTACTCCCAGAAACTGATGCGCTGGCCGTGCAGCACGACGGAACGCTTCATCAGACTCATTTGGGTGCACCCTTTCGGCGGCTGCGGGGGAATTCTCAGCATAAGGCTCGAATCGATCGATTCCACAACAGTCGAAAAACCATTCGTTGATTGGACAAATATCACCCCCAGACTTTCACCCGGATATGACAACTTTGTTCCGACATGACAAGACGATCATACGTTTTGCACGCACCAGGCCGTCCCGGAAAAGCTGGCACCGCTGATAAAATCGGGGCGACAACCCTGCACCTCGCTCTTAAAAAACGGTTACGTACGCCAAATTCTCTGGCCTGTCTTGCGGCCTCGATCACACGTCAGTAACGTCACGGACACCCCCGTTCCGCTGTTTTTGCACACCTCTCGAATTCGTATTTCCCTTGAATTGCGGTTGAGGAGAACCATGTCTGAATCCCTGCGTCCCCTGTCCATGCGTACCGCCGCCGCACTGGCCACCGCGGGCCTTGCCGCGGTGCTGGCGGGCATTTCCGCAGGCCCCGCCTCGGGTGCCCCCGCATCGGTCACCGGTCAGATCGACAAGAACATCACATTCACCTGCGAACTGCCGCTGGTCGGCCCCAGGCCGATCACGGCCAACGTCAAGGCGACCTTCCCCGACGCGGGCAAGGTCGGCGAGAGCCTCTCGGTCACCGACTTCAAGACCGTGGCCACCCTGGACAACGACACCACCGCCGCGCTGCGGCTGATCGGCGCGGCCACCATCGAAGGCACCGCGAAGCCGGAGATCGACGCGCAGCTCAACAACACCAAGGTGACCCTCGGGCTGCCGTTCACCATCCCCTCCACCCCGGTGCCCACCGAGGGCCAGCTGAGCCTGCCGATCGCCGGTGAGGCGCCCAGCTTCACCGTGTACGAGGCGGGCACGGCGACCCTGGCCATCGGCAAGAAGTTCACCGGCAAGACCACGCCGAAGGACGCCAACGGCCAGCCCACCCAGTTGGGCGAGATCAGCCTGTCCTGCACCCAGAACGAGGGCCAGGACCCGTCGCTGGCGAGCATTCCGATCAGCTGACAACCACAGCCGAGGCGATGTGGCCGGCCATCCTGCCCCGGATGGCCGGCCACTGCGCATCCTGCGCAAGCGCGGAGTATTCAGCCGCTGGGCCACTCACGGGCTGTGTTTCGCCAGGTTGTCACCGTTGCGACAAGAGTTGGCCGCACAGGTGACAGTCGCATGAGCCAACTTTGTGTGTTGTATGACAAAGAGTCTGTTTTGGTTCATTTGTTAGCAATGCTTGGTTAAATCCGTTCTACCGTCCGACGATGGTCACACTGCCTCGCGCTCTGCCCCGCGTGGCGAGCGTTCTCACCGCTGCCATCCTGCTGCTCGGCACCCAGTCGACGGCCTCCGCTCAAGAAGGCCCCGAGGCGATCTCGTTCATGGCCGCCTCCGGCTACTCCTATCTGGTCAACCCCGATGTCGATCCGCCGGGCGCCAACAACTGGTCGTGCAAGCCCAGCACGGCGCACCCGCGCCCGGTGGTACTCGCCCACGGCACGTGGGAGAACCGCTACAACAACTGGGCGCGGATGTCCCCGGCCCTGAAGCGCGCGGGCTACTGCGTGTTCGCGCTGGACTACGGCGAGACCGGGACCGCGGTCGTCGGTCAGCACCCGGCCGTGAAGGGCTACGGCGACATCCGGCTCTCCGCCAAGGAATTCGGCGCCTTCGTGGACAAGGTGCTCGCCGCGACCGGAGCGGCCCAGGTCGACATCGTCGGTCACTCCCAGGGCGGCATGATGCCCCGCCAGTACCTGAAGTTCGAGGGCGGCGCCGGCAAGGTCCGCAACCTGATCACGCTGGGCGCCACCCACCACGGCACCACACTCAGCGGCATCGCCACCCTCGCCGAGACCCTCCAGTTGCTGGGCTACGCGCCGATCGTGATCGGCGAGGCAGGTCCCCAGCAGGCGCGGGGCTCGGAGTTCCTGACCAAGCTCAACGCGGGCGGTGACACCGTCCCCGGCGTCAACTACCTGGTGATCGCCACCCGTTACGACGAGGTCACCACGCCGTACGAGTCGACGTTCCTCACCGCCGGGCCGGGCGCCACGGTGAAGAACGTGACGCTCCAGGACGGCTGCCCGGTGGACCTCTCCGACCACCTGTCGATGACGTACTCACCGCGGGCCGTCGGCCATGTGCTGCAGGGACTTGGCACTCCCCCGTTGCTTGGCGTCCTACCCTGCCTGCCGCACCAGCCCGTGCTCTGACAAACGCTCCCACCAGGGGCAGGCCTTCGCGGCCTGCCCCTTTCTCACGTGATGTGTTGCTGATGCGTGAACTGCTCACTACAACGATCAAGTCTCGTGCGGGCTCGGTTTCCCTGCTGTCACACAAGGCCATACGGCAGTAACTCCCCGTCAATAAATTCGGGCGACCTACCAATCCAAGGAGGCGCTCGATGACAAGCACTGCGGAGATCGAGGCTCCGGTCCTCGACCACGCACCGGAGCAGAAGAGCGGGAGGGACCGCTGGATCAGCGACTGGCGGCCCGAGGACCCTGCGTTCTGGGAGCGGACCGGACGCCGGATCGCCAACCGCAATCTGGTGTTCTCGATCCTGGCCGAGAACCTGGGCTTCTCGGTGTGGCTGCTGTGGAGCATCGTCGTGGTGAGCCTGCCGAAGGCGGGTTTCACATTCGGTGTGGACCAGCTGTTCTGGCTGGTCGCCGTGCCCAGCCTGGTGGGGGCCGTGATGCGGTTTCCCTACACGTTCGCGGTGCCGCGCTTCGGCGGCAGGCTGTGGACGGGCATCAGCGCCGCGCTGCTGCTGATCCCCACCGGTCTGCTGGCCATCGCGGTGACCGACACCGCGACGCCCTACTGGTTCTTCCTGCTGGCGGCGGGCACCGCGGGTCTCGGCGGTGGCAACTTCGCCTCGTCGATGGTCAACATCTCGTTCTTCTTCCCGGAGCGGAAGAAGGGCTTCGTGCTCGCGCTCAACGCGGCGGGCGGCAATATCGGCGTGCCGATCGTGCAACTGTCGGTGCCGCTGGTCATCACCATCGGCACGGGCATCAACCTGGCCTACGCCGGTCTGATGTGGATGCCGTTCATCATCGCGGTGGCGATCGGCTCCTGGCTGTCCATGGACAGCCTCACGGTGGCGAAATCGGATTCGAAGGCCTACGCCAACGGGCTGCGGCGCGGCCACACGTGGGTCGTCTCGTTCCTCTACATCGGCACGTTCGGCTCGTTCATCGGCTACTCGGCGGCGCTGCCGCTGCTGATCAACCAGGCGTTCCCCGAGTCCAAGGCGGCCTACTTCGCCTTCCTCGGCGCTCTGGTGGGCTCCATCGCCCGACCGCTCGGCGGTCTGGCCGCGGACCGGCTCGGTGGTGCGAAGGTCACGTTCTACACGTTCATGGCGATGGGAATCGGCGCCATCGGCGTGATCGAAGGCCTGCGCGAGCATAGTTTCTGGCTTTTCCTCGGCTCGTTCATGTGGCTGTTCATCACCGCGGGCGTCGGTTGCGGCTCGACCTACCGCATGATTCCGGCCATCTTCCTCGCGAAGGCACGCAATGCCGGTGAGCAGGCCATTGTGGCCGCCAAGCGGGAATCCGCGGCCGTCATCGGAATCGCGGGCGGAATCGGGGCCGTCGGCGGTTTCCTCATCACCAGGGCGTTCGCCATGTCGATGACGGCATACGGCTCGCTCCAGCCCGCACTGCTCGTGTTCCTCGGGTTCTACCTCACTTGCGTCGTGGTGACCTGGTGGGGTTATCTGCGCCGCAGCTTCCTCACGTCGAGCGCCCCCAGCCTGGCCTGGGCAGGCGTCTGATTCACCCGTTTTTCCCTTAGCTCAAAGGCATGTCAGAGGCCGGACATAGTTGTTGCGTTTCCGTGCCGTGGTGAGTCCCCGCTGGTTACATGGAATCACTTCATCATTTACCCGGGGTTTCAGCCACCCGGCATGCCACTAGGGGAATGGATGCATTTTCGAAGAGCGTTTGTCCCGTTTGTGTCGCTGTTGGTGTTGACCGGAGTACTCTCAAATCCGGCAATTGCGGAAAATCCACAAGCTCCAGTCTCGGAAAGCCTCCGCAAGAATGTGACACTGCTGTCCGGTGACCGGGTCACGGTGTTGGACAAGGCGGGCACCCTCACGCCTGTCGTGGAGCCGGGCAGGGGCCGGGAGCGGATGGCGTTCCGCGTGGAGCGGACGCCATCCGCCCTGTACGTCCTGCCGCAGGATGCCGTGGACGACATCGGCAGCGGAAAGCTGGACCGCCGCCTGTTCGACGTCAAGCTGCTGCTGGACAGCGGCTATGACGATGCCAACCGCCCCGACACCCCGGTGATCATCAAGGGCAACGTGGCCCGTGCCGGCGTGGCGGTGGACCGCGAGTTCGCAAGCATCAATGCCGTGGCCGCCCGCCAGCCCAAGCAGACCGCTGGGCTGTGGAACGCGCGGGGCTCGGTCGAGCGGATCTGGCTGGACGCGCTGCGCAAACCCACCCTGGACCACAGCGTCAGGCAGATCGGAGCACCGAAGGCCTGGGAATCCGGGCAGACCGGCAAGGGCGTCAAGGTCGCCATCGTGGACACCGGCATCGACGCCTCCCACCCCGACTTCGCGGGCCGCATCGCCGACGCGAAGGACTTCACCGACGAGAACGACCCCGACGACCTGGTCGGCCACGGCACCCATGTGGCGTCCACCGTGGCGGGCAGCGGCGCGAAGTCCGGCGGGAAGTTCAAGGGCGTCGCACCGGACGCGACCCTGCTCAACGCCAAGGTCTGCGCCAGGTTCGGCTGCCCCGACTCGGCGATCCTCGCGGGCATGCAGTGGTCGGTGGAATCCGGCGCCAAGGTCGTGAACATGAGCCTCGGCGGCATGGACACCGAGGAGTTGGACCCGGTCGAAGAGGCGGTCAACGCACTGACCGCCAAGCACAACGCCCTGTTCGTGATCGCCGCGGGCAATAGCGGCGGCGACGAGACGGTGGGCTCCCCCGCCAGCGCCGACGCGGCCCTCGCCGTCGGCGCGGTGGACCGGGAGGACAAGCTCGCGGAGTTCTCCAGCCGCGGCCCCCGGGTCGGGGACTCGGCGCTGAAGCCGGAGATCACCGCCCCTGGCGTGAAGATCGTGGCCGCCAAGGCACGCAACGGCTTCATCAACGAACCGGGCCCCGATGGCTACCAGCCGATGTCCGGCACGTCGATGGCAACACCGCATGTCGCGGGCGCCGCGGCGATTCTGGCCGCTCAGCGCCCGAATCTGTCGCCCGCCCAGTACAAGAGCCTGCTGATGGCCTCGGCCAAACCGAACCCCGAGCTTGGCGCCTACGCCCAGGGCGCGGGCCGGGTGGACGTCGAGCGCCTGGTCAAGCAGACCGCGTACGCCGATCCCGCGGCTGTGTCGCTTGGCCGCCCGCTGTGGCCGCACGACGACGACACACCGATCACCAAGAAGGTGACCTACCGCAACCCGGGCGCGCAGCCGGTGACCTTCGCGCTGAAGCTCACCACGAAGGCACCGGACGACATGTTCCGGCTCAGCGCGACCGAGGTCACCGTGCCCGCGGGCGGGGAGTCCACAGTGGACATCACCGCCGACACCAAGGTGGCGGCGCCCGACGGATACTACGACGGACACATCACCGCCACCGCGGGTGACACCGTCGTAGAGACCCCGTTCGGCGTCAACCGGGAGGTCGAGAGCTACAACCTCGATTTCACCGTGCTCGACCACGACGGCAAACCGACCCGCGGCAGCGCGTTCCTGTTCAACCTGGACACCCTGCGGGCGAACTTCCTCTACGACGCGGACGGCAAGGGCACCGTCAGGCTGCCCAAGGGCAACTACCACCTGACTTCCTACATCGGCACCGGCGAGAATGATCGCCGCCTGGCCATGCTGGTGCAGCCGCAGTTCTCGTTCACCAAGGACGGCGCGCTGACCCTTGATGCCCGACAGGGCAAACCCATCGACGTCAAGTTCCAGCGGGACGGCATCACACCGGGTCTGGTCGCGCTGAGCACGACCCGCAGGGCCCCCGGCATCATGGTCGGCTCCACTCTGCTGGCACTCGGTTTCGATGGAGTGTCATCGGCGCACCTCGGGCCCGTGCTGACCGCCGAGGAGTTCTCCGCGTCCGCCAACGGTGTCTATGAGCGGGCCGGGGAGAACTACAACGTCGCCTGGTTCAGCGATGGCCGCATGTTCGACGGTCTCCAACGGACGGTCGCCGACCGCGACCTGGCCACCGTTCGCAACCGCCTGCACGCCCAGGCACCGGACCGGACGGCGGCCAAGCTGGTGGCGCCCGCCCTGCCCGGCAGGCGAGCGGACTTCGGATTCGGGCGCGGCGGTCTGGCTCTTCCCGGTGAGCTCACCGAGTACTACGTGACCGAGGCGGGCGTCACCTGGTCCGGCACCCTCTACCAGGAACGTCGAGGCCCGGACGGCTTCCCGATCACCGAGTCCGTGGTGGACGGGCAGCAGATCCGGTACGAGCCGGGCAAGTCCTACCAGGAAAACTGGAACGTCGCGGTCTTCGGTCCGGCGCTGCCCAATGCCGGTTTCTTCATCAGGGAGGCGGACAAGATCTTCGCCGCCATTCCGATGTTCGGCGACGGGGTGCCCGGCCATTACGGTGCGTCCCAGGTGGATTCCGCGCGCACCACGCTGTTCCGGGACGGAACGAAGGTGGGTGAGACCAACCGGCCCGGCTACGGCGAGTTCACGGTGCCCGCGGGTGCGGCCGAGTACCGCTTGGAGTCCGAGGCACGCCGCAGGGGGATGTCGGAGTTCTCCACGCACGTCAAGCTGATGCAGACGTTCCGCTCCGAGCACTCGGCGGGCCGCGTCAACCTGCCGGTGTCGGCGGTCCGCTACTCCCCCGCCGTGGACTTGGACAACCGCGCCAAGGCGGGCGAGGTGACCCGGCTTCCAGTGTTCGTGCAGCAGCAGCCCGACTCGCTGGAACGCTCCATCCGCAAGCTGGAACTGTCGGTGTCGTTCGACGACGGCGCCACCTGGAAGCGCGTCGGTGCCATGCCCACGGGCGAGTCCCAGTGGGAGGCGCTGTTCAAGCACCCCGACGCCGGGGCGTACATCTCGCTGAAGGCGGTCGCCACCGATTCCCGCGGCGGGACGGTGGAGCAGACCATCGTCAGGGCGTATGCGGTGAAGTGATGTCGTGCCCGGTGCGGTCCTTCGCGGCCGCACCGGACCTTCACAGGCGGATGACGGCCAGCCCGCCGCTGATCCCGCTGGCCATGCCGAGGAGGGCGACTTGGTCGCCCGGCCCGATCCGCTCGCTGTCCTGCGCCAGAACCAGTTGCAGCGGAGGCCCTGCTCGTGCCCGGCGGTTCGCGCCGATGCCTCGTACACGGAGCCTGCCGCGGTGGCGATCAGCACCAGGTGCCCGGAGTTGACCCCGAAGTGTTCGGACAGGTATGTCCGGCCCCGCTCCGACTCCGCCGCCACCGGAACGACATCGCCGGGTGAGAGCCGCTCTTCAACGCCGTGCGCCACGACCGCCGCCGTCCCGGCGAGCAGCGCGGTCAGCAACGGCACGAGACCACGTCTGCGGACGGCCCAGGGGGTACGGGTGGAGCCTGCTTGTTCGGTGCGCCCGGACGGGCGGGTGTCAACCTGCACAGGGTTCCTCCGACACTGCTCACCGCCAGTCCCGGTTTTCAACTGTGTCCGAACCTCATTTCGACGGCCGGGTGCGATTCCCCTGACGTGCGGATAGTTCACCCGAGCCGGCAGGCGGACCGCTGAGCGCTCATGGTCGAGCGCTCAGCGGCCTGGCGGTTCAGCCGACCTTGGCGGGTTCGGGCTCCTCGGCGTCGTGCTCGTCGAGCAGCGTGGTCTCGTCGAACGGGTCCTCGCCGCTCAGCACTCGCTGGGCCTGGGCGGTGTCGAACTGGCGCGTCCACGAGCCGATCAGCACGGTGGCGGCGGCGTTGCCCGCGAAGTTGGTCAGTGCCCTGGCCTCGGACATGAAGCGGTCGATGCCGACGATCAGTCCCACCCCGTCGACAAGGTCGGGGCGGTGCGACTGGAGGCCTCCCGCCAAGGTGGCCAGGCCCGCGCCGGTGACGCCCGCGGCGCCCTTGGAAGCGATGATCATGAAGATGAGCAGGGAGATCTGCTCACCGATGGACAGCGGGCTGCCCATGGCCTCGGCGACGAACAGCGAGGCCATGGTCAGGTAGATGGCGGTGCCGTCGAGGTTGAAGGAGTAGCCGGTGGGCACGGTGATGCCGACAACGGGGCGGGCGACGCCGAGGTGCTCCATCTTCGCGATCAGGCGGGGCAGCGCGGTCTCCGACGAGGAGGTGGACAGGATCAGCAGGAACTCGCGGCCCAGGTAGCGGAGCAGGACGAACAGCGACAGGCCGGTGACCACGCGGTAGAGCGCGGCGAGCACGACGAAGACGAACACCGCGCAGGTCAGGTAGAAGCCGATCATGATCACGGCGAGGCTCTTGAGCGCGGTCAGTCCGGTGGAGCCGACCACGGCCGCCATGGCGCCGAACGCGCCGATGGGCGCCAGCCACATGACCATGGCCAGGATGCGGAAGACCAGGCGCTGCAGGTGGGTGATGGCGGTCAGCACGGGCGCGGCCTTCGCGCCGATGGCCTGGAGGGCGAAGCCGACGAGCAGGGCGACGAACAGCGTCTGGAGGATCTGGCCGGAGACCAGTGAGGAGAACAGGGTGTCGGGGATGATCCCCAACAAGAAGTCCACTGTGGACGCGGGCTGGTCGCCCGCGGCCTTGGCGCCCGCGCCCGCGGTCTCCTTGGTCAGGTGCAGACCGGAGCCGGGGTGCAGGATGTTGCCGACGATCAGCCCGATGGCCAGTGCGACGGTCGACATGGTGAGGAAGTAGCCGATGGCGAGGCCGCCGACCTTGCCGACCGCGGCGGCTTTGCGGACCGAGCCGACCCCCAGCACGATCGTGCAGAAGATGATCGGGCTGATCATCATCTTGATCAGGTCAACGAACCCGGTTCCGATGGGCTTGAGCGACTTCGCGACGCCCGGTGCCAGGAACCCGAGGAGGATGCCTGCGAGCACCGCGACGATCACGGCGACATAGAGGTAGTGCGTGCGATCACGGCGTGGTGGTTGCGACATGACAGTGATGGTGGCCACAGCGAGCCTCGGCGGGAACCGTTCGTCCGGAAACTTAAGGTTCGGCTTACATGTCGGCATTGCCGATATGCTGTTCAGAGTGCTGACTCGCCGAACTCTGCTGCTCACGGCGCTTGCCGCGCCGCTGGCGGGTTGCGAGGACCGGCGCTTCACCCCGCCTGCGCAGTTGCGCGTCGCGACGGGTCCGCCGGGTGGGGTGTTCATCGTCGTGGGCGGGGCGTTGGCCGAGGAGTTGGCCCACCGCCTGCCGCAGACCCGGGTGCGGTCGATCCCCACCGGGGCGTCGGTGGCGAACCTGGAGCTGTTGGCCAGGCACGAGTGCGAGGTGGCGCTGGCCCAGCTTGACTCGATCACCGCGGGGCTGGCCGCGGGTACGCCGAAGGACGTCACGGCCATCGCCCGGCTCTTCGACAGCTGGCTGCACCTGGTGGTTCGGGCGGACAGCCCGATCCGGGGGATTCCCGATCTGCACGGCCGCACGGTGGCGCTGGGCGCGGTCGGGTCGGGCACGGAGTTCACGGTGGCCCGGCTGTTGGCGATGACGCCGGAGGTCACGCCGAAGCTGGTCAACCTGGGGCAGTCCGAGGGCGCCGCCGCGCTGGGACGCGGCACCATCGACGCGTTGTTCACCATGACCGGTGTGCCGACGCCTGCCCTGTCGGGGCTGACGGGTCTGCGGATGATCCCGTTTCCGGGGCTCAGCGAGGTGATGAACGAGCGGTACGGGGAGGCGTACACCGAGGCTGTCATCCCGTCGACCGCCTATCCCGGTGTGCCGTCGACGGAGACGCTGACGGTGCCGGTGCTGCTGCTGGCCCAGCCGGAACTGGCGCCCGAGGTGGTCGAGGTGGTGGCGGAGACCCTGTTCACGGAGGGGGCCGATCTGGCGCGGGACCACCCGGAGGGGCGCCGGATCAATATCCGCACCGGCATCGCGACCGGCCAGGTGCGCCTGCATCCCGGTGCGGTGAGCTACTTCCGGGGTCACAAGCGCTAGGCAGCACGGGTGCGCTCGCACCCGGTGCTCGGCATCCTGTGCCTGGACCCAAGCAGCACCAGACAGCGCGAATGCACCTGCACCCAGCGCCGCGCAGTCAGGAACGGGGTGAGTGCAGCACTTGTTCCATCCAGCGGACCATGTGCTGCACTCACCCCATCGAAATGTGTGTAGCAGGCCTCAGCGCGGCTGCCTCCAACGCGGTCAGCCACCGCCTGCGCTGGGCAGCACGATCCGCACCTCCAGGCCCTGCGGTGTGACGGGCAGCAATTCAAGCCTGCCACCCCAGGACGCCACCACCTCCTGGCAGATGGCCAGTCCCAGACCGGTGCCGGGCACGTTCTGGTGGGACGGTCCGCGCCAGAACCGTTCCCTCGCCCGCAGCCGTTCCTCCGCCGACAGGCCCATCCCGTCGTCGCGGACCCGCAGGACGACCTCGCCGTCGGCCTCCTCGGCCGACACCGTGACCTGGGTGCCGCCGGACAGCCGCGCGGCGTTGGCGACCAGTTCGTCGAGCACGTGGCCGAGTGTCTCGGCGGGGGCGTAGGTGGCCAGGCCGGGCGGCACGTCGACCGTCAGCCGGGTCTCGCCCAGCAGTTGTTCCCACCGCGCCACCTGTCCGCTGACGTCCACCGGCTGCGGCGTTGTCGCGGGCCCGACGCCTTCGACGCGGGTGAGCGCCAGCAGCGAGTCCACGATCTGCGCCATCGCCTGGACGTCGGCCAAGGCGTCGTTGTGGATCTCGCGGCCCTGCGGCGTGAGGTAGGGGCCGAGGTTCTCCACCGCGAGCCGCAGGCTGGCCAGCGGGTTGCGAAGCTGGTGCGAGGCGTCGGCGACGAAGGTGCGCTGGCGGCGCAGCGTGCGGGCCACGACCTCGGCCATGGCGTTGAACGATTCCGCGAAGCGCCGCAGTTCTGGCGGACCGGACAGGGTGCCCGCCCTGGCCTCCAGCCTGCCCGCCGCGAGCGCCGCCGAGGCCTCGTCCAGTTCGCGGACCGGCCGCAGCACCCAGCGAGACAGCGGGATCGCCGCGCCGATCGCCAACAGCACCGGCACGATCGCCGCCATCAGCCAACCCCAGGAGCCCAGCACCGCCGACCGCAGCGACCCGGTGTCGGAGACGGTGACGACCGCCGCGATCACACCGGTGTCCCGCCCGACCGGCTCCACCACGACCATCGGCGCCCGCTGCCACGGCCACACCGTCTCGATGCGGTCGGCGCGATACCCCGCGAAGGCGGTCTCCAGACCGTCCTCGACCGCGGGGCCGCTCAGGCTGAAGTCCGGACGCGACGCAAGCAGGAGGCGACCGTCGGGGGCCACCAACCCCACCGGGATGGCGTACAGCTCCTCATACCGCCGAAGCTCGTCGGCGAGCAGATCGGTGCGCCCGCGCCGCAGCGCGTCGTCGGCCAGCGAGGCGAACCGCTCGGCGTCGGCGAGACGGTCCAGGTACACCTCCTGGGTCTCGGTCTGCGCGATGTTGGCCGCCAGCGGCACCGCCAACGCCACGAACAGTGCCGCGAGCAGCGGCACGATCACGACGAGCAGCCTGCGCAGCACGGTCAGGCCCGCAGCCGGTAGCCGACGCCCCGCACCGTTTCGATGGTGACGGCGTCGCCAAGCTTGGCGCGCAGCGCCGCGACATGGACGTCCAGCGTCCGACTCTGCCCCTCCATGCTGGCCTGCCACACCTGGTCGACGAGGTGGTCGCGGGTGCAGACCGCGCCCGCCTTGGCCGCGAGGGCGGCGAGCAGGTCGAACTCCTTGCGCGGCAGCGAGATCGGCGTCCCGTCCACCTCGGCGACGCGCCTGCCGACATCCACCGCAAGCGATCCGACCCGGTGCACCGCAGCGTCGGCGCGGGTGGCCCGCGCCGTGCGCGTCCGGCGGGCCACCGCGTCGATCCTGGCCAGCAGCTCGCTGATCCCGAACGGTTTGACCACGTAGTCGTCGGCCCCGCTGCGCAGACCCAGCACCCGGTCCTGCTCCTCGCCGCGGGCGGTCACCGCGATCACGGCGACGCCGTCGACCTCGCGGAGCCTGCGGCACACCTCGATACCGTCGCGGTCCGGCAGCCCGAGGTCCAGCAGCACGATATCGGCGGTGGTCGCGGGATCGGCGGCCAGCGCGTCCGCGGCCGTGCCGACCCGGCGCACCTCGTGGCCGTGGTGGCGCAACGCGGTCACCAGCTGACGCGCCATCCGGTCGTTGTCCTCCACCACGAGAACCCGCACCGCCACCACCTCCTTGTTCGCACGATAGCCGCCCACCCGCGGCCGAACTTACGCAGGAATCGACAACCCCGCCTGCCCGGTTTTGTGCCATTGACGCGCGCAATGACATTCACTCTTGCCTTCGACCCCTACAGAAAACGTACAGTACCCGAGGTACTCAACAGTTTCTGGAGCAGATTGGAATCGTTGCGCATGCACGGAAGAATGTCTCGGTCCTTATTGGCCGCACTGGCGGGGTGCTGTGTATTCGCCATGGTGGCCACGCCGAGTTCGGCGGCGCCTACGCGGATCACCTACACGACCGCGGGCGAAACCGTCATCACCGGCCTGGACGCGAAGCTGCCGCTCGGCCCCGGCCAGACCGATGTCGAGGTCGACCTGGGCTCCGGCAACCTGACCGGCAAGATCGCCCTCCCCGAGTCCAGGATGGACTTCAACCTGTTCGGCTTCCTGCAAACCCATGCCAAGGTCAAGATCACACAGGCCGGGGACTTCAAGGGCACCTTCCAGGCAGGCGCGGTGAACGTCTCGGGCGAGTACTACACCCAGATCACCGAGGTCGGCCACTTCGGGGCGGGCATGCCGCTGCCCAACTGCAAGACCACCGCCCCCACCCCGATCGCCCTCAAGTCCGAGGGCACCTTCAACCCCACCACGGGCGGCAAGCTCACCGGAAAGTATGTGCTGCCGAAGTTCGCCGATTGCGGTTTCGACACCGACATCATCAATTCACTGGTGGTCGGCAAGGAGAACACCATCACCATCACCCTGTCGCCGAAACAATAGAGTTTCGCTGAATTCCCCTGTTTCGATCCGGTGGCCCGCTCCCCCTCACTCGCGGGCCACCACCTAATCTTTTCTCCCGTGACCGACCTGGTGTTGGCGCTGGCTGACGCCCGCGCGGATCTGCCCACCGTCGGCGGCAAGGGCGCCTCGCTGGCCCGGCTCGTCGCCGCGGGCCTCCCCGTGCCGCCGGGTTTCCACCTCACCACCCGCGCCTACCGCGAATTCACCGCGAACGGCCTGTCGGACACCCTCCGCGCCGCGATCCTCGACGCCTACGTCGCGATGGACGAGGGCCCGGTCGCGGTGCGTTCCTCCGCCACCGCCGAGGACCTGCCCGAGTTGTCTTTCGCCGGGCAGCAGGACACCTTTCTCAACATCACCGGCGCCGATGCCCTGTTGGACGCGGTCCAACGCTGCTGGGCCTCGTTGTGGAACGACCGCGCCGTGGACTACCGCGCCCGCAACGGGATCGCGCCCGAGGACGTGGCGATGGCGGTGGTGGTGCAGCGGCTGGTGCCCGCGGATTGCTCGGGTGTCCTGTTCACCGCGAACCCGCTCACCGGCGCCCGCGACGAGGTGCTGATCAACGCCTCCTGGGGCCTCGGCGAGTCGGTGGTCGGCGGCTCCGTCAACCCCGATACCTACGTGCTGTCCGGTGACCGCGAGGTGCGCCGCGAGATCAACGACAAGGCGGTGATGACGGTCCGCACTGCCGAGGGCACCCGCGAGGACCCGGTCCCCGAGGAACTGCGCCGGGCACCCGTCCTGGACCCCGCGCGGACCGCCGAGTTGTCCGCGCTGGGCAGGCGCATCGAGCGGCTGTACGGCGTGCCGATGGACATCGAATGGGCGGTCCACAGTGGACAGCTCCACATCCTTCAGGCCCGTCCGATCACAGGGCTGCGCGAGGTGTGGAACGACAGCCTGCGCGGCGACTACCTGTGGACGTCCGCCAACCTCGGCGAGGCGGTCCCCAGCGTGATGAGCCCGGCGACCTGGTCGGTCATCCAGGCGCTGGCGATGCCACCGGTCGGTACGCACCCCATGCACGGCAACATCGGCGGCCGGTTCTACCTCAACCTGAGTGTGTCCTTCGCCCTGGGCGAGGCGCTCGGCCTCGGCGGCATCATGCGCCGCACCAGCGAGCAGACCATCGGCCCCATTCCCGCGGGCATCGAGGTTCCGCCGCTGCCCCTGTCCCGCTTGGCTCTGCTGCGAGCCGCCGTCAGGCAGGCGGCGGCGTTCCTCCGGCAGGCCCGCACCTACCGCGCCCGGCTTCCCGTTCTCCTGGCGGAGACTCCCGCGCGCTGTGCCCGCCTGCATGAACAGCTCCGCGCCGCACACGATCCCGCGCGGCTGCGTGAGCTGTGGCGGTCCGATGTGGACTCGCTGCTGCACGAAACCTGCCGCGTCCTGGACGCCGGTGCCCGGCAGTCCGGTCCCGACCGGCTCCGGCCGGCGCTGACCGCGCTCGTCGGCGAGGCCGACGCGACCGCGTTGCTGACCGGGCTGCACGGCGATGGCGAGGAGTTGGTCAGCCTGGGCCCGGTGCTGGGCGTGGCTCAGCTTCGGCGCGGTGAGATCACGCGTGAGGCCTACGTCCACGCGTGGGGGCACCGCTGCTCCGACGAGTTCGAGATCTCGGCCCCTCGCCCCGGCGAGGACCCCGCCTGGCCGGACCTCACGAGCGATGACTCGGACCCGCACACGTTGCTCGAACGCCAGGCGAAGACCCGCTCGGATGCCTGGCAACGCTTGGTGGAGCGGCATCCGCGCAAGGCCGCGAAGCTGCGCCGCAGGCTGGACCGCCAGGTGGCCGCCGCTCGCGCCCGCGAACTGGCCCGGTCCGAGTTCGTGCGGTGCTTCTGGGTGTTCCGCGCGTTCATCCTGCGCGCGGGTGAACTGACCGGCCACGGCGAGAAGCTGTTCATGCTGTCCATCCCCGAAGTGCTGGCCGTGCTGGAAGGGGATGACACTCCGTTGGTCGCGTTCCCGGCCCGTCGCGCCGCTTACGACGGGTATCGCGCTCTGCCGCCCTACCCCACATTCATCCGCGGTCACTTCGACCCTGCCGCCTGGGCCGCCGATCCCGATCGCCGGGCCGATGTGTACGACAAGTCCGCTCAGCCTGTCTCACTGGGCGACGACATCTCCGGCTTTCCCGGCGCCGCGGGCATCGTGGAAGGACTCGCGCGGGTGGTGTCCAGTGTGGACGAAGGCGAAGCGCTGCTCCCGGGCGAAATCCTGGTCACCACCGTGACCAACATCGGCTGGACCCCGCTGTTTCCCCGAGCCGCCGCCGTCGTCACCGACGTCGGAGCCCCGCTTTCCCACGCGGCCATCGTCGCCCGCGAACTGGGTATCCCCGCCGTCGTCGGCTGCCGAAACGCCACCACCCGCCTGTCCACCGGCGACCACATCCGAGTCGACGGAGCACGAGGAACAGTCACGATCCTCAATGCCGTTACTTGAGTTCCTCGGCCACGATTCGGGCGGCTTGGGCTACGAGGCCGGTGTCGGATTTGGCATTCGGGGTGGATTGGGTGGAGAGGACGGCGATGACCACCGGGGAGCCGTTGTCGGTCCAGGTGATCGCCACGTCGTTGGCGGAGCCGTAGGCGCCGGTGCCGGTTTTGTTGGCGGTGGTCCAGCCTCCGGGGATGCCCGCGCGGATGCGGCTGTTGCCGGTGGTGTTGCCGGTGAGCCAGGCCTTGAGGCGGTTGCGTTCCGGTTCGGGCAGGGCGTCGCCGAGCAGGAGGGCGCGGTATCCGGTGGCGATGGCCTCGGGAGTGGTGGTGTCGCGGTCGTCGCCGGGCACGGCGCTGTTGAGTTCGGGCTCCCAGCGGTCCAGCCGGGTGGCGTTGTCGCCGATGGAGCGGGCGAAGCTGGTGATGCTGCCGGGACCGCCGAGTTGCTTGAGCAGCAGGTTGGCCGCGGTGTTGTCGCTCTTGGTCACCGCGGCCTCGCACAGTTCGAACACCGTCATCCCGGTGCCCGCGCGGGTCTGCGTGACCGGCGAGTTCGGCAGGAGATCGGCCGCACCGAAGCGGATGCGCTGGTCGAAGAACTTGCCGTCCAGTCCGTACGCACGCAGCAGCGCCGCGGCCGCGTAGGTCTTGAACACCGACAGCACCGGGAACCGCTCCGCCTGGCGCAGCGCCAGGGTGCGGCCCGCGGCGTTGGCGGCGTACACCCCGATCCGCGCGGTGTAGACCTGTTCGAGCAGTTGCAGCGGCGCGACGTTGGGCGTCGGCACAACGGTGGCGGACGGTGGGGTGTAGCCCTTTCCGCACGCGCCGAGCAGCGGCACCGCGGCCAACGCGATCAGCGCGCTCCTGCGGTTCATCACCTCAGCGCCGCCACAGTTCGGTGACCGCATCGGCGACGGCCGCGGCCTGGGCATATCCCGCCTTGGCGGAGGGTGCGCGGGTCGCGGGGTCGAGCGGGTTGACGCCGAAGGCCGCCAACGCGGACCGGTCGGCCTCCACCACCTGTGCGCGAGCGGTGGCTTCGAGGTCACGGGCCTCGTCCTGTGCGCCGCGGATCGTGCCGCCCGGCGGCGGGGAGAACGGCGCGATGATCAGCACCTGGTCGTGGCCCGCCGCCAGGTCGGCGTTGGTGATGGAGCGGGCACCGCCGTCCATGTAGCGGCGGCCGTCGATGGTGACCGGCGGCCACACTCCCGGCACCGCGCAGCTTGCGGCGACCGCATCGATCAGACCGACACCGGAGCCGCGATCGAACGCGGCCAACTCGCCGGTCGCGGTGTCCACGGCGGTGATCACGAGCGGCTGCACCGGCCAGTCGCGAACCGGCAGACGCGCGGCGATGACCTCGCGGCGTTCCGCTTCCGAGCCGGTGTCGGCCGCCAGCGCGAGCGCGCCGATGCGGATGCGGGCTTCCTCGGCTGTCGCTGACGAGGTGACGGCCTCGGCCATCGCCGTCATGAGCCGCTCGCCATTGAAGGAGACCGCTTTCTCCTTGCCGCCGGTCGATGGTGTGAGCTGGGCGGCGTACAAGTCCGTGAGGTCGGTGCCCGCGGTGATCAGCATGCCCACCACGGAACCTGCCGAGGTGCCGACGACCAGGTCCGCGTCACGGACGTCGACGCCCGCCTCGGCCAACCCCGCGAGCAGGCCGATCTCCCAGGCGATTCCGGCGACGCCGCCGCCACCCAGCACCAGTGCCCTCGACGTCATCCGCGGCTCTCCCTCCGTCCCCCAAGACGCAACTGCGCCGGCTCATGTTGCCTGCCGGTCGCAGCAACCCGATCCAATCACGTCCAGCGGCCCGCCTGCACGCTGGAATACCGCAACACCGGATGCGGTTCGGCATCGACCGGGATCGGCGTTTCACACACCTGTTCCGATTGTGCATTTGGCCTGAAACAGAGGCAAGCGCGGCAATACCCGGGAAATGCCGATTTCGCGCCACGGACTGCCATCCACCAACGCCCGCCCGACGTCCGATCAGGCACCGAACGGGCCTGCGGATACGGCCCCGAGCTTGGATTTCCGCAGGTCAAAGGTCGATTGAGTGCTTCGAGTATCGGGTTCTGACTCCTCACGGTGCGCTGACTCGCGTTGGCCGGGCCTGCCGAAAGGGGCTGATCCCTAGAAAGGGGCGGATTCGGGCAGGGAGCCAACCGTCGGAAGAGGCCCAAAGAAATTGGCAATTTCGTCAGATGCGAGGGGTCCTTTTTTGTGGCGGCGGCATAAGACTGATCGGGCGTCATGTTCGGATGCGGCCGGCCAGACCAGGGAATCGTGCACCGGGTGGCTCGTCAGCGCCGTGACCGGCTGAGCGCCCGCTGGCCCTTGGCGTGCTGGTGGAACGCGCGTTCCATGTCGCGGCGCGCGTCGCGCTCGGCCAAAGTCTGCCGCTTGTCCCATGCCTTCTTGCCCTTGACCAGCGCCAACTCCACTTTCACCCGGCCGTCGGAGAAGTACATCGACAGCGGCACCAGCGACAGGCCGGTGTTCTGCAGGCTGATCGCCAACTTGTCGATCTGCCTGCGGTGCAGCAGCAGCTTTCTGGTCCGCCGCGGCTCATGGTTGGTCCAGGTGCCCATCGCGTACTCGGCGATGTGCAATCCACGCAGCCACACCTCGCCGTCATCGATGGTGGCGAAGGAGTCCACCAACGACGCCCGCCCCAGCCGGAGACTCTTCACCTCGGTGCCGCGCAGCGCGATGCCGGCCTCGATCGTGTCGAGCACCGTGTAGTCGTGACGTGCCCGGCGATTGGTCGCAATCGCCCTGGGCCCCGCGTTCCGGGCCATGCCCCTCAGCCTACGACGGCGGTCACCCGGTTTTCGCAGGCGGACCGCACGTCCACCGGTGATGAGCAGTTCGGACCCGCCATCACGCCCATGCGGTTGACCCCCGAGCCTCGCAGCCGTCTTCGCCGGCCGGCGGGCCGAGTTCGACGCGCCGGCACCCGAGTCACTGGCCGCGGCGGCGCGGCTGAACGTGCCGCCCGCCACCGTGCCGAGGTCGGTGAGCCGCCGTCGGGGCTCCAGCGCTGAAACCAAGGACTAGGAATGGCGAAGCTCAAGGGAAATTATCTCTAAGGCTGGACCATCAAATACACGGAGGAAGAAACGCAGGACATCGCCAACGGCGCGAATGCGGCAGGCATCGCCGCGGCTATGATTCCCGATCCCGTGCTGTCCAAGGCGGTCGCCGCCTGCCTCGGCCTGGGTGGGCTCGGTCTGCGCCTCGCGGTCCGCAAGGGGTATGCCCGAAGGTCAAGCTGCACAGCCTGCTCCTCCTCCTGACCCCCGAAGGGCAAGGAACTGGGGGAGATGTTGCGGGGCGCGCCGTTCCCCCAGAGTTCGCCCATCCTTCTACTGATCTACCGGCAGGCGAGTGCTGAAGCCGTCACTCTGGGCGTGGACGAGTCAGGTGACGGCATCGTCCACAGTCGACCGGAGCGGTTGCCGCAGCGTCGGAGTCGCGCCAATGAAGGCTGTGAGGTTCGGCCGCGCACCGACAAGCAGGACCGCCCAGCGGTCGCTTACGCGGCGTCCTCCTCCACAAACTTGGGGTCCTAGCAGGCACAACACTACGACAGTCGTTTTCCGGGAAACCCTTTGCCGAAGGGTAATCAAGGTCGGCGCAGCTGTGGTGTCGAATTCTTAGCGCCGTGTATTGGATAGCTCAACGCTTGCAGTCATAAGCTTTCGGAAAGGTTTCTTGTTCATCTCCTTGAAGAGACGTGGCTTGAGTCGTTCCCACTCCGCCCGGCAGGGTCGAGGTTCCGACGGGACCCCGACCGCAGTAACGGATTCGGGGCCGCGGGCGATCCCTTTTGTGGACGTCTGAGCGTGGAGTCGGAGCGGCCACGCTTGACGCTGCGCGCCGTTCACTCCACCGTGTGATCAGGTTTCTCACCGGTTCGGAGCAGTACCGAGCGGTATGATCAACTCAGAGTGATCTTGAGCTTTGTTCATATTGGCGCCTGTAGCACGGGCGTTGGTCAATTCGCGTGATCAGTGGTGCCGGCCATTGACTTCCGTTGCGAAAAGGAAATACTGGACAACCTTGATCACTTGTCAAGCATCGGTGGGCAATACGACCGGATTTGACGAATTGTGATTCAATCCCCCGCATGTCTGGGAGGGAGAATGAATTGGTACCACTGTATCCGGGATTTGAAGTAGCCCTCCGCGGCTTTGACCGTCGGCAGGTTCTCGAGTACGTCGAATCCGTTGAAGATCAACTGAAGCTGCTCACCGGGGAACGCGGCGACGCGCTGAAGCAGGCCGAAAACCTGCGGAAGCTGTTGGAGATCACTCGGCAGGACCTCGAGCAGGCTCGGGGCAGGCTGGAGCGACTGGAGATGTCGCCCAACACCGTTTCCGGGATGAGCGAGCGGCTGCGGCAGATGATGTCGCTGGCAGAGGACGAGAGCAAGTCGCTGCTCAAACGGGCGGAGCATGAGTCGGCGGTCATGCGCAGACAAGCCGAGCAGGAAGCGCGGGAGGCCAGGGAGCTTGCCACCAACCTGACGGCGGATCTGGAAGAGCGACAGGCGAAGTACGAGCGGGAGTACCGGGAGCAGGCGGAGCGGCTGGAAGCCGAGTACCGCCGGTTGCGGGAGGAACTCAAGGCCGAGCACGAGGCGGCCATGGCTCAGGCGCAGCGGGATGCCGAGCAGCTGATGGTCGAGACCGCCGCCCAGTGCGACCGGATCGAGTTGGATGCCGAGCAGCGCATTCTCGCGGCTGAGCGGGACTTCGAGGAGCGACTTGAACGGCACGAACAGGAGGTCTGCGCGAAGCTCGCCGAGCGGGAGACGCTGAGCGCGAAGCGAGCCGAGTTCCTCATCTCCATGGCCGCCAACGAGGCGCAGCAGCGCATTTCGGAAATCGTGGAGCGCAAGGAACACCTGGAGAAGCTGCACGAGGTGGTGTCGATGCAGCTCACCGCCGCGCAGGCCGCGATTGTCGAAGCCTGCAGTCACGTCGGGCCCATTCCGCAGGAGGGGAACGGCAGGCGGGGCCGCGCGGAAAGCAGGGTGAAGGTCGCCGGGACTCCGGTGCCTCCGCAGCGCGGCGCCGGCAAGCAGAACAGCGCGGCCGCATGAGCCGGGCGCCTGTGAGACGTGGGGAGGAATCGGTGACCTTGTCCGTCGAATTCATCTGGGTGCTGTGCTTCGCCTCATTCCTGGCGGGCTGCATCTGCACGCTGGTGATCTTCCTGCCGCCGATGGTGCGTCGGATCACGGCACATACACCAACCGCCGCCCCGCCGCCCGCGCTGTCCTCCCTGATCACCAGGCCGGTGGCAGCCGCGAAAGCCTCGGTGCGGCCATATTTCCCCGCCTCGCCCGCGCCGCCGCTGGTGACCGGGTCAGCGGCAACTCCGATCCGGAAAATCACCACTACGACCGGGCTGCCCTCGCCTCGATCGCAGTGGACCGAACCGACACCGATCACGGCCGATGTCAAGGTGCCCGTACCCGAGCGCTTCCCCGACGAGCAGCAGCAGGCCCTCGGGGGGCCTGTTTCTGAACCCGTCGCGCCGGAACCGCTCGCGGTCGAGCCCCTGGCGGAAGAGCCCGAACCCGCGGTGTCCGAACCAGAGAACACTGTTTTCACGACGCAAGACACGATCGACGAGACGGAAACGACTTCGGAGCAGCCCTCCGGTGACGCGGTGCCGGACGAGGCCCGCGACACCGACCACGCCGAGGATCAGCCGATGACGGCTATCGGCACCGAGAATTTCCGTGATCAGTACCTGCGCAGTTTCCAGGCCGCTCGAGAGCGCTCGCGCGCTCAGCGGCGACAGGCGGCGGGCCTGTCTTCCTGAAATCTGTCAGCCAACCGATCGATTGGTTGACCGACCTCCATCGGCGCCATAGCGTGGCGCCATGGTCAAGGACCCGGGTTGGGAGCCGAGGCGGCTGGCCGCGGTAGCACCTGTGCTGCCGGACGGTGTCACGCCGCCCGGCACCCGCGGCCGCATCCTGCACGCCGCACTCGGCCTCTTCGCCGAAGCAGGCTTCCACGGCACCTCGATTCGCCGGATCGGCCCTGCGGCGGGCATCAACTCCGCGACGCTCTACGCCCACTACCCGTCCAAGGAACAGATCCTGGCCGAGCTTGTCCTGATCGGACACCGGGAACTGCACGACCGTTTCACCGAGGCCATCGCCTCCGTCGACTCCCCCACCGCCCGGCTCTCCGCGCTGGTGCGCGCCCAGGTTCTGCTGCACTGCGATTATTCGCTGCTCGCGGTGGTCATCAACAGCGAACTGCACGTCCTGTCCCCCGAGTTGGCGGCTCCCGCCCTGGAACTGCGTGCCGCCTGCATGCAGCAGAGCCTCGACGTGCTGGCCGCAGGGGTGGAGCAGGGCGACTTCCACGTACCGGACGTCATGCTCGCGGGCACCGCGATCAGCGGGATGGCGCAGCGGGTGGCGTACTGGTTCGGCCCCGATCAACCTTTCAGTCGCGATCAGGTCGCCAAGGAGTACACGGAGTTCGCGCTCCGCCTCCTCGGCGTCACCAACAGGGAGAACGCATGAGCACCGAACCCGTCGTCACCACCACGAGCGGCGCCGTGCGCGGCCGCCGATCGGATTTCGGCACGCTGGCTTTCAAGGGCATCCCGTTCGCGGCGCCGCCGGTGGGCCCGAACCGCTTCCAGCCGCCGCGCCCCGTCGAGCCGTGGACCTCGGTGCGGGACGTGGGCGAGTACGGCCCGACTGCGCCGCAGCTTCAGTACCCGCCGCCGATGGACCAGCTGCTGCACAACGTGATCATTCCCGGCGACGACTACCTGAACCTCAACGTCTGGACACCGGACACCACTGCCTCGCTGCCGGTGATGGTGTACGTGCACGGCGGTGCGTTCATCTCGGGCTCCAACTCCATCGACGGTTACGACGGCACCCGATTCGCGCGTGACGGCGTGGTGACGGTGGTCATCAATTACCGGCTCGGCGCCGACGGCTTCCTGTGGTTCGGCGGCGGCACGCCCAACCTGGGCCTGCTCGACCAGATCGCCGCCCTGCGGTGGGTGCGGGACAACGTCGCCGCGTTCGGCGGCGATCCCGACAACGTCACGGTCTTCGGTGAGTCGGCGGGCGGGATGAGCATCGGCACGCTGCTGGCGATGCCCAGCGCCCGCGGGTTGTTCCGGCGTGCCATCGCGCAGTCCGGCGCGGCGTCGACGGTGATCTCTCCCGCCTTCGCGCGCCGGGTCGGCGAGCGCACCGCCGAGATCCTGGGCGTGGCGCCGAGCCGGGAGGCCATCGCCGCGGTGCCGATGGACCTCCTGCTGGCCGCGCAGACGCAGCTGCGCATGGAGATGGCCGTCAACCCGGCGCACTGGGAGGGGGAGGCACTGCCCTTCGCGCCGATCGTGGACGGCGAAACCCTGCCCGCGCATCCTTTGGAGCTCATCGCCGCGGGCGCTTCGGCGGACATCGACCTCGTCGTCGGCACCACCGCCGACGAGTACCGGCTGTTCGTGGTGCCCGGCGGGATCATCGACCACCTCGACCAGTCCGCGCTCGATGCCACGATCGCGGGATACGGCCTGCCCGCCAACGCGCTGGAGGTCTACCGCGCGAACCGGCCGGACGCGACAACCGGCGACCTGATGAGTGCCGTGATCACCGACGGCTACTGGCGCATCCCGGCCGTTCGGCTGGCGGAGGCGCACCGGGGAACCAGCTACCTGTACGAATTCACCTGGCCCTCGCCTGTCCTCGGCGGCAGGCTCGGCTCCTGCCACGCGCTGGAAGTCGCCTTCGTCTTCGACAACCTGGACAGCCCGCGCTACGCGCCGCTGGTGGGCGACGCGCCGCCGCAGGAACTCGCCGATGTCATGCACACCGCCTGGGTCGATTTCGCCATCGGCGGCGATCCCGGCTGGCCTGCCTTTGAACAAGGCGACCGCACGGAGATGCGATTCGACGCCGTCTCCAAAACCACCACCGACGAGCACGCCGAGGAGCGGCTGCTGTGGGAGGGTCGGGGCTGACCTCTTGGGACCGCCCCGCCGTGCGCGATCATGAGGTGGGATCGGCAACGAGGATGGGAGCCGCACTGTGTTCTTCGATCTGGGAGTCCGTGACTTCCTCGACCGCGCGGAGCTGGTCTATCCGGACCGCATCGGCGTCGTGGACGAACCCGACCAGCCCGCGGAGTCCTGGGGCGAGCTGACCTACCGCGAGGTCGCGCGCCGGGCGAGGGCACAGGCCGCGTGGCTGGACGACCTTGGCGTCCCGGTCGGCGGGCGGGTGGCGATCGTGTCGCACAACGCAGCCCGCATGCTGACCTCGTTCTTCGGTGTCTCGGTTTGGGGCCGCATCCTGGTGCCGGTGAACTTCCGCCTCGCCCCCGCCGAGGTGCGCTACATCGTGGAGCATTCGGGCGCCGACGTGCTGTTGGTCGATCCGGAACTACGGCACCTGCTGGACACGGTGTCGGCGAAGCACACCCTGCTGCTGGGCGAGAGCGACGAGCAGGTGTTCGGCTCGACCGCCGAGCCGACGCCCTGGGCGGGGGACGAGTCGGCGACCGCCACCCTCAACTACACCTCCGGCACCACAGCGCGGCCCAAGGGCGTGCAGCTCACCCACCGCAACCTATGGCTCAACGCCACCGTGTTCGCGCTGCACACCACGGTCAGCGACAACGACGTGCTGCTGCACACGCTGCCGATGTTCCACTGCAACGGCTGGGGCATGCCGTACGCGCTGACCGGGCTGGGCGGCAGGCAGATCGTACTGCGCAAGATCGACGGCGCCGAGATCCTGCGTCGCATCGACCGGCACGGCGTCACCATGCTGTGCGCCGCGCCCGCCGTGGTGACCGCGGCACTGGACGCCGCGAAGACCTGGGACGGTCCCGTGCCGGGGCGGGACAAGGTGCGGATCATCGTGGCGGGCGCACCGCCGCCGACGCGCACCATCGAGCGGGTGCGGGAGGAACTGGGCTGGGAGTTCATCCAGCTCTACGGCCTCACCGAGACCTCCCCGTTGCTCACGATCAACCGCATGCGCTCGGAGTGGGCCGACCGCGACCCGAACGAGCAGGCCCGGCTGCTCGGCCGGGCGGGCGCTCCTGCGCTGGGCGTGCGGATCGCCCTCGACCCCGAAGGCGAGGTGCTGGCGCAGTCCAACCACAACCTCGAGGGGTACTGGGACAACCCCGAGGAGACCGCGCGGGTCCAGGAGGGCAACTGGTTCCACACCGGCGACGGCGGCACCTTCACCGAGGGCTATCTGTCCATCTCGGACCGCAAGAAGGACGTGATCATCACCGGCGGTGAGAACGTGTCGTCCATCGAGGTGGAGGACGCGCTCA
Organism: Actinorectispora metalli; assembly: GCF_056323685.1. Lineage (NCBI taxonomy): Bacteria > Bacillati > Actinomycetota > Actinomycetes > Pseudonocardiales > Pseudonocardiaceae > Actinorectispora > Actinorectispora metalli. Next base: position 1,510,927 of record NZ_JBREYE010000002.1, read on the forward strand.
ACTCCCACCCGGCGGTCCGCGAGGTGGCCGTGATCGGCATTCCCGACGAGAAGTGGGGCGAGATGGTCACCGCGCTGGTCGTCACCGACGGCAGCGAGGTCACGGCCGAGCAGTTGATCACGTTCTGCCGGGACAACCTCGCCGGGTACAAGTGCCCGAAGCGGGTGGAGTTCCTGGACGCGCTCCCCCGCACCGCCACCGGCAAGATCCAGAAGTTCAGGCTGCGAGAGCCCTTCTGGGCGGGACAGGAACGGCAGGTCAACTGACCGGCGGGGCTGTCCCCGCCCGGCGCGGCACCATAAACCTCGCCTCGATCGCAGGCATTCGCATAGGCGTTTCCGATCCGACATTTCCCAGGAAGGCATGATGTTCGCCTAGGGCGACAGCATGCGCACCCCCGGCGGCATCATGACGGCCTGGGGTGAATTGGTTAATGGTGCGATCTTCCCGGTGAGATCCACCGGCATGGTGCCCCTTCCCCTCGAGCGGAGAAAACGCTTGCCCGATCGTGCCTATTCCTGGGAGGGAGCACCGGGTGAGCGGGCGACCGCCAGGCCGCCCACTCACGCCGGATCAGGCCGAATCAGTCGGCCAGCAGTGCATCCAACTTGTCGTAGCCCTCCTGGACGCCCACCTCCATGCCACTGGACATGATGGCGTCGCGGGTCTCCATGTTGTCCACCACGGACAGGGTCTCGATCCTGGTGCGTCCGTCGCCGAGGTCGACGAAGGTGATCGTCTCCAGCGAGACGCCGTCGGGCATGCCCTCCCAGGTGAAGGTCTGCACCAGCCGCTCGTTGGGGCGCACCTCGTGGAAGGAGCCGTAGAAGGAGGCGACGTCCTCCCCGTCGCGGCTGTTGGTGAAGCGGTAGCTGCCGCCGGTCGTGGCGTCCCACCGGTCGATGCGGGTGGTGACGCTGTGCGGGCCGACCCACGCGGTGTATAGGTCGGGGTCGGTCCAGGCCCGGAACACGCGCTCGGGCGGGGCGTCGAATTCGCGGGTGATGGTGATCGTCGGCAGGTTCGGGTCCGCCTCGATCCGGGTCTCTTTCCTGGTGGTGGTGCTCATGACGCTGCTCCTCGCTTTTTCGGCTTGTCCTGCTCGTCCATGGCCGCGAGCACGGCGTCGAGGCGGCTGAACCGTTCCTCGGCCTGCTTGCGGTACCGCTCGATCCACTTGGTCATCAGGTCGAACACCTCCGCTTCGAGGTGGCAGGGCCTGCGCTGCGCATCGCGGCTGCGGGTGACCAGCCCCGCGTCCTCCAGCACCTTGAGGTGTTTGGAGACGGCCTGCACCGACACGTCGTAGGGCTCGGCAAGTTCGCCGACCGTGGCGTCGCCTGCCGTGAGCCTGGCGACGATGTCCCGCCGCGTCGGATCCGCCAGCGCCGCGAACACTCGGGAAAGCCGGTCCTCGACCACCGCGCACCTCCTGCCGTCATTCACAACCTGTTGGTTGAATACAACGGTAGGAGGGACGTCGAGCTTTGTCAACCGTTTGGTTGAGAACCCGTGGCCGCTTATCCGAGGCGGTCCGTCAACCAGCGGTGGAACTCGGTGATGTGGTGTTCGCTGGGCACCAGCACCCCGCCGTCGCGGTAGGCGCGGGAGGACATGGCGGGCTGGCAGCGTTCGCAGGCGTCGAAGTCCTGCTCGTTCACCCGATGGAACAGCTCCACCGACCGCGAGACGTCGCGTCCGCTCGCCACCACCTCCCTGCTGTACAGCCAGTCGCATTCGACGATCGTGCGGTCGGCGGCCATCGGGTACATGCGGTGGAAGATCACGTGGTCGGGCACCAGGTTGATGAACACCTGCGGGTTCACCGTGATCGCGTAGTACCGGCGGTCCTGGTCATCACCGACGCCGTGTAGCTTGTCGAAGCCCGCGCTGCCGTCCACGGTGAAGCCTTCGACCTCGGGCGCGAACTCGGCGCCGTGGCCGACGTAGTACTGCGCGGCGTAGCCGTCGGCGAACTCCGGGAGCACCTCGGTGAGCTCGGGGTGGATCGTGGCGCAGTGGTAGCACTCCATGAAGTTCTCGATGATCAGCTTCCAGTTCGCCTTGACGTCGTAGACGATCCGTCGGCCGACGTCGAGCCGGTCGAGTTCCCAGCCCTCGATCAGCTCCCGCTCCCCCAGCCGCGCCGTGCATGCGCCCACCACGGTTTCCTCGAAGGACGGCGGTTCGTCGGCGAGGCAGACCCAGGCGTAGCCCAGCCATTCCTTGAGGTGCACCGGCACCAGGCCGTAGGCCTTGCGGTCGATGTCGGGCATCTTGGTCAGGTTCGGGGCCGCGACCAGCGCGCCGTCCAGTCCGTAGGTCCAGGCGTGATAAGGGCATTGCAGGTTGCGCCGGACCTCGCCGGTCTCCTCCGTGCACAGCTTCGCGCCGCGGTGACGACACACGTTGAGGAAGGCGCGCAGCCCGCCGTCGCGGCCGCGCACCAGGATCACGCTCTCCCTGCCGACCTCCACCGTCTTGAAGCTGCCCGCGCTCGGGATGTCGGCCGTGCGGGCGGCGGCGATCCACAGCTGCTCGAAGACGCGTTCCTGTTCCCGGCGGAAGATCTCGGGATCGGTGTAGTGCCCGCCGGGGAGGGTGGCGATGAGGCTCGGCGGCAGCTCCGTGCTGATCGTCATGGCGGGACCTCTCAGGCTGCTTCGGGAACGGGGTCGGCCAGTTCACGGCGCATGCGGCCGAAGGACTTGGGGCGGTTGACGGCGAGCACCGCGACCAGCTGTTCGCCGCGGCGATAGGCGGCGACGAAGGACCGCGACTGGGTGTCGCCTTCGACGATGTCGACTTTGTCGCCCGGCCTGCGGAACCCGGCGAACTGCAACCGCACCCCGTACTGGTCGGACCAAAAGTACGGCGGCGCCTGCTTCGCCCGCGGCGGGCGGCCCAGCAGGACGGCCGCGGCGAGTTCGGGCTGCCTGGCCGCGTTCGTCCAGTGCTCCAAGCGGATCACGGCGCCCGCGTAGGGGTTGTGCGCGACCGCGCAGTCGCCGACGGCGACCACGTTCGGCAGCGTGGTCGCGCCGTGCGCGTCGGTGCGCACGCCGTTGTCGATGGCCAGCCCCGAACCGGAAAGCCACCCGACGCACGGGATCGCGCCCACCCCGACCACGACCGTGTCGGCGGGCAGTTCGCGGCCGTCTGACAGGCGCACCGCGCGGACCCGGGTGTCGCCGAGCAGCGCGTCGACCTGGGCGCCGGTGAGGAGCCGTACGCCGTGGTCGGCGTGCAGCCCGGCGCAGACCCGGCCCATCTCCGGGCCGAGCGGACCCGCCATTGGGACGGCGAGCGCCTCGACGACGGTCACGTCGAGACCGAGCCCCCGCGCCGTGGAGGCCACCTCGGCGCCGATGAACCCGGCGCCGATCACCACCAGCCTGCCGCCCGCCCGCAGATCGGCCCGCAGCCTGATGGCATCGTCGAGCGTGCGCAGGGTGTGCACGCCCTCGGGTGGGGTTCCCGGCCATGGGCGGGCGCGGGCACCAGTGGCCAGGACGACGCGGTCGGAGACCAGGCGTTCGCCGTCGTCAAGCAGCACGGCTCGGCCTGCCGCCTCCAGCGCGACGGCCGTGCGGCCCAGCCGCCACTCGACGTCTTCCGCGCCCGTGGTGAGCGCGAGGTCCTGCTCCGATGCCTTGCCCGCCAGGAAGTCCTTCGACAGCGGCGGCCGGTCGTAGGGCAAGTGGGGCTCCGCGCCGACGACAATGAGGCGGCCGTCGAATCCCTGCCCGCGCAACGCGTTCGCGGCGGACAGCCCCGCCAGCGACGCCCCCACGACGGTGATCACCATCAGGCCACCTCGGTGACGGCGACGCGGACGTAGACGTACCCGTCCTGTACGACGACCTCATGCGTGCGCACGGGAGTCTTCGCGGGCGGCCCGGTCGGCCGCCCGGTGCGCAGGTCGAAACACGAGGCGTGCAGCGGACATTCGACCAGACACCCGTCCAGCCAGCCGTCGGCCAGCGACGCATCCTGGTGCGTGCAGGTGTCATCGACCGCGTACAGGGTTCCGTCCACATTGAACACCGCGATCGGCGGCTCGGTCTCGGTACACACCGCCTCCCCGACCGGGATGTCACCCAGAGCACAAACCGGAACCATAACCACCTCCGTTGTGCAATACACAACACGCAGTGCTATACGCAACAGAGTGACTTCCCGGACACACCGGAGTCAAGGGCCCGACCAGGGGAAATTGCTTTCCTTGGCTAAAGTTGCGGAATGAGGAACGAACGGCCGGAAGCACCAGCGGTCCAGGTCCAGTCGGTGGACCGCGCCTTGGAGATCCTCGACATCCTCGCCGCCCGCGGCGAAGCGGGCGTCACGGAGATCGCCGCGATGCTGGGTGTGCACAAATCGACCGCGTTCCGCCTCATCGGCGCCCTGGAAAGCCGCCAGCTGGTCGAGCAGATCGGCGAACGCGGCAAGTACCGCCTCGGCTTCGGCATCGTCCGCCTTGCCGGTGTCACCACCGCCCGACTCGACCTGGCCCGCGAAAGCGAGCCGATATGCAGGCGCCTGGCCGAGGAACTGGACGAGACCATCAACATCGCGATCCTGGATTCGGGCCAGGCCACCAACATCGCCCAGGTCTACGGCTCCGCCGCGGTGACCACCCGCAACTGGATCGGCCAGCGCACTCCTCTGCACGCCACCTCCAGCGGCAAGGTCCTGCTGGCCTGGGCGCCCGACGAGGACCGCGACCGCGCCATGGACACCCTGGAGCGCTACACCTCCAACACGATCACCAGCCGCTCCAAGCTGCTGGCGGAGTTGGAGGTCATCCGCGACCGAGGCTGGGGCTGCACCAACGAGGAACTGGAGATCGGCCTCAACGCCGTGGCCGCCCCCATCCGCGGCGCCGACGGCACCGTCGTGGCCGCCGTCAGCGTCTCCGGCCCCGCCTACCGCCTCACCCCCGACTCCTTCCCCACGACCGCAACCACCCTCACCAAGGGCGCCGACGAAATCAGCTACCGCATCGGCTACTTCGGCCCGAAATGACCCAGAAAGGGTCCGTAGCACGACGCGCTACACGGCGCTACATTGACGCTCATGCGCGTTATCACTCAGCGGGAGTTACGCAACAACTCCGCTGCCGTCATGGATGCCGTGGAGGCAGGCGAGACCTACCACGTCACCCGCAACGGCATCGAGGTCGCCGAGTTGCGCCCCCTCCCCCGCCGAAGGCGATTGAGCGCCGAGGAACTCGTGGAGCGTCACCGGAGACTGCCACGAGTTGACTATGTGCGCCTTCGCCACGAGGCGGATGAATTCTTCGGTAGTGAAGACCGCCTTGACGCCGACGACCCATGGGGAACCGATCGTGGTTGAGCGACACGAGTCCGGCGTGCTCGACACGTGCACCTACATCGATCTGGATCAACTCGATCCGAGCGCGCTGCCTGCTATACCCGAGATCTCCGCGATCACCTTGGCAGAGTTGCATCAGGGTGTAGCCATGGCCAAAGACGCGTCCGCCCGAGCAGCGCGAACCGAGAAGTTGGGCGCGGCGATCGTCGACTTCGAAGCGCTGCCGTTCGATGGTGATGCGGCGGCGCGCTACGGAACGCTCGTCGCACTCACCATTTCAGCCAATCGCAGCCCCCGCCCCCGTCGTCCCGATCTGATGATCGCCGCTATCGCTTCATCCCGCGGATTGCCGCTGTACACCCGAAATGGCGATGACTTCGCGGGTCTCGAATCGATGCTGGAAGTAGTGGTTGTCTGAGGACCAACCAGGCGTCAGTGGCCGCGGGCTATCCAGTCGTCCAGGTGTGGGGATTCCGCGGCGATGCGTGTCGAGTCGCCGTGGCCGGTGTGGACGACGGTGGTCGGGGGCAGGTCGAGTAGGCGGCGGCTGATGGAGTGGACGATCGTGGGGAAATCGCTGTAGGAGCGGCCGGTGGCGCCGGGGCCGCCCGCGAAGAGGGTGTCGCCGGTGAAAACCGCCTCCAGCTCCGGGGCGTACAGGCACACCGAGCCGGGTGAGTGGCCTGGGGTGTGCAGGACTCGGAGGGCGAGGCCGCCAGCGGCGACCAGTTCGCCGTCGTGCAGCGGCTGGAACGTCCACTCCGGATAGACCTGCCGCCAGAGCACCTCGTCGGCGGGGTGCAGCAGGACCGGCGCGTCGACCGCCTCCGACAAGGCTCGGGCCGCGTTGATGTGGTCGTTGTGGCCGTGCGTGCACACGATGGCGGGGACGCGGCGGCCGTCCACCGCCTTCACGATGGCTTCGGCGTCGTGGGCAGGGTCGATCACCAGCACCTCGGCGTCGTCGCCGACCAGCCAGACGTTGTTGTCCACGTCCCAGGTGCCGCCGTCCAGGCTGAAGGTGCCGGAGGTGACGACGAGGTTGACGCTCACAGGACCACCACCGAGCGCAGCACCTCGCCGCGGTGCATGCGGTCGAAGGCCGCTTCCACGTTGTCGAGGGCGATGGTCTCCGAGACGAACGCCTCCAGGTCGAGGCGGCCCTGGCGGTAGAGGTCGACCAGCATGGGGAAGTCGCGGGAGGGCAGGCAGTCGCCGTACCAGGACGACTTCAGTGCGCCGCCGCGGCCGAAGATATCGATCATCGGCAGGTCCACCCGCATGTCGGGGGTCGGCACGCCGACCAGCACCACCGTGCCCGCCAGGTCGCGGGCGTAGAAGGCTGCCTCGTAGGTCTCGGGGCGGCCGACAGCCTCGATCACGACGTCGGCGCCGAAGCCTCCGGTGTGGGAGCGGATGGCCTCAACGGGGTCGGTGCCCGCGGAGTTCACGGTGTGGGTGGCGCCCAAGCCCTTGGCCCACTCCAGTTTCCGGTCGTCGATGTCCACGGCGATGATGGTGGTGGCGCCTGCCAGGGCGGCGCCCGCGATCGCGGCGTTGCCGACGCCGCCGCAGCCGATCACGGCGACCGAGTCGCCGCGGGTCACGCCGCCGGTGTTGACCGCGGCGCCGAGACCGGCCATCACGCCGCAGCCCAGCAGGCCCACCGCGGCCGGGGAGGCCTCGGGGTCGACCTTGGTGCACTGGCCGGCGGCGACCAGGGTCTTTTCGGCGAAGGCGCCGATGCCCAGGGCTGCGGTGAGTGGGGTGCCGTCTGCCAGCGTCATGGGTTGGGTGGCGTTGTGGGTGTTGAAGCAGTACCAGGGTCGGCCGCGCAGACAGGCCCGGCAGGTGCCGCAGACCGCGCGCCAGTTGAGCACCACGAAGTCGCCGGGCTCCACTTCGGTCACGCCGTCGCCGACGGTTTCCACGGTGCCCGCCGCTTCGTGGCCGAGCAGGAAGGGGAACTCGTCGTTGATGCCGCCCTCGCGGTAGTGCAGGTCGGTGTGGCACACCCCGCAGGTCTGCACGCGGACCAGCACTTCGCCGGGGCCGGGGTCGGGCACGATGACGGTCTCGATGGTGACGGGCTCGCCTTTGGCCTTGGCCACGACGCCGCGTACCTCGTTCATGTGCTTGCTCCTCACGCGAACCAGTGCTGGGGACGGGGATCGGTGTTCTGGTAAATGTGCTTGGCCTCGCGGTATTCGGCCAGTCCTGACGGGCCTAGTTCGCGGCCGACACCGGAGCGTTTGAAGCCGCCCCATTCGGCTTGCGGCAGGTAGGGGCCGAAGTCGTTGATCCACACCGTGCCGTGGCGCAGGCGGCGCGCCACCCGTTCGGCGCGGGCCCGGTCGGTGGTCCACACCGCGCCCGCGAGGCCGTAGTCGGTGTCGTTGCCGAGTTCGACGGCCTCGTCCTCGGTGCCGAAGCGTTCCACGGTGAGGATGGGGCCGAAGGTCTCCTCCCGCACGATCCGCATGGCGCGGTCGCAGTCGGCGAAGATGGTCGGGAGGTAGAAGAAGCCGTCCCGCAGGGCGGGGTCGGTGGGGCGGGCTCCGCCGGTGAGCAGCTTGGCGCCTTCGCCGCGGCCGATCTCGACGTAGCGCTCGATCTTGGTGCGGTGTTCGGCCGACACCAGTGGGCCGCTGCGGCTTTCCGGGTCGAGGCCGTTGCCCAGCCGGATCGTCTCGGCGCGGCGGACAAGCTCGGCGACGAAGTCGTCGTGCAGGCTGTCCTGCACGATCAGCCGGGTGCCCGCCGAGCAGACCTGGCCCGCGTGCAGGAACACGCCGGTCAGCGCGTAGTCCACGGCGGCGTCGAAGTCGGCGTCGGCGAAGACCAGGTTGGGGTTCTTGCCGCCGAGTTCGAGCGCCACCTTCTTCACCGTCTCCGCGGCCGAACGCATGATCGCCTTGCCGGTGGACAGGCCGCCGGTGAACGACACCAGGTCCACCTCGGGGCTTTCCACCAGCGCCGCGCCGACTTCGGTGCCCGCGCCGAGAATGAGGTTCACCACCCCGGGCGGGGCGCCCGCCTGCTCGATGAGTTCGACCAGCCTGATTGTCGTCATCGGCGTGAGCTCACTGGGCTTGAGCACCATGGTGCAGCCCGCCGCGAGCGCGGGCGCGACCTTCCACGAGGCTTGCAGCAGCGGGTAGTTCCACGGCGCGATCAACGCGCACACGCCGACCGGCTCGTACACGATGCGGCTGACCACCGCGGGGTCGCCCGCGTCGACAAGGCGGCCGGGGTCTCCTTCGGCCAGGCCCGCGTAGTAGCGGAACACGGCGACCACGTCGTCGACGTCGATGCCGCTTTCGACCAGGGTCTTGCCGGTGTCGATGGTTTCCCAGCGGGCCACGTTGGCGCGGTCGGCGGCCAGCAGGTCGGCGATGCGCCGCAGCAGGTCCGCGCGTCGCCGAGCCGTCCACTGTGGCCACTCGCCGCCGTCGAACGCACGGCGGGCAGCGGCGACCGCGGCGTTGGCGTCCTCGGCGGAGGCCTCATCGACCTTGGCGATCACCCGCTGGTCGAAGGGGTTGATGACGTCCCGTCGGCCGCCTGCCGCCGCGGCCACCCAGCGGCCGTCCACGTGGAGGTTGGGCATGGTGGTCCCTTCTAGCGGAAGACGACGGTGCGGTTGCCGTCGAGCAGCACGCGCCGCTCCACATGCCATTGGACCGCACGGGCGAGCGCGAGGCATTCCGCGTCGCGGCCGATCACGGCGAGATCCCGCGGAACCTGCGAGTGATCCACCCTGATCACCTCCTGCTCGATGATCGGCCCCTCGTCCAGATCGGGCGTCACATAGTGCGCGGTGGCGCCGACGACCTTCACCCCGCGGTCGAAGGCCTGGTGATAGGGCTTGGCGCCTTTGAAGCTGGGCAGGAACGAGTGATGGATGTTGATCACGCGGCCTTCCAGCTTCGTGCACAGCTCGTCGGACAGCACCTGCATGTAGCGGGCCAGCACCACCAACTCGACGTCGTGCCGTTCGACGAGGTCCAGCAGGCGGGCCTCAGCCTGCGGTTTGGTGTCGGCGGTGACGGGGATGTGCACGAACGGGATGCCGTAGGAGCGGGCCAGCGGCTCGAAGTCGGGGTGGTTGGACACGATCGCGGGGATGTCGATCCACAGTTGCTCGGTGTGCCACCGGTAGAGCAGGTCGTTGAGGCAGTGGCCCAGCCTGGACACCATCAGCAGGACCCGTGGCCGCTCGGCGGCGTCGTGCAGCTGCCACTCCATGCCGTAGGCGGTCGCGACGCGGGCGAAGTCCGCGCGCAGCCGGTCGATGCTCACCGGCTCACCGCGGGAGGCGAATCGGACGCGCAGGTAGAGCCGGTCGCTCTGGCGGGAGTCGAACTGCCTGCTGTCCAGGATGTCGCAGGAGTGCTCGAGAAGGAACCCGGACACGTTGTGCACGATCCCCAACCGCTCGGGGCAGGTCAGCGTCAACACGAACTCCGACATCCCACCTCCCAAGTTTGTTGCGCTATTTGATTCGCATGTCGCTATATGCAACAGTCAGGGCGGGCTGGGAGTCAATACCTAAGCTGGAGGACGTCATGGACCAGCGGTTCGACTACATCATCGTGGGCGGCGGCTCGGCGGGGTGCGCGTTGGCGAACCGGCTGTCGGCCGATCCCGCGACGAGCGTGCTCGTGCTGGAGGCCGGGCGGCCGGACTGGATCTGGGACCTGTTCATCCACATGCCCGCAGCCCTGACCATGGTGATCGGCAACCGGTTCTATGACTGGAAGTACGTCTCGGAGCCCGAGCCGCACATGCACAACCGCCGGATCACCCAGGGCCGGGGCAAGGTGCTGGGCGGCTCAAGCTCCATCAACGGCATGATCTTCCAGCGCGGCAACCCCATGGACTACCAGCGCTGGGCGGCCGATCCCGGCATGGCGGAGTGGGCCTACGCGCACTGCCTGCCCTACTTCCGGCGCATGGAGAACTGCCTGGCAGGCGGCGACGAGTGGCGCGGCACCGGCGGTCCGCTGACGCTGGAACGCGGCCCGGCCGCCAATCCCCTGTTCGGCGCGTTCTTCGATGCGGTGAAACAGGCGGGCCACCACCTCACCGAGGACGTCAACGGCTACCGGCAGGAGGGCTTCGCGCGGTTCGACCGCAACATCCGCAACGGCCGACGCTGGTCGGCGGCGCGGGCCTATGTGCACCCGGTGAAGTCGCGGCCCAACCTGACGGTCCGCTGCTTCTCGCTGGCGCACCGCGTGCTGTTCGAGGGCACCAGGGCGGTGGGCGTGGAGTACAGCCGTTTCGGCGGAGCGCCGCGCACGGTGCGCGGCGGTGAGGTCATCCTGTGCGGCGGCGCGATCAACACCCCGCAGCTTCTCCAGCTTTCGGGCATCGGCAACCCCGACGAATTGCGCCCGCTCGGCATCGACGTCGTGCACGCCTCCCCCGGCGTCGGCGAGAACCTTCAGGACCACCTGGAGGTCTACGTCCAACACGCCTGCACCCGGCCGATCTCCTTCAACCCGGCGCTGAAGCTGCGCAACCGCCCGCTGATCGGCCTCAAGTGGCTGCTCGGTCGCGCCGGGCCCGCCGCGACGAACCACTTCGAGGCGGGCGGGTTCGTGCGCGGCAACGCGGAGGTGGCGTATCCGAACCTGATGTTCCACTTCCTGCCCATCGCGGTCCGCTACGACGGCACGCCGGTCGGCGCCGAGCACGGCTACCAGGTGCACATCGGGCCGATGTACTCCGATGCCCGCGGCACCGTGAAGATCCGGTCGGCCGATCCGCGGCAACACCCGGCACTGCGGTTCAACTACCTGTCCACCGAGCAGGACCGCCGCGAGTGGGTGGAGGCCATCCACGTCGCGCGGGAGATCCTCGCGCAGCCCGCGTTCGCCGAGTTCGACGGCGGCGAACTGTCCCCCGGCCCCGGCGTCCGCACCGACGCGGAGATCCTCGACTGGGTGGCCCGCGACGGCGAGACCGCCTACCACCCGTCCTGCACGGCGCGGATGGGCTTGGACGCGATGTCGGTGGTCGACCCATCCTCGATGCGGGTGCACGGCGTGGACGGCCTGCGCGTGGTGGACGCCTCGGTGCTGCCGTATGTCACCAACGGCAACATCTACGCGCCGGTGATGATGGTCGCGGAGAAGGCGGCCGACCTCATCCTCGGCAACACTCCCCTGCCCGCTGCGGACGTCGATTTCTACCGCCACTCACCAGGAGAAGCGGCTTAACCCGCCGGAAAGACAGGGCACGTAGGGTCGGTGCCGTGAGCGGACGCGAGTTCACCGACGCTGCGGCCAGGCAGGCACTGGCCGCGCTGCCAGGCCCGTACCTGCCGTGGGGCGCGGGAGCGATGCGGCCGACCGGGCTGGCCGCGGTCTGCAACGACATCGTCCTGAATGGACGTAGCCGAATTCTTGAGCTGGGCAGCGGGGTGAGCACGGTGCTGCTGGCCCGCCTGCTCCACCAACGCCCCGCACCCGCGGACTTCCGCCTGGCCGCGGTGGAACACGACCCGGACTGGGCGGAATGGGTCACGGCACAACTCGACCAGGAGCACCTCGGCCAAGTAACGGTGATCCATGCTCCCCTGGCCGAGCATCCGAAGGCGGCGGGTCTGGCCTGGTATGACGACACAACCCTCAAAGCGGGGCTCGACGAGGCCTTCGGCGGGGATCGGATCGACCTGCTGCTGGTGGACGGCCCACCGGCCTACGCGGAAGGCCACGGCCTGGCCCGGTACCCGGCGCTGCCGGTGCTCAAGGACCGCCTGGCAGCGGCGGCGACGGTCATCCTGGACGACACCGAACGCCCCGGCGAGCAGGCAGTGCTCCGCCGCTGGCAGCAGGAAACCGGATTGGTCTTCGAAGACCGCTCCGAGCAAGCAGGCATCGCGATAGCCAGGAATGGCACCTCCACCGGCCCCCGCCACGCCTAGCTTCGGAGCGGCTTTGTCCGTGGCTCAAGCTCACTCCACCGCCGCGTGTCGGTGCGGTACGACGTGCGTCGGTGGGCCTTCCACTCCGCAGTGCAGGCAGTCGCCGGGATGCGGTGACTCCTCCTGAACGGGCACGTCCGGTTCGGCAAGCACGTTGCCGCGCACGTTCAACGCGAGCAGCCCACCCACCACGGTGAGCCCGGCGCACACCCACATCACCATGCGCCAGCCCTCGGTGAGGGCGACCGGATCGGCGTAGGCGGCGCCGGACAGCCCCGCCAGCGGGGGCAGCACCGCCACCGCGAGCAGGTTGCCGGTCCGCGAGATCGCGTTGTTCACGCCCGAGGCCACTCCCGCGAACCGGTCGGGCGCCGCGGCGAGCACGGTCGCGGTCACCGGGGCCACCACGGCCACCAACCCGAGGCCGAACACCACCACGGCGGGCAGCACATCGACCAGATAGGACGCGCCGGGCCGCACCCGCGTCAGCAGCACCATGCCCGCCGCGATCACCATCGGACCGATCACCAGCGGCCACCGAGGGCCGATGCGCTGGGCGAGCTTGCCCGAACGGGAGGACAGGAGCAGCAGGATCAGCGTGATCGGCAACCCGGCCAGGCCCGCGGCCACGGGCGAGTAGCCGAGCGAGACCTGAAGCTGGAGCACGAACAGCATGAAGACGCCGCCCAGCGCCGCGTACACCACGAACGTCAGCAGGTTGGCCACCAGGAAGGTGCGGTCGGCGAATAGGCCCGGCGGCACCAGCGGGTCGCGCGAGCGGACCTGCATCCGCACGAACGCGGCGAGCGCGACAACTCCCACGACCGCCCCCACCAACACGATGGGGTCGGCCGCACCGCGGGCCGGTGCCTCCACCAGCGCGGCGGTGACACCGGCCAGGCCGAGCGCGCACAGCACCGAGTCGAGGATGGCCGGGCGGCCGTCGCGCAAGTCGTCGCAGGACTCCGGCACATGCCGCCGCGCCAGCCACACGCACACGATCGCGACCGGTACGTTCACCAGGAACGCCAGCCGCCACGACCACAGCTGCACCAGCAGCCCGCCGACCAGCGGACCGGCCGCCGCGGCGAGACCGCCCAGCCCGGACCAGGCGCCGATGGCGCGGGCCCGGTCCTCGCGGCGGAACGCCGACTGGAGGATGGCCAGCGAACCGGGGGTGAGCAGCGCGCCGCCGATGCCCTGCAAGACCCGCGCCGCGACCAGCATCTCGATCGACTGCGCCAGACCACACAGGACGGACGCGGCGCCGAACCACACCACGCCGAGCACGAACACGCGGCGCCTGCCGTAACGGTCACCGAGCGAACCGGCGATGAGAATAAGGGCGGCCAAGGGCAACAGGTAGCCGTCCAGGATCCACTGAAGTCCCGCCACCGACGCGCCGAGTTCGGCGCCGATCTTGGGCAGGGCCACGTTCACCACGGTCCCGTCGAGCATGGCCATGCCAGAGCCCAGAATAGTGGTGGCCAGCACGCCCCGAGCCGCGGCGCTGCCCCATTGGACCTCCGCCATGCGCACGATCATGGCACGGCCGGAAAGGACTCACCGTGCGAGCACTGATCATCGCCGTGACCACGGCACTCACCATGGTCGGCGGAGTGGCATCGGCCTCGACCCCGCTGTCACAGCTGGCATCGCTGTCGGATCGGCGGCTGGCCACCGCGGATCTGGTGGCCGCGTCGAAATGGCATTCCGGGGCACCGATCGACGACCCGGTGCGCGAGCAGCAGGTGCTGGACACCGTCCGCACCCGCGCCCTCCAGCTGGGCACCGACCCGGAGGCCACGGCGCGGATCTTCCGGGACCAGATCGAGGGCAACAAACTTGTGCAGCGCGGCCTGCACGAGCGGTGGTGGTCGCATCCCGCCGAGCGGCCCACCCAGCGGCCCGACCTTGCGGTGATCCGGCAGGAGATCGACCGCGTCAACGAGCTGATCCTGCGCGGCATCGCGTCCTCGGCCGACGCCAGGCACTCGCCCACCTGCCCGACGCACCTGGCGATGGCGACCGTGGAGGTGCTGCACGAACAGCGGCGCGACACCCTGCACTCGCGCGGGCTGACCCGATCGGTCCGGTCACTGTGCGACTAGTGTCGACCGCGGTAGAGCCCAGTTCGACAGGGGGATAGATGATCTTCATTACCGCCAAGTTCCGCATCAAGCCCGAGCACGCGGACCGGTGGCCGGAGATCGCCAGGGAGTTCACCCAGGCGACCCGCGACGAGCCGGGCTGCCTGTGGTTCGACTGGTCACGCAGCATCGACGACCCGACGGAGTACGTGCTGGTCGAGGCCTTCCGGGATGACCAGGCAGGCGCGGACCACGTCAACTCCGAGCACTTCAAGCAGGCCCAGCGGACCCTGCCGCCGCACCTCGCGGAGACCCCGCGGATCGTGAACTTCTCGGTCCCCCAGGACGACTGGGCGCTGCTGGGCGAGATGGCCGTCGACTGACCGCTCAGGACGGCGTGCTCACCGTGAGGCCGTGGCCGTCGGGGAGGCGCAGCGTGAACTCCCGTCTCCCCCACGGCCTGACCTCGGGCGGGCCGTCCAGCACGGCGCCCGCCACGACCGCCCGCCGGTACAGCGTGTCCAGTTCCGACACCGTCTCCAAGCTCAGTTCGACCGGGTGCACCGGCTCGCCGGCGGCGACCAGGTAGAACTGCGGCCCCGCGTGCCAGGGGTTGAGGGTGATCCCTGCGATGTCGCCCTGGTTGAACGCCTCCCGGCAGCCCAACGCCCGAACCAGGTACTCGACGGTCGAGGCGACCTCGCGCACCGGCAGTTCCACGATCACGTTGAGCACCATCGTCGGCTCCGGCACCCGCGACCTGCCGAGCACCACCGTTTCGGCGGCCTGCTCGGCATGCGGGTACCGCTTCGGGAACCGGCCGCGCTCGGTCAGGCCGACCCGCCGCGCCACCCCGAGCGATCGCTCGTTGCGCGCATCGACCCACGCCTCGACGCGATCCAACTCCAGCGTCCCGAACGCGTGCGTGATCAACGCCGACATCGCCTCGGTCGCGTAGCCGTGGCCCCAGGCATCCCGGCGCAGCAGCCACTGGAGGCCTGTCACACTTGCGTCGATCAGCCCGACCATTCCCAGCGGAATATCGGAACGTACCGTCCACAAACGATCGCCGTGTGCAATGGTTTCGGTGAGAAAGTCCACCGTCTCTCGCACCGCGGTACAAATCGGACGGTGCCAGAATCGCATGACGTCAGGGTCGGAGAACGCCGCGTGCAGCGTCGCACCATCGGCAGCCGGCTTGAGGGGGACCAGCCGCAGCCGGTCGGTTTCCAAGATCGCCACAGCGTCCTTTCTACCCCGTGCGGAGATCGGCGCGGCTGTGGAACAAGCACGGTCCCAAATGCGTCACAATGGTGCTCCGAACATGGCTGGTGGTGGTGTTGATGGCGTCCGGCGTGGCCGCGGAGCGCACTCCGATGGACTCGCTGCCTGCTGAGCTGACGACCTATGTCGGACGGCGCAGCCAGATCGCCGAGGTGAGAAGGCTGCTGGGCGCGGCCTCGGTGGTGACGCTGACCGGCCCCGGTGGGGTCGGCAAAACCAGACTGGCCCTCCAGGTGGCGGCCGCCGCCCGCCCCTCGTTCCCCGACGGCGTCGTCTTCGTCGGTCTCGCCGAGTTGCGCGAGCCGGAACTGCTGGTCGCGACCGTCGCGGACTGCCTCGGCCTCGGCGACCGTTCGACGCGCCCGCAGATCGACCTGCTCATCGACATCCTCCGCACCCAGCGTCTGCTGCTCGTGCTGGACAACTGCGAGCACCTCGTCGAGCACTGCGCACGCTTCGTGGACGCCCTAGTGTCCGCCTGCCCCGACCTGGTCGTGCTGGCCACCAGCCGCCAGTCCCTCGGCGTGGCGGGCGAGCGGGTGCTGCCGGTCCCGCCGCTGCCGGTGCCCGAGCCCCGCGAGGCCGTGGCAGGCCTGGAGCAGTACGACTCGGTGCAGCTGTTCGTGGACCGCGCCACCGCCGTCGTCCCGTCGTTCACGGTCACCGACGACAACCGTGAGGACGTCATCCGGCTGGTCAGGCACCTCGAAGGCCTCCCACTGGCCATCGAACTGGCCGCGGTGCGGTTGCGTTCGCTGTCGGTGCGGCAACTCGCCGACCGGCTCAAGGAGCGGTTCACCCTGCTCAGCCGCGGCTCGAAGTGGGGACCGAGCAGGCACGAGACGTTCCGGTCGCTGATCGACTGGAGCCACGAGCTGTGCACCGAGCAGGAACGCCTGCTGTGGGCGCGGGCATCGGTGTTCTCCGGCAGCTTCGACCTGGACGCCGCCGAGGAGGTCTGCTCCGGCGAGGACCTGGACCGGTACAGCGTGCTGGACGTGATCGACGGCCTGATCGACAAGTCGATCCTGCTCCGCGAGGAACACCACGGCGTGGCGCGGTACCGGATGCTGGAAACGGTCCGCCAATACGGCGAGGACAGGCTGCGCGACGCCGACGACCTGCCCCGCATGAAGCTGCGCCACCGCGACTGGGTTCTCGGGGTGACCACCCGCTTCGAAGAGGCCTGGTTCGGCCCCAACCAGATCGAGTGGATCAACCGCATCAGGCGCGAACAGGCGAACCTGCGTGGCGCGCTGGACTTCTGCACCAGCAGCCCCGATGAAGCCGTGGTCGGACTGCGGATCGTGCGGAATATCAAGGAGTTCTGGCTGATGCGCGGCCTCACCGAGGGCCGCATCTGGCTGGGCAAGCTCCTGGAAGTCGCCCGCCCGGATGCCGATGACATCGCCACCGCCCACTGGAACGCCGCTTTCCTGGCGCTGGTCCAAGGCGACCACGGTGCCTACGAGTCGTCGCTGGCCAAGGCGGACGCGGCAGCCAAGGCGTCCGGCGACGAGAACGCGCAGGCCTATGTGCACCACGTACGGGCCTACGCCGCGCTGATGGGCAACGACGGCCCGCTGGCCGCCGAGCTGTTCGACCGCGCGGCGGGCATGTTCCGCAACCAGGGCGACCTGCCCGCCGAGCTGTGGGCGACGTTCAACTACGGCCTCGCGCTGAGCCTGGCTGGCCACCTCGACCGGGGCCTCGAGGTGCTGCGCGAGTGCGTGGACACCTATGTCGCACACGGCGAGGTGTTCTGGCGGTGCTGGGCGCTGTGGTCACGCAGCGCGGCGGAGTACCTCTTCGGCGACATGCAGGAGGCCACGGACGCGGGTCTGGAGCTGCTGCGTTTGCAGCCCAACATCGAGGACCGCGCCGTGATCGCGTTCTCGCTGACGGTCATGGCGGGCTGTGCCACGCACACCAACCAACCGGTGCGTGCCGCCCGGCTGCTCGGCGCCGCCACCACCGTGTGGCGCTCCCTGGGTGCGGAACCCACCAGCTATGGCGCGTTCATCGAGCCGATGCAACGCGACATCACCAAGGTCACCACCGAGTTGGGCCCGGACCAGGCCACCAAGGAGTTCCTGGTCGGCTTCGCCTTCACCATCAGCGAGGCCGTGCAATACGCCCTCGGCACCTCGGAGACCCCAACGGAGGTCGCCGCCCCCCAACGCGGCGACGACCCGCTGACCAAGCGGGAGGCGGAGATCGCGGAGCTGGTCGCCCGCGGCATGACCAACCGCGAAATCGCCGACCACCTGGTCATCGCCCGCCGCACGGCGGAGACCCACGTCGACCACATCCTGACGAAGCTGGGCTTCACCAACCGAGCCCAAATCGCCGCCTGGGTAGTCGAATCCCGCCGCCCCTGACCCACGGGTTCTACTACACTCGGTGAGCACATCAACGCTCTTGCAGTAAGCAATCATTGCTCGCTCAAGCTGCGGCTCTACCCGCCGGGCTGGATGACCACTCGCAAGACCACCGCCGACGCCGACCTTGGCGGAGAGTCGTACCAACATCGTGTTCAGCCCCTGGGTCATCCACCACCGACCCGATCTGCACCCGGACCCCAAGCGGGCGGCACGCTCATGTCACGCGGAATCCGGTTGCAGGTGCTTCGCCGGGGCTGATCGCGCCAGCAGGGACCGGCGGTAGCCGTAGGCCCAGTACACGACGAGGCCCAGGGCCAGCCAGGACAGGAAGCGCCACCACGTGGTGGCCGTGAGCTGGCTGACCAGCCACACCGAGAAGCCCACGCCGACCAGCGGGATGAACGGCACCCAAGGGCAGCGGAAGCCGCGTTCCAGGTCGGGGCGGGTGCGGCGCAGCACCACCACGGCGATGGACACCACCATGAACGCGGCGAGGATGCCGATGTTGGTCAGCTCCGCCGCCTGGCGGATCGGCAGCGCTCCGGCGATCACCGCCGAGCCGACGCCGACGATCCAGGTCACCCGGTGCGGCACCCGTCGGATCGGGTGGGTTTTGGCGAACCAGCGCGGCAGCAGGCCGTCGCGGCTCATCGCGAACCACACCCTGGTCACCGCGAGCATGTTGGCGAACATCGACGTCATGATGCCCAGCACCGCACCCACCGCGACCACGATCGCCAGCGACGGCAAGCCCACCGAGGCCAGCGCCGAGGAGAACGGGCTTTGCAGGTTGATCTGCGAGTAGTGCTGCATGCCCAGCAGCACCACGCACACCAGCACGTAGATCACCGTGGCGATGCCCAGGGAGTAGATGATCGCGCGGGGCATCGCCTTGCGGGCCTCGGTGGTCTCCTCGGCGGCGGCGCTCATGGCGTCGTAGCCGTAGACGGCGAAGAACGCGGTTGCGGCGCCGGTGATCGCGCCGCTCAGGCCGTAGGGCAGGAACGGGGAGTAGTTGCCCGCCTTGATGTGGAACGCGCCCGCCCCCACCACGACCAGCACCAGCACGATCTTCATCACGACCAGGCCGGTCTCCACCCGCGCCGAGGACTTGGTGCCGCGGTTGAGAATCCACGCCAGCAGCAGGCACAGCAGCACCGCGAACAGGTCGACCTTGTGGCCCGCGCCGGTGCCGGGGGCGCCGAGCATCCACAGCGGGAGGTCGAGGCCGAGTTGGGCGACCAGGTAGGCCAGGTAGCCGGACACGCCGATGGCGACCACGGCGACGATCGCGGTGTACTCCAGCAGCAGATCCCAGCCGATCAGCCAGCCGACGACCTCGCCCAGCACCGCGTAGGCGTAGGTGTAGGCGGAGCCCGCCTTGGGGATCATGCTGGTGAACTCGGCGTAGCAGAGCGCGGCGGCGGCGCTGGCCAGCACCGCGATCAGGAATGACAGCAGCACGCCGGGGCCCGCCAACTGGTTGGCGACCACGCCGGTCAGGGAGAACACGCCTGCCCCGACCAGGCCGCCCAAGCTCAGGGCGGTGAGCTGCCAGGTGCCCATCTCCCGCTTCAGGCCGGTCTCGGGGGGCTCCTCGATGTCGTCAATCGGCTTGCGGCGGAAGACGCTCATAAGCCGGGGCCGATCTGCACCGTTCGCGGTGAGGTGTAGAAGCGCATGGCCGCTTTGCCCTGCTCGCGGCCGCCGTAGCCGGATTTCTTCTCACCGCCGAACGGCAGGTGGAAGTCCACGCCGGTGGTGGGCGCGTTGACCTTCACCATGCCCGACTCGCAGCCCTCCACATAGGACAGGACAGCGTCGAGGTCGCGGGTGAACAGCGAGGTGACCAGGCCGTACTGTCCGCTGTTGGCGATGGCCAGCGCTTCCTCCACCGTGGACACCGAGCGCAGCGCGCAGATGGGCCCGAACACCTCCTCGGTGTTGAGCCGGGCGTCCGGCGCCAGTCCGGACACCACGATCGGGCGGACGAACAGGCCATCGTCGGGGCCTCCGGTGAGGATCTCGCCTTCCTCGCGGGCCGCCGCGAGGATGCGGTTGCATGATGGGGTGTTGATCACCGGGCCGACCGAGACGCCGTCGTTGGCGGGGTCGCCGTAGCCGAGGCCTCGCACGCTGGTGACCAGGGCTTCGGTGAACGCGGATGCGTCGCCGACGACGAGGATGCGCTTGGTGGCGGTGCACTTCTGGCCCGCGAAGCCCATCGCGGCGGCGGCTACGGTGGTCGCGGCCTTCTCGATGTCGGCGTCGGGCAAGACGATCGAGGCGGACAGGCCGCCCATCTCGCACTGCGCCGGGATACCACGCTCCGCGGCGGCAACGGCGACCTGGTTGCCGACCGCCGCGGAGCCGGTGAAGGACACCAGGTCCACTGTGGACAGGAGGGCCCTGCCGGTCTCGGCGGCGCCTGGCAGCACGGTCAGCAGGCCCTCGGGCAGGTGCTCGGCGAACAGCTGCCCCACGCGCAGCGCGCAGGCGGTGGACTCCGGCGAGGGCTTGACGACCACAGCGTTGCCGCAGGCGAGCGCGGGCGCTGCCTTCCAGACGGGGATCGCCAGCGGGAAGTTCCACGGCGTGATCAGTCCCGCCACTCCGCGCGGGCGGTACTGGGTGAACGTCAAACCGCCCGCGTAGGTTTCGCCGATGGGGTCGAAGGCCTGTTGGGCGTAGTACCGCAGGATCGCCACGCAGCGCGCGACCTCCCCGACTGCCTCGGCGCGCGGTTTGCCGACCTCCCGCACCACCAGGTCGGCGAGGTCCGCCCCCGCGAAGGCATCCGCCACGGCGTTCAACGCGGCGGCGCGGACGGCGGGCGCCTGCCGCGCCCAGTCTCGTTGGGCCTTGCGGGCCGTGGCGACCGCCGCGTTGACCTGCTCGCCGGTCGTGGCGGGCACGTCGGCGAGCACCTCGGACGGTCGCTGCGGGGAGGTGGAGACGATGCGGGTCACAGGACGAACCCCCTGGGGAACGGGTCGGTTTGGTCGAGCAGGTACTGGGCCATGCCGGTGATCCAGGCACGGCCGGTGACGGTGGGGATCACGGCGTCGCGGTCACCGAGCCGTGCGGCGCGGATCAGGCGGCCGGTGAAGCGGGTGCCGATGAAGGACTCGTTGACGAACGCCTCCCCCAGCGCGAGCTCACCCCGGGCGTGGAGTTGCGCCATGCGGGCGCAGGTGCCGGTGCCGCAGGGCGACCGGTCGAACCAGCCGGGGTGGATGGCCATCGCGTTGCGGGAGTGGCTGCCGTCGCGGCCCGGTGCGGTGAACTGCACGTGCTTGCAGCCCGCGATGGACGGGTCCGTGACGTGCACCGGGCGGCGCTGGGCGTTGATGGCGTCCAGGATGGACAGACCGGCCCGCAGGATCTCGTTCTTGTTGGCGAGCTCGAACGGGATGTCCAGCTGCGCCAACGGGAGGATCGCGTAGAAGTTGCCGCCGTAGGCGATGTCATAGCGGACGGCGCCGTAGCCGGGAACGTCCACCGTGACATCCAGTTCGTGGGCGTAGGAGGGCACGTTCTGGATGGTCACGTGCTTCGCCCGGCCATCTTCGACCGCGACTTCGGCGACGACCAGGCCCGCCGGGGTGTCCAGGCGGACCAGGGTGACGGGTTCGGTCACCTCCACCATGCCGGTCTCCACCAACACGGTGGCCACGCCGATGGTGCCGTGGCCGCACATGGGCAGGCAGCCGGAGACCTCGATGTAGAGCACGCCCCAGTCGGCGTCGGGTCGGGTGGGCGGCTGGAGGATGGCGCCGCTCATCGCGCCGTGGCCGCGCGGCTCGTTCATCAGCAGTTCGCGGAGGTGGTCCAGCTTCTGCACGAAGTACTCGCGGCGTTCGGCCATGGTGGCGCCGGGGATCACACCGACACCGCCGGTGATGACGCGGGTGGGCATGCCCTCGGTGTGCGAGTCGACGGCGCTGAAGTACCGGCTGGCCCGCATGTCAGGCCGCCCGCAGTGAGTCGATGGCGCGGTGCATGTCGTCGGTGAGCCTGGCCAGCTTCTCCTTCGACAGTGGGCCGCGCGGCGGGCGGCACGGGCCGCCGAAGCGGCCGACCATGTCCATGCCGTGCTTGATGGCCTGCACGAACTCGACCCGCGAGTCCCAGCGGAATGCGGCGACCAGCGGCTCGTACAGCGCCCGCGCCTCGGCGAGCTTGCCGTCCAGCGCGAGTTGGTACAGCAGCGCGGATTCGGCGGGGAAGACGTTGGGGAAACCCGCGAACCAGCCGGTGGCGCCCATCAGCAGGGACTCCAGCACCACGTCGTCGGCGCCCGCGACCACGGCCAAGTCGGGGGCGGCCTCGCGGATCTCCAGCACGCGGCGGACGTCGCCGCTGAACTCCTTGATGGCGACCACGTTGTCGATCTGGGCGATCTCGGCGAGGAGTTCTGGCGTGAGGTCGACCTTGGTGTCGATCGGGTTGTTGTAGACCATGATCGGCAGTCCCGCCTCGGCGACCTGCTCGAAGTGGTGCACGACCTCGCCGGGGTTGGCGCGGTACATGGTCGGCGGCAGGCACAGCACGCCGTCGGCGCCGTCCTCGGCGGCCAGTTCCGCCCAGTGCCGCGCCTGGTGGGCGCCGACGCCGTGCACGCCGATCACCACCACGCCGTCGTCGCCGACCGCCTCCAGCGCGGTGCGGGCCACGGCGCGGCGCTCGGCGTCGGTCAGCGAGGAGTACTCGCCGAGGGAGCCGTTGGGTCCGACGCCGCGGCAGCCGTTGTCGATCAGCCAGCGGCAGTGCTCGGCGAACCGGTCCAAGTCCGGGCGCAGGCCCGCGGGCGCCGCCGCGTCCTCGGCGTAGGGCAGCGCGGTCGCGACGATGACGCCCTCGAGGCGCTCTCTGCTCATTGCGGGTTCTCCTCCGGTGTCACAGGGGTGGTGGCCAGTTCGCCCAGCCGCAGCGGGCTCGCGATCGGGCGGCGAAACGATTCGGGGATGGCGGTCAACTCGGCGACGTTGCGGCCGCAGACGCGGCCCTGGCACAGGCCGAGCCCAACGCGGCTGGTCAGCTTCAAGGCGCGGGCGTCCTGGGGGTGGTGCTGTTCGACGGCGCGGCGCAGCGCGCCGTAGTCGACCTCTTCGCAGCGGCAGATGATGGTGTCCTCGCGCAGCCAGCCTCGCCACCCGGGCCGCACCGGGTGCGCGGCGGCCAGGCCCGCGGCGAAGGTGCGTCCACGCTGGACGGCGCGGGCCAGGTCGGGCCGGCCGCTCAGGGCGAGCGCCGGGCCGACCACGGCGGCCAGCCCCGCGAGTTCGCCCTCCGCGGCGGCGAGGTCGGCGCCACCGATGCCGGTGATCTCGCCCGCGGCGAACACACCGGGCACGCTGGTAGCCAGCGCGGGACCGGTCTGCACGAAGCCGTCGCGCAGCGCGCAGCCCGCAGCCACCGCCAACTCGGTGCGCGGGGTGAAGCCGAACCCGACGCACACCGCGTCGACCGACAGCCGCCGCTCGCTGCCGCGCACCACGTTCCAGTCGCGGTCCAGCCGCGCCGTGGTCACCTCGGTGACCCCGTCGTGGCCGTGTGCGGCGATCACCGTGTGCCGCAGGCGAAACGGCACGCGGTGGCGTCGCAGCAGAGCCAGGTACCCGATCAGCTCAGCGACCTTGGCCCGACCAGCCAGCATCGCCCGCGGGGCCTTAAGCCAGCCCAGCGGTGAACCCGCCTCCAACACCCCTACCACGGTGGCGCCGACGCCGATCAGCGATTCGGCGACCGGCAGCAGGAACGGCCCGGTGCCGACCACAAGCACCCGGTCGCCCACCGCGACCTGCTGTTCTTTGGCGAGGGTCTGCGCTGCACCGGCGGTGTAGACACCAGGCAGATCCCAGCCGGGGAACGGCAGTGTTCGGTCATGTGCGCCCGTGGCCAAGATTAGCGCGTCCGCATCGAACACCTGTGCAATTCGCGACGGCGAGTCGGCGGGGCCGGTGCGCAGGTGCAACCTGGGGCCGGGTTCCACCGCCCACACCGTGGTGTCGGGCAGGTACCGCACGCCGGCCAGGTCGACTTCGGGGCCAGGCGTTCCCGGTGGCCTGCGGTGAAACTGCCCGCCCAACTGCGCGCCCGCGTCCACAAGGGACACCCGGGCGCCGGCTTTCGCGGCACTGGCCGCAGCGTTCATCCCGGCGGGCCCGGCGCCCACCACCACGACGTGCTTCACGACGGAAGCTCCGCCCCGTGCTGGGTGCGGATCTCGTCGCCGTCGGCCAGCACCCGCTGGCAGGCCCGCACATCGGGCACGCCGTTGACGACGACGAGGCAGTCGAAGCACACGCCGATGCCGCAGAAGAGGCCCCGCGGCCTGCCGTGGTGGCGGGTTGTCCGCCAAGATCGGCGGCCTGCCGCGATCAGCAGCGCCCCCACCGTCTGACCGGGCGTCGCCGCCATCGGCTGTCCGTCCACAGTGACCCTCATGCGGCACCTCCCAGCACGGCCGGGCGGTCCACCCGGAACGGCGTTGGATCGACGTGCGGCGCGGTGCCGGTGATGAGCTCGGCGATCAACACGCCGGTCGCGGGAGCGAGGCCGATGCCCGCGCCCTCGTGACCGGTGGCGTGCCACAGGCCCCGCAGGCGGGGGTCGGGGCCGATCACCGGCAGGTGGTCGGGCGCATAGGGCCGGAAACCGCCGTAGGCGCGCATCACCGGCACCCCGGCGAGCAGCGGGAACAGCGTGACAGCCTTGGCGGCAAGTTCACGGAGCACCACGACGGCGATCGTCTCGTCGAAGCCGACGCGCTGCCTGCTGGAGCCGATCAACACGGTGCCCGCGCGGGTGGACTCCACCACCGCCGAGGTCTGCAAATCCGCCTCGCCGCTGCCGACAGCGCCGACGTAGTCCGCGTCGTAGACCTTGTGCCGCACCACCTCCGGTAGCGGGGCGGTGACCAGCACTATTCCGCGCCGCGGCAGGACGGTGATGGGTGCGCCCGCGAGCGAGGAGAACTCCCCTGACCATGGGCCGCAGGCGTTGATCACGGCGGCGCAGGGCACTTCGCCCTCACTGGTAACCACGGCGCGGACCCCGGCGGCGGATCGCCGCAGGCCCGTCACGGTCACCCCGGAGCGCACCGAGCCGCCGCGGCGGCGCACCGCCGCCAACATGGCGGTGGCCGCCAGGACGGGTTGGAGTTGGGCGTCCTCCGGGTAGTGCACCGCCGCGGTGAGTTCGCGGGTCAGGTGGGGTTCGAAGTCGGGGACGGCGTCGAGGGGCAGTGGGCAGGCGTCCACGCCGGAGGTGCGCTGCGTGCTCGCGAAGTCGCCCAGCGACTCGGCGCCCTGTTCCGTGGTGGCCACGACAAGGCCGCCTTTGCCGTCCCATTCGATGTCTGCGGCGTCCGCGCCGAGTTCCTCGCGGAGCGTCGCGAGCAGCGCGGGCCAGCGGCGGCGGGAGGCCTGCGCGAGCGTGAGTTCCGGGCCGGGCGCCTTATCGGAGAGCAGGACGTTGCCCTCCCCCGCCGCGGTGGCCCCGGAGGCGGGGCCGCCGCGGTCCAGCACGGTGACGCGCAGGCCGCGGGCAGTGCAGGCCTCGGCGCAGGCCGCGCCGATGACACCCGCCCCCACGATCACCACATCCGAATGCACCAGCGCCTCCAGATCGTTCATTAAAATGAACGACTGGAGACTAGGTCGGCGATGCGCCCGGGGTCAATCCTTGTCGAGCGCGGCGATCACCAGGCGGATCGTGGTGGGCTCGGCGAGCATCGTCAGATGGCCCACCAGCGCCGCCGGGTTGTGGTCCTGGAGCGTGATGTTCTCGACGTCCGGGCCGGTCAGGAACGCGGTGGTGTACGGGGTGGCGAACTCGTCGTACTTGGTGGCGATCACCGTGTACCGCACCCCGGGCTGGGTCTCGCCGCCCTCGTTGAGGCGCCGGATGAACTCCGAATCGCGGAGTTGCTCGACGCAGGACGGGCAGACCTTGCCGGACGCGCCGGGGAACTGGGTGAACAGCCAGCCGATCGCACCCCAGGTCGTTCCGTGGTTGTCCGGCGCCAGCCCGACGAGCCGATGGACCTTGGGGGTGCCGCCGAGGAACTTGAGGTAGTAGCGGGGCAGCATGCCACCCTGGGAGTGACCGACGATGTCGACCTGACCGGCGCCGGTGGCCGCGAGCACCCGGTCGATGAACGCCGCGATCTGCTTCGCGGATTCCGCCATCGGCCCAAGGCCCTGGATCGGCGATCCGGGCGGCGCGCCGTAGTCAAGAGCGAAAACGCAGTAGCCCTGCCGCGCCAGTGCCGGGGAGATCGCGAACCAGTTGTCGAACCGGTTCTCGAACGTGCCGTGCACGAGCACCACCGGTCTCGGATGTTCGGGCGAAGGTTTGCACGACCAGTTGTTCGCACCTGGCGGAGCCGGATTCTCCACCTGCGCGACAGCAGGCGTGAACAGCCCCAGAACCAGCACTGATGCGGCCGCGAATGCGCGGATCATCTGGTTTCTCCCTGTTGGTGAACGTACGACTGTGATTTTCCCGTGATATACCGCTTGCTATCGGCGGTTTTGAGACAGAACACCATGGAAAGGTCCGCCGAATTGACACGCACTCGAAGCTACTCGCGGGTAATCATCTTGTCATCACCATTGCGGAATTCCGCCGCAGCGGTAGCCAGGCGCCATCGCTGATGCTTCCGGGCTCAGCCGACCGGGCCGCTCCACAGCGACCGGTCCTCGCCCTCCCCCGCCAGCAGGTAGACGGTGTCGCCGAGTCTGGTGGCCGCAGTGACCGTGCCCTTCGGTCCGGTCACGGTGCGGTTGCCGAGCTTGATCGTGCCGCCGTCGGAAATGGCCTGCACCAGTCGGCCGTCCACCTCGAGCGGGGGTGCGAGTTTGTCCTTGTCCCCCACCGGGATCTTCGGGGCGTCCACCCGTGACCAGGCGCGGTCGGCCAGGCGCCAAAGCGCGAGTGAGCCGTCGACGCGGCCCGCGACGCCGCACACCGATGCCCAGCAGCGAACCGAGACCGCGGCGGCGGAACGACCGGCGTCGGGCAGCGCGGTCCTGGTCCAGGTGCCGTTGAAGCTCCACACCACCGGCACCTGGCGGGTGCCGTCGGCATCGGAGACCAGCTGCCAGCCTGCGATCAGGGCACCGTCCTTGGCGGCCGCGGCGGCCATCGGGAAGTTGAGGGAGCTCCGGGAGTTCTCCAGAGCGGTGCCCGCGGAATTCTGGCGCTGCCACTGGTCGTCGTCGGCGGTCCACACGGCGATGTCGAGGCCCGCCTGGGCGCTTTCCCAGCTACCGATCAGCGCGGGCTCGGGTTCGGTGAGCACCGCGTCGACCAGCTCGCCCGCGCCCCAGCCGCCGAAGGTGCTAAAGCCCTGCGGTTTCTCAGCGATCCCCGCCTGCGAGCCGGTCCACACGCTCCACCGGACATTGCCGTGCGCGCCGCCGCGTTCACCGCCGATCGCGAGGATGCGTCCGTCCTGGGCGGCGATCGAATACCACTGCGCCAGGCGCCCATAGGGTGTGGCGGCCT
This sequence comes from Actinorectispora metalli, assembly GCF_056323685.1. Taxonomy (NCBI): domain Bacteria; kingdom Bacillati; phylum Actinomycetota; class Actinomycetes; order Pseudonocardiales; family Pseudonocardiaceae; genus Actinorectispora; species Actinorectispora metalli. The sequence goes on from NZ_JBREYE010000002.1 coordinate 1,538,469, forward strand.
GCGCGGGAATCTCCGTGACCGCCCCATCCGAGGAGCGCCGCAGCAGCCCGGGAGCACCGTTCTCGCGGACGCCGATCAACAGCGCGTCACCGTCGGCCGTCAGCATGACGGGGGCGGCGGGCAGGTCGACCCTGCTGAAGGTCACAGTCGGTTCGGGGGTCGTGCAGCCCGCGGCCAGTGCCGCGGCGAGCAGCAGCGCGGCTCGCCTGATCACACCCTGCTGGGTGCGGTTCGCGGCGCGGCGGAGAAGCGGATGCCCTCGTCGTCGAGCTTGCCGTGCCGGAGCAACAGCACGTCCTTCGGGTAGTTCTGGTGCAACCGCCATGGACGCGATTGTCCCTGCCTGGGCAGTTTGTCGATACTGCGCAGAACGTAACCCGACTTGAGGTCGAGGAACGGTTCGGTGGGCATCGACGGGTCCGGTGCCAGCGGGGTGAAGACCTGCTTGCCCTCGCGGTCCATGTGCTGGAGCAGCCTGCAGAAGTACTGGGCGACCAGGTCGCCCTTCAGCGTCCAGGACGCGTTGGTGTAGCCCAGCATCAGCGTCATGTTGGGCACGCCGCTGAGCATCATGCCCTTGTAGGACACCGTGTCGGCGAGGTCGACCGGCTTGTCGTCCACCTTGAGTGTCATGCCGCCCATGGCCAGCACGTTCAGGCCGGTGGCTGTGACGATGACGTCCGCCGGTAGCTCGGTGCCGGAGGCGAGCCGGATGCCGTTCTCGGTGAAGGTGTCGATCTGGTCGGTCACCACCGAGGCCTGTCCGCGCCGCAGCACCCTGAACAGGTCGCCGTCGGGCACCAGGCACAGGCGCTGGTCCCAGGGGTTGTACCGGGGCGAGAAGTGGCGGTCCACGTCGTACCCGGCGGGCATCTGGGCGACGATGGCCCGGCGCAGGAGGTTGCGCACCAGGCCGGGCTGCTTCCGGCTGACCTGGAAAGCCAACAGCTGCCCCAGCACGTTCTTCCACCGCACTACCGGATAGGCGACCTTCGCGGGCAGCCATTTGCGCAGCAGGTCGGCCAGCCCGTCGGTGGAGGGCCGGGACAGGATGTAGGTGGGCGAGCGCTGCAACATCGTCACGTGCTCAGCCTCGGTGGCCATGGCGGGCACCAGCGTCACGGCGGTCGCGCCGCTGCCGATCACCACGACTCGCTTGCCGCTGTAGTCGAGGTCCTCGGGCCAGTGCTGGGGGTGCACGATTTGCCCGGTGAAACGGTCGGTGCCCGCGAACTCGGGCGTGTACCCCTTGTCGTACCGGTAGTAGCCGGAGCAGATGAACAGGTAGGAGCAGGTCAGCTTGACGGTCTCGTCGCTGTCGGTGCGCCGCACCTCGACGGTCCAGCGCGCGTCCTCGGAGGACCATTCGGCGCCGATCGCCTTGTGCCCGAACCGGACGGCCTTGTCGACGCCGTACTCCCGGGCGGTCCGGTTGATGTAGTCCAGGATGGACGGACCGTCGGCGATGGCCTTGGCCTCGATCCAGGGCTGGAAGGAGTAGCCGAGGGTGAACATGTCGGAGTCGGAGCGGATGCCCGGGTAGCGGAACAGGTCCCAGGTGCCGCCGATGGCGTCCCTTGCCTCGAGGATCGCGAAGGTCTTGTCCGGACACTCGCGCTTGAGGTGGCAGGCGGACCCGATTCCGGACAGCCCTGCCCCGATGATCAGAACGTCAACGTGTTCCACCGACATGCGCGTCTCCGCTCTCCCGACCGTGCGAACCAGACGCTATCGACACGGTGTTGAATAAGTCAACACACTGTCGACTCCGGGTTGCCAGGCCGGTAGCCTCGCTGGCGTGGCTCTTCCGGACACTGCCCTCACCCGCGGCCGACGCGGCCTGCGCCCGTCGGGCGATGACCGGGAACTGGCCATCCTCGCCACCGCCGAAGAGCTACTGGCGACCCGCTCACTGGCGTCCATTTCCATCGACGACCTGGCCCGCGGCGCCGGGATCTCGCGGCCGACGTTCTACTTCTACTTCCCCTCCAAGGACGCTGTCCTGCTGACGCTGCTGGACCGCGTGGTCGCCGAGGCCGCCGCGGCGAGCGAGGACGTGCTGGCCGACCTGGAGACCGATCCCCGCTCGACCTGGCGGCGGTGCATCGCCGCCTACTTCAGCACCTTCCGCTCCCACCGCGCCGTCGCCCTCGCCGCCGCGCAGGCGGTGGCCACGAACGCGGAGGTCCGCGCCCTGTGGGCGTCGGTGATGGAGGGCTGGGTGCAGGAAACCACCGCGGCGATCGAAGCCGAACGCGCCCGCGGCGCGGCTCCGGCGGGTGTCCCTGCCCGGGATCTGGCGATCGTGTTGAACTCCATGAACGAGCGGGTGCTGTCCGCCACCTTCGCCGAAGCCGCCCCCGCGGTGGCCGAGGACAACGTGGTCGACGTGCTGCTGGAGGTCTGGCTCGCAGGTATCTACCGGACCGGCACGCCCTAGGCGATGCCCTGGGTGTGCAGCGTGGCGAGACTGGACAGGAACGTGGAGACGGTGGCACTGGTGCGGCGCAGCGTCGGCAGTGCCACGACGCCGCCGATGTCGAGATAGGCCGCGGTCTGCTCGATGGCCGGAACGGCGATGGGGTTCGGGGACACCTCGATGAAGGTGCTGAAGCCGTCGTCCATGGCGGCGGCCAACGCGTGGGTGAAGCGGACCGGTCGACGCAGGTTCGCCGCCCAGTAGGCGGCGTCGAAGGAGGGCTCCTCCCAGGGGTCGTCCAACACGCTGGTGTAGTAGGGCAGGACCGGCCTGCGCGGGGCGAGCGAGGGCAGTTCGGCACGCAGCCGTGCGGCCAACGGGCCGACGGCCTGGGAATGACCCGCGCCGCCGACCTGGAGATGTCTCGCAGTGCGGCCCAGCGCCTCGGCGTGTGCCACCAGGGCCGCCACGTTCACGGCGTCGCCGCTGACCGTGCAGGAGGTCGGGGACGAGTAGACAGCCACCGAGATGCCGGGGAACTGCCGGTCCAGCTCCGACAACTCGGCTGCCGACAACCCGACCACCGCCATCGCGCCCGTGCCCGCCCGGTCCAACTCGGACAGCAGGGTGGCGCGGGTGAGCACGACGCGCAAAGCGTCGGTCAGGCTGAGACCGCCCGCCACCACCGCCGCGGTGATCTCGCCCATCGAGTGCCCCACCACGGCGGCGGGCGTGATGCCGTGCGCTCGCCACAGCCCGGTCAGGGCGAGTTGGATGCCGAACAGCAGCGGCTGGTTGACCGACACCGTGAACGGCACGTCCTCGCTGCGCAGGGCCCGCCGCAGCGAGAAACCCGCCTCCGACAGGAACGTCGGCTCCAGTTCATCCACCGCTGCTCGGAACGCGGGAGCGCCCGCCATCAGCCTGCGGCCCATGGCCGGGTAGTGCGAGCCGTAGCCGGAATACACGAACACGGTGCCGCGGTGCGTCGGTCGGGCCTGGCCGGTGAGGACGACCGGGGCGGGCTCCCGCTCGGCGAGCGAGCGCAGGCCCGCGGCGAGTTGGTGCCGGTCGTCGGCGACGATGGCCGCCCGTACCGGAAGGTGGTCCTGGCGGCCCGCGAGGGTGCCCGCGATGTCCCGCAGCGAGTGCGCCCGCCCGATCGGGGAATCGAGCCAGGAGCACAGGTGCGCCGCCTGAAGGCTCAACCCCTTGGCGGACTCGGCCGACAGCATGAACAGCTGCGGATCGGAGTCGTCGGAGCCGTCCTCAGTCGACAGCGACCATTCCTCGGCCACCAGGTGGACGCCGGAGTCCAGGCAGGACACCCCGGCCCGCGCGACGCCCGCGTAACGCGGCCAGCCCTGGACCTGATCGGCCTGCGGCGGTGGAAGCTGGCCGTGGGCCAAGGCGAGCACGACCTTCAGCAGGCCCAGCAGCGAGCCTGCGCCGCGCGGGGTAGTGCCCAGCAGCAGCGGCTGGTCGGCTGCCCGCTCGTGCCCGAACACCGTGCCGGTGACCTGGGCCCCCGCGAGGACCTCGGCACCGTGGGACTCCAGGTAGTCGAGCCGGCGGGGGTCGATGTCGGCCTCGCGGTAAAGCTCGGGCAGCCCGTCGGCGTCGAGTGCCCGCACCCCGGCGGCGCGGATCACGGCCAGCACCCGGTTGCCGTCCCGGCGCGCCGCCGTCAGCCGCTTGAGCACCAGCGCCCCGCACCCGTCGCCCGCGACCCCGCCCGCGACGGCGAGGTCGGCGTCGTCGGTGCGGAGCATGCCGACCGCGTCGTGCACGGCGAGCAGCGGCGAGGCGCCGTCCAGGCCGCAGCCGAGCATCGCGGTGCGCTCGGCTTGGAGGACGTCGGCGGTGAAGCCCGCCTGCTCCATGGCAAGCCGGACGATCTCGGGCATCATCCGGCGCTGGGTCCTGCCGACCGTGGTGACCGGGCGCCACTGGCTGACCGTTCGGCAGGCGCGCAGCCATTCCCACAGTTCGTCCGCGGAACCGACGCCGCAGGGCAGCCAGGCACCGATGCCGATCACCGCAACGGGCTCGTTCTCGGCGATGTCATGACGCGCAGTGTCTTCGGCGCGCAGGTTCCGCGGAAGCATTCACCACTCCCCTAAGAATTGCGCCGGTGAAAGCGCATCAGCTCCCCGAAAGCCACGTTATCCGTGGTGGTCAGGGGCCGAAAAGCTTCGCAGTGCCGCGGCTTCGCGCTATGGAAGTCGGGTGAGCGAAACACGGTGGGGAGTGGAATTCTGGTGACAATCGGTCGGGTCAGTACGGCTGAAGCTCGGTGATGCGCCAGCGACCGTCCTCGAAGTGGGCGGAGACGGTGAGTTGGGCGGCGCCGCCGATATCGGTGTTCGTGTCGCCGCGGACGGCGGCCTGGTCGAGGAACACCAGCAGGCGGGCCCGGTCACCCTCCAGCATGGACACCCCGGCGATGGCGACCTTGGAGCGCTGCACCAGCTTCTGCTCGGCGGCCAGCTTGCGGACCGGGTCCATCAGGCCCTTGTACTGCTCGGAGGCCGAGCCGCGGAGCACGTCCTTGGCGGCGTTCTCGGTCGCCTGGGTGTCGTCGAAGCGGTAGGAGAAGACCTTCTCCAGGCCCTCCCGGACCTGGCCGCTGACCTCGGCGGTCCGCGCGGTGTCCACGAGCGCCTTGTTGTCACCGGCGGCGGCACGGGCGCTCACGCCCTCCACGGTGAACCAGCCACCGAGGCCCGCCAGCACCACGGCCGCGACGATGAGGATCAGGTTGAGCTTGCGCATGGTGGGACTCCTCAGACCGGGCTCAGCGGGACCTGGCCGATGGCGACCAGCTTCCAGCCCTGATCGGTGCGGGTGAGCTCGGCGAAGAACCGGTTCCGTTTGGTGGCGGGCTCCTGGCCCTCCACGCTGACCTTCTGCTCGACCGAGGCGATGATCTTCGCGCTGCCCTGGCGGGTGTCCAGTTCGGTGACCGCGGAGTCCAGCACCTTGGCCTCGGTGACCGCCTTGGCCTGCTCGACCTGCTTCTTGCTGCCGTCCTTGGACTGCGAAAGTTCCTCGTGCAGCGGCCCGGAGGACACGCTCAGCCAACGCTCGATGCCCTCGTCCACCTTGCGGTAGTCCAGGGTGTTGAACACCGCGATGCTCTGCGAACCGACCCGCTGCACCTCGTTGCGGGCCACCGCGTACTCGGTGGAGTCGTCGGTCGCGCCGGTGTACCAGTACGCGCCCGCGCCCGCTGCGAACAACGCGGCGACGATCACCGCGATCACCGCGCCGAGCGGCCGCCCGCTCGTGCGCTGCTCTGTCGCGGGCGATTCCTCGGTCACGGGCCTGTCCTCTGTCGCTGTCTTCGCCACTGTCGCCGTCTCAGTCATCTTGGCTGGTCACCCCGCTTCCGGCAGTCCGAGCAGACCGCGCATGGTGGACGGTGTTCTCGGTAGCTGCACGTCGGGCGCGGGTCCGCCCTTGGGCGCGTTCTGCGAACCACGCACGTTCGAGGGATTGCCCGATGGCAGCGTGCAGCGGGCATTGGCGTTCAGCGGAACGGGCGCGACGTCCAAACCGTTGCGGTAGGTGGTGCCCTCGTAGCCGCTGACGCAGGGCAGCGGGTCGAAGAACGTCACCGCGAGGCCCAGCTGGGCCCGGCCGTTCTTGATGATCGTCGGCGCGAAGCCCACCACCGCCGGAGCCACCACGAGCAACTGCTCCAGGCCTGCCTGGCGGGTCACCATGATCTTGGAGGTGGTGACCAGGTTGGCGATCATGATGCCGAGGTTGGGGCCGGTCTCCCTGAGCACCGCGGACACCTGGGTCGCGGCTGGCGGCACCGTGGTGATCAGCTTGCGGATGTCGCCGTCGGAGCGCTCAAGCTGCTCGGAGATGAGCTTGGCGTTGTTGGCGAACGTCGCGATCGCCTGCGACTGCTCCTTCTGCGTGTTCAGCACCGTGTTCGCGTCGACGACGAGCTTCGTGGTCTGCGGCAGGTGGTCGGTCGCCGCCTGGGTGAACCGGCCGGTGGTGTCCAGCAGCATCTGCAGGTCCGGCCCGGTGCCGTCGGTCATCTCGTACAGCTCGTCCACCACGGTGCGCAGCGCGTCCTGGGGCACCGACTCGACCAGCTTGTTCAGGTTGAGCAGCACGTTCTCGATCGGAATCGGCAGCGTCGTGTCGCGGCGCGGGATGACGGTGCCCTCGGCCAGGTACGGGCCCTTGTCGGTGCGCGGCCGCAGATCGATGTACTGCTCGCCGACCGCAGAGCGGTTGGTGACCACGGCGTCGGTGTCGGTCGGGATCTTCGGCGCGTCCTTGCGGATCTTCATCTCGACCTCGACGCCGTCGTTGACGAGGCTGAGCTTGCCGATGCGGCCGACCTGATAGCCGCGGTAGGTGACCTCGGCGTTGGTGAAGACGCCGCCGGAGTCGGCGAGACGGACCTTGGCGAGGTAGCTGTTGCCGCCGAAGATCTCGTCAAGACCCGCGTACTTCACGCCGACGAAGCTCACGCCGAGCAGCGCGATGATCACGAACAGCGCGATCTGGATGCGGACCAGCCTGGTGACCATCAGCCCTCCTTCCGGGTGCCCGCCGAGGGCAGCGGCAGGGTGGGGGCCTTGGCCGGGTCCGGCGCGGCGGCGGGGTTGGCCCCCGGTCCGGAGGTCTGGGCGTTCAGCCGGACGAAGGAGTTCATGTAGTCACCCTTGATGGCGTCGAGCGCCGAGTCCGGGAACGGGAACGTCAGCAGCATCTCCATCGCCTGCGGCAGGTTCTGGCCCGCCTTGGCGAGTTCACGCAGCGTCGGCTCCAGGGCCTTGAGGTCGGCGACCAGGTCGTCCTTGGTCTTGTTCACCGTGTCCACCGCGACATCGCCCAGCCGGTCCAGCGCCTGGATCATCCGCACCAGCGCCTCGCGCTGCTCGGCCAGCACCTTCATGCCGGGGCCCAGGTTGTCGATGGCGCCCGCGAACTGATCGTTGCGCTGGGCCATGGTCACCGACAGCCGGTTGATGCTGTCGATGGCCCTGGAGATCTCGCCCTTGTGGGCGTCGATGCCCGCGGAGAACTCGTTCGCGCGGGAGATCAGCGACTTGATCTCCGCCTCGTTGCCGCCCAGCGCGGCGTCCAACTCCTGGCTGATGTCCTGAAGCTGCGCCAGCCCTCCGCCGTTGAGCAGCATGGACAGCGCGCCGAAGACCTCTTCGATCTGCGGGTTGCGGTTGGTGCGGTCCAGCGGGATGTCCGCCCCGTTGGCAAGCTGGCCGAACTCCTTGCCGACCGCGGGCTTGTCCAGCTCGACGAACTTCTCGCCGAGGATGCTGGACTGCCGCAGCCGGGCGACGGCGTTGCTCGGCAGCCGCACGTCGCGGTGGACCGCCATGGTGACGATGGCGCTGCGGCCGTCCTCGGCCAGCTCCACCTTCTCCACCCTGCCGACCGCGACGTCGTTGACCTTCACGCCCGCCTGCGGCACCAGGTCAAGCACGTCGTGGAAGTGCGCGGTGATGTTGATCGGGTTGTCCCCCACGTCCGCGCCGCCGGGAAGCGTCACGTCGTAGACGCTGGTGAACCCGTCCGAGGCGCCGCAGCCCGCGGTCAAAGCGGCAACCACGGCGATAAGCGCGCCCTTGCGGAGCCTCATCAGCGGCCTCCCGTCGAGGGCAGGATCAGCGGCGCGGCGGCGTTGTTCCCATTGCCCGAGCTGAACTCGCGCAGGTTGCCGCGGCCGTCCAGCCGCCGGTTGATGGGGTCGTAGGCATCGAGCACGTTGGTGATGGCCAGCGGCGCGACGTCCAGTGCCTCGGCGAGGGACTTGCGCTGCTTGCCCAGCATCTCCGCGATCCGCGCCAGGTTGTCCACATTGGACTTGATCTGGCCGCGGTGGGTCTTGACGAACTCCTGCACGGTGGCCAGCGCGTCGGCCAGTTCGGCCAGGGCGGCGGCGAAGTTGTCCCGCTCGGACGCCAGGTGCTCGCTCACGTCGGCAAGCTGCTGGCTGACCTTGTTCACCTCGCGGTCGTTCACCGCGAGCATGGTGGTGAACTTCTGGAGGTTGTCCACGGTCGTGAACAGGTCGTCCTGCGAGCCGTTCATGGTCCTGGTGAGCTGGCCGAGCTCGCGGATCATGTCGCCCATCTTCTTGCCGCTGCCGTCGAGGTTCTTGGCGCTGGCCTCCAGCAGTTCGCTCAGGGCGCCGTCGGCGTTGGCGCCCTGTGGGCCCAGCGCGGTGTTGAGCTGGTCGATGCTCTTGAGCAGCTCGTCCAGCTCCACCGGGACGGCGGTGCGCTCCTGCGGGATCCTGGCGCCGTCGCTCATCTTCGGCCCGCTCTCATACAGCGGGGCGAGCTGGATGTAACGGTCGCTGACCAGGCTTGGCGTAACGACCATGGCGTTGGCGTTGGCGGGCACGGCGTACTCGGGGTCCAGCGACATCTCCACCCTGACCTGACGGCCCTGCGGCTCGACGGCGTCCACCACGCCGATGGCGACGCCGAGCACGCGGACGTCGGAGCCGGGGTAAAGGCCCACCGCCTCCTTGAAGTAGGCGGTGACCTTGGTCGGGCTGTCGGGCCGGAACACGATCCAGCCGCCGGTCACGACGAGGGCTGCCACGGCAGCCACCGCCACGCCACGGAGCACGTTCAGGCGCACGTTGCGGCGCATGGGGCTACCTCCCGCCCTTCGGTGGGATACATCCGGGGCTGCCGTCGGCGGGTGCCGTGAGGCCGCAGATGTATGCGTCGATCCACTTGCCGTTGCCCACGGTGTTGCCGAGCATCCGGTAGAACGGCCCGGCCAACCGCAGGCTCTCGTCGAGCTTGGCCTGGTTGCGCACCAGCACCTCGGTGACCCGCTGGAGCTGGTCCAGGGTGGGACCGAGCTGCTCCTTGTTGTCCGCGACAAGGCCCTTGAGCTCGGCCGACAACGCGCGGGTGCCGTCGAGCAGCGCGCTGATGGCCTCCTTGCGCTTGCGGAACTCCTCCAGCAGGACGGTGCTGTCCTTGATCAGCCGGTCGAACGTCTCGGTCCGGTCGGCCATCAGCTGGCTGATCTTGGAGGTGTTGGCCAGCAGCCTCGCCAGCTCCTCGTCGCGGGAGGCCAGCGCCTTGGAGATCGCCGCGACGCCGTCCAGGGCGGCCCGGAACTCCTCGGGCGTGGACGCCTGCATCATGCCGCTGAGCGTCTTGAAACTCTCCGCCAGCTGACCGGTGTCGATCTCCTGTACGGTCTTGGACAGGTCGGCGAAGGCGTCGTTGACGTCGTACGGCGAGACGGTGCGATCCCTGGGGATCGGGATGTCCGGGTCCATCTCCTTGGTGCCCGCAGGCTCCAGCACCAGGTTCTTCTGCCCGAGCAACGTCTTGATCTTGATGGCGGCGGTGGTCCGGTCGCCGAGCCAGGTGTCCTTGGCGTGGAAGCTGACCTTCACGCTCTTCTTCGCCGGGTCAAGCTCGACCTTGGACACCTCGCCGACCTTGATGCCCGCGACGCGGACCTCCGAGCCGGGCTTGATGCCGGCGGCCTCGCCGAAGTAGGCGGTATAGGTGGTGCCGCCGCCGATGAGCGGCAGCTCCTCGAAGAAGAACGCACCCGCCACCACGACAGCCATCACCAGGGCACCGATGGTGCCCACCCACACCGGGTTTCGTTCGCGGAACGGCTTCATCGCTTGCACCTCTGCTGGGTGACGGGCAGGCCCACCGGCGGTCCGCCCGGCGCGGGCTGGACGTCGGCGGTGGCCGAGCACAGGTAGAAGTTGAACCAGGAGCCGTAGGACACCAGCCTGCCGATGGACTCGTATTTGACCGGCAGGTTGTTCACGAACTGCTCGAACACCGGGGTGCCCTGGACGAGGTTGCGGGACAGGTCGCCCAGCGCCTGGATGTCGCGCTTGAGCGGCTCGCGGCCCTGCTGGAGCAGCCCGGCCGTGCTGGTGCTCAGCTCGGCCATGCCGTCGATCGCGCCGCCGATGGCCGCCGAGTCCGCGGCAAGCCCGCTGACCAGCTGTTGCACGGTGATGACGAGGTCGGAGAGCTGGTCGCTGCGCGAGTTGAGGGTGCCCAACACCTTGTTCAGGTTGTCGATGACCTCGCCGATCACCTTGTCCTTGGCGGCCAGCGTGGAGGTCAGCGAGCCGGTGTGCCGGATCAGGCTGGCCACCGTGCCGCCCTCGCCCTGGAGCACCTGCACGATCTCGAAGGACAGCTTGTTCACGTCCTCCGGGTTCAGCGCCCGGAACAGCGGCTTGAAGCCGTTGAACAGGGCGGTGAGGTCGACCGCGGCCTTGGTGCGGTCCAGCGGGATCAGCCCGTTGCGGGGCAGCGTCCTGTTCGGGTCGCCGGTGCCCTGGTCCAGCGCGATGTAGCGCTGGCCGATCAGGTTGCGGAACTTGACGGTGGCGGTCACCGAGTCGGACAGCTTGCGTCCCGCGTCCACCGCGAAGGTGACCTGCGCCAGCCGCCGGTCCACCAGCTCGATCTCCTCGACGTGGCCGATGCGGACACCGGCCATCCGGATCTCGTCACCGGGGTTGACGGAGGTGACGTCGGTGAACACCGCGCGGTAGCTGTTGGTGTCGCTCGCGCCCCTGCTGGCGATCGTCATGCCGAGCAGTACGGTCGCCAAACCGGTGATCGCCACGAAGATGATCGACTTGAAGATGGGTCCTGCCAGGCTTTTCACTTGAGCGTCACCTCCGCGCCGCGGAACGCCGGTCCGGCCAGCAGGCTGCTCCACTCCGGCACCTCGCTGGGGTCAACACCGGTGGCGGGGCCGAGGAGCTCGGAGATGAACTGGTTCTCGCCCTGGGAGTTGGGCACGCCCCAGCACATCGGGCTGCCCTTCCGGTTGTAGACGGGGGTGTCGCGGCCGGGCACGTACTTGGGCTTCGCGGGCCGCACCGTGATCTCCACGTGCACACCCGGCTCGCTGGTGCCCTTGCCGAGCACCCGGTCCATGGCGGGCCGCATCTTGTTGACCGCCTCCAGCACGCAGGGGAACGTCGGCGAGTACTTGGCGAGCAACTCCAGCGTCGGTCTGCTGGTGTCGGTCAGGCTGATGAAGTTGTTCTGGTTGGACCTCAGGAAGGTCTCCAGGTCGTTGGACGCCGTGGTGGAGGTGGCGATCATGGCCTTGAGGCTCTCCCGCTGCTCGGCCACCGTGCGGGTGGTGGTGCCCAGGTCGTCCAGCGCCTGCACCAACTCCGGGATGACCTCGTTGTAGTTGTCGGAGACGTCGGCCAGCGAGCTGACCGCGTTCTGGAACTCCGGCATCCTCGGGTTCAGCTCACCCAGCAGGGCATTGATCTGCACCAGGGTTTCGCCGAAGGGCTTGCCGCGGTCGTCCAGCGCCTGCGAGATCGCGCCGAGGGTGCTGGACAGCTTCTCCGGCTGTACCGCCTGGAGCAGCGGCATCAGGTTCGTCAGCACCTTCTCCACCTCGATGGAGGTGCTGCTGCGGTCCTGGGTGATCACATCGCCCTCGCGCAGGTAGCCGCGGTCGGCGCGCTCGGGCATCACCAAGTTCACGTAGCGCTGGCCGAACAGCGACTTGGGCAGCAGCCGGACGGTGACGTTGCGCGGCACCGCCGCCAACTGCTCCGGCTCCATCGCGAGGGTGATCTCGGCGTTGTCGCCGCGGCTGCGGATCTCGGCGACACGGCCGATGACCAGCCCGCGGGCCTTGACGTCCGAACCGATCTCCAGCTGGTTGCCCGCCGAGTCGGCGCGCACGACGACCTTTGACTCGGTGCTGAAGGTGCGGTTGTACACGGCGAAGGAGAACCACGTTCCCAGCACGGCCAGCGCGACGAACAGCAGGCCGACGAGTTGTTTGCCGAACCTGTTCATCCGGCCACCTTCACCGTCATCGTCGAACCCCAGATGGCCAGGCTGAGCAGGAAGTTCAGCATCGCGGTCACCACGATCGAGGTGCGCACCGCCCGGCCGACCGCGATGCCGACCCCGGCGGGTCCGCCGGTGGCGCGGTAACCGTAGAAGCAGTGCGTGAGGATGATCGCCACGCTGAAGACCAGCACCTTCGCGAACGACCACAGCACGTCGCCCGCGGGCAGGAAGAGGTTGAAGTAGTGGTCGTAGGTGCCCGCCGACTGCCCATAGAACTCCACCGTGATGAACCGGGCGGCGAAGTAGGAGATCAGCAGGCCGACCACGTACAGCGGGATGATCGCGATGAAGCCCGCGATGATCCGCGTGGTGACCAGGTAGGGCAGGCTGCGCACGCCCATCACCTCGAGCGCGTCGATCTCCTCGGAGATCCGCATGGCGCCAAGCTGGGCGGTGAAGCCGGAGCCGACCGTCGAGGACAGCGCGAGGCCCGCCACCAGCGGCGCGATCTCACGGGTGTTGACGAAGGCGGAGATGAAGCCCGAGAACGCCGCGGCGCCGACCTGTTCCAGGGCGCTGAAGCCCTGTAGGCCCACCACGGTGCCGGTGAACACGCACAGGCCGACCATCACGCCGATGGTGCCGCCGATCACCGCCAGCGCTCCGGTGCCGAAGCTGACCTCGGCCAGCAGCCGGATCACCTCGCGGAAATAGCGGGAGATGGTGATCGGCGCCGCCGCCAGGGCGCGGAGGTAGAAGAGAAGCTGGTCGCCCAGCCGCTCAAGGCTGTCTCCCGGGCCTCTCAGCCGATCTCGCAGGGTTACCACGACTCACGTTCCCTTCGCCGGGATGAGCTGCAGGTACAGCACGGTGATCACGCCGTTCACGAAGAACAGCAGCAGGAAGGTGATCACCACGGATTGGTTCACGACATCGCCGACGCCCTTGGCACCGCCCCTGGGATTCAGGCCGCGGTAACAGGCCACCACGCCCGCCAGGAAGCCGAAGATCATCGCCTTGATCTCGCTGACGATCAGGTCGGGAAGCTGGGCGAGGGCGGAGAAGCTGGCCATGAAGGCACCCGGCGTGCCGCCCTGGACCAACACGTTCACCACGTAGCCGCCGCTCACGCCGACCACGCTGACCAGGCCGTTGAGCATGATCGCAGCGCCCATGCAGGCCAGCACCCTGGGCACGATCAGCCGGTGGATGGGCGAGACGCCCAGCACCTCCATGGCGGCGATCTCCTCGCGGATGGTGCGCGAGCCGATGTCGGCGCACATGGCCGAGCCGCCCGCACCCGCCACCACCAGCGCGGTCACCAGCGGGCTGGCCTGCTGGATCACACCGAGCACGCTGATCGCGCCGTTGAAGGAGGAGGCGCCGATCTGGTTGGTCAGGTTGGCCAACTGGAGGGCGATGACCGCGCCGAACGGGATCGACACCAGGGCAGCGGGCAGGATCGAAACGCTCGCGATGAACCAGAACTGCTGCATGAACTCGCGGAACTGGAACGGGCGCTTCGGGATCGCCAGGACCACGTCGAGAGCGAGGGCGAACATCCTCCCGAATTCGCGCATCGACCCGACGACGGGCTTGAGCAAGGTCGTCATGGCTACTCCGGGGGACAGTTGACGTTGTTGGCGCAGCGCAGCCGCAACTCGACCACGAGGCGGTTGCCTGGACCGGAGGTCAGGCCGGTGAACAGGGGGTCCATCTCCTCGGTGGCGCCGCAGCCGCTGAAGGGCGGGATCTCGATCATGGTCTCGCCCTTGGCCACCTGGTTGGGCAGCAGCGGCAGGTTGGGAAACTTCAGGTGCACCGCGATCGGCGTCGCGGTCGTGCAGTTCGTGCCGACCTTGGCGTCCACCCCGTCGACCTTGACGTCGCTGAGCGTCATCTTCAGGTTCATCTTCAGGTCGATGGTGCCGTTGACGACCTTGCCGTCGGACTCGCCGATCTGCTCGATGTTGACGGTGGCGGTGTTGGGGACGAAGCCGAAGGCGACGAAGTAGCCCTTGGACGGCGGGGTGGTCAGCTTGCCCTTGATCGTGCCCTTGCCGAGGTCGACCTCGCCGTCGAAGCGGCCGCGGGCCAGCTTCAGGTCGGACTTCATCTTCTTGATCGTGGTGTTGCCGTCCACCCAGTACGACACGACCAGAGGAGCGGCGGCCGCCGCGGCCGGGGGCGCCGGTTGGGCGGGACCGCTCGCGGGCACCACGGCCAACTGCTGCTTGCCGGTGGCCTTCGCGCAGCTCAACGAGCCGGTGTCGGCGGTGAGCTCGGGCGTGACCGAGGTCAGGTGGTAGGTGACATTGCCGGGCTGCGCCGGGGTGACCGAAGGGAAGGCGGTCTTGCCGGTCAGCTTCAGCTCACCGGACTCGGGCAGCGGGGTCGGCTTGACCACCAGGTCGGAGACCGGTGCTTCCTGCGCGGTGCCGCTCTGCTCGATGCCCAGGGTCGCCTTGACCTTGCCCTCGACCGTGGTGGCGTTCTTCGCCCGGAGAGCCTTCACCGCGTCCGCACTCAGCGTGAGGGTGACCTCGGCGTCGGCGGCCTCGATCGCTTTACCGGTGGCCGCGGCCCCGGGGAAGGTCGCGGCCACCTCTGCGGGCACCGTCAAGGGCGCGCCGTCGGGGAGTCGGCAGGTGCTGTTCAGCGTCGCCGCGCCTCGGCCGGGAACGGCGGCCGTGGACGAGGAGCCCAGCACCACACTGGTCATGCCGATCACCAGGCCGATGGCCAAGACCCGGCGCGTCGTACGACCGGCTGACGATGCCTTCATGGCTAGGCGTCCACCTCCTGGAAGTACAGCGTTTTCAAAGATTGGGCACCCAAGGAAGGCATTTCCTGGATAAGCATGGCGATAACCGGAATTGGCTTCCGGTTACTCGGGGGTACGTTACTGCCGTGAAACACCCCACACAATAGGAGCAGTGAAAACGCCCAGACGGGTCGAGAAACGCCGCGGTTCTCATCACCGAAGTGAGTACGGGCGGGGAACCCGTTGTAAACGGCGCACAACGCGGATGCCCTCACCTGCGACGATGCCAAGTAGTTCGCACCTCAACATAGTCGCGCTGTGCAATTTTGTATGTTTCCGGCTGATGACATCGAGTGATAAATCAGGCAGTGTGACTACTTGACCGCCCCAGCATAGCGGTTGGTTGCTCGCAACAATGCAGTAAAGGGGCTGAACGTGGCGGGGAAACACCGGCTTCAGCGCAAAGGCACGGGCCACACCGGTAAGCACCGGAAGCAACAGATCGCCCGACGGATACGCGGCGCCGCCGCGACCGCGGGCACGCTGATGCTGGTCTCCGGCATCGCCGCGGCCGACGCCGTGGTGGAGAACTCTATCGGTTCGTCTCCACTGGCCAAGCCCGGCCCCAACGCCGAGCGGTCCGGGTACGGCTATGCCTACGCCTCCCCGATGCCCTTCGTCGACGTGCCCATCGCACCGAAGACCCCCGACGGCCAGGCCACGGTGGTCTCGCCGATGGCCGCGCTGCCCAACGGGCCGCTGGGCATCCCCGGCCCGATGCTGGAGGCCTACGTCCGCGCCGAGAAGGCCATGGCCGAGGCGATGCCGCACTGTCGGCTGCCCTGGTCGCTGCTGGCGAGCATCGGGCGGATCGAGTCCGGCCACGCCCGCGGCGGGCGGACCGACACCGCGGGCAACACCGTGACGCCGATCATCGGTCCCGCCCTCAACGGCAACGGCTTCGCCGCGATCGCCGACACCGACGGCGGCCGCTTCGACGGCGACTCCCGCTGGGACCGCGCGGTCGGCCCCATGCAGTTCATCCCGGGCACCTGGCGCGGCTACGCCTCCGACGGCAACGGCGATGGCACCGCCAGCCCGCACAACGTCTTCGACGCCACCCTGGCGGCGGGCAAGTACCTGTGCTCGGGCGGACTCAACCTGAGCGACGCCCGCCAGCGCGGCGCCGCGGTGTTCCGCTACAACCACTCGTCCGAATACGTGCGGACGGTGCTGACCTGGGCCGATTCCTACGCCTCCGGCGTGCACAAGACCGACGTCGCGCCGGGCATCGCGCTGCCGGTGCAGCCGCCGAAGCCCGGCCCGGTGCCGCCCAGCATCGGCCCGGCGCCCGCTCCCCCGAGCAGCAAGCCGAACCCGCCGAGCACGTCCCCCACTCCGCCCAGCAACACGCCCGCTCCCCCGAGCACTCCCCCGTCCTCCCCGCCGTCGCAGCCCCCGACCTCCCCGCCGTCTCCCCCGACCTCTCCCCCGTCGTCACAGCCCGCGCCGCCGAGCACCCAGCCCAGCCCGGCGCCGCCGAGCACCCAGCCGCCGCCCCCGTCCTCGCAGCCCGCGCCGCCGAGCAGTACGGTTCCCCCACCCAGCAGCAAGCCCGCGCCGCCGCCGAGCAGTTCGGCACCCGCGCCCACGCAGAGCACCACGATGCCGACCTCGCTGCCCAGATGACGCGTCTCCCGGAGAACGAATGAACAACCGCATCGCGATCGTCACCGGAGCCGCATCGGGAATCGGGAAGGCGCTGGCGAGCGCACTGGCCGAACGCGGCGACACGGTGGTCGCGGCGGACATCAACGGCGAGGCCGCGCAGGCGGTCGCCGACGGCCTGCCTGGCGCGTCCGCGGCCGCGGTGGACGTGCGGGACGCCGAGGCGGTCGGCCTGCTGGTGAAGTCGGTGCACGCCCGGCACGGACGAATCGACCTGTTGTTCAACAATGCCGGTATCGGCATGGGCGGGGCGTTCGAGGATATTTCGCTGGAACACTGGCAGCGGGCGATCGAGATCAACCTGCTCGGTGTTGTGAATGGAATTCACCATGCTTATCCGCTCATGAAAGAGCGGGGCGCCGGACACATCGTGAACACGGCCTCGTTTCTCGGACTGATCGCCCCGCCGATGGGCGGGCCCTATGTGGCGACCAAACACGCCGTGGTGGCACTGAGCCTGTCGCTGCGGGCCGAAGCCGCCAAGCACGGCGTGAAGGTCACCGCGCTGTGCCCCGGGTTCGTGGACACGCCGATCCTGGACCGCAACAACGACGGGGTCGCCGACGCCAAGTCGGCCGAGGACATCCGCAAGACCGCCAAGGCGATCCAGGGCAGGCTGCTCACCGCCGACGCGCTCGCCGCCCAAGCGCTGCGGGGCGTGGACCGGAACAAGGCGCTGGTGGTCACCCCCGCCGCGGCCCGGTTCACCTGGCGGCTGCACCGCCTCGCGCCCACCCTGATCGGCAGACTCACCGGCCGCGGCTGAGCTTTTCGCAATTTCGCACAATTCCGCGAGAAGTATTTGTCACCACAACCGCGCAGTTAACAATTTCTGGCGGGAATTTTAATATCAGGTTTCAATCAACGGTTAGCACAGCGCCACAGCTGCGCGTTATCGATTTGTGGCCGCGCTGGCAACATTTTCCTCAGGTGACCGCGAACATGTTGCCGCATTTCCTGCAATTGGATAGCGATATACGGGTCCACCCTGTACTGCTACTCCGTCTGGACGCCTCTGATCGATGACTGACACGTCTGTGCAGCCGACCAAGACTCCGCTACGCGGGGTACCCAACCGATGGAACTGGTTCTCGCCCGTCCCCCCGATCCCGCCAAGACCCGGTGTGTCGGAGTGGTACGAGTGGGTCGAGGACGCCAACCAGGTGCTCGGCCACAGACAGCGCTCCCGCAGACCCGCGGTGGTCGCCGTGCTCCACTTCGCCGAGCACGACCAGCTGGTCAACCGCTACGGCGCCGCCGGGCTCAACCAGGCACTGAGCCGAGCCGTGGAGAAGCTGCGCGGCGAGCTTGGTCCGCACGAGCTGATCGGCTTGGACGGCCGCGGCGGGCTGGCGCTGCTGCTGCGCGGCACCGCGCAGTGGCGGGTCACCGAGCGGCTGCGCGGCATGCTGATCATGCTGAGCAGGTTGGACCTCACCCTCTACGGCGACCGGGTGCGGCTCACCCCGGTATGCGGCTGGACCAGCGCCGACGACGACCCCGAGCGCAGCCAGCCGCTGGACCTCATGCACCGGGCGATGCGGGCCACCGAACGCGCCGCCGTACAGCTGGACCTGGTCCCCCGGCGGTGGCGGGCAGGCGAGCCGCAACGGCGCAGGATGCGGCTGCCCCGCAGCCTCCGCACCTGGGTGCAGGGCCTGCTGACCTTCCTGATCGGCGTCGTGGTGCCCTTCGGTGTGCTAGTGGCGCTGTACGAGGTCGGCGTGGACCTGGCGGGCCCGGCGTACCTGCTGGTCACCATCTCGTTGGTGATCACCTCGGTGTTCCTATGGGCGGAGGGCCTGCACGCGCTGGAGTTCCCCCGCCCACCCGCCAAACCCCACGGGCCTTATCCGCCCGCGTCGGCGGTGATCGCGGCCTACCTGCCCAACGAGGCCGCCACCATCGTCGACACCGTGCGCTCGTTCCTGGCGCAGGACTATCCGGGCCGGTTCCAGATCGTGCTGGCCTACAACACGCCCTACGCCATGCCGGTGGAGGAGGAGCTTGCGGCGCTGGCCAGGGCCAACCCGGGGCTGGTGGTGCTGAAGGTCCCGCACTCGACCTCCAAGGCGCAGAACGTCAACGCCGCCCTCCAGGTGGTCGACGGCGAGTTCGTCGGACTGTTCGACGCCGACCACCACCCCAGCCCGGACGCCTACCGGCGGGCCTGGCACTGGCTGGGTGGCGGCGCGGATGTCGTGCAGGGGCACTGCGTGATCCGCAACGGCCAGGCGTCGCTGACCGCGCGGGCGGTGGCGGTGGAGTTCGAGGCGATCTACGCGGTGAGCCACACCGGGCGGTCCAAGCTGCACCGGTTCGGGCTGTTCGGCGGCTCCAACGGGTTCTGGCGCACCTCGGTGCTGCACGAGACGCGGATGCACTCGCGGATGCTCACCGAGGACATCGACTCCTCGTTCCGGGCGCTGCTGGCCGGGCGCAAGCTGGTCTACGATCCCGCGCTGCTCTCCCGCGAACTGGCGCCCGCCACCCTGCGCAGCCTGTGGTCGCAGCGGATGCGGTGGGCGCAGGGCTGGTTCCAGGTGTCCCGCCGCTACCTGGCAGCGGCGATGCGCTCCCCCGAACTCACGGTGCGCAACAAGGTCGGGGTGGCGTTCCTGTTGGGCTGGCGGGAGATCTATCCCTGGCTGTCACTCCAGATCCTGCCGGTGATCGCGTTCCTGATCTACTCGCAGGGCCTGACGCAGATGGACTGGTGGATTCCCACCTTCCTGCTGACCTCGCTCTACACGCTGTCCGTCGGTCCGACCATGGTGCTGTTCGCCTGGCGGCTCGCGGTGCCGGAGATCCGCCGCAAACGGCTGTGGTTCCTGGGCTACCTGGTGTTCGCCACGTTCTTCTACACCGAGATGAAGAACGTGATCAGCCGGGTGGCGCACCTCAAGGAACTCAGCGGTGAACGCAACTGGGTGGTCACGCCGCGGGCGAGTCGGGAGGCCACCCCATGACGGGCAGGGCGGGCACCGGCAGACAGCACTACTTCGACACCTATCGCGCGCTCGGCGCGCTGGTGGTGGTGATCTTCCACTCCTACCAGTACAACCGGCACCCCGACTGGACGTGGCCGCTGCAGAACTCGTTCTGGCATCCGGTGCTGATGTCGGCGGACCTGTTCGTGGACCTGTTCTTCGTGATGTCCGGTCTGCTGGTCACGCTGCCCTACGCACAGGCGGCGCTCGGGCAGATCAGCCACCGCAGTGCGCGGGTGTTCCTGCTGCGCCGGGCGGTTCGCATCATCCCGCTGTACTTCCTGGTGGTGCTGGTGGTGTGGGCGCTGACCAACCCGGTGCTGCCCGGCGACTGGCGAGATCTGGTGCTGCACCTGACCTTCACCCACGTGTGGAGCGACGACAAGATCTTCTATACCGACGGCCCGGCCTGGTCGCTCGGCGTTGAGGTCTACCTGTACTTGCTGGTCGCGGTGTTCGGCGCGGTGATCCAGCGGCTGTGCCGCCGCTTCACCGACCGAGGACCGCGGCTGGCGCTGCTGGTGGGCGGCATCGCCGTGCTGATGGTGCTGGGTTGGGCATACAAGCTGTGGGCACTGTATGTGCTCAAGGCGCCGTATGACGCCTGGTCGGTGTGGTTCGGCCCGCCCGCCAAGGTGGATGTCTTCGCCTTCGGCATGCTGCTCGCGGTCGTGTACGCCGCAGGCGTCCGCTACCGGCACGCCGCACTGCGGATTCCGGTGGGCCTGTTCGGCCTTGGATTGTTCGTCGGCACCTTCTTCCTGCGCCTGAACGGACTGCCGGATGCGTTCGCGCACACCTTGTTCGGGATGGCGTCGATGCTGCTGGTGTCGGCGTCGGCGCTGAGCACCGCGGCCGAACCGTGGTTCCTGCGCACCAGACCGATGATCGCCGTCGGGTTGGCCAGCTACAGCCTCTACCTCTGGCACGAGCCGGTGCTGCGGGTGATCGGCTCGCTGAATGTGCTGCCGCCGACGGTCTCGCCGTGGGCGTTCCCGGTGACCGCGGCGGTGCTGCTGGCGGTGTCGATCCCGGTGGCGCTGTTCAGCTACCGGTTCATCGAGATGACCGCGCAGAACCTGCTGGGCCTGTTCGACTCCCGCGGCAGGCCACGGGAGTACTACAACGTCCCGCTGACCACCTAGCGCAGCGGGAAAGCCTCGCCGACAAGACGACGCGCAACGGCTTGTCGGCCGAGGGCGACGCCATGGGACCGGGCCGCGTCCCATGGCGTCGCTTCATGTCTTTGCGTGGCGAAGGGAAACCGCTGTGACCGAACGGAAGAACATCCTGATCACCGGGGCAAGCTCCGGGCTCGGGGAGGGTATGGCGCGGCTGTTCGCCGCCAAGGGTCGCAACCTCGCGCTGTGCGCCCGCCGCACCGACCGGCTGGACAAGCTCGCCGAGGAGCTGACCGGCAGGCACCCCGGCATCGCGGTCTCGGTGCGGGCGCTGGACGTCAACGACCACGATTCGGTGTTCACCGTGTTCGGCGAGTTCCGCGAGGAGCTTGGCCACCTGGACCGGGTCGTCGTCAACGCGGGCCTCGGCAAGGGGCAGCCGATCGGCACCGGTGCCTTCCACGCGAACGTCCAGACCGCGCAGACCAACTTCGTCGCGGCGCTGGCGCAATGCGAGGCAGCGATGGAGATCTTCCGCAAGGAGGGTGTCGGGCACCTCGCGGTGATCTCCTCGGTGAGTTCGATGCGCGGGATGAAGGGCAACGT
Source organism: Actinorectispora metalli (assembly GCF_056323685.1). Classification (NCBI taxonomy): domain Bacteria; kingdom Bacillati; phylum Actinomycetota; class Actinomycetes; order Pseudonocardiales; family Pseudonocardiaceae; genus Actinorectispora; species Actinorectispora metalli. Next base: position 1,559,933 of record NZ_JBREYE010000002.1, read on the forward strand.
CACCACCTACGCGGCGACCAAGGCCGGGCTGAACACCCTCGCCGAGGGCATCCGCGCGGACGTCTACAACACCAGGATCAAGGTGTCCACGATCTACCCCGGCTACATCGCCTCGGAGATGAACGAGCGGGTGAAGAAGACGCCGCTGATGGTGGACACCGAGACCGGCTGCCGCGCGCTGGTCGCCGCCATCGAGAAGGAGCCGGTGCACGCCTACGTGCCGGAGTGGCCCTGGCGTCCGCTCTCCTTCGCGATCCGCCACCTGCCGCTGGGCATCGTGCGCCGCTTGATCTGACGTGACTCGGGCCTGCCCGATTCGGGCAGGCCCGCCCGTGGCTGCGTCAGCGCATATCACGGGGCTGGAACTGGATGCTGATGCACAGGCTTGCTCGGTTCGGGCTGGGCCACGGGTCAGCGCACGCCGCGAGGGCGGAACTGGATGCTGATGCGCGGGCCAACCGGCTTGCCGGTCTTGGGCACCGCGTGCTCCCAGGTGCGCTGGCAGGAGCCGCCCATCACGATGAGGTCGCCGTGACCGAGCGCGAGCCGGACGACCTCTCCGCCGCCCCTCGGTCGCAGGCACAGCGCTCGCGGGGCGCCGACGGAGAGGATGGCGACCATGGTGTCCTCGGTGCTCCCCCGGCCGATGGTGTCGCCGTGCCAGGCGACGCTGTCGTTGCCGTCGCGGTAGTAGCAGAGCCCCGCGGTGACGAACGGTTCACCGAGTTCGCCCGCGTAGTGCTCGGTCAGCTTTCGTCGTGCCTGGGCCAGGATCGGGTGCGGCAATTCGTCACCGTCGCGGTAGAAGCACAGCAGCCGGGGAACGTCCACCACCCGGTCGTACATGCGCCGCCGCTCGTCGCGCCAGGGCACGATCTCGGCCAGCAGGTCGAACAGGGCGTCCGCGCCGCCGAGCCAGCCGGGCAGCAGATCGATCCACGCGCCGCTGCCCAGCACCGTGCGCCGAACGTCCGCCACCGGCCGCAGGCTCATCGCCTCCAGCTCGTCGAAGAGCGACCCCTGCAACGCCACCGTCACACCGCCAAGAATACCCCACTGACGCGAACATATGTTCGAAGCACGCGGATTGGCTTTGTCACGTGCGGCCCCAGGTGTGGTCGAGCGGCACGGTCGGGTGCCCCGACCGCGCCGCCGAATGTGGTGCTTTTCGCACTCACCGTAATCCGGAAATGGCCTCTAGGAATATGAAAATCTTACCGGATACAAGGCAGGTCGAACGTCAGACCCAGTTCTGGTAATTGCCGCCGTTACAGCCCAGCGTGTAGACCTGCTGGGCAGCGTTGGAATCCAGACAGAAACCGGTGGCCCGGTTGCGGAACGTCTGCCCGACGCGCTGCCAGTTCTGGTAGTTACCGCCGTTGCAGCCCAGGGTGTAGACCTGACCATTGGCGTTGCTGTCCAGGCAGAAGCCGGTCGAGACGTTGACGAGTCTCTCCCCGCTGCGCTCCCAGTTCTGGTAGTTGCCGCCGTTGCAGCCCAGCGTGTAGACCTGCTGGGCGGCGTTGGAGTCCAGGCAGAAGCCGGTGGAGACGTTCCGCCACGACCTGGCGGCCTGCTCACCAGCGGAGGCCTGACCGGTCATGATCGTGCCCGCCAGCACGGCCGCCAGACCCAGAACAGAAGCAAAACGCAGTTTGGACATGAAAAATCAAGCCTTCCCAAAAAGGTTTCGGAAATGCGCGCCCACAGACGCAGGCTCGCCCCAGCGGAACCGACACTGCCGCAGCAGGAGATCCATTGCAAGCAAAACGGAAAGCGCTTGACCGAGAACACCCTCTAGGAGGTATGCCCAAACAGTGTTTTGAAGCTTCCGCAAACAACTAATTCGATGCGCGGCCAGCTATTTGCGCGCGAGGAAATCCGCCAAACCGAGGGTATTGATGATCCGATCGGCGGTGATCCCGCATTTCTCGGCGCGCTCGCAGCCATACGGCAGCCAGTCCAACTGCCCAGGTGCGTGCGCGTCGGAGTCGATCGCGAACGTGCAGTCCAGGTCCGCGGCCAGTTGCAGCAGCTTCATCGGCGGGTCAAGGCGTTCCGGGCGGCTGTTGATCTCGACCGCCGTGTCGTGCTCGCGGCAGGCGGTGAACACCTTCTCGGCGTCGAAGGTGGACTGCGCTCGGCCGCGGCCCACCACGATGCGTCCTGTGCAGTGGCCGAGCACGTCCACATGCGGGTTCGCCACCGCCTTGCACATCCGCCTGGTCATCGCCGGGCGCTCCATCCGCAGTTTGGAGTGCACGCTGGCCACCACCACGTCCAGTTGCGCCAGCAGCGACTCCTCCTGGTCGAGCGAGCCGTCGTCCAGGATGTCGACCTCGATGCCGGTGAGGATGCGGAACGGCGCCATCCGCTCGTTGATCTCCGCGACGACCGCCAACTGCTCGCGCAGGCGGTCCGCGGTGAGGCCGCGGGCGATGGTGAGCCGCGGCGAGTGGTCGGTCAGCGCCACCCATTCATGGCCGAGTGCCCTGGCGGCCTCGGCCATCTCCTCGATCGGGCTGCCGCCATCGGACCAGGTCGAGTGCGTGTGGCAGTCCCCCTTGAGCGCCGCTCGCAGGGCCGCGCCGCCCGCCACCGGGGCGGCGCCCGCGGTCAGCACCTTGTTCAGGTACGCGGGTTCCTCGCCGCGCAGCGCCTCGGCGATCACGGCAGCGGTCACCTTGCCGATCCCGGTCAGGTCGGTGAGCCGTCCCGTTTCCGCCAGACGTTCCAGGTCCGCGCGGTCCAACTCCTCTACCACGGCCGCGGCCTTGCGGAAGGCCTGCACCCGATACGTCGGTTCGCGAGAACGTTCCAAGTGGAATGCGATCTGCCGCAGCGCCCACACCGGTTCCATGGGTCCAGTGTGGCCAAAACACGCCCATATCGCACCGCACGGCCGCGGGCCATCAGGTTGATCCGAACGGCGTGTCCGGGTGCCGGCTGCCCAGGGGGTGGTGCGGTCCTGTGTGTCGAGCACAACTGTGGGGTTGTCTGTTGTCCCTAGCGTCGAAAGACGAGGGCTTGCAGCACAACACGCATAGGGGGCGTCCACCATGCCGCCGTTACGGGTCGCCATGGACATCGGAGGGACGTTCACCGACGTCGTCGTCCACGACGAATCCTCCGGGGAGTTCGTCGCGGGCAAATCGTCGACAACCCCGCACGACCTCACCGACGGGGTGCTGGGCGCGTTGGGCGGAATGGTCGGCGACTTCGGCGACATCGCCTTCCTGGTCCACGGCACCACCCAGGGCGTCAACGCCCTCCTGCAGCGCCGCGGAGCCCGCGTGCTGCTGCTTGCCGGACAGGGCGCCGGGGACGTCTACCACATCGCGCGGGGGCCGCGGCGCAAGCTGTACGACCTGCACTATCGCAAGCCCAGCCCGCTGCTGCCGCTGCGCGACATCGTGGAGATCGGCGGGCGACTGGACGCCGAGGGCCGCGAGATCACCCCGCTGAACACCGAGGCGGTCCGCGCCGCCGCGCGCCGGGCCCGCGACGAGGGCTTCGGCGCCGTCGCGGTCAGCTACCTGTTCAGTTTCGCCAACCCCGCCCACGAGTTGGTCACCAGGGAGATCCTGCTGGCGGAGTTGGGCACCGACTTCACCGTGACGCTGTCGCACCAGACCGCCAACGAGTGGCGGGAGTACGAGCGGACCTCCTCCGCCGTGCTGGAGGCCTACATCTCCCCCGTCATCCGCCGCTACCTCGGCCGCCTCCGCGAGCGCTTCGACGAGCGGGGGATGGACACGACCGTGCACGTCATGCAGTCCTCCGGCGGCATCCTCACCGCGAGCTCGGCCCGGGAACGGCCGCTACAGACACTGCTGTCCGGGCCGGTCGGCGGCACCATGGGCGGCGCGGCGCTGGCCGACCAACTGGGCAGGGCGAACCTCATCTGCATGGACATGGGCGGCACGTCCTTCGACGTCTCGCTCATCGTGGACGGCGAACCGGACGTGGCAACCGAGGCCGAGTTCGAGGGCCTCCCTGTGCTGGCCAGCATGGTGAACATCGAGACCATCGGCGCGGGCGGCGGCTCAGTCGCCTGGCTGGAGGCAGGCGGGCTGCGAGTCGGACCTCGGTCGGCGGGCGCGGACCCAGGACCGGCCTGCTACGACCGCGGCGGCACCGAACCCACCGTCACCGACGCCAACCTGGTGCTGGGCCGGGTGGACCCTGAGTGGTTCGCGGGCGGCGAGGTCACGCTGCGACCCGACCGCGCGAACACCGCCGTGGACGAGTTGGCCGCCACACTGGCGCTGAGCCGGACCGAGATGGCCGAGGGCATCTGCGCGGTGGCGAACGCCAAGATGGCGCAGGCGATCCGCACCATCACCGTGCAGCGCGGCATCGAGCCACGCGACTACACGCTGGTGGCCTTCGGCGGCGCGGGCCCGATGCACGCGGTGTTCCTGGCCGAGGAACTGGGCATCCGCGAGGTCATCGTGCCCAGCCACCCCGGCGCCTTCTCCGCGTGGGGGATGCTGCAGGCGGGTGCCCGCAAGGACTTCACCGAGAACTACTTCGTCGACCAGTCCGATGTGGACACCGAGCGGTTCGCCGCCGCGCTGGCCGCCTTGGAGCGGCAAGCACTGTCCTCTTTGGACGACCAGCGGGTGCCGATGGAGGCGCGGACGGTCGCGCTCGCGGTGGACATGCGGTACGCGCAGCAGGAGTACCCGCTGACGGTGCCGGTGATCGACAGCGACGAGCCGCTGCGGCCGGACTTCCTGGACGTGATCACCCGCCGCTTCGACCGACTGCACGAGCAGCGCCACGGCCACGGCAACCCCGGTGCCCCGGTGGAGTTCGTCGCGCTGCGGGCCACCGTGCACGGGCAGCGGGAACAGGCGGTGCCGCTGCCGCCCGCGCAGGCCGCGGGCCAGGACTTCCCGCACCGCAAGGCCGCCGTGGTCTTCGACGGCGCCGAAGCCCAGACGATCGTGGTGAACCGCGGGCAACTGGCGCCGGGGCACCACTTCCGCGGCCCGGCGATCGTGGTGGAGAAGACCGCGACCACCGTCGTGCCGCCCGGCTACCGGGTCGCGGTGGACACCCTGGGCGCCCTGCTCATCCGCGCGGACCGCACCGAGGGGGAGTAAGGCCATGTCGACGTCCACTCTGACGCAGCAGCGGTCGCGATACGTCAACCCGATCACCGTGGAGATCATCCGCAACGCCCTGAACTCGGCGGCGCAGGACATGAACGTGACGCTGATCCGCTCGGCGTACACGCCGATCATCTACGAGTGCGGGGACTGCGTCGTCGCGCTGCTGGACGACGAGCACCAGGTGCTCGGCCAGTCGGCGGGCCTGCCGATCTTCCTTGGCAACCTGGAGACCTGCACGCTGGCCACCGAGGAGCGCTTCGGCCGCGAGGTGTGGCAACCAGGTGATGTGTGGATTCTCAACGACAGCTACCTCGGCGGCACTCACCTCAACGACGTGACGATCTTCGGTCCCGTCTTCGTCGACGGCGAACTGGTGGGTTTCACAGCCTGCCGGGCGCACTGGATCGACGTGGGCTCCAAGGACCCCGGCGGGTCGATGGACTCGGTGAACATCTTCCAGGAGGGCCTGCGGCTTGGCCCGCAGAAGCTGGTCGACGCAGGCACCGACGTGGCGAGCGTGATCGACACGATCGCCACCAACGTGCGGTTCCCCTACCCCACCTCCGGGGACATGCACGCCATGATCGCCTGCATCAAGATGGGCCAGCAGCGGCTGGCGGAGATCGTGCGGCGCTTCGGCGCGGATACCCTGCGCGCGGCGCGCGATGAGATCTTCGCGCAGACCGAGCGGCTGGAGCGGTCGGTGATCGCGGCCATCCCCGACGGCGAGTACCGCGCGGAGGGCTTCCTCGACAACGACGGCATCACGCTGGCCGAGCCGGTGCCGATCAAGCTGCGGATCACGGTATCGGGTGAGGACATCGACTTCGACATCACCGAATCCGCCGACCAGACCGTCGGCCCGGTGAACTGCGGGATCGCGCAGGCCATCTCGGCCTGCCGGGTCGGGTACAAGCTGCTGGTGAGCCCCGACCTGCCCGGCAACGGCGGCTCCTTCCGTCCGCTGACCGTGCAGGTGCGCGACGGTTCGGTGTTCGGAGCCCGTCCCCCTGCGGCCTGCCAGTGGTACTTCTCCCACCTCGGCCTGCTCATCGACCTGATCGTCAAAGCGCTGGCGCCCGCCATGCCCGACCGGGCGGCGGCCGCGAGCTACGGCGACTCCATGGTGGTGCTGTTCGCGGGCACCGACCCCCGCTACAACCGCGAGTACATCAACCTGGAGGCCGTCCTCGGCGGCTGGGGCGCCTGGGAGGGCTCCGACGGCGAGAGCGCCCTCATCAACAGCGTCAACGGCTCGCTGAAGGACGTGCCCGTCGAGGTGTTCGAGAAGCGCTTCCCGTTCCGCGTCACCGAATACCGGCTGCGCCCCGACTCGGGCGGCGCCGGCCGCTGGCGCGGCGGCAACGGCGTGATCCGTGAGTACGTGTCGCTGCACGACTGCACCGTCTCGCTGTGGTTCGAGCGCTCCGTGACACCCGCCTGGGGCCTGTTCGGCGGCGCCGACGCCACCCCGCCCGAGGTGATCATCAACCCCGGTCGCCCCGACGAACGCCGCCTGCTCAAGGCCAACGGCATCCCGCTCAAGTCAGGCGACGTGCTGCGCTGCCAGGTCGGCGGAGGCGGCGGCTTCGGCCCACCCGCCGAACGCGACGCCGACGCGGTGGCGGCCGACCTCGCCGACCGTCAGATCACCGAACACGCAGCTCGCACGGTTTATACGCGGTAGGGGCTACCGAGCTTCTGCCCCTGTGCGCAGCCCAGGGTGAGTGGCAACCGAAGTCAGAGGTCGGTTACCACTTACGGGTTTACCTGCGTGAGGACATAGCCCGCGACGTGCAGGGCAAGGCGGGTGCGGGGGTTTTCGGGGTCGACGCCGTGGCTGCGGATGCGTTCCAGACGGCCGAGCACGGTGTTGCGGTGCACGCCGAGCAGTTTCGCGGCGGCGCCGGTGGAGCCTCCCGCGTCGAAGAACGCGACCAGGGTGCGGACCAGCACCGCGGCGTCGGGGGATTCGAGCAGTTCCTTCAACGCCATCGACGCCGCGGCCCGCAGGTCCTCGTGCGGGAGCCGGGCCAGCACGCTGAGCGGGCCGAGGTCGGCGAAGTTCTTCACGTGGTGCCGCATCCCCGCCACGGCGGCCTCGTCCACGGCCGCGGTGGCCGCCTCGTGCGCCTCCCACACCGAACGCGCCAGGCCGGTGACCTCGTCCACCACCGTCCCCACGCCCGCGACCAGCGGGAACGGGGTGCCTGCCGCGCCGAGCCGGTGGGCAAGCTCGGTGCTGACCCGGTCGACGTTGGCGTTCTCGCCGCTCCACCAGCTGATCCAGGCGTTGCCGCGTTTGACCAGCGGTCGGTCGCCGAAGGCCTGCTGCCAGCAGGCGGTGACGCCGGCGCTGAGCACCTCGGCGTCCATCGTGGCCGCCGAGCGGCCCGCCACCAGGGCCACGGCCAGCAGTGGGCCGCCGAGTTGCCAGCCCAGGTCCACCGCGGACTCCATGGCGAATTCGACCATCGCGTGTTCCGCGGGTGCTTCGGCGGGGCGGGCGGTTTCCTGTGCCTCGCCGCCGATCAGGGATTCCAGCACCAACTGTTCGGTGGCGGCTTTGCGTCCCAGGGACAGCGCGGGCCCGAGCACGCTCATCGCCAGCGGTGCCCTTGCCAGGCGCAGCACCACCTCGACGGTGCCTGCCCAGGCCAGTGATTGAGCCGTGAGCCTGCCGACCAACACCGCCCAGCGGCGGCCGTCGGCGGTGGTGACCGGCACCTTCACCTCGCCGCCGCCCGCGGGCGGGACGCCCTGCAACACGGCGGCGCGGCCCGCCAGGAACTGCTTGTCCTCCCCCACCAGTGCCACGCCAACGCCGGGGAGTTGGTCGTTGAGGACGCCCACGATGCCGCGAACGGTGGTCTCACTGCTGATCAGCCGTGCGCAGCGGGCGACGAGGTCGGCGCGGGTGGCGTCGGGGTGGGCCACCGCGACGGCCAGCTCCAGGGCGTGCTCGGCAGGTTCACCGTCCACCAGGAACAGGGGTATCCGCAGCCGCGCGGCCAGTTCGGTGCAGGAGCTGGTGATCACCACATCCGAGGAGCCGATGAGGCAGGACAGGTTGCGCTCCCAGGCGATCCGCAGCGCCGCCTCCACCGCCCAGCCGCCGGTCGCGGCGGCGCCGTAGAGCACGGCGGCGGTGTGCGGGGGCACCGAGCGGAGCTGTTCCAGGTCGGCGATGAGGCTCACCCGCGCGACCGGACGGTCCACATGGTCGGTCATCACGCCGGTGGCACGGGCCAGCGGGCCGTGCCGGATGAGCTCCCCGACCGTGAGCAGGTCGGTGCGTGCCGAGCGGGTCATCCATTGACCTCCACCGCTGGATGCCTGATCGGGAAGCCGAAGGCGTGCGGCCCGACCAATCGCAGGCCGGCCTCGGTGTACCAGATGGGCGGGGCGGGCACCACGACCACGTCCACCAGGTCGCCCACCGAGATGTGTTCCAGGTCGATCACCCGCACATCCTGCGGGTCCACGAAGGAGATCAGGTCCGGCACCGCCGCCGCGATCGCCCCGTCCACCATGGCGATCAGCAGGTCGTTGTGCGCCTCCAACCTGATCAGCCGGGGCTGCTGTCCTTCGGCGGCGACGATCACGCTCATCGGCGCGGCGGGCAGGCCCGCCTCGCCGGCTTTGGGGTGGTGGCGGACCTCCAGCACCCGGCCGCGGCCGAGGCTGGCCCTGCGCACCCCGGTGCTGGCGGAGAGCCTGCGGATGGCGGTGTCGAAGTCGGCGGCACCCAGCAGCGCCTCCCCCATCGCCAGCGCCTTGGCGAAGGAGCCGATGATGCCAACCCCGGGCAGCGTGTCCACAGTGGTCGGGTAGGTGGCGGTGAGCATCCAGCCGCCGCAGACCTGCATGGTGGCGCGCAGCAGCTGTTCGGCGCGGTGCGCGGTGGCCTCCAGGGTGAAGATGTCCCCGGCGCGGCTGACCGAGGCCAGCGGGCCGATCGGCAGCTTCGCCATGGCGTAGGAAGTCTGGTCCATCATCGGGAAGATCCGGCCCATGCCGTCGCAGTCCACCAAAGGCAGTCCGCTGACGGCGGCGACCACGATGGGGCAGAAGGCGTTCACGGACGCGACGTTGAGCGCCGTCACCGCGCCGAGGTCGATGCCCAGCCGCTGCCGGACCGCGCGTAACAGCAGTTCCGGTTCATCGCCCGCCGCCGGAAGCTCCGTGATCGCCATGCCGGAGCCGATCATGCCGAACGCGGCGCAGCGCAGCGAGGGGTCGAGTTCGTCGGGGGTCACCAGCCGGACCGGGCCGTGCTCGTGCAGCACCTCACGCACCCAGTCGGCGAAGGTGTCCATGCAGTCGATGCCGGACCCGGAACAGGAGAGCTTGGCGCCCAGAGTGAGCGCGTCGATGTCCTCGGCGCCGATGCTGCGTTCGCTCACCGCGGCACCGCCATCGCGGGCCTGCCGGTCGCGCGGACCCGCAGCCGGTAGGAGCCGGACCGCAGGAACGCCACCGAGGTGGCGTCCGACTGGATGATCCGCTCCGCGCCGGGTTCGGCGCCGCCCGCGGTGACCGCGGCGAGCGCGCGGGTCTCGAAGCGCCGCCGCTCGGCCTCCAACTCCTGCTCGCTCACGGCGAAGACCACCTGCTCCAGCCAGCAACTCGGCTCGCTGCACGCGGCGCCGACCGCGGCGAGGTCGGCGCCCGCCAGCTCGTGGCCCTGCTCCCACCCCACCAGGTGCGCGCGGGAGAGCCTGCCGCCGAGGAACTGCCGGATCCGATCGTCGACGACCAGGTTGTCGCCAACCACCACCATGGGCAGGTCCGACGAGGTCGCGAGCAGGCTGTCGTCGCCCCTGATCGCCTCGACCGACGCTCTGTCCACTGTGGACTCCACGACGATGGCCTCCGGAGTGGACAGTCGGGCGCCCGCGGCCCTGGCCTGCTGGGAGGACACCAGCGGCAAGCCGTCGATCACCTGTCCCAGGGTGCACCGCGCGCCCGAGCCCGGGGCCTCGGAGTCCGCCTTGACGATCATCAGCAGCGCAGTCGGGTGTCCGCTGATCTCGGCACCGCCCTGCATCCGCAGGGCGGTGCCCGCGCCGACGGCCAGCACCGGAGTCGCGCGCAGCCGCTCGGCCGAGACCCGCCCGCCGTCGCCGGTGGCGAACCAGCACGGCACCTGTGGCCCCACGGCGGCGACGGCGTGCTCAGCCTCCGAGATGAGCCGTTCCGCCAGCGGTGACAGCGCAGCGTTGAGCACGCAGGCCGCCTCCCGCTCGTACATGCCGATCCCGCTGATCTCGTGCGAGGCGCACACCCGCAGCCCGGGGTGCACGGAATGCAGGTGCTGGGCCACGGCGCGCTCGTGGCTGGAGTCGCCGACCGAACCCGCGCCGACGATCACCGCGTCGCCGATGCCCAGCCGCCCGCACTCCAGCGCGAACCGGGTGATCTCGTCCAAGTCCAGTTCCGCCAGCGATTCGCCGAACAGGTCGTGACCGCCGCGGGCCACCGCCCGGTGGCCGACCACCCGCCGCACCATGGCGTTGGGGTGGCCGCTCAGCGCCGCCGAGCGGGTCGCCCTTGGCAGCAGCCGGAGCACCCCGATGCGGCCGTCGGCGGCGGCCTCGGGCTCGGCGAGCACCGAGGACAAGTCGAAGGTGACGGCCTCGATGGTCGCGGCGCCCATGATGGCGCGCAGCAGACGCGGCAGCACGCGTTCCCCCGCGCGGGCCGCGGACCGGCGGGCGATCAGCGTGCCGCCCTCCATCAGCGCGGCATGCACCTGGGTCGCGGTGACCCGCACACCGATCCGCATGTCCGTCATAGTGAGGACATAACGTACCGGTCCACTCACTCCAGCGGGCGGGCGGCGCCTATAGCTGCCGCGGGTCGATCTTGGGCAGCGGTTTCACCGCCGGTCCGTGCAGCACGGCGCCGTCGAGTCCGAACCGGGAGGCATGACACGGGCAGTCCCAGGTCTTCTCGGCGTCGTTGAACGCGACCAGGCATCCCAGGTGGGTGCAGCGGGCGTTCACCGCGTGCAGCGCGCCGCCCTCGTCCCGGTAGGCGGCGACCATCGTGGCGCCGGAGCGCCCAACCCTCGCTTCGCCGGGGGCAAGCCCGTCCACCGAGGCGCCCAGCGCCTTGGCCTGATCGCCCGCGAGGTGCTTGGCCACGGTGGCGTTGGCGGACAGCGCTTTGACCGCCGACCGGGCGTTGACCCGGCTCGGGTCGTACAGCCCGGCCCAGGGGTTGTCCTGCCCGGTGATCAGATCGGCGAGCAGCATCCCGGCCACGGTGCCGTTGGTCATGCCCCACTGCCCGAACCCGGTCGCGACCCACAGGTGTTTGCCGCCGGGCAGGTAGCGGCCGATGTAGGGCACCCGGTCCAGGGTGCTGAGGTCGTGCGCGGACCAGCGGTAGGCGAACCGGTCGATCCCGAACCGCTCCCCAGCCCAGGCGGCGAGTTTCCGGTACCGCTGCTGGACGTCGGTCGCCGCTCCGGTGCGATAGTGCTCGCCGCCCACGATCAACAGCCGCCTGTCGTTCTCGTACGGGGTGGTGCGCACCGAGTGGCCGGTGTCGGCGGCCAGGAACATGCCATCGGGCGCCTTGTCGGCGGGAACCGGCGCCGCCACCACGAGGTCGCGGGTGGGTTCCAGCCGCGCGAAGTACACGCCGCGGTCCAGGATCGGGAAGTGGGTCGCGATCACCACGTCGCGGGCCTTGATGGAGAACTGCGCCGTCTCCACGGTCTGGTCATGGCCGACCGACTGCACCCTCGCGCCCTCGATGATCGCTCCGCCGCTCGAGGTGATGCGCTCGGCGAGCGCGAGCAGCCAGCGCCGGGGATGGAACTGTGCCTGCCCGGTGAATCGCACCGCCCCGGCCACGGTGAAGGGCAGGTCGGTCTCGGCGGTGAACTCCGCGGGCAGCCCGAGTTCCGCCGCCACCTCGGCCTCTGTGCGGAACTTGTCCAGGTAGGACGGATCGGTGGCGTAGAGGTGGCTGTCCTGACGGGAGAAGTCGCAGTCCACCGCTCCCGCGTGCTCTGCGAGCCACTCCAGCGCGGCGATCTGGCTCGCCGCGTAGGTCGCGGCGGCCCCCCTCCCCAGGGTGGAGACGAGTTCGGCGTAGATCAGGTTGTGCTGGCAGCTGATCTTGGCGGTGGTGTTGCCGGTGACGCCCGCGACAATCTTCTCCGCCTCGAGCACCACCACCTGCCGCCCCGCCTGCTGGAGCAGATAGGCGGTGGTCAGCCCGGCGATCCCGGCGCCGACCACGACCACATCGGCGGCCGACGGCACCGGCTCGCGGAACACCGGCCCGGCCGTGGTGCTGGCCATCCAATACGACTCGCAGGATGCGGGCAGTTCGGTCATGGTTGCTCCAGGAATTCGCGGCGGGCCATGAGCGGGAGATACCCGGCCGGATTCCGCGTTACGCCCACTGTATGGGAGCCACTTGTGGGAGGTGTTACCAAAAGTTACAGTTACCGCAAGTAACGGCACGAATGAGGGCAGAGCGATGCTTTTGGCACAGGCCCCATCGGCGGGTGGCGCGCCGCTGGACCAGATCGTGATCGTCTCGGCATTCACCACGGCGATGTTCGCGATCATCGCCTACGTGATCCTCCGCGAGGGCCTCGGCAGAAAAACGCTGGTGGGTCGCGTCGCGGACTGGGCGGCCGAGCACACCGGGGCACCGCGCTGGGCGGTGCTGGCACCGCTGCTGACCATCGGCGTGATCGTGTTCGCGGGCATCGGCGTCTACTGGGACGTCTCCATCCATTTCAACGAGGGCCGCGACGAAGGCCCGCTGGCCAACCCCGCGCACTACCTCATCTTCTTCGGCCTGCTGCTGATCGTGGCCAACGGCGGCTTCGCCCTCGGCCTCTCCCGCGAGCCGCTGCCCCGCCGCAGCCTGCGCATCGGCAAGCACTGGCGGGTGCCCTACGGCGCCGCGCTGATCACCATCAGCGGCGTGTTCGCCTTCGCGGCGTTCCCGATGGACGACGTGTGGCACCGCCTGTTCGGCCAGGACGTCACGCTGTGGGGCCCCACCCACATCCTGCTGGTCGGCGGTGCCCTGTTCTCGGTGGTGGGAAGCTGGGTGCTGGCGGTGGAGGCGCAGCAGGCCACCGGGCGCTCCCCGTTCCTGCGGGCCTGCGAGTGGATCTCCGGGCTGGGGCTGTTGCTGATCTGCTTCGTGTACCTGATGGAGTACGACGACGGCGCCCCGCAGTTCCCGCTCATCGCCCAGCCGGTGCTGCTGACGGTGTTCGCGGTGTGGGCGTTCGTCGCCACCCGCATCCGCTTCGGCCGCGGCTCGGTGCTGGCCATGCTCGCCGTCTTCCTGGTGCTGCGGCTGTTTTTGAACCTGCTGGTCGGCGACGTGTTCGGGCTGACCCCGCCGCGGTTCCCGCTGCTGCTGGGCATCGCGCTGGTCATCGAACTCGTCGCGCTGCTCGTCCCGCCCGCCAACCGGCTCCGCTTCGGCCTCGTCGCCGGTCTCGGCGCGGGCACCCTGGGCGTGCTGGCCGAGTACCCGTGGACGCACACGTTCAGCCCGATCGCCTGGCCCACCGACCTGATGTCGCTGATCCTGCCGTTCACCGCGGTCGCGGGCCTGGCCACGGGCGTGATGGCGGGCTGGATGGGCGCCCGGCTGGCCGAGGTCGAAACCGCCGTCCCCGAGGAGCGTCCCCGGCACGGCGCCGCCGCCGCGGCCCTGGCCGCGGTGATCCTGACCGTCGGCATCGTCGTACCGCCCACCCACGACACCCAGGGCACCGCCACGCTGGGCATCGAGCGAACCAGCGACGGCGAGGCGCTGATCAGCGCGCGCCTTGAGCCCGCGAACCTCGCTCAGGACGCGGTGTGGGTGCAGGCGCTGGCCTGGCAGGGCGGCGGCCTGATCGTCACCCCGATGCGCCATATCGGCGACGGTGTCTACCGCGCGGAGCGCCCGCTGCCGGTGCACTCGGACTGGAAGACCGCGATCCGCCTGCACCACACCCCCAACGACCTCGTGGCGGTCCCGGTGTACTTCCCCGCTGACGCCGCGATCCCGGCCCCGGAGATCCCCGCCCAGGACGGCGCGACCCGTCCGTTCATCGAGGAGAAGCGCCTGCTCCAGCGCGAGCAGAAGACCGACGTGCCCGCCTGGCTGTGGAACACCGGCTACGTGGTCGTCGGCCTGGTGCTGGTACTGATGATCGTCTCCACCGCGAGCGCACTGGCCATGGCAGGAAGGCGCCCCAGGGAGAAGGCCGCGGCATGACGGTGGTGGTGCTGGCGAGCCAAGGGGCGGGCTGGGAGTTCCCCGCCATCGCGGGCCCGCTCATCGTGCTCGCCGCGGTGGTGATCGTGGCGGCCCGCCGCCGCCCGCCCGATCAGTGAGCCGACATCACCTCACCGGCCAGCCTGTGCAGGGCGTCCTTGACCTCGGTGGGTAGCAACGCCTGGTCGAGGGTTGCGAACGCCGTCTCGACGCGGCGCTCGATCATGCCCTCCACGATCCGCAGGGCCGAGGTGTCGCGCAGCACCCCGCGCAGCAGTTCGGCGCCGGAGGCGTCCAGGGCGGGATCGCCGTGCAGGCGTTTGATCAGCACGTCCTGCACGGCATCGGCACGCTGCCGGGCCAAGGCCATCAGCACCGTCGGACGCCCGGTGCGGAAGTCCTCGAAGTCGTCGGGGTGCCCGAAAGCGCCGATGATGTCGTCCCGCAGCTGGAACGCCTCACCCAGCGGCAGGCCGAAGGCGGTGTAGGTGTCCAGCAGCGACTGCGGCGCCCCCGCCAGTGCCGCACCGACATGCAGCGGGCGCTCCACCGTGTAGCGGGCGGTCTTGTAGCGGATGACGTTGAGCGCCCCGGTCAGGCTGCCGTTGCCGTTGCGTTCGGCCAGGTCCAGGTACTGGCCGGTGACCACTTCCGACCGCATCCTGTGCAGCAGCGACAACGCGGGCAGCAGCCGCGGCGGCGGGAACCGCCCGACCCCGAACAGATCGTCCGACCAGCTCAGGCACAGCCCCGCGGCGAGCACCGCGGTACCACCGTGTGCGGAGTCCACGCTGTCCTGCTGGATGAGGGCGAACGCGTGCACCAGCTCCAACGCGGCGGCGGCC
Organism: Actinorectispora metalli; assembly: GCF_056323685.1. NCBI lineage: Bacteria > Bacillati > Actinomycetota > Actinomycetes > Pseudonocardiales > Pseudonocardiaceae > Actinorectispora > Actinorectispora metalli. Next base: position 1,575,153 of record NZ_JBREYE010000002.1, read on the forward strand.
CGCACGATGTCCTCGGAGTCGGGCTGGTCGGCGCCGCGCCAACCCCAGTAGCAGAACAGCGGCCGGATACGCGGCCCCGGCCGCAGGATGACGTGGGCGAGGCGCTCCCCGAGTTGGTGCGGCACCAGGTCGTGCCTGCCGTCCGGCGACAGCCGGTCCGCGACGAACTCGGCCAGAACAGCCCCGACCTTCTTGCGCAACTGCTGGGTGAAACCGTCATCCATCACGCACCCCCTCGCCGTTGAAGCGCAGCTCAATGGCCATGTGCGAGATTTCCCCGGTGCCGGGACGTCACACTCCGGAATTATGAGACGACACGGTCCGCACGCGCAGAACTTGGCCTCGAGCGCGGTCCGGCCGACAAATATCCCGCGATAGGGGACATAACGGATGCTCTCCAGTCGAAACCGCTGGTGGGAACGCTGGCGGCGACCCAGCGCCTCGGCAGGCGAGTGACACCGAGAACTCCAGGTTTCGCGAGACTTCCCGGCGGCAACACCTGTCGGCGTACCCTGTCTTCGGGTGCAGGTGTCTGCCCTTTCCCATTCGATACGAGGGGGTGTCCGCAGGCGGTGTCGGTCCCTGCAGCGTCGTCCGACGTATTCGTGCATCCCGCGCTGTTCTACCGCGACATGCCCGAGTACCTGAAGGGCGTCTCGGCCTTCGTCCGTGGTGGTCTCGCGGCGGACGAGCCGGTATTCGTCTCCGTTCCGACCTGGAAACTCGAACCGCTGCGCGCCGAACTCCGCGATGTGGAACACCTGATCGAGCTGCACGACATGACCGAGGTCGGCCGCAACCCCGGGCGCATCCTGTCCGCGTTGACCGGCTTCGCCGGTGCCCACCCCGGCCGCCGGGTCCGACTGGTCGGCGAACCCATCTGGCACGGCCGCACCCCGTCGGAGACCCGCGAGGCGACCCGTCACGAGGCGCTGATCAACCTCGCCTTCCACGACCGCGAAGCCGCCATCCTCTGCCCGTACGACACCTCAGCCCTGGACCCGTGGGTGCTCTCCGACGCCGAACGCACCCATCCCGTGCTGTGGTGGCCCGACGAGCAGCAGGACAGCGAGCACTACGTGGACGCCCACGTCATCGACGCCGAATGCAGCGCCGCCCCGTGGGAGCTGCCACGGGAGGCGGAGACGCTGTCCTTCGGCGCCGCCGACCTCAGCCTGCTCCGCCGCGTCGTGGAGCAGGCCGCCGACCGCTGGGGCCTACCCGACCACCGCAAGCTTGACCTGACGCTGGCCGTCGACGAGGCCACCAGCAACTCGGTCATCCACGGCGGCGGCGCAGGCATCCTGCGCCTGTGGCGCCAGGGCGACACGGTGTACGCGGAGATCGCCGACGCGGGCATCCTGCCCACCCCGCTGGCAGGCCGACTCCGCCCCGCCCCCGACGCCGAAGGCGGCCGCGGCCTCTGGCTGATCCACCAGCTCTGCGACCTGGTCGAGATCCGCAACACCGCCGACCGTTTCACGCTCCGCCTGCACATGACGATCTAACGCAAGGGTTAGTCCCCTAGGTCGCGGCGGTACTTCTTCACCTCGGAGCGGCGTTTTTTCGCGCTGAGTCTGCGTTCCTTGGCGCCGCGGCCGGGCTTGGTGGGCCTGCGCGGTGGGGGCGGCGGTTCGAACGCGGTGCGCAGCAGGTCGGCGAGGCGTTGTCGGGCGGCCTGCCGGTTCTGCAACTGTGCGCGGTGCTCGGAAGCGGCGACGGTGAGCACGCCGTCAACCAGCCGCGACGACAGCCGCTGCAACGCGCGCTCCCGCAGATGGTCGGGTACCGACGCGGACCGTGCCAGGTCGAAGGACAGTTCGACGCGGCTGTCCGCGGTGTTGACGCCCTGACCGCCGGGGCCGGATGAACGGGAGAAGCGCTCGCTCAGCTCGGCGGCGGGGATCGCCACCCTCGGAGTGATGCGCAGTTCGCCGTCCATGCGATCAGCATGCCTCAGTCATGCCCCGGCGGGTGGAGCAACGCGGGATACGGCAAACTGATCAGCATGGCTGAGAGGTCGGAGCGCCCCGTCGGCGACAAGGTTCCGGACAAGACCGACAAGACCGTCGAACCGCTGCCGGACACCGTGCCGGACAGGGTTCCGTCGACCGGTGAGACACCGGCCGAAGAGCGCATCCAGCACACCAGGACGGCGGGTGCCTGGGTCGCCGTCGTCGTCGCGACCCTGGTGCTGATCATGCTGCTGGTGTTCATCCTGCAGAACAACAACGACGTCACCGTGCGCTTCCTCGGCGTCGAGGGCAACCTGCCGCTGGGGGTGGCGATGTTGTTCTCCGCCACCGGAGGCGCGCTGCTCATCGCCCTTATCGGCGGCGCCCGCATCCTCCAGCTCCGCCGCCAGCGCAGGCGCAGCCTGCCCAAGAGCTGAACCGGTTGCCCCGGCCCGCGTCGGGCCGGGGCAACCGTCACTCAGGACAGCAGCTTCTCGATCACATCGGCCGCGGCAGGCGCGCCGCCCGCCGCGCGCACGTGACGCTGCATCTCCAGCACCCTCGCCCTGGTGCCCTCGTCGGAGGCCAGCTCCAGCACGGTGTCGCGCAACAGCTCCGCGGTCACCGCGTCGCGGTCGAGCATCCGGCCGAGGCCGAGTTCCACGATCCGCTTGGCGTTGGTGAACTGCTCGGCGCCCTGCGGGATCGCGACCATCGGAGTGCCGGTGTAGAGGCCCTCCATGGTGCCGCCCATCCCGGCGTGCGTGACGAACAGGCTCGCCTTGGCCAGAATCGCCAGCTGAGGCACGTGGGCGTGCACCTCGACGTTGGCGGGCAGTTCGCCCAACGCACCCTGGTCGATGTACTTCCCGACGGCCAGCACGACCTGCCAGGGCAGGTCGGCGAAGGCCGTCACGCAGTCCCGCCAGAACTGCGGGCGGTTGTTGTAGGCGGAGCCGAGGGAGACCAGCAGTACCGGTCGGCCGTCGGCGGGTGCCTGCCAGTCGCCTTGGAATGCCCGTTCGGTGAGGCAGGGCCCGACGAAGTGGAAATGGTCGGCGAAGGTCTCGCCCTTGAACTGGAATTCCCTGGGCATCAACACGATGCCACCGTCCAAAGCGGACGCCCACCACTGTTCGATCGGGGTGTCGATGCCCTGGTCCGCCAGCAGCTTGGCGAACCGCGACATCCACTCCTCCATCTCGCGCGGGTCGGAGGGCTGTTCCTGGTCGATGGTGAAGTGCTCGTTGGCGGCGAAGAACTCCCAGATCTCCATTGCCGGGACGCCCCATTTGGCGGCCAGGATGCGACCAGCGCCCATCGGGTCCTCGGTGAGCACCAGGTCGGGTCGGTCGGCGTCGAACAGCCGCTCAAGCTGCGGTAGGGACTGCGTGGTCTCGTTGACCAGCAGCGGACCGACCGTGGCCATGTCCTCCGGCCACTGCTCGCCGTTGGCGTCCGAGGGCAGCGTCGAGTTGTAGACGACCGCGGTGGCGCCCGCCTGCTCAACGCGGGCGGCGAAGTCGCCGATGGTGGCGTAGCTGACGCGGTGCCCGCGGCGCACCAGTTCGGCCACGATGCCCAGCATCGGGTTCACATGCCCGTGGGCGGGCATGGAGAAAAAGGCGATATGAGACGTCTTGCGCATGGTGGAACTACTCCAAGTCTGCATTCGGATTGAACGACTCAACCCGCGTCGACCCGAGGCGCAGCCCGCCCACGGTCGCCGGACCGCGAACGCGCACCATCGCCAGAGATGGTCGTCGCGAGGAGAGATGAGCGCAGCGCGCGCCGGAGCGCGCTCGACGTCTACTCAGAGGTAGTACTGGAAGAAGCCCCACATGCCGTCCACCCTAACCGCGACACCCACAGCCGCGCATCCCATTTTCGACGCCGCCCAGTGTCGCCCATTTGGGTAGAACTTGGCTGGTTGTGCATACCAGCGGGCCCGCTGGAAACCCTTGCCCACCCAGCGGAAAACCGCAGGTATCTGAATACTTTCCACGTCTACCGGGCGGTAGAACGATCTTCTCAGACACCGATACGGCGGTCTCAGCATGCGAACCGCCGCCGTGTAGCCCGCGTCACAGCGTCTTAATGTGTGGCTTCGTCCCCGATCCACTCCCCCGTTGCGCGTTTACCAGGACGGAGCCTGGAAATGCAGTCCTCCCACCACATCGCGCGTCGAGCGCTGCTCGCCAGAATCGGCGTGCTCGGCGCCGCCGTGTCGCTTGGCGGCGTGCTTCCCGCGACCGCCTCCGCGCTGCCCCGCGCGGATCTGCTTGAGCCGTTGAAGAAGGTGCTCGGCGAGCTTGCCAGGGACACCGTCAACGGCCTGACCACGTTCGTCGTCCCCGGCCCCGACGCCTACTCCCGCGCACAGGGCACACCGCGAACCGAACCCGGCGCCCTGGAGATGAACGCCACCACGTTCATGATCGAGGCCTTGGACAACTTCCTGCCCGCCCCGGACAAGCTGGCCAAACCGATCGCCCTCGCGTTCGCGACCGCCCTCGACGATTCCGGGCTGGAGTTGCCGGATCTGCTGGGCGGCATCCTGCCCGGCGCGGTCGACTCGCTGGACGAGGCGCTGGGCACGCTGCTGGCCAACGACGAGACCATCCCGCTGTCGCTGGCCATCGCGCTGCTGCTGAACTTCGTCGCCACCCAGGTCAACCCGGCCGCGGTGAACGGCCCTTTCCTCTCGCCGTTCTCCCGGCTGAATTTCGCGCAGAAGGCCACGGCGCTGTCGCTGATCGAGGGCGCCGACGCCGACCTGGTCGCGATGATCGACCGCAACCTTCCCCAGCCGCTGCACGAGTCGGTGTCCGGCGTGCTGCGTTTCGTCGGCGGCGCGCTGCTGGAGTTCCCGGCCTTCGGCGGCTACTCCGAGTACGCGGTGTTCAACCCCGCCACCAAGACCCTGCGCGGCAGGCCCGTCGGGTGGGCGCTCACCGGATACCAGCCCAATGGCCCGGTTGAGGGCTGGAACGACTTCAAGGGCTACTACCAGGACCGCAAGGAGGTCAGCGACTGATGCGAGACGTGATCATCGTCGGCGCGGGCGGCGGCGGCCCGGTCGTGGCCGCCGAACTGGCCGCCAAGGGCCTGGACGTGCTGCTGCTGGAGGCGGGCCCCCGCCACGCCAAGCCGCGCGAGGAATGGACGCACTTCGAGAACGACGCCAACAACCCGACGACCGGCTTCTTCCGTTTCGGCCCGACCGATCGGGACAAGCCCGCCTGGTATCGGGAGACCCCGCAGAACTCCTTCGTCTGGCAGCTTTCCGGTGTCGGCGGCACCACCCAGCACTTCTACGGCAACTGCCCGCGCGCCTACCCCGGCGTGTTCACCGGCTACGACGGTCCCGACGCGGGCAACTACGACACCGAGCACCGCTTCCCGTTCACCTACCGGGAACTGGTGCCCTACTACGAGTGGGTCGAGCACACCCTCCCGGTGCAGACCGCCGCCATGGGCACCAAGGAGCAGACGTATTTTCGGGGCTGCGAGACGCTCGGCATCCCGGTGCAGACCACCAAGACCACCCGCGGCGCCTCCTACCGCCCGCAGGAGAACGCCGTGCTCCAACCCGGCGGCAACGCGGGCAAGACCTCGGACAGGAACCTCCTCGTCTACCCGAAGGCAACGGGCTGCACGTTCTGCGGCTACTGCTTCCAGGGCTGCATGCAGCCGGTGCACGCCCCCCGCAACCAATTCGCCAAGCGGTCTACCGACAACAGCTACGTCCCGATGGCACTGACCGCCGACGTCTGGTCGCCCGGCGGCAAACCGGTCACCCTCATCACCGACGCCTTCGTCACCAAAGTCCATACAGCCCAACGCAATGGCACAACTGGTCCAACAAGCGCAACCGGCGTAACCTGGCGCACGGGAGGCGGACATCTCCACCGCGAAGACGCCAAGGTCGTGGTGCTCGCGGGCGGCTGCACCGAAACCCCACGCCTGTGGTTCAACAGCGGCCTGCCCAACCCCAACGGCTGGGTCGGCCGCGGCTACACCGACCATCATTTCGACTGGGTGCTCGGCGCGTTCGACACCGACACCGGCAACTCCAAAGGCGTCGGCTCCTCGGCGCGCTGCGACTTCCCCGGCTACGGCGGCCTGGAGAACGTGGGCCTGCCGCCCGCACTCCAAGCGTTCTCGATGATGTTGTCCGACAGCGGAATCCGCGGTCAGTACACCAACGGCCGCGGCATGACCGGCCCCTGGGACGGCCCGGCGGGCCGCCCCATCGGCCCCGAGCTGAAGGACCTGCTGGCAGGCGGCATCGACCGCCTGCTCAACGTCCTGGTGATCACCGACGACGACGTCGAGGCGCAGAACCGGGTGCTCCCCTCGGCGTTCCCCGCCGACGAGCACGGCGCCGTCGCCAGGGTCCAGTTCAAGCAGCGCCAGCGCACCGCCCGCACCCAACGCAACCGCGAGTACCTCACCCGCAAGGCTGTCGCCCTGCTGCGCGGCGCGGGCGCCAAACGCGTCTACCGCATTGACTGGGCACCGCTGATCCTGCACGTCCAGTCCTCGATGCGGATGGGCCTGTCCGAGCAGAACTCGGTGGTCGACGCCAACGCCGAATCCCGCTGGGTCAAGGGCCTCTACATCGCCGACAACTCCGCCCTGTCCAACTCCCTCGGCGGCCCGAACCCCACCCTCACCACCCAGGCCCTGGCCACCCGAACCGCCGAGAAGATCTTCCAACGGCACTTCGGCGGCGACCCCTGGGTGGCCACCGGCTCCCCCACCCCGTCCACCGACCCGGGAATCAGCAAACGCCTGGCGGAACTCGGCCTCTGAGTACTACCGGGCTCGCCGTCGAATACAGGTCTCGCCGCGCCCCGCAGTGCCATGGCATTGCGGGGCGCGGCGAGCAAGCGGGCCACTGGTCAGAGTCGTCGGTGTATGAATACGCACCGCTCGGCATAGGCGAAGCGGGCGAACCCGGAAGCCGCACTCAGAGACGAAAGTGGCTCGCGTTCATTGAAATACCACTGCGTACGTCGAACCATTTCCGGCAGGCAAGGTCGACCACACTGCGTCCAGAAGTCGTCGGTTATTGCCCGCCCAAGCTATAGCCGTACAGGGAGGCGTTTGCCGCCAGAACGACGGTCGTGAAAGACCCTCGGAATTTGATGCTCCACATTAGACACTCTTTCCGGTGAACTGCAGGCAGCGGCGTCGGTGGTCTGTCTCCGTTATCGGAAAGAAGCCTTACCGTGATATTCATGTGGGGCGAAGGAGATGGTTGGAAGTCGGTTGCCGCCGCAACCGCCTCCGCGGCGGTCAACGCGGCCCTGTCGGAACTCGTCACCGTCGATTTCGAGCACCGACGACAGGTATGCCAGCGGGTCGCGCGAGAAGTGGGCCAGGCGCTGGCAGTACTGGAGGAAACGTCCTCCAGCTACGACGAACCCGCACTTGCCGCGGTGCGGGACGCGTTGGTGCACCTATCAATGGGCCAATGGGATGACGCCCGCCGCGCGCTCATCACCGCCCGGGGACGCCTTACCTCGCAGGGACTGGTCTGAACGAGTGAAGCCACCAACCCATCGGAGTTGGTGGCTTCCTCGAAGCGTGAAACCCGGTCAGACCGTAAAGCCGAGGGCACGAAGCTGTTCGCGGCCCTCGTCGGTGATCTTCTCGGGGCCCCACGGGGGCATCCAGACCCAGTTGATGCGGACGTCGTCGACCAAGCCGCCCGCGGGGCCGCCGGTCAGCGCGGCGCGGGTCTGGTCCTCGATGACATCCGTGAGCGGGCAGGCCGCCGACGTGAGCGTCATGTCCACGATCGCCGTGTTGTCCTGTTCGACCCTGATGTCGTACACCAGGCCGAGGTCCACCACGTTGATGCCGAGTTCGGGGTCGACCACATCGCGCATGGCCTCCTCGAGGTCGTCGAACGACGCGAGTTCGGCTTTTGCGGGCAGGTCGGGCATGCCCGCGGCACCGCGGACGACGTCCTCGCCCTGCTCGGGGGTCTCGTTGATCACGTCCTTGGCAGGCGCCTCAACCGCATTTTCTGCCATCAGTTCGCTCCCACTTCGGCTTTGGCGACGGCATCCTTGAAAGCCATCCAACCCAACAACGCGCATTTGACCCGCGCCGGGTACTTGGCGACCCCGGCGAAGGCGATGCCGTCCTCCAACACGTCCTCGTCCGGCTCCACCTTGCCGCGGCCCTGCATCAGCTCCAGGAACGCCTGGTGGGTCTCGAACGCCTCTTCCACGGTGTGCCCGACCACCAGATCTGTCAACACCGACGTCGCGGCCTGGCTGATGGAACAGCCCTGCGCGTCGTAGGACACGTCGATGACCTTGGCGTCGGCGCCCGCCCCGTCCAACTGCACGCGCAGGGTCACCTCATCGCCGCAGGTCGGGTTGACCTGGAACGACTCGGCGTTGAACGGCTCCCGCAGACCGCGGCGGTGCGGGTTGCGGTAGTGATCCAGGATGATCTCCTGGTACATCTGCTCAAGCTGCATTCAGGCGCCTCCCGCAGGTACAACGCCGAAGAAGCGCTGGGCTTCCCGTACGGCGTCCAGCAGCGCTGTGACGTCGTCCAGATCGTTGTACAGGTAGAACGTGGCGCGGATGCTCGCCGGGATGCCGAGCCTGCGGTGCAGCGGCCACGCGCAGTGGTGACCGACGCGGATCTCCACGCCAAGGCTGTCCAGCACCTGGCCCGCGTCGTGCGGGTGCACGCCGTCCACCACGAACGACACCGCTCCCCCGCGGTCCGCCATATCGGTCGGGCCGACGATGGTGACGCCGTCGATCGCCGACAGGCCCGCGATCGCGGCCTCGGTGAGCTTGTGCTCGTGGGCGGTGATGCGGTCCATGCCGACCACCGTCAGGTAGTCCACGGCGGCACCGAGGCCGACAGCCTGCGAGGTCATCGGCACGCCCGCCTCGAACCGCGCGGGCGGCGGGGCGTAGGTGGAGCGCTCCATGTGGACAAGCTCGATCATCGAACCGCCGGTCAGGAACGGCGGCATCGACTCCAGCAGTTCGCGGCGGCCGTAGAGCACGCCGATTCCGCTGGGGCCGAGCATCTTGTGGCCGGAGAACACGGCGAAGTCGACGCCAAGGGCGTGGAAGTCCACCGTCTGGTGCGGCACGGACTGGCAGGCGTCCAGCACGGTCAGCGCGCCGACGGCCTTGGCCCGCGCCACGATCTCGGCGACCGGGTTGACGGTGCCGAGCACGTTGGACTGGTGGGTGAAGGCGACCAGCTTGGTGCGCTCGTTCACCAAATCGTCCATAGTGGACAGATCCAGGCGTCCGTCGTCGGTGACGCCGAACCAGCGGAGCGTGGCGCCGGTGCGGCGGCACAGCTCCTGCCATGGCACGAGGTTGGCGTGGTGCTCCATCTCGGTCACCACGATCTCGTCGCCCGCACCGACGATGAAGCGAGCCTCCGACTCGGCACCGCCGATGGCGTTGCTCATGGCGTAGGCGACCAGGTTGATGCCCTCGGTGGCGTTCTTGGTGAACACCACCTCGCCCTCGTCGACGCCGATGAACGACGCGATGCGGGCGCGGGCGCCCTCATAGGCGTCGGTGGCCTCTTCGGCAAGCTGGTGCGCTCCCCGGTGCACGGCCGCGTTGGCGGTCTCCACGAACGCGCGCTCGGCGTCGAGCACCTGGCGCGGCCGCTGGGAGGTGGCACCGGAGTCCAAGTAGACCAGCCGCTTCCCGTCGCGGACCGTCCGGGACAGGATCGGGAAATCCGCCCGGATGGTCTCGACGTCCAGCGGCGCGGCCACGCCGCTGACCTGCGGGGTGGTGGTCACTTGACCAGTGCCTCCTCCTGCTTTCCGGTGTAGCGCACGTAGCCTTCGTTCTCCAGCGTCTCCGACAGCTCGGCGCCGCCGGACTCCACGATGCGACCGCCCGCGAAGACGTGCACGAAGTCGGGCTTGATGTGGCGCAGGATGCGGGTGTAGTGCGTGATCAGCAGGACGCCGACGTCACCGGCGGCCTTGAAGCGGTTCACGCCCTCGGACACCACGCGCAGCGCGTCGACGTCCAGGCCGGAGTCGGTCTCGTCCAGGATCGCGACCTTCGGCTTGAGCAGCGACAGTTGGAGGATCTCGTGGCGCTTCTTCTCGCCGCCGGAGAAGCCCTCGTTGACGCTGCGCTCGGAGAAGGACGGGTCGATCTCCAGGTCCTTCAGCGCGCCCTTGACCTCCTTGACCCAGTGCCGCAGGGCCGGGGCCTCGCCGCGGACCGCGGTGGCGGCGGTGCGCAGGAAGTTCGACATCGACACGCCGGGCACCTCGACCGGGTACTGCATGGCGAGGAACAGGCCCGCGCGGGCCCGCTCGTCCACGCTCAGCTCCAGCACGTTCTCGCCGTCGAGCAGAACCTCGCCGCCGGTGATGTCGTACTTGGGGTGGCCTGCGATGGCGTAGGCCAGGGTGGACTTGCCGGACCCGTTGGGGCCCATGATCGCGTGGGTCTCCCCGGCCTTCACCGTGAGGTCGACGCCCTTGAGGATTTCCTTGGGGCCCTCGTCGGTGGTGACCGACACCCGCAGGTCCTTGATTTCCAGAGTGGCCATTGCTTCGTTTCTCCTGGTACTTAAGTCAGTTCGTCGTGGTCGTGGTGTCGACGTAGACATCGCCGTCCCTGATGTCCACCGCAAACACGTCGACCGGGTCGGTCGCGGGCAGCGAGTTGGGCGCTCCGGTGCGCAGGTCGAAGCAGGAGCCGTGCAGCCAGCACTCCAAGCCCTGCTTGCCCACCTCGCCCTCCGACAGCGCGATCGCGGCGTGCGAGCACTCGTCATGCAGCGCGTGCACCCGCTCGCCGTCGCGGACCAGGACGACGGGCGTGCCGTCGACCTCGGTGCCGAACGGCTTGCGGTCGTCCAGTTCGGACAGTGCGCAGACGCGGTACATGATTACGTCCCCACCGCCTGCAACTCGGCTTCGATCGCCGCCTCGAGCCGCTCGCGGACCGCAGGGACCGGGATCTTGGCCAGCAGCTCGTTGAAGAAGCCGCGGACCACCAGCCGCCGTGCCTGCTCGGCCGGGATGCCCCTGGCCTGCAGGTAAAACAGCTGCTCGTCATCGAACCGGCCGGTGGCGCTGGCGTGGCCAGCGCCCTCGATCTCGCCGGTCTCGATCTCCAGGTTCGGTACCGAGTCGGCGCGGGCGCCGTCGGTGAGGATCAGGTTCCGGTTCAGCTCGAAGGTGTCGGTGGCCTCCGCCGCCGCGCGGATCAACACGTCGCCGATCCATACGGTGTGCGCGCTGTTTCCTTGCAGGGCGCCCTTGTAGACCGCGTTGGACCGGCAGTGCGAGACCGCGTGGTCCACGAACAACCGGTGCTCCAGGTGCTGGCCCGCGTCGGCGAAGTACAGCCCGTTCAGTTCGGCGTCGCCGCCGCGCTCGGTGAAGGTCACCGTGGGGCTGACCCGGACCAGGTCGCCGCCGAGGGTCACCACGAGGTGCCGCAGGGTCGCGTCGCGGCCCAGCTTGGCGTGGTGCGCGGCGACGTGCACCGCGTCGTCGGCCCAGTCGTGCACGACGACCACGTTGAGGCGGGCCGAGTCGGCGACGACGTACTCGACGTTGTCGGCGTAGGCACCGCTGCCGCGGTAGTCCAGCACGATGGTGGACTCGGAGAACTGCTCGGCGCGGATCTGGGTGTGCCCGTAGGCGATCTTGTCCTCGCCGGGGCCGGTGATGGTGACCGTCACCGGCTCGGGGCGGGCCTCCTTGGGCACGGTCACGACCGTGGCCTGCTCGAAGCTCGAGTACGCCTGCGCCGCGACCCGGTCGCCCGGCACTCCGGCGGCGCCGAGGCGCTCGTCGGTGCGGCCCACGCTCTCGACCTGGACACCCTCGCCGTCGGACTCGACGGTGGCGATGCCGTTGGCGTGGGCGCCGTCGTGCAGGCCTGCGAGGCGACGCAGCGGGGTGAACCGCCAGTCCTCCTCGCGGCCCGTTGGCACCTCGAACGCCTCGACGTCGAACGAGGAGAACCGCTCGGCGCGGGAAGCCGCGGGGACCGGGGCCCCTGGCTTGTCAACTGCGACCGTCATTTAGCCGACGGCTCCTTCCATCTGCAGCTCGATCAGGCGGTTCAGCTCCAGCGCGTACTCCATCGGGAGCTCGCGGGCGATCGGCTCGACGAAGCCGCGCACGATCATCGCCATCGCCTCGTCCTCGGTCAGACCGCGGGACATGAGGTAGAAGAGCTGGTCGTCACTGACCTTCGAGACCGTGGCCTCATGGCCCATGGACACGTCGTCCTCGCGGACGTCGACATACGGGTAGGTGTCCGAGCGGCTGATGGTGTCCACCAGCAGCGCGTCGCACTTGACCGTCGACTTCGAGGAATGCGCGCCCGGGTTGACCCTGACCAGGCCGCGGTAGGAGGTGCGGCCGCCGCCGCGGGCCACCGACTTCGACACGATGGTCGATGAGGTGTGCGGCGCGAGGTGCACCATCTTGGCGCCCGCGTCCTGGTGCTGGCCCTCGCCCGCGAAGGCGATCGAGAGCACCTCGCCCTTGGCGTGCGGGCCCATCAGGAACACGGCCGGGTACTTCATGGTGACCTTGGAGCCGATGTTGCCGTCGACCCACTCCATGGTCGCGCCCTCTTCGGCCTTGGCGCGCTTGGTGACCAGGTTGTAGACGTTGTTCGACCAGTTCTGGATGGTCGTGTAGCGGCAGCGCGCGTTCTTCTTGACGATGATCTCCACCACGGCGCTGTGCAGCGAGTCCGAGGAGTAGATCGGCGCGGTGCAGCCCTCGACGTAGTGCACGTAGGCACCCTCGTCGACGATGATCAGCGTCCGCTCGAACTGGCCCATGTTCTCGGTGTTGATCCGGAAGTAGGCCTGGAGCGGAATGTCGACGTGCACGCCCTTGGGCACGTAGATGAAGGAGCCACCCGACCACACGGCGCCGTTCAGCGCGGAGAACTTGTTGTCCCCGTGCGGGATCACCGAGCCGTAGTACTCCTCGAACAGCTCCGGGTGCTCCTTGAGCGCGGTGTCGGTGTCGAGGAAGATGACGCCCTGCTCCTCAAGGTCCTCACGGATCTTGTGGTAGACGACCTCGGACTCGTACTGCGCGGCCACACCGGAGACCAGGCGGGCCTTCTCGGCCTCGGGGATGCCAAGCCGGTCATAGGTGTTCTTGATGTCCTCGGGCAGGTCCTCCCAGGAAGCGGCCTGCTTCTCGGTGGAGCGCACGAAGTACTTGATGGAGTCGAAGTTGATGCCCGACAGATCGGCGCCCCAGTGCGGCATGGGCTTGCGGTCGAACAGCTTGAGCGCCTTGAGGCGCGACTCCAGCATCCACTCGGGCTCGCTCTTTTTCGCCGAGATGTCGCGGACGACCTCTTCGCTCAGGCCACGGCGCGCGGTCTCACCCGCGGCGTCCGAGTCGGCCCAGCCGTATTCGTACCGGCCCAGCGTCGCCAGCGTTTCTTCCTGCGTGAGCGGGGTGGTGGGTGTTCGCTGCTCGGCAGCGGCAGTCATGCGGACTCCCCTCCGTCCTGGTTCGGGGCTGTTGCCGCAGGCGCCTCGGGGGCGGCGTCCTGCTGCGTCTGTTCTGGTGTTGCCTTCTTCACCGCGAGCGGAATGTGCGTTGTGCACGCGGCATCCCCTCGGGCGATGGTGGCCAGCCGTTGCACATGGGTGCCGAGGACTTCGGCGAACGCCGCCGTCTCGGCCTCGCAGAGTTGCGGGAACTCCGCGGCCACATGTGCCACCGGGCAGTGGTGCTGGCACAACTGCGCGCCTGCCCCTACCTCACGCGCCGACGCAGCGTATCCCTCCCTGGTCAGGGCGCTTGCCAGCGCCCTTGTCCTGGAGGCGGGGTCGGCGTTGTCGGCGATGGCCTTGCGGTGTTGCTCGAGCATCCCGGCGATGCGGATCTCGATGAAGCTCTGCAGCGCCTCCGGACCGCCCTGCTGGGCGAGGAAGCGCAGCGCGGCCACGGCGATGTCGTCGTAGGCGTGGCCGAAACGGGCGCGGCCCGCCTCGGTCAGCAGGAACAGCTTGGCCGGCCGTCCCCTGCCCCGTTGTCCGCGCCGTGGTGCATCCCTGGTGGTGGCCTCGCCGTCGGCGACCATCGCGTCCAAGTGCCGCCTTACAGCAACGGCACTCAGCCCGAGTTCCTCGGCGATGGCGGCGGCGGTGATCGGCCCCTGCTCCAGCAGCAGCCTGGCCACCGTGTGCCGGGTCCGGCCGTCGGCATGCGACCCCGCCTGGACCGGAAGCACCGGCTCAGGTGAGGCCGCCGCAGGCGGCGGAGTCCCGACGTTTTTCACAACACAAGTGTTGCTTATATCGCCCGAGGGGGCAAAGACCCTGGCCAGAGAGGTGAGGTAGCTCACCGAACCCCGACCAAATGGACTTTGGTAACGCGAAAGCCGACAGTGCCAAGCGGCGAACGGCCGTACGGCTGCGGTGAACGGTCGACACGGTTCGGGTATAGCGAAGGATAAGCGGTCGGTGGCGGGCGAAACCGCAGGTGGGAGGCCTGCGAGGTCAGACGCGTTCTGCCACCCACGGAGCAACCCCCGCGAATCGTTACCCTTCGGCGTTGTGACGAGTGGGAGGGTGCTCGGCGAGACCGAGCCGGACAGCGACGCCGGGAAGGGCCTGGACCGGGCGGAACGGCGTCAGCTTGACGTGATCCGCCGCTTCGGCACCGCGGGCGCCCTGCTGCTCGCAGCGGGTGCCCTCGGCGCCGGTGCCGCCCCCGACCCTCTGCAGAACCCGCTGAACGGTGTTCGCCTCTTCGGGCTGCCCGCACGGATGCCAACGGTGGCCCTGGCCTGCACCTGGGCGGGCATGGGCATGGTGGTGCTCGCCTGGCTGGCGCTGGGCCGCTTCGTCCGCCAGGACCGTCCCCGGCTGGTCTCCCGCGCGCAACTGGACCGCACCTTCATCATGTGGGCCATCCCGGTGGCCATCGCACCACCGCTGTTCAGCCGCGACGTCTACAGCTACCTCGCGCAGACCGAGATCGCGCTGCGCGGCATGGATCCCTACGCCCTCGGCCCGGCCCAGGCGCTGGGCGTTGACCACCCGCTGACCCGCGGGGTCCCCAATATCTGGCGGGAGACACCCGCGCCCTACGGCCCGTTCTTCTTCGTCCTGAGCAAGGCCACCGCCTGGCTGGCCGAGGATGACGTGGTGCTCGGCGTGATGGGCCAGCGCCTGCTCGCGTTGGCGGGCGTCGGCATGATCGTGTGGGCGCTGCCGCGACTGGCCAAGCGCTGCGGAGTGCCCGAGGTCAGCGCCCTGTGGCTGGGTGCGCTGAACCCGCTGGTGCTGTTCCACCTGATCAGCGGCGTGCACAACGAGGGCCTGACCATCGGGCTGATGCTGGTCGGCCTGGAGATCGCGCTGCGCGCCCTGCCGGTGGTCCGGGACGGGGTGGTGCCCCCGCTGCAACGCGGGGAACTGCTCGGCGTCGGCGCCGGTGCGGTGTTGATCACACTCTCCGCGGCGGTGAAGATCCCGTCGCTGGTGGCGCTGGGCTTCCTCGGGGTGCTCATCGCCCGGCGCTGGGGCGGCCGGGTCAGCCACCTGGTGAAGGCCGCGCTGGTGATGGCGGTGGTGATGGTGCTCACCTGGGCGGTGGTGATGGCGCTGTCCGGCCTGGGCTTCGGCTGGGTCAACGCCTTGGAGCACACCAACAAGCTGCGCAGTTGGATGTCGCCGGTCAACGCGCTGGGCTTCCTGGGCGCGGGCATCGCGATCGTGCTGCAACTGGGCAACCACACCGATTCGATCATCGCCGTGTGCCGCGGCTTCGGCGTGTTCTTCGCCGGGTTGATCGTGATCCGGCTGCTGTGGGACAGCTTCCGCGGCAGGCTCAACCCGCTGACCGGCGTCGGCATCGCCCTGGGTGCGGCGGTGCTGCTCGGCCCGGTGCTGCACCCCTGGTACCTGCTGCTCACGGCCATTCCGCTGGCCGCCACCACCCGGTCCCACCGGTTCCGGGTGGCCGCCACCGTGATCAGCGCCTTCCTCGCGCTGGTCGTGCCGTCACCGGGGGCACCGTTCTTCGGCCGGGCGTTCGTGATCACCGACGCGATCCTGGCGGCCATCGTGATCGTCGCGGTGGTGCTGGCACTCGTCATCAGGCGGGTTCCCGGCCGACCGCGCGACCTGCTGACCACCTCCACCGCTCGTTAGGCCTAGGCTTCCTGTTCGTGCCACCGACCTCCGACCCCACCGCTGTCCGCCTGCACGGGCTGGTCAAGCGCTTTGGCAGCACGACCGCCGTGAACGGGTTGGACCTGTCGCTG
The DNA here is from genome assembly GCF_056323685.1 of Actinorectispora metalli. Lineage (NCBI taxonomy): Bacteria > Bacillati > Actinomycetota > Actinomycetes > Pseudonocardiales > Pseudonocardiaceae > Actinorectispora > Actinorectispora metalli. The sequence goes on from NZ_JBREYE010000002.1 coordinate 1,591,411, forward strand.
GAGGCGGGCACCGTGCTCGCCCTGCTCGGCCCCAACGGCGCGGGCAAGACCACCACCGTGGAGATCTGCGAGGGCTTCCTCCGCCCCGACGCGGGCACGGTCCGCGTCCTCGGCCTCGACCCGATCGCCTCCTCGGAACAGCTGCGGCCCCGCATCGGCGTGATGCCCCAAGGCGGTGGCGCCTACCCCGGCGTCCACGCCGACGAGATGCTCCGCCTGGTCGCCACCTGCGCCGCGCGCCCGCTGGACACCGAATGGCTGCTGGAGACACTCGGGCTGTCGGCGGCGAGGCGCACGCCGTACAAGCGGCTCTCCGGCGGGCAGCAGCAGCGCCTGTCGCTGGCCTGCGCCCTGATCGGGCGCCCCGAGCTGGTGTTCCTGGACGAGCCGACCGCGGGCCTCGACCCGCAGGCCCGCCGCCTGGTCTGGGACCTCATCGCCGCGCTGCGCCGCGACGGGGTGAGCGTGTTGTTGACCACGCACCTGATGGACGAGGCCGAGGCGCTGGCGGACCACATCGTGATCATCGACCACGGCACGGTGGTCGCCGAGGGCAGCCCGGCGACGCTGACCGCGACCGATCCCGAACATATGCAGCTGCGCTTCCGCTCCCGGCCCGCGCTGGACCTGCGGCTGCTGCTGGCGGCGCTGCCCGAGGCCTGTCAGACGGAGGAACCGGTGCCCGGCAGTTACGTGGTGCGCGGCCTGATCAACCCACAGGTGATCTCGACGGTCACCGCGTGGTGCGCGCAGCAGGGAGTGCTGGCCGAGGAGATCCAGGTGGCCAAGCGCAGCCTGGAAGATGTGTTCCTGGAGCTGACCGGGCGGGAGCTGCGCTCATGACCTCGTTCGCACCCGGCACGTTCACTCCCGCCCCCGGCCGAGGACGGCTGTCGCGGATGCTGTTCGTGCAGGCGACCACCGAGGCCCGCCTCACGCTGCGCCACGGCGAGCACATCCTGCTCACGCTGCTGGTGCCGCTGGCGCTGCTGATCGGCCTCACCCTGGTCCGGGTCATCCCGCTGGCGGAGCCGCGGATCGACACGGTGACCCCGCAGGTGCTGGCGCTGGCGATCATGTCGACGGCGTTCACCGGCCAGGCCATCGCGCTGGGCTTCGACCGCCGCTACGGCGTACTCAAGCGCCTGGCGGCCACGGCGCTCCCCCGCTGGCTCCTCGTCGCGGGTCGGGTCACCGCCACCCTGGTGGTCGTCGCCATCCAACTGGTCGTGCTTGGCGTAGTCGCGGCGTTCCTCGGCTGGGCGCCCGAGGTGTCCGGTGTGGCGTACGCCCTGCTGTTGATCCTGTTGGGCACGTTCGCCTTCGGCGGGCTCGGCGTGCTGCTCGGCGGCGCGTTGCGCGCCGAACTGGTGCTGGCGGTCGCCAACGGTGTGTGGTTCCTGCTGCTGCTCGCGGGCGGCATCGCGCTGCCCGCCGCGATGATGCCCGGCACCGCGGGCGCGCTGGTGCAGCTACTGCCCTCCGGTGCGCTGGCCGCGGGCCTGCACACGGCTTTGGTCGACGGCACCTTCCCGGGCTGGCAGCCTGTGCTGATCCTGATCGCCTGGGGCGCGGGCGCCACCCTCCTGGCCACCCGCACCACCAAGCTGACCTGACATCAGTCCAGCCGCACGGTGACACCGCGGCCGAACATGCTGTCATTGAGCTCGACCCGCGTCGGCGAGACATCCTTCGGGATGTCGAAGATAAGGACGCTCTGCACTGTGTTTCCGGGGTTGATCTGCTCGAATATTGAGTTTCCCGCCACAGCGGCGATCAGTGAATCAGCGGCAGAGAACTCGCGACCCTGGTTGTCGAAGAGTTTCTGTTCACTTGCCTGGAGATGTTGCGCTCTATCTCCTACGTTCCGCACCGTGACGTAGACCTTGACGAATTGCCCCTGCGCGTCCTGCCCGCTGTACTGATTCCCGATTCGCGGTACCCCCGGCTCCACCTTGGTTACCGTGAACTCGAAGGCGCCATCTCGAACAGGGCTGCCCACCGCAGCGAGGGCTTCAGGCTCGGGGCCGGACCCGCTGCCTGCGGGAGGGTTGTCACTGCCAGACCCGAAGGCGACGGCGAGAATGACGATAAGCACGATCAAACCGAGAAGACCCAGGCAGCCGATCTTGAAGATCCCTGGCTTCTTCTTCGGGGGTATACCGTATTGCCGATAGGAACCGGGAGGACCCGGCGGTGGGTATCCCTGCGGAGGCTGCTCGTACGACATGACCGCCCTCTTTCCCCATCACTGAATTGTCAATGACAGCCAATACCGAGCACAGAAGTCGAGAACGTTTTCAGCAAGCTGAGGCCACGTTTCGACATCGCCGGAAAGGTATTGGCGACCCCAATTCACGAAGTTGGGCGGTCTTTCAATTCGTTAGGGACGCTGGGTAATCAGAGAACGTCCGGGCAAGCACCGTTGGCGGGTTCCGATGGGGCCGGGGCCGCTGGGAGTGCGGGCTTAGTGCATCCGGTGAGGACGAGTTCGCCGTCGCGTTGCAGCCAGGTCTCCCAATACAGCGGGGCCGAGGCGAAGTCGGGCTCGTAGGTGCTGTGCAGCACGGCCGCGTCGAGCTTGCCGTCGCCGTCGAGGTCCCGGATGGCGCTGCCGGGGGCGGTGCCCTCGACGGAGTCCAGTACCCGCACCTCACCGTTGTCCGCGACCTGGACCAAGACGGCGCCCGAGGCGTGGATGCCGTTGATGAATCCCGCCACGCAGCGGTCGCCGTCCGCGCAGCTCAGGTGCTCGATCAGGTCGAACGGAAGCTGCCCCGGCTTGGTGGACAGGCGGCGGCCGTCGTCCTCGGTCACCAGGAAGCTGCGCGGCCTGCCGTCCTCAGCACGGCCGCGGAACGCCAGCAGCGTCCGATCCGGACCGAGTTGGACCGCGGCCACCCGCTCGCAATCGCTGCCGCAGTCCGGCGGCAGCGGTGAGGTGGGCCTGGATTCCATCGCCCCCGCGGCCGACATCAGCACGGCGGCCGTGGCCACCGCGACGCCGGTCGTCCTGATCAGTTGTCTACGACCCCACATACGGACCCCCTCCGCATTGGATGACGAACCGCAGGTTGGAAAGGTTGCCCTGTCAGGCATACCTCTTCCGGGTAACGAATCGGATCCCCCAATGGGGGCCGAATCCGAAACGAAGTCGCGACTGCGCGTGAGACCCCGGGTGCCAAGCCGTGCGGGTGAAGTCCACTGTCCGGTTCGTCTACCCCCTCCCAAGCCGCCGTCGGCGGAGGACGCCTGCTGCCAGTGGGCGCTCCCGGACCGGATGAAGCGACGCCAGATCGACACCATCGTGGGTGTCGTCGCCGCGGAGCCGAGGAGGCGACCTGCGTGCCGAGCAAGGAAACCCTACCTATGGGCGTGCTGCTGGAATGGCGGAGAGGCCAATAACCATCCAACAGGCGAATTCTTTTCAAAACCAAGACTGGAGGAAATTTCGCATTTTATACCGATGTTACCGGCAATGCTCTGATCGAGCGAACCATGACCACTGATGATTTGGAGAACCTTTACATGTACCAAGATTACATAGCCGAACAAGTTCCGGTCATTTTCACACCGAACGCCCCGACCCGGCCGTTCGAGGTAGTCCGCGACCTGGGGGACTCGGGCCGATCAATCCTTCCGGGATGATCACCCCGAGAACAGGTGCAGCGCGGGCTGAGTTCGGCTTCCGACCCGTCACCTACCTGGGAGACTCGATGACGGTCCTCGCTGCACCGGTCAGTCCGATCGGCGCACACCAGATGCTGATTTTCCTGCTTCAACTCGGGCTTCTGCTCGGGGCGGCCCTCATACTCGGCAGGCTCGCGGTGCGCTGGAAGATGCCCGCGGTGGTGGGCGAGCTCACCGCGGGCGTCCTGCTCGGCCCATCCCTGCTGGGCAACCTCTTGCCGACCCTGTCCAACTGGCTGTTCCCGGCCAAAGCCGAGCACATGCACCTGCTCGACGCGGTGGGCCAGCTTGGCGTGCTGCTGCTGGTCGGGCTGACCGGCATGTTCCTCGACTTGTCCATGGTGCGCCGCAAGAGCCGCACCGCGACGTGGGTGAGCGCGGGCGGGCTGCTGATTCCGCTGGGGTTCGGCTTCCTCGTCGGGATCGCGCTGCCCGCCTCGCTGATCGCGGGCGACACCAACCGCAACGTGTTCGCGTTGTTCCTCGGCGTCGCGATGTGCGTCAGCGCGATCCCGGTGGTGGCCAAGACATTGATAGAGATGCGGCTGCTGCACCGCAACATCGGACAGTTGGTGATCGGCGCGGCCGTCGTGGACGACATCGTGGGCTGGTCTCTGCTGTCGGTCGTCTCGGCGATGGCCACCACCGGTCTGCGCACCGGCCACGTGATCTACGCGGTGGGCGGCCTGGTCGCGGTGATCGTGGCCGCGGTGCTGGTCGGGCGTCCGGTCGTGCGCGGGAGCCTGCGGCTCGCGGGGCGCTCGACGGATTCCTCCGTAACGCTCGTGGTGATCGTGCTGCTGCTGTTCCTGTCCGCCGCGGGCACCCACTCCCTCGGGCTGGAGCCGGTCTTCGGCACCTTCGTATGCGGTGTGCTGATCGGTTCCTCCGGTGTGCTCGACCGCGAGAAGCTCGCCCCGCTCCGGACGTTCGTGATGGCGGTGCTCGCACCGGTGTTCTTCGCCATCGCGGGTCTGCGCATGGACCTCACGGCGCTGCGGGAGCCGACGGTGCTCGGCACCGCCCTGCTGGTCCTGCTCGTCGCGATCGGCGGCAAGTTCGCAGGCGCCTATCTCGGCGCCCGCATCGGCAAGCTGGGCCACTGGGAAGGCATCGCCCTCGGCGCGGGGCTCAACGCCCGCGGCGCCATCGAGGTGATCGTGGCGATGGTCGGCCTACGGCTGGGCGTGCTGACCACCGATGTCTACACGATCATCGTATTGGTCGCGATCGTGACCTCTCTGATGACTCCCCCGGTCCTGCGCTACGCCGTCGCCCACATTTCGGTGACCACCGAGGAAAACGAACGAGAAAAAGAATTCAGCGGCTAACGTCCCGTTTCGGGGACCGGCCGGAAAAGACGCATCGCCATGGCCGTCGGCAATTCACCGCTGCTCCAGATCGCGGGTGGAATGCAGCCTATCGGGAACACTGCTCCGGTCGGTGAGCACCCGATTCCGGGTGCACCTGTCACCGGGGCGAACCCCGGCTGGGACGGGCCTCACCGACTGGATGGCCCTGCCGGCACCACCGACGGCCTGGCGATGGCGGCGGCAGCCCGGGCGCTGCACGAGACGCGACCCGTTGCGGGAGTGCTGCGCTGGGACGAGGCGCACATCGACGTCGCCAGAGCGCTCGGCTGCGCAATGGCGACCGGGAGGCGGCGCAGCGGACGCGGGACATGGGCGCGCGCCGCGCGCCGCGCGCCGCGCTCGCCGCGACGGGTGCCTCAACCGCGTTTGATCGCGGTGAAGACCGTGGAGCAGGTCGTGTCCGCGACCGAACAAGTCGGTTACCCGGCCATCCTCAAGCCGCGCGGCCTCGGCGCCGGCCTGGGGGTGGCCGGCCAGACGGCACCGAGGAGTACACAACGAGGTCGTCCCACGCGGAGTGGGAGAAGGCGTCGCCGCGACCGCGTTGGACATACGGACCGCGTCGCGGCGCCGTAGTTGGCCGGGTGATGCCGAACCGCACCGACGAATGGAACCCGTGTCGGCGCCCCTGCGAGAATGAGTGGCGAATACTGTCGGCCGCGTTTCGGGGAGGTGACGCGGTGCGGGCTCCCCGGAAGGACGCTTCATGTTGGAGATGCGGGCCGAGTGCGAGCGCTGCCATCGCGGGCTCTCGCCGGACGGGACAGCCATGATCTGCAGCTACGAGTGCACCTTCTGCGCGCCCTGCCGGGACGAGATGCACGGTAGGTGCCCCAACTGCGGCGGCGAACTCGTCGCCCGGCCACGTCGGGTCACTTCGCCGGTCGCGTCCTAGCTCACGAGCCGCTCTCGAGCGGATATGCACCGGACGAGTTGGCGTTCGGCTTCAACGTCGCCCGCGCCGGGCAGTGGATGAGGTGCCGCACCAGGACGCCCAGCATCGCCTCCGGCAGGGCTTCGCCTCGAGATGAAGCCACGCGAGGCCCGCGGGCACGCCACCGCGCGGAGTCGAGCGGGAACAGCGGCGAGATCGTACTGATCGGTCGCTGAGATCGGCGCAGGTCGGGCAGTGAACGGCTACTCTGCGTCGGAGTTCAGTCGACCGGAGGGTGACCGTGGTGCGTCTCGGCCTTGTGTGCCGTCTGTCCTCGCCGACCAGCCGCAGGCTGCACGGCATCGCCGTCGCCGCCGGTCACGAGGTGCGGTTGGTGGGCGGACCGGAGGAGTTGCTCGGCGTCGGCGCCGGTCCGGCGTGGCTGCCGGATGTGCTGCACGGGCGGATCTCGGCCTCCGACGGCAACATCGACCACCAGCTTCTCGTCCAGGAGCGGCTGGAGCGGGCCGGCGTACCCGCCGTGAACTCCGCGGCGGCGCTGGACCGGGCCCTGAGCAAGGCGCGGCAGGCGGTGATCTTCCACGAGGCGGGGCTGGCTCATCCGGACAGCTGTGTGATCACACCGTTCGCCGACGCGGACGAGATCGTCGAGCGGCTGGGTATGCCGGTGGTGGTCAAACCCGACCGCGGGCAGGCAGGCAACGGCATCTTCTGCCCGCGGACCGCGGAGGAACTGCGGGCCGATCTGCGCGACTCCGGTCTGAGCGGCGCGCGGCTGCTGATCGCACAGCGTTTCCTGCCGGAGGCCGTGCGCAACCTGCGCATCGTGGTGATCGACGGCGAGCCGGTGGCCGCGATGGAGCGCGCCGCTCCGATGGGGGGCTGGCTCAGCAACATGGCCAAGGGCGCCAGCGGCGAGAAGGTCCAGCCAAGCGACGAGGAGAACGACCTGGCGGTGGGCGCGGCCGCGGCGATCGGGCTGGACATCGCGGGCGTCGACCTGGTGCGCACCGCCGACGGCCCGGTGGTGCTGGAGGTCAACGCGGCGCCGGGCCTGGTCAAGACCGAGCAGGTGACCGGGGTCGCACTGTGCGAGTTGATCGTGTCACGGCTGGTGGCCCCGCGGGCGAAGCCGAAAATCCCGCTGCCTACCATCGGTACGTGACGCTAGCCGCCAGGATCACCAGAACACCGAGCATCGCCCTCCAGCGGGGCTTCGGCATCGCGGTGCTGGTCATGCAGGCCTTGATCTCGGTCAGCGGGTCGGTCGTCCGGGTCACCGGGTCCGGGCTGGGCTGCCCGACCTGGCCGGAGTGCTTTCCCGGCAGCATGACGCCCACCCCGCATCCCGAGGTGGCCGCGCTCAACCAGTGGATCGAGTACGGCAACCGGATGCTCACCGGCGTCATCGGCTTCGTCGCGATCGCCTTCTTCTTGCTGGCCTGGCAGTCCCGCCCGCGTCGCCGCCGCTACCTTCTCCTCGCCGCCACCATGCCGATCGGCGTCGCCGTCCAAGCCGTAGTCGGCGGCGTCACCGTGCTGATGGACCTGGTGTGGTGGACGGTCGGCATGCACTTCCTGCTGTCGATGATCCTCATCTGGCTCGCGGTGCTCGCGGTGCGCTCCGTCGACGAAGGCGACGCGCCCCCGCGGCTGTTGGTCACCCCCGCCCAACGACTGCTCCAGAACACCATGGTCGGCGTCCTGGCCGCGGTGCTCGTGGCAGGCGTGATGCTCACCGCCGCGGGTCCCCACGCGGGCGACTCCGCCACCCCCCGCCTTGACCTGCCGATCCCCTCCCTCGCCCAGCTCCACGGCGGCCTGCTGGTCCTCTTCCTCGCCATGCTCGCCCTGCTGGGCTTCGGCATGCGCGGCACCACCGCACCCCGCACGTGGCGCGCCTACTGGGTCCTGGTCGCAGTCGTCCTGGCCCAAGGCGGCCTGGGTTCCCTCCAGTACAACCTCGGCGTCCCCGAAGCCCTGGTCTCCCTCCATGTCCTCGGCGCCGCCTGCACCATCGTCGCGATGGGCTGGCTCTGGGTGAGCTCCCGCGACCGCGGCCCCCTCCCCGCCACCTGATCCACTCGGCTCGCTCGCCCGCACCAACCGATCGAACGCCGGACGCCCGTCCCCACCCCGGATGGCGAACCGAACCGCACCCGATCGGGCTATCAGTGATCTCCGGGTCTATGCGGGAGATGTCCCGCAGCGGTCATGATGTCGCCGCAGGGGATCATGGTGTCGACCTAGGTCGACACCATGACGTCCCAGGGAGCTTGCGGATCGAGATGCCCCCGATTCCAGCCTAGGCTTTGATCGTCGTGGCGTTGGGAACCGCGGAGTCGCGGGTGTCGGGCGCGAACCTGACATTCTCATCGAGTCCCGCGTGATCGATAGCGGCTATGCGGTGAACGAGTCCGGTCTGTACGGACAGCGTCTCTCTATGGACAGCGCCTCTGTACGGGCAGCGTCTCGGCCTGGCTTTGGCGACGCCGGGTCGCAAGGGCCGGGACGGCTTCGATGCCCGACAGTCGCGATGCCAGTTGATCGCGGAGTGGGTTGACGAGCGGCGTTCGCGGCAGTGCCTCTGAAATGCCCGATCACGGGGTCGAACGGCTACGCATCGAATCATCGGGCGGTCGCAGAGTCGGCGATCGACGCCGAGTTCGACGAGAACCGGGCCAAGCAGGCCCGTTGACCCGTCATCGCGCCTGCCAAGTGCATCGGGCTGACATGGTGAGGATGTGGGGTTAGCGGCGTTTGAGGGCTGATGCTTCCCAGCGTTGCCAGACCTGGGGGAGTTCGTCGGAGAGCCAGGAGTAGAGGTCGTCTACGGCGCGGAGGCGGGCGGCGCGTTCGGAGTCGCCGCTGAGTAGGCGCATGCCTGCGGCGGTCAGTTCCTTGGCGGCGGCGATGCGTTCGAAGCGGCGGCGTACCAGTTCTACCCAGCGCTGTTCTTGGACGCGGTAGAGGGCTGCTTCGCGGCCGCGGCGGGTGGTTTTGCTGACCAGGCCGAGCCTGCCCAGTAGGCGCACGTTGGTGCTGACCGAGCCGCTGCTGGCTTGGAGGGCGGCGGAAAGTTCGGCGGCGGTGCGTTCGGCGGGGTCGCACACCAGCAGGTAGCCGAGGATGCGGCCTGCGATCAGGGGCAGGCCCTCCTCGACGAAGAAGGCGGCCATCCGCTCGATCCACTCTTCCCGCGGACTGGCGTGCCCTCCGCGTTCGCTCAACGAACCCACCGCCCCAATCGTTAACTTCATTCAAGACTGAAGACATCGTAGCAACAGATAGCTCAGGTGCGAAGAAACCCGCCGCGGCGTGCCGCGGCGGGTTGGCGGGGTCGGGTGGTTAAACGATCAACTACCGGAGGGGTTGAGAGGGGTTTACCGCCGGCCGCCGGAGCCTGCCATGCGGTGGCGGTGCTTGGGGCCAATGACCGTTTGGGCGATCGTCTCCCGATCCCATTCGGCCTGTTCAAGGCCGTCGACGGTAGCGACGACGGCCTCGGCTGCGGACTGGTCGGCTACGATCGCGTCGCCCAGGGCGCCGTCCTCCCCGACGAGCACCAGGCGGGTGCCCGCGTTGCCGATGTTCTCGATCACGGCACGGGCGGAGGGCCCGTGCAGCCGGACGAATTCGCGTGCGCTTTTCACCGCGGCGGCAGGCGCGGCAGCCGTCGCATTCGTGCTGGTACTGACATCCCGGTCGGCCATAGCACGCAGAATAAAGGCAATTTGCCCGCTAGGTTTCGTTGGCGTGACCCACACCGCCTCTATTGCCGAGCTCACTGATGCTTTTCTCGGCTGGTTCTTCGACCGGAACCCGGTCGCGGTCGCCTCGTTAGGCGCCTTCGACCGGGACAACACGCTGGGAGACTTCTCCGAGGCCGGTATTCGCTCGCGCCTGGTCGAGGCCCGCGAATGGATTGCCCGCTTCGAGGCCATTGATCCGGCCCAGCTCAGCGTGGCCGAGTCCGTCGATCGGGATCTCGCGATCTCCAACCTCCGCGGTGATCTGATCACCGCGGAATGGGGAGACTGGCGCCGCGACCCGACCTTCTACACCTCACCCATTTTCAACAGCCTTTTCGCGACGTTCCTGCACCGCCTGCGGCCCGAAGCCGAGTTGGTGGCCGCCACCATCTCCAAGCTGGCCGAGATACCCGGCGTGCTCGCCGCGTGCAAGGCCAACCTGGATGCCGAACTCGCGCCGGAGATCCTGGTGCGTCGGGGCATCGAGCAGGCCAGAACGGCGCGCACCTTCCTGACCGACACCATGCCCGGTGAGATCGCCGACTCCACGCTGCGGGCCCGGTTCCTCACCGAGGCCGAGCGCGCCGCGACGGCGTTCGACGACCTGGTCGAGTTCCTCTCCGCCCTGGCCGGACGCGCGGGCGGCGACTGGCGCATCGGCGAATCCACGTACTCGGCACTGCTGGAGCAACGCGAGTTGCTCGGCTACGGCGCGGCCAGGCTGCACAGCGACGGCCAGTCGCTCTACGCCCGGCTCGACGCAGAACTGCGTGAGCTCGCAGCGGAGATGCCCGGCGGCAGCGCCGACTGGCGATCGGTGATGACCCGGCTGCAAGACGACCACCCGCCGACGCTGGAGACGATGCTCAAGGAGTACGTCGCCGAGACCGAGCGGGCCAGGGCGTTTCTCAGCGAGCACCAGCTGGTGACCTTCGCCGAAGGCGAGGAGTGCCGGGTGGTGCCCGCCCCCGCCTTCCAGCGGCCGATGTTCCCGGTGGCGTTCTACATCCCGCCGCCGTCGCTGACGGCGAGCCGCACCGGCCACTTCTTCGTGCCCTACACCCCGGACGACTTCACCGAGGAGCAGGTGCGGCAGCGGCTGCGCGGCAACTCCAGGGCCCAGATGCCGACCATGTCGGTGCACGAGGCCTACCCGGGCCACCACTGGCACCTGTCCTGGATGGCGGCCAACCCTCGGGTGATCCGCAAGATCTTCCGCACCCCCTACTTCGCGGAGGGCTGGGGGCTGTACTCCGAGGTGCTGATGCGCGAGCACGGCTACTTCACCGACCGTGGACACGAATTGGCGCATCTGGAGGCGCGGCTGTTCCGCGCGGCCCGGATCGTGGTGGACACCGCGCTGCACTGCGGCGAGATGTCCATCGAGCAGGCGACCGAGTTCATGTCCACCAAGACCTCCCTGACGCCGGGCACGGCGGCGGCCGAGGTCCGTCGCTACTGCGGCTGGCCGACCCAGGCGCCGTCGTACCTGACGGGCTGCGTGGAGATCGAGAAGATCCGCGACGACTACCTCGCGGCCGGTCGGGGCGACCTGCGGACCTTCCACGACACCCTCTGCGGCGCGGGCATCCTTCCGCTGGGCCTGGCCCGCCGCACGGTGATGGAGGGCTGACGAAAGACCGTGAGCGGTAGGGCGAGAGTTCGCCCTACCGCTCACGTCTGTTCCACGGTGCGAGTAAGCCCAGTTCTCACTCGCACCGCCGAGCGTCGCGCATCGGAGTGTCCAACCGATCCGGCAGACGTGGTTCCCTCCCGATCCGATGCGCTTGCCCGCCGCGGCTCAGTCGCCGCGACCGTCGGCTGTTGGCAAGAACCCACCCCCTTCAGATGAACAGGCCCCCTCCGGGCCTCCCGGAACTCGCTCCGGCGTCGTCGTGTGTAATGCAGAGACGTTGTCCGGCGCCGGAGTCCGTGAGCCGGACAACAGCATCCGGACATGATCGAGGGGGTGGAGGGGGGTGCCCCGCGCCGAACGTCCGTTGGAACTGGATGGCACGCCGCTCCCGGAGTTCGCCGCCGATCTGCGCGCGCTGCGTGAGAAGGCGGGCAGCCCGCCCTACCGCGAGCTCGCGCGACGAGCGCACTACTCCTCCACCACGCTGTCGGACGCCGCGGGCGGGCGCCGCCTGCCCAGCCTGGACGTGACGCTGGCCTTCGTGCGGGCCTGCGATGGCGATGTCGACGAGTGGACCCGCCGCTGGCACGCCCTCGCCACCGACCTGAACGCCGCCGAACTCACCGCGGCGCCCGCCTCATCCGACGGCCACTCGCCCTATGTGGGGTTGGCCGCGTTCGGGCCCGCGGACGCCGATCGCTTCTTCGGACGCGAGAAGCTGATCGAGGAACTGCTCACCCGACTGGCCCGCCGTCGGCTGCTGGTGGTCTTCGGGGCGTCCGGAGCGGGCAAGTCCTCCCTGCTGCGCGCGGGCCTGGTGCCGCGGCTGGACCGGACGCTGGTGTTCACGCCCGGCAGCCGACCGCTGGAGGAGTGCGCGATCCACCTGGCGGGCCTCACCGGCAGCACGGCCGGGACGGTGCGCCGGGAACTGGACGACGATCCGCGTGCGGTGCACCTACTGATGCGCCAAGCGCTCGCGGACGAACCCGACGACGCCGAGATGGTCGTCGTGGTCGACCAGTTCGAGGAGGTGTTCGCGCTTTGCCAGGACGATGCGGAGCGCGAGGCGTTCATCTCCGCGCTGATCACCGCGGCCACGGCTGACAACAGCCGCTGTCGCGTCGTGTTCGGGGTCCGCGCCGACTTCTACCCGCACTGCACCACCAACGCCGAACTGGTGGCGGCGATGCGGGACGCACAGGTCACCGTCGGGCCGATGACCGCGGACGAACTGCGCAAGGCGATCTCGCACCCGGCCCGCGGCGCGGGCTGCACAATCGAGAGCGCGCTGCTGGCCACCCTCGTCGGACAGGCCCACGACCGGGCGGGCGTACTACCGCTGCTGTCACACGCACTGCGGGAAACCTGGCGCCGCCGCCAGGGCAACACGCTCACGCTGGCCGGGTTCACCGCCGTCGGCGGCCTGGACGGCGCGTTGACCAAGACCGCCGAGACGCTGTACGACTCTCTGGACGAGGACGCGCGACTGCTGGCGCGCAATCTGTTCCGCAGACTCACCGCGCTCGGCGAAGGCACCGAGGACACCAAACGCCGCATCGATCGCGCCGAGTTGGGCGAGGACCCGGCGATGGTGGAGCTGATCGAGCGTTTCACCGGCGCCCGGCTATTGGTCGCCGACCACGACAGCATCGAACTCACCCACGAAGCGCTGATCCGGGCATGGCCACGGCTACGGGGCTGGCTGTCGGCGGACCGAGAGGGTCAACGCACGCACCGCCAGCTCACCGACGCCGCCCAGGTGTGGCTGTCGCTGGGCCGCGACCCGGACGCGTTGTACCGAGGCACGCCGCTGGCGCTGGCCACCGATTGGGCGGCTCGGGACGACGTGCTGCTCAACGACGTTGAACGCGAGTTCTTGGACGCCAGCACCGCGACAGCACAGCGGGAACAGGCCACCGTACGCCGCCGGACCCGCAGGCTGCGTCAACTCGTCGCCGTGCTCACCGTGCTGCTGGTGCTGCTCGGCACGGCGACCGTCTTCGCCGTGCACGCCCAACGCGAAGCCACCGCGCAACGAAACCTGACGCTGGTGGAGAAGGCGATCATCGAGGCGAACGAGTTGCAGGACACCGATCCCGCGCTCGCAGCCAGGCTCCGGCTGGCAGCGCACCGGCTGCACCCGCTGCCCGGCACCAGGGACAGTCTGCTCAGCACCCTCTCCGCGGGCCCCTACTCGGCCCGGATCACCGCGCACACCAAACCCACCGGGGCCGCGGTCTTCCACCCGAGCCTGCCGCTACTGGTCACTGCGGGCAAGGACGACCTAGCGCTGCTGTGGGACGTCACCAACCGCCGCGTACCCACGCGACTGGCCACGCTCCCGTTGCAGGGCGACCAGGTTCACACCGCCGCCTTCACACCGGACGGACGCACCCTCGCGGTCGGTGGCGGCGGCGACATCGTGCAGCTGTGGGACATCGCGGACGCTCGCAATCCCCGGCGGATCACCACGGTGCAGGCCCACGCGGGCAAGCTGCGGCGCATCGTGTTCAGCCGGGACGGCAGTCTGATGGCCACCAGCGCCATGGACAACACCGCGAAGCTGTGGACCCTCACAGACCTCGGCAACCCACGGCTGGTGCGCACGTTCGAAGGACACCAGGGCAATGTGCACGGGGTGGCACTCAGCCCGGACGGCCGGACATTGGCGACCACCAGCTGGGACAAGACCACCAAGCTGTGGAACCTGGGGGATGAAACGCGCCCACCGGTGACTTTGCGGCACCGGGAGAACAGCAGCGCCATCGCGTTCAGCCCCGACGGTGGGTTATTGGCCACCGGAGGCGCGGACTCACAGGTCAGCCTGTGGGATATGGCCAATCCCGAAGCCCCGCGACTACAGGCCGCGCTGACCGGCCACGCGCACTGGATCCACGATCTGGCTTTCAGTCCGGACGGGCGGACCCTGGCCACCGCCAGCAGCGACAAGACCATCGGGCTGTGGAACCTGAACTCACCCGCGGAACCGGTCAAGCTGGCCTCGCTCAAGGGCCACACCGGCGCCGTGTGGTCGGTGGCCTTCAGCCCGGATGGCGGCACCCTGGTTTCCGCCAGCGAGGACGCCTCGGTGCGGCTGACCGACCTGCACACCGTGCCCGGCCATTGGCACACCCAGACCGTGCAGTGGGTGGAATACAACCAGGACGGAAGCCTGCTGGTGACCGGCGGGCCAGGTGGGCCGAACCTGCTGTGGCGGGTGAAAGACGGGCACCCCATCGGCGCTCCGACCCGCATTCCGATGGACCTCGGGGACGCGGGCTGGTTCGCCTTCGGCGCCGCCCGAACGCTGATTTCCGTCCACGCTGATGGCAGTACACAGATCTGGGATGTCTCCGACGCCGCCGCGCCGCGCAGGCTGCACGTACTGACCGGGCATGTGGGAATCGTCAACGGCGGCGCGGTCAGCCCGGATCGCAGGCTGCTCGCCACTGCGGGCTCCGACCGCACGGTGCGGCTGTGGGATCTCGCGGACCCGACCCGTCCCACGCACATCACGACGTTAACCGGGTTCTCCGACGAGGTCGTCTCGGTGTCGTTCAGCCCGGACAGCACAACACTCGCCATCGGAGGGTGGTTTCCCAACGCCCAGGTGTGGGACGTCCGCGATCCCCGCGCGCCGCGGACAAGAGCGCAGCTGACCAGCCCCGGTCCCGCCAGCCCACTGATCACCTTCTCCCGAAGCGGAAACCTCCTCGCCGACGGCTTGACGCTGTGGGATCTCAGCGACCCGGACCACCCACGGCAGGCCGGACTGGTGCGCGGCGAGGACCCCGACGAGTTCTCCTACCTGACCGCCTTCTCCCCGGACGGGCGGACGTTCGTCTCGGCGAACAACGACGGGCGGCTGCACCTGTGGGATGTGACCGATCCCGACCACCCGAAAAGCCTTGGCGGCCCGCGGGTGCCCGGCGAGGGCTGGTCACTTGGCTTCGCCCCCGCAGGGCAGTTGGCCACCGGCGGCGCGGATCAGCTCATCCGCGTGTGGGAGCCCGATCTGGACACGGTGATCCAGCGGATCTGCACCGAGACCTCACCGGAGATGACCGAGGAGGAGTGGAACCGGTTCTTTCCCGGCGTGGACTACCGCCCGCCCTGCGGGTAGAGCGGGACGTGCGGCTCCAGCGTGACGCCGTTGGTGCGGGCGTTGTCGGCGATGATCGCCCACACCCAGTGGATCAGGTGCGTGGCCAACTGATCGCGAGTCAGGCCGTTGGGGCGGTCCAACCAGCCGTTCACCGTGGACTCCGCCATGCCGACCAGACCGAAGGCCAGCGGTTCGGCGAGTTCGTCCGGCACGCCGATGCGCTCACCCTCGCCGGTGAACAGGCGGGTGAGGTGGGCGGTGATGGCGTGGCGGAAGTTGGTGTACGGGTCCGCCCGGCCGTCCTCGACCACCCCGCGGCGCACGTAGTGGTAGAGGCTGGTGTGCTCGGTCAGCCAGCCCAGGAAGGCGTGCACGGCGGCGGCGATCATCTCCATCGGTGAGCCCGCGGGCTTCCACAGCGGGGTCAATTCGGCGGCGAACAGCTCCACCGCCCGCTCGGCGATGGCGCGCTGGAGATCGGGCTTGCCGTCGAAGTAGCGGTACAGCCGCGGCCTGGCCACACCCGCCGCGGCGGCGATCT
Organism: Actinorectispora metalli; assembly: GCF_056323685.1. Taxonomy (NCBI): domain Bacteria; kingdom Bacillati; phylum Actinomycetota; class Actinomycetes; order Pseudonocardiales; family Pseudonocardiaceae; genus Actinorectispora; species Actinorectispora metalli. The sequence goes on from NZ_JBREYE010000002.1 coordinate 1,607,406, forward strand.
GCTCCGTGCGGACCTCGGGGCCGTACTCCTCGATGGCCCGGATCGCGGCGTCGATCAACTCGGCGCGCCGGGCCTCCCGGTGACCTTCCCATCGACGGGCACGGCCATCCAGGGCAGCGGGGGTCTTGACGGCTTCGGACATTTGGCCAACTATAAACGAGCAGTAGGCGGTACACCATGTACCTGATACTCGAAGTATCGGCTAGTTTGCCCAGCGGTGACGGAGGCGGAAATGGCCGGCGACACAAAGACCAACGGCGGTGAGGCGACCGCCACACGATTGTTGGCCTCTTCGGCCCGAAACTCCTACGACCCTTTGGTGGACATCGACTGGGCGGCACAACTTCCGGCCGACAAGCTGTACATGCCTGCCGAACGGGTGTCGCTGTACGGCACGAAGCTCTGGGACCAGCTTGACGAGCAACAGCGGATCGAGCTGTCCAAGCACGAGATCTCCAGCATCACGGCGACCGGCCTGTGGTTCGAGATCCTGCTCATCCAGATGCTCGCCAGGCACGTCTACAACCTCGACGCGCGCAGCGAGGCGGCGCAGTACGCGCTGACCGAGATCGGCGACGAGACCCGGCACGTGATCATGTTCGCGAAGTCCCTCGACCGGTTCGACGTGCCCGGCTACAAGCCCGGCAAGCGGCTGCACCGGCTCGCGCAGCTCTACGCCTCGGTGGCCTGGGGTCCGTCGCTGTTCGCTCCGGTGCTGGTCGCCGAGGAGATCACCGACCGGTTGCAGCGCTCGATGATGAACGACGAGGGCATTCAGCCGCTGATCCGCATGGTGAACCGGATCCACGTCATCGAGGAAGCCCGGCACGTCCGGTACGCGCGGGAAGAGGTCGCCAGGGTGTGGCCGACGCTCAACCGCGCGGAACGGCAGTTCCACCGGGTGGTGACCGCGACCGTCGCGCACGAGGTCGTGAACGCGCTGGTCCACCCGCGGGTCTACAAGGCGGTCGGCCTCGACCCTTACGTGGCCTGGCCCATCGCCAAGGCCAACCCCCATCACCACGAGACACGGCGCTGGATGGCGGAGAAGATCACCGGCTTCCTCTCCGAGGTCGGCGTCATCGGCGGACCGAGCAAAGCCATCTGGCGCAGGGCGCACCTCATCTAAGGGAGCTTTTCCATGAGCAACAGGGTCTTCGTCGTCGGCGTCGGCATGACGAAGTTCGAGAAGCCGGGCAGTCGGGACTGGGACTACCCGGACATGGCGCGGGAATCCGGCACCAAGGCGCTGGAGGACGCGGGCATCTCCTACGACAGCGTCCAGCAGGCCTACGTCGGCTACGTCTACGGCGAGTCGACCTCCGGCCAGCGCGCGGTCTACGAACTGGGGCTTTCCGGCATCCCGATCGTCAACGTGAACAACAACTGCTCCACCGGTTCCACCGCGTTGTTCCTGGCCACACAGGCGGTGCGCAGCGGTGCGGCGGACTGCACGCTGGCGCTGGGCTTCGAGAAGATGCAGAAGGGCTCGCTGGGCTCGACCTACGACGACCGCGAACAGCCGATGCTCAAGCACATCGTGGCGTTGGCGGAGCTGTTCGAGTTCGCGATGCCGCCCGCGCCGTGGATGTTCGGCGCCGCGGGCCGCGAGCACATGCAGCGTTACGGCACCACCGTCGAGCAGCTGGCCAAGATCGGCGAGAAGAACCACCGGCACTCCGCCAACAATCCCTACGCCCAGTTCCAGGACGTGTTCACGCTGCGGGAGATCCTCGACTCCCCCGTCGTCTACGAGCCGCTGACCCGGTTGCAGTGCTCCCCCACCTCCGACGGCTCGGGCGCGGCCATCCTCGCCAGCGAGCGGTTCGTCGACGCGCACGGGCTGGCCGACCAGGCGGTGGAGATCGTCGGACAGGCCATGGTCACCGACCTGCCGTCCACCTTCGCCGACCGCAGCGCGATCAGCCTGGTCGGCGCGGACATGACCCGCATCGCCGCCCGCCAGGTCTATGACGAGGCGGGCATCGCACCCGACGATGTCGACGTCATCGAGCTGCACGACTGCTTCTCCGCCAACGAGCTGATCACCTACGAGGCGCTGAACCTGTGCGGTGAGGGCGAGGGCGGCAAGCTCATCGACAACGGCGACACCACCTACGGCGGCCGCTGGGTCGTCAACCCCTCCGGCGGCCTGATCTCCAAGGGCCACCCCCTCGGCGCGACCGGCCTCGCCCAGTGCGCCGAGCTCACCTGGCAGCTGCGCGGCACGGCCGACGCCCGCCAGGTCGACGGCGCCCGCGTCGCCCTCCAGCACAACATCGGCCTCGGCGGCGCCGTGGTCGTGACCGCCTACAAGCCCGCGAACGCCTAGTTCCAGCACAAACAGGGAGTAAGAATCATGGCCAGCGTCAATGTGTCCACCGAGCTGCCCGCCGCACCGGAGAAGGTGTGGTCGGTGATGGCCGAGCCCGCACGGTTCGAGGAGTGGCTGACCATCCACCAGGGGTGGAAGTCGGAGATCCCCACCGAGATCAAGGTCGGCACCACGATGACCGAGATCGTGTCGGTGATGGGCATGGCCAACAAGATCGAGTGGACGGTCGACTCCTACAACCCGCCGTCCTCGCTGAGGATCTCCGGCACCGGCATGGCGGGCGTCAAGGTGGCCTTCACGCTGTCGGTCGAGCCCGCGGGCTCCGGCTCCAAGGCCACGATCGACGCGGACTTCAGCGGTCAGCTGATCGTCGGCCCGATCGGCACCGCGGTCGCCAAGAACACCCAGAGCGAGGTGGAGAAGTCCCTGGCGAAGCTGTCCGAGCTGGTCGCCTGATGTTCGACGCCTCAGGGCTCGGCGTCTGGAGCGAGCCGGACACCTTCGACGTCACCGCGGACCGGATCGCGGCCTACGCCGAGGCCACCAACGACCCGATCGAACGACACCGCAGCGGCGAGATCGCGCCGCCGGTGTTCGCGATCGTGCCGGTGTTCACCTCGCTGGTGCCCGCCGCGCTGTCGGTGGCGCCGGTGGAACTGCTGCCCAAGCTGGTGCACGGCGAGCAGGACTTCGCCTTCCACCGGCCGATCGTGCCCGGCATGCGGCTGGTGTCGCGGGCCAAGCCGATCGGGTTCGCGGGCAAGCCGAACGGCACCACCGTCGTGGTGTACATCGACTGCCGCACCGAGGACGGCGAGTTGGTCAACGAGCAGTGGGTGACCTCCTTCTTCCGCAAGGTGGACGCGGGCGAGTCGGTCGGCGAACCGGCACCGGGACACTCCTTCGACGACGCGCTGCGGGAGACCGCACCGGCGGCGGAGGTGGTGGCACACGTGGACGAGGACCAGACCTACCGCTACGCCCCGGCCTCGGGTGACCCGATGCCGATCCACCTGGACGACGAGATCGCCAAGATGTCCGGTTTGCCAGGGATCATCGCGCACGGCCTGTGCACGATGGCGTTCACCTCGTGGGCGGTGCTGACGACCGTGGCCGACGGCCGCACCGAGCGGCTGCGCAGGCTCGCGGTGCGGTTCGCCAAGCCCGTCCTGCCAGGGCAGGACATCACCACGCGGATCTTCAAGGCAGGCAGCGGAACCTTCGCGTACGAGACAACCGTCGGTGACGAGGTCGTGGTCAAGGACGGCCTCGCGGAAATCGGAGAGTAAATCGTGGGAACACTGGACGGGCGCGTCGCGGTGATCACCGGCGCCGGGCGCGGCATCGGGCGGGAGCACGCCCTGCTGTTCGCCCGCGAGGGCGCCGCCGTCGTGGTCAACGACCTCGGCGGGGCCAACGACGGGAGCGGTTCGGATGTCGGACCCGCGCAGCAGGTGGTCGACGAGATCACCGCGCTGGGCGGGCGGGCCGTGGCGAACACGTCCAACGTGGCCGACTGGAACGGCGCCGCGGAGCTCATCGAGCAGGCCGTGAGCGAGTTCGGGCGGCTGGATGTGCTGGTCAACAACGCGGGCATTCTGCGGGACGCGTTCATCGCGGGCATGGACGAGTCGCAGTGGGACTCGGTGATCGCGGTGCACCTCAAGGGACACGCGGCACCGCTGCGGCACGCCAGCGCCTATTGGAAGGCACAGAGCAAGGCGGGCAACGACGTCAAGGCGGCGGTGGTCAACACCGCTTCGGCCTCAGGCACGTTCATGCCCAACCCCGGCCAGACCAACTACGGCGCGGCCAAGGCGGGCATCGCGGCGCTGACGCTGGTCGCCGCGCAGGAGTTGGAGCGCTACGGGGTGCGGGTCAACGGCATCGCGCCGATCGCCAGGACGCGGCTGACGCTGGCCACGCCCGGTTTCGAGGCGCTGTTCGCCGAGCCGGAGGACGCCGAGGCGTTCGACCCGTTCCACCCCGCGCACATCTCCCCGATGGTGGCCTACCTGTCGACCGAGGGCTGCCCGGTCACCGGCCGGGTCTACGCCGTGCAGGGCGGCGTGATCTCCGAACTCGGCGGTTGGCACGCCAAGCGCACCACCGAGACCGACAAGCCGTGGACGATCGCGGAGCTGGAATCCCGGATCGCGGACTGGGAAGGTACGAAATGATCGAATGGTCCGAGACCGAGGTCCTGATCCGCGATGCGATCAGGGAGTTCGTCGACAAGGAGATCCGGCCGCACGCCGATGCGCTGGAGTCCGGGGAGATGCTCCCCTATCCCCTGATCCGCAAGTTCTTCTCCACCTTCGGCGTGGACGTCATGGCGCGCGAGGCGTTCAAGACGATCATCGAGAAGCAGAAGGAGAAGCGGGACAACCCGCCCGCGGAGACCGCCGCCAAGAAGAAGTCCAAGGGCGGCGGCGGGCTGGGCGCCGACCTCGGCGGGCAGGAGGCGCTGGCGCTGATCGCCGTCGCCGAGCTGTGCAAGGTCTCCCCCGGCCTGGTCACCGCGATGGGCGTGAACACCGGGCTCGCGGTGAACACGATCATGTCCAAGGGCACCATCGAGCAGAAGGAGCGGTGGATTCCGGAGCTGCTGACCTTCGAGAAGGTCGGCGCCTGGGCCATCACCGAGCCGGACGCCGGGTCGGATGCCTTCGGCGGCATGCGGACCACGGTCAAGCCCAAGGGCGACGGGTACGTGCTGAACGGGCAGAAGACGTTCACCACCAACGGCCCCTACGCCGACACGGTGGTGGTGTACGCGAAGCTGGACGACGGCACGGAGCCGGACCGGCGCAAGCAGCCGGTGCTGACGTTCGTGCTGGACACCGGGATGGAGGGCTTCATCCAGTCCAAGCCCTTCAAGAAGATGGGCATCCACTCCTCGCCGACCGGGCAGCTGTTCTTCGACAACGTCTACCTGGAGGCCGACCGCAAGCTCGGCGGTGAGAAGACGGTGACCGACGGCCGGGACTCGGCGCGGTCCACCTTCACCATCGAGCGGTTCGGTGTCGCCGCGATGGCGCTGGGCATCATCGAGGAGTGCCTGCGGCTGTCGGTGGACTACGCCAAGAGCCGCACGCTGTGGGGCCAGCCGATCTCGGACTTCCAGCTGATCCAGTTGAAGCTGGCCAAGATGGAGGTCGCCAGGCTCAACGTGCAGAACCTGGTGTTCCGGGTCGTGGAGGTGCTGCGCGAGGGCAAGACGCCGTCGCTGGCGGAGGCCTCGGCGATGAAGCTGTATGCCTCGGAGGCGGCCACCGATGTGGCGATGGACGCCATCAGGCTGTTCGGCGGCAACGGGTACATGGCGGAGTACCGGGTGGAGCAGTTGGCCCGCGACGCCAAGTCGCTGGAGATCTATGCGGGCAGCAACGAGATCCAGGTGACCCACATCGCGCGCGACCTGCTGCGCTGAGCCGTCAGCCCGAGAAGGTGGCGATCAGCTCCTCCCTGCTGCTCACCCCCACCTTGGAGAAGATCGCCTTGAGGTGGTCGTTGACGGTGTAGGCGGACAGGTCGAGCCTGCGCGCGATCTGCTTGCCGGACAGGCCCTCGCAGACCTGCTCGACAACTCCCTGTTGCCGCGGGGTGATGTCGTACCAGGCTGCGAGGGCCGGGAGCAGCAGCTCACGCGAGCCCGGCCCGATGGTCACCGCCACCCGCCCCGCCGCGTGGCCGTCCAGCAACTCCGCCTGGGTTGTCATCCACCCCGCGGCGGCAGGTGTCCGGGTCACCGCGGGCCGCGGGCCGAATCGGCCTGCGCCGAGCCGCGCGACGAGGGAGAGCTCACGGACGTGGATGGTGAGCAGCTCTTCGGTGGCGACGCGGTCATCCACCCCGATTCGGTTGAGCCAGTGCCGCGCGGTTCCGGTCATGCCGTGGATCCGGTTGTTCTCGTCCACGATGACGACGCCGGGCGCGAGGTCGCGGGCGGGGCGCAGCCGTAGGTTCGCCACCCGCTGCCGGAAGGCCGCGCCCAGCGGCGCGGAGATCCGCTCCGCCAACGCGATCTCGTCCGAGGTGAAGGGTCGCCCACCCACCGCCCTCAGCAGACCCACCGAGCCCCATACCCGGTTGCGCCACTTCAATACGATGTGCAGTTCGCGGCCGACGCCTTCGGGAATCATGATCTCATGTAGTCGGAAACTGCGTCGCTTTCGGTCTCGCTCGGAATCGAGAACCCTGACTTTCTCGTTGCCCTGGATAAGCTGGTGGAGGCGAAAGAACTCCTTACCGAATGCCTCATTTTCGACCATGCGCCAATACGAATCACTCCCGTACGCGTTCTCGTGGTGGAAGAAGCAGGTGGAACCGGTGATCGGATCCACTCCCGCGAGGTAGTACCCGTCATGCGGCACCGTCTTACGGAACAGCTGAGACACCTGTTCACCCAGGCAGGACGTGCTGCTCGCCTCCGTGGCGGCTATCAGGCAGTGCGCGGTGTCGCTCCCCCTCATAGCCCCGAGTGTCCTCCGCGGCCATCCCTCAATCCAGGGATTTATTCGAATTGACCCGCACGCAAAGCTGTAGGCGAAGGGGAGCCTGTCGTTTCTGTCAAAGCGATAACACAATGGGGGAGAAATGGCACAGGTACTGGCAGAAGAGAACGTCCGTCCCGAAGAGGACCACGCGGCTGAGCCGCGCTGGTACTGGAACGGGTGGGAAATCCACGGTGCGGACGAGACCGACAGCGGGAAGCGCTGACGCGTGGGGTGGCCGGTTCGCTGGGGGGTGAACCGGCCACCCCACGGCTCAGGCAGGCCTGCCGAGTTGCTCCACCACCTCCGCCATCGGGTCGCTGGAGACCTGAAGGCTGGTGAACGGGTTGTCCAGCTGGTAGATCGCGAACAGCAGGGTCGTGATGGTGATCGTCAGCGTGACCACGATCGTGGTGTGCAGAATGACTCTGGTACGCCCCAGAATGAAGGGGAAAAGAATAGTGATGATTCCCCCGATAATCAACGCGAACCACACGACCGGGTTTACTCCGGAGGAAGCCGCACCCAACCGATCGTGACGAGCCTCGTAGAGCGTCACCACCTGCTTGGAGGCTTGCAGTTTTTGTTCCTCCTGCAAGTATCCATTGGCCGGTGCACCCGCCAGGGTGAGGCGGAGTTCGTCCAGGATCTGCCCGCCGCGCTTCTCGACTTCCTCGCCGCGTTCCATTCGCGGCCATTCGTCCTTCACTACGGTCTGCCCGTAGGACGTGGCCAGCTCGTTGACCTTGGCCTTGGTCGACTCCTGGAGCGTTTCCGCAGACCAGACCACTGCCAGCAGCTGATTTGCCTCCCTGTCCACGCCGTCCTCGGTCTGCCCGATGGCGTCGAGCTGGGAGATGAGAACGAAAGCGATCAGGACCGCGTTCAGTCCCGCTACCAACGTGAAAACGTTTCCGGCAACATCGGTCGTTGTTTCCGGCTCGTCCGTTCGCATGCGCTGGCTGACTACATATAGAAGTGCCGCTACAACGGCGGTGCCCAGCACAACCAACAGCCCGGTCAGATAAATATTCACCCGTATGCCTTCCTGGAACGGGAGCAGCGCGAAGTATCGTGAACAGCGAGCACGCCGCGGCGAATCGTAGGGTGGGATTGCCATGTCGGACAAGGCCGACGCCGAATCATATTATCGTCGGCCCCGATCGAGGAGTGGCGCCGTTACCCGAACCTTGGGTTGCCTGACCCTGTTCGCGTCGACGCTGCCTCTTCTCGTCCTGCCCGCCCAGGCAGCGGCGGCCCCGGTCCAGCAGCATTTCCCGATCTGCCTGCACCTGCTGCACGTCTACGTGCACGACGGGATCACGGTCAGCTTCCACCCGTTGCAGCCGACCTGTCCCAAACCGCCCAAGCCGACGACGACCCCGCCGCCCACCACGACCACGACGACGCCGCCCCCGGTGGTCACCACTCCCCCACCGCGGCCCGCGCCCGTGGTCCCGCCGCCGCAGGCCCCGCCACCACCGCCGCAGCGCCAACCCCAGGTGGAGGTTCCGCCGCCGCCACCTCCTCCGGTCGTACCGCCGCCCACCACCCGGCGTCCCAAGCCCGCCGTGGCGGCACCGCCCGTCCTCGCGGCGGACAACCAGCAGGAGGAATCCCGCCGGTGGGTGACGGCCATTGTCGTCATGACGATCTTCGCGGGCGGCGCAGCAGCCGGAGCCGCGGCAAGCCGACGCTGAAGTCCTCGAGGCATAAGAAGCCGGTAGCGGAGCGTTGCGCTAGAACGTAGGCGACACGTCCCGCTACCCGGAGGCCCATCTTGCGCGCGATCGAGGTCAGCACCACCGGCGGTCCCGAGGTTATGGAACTCGTCGACGTTCCGGCACCCGAGCCGGGCCCCGGTGAGCTGCTGGTGGACGTCGCGGCGGTGGGCGTGAACTACATCGACACCTACCACCGCGGCGGGCTCTACCCCCTGCCGCTGCCGATCCGGCTCGGTCAGGAGGGCGCGGGCACCGTCACCGAGGTCGGCCCCGACGTCGAGGGCTTCGCGGTCGGCGACCAGGTCGCCTGGGCAGGCGTGCTCGGCAGCTACGCCGAGCAGGTACTCGTCCCCGCCGCGGTGGCGCTGGCCGTGCCACCCGGCCTGGACCTGCGGACCGCCGCCGCGCTGCCGTTGCAGGGCATGACCGCCCACTACCTGGCGAACTCCTCCTACCCGGTCCAGCCCGGCGACGCGGTCCTCGTCCACGCGGCCGCGGGCGGCGTCGGCCTGCTGCTGACTCAGTTGGTGAAGTCCCGCGGCGGGCGGGTGATCGCCACCGTCTCCACCGAGGACAAGGAGCGCTTGGCCCGCGAGGCGGGTGCCGACGAGGTCATCCGCTACACCGAGGTCGACGTCGCCCAGACCGTCCTCTCCCTGACCTCGGGCGAGGGTGTGGCGGTGGTCTACGACGGCGTCGGCGCCGCCACCTTCGACGGCAGCCTGGCCAGCCTGCGCCGCCGCGGCACCCTGGTCCTCTACGGCGCCGCCAGCGGCCCGGTGCCACCGTTCGACCTCCAGCGCCTCAACGCGGGCGGGTCGCTCTACATCACGCGTCCGACGCTGGCCCACTACACAGCCACCCGCGCGGAGTTGGAGCATCGGGCAGGCGAGGTCTTCTCGGCCGCGCTGTCCGGCGCCCTGCGGGTCCGGATCGGCGGCACCTACCCCCTGACCTCAGCCACCGAAGCCCACCGTGACCTGGAGGGTCGGGTTACCACCGGAAAAGTCCTGCTGTTGCCCTGATCCACTACGCCAGCGCATTCGAGCGGCACGAAAAAAGGGCTAAATAACACATTCACTATTGCACGAATTCAACCACGGAAAGGCGTTGTCAATGCAATAGTGTTGACCACGAACTCCGTTCAGCTCTACCCTGATAAGAGGATGCTCACGAGACCTGGTAATGCGTGAATTCCAAGCCGAATCCCGTCGGCTCTTCATGAGGCTGGAGCAAACATGAAACCCAATCCTCTGCGGGCACTCCTGTTCGGTGTGGTGCTGGCGGCAAGCATGGTCGCGGCCGTCACCTCGCCCGCGGGCGCCGAACCGTGGACCTACGACGGACCATGCGAACACAGCGTTCGGTTAGGTTCCGAAAACTCGACCGGAAACGGCGCATTCCGCTGTCGCCCGCCCGCGAATGGCAACCTGCGCTGGTATGGAGCGATCAAATGCGAACATTCCACCCACAGCCAGTGGTATCACACCCCTGAACAACGAGGACTGGTTTCGGACCCCGTCTACGTGCATTGCCCGGTCAGGACCAAACTCATCGATCCCGACGGAATTCAAATCAACTACCCCTAGGACGCTCCGCAGCAACCGGGATAGAACGAAGTCCGGCACCGTGGGAATCACGGTGCCGGACTGGACGGGTCAGGCGGACGTGACCTTCACCGCGTCGATGACGAACACCAGGGTTTCGCCGGGCTTGATCTGGCCGCGGCCCTGCGGGTAGCCCTTGTCGGATGGCACGATCAGCAGCCGCTTGCCACCGGTCTTCAGTCCGATCAGGCCTTCGTTCCAGCCCTTGATGACGGCGGCCTCGCCTACGGGGGACACGTCGAAGGTCTCACCGCGCTCGAAGGACGAGTCCACGACCTCACCGGTGGACCACATGACCAGGTGGTAGTTCACGGTCGCGGTGTCACCTGCCTTGATCGCAGGCTCAGCGCCTGCGACCAGGTCCTTGGTCACCAACTGCTTCGGCGGGTCGCAGTCCTTGGGCAGCGTGATCGTCGGCACCGAGCCGTTTGCTTCGACCCTGATGTCCTCGGCCGTGCACTCCTTGCCGTGAGCCTTCGTCGGCGTCGGAGCGGCGGACTGGGTCGTCGAAGTCGCCGCGGCGGTATTCCCGTCGGAGGCGCGCTCGCCGTTGCTACAGCCGGCCACAGCCAGTGCGGCGCCTAGGAGGAGGGCTACTAGGCCCTTGGTGGTACGCATGGCTGGCGAGCCTAGCCGCCGCTGCCCACGCATTCCCGCACCGGTCACACCGCGCCGATGCGGGTCACATCGATCACATAGACGATGGTGTCGTTCGGCGCGATGTCCGCGTTGGGCGAGTTGTTCCCGAATGCCATCTCCGGCGGCACGATCAGCAGCCTGCGGGCGCCTTCCCGCACGCCGACCAGGCCTTGGTTCCAGCCCTCGATGATCTCGGCGGCGGTCATGTCGGACTTGCCGATGTTCGACACGTTGATGGGCTCGCCCCGGTCCAGCGAGGAGTCGGTCTCCTTCGCGCTGGACCACGCCACCTGGGTGTAGTGGAACGTCAGCGCGTCGCCCTGCTTGGTCGGCACCCCGGTGCCGGGCACCAAGTCCTTCACCACCAGCTTGGCGGGTGCGTCACAGGTCTTGGGCAGTGTCACCGTCGGCTTCTCGCCCGGCTGGCCGGAGACCTTCAGGTCCGCCGCCGTGCACTCCTTGCCGACCTTCTTCGCCGGAGCCGCGGGCGCCTTCTCCTGGATCGGCGCATCCTTCGGCACGTTGATCTGGGTGAACCCGTCGCCACCGGAACAGCCGGCGGCCGTCGCCACGCTCAGGATGAGGGCCGCAATGCCCAACGTCTTCCGCATGGCGGGCAGCCTATTTCCACAACGGGCATAGCTGAATCCTGAAATGAAAACTGGCCCAAGTGCGCCGGCCGCGCCGTGAAATCGGTGCTAAAAGACAGCTGACACCGATTTCACAGCCGGGCGTCTGAGCAGGTCAGAAGGGCAGACCGAACACTGGAAGACCAAAAGCCGAATCCACGGCAATCGCGACGAAAACCAACATCAAATAGGTGTTGGACAGGTGGAACAACTTCATCGGATTGGTCTTCTCGTCATTCCGCAGCGCCTTCTGGAGGCGGTGCGCCAGCAGGATGAACCAGCCGCCCGCGACCACCGACGTGACGAGGTACACCCAACTCGTGGCGGGCACCAGCAGCAGCGACCAGCCGACCATCACCCAGGTGTAGATCACGATCTGGCGGGCCACCTGCGCGGGGGTGGCCACCACCGGCAGCATCGGCACGCCCGCCTTGGCGTAGTCGTCGCGGAACTTCATGGCCAGCGACCAGAAGTGCGGCGGCGTCCAGAAGAAGATCACCCCGAACATCACGAACGCGGGCCAGCCGATGTCGCCGGTCACCGCGGACCAGCCGATGACGACCGGCATGCAGCCCGCGGCGCCGCCCCACACGATGTTCTGCGCGGTCCGGCGCTTGAGCACCATCGTGTAGACCAGCACGTAGAACAGGATCGTGACGACGGCCAGCACCGCCGAGAGCAGGTTCGTGGTGGCCCACAGGAAGCCGAAGGAACCCAGGCCGAGCACCACGCCGAAGACCAGCGCGTTGCGCCTCGGCACCTCGTGCCGCACCAGCGGCCGGGCCGACGTGCGCTTCATCACCGCGTCGATATCGGCGTCGACCACGCAGTTGAGCGCGTTCGCGCTGCCCGCGGCCATGGTGCCGCCGACCAGGGTGGCCAGCACCAGCCAGGGCGACGGCAGACCGCGCTCGGCGAGCAGCATCGCGGGCACCGTGGTGACCAGCAGCAACTCGATGACGCGCGGCTTGGTCAGTGCGACGTAGGCCTTCAGAATCTGCCCGAAGGAGCGCTGAACAGGCGCGTCAAGCAGGGCGCTCACCGAGCCGCCCGCTGACAGGTTCCGCCGGTCATGCGGCCGGCAGGCCGAACCTGGGCAGCATTCAGCACCGGCATGGTTCTCCTCAGTCAGTTTCGAGGCCGGATCGGGTTACCGACCTCGACAAGCGGGTCTACCGGATGGTAGTCGCGGATCTACACGGGAACGTCCCGGGGGCGGGCAAGCGTGCGCTAGGCCACGTCCGCACCCGCTGCGGCTTAACAAAGGCCGACATCATCTGACACGCCTCAGTCAGCGCCATTAGGCTTCGGTTGAGGCTAGTGAATCGATGTTGAGCCGAAAGCGAGAGCAGGTCCGTGTCCGTCACAGAGACAGTCAGCCAGTCCGAAACCGACAGCAGGGACCTTGAGCGTCTCACCACGCCGCAGCTCCCCGGGGACTGGTCCGAGTTGGACCGCCGCGCGGTCGACACGGTCCGCGTACTCGCCGCCGAGGCCGTGCAGAACGTCGGCAACGGGCACCCCGGCACGGCGATGAGCCTCGCCCCGCTGGCCTACGCCCTCTTCCAGCGTGTCATGCGGCACGATCCGGCCGACGCCGACTGGATCGGCCGGGACCGCTTCGTGCTGTCCTGCGGCCACTCCAGCCTCACCCTGTACCTCCAGCTGTACCTGTCGGGCTACGGGCTGGAACTGGCGGACCTCGAGGCGCTGCGCACCTGGGGCTCGAAGACCCCCGGCCACCCCGAGCACCGGCACACCCCCGGCGTCGAGATCACCACCGGCCCGCTGGGCCAGGGCATGGCCTCCGCGGTAGGCATGGCGATGGCGGCCCGCCGCGAGCGCGGCCTGTTCGACCCGGACGCCGCCCCCGGCGAGAGCCCGTTCGACCACCACATCTTCGTGATCGCCTCCGACGGTGACATCGAGGAGGGCGTGACCTCGGAGGCCTCCTCGATCGCCGGTCACCAGGAGCTTGGCAACCTCGTCGTGATCTACGACGACAACCGCATCTCCATCGAGGACGACACCAACATCGCGTTGTCCGAGGACGTCGCCAAGCGGTACGAGGCCTACGGCTGGCATGTGCAGCAGGTCGAGGGCGGCGAGAACGTCACCGGCATCCTGGACGCGCTCGAGGCGGCGAAGGCCGAGACCGGCAAGCCCTCGATCATCATCCTGCACACCGTGATCGGCTTTCCCGCGCCGACGAAGATGAACACCGGCAAGGCGCACGGCGCCGCGCTGGGCGAGGACGAGGTCGCCAAGGTCAAGGAGATCCTGGGCTTCGACCCGGCGAAGAAGTTCCACGTCGACGACGAGGTCATCGCGCACGCCCGCAAGGTCATCGACCGCGGTGAGGCGGCCAAGCGGGAGTGGCAGTCCTCCTTCGACGCCTGGGCGCAGGCCAACCCGGAGCGCAAGGCGCTGCTGGACCGCCTGATCGGCCGCGACCTGCCCGCGGGCTGGGCGGAGAAGCTGCCCAGCTACTCCCCCGACCCGAAGGGCCTGGCCACCCGCAAGGCCTCCGGTGAGGTGCTGGCCGCGCTGGCCGACGTGCTGCCCGAGCTGTGGGGCGGCTCCGCGGACCTGGCGGAGAGCAACAACACCACGATGAAGGGCGCCGACTCCTTCGGCCCCGAGCACACCTCCACCAAGGAGTGGAAGGCCAACCCCTACGGCCGCACGCTGCACTTCGGTGTCCGCGAGCACGCCATGGGCTCCATCCTCAACGGCATCGCGCTGCACGGCCCGACCCGCCCCTACGGCGGCACTTTCCTGGTGTTCTCCGACTACATGCGGCCCGCGGTGCGGCTGGCGGCGCTGATGAAGTCCGCGGTGGTCTACGTGTGGACGCACGACTCGATCGGCCTCGGCGAGGACGGCCCGACTCACCAGCCGATCGAGCACCTCACCGCGCTGCGCGCGATCCCCGGCCTCACCGTGGTCCGCCCCGGCGACGCCAACGAGACCGCCTACGCCTGGAAGGCGATCCTGGAGCGGCCCGAGGGCCCCGCAGGCCTGGCCCTGACCCGGCAGAACGTGCCGACGCTGGAAGGCACCAGCGCCGAAGGCGTGGCCCGCGGCGGCTACGTGCTGGTGGAGGAATCCGGCGACGCGGGTCCGAAGCTGGTGCTGATCGCCACCGGCTCCGAGCTTCAGATGGCCGTCGAGGCCGCGAAGGTGCTCGAGGGCGATGGCGTGGCAACAAGGGTGGTGTCGATGCCTTCGGTGGAGTGGTTCGACGCCCAGGACGAGGCGTACCGCAACCAGGTGCTTCCGCCTTCGGTGAAGGCACGTGTGGTCGTCGAAGCCGGGGTACCCGATGGGTGGTACCGCTTCGCGGGCGATGCCGGTGAGATCGTCGGTATCGATCACTTTGGCGCGTCCGCCGACTACCAGACCCTGTTCCGCGAGTTCGGTTTCACCACCGAGAACGTGGTCGCTGCCGCAAAGCGCAGCCTTGCCAAGACCCAAGGGGAGGAAAGCAAGTGACGGAGCAGCCCAAGCTCGCCGCGCTCAGCGCGGCCGGCGTGTCGATTTGGCTGGATGACCTGTCCAGGGAGCGGCTGAACTCCGGCAATCTGGAGGAGCTCATCCGCGACCAGCACGTGGTCGGCGTGACCACCAACCCGACGATCTTCGCGGGCGCACTGGCCAAGGGCAGCGCCTACGACGAGCAGGTCCGCGAACTCGCCGCCCGCGACGCGTCCGTCGAGCAGGTGGTCCGTGAGGTCACCACCGACGACGTCCGCACCGCCTGTGACAAGTTCCGGTCCATTGTGGAGTCGACGAAGCTGGTCGACGGCCGGGTGTCCATCGAGGTCGATCCGCGGCTGGCGCACGACACCGACAAGACGGTGGCCGAGGCGCAGGACCTGTGGAAGACGGTGGACCGCCCCAACCTGTTCATCAAGATCCCCGCGACGAAGGCCGGCCTGCCCGCGATCACCAGGGTGCTCGCCGAAGGCATCAGCGTGAACGTGACGCTGATCTTCTCCGTGGAGCGCTACCGCGACGTGATGGACGCCTTCTTGGACGGCATCGAGCAGGCCAAGGCCAACGGCCACGACCTGTCCGCGATCGGCTCGGTGGCCTCGTTCTTCGTGTCCCGGGTGGACTCCGAGATCGACAAGCGCATCGACAAGCTGGACACCCCGGAGGCCAAGGCGCTGCGCGGGCAGGCGGCCATCGCCAACGCCCGGCTCGCCTACGCCGCCTACCAGGAGGTCTTCGGCACCGACCGGTGGCAGGCGCTGGCGGCCGAGGGCGCGGTGCCGCAGCGTCCGCTGTGGGCGTCGACCGGTGTGAAGGACCCGTCCTACTCCGACACCCGCTACGTCGATGAACTTGTTGTCGCGGGCGTCGTAAACACCATGCCGGAGAAGACACTGCACGCGGTCGCCGACCACGGCAAGATCGAAGGCGATACCGTGACCGGCAAGGCCGAGCAGGCGCAGGAGGTCTTCGACGCGCTGGCCGACGCGGGCATCGATCTGGACGACGTCTTCACGGTGTTGGAAACCGAAGGCGTGGAGAAGTTCGAGAAGTCGTGGGCCGAGCTCCTGGAGACTGTCTCCGGGCAGCTGGAAAAAGCTCGGAAGTGAGTTTCAACTAGCGGAGGCGTAGACCAGCGATGGCGGACGTTTCGATCCTCAGCAGCTCGAACTCTGAGGAGGTGGACGCCATCGCCGGTAGCCTTGCCGCTGACCAGGTGGCGTCCAAGCTGACCGGCGGCGATGCCGACCTGTGGGGCCAAGAGGCCCACGGGGAGGCATCGATCCGCCTGGCGTGGACGGGTCTACACCAGAGCTCGCGTGCGCTGGTGCCCGCGATCCTGCAGCTTCGGGCCTCGTTGCACGCCGAGGGCGTGGACCGGGTGGTGCTCGCAGGCATGGGCGGCTCCTCGCTGGCACCGGAGGTCATCTGCAACACCGCGGGTGTGCCGCTGACGGTGCTCGACACCACCGACCCCGGCCAGGTCGCGGACGCACTCGCGGGCGACCTGGAGCGCACGGTGCTGGTGGTGTCGTCGAAATCCGGCGGCACGGTGGAGACCGACAGCCACCGGCGCATCTTCGAGAAGGCGTTCACCGACGCGGGCATCGACGCGGCCTCCCGCATCGTCGTGGTCACCGACCCCGGCTCCCCGCTGGAGCAGCTGGCCACCGACGCGGGCTACCGCAAGGTGTTCCTCGCCGAACCGCATGTCGGCGGCCGGTACTCGGCGCTCACCGAGTTCGGCCTTGTCCCGTCGGTGCTGGCGGGCGTGGACGTGATCGCGCTGCTGGACGAGGCGACCGAGATCGCGCAGGCGCTCGCGCAGGACAGCAAGGACAACCCGGCGATCAAGCTGGCCGCCGCGCTCGGCGCCGCGCACACCAAGGGCGCGGAGAAGGTGGTGTTCGCCGATTCCGGCTCCGGCATCAAGGGCTTCCCGGACTGGGTCGAGCAGCTCATCGCCGAGTCCACCGGCAAGAACGGCACCGGTCTGCTGCCGATCGCGGTGGAGGACACCGAGGCCGCCGGTTTCGCCGACGCGGGCGAGGACGCCACCACCGTCGTCATCGGACCGGCGGTCGACGGCGCGGCGATCTCGGTGACGGGCGCGCTGGGTGCGCAGTTCCTGCTGTGGGAGTACGCGACGGCGCTGGTCGGCCGGGTGCTGGGCATCAACCCCTTCGACCAGCCTGACGTTGAGGCCGCGAAGAAGGCCGCCCGCGCGCTGCTGGACGCCGGGGACACCACCTCCGACGACAAGCCGGTCGTGGTGGACGGCCCGGTGGAGGTCTACGGCAACTTCTCCGGCGCCTCGACGCTGGCCGAGGTGCTGCCGCGCTTCTACGAGCAGCTTCCCCGGCACGGCTACCTGGCGGTGCACGCCTACCTGGACCGGCTTGACGACGCCTCGGCGGCGCTGCTGCGCCCGCTGCTGGCGAAGGCCACCGGCAGGCAGACCACGTTCGGATGGGGCCCGAGGTTCCTGCACTCCACCGGCCAGTACCACAAGGGCGGCCACCAGAACGGCGTGTTCCTCCAGCTCACCGGCGAGGTGGAGCACGATCTCGACGTGCCGGACCGGCCCTACACGCTGGGCGGCCTGCAGTTGGCGCAGGCGCTGGGCGACGGGCAGGTGCTCGCCGAGCGGGGCCGTCCGGTGCTGCGGCTGCACCTCACCGACCGCGCCGCGGGCCTGGCGCACCTGGTGAAGGCCATCCAAGAGGCGTCCCGTGGGTGAGTGGCACAACCCGCTGCGGGACCGGCGCGACAAGCGGCTGCCGAGGATCGCCGGGCCCTCCGGCCTGGTGATCTTCGGCGTCACCGGCGACCTGTCGCGCAAGAAGCTGATGCCCGCCATCTACGACCTGTCCAACCGCGGGCTGCTGCCGCCGGGCTTCTCGCTCGTCGGCTTCGCCCGCCGCGACTGGGCCGATCAGGACTTCGGGCAGGTCGTCTACGAGGCCGTCAAACAACACGCCCGCACCCCGTTCCGGCAGACGGTGTGGGATCGCCTCGCCGAGGGCTTCCGGTTCGTGCCGGGCTCCTTCGACGACGACGAGGCATTCGAGTCGCTGGCCAAAACGATCCGCGAACTGGACGAGCAGCGCGGCACCGGCGGCAACCACGCCTTCTACCTCTCCATCCCGCCTGCGGCGTTTCCCGTGGTGTGCGAGCAGCTTTCCCGGCACGGTCTGTCCAAGCAGACCGACGACCAGTGGCGCCGGGTGGTCATCGAGAAGCCGTTCGGGCACGACCTGGAGTCGGCCTGCGAGCTCAACAGGATCGTCAACGACGTCTTCCCCGAGGACTCGGTGTTCCGCATCGACCACTACCTCGGCAAGGAGACGGTGCAGAACATCCTGGCGCTGCGCTTCGCGAACACGCTGTTCGAGCCGATCTGGAACAGCAACTACGTCGACCACGTGCAGATCACCATGGCCGAGGACATCGGCCTCGGCGGCCGGGCGGGGTACTACGACGGCATCGGCGCGGCTCGGGACGTGATCCAGAACCACCTGCTCCAGCTCATGGCGCTGACCGCCATGGAGGAGCCGGTGTCCTTCGCGCCGCACGAGCTTCGCAGCGAGAAGACCAAGGTGCTGTCGGCGACCAGGCTGGTGGGCCCGCTGTCGGAGACCACGGCGCGCGGCCAGTACACCGGGGGCTGGCAGGGCGGCACGCAGGTGCCCGGCCTGCTGGAGGAGGAGGGCTTCGCCAAGGACTCCACCACCGAGACCTACGCCGCGATCACCCTGGAGATCGCCTCCCGGCGCTGGGCTGGGGTGCCGTTCTACCTGCGGACCGGCAAGCGGCTGGGCAGGCGGGTCACCGAGATCGCGTTGATGTTCAAACGTGCCCCGCACCTGCCTTTCGACGACACCGCCACCGAGGAACTGGGCCAGAACGCGCTGGTCTTCCGCGTGCAGCCCGATGAGGGTGTGACGATGCGGTTCGGTTCGAAGGTGCCCGGCGCGTTGATGCAGATCCGCGATGTGACCATGGACTTCGGCTACGGCCACGCGTTCACCGAGTCCTCCCCGGAGGCCTACGAGCGGCTCATCCTGGACGTGCTGCTCGGCGAGCCGTCGCTGTTCCCCACCAACAACGAGGTGGAGCTGTCCTGGCAGATCCTCGACCCGGTGCTGGAGCACTGGGCCCGCGGCGGGCAGCCTGAGCCGTACCGGGCAGGGACCTGGGGACCGGCCTCGGCCGAGGAGATGCTGGCCCGCACGGGACGCAAATGGAGGCGGCCGTGATCATCGACCTGCCATCGACGAACACCTCTGCGGTCAACAAGCGGCTGGTCGAGTTGCGTGCCCAGGGCGGGGCGGTGGCGCTGGGGCGGGTGCTGACGCTGGTCATCGTGACCGACGACGGCATGCGGACCGAGGACGCGATCGAGGCCGCCAACGACGCCAGCCGCGAGCACCCCTGCCGGGTGATCGTCATCGCCCGCGGCCCCAAGCGCGCCGCGGCCCGGCTGGACGCCCAGATCCGCGTCGGCGGGGACGCCGGGGCCAGCGAGGTGATCGTGCTGCGCCTGTACGGCCCGCTGGCCGATGAGGGCGCGTCCTGCGCGATGCCGCTGCTGCTGCCCGACGCGCCGGTGGTGGCCTGGTGGCCGGGCCACGCGCCTGCGGTGCCCGCGAAGGACCCCGTCGGGCTGCTCGCCCAGCGCCGCATCACCGACGCCGCCGCTGAACGCCACCCGAGCAAGGCCCTTCAGCAGCGTGCGGAGTCCTATGTGGAGGGTGACACCGATCTGGCGTGGTCGCGGCTGACCAACTGGCGGGCGCTGCTGGCCTCCGCGATGGACCTGCCGCCGCACGAGAAGATCACCGCGGCCACCGTGACCGGTGCCGCGGACTCGCCGTCCACAGACCTCCTCGCGGGCTGGCTGGCGTCCTGCCTGAGCATCACCGTGCACCGCGCGAAGTCGGTGGACGGCTCCGGCATGCATTCGGTGGTGCTGGAGCGCAGGTCCGGCAACATCGAACTGGTCCGCCCCGACGCCAGGGTCGGCACCCTCAGCCAGCCCGGCCAACCCGACCGCCGAGTCGCCCTCCAGCGCCGCGGCATCGGCGAATGCCTTGCCGAGGAACTCCGCAGGCTGGACCCGGACGAGATCTACGACGAGACCCTCAAAGCGCTCTCCAAGGTCGTCGCGGGCCGCGCCAAACCCGCCTCGCCCGCCCGCAAGCCCCCGGAGGCCACCACCAAGGCCGTCCGCACCGCCAAGGCCAAAGCCGCCCCCCGCCCCGCCCGCCGAGTCCCGAAGAAGCCCTGAAAGCCGTGAGTGGTAGCCGAGGCGATCGCCTCGGCTACCACCACAAACGTTCCTTCCCCTTGCGGCGGCTCGTACCTTTGCGTTCATGGGGTCAGCGTGGCTTGGACTGCTCGGAGCCGTGGTCGGCGGCTTGGTATCGCTGGTAGGGACTCTCATCACCACTCGACTTCAATGGCGCCAGGAAAGGGCGCGGTGGGGCGAGCAGCGTGAACGGGACATGCTTCAGTGGAAGCTGCAAAGAGAATCCGAGGCCGAAAAGCTGGAGGGCGAGCGACACGATGAACAGTTCCGCTGGCTTCGCGAACAAAAACTGACGTTCTACACGGAAGCCTCGGATCACTTCCTGACCGCCAGTCGGCTGTCATCGAACGCCTCGCCCGTCCAACAGGGCGAGCGGCGAGGGTATGCGCGAGAAGACGAGATGGCGATCGCCCAAGAGCTCAAACGAGGCGGTCGCTGGCTGAAATCCCTGAGCCTCGTCTGCGGAGAAAGCGCGGCCTCGAAGCTGGACGCCTTGAGCAGCGACCTGTATTTCACCATCGCGGTCATCACATACGAGGGGATGAAGCCGGGAGAGATGGTTCGACTCCCGAAGGAACACAACATGGACGAGTGGATACTCAGCGAAACGATCGACAACATGTCGGCACGGATGGCCAAGATCCTAAGGTCGGACCTGAAGTCCGACTAGTCCGCATTACCGCGACCAGAAGTAGAAGGCCGTGAGTGTTCAGAGAGCTCGCCTGAACACTCACGGCCGCACGCTTGGGGATCAGTAGCCGTGACCGCCGTGGTCCGGCATACCGGGAACCTTGTCGGGCAGACCCGGCCAGTTGGGCAGGTCGCCGTGCAGGATCTCGGAGAACGCGGGGATGCCGGTGCTCGGCAGGTTGGGCGCGGGCATGTTGACCTCGTGCCCGAAGAGCATGCCCTGGATGCCGGTGTTGCCCAGGCCCTTGTTCTCCATGCCATGGCAGGCCTGCACGCCCAGGCTGGTCTTTGCCATCTTGATGCCGACGCCGCTCCAGCCGCAGGCCTGGTGGCGGTCGGGGGTCATCTCCCCGCCTGCCTTGACCCAGCCCTGGCCCTCCGGGGCCTGGAACTTCACGGCCTGCTTGGCGTGCTCGGGGGTGAACCCGCCGTCGCAGTGCTCGTAGGCCTTCCCGGTCTGCGCGCCGGAAGCGCAGGGCGTGCCCTGGTCCTTCGGCGTGTAGGCGGGAGCCTGGTTGACACCGCTGTCCGCCAAACCGGTCGTCGGGATGGCCATTGTGGCCGCCGCCGAGAGCAGCAGCACGGATGCACGCGCCATTTTGGCGACTCTCATGAAACCTCCTCCTCGTCCCGTGCCGCCCCGACTTCCCGGCACGAGCGCCCTTTTCCTTCGCTGGAAAAACGAGCCCCCAACAGGAGTGGTTACGTAAGGCACAGCACTTCTGGCCTGCGGTTTTCGGCGCAAATGGGTCGCGAGTGCGCATTCGGGCCACAGCCAACACAACCGATCCGCCGCCACACCGGCCGGACCACGGTCGCCACGCCACCCACTACGAAGCGCCACGGCCCGCCGCGTGGTTACGAATCTCGCGCCGGTCCACCGTCGCCGCTCCTCCGGACGCCATGGCGCCCGGAGGGCGGTCCCGCTCCGGTCCCGAGCGCCGCCAGTGAGATGTGACTTCGCCGTCGCGCACCGATGCGCCGACGCACGAACCTCCACAACCGGCGCGATCGGTTCCAGCGCCACAGCCTCGGCCACTTCCGTCCGAAGCTCGCGAACCCCCGCACTTCTCACCCCAAGTCCACCCACCCGCGCCGCATGCCCATGGGCGCATATCAAATACCGCAGACCATCCGAAGCCTGATATCCACAGATATCCCGACCCGACATATCCCGGCTCGGCATACTCCGCGTTGGCTCACCACCCCGGATAAAGGCCGCGCCGACTCGCCCACCCGGCACACAGCCCACGCCAACTCACCGCCCGGCACACAGCCCGCGCAACTCACCCGTCCGGCACCACAGCCCGCGACAACTCACCCACCCGCACACAGCGCGGGCCGACTCACCACTCAGGACACAGCGCGGGCCAAATCACCCACCCGGGATACAGCCCACGCCACTCACCCGTCCAGAGTCCCGACCTCCGAGACACCCAGTGGCAGAAACCGCCAACGCCCGGTACCCGGGGGGGGGACGCAGGCGCCGCTGAGCAGCCGATGACCACCGCCCACCCATCGAGACCGTGCCCGCGCGCAGGCAGGCGGAGATCCGGGACCGCATGTCACACGAGGTGCGGCCCGCCGGCCACAGTCGACCCAGATTTCGCGGGCCCGGTCTCCCACCACGAGAACGGAGGCCGCCGTGATCATCGACCTGTCATCGACCTGTCATCGGCCAATACCTGGGCCGACACACCAGGATTCGCTCGACCGCGGCCTTCCCCTGCCGAAGCCTCATCCAGCCCTATCCTTGAAACGGGGGCGACTCAATCCAAAAACCCCGCAGGGCGACACCATGCGCCCCCAGGTCGACATCATGTCGTCCCAGGGGCGCATCATGCGTTCATCGGGAAAACCGGGGTGTCACTCGTTGGCGGGAGTTTCGTCGAGGAAGACCTTGGTGACGATCTTGCCGTCGGCGGTGAGGTAGGCGTGGAGCATGCCGGGGGTGCTGTGCGGGGCGTCGAAGTCGCCGGTGCGGTTGAGGGCGATCACGCCGCCGGTGCCGCCGAGGGCGGGCAGGCGCTTCACGACCACCTCGAAGGTGGATTGGGCGAGGTCGTGGCGGCCGAACTCGATGAGGTTGGAGATCGTCGAGGCGGCGGCGCCGCGGATGAAGACCTCGCCTTGGCCGGTGGCGCTGACGGCGGCGGTGTCGTTGAGGGCGTAGGTGCCCGCGCCGATCACAGGTGAGTCGCCGACGCGGCCGACCATCTTGTTGGTGAGGCCGCCGGTGGAGGTCGCGGCGGCCAGGTCGCGCTTGCCGTCGACCGCGACGGCGCCGACGGTGCCGAACTTCTGCTCATCGGCGCCCGCCGCCTGCTGCTGCTTGGCCTTGAGCAGGGCGTCCCAGGTCTTCTGCGTCCAGTAGTAGTCCTGGGTGACGGTGGGCAGGCCCGAGGCGGCGGCGAAGTCGTCGGCGCCCTCGCCCGCCAGCATGACGTGCTTTGTCTTCTCCATGACCAGCCGCGCGGCGGAGATCGGGTTCTTCACGTTGCGGACGCCCGCCACGGCGCCCGCGGCCCGGTCGGAGCCGCGCATGATCGAGGCGTCCAACTCGTGGGCGGCGTCGGTGGTGAACACCGCGCCCTTGCCCGCGTTGAACAGCGGGTTGTCCTCCAGCACCTTCACCGCGGCTTCCACGGCGCCGACGCTGTCGCCGCTTGCCAGCACCGCCTGGCCCGCCTTCAACGCGGCGGTCAGGCCATCGCGGTAGGCCTTCTCCACCTCGGGCGGGGTGTTCTCGCGGACCAGACCGCCGCCCGCGCCGCCGTGCACCGCCAGGATGACGTTGCGGGCGTCGGGCCGCGGCTTGCCTACGGCCTGCTCAACGGGTTGCTGCTGCGTGCGATTGACGGGACTCGCCGTGCTCGGTGCAACTGAGAACACCACCAGTGCACCGAGTGCGAGAAAGATCGATCCTGTGCGGAATCGAGGTCGCGACATTGAAGCCTCCTCCAGCGTGGATATCCCTCCACGCCGTAGCCTTTCCCATGGACTCACGCGTGGCCAGACATCGTTCTTAAGGAGTGTTCGTGAGCTCGACCCAGGTCGTGGTGCACAAGAACCCGACGTTGCTCGCCGCCGCCGCGGCGGCCCGGCTGGTGACCACACTGGTCGACGCGCAGGCAGCTCGGGGCGGCGCCTCGCTGGTGCTCACCGGCGGGAGCACGGGCATCGCGGTGCTCGAGCAGCTTCGCATCTCCCCCGCCCGTGACACGGTGGACTGGGCGCGGGTCGACCTGTACTGGGGTGACGAGCGGTTCCTGCCCGCAGGCCACCCGGACCGCAACGAGACGCAGGCGCGGGCGGCGCTGCTGGACCACGTGCCGGTAAACCCGGCGCGGGTGCACGTGATGGAGCCCAGCGACGGGCGCTTCGGCGACGACCCGGACGCCGCCGCCGAGGACTACGCGCGGGTGCTCGCCGCCGACGCGCGCCCGGAGAACGACGCGCCTGCATTCGACGTGTGCCTGCTGGGTGTTGGCGGCGAAGGCCACGTGGCGTCGATCTTCCCCGAATCCCCCGCCGTGCGCGAGACCGAGCGCACGGTGGTCGCGGTACACGACTCGCCGAAGCCGCCGCCCATCCGGATCTCCCTCACGCTGCCCACGATCCGGCGCGCAGGCGAGGTGTGGCTGATGACCACCGGCGAGGCCAAGGAGTCCGCGGTCGCGCTCGCGCTGTCCGGGACGGACGAGAGCCAACTGCCCGCCGCCGGGGCCACCGGACTGCGCCGCACGTTGTGGCTGCTGGACCCAGCGGCCGCGGGCAAGGTGTCCTCGTCGGTCAACGCGCCGGTCACCTGAGAGCCGAACCATGTCGTTGGGAGTGGCGGCATCGGCGGCGGTGTTCCGCGGGCTCGCCCGCTGGACGCCCTGGGGTGAGGCGGAGCTGCTCGGCCTCGACCAGGTGGTTCGCCCCGGCGACATCTGCTTCGACGTTGGTGCCGCGGTGGGCGCCTACACCTCGGTGCTGTCGCGGCTGACCGGACCGGCGGGAGTGGTGCACAGCTTCGAACCGCTGGGCAGGGTGCATCCCGTGCTGTCCGCCCTGCTCGGTGCCGACCACGCGCCCAACGTGCGCCGCCACGCGCTGGCGCTGGGCGAGGTGGGCGGCAGGCAGTACATGAACGTGCCGATGCGCCACGGGATGCGCGTCACCGGAAGGTCCTATGTGGACAGCGGCGCCATAGGGCCAGGCGCCAATGTGGAGTTCCGCCGCCAGCGCAGGGTTCCCGTGGTGGCGACCACCGTTGACGACTTCTGCACGCTGCGCGAGATCGACAAGGTAGAGTTCATCAAGGCCGATGTGGAGGGCGCGGAACTCGCGGTGCTGCGCGGCGCGGAGGCACTGATCGACCGCTGCCATCCGACGCTGCTGCTGGAGATCGAGGACCGCCACACCCGTCGCTACGGCCACACCACGCAGACGGTCACCGGGTGGCTCGCGGAACACGGCTACCACATGCATGCCTGGCTCGCGGGCGGGTGGCATCCGGTCACCCGCATCACGCCCGGTCTCCGCAACTACCTCTTTCTGCACTGATCCGATTTCCGATTCGCAACCACAAGCGATTTCACAAAGGCCATTCGCGAACAAATGCAGGACCGTTTGCCCTAGCCCCTGGCGTTACATGGCGTTGGACACATCCGCAGGTCAGTTCGGTTATGCACACCTGGGCAGTTGCCGATCCGTTATCTCAACGAGATCGGCCCGGCATCAACGGACTTCAGGTTTTGAGCGGGGGATATCCGCAGAATCCTAGGAGTCAAGAACGTGGCACAACCACGAAGAGCCGTCGCCGTCCTGGCGGCGGTGGTCACCGGGCTGCTCACCGGCGCCCCGGCCTACGCCATCAGCAACGGGAGTCCCGTCGCCGACGGGAACCACCGGTTCGTCGCGAAGCTGGATGTCGGGCCGCGCAGCTGCTCGGGCGCGTTGATCGACCCGGAGTGGGTGATCAGCGCCGACAACTGCTTCCCGGAGAACGCCGGTCAGGGCGGTGCGCCGAAGGTGGAGGCGAAGGCCACCATCGGCCGGACGATCCTGTCCAAGGGCGGCGGCCACGTCGTCAAGATCACCGACCTGGTGAGCAATCCCGCCCGCAACCTGGTGCTGGCCAGGCTGGCCACCCCGGTCACCGACATCGCGCCGCTCAAGCTGAGCGCGACCGCACCGGTGCCTGGCGAGTCGCTGCGGGTCGCCGGTTACGGCCGCACGCACGCCGAGTGGGTGCCGGACCAGCTCCAGTCCGCCGTGTTCAAGGTCAACAGCGTCGGTGAGGCGAGCTTCGACGCACTCGGTGACGCCGAGGCCGCCGTGTGCCGCGGCGATGCCGGTGGCCCGGCCTTCCGCGAGGCGAACGGCGTCGTCGAGCTTGCCGCGGTGAACAGCTCCTCATGGCAGCACAGCTGCGTCGGGGAGTCGGAGACCCGCAAGGGCGCGGTCGAGTCGCGGGTGGACAACCTCCGCGACTGGCTGGAGCCGCGGATGACCGCGCTCACGGCCACTCCCGCCACCCAGCACGCGATCAACCTGAGCTGGGTGTCGGTCGCCTCCCAGCGCTACACCTCGTTCCGCGTGTACGGCTCCACCAGCGCGGACGTGCCGATCGGGCAGTCGACGCTGCTGGGCACGGTGACCACGCCTGGGTTCACCCACGCAGGCCTGCCCGGCAAGCAGACCTGGCACTACCGCGTGGTCGGCGTGAACGCCGCAGGCCAGACCGGTGTCCCATCGCTGATCGCCTCGGCGACGGTGAAGCGCCCGAACGCGACCGACTTCAACGCCGACGGCCGCGAGGACATCGGCTCGTTCTACGACTACGCCAACAGCCGCACCGGCCTGTGGACGTTCAAGGGGTTGGCCGATGGCGTGCAAAACCCGGACCTGAAGTGGGACAGCGGCAACGGCAACTACAACGCTGGCAACAGCAAGTTCGTCCCCGGCGACTTCAACGGTGACGGGCGGGCGGACCTGGCCGGGTTCTACGACTACACGAACGGCCGCACCGGCCTGTGGGTCTGGTACGCCAACGAGGAAGGCGGTTTCACCAAGCCCGAGCTGAAGTTCGACAGCGGGAACGGCAACTGGCACTTCCCGTCGAGCACCTTCACCGCGGGCGACTTCAACGGCGACGGCAAGGCCGACATCTCGGGTGCCTACGACTACTCGAATGGTCGCACCGGCCTGTGGGTCTGGTACAGCACGGGCACGGGCTTCGCGAACCCGCAGCTGAAGTTCGACTCCGGCAACGGCAATTGGAACTACGGCTCCAGCAGGTTCTTCTCCGGTGACTTCAACGGTGACGGCAAGGCCGATGTGGCCGGGTCATACGACTATTCGAACGGTCGCACCGGCATCTGGATCTGGTACGGCACCGCGGACGGTTTCACGAAGGGCGACCTGAAGTTCGACAGCGGCAACGGAAACTGGGAAGCAGGCCGCAGCAGGTTCAACACCGGCGACTTCAACGGCGACGGCCGGACGGACGTGCTCGCGGTCTACGAGTACAACAACGGCCGCACCGGCTTGTGGATCTTCTACGGCAAGGCCGACGGCCTGGCGAACCCGGACCTGAAGTTCGACTCAGGCAACGGGAACTGGAACGCCCCGAGCAGCAAGTGGGCGATCGGCGACTTCAACGGTGACGGCCGCGCCGACGCAGGCGGCTTCTACGACTACGGCGGCGGCCACACCAGGCTGTGGGTCTTCAACGGCACCACCACCGGCCTGGAGAAGGGCGTGATCAAGTTCGACAGCGGCCCCGGCAACTGGGAGCTGCCCCGCTCCATCCCTGTGACGCCGTAACCACATGACCGTGAGTGGTAAGGCCGGCTTGGAATCGCCTTGCCACTCACGGTCATTGGCGCTTCAGACGCTGTGCAGGAGAAGGTCTTCCACTTCCGCGTCGGTCACCTGGCGAAAATCGCGGTACCACTGGCCTACCGCCATGAAGTTGCGAGGGGCGGCGACGCACACCAGCTGATCCACCTCGTGGCGGATCTGCTGCGCCGACTCGCGAGCGCAGACCGGAACAGCGAGCACCAGCCGCCTTGGCGAGGCCAGACCGAGGTCTCGGATCACCGCCCGCGCGGTGATGCCGGTGGCCAAGCCGTCGTCGACCGCGATCACGTCACGGCCGGCCAAGCGAGGGGCCGGGCGGCCGCCTCGGTACCGGTCCCGCCTGCGCCGGGCTTCGGCCTGCTCACGTTCGCACTCCTCCGCCAACGCGTCCTCGGTGAGACCCAGCGCGTACAGAGAGCGCTGGTCGTAGATGGGCGGCCCGCTGGGGGTGATGGCACCGACGCCGAATTCCGGCTGTTGCGGGGCGCCGATCTTGCGGGCCACCACCACCTCCAGCTCCGCGCCGAGGGCTTGAGCGACCGGGGCGGCCACGGGCACGCCGCCGCGGACCATGCCCAGCACGATGGGATCCCGCCACTCGTCGTGGAGCAGCAGGCTCGCCAAGGCACGGCCCGCGATGACGCGGTCGGCGAAAGGTAGCTCAACCAGACCAGTCACGTGCCAGGGATACCCCGAATCGCCTCAGCGGACGCGTGCGACGCGGCCTTCGTCCCACACCGGTTCATCCGACTCGGTGACCTGCCCGTCCGCCCGGAACACCAGGAACCGGTCGAAGCTGCGGGCGAACCAGCGGTCGTGGGTCACCGCGACCACCGTGCCGGTGTACTCGGCCAGCGCCTCTTGCAGAGCCTCCGCGGACTCCAGGTCCAGGTTGTCGGTGGGCTCGTCCAGCAACAGCAGCGTGGCGCCGGACAACTCCAGCAGCAGCACCTGGAACCGGGCCTGCTGTCCACCGGACAGCGTCTCGAACCGCTGCTCGGCGCCCTCCACCAGGCCGTACCGGTTCAGCGCGCGGCTGGCGGTCTCCCGGTCCATACCTGCCCGCCGGTCGTCGCCGTACCAGAGGATGTCCAGCAGCGTCCTTCCGTGCCACTCCGGGTGGTCGTGCGTCTGCGCGAACAACGCCGACACCACCCTGGCACCAAGCCTGCACTCCCCCTCATGCGCAACGGGTTCACCGCCCAGCAGGCGCAGGAAGTGGCTCTTGCCCGAACCGTTGGAGCCCAGCGCGCACACCCGGTCGGCGAAGAAGATCTCCGTGTCGAAAGGCTTCATCAGACCGGTCAGCTCCAAGCCCCGGCAGGTGATCGCGCGCAGTCCCGTCCGGCCGCCGCGCAGCCGTGGTTTGAGCTGCCGCACCTGCGGGAGTTCCGGCGGTGGCCCCGCCTCCTCGAACTTGCGGAGCCTGGTCTGCATGGCGTGGTACCGGGAGGCCATGCCGTCGTTGGCGGCTGCCATCTGCCGAAGCTCCACGACGAGTTTGCGGAGGCGGTCGTGTTCTTCGTTCCAGCGGCGGTGGAGTTCCTCCAGACGTTCCCGGCGGGCGACGCGGGCGGCGTGCCAGGTGCCGAAGCCCCCGCCGTGGGTCCAGGTGGTGTGGCCTTCGACGGTGATGATGTGCGTGGCCGAAGCGGCCAGCAGTTCGCGGTCGTGGCTGACCAGCAGCACCGCCTTGCCGGTTTCGGCGAGGCGGTGCTCCAGCCAGCGTTTGCCGGGCACGTCCAGGTAGTTGTCGGGCTCGTCCAGCAGCAGCACCTGCTCCCGTGAGCGCAGCAGCACCTCCAGGACCAGGCGTTTCTGTTCGCCGCCCGACAGCGTCCTGACCTCGCGGAACCGGGCGCGGTCCCAGGGCACGCCGAGCGCGGCGACCGTCGCGGTGTCCCACAGGACCTCGGCGTCGTAACCCCCTGCCTCGCCCCACGCGACCAGCGCCGCCGCGTACCGAAGCTGTGCGGGTTCGTCGTCGGTATCCATCAAGGCAAGCTCGGCCTCATCCAGCTCGCGGCCGGCGGCGCGCAGCCTGGACGGCGCGGCGGACAGCAGCAGGTCGCGGACGGAACTGTCGTCGCGGACCGAGCCGACGAACTGCGGCATCACCGCCAACCCGCCCTGCACCTGCACCGAACCATGGTCGGGCGTCAGCTCACCCGACAGGATCCGCAGCAGTGTCGTCTTGCCCGAGCCGTTGGCGCCGACCAGTGCGGTGCGGTCCCCGGTGGCGACCCGGAAGGAGACGCCATGGAACAGCTCCCGGCCGTCAGGCAGCCGGTAGCCCAGGTCCATCGCCTCCAGGTACCCCATTTTGCGAGGCTATCGACCCGCCGCCAGGCTCCCCAACCGATTTACCGGCCACCCGCACTTGACAGATTCGTGACAGTTCTGTAATTGCGTGGTTACGATGCGGCGCATGGGAATGCGCGGCGTGGGGTCCGTTCTGCTCGTCCTTCTGCTTTCTCTGACCGTCGTGGCGCCGGTCCACGCGGCACCGACGCGTGGCGAGGTCACCCACGCCGAGGTGCGTGGCGACACCGTGAACCTGACGCTGTCCACCGGCGATCGGCTGGTCATCGCGGCGCTCACGTCGGACCTGGTGAAAGTCGACCATCGACCGGGCGGGCAAGCCGAACCGGCGACTCCTGTTATCGACCCGGCGCGGCGATGGCCCAACCGCGGCAACGCCACGATCGACGCAGGCTCGGACCCGATCCGCGTCACCACGAAAGCGCTGCGGGTGGAGATCACGCGGAAGCAGGCGCAGGTGAGCATCTCCGACACCACAGGCGTGCTGCTTCGTGAGAACGCCGTCGGCGAGAAGGCGATCGGGTTCCGGCACTCCCCCGGCGAGAACTTCTACGGCATGACCGCCTACGGGCTGCCCGGCGACGACCCCGACCCGAAGGTCAAACCCTCGGACGGGTTGCTGCGCAACGGCGGCGCGCACGTGAGCGCGGGCAGACAGGGCGACGGCGGCGCTCCACTGGCGTTCACCAACCGGTACGGGCTGCTGGTCGACTCGGTGGACGGCGACTTCAACGTCAACGGCAGCGACCTGGCGTTCAGCGGAATCTCACGGCGCAGCACCACGTACTACGTGACGGCCGGGCCACCGAAGACGACGATGGCGAATCTGGCGAAGCTGTCCGGGGCGCCGCCGATGCTGCCGAAGTGGGCGCTGGGATTCCAGAACAGTGAGTGGGGCACCGACGAGAACGAGGTGCGGTCCATTGTGGACGGCTACCGTTCACGGAAGATCCCGCTGGACGCGTTCATCCTGGACTTCGACTTCAAAGCCTGGGGTGAGGACGACTACGGCGAATTCCGCTGGAACTCCACCGCCAACCCCGGCAACGTGCACCCCAACAAGTACCCCACCGGGGCGAGCGGACAGTTCGCCAAGGACCTGGACGCCCAAGGCGTCACGCTGATGGGCATCATGAAGCCGCGCATCCTGGTGGAGAACACCGCGGGCGGCCAGACGAAACAGGCCGCGGACACCCACAAGCTGGACTGCTTCTACCCGGGGCGGCAGCCGTATGAGGAGTACTTCTCCAAGCGCAAGGCCAACGACATCGCCTTCGCCAAGCCGGAATGCCGGGAGTTCTACTGGCAGCACAGCAAACCGCTGTTCGACACCGGCATCAAGGCATGGTGGAACGACGAGGCCGACGCCATCGCCGACTTCACCTTCGACTCGCTCCAGCACCTCAACATGCAGCGCAGCCTCTACGAGGGTCAACGGTCGATCTCGCGGGACCGGGTGTACTCGCTCAACCGCAACTTCTACCTCGGCGCGCAGCGCTACTCCTACGGCGTGTGGACCGGCGACATCACCGTCGGCGCCGACGGCGGCTTCGCCACCATGGCCGAGCAACGCCAGCGACTGCTGACGCTGGTCAACACCGGATCGGCGCGGTCCACGATGGACACCGGCGGGTTCTGGGGCGATGCGAACTCCGAGGCCTACGCCCGCTGGATGCAGTTCGCGGCGCTCACCCCGATCATGCGGGTGCACGGCCACCAGGACGCGCAACGCCAACCGTGGGTCCACACCCCGGTCGCCGCTGCCGCGGCCACCGAGGCCATCCGCCTGCGCTCCCGCCTGCTGCCCTACCTGTACTCGCTGGAACGCGACCTGCACGAGACCGGCATCGGCGCGATGCGGCCGGTGTTCTGGGAGTCCCCCGACGACCCGCGCGCCGCCAACGAATACGCCTCCTGGATGCTCGGCCCGTCCCTGCTGGCCCGCCCCGTCGTGGAGGCCGGGGCGTCCAGTGTGGACATCTACCTGCCCGCGGGTTCGTCCTGGACCGACTACTTCCGCGGCACCCGCCACGAGGGCGGACAGACCATCAAGTACCCGGTCGACCCCAGATCGCTCAACGACATCCCGCTGTTCGTCCGCGACGGCGCGATCATCCCCACCCAGCCGGTCCGCCAACACGTGGACGACGGCCCGGTGCCGGTGATCGACCTGGACGTCTTCCCCACGCGGGAATCGGCGTTCGACTACTACGACGATGATGGCGCCACCTACGCCTACGAACGCGGCCGCTACTTCCGGCAGTCCATCCTGGCCCAGCGCACCGGCGAAGCCACGACCTTGAACCTGGCCGCACCGACCGGGAAATACCGCGGCGACCTGCGGTTCTACCTGGCCAAGGTGCACGGTGTCGCGGGCACCGCCGATCTGGGCACGCGCTACAACAGCATTGACGAACTGCGCGCGGCGCCGGGCGAGGGCTGGGCGACCGGAAGCGACCAGTACGGCCCGTTCACCGCCGTCAAGGTGTCGGCGGGGAAGGAGCTGCAGGTGCGGATTAGGCCATAAACCGAATCCTTTACCGATTTGGCATTTGAACTTTGTTTCGTCAGAACTGTCTCAATAGCGATGGGGTACACGGCCTGCCTACTTTACAACTCAATCCGCCACTGAGGTACGCCCGCCGGTTCCCACGCTCCCCGCAGTCTTCCAGTGGGGCATCGCGGACTGTGTACAGCGACTAGCGCCTAGCGAAACACACTTGCGGGACTCGGACTCGCCCGCGAGGCGCGACAGCAGGCCCACCGCAGCATACCGAGTGGATCCGGAACCGAGCATGGCGCTGAAGGGCGGTGGCAACCTCCGACACCGGAGGTCAGCTCGGATCCGGATCGACCCACCATTGGCGTCATACTTCACTGCATCAAATGCGATACGAATCAACTCGCCAGCTTGGGAAGGAGTGGGGTCAATTACTGATGAAATAATTTCTCGACCTGTTCGAACAAATTCACGCCGGCAGTTCAAGCATTTTCCTAGATTCTACCCGCTTCTCCCCAGTGCGAGTAATGACCACGTGCTCTTCGTCCTGATAGTGGACCAAAGCTTTCTCGTCGAGCGTACGAAGCGTGCGACGAAGATTCACTCTCATAGATGCCGGTACCCATAGCCTCAGTTTCGATATCGACACACCTTCCGCACCCACGTGATACAGCAAGACGAGGACTAGGTCGCTTGCGCGAAGGTCGGTGCGCAGTACCTTAGGCTGATCATCAAAGGTCTGAACCACGGGATACTTGCGCGTGACGAGGCCTGCCACAAGTCTCTGAGCCACGTCGGCGCTCACATGCTTGCTCAGGCGTACGAATTCGGCCAGAACCCAATCGAGCACCGAGACGACGAGTGTTGCATCTTGAAGATTAGGGTCTATGCCATCGGCGAGATGAGCCGCATCCCGACTGTTGCGAATGTCATAGACAATTCGCAACGCTCTCGGCATGTATATGCGCACTGACTTGGGGAATTCTTGAGCGCGGAGCGCAGACAGTTCACGAGCGACGCGTTCAGTATCCAAACTCTCACCAAGAGGGGTGAACTTGTCCATTGTCATCGACTGGAGGACCCTGTACGCGGCTTCACAGAATCTGCCACCCTCTACCGCGCTCAGCCGATGACCACCCAGGAAGTAGTTCCGTTTTGCTTCCCCATACGCTCCGAGCAGTTCTCGAACCAGGGTGACCTCATAGGCCGACTCCAACACATCACGTAGACTGCCGGTCATTGGTCATCCTCGGGCGAAGATGTTCCCCGCCTAACCTGCCCAGACGACCGCTTCTGCCGATACGGGTGGTCTTGGAGAGCGAGCTTCACAGCTGCCCTGTCGGGAAGAGCATCGACAAGGGCCTCACCACGTGTGGTGATCTGTTTGGCGCCCTTTCCCGCAGAAACGATGTACCCACTGGACCGGTCCGCGTTGTCGATGTCTCTTGACAGGTTGCCGAACTTCTGTCCAGCTGCCTCCGTGTTTAGTGCACCGATATCGGCCCCCTTGAAGTGAGCAACATCCCGATAACGAGCCAGGTAGTACGCGAGACAAGCGATGCGCTCCACCTGCGATTGAGGCTTCTTCCGGCTCATAAAATCACGCGGATTGAGCACAGTATCTGACGCCACCTGGATCGGCTGAACGCCCGCCGAGTCGCTTCCCAATGCTTGCCGTTCTCCGACGTGGAGATCGGAGATTCCCAAAGACTCGATCAACCATTCCACTGCGCGCTGTCTCGCGCTTTGATCCAATACCGCGAGAGCCGAAAAGGCCGTCTGCATGGCCCTCAGCTCCGCCAAGCCGCTTTCCACAGGTCCCAGGCCGTTCCCGACCACGTCAGGCACAGACTGCTGCGAGGTGCGCTCGGTGGATGGCTGATCTTCTGGGTGTTCGGCTCCCTTGCCATCCACGCCCTCAGGTTCGGTCACAGCATTCCTCCTATCATCCGCTACATGCCCACTCCGAGGAGCGGCTCCCAACCTGGCCCATGGATGTCGCACGTATGTCGCAAAGCGGTTGCCCTGATGGCTCAGGAAGTCGTTTACGCAGGTAGACAAGTTTGCAGTTCACTCGAAAGAGTGGCCCGCCTCGCTACCGAAGCACTACAATCCGGCCAGAGCTTGGAGGTGACACCTTGCTTGAGCTTGGAGCGAATATCCGAGCGACCTGCGCTCTCCTCAAAGACCTCCTCACGGACTACCCGACGTACCGAAGGCGCTGGCGCGTACACTGTGAACGCACTTCGAGGCAACTGAATCAGGCGGCTGTCGCCAAAGTGGTACAGCTTCATCTTCGGGCTACGGGTGTCTACCGGGACGATGACTCTTCCGTCGCTTGGATGTTGAAGGATCGGATTTCCCGAGCAATGGCAGGGAAAGTGCTCTCAGCCGAGACACTGACCTGGATTATTGATGCCTTTGATATGACAGAAACTGATCGAAGCCGATTGTTGGATCTATTCTCAGGAAAGGAGCAAACAGGAAGTCGGATCTCAAATACGTTGCGCCACAGAAGGGAGATGATCAGGCGGCAGTGCCACCGAACCGTCAACTTGGTCGAAAGATACAAATTCGATGATAACGGTCGCCTGCATTGTAGACATACGACGCACACAATTCGGGCCATGGAAGACGGAGTGGACATTTACATATTCAATCACGAACCCCAGGCATCCCATATTGATGTTGTTTATGGTGGCCGACCAGGCCGAAGGTATGAATATGGCGGCGGACTACACTGCGTGGAGATCGAACTCGACCGATCGCTGATGAAAAACGATACCATCGGACTCGAATACTCCACCTATTTCGACCAGGCTACGAGACCTCTAACTGAGGTGCGCCGTGCAGCCTTCGCCAGGGTAGAAAACATCGACTTGGCAGTCAAATTTGAAGGTATGCATCCACGCAAGTCCTGGTGGTGCGTCTGGGAAGATCACGTCGACGGACTACCTCTCGCGGAACAACCCGTAGCCATCGCGAAGGGATCTATTAGGAATTTCATAGAGTCCATCGAAGAGACGGTTGTCGGCTTCCGATGGATTTGGTGATGTTAACAGTTTCTACCGCGACACAACACAAGTCACCGATCTTCAGGGTTGGTTCCCGCTCAGGGGTTACCTGTCGGGTGCCCAGTGGGCTGGGCGGAGCGTTCCCAGGTGAGGTAGCGGCCGGTTTCGCCCATGACGCTCGCCGCCAGCCAAGCCAGGACGCCCGCGTCGTCGGTGAAGCCCAGGACCGGGAGCAGCTCCGGGATGAAGTCGATCGGCGAGATGAGGTAGACGATCGCCGCTGCCCAAAGCAGGGGCTGCCAGCGGGGGGCGCCGGGATAGTTGTTGCGGCGCAGGGCCCCCACCAGGCGGGGCAGCGCCTTCAAACGGGCGACCGGCCCGCCGCTTTTGGGTAGCTCGGCGGCGGGTCCCGCCTGTTTGGCCCAGGCTCGGCGGCGCCAGCGCACCACGCCGATGATCAGCGCCAAGGCCCCGAGGGCGATGAGGATCAGCCCCAGCAGCTCGGAGGAGATGAACCCGAACTCCTGGGGCCTGATCGCCCACCGCAGGATGATGCCGAGCCCGATCAGGGCCACGCCAACGCCGATCACGCCGCCTCCAGACTTCGCGTCAACGCCAGCGTAACGGCGTCGGCGGCTACTTGCCCTTGGACAGTTCCTCCTGGCGCTTGCCCTTCTCGTACTCGTAGTTCTCGTCGGCGTTGACCGGCTCCTTGATCATTTCGCTGGCCGCCTGCCGGGCCGCGCCCTGGCCGTCGATGGTGTGCGCCATGCCGTGGTTGCCGTGGGCGCCGATGTTGACCGCGTCGTCCATGGAGCCCGCGCGGCTCCGGGCGCCCTGGGGGAACCAGTTGTTGGCCTTGTCCAAGGTCTGCTGCATGGTGCGGAAGTCCCTGCCGTGCCTGCCCGCTGTCTTGCCGAGGGACTTCGCCATGTCGCCCAGCTTCTTGGACAGCTTGGCGAGCTGCTCGGCGACCTTCTTCAGCTTCTCGAACTTGTTCAGCCACACCGCGAGCTTGTTCAGCAGCTTGGAGATCTTGCCGGTGATCTTGCCCGCGGTCGCCGCTCCCCTGGCCACCGCGAAACCCGCAAAGGCGGCCATCGAGCCGCCCAGGGTGAACCAACTGGAGGCAGCCGCCGCGATGAAAGCGGCGATGATCTCGCCGATGACCTGGGCGATCAGGTCGCGGATGATGCTGCGGACGGTGGCCACCAGCATGCCCGAGTTCTGCACGCCGCTGGCGACGCCGTCGGCGATGGGGCCGAGCATCTTCGCCTGCTCGGCGAGCTGGCCTGCCGCCTTGCGGTAGGCGTCGCCCGCCTCGCCCTTCCAGCTGGAGGTCTGCTCCTGCGCGGCGCGCTGGAAGTCCTCGGCGGCCCTGGTGACCTCGGTCTTGACCTCCTCGCGCCAGATCACCGCCACCCGGTTGATCGCGCCGGGGTCGCCGGCCAGCGCGTCCAGCGGCTCCTTCAGGAAGACGAGGTGGTCCATCAGCCAGCCGACACCCGCCGCGGCCAGCGAGCTCAGCGGGTTGGCGATGAAGCCGAGAGCGTCCAGGCCGACGGCGATACCGTCAAAGGCCAGGTCCTCGGGGTTGTCGAAGTCCTTCTTGACCTGATAGAGGCTGTCCCAGAGACCGGCGCCGTCCATCATGTTGTGTTCGTCGACGTCGAAGATCTCCATCAGTTCCCCCCGAACAGCTCGGCGTTGTCCTCATCCACCTGCTGGTACGCCTTCGAGCAGTCGCGCACGCCGTCGGCGGTGTCCTTCAGCGCGGTGGCCATGTCCGCGATGTGACCGCCGGTCTCGGCGATGCTCGACCGCACCCCCAGGCTGAACGCCTGTCCGATCAGGCCATAGGTGCCAACCCCCAGGTCGACGCCTCGCCCCTTGTTGCCCGCGGCCTCCAACTGGCCCGCGAAACCGCCCACGGCACCCGCGTGGCTCTCCAGGTCGCCGTAGGAGACCTCGAATCCGTCACCCATCAGTTCACCTCAGCACCGATCCGCCATACGGCTGGTCGTCATCGTCGGAGTGGTCGGGCCGCGGCCTGCGGGGCTCGCCCTGCTCCTGGGTCGCGGCGGGGTCCTCGGCGCGGGCGGCGTCCATGTGCTCACGGACGAAGTCCATCGCCGCGGAGTTGCCCCCGACCAGCGGCAGCAGCGCCTCCTGAGCCTGCGCCGATGCGACATCGTGAGCCTTGCGGATGGTGTCGGCGATCACCGTCGCCAGCCGCTCATGGCCGAGGTTGAGCGCCTTGGGGGTCAGGTCGAGCTTCTCGAGCCGCCCGCCGGGGGCGAGAACCACGTTGACCGTGCCGTCCTGGCTGGACGCGCTCGCGCGCATCGTCTTGATCTCGTCCTGCACCTGCTGGGCACGCTGCCCGATCTCGGTTACCCGGCGCGTGTAGTCGTCGAGCCACTGCTGGGCTCCATCAAGACTGGGAGATCCCACTTGCCACCCCATTTCCGTTCGGCGCTCACTGTGCCGTTGGACGTGGATCGCAGTGGATCTGGTTCCGTCCTATTTCACCGGATGTGCCGATGACTTTCCGTAGCGGGCGTGATGAGCGCTCAGCAACCGTCGCATCCGGTCGATCGGTGGTTCGACCGTAAGCAGCAGCACAATACCGACAACGGCCAACAGGAGGGCATCCCGGCCTGCGGCTATCCAGACCGCGGCGGGGGCATCGGATGGGACGAGCGTGACGACCCGGACCGCTCCCCACACCGCGAGCGCGAGTGGGACCAGCGCGATGAGCACCGAGTTGCGGACACCGCGGGGTCGGGCCTCGGTCAGGCGGGCGGTCTCCGCGGTCACGGTGTTCTTCCGCTTCTTGCCGCCCCGCTTGGCGAACTGGGCGGCGAGAAAGGGCTCGCCGTAGCGGATGACCCTGGCCTGCATCGGGGCGCCCAATCTGCGCGGCGCGATGAGGAACAGCAGGCCCAACGCGGTGCCGAAGAAGCCGAAGAACAGGGGATGGATGCTGATAAACCATGCCTGGTCGACCTGCGGCCACGGTGTGCGGAAGGGGTCGGCGCGCGGGGCGTCAAGCAGCGGGACGGCTGCCAGCCCGGCCAGCAGCGGCGAGGCGGCGAATACGGTGCCCAGCAGCACGGCCCGGACCTGGCCCCTGCCCAGCGGGACTGCCGCCTTGTCCTCGGCGGTGATGGGCCAGTACTTGTCCTCTTCGTCGGAGGACTCGCGAGGACGGCTTTGACGGAATATCCGCACCGCCGACACGGCCGTGCAGACCGCGCAGAACAGCAACGCGATGGCCATCGGCACGAACACCGTCTGACCGAGCCAGATGAACCGGGCGCTGTCGTTGCGGGCCAGGAAGCCCAGGGTCCGCCCGTCGCTGGACTGGGACACCGGCACGTCGGAGCCGAGGTCGTCGGGGCTGAGCTGACCTGGCGTGAACGTCACGACCTCGGTGTCGCCGCGGTCCCAGCGCACCTGGGCCCGGCAGGAGTAGGTCGTACCGAAGCCCCAGATGCTGATCGGGCCGTGCTCGACGCACGCCTCGACCCGCGCGGTGCCCAGAGACAGTGCCCTCGGCGAACCGGTCATGCCGTCGGTGACGCGCAGGACCGTGGACATCGACAGGAACACCGCGAGGGTGAGCAGCGCCCATCCGAAGGCCACGGCGATGCGCCATGGCCTGCGGACAGGATGGTCCGAAGTGTCAGACGCCGCGCTGTTCACGAAGCTTTTTCAGCGCCTCTTCCAGGATCGCCTGGCCGTCGGCGTCGCTGCGCCGCTCCTTGACGTAGGCGAGGTGGGTCTTGTACGGCTCGATACGGGGCGCCGCGGGCGGCGCCTGCTCGTTCTGACCCGCGGGAAGACCGCAGCGGGGGCAGTCCCAGTACTCCGGGAGATCCGCCTCCAACGCGAAGGACGGGCGCGATTCGTGCCCGTTCGCGCACCAGTACTGAACCCGTCGCCGCGGCGCGGACTCACCTCGTTCGGACTCGCCCATGGGACCTGCACCGACCCGCGTGCCCCGGATCGCGTTCCCACCAGCCATCGTATTCACACTCCCACTACATGTGTGGTTGCCCAAGTGTTGACAGCGTGCGACCGCCGCTCACCGGCCAGTGCGGCCGGACGATGACTCCCCCCTGAAGTCAGGTCGCTTTCAGAATCAAACCAATGCCCACAATGGAGATCACCCAGATCGACCCGATGAACAACGTCATCCGGTCCAGGTTCTTCTCCACGACCGTCGACCCGGCCAGGCTCGACTGCATGCCGCCACCAAACAGGCTGGACAGCCCGCCGCCCTTGGCCCGGTGCAGCAGCACCAGCACCACGAGCAGCACGCTGGAGATCACCAGCACGATTTGAAGGACGAACTTGAACGTATCCATCTGGTCCTCGCTCTTGCGGCGGTCGACGTCACAGAGTACCCGCTCGGTGGCGGCCCACGTGCGATGCGTCCCCAACGACCACGTCGTCTACTGCGGTGGCGATTACCCTACATCGCCTGCGGATCCGGACCCCCTGTCACCTTGAAGACATGTCCGCAGGTCAGAGCATCCTAGGCCGAACGGTGTAGCGGTGAGCGGCTCATCGAGGTATCGCCGGAAGCCCTGCGCGGGCGCGGTGAAGCCCTGGGATTCGGCGCGCTGCCCACCCCCGCGCCGCCGTGCGGCGGCGGCCACCACGACGTTCTCGATCACCATGAACGGTCGGGCGCCACGGGTGACGTTGGGCAGCACCGCGCAGTCGCGGTGCCCGCGGGCGCGCCGTCCTGCTCGGCGACCAGGATGGTGCGCCCTGCCTGGACGGGCGATCCGGCGCCACGTTTCGGCGGCGGTGTCCGCGGCGGGACGCGGGTCGTCGGAGTGCAGTTCGGCGTACAGGTCGAGCAGCGCGGGCAGATCGGCCTCGGTCGCGGGCCGGACGGTGATCGGCATCAAAGAATCGTGTCGTCGCGTTCGACCCTGGTCACGCGCAGGTGACACACGTCGCGGACGAAACGGCCCGGCCTGGTGTCGCCGGGGACCACGAGGGTGGGCCGGGTGAGCAAGCGCCCGTTGTAGCCGGTGGCCAGCAGCGCGGCGCAGGCACCGAACTCGGGGTCGACCTCGGCCCAGGACAGCAGCGCCCGGTGCCCGTCGGTGGAGCGGGCCAGCACCACGAAGTTGAGGCGGTCCAGCTTGGGCCACTCCCTGCCGCGCAGTTCGACCCGTGCCAGCACATCGTGCAGGGGGACGCCCACCACGCTGTGCACCTCACGGGACCGGGTCGTCGAGTACGACACGTCGACCGGCTCGCGGGCGTGCGCATGCAGGTCGGAGGTGGTGAAGACCCAGTCGCGGCTGATGTCCCCGTCGACCAGCACCTGGTCCGGCCGCAGCTGCCTCATACCAGCGATCCTAGGCCAAACCACAACGTGTAACCGCAGTTGCGGGGTTATGCTCGGTGTTGTGCCGAATTTGCGGATCAGCGAGGCTGCCGCGTTGCTGGGCGTCAGCGACGACACGGTGCGGCGGTGGATCGACCAGGACCGGCTGAGCGCCGTGCAGTTGGAGAGCGGGCGCATGGGCGTGGCGGGCCATGAGCTGGCGGCCTTCGTGCAGCGCGTCGCCGAGACTCCCGAGCCGGGCGTCACCATCGCCGCCTCTGCCCGCAACCGGATGCGGGGCATCGTGACCCGCGTGGTCAAAGACGGGGTGATGGCCCAAGTGGAGCTGCAGGCAGGTCCGTTCCGCGTGGTTTCGCTGATGAGCCGGGACGCCGCGGAGGAACTCGGCCTGGAGGTCGGCAGCATCGCGGTGGCGTCCATCAAGTCCACCCACGTCGTCGTTGAAATTCCGGAGTCGTGATGCGAGTGCTCGCGCTGGCGGTCGCGGTCGCGTTGACCGTGGCAGGCTGCGGCGGCGAACAGAAGCCGCAGACAGTGACCGTGTTCGCCGCGGCCTCGCTCACCGAGACCTTCACCAGGCTGGCCAAGGACTTCGAAGCCGCCAACCCCGGCGTGCGGGTCACCCTCAACTTCGGCGCGAGTTCGGCGCTGGCGCAACAGGTCAACCAGGGGGCGCCTGCCGATGTGTTCGCCTCGGCGTCGCCGGTGAACATGAAGCAGGTCACCGACTCGGGCGCGGTCACCGCGGCGCCGAGGACCTTCGTCCGCAACCGCCTGGAGATCGCCGTGCCGAAGGGCAACCCCGGACGGATCGGCGGGCTGCCCGACTTCGCCCGCCAGGAACCCAAGATCGCGCTGTGCGCGGAGCAGGTGCCGTGCGGGGCGGCGGCGAAGAAGGTGTTCCAGCAGGCCGGGATCACCGCCCGGCCGGACACGCTGGAGCAGGACGTCAAGGCGGTGCTGGCCAAGGTCCGCCTCGGCGAGGTCGACGCCGCACTGGTGTACCGCACCGACGTCAAGGCGGCGGGCGACCAGGTCGAGGGCATCGCGTTCCCACAGGCGGACCAGGCGGTCAATGACTACCCGATCGCCCCCACCGCGAAGGCGACCGACAAGGCCACGGCGTTCATCGAGTACGTGCTGTCGGATCGGGGGCGCGTGGTGTTCGCCGAGGCCGGTTTCGACCTGCCGTGACCTCGCGCGAACGGGTCGTGCGGGGCGGGCTGCCGGTCGTGCTGGTGCTGCCCGCCGTGCTCGGACTGGCGCTGCTGCTCATCCCGCTGCTGGGGCTGCTGCTGCGGGCGCCGTGGTCGACGCTGCTCCCCCGGCTGTTCAGCGCCGAGGTCGGAGCGGCGCTGCGGCTGTCGCTGCTGTGCGCGACGCTGGCGACGGTGATCTGCCTGTTGCTCGGCGTGCCGCTCGCCTGGCTGCTGGCGCGCGGTGGCCTGCCCGGCTCGGGGCTGCTGCGGGCGCTGGTCACGGTGCCGCTGGTGCTGCCGCCGGTCGTCGGGGGCGTCGCGCTGCTGCTGGTGCTGGGCAGGCGCGGGCTGATCGGGCAGTACCTGGACGCCTGGTTCGGGGTGTCGCTGCCGTTCACCACCGCCGGGGTGGTGCTCGCCGAGGCGTTCGTCGCCATGCCGTTCCTGGTGATCTCCGTGGAGGGCGCGTTGCGCGCCGCCGACCCCCGGTACGAGGAGGCCGCGGCCACCCTCGGCGCGTCGCGGTGGCTGGTGTTCCGGCGGGTCACGCTGCCGTCAGTGCTGCCAGGGGTCATCGCGGGCGCGGTGCTGTGCTGGGCGCGGGCCCTCGGCGAGTTCGGCGCCACCATCACCTTCGCGGGCAACTTCCCTGGCCGCACCACCACCATGCCGCTGGCGGTCTACTTGGCGTTGGAGACCGATCCGGAGGCGGCGATCGTGCTGAGCATCGTGTTGCTGCTGGTCTCCGTCGTGGTGCTGGCGGCGTTGCGCAACAGGTGGATCGGCGGACCGGCATGACCCTCGACGCCGCGCTGCGGGTCACCCGCGCCTCCGGGTTCCGCTTGGACCTCCCCCTCACCGTCGCAGCGGGCGAAGTGGTCGCGCTGCTCGGACCGAACGGCACCGGCAAGACCACCGCGTTGCGGGCGTTGGCGGGGCTGCTGCCGTTGTCGGACGGGCACATTCGCCTCGGCGGCGACACCTGGGACGCGCCGCCGGGGGTGTTCCTGGCCGCGGAACGCAGGCCGATCGGCGTGGTGTTCCAGGACTACCTGCTGTTCCGACACCTGTCCGCACTGGAAAACGTGGCATTCGGCCTGCGGGCCCGTGGCGTGCCGCGGGCCCAGGCGCGGACGGCGGCGGCAGGCTGGCTTGAGCGGGTCGGGTTGGCCGCCGAGGCGGGTGCCAAGCCGCGGACGCTGTCCGGCGGGCAGGCGCAGCGGGTGGCGCTGGCGCGGGCGCTGGCCACCGGCCCGGAGTTGTTGCTGCTGGACGAACCGCTCGCCGCGCTGGACGCGAGCACCCGGCTGCGGGTGCGGTCGGAACTGGACCGGCACCTGCACGACTACCCGGGCCGCACGCTGCTCGTCACGCACGACCCGCTGGACGCCATGGTGCTCGCCGACCGGCTCGTGATCGTCGAGCGCGGTCTGGTGGTGCAGGAGGGGACGCCCGCGGAGGTGGCGCGGCAGCCGCGCACGGACTACGTCGCCAACCTGGTGGGGCTCAACCTGTACCGGGGCACCGCCCGCGGCACGCGCATCGACCTGGCCTGCGGCGGAACGCTCGTGGTCGCCACCCCGGCGCACGGCAGTGTGCACGTGGCGTTCCCGCCGTCGGCGGTGAGCCTGCATCCCGAGCAGCCGGGCGGCAGCCCCCGCAACGCCTGGCGGGCCACCGTGTCCGGGGTGGAGCCCCACGCACACACCACGCGGGTGCGCCTGGACGGCACGCCGCCGGTGCTGGCCGATGTCACCACCGCGACCGTGGCGGAGCTGCGGCTGCGTCCCGGCGAGGTGCTGTGGGCGGCTGTGAAGGCCACCGAGGTGCGCGCCTACCCGACCTGATAGGTCTTCTCGGGTGTCGGAATTGGTGCGAAGCCTGCATGAGCGGGCGGCGCGGGCGCTGCCCGCGGAGCGGATCGAGGTGGTCGACGGCTGGTGGCTGCGGCACGGCTGCGGTGACGCCTGGTGGGTGGAATCGGTGCTGCCCCATGCCGATTCCCCCGCCCTGATGCGGCAGGTGGTCGCGGCGGAGAAGTTCTACGCGGCCCACGGTTCGGCCGCGCGCTTCCAGGTCAGCCCGCCCGCGTGTCCGGACGTGCTCGACGCGGTCCTGGCGACACGGGGCTACCGCGGGCACACGCCCATGTCGTTGCAGGTATGTGACACCGCGCAGGTCTTGGAGCAGCGGTCCGCGCTGGAGGTGCGGGTGGCCGGGCGTCCGGACGACGTCTGGTTCGGGGTTTGGCACGCGGTCACCGGCCAGGACTTCGGCTCCGAGCGGGAGGTGCTGGCGCGTGTGCGGCAGCCTGCTGCCTACGCCTGCGCGGTGATCGGTGACGAGGCCGTCGCGGTGGGCCGCGCGGTCGCCGACACCGGTTGGGCAGGGGTTTTCGGCATGACCACGCTGCCCCGAGCCCGCAGGAAGGGCGCGGCCCGCGCCGTGTTGATCGCGC
Source organism: Actinorectispora metalli (assembly GCF_056323685.1). Taxonomy (NCBI): domain Bacteria; kingdom Bacillati; phylum Actinomycetota; class Actinomycetes; order Pseudonocardiales; family Pseudonocardiaceae; genus Actinorectispora; species Actinorectispora metalli. The sequence continues at coordinate 1,652,054 of NZ_JBREYE010000002.1, forward strand.
TCGCCGACTGGGCGCGGGCGCAGGGCGCCGACCGGATGTACCTCCAGGTGGAACGCGACAAGCCCGCGGCGCTGCGGCTGTACGGGCGGGCAGGCTTCAGCGAACTGTGTCGCTACCACTACCGCAGCACGTGAGGCTCAGCCGCCCACGTGGATGCGGGGACGGCGGGGCTTGTCCCGCTCGGCGGTGCGCAGAATCTCCCGCACCACGGGCGGCGTGTCGCCCCGGCCGAGAATCAGGTACCGCCGCGGCCAGTGCGGCGATCGCGGGCAGGTAGGACAGGGTGGAGAAGTAGTCGACGCCGGTCAGGCACATGACCTTCCACCACGGCTGCGGTGCGGCGTGCGCCTCTTCGGTCTCCGGTCCCGGCACGGACACCCGGTGCCGCAGCAACCAGCGCGCGACTGGGCTCGACGGGGGCTTCGGGCGGACGGGGCTGTCCACCGACTCGGGCGGGACCAGGTCCGTTGCGCTGCTCATGTGCGGTGTCCTCGGGCTTCGGGTACGCCGCAAGGATGCCGGCCGCCGCCCGCGGGATGAGGGCCTTCACCGGGGTGAAGGCCCTCCCGGCGATTACGGCAGCGGGCCGCCCGCGGCCAGGGCGCAGAGCTTGGCGAACTCCTCGCCGTCCAGGCTGGCGCCGCCGACGAGGGCGCCGTCGATATCGGGTTGCGCGATCAACTCGGCGATGTTGTTGGCCTTCACCGAGCCGCCGTAGAGCACTCGCATCTCGCCCGCGATCTCCTCGCCGTACTTCTCGGCGAGCCTGGACCGCAGCGCCGCGCACACTTCCTGCGCGTCGGCGGGGGTGGCGACCTTGCCGGTGCCGATGGCCCACACCGGCTCGTAGGCGATCACCACATCCTTGAGCTGCTCGGCCTTCAGACCCTTGAGGCCCTCGATGAGCTGGGTGTTGCAGTGGTCGACGTGACCACCCTGCTCACGCACCTCGAGCTTCTCGCCGACGCAGAAGATCGGCTTCATGCCGTGCTTGAGCACCGCGCGGTTCTTCTTGTTGACCACGTCGTCGGTCTCGTCGTGGTACTCGCGGCGCTCCGAGTGCCCGACCACCACGTACTCGCAGCCCAGCTTGGCCAGCATCGGACCGGAGATGTCGCCGGTGTAGGCGCCGGAGTCCTGCGGGGAGACGTCCTGCGCGCCGTAGGTGATGAGCAGCTTGTCGCCCGCCACCAGGGTCTGCACGCTGCGGATGTCGGTGAAGGGCGGCAGCACCGCGACGTCCACCTTGGCGAAGTACTTCTCCGGCAGCGCGAACGCGAGCTTCTGCACCAGGGCGATGGCCTCGAGGTGGTTGAGGTTCATCTTCCAGTTGCCCGCGATGAGCGGTTTACGGCTGGGCATTCAGTCCTCCAAGACCGCGACGCCGGGCAGTTCCTTGCCCTCCAGGAACTCCAGCGAGGCGCCGCCGCCCGTGGAGATGTGCGAGAAGCCGTCCTCGCCGATGCCCAGCTGCCGCACCGCGGCGGCACTGTCGCCGCCGCCGACCACGCTGTAGGAGTCCGAGTCGGCGATGGCCTGCGCCACGCCGCGAGTGCCGTCGGCGAACGGCGCGAGCTCGAACACGCCCATCGGGCCGTTCCAGAACACCGTTTTCGCCGGGCTCAGCACTTCCGCGAATCGCTCCACAGTGGACGGGCCGATGTCCAGGCCCTTCCAGCCGTCCGGGATGGACTCCGCGGGCACGGTCTTCGTGTTGGCCTCGGCGCTGAAGTCGTCCGCGATCACCACATCGGTCGGCAGCACGATCTTGCCGCCCGCGTCCGCCAGCAGCTGCTTGCAGGTGTCGATCATGTCCGACTCCAGCAGCGAGTCGCCAACAGAGTGGCCCTGTGCGGCGAGGAACGTGAAGCACATGCCGCCGCCGACCAGCAGGCTGTCCACCTTGGGCAACAGCGCCTCGATGACCGCCAGCTTGTCGGAGACCTTGGAGCCGCCGAGCACCACGGCGTAGGGCCGCTCGGGGTCGCCGGTCAGCTTGCGCAGCACCTCGAGCTCGGCGAGCACCAGCCCGCCCGCGTAGTGCGGGAGCAGCTTCGCCACGTCGTAGACGGAGGCCTGTTCGCGGTGCACCACGCCGAAACCGTCGGAGACGAAGGCACCGTTGTCGCCGGTGAGGGCGACCAGTTCGGCCGCCAGCGCCGCGCGTTCGGCATCGTCCTTGCTGGTCTCGCGGGAATCGAAGCGGACGTTCTCCAGCAGCACGATGTCGCCGTCGCCGAGGGCGGCGGCGTAGGACCGCGCGGATTCGCCGACCACGTCGGTGGCCCGCTTGACGTCGCGGCCCAGCAGGTCCGCCAGCCGGGCGCCGACCACTCCCAGCGAGTAGCGGGGGTCGGGTGCGCCCTTGGGGCGGCCGAGGTGCGAGGTCACCAACACCCTGGCGCCCGCGTCGGAGAGCGCCTTGACGGTGGGCAGCGAGGCGCGGACCCGGCCGTCATCGGTGATCACAGAACCGTCCAGCGGCACGTTCAGGTCGGCGCGCACCAACACGCGCCGCCCCGAGACGCCCTCGGACAGCAGGTCATCCAGTGTCTTCACGACATGCCTTCCGAGGTGGAGTTCTCAGGCGAGCTTCGACCCGACGAGCTTGACCAGGTCGGCAAGGCGGTTGGAGTAGCCCCACTCGTTGTCGTACCAGCCGACGACCTTGACCTGGTTGCCGGTGACCTTGGTCAGCGGCGCGTCGAAGACGCAGGACGCCGGGTCGGTGACGATGTCGGAGGAGACGATGGGCTCCTCGCTGTAGCGCAGGATGCCCTTCAGCGGGCCGTCGGCGGCGGCCTTGACCGCGGCGTTGACCTCTTCGACGGTGACATCGCGGGAGAGGCTCGCGGTCAGGTCGGTGGCCGAGCCGGTCGGGACCGGCACACGCAGCGCGTAGCCGTCCAACTTGCCGTTGAGCTCGGGAAGCACCAGGCCGATGGCCTTCGCGGCGCCGGTGCCGGTGGGCACGATGTTGATCGCGGCGGCGCGGGCCCGGCGCAGGTCCTTGTGCGGGGCGTCCTGGAGGTTCTGGTCCTGGGTGTAGGCGTGGATCGTGGTCATCAGGCCGCGTTCGATGCCGAAGCTGTCATGCAGCACCTTGGCCATCGGGCCGAGGCAGTTGGTGGTGCAGGAGGCGTTGGAGATGATGTCCTGCGAGCCGTCCAGGTCACCGTCGTTCACGCCGAGCACGACGGTGATGTCCTCGCCCTTGGCGGGCGCGGAGATGATCACCTTCTTGGCGCCGCCCTCGTCGATGTGCTTGCGCGCGTCGGGGGCGTTGGTGAAGAAGCCGGTGGACTCGACCACGACATCGACGCCGAGGTCGGCCCAGGGCAGCTTGCCGGGGTCGCGCTCGGCCAGGGCCTTGATCGTGCGGCCGCCGACCTTGATGCCCTCGCTGGTGGCCTCCACGTCGTCGGAGAGCCTGCCGAGGACGCTGTCGTACTTGAGCAGGTGCGCCATCGTGGCGACGTCGCCGAGGTCGTTGAAGGCGACGATCTCGATGTCGTGGTTGCCGGCCTGCACTGCGCGGAAGAAGTTGCGCCCAATCCGGCCAAACCCGTTGACACCTACGCGAACCGTCACGGTGCGTCTCCTCATGCCTGTCAGCCCGGCCGATATGGCCAGTACGTCCCTACGGTTATCCGCAGTCAACCCTAGCGGGACGCACCCGGAATGAAAGCCCGAGCCCTGCTGAGCTGCGCCGAATGCGGCAACCATCACGCGACACCCGCCCTTCACAGGCAGCCAGGTGAGGTGTGCTCCCCTGTTCTTGCTCCAGTCCCTGAGCGTGGCCCCGCCGAGCAGGCGGGGCCACGCGGTGGGGCCTAGGAGCGGTAGGCGTTCCAGTGGTCGTCCATCCGGGCCACCTGGCCTGCGGTGAACTGGTACATGCACTTGTCGTGGGAGTAGTCCATGAAGTTGTGGATCGGGTCGAGGCCGGGCTGCTCCGCGCAGGTGTCCGCGCCCTCGGGGCAGCCGGAGGTGTCGTAGGCCTGGATCGGGGTGTCGGCGACCTCGTCGTTGTCGTAGTCGCAGCGACCGTCTCCGCTGTCGTCGAAGGTGTGGTAGAGGCCAAGCCAGTGGCCGACTTCGTGGGTGGCGGTGTCGCCCTCACCGAAGTTGGTGTTGCTGCCGCCGGGGATGGTGGTGTTGCTGACCACCACACCGTCGTCCTTGGTGCCCGCGGACTCCGAGGGGAACGTGGCCACACCGAGCAGACCGTCGCTGGGCTTGGTGAAGTACAGGTTCAGCGAACTCTTGTCGCCCTTGAACAACGCGGTCCGCATCTTGGTCCTGGTGGCATCGCCGCTCATGCCCGCGCGGTACCAGCTGCGGTTGCTGGTGTAGTCGGTCGACTTGAGCTCGAAGCTGTAGCGGGTGGCGGTGTTGCCGGTGCCCTCGCCGCCGAAGGTCTTGTTCAGCCAGTCGATCTGGCCCTGGATCTGGGCCGCGGTGAGCTTGCCGTCATCGCCGTTGGTGATCACGTGTGCGTAGACGGGAATGGTCACCGAGGTCGAGCGGGTGACGACCCGACTGCGACCCGCGGCGGACGAGACGCCCTTGGCGGCCAGCCGCTCCTTGAGCTCGCGTTCCATGCCCGCCGCCTCGCCGCGGGTGACGGCGTTGAGGTCGGACTGGTTGGCGTGGCCCTCCACGCGAGCCGCCGACGAACCGCTCGCGCACTCGGCGCCCGCGGGCTGCGCGTTGCCTGACGAGAACGGGGTGATCAGGACGGCGCCCGCCACCGCGGCGACGCCGAGCAGGCGCGCCGAATTCCACTTGGACATGCAGGGTCTCCAGCAGGGTAAGGAAAGCCGACGCAGGGGTGGTCGACTGTCAGGAGAACCTACGTTCAGATGGCCATATGCGGAATGTCTTTCCTGTCTGCAAACGTCTCAAAGCTGTAACGGCAGCCCGGCCTCGGCCAGCGCGAGCGTTTTCCGCCGCACCCGACCCTCCGCCGGGGTGATCACCTCGGCACGCAGCGGACTTCCCCGAAGCGCCCGGTCGCGGACCTCGCCACCCGGCGCGGGCGCCCGCCGGAACACGGACTGCGTGAGCGCGGCGCGAGCCACCCTGGCCAGCCGCCGCACCGCACCGTCGACCATCCCGTGCTGGTCGAACCCCAGCCTGCGCAGGTACCGCGGGATGAGCGCCACGGCGGCGGCCCGCACGAACGGACTGGACGGCCACAACGCCGCGGCGGCCCGGCGCGTCGGCGGGTACAGGACCGACTCGATGAGGCGCCTGGACTGCTCGGTCACGCACAGCCGCGGGCGCATCGCGGCGAAGTACTCCCGCACTCCCGCCCGGTCCGCGGGGACGTCGGCGGGCGAGCAGGTCTGGAGTTCGGCGGCGACCGCGCACTCCTGCCAGTACCGGCGCTCCTGCGCCGTCGACAGCGGGCCGGGGCCGTACCGCTCGGAGGCGTAGAGCACCGAGTGCCAGGCGGTCAGGTGCACCCACAACTGGGCGCCCGGATCGTTCGCCCGGTAGATCTGCCCGCTCACCGGCTCGAAACCGATCATCGTGCGGTGCAGGCGTTTGAGCCGCCCCGAGGCCTCCAGCGCGGTCCGGCTGTCGCCGAAGACCACGGCGAGGAAGTAGTCGCCGGTGCGATCCAGCCTCCCGCGGGGATCGTCCACGACAGCCGAGTGCTGGGCGATGCCCGCCGCCGAACCCGGTTCGAACAACTGGATGACCATCGACCGCAAGACCGCGATAACCGCCGTCGGATGGGACCAGACGCGCCAAGTCGGCGAGCCGGGGCCGAAGAAACCGTAATCCTCATGCCGTGGGTGCATGATTCCTCCACGATCCCCGATGAAACAGGAGATACACTACATGTTGCACCTGTTGCATGGTGAGAGCTGAGACCGATGGAATCCGAGATCGCAGTGCTGATCGCCCAGGCCTTCGATGGCGAGTCGATCGACGAGCGGGACCGCACCCTGGTCCGAATTCTCGACGGCACGGTGGCGGAACTGGCCGCCGTGGGCATCGGCGGCTTCACCATGGAGGGCATCGCCCGTCGGGCCGGGGTCAACCGCGTCACGCTCTACCGCCGCTTCGGCGATCGCGACCAACTCCTCGCGGCGGTGATCACGCGTGAGGGGCAGCGCGCCATCGCCACCATGACCGAGGCGATGGGCCGCGCCGAGGACGTCGTGGACGGTTTCGTCGAGGCGTTCGTGGCGATGATGTCCTTCACCCGAGGGCACCCGGTGATCAGCCGGACGATGCGGGTGGAGCCGGGCAGCCTGCTGGCGATCGCCACCGCCCAGGACTCGGTGCTGCTGCGGCTGGCCTCGGGCTTCGTCGCGGCGACCATCCGCCGCGCCCAGTCGGAGGGTCGCGCACAGCATCTCGACGCCGACGACGCGGGCGAGACGGTGGCCCGGCTCTTCGCCTCGTTCCTGGTGCTGCCCGGCGGCCGCGTCGGCCTCGGCGACGCCGACGCCCTGCGCGTCTACGCCCGCCGCACCCTCGTCCCGATGATCTTCGGCCCATGACCGCTACGGTGCCACGGCAGCCCGCACACTCACCCGCGACGGAGTGAAGGGCCTGCCGCACAAGTGGGTTGTGACGTGGGTGTCGGCGGTGCGTTGCGTGATGAACGGCCTCACCGCGGCCGGTCTGTCGTGAGCATGTCCTGACGACCCGACCGCGAGCTCCGCGACCGCCACGCCGGCTCTCGCCTGACCGGTCAGTCGGCGCCGTCGAGCATGTCCGGGGTGACGGCCGACTCGGTGTCGGGCATGCCGGTCTCGTGGGCCTTCTTATCCGCCATGTTCAGCAGGCGGCGAATCCGTCCCGCGACCGCGTCCTTGGTCATCTGCGGTTCGGCAAGCTGGCCCAACTCCTCCAGCGACGCCTGCCGGTGCTCGAGCCGCAGGTTGCCCGCGGCGACCAGGTGGTCGGGCGCGTCCGGGCCGAGGATCTCCAGCGCGCGGGACACCCTGGCGGCGGCGGCCACGGCCGCGCGGGCGGAGCGGCGCAGGTTGGCGTCGTCGAAGTTGGCCAGGCGGTTGGCGGTGGCGCGGACCTCGCGGCGCATCCTCCGCTCCTCCCAAGCCAGCACGCTCTCGTGCGCGCCGAGGCGGGTGAGCAGCGCGCCGATGGCATCGCCGTCACGCACCACCACCCGATCGGCGCCCCGGACCTCGCGCGATTTGGCGGAGATCCCCAGCCTGCGGGCGGCACCGACCAGGGCCAGCGCGGCCTCGGGGCCGGGACAGGTGACCTCCAACGCCGAGGAGCGGCCGGGCTCCGTGAGCGAACCGTGGGCCAGGAACGCGCCGCGCCACGCGGCCTCGGCGTCGCAGACCCCGCCGGAGACCACATGGGCGGGCAAACCGCGGACGGGCCTGCCGCGCGGGTCGATCAGCCCGGTCTGGCGGGCGAGCCCGTCGCCGTCCTTCACCACGCGCACCACGAACCGGGTGCCCTTGCGCAGACCGCCGGAGGTGATCACGTGCACGTCGGAGCTGTGGCCGAACAGTTCGTGGATCTCCTTGCGCAGCCTGCGCGCGCAGGCTCCGGTGTCCAGTTCGGCCTCCACGACGACCCGGCCCGCGACGATGTGCAGACCCCCGGCGAACCGCAGCAGCGAGGACACCTCGGCACGGCGACAGCAGGTCTTGTTGACCGCCAGCCTGCTCAGCTCATCCTTGACCGATGAGGTCATCGCCACGTAGGTCCTCCTCCCGGCGCGGTTTCCCGTGCCCTTCAATCCTGTCCCGCTCCACCAGATCCTCCACCAGCGCCGCACGCAACGCGGCGGCCAGTGCGACCGGATCATGTCGGGCCTGCGGGTCCGCCACGCCGATCCGGCCGAAGTGCGCCTGCGCACCGAGCGCCTGCGCGGCCCGGCGTAACCGGTCCGGGACCGGTACTGAGTCAACATCGGCCAGTACCGCGTCGATCCTGAGCTCTGGTGCGTGCTGGGACAGTACGTCCAGGTGCTGTTCCGGCGAAAATCCGGCCGTTTCACCCGGCTGAGGGACCAGGTTGAGAATCACGGCGCGGCGTGCGCCGGTGGTGATCAGTGCTTCGCGCAGGTCGTCGACGAGCAGGTGCACGAGGACGCTGGTGAACCAGGAGCCGGGGCCCAGCACCACGAGATCGGCGTTGCGCACCGCGCGGACCGCCTCGATGCAGGCCCGGGGAGCCTCGTCCGGCCTGCCCGCGCGGTGCAGCTGGATGCGCTTGACCCGGCCAGGGGTGGTGGCCACCGCGACCTGGCCGCGGATGCGCCGGATCGCCGCGGGGTCCTCGTCCAGCCCGATCACCTCGGCCTGGATGTCCATGGGCTCACAGCACATCGGCAGCACCCGGCCGCGCACGCCGAGCAGCCGGGCGGCTTCGTCCAATGCGGACACCGGGTCGCCAAGCACCTCGAAGAGCCCGGCCAGCAACAGGTTCCCCACCGTGTGGCCCGCGAGTGCGCCGCTGCCGCCGAACCGGTGTTGGAACACCCCCGCCCAGCGCTTTCCTGTGTCGTCGTCCCCGGCCAGCGCCGCGAGCGCCTTGCGCAGGTCGCCGGGCGGCAGCAGGCCCAGCTCGCGGCGCAGCCGTCCCGACGAGCCGCCGTCGTCGGCGACGGTGACCACCGCGGTCACGTCGTCGGTGAGCCTGCGCAGCGCGGACAGGGTGGTGAACAGGCCGCGGCCCCCACCGAGGGCCACAGCTTTGAAGGAGCGCACTCCCGGATTCTCCCTACTCACGGCCGAGATCGCGGTGCACGACCTTGATGGCGATACCGTCCTCGTCCGACATCCTGGCGGCGAGTTCCTCGGAGATCGCGACGCTGCGGTGCTTGCCGCCGGTGCAGCCGATGGCCAACGTCAGGTACCGCTTGCCCTCGCGCCGGTACCCCGCGCCGACCAGCTGAAGCAGTTCGCGGTAGCGCTGCAGGAACTCCTCGGCGCCCTCCTGGGTGAGCACGTAGTTGCGCACATCGGAGTCCAGGCCGGTGAGGTCGCGCAGTTCGGGGATCCAGAACGGGTTGGGCAGGAACCGCACGTCCATCACCAGGTCGGCGTCCATCGGCAGACCGTATTTGTAGCCGAAGGACAGCACGGTGATCCGGGTGCGGGTGCTGTGCTCGGTGCCGAACGCGTCCTCGATCTTCGCGCGAAGCTGGTGCACGGACAGGCCGCTGGTGTCCAGCACCAGGTCGGCCTCCTCGCGCAGCGGCTCCAGGAGCCTGCGCTCGGCGCTGATGCCGTCGGCGAGCCTGCCGTCACCCTGCATCGGGTGGCCGCGGCGCACCTGCTCGAAGCGGCGGATCAACACCGGGTCGCTGGCTTGCAGGAACAACACCTTCGGGCGGTATCCGCGGGCGTCCAGATCCTTGATCACGGCGGCGAGGTCGTCGGTGAACGCACGGCTGCGCACATCCATCACCACCGCCAGCCGGGTGATCTGGCCGCGGGCCTGCGCGCCTAGCTCGACCATGGTGGAGATCAACTCGGGCGGCAGGTTGTCCACCACGAACCAGCCGAGGTCTTCGAGGCATTTCGCCGCGGTGCTGCGGCCCGCCCCCGACAGGCCGGTCACCACGGCGACCTCGATGCCTGCCTTGCCGACCGGGTCGGCATTGACGTCGCTCATCTGCTCCCTGTTCCGTTCGTCTTCGGGTCGGCGACGGCCCCGGCGCCCGCCAATGCCTCGCACACCGTCCGCGCGAGTTGGGGGCCGATGCCGGGTACCTCGCCGATCTGTTCCGGGGTCGCCTCACGCAGCCTGCGCAGCGAACCAAAGTGTTTGAGCAGGGCGTTGCGCCGGGCAGGCCCCAGGCCGGGGACCTCGTCCAGCGCGGAGCCCCGCATCCGCTTGCCGCGTTTCTGCCGGTGGTAGGCCACCGCGAACCGGTGCGCCTCGTCCCGCACGCGTTGCAGCAGGTAGAGGGCCTCGCTGGTGCGAGGCAGGATCACCGGGTCCGGCTCGCCGGGCAGCCAGACCTCCTCCAGCCGCTTCGCCAGGCCGATCACCGCGACGTCGGTGATGCCCAACTCCGCCAGCACGTCCGCCGCGACCGCGACCTGCGGGGCGCCGCCGTCGATCACCAGCAGGTTCGGCGGGTAGGCGAACTTGCGCGGCCGCCCGGTGTCGGGGTCGATGCCGGGCCTGCCTTCTGCCTCGGCGATGCGCCCGTTCTCCGGATCGACTCCTGGCCTGTCCTCCGCTTTCGTCGCGGCGTCCACCGCGCGCCCGATCTCCCGCAGGTAGGCGGCGAAACGGCGGCGCACGACCTCCTCGATGGAGCCCACGTCACCGCGGTCGGCGCCCTCGCGAACGGCGAAGCGGCGGTACTCGGACTTGCGGGCCAAGCCGTCCTCGAAGACCACCAGCGAGGCGACCACATCGCTGCCCTGCACGTGGCTGACGTCGACGCACTCGATGCGCAGCGGCGCGCTGTCCAGTGCGAGGGAGTCCTGCAACTCCTGAAGCGCCGCCGAGCGGGCCGTGAGGTCACCGGCGCGGCGCAGCTTGTGCTGGGTGAACGCCTCGTGCGCGTTGCGCTGCACGGTTTCGGCCAGCGCCCGCTTGTCCCCGCGCTGCGGCACCCGCAGCGCGACCCGCGCGCCGCGCAGGCCGGACAGCCACTCGGCGAGCGCCTCGGCGTCCTCGGGCAGTTCGGGGACCAGCACCTCCCGCGGCACCGGGCTGCCGTTGCCACCGCCGTCGGCCTGCTCGGCGAACTCCACCTGCTCGCCGTAGAACTGGGTGACGAACTGCTCCACCAGCCCCGCGGTGCCGACCTCCTCGACCTTGTCGACCACCCAGCCGCGCTGGCCGCGGACCCGGCCGCCGCGCACGTGGAAGACCTGGACCGCGGCCTCCAACTCGTCCTGGGCGAAGGCCACCACATCGGCGTCGGTGCCGTCGCCGAGCACCACGGCCTGCTTCTCCATGGCCCGGCGCAGCGCGCCGAGGTCGTCGCGCAGCCGGGCGGCCCGCTCGAACTCCAACTCGTCGGAGGCGGCCTGCATCTCGCGTTCGAGCCTGCGCATCATGGTGTCGGTGCGGCCGGAGAGGAAGTCGCAGAAGTCCTCGACGATCCCACGGTGCTCCCCGGCGCTGACCTTGCCGATGCAGGGCGCGGAGCATTTGTCGATGTAGCCGAGCAGACAGGGCCTGCCGATCTGGGAGTGCCGTTTGAACACCCCCGCCGAGCAGGTGCGGGCCGGGAAGACGCGCAGCAGCAGGTCCAGGGTCTCCCGGATGGCCCAGGCGTGGGCGAACGGGCCGAAGTAGCGGACGCCCTTGCGGCGCGGACCGCGGTAGACGTGTAGCCGCGGGTACTCCTCGTGCAGCGTGACCGCCAGCATCGGGTAGGACTTGTCGTCCCGGTAGCGCACGTTGAAGCGCGGGTCGAACTCCTTGATCCAGGAGTACTCCAGCTGAAGGGCCTCGACCTCGGTGCCGACGACCGTCCACTCCACGCCCGCCGCCGCCATCACCATCTGCTTGGTCCGCGGGTGCAGTCCTGCGAGGTCGGCGAAGTAGGAGTTCAGCCGGCTGCGCAGGCTTTTGGCCTTGCCGACGTAGATCACCCGGCGGTGCTCATCGCGAAAGCGGTAGACGCCGGGCGCGTCTGGGATCGTGCCTGGTGCGGGACGGTAGGTCGACGGGTCGGCCACGACGACCAGCCTAGATTGCCGCACCGACAGAAGTTCGAGCAGCCTGAAAGCCTATTGCTTGATCAAGTAGTCACCTGCGATGAGTTCTCGGTCCACGAGCGGTCTCTTCATGTGAACGCAGTCTCCACGGAAGGGATTTGTCCGCATGAGCTCCACGCACGAGGAAATCCAGGCCCTGCTGGCCGAACGCGAGAAGGTCATGTATGCCAAGGACGCCGCGGCCGGGATCAAGCACCTCACCGAGGACGTGGTGCTGATGACCCTGGCCCCGCCGCTGCTCAGCCTCGGTCCTGACCTGGAGGGGATGGCCGCCTGGTTCGCCACCTTCGACGGACCCGTCACCTACCGCCTGCACGACCCGCGGATCGAGGCGGGCGAGGACCTCGCCTTCTGCCACGGCATCGCCCGAATGGCCGCCACTCCCGCGGGCGCCTCCGAAGGCTTCAGCATGTGGTTCCGCGAAACCATCGGCTTCCGCAAGGTCGACGGCCGGTGGAAGATCCCATGGCCACAGCTCGGTGCCGTTCTACATGGACGGCTCGTTCCGCGCCGCGCTCGACCTGGAGCCCTGACCCGCGTTCCCGCTCAGCCACCGAGTCGGATGGCCGCCAGCCCCGCCTTGCGGAGTTGGCCGCCTGCGTCGGCGTGGGTGCCGTCGGCGTATCGGGCCCTGGTGAGCACCACCGTCCGGCCGTCGCGGTCAGCCGAGGTCACGGCATTGGCGATGGCGGCGTCGGGCTGGTCACCGGGTTCGCGCAGTGTGCCGCCGGTCGGTGCGGTCAGCAGATAGGCCAACTCACCGGCGGCCTCGGCGTCCTGCATGCGGATGGTGCTCACCGTGACGGTGATCTGCCTGCCGTCCAGCGTGGTGAGGAAAACCTGCTGGTCGAGGTCGTCGCAGGGCCGGGCGGCGAGCAGGCGACGTACCTCACCGGTGGCCATGGCGGTGCATTCGGCGGAGATGCGTTCGGCGTTCACGCCCGCCGTGTGCACCTTGCCCTTGCCGCGGACCTCCTCGAACTGCACGCCGTCGGCCCGCACCTGCGACGGCCCGCTGAACAGGCCGGACACAGATTCCGATGAGGGCAGCACGTTCCAGATCTCCTGGCCGACCATGCCGACCAGGGTCACGCCCAGCGCCACCGGCACACCGAGCGCGCCGACCATCAGCATCTCCGGCGTGATGCCGCGGCGGTAGCTGGTGATGGGCTCCGGCACGCTGATCGACGGCAGCGCCTGCCTGGGCGGGACGGCGGCGGAGAAGCCCTCGTCGGCGAGAGTGCCGTAGTCGGGCAGGTCGTAGTCCAAGTGCAGCGCGCTCAACGCCTCCAGCACCGCTCCCGGTGTCCACTGTGGACCCTCTGGTCCGTGCAGTTGGCGCGCCGCGCGGATGATCTCCGTCGTGGTGCCACCACAGACCAGGAAGCCGGAAAGCTGCTTCGACGCGCGTTCCTGGCGCACCTTGATCCGCGGCCCCGCGACGCACACCAGCCCGCGCACCGGCGCGGTCAGCCCCTGCCTGCGCAGGTTCTCGCGCAGCGCGAAGACCAGCCGGTTCACCGTGTTTCCAGGATTGGGCTCACCGTGGTTTTCGAACCGGGCGTCCATGCCCTCGATGGTCCATGGCCCGGACAACGGGGCCCGCAGCATTCCGCCGCGGTACCAGGGCAGCATGCGGGTGGCGACCACGATCAGCGCCTGCGGGGTGAACAGCACCGCGTCCGCACGCTGGGCCTGTCCGCCGCCGAGCGGGATGGTGACGCCGAAGTAGCCGAGGCCGGGCAACTCGGAGCCGAAGGCGGTGTCCAGCAGCCGTTGGCGGAACCAGATCTCCGCCGCGCTGTGCAACTGCCTGGCGCGCTGGGTTCCGAGAACCTGCATGACTGCCTGCCCTCCACGGCGGATTCATCCACCCTCACGGTAAGGCCGGCGGAGGCGTGCTGAATCGGTGTCGTGATGCGCTCTACCGGGACGGCCTAGCGGCTCACCCTGTTGGCCCAGAAGCGAATCCGGACATTCGGCGTATCCACGCGCAAGCCTGTGAAGGAGGTCGCACCCGGTTGGCCCTTGCACCGCTTCCGCGGCCCAGCGCGGAGTCACCGTCCGTGGGAAAAAGAACGGCGACGGCTCCCTGCAGCCGCCGCCGTTCTACAGACCCGGAATCATCGCGAGCCCCCTGCAGACTCGTTTCCCTCCGGGCTGGGCTTCTCTCAGGCCGTCACCACCTCGCCCTTGACGACCTTGACCTCGGTCTCCTCGAGACCGGTCTTGGCAGGCCCCTTCTTCAGGGTGCCGTCGGCTGCGCTGAATGCGCTGCCGTGCAGCGGACACACGATGGTGCCGCCTGCGGGTGCCTTGAGCGTCGCGCCCTGGTGCGGACAGATCGCGTCGAAGGCCTTGACCGTATTGCCGGTGCGCACCAGCACCAGCTTGCGACCATCATCGAGGGTGACGACCTTGCCGCCGTTGGCGGGCAGTTCGGAGAGCTTGGCCAAGGCCGTGCCGCTCTTGGGCGCCTCGCCGGTGCCGGGCTCCTTGGTGGACTTGCCCGCACCCGCGGTGCCGCCGTCGGTCGCCTCGCCCGCTCCGCCGCCCATCAGGCTGCCGCAGGCGCTGACGCTCAATCCCGCGGCCACCACTGCCGAGCCGCACAGCAGTCGCCTGCGAGTGAGCGTTGGGTCCTCGGGCTGCGGCATACCGTTACCTCCATAGTCCAGGAACTGGACCTGCCATCGTGCGCCGACTATCCCGTGACGGCCAGTCGATCCCCATACCAGGTCCGATGTACTTCGTGGTGGGTCTTCGCCACTGAATACGAACCGTCCCTCGGTGTGGTTCACGCAACCTCCGACACGGCGGACAACGACGCGCCGACCCTCCCGTTATGCCCTACTTCGCTGTGAAAGCCCTGAGAAGCGCACGCGGCCACCGGATCGCCTCCGACCTGCCCGTCGGGGACCGCGATGGCCGCGTACCCGCGCCGTGCGTTCGCCTTGTTCATCAGTCCCGCGTGTGTGCGATCACGAGCAGTTCGACCGAGCCTTGGAACAGGTCATCCCAGTCATTCGAGTGGTCTCGCAGCCCGAATTCCCACGGTCACCTCGACTTCCGGCCCACGGGGGTGCACCTCGGCAACACGGTAGAACAACTTGTGAAAGGAGTGATCCACATTGACGAATTCCGCGTGAAAGCCGCTCAGGGCCACCTTGGCTTCGACGACCTGCTGGCCTCCGAAGTAGAATTTCTCGGTCTTCCGCTGGGGACCGCCCTTGGCGGGCGGGAAGTCGATTGCCTTGGTATCAAGCTTGACATAGTGCACTGACTTGTACCTCCTTGGTGATTTTCCTGTGTGCACTATCGACATGCACTTCTTCGCAGGCGACTAAACCGC
Source organism: Actinorectispora metalli (assembly GCF_056323685.1). Classification (NCBI taxonomy): domain Bacteria; kingdom Bacillati; phylum Actinomycetota; class Actinomycetes; order Pseudonocardiales; family Pseudonocardiaceae; genus Actinorectispora; species Actinorectispora metalli. The sequence continues at coordinate 1,667,102 of NZ_JBREYE010000002.1, forward strand.
CTCGGAGTGGCTCCCACTCGGCTGTCGCATCCGCACGAACCCTCGATCGCAGCACGCCCCTGCCCTGACCAGGCCAGTTGATTGATTCTCCCATCTCGATAGTTGCGAGCAGCAGCAATGGCATCGACTCCGGGTGTTCGATCGGAAAGCGCTTTAGCACACCAGCGTGTACCGGTTACAACAAATTGAGTGCTCGACGGCATCGGGACTTGCGCCGCGACCGCGAACTGCCCTTACGGTTGTTGTCGGAGGCGTCCTGTTCATCCAAGGGATCACGCCATTCCTCAAAGACGCGGTGCGGCGTGCGGTTTCTGACACCGATTCATGAGGAGCGATTCGTGCGGTTCAGCATGATGTCGGAATCCAGGCCGGGACTCGTGGTTAACCCGGCGGACGGCAGTCGCCTCATGTCAAGCCGGAGGCGACCGGGACGCGACCGTCAACAGGACCGGCAAATGCCTTCAGCCCGCCAACAAGAAGTTCGACTTCGGCAACAACGTCGTCCCGGTCGACTGCGACGGCACCGACGCCCAGTATTGGAAGATTGATCAGCTCGCACTGCCCGGTCTTGTCGTCGTCCTCATGCCCCCGTCGAAGCCGGACGCCGCGATGGCCCCGCCGGACATCGGCACCGGCTGGACCTTGCCGCGGTTGCACCGGCACTTCGGCAATGCAGACCCCGCCGACCGGCAGTGGCAGCTGTACCAGCGAACCTGACCTGGGCGCAGGGAGACGGGACCGCTCGCGAGGCCGGTCCCGTTCGCGATCCGCGATCAGGCGGTGCGTTCGGCGTGGAGCCTGCGCAGTGCCGTGATGGAGTCCGCGGCGTGCTCGCCGTCGGTGGCCTGGATCGCCATCACGGGGATGTACTCGTCGTCGGGCAGTTCCAGCCGTGCCCACGGGACGCCGTCGGGGAAGGAGACCTCGCGGATCAGCTGCCACGGGATCTGCTGGGTGCCGATCACATTGCGGACCTCGACACCCTGGTCGTCGGCACGCAACCGGGGGCGGGCGAACAGCAACGCGCCCGCGGCCAGCAGGACGCCGACGCCGACCATGGCGATCTGGTCGGACACCTGGAAGTACACGCCGGTCGGGGTCTCCCGCAGCAGCACCGCGACCACGGTGAACACCGCCACCAGCACCACGGCGGACGCGGCGGCGACACGGCGAACCTTGCGGGGGCGGATCTGGAGTGCGCTCATCCGGCGAAGCCCTGCTCGGTCCAGGGGCGGCGGACGCCCCGCAGCACGATCGCGGTCTGCAGGGCGGCAACGCAGGCCTCGAAGCCCTTGTCCTCGACGGAGTCCGGCAGCCCGCACCGGTCCACGGCCTGCTGTTCGGTGTCGCAGGTCAGCACACCATTGCCGACCGGTGTCTCCTCATCCAGCGACACCCGGGTCAGGCCCGCGGTGACGGCGTCGCAGACGTACTCGAAGTGCGGGGTGCCGCCGCGGATCACCACGCCCAGCGCGACGACCACATCGTGGTGCTTGGCCAACGCCTGGCAGACCACCGGCAGCTCCACCGCTCCGGGCACCCGTACCACGGTGGGCTCGGCGACGCCCGCCTCACCGGCGGCCGCCAGCGCGCGGTTGAGCAGTTGGTCGGTGATGGTGGGGTGCCATTTGGTGGCGGCGATGGCCACGCGCAGCTCGGGACACTCGGGAACGTCGACCTCGGGTCGGCCGGAACCGCTCACGCCGTGACACCGCCCTTGCCCTCATCGAGGATGTCGTCCAGTCCGGGCAGCTCATGGCCCATGCGGTCCCGCTTGGCCCGCAGGTACCGCAGGTTCTCCGGGTTGGGGCGGATCGGCAGCTCCACCTTCCCCACGATGCGCAGCCCGTAACCCTCCAAGCCCGCGCGCTTGGCGGGGTTGTTGGTGAGCAGCCGCATCGAGCGGATGCCGAGGTCAACCAGGATCTGCGCGCCGGTGCCGTAGTCGCGGGCATCGGCGGGCATGCCGAGCGCCAGGTTGGCGTCGACGGTGTCCGCGCCGCCGTCCTGAAGCTGGTAGGCCTGCAGCTTGTGCATCAGGCCGATGCCGCGGCCTTCGTGGCCACGAACGTAGAGCACCACGCCGCGGCCTTCGGCGGCCACTCGCTCCAGGGCGGCGTCCAGCTGGGGTCCGCAGTCGCAGCGCAGCGAGCCGAACACATCGCCGGTCAGGCACTCCGAGTGCACCCTGACCAGCACGTCCTCACCGTCGCCGATCTCGCCGTACACCAGCGCCACATGCTCGATGCCGTCGATGACGCTGTCGTAGCCGACGGCCCGGAACGCGCCGTGCGCGGTGGGGATGCGGGCCTCGGCGACCCGCTCGACCTGCTTTTCGAAGCGGCGGCGGTAAGCGATCAGGTCCGCGATGGTGATCAGCGCCAGGTCGTGCTCCGCGGCGAAGACCTCCAGCTCATCGCGGCGGGCCATATCGCCCTCGTCCTTCTGGCTGACCACCTCGCACAGCGCGCCTGCCGGGCGCAGGCCCGCGAGGCGGGCCAGGTCCACGGCGGCCTCGGTGTGGCCGGTGCGGCGCAGCACCCCGCCTTCCTTGGCCCGCAGCGGCACCACGTGCCCCGGGCGGACGAAGTCCTCGGAACCGGCCTTGGCGTCGGCGAGCAGGCGGATCGTGCGGGCCCGGTCGGCGGCGGAGATGCCGGTGGTGACGCCCTTCTTGGCGTCCACCGTCACGGTGTACGCGGTACGCAGCGAGTCCTGGTTGGTGTGGTACATCGGCGGCAGGTCCAGCCGATCGCAGTCCGCGCCGGGCAGCGCGACGCAGATGTAGCCGGAGGTGTAGCGGACCATGAACGCCACGAGCTCAGGGGTGGCCTTCTCCGCGGCGAAGATCAGATCGCCCTCGTTCTCCCGGTCCTCGTCGTCCACGACGATCACCGGACGGCCGTCGGCGATATCGGACAGCGCCCGCTCGATGCTGTCGAACGCGATCCGCCGTACATCCAGGTCGGCTTCGATTCCAGTCACCGGACCTCCTCCTGCGTGCCCCCATTGTCACCCTGGTGGCGGTTGTGCGGATATGCGAGATGCGGCACTGCGAGGCGTTCCACATATTTGGCGAGCACGTCGACCTCCAGGTTCACCTGGTCACCGACCTCGCGGATACCCAAGGTGGTGAGCTCGCGGGTGGTGGGGATGAGGCTCACGGTGAAGTAGTCGTCGCCTGCCTCCACCACGGTCAGCGACACCCCGTCGACGGTGATGGAGCCCTTCTCGACCACGTACCGGGCAAGCTGCGCTGGCAGGGAGACGCGGACGTTCTCCCAGTTCTCGGTGGGCTGCTTCGCGGCGATGACGCCGACACCGTCCACGTGACCCTGCACGATGTGGCCACTGAGCCGGGCGCCGACAGCGACGGCGCGCTCCAGGTTGACCTCGTCGCCGGTGGCGAGCTTGCCCAGCGAGCTGCGGTTGAGGGTTTCCTGCATGACGTCGGCGGTGAAGGTGCCGCCGTCGACGTCGACCACGGTCAGGCAGACGCCATTGACCGCGATGGAGTCACCGTGCTTGGCATCGGAGGTGACGGTCGGGCCTGTGATGGCCAGCCGCGCCGCGTCGGTGAGCTGGTCGACGGCCACGATCCTGCCGCGTTCCTCGACGATCCCGGTGAACACTTACTTACCCACTTCCGCTGTGATGCGCAGGTCCGGCCCCACCGCAACGATCTCCTCGATGCGCAATGAAAGCGCATCGGCGATGGTCTCTATTCCGGTGTCGGTCAGCGCGGCGGGGCCCGCGCCCAGCAGTTTGGGTGCCAGGTACACCAGCACGCGCTGCACGGCGCCAGCCGCGAAGAACGCCCCGGCGAGCCTCGGCCCGCCCTCCAGCAGCAGGTCAACCACCCCGCGCTCGGCCAGCGCGGCCAGCACCTCGTCGGGGTCGCGGGTACGCAGGTGCAGCAGCGGTGCAGTGTCGTCGGTCACCTTCGCGCCGTCGGGAATGTCGCCGACGCCGACCACCACCCGCAGCGGCTGCCGCGGCCCGTGCTCGCCCTCCGGGGTGCGAGCGGTCAGCGCGGGATCGTCGGTCAGCACGGTGCCCAGCCCGACCGCGATGGCGTCCACCGTGGAGCGCATCGCGTGCACGTCGGCGCGTGACTCGGGTGAGCTGATCCAGCGGCTGGTGCCGTCGGCGGCGGCGACGCGGCCGTCGAGGGTGGCGGCGTATTTGTAGGTCACGTGCGGCCTGCCGGTGCGGGCGAAGTGCAGCCACGGTCGCAGCAGTCCCGAGGCGACCTCGTCGCCGAGCAGCCCGCTCTCCACCTTCACGCCCTCGGCCCGCAGGCGCTCAGCGCCGCCGGTCGCCAGCGGGTTGGGGTCGGAGACGGCGTAGATCACGCGGTCGATGCCGGCCTCCAGCAGCGCCTCGGAGCACGGGCCGGTGCGGCCGTGGTGATTGCAGGGCTCCAGCGTCACGACGGCGGTCCCGCCGCGGGCCCACTCCCCCGCCGCGCGCAACGCCATCACCTCGGCATGCGGGCCACCCGGCGGTTGGGTCGCGCCCTCGCCGACGGGATGGCCCCCGGCGTCCAAGACCACGCAGCCGACCGGCGGGTTGGGGCTGGTGGTGCCCGCGACGGAGCGGCCAAGCTCGATGGCCCGGCGCATGGTCGGGGTCAGCTCGGGCCCGTGGGCCGGGTGGTTCACGACCGGGCCGCTTCGGCCTTGGCCCGCAGCGACTCGACCGCCGCGGCCGGGTCGGCGGCACCGTAGACGGCGGAGCCCGCGACAAAGCAGTCCACACCGGCTTCGGCGGCCTGCTCGATGGTGTCGGCGTTGATGCCGCCGTCGATCTCGATCAGCAACTTCAAATGGCCGGTGTCGACGAGTCTGCGCGCGGTGCGGACCTTCTCCAGCACCTCGGCGATGAACGATTGCCCGCCGAAGCCGGGCTCCACCGACATGACCAGCAGCGTGTCGTAGTGCTTGAGCACCTCGATGTAGGGCTCCAACGGCGTGCCGGGTTTCACCGACAGCCCGGCCTTGGACCCCGCGGCACGCAGGTTCTTGGCCAGTTGCACCGGATCGGCGGCGGCTTCGGCGTGCACCGTCACATTGTGGGCACCCGCCTCCGCATAGCCGATCGCCCACCGGTCGGGGTCGTCGATCATCAGGTGGCAGTCCAGCGGGATGTCGGTCGCCTTGCGCAGCGCCTCCACCACCGGCAGGCCCAACGTCAGGTTGGGCACGAAGTGCGCGTCCATCACGTCCACGTGCAGCCAATCCGCGCCGCGCACCGCCTCGGCTTCCTCAGCCAGGCGGGCGAAATCGGCGGACAGGATGCTGGGGGCGATCAGCGGCGGCGTGGTCACGCAGCGAACTCTAACCCCATGCGCCCGTACGCATCCTTTGGTGGCGTCGTCGCGAGCCTCGCGATCACCACCTGTCGGATCGGGGCTCCGACCAGCCATAACAGGCTGCCGGCCGCGGCGATCGCCCGTCGATCGTCGGCAGCGTGTGCGGCGCAGAACACCCCACGCCACGCATAACAACCACGGAAGCCTACGGATGAACACCTGAGCACCGAAGCCGGACTCATGCACGGCCGAGCATTTGCCTCGAGACCATTGGCGCGTACTCAAAATGGCCGCTATATTTGCTTCTCGAGGTCGCACGATAAAAGCGCAGAATAAGGCGACTGCATTTATTTTACGTGAGGGGAAGTCCGGTTGTCAACTTCGGAAACCGTGCAGACAGATGAGCTCGGCAGAGAGCAGGAGTACGTCTCCATGCTCTACGGCCGCCTGGATAACCTCCGTAAACTGGCTTCGACCAGGCTTTCCACCGCACTGAGCGAGTCGGGGGCGAAATTCGCCGCGCAGACCGAACGGGATGTCGCCACCCGCACCTTCGGTGGACAACTGGCCCAATACAGCGCCGTCGAAGCGGGCCTGTGTTTCGGCCGCCTCGATTTCCACGACGGCGGACGTCGCTATATCGGGCGAATCGGCATTTTCGATGAGGAGGACGACTACAACCCGCTGCTGGTGGACTGGCGGGCACCCGCGGCCCGCCCCTTCTACCTGGCGACCGCGGCCTCTCCTGACGGAGTCACGCTGCGCCGCCACATCCGCACCCGGATGCGCAAGGTCGTCGAGATCGACGACGAGCCCCTGGCGCTCGACCAGGATCCGAGCGGTACCTCCACCGTCACCGGCGAGGCCGCACTGCTGGCCGCGCTGAACTCGACCCGCACCGGCCGCATGACCGACATCGTGCAGACCATCCAGGGCGAGCAGGACCGCATCATCCGCTCCGACAACCAGGGCGTGCTGGTCGTCCAGGGCGGGCCGGGCACCGGCAAGACCGCCGTTGCCCTGCACCGCGCCGCGTTCCTGCTCTACACCTACCGGGAACAGCTGTCTCGCCGCGGCATGCTGATCCTCGGCCCCAACTCGACGTTCCTCAGCTACATCGGCCAAGTCCTGCCTTCCCTCGGCGAGACCGGCGTCATGCTCTCCACAATGGGCAAGCTCTACCCCGGCATCACCGCACGCCGCGCGGAGCCGATGGCAGCCGCCGAGGTCAAGGGCCGACTGTCCATGGTGGACGTGATCACGCGGGCCGTGGCCGACCGCCAGCGCATCCCCGAGGACCCCATCGAGATCGTCTTCGACCGTGACCACCACCTGTCGTTGGACGCCGAGATCTGCGAACGCGCCCGAGACCGCGCCAGACGCTCCCGCCGCCCCCACAACCTGGCAAGACCCCTGGTGGTCGAGGAGGTCGTCGAAGCCCTGACCTGGCAGGTGGCCGACCAACTTGGCCGCGAGTTCCTCGACCCCGGCGACATCGCCGACGTCCGCCGCGAACTCCGCCACGAGCCCGAGGTGCTGTCCGCCCTGGATTGGGTGTGGCCTGAGCTGACCCCGCAGGAACTCGTGGCGGATCTCTTCGCCGACGCCGACCGCCTGGCCTCCGCCGCGCCATCACTGTCCGACGAGGAACGTCACCTGCTGCTGCGCGACCAGGACGGCGAGTGGAGCCCGGCCGACGTTCCGCTGCTGTACGAGGCCGCGGAACTGCTCGGTGAGGACGACAGCGAGGCCCGCGCCCTGGCCGAGCGCAAACGCCGCGAGCGCCTGGCCTACGCCGAAGGAGTCTTGGACATCCTGCGGTTGGAGGACGACGAACTCGACCCCGACATCCTGATGGCGGCCGACCTGATCGACGCCGAGCGCCTGGCAGGCCGCCAGGACGAGGATGTGAACCTCACCGCCGCCGAACGCGCCGCCGCGGACCGAACGTGGACCTTCGGCCACATCATCGTGGACGAGGCGCAGGAACTGTCCGACATGGCCTGGCGGGTGTTGATGCGCCGCTGCCCGACCCGCTCCATGACGATCGTCGGCGACGTGGCCCAGACCGGCGACCTCGCAGGCGCCTCTTCCTGGCAGCAGGTCCTGGAGCCTTACGTCGAGCAACGCTGGCGCTTGGAGAAGCTGACCGTCAACTATCGGACCCCAGCCGAGATCATGACCGTGGCCGCGGCGCTGGCATCCGACGTGGACCCGCCAACCTCCGTGCGGGAGACCGGCGTCCCGCCCTGGCGCCGCCAAGTCTCCGACCTGCCAACCGAGTTGGCACCCATCGTGGCCGCCGAGGCCGCCGCGGTCGGCGAGGGCCGCCTAGGCGTGATCGTGCCGGACTCCGAGGTCGCGAAGCTGGGCGAGAAAATCACCGGAGCCATCCCGGAGGCGACCGTCGGCGACAACCCCGACCTGGAAACCCGCATCGTGGTGCTCACGGTGAAGCAGGCCAAGGGCCTGGAATTCGACTCGGTCCTGGTCGTGGACCCGGCAGCCATCCTGACCGAATCCCCCTGCGGCCGTGCCGACCTCTACGTCGCCCTGACCCGCGCCACCCAACGCCTCGGCATCGTCCACCCCGGCGAACCCCCCGCGGAACTGAGTACCGTCTCCGACGGCTGATTCGCGCGGCGGGAAGGCCTTGCCGGTCTCCCCGCCGCGCAGTTGGCTGTGCAGAATCAGATCAGCGAACCGATCACCCGGTAGACGCGGTCGGCGCTGGTTCCCTTGTTCGGGCAGCCACCGAGGTGATGCAGGGCGATCACCTTGTTCGACGAGTTGGAGAGCACCGGGGAGCCGGACGAACCGGGTTCGGTGTCACACAGGTAGTCGATGTTGACGCCGCTGGCGCCGGTTACCTTGCAGTTGCCGCCGTTCTCCCGATCGGACACGACGGACAGTTCCTGCGGGCGGGCCTTGGGGTGACCGATGATGTACATCTCCTCACCCCTGGGGGCCAGCCTGTTCTCCAGTTCCAGATAGCCGAAGCCCTTGATGGCCTCGAAGTCCGCCACGTCGAACAGGGTGACGTCGGTGGCGCGGTCCGTCTTGAGCACGGACTTGGCCTTCACCTTCTTGATCGCGGTCGGGGTTCCGCCGCTGCACGCGGGGCAGTAGTAGTCGAACCAGACCTCGGTGTTGGCCGCCGTCTGGCTGTCGGCGAAGCAGTGGTTGTTGGTCACCATGCGGTTGTTCGGACCGACGCGCCAACCGGTGCAACTACCCTTGCCGTTCATCAGCAATCGAGTCACCGCACGGGTCTTGGCGAATTTCGCGGGATGAGTGGATTCGTAGCATTTGATGTTCTTCATGTCATTCGCGCCGCAGATGGCCTGGATGCCTGCATCCTGGGCGGCGAATTCCTGATCAGTGAAACCGCGGGTGATCCGGTCGACCCGGACGCTGCTGTTCGCCGAGTTCACCGAGACGACGGCGGTGTCGCCGCTGACCGACATCGCCCAGAGGCCTGCGGCATCCGCATCCGCGGCGGTATAGGTGTGCACTTCGACGCCGTCGGGGCTCGCCACCGTGAGCACATCGCCCTTATGCAGGTGGAGGCCTGTGAGATGGACCTTGACGTAGAACGATCCCGGCCGGTGGATCCGGGTCGATCGGTTGTCGCCGTCGAGCCGGACGTCCACTTCCTCCTCGGTGCCGATCTGCTGGACCTGGGTATCGGCCATCGCGGGCTTCGCCGTGGAGACAACACTCCCGGTGAGTCCGGTCAACATCAGGGCGGAGGCTGTGACTATGAGCAGGGTTTTCCGCACAATGACACCTCGTTTGCAATTGTGTGGGCGCGCAGGGAAGCGCTACCCAGCAGTGTCGTGCGGCTTGGATTACTCCGATACCTCCGTTTGCACCAATCGTCGGTCGACTATTGTTCAACTGCCATTAATGGGCATCCCGCCATTCATTCACAAATTAAACGGACGCCCGATTCGTGGCTGTTCAAACCAACTGGTCCGACCGGTCGCGGTGCGGCGACGCCCGTGGATCGCCCTCTGCACCAGACGCCGCGAGGCGGCCGCCACGGCGTGGGTTCGCCGCAACTTTATGGCGTTACACCTTGACTCCGTTTGTTTCAGATGTTGCAGTGTTACTCGTGAGTAGGTTGGACTGGCAGGTCGCGATCGTCGGCGCTGGCTTCGCGGGCATCTGTGCGGCGATCAAGCTGAAGCGTGCCGGGATCCACGACTTCGTGATCCTGGAACGGGCCGACGACATCGGCGGCACCTGGCGCGACAACCGGTATCCGGGCGTCGCGGTCGACATCCCCTCGGTGACCTATCAGTTCTCCTTCGCCCAGACAGGGCGGTGGAGTCGGGTCTTCGCCAAGGGCGCCGAGGTGAAGGCCTACGCCGACGGTCTCGTCGACCGGTTCGGGCTGCGGGAGCACGTGCGGTTCGGCCGGGATGTGGTGCAGGCGGCCTTCGACGAGCAGGCCCACTACTGGGAGATTCAGACCGCCGACGGGCAGCTCACCACCGCCAGGTTCCTGATCTCCGCCCACGGCGTGTTCGGCCAGGCCAAGATCCCGGACATCGAAGGCATCGAGGACTTCGCGGGCACCACGATCCACACCCTGCACTGGGATGAGCAGCATGACCTGCGCGATGAGCGGGTCGCGGTCATCGGCACCGGCGCCTCGTCAGTGCAGCTGGTGCCCGCCATCGCGCGGGAGGTCGCGCGCCTGGACGTCTACCAGCGCACCCCGATCTGGCTGTTCCCCAAGCTCGACATCCGCCTGTCGCCGACGGTCCAGACGTTCCTCGACCGTATTCCGCCGCTGCGTTGGGCGGTTCGCACGGCCGTGGGTGCGGGCATCGAGGTCGCCATGTGGTTGGGCGTCACCAACCACAAGCACCTTCCGTTCCTCAACAAGGGCGTGGAACGCATCGCCAAGCGGCACCTGCGCCGGCAGGTCAAGGACCCCGCAACCCGGGCCCAGCTGCTCCCGACCTACGACTTCGGCTGCAAACGCCCCGCGTTGTCCAACGACTTCTGGCGCTCCTTCAACCGGGACAATGTCGAGTTGGTGACCGCGGGGATCAAGCGCATCCACCCGCACGGCATCGAGACCGCCGATGGCACGGTGCGGGAAATCGACACCCTGATCCTTGCCACCGGCTTCAAGTTCTTCGAGTACGACAGCGTGCCGGGCTATGCCATCAAGGGCGAGAAGGGCGTCGACCTCCGTGACTGGTGGCTGGAGAACCGCTTCCAGGCCTACGAGGGCATCTCGGTCCCCCGCTTCCCCAACCTCTTTCTCATTCCCGGTCCGCACTTCGCGACCAGCTGGTCATGGCTGGTCATGGTGGAGTCGCGCACCGATCACGCGCTGCGCTGCATCACCCACGCGCTCCGCAACGGCGCCACCTATTCCGCTGTGCGACGCGACGCCCACGACAAGTACGTCGCCGAGGCCCGCGCGGCTTTGGAGAAGTCGCTGTTCCTCACCGGCTCCTGCGCCGGTTCCAATACCTATTACCTGGACCGCAACGGCGAACCGTCCATCGTCCGCCCGCAGTCCAGCGTCACCGCTTGGTGGCGCGCCAACCACTTCCCACAGGACCACTACGAGCTACGCACCGTTCGCGCCGAAACCACGGCAGCCGTGCGCTGATTCCGTCATGCCTGCCGCGGGCACGCGTGACCGACACCGCCTGGTTCGCCGGTGTCCGGCACTGCGACCCAAAGGCGTGCGGCATCACCCTGCTCGAAGCCATCAGCACCGCGACCGTCGCTGTCTCGGCCGCGTAATCGGCGCGGAACCGCGGAATGAGCAGCATGCTGATCTCCTCGGTGCTTTCGCCGTCCGGCTTCACCAGGGGCGACTCGACGTCAGGCGAATCGCCCGGGTGCACGAACGCCGGCTAAGACTGCTCCCGCCCAGCGCGTCGCGGCTATGGCTTTCGGCCCAACCGCACCGCTCCCCCGATGGTCACCGGACCGGTTCGCGAACCTCGTCCGAGCGGGTGATGCGCCGCTTCGTCAACCAGTAGGCGGCCAGCACGAGCAGGACAAACGGTGGACCCGCCAGCCAGGCGATCCAGAACTGCTTGGTGAACCACGTTGTCACCAGCACCGCCGCGACCATCAGGATGCCCGCGACGCTGGTCGCCACCCCGCCGGGCAGCCGCACCGGCGACGGTGGTTCACCCGAGGCACGCCTGCTGCGTCGGAACGCGATCTGCGTGGCGAAGATCAGCAGCCACACCAGCAGCCCGCCGAACAACGCCATGCCGATGAGGATCGGGAACGCCTCCTCCGGCGAGAACACCGAGATCGCCGCCGCCAGCGCCAACCCGGCGGCGGACAGCGCCAGTGCGTTGCGGGGAGCACCGCCCGGGCTGAGGCGGGCGAACCACCTCGGCGCATGGCCGTCCAGGGCCAGCGAGTGCACCATGCGGGCGGAGATGTAGAGGTTGGTGTTCATCGCCGACAGGGCCGCGGTGAGGATGACGAAGTTCATCACCCCCGCGGCTGCGGGCACCCCCGCGATCTCGAACAGCCGGACGAATGGACTTTGCAGCACGCCCTCGGCGCCAGCGGCCTGCTGCCACGGCACGATCGCCACCACGATCGCGATGGCCAGCACATAGAACAGACCGAGTCGCAGCACGATGCGGCGGGCTGCCTTGGGTACGTCACGCTGTGGATCGCGGGACTCGGCCGCGGCCACCGCGACGACCTCTGTCCCCAGATAGGAGAAGGTGACCACGGTCATCGCCAGCCATACGGCGGCCAAGCCGTTGGGGGCGAAGCCCCCGTACTCGGTCCACGCGCCGACGCCCGCGGGCTCCCGGCCGGGCAGACCGACACCGATGTAGAGCAGGCCGATCACGATGAACGCGACGATGGCGGCGACCTTGATCATGGCGAACCAGAACTCGAACTCGCCGAAGAACCGGACCGCCACCGCGTTCACCCCGAGCAACAGCACTGAGAAGCCGACCACCGGAATCCACAGCGGCACCTCGGGCCACCAGAATCGGACGTAGAGCCCCGCGGCGACGACCTCACCGCCGATGTTGACGACCTGAGCGGCGAACAGCACCCAGCGCTGGGTGAACCCCGCCCACGGGCCCAGGTAGCGGTGCGCGAGAGCGCCGAAACCGCCCGCGTCCGGGTGCACGACGGTCATCTCGGCCAATGCGAACGCCAACGCGAAGGCGAGCACCGCTCCGATCGCGAAGGCGATGATCACCGCCGGGCCTGCCATCGAGATGGCCAGACCCGAACCCAGGAACAACCCGGTGCCGATGGCGCCGCCGATCGCGATCATGCTGATCTGTCTGCTGGTGAGCTCCCGCCGCAACTGCGTCAGCGGCTGTTCCCCCACGGTCCCCACTCGTCATCCCCTTCCGAACTGTTGCGCTCACCCAGCGGAGGCAGCTTATTGTCCTCGCACACAGAAAGCTCTCGACTGTTTGCACGCAACACCGGGGATTACCGCCACAGGGCTGCACGACAGGGGTTTTATGTCTAGAAGATCCGTTTTGCTCATGCGCCGTGCGCTGGGCATCGCCATGGTGGCCGCCACCGCGGGCAGTGGTGTGTTCGCCACCGCCGAACCCGCGGCCGAGGGCACCAAGCCGATCTATTCCTTCGCGGGTGCCATCAAGGAGACCGTCTTCGTCGAGTCGCCGTTGGACAGCGACGGCGACGGTCGCAAGGACCGGATCGCCACCGCGATCACGCGCCCGAAGGAGAGCGACGGCGCGCTGAAGGTGCCCGCGATCATGCACGCGAGCCCGTACTTCGGCGGGCTGCTGGACCCGCCGCTGTACCCACCGCCACCGACCGGCGATACCAGGACGGGCCTGTCCGCTCGCCAGCGTGCCGGCGTCGACGCCCGCGCGCCTCAGGACACGCTGGTGTTCGGTTATGACAATTTCTTCGTTCCTCGCGGCTACGCCTTCGTCACCGTCGACATGGGCGGCACCCGCAACTCCGAGGGTTGTCCGGACACCGGCGGCAAGTCCGACGTGCAGTCCGTGAAATCCGTGGTGGACTGGCTGAACGGCCGCGCGCAGGCCTTCACCGCCGACGGCAAACCCGTCGCCGCGACCTGGTCGACCGGCAACACGGGCATGATCGGTGTGTCCTATGACGGCACGCTGCCCAACGCGGTCGCCGCGACCGGCGTGCCCGGGCTGAAGACCATCGTGCCCATTGGCGCGATCAGCAGCTGGTACGACCACTACCGCTACGGCGGCAGCATCATCTCGACCGGCATGTTCTTCGACGATGCCGACTGGCTGGCGCGCGCCGTGATGACCCGCAAGAACGCGGAGGTCTGCGCAAAGCAGATCGAACGGCTGGTCAACGGGCAGCAGCGGGACACCGGCGACTACAACAGGTTCTGGGACAGTCGCAACTACCGCAACGACGCCAGCAAGGTACGGGCCAGCGTCTTCATGGTGCACGGTCTCAACGACTGGAACGTCAAGGCCACCCAGTACTCGCAATGGTGGGACGCACTCGGCCGCTACGGTGTGCAGCGCAAATTGTGGCTGCACCAGGCGGGCCACGTGAACCCGACCGCCGCTCGCAACGAGCAGTGGGTCAAGGCCCTGCATCGCTGGTTCGACCAGGAGCTGCTGGGCATCGACACCGGGATCAAGCGTGAGCCCGTCGTCGACGTCGAGCAGGCACCGGGCGTGTGGAAGACCTACCGGGCATGGCCGGACCCGGCCGCCCGGCAGGTGCGGCTGAACCTCGGCCCCGGAACCCTGCAGCAGAAGCCGACCGCAGGCACGGCGAGTTTCGCCGACGACCCGCTGCTGTCCGACGCCGACCTCGCGGGCAACGAGACCGAGGCGAAGAAGGGCAGGCTGGCGTTCCTGTCGTCGAAGTTGACCTCCGAGGCGCGCCTTTCCGGTATACCGCGGATCTCTTTGCGCGGCAAGGCCAACAAGACCGATACGAACCTCGCGGTGCTGCTGGTCGACTACGGCACCGATACCCGGATCGACTACAGCGAGGGCGAGGGGGTCAAGATCAAGGAGCCGCGGGAGATGGTGTGCCCGGACAAGGGCATCACACCGGAGAAGCCCGGTTGTTTTCCGCGTCGTGAGTACCGGATGGCGGAGAAGCCGTATGAGATCGTGGCCCGCGGCTGGCTCGATGCCAGGCACCGGTACACCTTGTGGCACGGCTTCGACCTGCAGCCCGGTCAGAACTACGAGTTCGCCTTCAACCTCACCGCCGACGACTACGTGTTCAAGCCGGGTCACCGCATCGGCCTGATCGTGGCGGGTAGCGAGAAGGAGCAGGTCAACTGGGATGCGACCCGGGCGACCGTCGAGCTCGACCTGTCCCGCAGCAGCATCCAACTGCCCATCGTGGGCGGCCGACTGCCGTTCTGATCCGAACGAATGGATGCGGGCCTCGGCTTGCCGCCGGGGCCTGCGTCTTTCTCACTGATTCGCCCATTTTTGTCGGAGGTCCCTGGCATGCTTCGGCCCGGTCGGAGTAGTCGAGACACGAGGGGACTCCGAAATGTACGAACTGGTCGAGCCCGTGCAGGACGAGCGCACCGCCCTGCTGGCCTATCTGGAAGTCCAGCGTCGCGCACTGCGCTCGTCGCTGAGCGGGCTGACCGAGGAGCAGGCCCGCAGCACACCGTCGGCGAGCGAGTACTCCCTGCTCAGCCTTCTCTGGCATGTGAACAAGGTGGAGCTGGGGTGGCTGCTCGTCGGCCTCCTGGGCGAGTCGCACCCGCACCTGGAGCCGGGTTCGCCCGAAGAGCCGGACCCCAGCGAGACGGTGGAGTCGCTGCTGGCGGAGTACAGCGCGACCGCCAAGCAGACCGAGGAGATCATCAGCGGCGTCGCGGACCTTGGTCAACTGCTCAAGCACGAGTTCGCGTCGAAGTGGTCGGTCCGCTGGCTGCTGCTTCACCTGATCGAGGAAACCGCACGGCATGCGGGTCACGCGGACATCATCCGCGAGGCGATCGATGGTAAGAAGGCTGCCGATCTGACGTGAGCGCGGCTTTGCGCTCGTAGACAGGGGGATTCATCAATGCAGGCGATGCTGGTGCGTGCGCGTTCGCTGCTGGTGACGGCGACCGTGGTGTTGGTGTTCGGTTCCGCTGCCGCGGTCGCCGCGCAGCCGGAAGGGTCCGAGGCACAGCAGAATTCGGTATCGGCGGCGTCGCCGGGTCAGCTGTACCACCGCACCGAGCTCTACTTCGGACGGTCCAAGCCCGGCGGTGGCGAGGTCTCCGAAGAGGAGTTCAACCTCTTCATCGACAAGTCGGTATCCGCGCGCTTCCCGGACGGCTTCACCCAACTGGTCGGCAAGGGCCAGTGGCGCAACCAGGACGGTTCCATCAGCAGGGAGACCTCCCACGTGGTGATCCTGCTGTACCCCCCCGCCGACCGGCAGGAGGCCACGCGGGAGATCGAGGAAATCCGCACCGATTACAAGCACCTGTTCCAGCAGGAAGCGGTACTGCGAGCCGACAGCTTGGAGAAGGTGTCGTTCTGACGCTGCCGATGTAGCGAAAACCCTCGGGGACAACGCGGTCCCGTGGGTCCGTCGGGGATGTACGGAATGCCGGGTGGATCGTGGACCCGGCTCGCCGTGACGACCGGCGCGATTGTCCGCCCTGTGGTCATGTAAGACTTCCGCGGTCACACGCAGAGCCACGTGGCGCACAGTGCGAGACCCCGCGAACGCATTTCCCTTGTGGCACGCTGAAATCCGAACGCCCGGCTCCAATCTCGCGGTCGGGCGCACGACGAGTGGGCTGCCCATCGTGTGACCGCTTGAACAACAGCAGAGTCGATGCGCTGAGCCGATGTCGTTGTCACGGAACGACATCGGCGTTCATCCGAAAGAGTAAGAGCGCGTTGATCGGAATTGTGGTTTAGTCGAATTGACGGGCGAAGCGGACCCGGTCCTCGCCGGGGCCGTCCCAGTCCGGCGAGTACGGCAGGCCGAGGACCTCCGTGGTGGCCGGTCCGGGCATCGCTTCGAAGCCGTTCGCGTGGTGGAAACGCTGTGAGCGCTCGTTGATCGGCGAAGTCACCGCGGTGATCCTCGAGCAGCCATGCTCACGCGCAAGTCGGCAGAATCGTTCGTAGAGAGTCGACGCGAGTCCGGAGCGCCGCTGGTCGGGCGCAACGGCAACAAAGTGGATGTGCGCCTCCCCCGCCACCGAGGGGGAAATGATGCCGACGAGGAAGCCGACGATGTTGCCGTCCCGCTCGGCGGCAAAGCTCGTGTGCTGGAAGTGCCGGAAGAACAGACGCTGCAGCAGTTGAGCCACCGGTCGCCCCCACCAGGAATCGACCTGGCCGATGATCTCGGGATAGTCCTCTTGACGCAGCCCGCGGATAACGATCGAGTCCAGCATCCCCGTTTTGTCAGAGCCCGCACGGGACTCACCTCCGGTGGAAGCCGGGATCGAGGTGGCGCCTGCACGCAGAGTCGACGTGTCGTCGCTGGTCATCGCCTTGATCTCGTCATCGGAGCGTGGGTCACCGGGTGCAGTCATCAAGAAGATTGGAGGAGAGCGCAAAACATCGCATCCGTGCCGTGACGGTGCGGCCACAACTGAACATGAGGGCCATCGCCAAGGTCCGGCACATCGGGGAAGTACTCGCGCGCATCGAGCACGGTGGCCTTGGTCTTGCGGGCGACCTCGTTCACCACGCCGATGGTCTCGGTGAGGTGCGGTGAGCAGACCACATAGCCCACCACACCACCCGGGCGGACCAGGGCCAACGCCGAGGTGAGCAGTTCCCGCTGCAACCGGGCGAGGTCGGCCACATCCGAAGGTTGGCGGCGCCACCGGGCCTCCGGCCTACGGCGCAGGGCACCCAGCCCCGTGCACGGGGCATCGACCAGCACCCGGTCGTAGGTGCCCGCGGGCAGACCAGGGTCTCGGCCATCGGCGACGTGCACGTTGACCGGGAGATCAGCGGTGACTTTGGCGATGAGGTCGGCTCGGTGCGGAGCCTGTTCGACGGCGTCCAGTTCGCCGCCGTTCAATCCGACCAGCGCACCGAGCAGACCCGCTTTGCCACCGGGACCCGCGCACAGGTCGAGCCATCGCTGGTCGGTGCCGTCCAGTCCAACCCTGGTCAGCGCCAACGCAACCAGTTGGCTGCCCTCGTCCTGCACCACCGCAAGCCCCTCACGGAGCGCATCGAGATCGCCGGGATCGCCGGCACCGGCATCGAGATGCACTCCGTACGGGGAGTAGGGAGCCTCCTCGCCCCCGGTCATCGCGGCCAGTTCCTCCGCGGTGACCAGCCCGGGGCGGGCGGCCAAGTGCACGGCGGGGCGAGCATCGTCGGCGGCGAGGGCGGCGGCCAGTTCGTCGCCTGAGTCACCCAGCGCCGCGGCGAAGGCGTTGGCGATCCAGCGCGGGTGGGCGTGCCGGAGGGCGAGGTTGGCGATCGGGTCGGTGTCGGCGTCCGGGGCCAACTGCTCGACCCAGGCGGCCTCGTCCTGCTCGGCGATGCGTCGCAACACGGCATTGACGAAGCCCGCCGCATACGAAGCGAACCGCAAGCGCACCAGGTCAACGGTCGCCGACACCGCGGCGTGCACCGGGATGCGGGTACGCAGCAGTTGGTAGGCGCCCAGCCGCAGCGCATCCAGAAGTTCGGGGTCGATGGCCTCCAGGCTCCGGTCGCTGCACGCCGCGATCACCTCGTCGAGCAGCCCCGCCGCTCGGCTGGTGCCGTAGGTGAGCTCGGTGGCCAAAGCGGCATCACGGCCGGTGACGCCGCGGTCTCGCAGCAGGCCGGGCAGCACCAGGTTGGCGTAGGCATCGCGCTCGCGCACGGCAGCGAGGGTGTCCAGCGCTGCCATCCTGGCTTCGTCGGTCACCGGTGGACGGCGGGGGCCGTCGCGCCTTGGCGCGGGGCGGGCCCGGCCACGGTCGCGGGCGGGGCGGCGATTACCGCGGAAATCGCCGCTCACGTCCTGGCCACCAAACCGGGATTGGGATATGGACCGGCGCTCATGACAACGACTCTCCCGCCTCGATGCGGGCACCGCGAGCCCAGTCCACCGCGTTCATCCGCTTCTTGCCCTGCGCCTGCACCTTGCCGAGTTGCACCGGGTCGGTGCCGGTGCCGACCAGCACCCGCTTGCGTTCCACGACCACCTCACCGGGCTTGAGGGCGTCGGTGACGACAGGCAGCACCGGACCGAGCTTGAGCCGCTCGCCGCGGAACTCCGCCCAGGCGCCGGGTTCCGGCGTGGTCGCCCGCACCAGGCGGTCCACCACGTCGGCGGAGGCGCCGAAGTCGATGTGGGCGTCGTTGACCTCGATCTTCGGCGCGTAGGTCGTACTGTCCTCGGGCTGAAGCCTGGCCTCCAGCAGCCCGTCCTCGATACCGTCCATTGTAGATAGAAGAAGGGAGGCGCCGGATTCGGCGAGGCGGTCCAGCAGTCCACCCGCGGTGTCTCGGCGGCCGACGGCTTCGGTGACAACGCCGTAGACCGGGCCCGCGTCCAGTTCTTTGACGATTCGGAAGGTAGTGGCTCCGGTGATGTCGTCTCCCGCGCGCACCGCGGCCTGCACCGGCGCGGCGCCGCGCCAAGAGGGCAACACCGAGAAGTGCAGGTTAACCCAGCCGTGCCGAGGGATGTCGAGTGCCTTCTGCGGCAGCAGTGCTCCGTAGGCGACCACGGGGCAGCAGTCCGGCTCGATCTCCCGCAGCCGGGCCAGGAATTCGGGGTCGGAGGCCTTGGGCGGGGTCAGCACCTCGATGCCGTGTTCGTCGGCCAGCGCGCCGACCGGTGAGCGGACCAGTTTGCGTCCCCGGCCCGCCGGGGCGTCGGGGCGGGTCACGATGGCGACGACCTCGTGTCGGGGGGATTCGATCAGCAGCCGCAGCGAAGGGAGTGCGACCTCGGGCGTGCCTGCGAAGACGAGCTTCATTTGCGTCAGCCGCGCTTACCGAATAGGGCGTGCGGGCTTTCCTTGATCATCGGTGGGGCGCCCGCGGCGAACCAGTCCGCCTCGCGGATGGCCTTCATGGCGGCCTTGCGCGTTTCGGAATCGAGGCGGTCGACGAACAGCACACCGTCAAGGTGGTCGGTCTCATGCTGGATGCAGCGGGCCAGCAGTTCACTGCCCTCGATGGTGACCGGCTCGCCGTGCATGTTCCAGGCGTGCGCGACGACGTGCAGGTGCCGGGTGCAGTTCCAGGACATGCCGGGGATGGAGAGACAACCCTCGGGGCCGTCCTGGAGGTCCTCGCCGACGACCTCGAAGCTGGGGTTGATCACGTGGCCTGCGAATCCGTCGCAGTGATAGGTGAAGGCACGCAAGCCGACGCCGATCTGCGGTGCGGCAAGGCCCGCTCCACCCTGGGACTCCATGGTGTCCCAGAGGTCTTTGACCAGAACCCGGAGTTCCTTGTCGAAATCGACCACCTCGGTGGCCCTGGTGCGCAGCACCGGGTCACCGAAGAGCCGAATCGGCTGGACGGTCACGGGTCTCCCCTCGACGCCAAATATGTGAGGTGCCGAGTGTAGTGGGGTGGTGGGTGGATCCGAATCGCGCTCCGCATCCGGGGCCCGGCCTGGAATGGGTCGAGCACGCTTGCCACCAGCGATTCCGCGCGATGGTTGTCGGATATCGCCGGATGCCGGTCCCCCCGGATCCGGATCCACATTTGCCTGGCGTCAGGCGGATGGGTCAGTGCTTGCTGTGTTCCGAGCCGATGATGAAGACGCTTACCAGCGCGACCGCAAAGTGACCCGTGAATCGCGCGGCCTTCCTCAACCGCTCCGCGACACCCCCGTGTCGCCTGCTGACCGGCTTCCCGGTCCCAGGTCCGGCGTTGAGCCGGACAGTCGTTGCGTTCATGTTTCGCCCCCTCTGGCGCTTACCTGTCAACAGTGACGTATTCCCAGGTCAACGCACATCGGCCGGAAGCGGGATTGCATAAGCGCGCAAGTCACTCCCAGGTATGACTCCGACCCTGAAACGCCCCTGATACCCCCACGTGAGTGACAAAACCCGAAAGTGGCGCGCATCTGGCGAAACCCGTCAGGCCGAACTGTGAACGCAGCTTGTCGCAGGTTCGGACCGCGCCTTGATACGCGACAGTCAGCAGAGCGTGGCCACCTGTCGCACAGCCTGTAATGGCCTGCGACTTCAGAAGCCGCGACAGCCCAAGGTCATCGACAGAGCCACAAGGTGTCCCTGGCAATTCACTGCCCGAGGCCTTGCTCGCCAGGCCTCAAGAAAACCGAGCGGCACGGATCCGGTGCGCTCCGAGGTGCACGAACAACGCCGACGGCGAAGCGAGAATCCAGCCGAGAAATGCGCACCTGCCAGAGTCGACTGGAACGGTGCGGAGCGCCATGCCGGTACGAGCGGGAGGGGTGCGCCTCACAGCAGGTCGAGAGGGTCCAAGCGGACGCGTACCAGGTTGGGCTCCTTACGGGCGCTGCGTACCGCTTGGGCTTGGGCGAGCGCGGCCGACAGGTATCGGCCGTCCGTGCGCGGCACCCTGATCAGCAGGCGTTCGCGTTCCTCGTCGGCCGAGCCTGGGCCGGGCAGCGGCACCGGCCCCAGCACCTCGGCACGGTCGGGTAGCCGAAGCTCGTCCAGGAAGGCGGCGACCGCCTCCGGGGAGCCGTCCACGGTGCCGATCCGCACCGCGGGGGGGAAGCCGAGTTCGGTCCTGGCGGCCAGTTCCGCCGCGGCGTGCCAGCCCGGGTCCCACCGCACCAGCGCTTGCACCGGCGCCAGCCCGGACTCGGCGACGACCACGACCCGGCCGCCGTCGGCGGCGGGGCGCACCATGGCGGCGGCGGAAAGCCAGCGGCGCAGCGTCTCCTCCGCGGCACGCAGATCCTGGCGGGAGAGCAGCGCCCAACCGTCCAGCAACAGGGCGGCGCCATAGCCGGACTCCGCGACAGGCTCGGCGCCGACGGTGGAGACCACCAGCGCGGGTTTGGCGGGCACCGCGTCCAGTACCTCGGCTCCACCGCTGGTACGGACTGGCACGCCGGGAAAGGCACGGCCCAGTTCCTCCGCGGTACGGCCCGCCCCCACCACCACCGCCCGCAACCTGCGCGAACCGCAGTTGGGGCAGACGAAAGCCGCCTCGCTGGCGCCGCACCAGCGGCAAGCCGCGGGCTTGGGCACCCCGGCGGAGCCGCCGTCGGGCAGCGCCAGTGGGCCCGCGCAGCGTCGACAGCGGGCAGGCGCACGGCAGCCGCCGCAGGCCAGCGCCGGTACGTACCCCCGGCGCGGCACCTGGACCAGCACCGGAGCGCCCGCGCCCAGCGCAGCGCGGGCCGCCTCGAACGCGACCGACGGCAATCGAGCGGCGTGAGCCGCCGGATCACGCGCAAGCTGCGACTCGTGTTCGCCGATGGATGTCACGCGGGGGGCCAGCGCACGCAGTCGATCCCGAGTGCTGGCGATTTCGTGGGCCCAGCCGGTGTCGATCAGCAACTGTGCCTCGGCGGTGCGGGCGAAGCCCGCCACCACGAACGCGGCGCCGCTCGCGTGGGCTCGCATCATCAGCACATCACGGGTGTGCGGGTATGGCGCACGCTGTTCGGCGTGAATGTCGTCGCCGTCGTCCCAGACGACCAGCACACCGGGGTCGCGCACTGGCGCGAACGCGGCGGCCCTGGTGCCGACCACGATCCGCACCGCGCCGCGGCGCACCGACAGCCAGCGGCGGTACCGCTCGGCGGGGCCGAGGTCGGCGGCCAGCGCCACCACCGCCTCTCCGCCCGCCAACTCGGTGCAGGCCGCCGCCACTCTGCTGACATCGCGGTGATCGGGCAGCACCAGGACCGCTCCCCTGCCCGCCGCGGCGGCGGTGGCCGCGATCTCGGCGAGCCGTTGCGGCCAGTCCTCGCCGGGCGCGGCCTGCCAGACCGCGTGTGCCGGTTTGCCGTCGTACAGGGCGTCCAAGAACGAGTTGCCGCGCGGGTACTCGCCCCAGGCGGCACCTTCCGGTCGGGTGGGCGCTGGGGCGGGTTCGGCGGGCGGTTCCTTCTCGACGCGGGCGTGGCGCGGCGGAATCGCCAAGCGCAGCACGTCGATCAGACCGCCCGCGTACCGGTCCGCGACGGCACGGCAGAGTGCGGCGATTTCCGGGGTGAGCACCGGCTCCGGCGAGGTGACGCGGTCCAACCAGGACAGCTTGCCCTTGTGGTCGGATTCGGCGACACGCTCCAGCAGGTAGCCGTCCACGAGCTGACCCGCGAAGCGCACCCGTACCCGGCAGCCGGGCACGGCATCGACGTCGAACTGCCACGGAATGAGGTAATCGAAGGGCCGGTCCAGGTGCGGCAGCGGGACGTCCACGCAGATGCGGCCGACCGGCAGTGCCTCGGCGGGCTGCCACTCCCCCCGCCTGCTGCCCGTCCGCTTCGCACCCGCCGCCATAGCTCGCTGGTCTACCAGAGTGTTCGGCCGCCCCGTCAGCGACGTGCCGGAAGTCGGGGCGTGGTCATTCCCATTCCCAGCCAATACCCAGTACGCCAGGGCCGATGTCGCCCGCGCAGACGTGCACCGACCGACCCCAGCTCAGCGTCAACTCGCCGTCGGAGCGCAGTTGGCCGTCGGGCGAGTCCTGCGACATCCGGAAGCAGCGCACCGGCAGGGCGTCCTCGTGGAAGCGGATGCTGAGCACATATCTCTCGGCGCGGTAGCGGAAGGCGTGCCGGTACTCGTAGACCTCGGGGCTGGTGCCGATGAGGAACTCGTACTCGAACAGGTGCGTTTCGCCGGTGCGCATGCCGCGGTCGAACAGCAACTCCGAGGCGATCACCGGGGCGCTGGCGTGTCTGCGGACCCGGCCGAGTCTACAGTTCTCGATCGCCCGGACGGAAAGCTCGGCGGGATCGGTGCCCGGTTCCGCCGAGTAGACGGCGAGATGGCGGCTGGCGTTGTCGTCGACGGCCCTGGCGATCATGCGGGAGCGCACGCTGCCGATCGTGCGGTCCGCCCGCAGGGTCACGGCGGTCTCCTGCCAGAACATGCGCAGCTTCTCGTCCTCGAGGCCGAAGACCTCGGTGGCCGCCTCGGCCAGTTCGCGGGCGGGTTCGATCATGCCTTCGTAGCCGAGGTGCTGTTGCCGAGTGGCCCACCGGCCACGGGGTTTGGGCGGGCCGAGCAGCACCTGCAGCGAGTACCGCGGCAGGCCGAGGATGCTTTCGATGGCTTGCACGGCCCGCAGCGAGTCGGCCCGTTCCGGCCTGCTGCGGCCCTGCTGCCAATAGCTGAGGCTGGCGGGACTGACGCGGATTCCGCGCTTCGCGAGCCGGTCACAGAGGCGGTCGAGGGTCAGGCCGCTGTCCTCGATAGCGGCCCGGAGGGCCTCGTGGAACGGGCCGGTCCGCAGCAACGTCTCAGTATCCGAACGCTCCGGGCCCGTCTTCAGTCTCTTACCAGCCATCTCTGACGAAACACAGTTTCGGCGGCACGCTCTTCCCTACTCCCAGCTCAACCCCGCTACGCCGTTAAGAGTCATGGCGACCCTATTCAAAGATACGCACGTTTACCAGGTCAAACATTGACGGGATCGCCGCTCGAGGCATCACTTGGCTCAGCGGACAGGCAAGCACTGGGCGGAATGGTCTTCTCCCTGTTGATCTATTCAGCCCAATCGGTGCCTGCACGTCCGTCCCTGCCCATCTCGCGCTTTTCTTCAAGGAGAAGCAGATGCGTGTTTCACAATCGGCGCGCCGCGCCTTGGTGCTCGGCGCGGCATTGCTCGCGGGCATCGGCATGTTTCTGGTGCCCAACGCGGGCGCGGACGCCCCCGCCGAAGACCTGTCCACCGTCGTCCGAGACCAGATGATCTCCACCCGCGGCGAGGTCGCCAAGCAGCGGTACCAGGTCGACCACCTAACCGCGCCGCTGGTCGAGGAGTCGAAGTCCCAGCCCGGCTGGTCGTTCGGCGCCGCAACCATCCCGATGCCGGGTTTCGGGCACGCCGTGCCCGAGTCCAACCTCTTCATCGCCACGCTCGACCGCGGCAACTGGCGGGTCGAGCTCGAGGGAACCGCCGGGTTCATCGAGTTGATCAAGAAAGCCCCCGAGGGCGTGGTCAGCGCGGATGAGAAGCAGCTCTTCGAGCGCAACTTCGCCGCGCGGCAGGCGGGCCCGGCGGCGGAGAACACCGGCCTGGCGCTGCCCTGGGCCAGCGGGACCAGCTGGAAGATGACCGGCGGTCCGCACGGCTACGGCGGCAAGGAGAAGCCGTTCAGCTCGCTGGACTTCTGGGCCAACAACGGCGATGTGCTGTCGGCGGGCCCCGGCAAGGTCTACCTGAGTTGCATCAAGAACGGCAGCGCGATCGTCAAGGTCGTGCACGACAACGGCTGGACCACCAGCTACTACCACATGGACAACCTCACCAAGTTGGCCAACGGCTCCACCGTGAGAACCGGCACCTATCTCGGTGAGGTCGGCGTTGGGCTGCCCTGTGGCGGCAACACCTCCGGCGACCACGTCCACTTCTCGCTGCTGAAGGGCAACAGCTACGTCTCCGTCCACAATCAGACCATCGGCGGCTGGACCTTCTACGAGGGCAGCGCCGCCTACCAGGGTTACGCGCAGCGCGGCAGCACCCGGGTCAACGTGGGCGGCTGGATCGGCAACTGACCGCGTCTGAGCTCCATCGTGCGGGTGGCCGTGCTCGAGTGATCACGGCCACCCGTCACAGGTAGGCGTTTTCCTTGCTCTCTCGTCTGTTGAGGAAAACAGTTTTGCCTGGCACATAACCGCCCAGCCCCAGGTGGGTGCCGTCGTGGCATCAACAGTTTTTCAGGCCGGGTTCACAGATAACGTCCTTGCACCAGGCATTCGTTGACTGCGTCTCGCGGCGAGTATTTCTTTGCGGTCACGGAACTACGCGATCCGGCCCAACCCCTGCACTCTGCTCGGCCGGTATCGCCATCCGTTCCGTGTCCCTGCCCCTGCGACGCTTTTCCCGGGGAGAAGCAGATGCATCTGACGAAACTGAGGCGAGCCTGCACACTCGCCGTCGGGCTGCTGGCCGGCGCGGGAATGCTTGTCGTTCCCAACGCCGTCGGCGCTCCATCCGAAGGCACCGATCTGGCCACCACGGTGGCGGGCACCATGATTGCCCAGCGCGGCGCAACCGCCCGCAACGAGTACGGCGTGAACACGCTGTCCCAGCCGATCGTCGAGCCGACCAGATCCGAGTCCGGCTGGGCGTTCGGCAGCACCACCATCCCCCTGCCGGTGGTGCAGCACGCAACGCCGGAGTCGGCACTGTTCATCGCTCGCCGCGAGGACGGCGTCTGGCGGGTCGAACTCGACGGAACCGCCGGTTTCGTCGAGCTGGCCAAGCAGGCACCGGTGGTCAGCGCCGAGGAGAGGCAACTCTTCGAGCGGAACTACCAGGCGTCCAAGTCCGCCCAGGTCCAAGCCGACACCGGGCTTGGTCTGCCGTGGCCGAAGAACGTGGCCTGGTGGATGGGCGGCGGCCCGCACGGCAACAGCGGTCAGAGCCGCCCGTTCAGCTCGATCGACTTCAACGGCGGCGACGGCCGGGTGCTGGCCGCCGGGCCGGGCAAGGTCTACAAGAGCTGCATTCGCGGGCGCAGCGCATTGGTGAAGGTGGTGCACGAGAACGGTTACTCCACCACCTACTACCACATGTACGACCTGACCAACCTCGCCGACGGCAGCACCGTGCAGACCGGCACCTACCTCGGCCACATCGGCAACGAACTGCCCTGTGGCGGCTCCAGTTCCGGTGCGCACGTGCACTTCTCGCTGCTGCGCGGGAACACCCACATCAGCGTCAACAACATGAAGATCGGCGGCTGGACCTTCTTCGAGGGCAGCAGCGCCTACGGCGGCTACGCCGAGCGCAACGGCGTCCGCGTCTCGCGCGGCGGCAAGGTCACCAACTACGGCGGCACCGGCGGCACACCGTCGCTGCCCACCGGCACCGTCAACGGCGGTGACAACACGACGGTCAACCTCCGCTCCGGCCCCGGCCTGTCCTACGACTCGGTCGGGACCGTCGCCAACGGCGCGGTCGTGAACATCGCCTGCCACACCCGCGGCGAGTCCGTGGACGGCGTGTGGGGCAAGACCGACATCTGGAACAAGCTGGATTCAGGCAAGTGGATCAGTGACGGCTTCCTGGACACCGGCTCCAACGAACCGGTCGCCGCGGCCTGCTGAGACAAACCCGTGAGCGGCAATCGACCTCCCAGCGTCGGTTGCCGCTCACGGGTTCTCCCACCAAAGCGGGCCAGTCCGGCACTGACACCGCGATCACCACTTCGGTCTGCGTGGCCTCTGTGGTCATGCCATCAGGGGTACTTCGAAACGGTGGTAAGCGCATCCTCGGATGTGATCCCGCGCGGTTCTGCTCGACTCTGTTGTGGAGGGCCAGCGGAAGGAGGCGCCGTGATCGTCCGCACCGTGCAGGAGGTCGAGGGCACCAGCAGCGAGGTACGCACGCCGAATTGGCGGAGCCGCAGGCTGGTGCTGGCCAGGGAAGGCGTCGGCTTCTCACTGCACGACACGGTGGCCTATGCCGGAACCGTGAACGACTGGTGGTACGCCAACCACATCGAGGCGGTGTATTGCGTCGAGGGCCATGGCGAGTTGGTGAACCGAGAGACCGACGAGGCCCACCGGGTGGGGCCTGGCACGCTGTACCTTCTCGACGGCAACGAGCGTCATCGGCTGCCACACCGACGTCCGCATGGTCTGTGTGTTCAACCCGCCTGTCGTCGGCCCTGAGGTGCACGACGAGAACGTGTCTATCCGCTGCTCGCGTGGAGCAGGCCATGACCGCCCTGCGCTCCGCCACGGACGCCAGGGCGCTGGATGGCTGTCCGACCAGGGTCGCGACCCCGCTGAAACCCATTCCCCGGCAAGAGCCCACCGTATGGCCGGGCAAGACCGGGCCGATGGGCTCGGACGTCCTGGCCGGTTACGAGGAGAACGGCTTCACGATCATCGAGGGTCTGATCAGCTCTGAGGAGGTGCAGGCCTTTCGAAGCGAAGTGCGACGACTGGCGGCGGACGAGGCATTGGCGAGCGACAAGCGGGTCATCGTGGAGAAGTCGAGCCACACGGTGAAGTCGATCTTCGATGTGCACCGGATCAGCCCGGTCATCGCCGGACTCGTTCGGGATCCGCGGTTGCTGGACCGAGCGCGGCAGGTTCTGGGTTCGGAGGTCTACATCCACCAGAGCCGGGTCAACTTCATGCCCGGATTCGACGGCAAGGGCTTCTACTGGCACTCGGACTTCGAGACCTGGCACGCCGAGGACGGCATGCCCGCGATGCGGGCGGTCAGCATGTCGATCGCGCTGACCGACAACCACCCGTACAACGGCGGGCTGATGGTGGTGCCTGGTTCGCACCGCACGTTCATTCCCTGGGTCGGGGCCACCCCGGAGGACAACTACCAGTCCTCGTTGCAGGAACAACAGATCGGCACACCGGACCGCGAGAGCCTCACCCAACTCGTCGCACGACATGGCATCGCCCAGTTCACCGGACCGGCGGGCAACGCCCTGCTGTTCGACTGCAACACGATGCACGGCTCGGGGAGCAACATCACGCCGTTGCCTCGGTCGAACATCTTCCTGGTGTTCAACAGCGTGGAAAACGCCCTCGTCGAACCGTTCGCCGCGGCCAAGCGCAGGCCCGCATTCGCCGCAGGCCGGGACTTTCGAGCGATCAGCTGATCAGCGGGTAGCGGGTGTAGAAGGCCGTGACGATGGACTCGGCGAACGCAACGATCCGCTCCGGGGGGTAGTTCTCCGGGTCGGTGAGCAGCAGTCGACCCGCCTGCTCCATGAGCATCAGGGAGCTGCGGGCCATCAGCTCGACATCGACCTCCTCGGCGTTGCGCCTGCCGCGCAGGAACCAGCGCAGGACCTCCTCGAAGCGGCGCAGCACGATCAGCTCACTGCGCTGCTTCTGCCTGCACACCGCCTCCGGGACGCTGTCGACGGGCAGCAGGATCGCCCGCCAGGTCGCGGGCCGCTCGCGTACGGCCGCCACGAAACCCCTGGCCGCGGAGACGAACGTGTCGACCGGACCGGCGCCCTCCAGGTCGGTGGGGACCAGGTTCGCGATTTGCGCCAAGGCCCGCTGCTCCTCGCGCTGGAGCAGCGCTTTCAGCAGATCACCCGCGTCCGTGAACTGGCCGTACACCACGGGCCGGGTGACCCCCGCGGCCTTGGCGACGGCATCGATGGTGACCGCGCCAACGCCCGCGTTGTTGATGATCTCCAGGGCGGCGTCCAGCAGCTTTTCCCTACGCTGCTCGGCGGGCATCCGAGGGGCGTAGGGGCGTTTGGGAGTGGCCGCCGAGGTCATGTCCGGATCCTAACCTTGTGAAGCTACAGGCGTGTAGCTACAGTCGTGTAGCAATTGGAGGAGGTGGGCGACATGCTGTGCAACGGAGTACGGATCTACGCCCATTCAGCACGGGAGTTCATATGAGCCTTCCAGCGCCAACACCCCACAACCGGGCTTTGATCACCGGTGCCTCCTCGGGCATCGGTGAGGCCATCGCCGAGGAGCTCGCCCGTCGAGGGCATTCGCTGATCGTGGTCGCCCGCCGCGAGGACCGGCTGCGCGCACTGGCCGACCGGCTGGCCGCCGCGCACGGCGTCACCGTCGAGGTGCTGGCCTGTGATCTCGAGGACCGCGAAGCCCGCGCCCGTCTGGCCAAGGACCTCGCCGATCGCGAGATCTCGGTGTTCTGCAACAACGCCGGTTTCGCCAGCTACGGGTCGCTGTCCCGGCTGAACCTGGACCGCGAGCGGCTGCAGGTGGAGTTGAACGTGGTCGCGGTGCATGAGTTGACGCTGGCGGTGCTGCCGGGCATGCTCGCCCGCCGATCCGGCGCGATCCTGATCACCGGGTCGATCGCGGGCAACCAACCCGGCCCCAACAACGCCACCTACGCGGCGACCAAGGCCTTCGACAACGTCTTCGCCGAATCGCTGCATGCCGAGCTGAAGGGCACCGGCGTGAGCTGCACGCTGCTGGCACCGGGCCCGGTGCGCACCGAGTTCGCCGCCTCGGCCAATGCCTCCGCCGCCGACCGGCTGGTGCCGGACTTCATCTGGAGTTCCGCCCGCGGCGTCGCCCGGCAGGCGGTGGCGGGCCTGGCCGCGGGCAAGCGGCGGGTCGCCCCCGGGCTGCCCGCGAAGATTTCCACCGCGACCGCGCCGTTCCTGCCCAAGGCTCTGGTCGGGCCGGTGCTGCGCTGGGCGTACGGGAAGGTCTCATGAGCGCAGGGACCACGGCGCTGGCCGCGCCGCTGCGACTGCCCTGCGGCATCGAGCTGCCCAACCGCCTCGCCAAGGCCAGCATGAGCGAGCAGTTGGCCACCCGCGAGGGACGCCCCACACCCGGCCTGGAGCGCCTGTACTCGACCTGGGCCCGCTCCGGCGCGGGTCTGCTGATCACCGGCAACGTCATGGTCGACCGGCGCAGCGTCGGCGAGCCCCGCAACGTCATCCTGGACGACGACCGGTCGCAGGCCGAGTTGTCCCGCTGGGCCGCCGCGGCCCGTGCAGGCGGTGCCGAGGTGCTGATGCAGATCAACCACCCTGGTCGAGTCGCCACGGTGCCGTTCAACCGCCGCCCGGTGGCGCCGTCGGCCACCCGCGAACGGGTGCCCGGCTTCAACCTCCGCAAGCCACGGCAGTTGTCCCGGCCGGAGATCCAGGACCTGGTGCGCCGCTTCGGCAGGACCGCCGAGTTGGCGGTCGGCGCGGGTTTCAGCGGCGTGCAGATCCACGCCGCCCACGGCTACCTGCTCTCGCAATTCCTGTCCCCGCTGGCCAATACCCGCGACGATGAGTACGGCGGCGACGCCAAGCGCCGCAGGCGGGTCCTGCTCGACATCGTCGCCTCGGTGCGGGCCGCGGTGGGCAGCGGTGTCCCGGTGTCGGTGAAGCTGAACTCCAAGGACTTCCAGTACGGCGGTCTCACCGAGGCGGAGTCGGTGGAGGTCGCCTTGGCGCTGCACGACGCGGGCGTCGATCTGCTGGAGATC
Source organism: Actinorectispora metalli (assembly GCF_056323685.1). Lineage (NCBI taxonomy): Bacteria > Bacillati > Actinomycetota > Actinomycetes > Pseudonocardiales > Pseudonocardiaceae > Actinorectispora > Actinorectispora metalli. Next base: position 1,697,459 of record NZ_JBREYE010000002.1, read on the forward strand.
TCGGGCGGAAACTACGCCGCACCCGCGATGGAGGGCACCCACCACGCCGGGGCAGGAGAGGCGTACTTCGTCGAGTACGCCAGGAAGGTCCGCGAGCTGGTGCCGCTGCGGCTCATGTTGACCGGTGGCCTGCGCAGCAGGCAGGCGATGGAACAGGCCCTCGACGTGGTCGACGTCATCGGGCTGGCCCGACCGTTCGCGTTCGTGCCGGACTACCCGGCGCGGATACTCGCCGGTGAGCCCGACCTGCGGCTGCCCGCAGGCCCGCCGCGCACGGGCTACCGCCCGGCCAACGGTTACCTGGAGCTGGTCTGGCACAACCACCAGATGCATCGCATCGCGGGCGGACGCTCACCGCAGACCGATCCCAACCTGGGCACGGTCCTCCGCGCGGTGGGTCGAACCGCGAAGTCCGCTCTTTCCCAGATCGTCATCCCCAGCTGACATGGGTGACCTCGGCAACGGCGGGAACGACCGGGGCCGCGCGAGGTGCTCGGTGGCGCCGAGGGACAGCGCGGACCGGATGGCCCGGTCGGTGCCGAGGAACTCCAACTCGTCACGGCTGGAACGCAGAGGCCGGAGCCGCCGACCAGTACCAGACGCATAAAAGGGGGCGTCGCCTGCGCAGGCGACGCCCCCTTTTATGCGTTGGCTAGCTGAGGCCTGCGGCCGACTTGAGCGCGTCGGCGCGGTTGGTGCTCTCCCAGGGCAGCTCGATGTCGGACCGGCCGAAGTGGCCGTAGGCCGCGGTCTGGGCGTAGATGGGGCGCAGCAACTCGAGGTCGCGGATGATCGCCGCGGGCCGCAGGTCGAAGACCTCGGTGATGGCCTGCTGGATCTTGGCGGGGTCCACAGTCTCGGTGCCGAAGGTCTCTACGAACAAGCCGACCGGCGCGGCCTTGCCGATGGCGTAGGCCACCTGCACCTCGAGCCGGGTCGCCAGGCCTGCGGCGACGGCGTTCTTGGCCACCCACCGCATCGCGTAGGCCGCCGAGCGGTCCACCTTGGAGGGGTCCTTGCCCGAGAACGCGCCACCACCGTGGCGGGCCATGCCGCCGTAGGTGTCCACGATGATCTTCCGGCCGGTCAGACCGGCGTCGCCCATCGGGCCGCCGATGACGAAACGGCCGGTGGGGTTGACCAGCAGGCGAACCGCCTCGGTGTCCAGCGACAGGGCCTCCAACTCGGGGCGCATGACGTGCTCGCGGATGTCCACCGCGAGCATGCGCTCCAGGTCGATGTCGGCGGCGTGCTGGGAGGAGATCACGACCGTGTCCAGGCGGACCGGCTGGTCGCCCGCGTATTCGATGGTGACCTGGGTCTTGCCGTCGGGGCGCAGGTAGGGCAGCACGCCGTCCTTGCGGACCTTCGTCAGCCGCCACGCGAGGCGGTGAGCCAGCGCGATCGGCAGCGGCATGAGCTCGGCCGTGTCGGTGCAGGCGTAGCCGAACATCAAGCCCTGGTCGCCCGCGCCCTGGCGGTCGATCTCGTCGTCGGCACCCTCGACGCGCGACTCGTGCGCCTCGTTGACGCCCTGGGCGATGTCGACCGACTGGGAGCCGATCGCCACGTTCACGCCGCAGGAGTTGCCGTCGAAGCCCTTGGCCGAGGAGTCGTAGCCGATCTCCAGGATCCGCTCGCGAACGATCGTGGGGATGTCTGCGTAGGCGTCGGTGGTGACCTCACCGGCCACGTGCACCTGGCCGGTGGTGATCAACGTTTCCACCGCCACCCGCGAACGCGGGTCCTTGGCCAGCAGCGCATCCAGGATTGAGTCGCTGATCGCGTCGCAGATCTTGTCGGGATGACCCTCGGTCACCGACTCTGATGTAAACAAACGACGGGTCAAGCTCCGCCCCTTCCTAGAAACCGGCCGCGCACCCAAACAGGCTACCGGGATACCGTCACATTTCCATTGAGTCCGCAAGACTGCTGCAACAGCGGCATGACTGCGTCCAGCATTGCGCTTGCCAGCAGTGTCTTGGGCCCATGTGGGACGTGCGTCTCATTGCCTGCGGTGTCCAACAGCCAGCCGGCGTTGTCCGGCTGCTCGAACGCGTGCCCGCCGCCCACCAGGTTGACCACCAGCAGATCGCAGCCCTTGCGGGCCAGCTTGGCTCGGCCGTGGGCCAGCACATCGCCCTGTTCATCGCCGGTCTCGGCGGCGAAGCCCACGATGACCTTGGTGTCCAACTCGCCCGCGGACCGGCGCCGCACCAACTCGGCCAGCACATCGGGGTTGCGCACCAGCCGCACCGGGTCCGGCTCCGTGTCACCCTTTTTGATCTTGTACGTGGCGGTGTCCGCCGGGCGGAAATCCGCCACCGCGGCAGCCATCACGACCAGGTCGGCGTCCAGCGCGGCCTTGTGCACGGCGTCGCGAAGCTCGACGGCGGTCTCCACCCGCACCACCTCGACGCCCGCCGGGTCGGCGAGGCCGGTGGTGTTGGCGCCGACCAGCACAACCTGGGCACCGCGCTGCGCGGCGACCCGCGCGACGGCATAGCCCTGGAGGCCGGAGGAACGGTTACCGAGGAAGCGCACCGGGTCCAGCGGTTCCCGCGTACCACCGGCGGAGACCACGACACGGACACCCTCGAGGTCGCGGGGCAGCGCATCGCCGCGGTGCAGCAGCAACCTGGCCAGTTCGGTGATCTCGGCGGGCTCGGGCAACCTGCCCTTGCCGGTGTCAGCACCGGTCAGCCTGCCGCTGGCGGGCTCGGCCACCACCACTCCCCTGCCGCGCAGCAACGCGACATTGGCCTGGGTGGCGGGGTGCTCCCACATCTCGGTGTGCATCGCGGGCACCATCAGCACCGGACACCGCGCGGTCAGCAGCGTGTTGGTCAGCAGGTCGTCGGCAAGCCCATGCGCGGCCTTGGCCAGCAGGTCCGCGGTGGCGGGGGCGACCAGCACCAGGTCGGCGGTCTGCCCGATCCGCACATGCGGCACCTCGGGAACGTCGGTGAAGACACCGGTGCGCACCGGTTGCCCGGACAGTGCCTCGAAGGTGGCGGCACCGACAAAGCGCAGCGCCGCCTCGGTGGGCACCACCCGAACCGAATGACCGCCCTCGGTCAGCCGCCGCAGCACCTCGCACACCTTGTAGGCGGCGATCCCGCCACCCACTCCGAGCACCACGTTCGGCGCGGTTTTGCTGGTCGTCACTGATCCAGTGTCCCACTCACCCGCGGTACCCACGCTCCGTCTGTCCGGAAAGCCACATCCGGGTCGCCCCCTGACGTGCTTTAGCCACCAGAAAACCCAAATAACGCCGTTATCTTGGTCTTCTGGTGGCTAAAGCTCCGGGCACCGAGCACCGGAGAGGTCTACTGCTCGCCCTCGGTGTGCTCCAGCATCCCCGCGTGGATCTCGCGGAGGGCGATGGAGAGGGGCTTCTCGCGGGCGCCGGGCTCGACGAGGGGGCCGACGTACTCCAGCAGGCCTTCGCCAAGCTGGGCGTAGTAGTCGTTGATCTGACGCGCGCGCTTGGCCGAGTAGATGACCAGCGCGTACTTCGAGCTGACCTTGTTGAGCAGGTCGTCGATGGGCGGGTTGGTGATGCCCTCGGGGCCGGTGGTGGCGGGTTCGCCGAGAGCACCGAGCTCTACGGGAAGGGTCACGCGTGCTCCTGAAAGTAAGATCAAGTCCGTTGACCGGCGCGGGGGCCGGCTATCAAGGCTAGCAAGTCGCGGGAGCATGCCCGCACGTCGGCATTCACAATGCGCGCGTCGAACTCGTCGGCGGCGGCCAATTCGGCCTTCGCGGTGTCCAACCGCGCCTGCACGACGAGCGGGTCCTCGGTGCCGCGCCCGGTGAGCCGGTCGACGAGCACCTCCCACGACGGCGGCATCAGCATCACCAGCTGGGCCTGCGGCATCGCGGCCCGGACCTGGCGGGCACCCTGAAGTTCGATCTCCAATACGGCGGGGCGCCCCGCGGCCAGCATCCGCTCGACGGGTTCCCGCGGGGTGCCGTAACAGTTGCCCGCGTATTCGGCGTGTTCGAGGAGCGCACCCGCTGCCACCAGCTTGTCGAACTCGCCGCGGGAGACGAAGTGGTAGTCCACTCCGTCGACCTCACCGGGCCGCGGAGTCCGGGTGGTGACCGAAACACTGAGAAAGATCTCCGGCGCCGCGGCCAGCACTTCGGCAAGAACGCTCGACTTGCCGACGCCGGACGGGCCGGACACAACCGTGAGCCGGGGTCGGTCCGCTAGGACCTGCCCCGGCTCACATCCGGCTATGTTGCGAGTCACTCGCCGCCGAACTCGGTCAGCAGCGCCTTGCGCTGCCGGTCACCGAGGCCACGCAGTCGGCGGCTGGGAGCGATTTCAAGCCGCTCCATGATCTGTGCCGCGCGCACCTTGCCGACGCCTGGCAGCGCCTCCAGAAGGGCGGAGACCTTCATCTTGCCCAAAACTTCGTCGCTGTCCGCAGCCGCCAGCACCTCCTTGAGGTTGGTACCGCCGCGCTTGAGGCGCTCTTTGAGCTCAGCCCGGGCGCGGCGGGCAGCAGCCGCCTTCTCCAGCGCTGCGGCCCGCTGCTCCTCGGTCAGCTGGGGAAGGGCCACGATTTCCTCCGTGGTGTGGGTTATTAGCTAAATCGGTGCGGCGACCGTACCGACCTCGAGTTACGGGGCACAACACGGGTCCGACATCTGGCAACGGCGGGTTTGGTGACCTGCGCCGCACCACGTCAAGTACCCACCCGGATGGCCGTACGGATTAACCATTATGGCCGTATCCGGGTCGCCATGATCACCGGTATAAGCCCAGGCCAGAACCGCTTTGATCAGTGTTCGCTAAGCGAACAGGAGATCAGATTGCCGGGTCAACCAAGCATTCAGGCGGTGAGCTCATTCGCGGCACGACGTGCCGCTTCGCGCAGCGCGAGCGGGTCCGGACCGTGCCGGAGAACATCGCGGGAGGTGGTGGGCAGCACCGCAGGCAGGGCGAGACCGAAAACCTGTCGCAATTCCGCCATACCTGCACCCTGAGCACCCACTCCGGGCGCCAGGATGGGGCCGTTGAGCGCGGACAGGTCCAGCCCGTGGTCGCCGACCGTTGCCCCGACCACCAACCCGACCGAGCCAAGTGGCTCCGCCCCCGCGTTGCGCTCCCCTGCGGCATCCACAATGGACTGTGCAATAGAGACGGTGCCCACAGTGGCCCGCTGCACGGAGCCACCCTCCGGATTGGACGTCCGCGCCAGCACGAACACTCCCCGGCCCGAGGCTTCCGCCGCCGCCAAGGCAGGCTCCAGCGAACCGAAGCCCAGGAACGGGGACAGCGTGACGGCGTCGGCGGCCAGCGGGGAGCCGTCGGTGAGGTAGGCCTGCGCGTAGGCGGCCATGGTGGAGCCGACGTCGCCGCGCTTGACGTCCAGCAGCACCAACGCGCCCGCCTGCCGGGTCTGGCTGATCACGCGTTCCAGCACCGCGATGCCCGCCGACCCGTATGCCTCGAAAAACGCCGACTGTGGTTTGATCACCGAGACCTCGGTGGCGAGTGCCTCGACCGCGGTCATCGCGAATCGCTCCAGTCCGGCCGAGGTTCGGTCAAGCCCCCAGGAAGCCAGCAGGTTCGGGTGCGGGTCTATGCCAACGCACAGCGGTCCGCGCTGCGCGATGGCCTTGGTCAACCGCTCTCCGAAACCCGTCATGCCCACATGCCCCTGTCCGCCGTCGGTGTCGCGTCGGCCCAGTCTAAAAGCCAGCCCACCTCGACAGCGGTGACACACATCGCCATCACCCCGGTGGCAGCCCCGATGGCGGCGAGCAGGCCGAGGCAGACCACACCACCGGCCACCCAGCGGGCGAGCCGGTCTCGAACCGAGGGACCACTCGCGAGGAGCCTGCGGAGCACCAACTCGCGGAGCAGGTCGGGCGGGGTGTCCGTGGGTCGGCAGGCGGCGAGACCGGGCAGCATGGCCAACACCCGGCGCCGCCAACGCCTGCAGACCAGGCAGTCGGCGATGTGCGCGGCCACCGCGGCACGGCGGTCGGATCCGGGCGGGTGGCCGGTGAGCACTGCGGCCAGCACCTGGCAGCGCGGCTCCCGGGCCGTCTCGGTGTACGCGGCGAGCAGCGCGTTGGCGAACCGCACGTTGAGCGTGCGCAGGAAGTCGCCCTGTTTGTCGGAACCGACGCCTGCCGCCGAGGCGAATGCCTCCAGGTCGCGGACGCCCGCCACGACCTCCAGGAAGAACGGCGCCATTGCCCGGTCGCGTCGCGACAACCGGGCCAGCACCCTGGCCAGCAGCTTCGGGTAGAAGTCCGCCGGGCTCGGCTCGAGTGGCGGGGGGATGTCGGGCAGGTGCTCGCCCAGCACGATCGCGGTGCGGCGGTCGAACCACTCCGCGAGCCGGTCGAGGTCGTCGTCCACGGCGGAGGGCAGGTAGGCCAGCCCCGCGAACACGTCCACGGTCAGCGCGACCGCCACCTGCGGCCCCGCCACCAGAGCGCACCGGTTGTAGATATCCCTGGCGAAACGCCGGTAGATCGCTTCGATCGAGGCCCGGTCTCCCATCCGAGCCAATGAGATGAGCTGCCCCTGCATGATCGGCTCCTTCCACGTCGGCTGTTTCCAGCCTGTCCGTGGATTTCGCTCCGAACATCACTGAATTCCGGTATTTGCGAGCGCTCTACCTCAGTACCGGAAACCGAGCGCGGTCTCCCTCCCGTCACGGGGCCTGTGGGTGGGGTTGGTCGGCAGGGTTGTGCTGGACCCAGAGGGTGATCAGGGCTGAGCGCTTGTTGATGGCGAGTTTCCGGAAGATGTTCTTCATATGCGTCTCGATGGTGTGGCGGGAGGTGAAGAGCTCGCCCGCGATCTCGGCGTTGCTCATGCCGCGGTGGACGAGTTCGGCCACCTCGAGTTCGCGGGCGGTGAGCGCGGACCAGCCGTGGGACGCGGTGGTGGTGGGGCCGCGGCTGCCGAGGCGGAAGCGGTGCTGGCGGGCGGTGGCGCGGAGGCGGGCGACGTCGCGGATGGCGCCGAGCGAGTCGAGGGTGGACAGGGCGCGGCCGAACAGCTGCCTGGCCTGGTCGCGGCGGCCCGCTGCGACGAGAAGCTCCGCTGCCACCTCGGTGGCGATGGCCCGCTCGTAGGGGCGTGGGACCGCTTCGTAGCCGTCGACAGCACGCAACGCCAGGTCGGCGTCGCCCGCGACCAGTGCCGCGCAGAGCAGGCCTGCTGCGGTGGCGCCGGGGGTGCCCGCCCGCTGCGCGTAGGCGGTGAGTTCGGTGGCGATTTCCTCGGCAACACCACGGTTGCCGGTGCGCAGCGCCATCCTCGCCACGTCGAATGCCAGGGTCCGCATGCCGAAGAGGTGGCGGAGTTCGGGCAGGCAGGTCCACGCGGCCCGCAGGCGTTGCCACGCGTGCGTCACTTCGCCGCGGTCCTTGCGCAGCAGGGCGTCCACCCACAGCGCCCAGTGCGTGGCCAGTACCGGCGGGCCATCCAGCCTCAGCGTGGCCAACGCCGACTCGGCGGTGTCGATGGCTCCGCGGGCGAGGCTGATGCGCGCGATGATCGCCTGGGGGAAGGTGGCCCACTCGGTGCCCGTCTCATCGGCCAGCTCCAGCGCGGTCCTGGCGGCCGCGAGGGCGTCGTCCCAGTCGCCGCGGTGGAACCTGGCCAGTGCGAGGCCGCCGTAGTAGTACGGCCGCCACGCGTAGCTGCCGATCCGCTCGGCGGTGCGCAGGCCGTCGAACAGGGCCTGCTCGCCCTCGGTGAAGCGGTCCGCGTCGAACAATGCGCCCGCGAGGCTGAGCTGCGGGAACAGGAAGCTGCGCCAGGGTGCCCTCGCCAGCCGGGACACCTCGACCGCCTCGCGCCCGCAGTGGATCGCCTCGGCCAGGTCGCCGCGGGCGGCGTGGCACCAGGTGAGGGTCTTCAGCGCGATGGCGGCGGCCAGCGGGTCGCCACGGCCGCGGGCCCTGATCAGTGCGCGGTCCGCCATGCCCGCCGCCCGGATGACGTTGCCGGTGAGCAGTTGGACGAGGGCGGCGGGGGCGTGAATACGCGTCATCAGCCTGTCCGGGTCGTCCTGTTCGGACAGCCGGACCGCGCGGTGCCACTGACCGCGCCGGATAAGCACATGCAGCAGGCCCATCTTCATCCTGGCCGCGGCCAGCCTGTTGACGCCGAGCCGCCGCTGGCTGCCGTACAGCGCCTCGAAGTCGTCAACGCGGTCGACGAGGATGAGCAGCGGGGCGAGTTCGGCGACGATGAGCGGCAGCAGTGCGCTGTCCGAACCGGACAGCGCCTTCGCGCGTTCCAGCAGTCGCGCCGCGGTGGCCGGGGAACGGGAGATGGTCTGGCGGGCCGCCCGGTACAGCCACGAGACCGCCTCGGTGTCACCCTCGGCCGCACCCAACTCCAGTTGCTCGGCGACGCGCAGCGCGGGCGCGCCCGCCTCCGCCAGCACCTTGCCGACCTCGCGGTGCAGATCGCGGCGGGCAGCGGGCGGCACCTGCTGGTAGATGGCCTGCCGGATCAACGCGTGCTGAAAGGACAGCCGTCCGCCTGTCTCGGTGATCAGGCCCGCCTCGATGGCCTCGTGCAGGGCGGGCAGCCAGCCCACGGCGCTGCTGCCGGTGATGGTGGCGACCTCCGCCAGCCCGAAGCCGACACCGAGAACGGCGCCGACGCGGAGGAACTCCACGGTCCGCGGCGACACCTGCGACAGCCTGCGCAGGATGAGCCGCCGGAACTCCAGCGGCAGTTCGCGGTCGTCGGTCTCGGCGCGCCCTTCGGCGAAACGCACGGCCTGCTCGGCGCGCAGCGACCGCAGGTACTCCACGATCCACAGCGGGTTGCCGCCCGCGGCGGTCAGGCGGCGGCTCAGGACCGGGCCGGGAGGCAGGCCCATGGCGGTAGCCAGCCGGAACACCTGGCTGCCGCTCAGCGGCAACACCTGGAGCACTTCGACGCCTTCGGCGAGCAGCCTGTCCAGCACGGCCGCCGACTCCGGCCGCAGCGGACCGGGACGCATGGTGCACAGCAGCCCGAACGGCAGGCCCGCCATACCGCGCAGCAGCCTGCGCAGCACCCACAGCGTCGCGGGGTCGGCCCACTGGAGGTCCTCGAGCACCAGCAGCACCGGTTGGTCAAGGCAGCGTCGTTCCAGGAACGCGAGCACCCGCTCGCCTGCACGGATTCCGGTATCCCCGTACAGCGCGGCCACATCGACCGACACCGGCCCTGGCTCACCGATGGGGGCGGGGCCGACGACAACCTCGCCCAGCCCGGCCTCGTCCAACACGTCGGCCAGCGCGGTGGCCAGTGAGCCGAACACATAGCGGACGCCGAGGTCGTTGGCGCCGCCGACGAACACGGCGAAGCCTCGGTCACGTGCCCGATCGGCGATCTCGGCGGCCAACCTGGTCTTTCCGATGCCCAGTTCGCCGCGCAGCAGGTACGCGACGCGATCACCGGCGGCGAGCCGGTCGAGCATGACGGTGAGGGTGGCCAACTCGGAGTCTCTGCCGACCAGGGGTGGGTGGTCTGTCACTCCTCAGGTTGTCCCTCCCCGATCACACCGGGGCCTCGTGCTGCTGGCGCCACCCCCGGCATGAACAAACCCGAACAGCCGCAGTACTACCGCAATCGCCCATTCAGACACATCCGGCAGTAGAGGGATGTTCGGCGTTCCTTGAAATAGCAACCGCTTACAGGGGAAGCCCGCAGCCGCGTCGAGCCCGGCCATCGGTCGTCGGTGAAAGGACTCCGAAACCCACGAAAGCCGGTCCGCGTCCACTCATGCGGGAGACAGAAACGGGCCGGAGTTATGCGTTGAATGGCGGTCGGACTACGGCGGAAGAGTGATGATCAGGTTCACCCCGCAGGGCTCCGACATGCGGAAACGGTTTCTGGCACAGTGGAAATCAACCGACACTGGGGGGTTTCGATGAGCACACGCTCACGGAGAACCACGCGCTTCACCCGCCGTCTGCTGGCGGCGGTCACCGGGGCGGGGCTGGCGCTCGGCGTGCTGGCGCCCGGGGCGGCGACGGCGGCGGTCCCGCCGCTGCCCGCGCCGAACTCGCACGGTCTGACGATGAACAACATCACCGAGGTCAGCCCGCGGCTGCTGGACGTCACCTTCACCACGGCGGCGCTCTACCAGCCGATCCACGTCAAGATCTACCTGCCCGCCGACTACGCGTCCAACCCGAGCAGGCGCTACCCGTCGGCGTACCTGCTGCACGGCACCGCGGACAAAGCGGGCGACGACAACTCCGGCGACTGGCAGCGCTTCGGCAACGCCTCCGCCGTGGTGGACGGCTCGCCGTGGCAGGGCATCGTGGTGATGCCCGAGGGTGGCAAGGCGGGCTGGTACACCGACTGGGTCAACCCCGACAAGGGCGGCCACCAGCCGAAGTGGGAGACCTTCCACATCGGACAGCTGGTGCCGTGGATCGACACCAACCTCCGCACCATCGCCAACCGGGACAGCCGGATCATCACCGGCCTGTCCATGGGTTCCTACGGAGCACTGGCCTATGCGGCACGCCATCCGAACCTGTTCTCCGCGGTCGGCGCCTACTCGGGCTCGCCGGACATCGAGGACCCGCTGGTCAACCAGCTGATCATCTCCAACGCGGTGACCATCGGCATCGGCTCGGCGATCACGGAGGCGCAGTACGGCCAGCAGAACTACCTGACCAAGGACGTCCAGGACGTGTTCGGTCCCTACAACACCTGGGCTCCGAAGAACCCACACGCACTGGTCAACGTGTTCAAGCAGAACAACATCAAGGTCGGCCTCTACACCGGTGAAGGTGGCGATGCGATCGAGATCGGCGCCAAGGCCCAGACCGACCGGCTGTTCAACAAGCTCAAGGGCGTCGGTGTGCTGCCGCGCTACTGCTCCGGCGCCGGCAGCCACGCCTGGCGGTACTGGACCGAGGACCTGAAGGACTTCCTCCGCCACGTCGTCGGCCAGACACCGGCGTCCTGCCCGAACAACTGGGGCGCGCCCAAGCAGTAGCGGGTGTCCCCTGGTTGAACACCTGTGAGCGGTAAGGCGAGCTCGACTCGCCTTACCGCTCATGGTTTCGCCCCCCTTGCGCACCCCTGTACGTCCTGCCAGCATTCCAATGGGCTAATTCTGATCCTTAAGCTCCAGGGAAGGGCTGCGGATGACTCATGGCGGCGGAATGCTCACCGTCGAGCGGCTGCGGGCGCTGGTGGACGCGGGCACCGTGGACACGGTGCTGGTGGGGATGACCGACATGCAGGGCCGTCTGCAGGGCAAGCGCTGCGGGGCGCGGTTCTTCCTCAACGAGGTGCTGACGCACGCCACCGAGGCCTGCAACTACCTGCTCGCCGTGGACGTCGAGATGAACACCGTGGACGGCTACCGGATGTCCTCGTGGGAGAGCGGGTACGGCGACTTCGTGCTTCGCCCCGACGTGGACACGCTGCGGCTGTTGCCCTGGCATGAGGGCAGCGCGTTGGTGCTGGCCGATCTGGAGCAGGTCGGCGGCGGTCCGGTGGTCGCGTCTCCGCGGCAGATCCTGCGCGGGCAGCTGGAGCGGCTCGCCGAGCGAGGACTGACCGCGTTCGTCGGCACGGAGCTGGAGTTCATCGTCTTCGACGACTCCTACGAGCAAGCCTGGCAGCGCTCCTACCACGGCCTGACACCGTCCAACCAGTACAACGTGGACTACTCGCTGCTGGGTACCGCGCGAATCGAGCCGCTGCTGCGGGCCATCCGCAACGCCATGACCGGCGCGGGTCTCTACGTCGAATCGGTCAAGGGCGAGTGCGCGCCGGGGCAGCACGAGATCGCCTTCCGCTACGCCGACGCGCTGACCACCTGCGACAACCACAGCATCTACAAGACCGGCGCCAAGGAGATCGCCGCCCAGCACGGGCAGAGCCTGACCTTCATGGCCAAGTTCGACCAGCGGGAGGGCAACTCCTGCCATATCCACCTCAGCCTGCGCGACACCGACGGCACCCCGGTGCTGGCCGGTGACCGGCCGGGCGGGTTCTCCCCGCTGATGGAGCACTTCCTGGCGGGCCAGCTGGCGTGCCTGCGGGAGCTGACGTACTTCCTCGCGCCGAACATCAACTCCTACAAGCGCTATGTGCCGGGTTCGTTCGCGCCCACCGCGGTCGCGTGGGGAACCGACAACCGGACCTGCGCGCTGCGCGTGGTGGGGCACGGCGAGTCGCTGCGCGTGGAGAACCGGGTGCCCGGCGGGGACGTCAACCCCTACCTGGCGGTGGCCGCGTCCATCGCGGCGGGCCTGCACGGCATCGACAACGAGCTCCCGTTGGTACCGGAGTTCACCGGCAACGCCTACGCCTCGGACCTGCCGACGGTGCCGACCACGTTGCGGGAGGCGGCGGAGCTGTTGGGCGGCAGCGAGATCGCCCGCAAAGCCTTCGGCGACGAGGTGGTCGAGCACTACCGCAACGCGGCGCGCATCGAGTTGGCCGCCTTCGACGCGGCCGTGACCGACTGGGAGCGGGTGCGTGGCTTCGAACGGCTCTGACATCCCGCTCATTGGCGTCACCACCTACCTTCAGCGGGCGCGGTTCGGGCGTTGGGACGCGGAGTCGGCGGTGCTGCACCGGCCCTACCTGGACTCGGTGTTCCGGGCGGGCGGCAACCCCGTGCTGCTCTCCCCCGTCGGCGACTGGCGTCCGTCCACGGTGGGCTGGCTGGACGGGCTGGTGCTCACCGGCGGCCCGGACGTGGACCCCGCCCGTTACGGCCACGAACCGCATCCGACCACGGATGCGCCGCCGCGGGAACGCGACGAGGCTGAGCTTGCGCTGCTGCGGGCCGCGCTGGAACTGGGCATCCCGCTGCTCGCGGTGTGCCGCGGCGCGCAGCTGCTGAACGTCGCGCTCGGCGGCACCCTGCACCAGCACACCCCCGAGGTGGTCGGCACCACCTGCCACCAGCCCGCACCCGGAGTGTTCGGCGAACTGGAGATCAAGGTGGCGCCGGACAGCCTGGCGGCCGCCGTACTCGGCGACCGCGCCGCCGTCCGCTGCTACCACCACCAGTCCATCGACCGGCTCGGCGATGGCCTGGTCCCGGTCGCGCACTCCCCCGACGGGACCGTGGAAGCTCTGGAGATGCCAGGCGAGCCGTTCGTGCTGGGTGTGCAGTACCACCCCGAGCAGACCGCCGACGATCTGCGGCTGTTCACCGCGCTTGTATCCGCCGCCGAGACAAGGAGAGCCGCCCAGTGACGGCCTTTCAGGTGATCAACCCCGCGACCGAGGAGGTCGTGGACACCGTCGAGCTGACCTCCCTGGAGCAGACCGACGAGGCCATCGGCCGCGCTCACCGGGCGCTGCCTGCCTGGCGGGCGGTCGCGCCCGCCGACCGGGCGCGGCTGCTGCGGCGCTTCGCAGAGGTGGTGGACAGCGACCTGGAGAACCTGGCGCGGCTGGAGGTGACCAACGCCGGGCACACCATCGGCAACGCCAGGTGGGAGGCGGGCAACGCCAGGGACGTGCTGCACTACTACGCGGCCGCGCCGGAACGCCTGTTCGGCAGGCAGATCCCGGTGGCGGGCGGACTGAACGTGACCTTCGCCGAACCGCTGGGCGTCGTCGGCATCATCGTCCCCTGGAACTTCCCGATGCCCATCGCCGCATGGGGCTTCGCGCCCGCGCTGGCGGCGGGCAACACGGTGGTGCTCAAACCGGCCGAGCTCACCCCGCTGACCGCGTTGCGACTGGCGGAGTTGGCACGGCGGGCGGGGATTCCCGAGGACGTGTTCCAGGTGCTGCCCGGCAAGGGCTCTGTGGTGGGGCAGCGCTTCGTCACGCATCCCGCGGTGCGCAAAGTGGTCTTCACCGGCTCCACCGAGGTCGGCAAGCAGATCATGGCGGGCTGCGCCGAGCAGGTGAAGCGGGTGACGCTGGAGCTCGGCGGCAAGAGCGCCAACATCGTCTTCGCCGATGCCGACCTGGAACGCGCGGCCGCCACCGCCCCGTACGGGGTGTTCGACAACGCCGGGCAGGACTGCTGTGCCCGATCCCGCATCCTGGTGCAGCGCAGCGTGCACGACCGGTTCCTCGAACTGCTCGAACCGGCGGTGAAGGGCGTCGTGGTGGGTGCTCCCGGCGAGGAGTCCACCGAGATGGGCCCGCTCATCTCCGCCGCGCAACGCACCCGCGTGGAGTCCTTTGTGGACGACGACATGGTGGCCTTCCGCGGCAACGCGCCAACGGGCAAGGGCTTCTGGTACCCGCCGACGGTGCTGGCCCCGGTGTCCCCGACGCACCGGGCGGTGACCGAGGAGATCTTCGGACCGGTGGTGACCGTGCTGCCGTTCGAGGACGAGGCCGATGCGGTGCGGCTCGCCAACGACACCGAGTACGGCCTGTCCGGCTCGATCTGGACCCGCGACGTCGGACGCGCGCTGCGGGTGTCGCGGGGTGTGGAGGCGGGCAACCTGTCGGTCAACTCGCACTCCTCGGTCCGCTACTCGACGCCCTTCGGCGGCTTCAAACAGTCCGGCCTCGGCCGGGAACTGGGCCCGGACGCCCTGGCCGCCTTCACCGAGACCAAGAACGTCTTCATCAGCACGGAGGAGAACTAGATGGTGCAGCGTTTCGACGGCCGGGTCGCGGTGATCACCGGCGGCGCGAGCGGGATCGGCCTGGCCTCGGCACGCAGGCTGGCCGCCGAGGGCGCGAAGGTCGTGATCGCCGACATCGACCCGGACACCGGCAAGGCGGCCGCCGACGAGGTGGACGGCCTGTTCGTGCGCACCGACGTCACCAGCGAGACCGAGGTCGAGGCGCTGTTCCAGACCGCGGTGGACACCTTCGGCAGGCTGGACGTGGCGTTCAACAACGCGGGCATCTCCCCGCCGGAGGACGACTCGATCCTCACCACCGGCATCGAGGCGTGGGACCGGGTGCAGCGCGTCAACCTCACCTCGGTGTACCTGTGCTGCAAGTACGCCATCCCGCACATGCAGCGCGCGGGCAAGGGCTCGGTCATCAACACCGCCTCGTTCGTGGCGGTGATGGGCGCGGCCACCTCGCAGATCTCCTACACCGCCAGCAAGGGCGGGGTGCTGGCGATGTCGCGGGAGCTCGGCGTGCAGTTCGCCCGCGAGGGCATCCGCGTCAACGCCCTGTGCCCCGGCCCGGTCAACACTCCCCTGCTGCGAGAACTGTTCGCGAAAGATCCGGAGCGCGCCGCGCGCAGGCTCGTGCACGTCCCGCTGGGCCGCTTCGCCGAGCCCGAGGAGATCGCCGCCGCGGTGGCGTTCCTGGCCTCCGACGACGCGTCGTTCATCACGGCGTCGAACTTCCTGGTCGACGGCGGGATCTCCGGCGCCTATGTGACGCCGCTGTGAAAGCGGCCGCCAGCGCGTTGTTCCGGCCCGTACGGTTCGGCAACGCGTTCGAGGAAACCGTCGAGCGGGTGCTGCAGAGCATCCGCCTCGGCGTCGTCGGCCCCGGCGACCGGCTGCCGTCGGAGCGGGAACTCGCCGTCCGGTTGGGGGTCAGCCGCGTGACCCTGCGCGAGGCGATCCGTGCGTTGCAGCAGGCGGGCTATGTGGAGTCCCGCCGCGGCCGCTACGGCGGCACCTTCGTCGCCGACACCCTGCCGCCCGCCCGGTCGGAGCGGGCGGCTCTCGGCGGTGCGGCCGAGGTGGAGGACGTGCTGACCCTCCGCCGGGTGCTGGAGACCGGTGCGGCCGAGGCCGCCGCCGAACGCGCCCTGTCCCCCGAGGTGCGCGGCCAGCTGAGCCAGTGCCTGGACGACTGCGCCGCGGCTTCGATGGAGGAGTACCGCCGCCGCGACTCCCGCCTTCACCTGGCCATCGCCGAAGCCGCCGCCGCGCCCTCACTGACCACCGCGGTCGCCGACGTCCGCAGCCGCGTCAACGCCCTACTCGACGCGATTCCCCTGCTGCCGCCCAACATCGAGCACTCGAACGACCAACACGCCGCGATCGTCGCCGCCATCCTCGACAACGACCCGGTCGCCGCCCGCCACGCCATGGCCGAGCACCTGGACGGCAGCGCCGCGCTGCTGCGCGGCTTCCTCTGCTAGCACGGTCTGGAGTACCGACGGTTTCCCAATCCGGATCAACGCGCACGGTTCTGCCGATCCCGTTCCGCTGCATGGGTGAACCACCGAACCCGATTTGCGAGCGCTTACCTGCGACCGCACAGTGGGGAAGGGATTGATCAATCCACGGAAACCCCTGCCGTTTCCCGACCAGCGGCCCACCTGGCCGCCCAATCCGGAACAGGAGTGATTTCCATGGAGGAAGTTCTACGACTCCAGGCGCTGGAGGCCGATCGCACGGACTCCGGGCCCTGGCGCAGAGCAACATCAGCGTCGTCGGATGCGACAGCGCGTTGAGCCTGCTCATCTGCGACTGACACCGAGGTGTCGTGGGTGCGGAGTCGCGCAAGAACGCGACTCCGCACCCACGACCCTCACTGGCGCTTCGCTTGCAGGCTGGCGTGCAGTTCCTGCAAGGGTCGGACACCGATGTCGCCGCGGATCAGCGCCTCGATGCCCTGGACGGCGGCGGCGGCGCCCTGCACGGTCGTGATGCAGGGGATGTCCTTGGCGACGGCGGCGGTGCGGATCTCGTAGCCGTCGATGCGGAAGCCGCTGTTGCCGTAGGGCGTGTTCAGCACCATGTCGACCTTGCCCGCGAGGATCTCCTCCACGATGTTGCCGGGGCCCTCGAAGTGCTTGCGCACCACCGTGCACGGCACACCGTTGCGGCGCAGCATCTCCGCGGTACCGGCGGTGGCCAGGAGCTCGAAGCCCAGGTCGGCCAGGCGCTTGACCGGGAACACCATGGAGCGCTTGTCGCGGTTGGCGACCGAGACGAACACCCGGCCCTTGGTGGGCAGTGAGCCGTAGGCCGCGGTCTGGGACTTGGCGAAGGCGGGCCCGAACGCCACGTCGGTGCCCATGACCTCGCCGGTGGACTTCATCTCCGGGCCAAGCAGCGAGTCCACGCCCGCGCCCTCGGGGGTGCGGAAGCGGTGGAAGGGCAGCACGGCCTCCTTCACCGCGACCGGCGCGTCCGCGGGCAGGTGCCCGCCGTCGCCGGTGGCGGGCAGGAGGCCCTCGGCGCGAAGCTCGGCGATCGAGGCACCCAGCATGATCCGGGCGGCGGCCTTGGCCAGCGGCACGGCGGTGGCCTTGGACACGAACGGCACGGTGCGGGAGGCGCGGGGGTTGGCCTCCAACACGTAGAGCACGTCATCCTTCAACGCGTACTGCACGTTGAGCAGGCCCCGCACGCCGATGCCCTTGGCGATGGCCTCGGTGGACTTGCGAACCGCCTCGACGTCGGTGTGGCCCAACGTGATCGGGGGCAGCGCGCAGGAGGAGTCTCCGGAGTGGATGCCCGCCTCCTCGATGTGCTCCATCACGCCGCCGAGGAAGATCTCCTCGCCGTCGCACAGGGCGTCCACGTCGATCTCGATCGCGTCGTCCAGGAAGCGGTCCACCAGCACCGGGTGCTCGGGGGAGACCTCGGTGGCGCGGGCGATGTAGTCCGCCAGCGACTTCTCGTCGTAGACGATCTCCATGCCGCGGCCGCCGAGCACATAGGACGGTCGCACCAGGACCGGGTAGCCGATCTCGTCGGCGATGCGCTTGGCGCCGGGGAACGAGGTGGCGGTGCCGTACCGCGGCGCGGGCAGGCCCGCGCTGGTGAGCAGGTCGCCGAACGCGCCGCGGTCCTCGGCGAGGTGGATCGCGCCGGGCTGGGTGCCGACCACCGGCACCCCGGCATCCGCCAAGCGCTGGGCCAAGCCGAGCGGGGTCTGGCCGCCGAGTTGGACGATGACGCCCGCGACCGTGCCGGAGCGCTGCTCGGCGTGCACCACCTCCAGCACGTCTTCGAAGGTCAACGGCTCGAAGTAGAGGCGGTCGGAGGTGTCGTAGTCGGTGGACACCGTCTCCGGGTTGCAGTTGACCATCACGGTCTCGTACCCGGCGCCGCGCAGTGCCATCGCCGCGTGCACGCAGGAGTAGTCGAACTCGATGCCCTGCCCGATCCGGTTGGGGCCCGAGCCCAGGATGATCACCTTGGGGCGGTCGCGCTGCGCGCTGACCTCGGTCTCCGCCTCGGGGTCCAACTCGTAGGCGGAGTAGTGGTACGGGGTCTTCGCGGCGAACTCGGCGGCGCAGGTGTCCACGGTCTTGAACACCGGGCGCACCCCGAGGCGGTGCCGCAGCGTGCGGACCCCGCCCTCGCCCGCGAGTTCGGGCCGCAGCGCGGCAAGCTGGCGGTCGGACAGACCGGCGCGCTTGGCCAGCCGCAGCAGTTCCTCGTCCAGGACGGGCGCGGAGACGATCTCCTTGCGCAGCTCCACCAGCGACTGGATCTGGTCGATGAACCACGGGTCGATGAAGGAGGCCTCCGACACCTGCGCCACCGTGGCACCCAGGCGCAACGCGCGTTCGGCCGTGTAAAGGCGGCCGTCGTGCGGGGTGCGCAGGGCGTCCAGAGTGGACTCCAGCGTGTAGGTGTCGGGATCGGGCGTGGTCCAGAAACCGGCCTGCTTGGTCTCCATCGACCGCAGCGCCTTGCCCAACGCCTCCACGAAGTTGCGGCCGATGGACATGCCCTCGCCGACGCTCTTCATGGTGGTGGTGAGCGTGGGGTCGGCGCCGGGGAATTTCTCGAAGGCGAACCGCGGCACCTTCACCACCACGTAGTCCAGCGTGGGCTCGAAGCTGGCGGGGGTCTCGCCGGTGATGTCGTTGCGGATCTCGTCCAGGGTGTAACCGATGGCCAGCTTCGCGGCGATCTTGGCGATCGGGAAGCCCGTCGCCTTCGAGGCGAGTGCACTGGAGCGGGACACCCGGGGGTTCATCTCGATGACGACCAGGCGCCCGGTCTCGGGGTGCACCGCGAACTGGATGTTGCAGCCGCCGGTGTCGACGCCGACCGCGCGGAGCACGTCGATGCCGACGTCGCGCAGCCGCTGGTATTCGCGGTCGGTCAGCGTCATGGCGGGGGCGACGGTGACCGAGTCGCCGGTGTGCACGCCCATGGCGTCGATGTTCTCGATGGAGCAGACGACCACGACGTTGTCGTTGCGGTCGCGCATCAGCTCGAGCTCGTACTCCTTCCACCCGAGCACGGACTCCTCGATGAGCACCTCGTGCACGGGGGACTCGGCGAGGCCGGTGGAGGCGATGCGCTCCAGGTCTTCCTGGGTGTGCGCCATGCCGGAACCCAAGCCGCCCATGGTGAAGCTGGGGCGGATCACCACGGGCAGGCCGAGGTCGTCCACGGTGGCGCGGACCTCCTCCATCGACCGGCACACCGCGCTGCGCGGCACCTCGCCGCCGACGGAGCGGACGATGTCCTTGAACCGCTGCCGGTCCTCACCGCGCTGGATGGCCTCGATATCGGCGCCGATCAGCTCGACGCCGTAGCGCTCCAGGGTGCCCCGCTCGTGCAGCGCGACCGCGGTGTTCAGCGCGGTCTGGCCGCCCAGCGTCGCGAGGATGGCGTCGGGGCGTTCGCGGGCGATGACCTTCTCCACGAACTCCGGCGTGATGGGCTCGATGTAGGTGGCGTCGGCGAACTCCGGGTCGGTCATGATCGTCGCCGGGTTGGAGTTCACCAGCGAGACCCGCAGGCCCTCCTCGCGCAGCACGCGGCAGGCCTGGGTGCCGGAGTAGTCGAACTCGCAGGCCTGGCCGATCACGATCGGGCCCGAGCCGATCACCATCACATGCTGGATGTCGGTCCTCTTAGGCACGCCGGGCCTCCATCAATTCGCAGAACTGGTCGAACAGCGGCGCGGCGTCATGCGGGCCCGCGGCCGCTTCGGGGTGGTACTGCACCGAGAACGCCGGGATCTCCAGCGCGGTGAGTCCCTCCACCGTGTTGTCGTTGGGGCAGTAGTGGCTGATCAGCGCACCGCCGAACGGGGTGTCGAACCGCTCCCCCGGCTCGCCTTCGACGGCGAAGCCGTGGTTCTGCGCGGTGATCGCCACGGTGCCGGTGCGCACGTCGATCACCGGGATGTTGATGCCGCGGTGCCCGTAGCGCATCTTGTACGTGCCGCGGCCCAGTGCGCGGCCCAGGATCTGGTTGCCGAAGCAGATCCCGAACAGCGGGACGCGCCGCTCGAGCACCTGTTTGGTGACCTCGACCGCGTGGTCGGCGGTGGCCGGGTCGCCGGGGCCGTTGGACAGGAACACCCCGTCCGGCTCGACCGCCAGCAGGTCCTCCAGGGTGGAGGTCACCGGCAGCACGTGCACCTCGATGCCGCGCTGGGCCATCATCCGCGGCGTGTTCGACTTGATGCCGAGGTCCAGCGCGGCCACCCGGAAGCGCCGCTCGCCGTCGGCCGCCACCACGTAGTTCTGCTTGGTGGTGACATCGCCCGCCAGGTCGGCTCCGGTCATCTCCGCGGCACCGAGCACCTGCTTGAGCAGCTCGGAACGGTCGGCGATGGCCTCACCGGAGAAGATGCCCGCGCGCATCGCGCCGCGATCTCGGATGTGCCGGGTCAGGCTTCGGGTGTCCACCCCGGAGATGCCCACGATGCGCTGACGCACCAGTTCGTCGTCCAGCGCGCGCCGCGAGCGCCAGTTCGACGGCGTCCGCGCCGGGTCGCGCACCACGTAGCCGGAGACCCAGATCCGGTCGGACTCGTCGTCCTCGTCGTTCCAGCCGGTGTTGCCGATCTGCGGCGCGGTCTGCACCACGATCTGGCGGTGGTAGGAGGGGTCGGTCAGGGTCTCCTGGTAGCCGGTCATGCCGGTGGAGAACACCACCTCGCCCAGCGACGACCCGACCGCCCCGTAGGCGAACCCCGGAAAGGTCTTGCCGTCTTCCAGCACCAGCAGCGCCGGTTCACGCCTGCTCACGCCGTCTCCTTCCCCATCGCTCCGTCGGTCATGCCTCGCACGGTGGCCACCCAATCCGGGTAGACCTCCTTCTCGTCGGCTCGGAAGCCGGTGTCCAGCAGGTGCGGTCCCAGCTGCCAGGTGACCACGAGGATCCCGGCGCGCGGCACCACCTTGTTGGCCAGGCCGGTGGCGATCCGCGCGCTGCGCAGACTCTCCGCGGGAATCCACAGTGGACCCGCGCCGATCCGTTCCACCATGGCACCGGCCCGGCACAGTCGCAGGGTGCCCTCGGCGCGGTGGCCGATGTCGCCGATGGCGATGCGGTCCTGCCAGTCGCCCGCGGTGGTGGTGCCGACGTAGACACCGGTGGCGGCGGGCAGCAGTTCGCGGGCGCGCTCGCCTGCCAGGTCGGCGGGGATGCGGGGGAACTCGGGCAGTTGGGCGCCCTGGCGGGCGGCCCGGTTGCGCCAGCCGCGCAGCATGGACCACACGAAGTAGGCGAATATCGCCAGGATGAGCAGGGTCAGCAGGAAGCGGATCACGCTTGCACCTTTCCGTCCAACGCGGTGATGCGCCCGCGCAGGACCGTGCCGACGACCTTGGCGGGAAGCTCAAGGCCCTCGAACGGGGTGTTGGAGGCCACGCTGGCGAAGTCGGCGCCGCGCACCGTCCACCTCGCGGTGGGGTCGATCAGCACCAGGTTGGCGGGCTCTCCCGCGGCCAGCGGCCTGCCGTGGTCGGTGAGCCCGGCGATCCTGGCGGGTCGCTCGCTCATCACGCGGGCCACGCCGCGCCAGTCCAGCAGGCCGCCCTCCACCATGGTCTTGGCCACGATGGACAGTGCGGTTTGGAGGCCCAGCATGCCGGGGCGGGCCGCGGCCCACTCGCAGTCCTTGTCCTGCGCCGCATGCGGGGCGTGGTCGGTGGCGACGCAGTCGATCGTGCCGTCGGCCAGCGCCGTGCGCAGCGCCCGCACATCGTGCCCGGTGCGCAGCGGCGGGTTGACCTTGTTGACCGGGTCGTAGGTGGACAGCCGCTCGTCGGTGAGCAGCAGGTGGTGCGGGGTGACCTCGGCCGAGATCGCCGCCTCGCCGACCCGCGGCGCGGCGTCTTCCGAGCGGGCCTTGGCCCAGCGCAGCACGTCGGCGGTGCCCGCGGTGGAGACGTGGCAGATGTGCAGGCGGGCGCCGATGTGCTGGGCGAGCAGGCAGTCGCGGGCGACGATGGCCTCCTCGGCGGCCGCGGGCCAGCCCGCCAGTCCGAGCTGGGCGGCCATCGCGCCCTCGTGGGCCTGCGCGCCCTCGGTCAGCCGAGGCTCCTCGGCGTGCTGCGCGACGACGGCGCCCAGCGCCTTGGTGTACTCCAGCGCGCGGCGCATGATCAGCGGGTCGTGCACGCAGTGCCCGTCGTCGGAGAACATCCGCACGTTCGCCGCGGAGCCCGCCATGGTGCCGAGTTCGGCAAGCTGCTCTCCGGCCAAACCGACCGTGACCGCGCCGACCGGGTGCACATCGACCAGTCCGACCTCGCGGCCGCGGCGCCACACGTGCTCGACGACCACGGCGTTGTCGGCGACGGGGCTGGTGTTGGCCATGGCGAACACCGCGGTGTAGCCGCCCAGCGCCGCCGCGGCCGAGCCGGTGTGGATGGTCTCGGTGTCCTCGCGGCCGGGTTCGCGCAGGTGGGTGTGCAGGTCCACGAAGCCGGGCAGCGCGATCAGGCCGTCCGCGTCGATGGCCTCGGCACCGTCGAGTGAGGCGCCGACCTCGGCGATGACACCGTCGGCGAGGCGGAGGTCGACCGGATCGCCCTCGCCGTAGAGCTTCACGCCCCGGATGAGCGTCACAGTTCCTCCCCCGCGAGTAGGTGGTAGAGCACGGCCATCCGCACATGGACCCCGTTGTTGACCTGCTGGGTGATCGCCGCCCGCGGCGAGTCGGCCACCGCCGCGGCGATCTCCATGCCGCGCAGCATCGGGCCGGGGTGCAGGATGACGGCGTGCTCGGGCAGCGCGGCCAGCCTGCGCTCGTTGAGGCCGTAGGCGATGGAGTACTCCCGCGCGGACGGGAAGAACCCGCCGTGCATGCGTTCGGCCTGCACGCGCAGCATCATCACGGCATCCAGCCGGGGAAGCTCGGCGTCCAGGTCGTGGCTGATCGGCACCTTCTCCTCGTCCAGCCAGCTGCTCATGCCGTCGGGCACCAGCGTCGGCGGGGCGACCAGCACGATCTCGGCGCCCAGGGCGCGCAGCAGATGCACGTTGGACCGGGCGACCCGGCTGTGCAGCACGTCGCCGACGATGCCGATGCGCCGCCCGGCCAGCTCACCGAGCCGCTCCCGCAGCGTGGCCGCGTCCAGCAGGGCCTGGGTGGGGTGCTCGTGCATGCCGTCGCCCGCGTTGATCACGCTCGTACCGGCGGGTTTGAGCCATTCCGCCAGCCGGTGCGCGGCGCCGGAAGCGGGATGGCGCACGATCACGCAGTCCGCGCCCGCGGCGGCCAGGGTCAGCGCGGTGTCCCGCAGCGACTCGCCCTTGTTCACCGAGGAGCCGCCCGCCGAGACGTTCACCACGTCGGCGCTCATCCACTTCCCGGCGACCTCGAAGGAGACCCGCGTCCGGGTGGAGTTCTCGTAGAACATCGTGATGACCGTTCGGCCGCGCAGCGTCGGCAGCTTGCGCACCTCGCGGCCCAGCAGCGCCTGCTTCAGCCGCGCCGCGGTGTCCAGCAGGGTTACAGCTTCATCACGGTTCAGGCCCGCGGTGGAGAGCAGATGCTTCACGTCTCACCTCGCCGGAGCAGCACGGCGTCGCGGCCGTCGTTCTCGGCGAGCAGCACCGCGACCTCCTCGCTGCGCGCCGTGGGGATGTTCTTGCCCACGTAGTCGGCGCGGATCGGCAGTTCCCGGTGCCCGCGGTCGATCAGCACCGCGAGTTGCACGCTGCGCGGGCGGCCCGCGTCGCGGAGGGCGTCCAAGGCGGCTCGCACGGTGCGGCCGGAGAAGAGCACGTCGTCGACCAACACGACCACGCGGTCGTCGATGCCGGTCGGCGGGAGGTTGGTGGGCTCCAGGGCGCGGGCGGGGCGTCGGCGCAGGTCATCGCGGTACAGCGTGACGTCTATCGCACCTACGGGGACTCGCACACCGCTGAATTCGGCGATGCGCGCGGCCAGTCTGGTGGCCAGCGGGGCGCCGCGGGTGGGGATGCCGAGGAGGACGGGAACGGCCGAGTCGGCGGCCCCGTCGAGAGCCGTTTTCTCGATGACCTGATGGGCCATTCGGGCGATCGTGCGTGCGACATCGGCGGCGGAGAGCAACTGGCGCTCACCGGCCGCGTCCGCCGCACCCACGCGGTCGCGTGGTGCCACGGAGGGTCTCCTTCCCCGCCTCACGGGACGGGCCTTAAAGGATGTGGGGTCTGCATACCGACCCAGGAAAGACCGTATCAGCCACTCTCCGTCAACCTTCCGGGTGGTGTCGGGAAACTCCCCCGCATGCCGCAGTGCCATCAGCTTGACCTGGTGACGACAGCGAGCGACCATTACTCTGCGTATCGATCTGAGCTACCCCGCGGCCCTAGTCAACCGGCTGACGGGGCTAACGAACGGAGAACCGCCACATGGGCGATTACGCCAAGGCGCTAGGCGCGAAGCTCCGCGCCATCCGCCAGCAGCAGGGATTGTCACTGCATGGCGTCGAGCAGAAGTCCGGCGGCCGGTGGAAGGCAGTGGTCGTCGGTTCCTATGAGCGTGGCGATCGTGCCGTGACCGTGCAGAAACTGGCCGAACTCGCGAACTTCTACGGCGTGCCTGTCGCCGAGTTGCTCCCGGAAGGCCGCGTTCCCTCCGGTGCCGAACCGGCCACCAAGGTCGTCATCAACCTCGAACGGCTCCAGCAGTTGCCCGCGGAGAAGGTGGGCCCGCTGGCCCGCTATGCCGCGACCATCCAGAGCCAGCGCGGCGACTACAACGGCAAGGTGCTGTCCATTCGCACCGAGGACCTGCGCTCGCTGGCGATCATCTACGACATGACACCCGGCGAGTTGACCGAACAGCTCATCGACTGGGGTGTGCTCCCTCCCGAAGCGCGCCCTTCCAAGGAAGACTGACCATAACAACCTGGGGATAGCTCGGTCGAGACGTGACCGAACGGCACGCCTGTGCTTGGCATGCCGTTCGGTCTTGCACTTTCACGCCCTTCCGTAAACGCTCTCCACGAAGCCGGCGATCTGGTCCTCGGACATGTTCCTGGCCAGATCCGCCTCGCTGATCATGCCCACAAGCTGCTTGTTCTCGTCGATGACGGGCAGCCGTTTGATCTGCCGCTGCTGCATCCGCTGCAGCACCTCGGTGGCGTCGGCGTCCGCGTCGACCCAGGCCGGGGTGCCCTGCGCGAGGTCGCTCGCCTTGCAGGTCGCCGGGTCCATGCCCGCGGCGAGGCACCTGACCACGATGTCCCGGTCGGTGATGATGCCCTTCAGCCGCTTGTCGTCGCCGCAGATGGGCAGAGCGCCCACGTCGAGGTCGCGCATCATCCGTGCTGCCTTGTCCATGGTCTCGTTCTCGCCGATGCACTGGGCGCCGCGGTGCATGATCTCTCGTGCGGTTCTCATGAAAACTCCTCTCGTTGTCCGCCGGAGAACACCGTCACCCCAGCTCAGTGCCCGGGCAACTCGAAACCGCGGTCTGTCGCCCAAAGGTCTGTGCTCCTCCGGTTAAACCATCTCGGGCGCGGCCGTACCACCTGATCCGAGGGATACGGACGATCACACCCGATCGTGGAGGCCCACGATCATGTCAACCAGGGGTGTCCTCTTAACCTATTCCAATTGAATATTGTTAATTGAATCAGACATTGCCCACCATTAGCGCTGAATCAACTTTCGACCTTCAATGCCGGAAGTCGCCCGCCTGCCAGCGTGAACGCTCCTTGTTGACGCAACGGTAAAGAGTCAATACGGTTTATGTCGGCCAGGTGGAACGGGGTCCCCTGCCCCGGTTTTCGCCGAACCGACAATTGTCCCTCCCTGCAGTGGCTATTCAGGAATCGGCGCATACCTGTGCCGTTCTCACCATCACCTGGAACTGCAGGCACCGAGAAGGAGCCTGAGAATGAGTTTCGCTCGCAAGATCGCAGGCGTGGTCGCGGGTATCGCGTTCGCGCCGCTGCTGGTCGTGGTGCTGCCCGCGGGCAACGCCTACGCCCACGGCTATGTGAACTCGCCGCCGAGCAGGCAGGCGCAGTGCGCCAAGGGCACCGTGCAGTGCGGTGCGATCAAGTACGAGCCGCAGAGCGTCGAAGGCCCGAAGGGCCTGCAGAGCTGCAGCGGCGGCAACGCCCGCTTCCGTGAGCTTGACGACGACGGCAAGGGCTGGACGGCCACCCAGGTGAGCAGCACGACCACCTTCACCTGGACCTTCACCGCCCGGCACCGCACGACGAACTACGTGTACTACGTCGGCGGCCGCAAGGTCGGCGAGTTCAGCGGCAACAACCAGCAACCGCCATCCACCGTCTCGCACTCGGTGAACCTGGGTTCCTCAGGCCGCCAGAAGGTGCTCGCGGTGTGGAACATCGCCGACACCGCCAACGCCTTCTACGCCTGCATCGACGTCGACATCCGCTAGGACGACCGCGGGTCGTGCCCCGGGCGCCCTCACTCCGGGGCACGACCCGCATCGGTCGGCGCGCGAAGGACCGCGGGTGCTGGTTGATACGGTTGGCTGCCCATCTTCGAGTAGTCCGACCGGAAAGAATCCGATGCTGGATCGCGCTGTCATCGACGCCCTCTTCCCCGCCGATCTGGAGGAGCCGGAGCACTGGGAACAGCGCTACCCGGCCAGGGATCTGCCCGAGGGCGCCAAGGTGACCCGGTTCGCGCCGTCGCCGACGGGGTTTGTGCACATCGGCGGGATCTATGTGGCGACGATCGACCGCGACCTGTCGCACCGCTCCGGCGGGCGCTACATCGTGCGGGTGGAGGACACCGATCAGTCACGTGAGGTCGAGGGTGCGGTGGAGCAGTTCACCAAGGCCTTCGAGTACTTCGGCATCAGCTCCGACGAGGACGACACCAAGGGCGAGTACGGGCCCTACCACCAGTCGGCGCGGGAGCGGATCTACCTGACCTATGTGCGCGAGCTGCTGCGGGCGGGCAAGGCGTATCCGTGCTTCGCCACCAAGGACGAGCTCGCGGACATCACGGCCCGCCAGCAGGCGACGAAGCTGCCCACCGGCTACTACGGCAAGTGGGCGATCTGGCGGGACGCCACCCCCGAGCAGGTGCAGTCCAAACTGGACGAAGGCGTGTCCTATGTGGTGCGGTTCCGGGCACCGGAGGACGCGCCGCGCCGCGTGAAGTTCGCCGACGAGATCCGGGGCGAGTTGGAGCATGAGAACAACCGCAACGACGTGGTGATCCTCAAGAGCTCCGAGCAGTCGCCCCGGCTGCCCACCTACCACTTCGCGCACGCGGTGGACGACCACCTGATGCGGGTGAACCTGGTGGTGCGCGGCGAGGAGTGGATCTCCTCGGTGCCGACCCACCTACAGCTGTTCGAGGCGCTGGGCTTCGAGCCGACGCCGTACGCGCATATCGCGCCGCTGATGAAGCAGATCCCCGGCGGCAAGCGCAAGCTGTCCAAGCGCAAGGACCCCGAGGCCTCCGTCGACTTCTACATCGAGGCGGGCTACCCGGTCGAGGCGGTGCTGTACTACCTGCGCGGCCTGATCAACGGCCGTCTCGCCGAACTGCCGCTCGCGCAGGCGCTGGACGAGCCGCTGAGCCTCGCCGAGTGCGGGGTCGCCGGGCCGCTGGTGGACCTGGTGAAGCTGGAGGACATCAGCGCGGACCACATCGCGACGCTGTCCGGCGAGCAGATAGCCGCCGCGGTCCGCACCTGGGCGCAGACCTACGACGCCGAGGTCGCCGCGGTGCTGGACAAGGAGCCCGAGCTCACACTGCGGGCGCTGGCCGTGGAACGCGAAGGCGTGGACAACCCGCGCAAGGACCTGCGCAAGTGGTCGGACTTCCGACCCGCCTACGGCTTCTTCTACCCCTCGCTGTTCACCCCGATGGCCGGGCCGGACGACGAGCGGCTCGCCGCGGTCGGGCTGTCGGCGGAGATGCTGCGGGCGCTGGCCGCCGACCTCGCGGAGAACTACCGGCCGCTCGACGATGCGCAGGAGTGGTTCAACCAGATCCGCGAGTTGGCCGCTCGGCACGGGTTCGCGCCAAGCCCCAAGGAGCACAAGAAGAACCCGGACGCCTACCCCGGCTCGATCAAGGAAGCGTCGCAGACGATCCGGGTCGCGCTGACCGGCGCCACCCGCAGCCCCGACCTGTACGCGGTCGCCCACGCCCTAGGCGCCGAGGAGGTCGTGCGGCGGCTACGCGCCCTCGCGGCCTGACCGGACTCACAGGCGGATCAGGCCCGCGTGCCTGCCTGACATCGCCCATTCGGTGTACGTCAGAAGGGATATCGGGCGATGGTGCCGCGCAACGTTACCCATTGCGTTTCGGTAAACGCTTCCACATTCGCCTGGGTTCCGCCGAAACGTGAACCAGTTCCGGAATCGCCTACTCCGCCGAAAGGTGCGACAGATTCGTCATTGACGGTCTGATCGTTGATGTGCACCATTCCGGCCGGAATTCGCTCCGCCAACTCCAGGGCTCGGGAGACGTCCGCGGTGAGAATGCCGAGGCTCAGGCCATATTCGCTGTCGGCGGCCAGCGCCGCGGCTTCCTCGGGGGTGGCGAAGGTCAGCACGGGCGCGACGGGGCCGAACACCTCGCTCGCGTAGGCGGGGATGTCGGGGGTGACGTCGGTAAGCACGGTCGGCCGGTAGAACAGGTCGCGGTAGGTGCCGCCCGCGGCGAGCTTGGCCCCGCCATCCACGGACGCGGTGACCAACTCGTGCACGGCATCGCGCTGGCGGGCGTCGATGAGCGGGCCGAGCGCGACCTGCTCGGTGGCCGGGTCGCCGACGGGCAGCGAATCGGCCTTGGCTGCCAGGCGTTCGGTGTAGTCGGCGGCCACCCGCTCGTGCACGAGGTGGCGCCCGGTGGTCATGCAGATCTGGCCCTGGTGCAGGAACGACCCCCAAGCGCCCGCGGACACCGCGAGGTCGAGGTCGGCGTCGTCGAGCACGATCAGCGCCGAGTTCCCGCCCAGTTCCAGGTGGGCCCGCTTGAGGTGGCGGGCGGCGAGTTCGCCGACCTTGCGGCCCGCCGCGGTGGAACCGGTGAAGGAGATGACCCTGACCAGCGGGTCCGCCACCAAGGCCGCGCCCACCTCCGCGCCGCCGGGCAGCACGTGCAGCAGGCCGTCGGGCAGGCCCGCCTCGGCGAAGATGCGCGCCACCATCAGGCCGCCCGACACCGGGGTGCGCGGGTCCGGCTTGATGATCACCGCGTTGCCCAGGGCCAGCGCGGGGGCCACCGAGCGCATCGCGAGGACCAGCGGGAAGTTGAAGGGGGCGATCACGCCCACCACGCCGACCGGGCGGCGGCGCGCCATCGACAGCCGGGGTTGGGCGCTGCGCAGCAGTTCGCCGTACGGGGCGGTGGCCAGCCCGGCGGCCTCGTAGC
Source organism: Actinorectispora metalli (assembly GCF_056323685.1). Lineage (NCBI taxonomy): Bacteria > Bacillati > Actinomycetota > Actinomycetes > Pseudonocardiales > Pseudonocardiaceae > Actinorectispora > Actinorectispora metalli. The sequence continues at coordinate 1,726,901 of NZ_JBREYE010000002.1, forward strand.
ACTCCTGGGCGGCCAGCCGAAGCTCCACCTTGGCCTTCGGCGGGATGGAGCCGGTCTCGCGGACCACCCAGCTCAGGAGGTCCTCGGCGTGCTGTTCCCACAACAGGCCCGCCCGGCGCAGTACGGCGGCGCGCTCCTCGGCGGAGGCACGCGCCCAGTCCTGCTGGGCGGCTGCGGCCGCGGCGCTCGCCTCGGCCACATCGGGCGGCCCGGCCTCGCCCGCGGTGGTCAACCGCTCTCCGGTGGCGGGTTCGTACACGACAAGCTCGCCGAGCGAGGCGGGCCGCCAGCCGCGGGAGTAGACCGCCGCGGTCCAGTCCGCGGGATCGAGCAAGGTCATCGCCCCTTCTCCGATCAGTGGGGTCAGGTGGTCATGAGCTGGTGGGTTTCCGGTGCCGCGACGTCGACCACGAGCACCAGCGGCTCGGTGCGGGCGGCGAGCCCTGGCAGCACCTCGTCCAACGCCGAGGCGAACTCGGCGCGCGAGGCCACCCGCCGCGCGGGGCAGCCGAAGCCGCGGGCCACCGCGGTGAGGTCGACATCGGCGAAGTCCGGCCAGGGCGGCTTGGCGCCCGGCGAGTGGTTCTCGGCGAGCCGGTTCATGATCGCGTAGCCGCCGTTGGCGAGAATCAGGATCAATGCGCCAGCGCCGTAGCGGGCCGCGCTCCACAGCGCCTGGATCGAGTACAGCGACGAGCCGTCGCCGACCACCGCCACCACGGGGCGGTCGACGGCGGACAGCCGCATGCCGATCGCGGCGGGGATCGCGAAGCCCAGCCCGCCGCCCGCCGCGGAGACGAAGCCCATCGGGCTGCGGGCAGGCAGCAAGGCGTGCAGCAGCGGCCTGCTGGACGGGGTCTCCTCGATGACCACGGCCTCCCTCGGCAGCCGCTGCGCCAGCGCGGTGAACACGTCGGAAGGTCGCAGCGGCGCATCGCCGTCCACATCGAACGTCTGCTGTGGACGGTCGGGCCACGGCGCGACGGCGCGGGCGGGAACCCGGCCTGCCAGCGCCGCCAGGAACGGGCCAAGCGGGGTGTGCACGGCCAGCATCGCAGGTGAGCGGTGGGCCTCGGCGGCGTCGGGGGTGAGCAGGATGATCTCGGTGCCCGTCGCCACCAGTGGGCCTGGACGGTAGTTGTACTGGCGGAATACCGGTGCGCCGACCACCAGCACAAGGTCGTGGCCGGAGAGCGCCTCCCGCAGTCGGTCCCGCTCGGCGGGCAGGTGCCCGGCGAACGCCGGGTGGTCCTGGGGAAAGCCCGCCCTGGCGCCGAAGGACTCCTGCCACACCGGGGCGCCGGTCAGGCCGACCAGGTCGACCAGCGGCTCCCAGCAGCCAGGGTCGTCGGCCAACGCGCCCACCACCAGCGCCGGGGCCTTGGCGGCTGTCAGCCGTTGCGCGACGAGCGCCACCGCCTCCGGGTCGGCGCCCGCCGCCCGCACCACCCGCACGGCGGCGGCGTCCACCTGGGACTCTTCGTACGGCGCCGACCAGTCGTCCATCGGCACCATGACCAGCGCAGGACCGAGCGAACCGCTCGCTTCGTGGCAGGCGCGGCGAATCGCCCCTGGCACATCCTGGGCCCGCGGCGGGCGGTTGACCCACACGGGGTAGTCGCCCGCGAGACCGTCCACCTCGCCGGACAGGAACGGCGCCAACGCGCTGTGCCTGCGGTCCTGCTCCCCCACGACCCCCACCAGCGGCACCCGGTTCTGGCGGGCGGTGGCCAGCGCGCTCACCGCGTTGCCGAGCCCGGCGACGGTGTGCAGGTTGACCAGCGCGGGGCGACCGGTGGCCAGGGCGGCGCCGGTGGCCATGCCGACCACCCCGTTCTCGTGCAGTCCTAGCACGAAGCGGAAGTCGTCGGGCAGGTCGGCCAGCAGCGGCACCTCGGTGGAGCCGGGGTTGGCGAAGATGGTGGTCAGGCCGCACTGGCGGAACACGTCCAGGGTGGCGTCGCGGACCGTCCTCATGCGGCCACCGCCGCCCGGTTCTCCCGCACCGGGATCAGGATGAACAGGCTGGCCAGCACGATCGCGGCGTCCAGGTAGATCGCGGCGGTCCAGTTGCCGGTGGCGTCGCGGAGCACGCCGCTGATCGCGGGCGCCAACACCGCGCCCATCTCGCCGATGAGGTTCCACATCCCGAAGGCCGAGCCGCGGTGCGCGTCGGCGGCCAGATCGGCGGTGAGCGCGTGCGAGAACGGCTGCAGGGCGTTGAAGAACAGGCTCGCCAGGAACAGCAGCGCGGCCAGGATCGCCACGCTCGGCCCGGTCTGCGAGGAGTACCAGCCGAAGGCGAAGGTCAACGCCGCCTGCAACGCGGTGAAGACCAGCAGCAGCGGTTTGCGGCCCCAGCCGCGGCGGGCGCTGTAGTCGGAGAGCCAGCCGCCCGCGGGGAAGCCGATAATGCCCGCCGCGGCGGTGAACCCGGCGATCAGCGCGGCCTGGAGGAAGGAGGACTTGGCGGCGCCGGAGATGATGGAGACCGCCCAGAAGCTGGTGAACCAGAGGTTCCACAGGATCGCGAAGGCCGCGATGTAGACCAGCACCAGGTCGCGGTTGCGGACCACAGGTGCCAGTTCGGTGCCGCGGCGGATCAGGATGAACACCACCAGGCCCAGCGCGAGCAGCACCTCCAGGATCGCGATCCACAGCGAGCTCAGCCCGAACTCGGTGCCCGCCAGGTAGATCGCCATCACGGCGACGAAGAAGATCGCGGCGTAGCCCACCAGATGCAGCCCGGCCCGGCCGACGGGCATGGCGCGGCCGTCGCGGCGGAAGCGCCGCCAGGTCGCCAGCGCTACCGCGGTGGTGATCAGGCCGAGCACCAGGAACGGCATCCGCCACGATTCGTCGTTCGGCAGCAGTGTGCTGCCGAAGTCGATCAGCGGCGGCGTGCCGACGGTGGCGATCACGATGCCCAGCGACAGGCCGGTGATCACCACGCCCATGCCGAGGCTGCGCTGCCGCAGCGGGGTGACCTCGGTGATCAGCGTGCGGTCGTTGGAGTAGAAGGCGCCCTCGCCGAGCCCGGTGATCACCCGCATCGCGACGAACGCGACGAGACCGGTGAGCAGTCCGGTGAGGACGGTCGCGATGCCCGCCCACAGCAGGGACACCACGATGAGCGTGCGGTGGCCGTACCGGTCGCCGAGGTAGCCGCCGGGGAACTGGGTGAGCATGTACCCGGCGAAGAACAGCCCGCCGATCAGGCCGCCGAGGCCGTACGGATTGGGCACACCCTCCAAAAAGGACACTTTGTGCTCGATCATCCAGGTGATGACCGGTCCGGTCAGCGCCCGGTCAGCCGCGCTCACCGCCCAGCCGAGCAGCAGCCAACCCCAGATTCCGTACCAGGGCCGTGTACCGGTCACCGACAAGGACGCCACGCCGCCTCCTTGGAGAGATTCGAACGCGACGTACTGTCGTCCCCATCACGCCCGAGATGCAGTCACATCTTCCACTGCCCGGAATCCGCGGGTTAAGCACCCGGCACGCCTGCCGGGGCTATGGCCTCGCCGAAGGACTGGCCGGGCGCGAAGACGCAGGTCAGGAAGCGGCGGCGCGGGCGGCGAGGCGCTGTTCGATGCCCTGGGCGGCGGCGAGCATGGCGGGGGCCTGCTTCGCCAGGTCCGCGCGGACGCTGTGCACCACGATGCCCAACGAGGCCAGGGCGTTGCCCTCGGCGTCGCGAATGGGGACGGCCACCGAGCAGGAACCCAGCGTCATCTCCTCCGACGTCAGCGCGTATCCCCTGGCTCGGACGCTTTCCAGCTCACGCAGCAGCCTGCCGGGCTCGACGATGGTGTACCGCGTGCAGCGTTGCAGCGGGCGGCGGCAGTACTGGCGAACGAAGTCCGTGGGCTGGTACGCCAGCAGCGCCTTGCCGACGCCGGTGGAGTGCATGGGCAGACGGGTGCCCGCGCGGGAGATGATCGGCACCGAGCGGTGGCCGGTGAGGCGGTCCAGGTAGAGCACGGTGAAGGCGTCGCAGACGGCCAAGTGCACGTTCTCCCTGGTCATCTCGTACAGCTCCTGCATGAACGGCAACGCCGTCTCGCGCAGCCCGACGCTGGTGGGGGTCAGCATGCCGACCTCCCACAGCCGCAGGCCCACGTGGTAGCGGCCGTCGACGCCGCGTTCCAGGGCGCCCCATTCGGTGAGCTCGGCGGCCAGCCGGTGCACGGTGGTCAGCGGGAGGCCGGAGGCGCGGGCCAGTTCGGACAGCGACAGCGCCGGGTGATCCGGAGTGAACGCGTCGAGGATCGATAACGCGCGTGATACCACGGATTTCCCGGGATCACGGGTGTTTCCAGCCATCGCGTGACCTCCTCGACACGAGGGCCCCACCCTTTCATCCAGCGGAAGCGTTGTACAGAGGCCGGTTGGAAAAGCTGTCTACGTTCCCGACAGGGGCACTCAGCTTCGCAAACACAAGGAGATCGCTCGTGGCCGAGGTGGTGACGTTGGCGCATGCCGTCGCGGAACTCGTCCACGACGGCGACAGCCTGGCCATGGAGGGCTTCACCCACCTCATCCCGTTCACCGCGGCGCACGAGATCATCCGGCAGGGGCGCCGCGGGCTGACGCTGATCAGGATGACCCCGGACGTCATCTACGACCAGCTGATCGGCGCGGGCTGCGCCAGGAAGCTGATCTTCTCCTGGGGCGGCAATCCCGGTGTGGGATCGCTGCACCGCTTTCGCGACGCCGTGCAGCACGGCTGGCCCGCGCCGCTGGAGATCGAGGAGCACAGCCACGCGGGCATGGCCAACCGCTACGTCGCGGGTGCGTCCGGGCTGCCGTTCGCGGTGCTGCGCGGCTACCACGGCACCGACCTGCCCGCGTACACCGACACGATCAAGCCGATCACCTGCCCGTTCACCGGCGAACGGCTCGCCGCGGTGCCCGCGCTGAACCCCGATGTGACCATCGTGCACGCGCAGCGCGCCGACCGCGCCGGGAATGTGCAGCTGTGGGGCATCACGGGCGTGCAGAAGGAAGCCGTGCTCGCCGCCCGGCGGTCGCTGGTCACCGTCGAGGAAGTGGTGGATCACCTCGACGACCGTCCCGGTGCGGTCGTGCTGCCGTCGTGGGCGCTCACCTATGTGGCTGAAGTGGCTGGTGGGGCGCATCCGTCGTACGCACACGGGTATTCCGAGCGGGACAACGACTTCTACCGGGCGTGGGACGCGATCAGCCGGGACCGCGCCGCGTTCGGTGGCTGGCTTCGGAAGCTGGTGGGGTCGTGAAGTACCGCCCGGACGAGATGATGACCATCGCCGCCGCCCGGCAACTGCGCAATGGCGCCCGCTGTTTCGTCGGCATCGGACTGCCCAGCACGGCGGCGAATCTGGCGCGCAGGCTGCACGCTCCGGACCTGGTGCTGATCTACGAATCCGGCACGATCGGCGCCAAACCGCCCCGGCTCCCACTGTCCATCGGGGACGGTGTGCTTGCCGAGACCGCCGACGCGGTGGTCAGCGTGCCGGAGATGTTCAACTACTGGTTGCAGCCCGGCCGCATCGACATCGGGTTCCTCGGCGCCGCGCAACTGGACCGCTTCGGCAACCTCAACACCACCGTCATCGGCTCCTACCGCGACCCGGCGGTGCGGCTGCCCGGTGCGGGCGGCGCACCGGAGATCGCGGCCTGCTGCCGGGAGGTCATCGTGGTGACCAGGCACAGCAGACGCAGCTTCGTCGAGAAGGTCGACTTCGTCACCTCCGCGGGCCGACCGCAGATGGTGATCACCGATCTCGGGGTGCTGCGGCCGGATGAGGACACCGGTGAGCTCACCCTGACCGACATCCACCCCGGCGTCGAGCCGGACCAGGTCCGCTCCGCAACCGAATGGCAACTGGCCGTTGCCGAGAACCCGCATCGGACCGCCGTACCGTCCGAGGCGGAACTGCTGACGCTGCGGCAGCTTCAGACCGCATCGGAGAACAACTCCTCTGTGGAGGCAAGGCGATGACGGCTACCCCGTTGAACGGCCTGCGGCTGCCCGGCTACCGCCGGGAGTCCGCGCTGGTCCACCCGCCCTACGACGTCACCGAATACCGCTCCACCCTGCTGCGCGTGCCCAGCAAACCGCTGGTGCCGCTGCCGCATCTGCTCACCGAGATCACCGGTCCGGTGCTGGGCGAGGACCGGGTCGCACCCGGCGACAACGACCTGACCGGGCAGCACGCGGGGCAGCCGATCGGCGAGCGGATCATCGTGCACGGCCGGGTGCTGGACGAGAACGCCCGCCCGGTGCCGCACACGCTGGTGGAGGTGTGGCAGGCCAACGCCGCGGGCCGCTACGCCCACCACCGCGACCACCACCCGGCGCCGCTAGACCCCAACTTCTCGGGTGCGGGCCGGTGCCTGACCGGCGCGGACGGCGAGTTCGAGTTCACCACGATCCGGCCCGGCGCCTATCCCTGGCCCAACCACCACAACGCGTGGCGGCCCGCGCACATTCACTTCTCGGTGTTCGGCCGCTCCTTCACCCAGCGGCTGGTGACCCAGATGTACTTCCCGGGCGATCCGCTGTTCTCCCAGGACCCGATCTTCAACGCGGTTCGCGACCCGGCGGTCCGCGAGCGCCTGATCTGCGAGTTCGACCATGAGCGCACGGTGCCGGAGTGGGCGCTGGCCTACCGGTTCGACATCGTGCTGCGGGGCAGGGAGGCCACCCCGATGGAGGACGAGCACGATGATTGACCACTGTGGACAATCGAAGCTGCCCGTCACCCCGTCGCAGACCGTCGGACCGTACTTCGCGATCGGCTTGACCTGGCCGGACGGGCCGTTCGTCGTGCCGACGGACCACCCCGGCGCGATCGTCATCTCCGGCTTGGTGATCGACGGTGCGGGCGAGCCGATCCCGGATGCCGTGGTGGAGACCTGGCAGGCCGACGAGCACGGCCGCTTCGACCACCCCGACGACCCGCGCGGCCCCTCCCCCGGCCTGTGCGGGTTCGGCCGCTGCGGAACCGACACTGCGGGGCGGTACCGGATCGTCACGGTCAAACCGGGCCGGGTGCCCGCGCCCGGCGGGGTGCTGGAGGCACCGCACATCGCGGTCACCGTGTTCGCCCGCGGCCTGCTCAAACAGGTCGTGACCAGGATCTACTTCGGCGACGAGCCCGAAGCCAACCGCACCGACCCGGTGCTGTCCGCGCTGGACGAGCAGGCCCGCTCCAGTCTGGTCGCACAGGTCTGGGAGGACGGCTACCGCTTCGACATCCGACTGCAGGGCGCTCATGAGACCACCTTCTTCGACCTCTGACCCCGGCCCCTTCGACGGCGTCTTCGGTGCGTCCGCCCTGTCGGCGGCGGATTGGGTGCGGGCGCTGTTCGATGTGGAGGCCGCGCTGGCCAGGGCATGCGAGACGGCGGGCGTGGTCGACGCCAAGGCCGCCGACATGGTCGTCGCGGCCTGCGACGTCGACGGCTTCGACGTCGCGGAGATCGTGCGGTCCGCGGCGTCCACGGGCAACCCGGTGCCGCCGCTGGTGTGGGCGCTGCGAGCCAAGGTCGATGAGGACGCGGCGGACGCGGTGCACCGCGGCGCCACCAGCCAGGACATCCTGGACACCGCGATGGTGCTGCTGGCCCGCGAGGTGCTGGGGCCGGTGCGCCAAGACCTGGACGCGATCGCCACGGCCTGCGCCGACCTGGCCCAGGAGCACCGCGGCACGCTGATGCCCGGCCGGACACTGCTGCAAAACGCCGTGCCGATCACCTTCGGCTTCAAGGCCGCGGTGTGGCTGTCCGGTGTGGACCACGCCTGCACCAGCCTGGCCGACGCGGTTGCCGCGCTGCCGGTTCAGTTCGGTGGTGCGTCGGGCACGTTGGCCTCCCTGGGCGAAGCGGGGCCCGCGGTGCTGTCGGCGTTCGCCGCCGAGTTGGACCTGGCCGAGCCGCTCCTGCCCTGGCACGGCACCCGCTGGCCGGTCACCGGTCTCGGCGCCGCGCTGGCCGAGACGGCGGGCGCGCTGGGCAAGATCGCGCAGGATATCGTGCTGCTGGCGCAGACCGAGGTCGGCGAGGTCGCCGAAGGTACGGGCGGCGGCTCGTCCACCATGCCGCACAAGCGCAACCCCGCGGGCTCGGTGGCGGTGGTCGCCGCCGCCCGGCGGGTGCCCGCGTTGGCCGCCACCCTGTACGGCTCGATGCTCGCCGAGCACGAGCGCGCCGCGGGAGCCTGGCACGCCGAGTGGGAGGTGCTGGCCGAGGCGCTGCGGCTGGTCGCGGGCGCCGCGCGCAGGCTGCGCGAGGTACTGCCCGGATTGCGGGTGGACGCGGCCCGGATGCGGGTCAATGTGGATGCCACCGGCGGTCTGCCGCTCGCGGAGAAGATCGTGTCGCTGCTCGCCCCCGCTCTGGGCCGCTCGAGCGCCGAGGAACTCGTCGCGTCGCTGAGCAGGCAGGCCGAGCACGAACGCCTCCCGTTGCGAGAGGTGCTACTCGCCGACAAGACCGTCACCGAGCACCTGGATGCGTCCGAAGTGGACGACGCGCTGCGGCCCGCCGGCTACCTCGGCTCTGCCGGGGTCTTCATCGACCGCGTGCTGGCCGCCCACCAGGAGCGGCCGTGATCCCCGCACACCGGTTGGACGGGCCCCAGGACGCTCCGGTGCTGGTGCTGTCCAACGCCATCGGCACCACCTCGGACCTGTGGGAGCCGCAGCTTGCGGCCTTGACCGCCCGGTTCCGGGTGCTGCGTTACGAGCACCGCGGGCACCTCGGTCCACCGGTGCCGCCAGGCCCGTACGCCATCGAGGACCTCGGCCGCGATGTGGTGGCGCTGCTCAACGAACTGCACATCGTGCGGGCCTCGTTCTGCGGCCTGTCGCTGGGCGGCATGACCGGCATGTGGCTGGCCGCGCACGCCCCATGGCGGGTGGACCGGCTGGTGCTGATGTGCACCTCCGCCTTCCCCGACCAGCCCGAGGCGTGGACACGGCGGATGGAGGCGGTGCGGGCGAAGGGCACCGAAGGCATCGCGGACGCGGCGTTGGAGCGCTGGTTCACATCCGCGTTCCGCACGCGGGACCCCGAGGTGGTCGCCGCGCACCGGCGGATGCTGGTCGCCACCCCCGACGAGGGTTACCTCGGCTGCTGTGCCGCGCTGCGGGAGATGGACCTGCGTGGCAGGCTGCCGCTGATCGCCGCGCCGACACTGGTCATCGCGGGCGCCGACGACATCGCGCTGCCACCCGAGCACGGCAAGGCCATCGCCTCGGCGATCCCGAACGCGCGGCTGGAGATCGTGCCCGGCGCGGCGCACCTGGCCAACGTGGAGCAGCCAGAGCAGGTGACCAGGCTGCTGCTGGAACACCTGGAGGCAGACCGTGACCGACGCCCATGACCGCGGCATGCGGGTGCGCCGCGAGGTGCTCGGCGACGAGCACGTCGACAACGCCGTCGCCGCGACGACGCCGTTCACCGCGGACTTTCAGGACTTCATCACCCGCTACGCCTGGGGCGAGGTGTGGGACCGGCCGGGACTGGACCGTCGCACCCGAAGCTGCGTCACGCTGGCCGTGCTCACCGCGTTGGGGCGCGAATCCGAGCTTGCGATGCACGTCAAAGCCGCCCTGCGCAACGGGGTGAGCCAAGAGGAAATCGCCGAGGTCCTCCTGCACACCGGGCTCTACGCGGGCCTGCCCGCCGCGAACTCGGCGTTCCCGGTGGCGGCCAAGGTGATCGCCGAAGCCGAGCGCTTGGCCGCCGCCGACCACGGACGTGCTCAGTCCAGCGGCAGGCCGACGTAGTTCTCGGCCAGCGCGGTGGCCGCCGCGGTCGAGCCGACGACGCCCGCCAGCCGGGCCAGTTGCAGCTTCCCGTCGAAGGCGCCCTGTTCGCCGGGTTCGCGGTGCAGCAGTGTGGTCATCCAGTTCGCGAAGTCCTGTACCCGCCACACCCGCCGCAGGCAGTCCTGCGAGTAGCTGTCCAGCAGCGTGGTGTCGCGCCTCGCGTAGTACTCCCCCAGCGCCCTGGCCAATAGCCGGACATCGGCGACGGCGAGGTTGAGGCCCTTGGCGCCCGCGGGCGGCACGATGTGCGCCGAGTCGCCCGCCAGGAACAGGCGCCCGTGCCGCATCGGCTCGGCCACGAAGCCGCGCATGGCGGTGATGCTCTTCTCCACCACCGGTCCGCTGCGCAGTTCCCAACCGTCCACAGTGGCCAACCGCACGCCCAGTTCGTCCCAGATCCGGTCGTCCGGCCAGTTCTCGACGGTGTCGTCCGATCCGACCTGGAGGTAGAAGCGGCTCAGCGTCGGCGAACGCATGCTGTGCATGGCGAATCCGCGCTCGTGGTAGGCGTAGATCAGCTCCTCCGTGGACGGCGCCACCGCGGCGAGCACCCCGAGCCAACCGTAGGGGTAGTCCCGCTGGTAGCCGCGCAGATCCGGCACGGCGGAACGGCACACCCCGTGGAAGCCGTCACAGCCCGCGACGAAGTCGCACACCAACTGCTGGCGTCTTCCGTTGGCCTGGTATCGGATCAGCGGGGAGCCGGTGTCGAGGTCGTGCACGCTCACGTCGTCCACCTCGAACGCCAGCTGTCCGCCTGCATTTTGGCGGGCGGCGATGAGGTCTTTGACGACCTCCTGTTGGCCGTAGATGGTGATGGTGCGACCGCCGGTGAGTTCGCTCAGCGGGATGCGGTGTCCCACACCGCCGAAGCGCAGTTCCAGGCCGTGGTGGACCATGCCCTCCCGGTCGAGGCGTTCGGCCAGGCCCGCGTCGCGGAGCAGTTCGACGGTGCCCTGCTCCAGCACGCCGGCGCGGACCCGGCCGAGGATGTAGGACTGGCTGCGGCGTTCCAGCACCACCGAGGAGATGCCCCGCAGGTGCAGAAGGTGCGAGAGCAGCAACCCGGCGGGCCCGGCGCCCACGATTCCCACCTGTGTGCGCATGCGACGTTCCCTCCGGATCTGTTGCCTTCTTCTACCTTGCCGGGTCGGGCTCTTCGACGACATGACTTCCGACGTGCGGAAGGAATTGGCTGCGCTTCCGTATGAAAAGTCCCGTGATCACGGCCAGGAGGCCCGCCGCGGCCGTGACCGACAACAACGCGGCGGGCAGCCGGAGTGCCTCGGACAGGCTGCCCACCAGCGGCGGCCCGCCGAGCAGCGCCAGGTATCCCCAGGCGGACAAGGCCGCGGTGACCTCGCCCGCGCGGTCGCCCGCCTCGGCGCCCGCGATGCTGATGGCCAGCGGGAACAGCGGCCCCACCCCCAGCCCGGCCAGCAGCACCCCCACCAGCAGTACGGGCACGCTCGGCTGCCACACCGCGGCGGGCAGCGCCGCGGCGATCAACGCGGCACCGCCGAGCGCGGTCGCGCCGACACCGAAGCGCCCGGTGATGCGGTGGCTGAGCAGCCGGGAGGCGGCCATCGCCGCGCTGAACACCGCGACGCAGGCAGCGGCGAGGAAGGCGCTACTGCCGCGTTCCTGCCGGGCCAGCACGGGGGCCCAGTCGATGACCACGCCTTCGGCCAGCAACGCGGCGAGGGCGAACAACACCACCGGCAGCGCCGGTTTCACGCCGCGGCGCCGCCTGCCGGGTTCGGCCGCGACCCGCTCGGTGCCCGGCACGGACCTGGCCACCGCCGCCAGCAGGAGCAGCAGCGTGCCAGCGGCAAGTCCGAAGTGGACACCGATGCCGAGGTGGGCGCCCGCGGCGAGGGTCCCCGCCGCCGCACCGACCAGCACACCCGCGCTGTACCCGCCGTGCATGGCGGGCAGCAGGGTACGGCGCTGAGTGCGTTCCAGCTGCACCGCGGCGGTGTTCATCGCCACGTCCAGGCTGCCGCTGGCGGCTCCGATCAGGAACAACGCGGCACCCAGCGTGAACGGGCCGGTGGCCAGTGCGATCAGCGGAAGTCCCGCGGCGAGGACGGCGGCGGAACAGAGGCAGATGGGGCGGGCCGACACCGTGCGCAGGGCGCGGCCGGTGAGCAGCAGCGCGGGCAGCGAGCCCGCGGCGACGCCGAACAGGGCGTAACCCAGCATGGCATCGGAAAGCTGAAGGTGTTCCTTCACAAGGGGGATGCGGGGCGCCCAGCCGGCGAGCACCGTGCCGTTGAGGAAGAAGATCCACCAGAGCGAGGCCCGACGGGCCGGTTCGCTACCCTTGGCGCCGCGCGACATCGCACCGACCTTACGCAGGCCTCGCGAGCGGCGGCAACGCGAGCATGGTCACCGTTGATGGCCTTGAACTGCAACAATCCTCGCAATTTCGACGGCCACGCGGACCCGGCTGTGCGGAATGTCAGGGGTGTAGGGCAAGCTGCGCACCACACCAATTCGATTGCGAGGTGAACCATGGCGCGTGCACTGTCCGGTCAGGAAGAACAGCTGCTGCGGGAGCAGGTCCTCGCGGGGCGCAATCCGACCGTCTGGTTCACGGCGGCCGCCGTCGGTGTGAAGTCCGGCGCTTCGGCGAAGGTGCTGTCCTTCGGCGATCCCCCCGAGGGCGACTACATCCAGGTGCGGCCGACGGGCTCCAAGGACGTGCTGTCGTTCTCGCCCGAGGAGGTGACGCTGGACCGGCCCGCGCGCAAGCCCGCCGCGGCACCCAAGCGCACCCCCGCCAAGGCGCGGCAGGACGAGCCGCCAGGCGAACCTCTCATCACCCCGACCGCTCCCCCTGCCGTGTCGGCGGTTCCCGCTGCGGAGGAACCGGAGCAGGCGGACAATCCCCCGGTGGACAAACCGGCACGCAAACCACGCAGCGGCGGAAGGACCCAGGTGAGCGACTCCCCGGCGGTGCGCAAGCAGCCCGCCACCGGACTCACCGTCACCCTGAGCTCCACTTTGGACGGCGAATGGCTGGCCGAGGTGGCGGGTGCGCGGAAGAAGGTGCGGCCCGTGCAGGTCGCCCCCGCCGCCATGTCCAAGATCGCCAAGGAGCTGCCCGGCGACATCGCCGAGGCCATCGAGGGCGTCCTGGCCACCACCCGCGAGCAGCACAAGGCCCGGATCGAGGCCCTCAAGGCCGAACTGGAAGCCGCCGAGCGCGCCCTGAAGGACCTGTCGAAGTAGCGGCTCTCCCGTGCAGGGCGCGACGAGTCCCGACGCCGCCCTCTCGGTTGTACCGGGCGGGCGGTGTCGCGCTCCTAGAGGGTGGCGCGGAGGCGGTCGGCGATGTTGGCGATGCGGCCGAGTACCCCGTTGACGAACCGCGGCGAGTCGTCGGTGGACAGCGACTTGGCGATTTCCACCGCCTCGTCGATCGCGACCGCGTCCGGCACGTCACCCGCCCACAGCAGCTCGTACAGCCCCAGCCGCAGGACGGCGCGGTCGACCGCGGGCATGCGGCCCAGCGCCCAGCCCTCGGAGTGCTCGGCAATCAGGTCGTCGATGCGGGGGCGGTGCTGGGTGACGCCCTCGACCAGGGCGACCGTGTAGTCGTTGACGGGTGCGACGTCGGGTGAGCCGATCCGGTCGGCCAGCAGTGTGACCGGGTCGGTGTTGCGCAGGTCGGCCTCGAAGAGGATGTCGACCGCGCGTTTGCGTGCCTTGCTCCGTGCGCCCACGTCAGCTGTTGACGCGGCCGAGGTACCGGCGGTCGCGGGTGTCGACCTTAATCTTGTCGCCGGTGTTGAGGAACAGCGGGACCTGCACCTCGGCGCCGGTCTCCAGGGTGGCGGGCTTGGTGCCGCCGGTCGCCCGGTCGCCCTGCAGGCCGGGGTCGGTGTGCTGGACCACCAGCTCGACCGAGGCGGGCAGCTCGACATAGAGCGGGGCGCCCTCGTGGGTGGCGACCATGGCGTTGGCGTTCTCCAGCAGGAAGTCCGCTGCGCCGCCGACGACCTCGGACCCGACCGTGATCTGGTCGTAGGTGTCGGTGTCCATGAACACGAAGTCCGCGCCGTCCTTGTACAGGAAGGTCATGTCCCGCTTGTCGACCGTGGCCGTCTCGACCTTGGTTCCCGCGTTGAAGGTCTTGTCGACCACCTTGCCGGACAGGACGGCCTTGAGCTTGGTGCGCACGAAAGCGCCGCCCTTGCCGGGCTTGACGTGCTGGAACTCCACGACGGACCACAGCTGGCCGTCGAGGTTGAGGACCAGTCCGTTTTTGAGGTCGTTGGTGGTGGCCACGGTGGCGCTCTCTCCTGTGCTTTCCGCTGATGTGAAACCGGCCCGGGTCGCCCGGGCCGGTTCAAGCCTGCTGAGGGCTCCCTAGACGATCACCAGCTCCTTGGTGGTCAGGGTGAGGAGCTCCGGTTCGCCCCCGCGAACCACGAGCGTGTCCTCGATGCGAACCCCGCCTTTACCTGCCAGGTACACACCCGGCTCGACGGTGACCGTCATACCCGCGGAGAGTGTACCCGTGCCCAGCTTGCCCAACGTGGGAGCCTCATGGATCTCGAGGCCGACGCCGTGGCCGAGGCCGTGCAGGAACTGCTCGCCGTAGCCCGCCTTCTCGATCACCGAGCGGGCCGCGGAGTCGACGTCGACCACGTTCGCACCCGGCTTGACCGCCTTGCGTCCCGCGGCCTGCGCGGTGGCCACCAGTTCGTAGACGTCAAGCTGCCAGTCGGCGGGCTTGCCCAGCACCACGGTGCGGGTCATATCGGAGTGGTAGCCATCGACCAGCGCGCCGAAGTCCATCTTGACGAAGTCGCCGGTGGCCAGCGGCGCGTCGGTGGGCCGGTGGTGCGGGATGGCCGAGTTGGCGCCCGCGGCGACGATGGTCTCGAACGCGGGCTTGCTGGCGCCGTGCTCGAACATTCTGGTCTCCAACTCGCGGGCGACCTCCCGCTCGGTGCGGCCGGGCCGCAGCCCACCGTGCCGGATCAGCCCGGCCAGCGCGCGGTCCGCCGCCGCGCAGGCCATCCGCAGCGCCTCGATCTCCTCGTCGTCCTTGACCAGCCGCAGCGTCTCCACGATCCGCGAGGCGCGCACCAGGTCCACGCCGTCCGCGGCGTCCTGGATCGCGCCGAGCCCGTCGACGGTGACGCGGTGGCTCTCGAAACCGACACGTCGGTAGGCGTCCTTGGCCCGCTTCGTCATCGCCACATCGCACGGTCGGTCGATGACCCGTTCCAGGTCCGGAACCTGACGCTCAGCCTGGGTGAGGTAGCGGCCGTCGGTGCAGAAGACGGTGCCGTCCTCACCGCCCGCACCGACCAGCAACGCGGCGTTGGAGCCGGTGAAGCCGGTCAGGTAGCGGATGTTGAGCAGATCGGTCACGAGGAGTGCGTCAAGCTGCTGTTCCTGGAGGCGCGAGCGCAGGGCTGCGCGGCGGCGGGCGTGCGATTCAGGCATGCGGTCAGCCTACGGCGTCGTATCCCGTGCCGAACTCCACAACGTGGTGGACCTACTCTTGGCATATGCGGGAGTGGTTGAGCCGAGGCGCGGTGTTCGCCCTGCTACACGCGCTGGCGGCGGTGGGAGTGGCGAAACTCCAGACGGGCCCGGTCCGGACGGTGGTGCTGGCGGTCCTGGTCCTCACGGCGGTGCTGTGGGCGATGGTCGACCACCGCCATCCCCGGCGGGACTACTGGGCCACCTGGCTCAAGGCCGGCCTGTTCGCCGGTCCCGTCGCGGGCGTCCTCGGCGTCCTTGGCCGCGGCCTGCTGGTCGACTTCACCAGCGCCGAGGCACTGCGCCAGGCCCTGACCGGCGGCGCCGCGTTCACCGCCCTGCTGGTGATCATCCCCGCTTACCTCGGCCTCTGGCTGGCCCGCCGGGTTCCCCTGCCCGCGGGGGTGGTGCGCTTCTTCGACGGCACTCCCAGCCGGCCTCGCCGTGCCGGGCGAAGCTGAGCCTGCTTGTCAGAACACACGGAGCATCCACTGATACACGGGGCTTGAGATCCAGTTGACGACCAAACCCAGCTCGAACGCGGGCACGAGGAACAGGATCTGCTGCCAGACCCCGCGCGAGGCCTGCCTGCGAAGCTGGCGGGCGATCAGCTGCTCGACCGCTTCGGCCTGCTCCCGGTGCGGTGACGCCAGTTTCTCGTAGCGCTCGGCGTCGGCCTGAAGCCGCTCGAGGACACGCACCCGCGTGTGCAGGTCATCCTCCAGCTCCGCCAGTAGCCGTCCTGATTGCGCGATGTGGTCCTTCAGCTCGCCGATCCGATCGCGGCACACCGGCCGGGCGCGGTTCCTGCCGAGGCCCAGACGCTGAGCACCACCAAGACCACGGTGGTTACGCCGAGCGCGGTCCATATCAGCCATGAGCTCGGACGTCAGGTTGACCAAAAGCCGAGGAATGCCGCCGCGAGCGAGGCGACCGCGACGAAGCCGGCTCTTCTCGATGACTCACGTTTGTGTCGCGGTTTCGCGACTTCAGGGTGATCGGCGTCGCTCAGCGGCGACGGATCAGAGCCAAGTCGGGGCCTCGGGGGTGGGCGTCGAAGACCTCGGGGGTGACCTCGGTGACCGGGGATGAGTTGAGGCGGGCGATCTCGCCGGAGCCCACGACCCACAGCTTGCCATCGCCCAGGACGAGGCCCACCCGGTATCCACCGGCGTTCAGGGCGGGAACGCCCGCGGGAAGCTGGGCCAGCACGGGCAACGCGGTGACGGCGGGAACCGCGGTCGGCAGCATCGCCACGGCTAGCTGCGCCGCGACGGAGCGGCGTTCCACCCGGAGTCGGCCGCCCGCCACGATCAGCTCGATGGTGCGGTCGGTGGCGGGCAGCGCGAAACCGTCCAGCACCGCGGCCGCGGCGGCGGGCTGGGCGCAGCCCTGGATGCCGCGGACCTTCAACCCGAACCAGGCGATGCCGGTCGGCGCGGTGGCCTCGGTGGTGGCGCGCAGCACGTCGAAGGGCACCGTGCCGCACGGGTCGGCGGTGTCCACCGGCGCGTGGCCGTCGCCGCGGCGGATCAGGCCGGGCCCCTCCCGCCACGGCCCCTTGATCAGCAACTGCTGGTAGGGGTGGGCGCGGAACTCGCGGTCCCAGAAGCTGATCGAGGTGCCGTCGGTGGTCTCGTGGGCGATGGCGAACGCGCCGAGGGCGTCCACCCACATCCAGTCGGCGCTGAAGGCGTCCACCACCGAGCGGGTCCGCGGCGAGGTGGCCGACGCGACCGCGGCGAAGCCGTCGGGGCCCAGGGCTTCGACGCCGCTGTCGAAGGCGGCGCTGCGGGAACGCAACACGAACTGGCCCGCACCGTTGTGGCCCGCGGCTTTGCCGGTGGTGTCGGTGAACATCAGGTAGAACCAGCCGTCCAGGAACAACGCGGCGGGTTGGCCCGCGCCGTAGGTGTTGTCCCGGAACACATCGCCCGCGGCGCCGACGATCGGCCGCCCGCCCGCGAGCCGGGTCCAGGTGACGCCGTCGGGGCTGCTGGCGACCCCGATGCCGTTGCCGTGGGCGTGATCGCCCGCCGCGCCGGTGTAGTAGAGGTAGTAGACGCCCTCGACCCTGATCACCGACGGGTCGCAGGTGTGCATGGCGTCGAAGGAGCCCGCAGGCCCGCCGGAGAACACCGGTTGGGCGGGGGCGCCGCCCATGGTGAAGGGTCCGCCGGGCGAGGGTGCCTCGGCGAGCAGGATGTCGTCGCCCGCGGGTCCGGCGCCGGGCAGTTGGCTGCACCACCAGGTGCGGTAGCGGCCGCCCTCGGCGAGCACGGTGGGCCCGTAGTTATAGGGCGCGGCGGCGCCGCCCGAGAGGACCACGTTGCCGTTGCTGCCCGGGTGCTCGGCGGCGGGCAGGGCGGTTGCGGTGGCTGCGGCGGCCCGCTCCTGCTTCTCCTTCTCCGCGTCCGGCGAGGGCCGGGCAAGCTCGGTGGAGGGGCGGGAGTCGCCACTGGGCTGCTGGCCGTTGCTCACCGCCGTGCAGGCGACGACGAGCACGGTGAGCGACACGGCGGCAGCGCGGATGGCCGCCCGCGGCAAGGACATGGAGCTCCAGACGCCTTCCCCGAGCTTTGTCTTACGCCATCAGCGTGAGCCTGGCGCCCTACGACCGGGATTCTAAGCGCACACGATCATCCATGTGGGTTAACCCCGCGTGCTTGACACGCCGTTCTCGGCGATCCACCGCAGGGCCAGCAGGTAGCCGGTGATGCCCAGTCCCGCGATCACGCCCGTGGCCACTCCGGAGATGTAGCTGCGGTGTCGGAACTCCTCGCGCTTGTGGACGTTGGAGATGTGCACCTCGATCAGCGGGGCGGTGAGCATGGCGCAGGCGTCCCGCAGCGCGATCGAGTAGTGCGTCCACGCCGCCGGGTTGAGCACGACGGGGATCGCGTGGTCGGCCGCCTCGTGCAGCCAGCCGAGCATCTCCGCCTCGGAGTCGGTCTGCCGGACCTCCACGTCCAAGCCGAGTTCCTTGCCGGTGTCGCGGCAGCTGCGGGCCAGGTCGTCGTGGGTGTCGGCGCCGTAGACGGCGGGCTCGCGGGTGCCGAGCCTGCCCAGGTTGGGGCCGTTGAGCACGAGCACGTTCACGGCAGCACCGTCCCGTTCTGGGTTCCCTCGGAAAGCACGAGTTCGCGGGCACCGAGCGCGCCCGAATCGGGGTCGCCGAACGCCAACACCTTCACAGCAGCACCCTTCCGCCCCGAATCGCCCCGGAAAAGCGTGAGCTCGCCGACCCAGGGACCGTTGAGCACAAGCCCGTTCACAGCTGCGCCCCTCCGCCCCGAATCCCGTCGGGAAACCTGGAGTTCGCAGGCATCGAGCCCACCCGGGACAGCG
The DNA here is from genome assembly GCF_056323685.1 of Actinorectispora metalli. NCBI lineage: Bacteria > Bacillati > Actinomycetota > Actinomycetes > Pseudonocardiales > Pseudonocardiaceae > Actinorectispora > Actinorectispora metalli. The sequence goes on from NZ_JBREYE010000002.1 coordinate 1,745,572, forward strand.
CCATCGAGCACGAATGCCGTCACAGCAGCACCGTCCCGCTCCGGCTTTCCCCGGAGATCGCCGCGTAGGCGGCGGCGATCAAGCTGGGGTCGGGCCCCTCCAGCCTGCCGGGCTTGGCCAAGCCGTCGAGCACCACGAACCGCAGCATGCCGGAGCGGTTCTTCTTGTCGGTACGCATGCCCTCCATGAGCTGGCCCAACGCGTCGGGCTCGTAGGAGGTGGGCAGACCCAACGCGGTCAGCACCTCGCGGTGGCGGCGCACCGTGTCGTCGTCGAGCCGCCCGGCGGCGCGAGCCAGTTCGGCGGCGAACACCATGCCCACCGACACCGCCGCCCCGTGCCGCCACCGGTAGCGTTCGCGCCGCTCGATGGCGTGGCCGAGGGTGTGCCCGTAGTTGAGGATCTCCCGCAGATGGGATTCACGCAGGTCGGCGGCGACCACATCGGCCTTGACCTGGATGGCGCGGCGGATCAGCTCGGCGAGGGTGTCCCCGGTGGGGTCGATCGCGGCCTCCGGGTCGGCCTCGATGAGGTCGAGGATCACCGGGTCGGCGATGAAGCCCGCCTTGACGACCTCCGCCATGCCCGCGACCAGTTCGTTGCGGGGCAGGGTCTCCAGGGTGGCCAGGTCGACCAGCACGGCCTTCGGCTCGTGGAACACCCCCACGAGGTTCTTGCCCGCCTCGGTGTTGATGCCCGCCTTGCCGCCGACCGCGGCGTCGACCATGCCCAGCAGAGTGGTCGGCACGTGCACCACGCCGACACCGCGCATCCAGGTGCCCGCGACGAACCCGGCGAGGTCGGTGGTGGCGCCGCCGCCGACGGACACCACGGTGCCGGTGCGGTCCAGGCCGATCCGGCCGAGGACCTCCCAGCAGAACCCGGCGACGGCCAGCGCCTTGCCGTCCTCGGCGTCGGGCGTCTCGATGCGATGCGCGTCCACACCGGCGGCGGCCAGTTCGTCCCGGATGGCCTCCGCGGTGGTGGTCAGCGTCGGCTGGTGCACGATCGCGGCGGTGCCGCCGCCCCGCACCGCCTCGGTCAGCTCGCCCAGAAGTCCGCGGCCGATGACCACGTCGTAGGGCTGCGCGGTGGCCACCCGGATCCGCACCGGCTCCGACATCGCTCTCCCTCGGCTTTCGTCCAGTGGAGGTCCAGCCTAGTCGTCAGCGCAGCGCGGATTTGGCCAGCCACTGCTCCCACGGCACCGCCCACAGGTCGCCGCCGCCCGCGGGCAGGTCGATGGGCGCGCCGGTGACCTGCACCGGGTCACCGATCAGGGCGCCGTCGAAGTACAGCTTGGCGTTGGCGGGCGAGAGGTTCGCGCAGCCGTGCGAGACGTTGGCCTTGCCCTGGTCCGGAATGGATGGTGCGTAGCCGTGGATGAACTCGCCGTTGTGCGACAGCCGCAGCGCCCACGGCACGACGATGCCGGTGTAGCCCATCTTGGGGTTGTCCATGGAGTGGGTGTTCTCCTTGGTCATCACCCAGTAGGTGCCGTTGCGGGTGACCCGCCGCGGGTCGCTTTCCAGGCCGTAGCTGGCCGGGTAGTCGGCGACCTGCTGCCCGTCCCGCTCCACGATCAGCCGGTGCGCCTTGGTGTCGGCCTTGACCAGCTGGTGGCGCCCGATGGTGAAGGCCACCGAGATGTCCTTGCGCCCGTAGGTGTTCTTGGCGACCTGCACGCCGTACAGGTTGGCGGTGACCTCGACCCTGGTGCCCGCCTGCCAGTACGTCTTGGGCCGCCACACCACCAGTTCGTTGTCCAGCCAGGCCCACTCCCCCTCGACCGGTTCGCTCGCGCTGACGCTCAGCGCCTGCTCCACCGCCGCCTTGTCGGTGACCGGCGCGTGGAAGTCCAGTTGGATCGGCATCGCCACGCCGTAGGTCCCGCCGTCGGCCAACGCGAGGAAATCCGCGCCCACCAGCTTCCCCGGGCTGACGGTGCGGAACGTCCCCGCGATAGGCACCTGGTTGCCGTCGTCGCCCGCCGCGGCACCCGACCAGCTGTAGGCCTTTCCGTAACCGAGCTTCTCGGTGGCGATCCAGCTGCGCTTGTCCTCGGCGAGCTTGCCCTGGACGGCCTTGCCCTCACTGTTGACCAGCCGAACCTCGGCGAGCCTGCCGTGCTCCACGCTCAGCTGCGGCGGCTGTGCGGGCGACACCGCCGCCGCGCCATCCGCGGGCTGAACCGATACCCGCGCCGCCTGCGGCGTCACCGCCCCGTGTCCGACCGCCCCCGCGCATCCCGCCACCGCCAGCGCCGCCGCCCCCGCGGCGACCAGCAGAACGGCCCGTCGTGCTACCCCCACCATGTTTCTCCCCCTTGCCGGTGCTACGCGTAGATGACGCCGCCGGCGAGGGGAAAGTTGACTGTTCTGTCAATGACGGAGGTCACAAATCGGTGACCCGACTCGGGGCCACGTTGGGACGTCCTGGAACTCGGCGCTAATCGAGCGCCGCGAGCACGTCCTCGATGACGTCTTCCACCGGCCTGCCGCTGGTCGGCACGATCGCCTGGGACACCGACTCGTAGACCGGCCTGCGGTCGTCCAGCAGCTTCTTCAGATGCGCCCGGGGGTTGGGCAGCAGCCACGGGTGCAACGTGACCAGGCCCTCCCGCTTGAGCAGGTGGTGCAGGTCGACGTCGAGGAAGACCACCCGATACGGCTTGAGCAACTCCGGCACCCCGGGGGCGGTGGGTGCGCCGCCGCCGAGCGCGAGCACTCCCGAGCGCGCGGGCAGCACGCGCTCCAGCAGTTCCCGCTCGGACTCCTGGAACTTCTCCCGCCCCAACGTGACCACCAGCTCACCTGCCTCGACGCCGTGCTCGCGCCGGAGGTCGTCGTCGAGGTCGGAGAACTCGACGCCCAACCGCTCGGCGACCGCCCGTCCGACGGTGCTCTTACCCGAACCCGGCGGGCCGACGAGGATCAGCAGGGGACCATGCGAAGTCACCCGGAAACCCTACCTTCGGCCTGCTCACCACCTGCGCCACGGCCCCCGCGGGTGTCCGAAGGTTGTTCATCCACCCCTGACCGCCGGAAACAGACAAATTGACCAACTCCTCGGCCGGATGTTCCTGAGCCCAAGGGAGGACATTCCATGGGAACGTCCCGTCACGCTGTGGGCGCGGCGCTGATCATGAGGAACTGCAACGGCCAGCACCGGCCACCACCTGAGCGACACCGATCGGGGGAGGTCTGTCATACGACAGGCCGTCGGCCCTATCGCTGTTCCAGCGAGGTGAGGTAGCCCTCGATGTTGCGGCGCGTCTCGGCGACCGAGTCGCCGCCGAACTTCTCCAGCACCGCATCCGCCAGCACCAGCGCGACCATCGCCTCGGCGACAACCCCAGCGGCGGGCACCGCGCACGCATCGGACCGCTGGCTGATCGCCACCGCGGGCTCCCCGGTCGCAGTGTCCACAGTGGACAATGCGCGGGGCACGGTGGAGATCGGTTTCATCGCGGCCCGCAGCCGCAGCGGCTCCCCGTTGGTCATGCCGCCCTCCAGGCCGCCCGCCCGGTTGGAACGGCGGGTGACCGACGAGCCGCCCGGCACCGGGTCGATCTCGTCGTGAGCCTTGCTGCCGCGCCGCCGCGCCGTGGTGAACCCGTCCCCGACCTCGACACCCTTGATCGCCTGAATGCCCATCAACGCGCCCGCCAGGCGCGAATCCAGCCTGCGGTCCCAATGCACGTGTGAGCCCACACCCGGCGGCAGCCCGTAGGCGAGCACCTCGACCACCCCACCGAGGGTGTCACCGTCGGCCTTGGCGGCATCCACCTCGGCGACCATCGCCTCCGACGCCCGCGCGTCGAACACCCGCACCGGGCTGGCGTCCACGGCATCGAGGTCGTCCGGCCCGGGAATGGCACCATCCGGGGCGGCGACCTCACCGATGGCCACCACGTGGCTGAGGATCTCGACATCCGCGACCTGGCGGAGGAACGCCCGCGCCACCGTCCCGAGCGCGGTACGCGCCGCGGTCTCCCTGGCGCTCGCCCGCTCCAACACCGGCCGCGCGTCGTCGAAGCCGTACTTGAGCATGCCCGGCAGATCCGCGTGCCCCGGCCGAGGCCGGGTCAGCGGGGCGCTACGGGCAAGCCCGCGCAGCGTCTCGTCATCGACCGGATCGGCCGACATGACCTTCTCCCACTTCGGCCACTCACTGTTGCCGATCTGAATCGCCACCGGCCCGCCCTGAGTCCGCCCGTGCCGGACACCGCCGAGCACATCGACCTCATCGGCCTCGAACTTCATCCGGGCACCCCGCCCGTGCCCGAGCCGCCGCCGAGCCAACTGCGTCCTGATGTCCTCGGTGGTCACCCCGACCCCGGCGACCATGCCCTCCAACACGGCCACCAACGCAGGCCCGTGCGACTCTCCAGCAGTAATCCAGCGCAACACCCCCCAATCCTCCCACGCTCCCCACCCGCACCCTTACCCAGCAGCGCAGACACCAGCCCACCCCGCGTAGTGGGGGCTTTCCGGGCTCCCCCCCTCCCCCTTCCCCTTCCCTTTCCTTCGATGCAGCCCTGTGCCCCTTGCGCGTGGTGGTGTCCGGGCTGTGCCCCCGTGTGGTGAATGCGTGTGGGTGAGATGTGGTGTGGTGTCAGGTGTGTAGGTGTGGCCAGCGGCGGAAGCCGCCCTCGGTGTTGAGGGTTTGGCCGGTTATCCAGGTGGCGTCGTCCGTGGCTAGCCAGGTGATCAGTCTGGCGGGGTCGTCGGGGGCGGCCCAGCGGCCGCCGGGGAACATCGGGGCTACGTGGGCTCGGGTTTGGTTGTCGGGCCAGCCGGTGTCGACTGGGCCGGGGTTGACTGTGTTCACGGTGATGTTGTGGTCGGCCAGTTGGTCGGCGATTGTTGCGGTTATGGCGGATAGGGCTCCTTTGCTGGTTGCGTAGGCTATTTCTCCGGGCATGGGTCCCAGGTTTTGGCCGGAGGTCAGGAAAATCAGGCGGCCGCCTTTTCTGCCGTCGTGGTGGGTGGCGAATTCTTGGGCTAGCAGGAGGCTGGCTCTGGTGTTTATTTGCCAGTGTTCGTCCAGCATTTCTGGGGTCAGTTTGCCCAGGGCGGCGTCGGGGGCGCTGGTGGCGTGGTTGCAGATGAGGATGTCGGCGTGGGTGAAGTGGTGTTGGGCTTTGGTGAAGAGAGTTTTGGGCGTGGTGGGGTCGGAGAGGTCGGCGTGGGCGTGTTCCAGTCGGGCGTTGGGGTGTAGGTGAGGGCGGAGGGAGTCCATTACCTCGGTGGTTCCTGCGGGGTCGGGGCCCCAGGGGTTTGCTCGTCGTGGGGGCGGTGGTGGTGGAGGAACAGGCTTGCGCCCTTTTCCGCTAGTTGGCGGGCGGTGGCGTAGCCGATTCCGGATGTGCGGCTGACTCCGGTGACGAGGGCGACTCTGCCCTGCAAGGGGGTGCTGTCATGGGGTGATGGTGCGGGTGGCTCGGTGGGTTGGGTCAACGGAATATCGTCGGCAGCAGTACGGCCAGGAGCGCTCCTGCCAGCATGAATGGGGCGTGTGCGATGGGTTGGCGCCAGGTCAGACGGCGGGTGAGGATTCCGGCTAGGCCGGTGGTGGCTGCCAGGGCGAAGCCCAGGGCGCCGCCTGCCAGCAGGGTTGGCCAGCCCAACCAGGCGAGCGCGGTGCCCACCGAGGCGGCCAGCTTTGCGTCGCCCATGCCCATGGCCTGGGGGTGGAGCAGAGCCAGGGTGAGGTAGGTGGCGGAGAGGGCCAGGCCGCCTAGGGCTGCCCGGGTGAAGTGGGGCCAGTGGCCTGTGGTGGCGGCGGAGAGGGCCAGTAGGGCCGTGACGCCGAGGTAGGCCGCGGCTGTTAGGCGGTTGGGTAATCGGTGTTGGGTTAGGTCGGTGTGGATGAGGAATGCGCTGGTTGCTGTAAGCCAGAGGAATGCGGTGGTGGGGAGGAATTGGGTCATGGGGCTAGCTTGGCGGGGGATGGGAGGGCAGTCAATAAAGTGAAAAGAAACGGTCGTTGTGTGCGCGGAAATGGAGAGAGTGGGGCTTTGTTGGCGTTGGGTGTCGCTCTAGTGGGGGTTTAGGGTGGGGATACGGCGGGATAGCGGGTGCGCGATTTGGCGTGGATGGTCGATCAGGGTTGTCTCGGTTGCCGCGGACGGCGGTGAACCTGCGCTAAGGATTCGAGGGCTGGCCAAGGTCGACACGGGCGTGAGTTCGAGGGCAGGTCACGGTCGACCCGGGGCGTGTGAGTTGGCGGGTAAGGCCGCGGTCCGCGAAACCGGGCGTATGGCTCGCGGGAGATGGCAGCCTCGCAGGAGAGACGGCAGCCTCGCGGGCTGGCGTACAAGTTGAAGGCCGAGCCAAGCGGCCCGCGAGGAGCCGGCACCCGACTCCTCGGCTGCCGACAGATGGGTGCACGGGGCGAGCCCGACGCCGGTACGTGTGGCTTGCAAGGCAGTGCGGGTCAGGCTCGCCGGCTGCGCACAGGGACGTACCGGCTCGGCGGGCGGGCGCGCGTGGTGCCAGCCTGGGCGGGCTGGCCTGGGCGGGGCTGGCATGGTCATTGCCAGCCTGGGTGGGGCTCTTGAGGGTCAGTCCCAATACCAGCGGATGCCGGCTATGGGGGTTTCCGGTTCCACCACGACCAGATGGGCGGTGCCGAAGGAGTTCACCGGAAGGCGGCGGATCTCGGTCTCGGGCTGGGTGATGCCGTGCTGGCGGAACTCGTGGCAGTGCGCGGGCATCGCCGCACCGTCGAAGTTGATCTGCAGCACGTACTGGCGCACCGGCAGCGGGAACGTGCGGCGGTGCGCGGTCGACTCGGTCGCGGGCGTGCGGACCAGGTCGAACTCCACCAGCGCGGTGTCGCCGGGCCGCAGCGGGGTGTCCAGCAGCAGCTCGTAGGTCACCAAACGGCTGGCGGTGTCGGGGCGCACCTTGCCCAGCCGCACCCCCGACGTGCTCACCAGGCCGGGCAGCGCGGAGCCGACCATCGGGCAGACCTCCACCAGGCGGGACAGGCCGCCGGACTCGGCGCGGATCACCTGCCGGACCCTGGTCAGGCTCTCCCTGCGGTGGCCGTCCACATGGTGCTGCTCGTGCACGCTCAGATACGTGACCTGCTCCGCGGTCGGGCAGCCCGCCTCACGCAGCATCGGCATGGGGAGCGGCGAGGGCACGCTCACCACCGGCTGGAAGCGGTGCGGGCTGGCCCAGCGGCCACGGGGACGCGGCGGACCGAGCAGCGAGTACAGCATCCCCTCCTGCAAGCCCAATACCTGCTCCAGCACCATCACCGCACGCAGCGAGTCCGCGCGTTCCGGCCTGCTGCGGCCTCGCCGCCAGTAGCTCAGCGTCGACAGACTTACCGTGATGCCCCGTCTGGCCAGGTGACGACGCAGACTGTCCAGGCTCAATCCGCTTTGGGTGATCGCGCGGGAGAACGCCACCGGGAACGCCTGCTGCGACCGCGCTGTGTCCTGCAAAAGTGCCTCCCAAACTGTCAAGGCCTTCGGTTATCGCACTTTCCTACGATCACGGGAAGGTAACAATAAGGGTAGGTATAGGTAAGGGTACCTATCTTTCACAGACAGCTATTCTGTGGATATTCCAAGGATGTCGGCGCTTTCCGGGTGTGCCTACGATCACATTGATCCCGCCGTTTTCCACATTTCCTCCCCCTCGCACGGCGGGCTCATGGAGGAAACGTGTTCAAGCAAATCACCGGCATTCTCATCGCCGCGGCCGCAATCACCGGACTGGTGGGCGGCACGACCGCGTCGGCCTCGCCCGACAAGGTGCTCGACGGAGCGGTCTACGCCGACTCCTGCGACCTCTCCGCCCACCAGTTCTGCGGCTGGACGCAGGAAAACTATGAAGGCCGCCCCATCGTGCTGCCGAGATCGGCGGCATCGGTGCAGCTCAAGGGTCTGTATCTGCTGAAGAGCTTCAAGTTCCAGCAGCAGATCGGGCTTGCCCACACCCGGTTCAACGGCTCCGTCATGGCCATGTGCATCCGGATGTCCGACCCTCGCGCTGTGATGGAAGTGCCTCGCGCCTCGCTGCCCACGGCCCAGTTGAACAGCCTGCCGAAGGCAAGCCACACCGATCCCTTCAGCGGCATCACGGTATCGGTGGACTGCACCGATACCGATACTTCGAAGAAGGAGCCGCTCACGCTGACCGATGAGAAGAAGGTCGACTAGAAAACGGATGGCGCCGTCCGGGAACGGGCGGCGCCAACCTTACATTCTGTGGAATTACTAGGAATTCGGTTTTTCTGGCGAGCAGCGGCTATCGGGTCCAGGAGAACAACGCATCGCCCGCGGCGACCGGTCCTTCTCGCACGTCCGACAATGCTTCGGCCGCCGCCTCCAAGGCCACCACCGGGCACATGGCCGAATACCCCAGTTCCGCCACCTTCGCCGGGTTCCACGTCACGATCGGTTGCCCGGCCGACACCGTGTCCCCCTTGGCCACGTGCAGGGTGAAGCCCTCACCGTGCAGCTTGACGGTGTCGATGCCCAAGTGCACCAGCACACCCGCGCCGTCGGCGACGATCACGAACGCGTGCGGGTGCAGCGTGGCCACGGTGCCCGCGATCGGGGCCAGCACCTCGGCCTGCCCGCCCAACGGGTCCACCGCGACACCGGGGCCGACCATCGCCTGGGAGAACACCGGGTCCGGCACCTCGCTCAGCGACACCGCCGTGCCCGCCACGGGGCTGGCGACCCTCACAGCATGTCCTCGATCTCGGAGGCCAGGTTGTCGGCCTCCGGACCGACGATCACCTGGACCGCGGTCCCCATCCGCACCACGCCGTGCGCGCCCGCGGCCTTCAGCGCCGCCTCGTCCACCGCGCCAGGGTCGGTCACCTCGCAGCGCAGCCGGGTGATACAGCCCTCGACCTCGACGAGGTTGTCCGTCCCACCCAGGCCTGCGACGATCCGCTCCGCCTTGCTCATTCCTTACCTCGATCCCATAACGGCCATTGACTCATGAACATCCTTCGGTCCATGCTGCCAAACCACTGGTATAGACCGGACCGTACCAATGACCGGACCACGGTGGGAGCTTTGGCCCGCAACGTCCCTATTACAAGCACAGGAGGTGGACAATCGTGACGCACTGGCCGGAGAGCGTCGAGCCCGACCACCTCCTGCAGGGGCCGGTGCCCAAGCACGCCCAGCTCCGCGAGATCCTGCGCAAGCTAGCCGAGGAGGAGCTGCCACCCAACTCCCTCGTCCCCTCCGAACGCGAGCTGGCCTCGCAGTACGGGGTGGCGCGGCTGACCGTGCGCGAGGCCATCGGGCAGCTGGTCAGCGAGGGGCTGCTGGTCCGGGTCCGCGGCAAGGGCACCTTCACCGCCCAGCCCAAGGTCAACACCACGCTGTATCTGGAGTCCTTCACCGAGGAGATGCGCCGCCGGGGCCGCGAGCCGGGCACCGTCGTGCTGCACCGCGGCTTGGAGACCCCGCCGCGGAGGACGGCCGAGGAACTGGGGATCGCACCGGGTGATCAGGCCTACCACCTGATCCGGCTGCGCAGCGCCAACGGCGTGCCGATCGCGGTGGAACGCGGCTGGCTGCGCGCCAAGCACCTGCCCGGCCTGCTGGCCTACGACCTGTCGCAGTCGATCTACGCCCTGTTCGCCGAGCGGTACGGGGTGCGGCCCGACAGCGCCGAGCAGGTGATGCGGGCCGAGGCCGCCGATGAGGAGACCGCGGACCTGCTGGAGATCGCACCCGGCGCACCGGTGCTGGTCTTCCACCGCGTAGCCACCGCCAACGACATACCGATAGAAGCGATGACGTCCTGGTACCGGGGTGATCAATACCAGGTGAGCATGCAGTTGGGCCGGACAGTCCCGGGTTCCGGTTCCGATGCAGTCGAGGGAGAAATCAGATGAGCACTGTCGACGCGGCCGGAGGAGGCAACTCCAGAAGCCTCGCGGTCCTGCAGCGCTTCGGCCGCAGCCTGATGTTGCCGATCGCCGCCCTGCCCGCGGCGGGCCTGCTGCTGCGCCTTGGCCAGAAAGACCTGCTCGGCCAGTGGGAATCCCTGGCCACGGTGGCCGCCGTGATCGGCGGCGCGGGCGGCGTGCTGTGGGACTACCTGCCGCTGCTGTTCGCCGTCGGTGTCGCCGTCGGCTTCGCCAAGAAGGCCGACGGGTCCACCGCGCTGGCCGCGGTCGTGGGCTACCTGGTCCTCAGCCGGGTGATCATGGAGTTGAACCCGGTGGCAAGCCCCGGCGACGCCGCCGCCATGGTGACCCCCGACGCGGCGGGCGTGATCGCCAACAAATGGCCCTACGGCGTGCTCACCGGCCTGATCGCGGGTCTCGTCGCCGCGCTGCTGTGGCAGCGCTACCACCGCATCAAGCTGCCCACCTACCTCGGCTTCTTCGGCGGCCGCCGGTTCGTGCCGATCATCACCGCCGTGGTCATGATCGGGCTCGGCGTGGTGCTCGGCCTGCTGTTCCCGCTGTTCGACAAGGGCATCACCGCCATCGGGGACTTCGTCACCAGCGACGCCGTCATCGGCGGCGGGATCTTCGGCGTGGTCAACCGGCTGCTGCTGCCGCTGGGCCTGCACCACATCATCAACACCTTCGTCTGGATCGTCTTCGGCGAGAAGGACGGCGTCTCCGGCGACCTGACCCGCTTCTTCCACGGCGACCCCGAGGCGGGCATCTTCATGACCGGGTTCTTCCCGATCTTCATGTTCGCGCTGCCCGCCGCGGCGCTGGCGATCTGGCGCAACGCCCGTCCCGACCAGCGCAAGCTCGTCGGCGGCATCATGTTCGCCGGGGCGCTCACCTCGTTTTTGACCGGCATCACCGAGCCGCTGGAGTTCTCGTTCCTGTTCGTGGCGTGGCCGCTGTACCTGGTGCACGCCGTGCTCACCGGCACCTCGCTGGCGCTGGTCAACGCACTCGACATCCACCACGGGTTCTCGTTCTCCGCGGGCGTGATCGACTACATCCTCAACTTCGGCATCGCCAGCAAGCCGCTGTGGTTGATCCCGATCGGCCTGGCGTATGCGGTGATCTACTACGTCCTGTTCAGCTTCGTGATCAAGAAGTGGAACCTCCGCACACCGGGACGTGAAGAGGATTCGGTCGAACCGGAGGCGGACCCGAGTACGTCCAGGGTCTGAGCGAGAATTCCGGTACGCGTGGGGAGAGGAACAACGATGCCAGAACGCAAGGTCACCGTCGCCAGCAAGGTGGGGCTGCACGCCCGGCCCGCCGCGCTGCTGGCCAAGGCCGCGGCCGATCAGCCGGTCACCGTCACCATCAGCAAGAACGGCTCCGAGCCTGTGCAGGCCGCCAGCATCCTGGGCCTGATGACGCTGGGCGCCATGCACGGTGACGAGGTGCTGTTGCAGGCCGAGGGTGAGGGCGCCGAGCAGGCGCTGGACGCGCTGGCGGAGCTCATCGGGTCCGATCTCGACGCCTAGACCTCGTGAGTGGGTTGGAACCGATCAGCTCACTCACGAGACCTGGGAGGCCGCGCCACCCCCGACGGCGCGGCCTTCCGGCTGTCTCAGGAGCGGGCAGCGACGAGGGCCGAACGCATGGCCTCGCGGGGGGCGGGGCGGCCGGTGAACTGTTCGCACTGGCCGAAGGCCTGGTGCAGGAGCATGTCGAGTCCGCTCGCGACGCGGCCGGACACGGCGGCGGCCAGCGGCGTCGGCCACGGGTGGTAGACCACGTCCAGCACACAGCGCGCCGCGATCAGCCGCGGCACGAGTGCGTCGATGGCGCCTGCGGGCAGGGTACTGATCAGGACATCGGCCTCGGCGCTCAGGCGCTCCAGGTCCGCGTCGGCCAGCCGGTGCACGCTCACCTCGACGCCCACCCGCTGCGCCGTCTCCAGGGCCGCGGACGCCCGCGCCGGATCGCGCACCACCAGATCCGCGGCGGGCACCTTGAGTTCGGCGAGGCCCGCCAGCGCGGCCTGGGCGGTGCCGCCCGCGCCGAACAGCAGCGCCCGGCCGCGGTCCACGACCAGTGCGGCCTCGTTCAGTGCTCCGACCACGCCGTCGACGTCGGTGCAGTCCGCGCGCCACTGCCCCGACGGCAGCTTGATCAGCGTGTTCGCGGCGCCCACCGCCGCCGCCCGATCGGTGACGTGGTCGGCGACGGCCAGCGCGGCGTGCTTGCCGGGCATGGTCACCGAGAACCCTGTCCAATCACCGGAGGCGACCAGGCCGGGCAGTTGCTCGGCGGTGCACTCGACCGGGTCGTAGGTCCAGTCGTGCAGACCCAGCGCGGCGAACGCGGCCCGGTGCAGCACCGGGGACAGCGAATGCGCGACCGGACTTCCCAACACGGCGAATCGAGGCACGTCGGGATACTAGCCAGGCACTAGCGCCGGTGATCGACGGTGGGCTGGAACTTCTCTATCAGCTCCGGTCCGTTCGGATTGCGCGCGTCCACGAACTCGGTGGGGTCCGGAGACGGTACGGCGCGTCCTTCGGCGGGAAAGGTGCTCGGCTGCCTGCCCTCCACGGCTGCCCCGCGGCACCACGACGATGTCGTGGTCGCCTTGGTGCTCGATGTGGATCTCGTCGGCCAAGCCCTGGTCGGAGGCGGACTTCCGCGGCGGTGCTCCGCCGCGACGCAGACGGAGTCACCGCATCAGGGGTCAGCCGAGCGCGCCGTTGCGGGCGGCCTTCTCCCGGTTGGCGTTGTGCTCGTCGTTGGTGTCGGCGAAGCAGGAGGTGCCGTTCTTCTCGCACTTCACGAAGTACAGCCAGCCGCCCGATTCCGGCTTGCCCGCGGCCTCGATGGCCTCCTTGCTGGGCGCGCCGATCGGGGTCGGGGGCATTTCGCGGTTCTTGTACGTGTTGTACGGGCCGGGCCGCTCGCGGTCCTCCGACTTGGTCAGCAGCACCGGCTTGTCCAACACGTAGTTGACCGTCGAGTCGTACTGCAACCGCATGCCCTTCTCGACGCGGTTGTAGGTGACGCGGGCGATCTTGCCGAAGTCCTTGCGGATGCCCTCGCGTTCCACCATCGAGGCGACGATGAGCTGCTGGTAGGGCGTGAAGCCGGTGTCGGCGCCCACGTTGGGGAAGCCCATGGCCTGCAGTTTGGTGGCGGAGGCGGTCACCACGCCCTTGAGCGCGGTCTCGGCGTCGGCGCCGGGCTCCACGTGGTAGATGCCGGGCACGATCAGGCCTTCCAGGCGCCTGCTCGCGTCGGCCTTCTTCGCCGGGGCCAGCGCCCACGTCGGCACGCCCAGTTCGGCGAGGTCGGCGGTCTCCATGGCCTTCTGTACCTGCGCGCCGTTCAGGCACTCCGGCGGCTTCTTCTCCCCGCAGCTCGCCTCGGCGATCTTGGAGAGGATGCCGGGGGTCTTCTCGTTGTTCACGCCGGTCAGGTCGTGAAGTTGCATGCCGCCCTTGATCTCCAGCATGCCCGCGCGGGCCGCCGGGTCGATGATCCTGGCGGCGGCGGCCTTGCCGGACATCTTGGTCTTCATCCGGTAGAAGCCGGGTTGGGCGTTGCCCGCCTTGGTGTTGTCCTCGACGGCCTCGACGTAGGCGCGGGCGGAGGCGACCACGTCCTCGGCGGCCATCCGCTTGGCGATGGCGATCACCGGCTCGCCCTGCTTGATCTCCACGACGACCTCGGGGTCGCCGCCCGCGCCCTCGTAGTCGGCGTAGCCGCCGACGCCGAGGAACTGGCGCGCGCCGTAGAACACGGCGCCCGCGACGCCCAGCAGCACCAGCGCGAGCACGATCCAGGTGATCTTCTTGCGCTGCTTGCTGACACGCGGCTTCTTCTTCACCGGCACCCGGACACGCTGGGAGGGACGAGTGTCCTCCATGGTGTCACCGAACAGGCCCAGGTCTTCGCTCACGGTGTGCCCTTTCCGACTGCGCGAGCACGGGCGTCCAACCAGGACTGCAGGATCTCCACCGCGGCCACCTGGTCGATCACGGCCCGCTGCTTGCGACCCCGCACGCCCCGCTGGGCGAGAACACGGGTGGCGGTCACCGTGGTCAGACGCTCGTCGGCGAGTCGAACCGGCACCGGGGCCACGCGCCCGGCCAGTGCCTCGGCGTAGGACTGCGCGGCCACCGCCGCGGCGCCGTGCCGCGCCGCCAGCGTGCGGGGCAGACCTACCACCACTTCGACCACCTCGTGCTCGGCTACGAGCTCGGCCACCTGATCGAGGTCCCGACCGGTGGGCTCGTCCCGGGTCAGCGTAGTCAGCGGGGTGGCCAGCATGGGGGCGGGATCGCTCAACGCGAGGCCAACTCGCACTGAACCTACGTCGACGGCGAGGCGACGTCCCGGCCCCGGATCATCGGAACCGGGACGATCGGCCTCACGCGGTGCGGACATCGGTTCAGCGGCTCGCGAGTTCGCGGCGCAGCGAGTCCATGGCGGCGCCGACGCCGCCGGGGTTGGTGCCGCCGCCCTGGGCCATATCGGGCTTGCCGCCGCCGCGGCCGCCGATCTCGCCTGCGAAGGCGGGCACCAGCTTGCCCGCGGCCAGGCCCGAGTCGCGGGCGGCGGAGGTGGTGGCGACCACGAACGCCACCTTGCCCGCGGCCGGGTCGGCGGAGAACAGGGCGACCACGCCGGGTCGGTTGCCGAGTTTGTTGCGCACTTCCGTGACTACGGAACGCAGGTCGTTGCCGCTCACCCCGTCAGGCAACGCTGCGGTAACGAGTGCCACATCGCCAAGCTGCTCGGCGGAGTCGGCCAGCGCCCCCGCCGAGGACAGCAGCTGACCGGCGCGCAGCCGCTCCAGTTCCTTCTCCGCGGTGCGCAGCCGCTCCACGGTCTGCCCGATGCGCTCCGGCAGCTCCTCGGGGCGGGCCTTGAACTGCTCCGCCAGCTGCGAGACCAGCACGTGCTCCTTGGCCAGGAACCGGAACGCGTCCAGCCCGACCAGTGCCTCCACACGGCGGACACCGGAGCCGATGGAGGCCTCCGACAGCAGCTTGACCAGTCCGATCTCACCGGAGCGGTGCACGTGGGTGCCGCCGCACAGCTCCTTGGAGTAGTCGCCGATGGTGATCACGCGTACCGCGTCGCCGTACTTCTCGCCGAAGAAGGCGATGGCGCCGGAAGCCTTGGCGGCGTCCAGTGTGGTGATCTCGGCGCGCACCTCGTGGTCGTGCAGCAGCACGTCGTTGATCTCGTCCTCGACGTCGGCCAGCACGCTGGGCGCCACGGCCCCGCCGGGTGAGGTGAAGTCGAAGCGCAGGCGGCCCGGGGCGTTGAGGGAGCCGGCCTGGGCGGCCTTGTCACCCAGCGCGCGACGCACACCCGCGTGCACGAGGTGGGTGGCGGAGTGGGCGCGGGAGACCGAGCGGCGGCGCACCGTGTCGACGGTGGCGTGCACGCCTGCGTCCAAGGTGATCTCGCCGGAGACGACCTTGGCGCGGTGCACGTTCAAACCGGCGACCGGTGATTGGACGTCGAGCACCTCGAGTTCGGCGCCGTCGGCGACGATGCGGCCGGTGTCGGCAAGCTGGCCGCCGCCCTCGGCGTAGAAGGGGGTACGGTCCAGCACGATCTCCACCTCGGTGCCCGCGCCCGCGGCGGCGGTGGGGGCGCCGTCGACGAGCAGGCCGACGACCCTGGCCTCGGCGGTGAGGTCGCGGTAGCCGAGGAACTCGGTGTTGCCGTGGGTGTCGAGGACCGCGCGGTAGGCCGAGGCGTCACCGTGGGCGGTCTTGCGGCCCGCCGCGTCGGCCTTGGCGCGTTCCCGCTGCTCGGTCATCAGCCTGCGGAACCCGTCCTGGTCGACGGTCAGGCCCTGTTCGGCGGCCATCTCCAGGGTCAGGTCGATGGGGAAGCCGTAGGTGTCGTGCAGTTGGAAGGCCTTGTCGCCCGCGAGTTGCCCGCCGCCGGCGGCCTTGGTGTCCGACACGGCGACGTCGAAGATCTTGGAGCCGGTGCTCAGGGTGGCGAGGAAGGCCTGCTCTTCAGCCTTCATCACGGCCTCGATGCGGCCGTAGTCGGTCACCACCTCCGGGTAGGAGGGGCCCATGGCGTCGCGGACCACGGAGGTGAACTCGCCCAGCACCGGTTCGTGCACGCCGAGCAGCCGGGAGGAGCGGATGATGCGGCGCAGCAGGCGGCGCAGCACGTAGCCGCGGCCCTCGTTGCCCGGCGTCACGCCGTCGCCGATGATCATCACGCCGCTGCGGGCGTGGTCGGCGATGACCCGGAACCGCACGTCGTCCTCGTGGTTCACGCCGTAGCGCTTGCCGGTGAGTTCCTCGGCGCGGGCGATCACCGGGCGGACCAGGTCGGTCTCGTAGACGTTGTCCACGCCCTGCAGCAGGTAGGCGACGCGCTCGATGCCCATGCCGGTGTCGATGTTCTTGGCGGGTAGCTCGCCGATCGGGGGGTGGCCGACCTTGGGGCTGAGCTCACCCCGCTCGTCCTGCATGAAGACCAGGTTCCAGATCTCCAGGTACCGGTCCTCGTCGACGACCGGGCCGCCGTCGCGGCCGTGCTCGGGGCCGCGGTCGTAGTAGATCTCCGAGCAGGGGCCGCCGGGTCCGGGCACGCCCATGTCCCAGTAGTTGTCCTTGCCGTCGCGGCGCTGGATGCGCTCCTCGGGCAGCCCGGCGATCTTGCGCCACAGGGCGATGGCCTCGTCGTCGTCCTGGTAGACGGTGACCCAGATGCGGTCGGGGTCGAAGCCGTAGCCGCCGTCGTCCCGACTGCCGGTGACCAGCTGCCAGGCGAGTTCGATGGCGCCGGGCTTGAAGTAGTCGCCGAAGGAAAAGTTCCCGGCCATCTGGAAGAACGTGTTGTGCCGGGTGGTCTTGCCGACCTCGTCGATGTCACCGGTGCGCACGCATTTCTGCACGCTGGCGGCACGCGGGTAGGGCGGGCTGACCTGGCCAAGGAAGTAGGGCTTGAACTGCACCATCCCGGCGTTGACGAACAGCAGCGTCGGGTCGTCGAGGATGAGTGAGGCGCTGGGCACCAGGGTGTGGCCGTTGCGCTGGAAGTGGTTCAGGAAGCGCTGTCGGATCTCGTGGGTCTGCACGGTGGATTACCTCGTCACAGCTGGAACAGTGGCAATGGGGTCGCGGCAGCGGCGGAAGACGGAGGCGCTCAGCCTTCCGCCCTGCGCGCTCGCGCGTCGCGGCCGTAGGGACCGACCTCGCGGTAGCTGTAGGGACGCGCGTGGCGGCCCGCCCGGCCTGCCATGCCGGAGCGTTCGTCGACGAGGTCGGTGAGCTCGTGCTCGCGCTCGGACATGCCCGCGCGCACGTCCGCGCCGAAGGAGCCGATGGCACCGGCGAGTTCGCGGATGGCATCGCCCACATTGCCCGCCATGCCGGAGGGGGTGAGCTGTTTGGCGGTCTGGTTGACCTTGCGGGTGACAAAAACGCCTGCGGCGGCGCCGAGGCCCAGCCAGAACAGACGGCTCATCGGCGGCCTCCTCGCACGGCGAGTTGGCCCTCGCGCTTGGCGCGGCGGGCTTTCAGCGCCTTGCTCACGCCATAGGAGAAGGCGGCGGCCTTCACCAGCGGCCCGCCGAGGGTGGCGGTGAACAGCGAGGTCAGCGCGGAGACGTTGCCGCTGACCGCGCGGGCGTTGGCGGTGATCCCGTCCACCCGCTCCAGCTGCGTGTTGACGTGCGTGATCGTGGTGTTCGCGCCGTCGAAGAGCGGGTCGGAGTTCTGGTGCGCCTTGCGGATCGCGATGGTGGCCTCGTCCAGCGTGCGGGCCAGCTTCATCAGCGGGATGGCCAGCAGCACGACCAGCACCACAAAGGCACCCGCCGCGATGAGAGCGGCGATCTGGCCTGCCGACACATCTCCTCCTACAAGGGGCTTGCGATTGGCGTTGCACCCGACGGGGAAAGGCTACCGCGCGGGCGAACCGGGTTACGCGATGGCTGCCGCCAAGCGAGTGAACGGCATTCCTAGCGCTCAGGCCCCTGGGTTGTCATGAGGTGCGCTGACAGTGCGCTTCCGGACACGGGGCGTGATGCAGATCAATCTTGACGACGACACAGGCAGTTGGTGAGGTTAGGCTCCCCTAATACGCGCTCGGGTGTGTGGCGCTGTCCGACGGAGGTCACGTGACGCAGACGGCTCGAAGCCCGGGCTCGACCACTGCTCCGCATCCGTTTTCACCGGCCGCCACGCCCGAGGGCCTGGCCGAGGTCGTCGAGGCGCTGACCGAGACCGCGCGGGCACTGCGCACCAGGGGCCGGGGCGGTCCGCTGCCGGCTGGCAGCCCGCAGCAGGTGACCGCGGCGGTGCGGGCGCTGCTCGGTCCCGCGGCGGTGCCCACGCAGGGGCTCGGACCGGAGATCGCGCTGCGCAGGGTCGCGACCGCCCTGACCCGGTTCGGGGTGGATCTGGCGCACCCATTGGCCGCCGCGCACCTCCAGCCGCCCGCGCTGGCCGTCGCGGTGGCCGCGGACGCGTTGGCCAGCGCGTCGAACGCCTCGGTGGACACCTATGACTCGGGGCCGTCGGCGGTGGCGATGGAGCGCTGGCTGATCGAGGTGCTGGCGCGGCTGGCGGGACTGGGCGAGGCCACCGACGGGGTGTTCACGCCCGGCGGTTCGCTGTCGAACCTGATGGCGCTGCTGCTGGCCCGTGATGCCGCGGCGGCGACCCGGGGTGTCGACGTGCGTCGGGACGGCGTCGGCGCGCTGCGCAAACCCCTGGTGTTCTGCTCGGAACTGGCGCATTTCTCGGTGAACCGGGCCTGCGCGACGCTGGGCCTCGGCGAGTCGGCGATCCGACCGGTGCCGGTGGACGCCGGGCGGCGCATGCGGGTGGACGCGCTGCGCGCCATGTTTTCCGAAGTGGACGGAACGCCGATCGCGGTGGTGGCCACCGCGGGCACCACGGACTTCGGCACCGTCGACCCGCTGCCGGCACTGGCGGCGGTGTGCGCCGAGCACCGGGTGTGGCTGCACGTGGACGCCGCCTACGGCTTCGGCTGCCTGTTCTCCCCCGCGCTGCGCGGCAAGCTCGCCGGGCTCGCGGCGGCGGACTCGATCACCGCGGACCTGCACAAACTGGGCTGGCTGCCCGCGTCGGCGAGCGCACTGCTGGTGCGCGACGGGGCCGCGCTGGCACCGCTGCGCCGCGAGGTGGCCTACCTCAATCCGGGCGACGACGCCGAGGAGGGCTACGACGGACTGCTGGGGCACAGCCTGCAGACCACGCGCCGCCCGGACGCGGTGAAGGTCGTCGCCGCGCTGCTGGCCTATGGCCTGGAGGGGATGGGCCGGATGGTCGATGCCTGCCATGGGCTTGCTCGTTACGCTCAGCGCCGGATCATCACCGACCGCTGTCTTGAGCTCATCGCACCGGCCGAGTTGACGACCGTGGTGTTCCGGTTCCGCCTGAGCGAGAAAACCCTGCCCGAGTCGATGATTCCTCTGGAGGACAGGGTGAACGCAGCGCTGCGCCGCCGGCTGCTGCGTTCCGGTTCGGTACTGCTGGGCCGCACCGACGTCAGGTCGGGCCCCACGATGCGCACCTGCCTGAAGCTCACCCTGCTCAACCCGGACACCCCACCGACCGCCATCGACGAACTACTGGACGCGGTGGTGACGGCAGGCCAGGCCGAAACAGCCATCCAGGAGGGCGCGGCATGACCACCCCCGCTTCCCGCGACCTCGCGGTCGGCACGGCGAATTCGGCTAGGCTCGATTCGGGGGGTGCTGACACCGCGATCCTCCCCAGGGCGACATCATGCGCCCCCAGGGCGGCATCATGACCTCGCAGGGCGACATCATGACGACCTGGGGCGACCTCCCCGACAGCGCCGATCCTCTTTCCGGTGAACCCGCCCGGGCCGCGGCGCATGCGCATCTCGAGGCGTTGGTCCGGTGTTGGGTGCGAGAGAACGGGATCGCCGTCGCGCCGGGCGAGTTCACCGTCGCGCTGGCGGGGCTGCGGCTGTCCGCCAAGGTGCGGCACGCCTCGCCGACCGGGCTGCACCGCTTCGGGCCGTTCACCCTGGAAGGCGCGGACGGAGTCGTCGCCGCCGCCCCACCGGACCCCGCGCTCGTCGCCGGGCTGGTCGCGACCGAGGCCGCGGCGCAGGCGGGACGGGCGCTGCCCGAGGGCGAGGTAACCGACCTGATCGCACGCACCGCCGACTCGGTGCGTCGCGTGGCGACCTTCCTCACCGACCGCCGCGCCCACCCCGAGCCACCGTCCGAAGTGGACGCTTTCCTGGACGCCGAGCAGGCCCTGCTGCTGGGTCACCTCGTGCACCCCACCCCGAAAAGCCGCGACGGGATCTCCGCGGCCGATGAGGCCGCCTACTCCCCCGAGTTGCGCGGCCGCTGCGAGCTGCACTGGTTCGCCGCCGACCCCGACATCGTGTCCCACCACGCCGAACCGGGTTGGCCTGCGACCCCCGACCTGCTCGCCGACCTGGCCGAACGCGACGCGGGCGACCGCGTGCTGGTGCCCGCGCATCCCTGGCAGGCCAGGGAGGTCGTGCATCGGCCGGGCATCGCCGCGTTGATCGCCGACGGCAGGCTGGTGCCGCTGGGACCGTCGGGCGGCGACTGGTACCCGACCTCCAGCCTGCGCACCCTGTACCGGCCGGGCGCGCCGGTGATGCTGAAGTGCTCGCTGGGCCTGCGGGTCACCAACTCGCGCCGCGAGTTCGTCAGCGCCTTCCTGCGCCGCGGCCCCGAGGTGCACCGGCTGTTGGAAAGCGGCTACGCCGCCGACACGTTCGCCGCGCACCCCGACTTCTCGATCCTGCGCGACCCCGGATGGCTGGCGGTCGACGATCCGCACGGGGCCGACGTCACCGGACTTGAGGTGGCGCTGCGCGCGGTGCCCGCCGACCTCACCGAATTCCGCTGTCTGGCCGGACTGCTCGCGCCGCGGCCGGGCATCGGCCGGAGCATGCTCGGCGAGACCGTGACCGACGCGCTCGGCTGGTATGCGGGGTTCGTCGACCAGGTACTGGTGCCGATGCTGCACCTGTACGCGGCCACCGGCATCGGGTTGGAGGCCCACCAGCAGAACACGCTGATCCGCCTGTACTCCGACGGCAGCGTGGCGGGGGCGGCGTTCCGCGACAACGAGGGCTACTACCTCGCCGAATCGCACCTGCCCGCGGTGCTCGCCCGCACCGGGCTGCCCGGCTCGGACCTCGCGGTCGCCGCCGACGAGGTCGTCGACGAGCGCCTGAGCTACTACCAGCTTCGCAACCAGGCGTTCGGGCCGATCGGCGCGCTGGCCTGGGAGAACTTGGCCGCGGAAGCGGAACTGCTCGACGTGTTGGCGGACCGGCTGCACGCGGCGCTGCCCGCGCTGGCCGCCGCGGGACCGGACGGCGACCGGCTGGCGCGGCGGTGGCTGACCGACCAGACGCTGCCCTGCAAGGCGAACCTGCTGACCAGGCTGCACGGCATCGACGAGATCCGGGCGCCGCTGGACACGCAGTCGGTGTACTTGGAGGCGGCCAATCCGCTCGCGAAGCGGGCGTCCCGATGAGAACGCTGACCGAGATACCGCCGTTGCCCGCGCTGCCCGCACCGTGGGTGCTGCGCGTGTCGCGCCCGGACTCCGCCGAACTGGAAGTGGTGTACCGGTGGATGCGCTGCGAGCACGTCGCCGCCATGTGGCGCCGGGACTGGACGCGTCGGCGCTGGTCGGAGCACATCGCCACGGGCGGGGACGACGGGACGCTGCTGCCGTGCCTGGTGTACCGCAACCACGAGCCGGTGGCCTACCTGGAGATCTACCGGGTGCGCTGCCCCGAACTGCTCGCCGCCTACCGGTCCGCCCGCGGTGACCTGGGGCTGCGGGTGGCGATCGGCGAGGTGGAGCGCACCGGCAAGGGCATCGGGCGGATGCTGCTCCGCGGCATCACCGCCGCCCTGTTCGACGCCGATCCGTGCTGCGGCCGCATCATCGCGGTCCCTCGGCTGGTCGACCAAGCGGCACTGGGTGCCTACCTGGCCGCCGGGTTCTGCATGCACCGCAAGCTGATCAGGCAGGGCGACCCGCTCGCGCTGCTGCTGTGCACCCGGAGGAGGCGCCGGTGAGCGAACACGACATCGTGGCCATCGGCTGCGGCCCGTTCAACCTGGGCCTCGCCGCTCTGGCGTCCACAGCGGACGGAATAGACACGGTGGTGGTGGAGTCGGAACCGGAGCTGCGCTGGCACTCCGGGCTGATGTTCGACGACGCCATGCTCCAGCTGAGCTTCCTGGCCGACCTGGTCACGCTGGTGGCGCCCACCCATCCGTTGTCGTTCCTGGCGTATCTGTCCGATGTGGACCGCATGTATCCGTTCTACATCCGGGAACGCTTCCACCCGACGCGCCGCGAATACGAGGACTACCTGCGGTGGGCCGCGTCCCGGCTGCCATCGGTGCGGTTCTCCCACCGGGTGTCGAAGGTCCGGTGGGATACCGGATCGGAGCGGTTCGCGGTGTCGGTGCGGCGCGGGGACGACACCCGCCTGACGCTGTACGCGCCGAACCTGGTGCTGGGCATCGGCACCGAGCCCCATGTGCCGCCCGCCCTTGCTGAGCTGCCTCCGGACAGATTGCTGCACACCTCGCAGTATCTGCACCGCAATGCGGAGATCGAGCGCGCCGAGCGGGTCACGGTGGTGGGCTCCGGGCAGTCCGCGGCGGAAGTGATGCTGGACCTGCTGCGCGCCAACCTCACCGGTGGACCGGCCGTGACCTGGCTGACCCGCACCGAGGCGTTCGCGCCGCTGGACTACACCAAGCTGGTGCTGGAGATGACCACGCCGTCGTATGTGCGGTACTTCCACTCACTACCGGAACCCACCCGCTACAACCTGGTGTCAGCGCAGTGGCGGCACTACAAGGGCATCTCCGCGGAGACCCTGGATGCCGTCCACGACCTGCTGTACCAGCGCGAGCTGCGGCACGGGCTGGCGGAAGTGGAGCTGCGCAGCGGGGTGGCCGTCGAGTGGTCCAGTGTGGACGGTGAAGACAAGGCGGTGTTGCAGTGCAGGCACCGCGACACCGGGCGGGAGTTCACCCACGCCACCGACCTGGTGATCGCGGGCACCGGCTATCGCCAACGCAGACCAGACTTCCTCGCGCCCGTCGAGCACCTGATACGCCGGGACTCCCACGGCGGCTACCGGGTCGGCCTCGACCACGCGATCGAGCTGGACCCGGCCGTCAGCGGGCGCGTGTTCGTCGCCAACGCCGATCTGCACAGCCACGGAGTGGCCGCCCCCGACCTGGGCATCGGCGCGGTCCGCAACGCCACCATCCTCAACGCCGTGACCGGCCGCGAGGTGTACCGCCTGCCCAAGCACACCGCGTACAGCAGCTTCTCCTGCCCGGAGGAACGCAATGCCTGAGCTTCCACCGCAGCAGCAGTGGCGCAAACACAGCGCCGCCCTGCTGGCCAAGGCCATCGGCGAGATCTCCTTCGAAGGCATGCTCGAACCCGTCGCCGACGAGTCGGGCTTCTCGCTGCGGTTCCCCACCGCGGTGTACCGCTTCGCCGCCCGCCGCACCGCATTCGGCGGCTGGCGGATCGACCCGGACAGCATCACCCGCAGCGCGAGCGGCATCCTCGGCGACGACATCGCCGCGCCCGCGCACGACGTCGCCCAGTTCCTGGTGGACGCCGCGACCACGATCGGCACCACGGGTGCCACGCTGGCGGGCTACCTCAACGAGGTCACCGCGACCCTGACCGCCGACGTCGCGATGGCCGCCACCGCCCGGCCGTCCGCCGAACTGGCGCGCCTGGACCACGCCCGGTTGGAGGGGCACCTGACCGGTCACCCGTGGCTGGTCGCGAACAAGGGCCGGGTGGGCTTCAGCGCCGAGGACCTCGCCCGCTACGCCCCCGAGGCACGCATGCCGCTGCGGCTGCGGTGGTTCGCGGCGCACCGCGGGCTGGCGGAGTTCCACGGCACCCCCGACCTGTCCGAACACCGGCTGCGCACGAGCGAACTGGGCGAGGACCTCGTCCGCCGATTCGCCGAGCGACTGCCCGACCCCGATGCCTATGTGTGGCTGCCGGTGCACCCGTGGCAGGCCGACCACGTGGTTCGCACCCTGTGGGCCCCGTTGCTGGCGACCGGGCGCCTTGTCGAACTGGGCGAGTCCGAGGACAGCTATCTGCCGACACAAGCCATCCGCACCATGTGCAATGTGGACTCCCCCGGCCGGTACCAGGTGAAGCTGCCGCTGCGGATCCTCAACACCGCGGTGTGGCGCGGCATCCCCCCGCATTGCACGCGGACAGCGCCGACCGTGACGCAGTGGCTGCACGGGATCTGGCGCTCCGACAAGCTGCTAGCCGACTGGGGCACGGTGTTGCTCGGCGAGGTCGCCGCCGTCACCGTCACTCACCCCCAACTGTCCCAAGTCGACCAGCCGCCGTACACATGGTTGGAGACGCTGGGCTGCATCTGGCGCGAGCCCGTCAGCCACGGGCCCGACGAAAGCGCCTGGGCGTTGGCCGCGGTGCACCACGTCGACCCGGACGGGCGGCCGCTGGTGAGCGAGTACATCGACCGCGCCGGCGGGGATGCCGACGCGTGGCTGGCGGCGCTGCTGCGGGTGCTGCTGCGCCCGCTGCTGCACCTGCTCTACACCTACGGCATCGCGGTGAACCCGCACGGGGAGAACGTCCTGATCATCGCGGGCGCGGACGGGATGCCGGTCCGCGCGGTGATCAAAGACCTGATCGACGACGTCAACGTGTCTGTGGAAGCCGTATCCGAGCGCGGACCCGAGCCGGACTCCCACGCCCAGGTACTGCCGCGCAAACCATGGCGGATCTTGCGGCAGTACCTGGTCGACGCCCTGCTGGTGGGCGTGTTCCGGCCGCTCGCGGTGCTGCTGGAGGACCACCACGGTCTGCCGGAGTCCCGGCTGTGGGGCCGCGTGCGCGGGGAGGTCGAGGCGTATCGCCGCCGGTTCCCCGCACTGGCGGACCGCATGGATGCGGGCGACCTGCTCTCGCCGACGTTCGCCCGCTATCCCCTCAACGGGGACCGCCTGCTTCAGACGGGGTATGCCGAGTTGCCCTACCGGCACGCCATCCATCCCAACGGCGTGAACCCCAACCCTCTGCACTCCGCAACCCCTGTC
The DNA here is from genome assembly GCF_056323685.1 of Actinorectispora metalli. Lineage (NCBI taxonomy): Bacteria > Bacillati > Actinomycetota > Actinomycetes > Pseudonocardiales > Pseudonocardiaceae > Actinorectispora > Actinorectispora metalli. Next base: position 1,770,641 of record NZ_JBREYE010000002.1, read on the forward strand.
ACCCCAGAAGCTGAACGTGGGTGACGTTTGCCCTCGAAGGTGGCGCCGCGGCAAGTCTTGATGTTGAACTGGTGAAGCCGATCCGATTCGGCGGAACCGCCGGGGCGAGCTACTACCTCGCCCCGGCGGTCTCCCGACCTACGGACACGTTCAGAGCGGAAGCTGACCGGTCCGGATGTTCTCCAGGGCCTGGCCCGGGGAGGCGATCGCCGGAGCGACCGTGGGGATGCCGTTGCCCTCGGGAGCCACGATCGGCGCCACGACGGGCGCGATCTCCTGGCCCGCGGGAGCGACGGTGGGGATGACCTGCGGTGCGACGTTGGGCTGCACGGCGGGCTTGACCTCGGGCTTGACCTCCGGCTGCACGTTCGGCTGGGCGTTGACGCCCGGCTTCACGACAGGCGCCACGGTCGGCTGGATCGCTGGCTTGGCGTCGCCACCGATGATGGTCGGCGCGATCACCGGGGCGATGACCGGGGTGTTGCCGGAACCGATGACGGGGGCGATGACGTTGCCCTCGACGTCGTTGCCCGCCAGGGGCGCGACGATCGGCTTCACCACGGGCTTGACGGCGGGCTTGACGATGTTGCCCGCGGCCGGGGCCACGATGTTGCCTTCGGGAGCGATGTCGTTGCCCGCGAGCGGAGCCACAACCGGCTTCACCAGCGGAGCCACCACGTTGCCCGCGGGGGCGACGGTGTTACCGGCGGCGGGAGCCACAACCGGCTTGACCAGCGGGGCGACCTCGTTGCCAGCGCCAGGCGCGACAACAGGGGCGACCGTCGGGGTCACGGTGGGGATGACCTTCGCGACCGGAGCCAGCACGCTGCCCGCGGCGGGAGCCACCACCGGCAGGACCTCGTTGCCCGCGGCCGGAGCCACGACGGGGGCCAGCGCGCTGCCGCTCAGCGGAGCGATTTCGTTGCCCGCACCGGGGGCGACGACCGGAGCGACCGCGGCGGAGCGCTCCACCGGGGCCACGTTGCCGAGCTTGTCGGTGATCAGGGCGGGGAGCTTGGTGACCTTCCCGGCCACCACCTCCGGCGCCTGGGTCAGAGCGTCGGTCGACACCGGGAGCTGGGGGAGCTCCGGGGTGGCCACGGGCAGCTCGGAGGCCGAGGCGCTACCGGCACCCGCGATGGACGCCGCGCCAGCCGCGAACAGCACGGCGGACTGAGCGACACGCTTCAGGGGGTTGGACATGTTCGTTACTCCTTCAGGGTGGAGCCAGCTGCGGCCCGTAACGCAGGAGGAGCCTGTGACGATCTTCCTACGTTTGGGTTAGCGGGCGGAGCCTATCGACGGAAGATCAGTGACTTCCAGTCGGGCTTACCGCCCAAAACACCCCTAAAGGGGCGCAGACGTTAACGCTTGGGGTGAATTGGATATTCAAACAGTGAAGGCGAAGGCCTCACTCCCGTGTACTACCGGCCGGTAATGTGTTGGTCCAGACCGCCGGAAGGATGAGCAATGGCCTCACCTACCAGGCCCGATGGGCCGAAGACCACCCATTACGGCATCTGCAATCTTTGCGAGGCCAGTTGTGGTATTCGCTTAACAACTTCCGACGGCAAGATTCACTCGATCGAGGGAGATGAGCGGGATCCGCTGTCCCAAGGGCACATCTGCCCCAAGGCGGTCGCCCTCCAGGACATCTACGAAGATCCGGACCGGTTGCGGGCGCCGGTGCGCCGCACCGAGCATGGCTGGCAGGAGATCGGCTGGGACGAGGCCTTCGACCTCGTGGTCGACAACCTGGCGCGGGTGCGGGAACAACACGGCCGCAATGCCGTCGGCGTCTACCTCGGCAACCCGAACGTGCACAACTACGGCAGCCTCACCCACGGCCTGAACCTGCTGCGTGAGCTGCGCACCCGCAGCCGCTTCTCGGCGACCTCGGTGGACCAGCTTCCGCACCAGCTCATCGCGTACTGGCTGTACGGCCACCAACTGCTGCTGCCCATCCCCGACATCGACAACACCGGCTACATGCTGGTGCTGGGCGCGAACCCGCTGGCGTCCAACGGAAGCCTGATGACGGTGCCGAACGTGCGCAACCGCATCAAGGCACTTCAGCAGCGTGGCGGCAAGCTCGTGTTGATCGATCCCCGGCGCACCGAGACCGCGGCGGTGGCCGACGAACACCACTTCATCCGCCCCGGCACCGACGCCGCCCTGCTGCTCGCGCTGATCAACACCCTGTTCGCCGAGGACCTCGTCGCGCCGGGCCGGCTGGCCCCGTTGCTGGTGGACCTGGACGCGGTGCGGGAGGCCGTCGCGCCTTTCACTTCGGAGGCCGCGGCTGAGGCGACCGGGATCGACGCCGCGGTGATCCGCCGTATCGCCCGCGAGTTCGCGGCATCGGGCGCCGCGGTGTGTTACGGACGGATCGGGGTGTCCATCCAGCGGTTCGGCGCGGTCTGCCAGTGGGCGGTGCAATTGTTGAACATCCTCACCGGCAACCTGGACCGCCCGGGCGGCGCGCTGTTCACGCTGCCCGCGGTGGACCTGCTCACCACGGCGGGCCCCGGCCACTTCGGCCTGTGGCACAGCAGGGTCCGCGGCCTGCCCGAGTTCGCGGGCGAGCTTCCGGTGTCCACTCTGGCCGAGGAGATCCTCACCCCCGGCGAGGGCCGGATTCGGGCGATGCTGACGGTCGCGGGCAATCCCGTGCTGTCCACCCCGAACGGCGCGCAGCTGGACACGGCTCTGTCCGGCTTGGACTTCATGGCGTGCATCGACTTCTACATCAACGAGACGACCCGGCACGCCACCGTGATCCTGCCGCCGACCAGCGGCTTGGAACACGACCACTACGACGTGATCTTCCGCGCGCTGGCGGTGCGCAACACCGCGCGCTTCTCCCCCGCCGTGTTCGCCAAACCGGCGGGCGCCAAGCACGATTGGGAGATCTACGGAGAACTCGCCCGCCGCTACACGAAGCGCGTCGGCCGTGGCTCCTTCGCGGCGCGGCTCACGCGGGCGGTCGCCACCAGGTTGCGGCCCGATCAGCTTATCGGTTTGGCGATGCTGATCGGCCCGCACCGGATGCGGATGGGCAAGCTCAAGCGCAGTCCACACGGGATCGACCTCGGTCCACTTAGGCCCAGTCTGCCGGGGCGGTTGCGCACCAAGGACAAGAAGGTGCACCTGGCACCGACCGAACTGCTCGCCGACCTGGCGCGGGTCCGATCGGAACTGCTCGCCGAAGCACCAGAGGGGCTGCGCCTGATCGGCAGGCGGCACCTGCGCAGCAACAACTCCTGGATGCACAACTCGGCGCGGCTGGTGAAGGGCCGCCCCCGCAACCACCTGCTGATGCACCCGGACGACCTGGCCGACCGGTCACTGCGCGACGGCGAGGTGGTGCGGGTGTCTTCGCGGGTGGGCAACGTGGAGGTGCCGGTGCAGGCCAGCGAGGACATCATGCGCGGCGTGGTCAGCCTGCCCCACGGCTGGGGCCACGGCCGCCCCGGCGTGCGGCTGCGGGTGGCAGCCGAGCACGCGGGCGTCAGCATCAACGACCTCACCGACGATCAGTACGTCGATCCGCTCTCGGGCAACGCCGCCCTCAACGGCGTCCCGGTCACGGTCGAAGCCGCCCGGAAGGGGACGCCCACCACCGCTTCGGGGACGTCTTTACCGGCAGGTACTGCGGCAGAATCCTCGGGGTGACCAAGAAGCCGTATCACCTGGACAACATGGTCGCCCAGACCGGACCCGCCGTCTGGGCGAATCTTGATGGCGAAATGCGAGCCAAGTTCGAGGAAGAGTTCCGCGACGCTCTCAAGCTCACCTATGACGACTTCGACCTGGAACGCCTGGAGCTGGTCGTCAGGCGCTACTGGGCGGTCGCGCTGAACCATGCCAACCCCGACCCGGTGATCGACTACATCCAGGAGCGGTTGAAAGTGGACGACTGGTCCGTCGTGCACAAGACCAACGAAGAGCTGAAGGCCGAGATGAAGGCCCGCGACGAACGCCGACATCGGGACGCCTCATGAGCTACGAAGTCATACTGGTCAGCCACGCTCAGGATGTCGCGGACACTCTGCCTCCCGACGGGCGACGGGCATGGGACCGCAAGTTCCGGCAGCTTCAAGACGACCCCTATCGAGGTGCCGACTTCGATCCCAAGACCGACCGCTGGAGCTGCGCCTTCGAAAAATGGGGCATGGTGACCTACTCCATCAGCGACATGACGGTTCGAGTCACTGTGCTCCGTGTTACCTGGGCGGGCTAGCGGCGCAAGAGGTCGTAGGCGGCGGCGCCGATGAGTTCCAGGGAGACCTGGAGGCGTTCGAGGCTGATGTTGGCCTCGATGGTGTCCTCCGGGGTGTGGTAGGTCGGTTCGAGCAGGGCCGGGCCGCCCTCGCCGCGCCAACTGAAGTTCGCGGCGGCGATGCCGCGCTCGTGGAAGGGCACGTGGTCGCTGCTGCCACGCGCGACCGGGCCCTTGACTCGAGGGTCGTAGCCCAGCCGCTTCGCCGCGGCGGCCACGGCCGAGGTGGTGGCGTTCTGCCCGCCGTCCACCGATAACAACCAGTACTTGATGGCCGGATCGTGGCTCGTGGCGACCATATCGTTCTGGAAGCAGCCCACGATGCGTTGGGCCTCCACATCGGACAGGCCCTTGACGTAGTGCTTCGAGCCGATCAGCCCGTACTCCTCCGCACCCCACAGCGCGAACCGCACCGTCCTGCTCGTCGGCAGGTAACGCAGCACCCTCGCCAGTTCGAGGCACAGCACGGTGCCGCTGCCGTCGTCGTTGGCGCCGGGCGAGCCGGGCACCGAGTCGTAGTGCGCCGACACCATCACCACACCCTCGTCGCGGCCCGCCGGGATCGGCCTGCGCTCGGCGATCACGTTGTAAGAGGTGAGGTTGCGGTGCTGCACGGTGGTCACCCGCACCCGGCCGAGACTCGGTCGCAGCCGCTCGACCTGCACCTGCGCCAAGCCCAGCACGGGGATCGCGACCGGGGTCTTCAACGTCGGTGAGAACGCCGCGAGCTTGCGGTCGGGCGTGGCGCCGATCCGGCCCAGCAGGACCGCGACCGCACCGCGCTCGGCGGCGATCTGGTAGGCGGTGGGGTTGGTCTCCACCCCGGCGATCAGGACGATCTTGCCGGTGACGTCGGCGGGGATCTCCGCGCCGGTGCCGACGTCGATGACCTCCGCCTCGCGGGTCGCGTCCAGCAGGCCCTGCGGTGACGCACCGGTCTGCCAGGTGTCCGAGCCGAGGCGCAATTCGCCGAGGAACTTGTCGGCGACCGGGAACGGCTGCTCGGTGACCTCGTAACGCAGGCCGCGCAGCACGGAGGCGATGTAGTCCTTGGCGCGGTGTTCGGAGGCGGTGCCCGCGATGCGCGGGCCGATCTCCTCGCTGAGCACCTTCAGGTGTTCCAGCGCGCGACGGGACCGCACCCGGCCGACGACCGGGAAGTCGCCGAGGTCCAGGTCGGGTCTCCCGGTCGCGCCCGTGCGCTGCCGGGTCGCCGCGGCGGCCGCCAGTGGGTTGAGTCCGATCGTCGCCGCGCCCGCCAGCAATGCCGCACCGGCCAGCATGTCTCGTCGCCGAATACCCGCCACGCCACACCCCCGTGTTCCTTCTCTACCTGAACTAAAGGAAATTCGAGCGCGGCATACAAGGACCGAACGGACGCATGCATAACTTCGATACGTACATGTGTACACTCGATATGTACGGTCGTACGCATGGAGGAGGGGTCATGGGCTGGTTGTGGCTGATGGGGGCGATCCTGCTGGAGGTGTTCGCCACCACGAGCATGAAACTGTCGGAGGGCTTCACGAAGTTGTGGCCCAGCATCGGGATGGTCGCGGGCTACGTGGGCGCCTTCGCGATGCTGACCTTCGCGTTGAAGACCTTCCAGGTCGGCACGGCCTACGCGTTGTGGGCGGGCATCGGCACCGCGTTGGTCGCGGCGATCGGCATGGTGGCGCTCGGGGAGCCGTTCAGCTGGGCGAAGGTCGGGGGCATCGCCCTGATCATCGGGGGCGTGGTGATCCTCAACCTCAGCGGAGGCCACTGATGACGCGGCGCCCCCGCCGCCACGACCCGGACCGCCGGGACCGGCTGATCGACGTAGCCGAGCAGCTCATCGCCGAATGCGGCGTGCATGCGGTCACCCACCGCGCGGTCGCCGACCGGGCGGACGTGCCGTTGGGTTCGATGACCTACCACTTCGCCGACCGCGGCGAGATCATCGCGGCGGCGCTGCGTCGCTCCACCGAGCGGTATGAGGCGGAACTGTCGGCATGGATGGCGCGGAACACGGGCCGCGGCGATCTCGCCGAGTCGATGGCGGAGATGGTGGTCGACTACTGCTCGGGCGAGCAGCGGTGGCGCACCACGGTGGAGTACGAGCTTTACGTGGCAGGGCTGCGTGACCCCGGCCTGGCAGCCATCGCCCGCCGGTACGCCGAGATCACGGTGCGAATGCTCGGTGAGCTCACCGACCACGCGGCCGAACTCGCCGTGGTGATGGACGGCCTGATCCTGCAGCAGTTGCTGTCGGAGCGGCCGCCCGACCGCGAGTGGATTCGGACGGTGCTGGCGCGGGTTCTCCAGCCGGACTAGCCGCCGAGGTCGAACAAGCGGGCGGCTTGCCGACCGCGGTCCGCCTCACCGCGCCGCGGCGCATCACCCTCACGGTGCGTTCAGCCATCTCGGCGGCAGTCCCCGTCCGCAACGGCACTGAAATTCCGGCGACGTTCGTCGGGTTCCTTGGCACGTTCCGGTGGGTAGGGTTGGGTTTTGGCTTGGAGGAGCATGTACCGTCCGGAACTGGCCCCCATTTCCGGAAGCCTGCTGCTCTCCGCGCTGGTCGCAATTCTCCCTTTGCTCACCATTTTCACGGTTCTCGGCGTATTGCGGCGCAAGGCGCACTGGGCGGCGTTGATCGCGACGGGTATCGCACTCGCGGTGGCGATCGCGGTGTACGACATGCCCGCCCACCTCGCATTGCTGTCGGCGTCGGAGGGCGCGGCCTTCGGCCTGTTCCCGATCATGTGGATCGTGCTGGCCGCGATCTGGCTGCACCGCCTCACCGTGGTCAGCGGCCGGTTCGACGACCTCAGAGAAGCCTTCTGCGGGGTCAGCGACGACCCGCGCATCCAGGCCCTGATCATCGCCTTCTGTTTCGGCGGCCTGCTGGAAGCGCTGGCGGGGTTCGGCGCACCGGTGGCGATCACCGGAATCATGCTGCTGGGACTGGGTTTCACGCCGTTGCGGGCCGCCGCGACCGCTTTGGTGGCGAATACCGCGCCGGTCGCTTTCGGCGCCATCGCCACACCGATTCTCACCGCGGCGAACCTGACCGGGATTCCGGCCGAGGACATCGGCGCGTATGTGGGTAGGCAGACGCCCATCCTGGCGCTGTTCGTGCCGCTGCTGATGATGTTCATCGTGGACGGGGCGCGGGGAGTCCGCCAGACCTGGCCCGCCGCCCTGGTGTGCGGGGTGGCCTTCGCCATCGGCCAGTTCGTCAGCTCCAACTACGTTTCGGTCGAGCTCACCGACATCATCGCCGCGCTCACCGGCCTGGCCGCCATGGTGCTCCTGCTCCGCTTCTGGCAGCCACCAGGGCACGATCGACGCCCGGCGGAACCGTCGGCCGACAGGCGCCGCACCGCGCTGGCGTTCCTGCCGTATCTGATCGTCATCGCGGTCTTCCTCGCCGCCAAGCTCCCGCTCGCCGGACTGCTGGCCAGAGCCGATGTCGTCATCCCGTGGCCGGGACTGGACGGCAACGTGCTCACCGCCGCGGGCACGGCAAGCTCGGCCACCCGATACGTGCTGTCGACCCTGTCCACCCCGGGAACCCTGTTGCTGGTCTGCGGGGTCCTGGTGGCCATCGTCTTCCGGATCCGCCCCGCCGCGGCCGCAGGCGAGTTCGTGTCCACCGTCGTGCACCTGCGCTGGGCGATCCTCACGGTCGCCTCCGTACTCGCCTTGGCCTACGTCATGAACCTGTCCGGCCAGACCATCACGATCGGCACCTGGATCGCGGGCACCGGTGCCGCGTTCGCCTTCCTCTCGCCGATCCTCGGCTGGCTGGGCACCGCCGTGACCGGCTCGGACACCTCCGCCAACGCCCTGTTCGCGACGTTGCAGCAGACCGCCGCGGAACGGGCGGGCATCGACGAAACGCTGCTGGTGTCGGCGAACACCTCGGGCGGCGTGCTCGGCAAGATGATCAGCCCGCAGAACCTCACGATCGCCGCCACGGCCGTCGGCATGGACGGCCGCGAAGCCGAACTGTTCCGCCGCGTGTGGGTGTGGAGCCTCGTCCTGCTGCTCGGCATGTGCACCCTGATCTTCCTGCAATCCGGTGTGCTCGCGTGGATGCTGCCGTAGCGGCGGTACGCGGATTTGCGTAGCGCGGAGCCGTTCCAGCGCTGACGACCGGGCAGGGGTCGGCCGCCGACGATTGCGGCATGACGGAATTGCTGGTCGAGGCGCGAGGCCTCACAAAGTGCTATGGGTCGCGGCGGGCGGTGGACGGACTGTCGCTGACGGTGCGGCGCGGCGAGGTGTACGGGTTCCTGGGAGCCAACGGCGCCGGTAAGACCACCACGCTGCGAATGCTGCTCGGGCTGATCACGCCCACCGAGGGCAGCGTGACGACGTTGGGGGCCGAGCCGGGCAGCCCGCAGGCGCTGGCGCGGCTGGGGATGCTGGTGGAGTCGCCTGCGTTTTATCCCTATTTGTCGGGACGCGACAACCTGCGGGTGTTCGCCCGCTACGCGAAGGTGCCCGCCTCCCGGGTCGACGACGTGCTGGAGCTGGTCGACCTGACCGGCCGCGCCGGAGACCGCGCGGCGAACTACTCGCTGGGCATGAAGCAGCGGCTCGGGGTGGCGATGGCGCTGCTCAAGGACCCTGAGCTGCTGATCCTGGACGAGCCGACCAACGGATTGGACCCGGCGGGGATGGCCGATATGCGGGCGTTGATCCGCGGGCTGGGCGGCGGGAACCGGACCGTGTTGTTGTCCAGCCACCTGCTCGGTGAGGTGCAGCAGATCTGCGACCGGGTCGCCGTGATCGACAACGGGCGGCTGCTGCACGAAGGGACCGTGGGTGAGCTGCGTGGGCAGGGCGCGCTCAAGGTGCACGCGCGGCCGTTGGAGCTGGCGGGCGCGATCGCCGCCGAGGTGGTCGGCGCGGGCAACGTGTCCGTGCTGGACGACGACGCTCTGCTGCTCGCCACCGCACCGGAAACCGCCGCGCGAATCAACAGGGACCTGGTGCTGGGCGGAGCAGAGGTCAGCGCAATCCGCTGGTACGAGCCGTCCCTCGAAGAGATCTTCCTGAAAATGACCGCCGCCGAGAAGGCGGCCGACACCTCCACGGGAGGCAACTGATGTTCGCGAGCTTGTCCGCCGAGCTGCTCAAGTTCGGCAAGCGACCCGCGGTCTGGATGGTCAGCGCCGCGTGGATACTGCTCGGCCTGCTGTTCGGCTACCTGTTCCCCTACCTCGCCTACCGCTCCGCCACCGGGCCGGAGGCCGCGCTCGGTGAGGGCGCGCTCGCCCAGGCGCTGCCGAGTGACCTGGTGCCCAGCACCATCGGGGGCCTGCCGGTCTTCGCCGGAGCGCTGGCGTTGCTGATCGGCGTGCTCGCCACCGGCGGCGAGTACGGCTGGACCACCATGAAGTCCATGTTCACCCAGGGCCCAGGGCGGGTCGCGGTGATCGGCGGGAAGGTAATGGCGCTGGTCATGCTGTGCCTGGCGGTCGTACTCGGGGCCTTCGCCCTGGACGCGGCCACCAGCGCGGTCATCGCGTCCACAACGGACTCGCCGATGGACTGGCCGTCCACGAACGCGCTGGTCGAAGGCATCGGCGCCGGGTGGCTGATCTCCGTGATGTGGTGCATGGGCGGGGTGTTCCTGGCGACCCTGGTCAAAGGCACCGCACTCGCGGCGGGGATCGGGCTGGTGTGGGCGCTGGCGCTGGAGAACCTGCTGCGCCTGTTCAGCTCGCTGATCACCGGGTTCGACACGCTCCAGAAGTACATGCCGGGCACCAACGCGGGGGCGCTGGTCGCCGCGCTCGGCGGCAGGCAGCAGGGGCAGGCCGGGGGCACGCCGGGGGTCGTCGCGGTGGTCGACGGCACCCAGGCCGCGATCGTGCTCGCCGTGTACGCCGTGGTGTTCGTGCTCGTCACGGCCGTCGTGGTGAAGCGGCGCGACATCACATAATCGGGTCTTGACCGTTCCGCCCGGCGTCGATTTGACTGACGCCATGGCACAGTCGGACGACTTCCGCGAGCGGTTGCACGTCGACCTGTGCAAGATCACCAGCACCGGCTGTTAGGCGCCTGTCTTCGGACAGGCGCTTTCGGTCGGCGCTCGCGCAGCGCCAATCCCGCTTTCCTTCACTCCACAAATCCCGAGCGAGGATTGCTGTGCCCAACTCTCGAATTCTTCTCAACGCCTTCGACATGGCCGTGACCGGTCACCTCGCGCCCGGCGTCTGGACCCATCCGGACGACCGGGCGCACCGGTACAAGGACCTCGACTACTGGACGGATCTGGCGAAACTGCTGGAACGGGGCAAGTTCGACGGTCTGTTCCTCGCCGATGTGCTCGGCGTGTACGACGTCTACCAGGAGTCGCGCAATCCCGCGCTGCGGACGGGGACGCAGGTGCCGGTGAACGATCCGCTGCTGTCGGTCTCGGCGATGGCGGCGGTCACCGAGCACCTCGGGTTCGGGGTGACGGTGTCGCTGACCTACGAGCAGCCCTACGCCCTGGCGCGGAAGTTCTCCACGCTGGACCACCTCACCAAGGGCCGGATCGCGTGGAACATCGTGACGTCCTATTTGGACAGCGCCGCGGTGAACCTCGGGCTGGACCAGCAGATCACCCACGACAACCGGTACGACATCGGCGAGGAGTTCCTGGAGGTCACCTACAAGCTGTGGGAGTCCTCCTGGGAGGACGACGCGGTGGTGGCGGACAAGGCCACCGGGGTCTACGCCGACCCGGAGAAGGTGCACGCCATCGAGCACAAGGGCACCTACTACTCGGTGCCGGGCGTGCACCTGGCCGAGCCGTCCCCGCAGCGCACGCCGGTGCTGTACCAGGCGGGGACGTCCACGAAGGGCCGGGCGTTCGCGGCCAAGCACGCCGAAGCGGTGTTCGTGATGAGCCACTCCACCGAGGTGATCCGCCGTCACGTCGACGACATCCGCGCCCAGGCCGCCGGTTTCGGGCGCGATCCGCGCAGTGTCAAGGTGTTCGCGTTGATCACGCCGATCGTGGCGGAGACCGACGAGGCGGCGCAGGAGAAGTACCGCGACTACTTGTCGCGGGCCAGCTTCGACGGGGCACTGACGCTGTTCGGCGGCTGGACCGGCCTCGACCTGTCGGAGTACCCGCCGGACCAGGTGCTGGAGCACGTGCACAGCGAGGCGATCCAGTCGGTCGTGGAGAACTTCTCTAAATCCGACCCCTCCCGCACCTGGACGCCGGAGGAGATCGGGAAGTTCCTCGGCATCGGCGGCCTCGGCCCGGTCGCGGTCGGCTCCCCCACCACCGTCGCCGACGAACTGGAACGCTGGGTGGAGGAAGCCGATGTGGACGGGTTCAACATCGCCTACGCGGTCACGCCCGGCACCTTCACGGACTTCATCGACCTGGTCGTGCCGGAGCTTCAGCGGCGGGGCCGGGTGTGGCAGGACTACGAGGGCTCGACGCTGCGGGAGAGCATCTACGAGCCGGGCCAAGTCCGCCTGCGCGACGACCACCCCGGCGCCGCCTACCGCGGCGCACCGACGGCCTGACGCGCGGGGCGCCCGCGCACAAGATGCGCGGGCGCCCTACATGAAGATTCACCACCTGGTCGCGTGGCCGAGGGTGGCCTTGCCCAAACTGACCGCTCCCCCTGTCGAAACCGTGTGTCCACGGTCACCGTAACGATTGCCGTATACTGTACGGTATAGCGTACGCAACAGTGTGCGGAGAGAGGTCGAGTTGGCTGACAAGCAGGTAGTTCCGACTCAGGGTGGTGGGTTCACGCCGTCGGCGGAGGACACCGCAAGTGTGTTGGCGTGGTTCGCCGAGTGGGACCGGCTGGCCGCCGAGGCGGACGTAGAGAAGATGGCCGAGTTGACGATGTTCCCCGTCAACGCCGTGACCACCAACGCGGAAGGCGAGGGCTCGGCCGAATCCTGGGACCGGGAGACGTTCCTCAAACGGATGAGCGAGGCGATCAGCGGCGGCGGCGATGATGTGCAGATGGAGTCGGTGCGGACCCCGCACTTCCTGTCGCAGCACCTGGTCTTCGTGATCACCGACGCCACGATCACCATGGGCGGGCAGACGGTGCAGGCCCGCTACGGGGACCTGCTCGTCCACTCCAACGGCGGGTGGGTGTACCAGACCATGGCCCAGGGCGGCTGGGCCTCATAACGGGAACACGCCGCGAGCGGCAGGGCGGAACTCGCCCTGCCGCTCGCGGTCGTTCAGTGCTCGCCGCTAATGGCTTTACGCAGTTTGGGCAGGACGCGCTCGGCGCAGCCTGTGGTCGCGGCCGTTCAGTCGCCGCGAATTGCTTTGCGCAGCTTGGGAACGCGGTCGGACAGGGCGCGTTCGGCGCCGCGGGGGGTGGGGTTGTAGTAGTCGCGGCCGACCAGTTCATCTGGCGGGTACTGCTGGGTGAGCACGCCTTCGGGCACGTCGTGGGGGTAGCGGTAGCCCTTGGCGTTGCCGAGTTTGGCCGCGCCCGCGTAGTGGCCGTCGCGCAGATGGGCGGGTACGGGGCCGACGGCGCCCTTGCGGACGTCGGAGAGGGCGGCGCCGATGGCGGCTACCACCGCGTTGGATTTGGGGGCGGTGGCCAGGTGGATTGTTGCCTGCGCCAGGTTGAGTCCGGCCTCGGGCATGCCGATGAGCTGCACGGCCTGGGCCGCGGCGGTGGCGGTGAGAAGGGCTGTGGGGTCGGCCATGCCGATGTCTTCGCTGGCGTGGATGACCAGTCTGCGGGCGATGAAGCGGGGGTCCTCCCCTGCCTCGATCATGCGGGCCAGGTAGTGCAGGGCGGCGTCGACGTCGGAGCCGCGGATGGACTTGATGAAGGCGCTGACCACGTCGTAGTGCTGGTCGCCTTGGCGGTCGTAGCGGACCGCCGCTTTGTCCACTGTGGATTCTACTGTGGACAGCTCGATGGTGTTCGCACCGGTGGAGGTGGCGGATTCGGCGGCGGCTTCCAGTGCGGTGAGGGCGCGGCGGGCGTCGCCTGCGGCCAGGCGCACCAGGTGGTCCTCGGCGTCGGGGGCCAACTCCAGGGTGCTGGCGAGGCCGCGTTCGTCGGTGAGGGCGCGGCGAACCAGGGTGCGCACGTCCTCGTCGGTGAGGGATCGCAGTTGGAGTACCAGCGAGCGGGACAGTAGCGGGGAGACGACGGAGAAGAACGGGTTCTCGGTGGTGGCGGCGACTAGCAGCACCACCCGGTCTTCGACGGCGCCTAGGAGCGCGTCCTGCTGGGTGCGGGAGAAGCGGTGCACCTCGTCGATGAACAGGACCGTGGACTCGCTGCTGTGGCCGAGTCTGCGGCGGGCCTCCTCGATGACGGCTCGAACCTCCTTCACCCCGGCCGACAACGCGGACAGGGCGACGAAGCGGCGGCCGGTGGCCTGCGAGACGAGGGTGGCCAGCGTGGTCTTGCCGGTGCCCGGTGGGCCGTAGAGCAGGATCGACGCGGGAGCGGCGCCCTCGACCAGGCGGCGCAGCGGGGCTCCCGGGCCGAGCAGGTGGTCCTGGCCGAGCACCTCGTCCAGCGAGTTGGGGCGCATTCGCACCGCGAGCGGGGCGTTCGCCGACAGGCTTCGCTGCGCCTTCTCCTGGGCGTCGGCCTCGAACAGCCCTTCCCCGAACAGACCTTCGTCCACGTGTTCGACGCTACCCCGAACGGTCGGGATCCGCGCTCACAGGGCGGGTTCGAGTTGTGCCCAGGGCTGTTCGGCTTCGATCTGGGCGGCCAGCGCGAGGAGGGTGCCCTCGCTGCCGAGGCCGCCGGTGAAGTGCACGCCCAGCGGCAGGCCCGCCGCGGTGCGGTGGGTGGGCACCGACATGGCGGGGCGGCCGGTGATGTTGGCAAGCTGGGTGAACGGGACTGGTTCCAGGTTGGTCAGTACCGTCTGCTGCCACACCTTCGACCTGGTCAGCACCCCGATGAGGCCCAGCCGCAGCAGCACCTCGCCGGTGATTTGCACCGGGCGCGGGGTGTCGAGTTCGCCGATGCGGACCGGCGGGCGGGCCAGCGATGGGGTGAGCAGCAGGTCGTGAGTCTGGTGGAACGCGGCGAGCGCGCGGGAGTGGTTGTTCCAGCGGTGCAGCGAGTCGGACAGGTCCACGGCGCTGAGCGAGCGGCCCGCGGCGGCGAGCATTCTGGTGTCCAGTTCGAAGTCGCGTGGTCCCGCCCCGGTGGCGCGGCGGATGTCGGCGACCGACCAGGCGACCTTGGCGTACCACATGGTGAGGAAGTCCCAGGCGACCTGTTTTCCGTCCACGCCGAAGGTCACGGGTTCCACGTCGTGGCCGAGCTTGGCGAGCAGGGTGGCCGCATCCGTCACGGCGGCGACCGCTTCGGGGTGGACGTCGAAGCCGATCGGGGACTCGGAGGTGAAGCCGATGCGGAGCTTGCCGGGTGCGCGGCGGGCGAGTTCGGCGTAGGGCGCTTCGGGGCGGGCGGACAGGTAGGGGCCGCCGGGGTCGGGTTGGCCGGTGATCACGTCGAGCATCAAAGCGGTGTCGCGGACGGTGCGGGACACCACGCCGTCGGTGGCGGCGCCATGTAGGTGCTCGGCGTTGAGCGGGCCGCAGGGCACCAGGCCCCGGCCCGGTTTGAGGCCGAACAAGCCGCAGCAGGCCGCCGGGATGCGGATGGAGCCACCGCCGTCGTTGGCGCCCGCGACCGGCACGATGCCCGCGGCGACCGCGGAGGCCGAGCCGCCGGAGGAGCCGCCGGGGGTGTGGTCGGGATTCCACGGGTTGCGGGTGGGGCCGTTGACCTCGGGTTCGGTGATGGCCTTGGAGCCGAACTCGGGTGTGTTGGTTTTGCCGAAGATGACCAGGCCGGCGTCCAGCCAGCGCTGGACGACCTCGCTGTTCTGTGCGGCGGGGCGGTCGCGGAGTGCGCGGGAGCCGCTGCCGGTGGGCAGACCGGCGTAGTCCTGGTTCAGGTCCTTGATCAGGAACGGCACCCCGGCCAGCGGGCCGCTCAGCGGACCGGCGGCGCGCTGGCGGGCGAGGTCGTACATCGGGCGCACGATGGCGTTGAGCCGCGGGTTGACCGCCTCCGCCCGGCCGATCGCCGTCTCCAGAAGCTCGCCGGGCGAGACTTCGCCCTTGGCCACGAGTTCGGCAAGGCCGACCGCGTCGAATCGCCGGTAGTCCGCGTACTCCACTCGACACCGCCTAAAACTAGAGGTATTAGTTTTAGGTTAGACCACCAGTCGGACGACACGCCAGATCGGATTTCGGGTGCCACGTCCCAGCCAGAAGCTGATCACCCGCGAGGCGATCATGCGCACCGCGCTGCGCGTGGTGGACGAGCACGGGACCGATGCGCTGTCCATCAACAGGATCGCCGCCGGGCTCGGTGTGAAGGGGCCTTCGCTGTACAACCACATTTCGGGGCGCGAGGAGATCATCGAGGGTCTGCGCGAGTTGCTGTTGGCGGAGATGGACCTGGACACCGATCTGCGGCCCTGGACGGTCGCTGTGGACCAGTGGGCACGCACCTATCGCGCGGCCTTCGCCGCCCATCCCAGGGTGGTTCCGCTGTTGACGGCCCATCCGGTCCGCTCCCCTGCGGCCTTGGCCGCCTACGAGCGCGGTTTCGCGGTGTTGCGCGAGGCGGGCTGGCCGGAGCCCGAACTGCTGCCGGTGGTGCGTGCGGTGGAGTACTTCGTCATCGGGTCTTCGCTGGACCTCGGCGCCTCCGATGCCACGCAGGCACAACGCGCGTTCGACACCGGACTGGCCGCGTTGATCCACGGGATCGAGCAGCGGCTGGCGGACCTGCGCCGCTGAGCGCCGACCGGGAACACGGCGGCGCGGTTTCGAGTTGATCTGAGTGACGACTCGAGTGGATGGGGGAATCGTGACGGACGTGATCAGCCTGGCCGACAAATTCGGGACGTTCAGCGAGCAGTGGTCGCCCAAGATCGTGGCCTCGATCAACGAGATGCACGTGAAGATCGTCAAGCTCGAGGGCGAGTTCGTCTGGCACCAGCACGATGACACCGACGAGTTGTTCCTGGTGGTCGACGGCGAACTGCACATCGACCTGCCCGACAAACGGATCACGTTGCGGGCCGGGGAACTCGCGGTGATTCCGCGGGGAGTGCAGCACCGCCCGGTGGCGGAGCGCGAGTGCCGCTTGCTGCTGCTGGAACCGGCGGGCACGCCCAACACGGGCGAGCTTTCCGACAGCGATCGCACCGCCGAGCCCGTCTGGATCTGATCGTTCACGGGGAGTTCGTCACCCGGACGGCGGCATGACCGGGTGAAACCGCTAAGTACCGGAGGCCGTCCGGGTAACGATGTCACGGGTGGCCTATCTCCGGGCCGAGGTTGCTGAGCAGCGGAAGGCACGTCATGAACGGAGTACCCCGGCAGCGAAGAATCCGTCGCGACCGCGCCGACGGCCGACGATCCCGTGGAGACACGGCGAATTCCTGGCTTGTCGCGGCCGCGCTCGCGCTCGGGTTGTTTCAGTTGTTCGTGTTGCCGCTGTGGCTGCTGCCGCAGTCGGTGTTGTGGGCGTGGCTGCTGGTGCCCGCGGTGCTGTTGACGACGCCGGGTTGGTCGCTGATCCACGAGGCGATCCACGGCACGCTGCTGAGCGCGCGGAACTGGAACAACCGTTGCGGCCGGGCGATGGCGGTGTTGTACGGGGCGCCGTTCGTGCTGCTCAAGTCGGGGCATCTGCTGCACCACCAGTACAGCCGCACCCGCCGCGAGCGGGGTGAGTTCTACGATGCGGACCAGACCACCTGGGGGAAGGTGGCGCTGCCCTACTACACGAAGTTGTTGGGCGGGCTGTACGTCGTGGAACTCGCCGCCAACCTGCTGGCTCTGCTGCCCGTGGCGGTCGTCCGGAAACTCGCCGAACGCGTGGATTCCCCGGAATCGCTGGCAGGCTTGGCTCTACAGCGGGTACTGCGCTCGTTCGCCCAGTTCAGGGCTGATGCCGCAGCCGTGGCAGCGGTGTTCACGGCGGCGTTTCTGGCCTACGGCGGCATGGGGTGGATTCTGGTGACGGCGCTGGGCGGCCGGGCGGTGGTGGTGTCGTTGTCGGACAGCGCCTATCACTACGGGACCAAGCTGGACGCGCCGCTGGAGGCGATGAACCTGCGCCTGCCGCGCCCCATGGAGGCGCTGGCGCTGAACTTCACGCTGCACGATGTGCACCACCGGCACCCTGGTCTGCGCTGGTTCGAACTCAGAGGCCGGTTCCTCGCGGAAGGCGCCAACTATCACCTGGGCTTCTTGCCCGCGGTGACCCGCCAACTCCACGGCCCCATGGCCATCCCACCGGGCACGACCTGGCGAGAAGACCCGCCGGACGCATCCGACCAGCACGACGTCACGCCCGCGCGGCGGTCCGGGCCAGGGAACTGTTGAGCAGGTAGTTCAGCTCGGCGGTCTCTCGCTGCGGAACCGGCCCGATTCGGCAGCGCAGAAGCGTTAGCTGCTCTCTGAGGTCGACCTCGGACACCCTTTGCCCTGCCCGGAGCATGCCGCGCATGGCGGCAGTCGCTTGCTCGTATTCGCGCTGGCCGACATAGGCCAGCACCAACTCAAAGTGATTCATCACTATTGCGGTGCACCGGGTCGTCGGTTCATGGGTCTTCAGCGCCTCGTGGATCAAAGGTACGGCGCGATCCGCCCTGCCGTTCTCGCGCAGGCAACGACCGGTCTCCGCCACCGTGTCCGCCGGACACCAGTACCACAGAGATTCCCCATCGGACGATCCAGGGCGCCACTTGTCGAAGGCTCGCTGGGCGGCATCAATGGCGGCGAGGCCCGCACGGTGGTCACCAAGCAAGGCGAACGCCCTCGACTCGACGGTGTAGAGCGCCGTCGAGCGGGCGGGGGTGATGTCGCTGCCCACGAAATTGCGGCCTGCCCGCACAAGCGCCATGGCCTGCCGTGCATTGCGCGCCGTGGTGGTCTCGTTTGGTGCCGTTTCGGCTGTCCTCAGCGCCACCAAGGCCATTCCTGTGGCGATGTTCCCAACCGCGACCTTGTCCCCATTCCCTGATGCCAGGTTGAGAGCTTGAACGAAGTAGCGCTGAGCCAAGCCGTGCTGGCCAGTCTGGAAGGACATCCATCCTGCGCTACTCGTCGTTCGGGCAACCTGGCTGTATAGGGCCTTGGCGACCTCTGAGTTGTAGCGGCCCCGAAGGATCTCATCCACCTCTGTGTGGAGATAGCGTACGAGAGCGGGCCGTATCTCGCCGGAGCCGAAACACCGTGCCTGATCGGAAAAATGCTTGCCCGTGGCGGCTATGCGCTCGACATCACTCATGCCGATCCGCTTGCCTGAGCCTTCGTGAGCACCGCCGCCGGTGGGCGGACAGGTCAGAGCCAACAGTGCGGATTCACTGAATGCTGCCATTCCGACAGCTGTGCCCGCGAGAAAATTGCGTCGTCGCATGTCCTGTCCTGACAGTTCGACCACAGTGCGGAGGGCATCCTCCAGTGTGGCCGAGCAGGACAGCGAATCATAGGAGTCCTCCGAAGGTGGACCCTTATCGATGAACCCGCAGTCCTCTACTGAGATGTGCCGCTTGAGCCTGCGGGCCATGGCTGCGGCGACCAGTTTAGGCGTGGGCCAGCGGGGTTCTGCCCCTTCCAACCAGCGGCGGACCGACGACGCGTTGGCGGCGAGGGGTACGCCTTCCTTCTTGCCCTCGGCGTTCACCGCGTTGGCTAGCCCCGTGTTGCTGAAGCGCGCGTCGCGCATCAGCACTCTCAGTGCGTCATTGCTCACTCTGCGCACAGTACCGATTCTGGCCCGTTTTGAGACGGTTTGGGAAGGTCAGCGCGGCAGTAACACGAATTCGACACCCCTGATCGGCAAGTTATGCGACCGGCCCGACGCGCCTGCTCCTGTAATCGCTCAGTAGCTGATTGATTACTCCTAGCGAAAGGAGCAGGTCATGAAGCTGTGGTGTGTGGAGAACGGGACCGACGGGGGAACGCATCTGGCCCAGGCCGCCTGCGGTGGTGAGCTGGCGCCCCGGTCGCGGGCCGTCGAGGTGATCGCGGCCTGCGACCGGCGGCAGTTCACCGCCACGTTCGTCTTCCCCGGCGAGCCCTTCGAGGCCGCCCAGAAATGCCTGGAGTGCGCCGTGCGCTAAGCCGTCAGGTCCAACGCGGTGCGGACGATCGTGTCGGTGTCGATGCCGTGGTGGCGGTAGACCTCGTCGATCGTGCCGGACTGCCCGAACTCCGTGACGCCCAGCGTCGCGACCGGCACCCGGTTGACCGTGCCGAGGAACGCCAGCGTGTGCGGGTGGGCGTCGGCCACGGTGACCAGTGGCGTCGCGCGCAGCTGGTCCAAAATCCACGGCTGCCCCTCGCCCAGCCCGCGGCGGGCGCGTTCGGCCTGGAACAGCAGGCCGGGGCTGGTCACGCAGAACACGTCGGCCTCGACGCCCAGCGCGGCGAGCCGGTCGGCGGCGGCCAGCGCTTCGGGCAACACCGCGCCCATCGCGGCGACCGTGACCGCGGGCGATGCCGACTTGCGCAGCAGGTATCCGCCCGCCACGGCGCGCCGCCTGCGCCGCTCGCGGGCGGCCGGATCGGCGGGCACCGCGGCCAGCGACTGGTCCAGCGGCCGAGTGGTCAGCCGGAAGTACGAGGACCGCCCGCCCGGCTTGCCCAGTTGCGCCATCGCGGCCAGCAGGCACCACTCGAAGTCCAGCGCGAACGCGGGCTCATAGGCGGTGCAGCCGGGCTGTTCGATGCCGATGGACGGCGTGTAGATCGACTGGTGGGCCCCGCCCTCGGGGGCCAGCGTGACTCCGGACGGGGTGCCGACCAGGATCGACTGGCCCCCCGCGTAGATGCCGAACGACCACGGTTCCAAGGCCCGCGTCACGAACGGGTCGTAGACCACGCCGATCGGCAGCAGCGGCTGGCCCCACCGGCTCCAGGTCGCGCCCAGCTCACCGAGCAGGCCGACCAGGTTGCCCTCGGCGATGCCCAACTCGATGTGCTGTCCGGTCGGCCGGTCCCGCCAGTGCAACAGCGTCTCGCCGTCATCGGCGAACCAGTTCACGCGCTCGGCGGGCGACCAGGAGCCGACCTTGTTCAGCCAGCCGCCCAGGTTGGTGGTCGACGCGACGTCCGGGCTGACCGTGACCACCCGTCCCGCGACCTCAGGTGCCTTGCGCAGCAAGTCCATCAGGACGCGGCCCAGGCTCTGCTGGGTGGACACCTTCCCCGACGGAGTGGCACCCAGGTCGGCGGGCAGCGCGGGCGGGGTGGCGGTCGCGATCGGCTCTCGACGCAGCCGCGCCGCGGTCCGCGCGCACAACGCGTGCTCGGCGGTCCCGTCGGCGAAACGCCGCCACGGCGCGTCGGCGTCCTCCCCGAGGTTCGCCGCGAGCTCACGGAACTGCGGCTCGGTGAGCAGCGCGGAGTGGTTCTGCGGGTGCCCGGCGGTGGGCAGGCCGTGGCCCTTGACGGTGTAGGCGAGGATCACCGTGGGGCGGCTGTCGTCGATGGCGGCGTAGGCCTCCAGCAGCTTGCCCAGGTCGTGTCCGCCGAGGTTGCGGATCGCGGCGTGCAGCGTCTCGTCGTCCAATGTGGTCAGCAGGCGCCGGATTGGCTCGGCCGTCGACCCCGGTCCCGGCAGCCGGTCCCGCAGTTCGGCCGCGGTGCAGCGCAGCAGCCGCTGGTATTCGCCGTTGCTCATGTGGTCGATGCGGTCCCGCAGTTCGGCGCCGCCGGGACGCCCGAACAGCTCCTCCAGCAGGTGCCCGTACTTGACGGTGATCACCTGCCAGCCCGCGGCCGCGAACATGTCGGCGAGCTTGGCCGCGGCGATGGTCGGCACCACGCGATCCAGGGACTGCCGGTTGAGGTCCACGATCCACGTGACCTCGCCGAGTTCGGCGACGGTGGGGTCCAGGATCGCCTCCCAGCAGGCGCCCTCATCCAGTTCCGCGTCGCCCAGCAGCGAGTACTGCCTGCCCTGTACCGCGCCGTCGCCGAAGTGCGCGCCGACATACCGGCGGGCGATGCTGCCCCAGATCGGCGCGGTCGCGCCGATGCCCACCGAGCCGGTGGAGTAGTCGGGGTGGTCGGGATCCTTGCTGCGGCTCGGGTAGCTCTGCAAGCCGCCGAAGGCCCGCAGGGTGGTCAGGTACTTCTCGTCCAACTCGCCCAGCAGGTAGTTGATGGCGTGCAGCACCGGTGAGGCGTGCGGCTTCACCGAGACCCGGTCCCGCTCCCCCAGGGTGTGGAACCACAGCGCGGTCATGATCGTCGTCATGGACGCGCTGGAGGCCTGGTGCCCGCCGACCTTGATCCCACCGCTGTTGGCCCGCACCCGGTTCGCGTGGTCCACGATGGCCGTGGCCAGCCACAACACTCGACGCTCCACCGCGAGCAGCGTCTCCAGCTCAACAGCGGTGGCCAACGGCTTGGTCATCGGGACTCCTTCGTCTCGACCGGCACGAAATTGTCACCTCCGTGCACCTTCCACACCAAGCGACGTGCCCCACGTCACCGAGGATCACGGCTTTGCGAATCGTGGGTGAAGATGCTTCAGGTCTTCTTGGTCGCGGGTCCAGCTTGGGGCAGGGTGTCGGGGTGCATCCCGAACTGGATCGCCGCAGCGTGCTGCGGGCCGCGGGTGTCGCGGCACTGGCCACCACCACCGTTTCCGCCACCTCCGCCGCGGGCACCGCCGCCGCGGCGAGTCCCGTCTTCTCCCACGGCGTCGCCTCCGGTGACCCGCTGCCCGACGCCGTCGTGCTCTGGACGCGCGTCACGCCCACCGCCGACGCGGTCCCCGGCTCCAGCCGCGGACCGTCCTCCGAAGTCGCGTGGGAGGTCGCGCGGGACGCGACATTCGCCGACATCGTGCGCGGCGGCACGTTCGCCACCGGACCGCTGCGCGACCACACCGTGAAGGTCGACGTGACGGGGTTGGCGCCCGCGACGCGGTACTTCTACCGCTTCCGGCTGGGCGCCGCCGTCTCCCCTACCGGCACCACCCGCACCGCCCCGGCCGCGAGCGCGAGCCCGGGCCGGCTGCGTTTCGGCGTGGTGTCCTGCTCGAACTGGCAGGCCGGGTTCTTCGCCGCCTATCGGCACCTCGCCGAGCGCGGCGATCTGGACGCCGTGCTGCACCTGGGCGACTACCTGTACGAGTACCAGCCCGGCGGGTACCCGCTCGGCAGTTCGGTGCGACCGCACGACCCGCCGCACGAGAGCCTCACGCTGTCGGACTACCGGCGCCGCCACGCGCAGTACAAGACGGACCCCGACCTTCAGAAGCTGCACGGGGCGTGCCCGTGGATCATCACCTGGGACGACTACGACGTGCGTCAACTTACAACAGCGTAGCACGTCTGCCAGCAGCGGAGGCGCGACGGAACGGAGACAAGCGGGACGCACGTCCTTGCAGGAAGGGAAGAGGCTAGGTTTAAGGGCGGGCGTCCCACCAGAGAGCGAGACAGGAACCGCCGGATGATCAGTCCCGAGGAAGAGATCGCAGCACTCCAAGACACCTACGTCAGGCAAACCAGGGTGCTCAACATGTACCGCAAATGGCCAGTGGTAGAAGCCGATGACTTGGACGTTGAGCAGCATATGAGCTCGCTGCAAGCAGTACGCCGAGCACATGATCGACTGTCCGCGCTGGGTGCCGAAATACCCGTTGTACCGGCCGACGAAATGCCACCTGATCCATCAGTAAATCAGTAGATACTGATCTACGTCTTGGGCTTTAGGGGCCAGGGCTTAAAGGCATATCGGGGCCAACGAGGGGAACAACCACAGTGAGCGAGAACGACCATCAGCAGCGCAAGCAATTTTTGGATGCGCTACTTCAGGAAGCGGCTGAGGAAACACACCAGGTTCAGGGAAGCGTCGTCAACCTCGGCGGGGCCGATGTTGGCACCAACTGGCTGTTGGAGTCCTCGCTGGGCATGGACTTGGGCGGAGCCGACTATGTGCGGCAGGAATCAGAGCGAATCACGAAGTCAAAGGCCGCACCCGAGACGACGGACTGAGGCATCTGTCCCGGATACGGCCTGGTCTTAAACGCTGGACTTTGAGTGCGGACAGGAAAACCGCCGATCGGCGGGCTAGTCTGGCGGTTCTCCCTACTGCTGTAGCCCTTGCACTGGTGTCGGGTGCGTGGTGCGCACGTCCGCCGCCTGACCCTTCAGAATTGTTTCCTGCTCCCTGGAGTCGTACGGCTCCCATTGGACCAAATCCGAACGGCCACCATCGTCGATGAATTTTTCTACGACAGAAATCACCGTGTCAAGTGGATGCTCCGTCCCGACCGGAAACACTCTATCGTGCCATTCTCCCACTTCATAGGTTACAGGCTCCGCGTTCTGTCCTCCCGTCGCGATATACGACGTATGGAGCGCAGTCCAAGTAACAGTTCCCACGCATGGACCCAACCCGACCGTGAGAGAAGGTCCATTTATGCCCCATACTTCATCCTGCACGCTTCCGTCAGGCCGTTCTAGGACCCATCGGACACGAGGTGCATCGGGGTTAGAGCAATAGTCACGGATCTCCCTCAGAAGCTCTTGCCCCTGTTCAAGAACATTCACCGTGGGTTCTTCCCCTCGTACGTAGCTATGAACGTTTTCTTGCCCTCTTCGTCGGTGCCGTAGACATGGAGTCTATACCCGCGTGGCAGGAAGCCTTGCAAGTACTGGTGGCAACCGGGAGCTCTCTCTAAGTCCTTGCGGTAGCCACATGGAGTCCGATTGATGATCAATTCTGTTTCGGTGCTTCCGGATTCAATCATCCAGGCTGCGGTTTCGAACTCCACGTGGCTGTATAACGCGGCATCCCAAAATTCCTTCGGAGCATTGATTTCGTGCCCTCGTTTGGTTACTTTGACAGACCAGTTCTCCATGCCAGGTTTGAACTCGAAAATTTTCTGCTGATCTTTCTGCCGCGCCAAACCCCTTACCGGGAGTCCACTCCTCGGCGGGGAATATCTTTCCATCAGATGCGCCCCCCATGCCGCTGCCGCCGGGTAATTGTCTCCGTTCGGGGACTGAACTGCTTTGGGTTTCTCTTGGGCTTGTACTGTTTGCCCTGCGCCGTGCACATGGCTCGACGGGTTAGAACCCTCCTTGAAATCGGGACATCAGCCCGTCGATAGCCTGACTCGTCTGCTGAACCGCCTGCAAAGCGTTGTTCAGATTCGTACTGATGGCTTCACAAGGCCCAGAGACAGCAGCGAAAGAATCCGTGTTGCCCAGCGCGTTCTGCATCAAAGAAAGCAGCTCATCAGCAGATCGTGATACACCTTGAATGACTCCGTCGATCTCGCCGCACTGCTGCGATCCCTGAGTCAGTAATGCCAAGGTTTCTTCATGCGACGCCATGGGATTGTCCCTTCCTGTTGTTGTGATCCTGCTGAGGGGGTCTGACAGTTCCGGGCCATACCCAGGGCAGGCCGAAGATGTTCACTCGAATGTCCTAATATGAGTGGCAACCCGATGAGTGACTAGCGTCGCCAGCAAGGGATGCCCTTAGCCCGGACTCCAGTCAGCCGGATTCAGAGTTTGGCTTTTTGGTCAGGTGCTCCATTATTTCCTCGGCGATGGCCAGAATGCCCTGATTGAACTTGCGAATCTCGTTGTTCATGCTGTAGATGGCAGAAACCGCGTAGACCGTCAGCATCTGCGCCTTTTCTCCATACCGCGTGTCAGCCATGAGATCCGAGATAATCTCTGCGCCTTCTTCGTAGTCGGTCTGTAGCGCTTCAAGTGGTTCGAGTGAGAAGTACTCCCTTACGACAGATTCCAGCTTGGCCGAAACACTGGCGTTGGCGTCATATAGTGCAGGCAAAGACCTATTCCGATCGAGCGGCACATGTGAACTTGGGGCGTAGGATCGAGCTGCCGGGGGACTTGCATTATTTGATCATTTAGCACGTCGATGAATAACGCGGCATTGATGAGTCAATGAGTGACACAAGCCTGCCATCGTATGCAAGTCGGCCGCTTCCACGTTTCTAGCCACTCTGTAATGGCCGCACGCGCATCTTCGATGGGAATTGCGGCCGACGCAGGAAACATGTCTCCAGTTATACCGTTGAAGATCAATTGCACGCTTGGCAGCGCGTGCGACGGGTTGAAAGAATTTACGATCGGCCAGTTTACATTGCTTTCGTCCATGTGATTCAAGGCCGCGTAACCTGATTCCGGATTAACACTGACTCTCAATTGGCGGAGTGGCCATTGACTCTCTTCATTGGAGGTGAATTCTCTCTCGCCCACAAAAAGCATCGTTTCCCATTCGACATGATCCATCTCAAGAATTCGATCAACTAGCCGCACGGATTCGTTCATGCCATGAGCAACGCGGGCCACACCGCTAGTTAGCGACGCAGTCAGGATCACGTTTGGTCGACCGCCATTCATCGCAAAATGCTTTCTTTGCACATTAGGTCCGCAGAGCAATGTTGTGGATGCACTACTGCTCGTCGGAATCACGCTGACTGCGGACAGCTCGCGTAATTCTGCTAAGCCATTTTTTGCGCTCATTCCGCACCGCTACCTCAATGCTGATCAGGGTCGTTGTCACGACGCTAATTGTCGCGGCGATGGTCCACGCTCCGCAGATGCAGAGATAGGCCGTACATTCGACCTGTTGAGACATGTCGAGTCAGCCTTTCCCGCCACGCTGCTTTCCAGCTCATCACGGCAAAACTCGCAGCGGCCACGCGGTTCGGCACGATTGCGTCGCACGAAAAGAGACGCTAGTGAAATTCGTTCGCCGCAGGCTGAGTTCAACGATGAAATGCCCATATCCCGGACTAGCACGACCGGATACGCGTGCGATAGGCCAGTCTCGGGGTTTGCGTGCCATTCGTAATGGTCGTACTTCATGTTGGGTTCCCCTGACCAGTCGCATAAACACTGTGCAGGAGTTCGAATACTGCTCCAAAGTTGGGATATGTTGGACTGCTTAGCGAAGGTGGTCGCACCCATTCCACTTGCCCAAAAGGCAAGACCGTAGGCGGAAGGATGATAGATTCACCGCTTGACATCAGAAACGTACCAGCCGGGAGGAATGGCTGTACAGATTGATCAAGGTCGGGGTCCGTGCCAACAAGGAAGGACCACCTTCGATAGGTTGTCGCTGGTATCTGAACAACTGGGCACGTCCAGCCTTTTCTGATGAGCAAGCGGTGCAAGTCTTCACCGAGGAAAGAGTGAACCGATATAGAAAGCAGGTTGGCAGGCAATTTCAGTCGAAGGTGGTCCCGAGCAGTCCTTGACACTGTCCAACCGTAATCTCGCTCGTAAACTCTGGCGGCATGGTCGACGGCCGCAATATGCGCGTGATTTGGCTGGCGATTACACCTCATTGTGCTTCGTGGTGAGGTCATGACCCTGCACCTGCTTTTCGATTGGTCGACTTTCCTGACGGGGGCCTGGTGGCACCCAGGCCCCGGGGAAGCGGGTCACGGTCCGTGGGGGACAAGTCGGGGGGTTGTCCTCCAGTGGCGACCGGTTCTCCCAGGGCCTGGTGCCTGCTACCGACGCTGGCAGCGTGGGCTGTCGGGGTCTATGTCAACCTCGGAATACGGTATGTGCGATCCGACATAATGCCTGGTCAACCGGCTTGTGCCGTGATCTATCAGTCACCTGGTGGTGTCGACGATCGTGCCTAGGTAGGCTGGTGACCAGGGCATATGGAGGTCAGTCTCAACCTCGAAACGGGAACCTGATGGACGGGCGGGGCTCACAGCAAGGCGGACGGGACGAGACCGTGGGCGACGGCGTGTCCTCCCCTGCTCGTCGTTGCGGAAACTGCAAAGCACGTCTCGCCGCTGACAACACAGCCAGCTTGTGTAGCCGGTGCATCATGGATTTGCGCGATAGGTCGGTAAAGCCGCCCGCAAATGTGCCGCGAGAGTTCTTTGAGACTGATGAATTTCGGGAAGCCTTCAAGAGTTGGCACATCGGTCGTGTTTTCAGGGCCTACCGCAATCATCCGCAACATGTCAAGATGTTCGGAAGGGCACTCAATCAAGAAACATTCGGGCGCTGGCTGGGCCTGGATCAGGCACAGGTGAGCAAGATTGAGAACGGCGCTCCCGAATGGAGGCTTGATAATCTCATCCGCTATGCGAAGCAGCTCCAGCTGCCGGCTGATTTGTTGTGGTTTGATCTTCCCGGTCAAAGTCGTCGGAGTACACCCCCTGCCTCGGTACATAACACCGACAAAATGCAGTCTAACGGGCTTGTCCTTCCTCGCTCGCCCGATCAGCTTATGGTTGCCAATACTGGAATGGATACCCTAGAGCTTTTGCGCCGCATCAGGGGTTCGGGAATAGATGCTTCTACCGTGGACGCCCTGGACATTACCGTAGAGCAACTTTGTGTAGATTACTCTCGCGTCGACGCCCACGAACTTATGAAGACTGGTCGTAACTGGCTGAATCGGATGACCGGGCTACTTGACCAGCGTCTTACCTTGGATCAGCATCGCGATATTCTGAACCAGGCTGGAATGCTCGCGCTACTCGTTGGATGTCTCGAATACGACACCGGAGACGCCCGTACAGCCGAGGCCACGCGCCGCATGGCGATGGACTTGGGTAGGGAGTCGGGACAGTCGCATATCGTGGGATGGGCTCATGAAATGCAGGCATGGTTCCATCTGACTTCTGGAAACCTCCGTGCTGTAATCGCTGCCGCAAAAGCAGGCCAGGAGGCCGCACCCAACCACTCAGTTGCGGTGCAACTACTCGCGCAAGAAGCGAAGGCGTTTGCGCGCATGGGTGATAAGGAACGGGTTTATGAGACCCTTGAGAAAGGCCGTCGCCTGCTTGATTCGCTCCCTTACCCAGAACGGCCCGATAACCACTTCGTAGTGGACCCCGACAAGTGGGAGTTCTACGCGATGGATTGTTTTAGGATCGTTGGCGAAGACCAGCTAGCCCAGCAGAACGCCGAAGAGGTCATTCGTAAGACAACGAGCGTCGACGGAATCATCACGTCGCAGATGCGCAATACAGAGGCGCGGCTGACTCTCGGCGTCGTCGCCGTCCGTCAAGGTGACGCGGAAGAGGCTGCATCGCGCGGCATAGAGGCTTTGCAGAACCATCGCAAGAGTCTTCCCTCCCTGCTGATGGTGGGCGCCGAGCTTGATAGGGAACTAGCCAAACGGGGAGCGGGCGGCGATTTCCGCGAACTCTTTAGCGATCTCAAGAGTGCTCCATAATCGCTCGCGATGCAGAGCGGAAGATCAACATTCCGCAATCGACATATCCGTGTGATCGTTATTCCGTACCTTACATATCGGATCGTTGACGCAAATTTTTTCCGGTCAGCGTCCCGCTTCTGACCTGCGGTTATTCTCCGCTGGAATAGCGTATTCCCAGGTCAGCATGGTTGTGTGCGTCGAATTCGGGCGTACTTGGTCCATGAATACAAACGAGCAGGGCCGGATGGCCCGGAACGCAATGGGTATCGAGAAGTGGGAGCGGTTGCAGGCGCGACTGTTCCGGTTGGCTGAGTTGGGTGAAGCACTCGAAGAGGTCGCCAATGGCCCTATGACGACGTGGCTGTATCGGGAGATCGAGACGGAAGCCACGCGGGTTGCTGAGGTGGCCGGCGGCTACATCGATGAGTGTGAACGGCAGGACCGCTGCCCGAAGGGTGGTGGTGGCCGATGAGCACCCGCGTGTATCCACTGCCCCTTGAGGAACTGGTCGCCGGCGTCCGGAAGTTGGCGGTGGAGCTGGGTGAGATCCCCTCGCGCAACACCGTGATGACCCGGTTCCGCGTGGGTGCTCCGAAGGCATCGGCCGCACTCGCGGAACTGACACAGAACGCGGCCGGCTCCCGCAGTGAAGAGCCGGCGGGAAGCCCGGAAGGCGACTCGCCGGAGGCCGAAACCGACTCGGTGCAGGCGTTCTGCGGGACGGTCGGCGACCGTTCCGCGGAGCAGGTGTTTTCCCAGGTGGTTGGGGTCGGACACCCAGATTCGGCGGCTGCGCGGAAGCCGGTTGCTTCGTGGCCACTGTGGTTGCTGGCGCTGCCCGCGTTCAGCGCGGTGTGGTCCGGTTGGGTCGGGCTTGGGGAACTCACCGGATTTGGTGTGGTCCACCCGCTGCCCGGCATCGTGGACGGTTTCCGGCTCAACACCGCAATAACGCTCCCGATCGGCTTGGAGGCCTACGCGGTCTATGCGTTGCGGGTGTGGCTGTCGGGTGCGGCACTCACTCGGCAGGCTCGCCGGTTCGCGGCGTTCTCGGCGCTGGGCTCGCTGGTCCTCGGCGGGCTGGGACAGGTGGCCTACCACCAGATGAAAGCCGCCGGCGTGCTGGTGGCGCCCTGGCTGGTGACCACCATCGTCTCCTGCATCCCGGTCGCCGTACTGGGCTGCGCTGCCGCCCTTCACCACCTGATCAGCACCGATGGTCAGGAGGTGGCCCGATGACCACGAAGACAACGACGGGTAGGCATCGAGCCACCACCAAGCAGGCGGAAACCGAGGAGCGGCCGGGCCGGCGTGTCCGGCTGGCGGCCTGGTGGCAAGCACTCCTGCTCACGATCGATGAGTTGGCGGCCTGGTGGACGTTGTGGCTGGGCCGAAGCGTGCTGCTGGCGCGGCTGGCCAACGGCATGAAGTCCACCCGCACGACAACGGTCCGCACGGCCCGCGCGGTGCTGGGCTGGCGCGGCTGGACACGCCTCGCCGGCATGCTGGCGCGCTTGCTGCGGGCTGTCGCTCGCTGGTGTGCCCCGTATCTGCGGGACGCGGGCGGTTGGTTGCGGTACAGCCTGCCGCCGCTGGCCGGGCGGCTGCTGCGGCGTGCGTTGCGCCGCTTCGCCCGCTGGGCGCCACGCGCGTTCGCGAGGCTGCTCGTGTACGTGCTGGTGGGTACCGGGTGGCTGCTGCTGCGGCTGTGGCGGTACCTGCTGGCCTACCCCGAGTACTCCGGGCTGGTGCGGGAGGCCGATGAGTTGGCCCTTTACCGGCGCGGCAAAGGGCTGCGGGAAGCGTGGAAGAAGACCGCCGGTCGCCGTTTCCTGCTGCTGGTCGCCGTGGTGCTGGCCGGGTGGTGGGGTGTCGGCTGGCTGATCGCCCACTACGGGTGGCGCGCAGAGTACGGGTTGATCCTCGGCGGGGTCGTGGTGCTGGCGTTGGTGGGCCGCGCGGTGCGGCCCACCCCGCCGGGCGATGCCGAACCCGAAGCGGAGGAGGCGGAAGACGCGCCTTTCCCGATCGCCGACGCGCACACCCGCACCGAAGCGGCGGAGTGCGTCACGCGGGCGCTGCGGGCCGAAGGAATCGAGTTGCGTTCGGCCGGCGAGGCCGCACGTCAGCCATGGGGTTGGGAAGTCCCGATCATCCTTCGCACCGGTACCCCGGCCGGCGTGATCAGCCGCGCTGAGGCGCTGGAAACCACGCTCGACCTGCCCTCCGGTGGGCTGCTGCCCACCCCGGACCGGTCACGGCGGGCGCGGGTGGTGCTGCGCCTGGTCCAGCGTGACCCGTTCCAAAACATGGGCCAGGCCCCGTACCTGCAACCCGGCTCGGTGTCCATCCGGGACGAACTGATCATCGGTCGACGCATGGACGGCACCGACTTGTCCTTGTGCCTGCTGGGTGTTCACGGCGTGGTCATCGGGACGCCGGGGTCCGGCAAGTCCGTCACTCTGCGGACGCTCGCCGACCGCGTGGCCGCGTGTCGGGACGCGGTGGTGTGGGATCTGGACCCCGCCGGTAATGGTCTGGACCTTTTGGGAGAGTCGGTCGGGCGGCGGGAGCGCAGCCCGCGCGGCATCGAAACCGCGCTGGCCGATGCGGTGGCGTTGGCGTCGGCGCGACCGGGGATGCTGTATCCGCTGGGCATGGGCGAGGCGTGGCAGCCCAGCCCGGACCGGCCAGCGGTCGTGATCTTCATCGATGAGTACACCCGCCTCACGCCAACGGCGAAGGCGCTCGCGGTGGAATTGCTGCGCATCGGCCGCAAATCGCGGGTCACCGTGATCCTGGCGTCTGCGGAGGCAACGGCGGACACGTTGGGTGACGCGATCGCGGACACCACAGCGTTGAAGATCATGCACGCGTCACGGCATGCCGATGTCCGGCTTGTCTTCGGCCCGAACATGATCGCCGAAGGATGGCGACCGGACCGGCTTCACCCCGCAACCGGAGAATCACCGGAGGACGCGGGCTGCGCCTACGTCAACGCCGCAGCCTCCCGCGAACCGATCGTGTCGAAGGTCTACCCCCTTGACGGGGCGGAAGCCTACGAACGCGGCTCCCAGCGAGCCATGCACGGCGTGCCTCGCATCGATACGGAGTCATGGGACCGGGCGCGGCAACGACGCCGCGAGGAGCCTCTCAACGCACCCGGCAAGCATCGGACGACAGAGCCGGACATCGATCACCTGGTGATCGCTGACGTACTCGACGCGTTCGGCACCGACACCCGTTTGTGGACAGAGGAACTGCTCAACCGGTTGGCGACCGTCAACGACAAATACACGGGATGGAGTGCTGATGATCTGGCGAGCGCGTTGCGTCCGTTGGGGGTCGGACCGGGACAGATCAAACAGGGCGGCAGCAACCGGCGCGGCTATGACCGGAAGATCATCGACGCCGCCCTGCGCACCTGGCGGGAGCGATCATGACCCCCGCTACTCCGCCGCTACCCGGTAGCGGGCAGGTAGCGGCGGCCAGATCCCACAAAACCGGCCTTGACCAGCAAGGTAGCGGGGTAGCACCCTCCAACGGCAAGACACCCGTCAGCGGGGCCGCCACGCCTACAGGTACAGGGAAGACACTCGCCGCCGCGACAGGCCGCTACCCGCTACCAGCGCCCACCAACCGCGCCAGGTGCAGCCCCTCCCCCACCCTGCGGGGGAGGAGCCACACAAGATCGGGAAAAAATAGTTGGGCGCCTGTCGACGGTCCGATAGACGTTCCTGCCGGGCTACCGATTGAGCTACCTGTTAGAGCGGAAGCCCCCACGGTCGGCATCGCCGCTGCTCAACCGCTACTAAAGGGCTACCGATGCTTCGCCCGACTAGCCCCCCAAATGGAAGAAAACCAAGGGGGGAGACGTCCGGCGGAGGAAACCCGCCGCCGGCGTGTCCAAAACGGAGGCCATTTCCGGAGTTCAGGGGTGCAGCACTTTCCACCCCCCGGAAAGGAGGCCACCACGCAGTGACCCCCCAACCACACAAGATCACCGACAACAAAACAGGAAACGGAAGTGTTGATCATGACCGGGATTCTGAGCAGCAGCCGACCGACACCAACAACGGTGACGCTGCACCGGAGGCCAACCGGTCACGAAAACGGTCACGACCCACCCGCAGACCAGCGGCCACCACAGCAGCACTGACCACCGAAGGAGGTGAACACCACGACCGTTCGGACTTCTCGGCGACTCTCACAACGGGACCGGACGGCGCCCTGTGGGTGAGCGTCGACGGGGCGGACATCCACGAAGTGACCGCCAGGATCAATGCGGTGTGCGAGGTACTGATACCGACGCAACCACCCCGTAGCGACCCCTAACGGCCCCTGGCCGCTCTGCCGGCCCCACAACAGGGAAACCCCCTCCGCCACAACCTGGCGGAGGGGGTTTCCCTGTTGTGGGGTGACCGTGGTCTAGTTCTCGCCGCGCTCTGACTTCTCAGGTTGTGGCCAATCAAGTAGATCCGTGATTTCCACCATGTCGCCGGTATCGCCCGCCCGGTCGTACCATTCGGCGACTTCCGGCATTGCTTCCCGCCACCCGTCCGGCAGACGCCAACGAGCCGACCACCTGCCATCCGTCCGCTTCTGCACCGCGAACGCGAATCCCAATTCGAGCCACCGCAAACGCCGGTCTTCCGCTGACATTCCCTCAAGTTCTTGCTGCCAAGTGCGGTCGGTCGGAACCCATTGCACGCCTCCGGGGTCGGCTGGAAGTGCTCGCAATGTATCGATATCGGCCAGGATCTTTTCCCCGTCTTTCATGATCCGCTGCCTGTCTGCCGGCGACTTTACCCGCGCCACGCCGGACATCAGTTTGCCGTATTCCCGCTCCAACTTGGCGATTTCATTCGCATGACTGGTAGGCGGCAGAACAATACGCTCCCGAACCGGGACCATTGCGAAGATCTTATAGAACGCCTCTAGTGCCATCGGTTCTATTTCCTCCGCCCGCATACCAAGACCATGCTGACGCGACGGGCAGCGCCAGTATCGGTATTCGTACTCGACTGTGGTTCCATCTTTACGGGTCCGCTTTTGGTAGGCGATACGGTGCCACAAGGGTTCAAGACATTCGGCGCATACCAGTACACCGGAGAACTCGTAAGGCTGATTGCTGCCCCTGGACTTCCGTCGCGCTTTTTCGTCCAGCCGGGCCACTATTTCCGCTTGCTCGGCGGGCTCGAAGATTCCGAACTCGACAAGATCCGGATTTTCCAGCAACCGGCGGAGCGGCGTGCCCTTCCATTCGTACCCTTTGAGTTCGACCGTTGCGGGGTCTTCCCCGCGTCGTTCCGCAGCCAGTTGCAATTGCCTGTCCCGTGGTGTCACAACTTTGTTTGCCGTCAACCATTCGCACATCTGGGCAAGGCCCTTCCCTTCCCGCGCCAACTTGGAAAGGGCATGAAGGATCTTGACCGCATACGGGTCAAGTCCGAGAATCCATCCGCCGCCGGGCAACTGTACCGGCATAGTGCCGTAAATGTGGCCCTCCCCTGCCCAGCGACCCGCTTCTTTGAGCGCCGCTTTCGAATCGCGGAAACGCTCTTTCATCCGTTCGCGTTCGATGCGGGCAAACGCGGCAATCAGCGTGATCATGAACTCGGACATCGAATTGCTGGAATCGATACCTTCTGCAATACAGATCAGCCGCTTACCTCGCGCCCTCAGCCATTCCAGCAAGGTAAGCGCGTCCATCACGTTGCGAACCAACCGGTCCAGCTTGGAAACAACGAGTGTCTTCCACGGCTGCGGCGGCGCATCGGACAACCACACCCTAAGCCCGTCTCTCTTATAAGGCTCCAGATCCCCGGAAACGTGCAAATCCTCCACGGTCGCGACAACCGGCAGGTCATAGGCATTCGTCCATCGGTGCGTCTCCCGCGCCTGCACCTCGCTTGACATGCTTTCATCCGAGTAGTGCGATTGCCGGACGTAGCAGAGTGCGGCGTCGTCGTCTGACGTGAACGGGACGACCACGGCCCGGTCGCTTGTTTGCTTCTTGAACCGGCGGCGTTTCCGGGGTGTCGGTGCGCTCATGATCCGCCATCCTCGCTGGTAGGAGCCCTAGCTAGTGTAGTTGGCTGACACACTTCGTGGGATCATGAGATCGCCAATGACACCTGGTCGGGCGGCGCGCAGAACCACACCCCCGGCACCGAGGGCGACTGGGCCGCACGCAAGGCCGCCGCGCACCAGGCGTACTTCGAGTGGATGCCGGTGCGCGCCACCGCCGACCGGTTGTACCGCCGCCTGAAGTTCGGCACCCTGGCCGATCTGTCCATGTTGGACCTGCGCTCGTTCCGGTCTCAGCAGGTCGACCCGCTGTCGGGCAAAGTCGACGACGCCAACCGCACCATCGCGGGCAGCGCGCAGCTTGAGTGGCTGATCGACGGGCTGACGGGCTCGACCGCGACGTGGAAGCTGGTCGGCACCTCGGTGATGATCAGCCCGGTGCTGCTGCCGCCGCTGCCCGCCACGTTCACCGGGCCGGTGCTGGAACTGCTGGGCCTGCCCCGCGACGGCGGCGTGATCTTCACCGACCAGTGGGACGGCTACACCGCCGACCGTCGCAAGGTGCTCAAGGCGCTGTCGGACCGCAAGGTCACCAACACGGTGTTCCTCACCGGCGACATCCACTCCTCGTGGGCCTGCGACGTGCCGATCGACGCGGGCACCTACCCGCTGTCCAAGTCGGTGGCGACCGAGTTCGTGTGTCCGTCGGTCACCTCCGACAACATCGACGACCTGCTCAAGGTGCCGCCCCGCACCGCGTCGTTGTTGGTGGAGAACGGCATCCGCACTCTCAACCGGCACGTCAAATGGGTCGAGTGGGACTCCCACGGCGCCTGCGTGCTGGACGTCACCGCGAGTGCGGCGCGCATGAACTGGTACTTCCTCGCCGACCGCACCCGCCCGGACAGCACCATCTCGCCGGCCCGCAGCTTCCAGACCGCCGCGGGCAGCCAACGCGTCCAGTGAGCCGGGTGACCCCGGCGGGATGTCCCGCCGGGTCACAGCGGTCTCAGTGCGGCCAGGCGACCGCCACGCCCGCGCCGGTCTTCTCGCGCTGGGTGGCCCATTGAGTGACCGCCTCGTGGCAGGCGCGGTCGAGGTGACGCAGACCGGTGAGGTCCAGCAGCAGACGCTCGGCGCGCGGCAGGTCCTCCAGGCGCTGCAA
Source organism: Actinorectispora metalli (assembly GCF_056323685.1). Taxonomy (NCBI): domain Bacteria; kingdom Bacillati; phylum Actinomycetota; class Actinomycetes; order Pseudonocardiales; family Pseudonocardiaceae; genus Actinorectispora; species Actinorectispora metalli. The sequence goes on from NZ_JBREYE010000002.1 coordinate 1,806,305, forward strand.
CAGGTAGGGCAGTCGCAGGAACGTGGCGTTCCCCGTCACCTGCACCCGCACCTCACCGTCCACAGTGGAGGAGTGCAGGTGCAGTCGGGAGATGTCCCACGCCGTCTTGAGGATGGCCGCGGCCAAGCCGACCACGGCGCCGACGAGCAGATCCGTCGCCACGATGGCCAGCGCGGTGAGCAGCAGCACCGCGGCCTCGGGGCGGTTGCTGCGCCACAGCGCCGCCACCTCGGGCAGCGCCAGCAGCTTCCAGCCCGCGTGCACCAGCAGGGCGGCCAGCACCGCGAGCGGCACCAGGTTCAGCAGCCCCGGCAGCAGCGCCACGAACAGCAGCAGCCACACCCCATGCAGGACGCGGGAGGCCTTGGTGCGCGCCCCGGCTTGCACGTTCGTGGCGCTGCGCACGATCACCGCGGTCATCGGCAACGCCCCGAGCAGACCGCAGAGCGTGTTGCCGACGCCCTGGGCGGCCAGTTCCTTGTTGTAGCGGGTGGGCCGCCCGCTGTGCATGCGGTCCACCGCGGCGGCGCTGAACAGGCTCTCCGCCGAGGCGACCAGCGCGAACGTGATCGCGGTGCCGAGCACCGCCGGATTGCCCAGCGCGGCGAGGGAGTCCAGCGTGGGCAGGGCGATCGACTGAGTGAGGCCGGTGACCTCGATGCGCTGCACCGGCAGGTCGAACAGCCAGGTCAGCGCGGCTGTGACGACCACGCCGACCAGCGCGCCGGGCAGCCACCCCAGGCCCGTGCGGCGCCAGAACACCAGAATGAGGATCATCAGCACGCCCAGCCCCAGCGACCAGCGCGCGCCCGCCGAGGTGAACGGGTCGGCGACCAATGCGGGCAGGCCGGTCAGCTTGGCCACGGTGGTGTCCGGCTGGGCGGCACCCAGCAGCGGGTACACCTGGCCGAGCAGCAGCACCAGGCCGATGCCCGCGAGCATGCCCTGCACGACCGACGGGGAGATGGCCTTGAACCAGCCGCCGAGCCGCACCGCGGCCATCAGCAGCTGGAGCAGGCCCGAGACGAGCACGATCACGCCGAGCACACCGATGCCGTGGGCGCTGACGGCTTCGGCGACGATCACGGTCAGGCCCGCGGCGGGGCCGCTGACCTGGAAGCTGCTGCCCGGCAGCAGCCCGACCACGATGCCGCCGATGATGCCGGTGACGATGCCGAGTTCGGCAGGCACACCGGAGGCGACGGCGACGCCGACACACAGCGGCAGCGCCACCAGGAACACGACGAGAGACGCCGCCAAGTCATGCGGCAGTGTTCGGCGGATGCGGTCCGCCAACCCCGGCCTGCCCGATGGATCGGGCGGCGCGGGCCGAGAAGTGACAACGGTGGCCACGAGACGACTCCAAGAATGCGAGGGCTGCGGAAAATGGGAATGCTCACCAGCGGTGAACGCCCCCGACCGGGCATTCACCGGAATTGGACGCGTGCGGGCGTCTAAATCCGGAAGACCTGGAGGAATTCGGTCGCGTGTCGATCTTCGTTGATCGCAGCGTGATAATCGGGTGATAGCGCCCCACGGACCCGAGCCGCACAGGCAGGCTCGGCCGATGGCTGCGCGACCGGCGCGATCGTGCGCCAGGTGGGCGGGCGCGCCGCGGTGCGGTCCTTGCCGGGGAGGGTGTCGGCGGGCGACTCCTCCGGGCAGGGGTGCTCCCGGTCAGCGGGCTTCACCAGGTGTGCTGCGGCGGGTGCGTCGACGGTGGCCTGGGCCTGGACGGTCGTCGCGCCCGCGGTGAGCAGCCCGAGGAGCAACGTGAGTAACGCGGCGACTGCTGCCACGATCCCCTCCCGCTGCCTCGGACCGACTCCGTACCGCTTCTACGTTATCCAGTCTATAGGCAAGGAGAGTGTTAAGCGTGACCGCCAACACTCTTGTTTTCTGTCATTAACCTGATGGGTTTTCGCGTATTAATGTAAACGCTTCATTAAATGGGGTGGTCAGCGGCCGAGCACGCGGCGCAGCGCGGCCAGGACCAGCTCCACCCGCTCCGGCCGGGAGTTATGCCCCATCAGCCCGATACGCCACACGCTCGCGGCGAATTCGCCCGCGCCCGCGCCGATCTCGATGCCGTATTCGGTGAGCAGCCTGCCCCGCACGGCGGCCGAATCGACCCCGCCGGGAACCCGCACGGTGGTCAGTTGGGGCAGCCGGTGGCCTTCCGCGGCGAACAGTTCCAGGCCGAGTTCGGCCAGTCCCGCGCGCAGCAGCGCGCCGGCTTTCTCGTGCCGCTCGAACACGGCGGGCAGGCCCTCCTCGAGCACGCGGCCGAGGGCGGCGTGCAGCGAGGCGATCATCGCGACCGGCGCGGTGTGGTGGTAGGTGCGTCCGCCGCCGTTGGTGCCCGCCACGTAGTCGCCGAGCAGTCCGAGGTCGAGGTACCAGACCGGCGGCTTGGGCACCCGGCGTTCCCAGGCCCGCTCGGAGATCGTGAACGGCGCGAGGCCGGGGGCGACGCCAAGGCATTTCTGGGTGCCTGCATAGCCGATGTCGACACCCCAGTCGTCGGCGTGCACCGGGATGCCCGCCACCGAGGTCACGCAGTCGGCGATGAGCAGCGGGCGGGTGTCGAACTCCTCCAGCGCGGCCCCGAGGGCGGCGATGTCGCTGCGCACGCCGGTGGAGGTCTCGGCGTGCACCGCGGCCACGATGGCGGGTGCCGGGTGCGCGTCGACCACTCGCTGCACGTCGACCGGCTGCCCCCAGGAGTGGTCGACGCGGACGACCTCGGCGCCGTAGCGGGCGGCGACCTCGCACATGCGCTGCCCGAACAGGCCGTTCACGGCGATCACCGCGACATCGCCCGCCCGGACCGTGTTGGCGAACGCGGCCTCCATGCCGATCGAGCCGGTGCCCGACAGCGGCAGGGTGCGTCGGTTTCCGGTGCCCCAGACGGTGCGCAGCCGGTCGCAGGTCTCATCGAGCAGGCCGAGGAAGACCGGGTCGAGGTGGCCGAGCAGCGGGGCGGCGAGGGCGGCGGTGGCTTCCGGGTACGGGTTGGACGGCCCTGGCCCGAGCAGTACACGTTCGACGATCACGCCAGCAGCCTACGCACGCCCGAACCGGGCCGCGCGGCCCTGCGCCGCACGCGTCGCCAGGAACGTCTGGCCACATAGGACACCAGGTCGACGGCGGTGCCCTTGACGATGATCAGATACGCGTCGTCGGGTCCAAGCTCGCGGGCGAAGCGGGCGTCGAGTTCGGCGTCGCCGGATTGCGGGTCCTCGCCGTACATGCCGGGGAAGTCGGCGTAGGCGTCGGTGATCCGGAAGGTGTCGGGGTCGAACCGGTCGCGCTGCCCGAGCCAGTCTGCCGCCTCGACGGCGAGCCGCATGATGTGCCGCGGGGGCCTCGTTGTGCCGGGATAGACCCGCTTGTCGCCGACGGTGTGGGTGGCGCCGAGATAGACCCCGGGGTTGCGGGTGCGCATGACCAGGTGCGTGAAGCGGTGCGGATTGCGCAGCGCGATCTCCCGCGCCACGAACTTGGCCTGCAACCAGGACAGCAGGCCGAGACGGATGTATTCGGGCAGCACGGCACTGGAGTCCAGATACATGCAGTACCGGCCCGCGAAGCGCTTGCGCTGGTAGCCGGTGTAGGCGACCGGGTTGTCGTCGGCGTCCACGACGAGCGCGTAGGCGGAGATCGAGTCGAAGTAGCCCTGTGCCCTGCGGTGGGCCCAGAACGCGGTCTCGTCCGCGGCGAAGGCCTTGGACGCGATCGTGTTCATGGTGCTGTAGAGCCAGTCGCGGCAAGGTTCGGCGAGCCGGTCGGGGTGGTGCCAGACCAACGCGCGGAACCCGGAGTGGATCCGGATGGTGCGCGGTCGCCCGGAGAACTCGGGGAGCGCGGGCTCCCTCTCATCGGACATGGGTGTCGACCTCCAGGACGCTGACTTTCCTGCCCATTAACGAGAAAGTCGCGTTCCGGAAGCGTAAAGACGAGACGTCTTCACGCCTTCCCGACGTTGCGCACGTCCAGATCTTGGACGGGCGGCAGGGTCGGATGTTGTGGCCTGCCAAGCAGATCACGCCAGATGATGCTGGCCGCGAAGGGAAGAAGATCACGCCCCCGCCGCCATAGCCATGGCACGCCCTTGATGATCAGCCATCCCACGTGGTGGACCGGTGTGATGTGCATCCCGCCCGCGGGAGTCGTGCTGACCGGGTTGGGGATCTCGCAGCCCGCTTCTTCGAGCAGGCCCGCGAATCCCGATGCCAGCAGCCGGTGTCCCAGTTCGGACGGGTGCAGCCGGTCGACGGCCCAGGTGGCCATCTCGTAGGCGCCGGGCAGCACGTGTAGGTCGAGACACCGCGCGCCGTGGCGTCCGGTGACCGTGTCGATGATGGTGTTGAGCTCGGTGATCCTGGCGCGCAGCGCGCGGCGCAGCGGTCCGGGGAGCTGGAACACCTGGGCGTGGTCGTGATACCGGGCGGTGACCACCACCGTGCCCGCGGCCGTCAGCTCGCGGACGGTGGTGTCGAGGTCCTCGTAGATCCGCATCGGGTCGAAGTCCGAGCGGAGCGTGTCGTTCATGCCCACCATGAGCGCCGCGGCATCGGGCCGAAGCTCCAAGGCCTTGGGCAGCTGGCGGGTCCGCACACAGTGCATGCGTGCACCGGTGAAGGAGAGGTTGGCGTACTGCACGTCGGTTCCAACGGCCTCGGCGAGCAGCGGGCCGAAGCCCCGCCAGCCGCCGCCTGCGACCGGGTCACCGATACCGACCGTGGTCGAGTCGCCCAAGGCGACCAGCGTTCCAATCGGACGCGGCCGCACCTGCGCCGTCCCGGTCCCGTCCGCTTCCCCCGAATGGTGGGCAGGATCGATCATCTGCACCGTCACGCTGCCACGATCACTGTTGGATGCTCACCCCGGGTGAGAATGGAATGACCGCCCGGGGAACACCTAGTGAAACGATCGTTTTCGCCCACCGACTCCCGGTCGGGGTGCGACCGGGGTCACAGTGGCACTATGCGCATAACCAGCGCTTCCGTGGTCCGCAACGACGCAGCGGGCCCAAGCCGATGGCGTAGGCCCGCTCTGCGGTTGATGCCCCTCAGCCCCAGATATTCTTGTTCTGGTTCTCCGCCTGCTGGTAGTTCTCGTTCGCCTGACCCAGCGCGACCGCGATCTGGCCCAGCACCTGGTTCAGGTCGGCGGCGGCGGTGTCCCACTGACGCTGCTTCTCGTTGTAGGCCTCCGCGGCGGCACCTTCCCAGGTGGACACCATCGGCGCCAGGAACGACTTCAGGTCGTCCAGCTGGCTGTTGATGTCGGTGGAGGTGGACTGCACGTTGCCCTGAGCATTGGCGATCTCGCCGAAGGTGACCTTGACCTCACCCATGGGGTTTCTCCTCTTTCAGTGCGAAAAGTGTGTGGGGGTTGCGGATCGGAAGTGCGTCAGCCGCCGAGTGCGTTCTCGATGCTGGACATCGACTGCTGCTGCTCTTCTTCCGACTGGGCGTAGGTCTTGGTCGAGGTGTTGATCGACTCACCGATACCCCGGAGCGCCTCGTTCAACTTGCGGGCATCCTCGTCCCAACGCTGCATCAGCTTGGTGAACGCCGTCGCCGCCGAGCCCTGCCAGGCACCCGCCAGCGGCTCAAGCTGGCTGCGCAGGCTGCTCAGCCGCTGCTGCACCTGCTCGTTGACGTCCAACACGTGCTGACCGGCCTTCTGCATCTCATCGAACGAAGTCCCGTAAGAGCCACCCATGTCGCCTGGGCCCCTTTCCTTGTTGTCCCGCTTCCTGAATTGCCCATACGACGGCGCCCGGTTCCGCTCGGTTCCCCAGATCGCGTTTACCTCTGCAACCAGCTTGTCCGCGCTGGTGAGAGCGGTGGACTCAACGGAACGCGGGATAGAGGGGCAGGCGGGTGGCGATCGCGCCGAAGCGGTTCAGCAGCGCCTGCGCCACCGCGTGGGAGTGCACGGCCACCGGGCCGACGCCGATGCGTTCGGCGTCCTCGGCCAGTCGCTGCCACCGCGCCACCAGCACCGCGATCCGCGGCGGGGACAGCAGGTGGTGGTCCACCGGGCGCTCCGCGTCAGCCAGTTGCGGCCACATGCGCCAGGTCGAAAGCCAGATCCACATCAACTCGGCGTCGAGCAGTCTCGGCAGCAGCACGTCATCGTCGTCCAGATCGGGCCAGACGGGTGCGATCTCGCAGCGCCACGCCGCGAGCATCGCCTCCGCCATGCCCGCGGGTAAGGCGAAGGAGCACCAGCAGGACGGGAACGGCACCTTGAGGTAGGCCGCGTCGAGGATGATGTCGCGGACGCAGCCGAAGGCGAAGTCCACGAACCGCACCCCGCGGTTGGTGAGCATGCTGCGGTCCGGGCAGCGGCCCGCCAGGCTCAGCGCCCGGTACCGCTGGCCACCCAGCAGCCGCGCCACGTTGGCGGCGTTGGCCTCCAGACCGTCGGGCACCGGGACGTTGAGGTTCTCCTGCAACAGATCGGGCAGCCCCACGATCGCCTTGGTCGCGCCGTCCACCAGCCGGTCCTGCCAGGAGCGGACGCCGATCCGGCGCATCAAGGCGCCGAAGTCGTGTTCCCTGCTCGCGGTCGCGGCGTGCATCCGCCCCAGGGTCCGCGCCCAGCTCAGCAACGCGCTTTCGGCGGCTCGTGGGTCGTCGGCCAGCAGGATCTCGGCGAGGCTTTCCGAGCGGCCGACGTCCTCGAACACCAGCACCTGCCGGGCCACATCGTGAGCGAGAAGCTGCGGGCTGTAGCGCTCGGCGCCGCTGAGCGCAGTGAGCAGCAGTGAACTCGCGGCCTGATGGGCGAAGCCCTGCGCGGTGTCGGCGGGGGCGCCTTGGCTCTGCTTGACGACGAGGGTTTTGGGCAGCGAGAACGGCGAGTCACCGACCCGGACGCGCACCACGATCGACCGGTCGAACTCGTCGGCGTCGCGCAGCAGTTCGGGCGCTGCGAGGCGGACCGTGGCGCCGAATCTGCGGCTGAGCACCAACTCTGCCGCGGCAACGGCGTCACCCACCTCGGGTGCCTCTTCGTCGAGGGCTGTCCAATCGGCGGGAGTATCCACGCTCATCCCGTTCGACCCTACTCGCGGCAACCGGTCGCCTGACGCGCTGTTCGGGGTAATCCGGGTACCCGATTAGCAGGGAGTCATCCCGTCCCACCTACGCCGCCACGGCCGCACCTGTGACGACTACTCCGAACGGCGTATCCTGTCCCCTGTTCGAGCTAGTAAGTGCGGCCGAGAGTAGGCGTCATTCCCACGGCACGCCAGGCTCACCGGACTAAGTAATCTCGTTGTGACTCAGGGTTATCCAGGTGCGAGCGGTCGTCCGTTATCGGCGTATTTGTTGTTCTTATTTCTGAAAAGCAACACGACATACGCGGCCAACACAATGCCCACCAGGTTCACCGCGAGCTGCAGGGTGGACAGCCCGAACCGGTCCCACTCCCCCAGGGTCGCCGCGACCGCGGCGTACCCGGCGGCGGGCACGGTCGTGACGGAGATGAACACGCCGACGAGCGCGGCGGACTTGGACGAGGTCAGCGAAAGCATGCCCGCCGCTCCCGCCAGCACGGCGACGATGAAGGAGAACGGGCCGACCTGGTAGACGAAGTCGACGCCCCCGAGACCGTCCAGCTTCGTCAAGGTGATCAGGCCGGTGACCTCGCCGAGGAACGCTCCGATCGTGGTGATGCCCATGGCCAGCGGAAAGCCGACAGCCAGCGCGGTGGCGGCGCGGCGCACCAGGTCCCAGCGCCGTCGCGCCAAGCCGACGGCGATCGCGGCGAGCGGCCCGAACTCCGGCCCCACCACCATCGCGCCGACCACGGTGACCGGCGAGTTGGTCACCACGCCGATCGCGGCCAGCAGCAGTGCGATGGTGAGAAACGCCTGAAACGTGAAGGTGAGTCTGGATTCCTCGCCGGTTCGGGCGATCAGCTCATCCCACACCACCGCGTCGGCGCCCTCGCCGGGTGCGGCCTTCTCCGCCTCGTCGGCGGCATCGGACAACGCGGTGTCGATCGCCTCCAGCGTGATCGCGCCGTCGTGGTCGACGCCCAGCGCGCACAACTCGGCGAGCAACTCGTCCACGGCCTCGCGGGCGAGGTCGGCCTCGACCACGTCACCGGGCGGCTGCACCCCGGCCCCTGGCAGATGCACCAGGTGCGTCGCACCCGGCGCCGCGCGCAGCAGGTCCAACACCCGCCCCGCCTGGTCCGGCGGTGCGACGACGCGCAGGTGCAGCATGGCTGGAGCTCCCCGTGGACAAACTGTGAGTGGTGACCGACCCTCCCAGGCCACCCCGACATGGGCAAGGTCAACAACCGGGCGGTTGGTACTCGAAGACAGCTACGAGCTGCAAGTATCCACCGGCCGGATCGCTCCGACGTAGCCGACGTGCGCCGGCTCGCCGACCATGCCGGCACTGGCAGTCCGAGGGCCAGGGGTTCGCGTGCCGAAGTGCGTGCCGAGGCCCAGGGAGATGGGCGCACAGTTCATGGTCGCCATCAACGCTCCTCGTTGCACAATGAACGCGCCCGAGCTCCGTTGCTTGGGGCGCGGGGAGCTTCAGCGCGAGACCTTTGTTAGCAGAAAGCGACCGTAGTCGAAGGCCCTGACAGTCGGGCCCAGGAATAGCGCGCCAAGCACGGGATCAATCGGGTAAGCCACGGATAGGGCGCCACCAAAAAGGTCCAGCAACAGGAGGGGTAGCGGGCGGCCCCGTTTTCATAGTCCTCAGTGCGGGACTGCCTGCTCAGACACGAAGAAGATCGTGGCGACAACAGCCAACAGTAATATTTACTCTTCACAGGTTGACGGGTGAATCCACAGGTAGAAGCCTTGCCAATCCTGTCTGCGAAAAACTTGCCCTTGATACGGCGAACCAGCACCTCTTAGATTTCAAAGGCCACCAGCGAGCGACAAAAGCGGAGACCGAAGGCGCAACCTGCCGCCAATCCGGCTCCGCGATCCGTTGAAACCCGGACCATTCGGATTCATCTAGTCACCCTGCATATTTCTGACTACGGAGCGAATTCGTGCGCATGAAGAAATTCCTCATCACCCTGTGCAGTGTCATTACGGCCAGTCTGGCGTGTGCGACCGCGGGCTCTGCCGCCGCGACGCCGACCCAGGACTACATCATCGGCGGCGGCTATGCCCAGCAGGGCCCCTGGGCCGTCGCGATCATGGTCAATGGAGCGCAGAACTGCTCCGGCACGATCATTGCCCCCCGATGGGTGCTCACCGCCAAGCACTGCGCCAACGCGGGCAACAAGTTCCTGATCGGCAACATCGACCGCACCGCCGGGCAGTCACGGACCCCGATCCGGTCGATCTCCCACCCCTCCGCCGACATCATGTTGTACGAGCTCAACGCCTCGGTGTCGACCACCTACGCGTCGCTGACCAGCGCAGCGCCCAGCGTCGGCAGCACGGAGCAGGTGTACGGCTACGGGCGCACCGAGTCCACCCGCGACTCCCGCTACCTGAAGGTCGCGAGTATGCGGATCACGGGCGTGAAAAGCACCTTCATCGACGCCACCAAGGGCGATGGCTACACCGGTCCCGGTGACTCCGGCGGCCCGGTCTTCCAGGGGCAGAAGCTCATCGGCGTCCACTCCTACGGCAACCCCTCCGCAGGAACCTCCGGACACGTCAACGTCTACACCTACCGCCAGTGGATCTTGTCCAACAGCGGGCTCGCGGCTGCCTGACAACCGCGAGGCGCCCGTTGACCAGGTTTCTCTCAGTCGTATCCACCTCGAAACCGGAGTAACTGATGTCCAAGCCCCTATACCATTCCGCGCTTCCCACCCGGACCGCAATTCCACGTCGCCTTCGTGGCCTTATCGCCCTTGCCGCACTGGCGGCATTACTGCCTGTGGCCGCGGTGTCCGCAGCTCAGGAAACCGGCTCTCCGGCGAACGGCTACGTCATCGGCGGTGAGAAGGCCAGTACGAAGGACCACCCCTGGGCAGTCCACATCACCAACGGTCATCAGTTCTGTGGTGGTGTGCTGGTGGCGCCGACCAAGGCCCTCACGATCAAAGACTGCGCCGAAGCCGCCGTTGACCCGGAGCAGCCGGAAAGCCGCGTGGTGGCCGGTCGGGACAACCGCACGAGCACCGAGGGCAAGGAAGCCAAGATCAGCAAGGTATGGAACCACCCCGGCCTCGACGCCGACGTGGCCGTGCTGACGCTGGCCGAGCCGATCACCGGCTACGCACCGGCCACGCTCGCCACCAAGGCCGACGCCGACCTGTACAAGCCGGGCACCACGGCGACCGCCCTGGGCTGGGGTTTCACCGAGCCGAACTCCGGCCTCAGCGATCACCTGATGAAGGTGGACCTGCCCGTGGTGGGCGACGCCGACTGCGAACGCGTCTACGGCTCCTACTTCATCCCCGAGGCGATGGTCTGCACCGGCGTCGAAGACGGCAGCAAGAGCACCAGCATCGGCGATGCAGGCGGGCCGGTGATGGCGGGCGGCAAGCTGATCGGCCTCGCCGTTTGGGGTGACACCTACGACGTCGGCACCCGAATCGCCAGCTTCGCCGACGAGATCAAGAAGGAACTCGAGTCCTGAGACGGATCAACACCCGGTTACACCCGAATCCCCGCGGAAGGTCTGCCCGGACCGCACTCGGGTGCCGGTGACAGACAATTGGAGTATGAAATGTCGGATCCCCTGCACCGCTCGACCTTTCCCAGGCAGGTGAGGCTTTCGCGTCGCCTGCGCGGAATCCTCACCGCCGCCGCGCTGGCGGCTCTGCTACCGGTCGCCGCGGTGTCCGCCGCACACGAAATCGACACCCCGCCCAACAGCTACATCGTCGGTGGTGAAAAGGCAGGCACCAAGGACCACCCCTGGATGGTCCACACCACCTACGACAATCAACCCTGGTGTGGCGGAACACTGGTCACCGAGCGGAAAGTCGTCACGGCCAAGCACTGCTTCGAAGACAACGACCCCGCGATGTACACCGTGGTCGCGGGCCGCGACAACCTCAAGACCACCGAGGGCAAGCAGGTCAAGATCAGCCAGATCTGGAGCCACTCCGACCCAGCGGGCGACCTGACCGTGCTGACCCTGGCCGAGCCCCTCACCGGGTACGCGCCTGCCCCCATCGCCACCAAGGCCGACACCGACCTGTACAAGCCCGGCACCACCGCCACCACCCTGGGCTGGGGCGACCTCCAAGAAGGCGCAGGCGTCGGCAGCGACGACCTCATGAAGGTGGACGTCCCGGTAGTCAGCGACGCCGACTGCAAGGCCGCCTACGGCATGCAGTACGTGATCAGCACCATGGTCTGCGCGGGCCTGAAAGAAGGCGGCAAGGACGCCTGTCAAGGCGACTCCGGTGGCCCCCTGGTAGCAGGCGGCAAACTGATCGGCATCGTCTCCTGGGGCCACGGCTGCGCCCGCCCCGGCAAGTACGGCGTCTACACCCGAGTCTCCCGTTTCGCCGAAGAAATCCACAAGCAACTCGAGTCCTGACCGTCCCGTCGTGAGTGTTCAGGCGAGCCCCCGCGCCTGAACACTCACGGTCAGGCGGCAGTGCCCCTCCGGGCGATGAAACACACCAGCTTCAGCCGGGTCACCACCAACTAGCAGGACTTCTGCCGCCGCCGCGGCCACGACGTCGTCACCTGGGCTGGTTTCGACCTGATGCGCGACATCCGCATGAGGACGGCCTCTGAACACGAGCACCGTTCCTTGCGGCTTTCGAGTCTCGGATGGCGATCCTCTCCCAGCGATAGCGACCTCGACGCGGTGTCAACCACCACCGCCGTTTGAACTCCATGTTGTCGTCGCGGCCGCACGTGCTCCGTCGTAGCGTGTACTCCATGTCCGGCTGCGGCGCGGAAGGAGGCGCTGTGTCCCACGCTATCGACGATTCGGATAGAGCTTTCGACAGCGGGTCTTTCTCAAGCGTGTTGCGCGTCGCGATCCAGCGCAGCGGCTTGAGTTTGGAACGCATTCGGCATCGGCTCGTGCAACAGGGCCATCCTGTCAGTGTGGCCACGCTGAGCCTGTGGCAGTCCGGACAGCGGCGGCCGGAGCGGCACGGTTCGCTGCTCGCGTTGTCATCGTTGGAGGAAGTGCTCGGCCTGCCGGACGGCTCGTTGCGGGGTGCGCTGGGACCGCGACGGCGGCGGGGCCCCAACAGGCTCGGACAACGCCGATTGCCGGTCGAGGCGGCGTGGCCCCACGACCCTCACGTACGGTCGCTGCTGCGAGAGGTCGACGAAGAGGACGAGTTCCTCGTCCGGCTCAGCCAGCATGACGTGATACGGCTCGGGCCCGACGGCCAGGAGCGTTCCCTGCGGGTGCGTCTGGTCCTTCGGGCCACGCGGTCGGGTCTTTCCCGGCTGCCGGTAGCCAGCGTGCTGGATTGGCCCCATCCCACCGGCCCGCGGATTCGCCCCTTGAGCCACTGCTCGGTCCTCACTTCCGAATACATTCCGGAAACCGGATACCTCGTGTCCTCCTTGGGTTTCGACCACAAGCTGGAACGCGGGGAGGTAACCATGATCGAGTACGAATTCCGCTACCCCTCGGATCTTCCCCGATCGACCTACTCGGAGCGCAAACTGCGGTTTCCCGTTCGCGAGTACTTCGCCGAGGTGTGCTTCGACCCCAGGGCTGTCCCGGGTCGATGCACCTGGCGCGTCACCGGCCAACAGGGCGTCGTGCGCGGCGGCGAGCTACGGGTGGACGCTGCGGGTTGCGCTCGGCTGGCCATCTCCGACGCCAACCCCGGGCGCTACGCACTGCACTGGGAATGGGAATGACCGAACGCGACACATGGGCGGCGGGAAGCAGTGCTCTCCGCCGCCAGGGGATCGCTGCTCCTCCCGGGCGAACGGCGGCAGGAGCACCCACGACCCCGCCAGGGCCACCGAAACACGACGAGGTCGCCCGCGTTTCAGCTGCCTTGACCTCGGTTACCACTCACGTGTTCTGGCCTGCCTCGCCTGCCTGCTTGGGGGCGGGCTTGGCGTCGACGCCCGCCTCCTTGCGCTGCTGCGGGGTGATCGGCGCGGGGGCCGCGGTCAGCGGGTCGTAGCCGCCGCCGGACTTGGGGAAGGCGATGACCTCGCGGATGGAGTCGGCACCGGCCAGCAGCATCGTGATGCGGTCCCAGCCGAAGGCGATGCCGCCGTGCGGCGGGGCGCCGTACTTGAAGGCGTCGAGCAGGAAGCCGAACTTCTCCTGCGCCTCATCCTCGGCCAGGCCCATGATCGTGAACACCCGCTGCTGGATGTCGGCGCGGTGGATACGGATCGACCCGCCGCCGATCTCATTGCCGTTGCAGACGATGTCGTAGGCGTAGGCCAGCGCGTCGCCAGGGCTGTCCTCCAGCTTGTCCAGCGAGTCGGCCGTCGGTGAGGTGAACGCGTGGTGCAGCGCGGTCCAGGCGCCCTTGCCGACCGCGACGTCGCCACCCGCCACCGCCGCGGCGGCGGGCTCGAACATCGGGAAGTCCACGACCCACACGAAGGACCAGGCGTTCTCGTCGATGAGGCCGCAGCGGCGGGCGATCTCCAGCCGGGCCGCGCCCAGCAGCGCCCGCGCCGTGGACCTCTCACCCGCGCCGAAGAAGACGCAGTCGCCTGGGTCGGCGCCGACCGCCTTGGCCAGGCCCTCGCGCTCGTGCTCGGCGAGGTTCTTGGCGACCGGGCCGCCCAGTTCGCCGTCCTCGCCGACCAGCACATAGGCCAGGCCCTTGGCGCCGCGCTGCTTGGCCCACTCCTGCCAGGCGTCGAGCACCTTGCGGGGCTGGCTCGCGCCGCCCGGCATCACCACGGCGCCGACGTAGGGCGCCTGGAACACGCGGAACGGGGTCTCGGCGAAGTAGTCGGTGAGCTCGGTGAGCTCCAGGCCGAAGCGCAGGTCGGGCTTGTCGGTGCCGTAGCGGGCCATCGCGTCGGCGTAGGTGATCCGCTGGATCGGGCGCGGGATCTCGTGGTCGACCAGCCGCCACAGGGCGGCCAGGATCTCCTCGGACAGGGCGAGCACGTCGTCCTGCTCGACGAAGCTCATCTCGATGTCAAGCTGGGTGAACTCCGGCTGCCGGTCGGCGCGGAAGTCCTCGTCGCGGTAGCAGCGGGCGATTTGGAAGTACCGCTCCATGCCCGAGACCATCAGCAGCTGCTTGAACAGCTGCGGGGACTGCGGCAACGCGTACCAGGAACCCGGCTGGAGGCGGGCGGGCACCAGGAAGTCGCGGGCGCCTTCCGGGGTGGAGCGGGTCAGCGTGGGGGTCTCGATCTCGACGAAGTCCTTGGCCAGCAGCACGTCGCGGGCGGCGCGGTTGACCTCGCTGCGCAGCCGCATCGCCTTGGCCGGGCCCTGGCGGCGCAGGTCCAGGTAGCGGTACTTGAGGCGGGTCTCCTCGCCGATCTGCGGCTCGTCCAGCTGGAACGGCAGCGGCGCGGCCTCCGACAGCACCTCGAGCTCGGTGGCCAGCACCTCGATCTCACCGGTCGGCAGCTCGGGGTTGTCGTTGCCCGTGGGACGGCGGTTCACCTCGCCGGTGATCTTCACGCAGAACTCGGCGCGCAGCCGGTGCGCCCGCTCGGCCATCTCGCCCTCGCGGAACACCACCTGGGAGACGCCGGACGCGTCGCGCAGATCGATGAAGATGACACCACCGTGATCGCGACGGCGAGCCACCCAACCGGCGAGGGTGACGGTCTGCCCGGCGTGCTCGGAACGCAGGGTTCCGGCCTCGTGCGTGCGGATCACAGGTGTGTTCTCCTCATTGAGCGACTCAGAAGATCAGCGCACCGCAACTGCGTGGTTGGCTGCGTAGTACGCGTAGCTAGCAGGCTAACCAATGCCCCTGGGGCGTTCGCCACCAGGTTTCCGCGCCGGTCAGCGGACCGGGCTGCCGTAGGCGCACTCGGTGAGGGTTTCGATGATGTGCAGCATCCAGCCGAGGAAGAAGGCCTCCGGGTCGGAGCGGTCGCGGCTCTTGGGGGCGGTCAGCAGTTCGGGCCTGCCGAAGGTGACGGCGCCGCTGATGCGCAGCGACTCCAGGCACCAGATCCAGTGCGAGACCTGGTGCTCCTCGCGGAGCAGTACCGTCCCGCTGCGCGTGGGCAGCGTGTCCAGCACGGTGCCCGCCGCGGTGCGCAGGTCCCCGAACACGTCCCGCTCCCGCCACACCCGCAGTTCCGCGGGCTCCTCGGGCAGGTAGTAGGCCAGGATCGCCTCGAGCCTGCGGTCCTGCACCGGCCCCGGGGGCATCGGCAGGCCGAGGACATCCCCCAGCGGATAGTCGACGGTGTAGCCGTCCAGCCGCGAGTCCAGCACCGTGCTGAAGTCGGTCAGCTGAGCGCGCAGCCAGCTCAGCTGCCGTGGCAGAAACGACCCGATGAGCAAGTCATCGGTGCGGTCCCAGCAGATCACCATCCCACGATGCCACAACTGGCGAACGCGGAGATCACTTCACCCGGAAGGCATCCAGGTAGCGGGAGGGCCGGTCCTGGAACTCCCTCGGCCACCGGATCAGCAGGTCCTCGGCGAAGGTGTGCCGAGTCTCGGCGACCTCCTTCAGCGGCTCCAGGTACTCCAGCACGTGCGGGCTTTCCAGGCCGGCGTCGACCTTGGCCCGCAGGCCCTGCTCGGACAGCCGCAGCAACTCGGTCGCAAGCTCGGCCACCGGCACACCCGCGAACGAGGCGCGCATGCCCCTGGCGGCGATGTCCTGCCAGGCCGCCCGGTGGTCCTCGACGTCGGTCTCCCCCACCAGTTTCCAGGCCGCCTCCCGCGACGAGGCGTGGTAGGCAAGGCCGGTCCAGAACGCGGGTGTCGTGCCGAGGTGCTCGGCGTACATGCCGTCCGCCGCGCGCAGTTCCAGCGTCGAGCGGGCCCGCACGGTGGTGAACAGCGTGGACAGGTGCAGCAGCCAGTCCTGCTCGCCGGGCCGGTCATCGGCGTCGAAGCCATGCTCGACAAGGTCGGCGAACGGTCGGTTGACCTCTTCGGCGCCGTTCTCGGGGAACTCGCGGAACAGCATCGGCATGGACGCCATCCAGTCCACCAGCGCGTCCAGGGTGAGCGTCTCGCCGAGCGCGACCTCGATCGGGCCGGTGCGCGAGGGCTCGATGCAGCCGTAGGAGGCCATCCGCTGGGACAGCAGCCCGGTGGGCCTGCCCGCCTCGATGGGCGAGTTCACGAACAACGCCGAGGCGATCGTGGATACCGCCGACAGCATGCGCAGCTTCTCCAGCAGGTCCGGCTCGTCCAGGTAGTCGATGGTGACCTGGTTGGACAGCGTAAGGCCCAACGCGCCCGCGGCCTGCCTACCCGAGCGGCGGGCGAAGTACCGTCGCAGCAGCCGGGAGCGGGCCGTCGGCACGAACAGCACCTCGTCGGGGTCCAGGTACGGCATGTACCCGCCGGGGACCAGCGATATGCGCTTCTGGGCCGCCACCTCAGCCAGCCTGGGCAGCGTTTCGTCCACAATGGACATCAGTTCGGTGACGCTGTCCGCGGGCGGGCTGGAGTACTCCACGCCGCCGCCCGGCTCCACCGACAGCGTGCCGCCGCCGTCGAGGTAGACCTTCCAGTCGTGGTCGCGCGGACAGGCCAACTCGCCCTTGAGCTGCACCGAGCACATGGCCATCAACTCGACGAGCCCGCCGGGGCCCTTGTGCGGCACGGTGATGCCGCGGTGCGGGTCGAGTGCACCCATCTCGATCTCGATGCCGATTCGCTCGGTGGAACCGGTGGCTTTCTG
Source organism: Actinorectispora metalli (assembly GCF_056323685.1). NCBI lineage: Bacteria > Bacillati > Actinomycetota > Actinomycetes > Pseudonocardiales > Pseudonocardiaceae > Actinorectispora > Actinorectispora metalli. Next base: position 1,823,063 of record NZ_JBREYE010000002.1, read on the forward strand.
AAAGACGCCTGTCAGTTGGTCTCGTGACAGCGGCGTGCCCATGACCATGTCCGCTCCTCACCGCACATGGACCCGGCTGGCCCGGTGCACAACCATGCCGGAAGCCGCCAAATGCGCATACCTCCAACCGGAGTTTCTGAACGAAAGTGTTAACGCGCCGGGTAAGTACGGCCGTACTGCTAGCAGTTGTCCCGGGGGCATGCATTCCGCTGAACGGGTCGGGAGTCAACGTCACACAGGGGCTTTCTTTACCCCTGTGTAATGCGCTAGTGGGGCCATTTCCCGGGAGCAGTGGCGTGGCTCCATAACTCATTCGGGCGCAGCCTGGCACCGCGCCGTGGATCTAGGTTGGACCCATGACGGCTCGCGACGAGGTGCTGGATGTGCCGTTCCCGGACTCGTTCCTGTTCGACCCGTCGCCGATGTGGTCGCTGCTGCGCCGGGATCGCCCGATCGTGCGGGTGCGCAGTCTCTCCGGCTCCGAGATGTGGCTGGTCACGCGCTATCCCGATGTGCGTTTCGTGTTGACCGACAGCAGGTTCTCCCGCGCCAGGACGGTCAGCGAGAACGCGCCGGTGGTCGGCGTCGGCAAGCCGCTGGCGGGCACGTTGCCGACCACCGACCCGCCGGAGCACACCCGGCTGCGGGGCCGTGTCTCGGCGACGTTCGCGCCGCGCCGCATCGAATCCCACCGGCCCTGGATACGCGCGCTGGCGGGCGGACTCGCCGCAGACGTCGCGAAAGCGGGGCCGGGCGCGGACCTGCGGCAATTGTTCGCACTGCCGCTGCCGATCACGGTGATCTGCCGCCTGCTGGGGGTTCCGGTGGCCGATCACGAGAAATTCCGGGAATGGGCCGAAGGCGGATACACGCTTTCGATCGCCGAAAAGGAACGTGCCGCCGACGCATTGTCGAGCATGCAGGAATACATGGCCGACCTGGTGGCGCGAAAGCAAGCCGATCGGGACGGCTCCGATCTGCTCGACGAACTCGTCCACACGGAAAACGGACTGACCGTCGCGGAGTTGGTGAACTTCTCGGTGAATCTGCTGCTGTCGGGATTCGAGACCTCCGCCAACCAGATCTCGACCTTCGTCGCGACCCTGCTGCGGGAGCGGGACCACTGGGAGCGGCTGGTGTCCGAGCCCGAGCTGGTGCCCGGCGCGGTGGAGGAACTGCTGCGGTTCACGCGCCTCAGCGAGGTCGGCCAGCTTCGGGTCGCCGCGGAGGACGTCGAGGTAGCCGGGGTCGTGGTGCGGGAAGGCGAGGGGGTGATGGCCTCGATCGCCGCTGCCAACCGCGATCCCCGGGTCTTCACCGATCCCGACCGCCTTGACCTGACCCGCTCCCCCAACCCGCACCTCGCCCTGGGCGCGGGCCCGCACATCTGTCTCGGCGCGCAACTCGCCAGGATCGAATTGCAGGAAGCGCTGTCCTGCCTGATCGCACATTTTCCCGGATTGAAACTCGCTCGACCCGCCGCCGAAATCAAATGGCGTCGCGTCCTGCTCAGCGGCCCGGAGGAACTGCTGGTGACTTTCTGATCAGGCATAAATCACCCGATTGGGCGCCACACAGCGGACCATTGGCCGTTGTGAGATCAGCCGTTTCCCGGCAGTCTTGCTGAACACACAAGCCCATTCCGTTACGCGATAACTTCGCGTGTGCTTGGCGGCGAGCAAGGGAGCGGACATGAGCACCAATGGCGATTACAGATCCACCTTCCTGCACGACATGGACGAGGACATCGCACGAGCCGAGAACGAGGGCATGTGCGGCTGGGTGTACTACCAGGACGAGCCCGCCATCCCCACCGCCCGGCAGGCGGACCACGACATCGCGGCCCCGCACCCCTCCGGCATCTCCGCGGGCTGAGCGACCCCATCAAGCCTGGATCAACAAAGATCGTTTTTTCGGCCGAATGGTCGATAACGGTGCGGTCGCGGCGTCTCTAGCCTGGCGGTCATGTCTGAAGCTCAAGGGCGAGCGGTACTGGTCATCGGCGCCTCGCGCGGGATCGGGGCGGCGGTGGCCGAGGCGTTCGCCGCGGTGGGTGACCGGGTGGTCGGCACCCACCGCGGGTCGGGCGTCCCGGTGGAACACGGCGTCACGCTGGACCTGGCCGATCCGGACAGCATCGAATCAGGCATCGCGGCGGCCGAATCGCTGATCGGGCCACCCGACGTCGTGGTGTGCAATGCGGGCATCACCAGGGACGGTCTCGTCATGCGCATGAGCGACGAGGCCTACCGGGAGGTCGTGGAGGTCAACCAGTTCGGCGCGTTCCGGGTGACCCGCCGGGTGCTGCCCGCCATGGTCAAACGCCGCAGCGGCTCCATCGTGTTCGTCTCGTCGGCCTCGGCGCGCGCCGGTGTGGCGGGCCAGGCCAACTACGCCGCCTCCAAGGCCGCGTTGGAAGGCTTCGCCCGGTCGACGGCCAAGGAGTACGCCTCCCGCAACGTCCGCGTGAACCTGGTGATCCCCGGGCCGGTCGAGACCGAGATGACCGCTTCGCTGACCGAGAAGCAGCGCGCGGCGATGCTGGCCGAGGTGCCGCTCGGGCGTTTCGCGCAGCCCGCCGAGATCGCCGAGGCCGTAGTGTGGGTCGCCGGTGCACCGTTCGTCACGGGAGCGAGCATTCCCGTCACGGGCGGCGCCGCGATGGGCTATTGAGGGCGGCATGACTTCTCCCCGCGCACGCCAGGTCAACCAGTGGATCCTGCTGGACACCCGGTTCCAGTTGCTCAGCGTGGGGAGCAAGCTCTACGGCGGCCTGTCGCCGCGTTCCGCGCTGGATCCGGTGGCGCGGCGCATCCTGCTGCCCCGCATGCGGGCCGCCACCGACGACGGTGTCTGCCGGTCGGAGACGGTCAACGACGAGGGCACGGAGTGGGCCACCAGGGTGGTGCCGGTGAACGGCCCGGTGAGCCAGGCGCCGGTGGCCATCGCGGGCTGCTACGGGCCCTCGGCCGAGGAGCTTCCGCCCGATCCGCTGATCGGCTGCTGGGAGTGGCGGGTCACCCCGCCCGGCCCCGGCCAGGAGATGCGCACCTACTGGTCGGACAGCCTGTACGAGGTGTACGGCATGCCGCGGCCGGACTCGTCGGGCCACGGTCCACAGTGGAACTTCTGGGAGGGCCCGCAGTGGCTGGACGAACTCATCCTGGACAGCGACCGGGCCGAGATGCGCCGGGTGCTGGACGAGTTCCTGGCCGCCACCACCGACCGGCTGTTCATCCACTCGTTCCGGGCGCGGGACGCCACCACCGATGAGATCCGCACGCTGCGGCTGTCCGGGCGCAGCTATGTCGCCGACGAGGGCCCGGCCAAGTGGTTCCGCGGCATCACCACCCGCATCGAGGACACCGCCGAGGGCGAGCGGGCGCCGGGACCGCACGACTTCATCGACGCGGCGTTCGCGATCTCCCGCGACGCGCTGTGCGCGATCGACACCGTGTACGAGCACATCTACCTGACGTCCAAGGACTTCGGCTCGCTGGGCATCGCGCTGCCCGCGCAGCGGCATCTGCCCGATATGTGCCATCCCGAGGACATGGCGCGGTTCCGGGCGTTCCTGGCCGAGGCGGCACAGCGGCCCGCGGCGTCCGGGGAGTCGGTCGAGGTGCGTTTCCTTGGCGAGGACGGCGGCTGGCGGACCATGTCCGTGACCGGGACCGGCGTCCGGCTCTCACCAGGCGCCCTGCATCATGTGCTGTGCCGCGTGGTGCCCGTCTCGTGATTGTTTCCCCATATGTTTCGCGGTGCAGGCGGTTTCTTACCTGATCGTGGGATCATCCCTGTGATTTCACCTCGATCCGAAGGGCCGGTCAGCCGATGACAGCGCTGCCGACTGTCGCCGTCGTTCCGCTCGGCGACACGGTGACCTCCTACCTCCAACTCCCCGGCGGCTGGTTCGCCAACAACTGCGGCTGGGTCGCGGGCCACGACGCGGTGCTGTTGGTCGACACCTGCGCCACCGAGGCCCGCAGCCGCAGTCTGCTCGCGGCGGTCGGCGATCTCGCGGGCCGCGCGCTGCACGCGGCGATCACCCATGCGCACGGCGACCACTCCAACGGCGCCCGGCTGGTCACCGACCTGGGCGGGCGCGTCTACGCGGCCCCGCTGGCCGCGACCGAGATCGCCTGCGGCCCGCACACCTATCCCACGGTGTTCCAGGAGGTGGAGTGGGGCGACTGCCGCCCACCGGCATCGCTTGAGCCGGTGACCGGGCCCGTTCACCTCGACCTCGGCGGGACGGCGGTGGAGTTGCACCCGGTGCCGTCCGCCGCACACACCGACGGGGACCTGGTGGTGTGGGTGCCGCGGGACGGGGTGCTGTTCACCGGCGACCTGGTGTGGTCGGGCGTGACACCGCTGACGGTGACCGGTTCGGTGCGTGGCTGGCTGTCGGTGCTGGACTGGCTGGACGGCTTCCCCTACCGGCACTTGGTGCCCGGTCACGGTCCGCTCTCCGGTGCGGGCTCGACCGACCTCGCCGCCACCCGGGAGTACCTGGAGTGGCTCGCCGACGCCGTGGGCCGCGATGCGTCGCCCGACTTCTCGGCGCTGGAGTCGGAAGCTCGGCAGCGGTGGCACGAATGGCTCGAGCCCGAACGGCACGCCATCAACCTCCGGGTGGCCCATGCCGAGTCGTACGGTTATCCCCTTGACGCGAAGTCCGCGCTGGACGCCATGGTCAACGCGGCGGGCGGACTTATACCGGTATACCTGTAAACCCTTACCAGGTCCTGGCAGCGGTACTGCCGAACCGATATGCTGACTCGGTGGTGATCGTCCACGACGTCACCGCGAGTGCCCGCTCCGTGTTTCGCCGGGCGTGGCCCCACAGTTGAAGATTTTTCTTCGAGCCGCTGTTCGAGCGGCTTTATTCAGCGCATCGCGCCCTCAGCCTTTCCCGTGCACCTGCCACGGGACCGCGACGGCCCGGCCGCTGAAACCGACTGGGGGTCTGTTTCAGCGGCCGGGCGTGCCTCACACCACGCTCGCAGCGACGGCCGCTCGTCGCCACCGCAGTCGACTGCCGAATCCGGCCTGTAGCCCGTTGCACACCCCGGCGACCGTTTCGCCCGACCACCCACGGGAAGCGGCTGCCTCTCCTATACCAGAACAGGCGCACCCCTGTCCGCGCGCAAGCTCATTCGTCGGCGCGTTGTCCACAGGGGACCCATCCATCCCCAGCCACGCCATCACGAGATTGCGCCGCCGACCTGGGGCGATAGGCTGACCGAGGGGTCGCCCCCCGGGCGGGCGGGGGCTGTGTTGGGTGGCGGATGTTGTGGGCTGTGGGCGGTGTTGGGGTCAGGTGCGGGGGGTCGTTCCTGGCAGGGCGCTCGGCAAGAATGGCCGACGCAGGCGCACAAGATCCGCACCGCTCGATCGGGCGGTGATGTGTTCAGAGCAGCGTCAGCTGTTCCTGGGCGGGCTGCTCCGCGGCCGGTTCGACATCGCGGTGCCCGGAACCGGATTCGCCTTCCGACCCGCGGGTGAGGCCGTACTTGCGCAGCAGCGGGCCGACCCGGGTGCCGAGCCACCTGGCGTAGTTCTTGTCCACATTGGACCCTCGGCTGTACAGCCGCTCGTAGCGGGGCACCAGGTCGGGGTGGTCCGCAGCGAGCCAGCGGAAGAACCACTCCCTGGCGCCGGGGCGCAGGTGCAGGGTCAGCACCGTGACCCCGGTGGCTCCCGCGTCGGCGATGGCGCCGAGCAATTCCTCCAGCTGCGGCTTGGAGTCCGTCAGATGCGGCAGGACGGGGGCGACCATCACCCCGCAGTCCAGGCCCGCGGCACGGATCTTGCGGACCAGGTCCAGGCGGGCCGCCGGGCTGGGCGTGCCCGGTTCGAGGCGGTGTTGCAGCTCTCGGTCGGCCAGCGCGATCGAGACGCCCACCCCCACCCTGACCCGTTCCGCCGCGGTGGCCAGCAGCGGCAGGTCGCGGGCCAGCACCGTGCCCTTGGTGAGGATCGAAAACGGGGTGCGCGCCGCCGTGAGCGCCCGGATGATGCCGGGCATCAGCTGGTAGCGGCCCTCGGCGCGCTGGTAGGGGTCGGTGTTGGTGCCCATCGCGACACCGTGCCGCGCCCACTTCGGCGCGGCCAGCTCACGCGCCAGGACATCGGCGATGTTGACCTTGACGATGATCTGGCTGTCGAAGTCGCGGCCGGAGTCGAGGTCGAGGTACTCGTGGGTGCGGCGGGCGAAGCAGTAGCGGCAGGCGTGGCTGCATCCGCGGTAGGGGTTGATCGTCCAGTCGAACGGCAGCCCGCTGCCGCCCCGCACCCGGTTGAGTGCGGACTTGGCCAGCACCTCGTGGAAGACCATGCCCGTGAACTCCGGCGATCGCACGCTGCGCACCAGCCCCGGCAACGCCGGAAAGCCGAGTAGCGCCTGCTGCCCGGCCTCGGCCTGCGGAGCGTCCACCCGCTGCGCTTCCCACCTCATGCATCTATTCGAACATATGTTCGTCAGCGGCGCCAGGGGCGGTCAGAGCTTCCACTCCGCGGTGTAGTACTCGATGAGCTGCTCGAAGGTCGGTCCGTCGGCGGGCGTCGGCTCGCCGCGCATGACGTGCTCCATGGCATCCAGACTCAGGTGGTATCCGGCTGCGCTTTGCGCGATGTGGTCCCGGTCGGGGACCGTGGTGGTGAACACCAGCCTGCAGCCGTCGCCGTCCTCCTCCAGCTGCCACTGCTGGTTCTCCAGGTTGGTGCCGTAGCTGAACAGCCGCGGCGGGATGATCTCCAGCACCTCCCCGGTGACCAGCATGTCCTCGTTGAACCGGATGGAGACCTTCCCGCCGACCACCGGGTCGATCGTGGTGGGGAAGCCAAACCACACCGAGACCTCCGCGCCGTCGGTGATGGCGCGCCAGACGCGGTCGATCGGCTCGGCGTAGTGCCGTTCCAGCCAGAGGGTGGGGGTGCCATCGCGGTGCAGCGTGGCCACGGTCGCGAACTCACTCATCGAACAGCTCCTGCGGGATCGGGTTCCTCGGCGGTGACGCCGGTGGGCTTGACGTGACGGAGGACGGTGGCGGCCAGCGCGGCGAGCGCGAGCACCAACACGGCGCTGATGCCGACCGCGGTGGTCATACCCGCGGTGAAGGCCTCGCGGGCGGCGTCGATCAGCTCGGAGCCGACCTTGGCGGGCAGTTGCGGTGCCACGACGGAGGCCCCGGCGATTCCCTCTCGCGCCGCCTCCGCGTCCTTCTCGGAAAGCCCGCCGGGCAGCACCAACTCGTCGCGGTAGATGGCCCCGCCGAGGCTGCCCAAGGCCGCGACGCCCAGGGCGATGCCGAACTCGCCGCCGGTCTCCGACAGCGAGGACGCCGACCCCGCCTTCTCCGGCGGCGCGGTGCTGATCACCAGGTCGGTGGCGAGCGCCATCGGGCCCATGCCGAGGGAGGCGACGATCAGGCCGATGACCAGCACGGGCAGTCCGCCGACGACGTCGACCCCGGTGAGCAGCAGGCAGCCGAACGCGCTGATCACCATGCCGCCCGCCATCACATAGGCGGGCCGGATGCGGCGCGCCAGCACCGGGGCGAGCAGCGAACCGCCGATGGTCGCCAACGCCGCGGGCACCAGCCACAGCCCGGCCTCCAGCGGCGACAGGGCGCCCACGAGTTGGAGGTACTGGCTGACGAACAGGTACAGCCCGCCCATCGCGGAGCCGCAGAGCAGTCCGATCAGCAGCGCGGAACTGAAGGAGCGGTTGGTGAACAGGCGAACGTCCAGCAGCGGGTCGGCCAGCCTGCGCTGACGTCGCACGAACACCACGCCCACCGCGAGCCCCACGGCGACGGTCAGCACCGGGGTCGCGCGGAGGCCGTCCTTGGCGATGTCCTTGAGGCCGTAGATGACCGGCAGGATCGCGCCGAGCGACAGCGCCACGCTGATCAGGTCGACACGGCCCGCCTGTCCCGGCGCGCGGTACTCGGGCAGCAGCACGGGCGCGGTCACCAGCAGCACCACCATCACCGGCACCGCCAGCAGGAACACCGAACCCCACCAGAAGAACTCCAGCAGCACCCCGCCGATCACCGGCCCGGCGGCCATGCCGCCCATGAAGCAGCTCATCCACACCGCGACCGCCATCCCCCGCTGCCGGGGGTGCTGGAACATGGTGCCGATCAGGGCCAGCGTGGACGGCATCAGCGTGGCGCCCGCGATCCCCATCAGCGCCCTGGTGAGGATGAGCATCTCGGCGCTCTGGGCGTATGCGGCCAGCACGGAGGCGCCCGCGAAAGCCGCGGCGCCGATCAACAGCACCTTGCGGCGTCCGACGCGGTCGCCGAGAGTGCCCATGGTGACCAGGAAGCCCGCGATCATGAACCCGTAGATGTCGGTGATCCAGAGCTGTTGGGTGCCGTTGGCGCCAAGCTCGGCGCTCAGATGCGGCAGCGCCAGGTACAGCACGCTCAGGTCGAGGGACAGCAGCAGGGTCGGCAGCGCGAGCACGGCAAGCCCGATCCACTCCCTTCTTCCGGCTCTTGGTGCCTCCGTGGTGACCATGATCCCGTTCCTTCCTCCGCCATCCGATGTCAGTCGGTGATGTAGACGAAGGCGGGCGGGAAAAATCATCGGTTGCCCCGAAGAACGCTCTGGAGCAGCAGGCGAGGACGACGAACGATCGCAACTGCCGCAGCTCCATCGGCGGAACCTGTCCTGAAAGCCGGGCTCCAAGGAACACGCCAGGGCCGCGTGTCTGCCCCGGATCACCCGCCCCTGAAGCTAGCCTGGAATGCGGGGGCAGCACCTCCCGATCGCCGCCGATCAAACGCCCCCATCGAACATACTATCGAATTTGGCGCAGGGTCGTCATGCCGTTGCCATCGGGATCGACAGGGGAGGCGTTCTTCGCGGCTGGCGTTGTAGGTCAGGACCGCGTTCCAGTAGCCCTGCTCAGCAGCGGAGTTCCGCCGCGACGCGCTCGCCGGAGCGGACCGCGCCCTCCAGCCTGCCCTGGTAGGCGATGTCGGTGTGCTCCCCCGCGAAATGGACGCCGCCCTCACGTCGGCCCTCGATGCCCGCGAAGCGGGTGAACTGGCCGACGCGGTAGTAGGAGTAGCACCGCCAGACGTCCAGCAGCGCCGTCCCGGTGTAGGAGCCCGCGATGCCGGGGAACAGCCGCTCCGCCGCGGCCGCCGCCCGGGCGGGGTCTGCCAGCCCGTCCGCGGCCGTGCCGATGCGCAGGTCCGCCAGCAGCCCGCACCGTCCGGACTGGCTGCGCGATGCCTCCCACAGCACGCCGTCCTCGGTGTACACCGCCGCCGTCCGCCGAGGGCGCTTGGCGAACTGGAGATGGACCTTGGCCACCCGGCCCCTGCCGAGTTCACGGATGGCGGCCGTTTTGCGCGGGCTGAGCCCGGCGCCGCCGAGGTCGATCCGGCGCAACGCGGTGAACGGCATGGCCAGCACCACGCGGTCGGCGTACACCCGCCGGTTGTCGGTGAACTCCAGCCGGTATCCGAGCCGACCCAACTCCAGCGAGGTCAGCTCCCACCCGGTGTGCACCTCCACCCCGGAGGCCACGGCCGCGGTCAACAGATCCGTTCCGCCGCGGACGCGGAACCGCTCCCCCGCGGCGCCGAACCGGTTGTGCAGCAGGTTCAACGCGCTCTGGTCCGCGGCGTTCGCGCCGTTGGCGGCGGCGTACTCCAAGGCGAGCAGCCCGCCGAGCCGCGACCGCAGCCCGGGGCCGTCGTCGCCGCGGCTCGCGGGTACGAACCGCTCGATCCAGTCCACGATGGACATTCCGTCCAGTTCTCTGGCCCGCTGGGTGGCGTTGCGGTAGGTCACCGGGCACTGCACGCCGCGCAGTTCGCGGCGGACGGCGGCGTTCACGCGGCGGATCTCCTCGTGAAGCTGCGCCAGCCGCCAGCGGTGCTCACCCAGCCGGACGTCCACCCCGGACGAGGACAGCCGATCCAGTTCGAGGCCAAGCTCGGCGGCGAGGCGCAGCGTGTACTGGTGATCGGGCTCGATGAACTCGGCGCCGCGCTCGGCGATCTGCCCGTCGGCGAAGCCGTCGCGGGATGTCCAGCAGCGCCCGCCGACCCGGTCGGAGCTCTCATACACCGTGGTCGCGATGCCCGACTGGCGCAGTCGGTGGGCACACACCAACCCCGCCGCCCCCGCCCCGACGATCGCGATCCGCGGTTGCGTCCGCGGCATGGCTATGACGTCACCTCTTTCTCGCGGGCGAGATCATCCCGAACGTCCCGCCAAGCATCAAGCCGACGTAGACAATGGTGGGCCGGGTCTTGCGCGGCATGCGGCAGGCGGCAGGATGTCGGCGTGTCCGGCTCGCGAGGATCCAACGTCACTCCCGGTTCCGGGCGGCATCGCCGCCTGCCTCCCGCCCAGTCCGATGCCGAGTTGACCTCGCCGATTCCCGCCGTCCGCCCCGAATCCACGCCCCGCGGCCATGGACATGGACATGGGCACGGCCCGGCGGCGCCGGTGTCGAGCCGGGTGCGGACGCTGCTGGCGGTGCTGTTGATCCCGCTGGCGGTGGCCACCGTGGTCGGCCTCGTCTGGTTCTACCCCGGTGACTTCGTCAAGCCGCAGTCCCCGGTCGGCGCGCAGCAGGCGGTCCTCGGCGAGATCACCGCGGCCGTGCCCAACCAGTCGTGCAGCGGCGACGCCGCCGACCCGTCGCAGCAGCAGTGCACACAATTGACCGTCCGGCTGACCGACGGTTCCGCTGCGGGCACCTCGATCGAGCAGACGCTGCCGGTGGAACCGTCCACCCCGGAGTTCAAGACCGGCGACAAGGTGGTGCTGGCCTACGCCGGTTCGGATCCGTTGTTGGAGACCTCGTACAAGATCGTGGACTTCCAGCGCGACCGCCCGATTCTGTTGCTGGCGGTGGTCTTCGCCCTGGCCGTGTTGGTGCTCGGCCGCTGGCGCGGTTTGGCGGCGCTGATCGCGCTGGGCCTGAGCTTCGCGGTGCTGGTGCTGTTCGTGTTCCCGGCGATCCTGGCGGGCCAGGACCCGCTGTGGGTCGCGATCGTCGGCGCGGGCGCGATCATGTTCCTGGTCCTGTACATCACGCACGGCCTGTCCGCGCGCACCTCCACCGCAGTGCTGGGCACCCTGGTGTCCCTGGCGCTGATCGGCGCGCTCAGCGCGGTGTTCTCCGTGGCGGCCCGGCTGACGGGGCTGAACGAGGACACCGCCAACCTGATCGGCGTCCTCGGTCACGGCATCGACACCAGCGGGCTGCTGTTGGCGGGCATCCTGATCGGCGCCTTGGGCGTGCTGGACGACGTGACCGTCACGCAGTCCAGCGCCGTCTGGGAACTGCGGCTGGCCAATCCCGACTACAGCTGGCGCGAGCTCTACTCCTCCGCCGTCCGCATCGGCCGCGACCATGTCGGTTCAGCCGTCAACACGCTCGCGATGGCGTACGCGGGCGCCGCCCTGCCGCTGCTGTTGATCTTCTCCCTGGCGGAGCAGAGCTTCGGCCGCATCGTGACCTCGCAGCAGGTCGCCGAGGAACTGGTCCGCACGCTGATCGGCAGCATCGGCCTGGTCGCCGCGGTACCAGTGACGACCCTGCTGGCCGCCTTGGTGGCCAGCCGCGAACCCGTGCCCGCCGAGTCCTGAGGCGGTTCAGCCGGTGCCCCAGACCAGGCAGAAGGTGTGGCCCGCCGGGTCGAGGTAGACGCGGAAGTTGTCGCCATCGGGCCCGTGGTGGCGGGCGCCCGCGGCGAGGGCCTTGGGTTCTGCGGTGGCGATGTCCGTGACGCGGATGTCGAGGTGGAACTGTTGGGAGCCGGTGGGGTCGGGGAAGACCGGGGGTTGGTACTCGGGGGCCAACTGGAAGGCCAGCCGGGTGCCGTTCGGGTCGGTGACCACGACCCAGTCGTGCTCTTCGGTGGTGATCGAACCACCCAGCAGCGTCGCGTAGAACTCGGCGAGTTCCCGCGGCTTCCCACAGTCCACAACGATTGAGCGCAGCTGTCCGATCATGAGGTGATCCTCTCCCAATCCCGGCCGGGAAGCACGGTACGAGACGGCGCCGAGTCGAAAACGTTTACCGCGAGTGACAGACGGCAATTGCTCCATCCGGCGGTGAAACAGACGCCATCCAGTTGTCATGATCTTGCTCAAAGCTATGGCCTTTCGATATGGCACAACGGCCTGAGCTGGGATTTAGCGTGACCTCGTCAACGATCCAACCCTGCACGCCGATGTCGAAGGAGACACGGATATGGATCAACGACTACCTTCCGTAATCATCGGTGCGGCCGCCCTTGTGGTGAGCGTTTTCGTGGCTCCCGCCGCGAGCGCGGGGCCGGAATTCGCGCCGGACATGGTGAAAGCACTGCAACGAGATCTCGGGCTCAGCGCGAGCGAAGCCCGGTCCAGGCTGCTCAGGGAACAGAAATCCAGCGCGGCGGACGGGGCGCTGCGGCGCTCGCTCGGCGCGCGGTACGCCGGTGGCTGGCTCAACGCCAAGGCCGACAAGCTGACCGTCGCCATCACCGACTCCTCGGCCACGGCGGCCGTGCGGGCGGCCGGTGCCGAACCAGTGATCGTCGCCCGTAGCGCACGCCAGTTGGACGACGTGAAGTCCGCTTTGGACGCACGGACCGCCCCGCGCACCGTTCCGGGTTGGTATGTGGATGTGGCGAGCAACAGCGTCGTGGTGAAGTCCCGGCCGAACGCCGTGGCCGCGGCCTGGGAGTTCGTCAAGGCCAGCGGCGCGGACACCTCGGCCGTGCGCATCGAGCACTCGGAGGAGACGCCGCGGCCGCTCATCGACGTGGTGGGCGGCAACGCCTACTACATCGGCAGCGGCAGCCGCTGCTCGGTCGGCTTCTCCGTGGGCGGCGGGTTTGTCACCGCGGGGCACTGCGGCAGCACGGGTGCCTCCACCTCCCAGCCGAGCGGCACCTTCCGCGGGTCGAGCTTCCCCGGCAACGACTACGGCTGGGTGCAGGTCGCGGCGGGCAACACGCCGGTCGGCGCGGTGAACAACTACTCGGGCGGCCGGGTCGCGGTGGCCGGTTCGCAGGACGCGGCGGTGGGCGCCTCGGTCTGCCGGTCCGGTTCGACGACCGGCTGGCACTGCGGCACGATCCGGGCCCGCAACACCTCGGTCACCTACCCGCAGGGCACCGTCAGCGGTCTGATCCAGACCAACGTCTGCGCCGAACCGGGCGATTCGGGCGGCTCGCTGCTGGCGGGCAACCAGGCGCAGGGCGTGACCTCGGGCGGCTCCGGCAACTGCTCCTCCGGCGGCACAACGTACTTCCAGCCGGTCAACGAGATCCTGCAGGCCTACGGGCTGAGCCTGGTGACCAGCGGCGGCGGCACGCCTCCGCCGGGCGGCACCCAGTGCTCTGGCCGCAGCGCCACCGGCAGCCTCTCCTCCGGCGGCACCGCCTACCAGCCCGACGGCCGCTACTACCAATCCACCGCATCCGGCACCCATGCGGGCTGCCTGGACGGCCCGACCGGTACGGACTTCGACCTGTACCTCCAGAAGTGGAATGGCAGTTCCTGGACCACCGTCGCCCGCTCCGCAGGCGAGGGCCCCGACGAGAAGGTCAGCTACAACGGCACCGCGGGCTAGTACCGCTACCTGGTGCACGCCTACAGCGGTTCCGGCGGCTACACCCTCGGCATGTCGATGCCGTAGCCGCGAACCAGAAGCCGTGGGTGGTGGGTTGCCACCACCCACGGCTCTGGCGAGGCAGCCCACGCCCCCCGGGTCGGCTCCCTCTCGCACGACGTCGCATCGCGGTCCCAGATACCCCCGAATCCGGGACCGGCAACACAACGTCGGTGGCTTCCAGGGCTTGATCCAACGGCTCCCGCCACTCGAATCGCCTCGCACATGCGGATGCACGTGCAGCACGCATCCAGCATCTCGAATCCAGGGCATATCCGAATCGCCCCATCGGGTGTATTGCCGGTTTCGCGGGAATTGAGTGCTCAGCGCCGTTCGGCGGGGTGCGCGTTGAACGCGGTGAGCTCGCGGATGAGCTGGGCGGCGGCCCGCGACGGGTCGTGGTCGAACCGGGTCGGGCACGCGTCGAGAATGCGCCAGCCCGCCAGGCCGAGCGCGCGCCAGCGCTCCAGGTGCGCACCCGTTCCGCGTGGGTGCGGCAGCGTCTCCACCGCCACCGCGCCCGCTCCGTCGCCCACTACCAGATCCACCTCGTGCGGCCCCACCGGGTACCCGGCCTTCACCGGCTGGCCGAGCGCCCGCAGCTCACGGGCCAGCTTCGCGGTCCACTCCGCGGCGGGCGCGCGGGTCTCGATCTCCGCGGGCGGGCGCGCCGCGTGCCGGAGGTAGTCGCCGATCAGGCCGTCGGGCTGGTCGACGGAGAGGATGAGGTGCACGTACTCGCGGGCGCGGGTAGTCAGCACCGTCATCAGGTTCAGGTCGTTGACGAACCGCCAGGAACCGGCGTTGTCCTCGGTGGACAGCGCCAGACTGATGATCAGCTCGTCGCATTCGGCGCCCTGGAAGCTGTGCACGGTGCCGACCCGCAGTTCCGCCGCGGCCAGCTCCGCGATGTCGAACTCGGCCATGATCGCGGTGCGCAGCGCGTCGGCCTGGGCGCGGAAGGGGCTGACCACGCCGAGGGAGCGCACGCCCGAGTCCAGGCGGTCGCGGACGAGGTCCAGCACGGCGGCGACCTCCGCCTTGTTCACGCCGAGGATGCGGTGGCCGTCGACCTTGCGCACCGCGATGCAGCACCGGGTCGCCAGCCTCGGATGCGTGGTCAGCAGCTGGATGCGCCCCGCATAGCAGCGGTTGGCGGCGAAGGAGATCACATGCGGCGCGCAGCGATGGTGCTCGGAGAGCCAGCGCACCGTCTGGGTGCGCTCGGCCAGGTCGAACAGGCTCACCCGAGGCGCGTCCAGTTCCTCCAGCAGGTCCGACACGCCCTCGATCCGCGTCGCCTCCGCCACGACCCGCTTGGGCACGAAGGACACCTGGCGAAGCTGCTGCGGGTCGCCCGCCAGCACCGCGCGCTTGCCGCGCAGCAGCGCGGGCGCGGCCAGCGGCTGGTCGACATGGCTGGCCTCGTCGATCAGCACCAGGTCGAACAGGGCGGGCACCGCGGGCAGCACGTCCTCGACCTGGCCGAGGGTGCCGACCCACAGCGGCAGCGCGGTGGTCAGCGCCTCCGGGGTGATCGTGGACGCGAGCTCGGCCCTGGCCCGCCAGCAGTTCCCGACCACGCACCGCAGTTCCTTGCGGAGTTTCTCCGCGGCGGCCTGCACACTGGGCCTGCTCGCGCGGTTGGCCAGCACCGCCGCGGCCGCGGCCCGCAGCCGGTCGTCGCGTTTGCGCAGCAGGCTGCGCAGCCACGCCAGCGAGGTGCCGCCCTGCTGGCGCAACCGGTTCGCGGCGCGCAGCACGGTGACGGTGCGGACGGCAGCGGCCACGTCCTCGACATCCACCTCGGGGCCCGCGCCGACCGCGCGGCGCACTTTGGCGGCGGCCTGCGCGGCCCGCCAGCTGCCCGCGTCGTGGGCGCCTGCCAGCGCCCAGGCCAGCGCCCGGCGGGCAGGGGCCAGCCGGGCGCCGGGTTCGAACACGGCGGGGGCTAACTTCTGGTGCAGCGGAACGAGATCCCGCACCGCCGGGGCGTCCACGGCCTGCCGCTCGGCGTCCAGTGCGCCCGCGATGGACCGCACCACGCGCTGCTGGTCGGCCAGCGCCGTGGTCAGCGCGGAGTCCTCCCCCACGACTGCCTCGGGCAAAGCGTCGAGGCCGCGGGTCAGGGCCTCGCGCAGGTCGCCGTCCAGGAACGTGACCGGACGGACCGCGTTCGCCCGGTCCAAGGCGTGCCCGATGACCTCGGCGGCATGCCGGGAGCGGGTGGCGACCAGCACCGATCGTCCCGCCGCGAGCGCGTCGAGCGCGATGGCGGCCAACGTGTGGGTCTTGCCGCAGCCAGGCGGTCCGCTGATCAGCGTGACCGCCTCGGTGCGCGCCGCGAGCAGCGCCTGACGCTGCGGGTGGTTCAGCGGCAGCGGGTTGACCGGCTCCCCGTCGCGAGGCAGATCGGCGGTCCTGGCGCGGGTGCGGCGGTACAGCTGAGGCAGCACCGTGTCCTCGATGCCCGCGCGGCCTGCCCAGGCCCGCAGTTCGAGGTCGGTGTTGGCGGCCTGGAGTTCCCGTCCGGTGTAGAGGCCGCAGCCCAGCACCGCGACCAGCTCATCCCCTTTGGACAGCTGGATCGGGTCGTGCTCCGGGCCGACCATGCGCACGGTGGCGAAGCCCGCGGCGGCGAGCAGTTCGGCCGACCAGCCGCGCAAGTCGTGCAGGTCCATCTCCGGGCTCCAGCGGTCCGCGAAGGACGCGCCGCGCTCGGCGCCCAGCAGCGGAAGTGCCTGGAGTTTCCCGATCCCCCGCAGCGAAAGGCTGTCGGCGCCTACAGTGGACAAACGGACCGAACGGGACAGCAGGGGCACGCAGAGCCGGGTCTTGCGGCCCAGCACGCGGGCCGGGCCGACCAGCATCACCCAGCCCATCCGCACCATGCGCTCCGCCGGGTGCATACAGTCCAAAGCGGCCAGCCGGTCCAACGCATCGGTGCGGCGAACCCGCTCCGGGTTCATCTCGCGGCCAAGCCAGGCCAGCGGGGCGGCCGAGGATGAGACATGCAAACGTGGCCGGGCGGCTATCCCCGCGACGCTCAGGCGTGCCAGGGTACGCAGCACGCCGGGCAGCAGGGAGCTCATGGCGCGCCATCCTGCCAAGTGCGCAAGAACTACTCCAGTGCCGCTACGAAACGCGCTAGCGCATCCGGGTGAAGTTTTTGCGCCAGTCGCCCTTGCGGAGCAAGGGAAGCCACCTGAAAGAGCGGACGATCAGGCGCCGCCTCACCCTTGGCCTCCGACCTCAACTGGAGCACCAGAAGCTGTGAAAGCACCAGCGCACGGGTGTCCGGCGCACCGGCCAGCGCGTCGGCCAGCCTGCGTAGCTGGAGGATGCCGAGCTCACGACCGCCGGTGCCGGAGTAGATGGCCAGTGCGATGTTGACAGTCTTGCCCTTTGGGCCACCGCTTGCGAGCAGCCCGATCGTCCTGGTACCGCGCATATCGGTGATCAGCAGGGCCACCGAGGTGAGCAGCCGCAGGTCCACGGTGCGGGTGCCGAACATGCGCACCGAGATCTCGGTGCCGCGCAGCGTGTTCCGCCGCCGCGACTCGCCCCAGGCCAGCAGGAACAGCGGCACGGCGATGATCGCGGCGGTGAACAGGCCGGGCGCCCGGCCGCCGACCAGCCCGACGATGCCGCCCATCGCCGCACCCAGGAAGCTGGCGGCGACCACCAGCGTGATCGCCCTGCTGCGGGCCACTTTCGGCCCGAGCAGGTCCAGCGGGACCTGCTCATCGGTGGTGGTCACCGCGCCAACTCCGAACGGATGGTGGATACCAGCTCGGCCAGCGGTATCGGGCGCTGCTCGCCGGTGGAAAGCTCCTTGAGCTGGGCGCTGTCCTCGGCGAGGTCCCGCTCCCCCAACACGATCGCGAAACGGGCGCCGGAGCGGTCCGCGGACTTCATCGCGCCCTTGAGGCCCTTGCCGCCGTAGGACAGATCGGTGCGGATGCCCGCGTTGCGCAGGTGCCCGGCGATGCCCACCAGGCGAGCCTTCGCGGCCTCGCCCATCGGCACGCAGAACACCTCGCAACGCGCGGTGTCGGCGATGGCCAGTCCTTCCGCCGCGCAGGCCAGCACGGTGCGGTCCACGCCGAGGCCGAAGCCGACGCCGGACAGCGGCTGGCCGCCGAGTTCGGCCATCAGCCCGTCGTAGCGACCGCCGCCGCCGATGCCGGACTGCGCGCCGAGCCCGTCGTGCACGAACTCGAAGGTGGTCTTGGTGTAGTAGTCCAGGCCGCGGACCATGCGCGGGTTCTCGGTGAACTTCACGCCGAGATCGGTGAGGTGGCCCTTGACCTGCTCGTAGTGCTCGCGGCACTCGGCGGAGAGGTGGTCGACCATCAGCGGCGCCTCGGCGGTGAGCTCACGCACCTCGGGGCGCTTGTCGTCCAGCACCCGCAGCGGGTTGATCTCCGCGCGGCGCCGAGTGTCCTCATCGAGCGGCAGCTTCGCCAGGAACGCCTGGAGCTTCTCCCGGTAGGCGGGGCGGCAGGTGGCGTCGCCCAGCGAGGTGAGCTCGGTGCGGTAGCCGGACAGGCCCAGCGCGCGGAACCCGGCGTCGGCGACGGCGATGACCTCGGCGTCCAGCGCCGGGTCGTCCACGCCGATGGCCTCGATGCCGACCTGGTTGAACTGGCGGTAGCGGCCCGCCTGCGGGCGCTCGTAGCGGAAGAACGGTCCCGCGTACTGGAGTTTCACCGGTAGCTGACCGCGGTCAAGGCCGTGTTCGATGACCGCGCGCATGACGCCCGCGGTGCCCTCGGGGCGCAGCGTGACCGAGCGACCGCCGCGGTCTTCGAAGGTGTACATCTCCTTGCTGACCACGTCGGTCGACTCGCCGACGCCGCGGGCGAACAGCGTGGTGTCCTCGAAGATCGGCAGTTCGATGTGGCCGTAGCCCGCGCGCCGCGCAGCCTCGGTGAGCGCGGAGCGGACCGCGACGAAGGCCGCCGAGTCCGGCGGGAGGTATTCCAACACGCCCTTGGGGGCGGAAAACGTGCTCACTACAGTCCTCGTCCTCGCGGTGCGGCCTGCGCGTCGTCGATCCCCAACAGAAACGGGTTGGACGCGCGCTCACGGCCGATGGTGGTCGTCGGGCCGTGGCCGGGCAGCACGACGGTCTCGTCGTGCAGGGTCAGCACCTTTTCGCGCAGCGTGTGCAGCATCTGCTGGTGGTCCCCGCCCGGCAGGTCGGTGCGACCGATCGAGCCCGCGAAGAGGGTGTCGCCGGAGACCATCAGCCTGCCGCCCTCCTCGGTGGTCGTACGGAACGACACCGACCCACCGGTATGGCCCGGGGTGTGGTCGACGGTGACCCGCAGGCCCGCCAACTCGAGGTCGATGCCGTCGGCGAGTTCACGGACCTCGCTCGGCTCGCGCAGGGTGAACCGACCGCCGAAGAACTCGGCGGTCTCCTTGCTGAAGCCGCGGGCGGGGTCGGTGAGCAGGCCGCGGTCCTCGGGGTGGATGAAGGCGGGGACGTCGTGGCCGTCGCAGACCGGCGTCACGGAGAACATGTGGTCGAAGTGGCCATGGGTGAGCAGCACGGCCACCGGCGTGAGGCGGTGCTTGGCCAGCTGCTCGGTGATCGGTTCGACGGCGTCCTGGCCGGGGTCCACGATCACACAGGCCTCACCCGGCCCCGGCGCGAGCAGGTAGCAGTTGGCCTGCAGGGCTCCGGTGGGAAATCCCACGACGAGCACGGTGCGGCCCTCCCGACATTGATCGTCCGTTCGGCCGAGTTTCCGGCCCTGTTGCCGGTGACCAGCCTAGCTGGGTGCCATGGCCATACAGCAGCCATATACCGCTTGCCTAGAATCCCACCGCAAGTGTCCTACGCCGGGGGCCCGTTGCCTTTATTCGGTGGATCCAGCTTTCCGCTGGGCGCGCCGGTGAAAGGTCCTCGTACCGGGCGTACTTGGGCCTTTCACCGGTGCGTCCAGCGGGAAGCTGGGCCGCCGAGAAAGGTGACGGGCCCCCGGCGTAGGACACACGGCCCTGCATTTGGGTCGAGGAGTCGGGCGGAGGGAGCACCGGGGTGCCGAGCAATGAGCAACGCCGCGAAGCGGCAAGGCGGAAGCTGGAACGTCAGCTGGAACGCCGGGCGGCGCGGGCCAAGCGGAACCGCATCATTGCCGTCGCCGCCACCATAGTCATCACGCTCGCGGTCGTGGGCGGCATCTACTGGCTGGCCACCGACGACGGCAGCAGCGACGCGGCGAACCCGTCGGAGACCACGACCACGACGCCGCTGCCGCAGGGCAAGAAGACCGACGGCGGCTGCGCCTTCGAGGAGACCCCCGCCGAGCCCGCCGCCAAGCAGGCCGGGATGCCGGAGGACCCGAAGGACACGCCCAAGCAGGGCACGGTCACCGTCAACCTCAAGACCAGCCAGGGCGAGATCCCGCTGACCCTGGACCGGGCGAAGGCGCCCTGCGCGGTGCAGAGCTTCCTGCACCTGTCCAAGGCCAAGTACTTCGACGCCACCAGCTGCCACCGCCTGACCCTCGGCGAGGGCCTGAAGGTGCTCCAGTGCGGTGACCCGCAGGGCACCGGCCGCGGCGGCCCCGGCTACAAGTTCAAGGACGAGAAGCCCGCGGACCTGCCGAACTTCCCCGCCGACCCGAGCGGGCAGACCAAGCTGTACGCCCGCGGCGTGCTGGCCATGGCCAACAGCGGCCCTGACACCAACGGCAGCCAGTTCTTCATGGTGTTCGCCGACTCGGGCCTGCCGCCGAACTACACCATCTTCGGCACCATCGGCGCCCCCGGCCTGACCGTGCTGGACAAGGTCGCGGCGGGCGGCGTCTCGCCAGAGGGCCAGTCCCCGCAGGACGGCAAGCCGAACCAGGCGGTCAACATCGAGACGGCCACCGTCGTCCAGTAACCACGCCGCTCACGGCGGCCCTCACCTTCCGGTGGGGGCCGTCTTGCGTTTCATGTGGTTGTCGGAGCGGAAGATCGACCCGGTGAAGCCAACCCTGCGCGCGGGCACGCGGGGCACGCGTGCAAAGCTGATCTCGTGCTGCTGCTTCACGGCGAATCCGTTGTCCTGCGTCCCGCGTCCGTGGACGATCTTGATCTCTTCGAGGAGATCCTGGCCAAGCCCGAGTTGGTCGACTGGCATTGGGACGATCCGGAGGCCGATCTGGTCGAGGACGCCGACAAGCATTTCGCGATCATGGTGGATGACCATGTCATCGGCATGATCCAGTGGTGGGAGAACGAGGATCCCGACTACCGGCACGCCGGGATCGACCTGTTCATCGACCCGGAGTTCCACAGCAAGGGCTTCGGCACCGACGCGGTGCGCACGGTGGCCCGGTGGCTGGTCGAGGACCTGGAGCACCACCGCCTCACCATCGACCCGGTGGCCACCAACAAGGCGGCGATCCGCTGCTACGAGAAGGTCGGCTTCAAGCCGGTCGGCGTGATGCGCCAGTACTCCTGCAACGACGAGGGTGTCTGGGAGGACGGCCTGCTGATGGACCTCCTCGCCGACGAGCTCAGCTGACCAGCGAGCAGGCCTTGTCGATGATGTAGTCGATGCGGCCGCCCAGCTTGAAGTAGCGCTCCCGCAGATCCGCGCGCAGCAGGTCGGGTCGGGGGATCACCTCGGTGAACAGGTGCGTCAGGAATTTGGCCTGCCTGCTGTCGGGCTCGGCCCGCCGCGCGGCGCCGTAGAGCCCCTCGATCACCTCCGTGCCCAGCCGGACGTCCTGCAGCATCTGACGCAGCAGGCAGGCGACCAGCGCGCCGCATTCGGCGTCCACGGCGGCGATCTGCGCATACGCCAGGTCGCGCACCCCCAGGATCCACATTGCGCAGGCCAGCGCCACGCCGCGTCGGCGGCGGTCGTCGTCGTCCGAGCAGCGGCAGTGGCTCCAGGCATGCAGCCTGCGCAGCACCGGCACCCGGTTGCCCTTGGTGGAGGTCAGCCCCAGCACCGCGAGCACCACGCTCTCCTGCACCACGGTGCGCTCGCTGGTCGCGGCGGACTCCAGCCGGTCCAGCACCTCCCCCAACTCGTCCTGGCCGTAGCCGCGGGACTGGAACAGCACAGCGGTGCTCTTGGCGTAGGCCGAGGTGCCGTCCAGCCAGCGGTCCACCTGCCGGGTGATCAGCGGCCGGTAGGCGTCCTTCTCGGCGAGCCTGCGCAGTGCCTCCGCCGCCAACTCCCTGCGGTGCCAGCTCACGTGCTCGGCCAGCGGCAGCAGGTCCTTCAGCGGCCGGGTGCGCGGCACCGCCTGCACGAGCGAGCAGATCGCCAGCGCCGCGTCGGTGGTGTAGCGGCCCGCGAGGCCGGGGTGGATCAGCCAGGACAGGACCAGGTCGCGGGCGATGTCGTACTCCCGCCACACGTAGCGGATCACCGCGGCGGCCCACTCCGACCTGGTGAAACGCACCGTCTCGATGACCAGTCCCGGGTACGCCGCGTGCTCGCGGGTGTCGCAGCGGGCGCCGACCCTGCCCAGCAGTTCCTCCCGCGAGGCGTCGAACAGCCTGCGCGGCCGCAACTCCTTGTCCGGCGGCAATTCCGCGGTCCGGATGGCCTCCTCCAACACGATCGCGGCGTCGCACACCACGTCGTAGGGGCGGTTCTCGAACACCGCGATGGCCACCGCCAACGCGTACTCGATGGTGGTGCGCCGCTGTCTGGTGAACCACTCGGCCACCGCCACCGCGATGTCGGTGCCCAACTCCGACCGCGCCGCCTCCTCCGTGCAGCGGGTGTCGGCCACATCGATCGCGAGTTGACCGGCGTGGTCGGCGCGGCGCGGGGAGTCACCGGCGGACAGGCATCCGTTCAGGGCGGTCTTGAGTACCCGCAGCGGTTCCTCCGCGGCATCGTGTCTGCGGTAGCGGATCGTCGCGGCCGCCACCTCCACCGGGTCCGGCGGGGACAACGGGGCGCTGTGCCGCAGTTGGTGCGATGGCACCTGGGTGCGGTCCTCGACGATCAGCACGAGCAGCGCGCCGATCTCCTGAATCAGCTTGTGGATGCCGGAGAACTCGCGGTCGCCGAAGGCCAGCCGGGGCGCGGGGTGCGGGCATTCCCAGAGATAGCCGTGCGCCGGTTCGAGTTCGGCGCCGTCGATGCTGTCCAGCGGGCGGTTCGGGTTGAGGTGCACCAGGTTCGCGGGCCGGTGGTCGCGCAGCAGCCGGATGCCCGCGAACACCCGGCCCGCGCCTTTGCCGTAGAGGATGACGATGCGCTGGTCGGCGAGCTTGTGCACGGCCGCGTCGAAACCGCCTGGCGCGACGAACTTCCCGGCGACCTCGGCCAGTTCGAAGTCGGCGACGCGGCGGTCGATCAGCGGTGGCGGCAGCAGCGAGTTGAAGGTGATGTCACCGTTGATCGTGCCGCTCTGCACGCCGTGGTTGTCCCCGAGGGTGCTGTTGGCGGTGCGGCCGCCGTCTTCGGGCGGGAGCAGGCCCAGCGTGGTCTCGGCCTCGGTGTCGCGTGGTGGGGCGGGGGACGCCGGTGTCGCACCGGCATCCGCCGCCGTCATCGGCGAATTCCGTGCAGGGTGATATCGCCGTGAATGGTGCCGGCCTGCACCCCGTGCAGGTCCCCGGCCACATAGTTGCTGACGCTGCCCGCCGCGGGCGCGGGCTCAGGCGGTGGTGCGGCTTCCTCGGTGGTTTCGGCGAAATCCGCCAGCCGGTTCTGGTCGAAGCCGGGCACCCTGACCCAGGCGATCGAGCGGTACTCCTTGTGCTCGATCAGCACGCCGCAGAACTCCTGCTGTCCGATCAGCCTGGTGTACGCGCCGCCGAACACGGCGCGATAGGCGTGGTCGGACAGGATGAGCCCGGAGCTGAATGAGCCGTCCGGGCGGTCCTGCGCACACCGCTCCAGCAGGGCGCGGAACTTGTCGGCGTTGAGCAGCCGGGCGTTTTCGATGTTGGCGCGGTGGTAGCCGATGCCGTCGGGCAGCGGCGCGACGTGGATCGCCACCCGTAATCGCACCTCGGGCTTGCTGTGCCGGTTGTACCCGGCGATCCTGCCGTCCAGCACGGTCGTCATGTCGACGAGCCTGCCGAGGTGGGTGCCCGCGAACGCCAGCAGCATGCCGTCACCGGTGTGCTGGTCGGGGACATTGGGGTCGGGCTTGAGTTCGAACTCCCGCAGCGCTCCCCACACCAGGTCGTAGAACGCTTCCGAGAGGGCGACCAATTGGTGGCCGGGTGTACCCGCGGACTTGATCATGTCCAGGCCGATGACGGCGCGGTGTTCCGGTACGAGGATCAACGAACCTCCCCCTGAATCAGCATGATGATCTTGCTTCCACTCCCCCGGCTTAGCAGTTTCGTCCGGATTCGGGGGGTGCTCTCCCTGATTCGCGGGATACCGGACGGTAAAGCTCAATCCGAGAGTTCCTCGGTGAATCGCCGTTCAAGCCGCGCGAGGTCGGGGATGACGAAACGCGCGCGGCCGGTGCGCAGCAGTCCGGCCGAACGCAGTTGCTTGAGCGCGCCGTCCACCGTCTTCTCCGAGGCGGCGACGACCTGTGCGAGTTCCTTCTGCGTGATGCCGCTGATCACGACACCCTCCGGTGTGAACGTGCCATAACGGCGCGCCCAGCGGCACAGCTGCCCACCCACCCTGGTCAGGGTGTCCTGCCCGAGGCGGTCCAACCGCTGCTGGTCGGCGGTGCGCAGCCGGTGCTGCACGATGTCCAGAACATACCGCGCGAGATCCCGGTCGTCATCGAGCAGGCAGAGGAATCGGTCCCTGGCGATATGCACCACGCTGCCCGAGGTCAGTGCGATGGCGGAGGCGCTGCGCGGCTTGTCGCTGAGCACACCCAATTCGCCGATCAGGTCGCCCGGCCCGCACAGGTCCGCGATGAGCTCGGCGCCGACGCGGTTGGTCAGCACGATCTTGACCGTGCCCGCCGCGATCAGCAGCACCTCCTCGCTCGCGGTGCCCTCGGTCAGCAGGAAGTCCCCTCGTCGGAAGCTCCCGGCACGGCCCGCCCTGCGCAGCCGCGCCAAAGCGAGCGGGTCCCTGCCCATGGTTAACGCATGATCCAATCCTTCGACGACCATGACGGCTCCGATACCTCCCGGTTCACGATCCTCGCGACGCCTACGCCAGGGCGACCAGCGCCGATCGGGTAAAACCGACTAGCTGACGGTAGTGCGCCCCCATGGGTCCGAACGCCGCGGGCATTACGACGACGGCGGCGCGTCCCATGCCTGGCGCACAGCCGGGTGGTGCAGGTTGTCCACAAAGCCCAGGCATATCGGGGCTGTCTCAGCGGTATACCTGGAAAGGGTTTCGGATGGCAGGTCGGGCACCGGCTGGTGACAATTCGGTTCCGGATCGGCGGAAGAAGGGATGATGGCCATCAACGAGTCAACCAGGCACCACGTACTCCGAGCGGACGCGTTCGCGCTCCCGGAGGATGCCGACCCCGCCGACCTCGCGGAACAGCGGGCGGCGTTGGACGAGGCGCAGGACAACCCGCCGACCGAACAGCTCGAGGTCGACCCCGCGGACGCCGATGAGCAGCGCCGCGCCGTTCCCGGCGATGAGGACGACTACCGCTGATCCTCGCACTCCGCCTTCCTTGGCAGGGCGGTTTCCACGCCTGGGTTGGTGGAACCGGCCTACACGACCGGCGGCGGGCTGATCGGTGCCGTCGCGACCAACTACTTCACCAAGCACACCGAGCGCAGAAAGCTGCGCGCCACCGTGATGGACGCGGTCTCGCAGACCTCGGCGGTGGTGCCCGCCGTTCGCGAGCTTGAGTCCGGGGTGGCGCCGCGAACTCACCAGGTCACGGCGTCCGCTCCCGGCTCGCCGCACTACGCACCCAGGCCCGGGGCGCTGGTCGAACGGCAGGACGCAGCGAGGGACGTGCTGCTCAGGACGAGGTGACGCGGTAGACGTCGTAAACGCCCTCGACATTGCGCACGGTGCGCAACAGGTGACCGAGGTGCTTGGTGTCGCCCATCTCGAAGGAGAAACGGCTCACCGCCACCCGGTCCCGTGAGGTGGTCACCGACGCGGACAGGATGTTGACCTTCTCATCGGCCAGCACCTTGGTGACGTCGGAGAGCAGCCGGTGCCGGTCCAGCGCCTCCACCTGGATGGCGACCAGGAACACCGAGGAGGCCGACGGCGCCCACTCGACCTCCAGCAGCCGCTCCGGGGTGGTGCGCAACTCGTCGGCGTTGGTGCAGTCGGTGCGGTGCACGCTCACCCCGCCACCGCGGGTGACGAAGCCCAGGATGTCGTCGCCGGGCACCGGTGTGCAGCAGCGGGCGAGCTTGACCAGCACATCGGTGGCGCCCTTGACCACCACGCCCGCGTCCCCGATCGCGCGGCGGCGCTGCACGGTGGAAGGAGTGGAGCGCTCGGCGAGTTCGTCCTCGGCGTGCTCGACGCCGCCAAGCTGGGCGACCAGGCGCTGCACCACGTGGCGGGCGGAGATGTGGGTCTCCCCCACCGCCGCGTACAGGGTGCTGACGTCGGGGTACCGCAGCTCACGGGACAGCGCCGCCATGGAGTCCGCGGAGACCAGCCGCTGCATCGGCAGGCCGACCCTGCGGACTTCCTTGGCGATGGCCTCCTTGCCCGCGTCGATCGCCTCGTCCCGGCGCTCCTTGGCGAACCACTGCTTGATCTTGGCCCTGGCCCTGGGCGATGCGGCGAACTGGAGCCAGTCGCGGCTGGGGCCTGCGCCCTCGGCCTTGGAGGTGAAGATCTCGACGACCTCACCGTTTTCCAGCTTGCGTTCCAACGCGACCAGGCGGCCGTTGACCCGCGCGCCGATACATCGGTGGCCGACCTCGGTGTGCACCGCGTAGGCGAAGTCCACCGGGGTGGAGCCGGTGGGCAGGTTGATCACATCGCCCTTGGGGGTGAACACGAAGATCTCGCGGGCGGCCAGGTCGTAGCGCAGCGACTCCAGGAACTCGCCTGGGTCGGCGGCCTCCCGCTGCCAGTCCAGAAGCTGGCGCATCCAGGCCATCTCGTCGACCTCGAACGACTTCCCGGCGTGGTGGCCGCCGTGGGTGCCGCGGGTCTCCTTGTACCGCCAGTGCGCCGCGATGCCGTACTCGGCGGTGCGGTGCATCTCGTGGGTGCGGATCTGCACCTCGAGCGGCTTGCCGTCCGGGCCGATCACGGTGGTGTGCAGCGACTGGTAGACGCCGAAGCGGGGCTGGGCGATGTAGTCCTTGAACCGGCCTGGCATCGGCTGCCACAGCGCGTGCACCACGCCCATCGCGGCGTAGCAGTCGCGGACCTCGTCCACCAGGATGCGCACGCCGACCAGGTCGTGGATGTCGTCGAAGTCGCGGCCGCGGACGATCATCTTCTGGTGGATCGAGTAGTAGTGCTTGGGCCTGCCCTCGACCCGCGCCTTGATCCTGGCGTTCTCCAGGTGCTCGGCGATCTCGGAGATCACGCCGCCCAGGTAGATGTCGCGGGAGGGTGCGCGGTTGGCCACCAGCCGAACGATCTCGTCGTATTTCTTGGGTTGGAGGATCGCGAAGGCGAGGTCCTCCAGCTCCCATTTGACGGTGGCCATGCCCAGCCGGTGGGCCAGCGGCGCCAGCACCTCCAGCGTCTCGCGGGCCTTGCGGGCCTGTTTCTCCGGCGGCAGGAACCGCATGGTGCGCATGTTGTGCAGGCGGTCGGCCAGCTTGATGACCAGCACCCGGGGGTCGCGAGCCATCGCGATGATCATCTTGCGGATGGTCTCGGCCTCGGCGGCTGCGCCAAGCTGCACCTTGTCCAGCTTGGTCACCCCGTCGACGAGGTGGCCCACCTCTTCGCCGAAGTCGTCTTCGAGCAGCTCGAGCGAGTAGTCGGTGTCCTCCACGGTGTCGTGCAGGAGCGCGGCGACCAGCGTGGTGGTGTCCATGCCCAGCTCGCCCAGGATGGTGGCCACGGCGAGCGGGTGGGTGATGTAGGGGTCGCCGGACTTGCGGCGTTGGTCGCGGTGCTTCTCCTCGGCGACGTCGTAGGCCCGTTGCAGTAGTCCCAGATCGGCCTTCGGGTGCAATTCGCGGTGCACCGCCGCCAGGGGTTCAAGCACCTGCTTGACCAGCGCGGGCCGCTGCGCTGTGATGCGTCGGGCGAGCCGAGCCCGCACGCGCCGGGTCGCGGACGGTTGCCGCATGGAAGGCGGCACCTCCTGCGCTGACGCGGGTACGGACTCCAGTTCGCTCACCGCACACTCCACAGGGCCGATTTCGGGGTTCCCGAGGGCCGGGACGTGCCCTTTTCCCCAGGATGCCTCGCCAACCGGAATGACGCTCGCCTCCCGAGACCGTTGAGGATAACTCCGCTATCACAGCAGGTGAGCGGGCAGGGTGTCCTCTTGTCGGTGGTATCACGCGTCACACCTGTCGTGGTAGGACCGATTCCATGCCTGCGAAGCCGCAAACGGCGCTGGACGCCGTCCTCGCGTATGTACAACGGCAGCACTCACTGATCGGTGACCAGTTGGGCCGGGCCCGCGACGACGAGCCGGGCGCGGTGCGCAGGCTGCGGCACCGGGTGCGCCGGGTCCGGAACACGCTGGAGACGTTTTCGGGCGTGCTTGGCCCGCGGCAGCCGCTGGTGGAATCGCTGAGCAGGCTGAACTGGGCGCTGGGCACCGCGCGGGACGTGGAGGTCCAGCACGCCCGCCTGTCTGCGCTGCTGGAGCGGGCCTCGCGGGATCTGGTGCTCGGCCCGGTGCGGACGCGGGTGGAGTGGTACTTCGGCCGCGAGCACGCCAAGGCCCGCGCCCAGCTGCTGCTCGTGCTGGACAGCGAACGCTGCCGGACGATGCTGCTCGACCTGTCCGCCCTGCTCACCGAGCCGCCCGCCACCGAACTCGGCTGCCGACCGGCCGCGGAGGTCCTGCCCGGGTGCGTCGACGCCCGCTACCGCGACCTGGAGACCGCGGTGTCCCTGCTGTCCGGGGACGGCACCGACGCCGACGAGGCCCTGCACCGGGTCCGGATCGCCACCAAGGCGGTGATGGACGCGACCGAACTGGCCATCCCCGTGCACGGCAAGCCTGCCCGCGGGCTGCGCAAGCAGCTTCGCTCCCTACAGCGCCTGCTGGGCACCCACCAGGACAGCGTGGTGGTCCGCCGTGCGCTGCTGGCCCTGGGCGAACGCGCCCACCTGCACAGCGAGAACGGCTTCACCTACGGTCTGTTCCACGGCTGGGAAGCCCAGCGCGCCGCCGCCGTGCAACGCCGCCTCCCCACCGAATGGGCCCTCCGCAGCGACCCGCACCACCGCTCCTGGCTCTTGACCCCCGCCATCCCCGACCAATCCAGACTTGGTGTCCCAAGTCCGGCCATAGCGGCGTCATCCGCAGACCTAGGGCATTAAGTCGAACCTTGGACGCCAAGTGCGGGATCAGAGCTGGAAGAGCGCCTGGACCTCGGGCATGGCGGCGGGGCGGACGGGGGCCAGTGCGGTGATGTCGATGAGGATGGCGACGCCGCTGACGTGGGCGCCTGCTCGGGTGATCAGCTCGCAGGCGGCGGTGACGGTGCCGCCGGTCGCCAGGACGTCGTCGACAACCAGGACGCGTTGGGCGGGGCGGAGGACGCCCGCCGCGAGTTCGAGGCTCGCGGTGCCGTATTCGAGGGCGTAGTCGACGCGGTCGGCGACGACGGGGAGCTTGCCGGGTTTGCGGACGGCCACCACGCCCAGGCCCAGCCGGGCGGCGATGGCGGCTCCCAACAGGAAGCCGCGGGCCTCGACCGCGGCGACCACGTCGGATTCCGGGGCCGCATCCGCCATGGCATCGACGACGGCGCGGAAGGCCTCGGGGTCGGCCAGCATCGGGGCGATGTCCCGGAAGAGGACGCCGGGTTGTGGGAAATCGGGCACGTCGCGCACCAGCGCCAGCGCGCGGCGGAGATCGGCGGTCAACTCGTCGTAGGTGGTCATCGAGAGGTGGCCTCCGCGGGTGGAAAAGCCGTGAGTGGCAACCGAGGCCTGGCCTCGGTTGCCACTCACGGGGTTGGTCAGCGCTGGCGCTTGCCGGAGGGCCGGGTGCTGGACTTGCCTGCCGGGCGGCGGCGCCCGTCGGTGGGCCGATGGCGGGCCGGTACGGAGGAGGCGGCGGCCAGGGCCCGCTCGTGGCGGAGTTCGGCGGCCAGTGCCTCGTCGTCGGTGGTGTCCAGGTCGCCGGCGTGCGCGGCGGAGGCCTTGCGGGCGATGCTCGCGCGGCGGTTGGCCACCCGCTGGGCCTGCTGCTGGTACTGCGGGTCGCGCATCTTCAGGTCCACCAGCAGCGGGGTGGCCAGGAAGATGGAGGAGAACGCACCGGAGAGCATGCCGGTGAGCTGCACCAGCGCGAGGTCCTTCAGGGTGCCGACGCCGAGCAGGCCGACGCCGATCACCAGCAGACCCAGCACCGGCAGCACCGCGATCAGCGAGGTGTTGATCGAGCGCATCAGGGTCTGGTTCAACGCGAGGTTGGCCGCCTCGCCGTAGGTGCGGCGGGTCAGGCCGAGCAGACCGCGGGTGTTCTCCTTGACCTTGTCGAACACCACCACCGTGTCGTAGAGGGAGAAACCAAGGATCGTGAGCAGACCGATCACGGTGGCGGGCGTGACCTCGAAGCCGACCAGCGAGTAGACACCCGCGGTGAGCAGGATGTCGAACACCAGCGCGGCGAGCGCGGAGACCGCCATCCATTTCTCGAAGTACAGCGCGAGGAACAGCGTCACCAGGATCAGGAACACGATCAGCGCGATGAGCGCCTTGTCGGTGATCTCCCCACCCCAGCTCGCGCTGACCGCGCTGTCGCTGATCTGGGCGGGCTGCCCGTTGGTCTGCGGCTGGGTCTGCTTGGACAGGGCGTCCTTGAGCTGGAACACCTCGCCCTGGTTCAGCGTCTCGGACTTGATCACGATGCTCTGCGAGGCCCCGGTGCCCACCGCCTGCACGGTCGGGTCGCCCTTGCCGGGCAGTGCCTGGTGGTAGACGTCCTTGGCCTGTTCGACGGAGATCGGGCCGTTGGCTCCGGTCGCCGACATCTGCACGGTGGTGCCGCCGATGAAGTCGATGCCGTAGTTGAAGCCCTTGAACGTGATCGTGCCGAGGCAGATCAGCACGGCGATGGCCAGCAGGATGTACCAGCGCTTGCGCTTGCCGATGACGTCGAAGGCGCCGGTACCGGTGTAGAGCCTGGTGAACAGGCGCTCCTTGCGCACCGAGGCGTCGAACCGGTCGCCGGTGGCGGTCAGGTCAGCCATGGTCACGCCTCCGAGGATGCGGTGGACGCGGGGGCCGCGGCGGCCTTGCGGTGGGCCGCGGCGTACCGCTGGATGGAGCCGAAGCCGGAGATGCTCGGGTTGCTGAGCAGCTTGGACTTCGACGCGACGACGACCAGCGGGTGGGTCACCAGGAACACCACCACGAGGTCCAGCACGGTGGACATGCCGAGGGTGAACGCGAAGCCCTTCACCTGGCCGACGGCGAGCACGTAGAGCACCGCGGAGGCCAGGAAGCTGACCGCGTCCGCGGACAGGATGGTGCGCCGGGCGCGGACCCAGGCCCTCGGCACCGCGGACCGGTACGTCCGGCCCTCGCGCATCTCGTCCTTTATTCGTTCGAAGAAGATGATGAACGAGTCCGCGGTGATACCGATCGCGATGATGAAGCCCGCGATACCGGCGAGGTCGAGGGTGAAGCCGATCCAACGACCGAGCAGCACCAGCACCGCGTAGACCACGACACCGGACAGCAGCAGCGAGAGCACCGTCAGCAGGCCGAGCGCGCGGTAGTAGAACATGCAGTAGATGACCACGAGGATCAGGCCGATGCCGCCCGCGATCAGGCCCGCCTCCAGCGAGGCCAGGCCCAGCGTCGCGGACACCGTCTCGGCGTTGGAGGACTCGAAGCGCAGCGGCAGCGCGCCGTACTTCAGCACGTTGGCGAGCTCGTTGGCGTCCTTCTGCGTGAACTGGCCGCTGATCTGGGTGTTGCCGCCGATGATCGGCTCGTTGATGCTCGGCGCGGAGACGACCTCGGTGTCCAGCACGAACGCGGCGCGCTTGCCGACGTTCTTGGTGGTGAAGTCACCCCAGATCTTGCTTCCCTCGCTCTTGAAGCTCAGGTTGATCACGTAGCCGACCGCGCCCTGCGGGATGCCCGCGCTGGCGTCGTCGATCAGCTCGCCCTTGATGAACACCGGGCCCAGGACGAACTTCTCCTGGATCTCCTCGCCGTCCTTGGTCTTTTCCTTCTTGCCGCAGGTGACCAGTGGCAGGGCCGGGTCGTCGAAGCCCTTCAGCGGGTCCTTCTCCTCGCACTTGAACGCGCTGAGAATGGCCTGCTGCAGCTGAGGATCGGTCTCCAGGGCGGGATTCTGCCGGATCTCCCGCAGCTTCTTGATCTCCTCGACCTTCTTCGGGTCGAAGACACCGGAAGGCGCGGCCGGGGTGGTCGTCGGGGTCGCCGACGGCGTGGCACTGCCGGTGGGCGCCGTGGTGCCGGTCGGCTGCTGCGCGGGCACCGGGCGGCCCTGCGGCGAGGGACTCGGGCTACCCGCCGACGGCGGGTTGGCGCTCGGCGTCTGGCTGCCGCTGGGCGCCGGGTTCGACGGCGTGGGCTGAGTGGGCTCCTCGCCGCCGACCGGCGCCTGCGCGCTGTTGACCACGGCCCGGAAGTTCAGCTCGGCGGTGCTGCCCAGGCTCTTGGCCTGGTCGCCTTCCTGACCGGGGACCGTGATGATCAGGTTGGTGCCGTCCTGCACCACCTCGGCGTTGGTGACACCGAGGCCGTTGACGCGCTGCTCGATGATGGCCTTGGCCTGGCGGAGTTGCTCCTGCGACGGGACCTTGCCGTCAGGGGAGGTCGCGGTCAGCGTGACCCGCGTACCGCCCTGAAGGTCGATGCCCAGTTTGGGGGTCGGCTTTCCGCCGCCGGTGAAGAACACCAGTGCGTACAGGAATGCCACGATAAGCACGAAGACCGCCAGGTATCGCCCTGGCCGGATGTGCCCTACTGGTGGTGCCACGGTAGGTCGATCCCCTCACGCTGATTCAGGTCTGTTCGCGCCGCGGGCCGGTGCAGGGTGGCCCCGGGAAATTATGCGGGCGGGGGCGCAGCGTACCCCGTCCGGTGTGTGTTTCGGGTAGGGCTTACTGCACGCTCTTCTTGTCCTCGAGCGGCGCCGCGACCTGCGCGGTCGACTCGGGAGCGACCTCGTCGTCCGTCCGGTCGTCCTCGTTGCTCTCCTCGGCCGCGACCGGGTTGATCTTCTCGCGCACCGCGGCCCGCACCCACGTGGTGACAACGCCGGGCGCGATCTCCAGGTCGATGGTGTCCTCGGCGTCGATGCTCGCCACGGTGGCCTGCAGCCCGCTCGTGGTCAGCACCCGGTCGCCGGGCGCCAGCGAGCCCTGAAGCTTCTGCATCTCGGCCATGGCCTTGCGCTGACGACGCATACCCAGGAACAGCGGCAGCACGAACAGCAGCAGGAGCAGCGGCAGAATGAGGTTGGAGAGGTTCACGGTGCTCCGATCGCGGGCGCGGTAACGCCCTCGGTGACGTTCAATTCCCCGGCAAGTCTGCCAGGCGCGATTCCCACCACCCCGGCGGCATACCACTCACCCCGCCCACCCCACCACCCACAACCGGTTACCCACGAGTAGCAGCCCGCTCCCCGCCATTCGCCCAGAAAGCAGCACCTGCGATGACTGGCCACAGCCTGCGGTGACGACCAACGGCGGCGGCGAGTGGTCTGCCTCGCCGGCGATCGCGTCGCACAACGGACGCGAAATGAACCAAAAGTGTTGCGGCTCTTGAGGCTCCGCTCTCCCAGGGCCGCATGATGACGCCGCAAGAGGTCATGATGTCGCCCTAGGGGCGCATGATGTCGTCCTGGGGAGGATTTCGAACTGAAGCGCCCCCGATTTCCAGCATAGGGCCAGGGACTGACAGTTCTCAGGCTTGGTGATTGGCCGCTGTAGTTCTTGGGCCTTGGTGATTGCCCGCTGTGGTGACTGGCGGCGGCCGTTAGTGGCAGTGAGGACTTGTGGCGGCGGAGTTGCGTGGTGCAGCGGTCGTTGAAGGCAGCGGTCGTTGCGCTGCGGGTGAGACTTCACCACGCCGATGCCGGCGGTGGTGGCCACATCGTGCTCGGAGATGAAGACCGGCGGCTCGAACAGGGTCTGCTGAATCCGGTCGACCATGGCCGCGACCATCGGGGTGTCCGAGGAATTCTCGATCAGGATGCCGAACTCGTCGCCCTACATGCGCACTTCACTCGCTAGCTCGGGCGCGGCGCACAATCCTCACTGCCACCACTCACCGCAGCCGATCACCGCACTTGCCAGTCACGCAGCGGCCAGCCTTCACGTTCAAGGAACTGTCAGTCCCACGTTCTATGCTGGAAATCGGGGCGCCTGGGTCCGAAATGCTCCTCAGGGCGTCGTCATGCGCCCCTAGGGCGACATCATGATCGCCTGGGGCGTCATCATGCGGCCCTGGGAGAGCGGAGCCTCGAGGCACGCAACACTTTTGGTTATTTCGCTGCCGCCGCGCGGCCGATCATGGCAGGGCCATTTCGGGAGTCGGTTGGGCGTTGTGGAAGCCAAGGTAGGTCCGCGGAAATCCGTGTGGCCTTGCTGCGGGGTGGCTTCCGGTTACTCGTCGAACAGGGTGGGCGTGCCGTCGCCGGGGGCTTGGGCCGGGGCCGGTAGGCCGAGGTGTTGCCAGGCGGCGGCGGTGGCGACGCGGCCGCGGGGGGTGCGGGCCAGCATCCCGGCGCGGACCAGGTATGGCTCGCAGACCTCTTCGACGGTGGTGGGCTCCTCCCCCACCGCGACGGCCAGCGTGGACACCCCGACCGGACCGCCGCCGAAGGAACGCACCAGTGCGCCGAGGACCGCGCGGTCCAGCCGGTCCAGGCCCATCTCGTCCACGTCGTAAACGGCCAGGGCAGCCTTGGCGACGTCGAGGGTGACCGCGCCGTCGGCCCGCACCTCCGCGTAGTCGCGGACCCTGCGCAGCAGGCGGTTCGCGATGCGGGGCGTGCCCCGCGAGCGGCGGGCGATCTCCACTGCGCCGTCGTCGCGAAGGTCGACGCCGAGGATGTTGGCCGACCGTCGCAGCACCCGCTCCAGTTCCTCCGGCGCGTAGAACTCCATATGCGCGGTGAAGCCGAACCGGTCCCGCAGCGGGCCGGTCAGCGATCCCGACCGCGTGGTCGCCCCGACCAGCGTGAACGGTGCGATGTCCAGCGGGATGCTGGTCGCGCCGGGGCCCTTGCCGACCACCACGTCGACCCGGAAGTCCTCCATCGCGAGGTACAGCATCTCCTCGGCGGGCCGCGCGATGCGGTGGATCTCGTCGATGAACAGCACATCGCCCTCGACCAGGTTCGACAGCATCGCCGCGAGGTCGCCCGCCCGTTCCAGCGCAGGCCCCGAGGTGACGCGGATGGCCGCGTTCAACTCGGCCGCGATGATCATGGAGAGGCTGGTCTTGCCGAGGCCGGGCGGCCCGGACAGCAGCACGTGGTCGGGCGGGGTGCCGCGTCGCTTGGCGCCTTCCAGCACCAGTTCAAGCTGCTCGCGGACCCTGGCCTGACCGATGAATTCGGTGAGGTCGCGGGGCCGCAGCGTGGACTCGTCCTCCCGGTCGGTCGGAGCGGCGAGCGGCGAGAGCGTCTCGTCCTCGGTCACCGCTTACGCCCCAGGGTGGTCAGCGCCTTGCGCAACACCGCGGAGGTGTCGGCGTTGCCGTCGGCGGCAAGCACGGCGTCGACGGCCTGCTCGGCCTGGCGGGTGGGGAACCCGAGGCCCTGCAACGCCTCCACCACCTGGTCCCGGACCGGGGTGGCGGCGGCGTGCCCGTTGGAGCTTGCCAGCGCCTTGCCGATCTTGTCGCGGAGTTCGATGATCAGCCGCTCGGCGCCCTTCTTGCCGATGCCGGGCACCTGGGTGAGCATCGCGATGTTGTTGTCGGTGACGGCCGTACGCAACTGGTCGGGGTCGAGCACCGCGAGGGTGGCCATCGCCAGCCGCGGTCCGACCCCGGAAACGGTCTGGAGCAGCCCGAACAGCTCGCGCGCCTCGGCGTCGGCGAAGCCGTACAGGGTGAGCGAGTCCTCGCGGACGACGAGCGCGGTGGCCAGCACGGCTTCCTCGCCGCGGCGCAGTGTGGCCAGCGTCGCGGGGGTGGCGTGCACGGCGAGACCGACGCCGCCGACCTCCACCACGGCGTGGTCGAGGCTGACGGCGAGAACGGGCCCGCGCACCGAGGAGATCACTTCAGCGCCCCTTTCGCCTTGGCCATGGTGGCCTGCTTCGCCTTCGCGGCCGACGCCAGCCTCGCACGGTGCTTGGCGGCGAGTTCCTTGGCCCGCGCTTCGGCCTCGGCGAGCCGCGACATCATCGGCGCGCGCCACAAGTGGCACACGGCGAGCGCGAGCGCATCCGCCGCGTCGGCGGGCTTGGGCGCCTCGGCGAGCCCCAGCAGCCGGGTGATCATGGCTGTGATCTGCGCCTTGTCGGCACGTCCCGAGCCGGTCACAGCGGCCTTGACCTCGCTGGGGGTGTGAAACGCGACGGGCAGCCCGCGTTTGACCGCGGCAAGCGCCGCGATGCCGGAGGCCTGCGCGGTGCCCATCACGGTGCGCACGTTGTGCTGGCTGAAGACCCGTTCCACCGCGACGACATCGGGCTTGTGCTCCTCAAGCCATTCCTCGATGCCGTTGGACACGGCGAGCAGCCGGTCGGCGAGCGCGGCGTCGGCGGGGGTGCGCAGGACACCGACGGCGACGCAGGTGGCACTGCGCCCCACACCGCCATCGACCACGCCCAACCCGCACCGGGTCAGCCCGGGGTCGACTCCCAGCACCCGCACGCACCCTCCCAAAGATCGCGAACACCCGTTCGAAGCCTAGGCCCACCGGGGATTCGGTCCGGGACCGACACGCGAATGGCAAAAACTACAGGGCGAACAGCGAGCCGGTGATGGTCAGGCCGACGTCGGTGCCCCCGAAGAAGCCGAACAAGGCGAGGGCGGCTCCGGCCAGGGACAGGTCTTTGAAGAACTGGGTCGACTCGTTCTGTCTGACCGCCGGGTCGGTCTCCTTCCAGAACGGGTGCATCACGAACGCCGTGGGAACCAAGAACAGGAACAGCAGCAGCGCACCGACGTCGGGCCAGATGCCGAGCGACACCAGCAACGCGCCCAACGCCTGAACCGCCCCGCTGCCGAGCACCATCAGCCTGGCCGAGGGCACACCTTTGGACTGGGCGTATGCGGCGATCGCCGCCGTCGAGGTGAAATGACCCAGCGCTGATGCCGCGAAGATCCCCGCGAACAGGATGCGGCCGATGAGAACCAGGATGTCCATGGCGACCTCCTTGGTCGAGCCTTCCCAGCATTGAAAGGCACCTCACCGGCCGCCGCAGCACGAGAAGGGCCGGGCTGACCCCCATCAGCCCGGCCCGCGCTCCCCTGCTCGTCAGCCCGCGTATCGAATCCGCACATCGCCCGCCTGGGTGTCGACCTGCATCACGCGGTCTGCCTGCGGTGACTGGCGGACCGTCACGTCCCGCTCCCCCGCGTCGCTCGCGCCGCTGACCCGGTACTCGTCCTGGCCGGGCACGGTGACCTCCACGCTGCCCGCATCGGTGCGGGCCTTCACCTGCTGTGGCGTCACCGCGAACGACAACTGCACATCACCGGCCTGGGTCTGCACATCGGCGACGGTCGCGCGCAGGTCGCGCACGGTGATCCGGCCCGAATCCGTGATGGCCTTGACCTCGGCCTCGATACCGCGCAGGTCGATGTCGCCCGCCTGCGACTCCGCTTGGACTCGCTGCGTCTTCAGACCCGACAGGAGCACATCACCGGCGTCGGTGGACACCGTCACGGGACCACGCATATCGCGCACGTCCACATCACCCGCGTCGGTGTGCAGCACCAGGTCGATGCCGACCGGCACCTCGATCGTGTACCGCACCTCGCAGCGGCCCCAGGCGAAGCGCCGCGGGCAGTGCGAATCCACCCGCAGCGTCTCACCGCTCCAGGTCTCGGTGATCACGGGCTTGGTCTGCGACCACTGGAGCAGCCGCTGCACCCGCACCTGGCCCTCGGTTCCCGGGCGCACCACCACGTCGGCGGCGTCCATGTCGACGTTCACCTTGGTGACGCCCTGCTGGAACGTGTGTTCCTGCGTTTCGGTGCGCTCCTCGTAGCCGATCAGGTTCCACAGCGTGAAGCCGCCCGACACGATCAGCAGCAGCGCCACCCCCACCCCCACGATCAGCCAGCCGGTTCGCTTCTCCGACATGCGATTCCCCTCTATCCCTTGAGAAACCGCAGGACCGCGAGCACTCTGCGGTGGTCGTTCTCCGCCTGCGGAAGTTCGAGCTTGCTGAAGATGTTGTTGACGTGTTTGCCGACGGCGCTCTCGGTGATCACCAGCGCGCCCGCGATGCCTGCGTTGGAGCGGCCCTCGGCCATCAGACCGAGCACCTCCCGCTCCCGCGGGGTGAGGCGTTCCAGCGGGTTGTTGCGGCCCCGCAGCAGAAGCTGCGACACCACCTCGGGGTCCAGCGCGGTGCCTCCCGCGGCGACCCTGCGCAGCGCGTCCAGGAACTGCGCGACATCGGCGACGCGGTCCTTGAGCAGGTAGCCGACCTTGCTGGTCTCGGCGGCGAGCAGTTCGGAGGCGTAGCGCTCCTCGACGTATTGGGACAGCACCAGCACCGCCACCCCGGGCCACTGCCGCCTCAGCACCAACGCGGCCCGCAGCCCTTCGTCGGTGTGGGTGGGCGGCATCCGGACGTCGGCGACGACCAGGTCCGGTTGGTGCCGCTCGACGGCGCGGAGCAGCTGCTCGGCGTCGGCGACGGCCTCCACGACCTCGATGCCTGCCGCACCGAGCAGTCGGACCAGGCCCTCGCGCAGCAGGACCGAGTCCTCGGCGATCACGACTC
This sequence comes from Actinorectispora metalli, assembly GCF_056323685.1. Taxonomy (NCBI): domain Bacteria; kingdom Bacillati; phylum Actinomycetota; class Actinomycetes; order Pseudonocardiales; family Pseudonocardiaceae; genus Actinorectispora; species Actinorectispora metalli. The sequence goes on from NZ_JBREYE010000002.1 coordinate 1,861,662, forward strand.
GCATGGCAACTCCACGATGATCCGGGTTCCGCCAACGGCGGGACTGTCGATGCGCAGGGTTCCGTCCACTGAGGACACCCGCTGGGCGAGGCCGTGCAGCCCGGTGCCGCCGTCGAGGCGGGCGCCGCCGCGGCCGTTGTCGGCGACCAGGATGTGCAGCGTGCCGTTGTCCCTGGTCACCGTCACCTCGGCCTGGCTCGCCGAGGCGTGTTTGGCGACGTTGGCCAATGCTTCGGCCACCACGAAGTAGGCGATGGCCTCGATGGTCGGGGACGGCCGGGTGGCCAGCTCGACCCGCAGCCGCACCGGCACCGGGGAGCGGGCGGTGATGCCGGAGAGCGCGGCGTCCAGACCGCGGTCGTTGAGCACCGCGGGGTGCAGGCCACGCACCAAATCGCGCAGTTCGGCCAGCGCCTGCTTGGCCTCCTCGTGCGCCTGCTCGATGGCGTCCTTGCCACCTTCGGGCAGGTCGTGCAGGGTTTCCCTGGCGATGCCGAGGTTCATGGCCAGCGCCACCAGCCGCTGCTGCGCCCCGTCGTGCAGGTCGCGTTCGATGCGCCTGCGTTCGGCGTCGGCCGCGTCAACCACGCCCGCCCGGCTTTCGGTGAGCGTTTCGACGCGTTGGATCAGCTGTTGGCGGTCGCTGGGGCCAAGCAGCGCCTGCGCCGCGGACAGGTCGGCAGCGGCGACGCCGCGAGCCACCCAAGGCGCGGTGAACAGCAGGAACACCGAGGCGATGAGCAGACCGGTGACGACCTCGATGTTGTCGGGCCGCCAGCCACCCACGGCGCTCTCGGGCAGATTCCAGCCGAGGACCAGGTACATCAGGCCGACCAGCGCGCCGGACCAGAACGCCACGACCAGCGAGAAGCCGATAGCGGCCAGTGGCAGGGCGAGCAGGTGGTAGGCGATCTGGCGCCAGGTGCTCGCGGCGGTGGCTTCAGTCCTGATGCGCCGGGGCTTGGGACGTGGGATCGGCGGGATGACCGCGTCGAGGCAGCCCGCGAAGCGGGAGCGGTGCAGCGCCGTGAGGCCTCTAGTGGTGGCGAGCAGCAGGACCAGGAAGGCCAGTCCGGGGAACACCAGCGGCGCCAACCCGACGGACAGCGCCAGGAAGGTCACCACGAAGATGAAGCCTGCGATGGCGATCGGAAACCCTGCGACCACGTGCGCGGTGGCCCGCCATGCCGCGGGCGACACCGGCGCCAGCAGCACGACGGCGACCGGGCTTCGGTGCCGTTCGCCTTTCGTGGAGATCATGCGCTAACCGTAAGGAGCGGCCGCGGCGGTAACCATCCGGCTGTTCCCCGAGTTCATGGTGGTGCTAACCCCACCTTTCCCCGAGCCAGGACGGGGACGGCCTTCTCCCGCCGCTGTTTAATCGAGCAGCCCCCGACACAAGGTAGCGGGCACCACCGACAGAACCGGTTGACCAGCGCGCTTCAGCGACGCAGGTATTTGTGACCGGACTGGAGGTCCTTGCCGAACAGTTCGGGGACGGTGACGAACTGAAAGCCGCGGGCGCGGAGGGTGTCGATCACCTGGGGCACGGCGTCGACGGTGGTCGGGTGGATGTCGTGCATGAGCACGATGGAGCCCGGCTTCGCGGCGCCCGCGGCTTGGAGGACCGCAGCGGGGTCACGATGCTTCCAATCGAGGGTGTCGACGTCCCACAGGATGATCGGCAGGCCCACGCGGTCGCGCACCGCCTGGTTGATCGCGCCGTAGGGCGGGCGCAGCAGCTTCGGCCGCTCGCCGGTCGCCTTGGCGATGACGTCGTTGGTGCGGCCGATTTCCTGGTCGATCTCCTCCGGCGTGAGCTTGGTGAGGTCCTTGTGGCTCCACGTGTGGCTGCCGATCACGTGGCCCTCGGCGTGTGCTCGCGCGACCACCTTCGGCGAGGTCGCGGCGGACCTGCCGAGCACGAAGAACGTGGCGGGCACCTTGGCCTTGGCCAGCACATCCAGCAGCCGCGCGGTGTCGTGCCCTGGCCCGTCGTCGAAGGTCAGCGCGACGCACTTGGCCCTGGCGCAGTCCGGCTCGGGCAGGTCCGGCGCGGGCGGCTCCGGAGACGTGCTGGTCTCCGGCGAGGCACCGGCGAACGGCTTCTGCTCGCGCAGCGCGTCGCGCACCGTCCTGCCCAGTGGGGACAGCAGCTTCTCCGTCTCGTCGGGGCGGATGCGCACGCTCAGCCTGCCCTCCGACATCGCGGTCAACGCGCCCTCGTCGAGGGTGACCACCAGCGAGCCGTCGCGGTCGATGCCCGCGCCCGCGAACAGGTCCAGGTCCGACCGCGGTGGGTCGACTTCCTTGCCCGCGTTCTTGACCGCCTGCATGACGAGGGCGGCGGCGCGGTTCACCGCGGTCCGGTCCGCCAGCAGGTCGGTGCCGGTGCCGACGGTGCCGGAGCCGGTGTCGGCCCAGAGCACGGTGGCGGACTCGGCGCCGTTGGCGCCCGCGAACTCGTACCGCACCTCCTGGACTCCGATCACCGGGCCCGCGGCGCCGACGAGGTGCCAGGAGATGTTGAGCTCGGGCGCGGCGGTCGGCTCCGCTGCGGGCCGGGTGGACCTGATGAAGGTGTCGACCGCCTGCTGCACATCGGCGGCCAGCCGGTCGTTGAGGCGACCGGCGCCGGGGATCTGCGGCCAGGACACCAGCACCTGGCGGCGGGGATCGTTCTCGGTACTGGTGAGCACGGTGATGCCGGGCACGGCGTCGGAGGGCAGTTCGGCCAGCGCCTCACCGAGCACCGCGACCGGCCCGCTCGGCGGCGGCGCGGCCGCGGGTTCTTCGGCGGTGCAGCCTGCGACCATAAGGACCGCCGTCAGAAGCGCCACTGACCGTGAAAACGTTCGCCCACCCATGCCAAGCACGATAGTTTCCCGGGTTTGGCGATCTTCACGTGGTCAAAACGGTCACATGCCGACAGCGCGGTGCAGCGAGCCGACCTCGGCGCGGTTGAGCTTGCGGATGCTGCCGGGACGCTGGTTGCCCAGCTGGACCTCGCCGATGGCGAAGCGAACCAGGCGCTCCACGGGGTGACCTACGTGCTCCAACAGGCGGCGCACGATGTGGTTGCGGCCCTCGTGCAGCACGATCTCCACCAGTGCCTTGCCCTCGAAGGCGTCGATCAGCTTGAACGAGTGCACCTTGATCGGCCCGTCCTCAAGCTCGACGCCGCCGCGCAGCCTCTTGCCGAGGTCCTTGGGGATGGGGCCCGGCACCTCCGCGAGGTAGGTCTTGGGCACCTCGTAGGAGGGGTGCATCAGGCGGTGCGCGAGGTCGCCGTCGTTGGTGAGCAGCAACAGGCCCTCGGTGTCGGCGTCCAGCCTGCCGACGTGGAACAGGCCGTCCTGGCGGTGCTGCACGTAATCGCCGACGCAGGGGCGGCCGCGGTCGTCGGACATCGTGCTGTGCACGCCGCGGGGCTTGTTCAGCGCCAGGTACAGCTGGTCGTCCCGCAGCACCACGCGGGTGCCGTCGACGTGGATGGTGACCTTGTCGGGATGCACGCGGACGCCCATCTCGCGGACGACCTTGCCGTCGATCTGCACGCGGCCATCGGCGATCAGCTCCTCGGCCGCGCGGCGGGAGGCGATTCCCGCCTGGGACAGCACCTTTTGCAGGCGAACGCCGTCGGGGTGAGGGGCTGTGTCTTTGTCAGACATCGTCGATCGCATCCACTTCGGGGAGCAGCGGCGCGATGGGCGGCAGGTCCTCCAGCGAGGACAGCCCAAGGCGCTCCAGGAACAGTTCGGTGGTCCGGTACAGCAGGCCCTGCGTCTCCGGGTCCTGACCGGTCTCTTCGATCAGGCCCCGCGCCAGCAGGGTCCTGATGACACCGTCCACATTAACCCCACGCACCGCGGCCACTCGCGCCCTGGTCACCGGTTGCCGGTAGGCGATCACCGCGAGGGTCTCCAGCGCGGCCCTGGTCAACTTGGCGCGCTGGCCGTCCAGGATGAGCCGCTCGACGTAGGGCGCGTACTGGTCGCGGGTGAAAAGGCGCCACCCGTCGCCCACCCGCCGCAGGTCGATGCCGCTCGCTCGGTCGGCGTGTTCGGCGCTCATCGTGCGCAGCAGCTCGCGAACCCGCGCCACCGGCTGCTCAACGGCATCGGCAAGCTGCTCGTCGCCGACGGGCGAGTCCACGACCAGCAGCATCGCCTCCAACGCGCCGCGAAGCTCGATCTCGGACAGCGCAGGCGCCTCTTCGTCGGTGACGACGGCGATGTCGACGAGGTCGAGCGGCTCAGCGTGCTCGGCGGTCGAGGCCACATCAGACAGCTCGGCCTCGCCAGGCCGTTCGCCGGGGTCAGCGGTCGGCCCCGGTGCCACGTCCGGAACCTCGGCGTCGCCAGGCCGGTCAGCGTGCTCGACGGTCGAGGCCGATTGCACCTCGGACCGCTCGACATCGGCTGGGCGTTCCGGCTGATCTGCAAGCCCATCGGAGGCCTTCTCGCCCTCGCTCTCCCACTGCACTGCTTCATCCCGCGCGCCGGTCTCGGCGGCAGTGGCACGTGCATCGGCCTGGTCAGGTCCCGAGTGGTAGCCGGGGTCGGAACCAGTCGCGGATTCCGGGGTGGGGGTGCTCACCCGTACTCCTCCTCGTCGGTCGGCGCCTGCTGCGCGGCGACGGCCCTGGCCTCGTCCACGGTGCCGCCGTCCCAGCGGATCTGCAGGTCGCCCAGTGGGTCGGGCTGTTCGAAGTGGACGCTGGCCTCGCGATACAGCTCCAGCAGGGCCAGGAAGCAGGCCACCACCTCGATGGTGTGCTCGCAGTCCGCGACAAGCTCCCCGAAGCTCGCGATGCCACGTTCGGCGAGCAAGACGCGCAGCTTATTGGCCTGCTCGCGGACCGACACCGGATGCATGTGCAGGTGGTCCAGCGACACCGTCGGCGGCGGCTTCGGGCGGAACACCGCGGCGGCGATCTCGGCGAAGCGCTGCGGGTCGACGCCCAGCATCACCTCCGGCAGCAGCGAGGCGTACCGGTCCTCCAACGCCACCGACCGCGGATAGCGGCGCATCGCGCCCGCCTCCAACTCCGCGAACAACGCGGCGACCTGCTTGTACGCCCGGTACTGCAACAGCCGCGCGAACAGCAGGTCGCGCGCCTCCAGCAGCGCCAAGTCCTCCTCGTCCTCCACATCGCCCGCGGGCAGCAGCCGGGCGGCCTTGAGGTCGAGCAGGGTCGCGGCGATCACCAGGAACTGTGTGACCTCGTCCAGGTCCCATTTCTCGCCCATCGCCTTGGTGTGGGCGATGAACTCGTCGGTCACCTTGTGCAGCGCGACCTCGGTGACATCGAGCTGGTGCTGGCTGATCAGCTGCAGCAGCAGGTCGAACGGGCCCTCGAAGTTGTGCAGGTGGATGGTGAACTTGCTGACCGGTCCGTCGTCGAGAACTTCCCCAGTGTCCCCGGCCGTCACCGGGCCAGCCTGCGCACGAGCACGGAATCCTCGCCGTTCTCCTCGAAGTCGGCGAGCAGCAGCGCCACCGCCTCCCGCACGATCCGCCCCCGGTCGGCGGCGATGCCGTGCTCGGCCCGCAGCGCCAGCCGGGCCTGCTCCATCGCCACCAGTTCCTCGTCGGAGACGTACACGGTGATCTTCGTGTCGTGCTTCTGGCGACCGGTGCCGGTGCGCGGTTCAGGATCGGGAACAGCCGTCAGTGGCTGTGCGCGGGCGGTGGTCCGGAAAAGCTCGGCTGCGCCGGGAAGGGAGGCGCGTCGGCTCACCGGGCGATCACCTCACGGGCCAACGCTCGGTATGCCTTGGCACCCGCCGAGCGCGGCGCCCAGCGGGTGATCGGCTCGCCCGCGACCGTGGTCTCGGGAAAGCGGACGGTGCGGTTGATGACGGTGTCGAACACGATGTCCCCGAATGCCTCCACGACCCGTGCCATCACCTCGCGGGAGTGCAGGGTCCGTGGGTCGTACATGGTGGCCAGGATTCCGGTGATGTCCAGCTTCGGGTTCAGCCGCTCCCGGACCTTCTCGATGGTGTCGATCAGCAGCGCGACACCACGGAGACTGAAGAACTCGCATTCCAGCGGGATGACCACCCCGTCGGCTGCGGCTAGCGCGTTCACCGTGAGCAGGCCGAGTGAAGGTTGGCAATCGACCAGCACGTAATCGTAGTGGTCCAGCGCGGGCTTGATCGTCCGGGCCAGCGCCTGCTCCCTGCCGACCTCCACGACAAGCTGCACCTCGGCGGCGGAGAGGTCGATATTGCTGGGCAGCAGGTCCATGTCCTCGACCCTGGTGCGCAGCACGACGTCCTCCAGCGTCGCGGAGTGCTCCATCAGCAGGTTGTAGATGGTGAGGTCCAACTGCTGCGGCTGGACGCCGAGGCCCACCGACAGCGCGCCCTGGGGGTCGAAGTCGACCAGCAGCACGCGGCGGCCGTACTCGGCCAGCGCGGCGCCCAGGTTGATCGCCGAGGTCGTCTTGCCGACGCCGCCCTTCTGGTTGCAGATGGCCAGTACCTTCGCCGGACCGTGCTGATCGATCAACGGCGGCTCAGCCACCTGACGGTAGACTCGCCCGGTCGGACCCATCTGGCCTGCGACAACGTCAAGCTCTTCCTCTGTCGGATCGGCGGCGCGGGGGGCCAGGTTCAAGTCCACCTCGCCGCCCTTGCGGCCCGCAAGGCCGCCCGAGGGTGTCGACATAGTGGGTGCTCCTCGCGCCTCAGGCCCCGGCAGATATGGTCCTTCCTCGATCTGCTAAGGCAGTTATCAGCGGGCAGCCTAGGCGCGTAGCGCCACCGGCGGCAACGCGCCTCGCCGTAGAGCTCAAGCCTTAAACGCTCTCGGGTGTGTCGTCGCGTAGACCTCACGCAACATCGTGACCGTGACCAGCGTGTATACCTGCGTGGTGGTGACCGATGCGTGACCAAGAAGCTCCTGCACCACCCGAACATCCGCACCGCCCTCCAGCAGGTGGGTGGCAAAGGAGTGCCGCAGGGTGTGCGGCGAGACCTCCGCGGTGATCTTCGCGCGGTCCGCCGCCGTTTTGAGCACCTGCCAGGCGGTCTGCCGGGACAGCCTGCCGCCGCGGTGGTTCAGGAACACCGCGGGCGTGCCGCGGCCCTTCGCCGCCAGCGCGGGCCGCGCCCGCACCAGATAGGCGTCCAGCGCCTCCAGCGCGGGTCTGCCGATCGGCACCAGCCGCTGCTTGCCGCCCTTGCCGTCCAACAACACCGTCCGCTGTCCGCCGTCCACATCGTCCACATCCAGGCCGACCGCCTCGGAGATGCGGGCGCCGGTCGAGTAGAGCAACTCCAGCAGCGCCTTGTCCCGCAGGCCGCGGACATCGTCGTTGGTGGCGCAGTCCAGCAACCGCAGCACATCGTCGATGGGCAGCGCCTTGGGCAGCCTGCGCGGCAGGTTGGGCGGCCGAACATCCCTGGCGACGTCGGCGGGCACGGCGTTCTCCAGGTAGGCGAAGCGGTGCAGGCCGCGCACAGCGACCAGCGCCCGCGCGGCGGAGGACTCCGCCAGCGGCGGATGCTCTTCGTCCCCTTCGCGCAGGGCCATCAGGAAATCCCCGATGTGCCGCTCGGTGATCTCCGCGGGCTCGGTGACTCCGTCGCGCTCCAACTGGGCGAGGTATCGCCGCAGGTCGCGGCGGTAGGAGTCGAGGGTGTTGCGGGACATGCCGCGCTCGACGGTCAGGTGGGCGAGGTAGGTGTCCACCAGCCTCGTCATCGGGTTCGGAGCTTGAGCCACCAGAAGTCCTGCCGCCAACGCCGTACCGGAGTGCCGCCTGACATTAATTCAGTTCGGCAACATTAGCCGTGAACCCCACGCGTCATGCCGCAATTGGGCCACCCGCACCCCCGCGCCTCGCTAGGCTTCCCCGTGTGACGTACCCCCCATCACTGCCCGGTCCGCAGGACGAGGGCGACCACCAGCCGTATCTTGCCGGTCCGCCGGAAGGCTATGGCGGTCCGTACCCGGGCAACCTGCCCATGCCGAGCGAGCCGGTCCTGCTGACGATCGGCGACATCTCGATCACCCAGACCACGGTCATCGTGCCAACGGGCCAGTTCCCGCTGCGGGGTACCACCTGGACAGTGCAGGACTCGACGCAGTACACCGAGTCGATCCCCGCCTACGCGATCGTGCTGACCATCCTGTTCGTGTGGGTCTGCCTGCTCGGACTGCTGTTCCTGCTGATCAAGGAGAAGCGGTCCACCGGCTTCATCTCGGTGACGGTGACCGGACCCGGCCTGTTCCACGCCGCCCAGTTCCCGCCCGGCCCCGGCTCGGCCGCGTGGGTGACTCAGCAGGTGAACCAGGCACGAGGCCTCGCCGCGGCTGCCTAGTGTCCCCGCGCCTCTCGGGGTGGGCGGCACAGCCCAACCCACCCCGCCGAGCATGAAGCCGGTACCCGGTAGCGATTCACGCCGCCGCGACCGCCGAGAGCCGCGCCGATCGTCTAGGTCGCCTTACGGGCGGCGAAGCGGTGCGGCCGGTCGCGCCACGCGGCGTCGACCGGGCGGGCCTGGGCGGTGCCGCTGCGAACGGCATGGGCGGCCAGCAGGCCCGCCGCGGTCGAGGCGTTGATGATCTCGCCCGCCAGAACCATGCGCACCGCCTCCGCCAACGGCACCTGCCGGATCGACAGGTCCTCCTCCTCATCCCCGGTGTCCGCAAGGCGGTCCACAGTGGACAGTTCCTCGGCCAGGTACACGCGCACCACCTCATCCACGAAACCGGGCGAGGCGGCCACATCGACCAGCACCGACCAGCGGGACGCCGCCAGCCCGACCTCCTCGGCCAGTTCCCTGGCCGCCGCGTCGGTGGCGTCCTCGCCCGGCGAATCGAGCAGGCCCGCGGGCAACTCCCACAGGCGGTGGCCCAGGGGATGGCGGTACTGGTGGATCAGCGTCACCCGCTCCCGCGGGTCCAGCGCGACCACGGCGACCGCACCGGGATGCTCCAGCACCTCGCGGACCGCGTGCTCGCCGCCGGGCATGGCGACGGTGTCCTTGCGCAGCGCCAGCACTCGGCCCCGGTAGATCTCCTCGCTGGCGACGGTGGTGAACTCGTGGCTGCCGGGCTCCCCCACGTCAGACCCCCGCCACGGCGGGCAGTTCGACCGGGAGCCGTTCTGCGGCGCGGTAGTCAAGGGCGGCACGGACGAACGCGGCGAACAGCGGATGCGGCCGGGTCGGCCTGCTCTTCAGCTCGGGGTGCGCCTGGGTGCCGACCATGAACGGGTGCAGCTTGCGGTCCAGTTCGACGAACTCGACCAAGCGGCCGTCCGGTGAGGTGCCGGAGAACACCACTCCCGCGGCGGAGAGCTTGTCGCGGTAGGCGTTGTTGACCTCGAAGCGGTGTCGGTGCCGCTCGGAGACCTCCACGGCGCCGTAGGCCTGCGCGACCAGCGAGCCCTTCTTCAGCTTCGCCGGGTAGGCGCCGAGGCGCATGGTGCCGCCCATGTCCTTCTCGCCCGCGATGACCTCTGTCTGGTCGGCCATCGTGGAGATCACCGCGTGTTCCACGTTGTCGTCGAATTCCGAGGAACTCGCCCCCGACAGGTTGGCCAGTTCGCGGGCCGCGTCGATGACGATGCATTGGAGGCCCAGGCACAGGCCCAGGGTGGGGATCTTGCGGGTGCGGGCGTGTCGGATGGCGCCGATCTTGCCCTCGATGCCGCGGATGCCGAAGCCGCCCGGCACCAGCACCGCGTCCACGCTGGACAACGCGCGCGCCGCGCCCGCCGGGGTCTCGCACTGGTCGGAGGGCACCCACACGATCTCGGCCTTGGCGCGGTGGGCGAAGCCGCCCGCCCGCAGCGCCTCGGTGACCGAAAGGTAGGCATCCGGCAGGTCGATGTACTTGCCGACCAGCGCGATGCGCACGGTCTCCTTGGGCTGGTGGACCCGGTCCAGCAGGTCGCCCCAGACCTTCCAGTCGACATCGCGGAACGGCAGGCCGAGGCGGCGCACCACGAAGGCGTCCAGGCCCTCGCCGTGCAGCACGCGCGGGATGTCGTAGATGGACGGCGCGTCCGGTGCGGCCACCACGCCGTCGGTGTCCACGTCGCACATCAGCGCGATCTTGCGCTTGAGGCCGTCGGGAATCTCCCGGTCGGCGCGGCAGACGATCGCGTCGGGCTGGATGCCGATGTTGCGCAGCGCGGCCACCGAGTGCTGGGTGGGCTTGGTCTTCAGCTCGCCAGACGGCGCCAGGTAGGGCACCAGGGAGACGTGCAGGAAGAAGCAGTTGTCGCGGCCGAGGTCGTGCCGGATCTGACGGCAGGCCTCCAGGAACGGCAGCGACTCGATGTCGCCGACGGTGCCGCCGACCTCGGTGATCACCACATCCGGCACCCGACCGTCCTCGTCGGCGTCGGCCATCGCGCGGATGCGGGACTTGATCTCGTCGGTGATGTGCGGAATCACCTGAACGGTGTCGCCGAGGTACTCGCCGCGGCGTTCCTTGGCGATGACCGCGGAGTAGATCTGCCCGGTGGTGACATTGGCCGCGGCGGACAGGTCGCGGTCGAGGAACCGCTCGTAGTGCCCGATGTCCAGGTCGGTCTCCGCGCCGTCCTCCGTGACGAAAACCTCACCGTGCTGGAACGGGTTCATGGTGCCCGGGTCGACGTTGAGGTACGGGTCCAGCTTCTGCATCGTCACCCGCAGGCCCCGGGAGGTGAGCAGTTGGCCGAGGCTGGAGGCGGTCAGTCCCTTGCCGAGCGACGAGGCAACGCCGCCCGTGACGAAAACATGCTTAGTCGTGCGAGCTTGCAGCACTCGGAAACTCCCGTGATCGAACTGGTGAGGTCAACGCGGCCTCGCTGCGATGTGTGCCTGCGGCGCGTGACGGCCCCAGGACACATGCCTGGGGAGCCGGGAATTTTGACCGCCGATCCACGGAAGTCCACGGTAACACCCATGGGTCCGATCACCCCACTCCAGGTGAACCGTGTCGCAAATGATCACCCCGACCGACGCGAAGATTCGATAGTATGTTCGATGGGGGCGCTTGACCTGCGCAGTGGGAGGAGGAACTCCCCCGCGACCCAGCGTAGCGAGGAACTCGGGCGCCGGTGGTCAGCCGCGCCGAATCAGGCGCACGCTGGTCACGCCGCGCCGGGGGCGGTGGCCTGGGCGTTGCCGCCGGTGCCGTAGCGGCCCGCCTTGCCCTCCAACTGCTCGCGGAGGGCGAGTACCGCCACGATTCGACCCGCGGCGGTGTCGGTGTTGTCCACGGTCGACAGGATCGCGGTAGCGGCGGTGTCCGCCCTGGCGAAGCCGATCGGGGCGTTGCCGGACGCCGAGCCGGTGGGGCCTGCCAGCACCGTGCCGGAGCCGGACCGGTCGAGTTGGGTGGCGAAGCGGGCGATGGTGGCGGCGCGGTCCGCCGCGGCGTCGCCGCCGCCGGTGGCGCCGGTAAGCACGATGGCCAGCTGAGCCGGACGCAGGGCGGGGGCGCTGCCCAGGAAACCGCCGTTGGCCAGTGCGGACAGCGCGGCGGCGGACTCCTCGGGGGTGGACTGCGCCTTGTTCTGGCCGTCCAGCAGCAGCAGTTTGCCGAGCAGCGCGCCCGCCAGGGTGCCGGGCTCGGACGCGGTGGGCAGTTGGGCCCCGGCGGGCAGCAGCCGCGGGACGACGCTGCGCAACTGGTCGGCCTTGCCGGGGTCGGCGAAGCTGTCGGTGAGCTGAAGTTCGCCCACCATGGTGCCGCCCGCGTTGCGGACCATCTCGGTCAGCCCGTCGCGTTCGGCCTGCCGGGCATCCGCGGTGGTCACAAGCACCACCGTGCGCTGGTCGAGTTGCCCGCGCAACGCGGCGGGCGCGATTTGCAGGCTGAAGCGATCGGCCGCCTCCAGTTGGGCCCGCAGCCCGTTGCGCTCGGCTTCCACGTCGGCGACTTGCTTACCCAGCGAGTCGCGGTTGTCGGCGAGCCCGGACAGCAGGCGGCTGCTGACCGTGCTGGAGCCGAGCACGACGCCGACGGCCAGCGCGAGGAAGGCCGCGGCGAGCGAGACGATGTGGTAGCGCAGTGGGATCACGCGAACAGTCCCCTCACCCAGGAGCTGATGTGGTGCCAGGCGTCCGTGACGAGCGCGCCGTACACCGAGCCGACGTCGGAGAGCAGCAACGCGGTGGCGATGGCCGCGAACGCGGCGATCACCAGCACCGCGACGGCGCCGACGGACACCCGGTTGCGGTGCAGGGCCGCGACCGCCTTGCCGTCCACCACCTTGCTGCCCAGCTTGAGCCGGGTGAGGAAGGTGGACGGGTTGGAGCCGGAGCGGCCGCGGTCCAGGAACTCCTGGAGCGTGGCCTGGAAGCCGATCGTGACCACCAGGCCCGCACCGCCCGCGTCGGCCAGCAGCAGCGCCAGATCCTCGGGGTTGCCAGAGGACGGGAACGTCACCGCGCCGACGCCGAGGTCGTGCACCCTGGCCAGGCCGGGGGCGTGCCCGTCGGTGTAGGCGGGCAGCACCAGCTTGGCGCCGCATTTGAGCGTCATCAGGTCGATGCCGAGCGGGTCGCCCACGATCACGTCGGGCCGGTAGCCCGCGCGGTGGAGCGTGTCAGCTGCCTCGTCGACGCCGATCAGGATCGGGCGGTGCTCCTTGATGTAGGGGCGCAGCAGCCGCAGGTCGGTGCGGTGGTCGCGGCCGGGCGCCACGATGAGCACATGGCGGTCCCGCATGGACAGCTCGATGTCCGGCACGCCGACACCGTCGAGGATCAGGGTGCGCTCGCGGCGCAGGAACTCGATGGTGTTCGCCGAGAACGCCTCGAGCTGCACCGACATGCCCGCCTTGGCCTCCACCAGCTGGTCGGCGACGGTGTCCTCGGTCTGCACGGTGCCGCGGCCGAGCTCCTTCTCGCCCTGGTAGACCACGCCGTCGTGCAGGCGGATCCGCATGCCGTCCTTGAGCGCGCGCAGCAGGGCGTGGCTGGTGTTGTCGATCAGCGGGATGCCCGCGGTGATGAGGATCTCCGGGCCCAGGTTGGGGTAGCGGCCGGAGATGGAGGTCGAGGCGTTGACCACACCCACGACTTGGGCGGCGACGAGCAGGTCGGCGGTATGGCGGTCCAGGTCGATCACATCGATGACGGCGATGTCGCCCGGCCCCAGCCGACGCAGCAGCCGGTCCAGCCGCCGGTCGAGGCGCGCGACACCGGTCACCCCAGGCAGCGTGTGGCTGGGGCGGGAGAGCAAACCGGTGAGTCGCATGGATCCGATGGTGACAAAGTTCCCACCGGGATTCGGGAAGCCACGCCGAGCAGGTCAGACCTCGGCGGAAACAACCACCCGCCGCCCTCGGGCGGCACGCTCGAACGGCTCGTGGCGGAGGTTGTGGCAGGCCCGCGGCACGCCGGTGAGGACGCGAGCGGCCTCCTGCTCGACGTCCAGGCAGCGGACCGGGACGCCGTCCTGCCACAGCGGCACCCGGCAGTCGGAGATGCCGACGTAGCCCAGCACGTTCTTGATGGCGCTGCCGTCCTCGGCGGCGATGCGGCCGGAACGCAGCCGCGCCAGCCGGTACCGCGCGGGATGGCCCTCACAGCGGTCCAGCACCGCAAGCTGGTCGAGGGTGGCCCACCAGATGGCGTGGTCCTCCTCGACACCCTCGATGGCGGCCAGGGTCGCGGGCCGCTGGCCGTCGCGCTGGCGGAAGCCCGCCGCCCACACCGAGGCCAGGCCGATGCAACGCACCTTGGCGACCACGACCGGGCCGGTCAGGCCGAGGTTCTCCCGCAGCCAGGTGATCTTGGACGGGCAGACGTTGGAGCCGTACGCCAGGACCGGCAGCCGCTCCTCGATGGGTGCCGCACCACGCTGGTCGAGCCACTCGTCGACGGCGACCCCGCTCGGCTCCACCCGGTACCCGCCCGCGGCGGCGTAGTCGATGGCCAGTGGCAGGCCGACGCCGTCGAGGTGCACGTAGGAGGTGTCCGGTCGGGCGCCGGGATAGGGCTCCGCCGGGAATTCCGAGTCGGTAAACGCACGTAACATTGATCCCAGGCTGACCCAGTCTCGGCTTGATCGCCAGCACTTTGCGTGACAGATCACGCCCAAACTCCACACAAAGTGACCAACCGCCTACGCTCGCCGAACACACCCCCGCCCTCCCAGGGGGGCAGCCCCGTGGCCAGTCTATCGGCCTCACCCGTTGGATCAAGATCAAAATCGCGGGCTGTGGATAACCGGGTGTCCTGTGGATAACACGCCGGGCGACCGGGGTCAGTCGTTGCGGTCCGCCGCCGCGGTGGCGAGCAGTTCCTCGGCGTGGGCGCGGCCGGTCTCGGTGGCCTCCAGGCCCGCGAGCATGCGGGCCAGTTCGACCACCCGCTCGTCCTGGTTGAGCACCCGCACCCCGCTTCGGGTCAGGCCCGCGCCACCGACCGTCTTGTCGACCACCAGGTGCCGGTCGGCGTAGGCGGCGACCTGCGGCAGGTGGGTGACCACGATGACCTGGTGGGTGCGGGCCAGCCGAGCCAGCCGCCTGCCAACCTCGACCGCGGCCCGGCCGCCGACCCCGGCGTCGACCTCGTCGAACACCAGCGTGGGCACCGGGTCGGCGTGCGAGAGCACGACCTCCAAGGCCAGCATGACGCGGGACAGCTCACCGCCCGAGGCACCCTTGTGCACGGGCAGCGGCGGGGCGCCCGGATGCGAGACGAGCCGCAGTTCGACCTCGTCCACGCCGTCGGGCCCGGCGTGCAGCCGCTTGCCGTCGACGGTCAGCTCGAGTTCGTCCTCGCCGTGCGCCTCGTGCGGGGCCACCGCCACCTGCAGTGTGGAATGCGCCATGGCCAGCCCGGACAGCTCCGCGGTGACCTTCTCGCCAAGCTCGGCGGCGGCCTTGCGCCGCGCCTGCGTGACGCGGGCCGCGTGACCGGCCAGTTCGATGGCCAACTCGTCGCGGCGGAGGCGCAACGCGTCCAAGGCGCCTTCGGAGGTGTCCAACCCGGCGAGCCGCTCGCGAGCCTGCTCGGCCCAGGCGATCACGCCGTCGATGTCCACGGCGTAGCGGCGGGTGAGCTGCTTGAGCTCGGCCTGCCGCGCCAGCACCTGCTCCAGCCGCTGCGGGTCGGCCTCCAGCCGGTCCAGGTACCCGCCGAGTTCGGCGCCGACGTCGGTGAGCAGCGCCAGTGCCTCCTCCAGCCGCGGCTCCAGCTCACGCAGCTTGGGGTCCTCGGCGGCGGCCAGCCGCCTGCGGGCCTCGCCGACCAAGCCCAGCGCGCCGGGCGCGTCGGGGTCGCTGTCGGCGGCGCCGCTCACGGCGTGCGCGGCGCCGGAGGCGACCTCGCGAAGCTGGTCGGCGTCGGCGAGCCGCCTGGCCTCGTCCACAAGCTCGACGTCCTCGCCGGGCTGCGGGTCGACGGAGCCGATCTCGGTCAGGCCCTGCCGCAGCGTCTCCGCCTCGCGCGCCATCTCCGCCGACCGCGCGGTGCGCTCGGCAAGCTCGGTGGCCACCGACAGCCATTCGACGCGGACCCGCTGGTAGTCGGCCAGCGGATCGGCGACGGACTCGGCGGCGAAGCGGTCCAGCACCGAGCGCTGCTCGGCGGGGCGCAGCAGGCGAAGCTGGTCGTTCTGGCCGTGCACGGCGATGAGCTGGTCGGAGAAGTCGCTGAGCACCGCGGCGGGCACGGAGCGGCCGCCGAGGTGCGCGCGAGAGCGGCCGTCGGAGTTGACGGTGCGGACGGCGATCACGCTGCCGTCCTCGTCCAGGTCGGCACCGGCCTCGGTGGCGAGTTCGGCGGCGGAGGCGTCGAGTTCGAAGCGGCCCTCCACGACGGCGCGGTCGGCGCCGTTGCGGACTCGGGACGCCTCCGCCCGGCCGCCGCTGAGCAGGTGCAGTCCCGTGACGACCATGGTCTTGCCCGCGCCGGTTTCGCCGGTCACCACGGTGAATCCGGCGGAGAGTTCGAGCGTGGCGTCCTCGATCACGCCCAGCCCACGGATGCGCATCTCGGCCAACACGGTCCGCACACTACCGCCCCGGTCCGAGGAGATGTGCGACCGGAACCCCGCCAGCGCGCCGTAGCCGGCTAACCAACCGACTGGCCGCGCCATGCCTGCACCGGCAGAGAGAACTTGCGCACCAGTCGATCCGTGAACGGCGCCTTGGACAGCCGGGCCAGCCGCACCGGGGTGGATCCCCCGATGACCTCGACTTTCGACCCCGGCGGCAGCTCATACGTGCGGCGCCCGTCGCAGCACAGCACGCCGGGGTGGCCGGTGCTGTCGACCTGCAACTCGATCCGCGAATCCGGTGACACCACAAGTGGTTTTGCGAACAGGGCGTGCGCGTTGCTCGGCACCACAAGCAAAGCCCGCACCTCGGGCCACACCACCGGCCCGCCCGCGGAATATGCATAGGCGGTGGACCCGGTTGGCGTGGCGCACAGTATTCCGTCGCAGCCGAACCAGGACACCGGATGCCCGTCGATCTCCAGCAGCACGTCCAGGATGCGTTCGCGGGTGCTCTTCTCCAGGCTGGCTTCGTTGAGCGCCCAGGTGTTGGCCAGTTCCTCGCCCTCGAACACCGCCCGCACGTCGATGGTCATCCGCTCGTCGACGTGGTAGTCGCGAGTCACCACCGCGTGGACCGCCTCGTGCAGATCATCGGAGTCGGCCTCGGTGAGGAACCCGACGCGCCCCAAATTCACGCCGAGCACCGGCACTCCGGCGGGCCGGGCCAGTTCGGCGGCCCGCAGCAGCGTGCCGTCGCCGCCGAGAACCAGCACCAACTCGGTGCCCTTGGCGGCGTAGTCGTCGGCGGGGACCACGGTGGCGTAGCAGGAGGGGTCGAGTTCCGGCGCCTCACCGTCGAGCACCCGCAGCCGGATGCCCGCCTCGTTCAACTCGCCCGCCACCGTCCGCGCGGTTTCGAGGTTCTCGTCACGGCCGGTGTGCACCACCAGCAGCACTTCACGGCCCGCGTCCCGATGCAGCGGCGGGTGGTCACTCACGGCCGCCCCCATCGTTGCCCGGCCCTTCCGCGACTGCCTTGTCGACCAGGGCTTTAACCTGTTCCGGCGGCATCGGCTCGCCGGGGGTGAGCCAGAGGAAGTACTCGACGTTGCCCGCCGGGCCGGGCAGCGGGCTGGCGACCACTCCGCGCAGCGTGAGCCCGAGCGCCGCGGCGGCCATCACCACGTCGGCGACGACCTCCGCGCGCAGCGCCGGGCTGCGCACCACCCCGCCGGACCCCAGGCGCTCCTTGCCGACTTCGAACTGTGGCTTGACCATCGGCACCAGATCTCCATCCTCGCGAAGGCAGGCAGCCAGCGCCGGAAGCACCAGTCGCAAGGAGATAAACGAGAGATCGGCGACGATCAGTTCAACCGGACCGCCGATCTGTTCGAGAGTCAGGTTGCGGACGTTGGTCCGGTCGTGCACGTGGACGCGGTCATCGGTGCGCAGCCGCCAGTTCAGCTGGCCGTAGCCGACATCGGCGGCGACCACCTCGGCGGCGCCCCTGCGCAGCATCACATCGGTGAACCCGCCGGTGGAGGCACCCGCGTCCAGACAGCGTCGACCGGTGACCGCCAAGTCGAACGCGTCCAGTGCGCCGATCAGCTTGTGCGCTCCTCGGGAGGCCCAGTTCTCGTCCTCGTCGTCGGACAGCACGATGACGGGGGTGTCCTTCTCGACACCGGTGGCGGCCTTGCCCGCGATGGTGCCCGCGACCTTCACCCGGCCCGCGGTGACCAGTTCACCGGCGTGCTCGCGTGATCGCGCCAACCCCCGTCGCACCAGCTCGGCGTCCAGCCGCGCCCGCCGAGGCATGTCAAACCTTGTCGATGCTGGTCAGAGCGAAAGTGAGGGCGGAATGCACGGCGTCGAACCGGCCGACGTGTTCGGCCAGCGGTAGGTTTTCCAGCGCGTCGAGGTCATCCACGGCAGACTGGATCGCCGCCATCTCGCCGTGCTGTGCGGCGGCGGGCATCATGCTCGGGCTGGGCCGGTCCATGTCGGTCAACGTCGTTCACTCCTCCGCTACCGAGACTAGCCGATCAGGGTGTCCCGAAGAGGTTGCGCAGCGCCGTGTCCGCGGTGTCGTCCTCGCAGACCACCTCGACCGGTCCGGCGCCTGCGGGCCACCACGCGGCGCACAGTGCCCGCAGCGCACCCAGCGGATCGGCGTCGCCGCCGGTGTGGCGCAAGCTCAGGCCTGCCTCGGTGACCTCGGCCTTCCAGTCTGGCTGGTCACCGACCCGCAATTCCTCGACCGGCCGGTCCAGCGCGGTGAGCGAGGCGGCCAGGTGGGTGGGCCGTTCAGCGGAGTCCGCCGCCAGCACGTCCTTCGGCTTGCTGACGCCGGTGAACACCAGCAGGGAGTCGGCGCCGACGGAGTTGGCGCCCGCGATGTCGGTGTCCAGCCGGTCCCCGACGATCAGTGGACGCCCCGCGTTCGCCGCCGTGATGGACTTGCGCATGAGCGGCTGCTGCGGCTTGCCCGCGACCTCCGGGCGACGGCCGGTGGCGTGCCGGAGGGCGGCGACCATGGAGCCGTTGCCCGGCAGTAGGCCATACTCGGTGGGCAGCGTGGGGTCGGCGTTGCAGGCCACCCAGACCGCGTCGCGCTGGATCGCCATGCAGGCCTGCGCCAGCATCGGCCACGCGGTCTCCGGGGAGTGGCCCTGGATGACCGCGGCGACCTCCGGCCCGGGCAGCGTGTCGCCCGCTCGGATCGGAGTGAGGCCCGCGCCGCGAACCTCGTCCACCAACGCGGGCGAGCCGAGGACCAGCACGTCCGCACCGGGCGGCACCCGCTCGGCGAGCAAGGCCGCCCCGGCCTGGGCGCTGGTGTCCACCTCGGCCGCGTGCGCGGGCACGCCCATCTCGGTCAGGTGCGCGGCGACCTGCTCGGGCGAGCGGGACGCGTTGTTGGTGACGAACCGGATCACCGTGCCGCGCCCGCGGCATAGCTCAACGGTCTCCGCGGCACCGGTGATGGCGGTGTGGCCGCGGAACACGGTGCCGTCCAGGTCGAACAGCACCGCGTCATAGCGGTCGAGCAGCATCGTCATGCTCAGCTGCCCTGCTTTGGTTCTCCGACCCGCTTGGTGCCGGAGAACTCCACCGGCTCGTTGGCGGCGGGCTTCCCGCTGTCCTTGGCGGCCGCGTCGTCCACGGCCTCACCCTCGCTGGAGAACTCGATCACGTCAGCCACTGGTGTTTCCTCATCGGTTGGATCGGATGCCGCGGCGGGCGTACTGCCTGCCTCCGCGGTGACGCCGTTCGAGGTCTCGACGGCATGAGCCACGGAGTCGCGAGCCTCAGCGGGCTCGGACACCACGGCGGCACCGTTGGGTGCCTCGGTCACCGGGTCCGCGGCGGACCCGGTTTCGCTTCCGGAGGCTTCCGCCCCCTCGATCTCGCCTGCGTCATCCGCGGAAAGCTCGGACACAGCGGCGTTGGTCTCGGTCTCGTCGGTGACATCCGCAGCCGTCTCGACCGCCTTGGGCTCGGCTTCTGCGTCAACGGCATCGCCGATGATCGCCGGTGCCTCAGCCGGTTCGGCGTCATCCGCGGATGTCTTCACCACGACGGCTGTGGACTCGGACTCGTCATCGACGGCGTCGTCGATGACCGCCGGCGCCTTGGCAGGGTCGGCCGCTTCGGTTCCGAGTGTGTGCGTTTCCGACACTACAGCGGGGTCGGTGGCGGGGAGGCCGAGGAGTTCGCTCAGCTCGATGGCGCGCTCGCCCGCGTCGGTCTCCTCGTGCTCGTCGGCGTCGGCGGCGCGCAGGAACCAGCGCAGCGACTCCTCCTTGCGCCCGACCGCCAGCAGGTTGTCGGCGTAGGCGTAGAACAGCCGCGCGCTCCACTCCTCGCGCTTGCGCGCTTCGAGGTCGGGGCCCTGAAGGGTGACCACGGCGGCCTCCAGTTGACCGAGGTCGCGGCGGGCACCGGCGGCGACAATGCGCAGCTCGACCGCCTCCGCACCGGTCAGCGTGGCCGCCTCGGCGCTGCGGGTGAGCTCCAGCGCGCGCTCTGCACGGCCGAGGGCGCGTTCGCAGTCGGCCATCACGGCCAGGTGCCCGCCACCCGCGGTCATCCGCCGGGCGGCACGCAATTCGCCGAGCGCCTCGGCCCACTCGCCTGCGTGGTAGGCGGCCAGGCCCGCGGCCTCGCGGACCGCACCGATTCGGGAGGCGCGGCTGCGTGCATACCTGGCGTGCGCCAGTGCCCGCTCGGGCTCCTCGTCGATCAGCTGGCCCGCGGCAACCAGGTGCACGGCAACGGCTTCGGCGGTCGGCTTGGACAGGCTCGCCAGCTCACGCTGGATGTCCTTGTCCAGGTCCTCCACGTCGATGTCGGCGGGCAGTTCGGGTGCTTCCACGTAGTCGGCGCGCTGCGCGCCGCGGCTGCCGCGTTCGCGCACCGGCTCACTGCCGGGACGCCGCTCCTCGCGGTTGGGCCGCTCGTCGGAGTCGAAGCGGCGGCGCGGACGGTCGTCGCGGTCACCCCGCTCGAAGCGGTCGGAACGCTGCGGTCGGTCGGGCCGGTCCGAACGCTCGGGCCGGTCGAACTTGCGTGGGCGGTCGTCCCGCTCGAAGTTCCGCGGCCGGTCGGAACGCTCGGGACGCGCCCCACCTTCTCTGCGGTCATCGCGGCCACCACGGAAACCGCCGCGGTCGCCGGAATCCCGACGGTCGCGGTAGGGCCGGTCGCCCTGGGGACGGTCGCCCTGAGGGCGGTCGTCGCGTCGATCCGAGCGGCGGTCGTCGTCCCGACCGCGGTAGCCACCGCGATCCCGGTCATAGCCCCGGCTGCCGCGATCGTCACGGTCCCGCCCGTAGCCACCGCGGTCCGAACGCTCGGACCGGTCCGACCGGTCGTGGCGTTCCGGGCGCGCTCCCCGGTCGAACTTCGGCCGCTCGGAGCGGTCGTAGCCACCGGAACGCTGCGGGCGGTCGGATCGGTCATAGCCGCCCGGCCGCTGATCGGTACGCCGTGGCCGGTCGTCATCGGATCGGTTGAACGACTTGCGGTCGTCCCCGGAGCGGTAGCCGCCGGAACGGCGGTCGTCGCGGCGGTCGTCCGAACGGAAGCCACCCGAGCGGCGGTCGTCACCGCCCCGGTTGTACCCGCCGGAAGGACGGTCGCTCCGGTTGGAACCACCCGAGCGGTCGTCAGCGGAACGGTTGTAGCCACCGGAACGGCGGTCGTCGCGGTTGAACCCACCTGACCTGCGGTCGTCACTTGAGCGGTTGTACCCGCCCGACGTACGGCCTTCGCCGGAACGGTTGAAACCGCCGGAACGCCTGTCGTCGCTCGAACGCTGGTATCCGCCGGAGCGGCGGTCATCGTCGGAGCGGTTGTACCCACCAGCGGAGCGACCCTCACCTGAGCGGTTGTACCCGCCAGAGGAGCGGCCCTCTCCCGAGCGGTTGTACCCGCCAGAGGAGCGGCCCTCGCCTGAACGGTTGTAGCCGCCGGAACGCCGGTCGTCGTCTTTGTTGAAGCCGCCCGAGCGACGGTCGTCGTCGCGCCCGCGGTAGCCACCGCGATCACGGTCCTGGCCGCGGCCCCGATCGTCGCGGAAGCCGCCGCCGGTGCGTTCGCGGCGGTCACCGCCGCGCTCGTCGCGGCCGCGGCTGTCGCCGCGGCCTTCCTTGCGGTCACCAAAGTCGCGTTGTCCGCCCTTGTAGCCACCACCTCCGCGGTGACCCGAGCGTTCCTGTCGCGGGTACCCGCCGTTGCGGTCACCTCGACTTTCCCGCCGGGGCCGCTCGGAGCGTTCCTCGTGCCCCTCACCTGACTCGGACACGGACCCTCCTGATGACACACGAGCAGAACTCATCAACTACACCCTACGTCTAGATAGCACAAAAAGGCGTGGTGGGGCCTCCGGGAGCGATTCGCTCGACCAGAAACCCCACCACACCCTTTAAGTTATGTTCGGCGGTGTCCTACTCTCCCACACCCTGTCGAGTGCAGTACCATCGGCGCTGGAGGGCTTAGCTTCCGGGTTCGGAATGGGACCGGGCGTTTCCCCTCCGCCATAACCACCGAAACTCTTCGAAACAACCAACCAC